>NZ_LT607733.1:3995000-6735000 GCF_900091445.1 Micromonospora echinofusca
CCATCCCAGGCCGAAAAACTTTCCACCACCAACCATGCGGTCAGAGGTCCTATTGGTATTAGCCCCGGTTTCCCGGGGTTATCCCAAAGCCTAGGGCAGGTTGCTCACGTGTTACTCACCCGTTCGCCGCTCGAGTACCCCGAAGGGCCTTTCCGCTCGACTTGCATGTGTTAAGCACGCCGCCAGCGTTCGTCCTGAGCCAGGATCAAACTCTCCAACAAAAACTTGTTGAAAAACTGTCCCGACAACAAAAAGTGTTGCCAAAGGAATCCAAGACCAACAAACCACCGAAACAGTCTGCCAGCCAAGGGGTATAAATCAATTTGGCACTGGCTTATCAAGCACCCTGTTGAGTTCTCAAAGAACAACCACACACCGCCCGGAAACCCCACATTGTGGAGCCCCCGACCCGGGGCATTTCGTTCACGTCCCCGCCGCTTCCCGCGCCGGGCACTTTTACTACGTTACCCGGTGATTTCCGCCGTGTCAAACCGCTTCGCAGCGATCCGCACCACTTCAATCCCATTTCCGGGCACCACCCGACAACGGCTCGCGCCGTTGGCGACAGTGGATTCCGACAGGCCGGCCGCCACGGTCTCCCGCGAACTCGCCCGGTTCCCTACCGGCGGTGAACCATACCCGGTCGGTTCCGCCTCGCCAAATCCGCCTCCCGGCGGATCCGGGGCACCGCCCGGTCCGGACGCCGACGAGTCATCACACCGCCGGTCCCGAAGCTCGTTGCCGCGCCCGGCCTCCGGTGTGTTTGCCCCGGTTCGTCCGTTCCGCGCTGGCAGAGAGAAAGTTACGCCCCCGGCGGATCGATCGTCAAATCCGCCGGGGGCGTCCCGCGTCACACGTTCCTTCGTACGGTCAGCCGCGCAGCTCGACCCCGGCGAACGACCGCTTGCCGCGGCGCAGCACCAGGTACCGGCCGTGCAGCAGGTCCCCGGGGCCCACGATGGCGTCGGTCTCGGTGACCCGGGTGTTGTTCACGTAGGCGCCGCCCTCGGCGATCACCCGCCGTGCCTCCTTGAGGCTCGGCACCAGCCCGGCGTCGCGCAGCAGCCCGGCGACGTCGGGCAGCTCGTCGACGTGGACCAGGCCGGCCTCGGTCAGCGCGGCCCGCAGCGTCGCCGGCGCCAGCTCGTCCAGCGAGCCCCGACCGAAGAGCGCCTGGCTCGCGGCCACCACCTGCGCCATCTCGCGCTCGCCGTGCACGAGGGTGGTCAGCTCCTCGGCGAGCGCCCGCTGCGCCGCCCGGGCCGCGGGCCGCTCGGCGGTCTCCTTCTCCAACGCCTCCAACTCCTCGCGGGAACGGAAGCTGAAGTAGCGCAGGTAGCGGCTCACGTCCCGGTCGTCGATGTTGACCCAGAACTGGTAGAAGGCGTACGGGCTGGTCATCTCGGGGTCGAGCCAGATGGCGCCGCCCTCGGTCTTGCCGAACTTCGTACCGTCGGACTTCGTCACCAGCGGCGTGGTGAACGCCTGCACCGGGCCGGCGCCACGCCGGCGGATGTAGTCGACGCCGGCGGTGATGTTGCCCCACTGGTCCGAGCCGCCGAACTGGAGCTGGCAGCCGTGCCGGCGGTGCAGCTCGAAGAAGTCGTTGGCCTGGAGCAGCTGGTAGCTGAACTCGGTGAAGCTGATGCCGCTCTCCAGCCGCGCCCGGACCACCTCCCGGGCCAGCATCTTGTTGACCGGGAAGTGCTTGCCGACGTCGCGGAGGAACTCGACCACCGACATCTCGCCGGTCCAGTCCAGGTTGTTGACCAGCTGGGCCGCGTTCCCCCCCTCGTACGAGACGAAGGGGGCGAGCTGGTCGCGGATCCGGGCCACCCAGCCGGCGACCACCTCCGGTGGGTTGAGGGTGCGCTCGGCGCTCTCCTTCGGGTCACCGATCTGACCGGTGGCGCCGCCGACGAGCAGCAGCGGGCGGTGCCCGGCGAGCTGGAGCCGACGCGCCGTGGCGACCTGCACGAGGTGGCCGACGTGCAGGCTCGGCGCCGTCGGGTCGAAGCCCACGTAATAGACGGCGGCATCTCCGTCGAGCAGCGTACGCAGCTCGTCGAGGTCGGTGGAGTCCTGGATCAGGCCCCGCCACTGCAGGTCATCGGTCAGGGAGTCCCGCCTGGGCGGCGGGAGGCTGCTGTCGGTCACGGTCACCGATTCTCCCCCATGACCGGGGACGCGACGTAGCGGGTTTGCCGGGCGACCCGGCGGCGTAGGCTGGCGGCGCCGTGATCGAGGAGGGAAACGCCGTGGACATGCCGGATCTGACGGGTGGCTTCGTCGCCCTGCTCGGCCTCGAACTCGACGAGGTGGGCCGCGACCGGGTGGTGATCCGTTGGCAGGTCCGGCCCGAGCTGCACCAGCCGTTCGGGATCCAGCACGGCGGCGTCTACTGCTCGGTGGCCGAGACCGCCGCCAGCATCGGCGGGGCGCTGTGGCTGGGCGAGCGGGGACGCGTCGTGGGTGTGTCGAACCAGACCGACTTCCTGCGCGCGGTGCACGACGGCGAGCTGACCGCCGTGGGCACGCCCGTGCACCGGGGGCGCAGCCAGCAGCTCTGGCAGGTGGAGATCACCGATGCCGACGCCCGGCTCGTGGCCCGGGGACAGGTCCGGTTGCAGAACCTCTATCCGGCCTGACCGTTCAGCTGCGGGCCTCGTCCAGCACGGCCTCGGTGTCGTCGTCGGGCACCGGCTCGGCGCGCCGGCGCAGTCGTACCCCGGTGATGGCCCGGTGGTCGATGCGGGCGACCTCCAGCTCCCAGCTGTCGACGACGACGCTCTCCCCCGCCACGGTGGGGATGTGGCCGAGGCAGGCGAGCACGAGGCCGGCGATGGTGGTGTAGTCGCCGCCGGGACGGCCGGGCAGCTCGACGCCGACGTCGGCCAGGTCGTGCACGGGGAAGGTGCCGGGGAGCCACATCGTGCCGTCCGGCTCGGTGCGTACGGAACGCACGTCCCGGTCGGTCTCGTCGTAGATCTCCCCGACGATCTCCTCCAGGATGTCCTCCAGGGTGACGATCCCGTCGACCGCGCCCCGCTCGTCCACCACCAGGGCGATGTGCTGGCGTTCGGCCTTGAACTGCCGCAGCGCGTCCACCACCGGCAGGGAGTCCGGCAACAGCATCGGCGGGCGGGCGCACTCGTCGACCGGCCGGTCCTCGGGGACGCCGACCAGGTCACGCAGGTGGATCACGCCGACCGCGTCGTCGAGGCCGCCGTGGCGCACCACCGGCGCCCGGGAGTGGCCGGTGGCCGCCAGCAGCAGCCGCGCGGCCTCCGCCGTGGTCCCGCTGTCGAGCGTGAAGACCTGCAACCGGGGTACGAGCACCGCCCGCAGCTGCCGGTCGGCGATCTCCACGGCGCCGGCGATGATGGTGCGCTGCTCCTTGGTGAAGCCGTGGTTGCCGGAGACGATGTCCCGCAACTCGTCGGGGCCGATCTCGTCGGGCTCGTGCTTGGGATTGAGGCCGACCAGGCGTACGACCAGGTCGCTGGTGGCGCCGAGCGCCCAGACGGCCGGCCGGGTCACGGAGGCGAGCAGGTCCAGCGGACGGGCCACCAGCAGCGCCCACCGCTCGGCCGCCTGCATGGCGATCCGCTTCGGGGCCAGCTCGCCGAAGACCAGGGTGACGAAGGTCAACGCGAGGGTGACCACCACGATCGCGACGGTCTCGGCGGCGCCGCCGAGCGCGCTGAGCAGCGGCACCAGGGGCTTGGCCAGCGACACCGCCGCCGCGGCCGACGCCAGGAAGCCGGCGAGGGTGATGCCGATCTGGATGGTGGCCAGGAAGCGGTTCGGGTCCTTGGCGAGGCGGGCCAGCACCCGGCCGGCCCGGCTGGTGCGTTCCAACCGCTGGATCTGGCTGTCCCGCAGCGAGACCAGCGCCATCTCGCTGCCGGCGAACACCGCGTTGAGGACGACCAGGACACCGACCAGGGCCAGTTGGGTCCAGATGCTCTGCACTCCCGGCTCTCCTCACGCGGGACCGGTGCCCGCCGGCACGACGGGCACCGCCGGCCGAAAGGTCACGGCCGGCGTAGGCCAGTCTGTGCCCACCGGGCCGGCCGGCGAACCCTCCTGCGGCGCGCGATGTGATCAGGCGCGCCCGGCGACCGGCGGGGCGGGCAGGTCGAGGACGTACGAGCGGCCCTCGGGGCGGAAGCCGAGCCGGTGGTAGTACGGGGCGACCATGCCGGGCGGGGTGACGACCCGGCGGAACCCGCGATCGGTGAAGAGGCTGCTGCGCCGGTAGACGAACTCGCCCGGGGTGAAGTCCCGGAACCGCCGGGTGACGTAGTCGAGGTCGACCTGCGCCACGCCGTCCGCCGCGGCGTGCGACAGCACCACGCCGACCACCTCGTCGGCGCGCACCACCAGGAAAGCGGAGCGTTCGGCGGCGCTGCCGGGGGGCCAGCGGAAGCCGGGGTTGAACCGGGCGATGTCGGCGGCGTGCACCTTCAGGGTGTGGGCCAGGAACTGGTCGTCGACCCCGACCTCCACCACCTGGTAGGTGGCCTCGTCGTGGCGGGTGGCGAGCATGGTCCGCAGGTACCAGACGTTGATCACGGCGAGTACGACGTTCAGCCCCACCATGGGCCAGACCTGCACGGCGGCGTTGTAGCCGATCAGGATCAGGCAGCCGACCAGGTTCAGGGCACGCAGCCGGAGGATGCGCGTCTGCAGCAGCGACCAGACCAGCAGCGCCGAGCCGGTCCAGCCGATCAGTTCCAGCCAGTTCACGCCGCGAGAGTAGTGGGCGCCCCGAGCCGGCGGCCCGGCGGGCGGCGGGTCAGTCCGCGGGAAGCTCCAGCACCCACTCCTCCACCTCGGCGCCCCGGCCGTCGGCGTACCCCTTGTCCTCGCCGATGACGACGAAGCCGCACTTGCGCAGCACGGCGAGCGAGGCCCGGTTGTCCTTGGCGGCGCGGGCGTGCACGGGCCGCCGGGGCAGCTCGCGCAGCAGCGCGGTGAGCGCGGCGGTGGCGTAGCCCCGGCCCCAGCGGCCCGGGTCGATCCAGTAGCTGACCTCGGTGCGCTCGTCGACGGGGAAGGCGACCACGTGGCCCACGACCTCGCCGTCGACGACCGCCGTGCGGGCGACGATGCGCTCGTCGGCGCGCACGCGGCGCCAGTGCGCGTCGAAGCGCTCCCGGTCGGTCGGGTCCTTCGGCCCGAAGGCCGCCATCCAGTTGGCCTCGACGTCCTGCTCGTGGGCGAAGAAGGCGGGCAGGTCGTCGTCGCGGACGGGACGCAGGCGCAGGTCGGCGGTCACCGCCCGAGGATAGGGCCCGGGTACGACACGTCCGGGACCTCCGGCCCGGTCGGTGTCCCTTCCGGCCCTGTCGTGGGTGGCTGCCGCGTTGCTACCAACGAGGAGGGACGAGGTTCCCGGCGGAAGCGGAGGAGGCCGGCACCATGGCGAAGTACGTCTACGACTTCATCGAGGGCGACCGGAGCAGGGCAGACCTGCTCGGCGGCAAGGGCGCCAACCTGGCCGAGATGACCCGGCTGGGGCTGCCGGTGCCGCCCGGGTTCACGGTGACCACCGAGGCGTGCCGGGCGTACCTGGCCGACGACCGGCCGCCGGTGGGGCTCTTCGACGAGGTCAACGCACACCTGCGGGAGGTCGAGGCACGCCTTGATCGCCGGCTCGGGGACCCGCACGACCCGCTGCTGCTGGCGGTCCGCTCCGGTGGGCGGTACTCCATGCCGGGGATGATGGAGACGATCCTGGACATCGGGCTCAACGACACGACGGTGGCGGGGCTGGCCGCGCAGAGCGGAGACCCGCGCTTCGCGTGGGACTCCTACCGTCGGCTGATCCAGATGTTCGGCCGGACCGTGTACGGGGTGCCGGCCGAGGAGTTCGAGCGGGAGCTGGCGGCGGTGCGCGCCGCGGCGGGGCCGGCCGGACCCGACGCGGCACAGCTGCGCGCGCTGGTCGAGACGTACAAGAAGGTGTTCGCGGCGCAGGTGGGGCACGACTTCCCGCAGGCCCCGCACGAGCAGCTCTACCTGGCGATCCGCGCGGTGTTCGAGTCGTGGAACGCCGAGCGGGCGGTGCTCTACCGCCGGCAGGAGCACATCCCGGGCGACCTGGGCACAGCGGTCACCGTGATGGCGATGGTCTTCGGCAACCTGGGCCCGGACTCCGGCACCGGCGTGGCGTTCACCCGTGACCCGGCGACCGGGCAACCCGGCGTGTACGGCGACTACCTCGCCGACGCACAGGGCGAGGACGTGGTGGCCGGCGTCCGCAACACCGTCGCGCTGCCGGAGCTGGAGCGGATCGACCCGACCAGCTACCGCCGGCTGACGGAGATCATGGCGACGCTGGAGCGGCACTACCGGGACCTCTGCGACGTCGAGTTCACCGTCGAGCGTGGCCGGCTGTGGATGCTGCAGACGCGGGTCGGCAAGCGGACCCCGGCGGCGGCGTTCGTGATCGCCGCGCAGCTCGTCGACGAAGGGCTGATCACCCTGGACGAGGCGCTGCACCGGGTCACCGGTGCGCAGCTGGCCCAGCTGATGTTCCCCGCCTTCGACCTCGCCGCCGCGCCGGCACCGCTGGTCACCGGAGTGGGCGCCTCGCCGGGCGCGGCGGTGGGCACGGTGGTCTTCGACTCGGTGGCCGCCGCGGCGGCCACCGGGCCGGTGATCCTGGTTCGCCCGGAGACCAACCCGGACGACCTGCCCGGCATGATCGCCGCCCAGGGGGTGCTCACCTCCCGTGGCGGGAAGACCTCGCACGCGGCCGTGGTCGCCCGCGGCATGGGCCGGACCTGCGTCTGCGGGGCCGACGCGCTGCGGATCGACGCGGAGCGCGGCGAGTTCACCGTCGGCGACCGGGTGGTACGCACCGGCGACCTGATCTCCATCGACGGCACCACCGGCCGGGTCTACCCCGGGCGGGTGCCGATGCAGCCCTCCCCCGTCGCCCGCTACCTAGCCGGCGAGGTGACGCCGGAGGGCGACCGCCTCGTCGCCGCCGTGGACCGGCTGCTCTCGCACGCCGACGCGGTGCGCCGGCTGGGCGTACGCGCCAACGCGGACACCCCGGAGGACGCACGGCGGGCGCGCGGGCTGGGGGCCGCCGGGATCGGGCTCTGCCGCACCGAGCACATGTTCCTCGGCACGCGCCGGGAGCTGGTGGAGCGGCTCATCCTGGCCGAGGACCCGGCCGAGCGGGACGCCGCCCTGGACGCGCTGCTGCCGTTGCAGCGGGCGGACTTCGTGGGAATCCTCGCCGCGATGGACGGGCTACCGGTCACCATCCGGCTGCTCGACCCGCCGCTGCACGAGTTCCTGCCCCCGCTGCACGAGCTGACGGCCCGGGTGGCCCGCGCCGAGGCCTTGGGCGAGAACCCGGGCCACGACGCCACGCTGCTGGCCGCGGTGCGCCGGATGCACGAGACCAACCCGATGCTCGGCCTGCGCGGAGTGCGGCTCGGCCTGGTGGTGCCCGGCCTGTTCGCCATGCAGGTACGGGCCGTGGCCGAGGCGACGGCGCAGCGGGCGCGCGACGGCGGCGACCCCCGCCCGGAGATCATGGTGCCGCTGGTCGGCGACGTCCGGGAGTTGGCCGCGGTGCGCGCCGAGGCGGAGGCGGTGCTGGCCGGGGTGCCGGGTATCCCGCCGATCCCGGTCGGCACCATGATCGAGACACCGCGCGCCGCGCTGACCGCCGGCGAGATCGCCGCCGAGGCGCACTTCTTCTCCTTCGGCACCAACGACCTGACGCAGACCACCTGGGCCTTCTCCCGCGACGACGTGGAGGGCTCGTTCTTCGGCACCTACCTGGAGCGTGGGGTGTTCGGCGTCTCCCCGTTCGAGACCGTCGACGCCAAGGGGGTCGGCCGGTTGGTGCGGCTGGCCGTGGCCGAGGGGCGGGTCACCCGCCCGGAGCTGACCGTCGGCGTCTGCGGGGAACACGGAGGTGACCCCGACTCGATCGGCTTCTTCGCCGACGCCGGTCTGGACTACGTCTCCTGCTCGCCGTACCGGGTGCCGATCGCCCGGCTGGCGGCCGGGCAGGCCACCACCGGGGGCGGCGCCGTCCCCGATTCCCGCTAGGAGGTGCCCGCGATGACCGCCATCCTCAACCCCACCGGCCCCCCGTTCGCGCCGTCGGTGCGTCCGGCCGACCTACCTGCCCGCAGCGCCACGCCCGCGCCCGGGCGGCCACCGGCGCCCCCCGTGCCGATGGGACCGGTGTTGGAGCTGCCGGGCACGCCCACGGCCGCGCTGGTGCCGGTGACTCACCGGGGCCGCCCGGTCGGCGCGTTCGTCCTGCACGACGGCCGGGTCCGCTACCGTCCCGTGTTCGACCCGGACCGCCTGCTCGGCGCGACCGTCGGGGTGCTCGCCGTCGGTCTGGCCGCCGCCGCGGTGGCGGCGCGGGGCCGGCGCCGGCCGCCGGCGATCGGCGCGCTCACCATGGGACCGGGCGGATGGGTCAGCCTCAGGGGCCTGCCCGCCCCGACGCCACGCGCCCCCCGTCCGTGGTGGGCCCGCGTCCTGCGCGCCCGCCGGCTGGTGATCGAACACTGAGCCCGGCGGGCGACCTGTCGACAGGGGTCGGAGGTCCCGGGCCGGGACGGTCCTGAGCCTCTGCCCGGCCCCGGCCCCGGTCGGCACGATGGTGGGTGGAAGCGAGACAAGAGCTGGGAGGCCCCCGATGCGAGCCACGGTCGTCACCGCGTTCGATCGTCCGCTGGAGATCTTCGACGTGCCGGTGCCGGAGCCCGGCCCCGGCCAGGTACTGGTCCGGATCGAGGCCAGCGGGCTGTGCCACACCGACATCCACGCCGCCCGCGGCGACTGGCCGGTCAAGCCGAACCCGCCCTTCGTCCCCGGCCACGAGGGGGTCGGCATCGTCGAGCGGGTCGGCCCCGACGTCACCGAGCACGCCGTCGGCGACCGGGTCGCGCTGCCCTGGCTCGGCTGGGCCTGCGGCACCTGCGAGTACTGCGTCAGCGGCTGGGAGACGCTGTGCGAGTCGCAGCGCAACACCGGCTACGCGATCGACGGCGCGCACGCCGAGTACGCCCTCGCGTCGGCCCGCTACGCCGTCCGCGTGCCGGCCGGCGTCGACCCGGTGGAGGCGGCCCCGCTGACCTGCGCGGGCGTGACCACGTACAAGGCGGTCCGGGTGGCCGGGGTGCGGCCCGGCGAGCGGGTGGCGATCTTCGGCATCGGCGGGCTCGGGCACCTCGCGCAGCAGTACGCCCAGCTGCACGGCGCCGAGACCGTGGCCGTGGACGTCACCGGGGAGAAGCTGGACCTGGCCACCTCCCTCGGCGCGACGCACACGGTCGACGCGTCCCGGGTCGACCCGGTCGAGGCGATCACCGCCCTCGGCGGCGTCGACGTGGCGGTCGTGCTGGCCGCCAGCCCGACCGTGATCGCGCAGGCGCACGCCTGCCTGCGTCGCGGCGGCCGGCTGGTGCTGGTCTCGCTGCCGAAGGACAACACGATGAGCCTGCCGGTCTTCGAGACCGTCCTCAAGGGGATCACCGTGATCGGCTCGATCGTCGGCACCCGCGCCGACCTGGCGGAGGTGTTCCGCCTGCACTCGGCCGGCCGTACCCGGGTCGTCCACGAGGTGCGCAAGCTCGACGAGATCAACGAGGCGATGGAGGACGTGCTCGCCGGGCGGGTCGCCGCCCGGCTGGTGCTCCAGCCCTGACCCGCCCGCCCGGCCGCCGTGGTCACGGCGGCCGGGCCCCACCCACCGGCGCTCGGAAGGGACCGATCATGGCCGCGAACCAGCACCTGGACCCGTGGCGGGGCTTCGCCGCCGGCACCTGGCGGGAGTCCGTCGACGTGGCGGACTTCATCCGGCGCCACCACGAGCCGTACACCGGGGACGGATCGTTCCTCGTCGGACCGACCGACCGGACCCTGGCGGTCTGGGGGGCGTTGCAGGAGCTCTTCGTCGCCGAGCGCCGCCGGGGAGTGCTCGACGTGGACGCCGCCACCCCGTCGACGATCACGTCGCACGGTCCCGGGTACATCGACCGGGAGAGGGAACTGATCGTCGGCCTCCAGACCGACGCGCCGCTGCGGCGGGCGATCATGCCCGCCGGCGGGCTCCGGATGGTGGAGGCCGCCCTCGAGGCGTACGGCTTCACGCCGGACCCCGTCGTGCACCGGATCTTCACCACGTACCGCAAGACCCACAACGACGCGGTCTTCGACGCGTACCCGGCCGACGTGCTGGCGGCCCGCCGCTCGCACGTCATCACCGGGCTGCCGGACGCGTACGGTCGCGGGCGGATCATCGGCGACTACCGGCGGGTGGCCCTGTACGGGGTGGACCGGCTCGTCGCCGAGCGCCGGGCGCTGAAGGCGGCGCTGGACGCGCGGCCGTCGACCGACGACGTGATCCGGGAGCGGGAGGAGCTGGCCGAGCAGGCCCGGGCCCTCGGCGAGCTGAAGGAGATGGCCGCCGGCTACGGCTTCGACGTCTCCGTGCCCGCCGCCACCGCCCGGCAGGCCGTGCAGTGGTTGTACTTCGCGTACCTGGCGGCCACGAAGGAGCAGAACGGGGCCGCGATGTCGCTGGGGCGCACCGCGACCTTCCTCGACGTCTACCTGCGGCGGGACCTGGCCGAGGGCCGGCTGACGGAGACGACCGCCCAGGAGCTGGTCGACGACTTCGTGATCAAGCTGCGGATCATCCGGTTCCTGCGCACCCCCGAGTACGACCAGCTCTTCTCCGGCGACCCGACGTGGGTGACCGAGTCGCTGGGCGGGATGGGCGCCGACGGCCGGCCGCTGGTGACCCGGACCAGCTTCCGCTACCTGCAGACCCTGTACAACCTGGGCCCGGCGCCGGAGCCGAACCTGACCGTGCTCTGGTCGCCGCGGCTGCCGAAGGGGTTCAAGCGGTTCTGCGCGCAGGTGTCGCTGGACACCAGCGCCATCCAGTACGAGAACGACGACCTGATCCGCCCGGCGTACGACGACGACACCGCGATCGCCTGCTGCGTGTCGGCGATGCGGGTGGGCCGCGACATGCAGTTCTTCGGCGCGCGTGCCAACCTCGCCAAGGCGCTGCTCTACGCGATCAACGGCGGCCGCGACGAGCTGACCGGCGAGCAGGTGGCGCCGGCCGCGCCGCCGGTCGGCGGGGAGGTCCTCGACCACGCCGAGGTGCTGGCCGCGTACGACCGGACGCTGGACTGGCTGGCCGAGACGTACGTGGACGCGCTGAACGTCATCCACCACATGCACGACCGGTACGCGTACGAGCGGCTGGAGATGGCCCTGCACGACCACCCGGTGCGCCGGTTCATGGCCACCGGCATCGCCGGCCTGTCGGTCGCGGTGGACAGCCTCGCGGCGATCCGGTACGGCCGGGTGAAGGTGCTGCGCGACGCCACCGGCCTGGCCGTCGACTACGTCGTCGAGGGCGATCCCCCCACCTTCGGCAACAACGACGACCGGGCCGACGAGATCGCCGTGTGGCTCGTGGAGACGTTCACGGAGAAGCTGCGCCGGCAGCGCACCTACCGTGACGCCGAGCTGACGCTGTCGGTGCTGACCATCACCTCCAACGTGGTGTACGGCCGGCACACCGGTGGCACCCCCGACGGGCGGCGTGCCGGCGAGCCGTTCGCCCCCGGCGCGAACCCGATGAACGGGCGGGACACGCACGGCCTCGTCGCGGCGGCGCTGTCGGTGGCGAAGCTGCCGTACGACGCCGCCCGCGACGGCATCTCGCTGACCGGCACGGTCACCCCGGACGGGCTGGGCCACACCCGCGAGGAGCGGATCACCAACCTGGCGGGGGTGCTCGACGGGTACGCCGACGCGGGCGGGTTCCACCTCAACGTCAACGTGCTCGACCGGGCGACGCTGCTCGACGCGATGGCCCACCCCGAGCGGTATCCGCAGCTGACCGTCCGGGTGTCCGGCTACGCGGTCAACTTCGTCCGGCTCACCCCCGAGCAGCAGCGCGACGTGGTGTCCCGCACGTTCCACGGCGCGCTGTGAGCACCGCCGAGCGGGAGCTGACCGGGGCCGTGCACTCCTTCGACCTGTCGATCGGGGTGGACGGCCCCGGCACCCGGTTCGTGGCGTTCCTCGCCGGGTGCCCGCTGCGCTGCCGCTACTGCCACAGCCCGGACACCTGGTACCGGCGCAGCGGCCAGCGCCGGAGCGTCGACGAACTGGTCGCCGAGATCGAGCGGTACCGGCGGTTCATCACGGTCGCCGGCGGCGGGGTGACGCTCAGCGGCGGGGAACCGTTGCAGCAGCCCCGGTTCACCGGGGAGGTGCTGCGCCGCTGCCACGAGCTGGGCCTGCACACCGCCCTGGACACGTCCGGCTTCCTGGGCGAGCGCGCCGACGACGCCCTGCTCGACGCCACCGACCTGGTGCTGCTGGACGTCAAGTCGTGGGACCCGGCGACGTACCGGGCCGTGACCGGCACGGGCGAGGTCGCGCCGACGCTACGGTTCGGCCGCCGGCTGGCGGACCGGGGCACCCCCATCTGGATCCGCTTCGTGCTGGTGCCGGGGCTCACCGACGCCGTGCCCAACGTCGCCGGGGTGGCGGACTTCGCGGCCTCGCTCGCCACCGTCGAGCGGGTGGAGGTGCTGCCGTTCCACCGCCTCGGCGCGCACAAGTACGCGGAGCTGGGGCTGCGGTTCCCCCTCGCCGACACCGAGCCGCCCACGCCGGAACTGCTGGAGCGGGTCCGTGGGCAGTTCGCGGCGCGCGGCCTGACCGTCTGCTGAGGCGGGGCGCGCGGCCCCACGGTGTGCCCCGCCGGGGCGACGGGAGCGCCGGCGCGGGCCCGGCGGGTCAGCCGGCGGGCGGGGCGTCCACCGGGTAGCCGTACAGGTCGAGCAGCCGGCCCCGGGCCGCGTGCAGCCGGTCGACCACCACGCTCATGAAGCGGGTGGTGAGCTGTCGGCCGAGCGCGTCGTCGGACTCCATCAGGCGGCGCACCCCCTCGGCGGTGAACTCCACCGCCGTGCTGCGCTGGGCGGCCACCGCCCCGAACTGCCAGCGGTACGGCGGGAACAGCCACGACCAGCCCAGCACCCCGCCCGGGCCGATGGTCTCGATCTCCACGTCGCCCCGGCCGGGCACCGCGAAGTCGAGCGCCACCCGACCGTCGCGGACCAGCCAGAAGCGCTCGGCGGGCCGGTCGACCCGGAACAGCCGGTAGCCGGGGTGCCAGACCACCGGCCGGGCGTGGCCGGCGAGCCGGGGCAGCCACGGCTCGGGCAGCCCGGCGAGGAACGGGTGCTCGCGCAGCACGTCCAGGGTGGTCATGCGGTGCCCCTTTCGTCGGGCGGGGCCGGCGGTCACCGGTGCCCGCGACGGGTCGTTCCGGCTCCCCATTGGACCGCGCGGCGGGTGCGGGCGGCAGGGCCGTTGGTCCCGGGTCGCGCGGGCGCAACTCCCCTGGCGGGTGCCGCACGAGAGGGGCGAGGGTGGAATCGGCAGGGTGCGCCGCGACGGCGCCACGGCAGGGTGGAGGACGATGTGGGACAGTCCGGACGGCGGCGAACCACGGGGCGTACCGGTGCCCGCTGACACCTCGACCAGGCCGGCGGCCGGGCTCAGCGCGGCGGAGGCCGCCGCGCGGCTGCGCGCGGACGGGCCGAACGCTGCGGTCGCGCCGCCCCGCCGGCACCTGGGCGGCCGGGTCCTGCACCAGCTCACCGATCCGCTGGTGGCGTTGCTGCTGGCCGCCGCCGTGGTCACCGCCGTGCTGCGCGACTACCCGGACACCGCGGTGATCGTGCTGGTGGTGCTGGTGAACACCGCCATCGGGGTGGTGCAGGAGGTCCGCGCGGACCGGGCGATCGCCGCGTTGGACCAGCTCGCCGCGCCTACGGCCCGGGTCGTACGGGACGGCCGCGACATGGTCCTGCCCGCCGCCGACCTCGTCCGTGGCGACCTGGTGCGCGTCGAGGCGGGCGACGTGGTCCCCGCCGACCTGCTGCTCGACGAGGCGGCGCGGCTGAGCGTCGACGAGTCGGCGCTGACCGGCGAGTCGGTGCCGGTGGCGCGCAGCGCGGGCGAGGAGGCCAGCGCGGGGACGGTGGTCACCACCGGGCGGGCCACCGGCACGGTGGTACGCACGGGCGCCGCCAGCGCGCTCGGCCGGATCACCGCCCTGGTGGCGTCCACCCGGCCCGCCGCCACCCCGTTGCAGCGCCGCCTCGCGGGGCTCGGCCGGATGCTCGGCTTCGCCGCGGTGGTGCTCTCGGGACTGGTCTTCGTCATCGGCGTCGTCGGCGGGCGGCCGGTGGTCGACATGGCGGTCACCGCGGTGAGCCTGGTGGTGGCGGCCGTGCCGGAGTCGCTGCCGGCGGTCGTCACCCTCGCCCTGGCCCTCGGCGCGCGCCGGATGGCCGGGGCGCGGGCGATCCCCCGCCGGCTGCACGCGGTCGAGACGCTCGGTTCCGTCACCGTCATCGCCTCGGACAAGACCGGCACGCTGACCGAGGGCCGGATGGCGGTGCAGCACGCCGTCACCGGCGACGGTTCCCGCTACGGCGTCACCGGCAGCGGCTACGCGCCGCATGGCGGGGTGCACCAGCGGGGCGCGCCGGTGGCCGTACCGGACGACCTGCGCCGCCTGGCGCGGGCCGGGCTGCTCTGCAACGACGCGACCCTGGCGCCGCCCACCGACGAGCGGCCGGAGTGGACGGCCGTCGGGGACCCGCTGGAGGCGGCGTTGGTCGCCTTCGCCGCCCGGTGCGGGCTCGACCCGGAGCGCACCCGGTCGGCGTGGCCGCGCGTCGCCGAGCATCCCTTCGACCAGGAGCTGCGCCGGATGACCACCGTGCACCGCTCCTGCGACCAGCGGTACCTGGTGGTGTGCAAGGGCGCCCCGGAGAACGTACTGGCCGCGCCGCTGGTCGACGCCTCCGCCGAGGAGATCGCCGAGCTGACCGCCGCCGCGCACCGGCTGGCCGCCGAGGGGCTGCGGGTGCTGGCGGTCGCGTCCACCGTGGTGGACGCGCCGCCGGCCGACCCCGCCCGGCCGGTCGGGCTGCGGCCCGTGGGGCTGGTCGCCGTCGGCGACCCGTTGCGAACGGGCGCGGCCGACATCGCGGGCAGCTTCGACGACGCCGGGGTCCGGCTGGTGCTGATCACCGGCGACCACCCCGCCACCGCCGCGGCGATCGGCGGCCAGCTCGGGCTCTGGCGCGAGGGCGACCCGGTCGTACGCGGGGACGACGGCGACCCGGCGCGGGCGCACCCACAGGTACGGGTGTTCGCGCGGACCCAGCCGGAACAGAAGCTCGACATCATCGCCGGCCTCCAGTCGCGGGGGCACGTGGTGGCGATGACCGGCGACGGGGTGAACGACGCTCCGGCGCTGCGCCGGGCCGACATCGGGGTGGCGATGGGCGGCGGCACGGAGGTCGCCCGGCAGGCCGCCGACCTGGTGCTCGTCGACGACGACCTGTCCACCGTCGCCGCCGCGATCGGCGAGGGCCGCCGCATCTACGACAACATCCGCCGGTTCCTGCGCTACGCGCTCTCCGGCGGGGTCGCCGAGATCGCGGTGATGCTGCTCGGTCCGCTGTTCGGGCTGGCCGTGCCGCTGCTGCCGGCGCAGATCCTCTGGGTGAACCTGCTCACCCACGGCGTGCCGGGGGTGGCGCTGGGCGCGGAGCCGGCGGAGCCGGGCACGCTGCGTCGGGCACCGCGCTCCCCGTCCGAGTCGGTGCTCGGTGCCGGCCTGGGCCGCGACGTGCTGGTCACCGGCGCGCTGATCGCCGCCGTGGTGCTCGGCGCCGGGGTGCTCGCCGCGCACTGGGACCGGCCCTGGCAGTCGGTGGTCTTCGTGGTGCTCGGCCTGGCCCAGCTCGGGGTGGCGCTCGCGGTACGGGCGCCGCGACCACGCGGCGCCCGGCACGGCAACTGGGCGCTGCCGGTCGCGGTGGCGGTCTCCGCGCTGCTCCAGGTCGCCGGGGTGCTGCTGCCTCCGCTGCGGGAGCTGCTCGGCACCGAGCCGCTCGGCGCGTCGGAGCTGCTGGCCTGCGCCGCCGTCAGTGTGCTGCCCGGGCTGGTGCTGCGGCTGGCCCGCCGGCCGGCCGGCGGCACCCCGACGGGCGTGGGGACGGACGCCGCCGGGACGGACGCCGCCGGGACGGGCGCGGGGACGGAGGCCGCCGATGCCCGCTGGCCTGCGATTCGGGACCAAGGTCCCACCGGTCGGGACGCCCGACCCTGACCGGTAGCGTTCGGAGGGAGCAGGCTGGAGTCGGACAGAAGGAGGAGTCGATGACCATCAAGACCGGTGCCCCCGTCGTGGTGGGTGTGGACGGTTCGGCCGCCGCACTGGACGCGGTCCGGGTGGCGGCGCGGGAGGCGGCCGACCGGCAGCGTCCGCTGCGGGTCGTACACGCCTTCATCTGGCCCCTGACGCGCGCCCCGCTCGGCGCCGCGGAGGGCGCGCCGGCCGGCGCCGGCCTGCGCAACCAGGCCGAGCGGTTCGTCGCCGAGGCCATCGCCGAGGCCAACAAGACCGCCCCGGACGTGCCGGTGACCGGCGTGGTGGTCGACGGCGCGGCGACTCCCGTCCTGCTCGCCGAGTCCCGGGACGCCGCCCTGCTGGTGCTGGGCCACCGGGGCCTGGGCGGTTTCGCCGGGCTGCTGCTCGGCTCCGTCACCGTGCAGGTCGCCGCCCACGCGGAGGTCCCCGTCCTGGTGGTGCGCGGCGAGCAGCGCGCCGACGGCCCGGTCGTGGTGGGCGTCGACGGCTCCGAGTGCTCCCTCGAGGCCGTCGCGTTCGCCTTCGAGGAGGCGAGCCGCCGGGGCGCCCCGCTGGTCGCGGTGCAGGCCTGGCTCTACCCGACGCCGGTCGGCCCGGGCGACATCCTGCCCCTGGTCTACGACCTGGACGCCCTCGCCGCGGACGAGGAGCGCGCCCTCGCGGAGGCTCTCGCCGGCTTCGCCGAGCGCTACCCCGACGTGCCGGCGCAGCACCGGCTGGTCCGCGGCTCCCCCGGCGGCGTACTGGTCGAGGAGTCGAAGAAGGCCCAGCTGGTGGTCGTGGGCGCGCGCGGGCGGGGCGCGCTGGGCGGGCTGCTGCTCGGCTCGGTCAGCCACGCGGTCCTGCACCACGCGCACTGCCCGCTGGTGATCGTGCGGCACCCCAAGCAGGTCGACGCGTCCTGACCCGGCCACCGCACCACGACGCCGTCGCGTCGGCCGCTCCCCCGGCCGGCGCGACGGCGTCGGCGCAAATGCCGGCGCCCCGGCGGTGCCGCGTCGACAATGACCTGATCGACCTCTGGGAGGGCTCATGAACCGACCCGTGGTGGCGGGTGTGGACGGATCCCCGGCGAGCCTGCTGGCGGCGGAGCACGCCGCGCGGGCCGCCGTGCTGCGGTCGCGCCCCCTGCACCTGGTGCACGGCTACCTGCACCCGCTCGGCTACGGCGTGCCGATCAACCCGTACGACGTGGGGTTGCCGGCGCCGACCGAGGAGGCGCAGAAGATGTTGGAACACACGGCCGTCGACCTCGAGGGGCGTTGTCCGGGGCTGACCGTCGAGGTGCGCCAGGTGGCGGGCGGGCCGGGGGCGACCTTGGTCGAGGAGTCCCGACGGGCCGAGCTGGTGGTGGTGGGCAGCCGGGGGCTGGGCGGCTTCGCCGGGCTGCTGCTCGGCTCGGTCGGCACGCAGGTGGCCGCACACGCGCACTGCCCGGTGCTGGTGGTGCGCCCCGCCGAGGAGCCGATCCCCGTCGCCGGGCCGGTGCTGGTCGGGGTGGACGGGTCGGAGTCCGCCGAGCTGGCGGTGGGGTACGCGGCCGACGAGGCGACCCGCCGCGGTGACGGGCTGGTGCTGGTGCACGTCCAGCCGCCCGACGGGGACGGCCCGGCGGACGGGGGGCCCCGGACGCCGGACGCGGAGTCCGCCGAGCTGCTGGCCACCGCCGAGGCGGCCGTGCGGGGCAGCCACCCGGGGCTGGCCGTCGAGGCGCGGGTGCTCCGGGCGCCGAAGGCCGAGCAGGCGCTCGTCGAGGCCAGCGCGGACGCGGCGCTGGTGGTGGTCGGCTCACGGGGCCGGGGCGGCTTCGCCGGGCTGCTGCTCGGGTCGGTCAGCCAGGCCCTCGTGCAGCACGCGCGCTGCCCGGTGCTGGTGGCCCGCCCGTACGCTCACGCCCGCTGACGTGCCCCGGCCCGCCGGCCCCGGGTGGGGTCGGCGGGCCGGCGGCCCTCAGCGGTCCCGGCCGCCGAGCAGCTCGTCGAAGCTGGTGGTGAGCGCGAACGGGTCGGCGGGACCGGCGGACGCCGGCCGCCGGTGGACCTGCTCGGCCAGCTCGTTGCCGGCGCGGACGATCCGCGCCCGCAGCGCGCCGTCGGCGACCCCGACGGACCAGTCCTCCGGGGCGGCGAAGACGGCGGTGGGCACCACGATCGAGCGCAGGTGGGCGAACATCGGCCGGACGGCGTGCTCCAGCGCCAGCGAGTGCCGGGCCGTTCCGCCGGTGGCCCCGGCCAGCACCGGCCGGTCCGCCAGCGCGCCGGGCCCGACCAGGTCGAAGAACGACTTGAACAGCCCGTTGTACGAGGCGTGGAAGATCGGCGTGACGGCGATCAGCCCGTCCGCGCCGGTGACCGTGTCGAGCACCTGGCGCAGTGCGGGCGACGGGAAGCCGGTCAGCAGGTGGTTGACGACGTCGTGGGCGTGCTCGCGCAGCTCCACGGGGCGTACGTCGACGTCGTCGCCGCGCCGGGCCAGCTCGTCGCGGGTGGCTGCGGCGAGCTGGTCGGCGAGCAGCCGGGTCGACGAGGGCTGCCCCAGCCCGGCCGACACCACGGCGAGGGTACGGCTGCTCATCGGCCGGCCTCCGCCCCGGCCCGCTCGGCGTCCCGCAGCGCCGCGTGGGTGGGCGCGGCGGGCACGTGCGCCGGGCGCAGCGACTCGAACTCCTTGCGCAGCACGGGCACGACCTCCTCGCCGAGCAGGTCGAGCTGCTCCAGCACGGTCTTCAGCGGCAGGCCGGCGTGGTCCATGAGGAACAGTTGGCGCTGGTAGTCGCCGACGTAGTCGCGGAAGCCCAGCGTGCGGTCGATGACCTGCTGCGGGCTGCCCACGGTCAGCGGCGTCTGGGCGGTGAACTCCTCCAGCGAAGGGCCGTGGCCGTAGACGGGCGCGTTGTCGAAGTACGGCCGGAACTCCCGCACCGCGTCCTGCGAGTTGCGCCGCATGAACACCTGCCCGCCGAGGCCCACGATGGCCTGGTCGGCGGAGCCGTGGCCGTAGTGGGCGTAGCGCTGCCGGTAGAGCTCGACCATCCGCTGCGTGTGCTCCGGGGGCCAGAAGATGTGGTTGGCGAAGAAGCCGTCGCCGTAGTAGGCGGCCTGCTCGGCGATCTCCGGGCTGCGGATCGAGCCGTGCCAGACGAACGGTGGCACGCCGTCGAGCGGACGCGGCGTCGACGTGAACGACTGCAACGGGGTGCGGAAGCGGCCCTTCCAGTCGACGACGTCCTCACGCCAGAGCCGGTGCAGCAGGTCGTAGTTCTCGATGGCGAGGGGGATGCCGTTGCGGATGTCCTGGCCGAACCACGGGTAGACGGGCCCGGTGTTGCCGCGCCCCATCATCAGGTCCACCCGGCCGTCCGAGAGGTGCTGGAGCATCGCGTAGTCCTCGGCGATCTTCACCGGGTCGTTGGTGGTGATCAGCGTGGTGGAGGTGGAGAGCAGCAGGCGCTCGGTGCGGGCGGCGATGAAGCCCAGCATGGTGGTGGGTGACGACGGCACGAACGGCGGGTTGTGGTGCTCACCGGTGGCGAAGACGTCGAGGCCGACCTCCTCGGCCTTGAGCGCGATGGCGACCATCGCCTTGATCCGCTCATGCTCGGTCGGCTCGCGACCGGTGGTCGGGTCGACCGTGACGTCGCCGACGGTGAAGACTCCGAACTGCATGACCAGCTCCTCGTGTCGTCCCTGGCCGGGGCCCGTACGGCTCCCGGACGCACGGCACAACATATTTGACGAGTCAACTATTCCGCCGGCGGAGGCGCCGCCGGTGGCCGCCGTCACGCCGCCCGCGCCGATCGCGCGGCAGGCGCCCCGGGCAGGTCAGCGGCTGCGCGGCACGTGCCGGCGGTAGGCGCTCACGGTGGCATCGCCGGCGATCCAGAACCGCCACGGCACGTCGTGCGCGCCGGTCACGCCCACCCGGGGCCCGGCCGCGACCGCCTCCGCGGGCACCGGGGCGTCGGCCGGGCGCAGCCGGACGGGGCCGTCGCCGAGCAGCCAGCGGCCGTAGGCGCCCTTGTCGATACCCAGCGCCGCACAGAGCCGGGCGGGCCCGCGCGCCAGGTCGACGTCCCGGCGTACGGCGGGGCGCCGGGCGCGGGCCGCCTCGACGCCGTCGACCACCTCGCCGGCGCGCAGCAGCACCGCCGAGGCCTCCCCGTCCGGCCCGGTGACGACGTTCATGCACCAGTGCATGCCGTAGGTGAAGTAGACGTAGGCGTGCCCCGCCGGCCCGAACATGACGGCGTTGCGCGGGGTGCGGCCCCGGTGCGCGTGCGACGCCGGGTCGCCGGCCGTCCCGGCGTACGCCTCGACCTCGGTGACGCGGACGGTGACGCCGCCGGCGGTGAGTCGGCAGCCCAGCAGGCCGCGCGCCGCCGGCACCACGTCCCCGGCGAGCAGGTCGGCCAGCCCCGCGAGGTCGGCGGGGCGACGGTCGGAGTACGCCACCACGGCAACGACCCTATCCCCCGGCGGCGGCCGGCGCCGACCGCGTATCAACATCTCGTTGACAACGAATCATTGGCATGCTGGAGTGTGGGGATGACCGACTCCTTCACCCCGCCCGACGCCGGCGCGTCCCGGGCGCACCGCACGTACGCCGCGCTGCACCGCATCAGCGAGCGGCACGCCGACACCGAGGCGCGCCGCCGCCGGCACACCAACCCCTACCTGCCGGACACCTACGAGGCGGTCGCGCTGGTCACCGCCCTGGCCGCCGGCGGGGCCGCGGTCGAGCCCGGCGAGGAGCCGGTCGACGACGCGGACCTCGTCGCGGCGCTCACCCTCGTGCCGCACCTGCGTGCCGAGGTCGACACGATGGAGGCGGGCCTGCTGACGCTGGCCCGCAGCCGCGGGCTGACCTGGCAGCAGATCGCGTACGGGCTCGGGCTGGGCAGCGCGCAGGCCGCCAAACAGCGCTACGAACGACTCTCCGCCCGCACCGCCACCACCGACTGACCCCGCCGATGGGCGAGACTGGGCCCGGGAGCGGTGTCGAGGAGGACGCGATGACGCGCGAGGAGATGCTGGCGTACTGCCTGGGCAAGCCGGGCGCCCGGCTGGACCAGCCGTGGGAGGACGACGAGGTGGTGAAGGTCGGCAGCCGGATCTTCGCCTTCCTGGGCTCCTCCGGGGCCGACGACCCGACGGTCGGGGTGAAGTGCGGGCCGAGCCGGGAGGTGGCCGACGAGTGGCTGCACCGGCACCCGGGCGACGCACGGCCGTCGCCGTACATCGGACGCTCCGGCTGGAACAGGCTGCGCCTGGCCGGCGGGATCGACGACGAGGAGCTGATCGAGGCGGTCGACGCCTCGTACGACGCCGTGGTGGCGAAACTGCCGAAGCGCGAACGCCCGGCGGGCTGAACCCCGCGCGGCGCCACCCGGCGCCGCGCGGGGTCGGCGACTCAGCGCGGTACGACCCGCTCGGCGGCCCACTCCCGCCAGCCGACGAGCTGGTCGGCCGCGGTGGCGAGTTGGTCGGCGACCGGCCCGGGGCCGGTCGAGCCGGGCGTGATCCGGGCGGCGAGCGCCGAGCGGACCGAGAGCACGTCGCGCACCGACGGGTCGAGGTGCTCGCTGACCGCCGCGAGGTCGTCGTCGCTGACCTCGTCGAGGGCGCAGTCCCGGGCCACACAGAGCGCCACCAGCTTGCCGGTGATCTCGTGCGCGTCGCGGAACGGCACGTTGCGGCGGACCAGCCAGTCGGCCACCTCGGTGGCGAGGGAGAAGCCCACCGGCGCTGCCGCGACGAGGCGGTCGGCGCGTACGGTCATCGTGGAGATCATCCCGGCGAGTGCGGGCAGCAGCAGCTCCAGGGTGTCGACCGCGTCGAAGGCCGGCTCCTTGTCCTCCTGCATGTCCCGGTCGTAGGTCATCGGCAGGCCCTTGAGCATGGTCAGCACGCTCATCAGCCCGCCGACGAGCCGACCGGACTTGCCCCGGGCCAGCTCGGCGATGTCCGCGTTCTTCTTCTGCGGCATGATCGACGAGCCGGTGGCGAACGCGTCGTCCAGCTCCACCCAGCCGAACTCCTGCGACGTCCAGAGCACCACCTCCTCGCCGAGGCGGGACAGGTGCACCCCGGTCATCGCGGTGACGAAGAGGAACTCCGCGACGAAGTCCCGGTCGGCCACGGCGTCCATCGAGTTGGCGAAGGACGTGCGGAAGCCCAGCTCCTTGGAGACGGCCACCGGGTCCAGCGGCAGGCCGGAGCCGGCGAGCGCGCCCGCGCCGAGCGGGCTGACCGCCGTGCGGTGGTCCCAGTCACGCAACCGCTCCAGGTCACGCAGCAGCGGCTGCACGTGCGCCAGCAGCCAGTGCCCGAAGGTGACCGGCTGGGCGTGCTGCAGGTGCGTCATGCCGGGCGCGGCCGTCTCCACGTGCCGCTCGGCCTGCTCCACCAGGGCCTCGGCCAGCTCGACCAGCCGGCCGGCCACGCCCCGGGCGTGGTCGCGCAGGTAGAGCCGCAGGTCGGTGGCGACCTGGTCGTTGCGGGAGCGGCCGGCGCGCAGCTTGCCGCCGAGGCTGCCGAGCCGCTCCAGCAGCCCGCGCTCCAGGGCGGTGTGCACGTCCTCGTCGTCGACCGTGGGACGGAACTGCCCGGAGGCGCAGGCCGCCTCCAGGTCGTCCAGGGCGGCGAGGATGCGGCCCAGCTCCTCCGGGTCGAGCAGGCCGGCCCCCGCGAGCACGCGGGCGTGCGCGCGGGACGCCGCGATGTCGTACGGGGCCAGTCGCCAGTCGAACTGCACGCTCACCGACAGGCGGGCCAGGGCCTCGGCGGGGCCGCCGGCGAACCGGCCACCCCACAGGCTCGTGCGGTTGGTCGCGGCGCTGTTCTCGGTCAGGCTCTTGTCGTCCACGCCGCCCATTGTGGTGCCCATGCTCAGCAGCCTCCCAGCCGGGCGTCCCGCGCGGCGGCCAGCTTGCTCGGCAGGCCCCAGAGCTGCACGAAGCCCTTGGCCAGGGACTGGTCGAAGGTGTCGCCGGTGTCGTAGGTGGCCATGCCGAAGTCGTACAGGCTGGCCTCCGAGCGGCGCCCGGAGACGGTGGCCCGACCGCCGTGCAGGACCAGCCGTACCTCGCCGGTGACGTGGCGCTGCGCGTCGTCGATGAACGCGTCCAGGGAGCGCT
This sequence comes from Micromonospora echinofusca, assembly GCF_900091445.1. NCBI lineage: Bacteria > Bacillati > Actinomycetota > Actinomycetes > Micromonosporales > Micromonosporaceae > Micromonospora > Micromonospora echinofusca. The sequence continues at coordinate 4,018,403 of NZ_LT607733.1, forward strand.
TCAGCGGGGAGAACCACAGGCCGTCGTAGACCAACTCGCCCCAGCGCTGGTCGACGCCGCGCTTGAACCGGGCCAGGTCCCGCTCCACGGTCACCGCCTCCAACTCCTGGTGGGCGGTGACCAGCGCGATCGCGCCGGGCGCCTCGTACACCTCGCGGCTCTTGATGCCCACGAGGCGGTCCTCGACCATGTCGAGCCGGCCGACGCCCTGGGCGCCCGCGCGCCGGTTGAGCTCCAGGATCGCCTGGTACGGGGTGACGGTCTCGCCGTCGATCGCCACCGGGACGCCGGCGTCGAAGGTGATCACGACCTCGTCGGGGTCGCGCTCCTGCGCCGGGTCGCAGGTGTACGCGTACAGCTCCTCGACGGGTGCGTTCCAGATGTCCTCCAGGAAGCCCGTCTCGACGGCGCGGCCCCACAGGTTCTGGTCGACGGAGTACGGCGACTTCGCCGACACGTCGATCGGCAGCCCCTTCTCCTCGGCGAAGGCGATCGCCTTGTCCCGGGTCCACGCGAAGTCCCGGGCCGGCGCGACGATCCTCAGGTCGGGCGCGAGCGCGCCGAGGCCGACCTCGAAGCGGACCTGGTCGTTGCCCTTGCCGGTGCAGCCGTGCGACACGATGGTGCCGCCGTGCCTGCGGGCCGCGGCCACCAGGTGCTTGACGATCAGCGGCCGGGACAGCGCGGAGACCAGCGGGTAGCGGTCCATGTAGAGCGCGTTCGCGCGGATGGCCGGCAGGCAGTACCCGGCGGCGAACTCGTCGCGCGCGTCGATGACCTCGGACTCCACGGCGCCGCAGTCCAGCGCGCGCCGCCGGATGGCGTCGAGGTCCTCGCCGCCCTGCCCGACGTCGACCGCCACCGCGATCACCTCGGCGCCGGTCCGGTCGGCCAGGTAGGGAATGGCGACGGAGGTGTCCAGCCCTCCCGAATAGGCGAGTACGACCCGCTCGGTCATGGTGTGGCGTTCCCTTCCACGTTCTCCTCCCGGCGGGCCCACCCGGTGAGCTTGTCGCCGAGCGCGGCGCCGCCGACGGCCTCGCGGGCCACGACGAGGATGGTGTCGTCGCCGGCGATGGTGCCGACGATCTCGGGCAGGCCCGCCCGGTCCAACGCGCTGGCCAGGTAGTGGGCTGCGCCCGGCGGGGTGCGCAGCACGGCGATGTTGCCGCTGGCGTCGACCCCGTTGAGCAGCTCGCGCAGCAGCCGGACCAGCCGGGCCGGCGCCGCCTCCGCGTCGCGCAGCGGCCGGTGGCCGTCCTCGGGGATCAGGTAGACGGCCCGCCCGTCGCCGCCGCGCGCGGTGACCGCGCCCAACTCCTTGAGGTCCCGGGAGAGCGTGGCCTGGGTGACCTGGATGCCGTCGCCGGAGAGCAGGTCGGCCAGCTCGGTCTGCGAGTGGATCGCCTTGTCGCGGATCAGCTCGACGATGCGGGCGTGCCGGGCGGCGCGGGTCAGCGGGGCGGTCATGGTGTCTCCCTGGTGGCGGCGACGCCCGGCCCTGCTGCGTCCGGGGCGGCGGGCGCGGCCCCGAGGAGGAACGTCAGCAGCGCCTTCTGGGCGTGCAGTCGATTCTCCGCCTGGTCGAACACCACGCTCTGCGGGCCGTCGAGCACCTCGTCGGTGATCTCCTCGCCCCGGTGCGCGGGCAGGCAGTGCAGCACGACGGCGCCGGGCGCGGCGTGCCCGAGCAGCGCGGCGTTGACCTGGTACGGCAGGAACGGGGTGATCCGGTCCAGCCCGTCGTCCTCCTGGCCCATCGAGGTCCAGGTGTCCGTGGCGACCACGTCGGCGCCGGCCACCGCCGCCACCGGATCGGTCAGCGCCCGCACCGAGCCCCCCGTCCCGTCGGCGATCTTGGCAGCCCGGTCGACCACCTCCGGGTCGGGGCCGAAGCCGACCGGCCCGGCGACCCGGACGTGCATGCCGGCCATCGCCCCGGCCAGCAGGTACGAGTGGGCCAGGTTGTTCGCGGCGTCCCCCACGTACGCCAGCGTCCGCCCGACGGTGCCGCCGCAGTGCTCGCGGACGGTGAGCAGGTCGGCCAGGAGCTGACAGGGGTGGAAGCCGTCGGTCAGCGCGTTGACCACCGGCACGGACGCGCCGTCGGCGACCTCGGCGATCCGGTCGTCGCCGTGGGTACGCAGCACGATCGCCGCCACGTAGCGGGACAGCACCCGGCCGGCGTCGGCGAGGGTCTCGCCCCGCCCGAAGTGGGTGACCTGGGTGTCCACCACGAGCGGATGCCCGCCCAGCTCCGCGATGCCGACGTCGAACGAGAACCGGGTACGCAGGCTCTGCTTGTCGAAGAGCACCGCCACCGACCGGGGCCCGGCCAGCGGCCGGTGACCGAACCGGTCGGCCTTCATCCGCGCCGCGAGGTCGAGCACGGCCGACTGCTCGGCGGGGGTCAGGTCGTCGTCGCGCAGGAAGTGCCGGATCACGCGCTCGCCTCCGTAGCGTTCGGCATCGCCGCTACGGTCGGCGCGGTCGGCGTCGAGATCTTGGTAGGTTCCGGCCCCTCCAGGGGCCGATTCGTACCAAGATCTGAAACGGGATCGGGGGTGGCGGCAGGGGTCGGGACGGGGCCGGCGGTCGGGACGGAGCCGGCGGTCGGGACGGAGCCGGCGGTCGGGACGGGGCCGGCGGTCGGGACGGAGCCGGCGGCGGCGGGGGTTGCGGCGTCCAGGGCGGCGGGGAGGGCGGCCAGGAGGGCGTCGGCCTGGGCGACGGTGAGGATCAGCGGCGGGGCGAGCCGTACCACGCCGGGCTGCACCGGGTTGACCAGGAAGCCGGCCTCGCGCAGCGCCTCGGCGAGCACCTTCGCGACGGGCGCGGCCAGCACCACACCGAGCAGCAGGCCGGCGCCGCGTACGCCGTCGACCAGCGGGTGGCCCAGCGCCTCGATCCCCCGGCGCAGCCGCTCGCCGACCCGCTTGACGTGGTCGAGCAGCCCTTCGCTGGCGATGGTCGACACCACCGCGAGGGCGGCGGCGCAACTCACCGGGTTGCCGCCGAAGGTGGTGCCGTGGGAGCCGGGGGCGAGCAGTTCGGCGGCGCGGCCGAAGGCCAGGCAGGCGCCGATCGGCAGCCCGCCGCCGAGCCCCTTGGCCAGGGTCACCACGTCGGGCTCGACACCATCGGCCTGGTGCGCGAACCAGTGGCCCGTACGCCCGACGCCGGTCTGCACCTCGTCGAGCACCAGCAGCGCGCCGTGCCGGGCGGTGATCCGCCGCGCGGCGGCCAGGTAGCCGGCCGGCGGGACCACCACGCCGTTCTCCCCCTGCACCGGCTCCAGGATCAGCATGGCGGTGGCGTCGCTGACCGCCGCCTCCAGGGCGGCCACGTCGCCGTAGTCGACGTGCGTCACCTCGCCGGGCAGCGGGCGGAACGGGTCGGCCTTGGCCGGCTGGCCGGTGAGGGCGAGCGCGCCCATGGTGCGCCCGTGGAAGCCGCCCCGGGTGGCGACCACGTGCGAGCGGCCGGTGAGCCGCGACAGCTTGAACGCCGCCTCGTTGGCCTCCGCGCCTGAGTTGGCGAAGAAGACCCGTCCGGGCCGCCCGGCCAGGGCCAGCAGCAGCTCGGCGAGGGCCACCGGCGGCTCGGCGACGTACAGGTTGGAGACGTGCCCGAGGGTGGCTACCTGCTTCGACACGGCCGCCACCACCGCCGGATGGGCGTGCCCGAGCGCGTTGACCGCGATGCCGCCGACGAAGTCGACGTACTCCCGGCCGGCGTCGTCGACCACGACGGCGCCGGAGCCGGAGACGAGGGCGAGCGGCGGCGTACCGTAGTTGTCCATCATGGACTGCGCCCAACGCTCGACGAGCGTGCTCATCCGGCGGCCCTGCCTTCCTGGTTGACGACCGCGGGGCCCGCGGATCCACTGCTCGCGCTCACGGCGCCTGCGTCGTTCCCGACTGCGGGGCTCGCAAGCTCACTCCTCGCGCTCACCACACCGCCCTCGTTCCCGACTGCGGGGCTCGCAAGCTCACTCCTCGCGCTCACCACACCGCCCTCGTTCCCGACTGCGGGGCTCGCAAGCTCACTCCTCGCGCTCACCACACCGCCCTCGTTCCCGACTGCGGGGCTCGCAAGCTCACTCCTCGCGCTCACCACCATGGTGCCGAATCCTTCGGAGGTGAAGACCTCCAGCAGCGTGGAGTGGGCGACCCGGCCGTCGACGACGTGCGCGGCCGGAACCCCCTGTTGCACCGCCCGCAGGCACGCCTCCATCTTGGGGACCATGCCGCTGGACAGGGACGGCAGCAGCGCCGCCAGTTCGTCCACGGTGATCTCGCTGACCAGGCTGTCGGTGTCGGGCCAGTCGGCGTAGAGGCCGGGCACGTCGGTGAGGACGACCAGCTTGCGGGCGTCGAGGGCGACGGCGAGGGCGGCGGCGGCCGTGTCGGCGTTCAGGTTGTGCAGCACCCCGTCGGCGTCGGGCGCCACCGTGGAGATCACCGGGATGCGGCCGGCCGCGATCAGGTCGGTGACCGCCGAGGCGTCGACCGACTCCACGTCGCCGACCTGCCCCACGTCGACCGCCTCCCCATCGACGTACGCGGGCCGCCGCACGGCGGTGAACAGGCCGGCGTCCTCGCCGGAGAGGCCCACCGCGAACGGCCCGTGGGCGTTGATCAGCCCGACGAGCTCCCGGCCGACCTGGCCGACGAGGACCATCCGGACCACGTCCATCGCCTCCGGGGTGGTGACCCGCAGGCCGCCCCGGAACTCGCTGGCGATGCCCAGCCGACCGAGCATGGCGGAGATCTGCGGGCCGCCGCCGTGCACCACGACCGGCCGGAGGCCGGCGTAGCGCAGGAAGACCATGTCGGCGGCGAAGGCCCGCTGGAGCTCGGGGTCGATCATGGCGTTGCCGCCGTACTTGACCACGACGGTCGAGCCGGAGAAGCGGGCCAGCCAGGGCAGCGCCTCGATCAGCGTGGCCGCCTTGACCTGGGCGCGGGCGAGATCGGTGGAGAGGCTCATGTCGAGTAGGCCGAGTTCTCGTGCACGTACGCGTGGGACAGGTCGTTGGTCCAGATCGTCGCCTCGGCGGCGCCGGCGTGCAGGTCGATGCGGATGGTGACGTCCCGTCCGCTCAGGTCGACCTTCGACCGGTCCTCGGCGGCGGCGCCGGAGCGGCACACCCACACGCCGTTGACCGCGACGTCGACCCCGTCGGGCTCGAACGCGGCGGCGGTGGTGCCGACGGCGGCGAGGATCCGCCCCCAGTTCGGGTCGTTGCCGAACAGCGCGGTCTTGACCAGGTTGTTGCGCGCCACCGACCGCCCCACCTCGACGGCGTCGTCCTCGCTGGCCGCCCCGACCACGTCGATGGCGATCTGCTTGGTGGCGCCCTCGGCGTCGGCGATGAGCTGCTGGGCCAGGTCGTGGGCGGCGGCGGTGACGGCGGCCGCCAGCTCGGCGGGGGTCGGCGCGATGCCGCTCGCGCCGCTGGCCAGCAGCAGCACCGTGTCGTTGGTCGACATGCAGCCGTCGGAGTCGATCCGGTCGAAGGTGACCCGGCACGCCTCGCGCAGGGCGGCGTCGAGGGCCTCCGGCCCGGCCACCGCGTCGGTGGTCAGCACGCAGAGCATGGTGGCCATCGCCGGGGCGAGCATGCCGGCGCCCTTGGCCATGCCGCCGACGGTCCAGCCGCTGCCCCGGGCGACCGTGGTCTTGGGCCGGGTGTCCGTGGTCATGATGGCCTCGGCGGCCGCCGCGCCGCCGTCGCGCGACAGCCGGCGGATCGCCGAGCGTACGCCGGGGAGCAGCTTCTGCATGGGCAGCCGCTCGCCGATCAGGCCGGTCGAGCAGACCGCCACGTCGGCGGCGCCGAGCATCAGCCGGGAGCTGGCCGAGGTGAGCGCGGCGGCGGTGTGCTCGGCGGTGGCGTGGGTGTCCTGGAAGCCGGCCGGCCCCGTGCAGGCGTTGGCGCCGCCGGAGTTGAGCACCACGGCCCGGGCGACCCCGCCGCGCACCACCTGCTGCGTCCAGAGCACCGGCGCGGCCTTGACCCGGTTGGCGGTGAACACGCCGGCGACGCCGGCGTCCGGGCCGTCGTTGACGACCAGCGCGACGTCGCTCGCGCCGCTTGTCTTGAGCCCGGCGGCCACCCCGGCCGCCCGGAACCCCCGCGGAGTCGTGACGCTCACCGCGCTCCCCCTTCGTCCGCGACCGCCCGGCCGCGCCGCGCCGCGCTCACAGCTACTGCTCCCTCGTTCACGACCGCCCGGATCCGCCGCGTCGCGTTCCTCGCGCCCGCAGGTACCGCTCCCTCGCTCGCGTACGCCGGGCTGCGCCGCGTCGTGCTCCGCGCGCTCACGGTGCGACGCCCCAGACGGACAGGCCCGTGGTCTCCGGCAGGCCGCACATGAGGTTGGCGTTCTGCACCGCCTGGCCGGCGGCGCCCTTGCCGAGGTTGTCCAGCGTGCTCAGCACGATCATCCGCCGGGAGTCGACGTCGACGGTGGCCTGGAGGTGGCAGGAGTTGGAGCCGAGGGTGGCGGCGGTGTGCGGCCAGGCCCCCTCCGGCAGGACGTGCACGAAGGGCGCGTCCGCGTACGCCTCGGCGAGCACCGCCCGCGGGTCGACCCCCCGGGCCGGCACGGCCGTCACCGTGGCGAGGATGCCCCGGGGCATCGGCGCGAGCACCGGCGTCAGCGACAGGCCGGTCGCGCCGGTGGCCTGCTTGATCTCCGGTACGTGCTGGTGGGTGCCCACGCGGTAGGGCGACAGGTCGCCCATCACCTCGCTGCCGAGCAGGTGCGGCTTGGCCGCCTTGCCCGCGCCGGAGGTGCCCGAGGCGGCGACGACCACCACGTCGGCCGGGGCGGCGGCGCCGGCGGCGACCAGCGGGGCGAGGGCCAGGATGATCGCGGCGGCGTAGCAGCCCGTGTTGGCGACCCGGGTGGCACCGGCGATCAGCTCCCGCTGGCCGGGCAGCTCGGGCAGGCCGTAGGTCCACGGGCCGGCGTGGGTGCCGCCGTAGTAGTTGGCCCAGGCGTAGGGGTCGGCGAGCCGGTGGTCGGCGCCCAGGTCGACGACGCGCACCTCGGGCGGGAGCTGGGCCGCCAGGGCCGCCGACTGCCCGTGCGGCAGGGCCAGGAAGACCAGGTCCGCGTCGGCCAGCGTCGCCGCGTCCGTCTCGCCGAGGATCAGGTCCAGGCCGGCGAGCTGCGGATGTACGACGTCGAGCCGGTGCCCCGCCTGGCTGTGCGCGGTGGCGGCGACCAGCTCGAACTCCGGGTGCCCGGCGACCAGGCGGATCAGCTCGCCCCCGGCGTAGCCGCTCGCCCCGGCAATCGCAACCCGGATACCCATTCCCACCTCCGCATGACTATGCAGGAAGCCTAGCAATGACGGACCGCCCTCTGCAAGTTCATGCAATTGACCGTATGGCAATGAGAGACGTGACCCCCGTCATGGCGGAGGCCCGCGCCGCGGTGCGCGGACACGGGCCTCGAACCGGCGGGGGACCGTTCAGAGGCGGCCCTCCTCGACCGCACGGGTCACCCACGGGATCACCTCGTCGAGCATCTCGTCCAACGAGGTGCTCGCCGTGAAGCCCAGCACCTCACGGGACTTGGTCACGTCCGGCACCCGCTTCTGCACGTCGTACCGGTAGGGCTCGTCGGAGACGTACTGGAAGGGAACGTGCTCGCCCTTGATCTTGCGCCAGATCAGCTCGGCCAGCTCCAGGACCGTGGTCGACTCGGCCGTGGAGAGGTTGAAGTCCTCGTTGCGCGCCGCCGGGTGCTCGATCGCCGTGGCGATGCCCCGGGCCAGGTCACCGCCGTAGGTGTAGTGCCGGACCTGGTTGCCCTCGCCGAGGATGTGCAGCGGGTCCTGCCCCTTCACGATCTTCTGCACCAGATCGGGCACGACGTGCGACATGGCCAGCTTGACGTTGCCGGAGAGCACCTCGGCCTGCCCCAGCGCCCGCCCCTCCCCCACGCCGACGCAGTTGAACGGCCGCACGATCGTGTACGGCAGCTGGTACTGCTCCCAGGCCGCCCGGGCGTAGTACTCCACGGCCAGCTTCTGGAAGCCGTACGACGACAGCGGCGGCGGGATGCGGCGCTCGTCGCCCTCCCGGCTGGGCCAGTGCCCGGTGGACTCGAAGACCATCGAGGAGGAGAGGTAGGTGACCTTCGCCAGGCGGCCGTCGCGGTGGGCGCGGATCGCCGCGTCGCAGGTGGCCGCCATGATCCGCTCGTTCGTGGCGAGCAGGTCGTAGGCGTACGCGTGGAAGTAGGAGATGCCGCCGATCATCGCCGCACCGGCGACCAGGTGGTCGCAGCCGTCCAGCAGCTCGGTGAGCAGGTCCGCGTCCCGGGCGTCGCCCTCGACGAACCGGAACCGGGGGTGCTGGTCGTAGCTGTGGGTGACCGGGCCGTACTTGGAGAAGTCGTCCACACCGACGACCTCGTGGCCCCGGTCCAACAACTCGGAGACGAGATAGCCGCCGATGAAGCCGGCCGAACCAGTTACCAGGACCTTCGCCACGTGCGCTCCTATGCGGTCGTCTCGAACTCGGTGCTGTCCTGCGGGTCGCGCTGGGCCGGCACGGCCCCGCTCGGGGCGGCGCGGCCGGCCAGTCTCTCCCGGCTCAGCCGTCGACCGTAGGCGAAGAAGTACCAGCGCAGGTAGCCGGGGAGGAAGCGACCGAGGTCGAAGTGGGACTCCCCCAGCGGCCGGTCGAGCCAGATGGTCGGGATCTCGGCCACGGGCAGCCGCAGCCGGGTCGCCTTCGCGGTCAGCTCCAGCCCGATCTCGAAGCCGGTCCGCGACTCGATCCCCACCTCCCGCACGAACGCGGTGTCGTACGCCTTGAAGCTGTTCGTGGCGTCGCGGGTGCCGACGCGGGCGAGGGTGTAGAGGCTGCGTCCCGCCCAGCGCGACATGATCCGCTTCAGCCGGGGCCCGCCGACCTGCTGGCCCCCGGGCATGTAGCGGGAGGCGGCCGCGACCACCACCCCCCGGTCGACCAGCCGGGCCAGCTCGTCGATCTGGCGGGGATCGTCACAGCCGTCGGCCATGGTCACGACCACCACCGGGGCGAGCGCCGCGTCGATGCCGAACCGGATCGCGTTGGCCGGACCGCGACCGTAGGTGTTGAGCACCGCCCGCACCCGCGGGTCCGTGCGGGCGACCTGCTCGACGTACGGCACGGTGGTGTCCTCGGGCATGTCGTGTACGACCAGCACCTCGGCGGGCAGCAGCATCTCGCGCAGCATCCGCTCGAGGCAGCGCAGGATCGCCTCGCCCTCGTTGTAGACCGGCACGATCACCGAGACCCGGGGCTTCACACCCGCACCCCCTGCCCGGTCAGGCCCCACATGTCGATGATCGGCTTGTCGGTCTCCAGGCGGGCGTACTGCTCGTGCGGGGCGGCGATCACCAACAGGTCGGCCCGGCGCAGCACCTCGTCCAGGTCGACGAACCGCTCGTCGACCACGTGGGGGTCCGTGCAGAGCGTCTCGCGGGTCTTCAGCGCCAGGATCTTGCGCAGCTTGTACGCCAGGCTCTCCCGGGGATCGTCGCTTCCGCCCTTGAAGGCCATCCCGAGGATGCCCACGGTCAGCTCGGACAGGTCGAAGCGGTCCTCCAGGCGGGACACCAGGTAGAGCGGCAGTCCCTCGTTGATCAACATGGCGGAGTGGCCGAGCACGAAGTTGTTCCGGTTGAACGCGGCCAGCTGCATGGTGTCCTTGAACAGGCACGGCCCGGCCGCGAACCCGGGCATCGGCAGGTCCGCCGCGCGCGGGTAGTCGTGCGCCACGGCGTGCCGGATCCGGGCGAAGTCCAGACCGAAGTCGTTGGCCATCATCCAGAACTGGTTGGCGGTGGCGAACTTGATGTAGCGCCACGTGTTGGTGAACAGCTTCGCCAGCTCGGCCTCCTCGGGCTCGAGCGGCACGATCTGGCTGGTGAGGTGCCGGAACAACTTCTCGGCGCGGGCGAGCGCCCCCGGCGTACGGGCGGCGACGATCTGCGGCAGCGTGAACAGCTCCGTCATCGCCCGCCCCTCGGCGATGCGCTCCGGACAGAACGCCACGTCGGCGCGGATGCCCTTGCCGGCGAGCAGCTTCTCGGTCAGCGCGGTGACCCCGGGGTAGACGGTGCTGCGCAGCACGACGAGCTGCCCGTCGCGCAGGTGCTCGGCGCAGCGCTCCAGGGCCCGGGGCACGGCGCCCAGGTCCGGGTTGAGGTGCTCGTCGACCGGGGTGCCGACCACCACGACGAGGTGCTCGGAGGCGCCGACGCTGGCCGGGTCGGTGCTGGCGCGCAGCCGGCCGGCGGCCACCGCCTCCGCGAGCGCCTCGGCCGCGCCGGGCTCCGCGAAGGGCAGCCTGGCCGCGTTGACGGTGTCGACCGCGTCGGCGTTGATGTCGTACAGCACGACGGAGAGGCCGCGCGAGGCGAAGGCGATGCCCAGCGGCAGCCCCACCCGCCCGCAGCCGCCCACGATGCAGACATCGACGGTGGTGATCGGCGGATCCTCGGACATGACTCGACTCCCGTGGGGGCGGCGGGGGTGTGACTCCGGCTACACCTGGAATCAAAGCAGGTTAACCGCTCGGATGTGACTGGCGGGTAGCCAAAAATTTCGAGGCCCCTGACCTTTCAGCCGATACGTCGGAGGTGATCTTGGACAGCAGCGCGGGCTGGCGGGCGGCCACACGAGTCCGGCCAGGCACGTACCGTGACACCCGGTCAGGCTCGCTCCTCGAGGAGCAGGATCTCCGGGTGCATGACGAATGCCCCTCCCGCGTCGGCGGAAGGGGCATTCGCCGTCACTCAGGCGCCGCGCAGGGTGGCGCCGAAGCGCTCCGCGGCGCGGGCGACCGCCGCGTCCCGGGCGGCCACCGCCTCCTCCACGGTCAACGTCCGGTCCGGCGCCCGGAAGGTGAGCTTGTACGCCAGCGACCTGCGGTCCGCCCCGAGCTGCTCCGAGGCGTACACGTCGAACAGGCGCACGCCCTCCAGCAGGCCGCCGGCACCCTCGACGAGGGCCTGCTGCACCTGCGCCGCCGGCACCGAGGAGTCGACGACCAGCGCCACGTCGATCAGCGCCGGGGGGAAGCCCGACACGACCGGCGCGGACGCCACCGGGGCGGCCGGCAGCGCGTCCAGGTCGAGCTCCATGGCGCTGGTGCGCCGGGGCAGCTCCAGCGCCGCCAGGACCGCCGGGTGCAGTTCGCCGGCGTACCCGACCACGGTGCCGTCGACCAGCAGCTCGGCGCACCGGCCGGGGTGCCAGGGGGCGTGCTCGGCGGCCTGGACCTCGATCCGCTCAGCGGGGACCTCGGCGGCGTCCAGTACGTCCCGGCCGGCCTGCACGGCGTCGGCCCAGCCGGCCGGGCGGCCCGCGCCCCACCAGCCCGCCGGCTCCACGTCGCCGGTCAGGACGACGGCGACGTGCCGGGGCTGCTCGGGCACCACCGCGTCGGCGGCGGCGAACTCCTCGTCGGTGGGGCGCCGGTCCACGCCCATCGCCGGCGGGCTGCCAGCGCCGGTACGCGGGTGGAACACCGCGCCGATCTCGTAGAGGGCGAGGTCGCGCTGGCCCCGGCCGAGGTTGCGCTTGACGATGCCGAGCAGCGGGCCCAGCAGCGTGGTGCGCAGCAGCGGCTCCTCCTCCGACAGCGGGTTGGCCAGCCGCACCGCGCGCCGACGCGGGTCGTCGGCCGGCAGGCCGAGCTGGTCGGCCAGCCCGGGGGCGACGAACGGGTGCGCGAGCACCTCGACGTACCCCCGCTCGGCCAGCGCCCGGGCCACGGCCCGGCGGCGCCGCTGCTGCCAGGTCAGGCCGCGTCCGGGCGGCGCGGTCGGCAGCACCGACGGCACCCGGTCGTACCCGTCGAGGCGGACCACCTCCTCGACCAGGTCGGCCGGGTCGGTCAGGTCGGGCCGCCAGGTCGGCGGGGTGACGCTGAGCGCGTCGTCGGCACCGGCGGTCACGCCGACCTCGCCCGGGTCCTCGGTCAGCCGGTCTGCGCCCCGCGCGACGGTGCAGCCGACCTGCTCCAGCAGGGCGACCACCCGCGCCGGCGGGTAGTGCACGCCGACCCGCTGGCTCGGCAGGTCGACCGGCAGCACGACGGGGGTACGCGGACGCACGTGGTCGATGTCGAGGATCTCGTCCCCGGCCGCGCCACCGGCGTGCTCGGTGAGCAGCCCGACCGCCCGCGCGATGGCGACCAGCGGCAGGGCCGGGTCGACGCCCCGCTCCCACCGCTTCGCCGCCTCGCTGAACAGCTTGTGCCGGCGGGCGGTGCGCCCGACCATCACCGGGTCCCAGTGGGCGGCCTCGAAGAGCACGTTCGTCGTCTGGGCGACGACCTCGCTGGTCTCGCCACCCATCACGGCGGCCAGCGAGATCGGGCCGGTGTCGTCGCAGATCACCATGTCCTCGGGCGCGAGGGCGCGGGTGACCCCGTCCAGGGTCGTCAGCTTCTCCCCCGCCTCGGATCGCCGGACCACCAGCGGCCCGGCGATCCGGTCGGCGTCGAAGGCGTGCATCGGCTGGCCCAGTTCGAGCATCACGTAGTTGGTGATGTCGACCGGCAGCGAGATGCAGCGGATGCCGGCGGCGGTGAGCCGCCGCTGCATCCAGCCGGGGGTGGGCGCCGCCGGGTCGACGCCGCGCACGAGGCGGGCGGCGAACCGGTCGCAGCCGACGGTGTCGCGCACCTCGACCGGGTACGCGGGCGTGTCGGTGCCGCCGGGCGCGGGCGCCAGGCCCGGGTCGCGGAACGGCACGCCGAGGGCGTGCGACAGCTCCCGGGCCAGGCCGCGCACGCTCATCGCGTACCCCCGGTCGGGGGTGATCTCCAACTCGACCACGACGTCGTCGAGCCCGACGACGGGCCGCGCGTCGTCGCCCGGCTTGGCCGGTACGTCCCCGGGCAGCACGATGATGCCGTCGTGGTCGTCGCCCAGGCCCAGCTCCCGCGCGGAGCAGATCATGCCGTTGGAGTTGCGCCCGTACGTCTTGCGCGCGCCGATGGCGAAGCCGCCGGGCAGCACGCCACCGGGCAGGATCACCACGACCCGGTCGCCGGGGGCGAAGTTGCGCGCCCCGCAGACGATCTCCTGCGGCTCGCCGGTGCCGTTGGCGTCGCCGACGTCGACCCGGCAGAACCGGATCGGCTTCTTGAAGCCGGTCAGCTCCTCGATCTCGCGGACCTCACCGACGACCAGCGCACCGGTGACGGTCTCCCGCAGGTCCACCACGGACTCGACCTCGACGCCGAGGTCGACCAGGGCCTGCTCCAGGTCGGCCGTGGGCAGGTCGGCGGGGAGGTCGACGTACTCCCGCAGCCAACTGACAGAAACTCGCATGACTCAGACCACCGTCTCCGTGACTCGTACCCGCATCGCCTACGCCCCGACCCCGAACGCGCGGGTGAACCGCACGTCGCCCTCGGCCATGTCCCGCATGTCGCTGACCCCGTGCCGGAACATCACCGTCCGGTCGATGCCCATGCCGAACGCGAATCCGGAGTAGACCTCGGGGTCGATGCCGCAGGCGCGCAGCACCCGCGGGTTGACCATGCCGCAGCCGCCCCACTCGACCCAGCGCGGGCCGTCGCGGTGCTCGGGGAACCAGACGTCGAACTCGGCGGACGGCTCGGTGAACGGGAAGTAGTGCGGCCGGAAGCGGGTCTTCGCGCCCGCGCCGAACATCGCCCGGGCGAAGTGGTCCAGGGTGCCGCGCAGGTGCGCCATGGTGATGCCCCGGTCGACCACGAGGCCCTCCACCTGGTGGAAGACCGGCGCGTGGGTGGCGTCCAGCTCGTCGGTGCGGTAGACCCGGCCCGGCACGATCACGTAGATCGGCGGCTTGCGGGTCAGCATGGTGCGCGCCTGCACCGGCGAGGTGTGCGTACGCAGCACCAGGCCGGAGCCCTCCGTGCCCTCCGGCGGCGCGACGTGGAAGGTGTCCATCAGGCCGCGCGCCGGGTGGTCGGCGGGGATGTTGAGGGCGTCGAAGTTGGTCCACTCCAACTCGACCTCGGGCCCCTCGGCCACCTCGTAGCCCATGCCGACGAACAGGTCGCTGACCTGCTCCATCAGCGTGCTGATCGGGTGCCGGGCACCGCGGGGCCGCCGGTCGTTCGGCAGCGTCACGTCGACGCGCTCCTCCACCAGCACCCGCTGCGCCTGCTCCCGGTCCAGCACCTCCTGGCGGGCGGCGTACGCGGCCTCGACGGCGCGGCGGGCCTCGTTGACCCGCTTGCCGGCGTCGGACTTCGCGGCCGGCGGCAGCGCGCCGATCTCGCGGCGGGCCAGCGAGATCGGCGACCGGTCGCCGAGGTGCGCCGGGCGCAGCGCGGTCAGCGCGTCGGGGTCGGCGGCCTCGGCGAACGCCTTCTCGGCGGCGGCGACGGCCTCGGCCAGGGCGGCCGGGTCGAGCAGGGCGACCTGCTTCGGATCGTACGGATCGTTGCGGTAGCTCATGACGTACGGGCACTCCCTCACGGCGGCGCCAGCCCTCACTCAGGCGGCGAAGCGAGTCTACGGACGCGCGGCTGTGCCGCAGCCCGCCGGTGGGAGTTGTGCGGGGAGCAGGTCAGGCCCGCCGCCCGCCGACACCGGCGGGCTGGCTAAACGAACGCCGTGGCGCGTTCATGGGCGGACGCTCTCCTCTGCTGGACGGCTCGCGGGACCGGCGACCGGTCACCGCTGCGCTCTCGCTGAAGCGTACAGGCAGACCGCGGCGGCCGCAGCCAGGTTCAGGCTCTCGGCGCGCCCGTGCAGGGGTACCCGGACCCGGGCGTCGGCGGCGGCGGTGAGCGCCTCGGGCAGGCCGTGCGCCTCGGAGCCGAAGAGCCACGCGGTGGGGGCGGCCAGCCGCCCCTCGTCGGCCAGGTCGTCGAGGTCGTCCTCGCCGTAGCCGGTGGTGGCGAGGACGGTGAGCCCGGCGGCGCGCAGCGCCGCGACGACCTCCACCGGGTCGGGGGCGCGGACCACGTCGACGTGGAAGAGGCTGCCGGCCGAGGCCCGCACGCACTTGCCGTTGTACGGGTCGACGGCCTCACCGGCGAAGACGACCGCGCTGGCGCCCGCGGCGTCGGCGGTGCGCAGCACGGTGCCGGCATTGCCCGGGTCACGGATCCCGGCGAGCACCGCCACCAGGCGGGGCCCGTCGGCCAGGGCCCGCTCCAGGGGCACGTCGAGGTGCCGGCAGACGGCGACGAGGCCCTGCGGGGCCACGGTCTCGGCCAGCGCGGCGAGCGCCTCGTCGGTCGCCTCGGAGACGGGCACGTCGGCGCGGGCCGCGACGGCGGCCAGGTCGGCGTGGCGGTCCAGGGCGGCGGGCGTACCGAAGAGTTCGGTGACCACCCCCGGGCGGGCCAGGGCCTCGCGGACCGCCTGCGGCCCCTCGGCCAGGAAGCGGCCGGCGGCCTCGCGGTCCCGGCGGCGCTGCAACCGTCGGGCGGCGACCACCCGCGGCGTACGCGGGGTGAAGGGGCCGGAGACAGCGTCGAGGCGTCTCCCGCGCGATGGTGACTGCATGGGAGACGCCTCGATCTGCTGGTGCGCGGGGATCAGGCGGCCTGGGCCGCCGCGCCGCCGGTGCCCTCGGCCGCGACCGCGGCCCGGGCCAGCTCGACGATCGCCGCGAAGGCGGCAGCGTCGTTGACGGCCAGGTCGGCCAGGATCTTGCGGTCGACCTCGATGCCGGCCAGGCGCAGGCCCTGGATCAGGCGGTTGTAGGTCATCCCGTTGGCGCGGGCGCCCGCGTTGATCCGCTGGATCCACAGCTGCCGGAAGTCGCCCTTGCGGTCGCGACGGTCCCGGTAGGCGTACTGCATCGAGTGCAGCACCTGCTCCTTGGCCTTGCGGTAGAGGCGGGAGCGCTGACCGCGGTAGCCGCTCGCGGTCTCCAGCAGGGTACGGCGCTTCTTCTGGGCGTTCACAGCCCGCTTGACGCGTGCCATCTCAACTCCTAGTTACGTAAGGTGGCGCGCGTCAGCGGCCGAGCAGCTTCTTGATGCGCTTGACGTCGGCCTTGGCCAGCACCACGGTGCCGGTCAGCCGACGGGTCTGGGTGGAGGGCTTCTTCTCCAGGTTGTGCCGGAGGCCGGCCTGCTGGGCAACGATCTTGCCCTTGCCGGTCACCTTGACCCGCTTGCCCATCCCCGTGTGGCTCTTCATCTTCGGCATGTGGAACGTCTCTCCCCTGTTACTCGCCGCTGTTGTCGGCGACTGTGCCGGTGTCACCGGCCGCTGCGGGCTCGCCGGCCGGGGCGCCCTCGGCGTCCCGCTCCCTCGGCCCGCCTCGGGTGGCCGTGGCGGCGACCGCTGCGGCCTTGGTGGCGCGGTGCGGCGCGAGCACCATGATCATGTTTCGACCGTCCTGCTTGGGAGCGGCCTCGACGTACCCCAGCTCCGAGATCTCCGACTCGAGCCGGCGCAGGAGCCGGTAACCCAGCTCCGGGCGGCTCTGCTCGCGACCGCGGAACATGATCGTCACCTTGACCTTGTCGCCGGCCTTCAGGAACCGCACCACGTGACCCTTCTTGGTCTCGTAGTCGTGCGGGTCGATCTTCGGCCGGAGCTTCATCTCCTTGATGACGGTCTGCTGCTGGTTACGCCGCGCTTCGCGCGCCTTGAGTGCGCTCTCGTACTTGAACTTGCCGAAGTCCATGAGCTTGCACACCGGCGGGCGCGCCATCGGCGCAACCTCGACCAGGTCCAGGTCGACGTCCGCGGCCAGCTGAAGGGCGCGCTCCAGCGGGACGATGCCCACCTGCTCACCCTCGGGGCCGACCAGTCGGACCTCACGTGCCCGGATCTGCTCGTTCACGCGTGGTTCGACGCTGATGGGGCCTCCTCGAGTCAAAATCTCTGCGTGGCCGACCCCGCGGCTCCCGGGTGGGAGCCGACCTGGAAAGCAGAAGGCCCCGGCGCATGCCAGGGCCCGCTCGACCGGTCGGCACGATCACATGATCGCGCATCCGGTGCCGGGACGTGCCCGGAACCGGTGACCGGACCCGGCCACCGTGGTGGCGACTCGGGTGGGAGCAGGCGCTCCTCTTTCAAGGCTGTCGTGCATGGCGCGACTGCGCACACGCGGGACAGCCTGGTCGACTTGCCCACACTACACCCTCACCGGGGCGAGCACCCACCCGGCACCCGGTCAGCGGCCGGTGGCGCCCTCGGCGAGCCGGGCCTGGTGCGCCTGGTGCAGCCGGCGCAGGGCGCGGACCCCTTCCACGGCCCGCTCCTTGTCGGCGGCCTGGAGTGCGACAATCGGCAGCAGGTCGTCGTCGTGCAGCTCCAGGCTGGCCCACGGCGCGCCCCGGTCGAAGCGGACGCCCCGGACGACCTCCCACGGCAGCTCGTACGAGCCGACGAGATTGCGGACACGCACGCCCCGCGCGGTCGCGTCGACCCGGGGGCGGGTGAAGATCAGGAGGGCGAGCGCGCCCAGGATGCCGAGCCCGACCATCGCGATCTGGTCGCCGCGCTGGAAGCTGCCGTAGCCGTTGCCGGTCGCGCCGCTCAGCGTCGTCGCCAACAGGCTGAACACCACGAACAGCACGGCTGCGGAGACCCAGCAGACCAGCCGGACGCGGTGCGGACGGAGGTGGACGGACTCGGTTTCGCTCACCCCACCAGTCTGCCACCCGCACCCGGCCGCTCCCGCGCCGCCACACGTTCCACAGGCGGGGCGGCCTTCCCGGGACCCCGCCGACCGCGCCCCCGGCCGGCGACCAGGGCCGCCGTCAGGGTGAGCAGCGCCCCGGCGAGCACCGGCAGCCGCAGGCCGGGGCCGCCCGGCAGCAGCGCGTCCAGCAGCAGGGCGCCGCCCAGCTGGCCGGCGACCAGGGCGAGCCCGGTCCGCAGCACGCCGACCACCGGGACCCCGACCAGCAGGGCCGCCACGATGACGACGCCGAGCAGGCCGCCGGTGTAGAGGTACCAGTCGCCCGGCCAGGTCGGGCGCGGCCCGGTGAGGGCCCCGGCCAGCGCCGCGACCAGCAGTACGACGGGCGTGGCCGTAGCGAAGTTGACCACCATCCCGGCGGCGGCAGAGCTGGCGGCGGAGACGCGTGCGTTCAGCGCGGACTGGAGCGCGACGCCCAGCCCGCCGGCCACGGCGAGCAGGACCAGACCGAGGGCGAGGTCGCCGACGGGCTGGCCGAGCTGGGCCAGCGTCACGGCCGCCACGCCGAGCAGCGCCCCGGCCACCCGTGCCCGGGTGAGCGCCAGCCGTCCCACGGGTGCCAGCCCGGCCCGGTCGACGGCCAGCCCGCCGAGGCTGCCGCCGGCGACCTGGGCGATGGTGAAGACCGCCACCCCGAGCACCGGCACGATGTACGCGCCGGCCAGCACGATCGCCGCCCCGCCGAGCCCGCCCAGGTACGTCCACCAGGGCAGCCGGGCCCGGCGTAGCGCGGCGAGGCCGGTGCGGGCCGACGGCAACGCCAGCACCCCGAGGCCCACCAGCAGGGCCCCGCCGAGGTTGTTGACCACCGCGCCGAGGGTCGCGTTGCCGGCCCGCTCGCCCAGCTCGGCGTTGGCCGCGCCCTGGGCCGCCGAGGCGACGCCGGCGAGGGTGACCAGGGTCAGCGCCGCCCACGGCGGCAGGGCGCGCGACACCGCCGACGGCGCCGCGGCGCCCGCCGCCGTGGGCGGGTGGCTCACAGCCGGCAGGCGTGGATGTTGGTGACCAGGATCGCGCGGGCGCCGAGCTCGTACAGCTCGTCCATGATCCGGTGCACGTCGTCGCGGAGCACCATCGCCTGCACCGCCACCCAGCCCTCGCGGTGCAGCGGCGAGACGGTCGGCGACTCGATGCCCGGGGTCAGCGAGCTGGCCCGGTCGAGCAGGCCGGCGGGCACGTCGTAGGCGAGCATCACGTAGCGGCGGGCGACCAGCACCCCGTGCAGCCGGCGCAGCAGCTGCGCGGACTGCGGGTGGCTCTCGGCGGCGGCGCGGCGCACCAGCACCGCCGACGAGCGCAGCAGCGGCTCGCCGAAGACCACCAGGCCGGCCTGGCGCAGCGTGGCGCCCGTCTCCACCACGTCCGCGACCACGTCGGCGACGCCGAGGCGTACGGCGTTCTCCACCGCGCCGTCGAGGCGGATCACCTCGGCCTCGAGCCCCAGCTCCGTGAGGTGCCGCTCGACCAGCCCCGGGTACGCGGTGGCGATGCGGTGCCCGCCCAGCTCCCGCACCGAGGCGATGTCGTCGGGGCGGGCGGCGAAGCGGAAGGTGGCCCGGCCGAAGGCGAGGTCGACGACCTCCTCGGCGGGGGCGCCGGAGTCGATCAGCAGGTCCCGGCCGGTGATGCCCAGGTCCAGGTCGCCGGAGCCGACGTAGGTAGCGATGTCCTTCGGGCGCAGGTAGAAGAACTCGACGTCGTTCGCCTCGTCGCGGCAGACGAGGTCCTTCGGGTCGGTGCGCTGACGGTAGCCCGCCTCGCGCAGCATCTGGGCGGCCGGCTCGGCCAGGGTGCCCTTGTTGGGGATGGCGACACGCAGCATGACGGAGTGCTCCTTCGATCGAAACTGATCAACGACGGGGCGCACTCACAGATGTCGGTAGACGTCCTTCAGGTCGAGACCGCTGGCCAGCATCAGCACCTGGACCTGGTAGAGCAGCTGGGAGATCTCCTCCGCCGTACGCTCCGGTCCCTCGTGCTCGGCGGCCATCCACGACTCGGCCGCCTCCTCGACGACCTTCTTGCCGATGAAGTGCACGCCCTTCTCGAGCGCGGCGACCGTGCCCGAGCCGGGGGTGCCCGCAGCGGCCTTGGCCTGCAGCTCGGCGAACAACTCCTCGAACGTCTTCACGCCGCGATTCTTCCAGCCGCCCCGACGACCCCGGTGCGCCGGGTAGGGGCCCCGTTCACCGACCGGGAACGCCGCACGGCGGTGCGTCCCCGGTCGGGCGCGGGATCAGCCGCCGAAGCCGACCCGGTGGCCGTTGCCGGCGAGGTCGCGGATCGTCAGCGCGGCGTCCAGGGCGGCGACGGTGGCCGACCAGCCCTTGTCCTCCGCCGAGCCGGGCAGCCCGGCGCGGTCCCGGGCCTGCGCGAGGGTGTCGACGGTCAGCACGCCGTGCGCGACCGGCTTGCCCTCGTCCAGCGCCACCCGGGTCAGCCCGTCCGTCACGGACCGGCAGACGTAGTCGAAGTGGGCCGTGGCGCCCCGCACCACCACACCGAGGGCGACCACGACGTCGCAGCGCCGCGCGAGGGCCTGGGCCACCACCGGCAGCTCGACCGAGCCGGCCACCCGTGCGGTGACCGCCCGGGCCCCGCACGCCTCGGCGGCGGCGACCGCCCGGTCGAGCATGTGGTCGGTCAGCTCGCCGTGCCAGCGGGCCGCGACCACGCCGACGGTCATCCCGGCGGCGTCGACCGCCGTCACTCCCGGTTCACCGAAACCCGCCACGCCTACGCTCCGATCTCGTCGCCGAGGACGGGGCGGCCCATGGGTGCCTCGGTCACCTCGTCCAGCTCGTCCAGCAGGTGTCCCATCCGGTCCCGCTTGGTGCGCAGGTAGCGCACGTTCTCCGGGTGCGGGCGCACCGGCAGCCCCTCGCGGCCGGTGACGGTCAGCCCGTAGCCCTCCAGCCCGGCGCGCTTGGCCGGGTTGTTGGTGAGCAACCGCATCGAGCGCACCCCGATGTCGTAGAGGATCTGCGCGCCGGTGCCGTAGTCGCGGGCGTCGGCCGGCAGGCCCAGGTCGAGGTTGGCGTCGACCGTGTCGCGGCCCTGGTCCTGGAGCTGGTACGCCTGGAGCTTGTGCAGCAGGCCGATGCCGCGCCCCTCGTGGCCGCGTACGTAGAGCACCACGCCCCGCCCTTCCCGGGCGACCCGGTCCAGGGCGGCGTCGAGCTGCGGGCCGCAGTCGCAGCGCACCGAGCCGAACACGTCGCCGGTGAGGCACTCGGAGTGCACCCGCACCAGCACGTCGCGCCCGTCGCCGATCTCACCCGCGACCAGGGCGACGTGCTCGGCCGAGTCGTGCTCGCTGCGGTAACCCAGGGCCCGGAACACGCCGTGGCGGGTGGGCATCCGGGCGTCGGCGACCAGCTCGACCTGCTTCTCGGTGCGCCGCCGGTACGCGACGAGGTCGGCGATCGTGATCAGGGTCAGCGAGTGCTCGGCGCAGAACTTCTCCAGGTCCGGCACCCGCATCATGGTGCCGTCGTCGTTGACCAGCTCGCAGAGCACGCCGGCGGGGCGCAGCCCGGCCAGCCGGGTCAGGTCGACGGCGGCCTCGGTGTGCCCGGGCCGGCGCAGCACGCCGCCCTCGCGGGCCCGCAGCGGCACCACGTGCCCGGGGCGGGCCAGGTCGGCCGGGCCGGTGCCGGGGTCGGCGAGCAGCCGGATGGTGTGCGCCCGGTCGGCGGCGGAGATGCCGGTGCTGACGCCCTCGCGGGCGTCGACGGTCACCGTGTAGGCGGTGCCGCGCCGGTCCTGGTTGGTGTGGTGCTGCGGCGGCAGGTCCAGCCGGTCGCACTCGCTCTCGGTCAGCGGCGCGCAGATGTAGCCCGACGTGTGGCGCACCATGAACGCGAGCAGCTCCGTCGTCGCCAGCTCGGCGGCGAAGATCAGGTCGCCCTCGTTCTCCCGGTCGGCGTCGTCGACCACGACGACGGGCCGGCCGGCGGCGATGTCGGCCACCGCCTGCTCGATGCTCGCGAAGATGGTCATGCCGGCACTCCGCTCCGCCGCGTGCCGCCGTGAGGCAGCACCGCCCCGTGCCCGATGATTCGCTCGCTCATGCCACGGCCTCCGAGTAGGTCGACGGGATCGGGGCGGGCGCCGGGCGGGCGACCCGAGAGGTGCGCCACCAGGCCACCAGGCCCCAGGCGCAGAAGGCGCCGTAGACGAGGTACATGGCCGCCGAGGGGTAGAAGCCGCCGCGCAGCAGCAGCGGCACGCCGACCGCGTCGACGGCGATCCAGATGAGCCAGAAGTCCACCCAGCCGCGCGCCATCCCGTACGTGGCGAGCAGGCTGCCGGTGAGGATCCAGGCGTCCGGCAGCGGCCCCCAGGAGCCGAGGGCGGCGAGCACCGGGTACGCCGCGGCGGTGCCGATCACGGCCGCGAGCAGCAGGCCCAGCCGTTCCCGGCCGGTGGCCCAGCGGGGCGCCACCGCGCTCCGGTCGCCGTCGACGCCCCGGCGGCGGTGCTGCGACCAACGCCACCAGCCGTAGACGCTGACCGAGAAGAAGAAGACCTGCCGGCCGGCCTGCCCGTAGAGGTCGTGCGCCTGCGGGGTGGCGAAGACGCCGCCCAGGAAGACGGTGAACAGCAACGCGTTGCCGATCATGCCGACGGGCCAGGCCCAGACCAGCCGGCGCAGGCCGAACACCGCCGAAGCCAGCCCGAAGCCGTTGCCGACGATCTCGCGGACCAGCACCGGCGAGCCGGCGACGTCGACCTGCGCGTCGAGCAGCCAGCCGAGCGGGCCCATCAGGCCGCTCCGCCCGGCAGCCCGGCGACCGGCAGCCCGCCGGGCGGGTCGGCGTCGGGGACGGCGGGCCCGGCCAGCCGGGCGCCCAGCAGTCGCTCGACGTACTTGGCGAGCACGTCCACCTCGAGGTTGACCGGGTCGCCGACACGGCGGGCGCCGAGGGTGGTCAGCTTCAGCGTGGTGGGGATCAGCCCGACCGCGAACCAGTCCTCCCCGACCCCGGCGACGGTCAGCGAGACGCCGTCGACCGTGATCGAGCCCTTCTCCACCACGTACCGGGACAGGGCGGCAGGCAGCCGGAACCGGACGGTCTCCCACTGCGCGGCCGGCTCGCGGGCGACGACCTCGCCGACGCCGTCGACGTGCCCCTGCACGAGGTGCCCGCCGAGGCGGCTGCCCAGCGCGGCGGCCCGCTCCAGGTTGACCGGGTCGCCGGCGCGCAGCGCGCCCAGCGCGCTGCGGCGCAGGGTCTCCCCCATCACGTCCGCGGTGAAGGTCCCGTTCTCGACGTCGACCACGGTCAGGCAGACGCCGTTGACCGCGATCGAATCGCCGTGCCGGGCGTCCGAGGTGACCAGCGGGCCGCGGACGGCGACCAGCGCCGAGTCCCCCGCCGTCTCGGTGACGCGGACGACCTCACCCAACTCCTCGACGATGCCGGTGAACATGTCAGCCCTCCCTCTTCCGGGGCAGCGCGGTGATCCGCAGGTCGGGTCCGACCTGCGTGACGTCGACGTACTCCAGGTCGATGGCCTCGGCGATGGTGGTCACGCCGGCGTCGACGAGGGCGGTCGGGCCGGCGCCGAGCAGCCGGGGCGCCACGTAGCCGACGATCTTGTCGACGAGGCCTGCGGCCAGGAAGGCGCCGGCCAGCTTCGGACCGCCCTCCAGCAGCGCGGCGCGGACCCCGCGCCCGTGCAGCGCGGCGAGCAGCGCCGGCAGGTCGACGCGGCCGTCGGGGCCGGCGCCGACCTCCGCGGCGGTGGCGATCCAGGTGCGGGCCGCGCCGTCGCGGACCCGGGCGTCGGCCGGCGTACGCCCCTCGGTGTCCACCACCACCCGCAGCGGCTGCCGGATGGCGAGCGTGCCGTCGCGCAGGTTGCGGGCGGTGAGCCGGGGGTCGTCGGCGAGGACCGTGCCCACCCCGGCGAGGACCGCGTCGACGGTGCCGCGCAGCGCGTGCACGTCCATCCGGGCGGCCTCGGAGGTGATCCACATGCTGGTGCCGTCGGCCGCCGCCGACCTGCCGTCCAGCGTCGCGGCGAACTTCCAGATGACGTACGGCCAGCCGCGGCGCATCGAGGTGAGCCAGGCGATGTTGCCGGCCTCCGCCTCGCAGGCGCGTACCCCCGTGTCGACCTGGACCCCGGCGGCGCGCAGCGTGGCGGCGCCCCCGGTGGCCAGCGGGTTGGGGTCGGGCACGGCGATGACGACGCGGGCCACGCCGGCCCGCACGAGCGCGGTGCTGCAGGGGCCGGTGCGGCCGGTGTGGTCGCAGGGTTCCAGGGTGACCACGGCGGTGCCGCCGCGGGCCCGCTCCCCGGCCTGGGCGAGCGCGACGATCTCGGCGTGCGGCCCGCCGGCGTAGGCGTGGAACCCCTCGCCGACCACCTGCCCGTCCGCGTCGAGCAGCACGCAGCCGACCACCGGGTTGGGGCTGGTCGTGCCGAGACCGCGCGCGGCGAGTTCCACCGCGCGACGCATCGCCTCGTCGACGGAGACGCCGGCCATGCCCTGCCCTCTCACTCGCCGGTCGACGCGCGGGCGGTGACGGGAGGCAACGGCATGGGGCCGCGAGCGTGCGGCGGCGGAGATCCGGGTACGGCGGAGCCGCCCCGGGGGGCGCGCACGGCACGCTGAACTCAGCGGCCGGGCAGGCCCGTCCGTCCCGCGCGCTGTCTCCCATCCGGACTGTCTGGGGGCGGGGGTTGCCCGCTCCCAACCGTCGGCCCCGGATTCTCACCAGGTCCACCGGGCGGCACGAGGCCGACCGGGTCGCGGGCTTACCACGGTCACGCCGTGGATCACCGCCGGTTCGGAATTACACCGAGTCCCGCCAGCGCGTGGTGGGTACACGGGAAGTGTTACACGCCGCACGGGGGGTCGCGCCACCCGGGCGGTGCACTTCACAGCAACAGCGCACGAATCAGGTAACGCCGCGCCGCCGGTCCACCGCCACGTACGAGCCGGGCTGGCTCTTGGCCACGGTCTTCATCTCGGAGGCGACGGCGATCGCCTCCAGCGGGTTGGTGAAGCGCTTGCCGGAGTCGGAGAGGCAGACGCCGATCGAGAGGGTGACCAGGGCGGCCCGCCGGATGTTGCCCCGGCGGTCCTTCAGCTCCACGTAGCCGCGCGCGGCGTCCACGGGGTCGTAGAGCGAGTCGGCGGCCTTCTCGAAGTCGGTGGAGACCCGGGAGGTGAGCGGCCGGACCTGCTCCGGCGCGCAGACGATGACGAAGTCGTCCCCGCCGACGTGCCCGAGGAAGGCCGGCGGCAGCCCCACCGAGACCACCGCCCGGTGCAGGCTGCGGGCCAGGGCGGAGATGAAGTCGTCGCCCCGGACGAAGCCGTAGCGGTCGTTGACGCTCTTGAACCGGTCGATGTCGATGTAGCCGACGGCGTAGTCGACCCCGCTGCGGACCCGGTCGGAGATCTCCCGGCGGATCCGGCTGTTTCCGGGCAGCCCGGTCAGCGGCGAGACCTCGCGGAACTCCTTGTTGCGGCGCAGCGTGGAGCTGACCCGGGCGACCAGCTCGGCGGTGTCGAAGGGCTTGACCAGGTAGTCGTCGGCGCCGGCGCTGAGCCCGTGCACCTTGTCCACCGTCATGCCCTTGGCGGTCAGCATGATCACCGGCAGTGCCGAGGTCATCGGGTCGGCCCGCAGCCGCCGGGTCAGCTCCAACCCGTCGATGCGCGGCATCATCAGGTCGACCACCGCCAGGTCGGGGCGCTGGCGCTCGATGACCTCGAGCGCCTCCTGCCCGTCGCTGGCGTGGATCACCTCGAAGCCGTGCAGGCGGAGGTTGAACTCGACGAAGCGCGCGATGTCCTCGTCGTCGTCGACGACGAGGATCACGTCCTGGCGGTCGTCGGCGGGTTCCACCTCAGGCCCCGGAGGCGGCGCGTTCCGCGAGCGCCCGCAGCTTCCGCACGGCCTCGGCCGGGTCGTCGGCGCCGTAGACCGCGGTGCCGGCGACGAAGGCGTCGGCCCCCGCCTCGGACGCCTGGGCGATGGTGTCGGCGGCGATGCCGCCGTCGACCTCGATGCGCAGTTCGAGGTGGCCGGCGTCGACGTGCCGGCGGGCCGTACGCACCTTGTCGAGCAGTTGCGGGATGAACCGCTGCCCGCCGAAGCCGGCCTTGATCGTCATGATCAGCAGCGTGTCGAAGCTCGGCAGCAGCTCCAGGTAGGGCTCGATCGGGGTGTCCCGGTCGATCGCCAGCCCGGCCTTGGCACCGGCCGAGCGCAGGTCCTTGGCCAGGGCCACCGGGTCGTCGCACGCCTCGGCGTGGAACGTCACGTTGTACGCCCCGGCGTCGGCGTACCCGGGCGCCCACCGGCGCGGATCCTCGATCATCAGGTGCACGTCGAAGGGCAGCTCGGTGGCGGCCCGCAGGCTCTGCACCACGGGCAGCCCGATGGTCAGGTTGGGCACGAAGTGGTTGTCCATGACATCCACGTGCAGCCAGTCCGCGGCGTTCTCGACGGCGCGGACCTCTTCGGCGAGACGGGCGAAATCGGCGGCGAGGATGCTGGGCGCGACGATCGGCGGCGGTACGGTCACCGGGCCAGTGTACGAACGCGGCCGACGGCCGCCCGCAGCGCGCCACCACCCGGGACACCCGGTGACCCGACGGTGACCAGTGGTGCAGAATTGGCCCTCCCGGTGCGGCGAAACCGGACGAAGGGCCATCCGTGACTGGCCGAACGACGGAAACGCGGCAAGACTCCATCAGGGACGGTGACGTGAGCCGCACGCCCGCGCGGTGCCCCGGCGGCGGTCGACGCGTCAGCTCCCGGAAAGGGCGGACGATGCGACGGTGGCTCGCGGCGCTGGCGCTGGCCGGCACCCTGACGGTCCTGCTGTCCGGGTGCGTACGACCGGGCGGCTCCGACGGCGACCTCACCGACGACTGGCCGGCGCTGCGGGCGCCGCAGCTGTTCGTGCCGGCCACGGACGCCTGCCTGCCCCGGATCACCGCCGTCGTGCAGGCGCGCACCTACGAGGCGGTGGACTGCTCCCGCAGCCACCTGGCCGAGACCGTGCACGTCGGCAGGTTCGCCGGGCCGACCGCCGACGGCGACCGGCCCGAACCGGGATCCGCCGCCCTGCGTCCCGCCCGCGCCGAGTGCGACCAGCGCGCCCGCGAGGTGCTCGGCGGCGACTGGCACGCCGCCCGCATCACCCTGACGGTCGCGCTGCCCGCCACCTCGGCCTGGCGCGGGGGCGCCCGCTGGTTCCGGTGCGACCTGAGCGAGACCGGCAGCATCGACAACACCCGGCCGGTGAACCGCACGGGCAGCCTGCGGGGCGCGATGATCGGCGACTCCCCGCTGCTGCACCGCTGCTTCGACCCCAAGCTGATCGGCGACAACCTGAACTACATGGCCCCGGTGCTGTGCACCGAGCCGCACCGCGCCGAGTTCGTCGGCGTCTACGTGGAGCGGGACATGAGCTGGGCCGAGTTCGGCCGGTCCCACCAGCGGGCGCACACCCGCTGCATGGCGCTCATCGCCGCCTTCGCCGAGGTGCCCAACAACAGCGACCTGCCGTACCGGGCCGGTTCGATCTTCTATCCGCCCTCGCGGCGGGAGTGGCAGGAGGGCGACCGCGGGGTGCGGTGCTTCCTGTGGAGCGACGACCGGAAGCTGACCCGCTCCATGCGGGGCGCGGGTCCGCAAGGGTTGCCCGCGAGCTGAGCGGGGGTGCCGTATGCTGCCGCACCGTGGCGTGTCCGGCCGCCCGCGCGCCGGTGGGACCGCCGCGACGGCCGCCGCCGGGTGCGGCCCACGGACGGCGGGAGGTCGGGATGCGACGGTGGTGGACGGCGGCCACGGTCGGCGCGGTGGCGGCCCTGGCGCTCACGGCCTGCGCCACCCCGGCCGGCACCGACCGTGACCTGACCGACGACTGGCCGGCGCCGGCCGCGCCGCAGGCGTTCGTCCCCGCCGCCGGGGTCTGCCACTCCGGTGTGCAGGACGTCGGCTACCTCTCCGCCTACCGCCCCGTCGACTGCGCGCTGCCGCACCGCACGGAGACCGTGCACGTCGGCACGCTGACCGGCGCGGGAGCCGAGCGCGCCACGCCCCCGCCGGCCGGCTCGGCCGGCGTGCGGGCCGCCCGCGCCGAGTGCGACACGAAGGTCAGGGCGGTGCTCGGCGGCGACTGGCGCTCCGGGCGGCTCGGGCTCACCGTGGTGCTGCCGTCGCCGCAGGCGTGGGGTGGCGGCGCCCGCTGGTTCCGCTGCGACCTGAGCGAACAGACCAGCCTCGACGAGGCCGGCGCGAAGGACCGGACGGGCAGCCTGAAGGGCGCGCTGACCGGCGCCGCCCCCCTCGCCCACCGCTGCTTCAACCCGAAGACGCGCGGCGACGAGGTCCGCGAGATGGTGCCGGTGGCCTGCACCAGCAGGCACCGTGCCGAGTTCGTCGGCGTCTGGCAGGCCCCCGACACCAGCTACGACGCCTTCAGCCGCGACACCCGCAAGGTGCACCGGGCGTGCCGGACGCTGATCGCGAAGTACGCCAGGGTGCCGGACAACGGCGACCTCCAGTACCGGGCCGGCTCGATCTACTACCACCCCTTCGAACGGGAGTGGCGCAACGGCAACCGGGGCGTGCAGTGCTTCCTGTGGGTCAGCGACCGCCACCTCACCAGGTCGGTCAAGGGCGCCGGCACGAAGGGCCTGCCGGTCACCTGAGCGGGGCGGTCAGCGTCGCCGACCGCCCCGACCCCTGTGGTGGTCAGCTCGCCTGGAGCGTCACGTCGTCGATGACGAAGCTGGTCTGCAACGAGGCGTCCTCGGTGCCGGTGAACTTCAGCGTCACCGTCTGCCCCGCGTACCCCGCCACGTTGAACGACCGCTGGGTGTAACCCGCCGCCGCGTTCAGGTTCGAGTACGTCGCCAGGGTGGCCGTGCCCACCTGCACCACCAACCGGTCGTACGCGGTGCTCGTGGTCGTCTCCGCCGTGTCGACGTGCAGCCAGAAGGACAGCGTGTAGCTCGCGCAGCCCGCCGGGATCGTCACCGACTGCGACAACGTGTCGGTGCGCGTCGAGCCGTACCCCACCAGCCACGCCTTGTACGAGCCGGTCCGCGCCGGCTGGTCGGCGTCGTTGGTGATGACGCCCGACGACGCCGTCCACGGCGACGACCCGCTCTCGAACCCGCCGTTGCCGATGAGCTGCCCACCGGCGCACCCGCCGCCGCCACCGACGGTCAGGGTGTAGCTGGCCGAACGCGAGACGCCGCCGGAGCCTGCGCCCCTGACCGTGACGGAGTAGGTGCCCACCGCGGCCGAGGCCGACGCGCTCAGCGTCATGGTGGCGGAGCCGCCGGAGGTGACCGAGGACGGGCTGAACGACGCGGTGACGCCCGCCGGAAGGCCGGTCGCCGACAGGCCGACCGTCTGGGCCGTGCCGGCGGTGGTGGCCGTGGAGACCGTCGCCGTGGTCGACGCGCCGCGCTGCACCGAGCCCGACGCCGGGCTCACCGCGACGGAGAAGTCGTTGGTCGCCGAGCCCACGGCGGTCTGCCAGATGGCGTACGCGATCCCGTCGGCGCTGCGGTTGAGCACCGTGGCGCTGACGTTCGAGGTGGTGTCGCAGGAGCGGTGGTAGCACGGGTCGTACGCCGAGCCGGAGGTGCCACCCCACTTGGCGGCCTGCGCCGAGGTCTTGCGGGCGCTGGCGCCCGCGGCGTACCCGGAGGTCTGGATGCCGGCCTGCGCGAACGGGTAGTCGTCGGAACGGCCCTGGCCCTCGACGTTCTCCTCCGGCTGGATGTTCAGCGAGTCCCAGTACGCCTTCAGCGGAGCGGCCGTGGCGGAGGTGATCCGGTTGATGAAGTAACCGCCGTTGACGGAGCCGATCATGTCGAAGTTGTAGTAGCCCTTGATGTAGCCCCGCTGGGTGGCGCTCAGCGAGCGGACGTAGAAGTCCGAACCGTTGAGGCCCTGCTCCTCGTCGGTCCACCAGGCGAACCGGACCCGCTTGGTCATCGTCGGGTTCTGCTGGGCCAGCACCAGCGCGTTCTCCAGCAGCGCCGACGAGCCGGTGGCGTTGTCGTTGATGCCCGGGCCGGCGGAGACGCCGTCGAGGTGCGAGCCGAACATGACGACCTGGTCGGCGGGCCCGCCCGGCCACTCGGCGATCAGGTTGTTCGACCGGTAGGTGCAGTCGGTGCAGACCTGCTCCGTCACCGTGTAGCCGGCGGCCTGGAGCCTCGTCTTGACGTACGCCACGGAGGCCGTGTAGCCGGCGCTGCCGGCACGCCGGTTGCCGCCGTTCTGGGTGGCGATGGTCTGGAACTGCGCAAGGTGGGCCTGAACGTTGGCCACCGCGATGTCCGGCGCGGCCAGGGCCTGCGCGGCGGGCGCGAGCACGCCGGCGGCCGGGGCCGCCGACGCCGGCGCGACAGCCGTCGCCACGCCGCCGGTGAGGACGGCGAGCGCTAGCCCAGCGGTCAGGATTCTTCGCTTCATGGACACTCCTCGATAAGTGGTGGCCTGATCATGCCATCGAGGAGTGCGAATGGGCGATAGGCCCGGGCGGGCAGATCCGAGTCCACCCGCCCGGGCGCCACCCGCGAAGGGCCGGCCCTGAGCCGCCCGCTCAGGTGCGACGCAGCATCGCCAGGAACATCGCGTCGGTGCCGTGCCGGTGCGGCCACAACTGCACCGTCGGCCCGTCGCCGAGACCGGGCATCCCCGCCGGCAGCAGCGGCCGGGCGTCGACGAAGTCGACGGGCACCCCGGAGCGGCGGGCCGCCTCGGTCACCGTCACGTGCGTCTCCACCGTGTGCGGGGAGCACGTCACGTAGGCGACCAGCCCGCCCGGACGGGCCGCGCGCAGCGCCGCGGCCAGCAGCTCGCGCTGCAACCGGGTCAGCGGCGGCAGGTCCGAGGGCTGGCGCCGCCACCGGGACTCCGGCCGGCGGCGCAGCGACCCCAGCCCCGTGCAGGGCGCGTCGACGAGCACCCGGTCGAAGTGTCCCTCCGGCAGCTTCGGGTCCGCGCCGACGGTGCGGCCGTCGGTGTGCAGCACGGTCACCGGCAGGCCCCGGGTGGCCTGCTCGACCAGCCGGGCCCGGTGCTCGGAGACCTCGACCGCGGTCAGTCGCGCGTCGCGCTGGGCGGCGAGGGCGCCGAGCAGGCCGGACTTGCCGCCCGGGCCGGCGCACAGGTCCAGCCAGCGCCCGTCCGGGCCGTCGAGCGGAGCCACCGCGAGGGCGTTGGCCACCAGTTGGGAGCCCTCGTCCTGCACGTGGGCACGGCCCTGCGCGAGCGCCGGCACGTCGCCGGGCGCCCCGCCGGAGAGATAGACGGCGTACGGCGAGAAGGCCCCCGGTGCGCCGCCGACCTCGTCGGCCAGCTCCGCCGGGTCGGCCAGCCCGGGCCGCGCGCACAGGTGCACGGGCGGACGCTCGTTGTCCTCGATCAGCAGCCGGGTCGTCTCGCCGAGGTCGCCACCGAGCGCCTCGGCGAAGGCCCGCACGATCCACTGCGGATGGCTGTACGTCAGGGCGAGGTGCCCGATCGGATCGCTCTCGGCCGACGGGGCCAGCTTGGCCACCCAGGCGTCGGCGTCCCGGCCGGCGACCTCGCGCAGCACCGCGTTGGCGAAGCCCGTCGCGCCGGCACCCACCGACTTGACCAGGTCGACGGTCGAGGAGACCGCGGCGTGCGCCGGCACCCGCGTGTGCAGGAGCTGGTAGGCACCCAGCCGCAGCGCGTCGCGTACCGGCGGGTCGATGCGCTGCACGTCGCGCCCGGCGGCGTCGCCGAGGATGGCGTCGAGGGTGCCGAGGCGGCGCAGCGTGCCGTAGGTCAGCTCGGTGGCGAAGGCGGCGTCGCGGCCGACCAGTCCCGCGTCGCGCAGCAGCGACGGGAGCACCAGGTTGGCGTACGCGTCGTCGCGGTGCACCGCCGCGACCGCCTCGTAGGCCACCTGGCGCGGCAGGTCCACCGTCGGCCGGGCCATGGGGCGCCGGCCGCCGTCACGGCGGTCACCGCCGGACCGGGCGCCCCACGGGCCGCCCCGCGCCGGCCGCTCGCCACGCTGGCCGCCCGAGGGACGCTGGTCGCGCCCGCCGGACCGCTCGTCGCGTCGTCCACCGTCGAAGCGCTCGTCGCGTCGCTCGGCGGCGAAGCGGTCACCCGAGGGCCGTTCCGATGGGCCGGTCACGCGAGCTCCTCCCCCGCGGCGACCCGGACGCCCCGCGCCCAGTCGGTCGCCGGCATCGCCCGCTTGCCCGCCGCCCGGACCTCGCCGAGCCGCACCGGGGTGGTCGCCGTGCCGGCCAGCACCCGCGACTTCTCCACCAGCAGCTCACCCGGCTTCA
Organism: Micromonospora echinofusca; assembly: GCF_900091445.1. Taxonomy (NCBI): domain Bacteria; kingdom Bacillati; phylum Actinomycetota; class Actinomycetes; order Micromonosporales; family Micromonosporaceae; genus Micromonospora; species Micromonospora echinofusca. The sequence continues at coordinate 4,050,427 of NZ_LT607733.1, forward strand.
GCTCCGGGCCGTCGGGCACCGGGGTGACCGGGCCCAGCTTGACGCGCTCGCCCCGGAACGTCGTCCACGGGCCGGGCGCCGGGGTGCAGGCCCGCACCCGCCGGTCGACCGCGAAGGCGGGGTCGGACCAGCGCACCCGGGCATCCTCCACGGTCAGCTTCGGCGCCAGCGACACCCCGTCGGCGGGCTGCGGCTCGGCCCGGGCGGTGCCGTCGTCGATCGCGTCGAGGACAGCCACCAGCAGGCCGGCGCCGGAGTGCGCCAGCCGCTCCAGCAGGTCGCCGGACGTGTCGGCGGGACGGATCTCGTCCGTCAGCGTGCCGTAGACCGGGCCGGTGTCCAGCCCCTCCTCCAGTTGGAACACGCTCGCCCCGGTCAGCTCGTCGCCGTGCAGCACGGCGTGCTGCACGGGCGCGGCACCGCGCCAGGCGGGCAGCAGCGAGAAGTGCAGGTTGATCCACCCGTGGCGGGGGATCTCCAGGGCCGCCGGCGGCACCAGCGCACCGTAGGCGACCACGGGGACGCAGTCGGGGGCCAGCTCGCGCAGCCGGTCCTGGAACTCCGGCTCGCGCGGCCGGGCGGGGGTCAGCACCTCGACCCCGTGCTCGTCGGCCCACGCCCCCACCGGGGAACGGGCCAGCCCGCGACCGCGCCCCGCGGGGGCGTCCGGCCGGGTGACCACGGCGACGAGTTCGTGCCGGGAGGCCGCCACGGCGGCCAGGGCGGGGACGGCGACGGCCGGCGTGCCGGCGAAGATCACGCGCACGGGCTCACCGACCCAGGCCGAAGGGGCTGCCGGAGGCGTGCGGGTTGAGCTTGACCGTCGGCGGGGCGCCCGGGTCGTACCACTCCGCCTGGCGGATCGCCTTCATCGCCTCCTTGCGTCCGGCCGGGTCCAGCCGGTCCACGAAGAGCACCCCGTCGAGGTGGTCGGTCTCGTGCTGCACGCAGCGCGCCATCAGGCCGGTGCCGACGATCTGCATCGGGTCGCCGTAGCCGTTGAAGCCCTTGGCGACCACGTTCTGCCGGCGCTTGGTGTCGAAGTAGAGCCCGGGGATGGACAGGCAGCCCTCGGGGCCGTCCTGCTCCTCGGCGTCGGGAAACTCCAGCACCGGGTTGACCAGGTGGCCGACCACGTCGTCGACGTCGAAGGTGAACACCCGCAGGCCCACACCGAGCTGCGGCGCGGCGAGGCCGGCGCCGTTCTGCTCACGCATCGTGTCGGTCAGGTCGGCGATGAGCTTGCGCAGCTCGACGTCGAAGTCGACCACCGGGTCGGCCGGCGTGCGCAGCACCGGATCTCCGAACAGACGGATGGGCTGGACGGTCACTCGGCATTGCTCCTTCGGCGGGCGGACTGCTGCCGTACCAGTCTACGGAGTGCCGCCGGCCGCCCCGGCCGGCGTACCGTCACGCGGCGCGGGCGGCGGGGTGTCGATGGTCACCGGCAGGCTCTCGTAGCCGCGCAGGACCAGCCTGGACCGGTGCCGCGGCGGGGCGACGAGGGCCAGCCCGGGCAGCCGGCGCAGCAGCTGTGGGAAGGCGACCTGCGCCTCCAGCCGGGCGAGGCCGGCGCCGAGGCAGAAGTGCGGGCCGGCGCCGAAGGACAGCGGGTGGCTCTGGGCCCGCCACGGGTCGAAGCGCTCCGGCTCGGGGTAGCGCCGGGGGTCCCGGTTGGCGGCGGCGAGCAGCAGCAGCACCCAGCCGTCGGTGGGCACCTCGACGCCGCCCACGGTGACCGGCGCGCTGGCCAGCCGGGTGGTGAGCTGCACCGGCGGGTCGTAGCGGAGCAGCTCCTCGACGTACGCCGGGGCGAGCTGCGGGTGCCCGCGCAACGCGTCGGCCGCGCGCGGGTGCGCCAGCAGCACCGCCAGGCCGTTGCCGAGCAGGTTGGTGGTCGTCTCGAAGCCGGCGACCAGCAGCACCACCAGGTTGGCCAGCAGCTCGTCGCCGGAGAGCCGCTCGCCGTCGGTGTCGTGCACCCGCACCAGCGCGGTGGTCAGGTCGTCGGCCGGGGCGCGCCGACGGGCCGCGACCAGCTCGGCGAAGTAGTCGCGCAGCTCGACCGCGCCCCGGTCGGCCACGGCCAGCTCCTCCGGCGTGATCACCGGCTCCAGCACCCCGGTCAGGTCGGCCGCCCAGCGCCGGAACAGCGGCCGGTCTGCCGCCGGTACGCCGAGCAGCGCGCAGATCACCCCGACCGGCAGCGGGTAGGCGAACTCGGCCAGGAAGTCGACGGGCTCGCCGCCGTCGCCCCGCCGCAGCATGGCGTCGATCAGCTCGTCGGCCTGGGCCGCCACCACGTCGCGCATCGCGGCGATCCGGCGCGGGGTGAAGGCGCCCGCCGCGAGCCGGCGCATCCGGCTGTGGTCGGGCGGGTTGGTGCGCAGCATCGACCGGGAGATCGACGCGATGGCGGGGCTGTCCCGCCAGCCAGGCAGGAACCGGTCGCGCAGCGCGTCGTCGAGCACCCCGAGCCGGGGATCGCGGAGCAACTCGTCGGCCTCGGCGTAACCGGTCACCGCGAACATGGCCGGGCCGGCCTGGACCACCGGCCCGAAGGCGCGCAGCCGCTCGTACGCCGGGTAGGGGTCGATCCGGCCCTGCGGCGACATGAGCAGCGCGACGGTGTCGGCGGCGTCCATGGTCGGCCTCCCGTCCGTAGCCGAGAGACCCATCATGCCCCCGACGGCCGCATCCGGCTGTCCTGTGCGGCGCGGGCGGGGCACGGGCGCCGGCACCCACCTCCCCACCCGGGGCGGCGCGGGGTGGCGCGGGGTGGCGCGGGGGCTCAGACGCCGGTGCCCGGCTCCCCGGCCAGGACCGCGTCGCCGCCGAGCAGGGCGTGCTCGGGCAGCGGCAGCTCGATGGAGTGGGCGGCCTCCCAGTCGTGGATCAGGCCGGGGCGCGCCTGGGCGGCGAAGTAGTCCACCGCGCTCATCCCGCCGACCACCGGCTCGTCCACCTCGGCGACGAGCAGCGCCGGCACCAGGTGGAAGCCGCTCTGCAGGGCGGCGCTGAGGCGGCGGTGCCCGTCGACGACGAAGAAGTACTCGCCGGTGTAGCCGATCCGCAGGGGATCCAGCGCCTCGTCGCCGGCGGCGGCCACCTCGCCGACGAACTCCGAGTCCCACAGGTCGCGCAGGTGGGCGATGTCCTCGGTCGGGTAGACGCGGGCCGGGTCGAGCAGCAGCAGCGGCGGCGCGTCGCGCAGCACGTCCGCGCACAGCCGGCCCTCGTACGCGTCGATGATGTGCTCGATGACCTCGGCGGCCGAGGCACGGGTGGTGTCGCAGACCAGGTCGTAGTTGCGCAGCCGGGCCTTGTCCACGCCGTAGCGGACGATGAACCGGCCCCGCTCGCTCTCGCTGCGCTCGCGCAGCTTGGCCTTGGCCTCCTCCATCGAGGCGTAGCTCTCGGCCGGGCCGGAGGGGCGGTCCAGCACCCGGCGGGCCGCCTCGCCCGGCTCGGTGATCATGTGCACCTTGAGCGCGTCGGTGAAGAAGTGCCAGGCCAGCCGGGAGTCCATGACCAGCCGCTCGCCCGAGGCCGCGATGTCGCGCTGGAGCTGGTCGACGTAGCCGTCGACGGCCTGGTCCAGCTCCGCGTGCAGGTTGAGCTGGAGGGCGGTCATCTGCCGCTCCTGCGCCATCTGCCGGTAGAGGTCGCCGACGCTGACCCGGCGCAGGCCGAGCCGCTCGGCGATCTTCACGGAGACGGTGCTCTTGCCGCTGCCGAGGTCACCATTGAAGACGATCGACTGACGAACGGTCACGACTGGTCCACCCCTGCTCACCGGCTGTTTGGCATCATCGACATCGCGCCGGACCGACGCGCTCCCGCCATCGTCGCGCGAGCCCGCGACGGCCCCGGCTCGGCACCTGCGGCGCCGCGCCGCGACCTGGAGCCGTCGTACGCCCGGGCATGACGGGCGATGCTATCACCCGCGCGGCGACGCCCCGCCGGACACGGCGTGCGACGACGGGCCAGGTCGGGCGGTCGGGCACCGCGTCCACCGGTCAGAAGAGGGCCAGCGGATCGACCTGGAGACGGACCGGGTCGACGGCCTTGCGGGCGGCCCGCACCCCGGCCGCCGAGTGCAGCGCGTCGGCCAGCGCGGCGGCCCAGGCCCGGGGCACCCGCACCAGCATCCGCTCCCGTTCCCCGTCGGCCGGCACCGGCCCGAGCAGCTCCGCCTCCGCCGGCAGCCGGGCCTCGGCCAGCAGGTCGGCCACCGCGGCGGGCGCGCCGGTCACGCTCGCCATCCGCACCGCCGGCGGGAAGCCCAGCTCGCGCCGTTCGGCCAGCTCCCGGGCGGCGAACCAGCCCGCGTCCCAGCGCAGCAGCGCCTGCACGGGGGCCAGCGCCCCGTCGGCGACCACCACGACCCGGCCGCCGGCGGCGGCGGGGCGGGCCAGCGCGGCGGCCGCCAGCCAGCGGCGCAGCGCCTCCTCACCCGCCCGCAGGTCGGCCCTGGTGAGCAGGGCCCACGAGTCGAGCAGCAGCACCGCCCCGAAGCCGCCCTCGGCGACCGGTTCGGCGCCGGGGGTGGCGATGACCAGGCCGGCGCCGCCCGGGACCGTGGCCAGCACCTCCTCCCGCCCGGAGGTGCGCACCGGCACGCCGGGAAAGGCCCGGCCCAGTTCCTCGGCCGTGCGCCGGGCGCCGGTGACGGAGGCGCGCAGCCGCCGCCCGCCGCACTCCGGGCAGGCGTACGCGGCGGCGACCCGCCCGCACCAGCGGCAGGCGGGGGTGCCCTCGGCCGACGGCAGCGCGAGCGGCCCGGCGCAGTGCGGGCACCGCGCCGGGGTGCGGCACTCGGCGCAGGCCACCGAGGGCAGGTAGCCGCGGCGGGGCACCTGGACCAGCACCGGCAGGTCGGCCCGCAGCGCCTCCCGGGCGGTGGTCCAGGCCAGGCTGGGCAGCCGGGCGGTGGCCGCCCCGGGGTCCCGGGCCAGTTGCGGGTCGTCGCCGGTGGGTGCGATCGCCGGCATCCGGGCCCGTACGGTCGCCCGGTCGGCCACCACCTCGCGGGCCCAGCCGGTCTCCACCAGCAGCTGCGCCTCGGCGGTGCGGGTGTACCCGCCGACGATGGCGGCGGCGTCGGCGAGCTGGGCGCGGGTGAGCAGCACCTCCCGGGCGTGCGGGTACGGGGCCCGGGGCTCGGCGTGCAGGTCGTCGCCGTCGTCCCAGATCGCCACCAGCCCGAGGCGGGCGACCGGGGCGAACATCGCGGCCCTGGTGCCGACGACCACCGCCACGTCGCCGCGCCGGGCGGCCAGGAAGGCCCGGTAGCGCCGGGCGGGACCGAGCGCGGCGGAGAGGCTGACGTGCCGCCCGGGGCCCAGGGCGTCGTGCAGGGCGGCGTCGAGGCGGTCCAGGTCGCGGTTGTCGGCGACGACCAGCACCGCGCCCCGGCCGCCGGCCACGGTGGCGGCGACGGCCTCGGCGTACCGGGCGGGCCAGTCCTCCCCGGGCAGCGCCGACCAGACCGCCCGGGGTGCCCGCCCGTCGGCGAGCGCCCGGAGCAGGGCCGGCCCGGCGGGATAGTCCGGCCACCCGTCGGCACCGGGCCCGTCCGGCGCGTCGGGACCGGGGCCGTCTGCGGCGGCGCGGGCGCGCACGTCCTTCTCCACCCGGGCGTGCCGGGGCGGGACGGCGAGGCGGAGCACGTCGGCGAGGCTGCCGGCGTAGCGGTCCGCAACCGTCCGGGCCAGCCGGGCGACCTCCGGCGCGAGGACCGGCTCGGGCGAGACGACCTTCTCCAGGTACGCCAGCCGGCCGGTGTGCCCCGAGTCGTCGGCCCGCTCCAGCAGCCAGCCGTCGACGAGCTGACCGGCGAAGCGGACCTTCACGCGCACGCCGGGGACGGCGTCGGCGTCCAGCTCGGCCGGCACGAGGTAGTCGAAGGGGCGGTCCAGGTGGGCCAGGGGGACGTCGACGCAGACACGAGCGACCGGCGACCCGTCCGCGGGTCGCCGGTCGCTGCGCCTGGTGCCGGTCAGGCTCCCGCGGCCGACTTGAGGTCGGCGGCCCGGTCGGTGCTCTCCCAGGTCAGCTCCGGCAGCTCCCGGCCGAAGTGGCCGTAGGCGGCGGTCTGCTGGTAGATCGGGCGGAGCAGGTTGAGGTCCCGGATGATGGCGGCCGGGCGCAGGTCGAAGACCTCGGAGACGGCCTTCTCGATCGAGGCGACCGGCACGGTCTCGGTGCCGAACGTCTCGACGAAGAGGCTGACCGGGTGGGCCTTGCCGATCGCGTACGCGACCTGCACCTCGCACCGCTCGGCCAGGCCGGCGGCGACCACGTTCTTGGCCACCCAGCGCGTCGCGTACGCCGCCGAGCGGTCCACCTTCGACGGGTCCTTGCCGGAGAACGCGCCGCCGCCGTGCCGGGCGTAGCCGCCGTAGGTGTCAACGATGATCTTGCGGCCGGTCAGGCCGGCGTCGCCCATCGGCCCGCCGATCTCGAACCGGCCGGTCGGGTTGACCAGCAGCCGGTAGCCCTCGGTGTCGAGCCCGAGGCCCTCCAGCTCGGGGCCGATGACGTGCTCGCGCACGTCGGGGGTGAGCAGCGAGTCCAGCGAGATGTCGGCGGCGTGCTGGCTGGAGACGACCACCGTGTTGAGCCGGACGGGGCGCAGTCCCTCGTACTCGATCGTGACCTGGGTCTTGCCGTCGGGGCGCAGGTACGGGATCGTGCCGTCCTTGCGGACCTGGGACAGCCGCCGGGCCAGCCGGTGCGCGAGGGCGATCGGCAGCGGCATCAGCTCCGGCGTCTCGGAGCAGGCGAAGCCGAACATCATGCCCTGGTCGCCGGCGCCCTGCGCGTCCAGCGCGCTCTCGGACGCACCGGTACGCAGCTCGAAGGCGTTGTCGACGCCCTGCGCGATGTCCTCCGACTGGGCGCCGATGGAGACGCTGACGCCGCACGAGGCGCCGTCGAAGCCCTTCTTCGACGAGTCGTAGCCGATGTCGAGGATGGTCCGCCGGACGATGGTCGGGATGTCGGCGTACGCCTTGGTGGTCACCTCGCCCGCGATGTGCACCTGACCGGTGGTGATCAGGGTCTCCACGGCGACGCGGCTGCGCGGATCCTCGGCGAGCAGGGCATCGAGGATGCCGTCGCTGATCTGGTCAGCGATCTTGTCCGGGTGGCCTTCCGTGACCGATTCGGAAGTGAAGAGGCGGCGTGTCACGGCACTCCTAAATTGTGGAAGTCGTTCCGCGGCAGTGTAGTCATCCGCGGCAGAGCCTGGCCCCCTCGGTCACGTCCGGTTCCAGCCGTCAGGAACGGCCGGGCAACCGGGCGACCACGAGGTCCCAGACACCGTCGGCGAGGTCCTCCTTGGACCGCTCGGGCATCCGGCTGACCGAACCGTCCGCGCCGATGACCGTCGCCGCGTTGGTCTCGGCGCCGAAGACCTTGTCGGACCCGACCTCGTTGATCACGACGAGGTCCGCCCGCTTGCGGGCGAGCTTGGCCCGGCCGTTGGCCTCGGCGTCGCCGGTCTCTGCGGCGAACACCACCAGCACCTGTTCCGGGCGCCGGCGTCGGCCCAGCTCGGCCGCGATGTCCGGGTTGGTGACGAGCTCGATGGTGGGCGCGCTGCCGTCGTCCGACTTCTTGATTTTGCCAGTCGCGTACGTCGCGGGACGGAAATCGGCCGGAGCCGCCGCCATCACCACCGCGTCGGCCTCGGCCGCCGCCGCCAGCGTCGCGTCGCGCAGCTCGCCGGTGGTGCCGACCCGGACCAGGTCGACGCCGGCGGGATCGGGCAGCGAGACGTTGGCCGAGATCAGGGTGACCCGGGCGCCCCGGGCCACCGCGCAGCGGGCGAACGCGTAGCCCTGCTTGCCCGAGGAGCGGTTACCCAGGAAGCGGACCGGGTCGAGGGGCTCGCGGGTGCCGCCGGCGGTCACCACCACGTGCCGTCCGGCCAGGTCGGCGGGGGCTCCGACGCCCCTGGCGAGGGCCCGGCGGGCGACCGCGAAGATCTCCGCCGGGTCGGGCAGCCGGCCCTTGCCGGTGTCGGCCCCGGTGAGCCGGCCGACGGCGGGCTCGACGACGCGTATGCCCCGGGCGCGCAGGGTCGCGACGTTGGCGACGGTGGCCGGGTGCTCCCACATCTCGGTGTGCATGGCCGGGGCCAGCACGACCGGGCAGCGGGCCGTCAGCAGCGTGTTGGTGAGCAGGTCGTCGGCGAGGCCGTGGGCGGCCTTGGCCAGCAGGTCGGCGGTGGCCGGCGCGACCACCACCAGGTCGGCCTGCTGACCGAGCCGGACGTGCGGCACCTCGTGCACGTCCGACCAGACGTCGTCGGCGACGGGCTGGCCGGAGAGCGCCGCCCAGGTCGGGGCGCCGACGAAGCGCAACGCCGAGGCGGTCGGCACGACCCGGACCTGGTGGCCCGACTCGGTGAAGAGTCGCAGCAGCTCACACGCCTTGTAGGCCGCGATGCCACCGCCGACCCCGAGGACGATCCGGGGGGACATCGACGCGCGGCGGGTTACGGCTGGTCGGTCGGCTCGGCGGTGAGCAGGCCCGCGTTGATCTCACGCATGGCGATGGAGAGGGGCTTCTCCTGCGGCGTGGTCTCGACCAGGGGGCCGACGTATTCCAGCAGGCCCTCGCCGAGCTGGCTGTAGTAGGCGTTGACCTGGCGCGCACGCTTGGCGGCGAAGATCACCAGCGCGTACTTCGAGGTCGTCTTCTCGAGAAGCTCGTCGATCGGCGGGTTGGTGATGCCTTCGGGGTTTGCGATGGATCCCACGAATTAACCTCTGCGTCTATCGCACCGCGCGCGGCGGTGCTGGCGGTCCACCCCGTACGGGCGGTGGCGCCGGAGCCAGGAAAGAAGAACCGGACAAGCCTACCAGCTCGTCGACGACCCGCCCGGTGAGGTCGTGCGCGAGGGTGTGTTCGAAGGCGGCCGGCGTGGCCTGCGCGGGGATGTTCCCCGGCGGGTGCAGCAGCACCAGCCGGGCGTCGGGCAGTACCGCCCGGACCAGCAGCGCGCCGGGGAGGTCGAGGCCGATCAGCACCGGTTGCCCGGCGGCGAGCCGCGACCGCAGCGGCGCGAGGGGGGTGCCACGCCGGTGGGGCCCGGCCCGGCTCCACTCCAGCAGCTCCCCGGCGGCGACCATCCGGTCGAACTCGGCGGGGGTCAGGAAGAGCCGGTCGACGCCGTCCAGCTCGCGCTCCCGGCGCGGGCGCGTGGTGGCCGGCACCGGGACCCAGACGGATGGAGAACGCGCCCGGACGCGCTCGACGACACTCTCCGTGCCGGAGCCCGAAGGCCCCGTCAGGACAGTGAGCCGAGCCGCCGGGCGCGCCTCGTCATCCGTGCTCACTGCTTGTTTCTACACGCAGCCAGCCTCAGTTGGCGGCGAACTCCCCAAGCAGTGCCTTGCGCTGCTGCTCGCCGAGGCCACGCAGGCGACGGCTGTCGGCGATCTTGAGCTTCTCCATGATCTGGGTGGCCCGGATCTTGCCGATACCCGGCATCGCCTGCAGTACGGCGGAGACCTTGAGCTTGCCGACGACGTCGTCGGACTCGGCACGCTCGAGGACGGCTCCGAGGGTGGTCTTGCCCTGCTTGAGCTGCTCCTTCAGCTCAGCACGGGCCTTGCGGATCTCCGCGGCCTTCTCCAGCGCGGCAGCACGCTGTTCGGGGGTCAGTGACGGGAGCGGCACCAGTTCTCCTCAGGTCCCTATAGCGACGGGCGGGACGCACCGCCGCATCTGTGAAACGTGGTGTCGCTGTGAACCAAGGGGTCCGTGGTTCCCAGCGCGGGGAAAACTAGCGTTCGTCGGCGCATTCGGCAACGTGGACGCGCGATGATCTTTACAAAGGTGACCGAGCCGTCAGTCAGTCACCAGTGGCGAGGGCGGCCCGACAGTCGGTCAGCGCCCGGTCGGCGGCGGCGCGCAGCGCGTCCGGATCCGGGCCCGCGCCCAGCACCTCGCGCGAGTACGAGGGCAGCACCGCGGGCAGGGCGGAGCCGAAGACGACGCGCAGATCCGCCGCGGTCGCGCCCTGCGCCCCGAGGCCCGGGGCGAGCAGTGGACCGTTCACTGCGGAGAGGTCGTGACCGGTGTCACCGATGGTCGCGCCGACCACCAATCCGACGCTGCCGAGCGGCTGCGCACCCGCGTTGAGCTGGGAAATCTCGTCGATGACGGTCTGCGCGACGGTGCGCCCGTCGGCGGTGCGGGCGCGCTGCACGGCGGCGCCCTCGGGGTTGGAGGTGAGCGCCAGCACGAAGACCCCGCCGCCGTGCTCGGCAGCCAGTTCGAACATCGGCGCGAGCGCGCCGACACCGAGGTACGGGCTCGCGGTCACCGCGTCCACATGGACCGGGCTGGATGGATCGAGGTACGCGGAGGCGTACGCGGCGACCGTCGAGCCGATGTCACCGCGCTTGACGTCAAGCAGAACGAGCGAGCCGGCCTCGCGTAACTGTCGGATAGTTGACTCAAGAATCTCCATGCCCTTCGAGCCGAACCGCTCGAAAAAGGCCGACTGGGGCTTGACCACCGCGACCCGGTCACCAAGGGCTTCCGTGACCGTCCGGGCGAACCGGTCAAGGCCCCGGACGTCGTCATCGAGCCCCCAACGGGCCAGCAGCCCTGGGTGCGGGTCGATGCCGACGCAGAGCGGTCCCCGCTCGGTGACGGCCCGGTGCAGGCGGGCGCCGAAGCTCTCCATCCGGTTCTCTCCCTCTCCTCGGCGCCCCGGGGCGTCCGCCGCCGGGGCACGCTCCTGTCGCGGGCGGCGCGCGCCGTCCGCGTACGGCCGCCGGACCGTGACCGGCGGCTCAGCCGGCGCGCACCGCGGCGGCGACCCCGGCGGCGATCCGGGCCAGGTCGGCGTCGTCGGTGACGTACGGCGGCATGGTGTAGACCAGGTCGCGGAACGGCCGCAGCCAGACCCCCCGGGCGACCGCGGCGGCGGTGGCGGCGGGCAGGTCCACCTCGTGGTCGAGCTGGACGACGCCGATCGCGCCGAGCACCCGGACGTCGGCCACCCCCGGCGCGCCGCGCAACGGCTCCAGGCCGGCCCGCAGGCCCGCCCCCACCCTCGCCACCTGCCCCGCCCAGTCCCCGGCCCGCAGCAGGCCGAGGGAGGCGTTGGCGACCGCGCACGCCAGCGGGTTGCCCATGAACGTCGGGCCGTGCGCCAGCACGCCGTCGGCGGAGATGCCCCGGGCGACCTCCGCCGTGCAGAGCGCGGCGGCCAGCGTCAGGTACCCGCCGGTGAGCGCCTTGCCGACGCACATCACGTCGGGCACGACCCCGGCGTGCTCCGCGGCGAACATGGTGCCCGTGCGGCCGAAGCCGGTGGCGATCTCGTCGAAGATCAGCAGCACCCCGTGCGCCCGGGTCACCTCGCGCAGCACCCGCAGGTAGTGCGGGTGGTGGAAGCGCATGCCACCGGCGCCCTGGACCACCGGCTCCACGATCACGGCGGCCAGCTCGTGGGCGTGCCGCTCGACCGCCTCGACCAGGGCGGCCTCGTAGGCCGCGTCGGGCGGGGTGTCGAAACCGCCGGGCGGCACGGGGGCGAAGACCTGCCGGGGCAGCACGTCGCCCCAGAGGTGGTGCATGCCGCCCTCGGGGTCGCAGACGCTCATCGGGTGGAACGTGTCGCCGTGGTAGCCGCCCCGCCAGGTGCCCAGCCGGCGCCGCTGCGGCCGGCCGGTGGCGCGCTGGTACTGCAGGCACATCTTGACCGCCACCTCGACGGCGACCGAGCCGGAGTCGGCCAGGAAGACGTGCTCCAGCCCCTCCGGGGCCAGCTCGACCAGGGTGCTCGCCAGGCGGACCGCGGGGGCGTGGGTGAGCCCGCCGAACATCACGTGGCTCATCCGGCCGAGCTGGTCGGTCACCGCCGCATCGAGCACCGGGTGCCGGTAGCCGTGGATCGCCGCCCACCACGACGACATCCCGTCGACCAGCTCCCGGCCGTCGGCCAGCCGCAGCCGCACGCCCCGGGCGCCCTCGACCACGTAGGGCGCGCTGGCCGGCGGCAGGGCCGCGTACGGGTGCCAGACGTGCGCCCGGTCGGCGGCCAGGATCTCCTCGGGTGTCACCCGTTCGACCCCGCGGCGCGGGCGGCGGCGCGGACCAGGGCCGGGCCGCGGTAGATGAAGCCGGTGTAGAGCTGCACCAGGGCGGCGCCGGCGTCGAACATCCGGGCCGCCGCGTCCGGGTCCACGATGCCCCCGACGCCGATCACCGGCAGCCGGCCGCCGGCCTCGCGATGCACGAAGGCGACCACCTGGCGGGCACGGTCGGCGAGCGGGCGACCGGACAGCCCGCCGGTCTCCGCGCCGCGCGCCCGGTCCGCCGGGGCGAGACCGTCGCGGGCCAGCGTGGTGTTGGTGGCGATCACCCCGGCGGCGCCCCGGGCCAGGCAGACCTCCAGCAGCTCGGCGATCGCCGGCTCGGTGAGGTCCGGGGCGATCTTCACCAGCACCGGCTTCTCCCCCACCAGCGCCGCCAGGATGGCGTCCAGGTGCGCCCGGTCCTGCAACGAGCGCAGGCCCGGGGTGTTCGGCGAGGAGACGTTGACCGCGAAGTAGTCGCCGTGCGCGCGCAGCGCCCGGTACGAGGCGAGGTAGTCCTGCACCGCCTCGTCCAGCGGGGTCACCTTTGACTTGCCCAGCGAGATGCCCAGCGGCACCCCGAGCGGGCGGGGCAGCGCCGCCAGCCGCGCCGCCAGGGCCTGCGCGCCGGCGTTGTTGAAGCCCATCCGGTTCACCACGGCCTCGCTGTCGCGCAGCCGGAACAGCCGGGGTCGGGGGTTGCCCGGCTGCGGGTGCGCGGTGACCGTGCCGACCTCGACGAAGCCGAAGCCCAGCGCCGGCCAGGCCGGCAGGGCCGCGCCGTCCTTGTCCATCCCGGCGGCGAGCCCGACCGGATTGGGGAACTCGACGCCGAACACGGTGCGCGGCGCCCGGACGGCGTAGCGGGCCCGCAGCACCGCCAGCGCCGCCGGCCGGCGGGACAGCCCCGCCAGCCGACGCAGCGTCCACTCGTGCGCGGCCTCGGCGTCGCCGCCTGCGATCCGGAACAGCCCCGGCCGCACGGCACGCTCGAACATCACGACCGACCACCCCCGTCGATCATGAAGTCGTCGCCGCGACCCGCCGTGCCGGCCGACAACAACCTCATGATCGACGCGTACGGGCGGGGGCGGCCGGTCACTGCGCGGCCCGCAGGGCGGCGTGCAGTTCCTGGAGCGGACGCACCTGCATGTCGCCCCGCATCCGCGCCTCGATGCCCATCACCGCCGCCGCCGCGCCCGGCACCGTGGTGATGCACGGGATGTCCGCCGTGACGGCGGCGCTGCGGATCTCGTAGCCGTCGGAGCGGGCGCTCGCCCCCGAGCCCTGCGGGGTGTTGATCACCAGCGCCACGTCGCCGCCCAGGATCAGCGACACCGCGTCCTCGCCCCCGCCGGACTCGTAGTGCTTGCGGATCTGCTCGCAGGCGATGCCGTGCCTGCGCAGCACCTCCGCCGTGCCGGTGGTCGCCACGATCTCGAAGCCGAGGTCGGCCAGGCGCATGATCGGGAAGATCATGCCGCGCTTGTCGCGGTTGGCGACCGAGACGAAGATCTTCCCGCTGGTCGGCAGCGAGCCGTACGCGGCCGACTGCGACTTGGCGAAGGCGTGCCCGAAGGCGGTGTCGATGCCCATCACCTCGCCGGTGGACTTCATCTCCGGGCCGAGCAGCGAGTCCACGCCCTTGCCGGTGGGCGTGCGGAAGCGCTTGAACGGCAGCACCGCCTCCTTGACCGCGATCGGGACGCCGGCCGGCAGCGAACCGCCGTCCCCGCTCGCCGGGAGCAGCCCCTCGGCGCGCAGCTCGGCGATGGTGGCGCCCAGCGCGATGCGGGCCGCCGCCTTCGCCAGCGGCACCGCCGTGGCCTTGGAGACGAAGGGCACCGTGCGGGACGCGCGGGGGTTCGCCTCCAGCACGTAGAGCATGTCGTCCTTCAGGGCGTACTGCACGTTGAGCAGGCCGCGCACCCCGACGCCCCGGGCGATGGCCTCCGTGTAGCGGCGCACCTGGGCCACGTGCGAGCCCGCCAGGGTGATCGGCGGCAGCGCGCAGGACGAGTCGCCGGAGTGGATGCCGGCCTCCTCGATGTGCTCCATCACCCCGCCGAGGTAGACCTCGCCGTCGGCGTCGCAGAGCGCGTCCACGTCGATCTCGATGGCGTCGTCGAGGAAGCGGTCGACCAGCACCGGGTGGTCCGGGGAGATCTCGGTGGCCCGCCCGATGTAGTCGCGCAGCGTGGCGTCGTCGTAGACGATCTCCATGCCCCGCCCGCCGAGCACGTACGACGGACGCACCAGCACCGGGTAGCCGATCTCGTCGGCGATGGCCTTCGCCTCGTCGTACGAGGTCGCCATGCCGTGCGCCGGGGCGCGCAGCCCGGCCCGGGCCAGCACCGCGCCGAACGCGCCCCGCTCCTCGGCCAGGTGGATCGACTCCGGGGAGGTGCCGACGACCGGCACGCCCGCGTCCTTCAGCCGCTGCGCCAGGCCCAGCGGCGTCTGCCCGCCGAGCTGCACGATCACCCCGACCACGCCCGGCCCGCCGGCCGCCCGGCCGGAGGAGTCCTCGGCGTGCCAGACCTCCAGCACGTCCTCGAAGGTGAGCGGCTCGAAGTAGAGCCGGTCGGCGGTGTCGTAGTCGGTGGAGACGGTCTCCGGGTTGCAGTTGACCATCACCGTCTCGTAGCCGGCCCCGCCCGCCCCACCGAGCGGCGCGCTTCGCAGCGCCTGTACCGCGTGCACGCAGGAGTAGTCGAACTCGATGCCCTGGCCGATCCGGTTCGGCCCCGAGCCCAGGATGATCACCTTCGGCCGGGCCGACGGCACGACCTCCGTCTCCTGGTCGTACGTCGAGTAGTGGTAGGGCGTGGTCGCCTCGAACTCGGCGGCACAGGTGTCCACCGTCTTGTAGACCGGGCGGACGTCGAGGCGGTGCCGCAGCGTCCGTACGCCGTCCTCGGCGGCCAGCTCCGGGCGCAGCGCGGCCAGCTGCCGGTCCGACACGCCGGCCCGCTTGGCCCGGCGCAGCAGCTCGGCGTCGAGCACCGGGGCGTCCACGATCTCGGCGCGCAGCTCGACGAGGGCGGCGATCTGGTCCAGGAACCAGGGGTCGATCCCGCCCGACGCGGCGGTCACCTCGGCGATCGAGGCGCCGAGACGCAGCGCCCGCTCGACGGTGTAGAGCCGTCCGTCGTGCGGCATCCGCAGCGCGTCGAGGGTATTCTCCTTCGTCGCGCCGGCCGGGTCGGGCAGCGTCCAGAACCCGCCCGCCTTCGTCTCCAGCGAGCGCATCGCCTTGTTCAGCGCCTCGCTGAAGTTGCGGCCCAGGCTCATCGCCTCGCCGACGGACTTCATCGTGGTGGTCAGCTCCGGGTCGGCGCCCGGGAACTTCTCGAACGCGAACCGGGGGATCTTCACCACCACGTAGTCCAGGGTCGGCTCGAACGCCGCCGGGGTCTTCAGGGTGATGTCGTTGGGGATCTCGTCGAGGGTGTAGCCGATAGCCAGCTTCGCGGCGATCTTCGCGATCGGGAAGCCGGTGGCCTTCGAGGCCAACGCCGACGACCGGGACACCCGGGGGTTCATCTCGATCACCACGATCCGGCCGTCTGCCGGGTTGACGGCGAACTGGATGTTGCAGCCGCCGGTGTCCACCCCGACCTCGCGCAGCACCGCGATGCCCAGGTCGCGCAGCCGCTGGTACTCGCGGTCGGTCAGCGTCATCGCCGGGGCGACGGTGACGCTGTCGCCGGTGTGCACGCCCATCGGGTCGACGTTCTCGATCGAGCAGACCACCACGACGTTGTCGTGCCGGTCGCGCATCAGCTCGAGCTCGTACTCCTTCCAGCCGAGCACGCTCTCCTCGATGAGCACCTCGTGCACGGGGCTGGCGGCCAGCCCGTCGCCGGCGATGCGGGCCAGGTCCTCCGGGGTGTGCGCCATGCCGGAGCCGAGGCCGCCCATGGTGAACGACGGCCGGATCACCACCGGCAGGCCCAGCTCGGCGACCGTCGCCTCGACCTCCGCCATCGAGTGGCAGACCCGGGAGCGGGGCACCAGGCCCGCCGGGTCGTCGAGCCCCAGGCGTACGCCGGCCTTGGCGACGATGTCCTTGAACAGCTGCCGGTCCTCGCCGCGGTTGATCGCCTCGATGTTGGCGCCGATCAGCTCCACGCCGTACTTCTCCAGCACGCCCGCCTCGTGCAGGGCGACGGCGGTGTTCAGCGCGGTCTGCCCGCCGAGGGTGGGCAGGATCGCGTCGGGGCGCTCCTTGGCGATCACCAGCTCGACGAACTCCGGGGTGATCGGCTCGACGTACGTGGCGTCGGCGAACTCCGGGTCCGTCATGATCGTCGCCGGGTTCGAGTTGACCAGGCTGACCCGGATCCCCTCGCTGCGCAGCACCCGGCAGGCCTGGGTGCCGGAGTAGTCGAACTCGCAGGCCTGCCCGATCACGATCGGCCCGGAGCCGATGACCAGGATGTGCTTCAGATCGGTCCGCTTAGGCATGTGTGCGCCCCTCGCTGTGGGTCCGGCCCTCGATGAGCTCCGCGAAGCGGTCGAAGAGGTAGTCCGCGTCGTGCGGACCGGCCGCCGCCTCCGGGTGGTACTGGACGGTGAAGGCGGGCACGTCCTTCGCCCGCAGCCCCTCGACCACGTTGTCATTGAGGCAGACGTGACTGACCTGGACGCCGCCGAACTCGGTCTCGATCACCGCATCGGGTACGACCGCGCCGTGGCGCGCGCCGGGGACCTCGACCGCGAAGCCGTGGTTGTGGCTGGTCACCTCGACCTTGCCGGTGACCCGGTCGAGCACCGGCTGGTTGATCCCCCGGTGGCCGTAGCCGAGCTTGTAGGTGCCGAAGCCCAGCGCCCGGCCGAGGATCTGGCTGCCGAAGCAGATGCCGAACAGCGGCACCTCGCGGCGCAGCACCTCCCGCGCCAGGGCCACCGGCCCGTCGGCGGTGGCCGGGTCACCCGGCCCGGGCGAGAGGAAGACCGCGTCCGCGCCGGTGGCGAGCAGGTCGTCGATGGTGGAGCCGGCCGGGAGCACGTGGGTGGTGACCCCACGGGCGGCGAGCCGGCGCGGCACGTTGCGCTTGATGCCCAGGTCCAGCGCGGCGACCGTGAAGCGGTGCTCGCCCTCGGCCGCCACCACGTACGGCTGCGCCGTGGTGACCTCGGCGGACAGGTCCGCGCCGACCATCTCGGGGGCCTGCCGCACCCGGGCCAGCAACGCCCGGGGGTCGGTCTCGACGCTGGAGATGCCGACCCGCATCGCGCCGCGCTCGCGCAGGTGCCGGGTCAGCGCCCGGGTGTCCACGCCGCTGATGCCGACGACGCCCTCGGCGGACAGCCGCTCCTCCAGCCCGCCCGTGGCCCGCCAGTTCGAGCCGATGCGGGCCGGGTCGCGGACCACGTAGCCGGCGACCCAGATCCGGCCCGACTCGTCGTCCTCGTCGTTGACGCCGGTGTTGCCGATGTGCGGGGCGGTCTGCACCACCACCTGACGGTGGTAGGACGGGTCGGTCAGCGTCTCCTGGTAGCCGGTCATGCCGGTGTTGAAGACCGCCTCGCCGAAGGTCTCCCCGACACTGCCGTACGCCTCGCCGTGGAACGTCCGCCCGTCCTCCAGGACGAGGATCGCGGAATGTCTGCGGGTCATGCTGTGTCTCCTTCGATCCGGACTGCGGGGCTCCGCTCCGCTGCACTCCTCGCTCGGATCACTTGAGGGCCTTTCCGTCCAGGACCGTCGGCTCGCCGCGCAGGAAGGTCGCCACGATGCGACCCGGCAGCGTCATGCGGGCGTACGGGGTGTTGCGGCTACGGCTGGCCAGCTCCGCCGGCTCGATGGTGCGGCGGGCGGCCGGGTCGACCAGGGTGAGGTTCGCCGGCACGCCGGGCGCCGGGTCGAGGCCGTGCTCCTCCAGCCCGGCGATGCGGGCCGGGGCGCGCGACATCCGCTCGGCGATCAGGTCCCACTGCGGGCCGAGCACGTCGAGGGCGATCGACAGCGCCGTCTCCAGGCCGAGCATGCCCGGCCGGGCGTACGCCCACTCGCACTCCTTGTCCTCCACGGCGTGCGGGGCGTGGTCGGTGGCGACGACGTCGATCACGCCGTCGACCAGGGCCGCCCGCAGCGCGGCGATGTCGGTCGCGGTGCGCAGCGGCGGGTTGACCTTGTAGACCGGGTCGTAGGTCTCGGCACGCTCGTCGGTCAGCAGCAGGTGGTGCGGAGTCACCTCCGCGGTGACCCGGATGCCGCGCGCCTTGGCCTGGCGCAGCACCTCGACGCTGCCGGCGGTGGAGACGTGGCACACGTGCAGGCGGCTGCCGACGTGCTCGGCGAGCAGCACGTCCCGGGCGATGATCGCCTCCTCGGCGACCGCCGGCCAGCCGGTCAGGCCGAGGCGGGTCGAGACCTCGCCCTCGTGCATCTGCGCGCCCTCGGTGAGCCGGGGCTCCTCGGCGTGCTGGGCGATGATCCCGTCGAACGCCTTCACGTACTCCAGCGCCCGGCGCATCAGCCTCGGGTCGGCCACGCAGTGCCCGTCGTCGGAGAAGATCCGCACCCGGGCCGCCGAGTCCGCCATCGCGCCCAGCTCGGCGAGGTGCTCGCCGGCCAGGCCGACGGTGACCGCGCCGATCGGCTGCACGTCCACCAGCCCGGCCTCCCGGCCGAGCCGCCAGACCTGCTCGACCACGCCGGCGGTGTCGGCCACCGGCGAGGTGTTGGCCATCGCGCAGACCGCCGTGTAGCCGCCGAGCGCCGCCGCCCGGGAGCCCGACTCGACAGTCTCGGCGTCCTCCCGGCCGGGCTCGCGCAGGTGGGTGTGCAGGTCGACCAGGCCGGGCAGGGCGACCAGCCCGGTGCCGTCGACGACGGTCGCCTCCGGGGCGGTCAGCCCGGCGCCGACGGCCGCGACGACGCCGTCGCGGATCAGCACGTCGGTCGGCGCGGCGCCGACGACGCTGACGTTGGAGATCAGGTACGAGCTCACCGGTTGTTCCCCCCGAGCAGCAGGTAGAGGACGGCCATCCGCACGGAGACCCCGTTGGCGACCTGTTCGACGATGGTGGAGCGGGGCGAGTCGGCCACCTCGGGCGTGATCTCCATCCCCCGGTTCATCGGGCCGGGATGCATGACGATCGCGTGCTCGGGCAGCCGGCGCATCCGCGGGCCGTCCAGGCCGTAGCGGCGGGCGTACTCGCGGGCGGACGGGAAGTAGGAGTCGTTCATCCGCTCGCGCTGCACCCGCAGCATCATCACCACGTCCGACTGCGGCAGCACCGCGTCGAGGTCGTAGGAGACGTCGGTGCCGGGCGCGAGGGCCTGCGCGATGTGCACGGGGATCAGCGTCGGCGGCCCGACCAGGGTCACCTTCGCGCCGAGCGTGGACAACAGCAGGACGTTGGAGCGGGCCACCCGGCTGTGCAGGACGTCCCCGACCACCGCGACCGACAGGCCGGCCAGCCGCCCCAGCCGGGAGCGCATCGTGTACGCGTCGAGCAGCGCCTGGGTGGGGTGCTCGTGGGTGCCGTCGCCGGCGTTGACCACCGAGCCGTCGACCCAGTCCGCCAGCCGGTGCGGGGCGCCCGAGGCGGGGTGCCGGACGACCACCGCGTCGGCCCCCATCGCCTGAAGTGTCAGCGCGGTGTCCTTCAGGCTCTCGCCCTTGGTCACGCTGGACCCCTTGGCCGAAAAGTTGATCACGTCGGCGCTGAGCCGCTTCGCCGCCGCCTCGAACGAGATCCGGGTCCGGGTGGAGTCCTCGTAGAAGAGGTTGACCACGGTGCGTCCGCGCAGCGCGGGGAGCTTCTTGACCTCCCGGCCGGCGACGGTGGCCATCTCGGCGGCCGTGTCGAGGATCTCGGTGGCGGTGGTGGCGTCCAAATCGGCGCCGGAGAGCAGGTGCCGGATCACGAGCGCTGCCGCCTTTCGTTCGCGACTGCGGGGCTCCGCTGCGCTGCACTCCTCGCGCTCACCGGTGTCCCCCGTACAACTTGACCTCGTCGGTGCCGTCGGTCTCCGCGAGGGTGACCTTCACGCTCTCCGCGAGGGACGTCGGGATGTTCTTGCCGACGTAGTCGGCGCGGATCGGCAGCTCGCGGTGGCCGCGGTCGACCAGGACCGCGAGCTGGACCGACGCCGGGCGCCCGACGTCGTTGAGCGCGTCGAGCGCGGCCCGCACCGTGCGGCCGGAGAAGAGCACGTCGTCGACGAGGACGACCCGCTTGCCGTCGATGCCACCGGGTGGCACCTGGGTCGGGCCGACCGCGCGGGTGGCGTGCCGGCGCAGGTCGTCGCGGTAGAGGGTGATGTCGAGCACGCCCACCGGGACGGTCACGTCCTCGAAGGTGCTGATCCGGGCGGCGAGCCGCCTCGCGAGGGGGGCGCCCCGGGTGGGGATGCCCAGCAGCACCGTGTTCTCGGCGCCCTGGGTCTTCTCCAGGATCTGGTGGGCGATGCGGTCGACCACGCGCTGGACGTCGGCGCTGGCGAGGATCACCTTCACCGAGGGTTGTCGCGGCGGCGGCAACTGGGCAGCCGGTGGGTAGGCCACGGCGGACCTCCTTCCCCGCCTCACGGGACGGGTCGTTAAAGGACGTCGGATGCCGGTACCGGGACGCGAGCGGCCCGGACCGGGGCTTCACGCCACGTTACCAGTGGTCACCGCGCTGAGCGCCGCCGGCCACTGACCCCCTGGTCAGCCCGGCGAAATGGGGACAACTCCCCCGGTGATCCCAACGGTAAGGTCACGACCACTTGACCAGTTGTGCCAATCCCCGTACCGTCACGCTCCGTAGCGATCGCTGGGAGAACCCCGAGCAGCACTGGGAGTGTTTAATGCCCTCTGAATACGCCAAGTCTCTGGGCGCCCGCCTGCGCTCCATCCGCCAGCAGCAGGGCCTCTCCCTGCAGGGTGTGGAGGAGAAGTCGAACGGGCGGTGGAAGGCGGTGGTGGTCGGCTCCTACGAGCGCGGCGACCGCGCCGTCACGGTGTCGCGCCTGGCGGAGCTGGCCGACTTCTACCGTGTCCCCGTCTCGGAGCTGCTGCCCGACGGCAGCGGGGTTCGCCACGAGCCCACCAGCAAGATCGTCCTCGACCTGGAGCGGCTCTACGACGAGGCCTCCGAGGACCTGGCCTACGTCGCCCGGTACGCGCGGGCCATCCAGCAGCAGCGCGGCGACTACAACGGCCGCGTGCTCTCCATCCGCGCCGACGACCTGCGCGCGCTCGCGATCGTCTACGACGCCTCGCCGTCCGGGCTGATCGAGCGGCTCACCGAGCACGGTGTGCTGGTCGCCGACCCGCGGGCGTTCTTCGCCAGCTGACCGCGACCACGCGAAAGGGCCCGTGCCGTCCGGCACGGGCCCTTTCTGTCGTACGTGTCGCGTTCCCCGTCCGCACCCGCGCCGCCGTCACCCGCAGGGTGTGACGCACGTCGGCGTGTGACGTGCGCCGCGTCAGCGCGTGGCGTACTCGGCGATACGGCCGAGGATGCCGTTGAGGAAGCGCGGCGAGTCGTCGGTCGACATCTGCCGGGCCAGCTCGACGGCCTCACTGATGGCCACCGCGTCGTCGATCTCGTCGACGTAGAGCAACTCGTAGACCGCGATCCGGGCGAGGTTACGGTCGACCGCCGGCATGCGGTCCAGCGTCCACCCCTCGGCGTAGCTCGCGATCACCTCGTCGATCCGGTCGAGGTGGGCGGCGACGCCCTCGACCAGGCTCACCGCGTATCCCAGGTGCTCGGGTCGGGGCTTCTCGATCCGCTCGATGTAGCCGGCGAGCACCTCGACCGGCGGGCGGTCCCGCAGGTCGGCCTCGAAGAGCACGTCCAGCGCCCGCTTGCGCGCCTTGCGGCGCGCTGGCATCTGCTGCTTGGGACCCTCGGCCATCAGGCGCGGCCGAGGTAACGGCCGTCGCGGGTGTCGACCTTGATCTTCTCGCCGGTGGTGACGAAGAGCGGCACCTGCACGGTCGCGCCGGTCTCGACGGTGGCCGGCTTGTTGCCGCCGGTCGACCGGTCGCCCTGCAGGCCCGGCTCGGTGTAGGTGACCTCCAGCACGACGCTGGTGGGCAGCTCGATGTAGAGCGGCACACCTTCGTGGGTGGCCACGGTCGCCTCGGCCTCGGGCAGCAGGTAGTTCGCCGCGTCGCCGACCGTGGCGTTCGGCACGGTGATCTGGTCGAACGTCTCCAGATCCATGAAGACGTAGTCCTCGCCGTCGGCGTAGAGGTACTGCATGGTGCGCTTGTCCACGGTCGCGGTCTCGACCTTGGTGCCCGCGTTGAAGGTCTTGTCGACCACCTTGCCGGACAGCACGTTCTTCAGCGTGGTACGCACGAACGCACCACCCTTACCGGGCTTGACGTGCTGGAACTCGACGACGGCCCAAAGCTCTCCGTCGAGGTTGAGTACCAGGCCGTTCTTCAGGTCGTTGGTGGTGGCCATTTCCTGCCTTGATCATCAATTGGCGGACAGACCTGGCAAGTCTACTAGTTGCGCCGAACGCCGCTGCCCGGCGCTGCCCGCGCCCCGCTCGATGCCGCCCGACACCGCCCCCGCTCCCCCGCCGGACGCGGCGCTCCCACCTGCACACTGCGCGCCGCCACCCGCCCGCGAGGCGTCGCGCCGCTGCCCCGGCGCTCCCCGGTGGGCCGGCAACGCGGTTCCCGCGGCGACAGCACACGCCGGGGCGTCACCCTCCGCATCCGCCCACCCCCTTGAGGGGATGACCACTCCCGCCCTTTGCTCTGCAGCCACCGACGCACCACTAACCGTCGGTGACATTCCGAGCTGGCGACGATTTCCCTGACGACAGGAAAACCGCAGGTCAATCCGATGGTGCGAATTCGTATGCAGAGCAAAGCGTCTGAAGGGCAGGATGGGTGAGGCGTCCGGACAACTACAGTGGGTAGCGCAGAGGGGTGTGACTCAGTGTCATTGGCAGCCGCGCGGCGCAGTCGCCCTGGCGGCAGACAGGCCCAGGTGACGGCGGCGGCACCCACGGCCGCCGTCCCGCGACCGCCGTCTCAAGGGGGAGCGCCACCCTGAGCCACCGTTCCGCGGCAGCCGATCTGGACGCCGTTGCACGGCCGGTGCCCTGGGTCGCCGTTGCACAGTCGCCGCAGTTACCGAATCGCCGCTCCCGCAGGGCCCGCGGCTCGCGCGCAGCACTCGCCTTCGCACGCGGTGGACAGGCGGCGGGGCGGGGCGTCAGGCGCTGCGGGCGGCCAGGTGGTGCAGGGCCAGGCGGTAGCCGTCCACCCCGAGTCCGCAGATCACCCCGGTGGCCACGGCCGACACCACCGAGTGGTGCCGGAAATCCTCGCGGGCGTGGATGTTGGAGATGTGCACCTCGACCAGCGGCCCGCGCAGCATGGCGCAGGCGTCCCGGACCGCGTACGAGTAGTGCGACCAGGCGGCGGGATTGAGCACCACGGCGGCGCCCTCGTCGGCGGCGGCGTGCAGCCAGCCCAGCAGCTCGTGCTCGGCGTCGGTCTGCCGGACCGTCACGTCCAGGCCGAGTTCCCGCCCGGTCGATTCGCAGAGCGTCACCAGGTCCGCGTAGCTGGTCGCCCCGTAGACGTCCGGCTGCCGGATGCCGAGCCGGCCGAGGTTGGGGCCGTTGAGCACGTAGACCTTCACGCGGCCACCTGGCGGTAGGCCGCCTCCAGCAGCTCGTCGTCCGGCCCCTCCAGGATCGCGGGCCGGGCCAGCCCCTCCAGCACCACGAAGCGCAGCTGGTTGCCCCGGGTCTTCTTGTCCACCCGCATCGTGGCCAGCAACCCCGGCCAGGCCCCCGCCGGATAGCCGGTGGGCAGGCCGAGCGCCGCCACGACCCGCCGGTGCCGCTCGGCGGTGGGGGCGTCCAGCCGGCCGGCCAGCCGGGCCAGCTCACCGGCGTAGACGAGGCCGACCGACACCGCGTGGCCGTGCCGCCAGCGGTAGCCCTCCGCCTTCTCGATGGCGTGGGCCAGGGTGTGGCCGTAGTTGAGCACCTCCCGTACGCCCGACTCGCGCAGGTCGCCCGAGACCACGTCGGACTTCACCCGGATCGCACGTTCGATCAGCTCACGGGTCACCGGGCCCGCCGGGTCGGTGGCCGCCGCCCGGTCCCGTTCCACCAGGTCGAGAATCACCGGGTCGGCGATGAAGCCGCACTTGACCACCTCGGCCAGGCCCGCGGTCAGGTCGGCCGGCGGGAGGCTGTCCAGCGTCGCCAGGTCGGCGAGGACGCCGACCGGCGGGTGGAACGCCCCCACCAGGTTCTTGCCGGCGGCGGTGTTGATCCCGGTCTTGCCGCCCACCGCCGCGTCGACCATGCCCAGCAGCGACGTCGCCACCGGCACCCAGCGCACCCCCCGCAGCCAGCAGGCCGCGACGAAGCCGGCCAGGTCGGTCACCGCGCCGCCGCCGACGCCCACCACCGCGTCGGTACGGGTGAACCCGGCCTCTCCCAGCCGGTCCCAGCAGGTCGCCGCGACGTCGATGCGCTTGCCCGCCTCGGCGTCCGGCACCTCGATCAGCAGCGGCGTGACGCCGGTCGCGCGCAGCCGCCCACCGATCGCGTCGGCCAGTTCCTTCAGCGGGTGCGCGTGCAGCACCGCCACCCGCGTCGCGTCCGGCAGCAGCCCGGGCAGCGCGTCGAGCAGGTCGCGTCCCACCAGCACGTCGTACGGGCGCTCGCCGCCGACCGGGATCCGGGTCACCTCGTCCATCGCCGGCAGCCTAGTGCAGCCGCCCGATCGCCGGCGGGAACTGTCCACTTCGTGGCCACCCGATCGCGTGCCCGGGCAGGGCCGCGCGGGCCGCCCTCCGGGCGGAATCACCCGGGCACGCGGGCCGCCCAGGCGGCCAGACTCCGGGCGTGCGCGGCGACCTCGGCGCGCAGCGCCTCGGGGCCTACGACGGTGAACGGCCAGCCCAGCCCCGCGAGCATCTGGGCCATCCCGGCCAGGTTCTCCGCGCGGGCGCGCAGCAGCACGCCGCCGTCGGTCGCGCTCAGTTCGGCCACGGTGGGCGGTAGGCGGCGTCGGGCGGCGGCCAGGTCGGCCTCCAGCAGCACCTCGACGTCGTGGGCGTACGGGACGCGGGCCAGCGATCGGGTCACCTGGGCGACCGGGTCGAAGCCGCCGGGGACGGTGAAGGTCTCCTCCCCCGGCAGCACCTCCCCCATCCGGTCCAGCCGGAACGTGCGCACCTCCCCGCGCAGGTGGTCGTGGCCCGTGACGTACCAGCGGCCGGAGTGGAAGACCAGCCCGTACGGGTCGAGCTCCCGGCGGGTGACCGCGCCGGAGGAGGAACGGTGCTCCAGCCGTACCCGGCTCCGGTGCCGGGCGGCGGCGCCGAGGGTGAGCAGCGTCCCGGTCGCCGGCCGGGCCTGCGGCGCCGATCGCCGCAGGGTGAAGCCGAGGTGCTCCTGCACCGCCGCGAGGCGGTCACCCAGCGTGGGCGGGAGCACCCTGCGGATCTTGGCCAGCGCGGTCGCGGTCGCCGGCTCCTCGGTGCCCAGCCCGAGCCGCTCGGCGGCGACCAGACCGAGCAGCACGGCGACGGCCTCGTCGTCGGTGAGCATCAGCGGCGGCAGCTTGTAGCCGGGACTCAGCCGGTAGCCGCCGTGGCGGCCCCGCTCGGCGGCGACCGGGATGCCCAGCTCGGCCAGGGTCGCGGCGTAGCGGCGCACCGTGCGCCCGTCCACCCCCAGCCGGCGGGCCAGCTCCGCCCCGGTGAGCCGGTGGTGGCTCTGGAGCAGTTCGAGCATGCCGAGCACCCGGGCGGCGGGATGCGACACGGACCACTCCTTCGAAAGCGGGCGGAAAGCGTCCGGATTCGATCGTACGGTGGTCGCGGACGACGAGAGAGGGAGGCCGTGATGGCGACGTTCGTACTGGTGCCGGGGTTCTGGCTGGGCGGTTGGGCGTGGCGCGACGTGACCGCGGCGCTGCGCGGGCAGGGCCACGAGGTCCACCCGGTGACGCTGACCGGGGTGGCCGAGCGTGCCCACCTCGCCGGCCCGGAGGTCGGCCTGGAGACACACACGACCGACATCGTCCGGCTGATCGAGGTGGAGGACCTGCACGACGTCGTGCTGGTGGGCCACTCCGGCGGCGGGCTGCCGGTGACCCAGGCGGCGGACCGCGTCGGAGAGCGGATCGCCCGGGTGGTCTACGTGGAGAGCGGGCCGATGCCCGACGGCATGTCGCAGTTCGACAGCAACCCGCCCGAGGAGCAGGAGCGGCTGCGCGTCGAGATCGGCGACGGGCACCTGCTGCCGCCGCCCGCGTTCGACCCGGCCCAGGACCCGCAGAACCTGGCCGGGCTGGACCCCGCCGCGCTCGCGCTGCTGCGGCGGCGGGCCACCGCCCACCCACTGCGCGCCGCCACCGACCCGGTCCGCCGCACGGGTGGGCGCGCGGTGCCGACGGCCCTGGTGGCGAGCACCTTCCCGCTCGAGGTGGTCGAGGACATGATCGCGCAGGGCCACCCGTTCTTCGCCGGGCTGGCCGGCGGCCGGCTGTACGCGCTGCCCACCGGCCACTGGCCGATGCTCAGCGAGCCGAAGGGCCTGGCCGACGTGCTCGACCGGATCGCCCGCGACTGACGGCCGCCGTCAGCGATTGAGCAGCGCGGCGATCTCGGCGGCGATCTCCGCCGGTTCCCGCCCGTCGGTGACGACCGTGGCGGTGGCCACCTCGGCGTAGAGCGGGCGGCGCTGATCCAGCAGGTACTTCAGCGTCGCCCGCGGGTTGATCGCCAGCAGTGGGCGGCCCGCGCCGAGCCCGACCCGCTTCACCGCGTCCGACAGCTCGACGGAGAGGTACACCACGGGGTGCCCGACCAGGGCGGCGCGGTTCTCCTCGGCGAGGACCGCGCCGCCGCCGAGGGCGAGCACGCCCTCGCACGAGGCCAGGCCCGCCGCCACCGCCGCCCGTTCGAGGGTACGGAAGTGCTCCTCGCCCTCGTCGATGAAGATCTCGGGGATCGGCTTGCCGGCCAGCCGCACGATGTCGAGGTCGGTGTCGCGGAACTCCACGCCGAGCAGCTCCGCCACCAGCAGCCCGACGGTGGTCTTGCCGGAGCCGGGCGCCCCGACCAGTACGCAGACCGGCGCCATCAGCGGCACCGCCGGCCGACCGTGCGCCCCGCCCGCCGTCGCGCGCTCACCGGATCACCAGCGCGTCGAGGTAGCCGGCCAGGTTGCGGCGGATCTCGGCGACCGAGTCGCCGCCGAACTTCTCGGTGGCGGCCTCGGCCAGCACCAGCGCCACCATCGCCTCGGCGACGACGGCGGCGGCGGGCACGGCGCAGACGTCCGAGCGCTGGTTGATCGCCGTGGCCGGCTCGCCCGTGGTGACGTCCACGGTGGCCAGGGCCCGGTTCAGCGACGAGATCGGCTTCATGGCGGCCTTCACCCGCAGCGGCTCGCCGGTGGTGATGCCGCCCTCCAGCCCGCCGGCCCGGTCGGTGACCCGACGCACGCCGGTGGCGGTGGGGATGATCTCGTCGTGCGCCTCGGAGCCCCGGGAGCGCGCCTGCTGCCAGCCGTCCCCGATCTCCACGCCCTTGATGGCCTGAATGGACATCAGTGCGGTGGCGAGCCGGGCGTCGAGCTTGCGGTCCCACTGCACGTGGCTGCCCAGGCCCGGCGGCACCCCGTACGCCAGCACCTCGACCACGCCGCCCAGGGTGTCGGCGGCCTTCTTCGCGGCGTCGACCTCGGCGACCATCCGGGCGCTGGCCTCCGGGTCGAGGCAGCGCAAGGGGTCGGCGTCGATGCGCTCGGCGTCGGCGGGCGCCGGGCGGAGGCCGGGCTTCGCGGCGACCGGGCCCAGCTCCACGACGTGCGAGACGATCTCGACGCCGAGGGCCTGCCGAAGCAGCGCCTTGGCGACCGTGCCGACGGCGACGCGGGCGGCGGTCTCCCGCGCGCTGGCCCGTTCCAGGATCGGCCGGGCGTCGGTGTGGCCGTACTTCTGCATGCCGGCCAGGTCGGCGTGGCCCGGACGGGGGCGGGTCAGCGGCGCGTTGCGGGCCTGGCTGGCGAGCTCCTCCGCGTCGACGGGGTCGGCCGCCATGACCGTGCGCCACTTGGGCCACTCGGAGTTGCCGACGCGGATCGCGACGGGGCTGCCGAGGGTCACCCCGTGCCGGAGCCCGCCGATGACCTCGACCTCGTCCTGCTCGAACGACATCCGGGCACCCCGGCCGTAGCCGAGCCGGCGCCGGGCCAGCTCACCGGCGATCTCCCCGGTGGTCACCTCGACGCCGGCGGGTACGCCCTCCAGCATCGCGACGAGGGCGGGTCCGTGCGATTCCCCTGCAGTCAACCAGCGCAACACAGCGGTCAGTCTGTCACGCCCGGTGGCCGCCGCCGTGCGGTGCCCGCCGTGTCCCGCCCTGCGGACGCCACGGTCGGCGGGAAACCGTACGATCAGCGCGGTGCGCCGGGAAGTCTGGTCGGCAGTGACTTCGTCGACCCCGATTCCTGGGAGCCCCGGTGCTGCTCTTCGCGTTCGCCGCCGCCCTGCTGCTGGCGGTCCTGCTCTCGAGCCTGGCCCACCGCACGATCCTGTCCACCGCCGTGCTCTTCCTGGTCGTGGGTTTCCTGTTGGGTCCGGAGACCACCGGCGTGCTGGACATCACCGCCGACTCGCCGATCGTGGCGACGCTGGCCGAACTGGCCCTGTTCACCGTGCTGTTCACCGACGGCATGCGGGTGGGCTGGGCGGACCTGCGCTCGGCGTGGCGGCTGCCCGGTCGGGCGCTGGGGTGGGGCCTGCCGCTGACGCTGCTGATCACCGCGCTGCTGGCGCACTACGTGGTCGGGCTGGGCTGGCCGGAGTCGCTGCTGCTCGGGGCGGTCCTCGCGCCCACGGATCCGGTGTTCGCCTCGGCGCTGGTCGGCAACGACCGGGTGCCTGGCAGGCTGCGGCACCTGCTCAACGTCGAGTCCGGGATCAACGACGGCCTGGCGCTGCCCTTCGTCATCCTGTTCCTGGCCGTCGCGGCCGGCTCGGACGACCTGCACCTGGACGAGCTGGGCCTGGAACTGCTGCTGGGGGTGGTCATCGGGGTCGGGGTGCCGTGGTTGGCGCTGCGTCTGGAGAAGACCCGCTTCTTCTCGGCCTCCACCCAGTACGAGCCGCTGAACGGCGTGGCGATCGGCCTGCTGGTGCTGGCCCTGGGCCAGGTCACCCACGCCAACCTCTTCCTCGCGGCGTTCGCCGCCGGCATCACCGTGGCCACCTTCGGCGAGCGGCAGCGGGAGAGCTTCGAGCACTTCGGCGAGCTGATCGCCGAGGTGTTCAAGCTCGCCGCGTTGCTGGTCTTCGGCGCGCTCATCTCGATCGAGTTCCTCGGCGAGATCTCCTGGCCCGGTTGGGTGTTCGCGGTACTCGCCATCGTGGTGGCCCGTCCGGTGGCGCTGGCCGTCTCGTTCCTCGGCTCCCGGCTGAGCCGCACCGAGCAGTTCGCCGCGATGTGGTTCGGGCCGAAGGGCTTCGCCTCGGTGGTCTACGGCCTGCTGGTGCTCCAGGCAGGCATCCCGGCCGGTGACGAGATCTTCCACCTGGTGGCGTTGACCATCGTGCTGTCGATCCTGGCGCACTCCTCCACCGACATCGTGATCGCCCGGATCTTCGATCCGGACACGACTCCGGCCTGGTACGAGAAGCTGCGACAGGCTTCGGCCGATCGCCGGGGGCGGCGCGAACGCCGGGTGACCGGCCGCCCCGACACGACCCGCCGTTAGGGTTCCCGCGCCCGAGGCCTGGCCGGTCCACGCCGGCCAGTGCCCCGGGCGGCGCCGGCTCAGATGCCCCGGCCGCGCTTGTGCAGGGTGCGCAGCACCGCGTCGGCGCGGACCATCCGCCCGGCGACGGCGAGGGCCAGGTACGCCCGCGGCTCGCGCGGGTTGCGTCGGATGGTGTGCCGGGCCCAGCGCATCGCGCCCCGCCGGTCACCGGACGCGGCGCGGGCGAAGGCGATCTGCCCGGTGACCCGCGCCTCGCCGGCCGGCTGCGTGCCGAACTCGGGGTAGCGCTCCAGCAGCCACTGCAACGCCTCGGAGATGGTGTCCCAGCGCTGCGCGAAGTAGGACCGCTTGTGCCAGCGCACCAGCACGTACGGCGTGCGCAGGTTGACCAGCGGCGCGCTGCGGGCGGCCCGCAGCAGGAACTCGTAGTCCTCCGCGTAGCTGCCCGGGATCTCCTCGTCGACCAGCCCGAACCCGTCACGCAGCGCGGCGGCGCGGATCAGGAAGGTCGACGGGTGCAGCTCCGTCATCCGGTCGCGCAGCAGGTCGGCCAGGGTGACCGAGTCCTTCGGCAGCGCCCGGTCGACGGTGTGCCCGTCGTAGCTGACCCGGATGCCGCAGCTGACGAACTCCGCGTCGGGGTGGGCGGCGAGCGCCTCGACCTGGGCGCGCAGCTTGCCGGGCAGCCACTCGTCGTCGTCGTCGCAGAACGCGACGAGCTCACCGGTGGCAGCCAGGACGCCGCTGTTGCGGGCGCCGGCCAGACCGGGGGCGCGCTCGTTGCGGATCACCCGGACCAGCCGGCCCGGGCGGGACAGCTCGGCCAGTGCGGCGTCCGGCTCGGACTGGTCGTAGACCACCACCACCTCGACCGGGCCGGGGTGGTCCTGGTCGAGGATGGCGCGCACGGCGGCCCGGAGCAGCTCCGGACGGTCCCGGGTGGGGACCACCGCGCTCACGCTCGGGTGTTCGGTCATCGCCGCTCTCCGTTCCGGCCCGACCGCGCCCACGGCCGCCACCTCGTCCCCTGCCGTCGTCCGGTCGACGCGGCCACCAGGTCCTCCACGATCCGCCCCACCCGCTCGACCGCCGCGCGGCGCGCCTCGGACGCGTCCGGGTCGGCCGCGACGGCGTACCGGGACGGGTCGGCGAGGCCGGCGGTGAGCGCCTCGAACAGCGCCTCCCGGGTCTCGGCGAGCGCCACCATGCCGGCCGCGCCCAGGCGGCGGGCGAACAGCTGCTGGTGGTCGTCGACGTGCTCGCCCCGGGTCGGGTCCCGGGGCACGACGATCGGCAGGTGGCCGTGGCGGCGGGCCTCCAGGATGGTGGCCGGGCCGCCGTGGCAGACCACGAGGTCGGCCTCGGCCATCGCGGCCTGCAGCTCTTCGTGGCCGAGGAAGGGCACCGCCCCGGGCACCCCGGGGGCCCGGGTGTGTCCGTGCTGGACGGTCAGCTCGACGTTCTCGCCGACCGTGGGGTGCCACTCCGCCAGCCAGCCGACCAGCCGGTCGAACGGGTGCTTGTCGGTGCCGACGGCGACCAGCAGCCGGGACCGGGCGAGGTCGCCGGGGTCGCGGGGCCGGGGCACCCGGTTGGCGGGCGCCGGCCGGGGGCGACCGGGGGCGACCCGGTGCGCGGGGGCGGTTCCGGTGCTCTCGACGTTCACAGCAGGGTCCCCACGACGGTGGCCTCCGGGTACTGCCGGCGCTGCTCGTCCCACTGCACGAGCATCGCGGAGAGGAACGGCCGGCAGAGCCGGGCGGTCAGGGTCGGGGTGTCGATGCGGTCGTACACCTCGATGTAGACGGTCGGCACGCGCCGGAGCCGGGCGAGCACCACGAACGGGACGGCCACCCCGGCGCCGGTGGTCACCACGGCGGCGACCCGCCGCGAGCGCAGCACCCGCCAGGCCAGGACGGCGTTGCGCAGCAGGTTCGGCACGTTGCGGGTGGTCGGGTGGTGCGCCGGGACGAGTTCCTCGCCGTCGAGCAGCGACAGCGCCTCGGGTGTGTCGAAGGTGACCCAGCACCGTCGCCAGCGTTCGTACCACGGGCGCAGGGCGAGCAGCTGGGCCAGGTGACCGCCGCTGGAGCCCACCAGGAGCAGGACTCCGGGCTCGCCGGCATCCTCGGTTGTCGTTTCCACGCGACTCCCCACACGTTCGCTTGGATGTTCGGTGGTCGCCACGCGACAGCAGATCACAGGTCCCCCGGCTGGTGAAATAGGGTGACCGGGCGACAAGTCGATCTCCGCGGGTGGCGGATCTGGTGCGCCGTACCGATCGCCGACATCGACGATCGTGACGACCTGGAGTTTCTCCGTCACCGTCCGGAGTCGGCGGCGCGCCGCTGGCTCCGGCGATTTCGGCGGATCAGCCGCTATGTCGTTTCTCGATGACGTCCAGCAGGGCGGGATGCAGCGCCGCGTTCCAGCCGGCGCCGGCGTCGGCCAGCCGCCAGGTGCGCAACCACATCTCCAGCAGGTAGGCGTCGGCCACCAGCCGCCCGGTCGCCGACCCGAGCCCCAGCCCGGCGCCGTGCCGGTCGAGCTGGGCGTCGACGGCCCGCGCCGCCACGGCGGCCGGCTCGCCCCGCAGCACCAGGGCCCGCTGGAACGCGTCGTGCGCCAGGTCGAAGCCGAGCGGCACGTCCGGCCCGCTGTGCTCCCAGTCCCAGGCGACGAGGCGGCCGGCGTGCACGCCGAGGTTCCAGGGCACCCAGTCGCCGTGCCAGTGCCCGAACTCGACGGCGGTGCCGCCGTGCCGGTCGGCCAGGGCGGCGACCGCGGCGACCGCCCGGGCCCCGTCCGGCGTGCCGACGGCGGCGCGCCCGGCCTCGGCGGTGAGCCGGGCCAGGAACGCCGACGCCGCCAGCGGGCGCGGCGGCGCTGGCGGGTCACCCCGGCGGGCCACGGCCAGCAGGGCCGCGATCCGCGGCGGGTCGTCGACCGGCACCCCCCGCACGTCCGGCGGCAGCGGCTCGACCAGCGCGACGACCTGCCCGGCGGCCGTGGTCTCGGCCAGCAGGCGGGGCGCCGCCGGATGGTCGGGCGTGCCGGTCACCGCCGGCAGCTCGCGCAGGGCCGCCGCCTCGGTGGTCACCAGCGCCCGGGTGGCGCCGTTCCAGCCGATCTTCGCGTAGCCGAGGGCCCGGCCGTCCGGGGCGAACAGTTGCAGGGTGGGCTTGTGGTTCGGGTCCGGCGGGCGGACCCCGCAGGCCGCGAGCACCGACGGCGCGCCGAGTGCGGCACCCAGCCGCCCGGCCAACAGCGCCTCGTCGACCGCGACCGGATCGGGCAGCGACACCGTCAGCCGGGGGAACGGGGCCAGGTCGACGGCGCCGACCCGCGCCAGCACGCCGAGCGCGGCCCGCACCGCCCGCACCTTCGGCGGACGCAGCGCGTTGTACGCCAGCAGCGAGGCGGCCGTGG
This sequence comes from Micromonospora echinofusca, assembly GCF_900091445.1. Classification (NCBI taxonomy): domain Bacteria; kingdom Bacillati; phylum Actinomycetota; class Actinomycetes; order Micromonosporales; family Micromonosporaceae; genus Micromonospora; species Micromonospora echinofusca. The sequence continues at coordinate 4,083,691 of NZ_LT607733.1, forward strand.
CGCGGGGCGCGCCGAGCGGCAGCAGGAACCGGGCCCGGGCGAGCGACGGGACGACCGCGTACCGGGCGACCTCACGGTGCCCGGGCGGCGGCGGGGCGCCCACGGTCAGGGCGATCCGCTCGTCGCCGAACACGGCCCGGGTGACCCAGCCCAGCCCGTCGGTACGGGAGCGGGGGTCGGCGGCGTCGGTCGTACGCGCCGTCACGCGGCCCGGTCCGGCCAGTCGAGTTCCAGCCCCAGCCGCTGCCGCAACGCGTCGTTGTACGGGCGGTAGTACTCGGTCAGCTCGGCGCGTACGGCCGGCTCCAGCGGCGCCGAGCGGCGGTCGTTGTAGACCTTGAAGTCGGGCAGGTCGTGCGGCGGCAGGCCGAGGAAGTCCAGCGTCCGGCGGTAGGTGGACCGGGCGTCGCGGTAGAGGTCCTCACTGGGCAGGAAGAGGATCTGCTCCCGGTCGAAGCGCTCCAGCCAGGGTTCCAGGTGCTCCAGGTAGCGCCCCCGGGCCCGGTAGGTGTACCAGTCGTACGGCTCGCTGAAGTACTCCGGCTCGGCGATCAGCCGTTCCCGCTCCCCCGCCGTACGCTCGCCCTCGGCGGCCAGCGCGGCGGCGAAGTCGAGCGGCTCGATGCCGTGCGTGCGCCGCTCCTTCCAGTGCGAGTACGCCCGCTCCACCGGGTCGCGCAGCAGGACGATGAGCCGCACCGACGGCATCAGCGCGGCGACCCGCTGCGCCGCGAGGGGATGGAACATGTAGAGCGGCGCCGCCTCGCCGACGCGTACCGGCCCGCCGTGCCGCTTCTCCAGCGCCTCCCGGTGACGCTGGGTGGGAAAGTGCGAGCGGTACCAGGCCTCGCCGCGACGCCAGTGCTCCTCGAAGTAGTGCGAGGACTTGGTGTTCCAGGCCGGGAAGAGCCGGGGCACCAGCGGGTGCTGGATGAGGTAGTTCCACAGCGAGGTGGTGCCGCCCCGCTTGGTGCCGATGATGAGGAAGTCCGGCAGCGGTCGCCGGTCGCTGGTCCGCACCCCGTAGTCGACGAGTGACTCGCGCACCCGCTCCGTCACCTGGGTCGGTACGAGCTGCTTCACCCGGTCTCGGATGGACGGCACGACGACCTCACCTGCCCTTCGTATCCTCCGGGGCGGGCCCGGTGGCGGCCGGGGCCGCCTCCTGCCGCCCACGGACCTGCACCATGGTCACCCGGATGCGGTGCCGCACCCGGGGCAACGTCAACAAGCCGACGCAGCCGGCGGCCAGCACGCCCAGGGCCACGGCCAGGCCGCCGATCCCCCGGCCGCCGGCCAGCACCCCGATCCCCGCCGCGGCCCCGACCCCGGCGACGGTGGCCGCCCCGGCGCGCAGCATCGCCGCGTCGACCAGGGGCTGGCCGATGACGGCCCGGGCGCAGGCCACGGCGGTGAGGTTCTCGGTGGCGATGCCGAGCGCCCAGGCCAGCGCCGCCCCCGTCGCGCCGTGCGCCGGGATCAGCCACAGGCCGAGCGAGACGGTGACCAGCAGCCCGGCCAGCGTGGCGGCCAGGTGCAGCCCGCTGCGCCCGCCCATCAGCAGCAGGCTCTGCACGTTGCCGACCCCGGTGTTGACCAGCATGGCCAGCGCGAGCACGGTCATCGCGGTGGCGCCGGCGGTGAACTCGGGCCCGAAGAGCTGAAGGAAGGCCAGCCCGAAGACGGCCAGCAGCAGGTAGACCGGCCAGGACAGCACCAGCCCCCAGGTGGTCAACTGCCGGTGCACGGCCGCCGCCGCGGCCCGGTCGCCCCGCCCGAGCAGCCGGGACAGCTGCGGCGACACCGCCACCCGCAGCCCCTGCATGGCCAGCTGGCCGGCGAGGATGTAGCGCCCGACCGCGCCGAAGACGCCGGCATCGGCCGGCCCGGCGAGCACCGACGTGAGCAGCACGCCCACCCACATGTTGCCGGCGTCGATGGCTGCCGACGCGGCCCGGGGCAGCGCGAAGCGCCAGAACGCCGACCAGTCGCCCGGCGCGGGTCGCAGCGCCGCGCCCCGGCCGACGCCGAGCGGGCCGGCCACCAGCGTCAGGCACGCCAGCAGGGCGAGCGCCGCCGGCACCAGCCAGCCGGTCATGCCGGCCAGCAGACCCCCGCCGGCCAGGGCCGCCGCGCCGACCAGCACCGGCCGGGCCACCGGCAGCAGGAAGAACTGCACCCCGACGTACGCCCGGATCGGGCGTACGCAGCGCAGCGCGGCGAGCAGCAGCGTCATGGCCACCACCACCGGCACCGCGGCGAAGCTGACCGTCAGCAGGGCCGTACCGTCGACGCCGGAGCCGCCGAGCAGGCGCGGGGCGAGCGCGTCGGCGGCGAGCACCCCGCCCACGGCGACGACCACCGCCACCAGCAGCGGCGGGACCAGCGCCACCGGGAGCACCCGGGCGGCGTCGCCCCGGGCACCGAGGCGCCGGCGCGGCAGCGCCCACATCAGCCCGGTCTCCGCGCCGAGGGTGCACACGGCGGTGGCGACGGTGACCACCCCGATCGCGGCGAAGAACGCCCCGGAGCCGACCGTGCCGTAGCCGCGCGTGATGACGACCGCGAGCAGGAAGCCGAAGAGCCCGCTGGTGGCCGCGCCGACCAGCCCGGCGACGCCGCTGCGGACGCTGCGCCGGGTCTCCGTGTCGTCGGCGGGCGGCGCTGCGCCCGGGCCCGACGCGGCGGGTGCGGAGACCGGGTGGGGGCCGGACGGCCCTCGGGTGGTGGCGGTCATGCGGGCACCGCTTCCGGGCGCAGGGGTCGGGGGCGGTGGAGCCGGGCCGAGGTCTCGCGTTCGGTGAGCGCCATCGCGAAGGCGACCGCGAAGAAGGCGACCGCGAGGTTCTGGTTGGCCATGCCGTAGAAGGGGATCTGCACCAGGCAGACGACCGGCACCACGGCCAGCCACTGCCCGGCGGCGGACGTGGCGCGGGCGCAGATCAGCGCGGCGACCACGAACCAGGCCAGGAAGCACAGCAGCGCGGGGACGCCGTGGCTGAACAGCACCATCCACAGCTGCCCCTGGGTGCCGATCGGCGCCTGGGCGCTGACGGTGTCGACGTTCACCGGCGCGCCGTAGCCGAGCCAGGGCGACTCCCGTACCCGCCTGATCACCTCGACGTAGAGGGAGAGCCGGTCGGTGTTGGTGTCGCTGGACTCCACCCGGTTGCCGATCAGCTCGGTGACCGGGATGAACAGGGTGGTGAGGCCCCCGATGACCACCACCCCCACGATCGACGCGGCCACCCGGACGTTGCCGCGCAGGGCGGCCCGGACGCCGAGCACCGCCAGCCCGGTGCCGAGGCTGAGGAACATCGCCCGGTTGAGCGTGAGGAAGGCCGGCGCCAGCGACAGCGGCAGCGACGCCAGCAGCGCCCAGCGCAGCACGCCGCGCCGCCGCAGCATGGTGAAGGCCACCACGCAGGGCAGGGTCATCGCGTACGCGCTGCCGTAGTTGTTGGTGTACGCGAACGGCGCGGCCGGCCGGTAGATCGGGTTCAGCGACCGGGCGCTGTATTCAGCGGTGGTCAGATGGACCATGTCCTGGATGAACGGGGTGTTGGCCACCCCGCCGGGCAGCAGCACCTCCACCGGGGTGGTCAGCGCGAAGCGGGGCGCCAGCACGCCCAGCCAGCCCAGCGCGACCAGCGCGAACCAGAAGGCGCAGAGCGGTACGAGGACCGCCGCCTGGTCGGGGCGCTCGCGGGCGACCGCGTAGACGTAGACGCCGACCACGAGCGCGGTGAGGTAGAAGGCGAGCCGCAGCGCGAACGTCAGCACCGAGGCCGGCGTCTGCAACTGGGTGGCGCTGACCACCACGACGGCCAGGAACAGCAGCCAGATCCCGGCGGCCGGGGGCAGCGGCACGCGGCCCCGGATGACCAGCAGCGCGAACAGCAGCGCCCCGAGCAGCGGCCACCCCAGGTAGAACGCGCCGGCCAGCCACCACACCGGCACCATGCCGAACATCAACGCCAGCGGCCAGACCGGCAGCCGCGGCGGGGGTGGCGGCAGGGGCAGCGACGCGGCGCCGCCCGGGCCACCGGCGGGCTCGGTCGTCGCCGGGGCGCGGGTGACCGGCACGGTTCAGCCTCGGCCGCTACGGGTCAACACGAAGCCGAGCGGGGTGACCCCAGCGGCGCGCAGCCGCTCCACGAGCCGGCGCAGGTCGCCCTGCCGGGTGCGGTCCTGCTCGACCACCACGACCGCCGTGCCCTGCCGGGCGACGGCGACGCCGCGCTCGTCGGACTCGGCGGGCGGCGCGTTGAACAGCACCAGGGTGTGGTCGGCGCCCTGCCGCCACGTGCCGAACCGGACACTGCCCGCGCCCACGGACACCGGGTCGGTGCTGGTCACCTTGCCGTTTACGGCGCTCGCCGACGAGGTGACGCGGGGCAGGGTCAGCGTGGCGTCCGGGTCGGTGGACGGCCGGGCGCCGATCGGGTGCGGCGACGGGCGGCGGGCCGCTGCCGGCTCCGGCGTGCCGTCGCTCTTGCCCTCCGTCGTCGAGCCGGCGGGGCGGGGCTTCGGGACGAGCGGGCGGGACGGGTCGGCCGCGGCGGGCAGCCGCTCCCGGTCACCGAGCACGGTGGTCCGCAGCCGCTCGGCGCGCCCGCTGTCGTCGGCGACGAAGACCTCCCGGCCGACGGCGGCCAGCGCCACCGCCAGGCCGGCGGTGATGGCCGTGGGGTCCTCTTCCCGGGCGGTCAGAAGCGACACCCGGGCGGGCTGGCGCACCCGCTCGGCGATGGCCATCGCCACGTACCGGATGTCGGCGTCGACCGCCTCCTTGCCGCCGCGCCACCGGCGGCTGCGGACCGTGCCGAGCAGCGGCAGCCCGGTGGCGTCCCGGCCGTCGTCGACCGACCGGATCCGCCGGTCCATCGACTCCCAGGCGTACGCGAGCACAACCCCGAGCAGCGTCCCGCCGAGCAGGCCGGCGAGCAGGTAGAGCGGGCCGTTGCCGGCGGTGGAGGCCAGGGCCCGCTCGGCGCTCTGGGTGACCCAGCCGGGGTTGACGTCGACGGCGGCGATCTCGGTGCGGGCGGCGTTGAGCTGGGTGAGCTGGTTGTTGATGCCGGTCAGCTCGGTCACCGCGGCGTCGACGGTGCCCTCGCGGGCGTTGTTGACCCGCTTCTGGAGGGCGGCCTGTTGGGCGGCGACCTTGGCGATGCTCTCGTCGTACGAGCGCAGCATCTCCTCGCGCTGCTTCTCGTACATCGTCCGGCGCACGTCCAGGTAGGCCTGGGCGGCGAGGTTGACGCCCTCGACGGCCTGCTCGGCGGTGGGCGCCTGGTAGACGAAGCGCAGGATCTGCCCGCCGGTGGGCACCTCGACCTCGAGGGCGTCGCGCACCTCGCGCGGGTCCATGTCGCCCGAGTCGGCCAGCCGCTGCACCACGTCGGTGCCCGTGGCGATGCCGCTCTCCACGTTCATGTTCACCGCCCGGTCGGCGGCGGCCCCGCTGGGCGTGAACGCGTCGGTGACGACGGGACGCACCGCCACGACCGCGCTGGCGGTGACGGCGGCGGGGACGAGCACCACGTAGCCGATCGCGGCGAGCAGGCCGACCGCGGCGACGGCCCCGACGAGTCGGATGCGGTGCAGCGGTACGCGCAGCAGGTCGGTCAGCGTGACGGTGCGGCCCGGTGTGCCGCCACCGGCGGGGACGTCCGAGGGCCAGGAACCGGGGGATGCGTCAGTCATGGAACTTCTTCACCGTCTGTTGTGGATTTCCGGCGACCACGACCCGCGGCGGCACGTCCGTACGGACGACCGTGGCGGCGCCCACGACACTGTCCCGGCCGATCCGCACGCCCTTCATCACGAGGGCGTGCGCCCCGACCCACACGTTGTCCTCGATCGTGATCGGGGCGCGGGTGGCCGGGACGGGCGGGTCGTGCCGCTGCTCGGGTGGCAGGTTGTGGAAGTCGTTGTCCAGCAGCTCGCAGTCCGAGAGCAGGCACCGGTCGCCGATCGTGACCGACGTCCAGGTGCCGATCCAGGTGGCGTTCAACAGGCAGTCGGCGCCGACCCGCACCTCGCCGGGCCCGGCGAAGCGGACCAGCTTGTTGATCCGCGTGCGGTCGCCGATGCTCACCCGTACGCCCCGGCGCAACCGGATCCGGCCGCGGATCTCCACGCCCCGACCCAGCGTCAGCCGGGGATAGCGCAGCGTGTACCAGCCGCGCTTGACCGCGAAGACGGCCCGCACCGCGAGCCCTCTGCGGTTGCCACCCGCGCCGACCAACGACCCTCCCCACGTCGTGCGGGCCGGCGACGGCTGATCCGTCGCCGGCCCAACGTGAACAATCTACCGATGTTCCGTTACGAACAGTCGACCGTCACTGCACGGAGAAGAAGGTCGACGGCGTTGACCACGTCACGCCGGCGGCCGCCGGGACCACCGTCGCCGTCGTTCCGTCGACCGCCGGGGCGGCCGTCGGGTCGAACGGCACGCTGCGCAGCGTTCCGTCGGTGGCACCGTACACGATCCGGCCGGCGACCCAGGCCATGCCCCGCACGGTCGACCAGGTCACCCCGGTGGTGGGCAGCGTGAACTCGGTGGCGCCGAGGTAGTTGCCGTCGATCTCGAAGTAGCGGTAGTAGAGGCCGCTGGCGCCCGAGCGGGTGTAGTAGAGGCGCCCGTCGAGGTAGAACGCGCCGGTCATCAGCGCCGGGTTGAACCAGTCGTTGTAGCCGGAGGCCTCCCACGGCGCGCCGATCGCGCCGCCGTTGAACAGCGAGATGTCGATCCGGCTGCCCGTGGGGGTGCCGGCGACGGTGTGCGACCAGTAGATCCGGTCGGCCACCCGCCAGGTCGCGCCGGCCGCCGTGTAGTTGGGCTGGCTGACCGTGGTCGGGGTGCCCAGGCTGGCCCCGTCGAACGGCACCTTGGCCAGCTCGCCCGCGCCGGTGCCGACGTAGAGGTTGCCGGTGGCCGAGGTCGGCGCGTTCTTCGGGGTGATGGTGCGCCCGCCGGTCAGCGGGAACATCCCGAGCCGGCCGTGGTACTCGTTGCCCATGCCGTCGGAGTTGTGGCCGAAGTAGAGCCCGTCGCTGCCGCGCCAGAGCACCGGCACGGAGGAGCCCCAGTTGCTGGTGCCGGCCGGCATCGACGCGCTGCCGCTGCGGCGGGGGTTCCAGTTGACCGGCATGCCGGTGGCCGGGGTGACCGCCGCGATGCCGAGCCGGTCGATCGCGCCCTTGCCGGCGGTGTCGCTGGCGTTCGGGTTGTTCAGCCAGCGGAAGTGCCCGCCGAGGTAGATGACGTTGTCGGCGACCTCGACGGAGGTGATGGTGTCGTTGCCGGTGTAGTCGACCCAGGTGCCGAGCTGCCCGGCGCCCCGGGCGGCGGTCTCGAAGCGCACCAGCGCGTCGCAGTAGGCGGCCGGCCAGCCCGAGCCGCCGTTGGTGCCGACGACGAACCAGCTGCCGTCGCCGCCGAACTTGACGTCCTGCACGTAGTGCACGAAGGTCGCCGGCGACGCGCACGGCGGCACGAACTTCTCCGTGCTCCAGTCCAGCACCGTCGGGGTGCCGGTGACGTCGACCAACGCCATCTGGTTGCGCGGCAGGTCGTTGACGAGCGTGAAGTTGCCGCCGACGGCCAGGGTGCCGCCGTCCGGGGAGACGTCGATGGTCCACACGTACGAGGTGGTCTGGTGACGCCCGACGGTGGCGTTGACGTTGAAGGTCGGGTCGATCGCGCCGGTCGTGGCGTTGAGCCGGCCGAGCCCGGCGTGCGCGGTGCCGTTGAGCCAGTTGAACGCCCCGGCCACGTAGAGCCAGTTGCCGTGCAGCGCCAGGTCGCGCACGGTGCCGCCGTCGGAGCGGCCGACCCAGCTGTCGACGATCTCGCCGGTGGCGGGGTCGAGCGCCACCAGGTTCTTGCGGGAGACGCCGTTGACGTTCTTGAAGGTGCCGCCGACGATCAGCGTGCCGCCGGGCCCGGCGACCAGCGTGTTGACCGCGCCGTCCAGCACCGGCAGGAAGCTGGTGGAGATGGTGCCGGTGGCCCGGTCGTACGCGAAGAGGTAGCGCTGGGTGGTCCACGCCGCGCTGGCGGTCTGCCGGATCTGGGTGAAGCTGCCGCCGACGAACACCGTGGAGCCGACCTGCGCGAAGGCGCGGGTCTCGCCGTCCCTGGCGTGCGGTGTGGCGTCGGCCGGGTTGGCCGAGACCAGGGTCGCCGGTTCGGGCGCCGGCACCAGGGCGGCGGACGTCCCGGTCGGGACGGCCAGCACGGCGGCGGCGGTCACGAGGGCGATCACCGCCGTCCGGGTGCGGAATCCGGCGGATCGCCGAGAGAGCGGGATGTCGGGCACGCTACGCCTCCATGTCGGGAGAGAACCCGCGTAGCGTGCCTGGTCGACCCTGTCTGGCGATATCCGCCGATTGGGCGGTCACTGCATCGGCAACATGACACCGCACACAGCAGGTCGGATGTCCGACTCGCCCGTATCACTCCCGGTCAGATTGTGAACGCGTGACGTCAGCGGGCGCCCCCGGTGGGCTGCCTCAGGTAGCTGTCGCGCCCGGCGCGGGCGAAGCCCGCCACCGACGAGGCGTCGTGGTTCATGGTCATGTCGCAGGTGCTCGACCGGCGGGTCATCCCCGGGGAGTTGAAGTAGATCGCCGCCTTGATCTTCGGGTGCGCCTTGAGCGCCGCCGGGAACTCCTCGAACCAGCGCCGCTTCGCGTCCGGGTCGGCCGCGTCGAAGTTGGTGCCGAACTCCGCGAGCATCCGCGGCTTGCCGACCCCGAGACGGTTCTCGTCCAGCCAGCGGTAGAAGCCGCCGATCGTGGTGGCCGGGCTCTTCCAGACCTTGCTGCCGTTGCAGACGTGGAAGTTGTACGGGTCGTAGCCGACCCAGTCGACGTACCGGTCACCCGGGTAGAGGCCGGTGTAGCGGTCGTAGTGGCCCGACCAGCCCATCATCGTCCACACCCAGACCGCGTTGTCGGCGCCCGCCGCGGCGAACCGGTCGTGCACGTGCCGCCAGGCGCGGACGAAGTCGGCGTCGCTGCCCTTGGCCGGCTCGTCCTCCGGCTCGTGGTCGAAGCCCATGAACACCGGCACGCCGGTGTCGCGGATCCGCCCGGCGACCGCGTCGATGGTGGCGTCGTAGCGGCCACTGTAGACGTCCTGCCAGGTCAGCACCGTGCCGGAGGAGAAGATCCGCGACTCCCAGGCGAAGAACATCAGCCGACCCTCGCGCATCTGCTGCCGCTGGTAGGCGTCGGGGAAGGCGCCGTTGCTGCCGGCGTTGGAGAAGTCGTGGTAGCGGTGCACGATGTCGAACTTCCGCCCGACCTGCGCCTCCACCTCGGCGACCGCCGCGCCGTGGTCCCACCCGTCGCCGGCGCTCGACGGGGAGTACATCCCCCACCAGGCGCCGCAGGAGGGCACCAGCCTGCTCGACACCGCGCCGCACCGATCCGTCCCGCCCGACGGGCTCGCCGACGGGCTCGGGGTGGCGCGGGTGGGGCTCGTGCTGGGCGTCGGCCTCGGCGTGGGGCTGGGCGCGACCGTCCGGCTCGGCGACGGAGCGGCGCTGGTCACCACCGGGGTGGGTCGGGTGCCGACGTCGTAGCTGATCTCCAGGCGCGGCCGCAGGTCGGGGTTGCGGTTCTCCGTCGACGCCCAGTAGATCCTCGTCTCGAGGCCGGTCTGCGCCAGCGACACCGTCCAGGTGCCGTTGCCCTTCACCAGGGCCGAGACGTCCCACTCGTTGAAGCCCTTCGCCACCTTCGAGACGGTGTCCAGGGCCGCCCCCGGCAGCGCCGGTGTCGGCCGGGCCGCGCGGGCGTCCACCACGCTGGAGTGCGCGCTCACGGTCGCCGCGAACTCCTGCCACGCGTGCACCCGCAGCGTGGCCCGCACGTTGACCGCCGTCGCCGGCAGGGTGGTCACGGCGAACTGGACGACCGCCTCCCGGCCGCCCCGGGGGTTGCCGTCGCAGCGGGTCGCGCAGGTCGCCAGCGTCGTCTTCGCCCCGTTGTCGCCGTCCTGCGTCACCATGGTCGCCGTGGTGTCGGCGGTCGCCCGGATCGACAGGTCGTCGGCGGCCAGCAGCGGCATGGTGGTGGCCGCGATGCCGACCACCACCGTGGCCCCGGCCACGCCGAGGACGACGGCCTTGCGTCGCGGGCCGGGGTGCCGGGTGAGGCGGTGCAGTCCGTGCCGAGCCAAGGTGAACTCCCTGTGTGTCGGGCGGTGACGGTCAGCAGCGTAACCACGGCCGCAGCGTGACGTGGGGACGACAGCCGGACCTAAGCGCGTCTTAACCGTCGCCTAAGGATGCACCGGATGGCCACAGGGGACACATCCGTCCCGTCTGAGCGCTCAGATCGCGCGGGCGGCGGCGAGCGCCGCGGCCATCGCCGCCCGGGGCGCCGCGACGCCCGTGAAGTGCTCGAACTGGCCCACCGCCTGGGCCAGCAGCAGGTCGAGGCCGGAGACGATCCGGCAGCCGGCCGCCTCGGCCGACGCGGCCAGCGGCGTCGGCCACGGGTCGTAGAGCGCGTCGAAGAGCACCGTCTCCGGCCGCCAGGCCACCGTGTCGGCGAGCGGATCCGCCACACCCTTCGGCACCGTGGAGACCACCAGGTCGGCGCGGCAGCGGTCGGCCGCGTCGGTCCAGGGCGCGCCGGTCATCGGCACACCGACCGCGCGGGCCACCGGGCGCAGTTCGTCGACCGCCGCCGGGCGGCGGGCCACCACGGTCACCGCGTCGGCGTCGAGCCGCCCCGCCGCGGCAACCGCCGCGCGGGCCGTGCCGCCCGCGCCCAGCACCGTCACCGTCGCCCCCGGGCGCACCCCGGCGTCGGTGAGCACCTCGACCATGCCGACCACGTCGGTGTTGTCGGCGTACCAGGAGCCGTCCGGTCGGCGTACCAGCGTGTTGGCGGCGCCGACGGCGGCGGCGAGCGGCGAGACCTCGGCGGCCACCGCGAGCGCCGCTTCCTTGCCGGGCATGGTCACCGACAGCCCGGCCCACTCCGGGCCGAGGCCGGCGACCACGTCCGGCAGCTCCGCCGCCGCGCACTCGATCCGGGTGTACGACCACCCGGTCAGCCCCGCCGCCGCGTAGCCGGCGTTGTGGATCACCGGGGAGAGGGAGTGCGCGATCGGCGTGCCGAGCACTCCCGCCCGCCGTGCGGTCGTCATCAGATGATCCCGGCCTCCTTGGCCTTGACCTTGTTCCGCTCGTGCTCCTCGATAGTCTCGGCGAAGGCGGAGTGTCCCTCCTTGTCGATCGCCACGAAGAAGAGCCACTTGCCGGCCGGCGGGTCCATCGCGCCCTCCATGGCCTCCTTCCCCGGGTTGTTGATCGGGGTGGGCACCAGGCCGCGCAGCTTGCGGCTGTACGGGTTCTTGGTGTCGAGCAGCTCCTCCTCGGTCATCTGCCCGGACGTCTTGGTCTTCTGTCCGGTCAGCTCCAGGTAGTAGTTGACCGTGACGTCCATCTCCAGGCAGTTGCACGGGAACTCGCCGAAGACCCGGTTGTACGCCACCCGGGCGACCTTGCCCAGGTCGTCCTTGTTCCCCGCCTCGGCCTGTGCCAGCGACGCGACGATCAGCGCCTCGTACGGGCTGATCTTGCGCTCCTTCTGCACCCGGTCGGCGAACTGCATCTCGCTGGTCACGCTGAGGAAGTTCTCGACCATCTGCTCGATGATCGTCTCGGCGGTCGCCTTCGGCGGGATCTCGTAGGTGTCCGGGTAGAGGAAGCCCTCGATCGACGGCTTGACCTTCTTGTTGTCGGTGCGCTTGAACCACCAGTCCGGTACGCCCCGCGCGATCGGGTCCTTCGCCGCCGCCTCGAAGTCCTTCACCGGGATCTTGGTTTCCTTGGAGAGCAGCTGGTAGACGTTCTTCGCGGTCCGGCCCTCCGGGATCGTGACCCCGTTGACGATCCGGTTCTTCAGGTCGAGCATCGCGGTGACCGCGCTCTCGCCGCTCATCTGCTTGCGCAGCTTGTAGGTGCCCGGCTGGATGTTCTTGCTGCGGGCGTTCGCCTCGGCGGCCTCGATGAACGCCTTGGCGCTCTTCACCACGTCGGCGGCGACCAGCGCGTTGGCCATGTCGGCGATCAGCGCGCCCTGCTTGATCTCGACCGTCACCTCGCCGGTGCCCGCACCGTCGTAGTCGGGCGTCACGAAGTAGCTCTGGACGCGGTCGAAGCCGTAGAAGGCGCCGCCGCCGATCGTGCCCAGCAGGACGAAGGCGAGCAGCAGGGCCAGGGCGGTCTTGCCCCGGCCGCCACCACCGCCGGAGCCGCCCTTGCGCTTGCGCACCGCGCCGCGCCGGTGCTTGCCCTTCTCCCCCCGGTCCTGCTCGTCGAACCCGAGGTCAAGATCGTCCATCATCGCGTCCGCCTCCGCTGCGCGTCCAGCCAGCTCTGCAGAATCTCCACCGCGGCAGCCTGGTCGACCACCGCACGTTGCCGTTTCCCTCGGACACCACGCTCGGCAAGCCTACGAGACGCCACGACCGTGGACATCCTCTCGTCGGTGAGCGCCACCGGAACGGGCGCTATTACATCGGCCAGTCGGTCAGCGTACGCCTTCACGTGTACGGCGGCCGGACCGTGCTTGCCGACGAGATTGACCGGTAGGCCGACGACGACCTCGACCGCCTCGTGCTCGGCCACCAGCGCGCCGAGCGCGGCGATGTCGGCCGGCACCGCGTCCGGGGCGGCCGTGAGGTCGCGGGTGAGCGTCACCAGCGGGGTGGCCAGCACGCCGTGCGGGTCCGAGCGGGACACCCCCACCCGGACCTGCCCGACGTCCACCCCGAGCCGGACGCCTCGGGACAATTCGCTCACGGTCGGTGACTCCCCCTGAAACGGCGAACCAGGGCGGACCACGCGGGTCCGCCCTGGCCGCTGCGAGCACGTATCACGCGTCGGCGATCGCCTTCTCGACCGTGCGGAGCAGGTTCGGCGCCTCGGCGGCCGGCAGGCCGCCACCCTGGGCGAGGTCGGGGCTGCCGCCACCGCGACCGGAGAAGGCCGCCTTGACCAGGTCGGACGCGGCCAGGCCCCGGCTACGCGCGGCCGAATTCACCGCGACGACCAGCGACGCCTTGCCTCCCGCCCGCGCCGCCACCGCGACGACCGCCGGCCGCGCCGGGTCGATCTTGCCGCGGACCTCCTGGGCGAGGGTCCGCACGTCGTTGCCGGCCGCGCCCTCCGGCGCCTCGGTGCCCACGTACGCGACACCGCGCACGTCCTTCGCCTGCGCCGCGAGCGCCGCCGCGCCACCGAGCACCAGCTGGGCCCGCAGCTTCTCCAGCTCCTTCTCGGCGTCGCGCAGCTGCGTCACGGTCTGCTCGACCCGATCGGCGACCTGGTCGTTGGGCACCCGGTACAGCTCGGCGAGGCGGGACACCAGCAGGTGCTCCCGGGCCAGGAAGTTGAAGGCGTCCATGCCGACCAGGGCCTCGACCCGGCGCACCCCGGAGCCGATCGACGACTCGTTGAGGATCTTCACCAGGCCGAGCTGGCCGGAGCGGGAGACGTGGGTGCCGCCGCACAGCTCGCGGGCGTAGTCGCCGACCTCGACGACCCGCACCTCCTCGCCGTACTTCTCGCCGAACAGCGCCATCGCCCCGATGCGCCGCGCCTCCTCCAGCGAGGTGATGAAGGCGTGCACCTCCAGGTCGGCGAGGAGCACCTCGTTGACCTGCTGCTCGACGTCGCGCAGCACGCTCGGCGCCACCCCCGTCGGGGTGTTGAAGTCGAACCGCAGCCGCCCCGGGGCGTTCAGCGAACCCGCCTGGGTGGCGGACTCGCCGAGGAAGTTGCGCATCGTCTGGTGCACCAGGTGCGTCGCGGTGTGCGACCGGGAGATCGCCCGCCGGCGGGTGGTGTCGATCTCGGCGTAGCCGGTCTCCCCCGCCCGCACCTCGCCCCGCAGCACCCGGGCGCGGTGCACGATCAGGCCGGGCACCGGCTGCTGCACGTCGAGCACCTCGACCTGGCCGCCGCCGACGGTGATCATGCCCAGGTCGGGCTGCTGCCCGCCGCCCTCGGCGTAGAACGGGGTGGCGTCGAGGACCAGCTCGATCGTGTCGCCCTCGACCGCCGCCTGGCGGGGGCCGTCGACGCCGAGCACGGCCCGCACCGTCGACTCCCGGGACACCTCGCTGTAGCCGGTGAACGTCACCGGGCCGCCCGAGTCGAGCACCGACCGGTACGCCGACAGGTCCGTGTGCCCGGTCTTGCGCGCCTGGGCGTCGGCCTTGGCGCGGGCCCGCTGGTCGGCCATCAGCCGGCGGAAACCCTCCGCGTCGACCGCCAGGCCCTGCTCGGCCGCGATCTCCAGCGTCAGGTCGATCGGGAAGCCGTACGTGTCGTGCAGCTGGAACGCCTTCTCGCCCGACAGCGCCGGCTTGCCGGCGGTGCGGGTCTCGGCGATCGCCGTGTCCAGGATCGTGGTGCCGGCCCGCAGGGTGGACAGGAAGGCGTCCTCCTCCGCGTACGCGTAGTCGGCGATCCGGTCGAAGTCGGCGGCCAGCTCCGGGTACGACGGGGACATGCAGTCGCGGGCCACCGGCAGCAGCTCGGGCAGCGCCCGCTCCTGCCAGCCCAGCAGCCGCACCGACCGGATCGCCCGGCGCATGATGCGACGCAGCACGTAGCCGCGCCCCTCGTTGCTCGGGGTGACGCCGTCGCCGATCAGCATCAGCGCCGTACGCACGTGGTCGGCGATCACCCGCAGCCGCACGTCGTCCGGGTGCGACTCGCTGGCGACCTGGCCGGACCGGGCGCCGTAGCGCTTGTCGGTCAGCTCGGCGGCCCGGTCGAGGATCGGCCGGACCTCGTCGATCTCGTAGAGGTTGTCGACGCCCTGGAGGATGGACGCCATCCGCTCCAGGCCCATGCCGGTGTCGATGTTCTTCGCCGGCAGGTCACCGAGGATCGGGTAGTCCTGCTTGCCGGTGCCCGGGCCGCGCTCGAACTGCATGAAGACGAGGTTCCAGAACTCCATGTAGCGGTCCTCGTCGACCGCCGGGCCGCCCTCGCGGCCATACTCCGGGCCACGGTCGTAGAACAGCTCGGAGCACGGGCCGCACGGGCCGGGGATGCCCATCGACCAGAAGTTGTCCGCCTTGCCCCGGCGCACGATCCGCTCGGTCGGCACGCCGACCGCGCGCCAGATCTCGAACGCCTCGTCGTCGTCGAGGTAGACCGTCGGCCAGATCCGCTCCGGGTCGAGGCCGAACCCGCCCTGCTCCTGGGACTTGGTGACCAGGTCCCAGGCGAGCGGGATCGCCCCGTCCTTGAAGTAGTCACCGAAGGAGAAGTTGCCGTTCATCTGGAAGAACGTGCCGTGCCGGCTGGTCTTGCCGACCTCGTCGATGTCGGGCGTACGGATGCACTTCTGCACGCTGACCGCCCGCCGGTACGGCGGGGTCTGCTGCCCCAGGAAGTAGGGCACGAACTGCACCATGCCGGCGTTGACGAACAGCAGGTTCGGGTCGCTGATGGCGGGCAGCGGAGCGGACGGCACCACGGTGTGGCCGTTCGCCTCGAAGTGGGCGAGGTACCGCCGCTTGATCTCCGCCGTCTTCATCGCTGGTGGTCCTCCGGAAAGATCTCTCGGTCGCCGATGCGCGGGTCCTCCCGCAGCTCGGCAAACTGGTCGTCGAACGCCTCGCCATGGGCGAACGCCTCGTGGATCTCCTGCTCGCGCTCGGCCATCGCGATCCGGACGTCCTCCACGAAGCTACGCAGCGACTCCGCCAGCCCGCCAGCGGATTCGGTCACCGTGCTGGCGATGCCGGCCGGGGTGTACGCCTGTGCGGTGCGGGTGGCCTTGCGGACCACCACCACGCCGACGGCCAGCCCGATGCCGAGCCAGAACAACCGCCTCATCTCCGAGCTCCTCCTGGTCGTGCCGGATCAGCGGTTGCCGCGCTTGGCGGCCCGCCGCTGCTGCTTGATGGTGTCGCGCACCTCACGCTCGGTCTCGGCGTGCCGCCGCGCGGAGGCGGCCTTGCGGACGCCGTAGCCGAAGGCGGCCACCTTGACCAACGGGTTGGCGGCGGCGGCGGAGACGACGGTCGCCAGGTTCGCGACGTTGGCGGTGACGTTCTGCGCGTGGCTGGTCATGGTGTCGACCTTGGCGAGCTGGAGGTTGACCCCGTCCAGGGAGGTCTGCACCTGCTCCAGGGCGGTGTTGACGTTCTTCACCGTGGTGTTCACGTCGCCGAGCAGCGGCGCGGTCCGGTCGTTGAGGTCGTTGATCATCCGGGTGGTGGCGTCCACGGTGTGCCGCAGCCGCAGGATGGGCAGCGTCAGGATCAACACCAGCATCGCGAACGCGATCGCCGCGATCAGCGCCGCGACCTCGAAAAAGCCCACGCCTGTCCTCCTCAAGCAGAGTTCCGGGAACCCGACGTCCCCGCAACGCGCGACCGTCCTACCCACACCGCCGCTCGGCGACCCGGAGGGGTCGGACGGGGGCTGGCGGTCCGCCAGCCCCAGACCCTACCGTCCGTGATGGAAACCGGCTCAGGACGGTGAGGGTGTCGGTGTCGCGAGCGGATCCTCGGTGAGCGTCGGGAAGGGGTCCTCCCCGGTGAGTGACGGGTCGGTGGTGGGCTGGGGCCGGGTCCGCTCGTCGTCGATCGCGTTACGGACCTTCACCGACACCAACGAGCCGGAGCACTCCTGCGCAGCGGTCGCCGGGTCGGGCGACGGCACAACGGCCGGCTCCCCGTCCACCGGCGGCGGCACGCAGGCGGGCTCGCGTACCCACAGGTCGAGGGTGAGCTCGTCCCGGCGCCAGCACGTGTAGCTGCCCTTGGCCGGCTGCTCCGGGCAGCGACTCACCTTCCACGGCCGCCAGCCGTCGTCGGTCAGCGCCCGCTCGTAGACCTGGGCCGTCTCCGCGGGCGACCGCTCGGACGTGGCCGTACGTTCGCGCAGTCGGCAGTCGAGCAGGCACCACCGGCTGCCACTGACGTCGTCGACGGGCTGGACCGCCGCCCAGCCCGGCACGTCCAGCTCGTCGAGGGTGTCGAAGACCGGATCGCGGCTGAGCGTACGGATGCCGAAGTAGAGCGGGATGGCGCCGAGCAGCACGACGCTGACCAGGGCGAGGATGCCCATCCGCAGCCGGCGCCGCTCGCGCATCTGGCGGCGCAGTTCGGATCGGGCGCCGCGCAGCCCGCCGGGGCCGGCCGCGTCGTCGTCCGGCGACTCCGGCTCCGCGGGCCGGCGCAGCGCCGGTCCGTCGGTCGGCTCGGCAGGCGGTACGACCGCCGCGGCGGCCCGCGCCACCACGGGTTCGCCCGCCGGCGGCGGTACGGGCGCGACACCCGACGGCTCCAGCCGCCCGGGCTCACGATGCGGCGGGAGGGCCCGCCCGGCGGCGCGGTCCTCGGGCCCGGGGCGGGGCGCCGGGGCGGCTGCCCGGGCCACCCCGGGCGGACCAACGGGGCGGGGGCCCGCGCCGGACGTCGGCTCGGGTCGGTCCCGCCCGGCGACGGGGGGTCGGACGGCGCCGGGGACCGCACCAGGGCCGGCCGGAGCCGGCGCGGTGGCGGCGGGGCGGACCGGGCCGGTCTGGTCGGTCCGGCCCGGTCCGGGCGCGTTCCTTCCCGGACCGGGGGGTCCCGACGGGGCCTCGGGGCCGTGCGGGTCGGCCGGGCCGGGGCGGCGCGGACCGGGCGGCGCGCCCGGTCCGGCGGCGGGCGGCGGCACGGCGGCGGTGCCGGGCCGCGGCGCGACGGCCCGCGCGGCACCGGACGGACCGGCGTCGGGACGCGCGGCACCCCGGGCAGGACCCGCCGGACCGGCGTCGGGACGCGCGGCACCCCGGGCAGGACCCGCCGGACCGGCGTCCGGGCGCGCGGCACCCCGGGCAGGGCCCGCCGGGGCCGCGTCGGGACGCGCGGGGTCGACCGGGGCCGCGCCGGGGCGGGCCCGACCGGCCGGGGTCGGGGCGCCAGCCGGCGGCGGTGGGCCGGCCGGCGCGGGGCGCGCGGCACCCCGGGCGGGCGGGCCGGGATGAAGCTCGGCGCCGGGTCGGCCCCGGTCTGCCGGGGGCCCGGCCTCGACGGCGTCGTCGGGTCGCGGCGGCTGCGCGCCGGGCCGCGCCCGGCCCGCGGGGACCGCGCCGGTCTCGACGCCGCGCTGCGCCGGGCCGGGCGGCACCGCCGCCGGAGCACCCGGAACAGGCGGTACCGGCCGCTTGACCGTCGGCAGGGCCGGATCGGTGTGGTGGGCACGGCCCGCCTGCCGCAGCCAGTCGGCCGGGCGCTCCGGTCGACCGGCGCGGGACTCACCGGGCTGACGCCGGCGCCCCGACTCCCCGTCGACGGGACGCGGCCCGTGCGCGGGCTCCTCCGCCACGCCCGGTTCCGCCGGGCGGGGCGTCCCGTCGGGCGTACGGTGCGCGGGCGGCGGACCGCCCACCGTGGCGCGTCCGGCCCGGCCGGAGGTCTCGTCGTCGCCGGCCGCCCGCCGGCCCCGGCCCGCGATCTCGCCGTCGGGCACGGCACGCCGGCCCGCGATCTCGCCGTCGGGCACGGCACGCCGGCCTCGGGCGGCGGGGCCGGCGGGCGGGGTGGCCCCGGCGCCGGGCGGTGCGGCGGGCACACCGGGCGCGGGTGGTGCGATGCCGGGAGGCGGCAGCGGCGGGGCGTTGCCCGAAGCCGGTACGGGCGGCGCGTTGCCCGAGAGCGGCACCGGCGGCGCGTTGCCGGAGCGGGGCACCGCAGGGGCCGCTTCCTCGGTGGCACGGCGCCGACCGGTCGGCGGCGCGGGGCGTCGCTCCCGGTCGGCCCCCGCACCGCCCGGCACGGCGCCGGGCACCGGCGGGGTGACCATCGGCAGGGATCCGGTGCCGTCGGCCGGCGCGGGTGCGCCGCTGTCGGCCGGACCTCGCCGCATCCGGCCGGAGCGGGGGTCACGGCCCTCGGCCGACGCCCCGCGCAGCTCGCCGGTCGGCGGACCGGCCGGCGGTTGGGCAGCGCCGGGAGGCGGGACGCCGACCCGGGCGGCGCCCACGGCACCGCCCGGCCGCGCGGCGGCCGGCGGCGGCGTGCCGTCCGGCACCGCCGCCCGCCCGTCGGGACGTCGGCCCGGGGGCGCCCCGGCGGGGTGCGGCGCGTCCGGCGTCTCCGGGTACGGGGGCACCGCCGCACCGGGGCGGGGTCCGCCCGGCACACCGGCGTGGGGGTGCGGGGGCGTGCCGGGCTGCGATCCGACGGCCGGTCCGGGCTGCGGCCGAGTCCGGGGGTCGGCCTGTGGGTACGCCGGGAAGCCACGCGGATCCGGCGCGACTCCCTGCGGACCGGCCGGGGCGACCGGCTGCGGGCCCGTCGGGGCGCCGGCCGGCGGGGGCGACGAGGCTGCGGCCTGCGGCCCCGTCGGGGCGCCGGGGGTGGGGCGCGGCCGCCGGTCCGGGCCGTCCGGACCGGGTTGGGGGCGGCCGGCGGCCGGGGGCCGAGGGCCGGGCTGGTGCGTCGGGACCGGCCCGGCGGCTGCGGGGCCGGCCGGCCGGGGCGGTTCCGGCGCGCCCGGCCAGGGCCCGTCCACCGGGCGGGGGCGCGGCGGCTCGACCTCGCCGCGGCGTACCGGGGGCGTGGCGGTCGGGCCGGGGCCACGGTGGGGTGCGGGCCCGGCCGGGCCCGCCGTCGTCGGCTCACCCGGGCGGGGGCCGGGAGGCGAGGCGGGCTCCACCCCGTCGGGGCCCAGCTCGGTGCGCTGCTGCTTGGCCGAGCGCAGGTCGTCGATCCAGCCGAACTCCTCGCCGCTGATCGGCTCCTCGGGCTCGGCCTCGGCCTTGCCCCGCCCCCAGCGGCGCCCCTTGGCGCGGGAGTCGCGCCGCTCGTCCGGGCCGTCCTCCGGTCGCTCCGAACCACGCGATCTCACTGGTGACCCTCCCCGGCGGCGTCGCTGCCGCCCTCTCGCGTCGCGTCGGCGCCGCCCGTTTCCGTCTGTCGGCGGCCGTTGCCGGCCGATCCGCCTCCGACCGCCACCGGTGTCTCCGGGGGCGCGGCCGGTGCGGGCAGCCCCCGGACGATACGGCGCAGCAGCGGCAGCCGGGTGGCGACCGCGCGCTCCGCGCCGTGCTGGCTGGGCCGGTAGTAGTCGGTGCCGGCGAGGTCGTCGGGGGCGTACTGCTGGGTGACCACGCCGCGCTGGTCGTCGTGGGGGTAGCGGTAGCCGGTCCCGTGCCCCAGCCCCTTGGCGCCCGAGTAGTGCGCGTCGCGCAGCCCGCGCGGAACCGGCCCGCCCCGGCCGGCGCGTACGTCGGCGATGGCCGCGCCGATGGCGGTGGTCGCCGAGTTGGACTTCGGGGCGGTCGCCAGGTGGATCACGGCCTGGGCGAGGTTGAGCTGCACCTCGGGCAGCCCGACGTACTCCACGGCGTGGGCGGCGGCGGTGGCCACGCTCAGCGCCGTCGGGTCGGCCATGCCGACGTCCTCGCTGGCGAAGATGACCAGGCGACGGGCGATGAACCGGGCGTCCTCGCCGGCGACCAGCATCCGGGCCAGCCAGTGCAGCGCGGCGTCCACGTCGGAGCCGCGCATGCTCTTGATGAAGGCGCTGGTGACGTCGTAGTGGGCGTCGCCGGCCCGGTCGTAGCGCACGGCCGCCACGTCGACCGCCTGCTCGGCGGTGGCGAGGTCGATCCGCCCGGCGCCGAGGGCCGTGGCGGAGGCCGCCGCCGCCTCCAGTGCCGTCAGCGCCTTGCGCACGTCACCGGCCGCGAGGCGTACGAGATGGTCCTCGGCCTCGGTCTCCAGGGTGAGCGCGCCGCCGAGCCCGCGCTCGTCGGTGACCGCGCGGCGCAGCAGGTCGCGCACCGCCGCGTCGTCCAGCGGCTGGAGGGTGAGCAGCACGCACCGCGACAGCAGGGGCGAGATGACCGAGAAGTACGGGTTTTCGGTGGTGGCCGCGAGCAGCGTGACCGTGCGGTCCTCGACGGCGGCGAGCAGCGAATCCTGTTGGGTCTTGCTGAACCGGTGCACCTCGTCGATGAAGAGCACCGTCTGCGGGCCGCCGGAGCGGCGCTGACGGCGGGCGGTGTCGATCACCGCGCGCACGTCCTTGACCCCGGCGGTCAGGGCCGACATCGCCACGAACCGGCGGTCCGTGGAACGGGCCACCAGGTGCGCGATGGTCGTCTTGCCGCTGCCGGGCGGGCCCCAGAGGATGACCGACATCGGCGCGGTGGCCGAGACCAGTTGACGCAGCGGGGCGCCGGGCGCGAGCAGGTGGTCCTGCCCGACCAGCTCGTCGATGCTGCGCGGGCGCATCCGGACGGGCAGCGGCGAATCCTCCCCCACCGCCGTGAACCCGTCCACGCCGACGGAACCCGCGGGCGCGGGGGGCGCCGCGGCGGGCTCACCGAGGGAGAAGAGGGCGTCGGACTCCATCACGGGAACAGTACCGGGCCCGGCCGACGGCGCGGGAAGCGCGCCGTCGGGCCGGGCCCGTGATGATCGGTTGCGGTCAGCCGCGACCGGGGCGCCGGCCCCGGTACCACCGGCCGCCGCCCCCGCCGCCCCCGCCGCGCGGGCCCCGGCCGACCCCGGCCAGGTACAGGGAGAGCAGCAGCAGGCCGATGAGCACGAGGGTGTTCCAGTTGAACAGGTCCGGGGCACCGAAGTTGGTGTCCAGCAGGTCGATGAGCAGGGCGAAGCCGAAAACGACCGCCGCGAGAATGGCGAGCATGACGTTCCTCCGGTGGGGGTTACCAGTGGGTCGGCGCGGGATGTACCCAATCGGTCCGCTCGTCAATCTCCAGGGTGGAGCGACCCGCTCTCCGGGCGGCCCTGCCGACGGCCGGGGGCCGGGGTACGCCCGCCGCCTGCCCCCGGCGCCTCCTAGGCTGGAGGCATGATCATCGCCGACCAGGCCCTGGAGGGGCGCGACGCCATCCTGACGGCCGCCGGCCACCACCCGTACGCCCGGCACGCGCTCACCCGCGGCGAGGTGCCACGCGGCTGGCGGCGCGGCGAGGCGGTGGGCTGGCTGCTGCCGGCGGAGCACGGCCCGCGCGGCGGCGCGCTCGGCGCCCCCGGGCCGGCGGTCGAGCTCTTCGCCAACCTGCTCGCGCGCGGCGCCCTGCGGCCGGGTCAGTGGCTGCACCTGCCGCGGCTCGACCCGGCGGCGCTGCCCGGCCGGCTGGCCGTGGCCCGCCACGACGAGTGGGACTTCCTCTGGACCACCCAGGCGTCGCCGCGCCAGCCCGACGAGGAGCGGGTGGTCCGGCTCACCGAGGCCGACCATCCGGCGCTGACCGCCCTGATCGACGAGGCGTTCCCCACCACCACCTCCCGCCCGGGCGACCCGAGGATCGTCGACTGGTACGGCATCCGCGACGGCGACCGGATCGTCGCCTGCGGCGCCGACCGCAGCCGGGGCGACATCGGCTTCCTCGCGGGCCTGGCCGTCGCCCCCGACCGGCGGGGCCGAGGTCTGGGCGCGGCGCTGACCGCCGCGATGACCCGGGCCCTGCTCGCCCGCCACGACACCGTGGCGCTCGGCGTCTACAGCGTCAACGTCGGGGCGATCCGGCTCTACCGGCGGCTCGGCTTCGCCGCGAGCCTGGCCCGCAGCTCGGTGCAGCTGGCCTGAGCGCCCGGCACGGTCAGCCGCCGCGCGGCGCGGCGGCGGACGCCGGGTCGGAGACGGGGCCCGATCCGGTACGGGCACCCGGAGCCGCACCGGCCGCCGAGACCGCATCGGCTGCCGGGGCGCGGTGGCGGGCCCGCCAGGCCGGCAGGTAGAGCGGCGCGGCGAGGGCCAGCACCACGGCGCCGACCAGCATCGCGACGCTGACACTGACCGTGTCGGCGAGCGCCGTCAGCACGATGGCGCCGACCGCGAAACCCGGCTGGCCCATCATCGAGTTCAAAGAGATCACACTGGTCCGGTAGGGGCCGTCGACCTGCCGGTGCAGCAGCCCCATGTGCAGCGGGTTGGACGCCCCGTGCACCGTGTAGCAGGCGAGGTAGGCGACCAGCACCCCGACCGGGCCGGCCAGCAGGCCCATCCCGACGATCGTCGCGCCCTGCACGATCCGCAGCAGGGCGGCGCTCGGCGCGGCACCCAGCCAACGCAGCAGCAGCGGGGTGAGCGCCGCGCCGGCCCCACCGGCGAGCCAGGCCGCCGAGCTGGCGGGCCCCAGCAGCGCCGCCGCCCGGTCCGGACCGCCGACCACCTCGGCCAGCCGGACCGGCAGCAGCGACTCGAAGGTGACCATCCCGAAGCCCCAGAACAACTCCACGCAGACAAGGGCGAGCAGCACCCGGGAGCGGCGCAGCAGCCCGAACGCCTGCCGGACCATCCGGGGCGCCTCGGCGACCGACGCCCGCAGCGCGCCGGCGCCCCGGGCCGGGCCGACCTCCCGCAGCAGCACCAGCAGGGCAACCAGGGCCACCGTCTGGAGGGCGATCGCGACCAGCACCGGCACGGCCAACGCGCTGACCGGCCCGATCGGACCCAGCGCGACCAGGCCGCCACCGAGCAGGGCGCCGGCGGCCATGGCGACGCCGATGACGGTGCCGGCGTGGCCGAGGCCCGGCTCGTAGGAGGCGTCCGGGTCAGCGGCGAGGGTGGCGTCGACGTACCAGGCTTCCATCGGGCCGCTGTCGAGCGCCCGGAAGACGCCCTGCAAAGCCCAGACCAGGAAGAACAGCGCGAACGAGTCGGCCACGGCGAAGAGCGCGAGCGAGACGAGGTTGACCAGCCAGGCCACCACCAGGACGGGACGGCGCCCGAGGGCGTCGGCGAGGCCGCCGGTGGGCAGTTCCAGGGCCAGCACGACCAGGCCCTGGGCGACCGTCACAAAGCCGATCTGCGACAACGTCAGGCCGCGCTCCTGCATGAGCAGGATCATCACGGGGACCATCAGGCCGGTGGGCAGCCAGCGCAGGCCGTGCAGCAGCAGGAACCGGCGCCGGACCTGGCGTACGGACAACGTGCTCACCGTTTTCCCTCCACCCGGGGGAAGGCGGCCAGGAAGACGAGCACCGACTCCGCCTCGGGCTCGTCTGGCACCTGCTCGTCGCGGTAGCGCTCGAGCAACTGCCACAGCTCGTCGTTGAGTGCCCGCAGGCGCGCCGGGCCGAGCGTCAGCAGGACGTCGCTCATGCCGGCGGCGTCGCGCCACTGCCGGGAGTAGCCGTGCTCGGCGGCCATCCAGCGCTCGGCCAGCTCGGCCAGCAGCCGCACCTGGTCGGCCTGGATCCACTGCACGGCGGCCCGGGCGTCCGGGTCGTCGTCGAAGTCGGTCGGCTCGAAGTTGCTGATGTCGTGCGCCGCCCGCCACCACCGCTGCCGGCCGGTGCCCCGGTCGAGGTCCTCCGTCACCAGGCCCACCTCGGCGAGCTGGCGCAGGTGGTAGCTGGTCGCCCCGGTGTTGGTGTCCAACTTGTCGGCCAGCGTGGTCGCGGTTGCGGGACCGTCCGCACGCAACGTGCCGAGCAGCCGCATCCGCAGCGGATGGGCGAGGGTGCGCACCTGCCGGGCGTCCAGGTGGACCGTGCGCGGGGCAGCCGGTCGTTCATTCTGCATGGGTGCACAATAGCTCTGCACACTTCCTATGCACAATAGCCGTGCATAGGAAGTGTGCGTCGACCGAGCCAGCCCCCGGGCGGATCAGCGGGTGAGCAGTTCGCGCACCCCGCGCAGGCGGGTGCGGAGCAGCCCGGCGGCGCGGGTCGAGTCGAGGCGCACCTCCGCGGGGCGGAGCACGCCGGTGGCGACGCCGGTGGTGGTCTTCATGCCGGCCGGGTCGATGCCGGAGTGCGCGGCGACCAGCAGGCCCAGTTCCGCGCGGCTGACCGCGTCCGGACCGGCCACGTTGAGCGGGCCGGCGTAGTCGGTGCCGAGCAGTTCCAGCACGGCGGCGGCCAGGTCGGTGACGTCGATCGGACAGCGCAGTTCGTCGGTGAACAGGCTCGCCCGGCCGGCGAGCGCGTCGTGGCAGAGCTGGATCTGCTTGCTCCCCTCCCCGACGATCAGGGAGGTACGCACCAGCGCCGCGCCCGGGTCGAGCACGCGCACCGCGGTCTCGGCGGCCGCCTTGGCCGCCCCGTACGGGAACACCGGGCTGGGTGGCTCGTCGTCGGCGTACGGCTCGGGGCGGCCGGCGTGCAGCGCGTCGCTGGAGATGTGCACCAGCCGGGCTCCCGCCTCGGCGGCGGCGCATGCGACGTGCGCCGCGCCGTCCGCGGTGACCGCCCAGTCGCCGTACCGGTAGGGGGTGCCGACGACCGCGTCCGGGCGCACCTCGGCGACCAGCGCGCGGACCGCGGCGCCGTCGGTCACGTCCAGTCGGCGCGCCGCCACCCCCGGCGTCGCGATCGCCCCCGAGTGGTACGTCCCCACCACGGCCCACCCGGCACCCACCGCCTGCCGGCACACCTGGGCGCCCAGAAACCCACTACCCCCCACCACGAGCAGCCTCATCCCGCCCCACCTCCAGAGTTGACCATGAAGTTGTTGTCGCGACACGCCGGGGAGCAACGCAACAACTTCATGATCAACCCAAGGAGGTCGGCGGTGGGCCGGATCAGGTGGGGTCGGCGACCGGGGCGGCCGGGCCGGCCGTGCCGGTGTGCGGCGCCGCGGCCGGCTTCGGCTTGGCGTCGATGCCGGCCTCGGTGCGCTGCTGGGCGGTGATCGGCGTCGGCGCGCCGGTCAGCGGGTCGAAGCCGCCCCGGGTCTTCGGGAAGGCGATGACCTCGCGGATCGAGTCGGCGCCGGCGAGCAGCATGCAGACCCGGTCCCAGCCGAACGCGATGCCGCCGTGCGGCGGGGCGCCGTACTTGAACGCCTCCAGCAGGAAGCCGAACTTGTCCTGCGCCTCCTCGGGGGTGATGCCGAGCAGGTCGAAGACCCGCTTCTGCACGTCGCCCCGGTGGATACGGATGGAGCCGCCGCCGATCTCGTTGCCGTTGCAGACGATGTCGTAGGCGTAGGCCAGCGCCCGGTCCGGCGCCTCCTCGAACCGGTCGACCCACTCGGCGTTCGGCGAGGTGAACGGGTGGTGCACGGCCGTCCAGCCGCCCTCGTCGGTCTTCTCGAACATCGGCGCGTCGACCACCCAGCAGAACGCCCAGGCGCTCTCGTCGACCAGCCCGGCCCGCTTGGCGATCTCGATGCGGGCCGCGCCCAGCAATTCCTGCGCCTCACGGGCGTTGGCGCTGGCGGCGAAGAAGACCGCGTCGCCCGGCTTGGCGCCGACCGCGTCGGCGAGCCCGCCCAGGTGCTCGGCGGAGAGGTTCTTCGCCACCGGCCCGCGCGCCTCGCCGGTCTCGGCGTCGAGCACCACGTACGCCAGGCCGCGCGCGCCGCGCGCCTTCGCCCAGTCCTGCCAGCCGTCGAGCTCCTTGCGGCTCTGCGCCGCGCCACCCGGCATGACGACCGCGCCGACGTAGCCGCCCGCGTCGATCGCACCGGCGAAGACCCGGAACGCGGTGCCGCGCAGGTAGTCGGTCAGCTCGGTCAGCTCGACGCCGTAGCGCAGGTCGGGCTTGTCGGAGCCGTAGCGGGCCATCGCGTCGTGCCAGGTGATGCGCGGGATCGGCCGGGAGATCTCGTGGCCGGCCAGGTCCTTCCAGAGCGCCGAGACGATCGCCTCACCGAGGTCGATGACGTCGTCCTCGGTGACGAAGGACATCTCGATGTCGAGCTGCGTGAACTCCGGCTGCCGGTCGGCGCGGAAGTCCTCGTCGCGGTAGCAGCGGGCGATCTGGTAGTACCGCTCCATGCCGCCGACCATCAGCAGCTGCTTGAACAGCTGCGGCGACTGCGGCAGCGCGTACCAGCTGCCGGGCTGCAGGCGCACCGGCACCAGGAAATCACGGGCGCCCTCCGGGGTGGACCGCGTCAGCGTCGGGGTCTCGATCTCCAGGAAGTCCCGCTCGTGCAGCACCGTGCGGGCGAGCTGGTTGGCCCGCGAACGCAGCCGCATCGCCTTCGCCGGCCCGCTGCGGCGCAGGTCGAGGTAGCGGTAGCGCAGCCGGATGTCGTCGCCGGCCTCGACCTGGTCGTCCACCGGCAGGGGCAGCGGCGCGGCCTCCGAGAGCACCTCCAGCTCGGCGGCGGTCACCTCGATCTCGCCGGTCGGCAGCTCCGGGTTCTCGTTGCCCTCGGGGCGGCGGGTCACCTCGCCGGTCACCCGGACGCAGAACTCGTTGCGCAGCGCGTGCGCGTCCTCCTCGCGGAACACCACCTGGACCACGCCGGAGGCGTCGCGCAGGTCGACGAAGATCACGCCGCCGTGGTCGCGCCGGCGGGCCACCCACCCGGCGAGCGTCACCGTGGTGCCGGCGTCCGTCGCGCGCAGGCTGCCGGCGTCATGGGTACGGATCACGACTAGCGTCTCCTCATCTGCGGTACACCGTTACCCCTGGCATTCTGTCAGCCCTGCCGTGCGTGGGTCCGCGCCACCCGTCGAGGGTCATGCTCCGCGTCGAGTGGCCCGTCGGCTCCGCCGACGACGGCGGTGCGCCCGCAGCCTCAGTCCTCCGGGATGTTCCATGCGGTGGCCCGGAGGACGACCGAGCGCTCGTTGCTGATCGAGACGACCTCGATCAGCACCATCCGCCAGTCGTCGCGCCGCTCCCGGGCCTTGGCGTAGCTGGTGCTGACGCAGAGCCAACTGCCCTTGCGCAGCGGCACCTCCGCGTTCTCGGCGATCGGCGCGGCGCGGATCGCGTCCGCGCACTCCTGCGGCCGCATGCCGGCGCGCGCCATCTCGCTGCCGTCCACGCCCGCGCCCAACTGCACGTACGGCGCCCCCGCCTGGCAGTCCGGACTGAACGTCAGATCGGAGCTGCCGAGGCCGACGTTCGCCCGCGGCTCGTCGAGGTCGACGTACATCTCGGCGAAGCACTTCGCCGGGTTGAGCGTCAGACTCTGCGCCTCGTACTTCTCCTGGTAGACGGTCCGCTCGTTGAGCACCGGAGGCTGCCCCGGCGAGCGCGGCGCCTCCGCCGGCCCGGTTCCGCCGTCAGGTGTGACTGCCGGATCACTCGGCGACGGAAGGGAAGACGACTCGGAACCGGCGGGTGTGGCGGTGGGCACGACGATCGGCGAGCGGGCCGACGCGATGTCCCGCGCCGTGCGTGCCTGGTCGAGCGCCCGCCAGGAGACGACGGCGGAACCGAACGACGCCAGCAGGGCCAGCACCGCGATGCCGAGCACCACCGCGCCGAACCGGTTGCGCCGGGAACCGCCCGGCGAGGGCGCGGACGGGGGACGCGTCGCGCTCGACGCCCACGGCTGCGGGACCTCGGTGCCGCCGACAGGCGGGGAGGGAGGCGTCGTGCCGGGCTGGTGCGGCGTCGCCGGAGAATTCGCGGATGACTCCTGCGGGGGGTCGGACTGGTTCACACCTACCACCTCCTGCAATGGCAGAGGTCGATTCGACATCGCCGGGCCGCCAGTGCTCACCGGCTTGAGCCCGCACGTTATCAGGAATGCGTGACACCTCGGGCGGAGTAATCTTCGACAGCGCGAAGGTGACAATACTCCGACAGACATCTGCGTTGGACCGACACGGCCACGGCCATGGCGAAGGGACGATGCGAGGCATGGAAGACTCGGGCCAGCGCCGGGCGGCGAGCCCCTTCGTGCGGGTGACCCTGATATTCACCGCGCTGGGCGTGCTGTTCACCGCGCTCACTCTCGCGCGGGACGTCTCCGGCTGGGACCTCGGGTGGGGAAAGGCAGACCGCTCCGCCGCACCGACACGTACGCCGGAGGCCGGCCCGGTGAACCCGCCCGGCTCCGGGCCCGCCAAGGTCGCGCCGGCCGGATCGCCGACCGCGGTCCGACTGGACACGCTGCCGGTCGAGGCCGGTGCGGCCAATCTCGTGAAACTGCCACGGCAACTGGTCGGCCGCCCGGAATACGATCGGTCGATCGTCATCAATTGCCCGAGAAACACCGGATCGGACAAGCAGCGGGAAGTCACGTACCGGTTGCAGCGACGCTTTCTCGACCTGACCGCGACCGTCCGGCCGTATTTCCCGTCACCGGACGACCGCGACGGCGCGGTGCTCGTCTACGCGCAGGTGACGATCCACGAGAAGGACGACACCGTCACCCGCGTCGTACGGGGGCAGCAGTTCGAGGCACGGATGGACGCCCCCCGCGACCTCGTCGCGGACGTGGAGGGCGCCGACGAACTCGTACTGCGGATCCAGTGTGAGTTCCCGGATGGTGCGGTCGTGTTCACCGGCGCGAGCGTCACCGCCGGCTGACGCGGGGTCAGTCGCGTGGGTCGGCCGGCAGGAGGTGGTTCACCACCATCTCCCCGACGGTCGGCCCCCGGGCCCGCTCCTCGACCCCCCGGTCGGCACCGGTGAGCCGGCCGCCGTGCTGGCGCAGGTGCTCCGCCCAGGATGGCACCTGGTAGACTTCGACGTAGCCGTCCGCCCGTTCCCCCGTGCGGAACAGGTCCCAGCGCATCGCCCCCGTACGCCGTCGGGACCTGCCCACCAGGCACATCGCCGCGACGAACTCCGCCTGCCGCTCCGGCGGCACCGTGCAGGAGACGGTCACCAGCACCCGGCCCGGTTTGCGGGTCCGCCGGCAGCGTCAGGCACGGCTCGGGCCACCAGACCGCCGGGTCCCGGTCGAGGCCCCGGGTCTCCCGCAGCGGCCAGAGCGGCACGCTCGCCACGCCGACGGCCTGCATCCAGGTGCCCACGTTGCTGGCCAGCACCGCCAGCCAGAAACTGCGGAACGCGGCGAGCCGCAGCGGGGCCCAGGCGGGCGGGGGCGTCGGCGGCGGGCGGCGTCGCGGAGGCGCTCACCGGCCGGAACCTGCGGGGTCCAGTCCGGCGAACCGCTCCGGGCACGCGGACGGGCCGCCGGGATCACCCGACGGCCCGCTGCGGTGCGTTCGATCAGAAGATGCTGACGCCGTAGCGGCTCAGCGCCTCGCCGACCGGCTGGAAGTAGGTCGTGCCGCCGGTGCGGCAGTTGCCGCTGCCACCGGAGGTCAGGCCCAGGGCGGTCGAGCCGCTGAACAGCGAGCCGCCGCTGTCGCCCGGCTCGGCGCAGACGTTGGTGCGGATCAGGCCGGAGACCGAGCCCTCGGCGTAGTTCACCGTGGCGTTGAGCGCGGTCACCCGACCGCTGCGCAGGCCGGTGGTGCTGCCGGAGCGCTGCACCGACTGGTTGACGTAGGCGTTGCCGGCCGCGGTGATGTCGCGGTAGCTGCCGTTGTAGAGGTAGACGTTGCCGGCGGCGTTGGCGGAGTTGTTGTGCCGCACGATGCCGTAGTCGTTGCCCGGGAAGCTGCTGCCGGCGCGGCTGCCCAGCAGGTTGGTCTGGGCGGAGTTGCTGTACCAGCTCGACGAGATGTTGGTGCAGTGCCCGGCGGTCAGGAAGTAGTAGGTGCTGCCGCTGCGGACGTTGAAGCCGAGGGAGCAGCGACCGCCGCCACCGGCGTAGATGGCCTGGCCGCCGGAGATCCGGGTGCTGAGCACGCCGGCCTCGGACTCGATGCGGATCGCGCCGTTCATCCGCTCGGCGGCGGCCTTGACGCGCTCCAGCTTGGCGCCGGTGACGGTGCTGTCGACGGAGACGACGACCTGGTTGGTGGCCGGGTCGGTCCACCACGCGGTGCCGGGGATCTTGGCGGAGCGGTCCAGCTCCGAGGTGGCCCGGGCCAGCTCGCTGGCGCCCCGCTTGACCAGCTTCGGGGTGGCGCCGGCGGCGCTGACCTGGCGGGCGGCGAGCGCGTCGGTCACGGTGACGACCATCTTGCCGCTGGCGTCGGCGTACGTGCCGGCGGAGCGGTCGCCGAGGCGCTCGGCCAGGCCGGCGGCGGCGTCGGGGGAGGCGAACGAGGGTGCGGCCTGGGCGGGCGCGCCGATCAGCGAGCCGGCGACCATGGCACCGGCCGCGGCGACGACGGCGGCACGACGGAGCGAGGACCTCGTGGGTCGCATGTAACAAACCTCCAGGGAGGGGTCTCGGGCCCTCGTCGGGGCGACAAGGGCCTGGATCAGCCCGTCCGGCCTGGGGGAACCAGGCGGGCTGAGTGAAGTATTCACATACTTGAGTGAGTAGGCAAGACCCGGCTTTGTCCTTTTCGCCCCGGCTACGGCGGCCACTGGCCCGAAACATTGTGGACACTGACGTGTGTCTATACGCTCGACCCACCGTCCCACCATCCGGTACGCGCGATCCGGAGGCCACCATGAAGTCCGCCCGACGACTCCTCGCTCCCCTCGCCGCCCTCACCGCCCTCGTCCTGCTGGCCGCCAGCCCGGCCGCCGCCGACCCCGGCCCGCCCCCGAACTCGATGGCCAGCCTCGGTGACTCGATCACCCGCGGGTTCAACGCCTGCGGCTGGTTCGCCGACTGCACCTCCCGGTCCTTCAGCACCGGCGGCGACTCCACGGTGAACAGCCAGTACCTGCGCATCCGCGCGACCAACCCCGCCATCGACGGGCGCAACCACAACGACGCGCGCAGCGGCGCGAAGTCCGCCGACATGTACGGTCAGGCCGGCACCGCCGTCAGCCAGGGCGTCGACTACGTCACCATGCTGATCGGCGCCAACGACGCCTGCACCAGCACGGAGGCGGCGATGACGCCGGTGGCCACCTACCGCGCCAACATCGACGCCGCGCTCGGTCGCCTCAAGGCCGGGCTGCCCACGGCCCGGGTCCAGCTGATCAGCGTGCCGGACATCCACCGGCTCTGGGCCGTCGGCAAGGACAGCGGCAGCGCCCGCACCGCCTGGTCGCTGTTCGGCATCTGCCAGTCGATGCTGGCCAACCCGACCTCCACGGCGCAGGCGGACGTGGACCGGCGCAGCCGCGTACGCCAGCGGGTCGTCGACTACAACGCCCAGCTCGCCCAGGCCTGCGCCGCGTACGGGCCGAACTGCGACTTCGACGACAACGCCGTGTTCGGCTACCCGTTCACCCTCGGCCAGCTCTCCAGCTGGGACTACTTCCACCCGAACGCCTCGGGGCAGCGGGTGCTGGCGAGCGTCTCGTACGCCGCCGGGTTCGGCTGGTAGCGGGCCCGACCGACGCGCGGGCGGCGACCGCCGTCCGCGCGTCGCGGCACGGGCCCGCCGGCGGTTCAGCCGGCGCGGCGGCGCGCCCCGGGCCCCGGTCGCGGCACCACGTCGCGCGGCCGGGCGATCTCGTGCCCGCGCTCGCAGCGCAGCTCGACGCGGACCTCGGCGCCGCAGTCGCGGTGCGCGACCGTCAACGGCGACCCCTCCGGGTCGGCCAGGTAGCGGTCCCCCCAGCCGAGGACGGCGACCAGCACCGGCCACAGGTCGAGCCCCATCTCGGTCAGCCGGTACTCGTGGCGCTCGCGGCTGCCGGGCTCCCGGTAGGGCTCGCGCCGCAGGACGCCGCGTTCCACCAGCATCGCCAGCCGGTTGGCCAGCACCTGCCGGGGTACGCCGGTGCGCACCCGCATGTCGTCGAAGCGGCGGACGCCGTTGAAGACCTCGCGCAGGACCACGAGGGTCCACCGCTCGCCGAGGATCTCCATCGCGCGGGCGATGGTGCAGTTCTCCACCGACCAGTCCAGTGCCGCGGGTCTCATGCGCCCCAGGCTAGGTCTGATTGACAGACTCAGCAACGCGCTGCCAGGCTGAATCCATGACACAGACGCAGGATCCGGCGCGCAGCCGTACCTTCTCGTGGTCCGACCCGGGCATCAACGCCGCGCACGTCGGCCGGCGCGGCGGCCTGGAACTGCTCCGCGCGATGATCGCCGGCGAGCTGGCGGCGCCGCCCATCATGCACCTGGTCGACATGTCCCGCATGGAGGCCGACGAGGGGTGGGTGGCCGTCGAACTCGTCCCGCAGGAGTTCCACTACAACCCGCTCGGCACCGTGCACGGCGGGGTCATCTCCACCCTGCTGGACACCGCCGCGGCGTGCGCGGTGCACACCACCCTGCCGGCCGGGGTCGGCTACACCTCGCTGGACCTGAACGTGAAGTTCCTCCGCCCGGTCACCGTCGCGAGCGGCACCCTGCGCTGCGAGGGCACCGTCCTGCAGAGCGGCCGCCGCACGGCCCTGGCCGAGGCGAAGCTGCTCGACGCGAAGTCGCGCCTGGTCGCCCACGCCACCTCGACCTGCCTCCTCTTCCCCCTCGACCCCCCGCCCACCGAGTAGTCGATCACGCAGTTGTGGTGCCGGGATCCTGGTGGCTCAGGCGTTCCGTCCCCCGCCACGACTGCATGCTCGTCGGCTCTGGCGCCGGGCCGGGGTCAGCGGGAGGCGAGGCGGGCGGCGCGGGCGTCGCGCTTCTCCTCGAAGCGGGACGCGGCGCGCTCCAGGTCGTCCAGGTGCGCCGCGATCTGGTCGCGGGCGGCCTCGCCGTCGGCGTCGAGGCCGGTCACGTCGAAGACGTCCCACTGGCGCAGCACCGGGGCCACCACGTCGTCGCGGTGCTGGCGCAGGTCGTAGATGCCGGCGAGGGCGATCGCCACGGACTTGCGGGCGAAGCCGTCGATGCCGTTGCCGGGCATCTGGAAGTCGGCCACCACGTCGGCGACCGCGCGCATCGCCTGGCTCGGCGCCAGCTCGAAGGCCGCCGCCAGCAGGTTGCGGTAAAAGACCATGTGCAGGTTCTCGTCGGCCGCGACCCGGGCCAGCAGCGCCTCGCACGCCGGATCCCCGGTGACCCGACCGGTGTTGCGGTGCGAGATGCGGGTGGCCAACTCCTGGAACGAGACGTACGCCAGGGAGTGCAGGACCTCGTCGTCGTGCACGTTGGCGTAGCCGGCGGACATGTGCGTCATCCGGGCCCGCTCCAGCGCCACCGGGTCCACCGCCCGGGTGACGGTCAGGTAGTCGCGGATGGCGGTGCCGTGGCGCCCCTCCTCGGCGGTCCACCGGTGCACCCACGTGCCCCAGGCGCCGTCGCGGCCGAACAGGGTGGCGATCTCGTGGTGGTACGAGGGCAGGTTGTCCTCGGTCAGCAGGTTGACGATCAGCGCGGTACGGGCCACGTCGGGGATCGTCGAGTCGGACTCCGACCACGCCTCGCCGCCCAGCGGCCCGTCGAAGGTGCGCCCCTCGCTCCACGGCACGTACTCGTGCGGGAACCACTCCTTGGCGACGGCCAGGTGCCGGTCGAGGTTCTTCTCGACGACGGGTTCCAGCTCCCGGAGAAGGGCGGTCTGGCTGAGTGCGGTCACGACGATCTCCTTACGGTGGCGTAACTTACGCCACCGTAGGTCCGATCGCGCGTACGCGCCAGTAATGTCTCAGCTGACCAGCGGCCGCAGGTCCGCCCGGGGCGGCGTCCACTCCCCCGCCGCCGCGGCGACCTGCTCGCCGGAACGGATGTCCTTCACCTCGTCGGCCGCGCCGTCCGCCCCCGGGAACCACACGTACGGGATGCCCCGCCGCTCGGCGTAGCGGATCTGCTTGCCGAACTTCGCCGCGCTCGGCGACACCTCGGTCGATACGCCCCGCGAGCGCAGCGCCTCGGCCACCCGGTTGCTGGCGGCACGCCGCTCCTCGCTGGTCACCGCGACGAGGACGCAGGTCGGCACGTCGCGCGACACCGACAGCGCCCCGGCGCCGAAGAGCAGCCCGAGCAGCCGGGTCACCCCGATCGAGATGCCCACCCCCGGGAAGCGGGTGGCGCCGGCGCTGGCCAGGTTGTCGTACCGGCCGCCGGAGCAGATCGAGCCGAAGCGCTCGTAGCCGACCAGCTGCGTCTCGTAGACGGTGCCGGTGTAGTAGTCCAGGCCACGGGCGATGCGCAGGTCGGCCACGCACAGCCCCGGCGAGTGCGCGGCGGCCGTCTCGACGACCCGGACCAGCTCCTCGACGCCCTCGTCGAGCAGCGGGTCACTGACGCCCAGGGCGCGTACGGCGTCGGCGAAGGAGGCGTCCGGCGCGGAGATCTCCGCCAGCGCCAGACACGCCTTCGCCTGCGCCTCGCTCGCCCCGGCGGTCTGCGCCAGCAGCTCGGCCACCTTCGCCGGGCCGATCTTGTCGAGCTTGTCCACCGCGCGCAGGGCCGCCTCGGGGTCGGTCAGCCCGATGCCCCGGTAGAAGCCCTCGCAGATCTTGCGGTTGTTGACCTGGATCCGCACCGGCGGGATCGGCAGCGAACGCAGCGCGTCGCCGATCACCAGCGGCATCTCGGCCTCGTGGTGCGCCGCGAGGGTGTCCCGGTCGACGATGTCGATGTCGGCCTGGAGGAACTCGCGGTAGCGCCCCTCCTGCGGCCGCTCGCCCCGCCACACCTTCTGGATCTGGTAGCGGCGGAACGGGAACTGGAGCTTGCCGGCGTTCTCCAGCACGTAGCGGGCGAACGGCACGGTCAGGTCGAAGTGCAGGCCGAGCGCGTCGTCGCCGGCCGGGCCGTCGGTGTCGGCCTGAAGGCGCCGGATCAGGTAGACCTCCTTGGAGGTCTCCCCCTTGCGCAGCAACTGGTCCAGCGGCTCCACCGCGCGGGTCTCCAGCGGGGCGAAGCCGTACAGCTCGAAGGTGTCGCGGATCCTGTCGAGGACGTACTGCTCGATCATCCGCTGCGCGGGCGTCCACTCCGGGAAGCCGGAGATGGGCGTGGGCTTGCTCATGATGCTCCGTTCGCGGTCCCGCGCGGTCGGCGCGGGCGAAGAGTCGGCGCGGCCGGCCACGGCCGCGGGAGTCGGTGCGGCCGGTCAGAGGCCGCGGGCGGGGGCCGCCGGTCGCGCGCCGCCGCCCGCCACCTCGACGAGGTACGGGTTGGTCGCGCGCTCGCGGCCGATGGTGGTCGCGGGGCCGTGGCCGGGCAGCACGACGGTGTCGTCGGCCAGCGGGAGGATCTTGTCCCGGAGGCTGGTGACCATCCTCGTCATGCTGCCGCCCGGCAGGTCGGTGCGGCCGATGGAGCCGGCGAACAGGACGTCGCCGGAGAGGCAGAGCTGATCCGCCTCCCACGACGAGCCGGCGGCCGGCAGTCGGAAGAGCACCGACCCGCCGGTATGGCCCGGGGCGTGGTCGACGGTGATCTCCAGCCCGGCGAGGGCGAGCGTGGCGCCGTCGGTCAGCTCGGCCACGTCCTCCGGCTCGGTGTACGGCAGCCGCCCGCCGAAGAGCGCCCTGAGGTCCGCCGACAGCCCCTTGGCCGGGTCGGCGAGCATCTCCCGGTCGCCGGGGTGCACGTACGCGGTGATGCCGCGCGCGCCGCAGACCGGCGCCACCGAGAACGTGTGGTCGAGGTGGCCGTGGGTGAGCAGGACGGCGGCCGGGTGCAGCCGATGCTCGGCCAGCAGGGCGTCGAGCCGGTCGAGCACCCCGATGCCGGGGTCGACCACCACGCACTGCTCCCCCGGCGCGGCGGCCACCACGTAGCAGTTGGTGCCGAAGGCGTCCGCGGGAAAGCCGGCCACGAGCACGTCCGCTCCCCTTCCGTCGAATCCGTTGCCTGTCAGCAGCCTATCGGGCGGGGCGACCGGGTTCTGCGCGTGCGTCCGGGGCGTCCCGAGTGGCACCGGTCGCGTGCGTCCCGTGGGCCCGACCGGGCGCAGTGACGCGTTCCGATAAACCCGGCCCGGACCTCGTACACCACTTTCCCAGCCGGTAGCCGTACACTCTGGCGGGCGTGTGGCGTGGCGCACCCGCCGTCGAACGGGCGCAGGACGCCCGACCACCGGTGACGACCAGGGTAGAGGAAGGGGAGCACGGGTGGCTTCCAGCAGGGACCGGCAGCGCAAACTGGCGCGGGCCAAGCTCGACCGGCAACTCGCCCGCCGGGCCGCCGCAGTCAGACGCCGCCGGCAGATCCAGGCCGGTGTCGGCGTCGCCGTCGTACTCGTGCTCATCGTGGCCGGCTCGGCGTGGGCGCTGGGCGCCTTCGACGACGAGCCGAAGGAGAACACGGCCACCGAGGACGTCTGCCTGTGGACCCCGCAGGACGCCACCGCGAACACCAACCTCAAGGACGTCGGCACCCCGGCCACCCAGGGGCTGCCCACCGACGGCGTACGCCCGATGACCGTCACCACCAACCAGGGCGCGCCCATCACCGTCGAGCTGGACCTGGCCGGCGCCCCCTGCGCGGCGGCGAGCATCGCCCACCTGGCCAGCCGGTCGTTCTACGACAACACCAAGTGCCACGAGATCACCGCCGAGGGCGCGGTGCGCTGCGGCGACCCCAGCGGCACCGGGCTCGGCGGCCCCACCTACTCGTTCTACGACGAGAACGTCCCCACCGCGCCGTCGGCGAGCCCCGCGGCCGGCCAGCCCGCGACCTACCCGAAGGGCACGGTCGCGATGGTCGCCAACCCGCCGGGCGCCAACGGCAGCCAGTTCCTGATGTTCTTCAAGGACTTCACGACCGCCGACCCGAAGTACCCGATCATCGGCCGGGTCACCGGCGGGATCGACGTGGTGGCGAAGATCGGTGCCAAGCCGACCGTGGACAATGGGACCGGGGCCAAGGTCAAGCCCAAGGACGACGACGTGGTCGTGCAGAGCCTGACCATCGGTGAGCCCGTGGCGCAGGCGACCTCGGCGCCGACGCCGCCCGCCTCGGGCGCTCCGGCGGCCAGCCCGAGCGCCGGCTGACCCGGCCGCCCCACCAACCTCAGCGGCACCGACCGCGCCACAGACAGCCCAGGAGGATCCAGGCGTGACGTCCACCAGAGAGCGGCAGCGCGCGGCGGCGCGCGCCCGGCTCGAGAAGGAGATGGCCGAGCGCGCGGCCAGGGCCCGCAAGCGCCGGCAGACCCAGGCGATCGTGGGGGCCGCCTCGGTCCTGGTCCTCGTCGTCGCCGGCACGGTCTGGCTCGTCACCGCCCTCGGTGACGACGACAAGACCGACACCGCCGGCCCGGCGGCCGGCAACGTGCAGTGCGCCTGGACCGAGGTCCCCAAAGACCAGCGGTCCCCGCAGATCAAGGACGTCGGGCTGCCGCCCGTGCAGCAGTCGGCCACGGGCACCCAGACGATGACGATCGACACCGACCTGGGCCCGATCACCGCTACGATCGACCGGACGGCGGTGCCCTGCACCGCGGGCAGCTTCACCCACCTGGCGGAGAAGAACTTCTTCGACAACAGCAAGTGCCACCGGCTGGTGACCGAGGGCATCAAGGTGCTCCAGTGCGGTGACCCGAGCGCGACCGGCAAGGGCTGGCGCCAGACCGACGGCACCGGCGGCCCGAGCTACCGGCTCGCCGAGGAGAACCTGCCCACCGACAAGCGGCCCCCGTACCCGGAGGGCGTGATCGCGATGGCCAACTCCGGCCAGCCGGGCAGCACGGGCAGCCAGTTCTTCATCGTCTACGGCGACTCGCCGCTGGAGCCGAAGTACACCGTCCTGGGCACCATCACGGGCGGCATGGACCTCGTCAAGCAGATCGCGGCGGCGGGCGACGACAAGGCGTTCGCGAAGCAGGCCGGTGGCGGCCACCCGAAGAAGGAAGTCACCATCAAGAAGCTCACCATGAGCGCCCCCCAGGGCTGAGCCACAATCCTGACGTACGACGAGCGCCCGCCGGCAGTGCCGGCGGGCGCTTTCATCCGTCCTGGCCGGGCCGGCCGACGACCCCAGTCAGTGGGGCCGGTGGAGGCCGACCTCCGCCCGCTCCACGGCGGCGAAGGGGCTGACGTCGAGCCACTGCGGCAACGCGCGGCAGGCTGCGGTGTCGCCGGCGACGGTCAGAAGGCCGTCCCGCAGGGCTGCGGCCCAACTCATGTCCCCCATCCAGACCCGGGTGAGGGTGGGCACGTCGGTCTCCACCCACACGCTGACCGCAAAACCGGGGTCGGTGTCGCAGGCGTCAAGGCCACCGGAGCGGGACAACACCAGCCACCACCGCTGCTGACCGCTCCGCGCGTCCCGGAAGTAGAGCTGAACGGCGGTCGCCGTCTCCGGTAGGCGGCTGGACCGGGCCTCCCGTTTCATGTCGATCAGCAACATCGCCGGATCGAAGTCGTCCGACCGCAGGTCGTGGATCCAGCGCACGCCCCACGCGCCCATCTGCTCCAGCACCGGCCGCAACTCCAGCCCCGCCTGCGTGAGCCGGTAGCGGGGCTCGTCGTCATCCATGTCACGCCGGAGAAGGCCCGCCCGTTGCAGCTCGCGCAACCGGGTCGCGAGCAGCGACGGCGACATCCGGGGCACCCCGCGGGCGATG
The DNA here is from genome assembly GCF_900091445.1 of Micromonospora echinofusca. NCBI lineage: Bacteria > Bacillati > Actinomycetota > Actinomycetes > Micromonosporales > Micromonosporaceae > Micromonospora > Micromonospora echinofusca. The sequence goes on from NZ_LT607733.1 coordinate 4,122,817, forward strand.
CCGTTGAACCGCTCCTCGCCCCAGAGCAACTCACGAAGGACGAGCAGCGTCCACCGTTCGGCGAGGATCTCCGCGGCCCGGGCCACCGGGCAGTACTGGTCGTAGTGCTTCGCCAACTCGCACCTCCGCCGGACCGAGCGCTACAGAAAACGTAGCGGGCGCACGGTCTGCGGTCACTCATCCTGGCGGACGACTAGCAATTTCGACGAGGAGGAGCGAGATGTCCGGACGAGCGGTTGTCAGCCTTACCACCGGCCTGGAGGACCCCGAGAAAGTCACCGTGGCGTTCCTGGTGGCCGTCGGCGCGGCCGAGCAGGGCCGGCCCACGCTGATGTTCCTGACCAAGGAGGCGGTCCGGCTCGCGACCGGCAGCGTCGCCACCGGGGTCGCCTGCTTCGGCTGCCCACCCCTGCCCGATCTGGTCCGGCGGTACCAGGACGCGGGCGGGACGTTCCTGGTCTGCTCGGTGTGCTTCACCGCCAAGGGCCTGGACGAGTCCCAGCTGATCAGCGCCGCCGAGATCGGCGGCACCGTCCAGTTGTGGCAGTGGATCGGCGACGGGGCGACAACGTTCAGCTACTGACGTCCGACCGGCGGCTCCCGGGTCGTCGACGCCGCCGGTACGGGCGGGCCGACGACCCGGAGTTGCCTCAGGCGCCGGAGGTGACGCGGTAGGCGTCGAAGACGCCGTCGACCTTGCGGACCGCGGCCAGCAGGTGGCCCAGGTGCTTCGGGTCGGCCATCTCGAAGCTGAACCGGCTCACCGCCACCCGGTCGCGCGTGGTGGTGACCGTGGCGGAGAGGATGTTCACCCGCTCCTCGGAGAGCACCCGGGTCACGTCGGCCAGCAGCTTGTGCCGGTCCAGCGCCTCGACCTGGATGGCGACCAGGAAGGTCGACGCCGAGGTGAGCTTCCAGCTGACCTCGACCACCCGCTCGGCCTGCGCCCGCAGGTCCTCGGCGTTGGCGCAGTCGTCGCGGTGCACGCTGACCCCGCCGGAGCGGGTGACGAAGCCGAAGACCGAGTCCGGCGGCACCGGCGTGCAGCAGCGCGCCAGCTTGATCCAGACGTCGCTGACCCCGCGCACCACCACGCCCGGATCGGCGCTGCTCTGCCGGCTGCGCGGCGGCCGGGTGGCGACGGCGGTCTCGGCGATGTCCTCCGCCGCGCCCTCCTCACCGCCGTACGCGGCCATCAGCTTCTGCACCACCGACTGGGCGGAGACCTGGCTGTCGCCGACGGCGGCGTAGAGCGAGGCGACGTCGGCGAGGTGCAGGTCGCGGGCGATCGCCATCAGCGCGTCGGAGGTGAGCATCCGCTGCAACGGCATGCCCTGCTTGCGCATCGCCTTGACGATCGCGTCCTTGCCGGCCTCGATCGCCTCCTCGCGCCGTTCCTTGTTGAAGTACTGCCGGATCTTCGTACGGGCGCGCGGGCTCTTGACGAAGCCCAGCCAGTCCTGCGTCGGGCCGGCCGTGTCGGACTTCGAGGTGAAGATCTCGATCACGTCGCCGTTGGACAGCGTCGACTCCAGCGGCACCAACTTGCCGTTGACCCGCGCCCCGATGCACTTGTGCCCGACCTCGGTGTGCACCGCGTACGCGAAGTCCACCGGCGTCGAACCCGTCGGCAGCGGGATGACGTCGCCCTTCGGGGTGAAGACGTACACCTCCTGGCTGGACAGGTCGAAGCGCAGCGCGTCGAGGAACTCGCTCGGGTCGGCCGCCTCCCGCTGCCAGTCCAGCAGCTGGCGCAGCCACGTCATCTCGTCGATGTGCGCCGGCGGGCCGACGATCTGGGTGCCCTTGTGCTCCTTGTACTTCCAGTGCGCGGCGATGCCGAACTCGGCGGTGCGGTGCATCGCGTACGTGCGGATCTGCATCTCGACCGGCTTGCCGGTGGGCCCGATGACCGTCGTGTGCAACGACTGGTACATGTTGAACTTGGGCATCGCGATGTAGTCCTTGAACCGGCCCGGCACCGGCTGCCAGTTGGCGTGGATCACGCCCAGCGCCGCGTAGCAGTCGCGCACCGTGTCGACCAGGATCCGCACCCCGACCAGGTCGTAGATGTCGTTGAAGTCGCGACCCCGCACGATCATCTTCTGGTAGATCGAGTAGAGGTGCTTCGGCCGCCCGGTCGTCTCCGCCTTGATCTTGGCGGCCTTCAGGTCCGTCTGCACCTTCTGGGTGACCTGGCGCAGCAGCGCCTCGCGCTGCGGCTGGTGCTCCCCGATGAGGCGGTTGATCTCCTCGTAGCGCTTCGGGAAGAGCGTGCCGAACGCGAGATCCTCCAGCTCCCACTTGATCGTGTTCATGCCCAGCCGGTGGGCCAGCGGAGCCAGGATCTCCAGCGTCTCCTTCGCCTTCTGCTCCTGCTTCGGGCGGGGCAGGAAGGTGAGGGTACGCATGTTGTGCAGCCGGTCGGCCAGCTTGATCACCAGCACCCGCGGGTCCTTGGCCATCGCGACGACCATCTTGCGGATGGTCTCGGCCTTGGCCGCGTCGCCCAGCTTGACCTTGTCGAGCTTGGTCACCCCGTCGACCAGCAGCGCCACCTCGCCGCCGAAGTCGGCGCGCATCTGGTCGAGGGTGTATTCCGTGTCCTCGATCGTGTCGTGCAGCAGCGCGGCGACCAGGGTGGTGGTGTCCATGCCCAGGTTGGCCAGGATCGTGGCGACCGCGAGCGGGTGGGTGATGTAGGGGTCGCCGGACTTGCGGTACTGCCCGGAGTGCCAGCGGGCCGCCGTGTCGAAGGCGCGCTGGAGCAGCCGCGCGTCCGCCTTGGGGTGGGCATCGCGGTGGGTCGAGATCAGCGGCTCCAGCACCTCGCTGACCTGCGAGGACTGCCAGGGCGCGTTGAACCGCGCCAGCCGCGCCCGGACCCGGCGGCCGGTGGGCGCGGTGGAGAGCGCGAAGCCGGCGCTCGGGATGTGGTCGCCGATGACGTCGGCGGGGAACGGGAGCACGACCCCCTCGGTCGCCGCGCCCGCGTCGCCGCCCGCCGCGAGCGGCGTGTCCGGGCGTACGGGATCGACCGCGCCGGTCGCACCGGACGTCTTCTCCGGGGCCTGCGCGTCACCGTTCCGTGCGGTCACCGAGCCGTCCGCGTCGCCTGTCGGGTGCACCGTGCCCTCCACCGGAGGGGCGACATCGTGGGACACCGGCCTCCTCACCGCTCGCCGGGAAGTCACCGACCGTGAGCCGGCCGGCCTGGTCTCGCGCCGCCCGGACGGGTCCCGCCCGGTCAGCAAAGGGCAATGCTACCCGCACGCACGGTGCCCCGCCGCTCCGCCGGACGGTCCGCGCCGGGTCGGCCCGACGGTCGGCCGCGTCAAACGGTCAGCAGGGCATGCACCGGACGCGGCGCCAGCCGCTCCCGGCCGCCGAGGAAGGCGAGTTCCAGCAGTACGGTGAAGCCGGACACGGTCCCGCCGGCCCGCTCCACCAGATCCAGCGTCGCCTCGGCCGTACCGCCCGTGGCCAGCACGTCGTCGACCACCAGCACCCGGTGCCCGGCCGTGAAGGCGTCCTCGTGCACCTCCAGCGTGGCCTCGCCGTACTCCAGGGCGTAGGAGGCCGAGTAGGCCGGACGGGGGAGCTTGCCGGCCTTGCGCACGGGCACGACGCCGACCCCGGTCGCGTACGCGATGGCCGCCGCGACCACGAACCCGCGCGCCTCGATGCCGACGACGACGTCGAACGAGTCCCGCCCGTGGTACGCCACGATCCCGTCGATCACCTCGCGGAACACGTCGCCGTCGGCGAACAGCGGCATCAGGTCCTTGAACATGACGCCGGGCTTCGGGAAGTCGGGCACGTCGAGCACCCGGCTGGCGACCAGCGCGGCAGTGCCCGGGCCGCTGTCTCCGCGTACCCCGGTGCTGTGGGTCTCCGTCACGGCAGTTCCGCTTCCCTTCACGACGACGGCGTCCTTCATGCTGTGCGCACAGCATGAAGGACGCCGTCGGATCGGTTCCTACCGGGTCTGCCCGGCCCGGCTCAGCGCCGCTTGCCGCCACCAGGGCGGTTGCCACCGCCGCCGGCCGGCCGGCCGCCCCGGGCGCCGGTCGGGCGCTTCCCGGCGGGTCGGGCGCCCACTCGCGGCGCGGCGCCGGCCAGCGCGGCCGACTCCGGGTCGACCGACTCGTCGTCGGAATCGTCGGTACGGGGAGCGGCACCCTTCGGGGTGACCTCGCCACGGGCGACGGCGCCCCGGCGGGCCAGCACCCGCTTGTTGTGCGCCTGGATGCGCGGCTCGTAGTTCTTGAGCAGCACCAGCAGCGGCGTGGCCAGCAGGATCGAGGTCAGGAACGCCACCGCCATACCGACGAAGAGCACCAGGCCGAGGTCCTTCAGGGTGCCCGCGCCGAGCAGGCCGGCACCGATGAAGAGCAGACCGCCCACCGGCAGCAGCGCGACCACCGAGGTGTTCAGCGACCGCATGAGGCTCTGGTTGATGGCCAGGTTGGCCGCCTCGCCGTACGTCTGGTTGTTGTTGGCGGTGATGCCGCGCGTGTTCTCCTGCACCTTGTCGAAGACCACCACCACGTCGTAGAGCGCGAAGCCCAGGATCGTGAGGAAGCCGATGACCGTCGACGGGGTGACCTCGAAGCCGACCAGCGAGTAGATGCCGGCGGTGAGGATCAGGTTCATGATCAGCGAGGTGACGGCGGCGACCGCCATCCGCCACTCGAAGCGCAGGATCAGATAGATCATCACCACCGCGATGAAGATGACCAGACCGAGCAGCGCCCGGGAGGTGACCTGGCTGCCCCACGCCTCGCTGACCTGGTTGCCGCTGATGGTGGTGGCGTCGATGCCGAACTCGTCGGCGATCTCGGTCTTGACGGCGTTGGCCTGCTCGGTGTCGAGCTGGGTGGTCCGCACCTCGTAGAACTCGCCGCCGGTGCCGCCGACCTTCTGCGTGGTGACGACCTTGGCGTCGTCGCCGGCCGCGGCCAGGGCCTCCTGGACCTTCACCTCGGTCTGCTCCAGCGTGCCAACGCTGGCCGGGATCTGGAACGAGTTGCCGCCGGCGAACTCGATGCCGAGGCTGAAACCGCGCAGCCCGAAGCTGAGTAGCGCCAGCAGGACCAGGGCGAGCGCCGCGCCGAACCAGACCTTGCGCCGGCCGATGATGTCGAGGCCGGCCTCGCCGCGGTAGAGGCGGCTCGCGAGACCATTCTTTGCCATCTCAGGCCTCCTTCACACGCTGGTTGCGCGGCTTGGCCGGCTCGGCCGTCCGCGGCGGGAGCGCCCGACCGAGGCCGCTGACCCGTGGGGACAGGAACGCGGAGGTGCGGGCGAACATCGTCATGATCGGGTGCCGGAAGAGGAAGACCACGACCAGGTCCAGCACCGTGGCCAGGCCGAGGGCGAAGGCGAAGCCCTTCACCGCGCCGACCGAGACCACGTAGAGCACCACCGCCGACATCAGCGTGATCGCGTTGGCCGAGATGATCGTGCGGCGGGCCCGGATCCAGGCGCGCGGCACCGCGCTGCGCGGGCTGCGGCCCTCCCGGATCTCGTCCTTGAGCCGCTCGAAGTAGATGACGAACGAGTCCGCCGCCACACCTAGCGAGACGATCATGCCGGCGATGCCGGCGAGGGTGAGGGTGAAGCCGATCTGCCGGCCGAGCACCACCAGCGCGCCGAAGACCAGCAGCGCCGAGAGGATCAGGCTCAGGAAGATGACCGAGCCGAGCAGGCGGTAGTAGAAGAACGAGTAGATGATGACCAGCGCCATGCCGATGCCCGCCGCGAGCAGGCCGGCCCGCAGGTGGCTGGCGCCCAGGGTGGCGGTGACGTTCTGCTGCTCCTGCGGCTCGAAGGTCACCGGCAGCGCGCCGTAGCGCAGCTGGCCGGCCAGGGCGCTGGCGTCCTTCTGGGTGAAGTTGCCGGTGATCTGCGAGTTGCCCGTCAGCACGCCCTGGATCTCGGGCGAGGAGACGATCTCGTTGTCGAGCACGACGGCGACGCGGCACTTGCCGTCCTGGCCGAGGGCGGTGGCGTCGCAGGCCTGGCCCGTGTTGTTGAACGCCTCGCGGGTCAGGTTGGTCCACTTGTCCTGGCCGGGACCGGAGAAGTCGAGGCTGACGACCCACTGGCTGGTCTGGTCCAGCACCGCGCTGGCGTCCTCGACGTCGGTGCCGAGCACCTTCGCCTGGTCGAGCAGGTACTTCGCGGCGCCGTCCTCGCAGGCCACCACCTGCTGGTCGGGGGCGGAGATGGAGGCCGGCGGGCGCTTGTCGAGCTGGGCGCAGCCGATCTGCGGCACGTTGAACTGCATCGCCGCCGGCAGCACCGCGACCTCACGCGCGTCGAGGCCCGCGAACGGCTTGAGCTTCTCCGCCAGCGACGGGTCGGCGGACAGGTCGGCCGGGGCCTGGAGACCGCTCGCGGCGGCCCAGGCGGCGGCGCCGACCTTCTGCTCGACGGCCTTGCGCTGCTCCTCGACGCTCTGCGGCACCGGCTCGGCGCTGGCGCTCGGCGTCGGGGTGGCGGCCGACGGGGTGGCGCTCGGCGCGGCCGACGCGCTGGCGCTCGGGGCCGGGGCCATGCCGCCCTGGCCGCCGCTCGGCGACGCGGTCGCCTTCGGCGCGGCGCTGCCCGACGGGGCGGCGCTGCCGGAGGGCTTCGCGCTGCCCGACGGGGCCGGGGTCGCGCTGCCGGAGGGGGCCGGGGTGGCGGCGGGCGGCGGGGCGGTGGCCGCGCCGCTGCCGTCGGCGGCCTTGAGGACCTTGCGGAAGCGCAGCTCGGCGGCGCTGCCCACCTCGGTCAAGTCGCGGTTCTCACCGGGCAGGGAGATCACGATGTTGCGGTTGCCCTCGGTGACCACCTCGGCCTCGGCGACGCCGAAGGCGTTGACGCGGCTCTCGATGATCTGGCGGGCCTCTTCGAGGTTCTCCGCCGTGGGGGGCCGGCCGTCGACGCTGTTGGTCGCCTCCAGCGTCAGCCGGGTGCCGCCGACGAGGTCCAGGCCGAGCTTGGGCTCGAGCCGGTCCTTCAAGCCGCCGCTGGCGCCGCCCGCGAAGAACACCAAAAGATAGAGGACGACGAAGATGAGCCCGAGCACGGCCAGTTGCCGTCCGGGGCGCATCTGTCCCTGAGGTGGTGCCACGGCTGTCCTGTCTCCCTGTACGGTCGCGCCGCTGGTGCGGCGGGTGTCGGCCGGTCCGGCCGGCGGGTCCGACGGGCCGGCGTCGGAGGCCGGCATCCGGCTCCGGGGCTCGGCGCGGGGGCGCCGGGCGGAACGGGACGAGCCGGCTTCCGGCGTCGGGCCCACTATCCAGTTTTCTCGTCGCCTCCGCTGCCCCGTCGGGGGAAGTCGTCACCGGAGTGCGGCGACCACCACCCCGTGCGGGCGGGAGCGACCGTCACTCCTTGACGACGTCCGCGTCCTCGGTGACCGGCTCGTCAGCCGGGCGCTCCGCCTGGCTGACCACCCGGGCGATGGCCGGACGGGCGTAGCGGGTCTGCACACCGGGCGCGACCTCGAGCAGGACGGTGTCGTCGTCCACGCCGGTGACCGTGCCGTAGAGCCCACCGATCGTGACCACCTCGTCGCCGGGGGCGAGGGCGGACTGCATGGACTCCGCCTCACGGCGGCGCTTCTGCTGGGGGCGGATCATCATGAAGTACATGACGCCGAAGAGCAGAGCGATCATGAGGATCGGCGTCAGGCTGCCGGCACCCCCGCCGCCCTCTGCTGCGTAAAGCACGGTGAAAGACCTTCCCATTGGCCGCCGTCCCGGCGCGGGCGCGCCGGAGCGGAGGCGGATTCTCACGTCCTGTACAGACCGGCGCGAGTCTAATCCCTGCACCTGGGAACGCCGAATGCGGCACAGATCACGTTCACATCACGGCTGATCGGCGTCCACCGAGAACAGATCGGGCACGGGAGGGGCATCCGTGCCGAATGTACCATTCGGGGGCGTACGGCCCAGGTGCCGCCAGGCGGCCTCGGTGGCGACCCGGCCCCGGGGCGTACGGGCCAGCAGGCCGGCCCGGACCAGGAACGGCTCGCAGACCTCCTCCACCGTGTCGGGCTGCTCGCCCACCGCCACCGCCAGGGTGGACAGGCCGACCGGCCCGCCCCGGAACGAGTCGACCAGCGCGGTCAGCACCGCCCGGTCCAGCCGGTCCAGCCCCAGCGCGTCGACGTCGTACACCGTGAGGGCGGCCCGGGCGGTCTCCAGGGTGACCACGCCGTCGGCCCGGACCTCGGCGAAGTCGCGGACCCGCCGCAGCAGCCGGTTGGCGATGCGGGGCGTGCCCCGGGAGCGGCCGGCCACCTCGGCGGCGCCGTCGTCGGTGATCGGCACGCCGAGGATCCGGGCCGAGCGGCGCAGCAGCACCTCCAGGTCGGCCGGCGAATAGAAGTCGAGGTGCGCGACGAAGCCGAACCGGTCGCGCATCGGGCCGGTGAGCAGGCCGGAGCGGGTGGTCGCGCCGACCAGCGTGAACGGCTCGACGTCCAGCGGGATCGCCGTCGCGCCCGGACCCTTGCCGACGATCACGTCGACCCGGAAGTCCTCCATCGCGCTGTAGAGCAGTTCCTCGGCCGGCTTGGCGATGCGGTGGATCTCGTCGATGAAGAGGACGTCGCCCTCCGCGAGACTGGTCAGGATCGCCGCCAGGTCGCCCGAGCGCTCGATCGCCGGGCCGCTGGTCACCCGGATGCCCGAGCCCAGCTCGGCGGCGACGATGTTGGCCAGGGTCGTGTTGTGGACGACGAGGTCGTTCACGGTGAAGGTGTGGTCGCCGTCGACCGTGAGGCATCGGCATTCGTGCAGGCCCGCGGGCTCTACGGAAGCGACGCGATCGGCGGCGAGCCGCTCCTCGAAGCGATCGCGTCGAGGGGCCCACTCCGCAAGCCTCAGGCCTCGCTCGCCGATCACCGTGACGCGCTGCACGAACCTGGCGACGTCGTCCTGGCTCGTGATGCTCAGCCGCCACGACTCGTGCGGTCTGCCCTGGTAGCGGCCCCGCTTGAGTTTCAGACGTGACTGGACGCCGATGCGCAGCAGGAGGTGCTGGACATCCGCGAGCAGGTCCCGCGAGACGCTGTAATATTCGACGACCAGGTCGTAGCGGTCGCGGCCGCGTCGGCTGACCGTTCCGTCGCAGGCGAAGTAGGCACCGAGAAACGCCGCCACCTGCCACGTGTCACCGCGGTAGACGAACTCGGGCACGCGCTTCTGCCAGGCGTTCTTGTCCAGCAGACCGTGCTCGGCCAACCAGGGCCGCAGGCCCGAGACGCGGACGAGCGAGCTCCGGGCGCTGTTGGGCCTGGTGTGGTGGACCAGGCCCAACCGATCACAGGTCGAGCGGAAGTCGGCGAGGACGTCCTCGTCGCCGCCGGTGAAGGTGACCTGGTTGGTCGTGCAGCCGTCCCCGACGAGGTAGCCCGCGAGCTTGTGCTCGCTGGTGTCCTCGGTACCGTCGGCGACCAGGTCGGGACGGAGCACGTTGGCGAGGAAGTCGTTCCCGGTGAGGTCCCCGGCCTTCGTCCACCCTTCGGTGGTCCAGAAGGGGTGGTCCGGAGCGGCGACGACCTCCCGGCCGCTGGTCGTCCGGATCCGGACCGAGTCCAACTCGCCCTGCTCGTGGACGGCGGTCACCGTCGCCCCCTCGCCGGTGCGGGTGATGACCCGGTCACCGACGACGATGTCGCCCAGGCGGCGTCGAGAGCCATCCTCCAGCAGCACCAGGGCGTCGACGGACACCGGCTTACCCAAGCCGGGCGGCCCCGACAGGAGGATGTGGTCGGGCGGGGAGCCGCGCCGCATCGCGCCCTGGAGCAGCAGGTCGAGCTGGTCGCGCACGCGGTGCTGGGCGATGAACTCCTCCAGCCGCTTCGGCCGTACGGTGGCCTCCGCGTCCAGGTCGGCGTCGTGCACGTAGGCGGAGACCAGCCCGCCGTCGGGGCCCGTCACCGGGTGCGACCCAGCAGCCGGATGGCCTGCTTGAGCAGGACCGGCACCGGCGGGACGTCACCGTCGACGGTCTCCGCCACCGCGGCCACCGCCTGGTCGGCCTGCCCGGCCGTCCAGCCGAGCCCGACCAGCGCCTGCCGGACCTGCTCGGGCCAGGCCCCACCGGTGACCCCGGCCGCGCCGTCGGCGCCGACCGGCACCGGGCCGACACGGTCACGCAGCTCCAGCACCAGGCGCTCCGCGCCCTTCTTGCCGATGCCGGGCACCCGGGTCAGCGCGGCGGTGTCGGCGTTGGCGATCGCCTTGCGCACCGCGTCCGGGGTGTGCACGGCGAGCACCGCCTGGGCCAGCCGGGGGCCGACGCCGCTGGCGGTCTGGAGCAGCTCGAACAGCTGCTTGGCGTCGTCGTCGGCGAAGCCGTAGAGGGTCAGCGAGTCCTCCCGCACGACCAGGCTGGTGGCCAGCCGGGCGGGCTGGCCGATCCGCAGGTCGGCGAGGGTGCCGGGGGCGCACTGCACCGCCAGGCCCACCCCGCCGACCTCCACCACGGCGTGGTCCGGACCGGTCGCGGTCACCACCCCGCGCACGCTGGCGATCATCTGGCTCCTCCTCGTCGTACCCGGTCGGCCGCGGCGGCCAGCTTGGAGCGCGTCCCGCCGCGCCACACGTGACAGATGGCCAGGGCGAGGGCGTCGGCGGCGTCGGCCGGCTTCGGCGGCTCGGCCAGCCGCAGCAGCCGGGTCACCATGGCGGTCATCTGCGCCTTGTCGGCCTGACCGGAACCGGTCACGGCCGCCTTCACCTCGCTGGGCGTGTAGGTCTGCACGGGCAGCCCGGCGCGGGCGCCGGCGAGCACGGCGATCCCGCTGGCCTGGGCGGTGCCCATCACCGTACGGACGTTGTGCTGGCTGAAGACCCGCTCCACCGCGACGCTGTCGGGCCGGTGCTCGGCGACCAGGTCGGTGAGCGAGCGGTCCAGGTGCAGCAGGCGCAGCGGCAGCTCGTCGGCCGGGTCGGTGTAGACGACGTAGTAGGCGACCAGCGTGCAGGGCCGCCCCGGCACTCCCTCGACCACGCCGACCCCGCACCGGGTCAGCCCCGGGTCGACGCCCAGCACCCGCACGCCGCCTCCTCCCCCAGCCGTCAGCAGTACGTGTGTTCGACACCCTACCGAGCCGGGCGACACCCCGCCGCCGGGGACACGCCGGGCGTGCCGACACGCCGCCCGGGGAGCGCGGCAGCCACACACTCCGGCCGCCGAGTATGTGTCGTCGGCCCATGTGCGCCCGCATACACAGCTCGTAACTTCATGCGCCATGACGGCAGAACCCGTGGCGGTCCCCCACGTCGTACACGTCGACCTCGCTGGTCGTACCGCCCTGGTGACCGGGGGCGGCAGCGGCATCGGCCGGGCGTGCGCCCTGCGGCTGGCCGCCGCCGGCGCCGACGTCCTGGTGGTGGACCGCAACATCGAGGCGGCCAAGGCGGTGGCGGCGGAGGCCGGCGGGCGGGCCGAGGGCGTGGACCTGGCCGACCCGGACGCGGTGGACCGGCTCGACGCCGACGTGGACATCGTGGTGAACAACGCGGGCCTGCAACACGTGGCGCCGGTGCAGGAGTTCCCGGCGGAGCGCTTCGCCCACCTGCACCGGGTGATGGTGGAGGCGCCGTTCCTGATCATCCGCCGGGCCCTGCCGCACATGTACGCCCAGGGCTGGGGCCGGATCGTGAACATCTCCTCTGTGCACGGGCTGCGCGCCTCGCCGTACAAGTCGGCGTACGTCTCCGCCAAGCACGCGCTGGAAGGGCTGTCGAAGGTGGTCGCGCTGGAGGGCGCCCCGCACGGTGTCACCGCCAACTGCGTCAATCCGGCGTACGTGCGCACGGCGCTGGTGGAGAGCCAGATCGCCGACCAGGCCGCCAGCCACGGCATCCCCGAGGCCGAGGTGGTCGAGAAGATCATGCTGGCGCGGGCGGCGATCAAGCGGCTGATCGAGCCGGAGGAGGTGTCCGAGCTGGTGGCGTACCTCTGCTCCCCGCCGGCGGCGTTCATCACGGGCGCGTCCATCGCGCTCGACGGGGGCTGGACGGCCAACTAGTGGCAAGCCGCACAATGTCGGTCATGTCGTCACCGGTGGAATTCCTGGAGCTGCTCGCCCGCGAGGCCGCCGCGGTGGAGTTCGAGGGGCCGCTCATCGCCGCGCGCGCCGCCGGCGTGCCGCCGGAGCGGCTCGCCGAGCTGGAGCAGGCCAAGACGGTGGCGCTGCGGGTCCGCGCGCTGCTGGAGCGTCGCCGCCGCCGGGAGGTCGAGCTCTCCGGGCTGTACGACACGGTCAGCGACCTGGCCGGGCTGCGCGACCTGGACGACGTGCTGCGCGCGATCGTGCACCGGGCGCGCAACCTGCTCGGCGCGGACGTGGCCTACATGACCCTCGACGACGACGAACGCGGCGACACCTACATGCGGGTCACCGACGGCTCGGTCTCCGCCCGCTTCCAGCAGCTGCGGCTGCCGATGGGCGCCGGCCTCGGCGGCCTGGTGGCCCAGTCCGGCGCCCCGTACGTCACCGCGAACTACCCGGAGGACGACCGCTTCCACCACACCGGCGAGATCGACGCCGGGGTGGGCGAGGAGGGCCTGGTGGCCATCCTCGGGGTGCCGCTGCGGCTCGGCTCGACCTCGATCGGGGTGCTCTACGCGGCCAACCGCTCCGCCCGGCCGTTCGTCCGGGAGGAGGTGGCGCTGCTGGTGTCCCTCGCCGCGCACGCGGCGGTGGCGATCGACACCGCGCGGCTGCTCGCGGAGACGCGGGCGGCGCTGGAGGAGCTGTCGGCGGCGAACACCACGATCCGCGCGCACAGCAGCTCGGTGGAGCGGGCCGCGGCGGCGCACGACCGGATGACCGCGCTGGTGCTGCGCGGCGGCGGCGTGGAGGACGTCGCCTCAGCGGTCACCGACGTGCTCGGCGGGGCGCTGCTGGCGCTCGACGCGGAGGGCCGGCTGCTGGCCCGGGTCGGCGAGATCGAGGAGCCGGACCGGGCGGACATGGTGGAGGCGGTGGCCGCGTCGCGTACGGAGGGCCGCAGCGTGCGCCGGGGCCGGCTCTGGTACGCGGCCGTGGTGGCCGGTGCGGAGAACCTGGGCGCGCTGGTGCTGCGCCCCGACGACGAGCTGGTCGACGCCGACCAGCGGATCCTGGAGCGGGCGTCGCTGGTGACGGCGCTGCTGCTGCTGTTCCGGCGTACCGTCGCCGAGGCGGAGGGGCGGGTCCGGGGCGAGCTGCTCGACGACCTGATCGCCCGGCCGCTGCGGGACACGGACGCGCTGCGCAGCCGGGCCCGCCGCCTCGGGGTGGACCTGGACGCCCCGCACGTGCTGGTGGCGGTCGGCGACGACGCGATCGCCGCGACCGGCTCGGCCCGGCAGCGGGTGCTCTCCTGGGCCACCACGTACGCCTCGACGCGCGGCGGGCTGGCGGCGGCCCGCGACGGGCGGGTGGTGCTGATGCTGCCCGGGCGGGACGCGGGCGGCAGCGCGCGGGCGGTGGCCCGGGACCTGTCGCGGGTGACCGGGCGGCCGGTGACCGCCGGGGCGAGCGGCCCGTCGACGGGTCCGGCGTCGCTGGCCGCGACGTTCGCCGAGGCGGAGCGGTGCCTGACCGCCCTCGGTGCGCTGGGCCGCTCGGGGCAGGGGGCGAGCACGGCCGAGCTGGGCTTCGTCGGGCTGCTGCTGGGCGCGGTCGGTGACGGGGGCGACAAGGACGTGAACCGGTTCCTGACCGCCACCGTCGGGCCGGTCGTCGACTACGACGCCCGGCGGGGCACCGCGTTGGTGAAGACGCTGGAGGCGTACTTCGGGGTGGGCGGCAGCCTGGCGCGCGCCGCCGAGCTGCTGCACGTGCACGTCAACACCGTCACCCAGCGGCTGGAGCGGGTCGGGCAGCTGCTCGGCGCGGACTGGCAGAAGCCGGAGCGGGCGCTGGAGGTGCAGCTGGCCCTGCGCCTGCACCGCCTGCGTACGCCCGCCGCCTGAACACCCGCCGACGGCACCTGGCCGCCGGCCGGGCCGTGTCCCCGGGCGACCGCCGGGCCGCCGCGCCGCGCGGCGGCCCGTCAGTGGGCGCGGATGCCGTCCAGTACGCCGTCGACGATGCGCTGCGGCAGGGTCGGCTCGTCGAGGTCGGGGTGCCACCGCATGACGCGCTGCACCAGCATCGGGCCGGTCAGCATCGCCATGACCACCTCGACGTCGAGATCGGCGCGCAGCTCGCCGCGGCGCACGCCGCGCCGCAGCACCTCGCGCATCATCTCGCGCCGGGGCTCGATGATGTTCTGGTAGAGCTGGTACTGCTCGGGGCTGCGGTTGACCTCCGGCACCAGGCAGGGCATGATCCGCGCCGCCCGTGGGTCGATGTGGTGCCCGACCGCCCCGACCAGCAGGATCAGGTCGTCGCGCACCGAGTGGCCGGCAGGCTCCGGCGGGGTGCCCTTGAGCCTCCGCAGGGCGTCGCGCAGCAGCGCTTCCTTGCCGGGCCAGCGGCGGTAGATGGTGGCCTTGCCGACCCCGGCGCGGGCGGCGATCGCCTCGATCGAGATCGCCTCGATCGTGCTGCCGTCGGCGAGCAGGTCGAGGGTGGCCTCGACGATCGCCTCGTCCGCGCGGACGCTCCTCGGCCGCCCGGGGGGCCGGGGAGCGTCGGCGGGGGAAGTCATGTCGGACATTGTGGCGAGGCTAGGCGGTGCCGGCCAACTCGGCCTCCCCCACCGGCGCCGGCTCCCCCGGTCGCGCGGCGGGACGGCCGGGCATCCAGCGCAGCACCACCACGATGCCGAGGGCGGCGGTCGCGGCGGCGAGGCCCGCCGCCCAGTGCATCGCGGCCAGGAAGGCGTCGTCGGCGACCGCGATCAGCTGCGGGCCCGCCGGCCCGAGCTGACCCGCGGCGGCGTACGCGCCGGAGATGGACTCGCCGGCCGCCTCGCCCGCACCGGCGGGCAGGTCCCGCAGGGCGGAGTCGACGTCGGCCCGGTAGACCGCGGAGAGCACCGACCCGAGCACCGCCACGCCGAGCGCGCCGGCCACCTGCCGGATCGTGTTGCTGACCGCCGAACCGACGCCGGCCTTCTCCCGGGGCAGCGCGGACATGATCGATTCCGTGGCCGGGGGCATGATGTTGGCCATCCCGGTGCCCTGGAGGAAGAAGACGACCAGCACCACCCAGATCGGAGTGGTCGCGTCGACGAAGGCGAACACGCCGAGCGCGGTCACGGTCAGCGCCAGCCCCACCGTCGCGACCGCCCGGCCGCCGTAGCGGCGGACCATCGCCGCGCTGCTCGGGGCGAAGATGAGCTGGGCCGCGGCGAAGGGCAGGTAGAGCAGGCCGGTCTCCAGAGGGCTGAACCCGCGCACCAGTTGCAGGTAGAACGAGCTGAAGAACATGACGCCCGTCGCGGCGAAGAAGATCAGCCCGACGATGGCCACCGGAGCGGCGAAGCGGGGCACCCGGAACAGCCGTACGTCCAACGACGGGTGGTCGCTGCGCCGCTCGTACGCCACGAACCAGGCCAGCACCGCCAGCCCGCCGACGATCGCGGCCCAGACCACCGGGCGGCCGAAGCCGTGCTCGCCGCCGTCGATGATGCCGTACGTCAACGCCACGAGCCCGACCACCGACAGCAGTACGCCGACGACGTCGACGCGGCCCGGATCCGGGTCCCGCGACTCCGGCACGAGCAGCGCCACCAGCACCACGCCGAGCACCACCACCGGCGCGTTGATCAGGAACACCGAGCCCCACCAGTAGTGCTCCAGCAGGGCGCCGCCGAGGATCGGGCCGATGGCCACGGCCAGGCCGACCGCGCCGGCCCAGACGCCGATCGCCCGGCCCCGCTCGCGGGGGTCGAACACGTTGGAGATGATCGAGAGCGTGACCGGCATGATGGCCGCACCGCCGACACCCATCAGCGCGCGGGCCGCGATCAGTTGCGCGGGGCTCTGCGCGTACGCCGACAGCACCGACGCCAGCCCGAAGAGCACCAGGCCGATCAGCAGGAAGCGCTTGCGCCCGGCGCGGTCGCCGAGGACGCCGAAGGTGAACAGCAGGCCGGCGAAGACCAGCGTGTAGGAGTTGATCGACCACTCCAACTCGCCCTGGCTCGCGCCGAGGCCGTGCACCGGGTCGGCGAGCGTACGCAGCGCGACGTTGAGGATCGTGTTGTCCAGGACGACCACGAGCAGGCTGATCACCAGCACCCCGAGGATCGCCCACCTCCTCGGGTGTCCCGTGTGCTCGTGCGGCGGCATCAGCGTTCTCCCCCCGGCCCCGTTTCGATACGGGCCAGACTCGTAATCCGGGTGTGAGCGTAGGCGGGCGATTATCGATACGGAACCGGTTCGTATCTTATGTGACCGCGGTCACCCCTGTCCTCTTCACGGTTGCGCTACGCCGCTCGGCTGGGTTGCGCGGGCGCGCGTCGAGAGGTGCGCCTACGCCCGTGTCGGCGAGTGTGGCGTCGGACCGCTGCGCCGGGTCCGGGTCGGGGTCGGGGCCGGGGTCGGGGTCGGGGTCGGGGTCGGGGAGATCTTGGTAAGAACGTGCCCCTCCAGGGGCCGGTATCTACCAAGATCTGCTGCCGAGGCGTCGCCGCATCCGACTGCGTGGGGTGTCCGGTGTCGTGGCGGGTGTCCGGATGGCTTGGTCGGGTCTGCGGCGGCAGGTTTCGGATCGTGGGCGGTGTCCGGTTTGGGGGTGTGGTCGGGGGCACCGCCCGCCCCGACGGGGTGGCGAGCCGGCCCCGACGGGCAAGCGCCAAGGCGATGCCGCCCCGCCGGGATGGCGGGACCGCCCCGACGGGGTGGCGGGACCGGGGTCCCGGAATGTTGGCGGGCCGGTGGTCGTTACACATGGTCCGGCCGACGTGAGGGCAACCCCCGCCCCCGCGAAACAGTCCGGGTCCTTCCGACCCGCACAGGTCGGACATCCGGCCGACACGGCCGATCTGATCTTTCCTCCAGCGCGACGCGGGAGACCTTTCCTCCGGTACGACGCCGGAGAAATCTCCCCCGGTTCGACTGGAGATCCCCTGAGTTCCTTGGGCGCCGGACGGTGCTTGCACCCGCGTGAAGCCGATCCCCCTCGGCATTGTGGGTGCCGACCCCCGAATGGAGCATCTGCGATGAACACGATCATTCGTAACAGCGTTCTCGGTATCGCCGGTCTCGCGTTCGCCGGTGGTGTGGCCGCCGGTCCGATGACCGACACCGCCCACACCAGCGCCCCGAGCGTGGACACGACGGCTGTCGCCGTCGCCGCGGTGCAGGCCGACAAGCCCGACATGGGCAAGCTGGTGCCGCATGGTTTGCAGGGCGCCCAGTCGCGTATCGACCTGTCCGATGAGCAGGTCGGCAACGTGAAGGCGATCATCGCGGCGACGAAGAAGGCCGGCATGGACGAGCGGGCCGCGGTGGTGTCGATCGCGACGGCGTTGCAGGAGTCGAAGTTGGAGAACCTGGGTCACCTGGGTGACCGCAACGACCATGATTCGCAGGGCCTGTTCCAGCAGCGTCCGTCCAGTGGTTGGGGCACGGTGGAGCAGATCACCGACCCGGAGTACTCGACGACGGCGTTCCTGAAGGGTCTGAAGCAGGTCGACGGGTGGCAGGACATGCCCCTGACGAAGGCCGCGCAGACGGTGCAGGTGTCGGCGTACCCGGACCACTACGCCCAGTGGGAGCAGCAGGCCGCCGACCTGGTCGCCGAGCACTGGAACAGCTGACACACACGCACACAGACTTTCCACCACAAGGGGGATCGCTGGCCGGCACCCGAACCCGGGGTGCCGGCCAGCGGCACATCCATCCCCCGATCTCCGGAGTCCAGGCTGCCGATCGACTCCGCCGCCTGTTCAGCGGCCGTCCGGCCGTACCCGTGGAATAGGACCGGGGCAGCGACGGCGCGCAGCGGTCAGGGCAGAAGCGGCGCGGAGCAGGCGGCGACGGCGGCGGGCAGCGCCGACAGTCGGGTCGCCGGGTCGCCGAGCGGCTCGATCCAGCCCGGGCCGGCGCCGTACACCTGGATCGCCGGGAAGTCGCGGGCGAAGCGCACCAGGCGGTACGCGCGCCCGGTGACCGGCGTCTGCGCCCAGAGCACGACGATGCGCGGCCGGACGCGGCGGGCGGCGCTGGCGAGCGCCGTCCACGGCAGGGCCGGTCCGAGCAGCAGGCTGCCCCGCGTGCGCTCGCGCAGCGCGGCGGCGAGGGCGTGCAGGCCGAGGCAGTGCGTCTCCTGCTCGGCTCCGGCCAGCAGCACGCCGCCGGTGGGCAGGGGGCGGCCCGGTACGCGCCGGAACACGTCCAGGCCGACGCGCACGCCCTCGGCAAGGGCGTGCTCGACGGCGACCTCGATGGCGGTGTGCCCGGGCAACGCGGCCAGCATCGGCACGCAGACCTGCTCCCACAGCGCCGCCGCGCCCCACTCGTCGGCCGCCTCGACGACGAGCGCGGCGATCCGGTTGGCGTCGAGGTCCTCGGCGGCCAGGGAGAGATGCTTGCGCGCGGTCTCGACGGCTTCGACCGGCATGGGATCTGTCAGCACCAGACGTACCCCCGGGTAGACCTTCACTACCAGGGGGTTCGTCGGGAGGGTCGCGAATGGATGCGCCCGGGTGCGACTAACGGCGGCGGGACGCCGACCAGCGCGTCGCGAGGGCCGCGGCGCTGCCCCAGATGCCGCGCCGGAACACGAGTACGACGAGGACGAAGATGCCGCCGGTGACCAGGCCGATCGCCTCGAACCCGGAGAACGACAGCCAGTCCTCCAGGCGGACCAGGATGCCCGCGCCGAGCACCCCGCCCCAGAGGGTGCCGATGCCACCGAGCACCACCACGATGACCGCCTTGCCCGAGGTGGTCCAGTGCAGCACGTCGAGGGAGACGAAGCGGTGGCCGACGGCGAACAGCCCGCCGCCGAGCCCGGCGATGAAGCCCGACAGCACGAACGCGGTCAGCTTGTAGCGGTGCACCGGGTAGCCGAGCGCGCGGGCGCGGGCCGGGTTGTCGCGGATGCCGACCAGCACCCGGCCGAACGGCGAGTGCACGATCCGCCAGGCGGCGGCCAGTCCGAGCAGCACGATCGGCAGGATCGCGTAGTAGAAGTAGTAGTCGTCGGTCAGGTCCAGCCCGAACAGCTCGCGCGGCACGCCCTGGAGGCCGTTCTCGCCGCGGGTGACGGAGCGCCACTCGTTGGCCACGTAGTAGACCAGCTGCGCGAACGCCAGGGTGACCATGGCGAAGTAGATGCCCGTCCGCTTCACCGCCAGGTAGCCGATCGGCACCGCGAGCAGGGCGGCGGCGAGCGCCCCGGCCAGCACGGCCGCCGGGAACGGCAGGCCGAGGTGGATGGCCGTCAGCCCGGTGACGTACGCGGAGGCGCCCCAGAACGCCGCGTGCCCGAAGGACATCAGCCCGGTGAAGCCGAGCAGCAGGTCCACGGCGACGGCGAACAGCGCCCAGCAGAGGATGTCCACCGCCACCGCCGGGTAGAGCCCGTTGGGCAGCCAGAACGCCACCAGCAGCCCGACGGCGAGCAGCGCGTACCGGAGCCAGGCGGGGGCCCGGGTCACGGCGACCAGCCCGGACCTCGGCGCCGGTCGGCCGGCGTCGGTCGCGGTGTCGACGGTGCTCGTCATGCCGGTGCCTCCTCACGGCCGAACAGCCCGGCCGGGCGCCAGAGCAGCACGACGGCCATCACGATGAAGACGATCGTCTGCGACACGATCGGGACGTCGGACAGGTACGCCTCGCCCCACGCCTGTACGAGGCCGATGCCGAAGCCGGCGGCGACGGACCCGAAGATCGAGCCCAGCCCGCCGATCACCACCACCGCGAAGACCACGATGATCAGGTCGGCGCCCATCAGCGGGTTCACGGCCCGCATCGGCGCGGCCAGCACCCCGGCGAGACCGGCGAGGCCGATGCCGAAGCCGAAGACCGGGGTGACCCAGCGCCCGACGTCGATGCCGAAGGCCCGGGTCAGTTCGGGCCGCTCGGTCGACGCCCGGACCACCATGCCGATCCGGGTGCGGGTGAGCACCCACCAGACGCCGACGCAGACGGCGACCGCGAAGCCGAGGATGAAGACCCGGTAGGTGGGGAAGTCGAAGAGCCCGAAGTCGACCGACCCGGCGAGCGCGGACGGGGTCTCGTACGGGCTGGACTGCACACCGTAGCGGAGCTTAACCAGGTCCTGGAGGATGAGCGTCAGGCCGAAGGTGAGCAGGAAGTTGTAGAGCGGGTCGAGCCGGGTGAGCCGGTGGATGAGGGCCCGCTCCAGGGCCATGCCGACCAGGGCCAGCCCCACCGGCATGATCACCAACGCCGCCCAGAACGGCACGCCCGCCTCGGTGAGCAGCACGTACGCGCCGAAGGCACCCAGCATGTAGAACGCCCCGTGGGCGAAGTTGACGACTCTCAGCATGCCGAAGATGACGGCGAGCCCGAGGGCGAGCAGGGCGTAGAACGCCCCGCTCACCAGCCCGTTGAACGTGTTCTGCAGGAAGCCGGTCATGCCCTGGTCACATCTTGCAGTCCGCCGACGGGGCGCGGAACGCCTCGGCGGCGGGGATGGTCTTGAGGACCTTGACGTAGTCCCACGGCTCACTCACCTCGGACTGCGGCTTCACCTGGGCGAGGTAGGCGTCGTGGACGACCCGGTGGTCCTCGGCGCGGAACTTGCCGTTGCGCAGGAAGACGTCGTCGACCTCCTTGCCCTCCAGCTCCTTGACGATCGCGTCGGCGTCGTCGGTGCCGGCGGTCTGCGCGGCCTCCAGGTACTGCGTCGCGGCGGAGTAGTTGGCCGCGTGCGCGAAGGACGGCCGGGTACCGGTCTCGGACTGGAACCGGTCGGCGAACTCGCGGTTCTTCGCGTCGAAGTTCCAGTACCAGGCGTCGGTGTAGGTGGTACCGGCGAGCGCGGCCGGGGTGAGCGAGTGGATGTCGGTGATGAACATCAGGCCGACGGCCAGCCCGACGCCCTTGTCCCGCAGCTTGAACTCGTTGTACTGCTTGACCACGTTGACCAGCTCGGCGCCCGCCTGCATGGTGCCGAGCACCTGCGGCTTCGGATTGAGCGTCGGCGCCTTGAGCAGGAAGGTGGAGAAGTCGCCGCTGGTGTTCGGGAACGGCGCCCCGTCCTTGCCGACGACCTGCCCGCCGGCGGCGGTGATGGCGGTGGAGAAGCTCTTCTCCATGTCCTGGCCGAAGGCGTAGTTCGGGTAGAGGATGTACCAGTTCCTGCCGACCTGCTCGGTGGTGACCTTGCCCGTTCCGTTGGCCAGCATGTAGGTGTCGTACGCGTAGTGGAACGTGTACCTGTTGCAGCTCTTGCCGGTCAGGTCGGTGGTCGCGGCGCCGATGTTGAAGTAGAGCTTCTTCTTCTCCTTCGCCACGTCGGCCACCCGCAGCGCCGCCGACGAGGTGGGCACGTCGAGGATCAGGTCGACGCCCTGGCGGTCGTACATCTCCTGGGCCTTGCTGTTGGCGATGTCGGGCTTGTTCTGGTGGTCGGCGGTCTCCACGGTGATGTCGCCGGTCACCGCCTTGTCGCCGTGCCTGGCCTTGAAGTCGGCGATGGCCATCTGCACGGCCTTGACCGAGTTCTTGCCGGACAGCTCGGAGTACGCGCCGGACTGGTCGTTGAGCACGCCCAGCACGATCCTGCCGCCGGTCAGCTTCTGGTCGCCGCCCGACCGGGGACCACCGCCGCCGCAGCCCGCGACCAGCACCACCGCCGCCGAAGCGGCGGCCACACCCACCGTCCTACGCATGCCCATCCCTCCACCCCGCGCGCCGCGCGGGTCGTCGAATCGGAATTCAGATGCCGAGGTACGACAGCAGCTCCCGCTCCCGGGAGCGCACCTCGGAGTTGTCCATCGCCTCCACGACGCGTCCCTCGGCCAGCAGGTAGTGCCGGTCGGCGACGCCGGTCGCGAAGTGCAGGTTCTGCTCGACCAGCAGCACGGTCACCCCGTGCCGCTTGGCCTCGCGCAGCAGGTCACCGACCTGCCGCACGAGCAGCGGGGAGAGCCCTTCGGTCGGTTCGTCGCAGAGCAGCAGCCGGGCGCCCATCCGCAGGACCCGGGCCAGCGCGAGCATCTGCTGCTCGCCGCCGGAGAGCATGGTGGCCGCCGAGTCGCGCCGCTGGTGCAGGGCGGGGAACGCCTCGTACACGCGCTCCAGCGACCACGGGTCGGGGCCGACCCTCGGCGGCAGGGTGAGGTTCTCCGTCACGCTCAGCGTGGCGTAGCTGCCCCGGTCGTCGGGGACCCAGCCGAGCCCCAGCCGCGCCCGCCGGTACGCGGGCAGCCTCCCGACGTCGCGCCCGTCCAGCTCCACCGTGCCGCGCTGGCCGGCGTGCAGGCCCATCACGCAACGCAGCAGGGTGGACTTGCCGGCGCCGTTGCGCCCGACGAGGGTGACCACCTCGCCTGCGGCGACGTCGAGGCTGACCTCCCGCAGCACCTGCGCCTCGCCGTACCAGGCGGACAGGTTCTCAATGCGCAGCATCGGCGGCTCCCAGGTAGGCGGTGATGACGCGCTCGTCGGCGCGCACCTGCTCGTACGGGCCCTCGACGAGGACCTTGCCGGCCTGTAGGACGGTGACGGTGTCGGCGAGCCGCCCGACGACGCTCATGTTGTGCTCGACCAGCACCACCGTCCGGCCCCGCCGCACCCGCGCGACCAGCTCGACGGTGCGGTCGACGTCCTCCAGGCCCATCCCGGCGGTCGGCTCGTCGAGCAGCAGCACCTTCGGGTCCAGGGCGAGGGCGATGGCCAGCTCCAGCGCCCGCTTGCGCCCGTACGCCAACGCCTCGGCGGGGGCCTCGGACAGCTCGGCCAGGCCGACCATGTCGAGCAGCTCGCCGGCCCGGTCCGTGTAGCGGCGCATGAGCTTCGCCGAGCGCCAGAACCGCCAGCCCAGCCCGCTGCGGCTCTGCAACGCCAGCTCGACGTGCTCCCGGGCGCAGAGCTGCGGGAAGAGGCTGGTGATCTGGAACGACCGGGCCACGCCCAGCCGGGCGACCCGCTCCGGGGGCAGCCCGGTGATGTCGCGGCCGTCCAGCTCGATCCGTCCGCCGCTGGGCCGCAGGAAGCCGGTGAGCAGATTGAAGAGGGTGGTCTTCCCGGCGCCGTTCGGGCCGACGAGCGCGTGGACGCTCTCCGCCGCGATGTCGAGGTCGACCCCGTCCACCGCCCGGAAGCCCCGGAAGTCACGGGTCAGCCCGCGGGCCGACAGGAGCGCTCGCCCGGCCATCGCCTACTCCTTCGTAGGTCCGGCGACGACCGGAACGGTGACCGCGGTCACATGGCCGTCGCGTGCTGGAAACCTACGGCGGCGCCGGGATGTCGAACTATGTCGATGGCAGCCACATTCCGGTGCGTCGGGCCGTGCGGAACCTCCACGCCGCATCCCAGCTGCGCTTCACCTTGACCGGTGCCCCTAGGGTGATGGGCCCCCTCCCGCGAAAGGTGCCGAGCGAATGCCCTTCGGCTTCACTGTTGCGATCATCTTCACCGTCGGTCTGGCGATCTCCGGCCTGCTCGCCCTCGCCGCCCCGAGCAGGCCCACCAAGCGCACCGCCACCCTGGCGGCACTCGGCTGCCTCGTCGGCGCGGTCGTGTTCATCGTCGGCTCCAGCGCCCACTCCGTGCCGATCCGCTCGGTCGGCATCGTCACCAGCTTCAACAAGCCGACGGGCAAGGTCACCGGCTCGGGCCTGAAGTGGGTCGCCCCCTGGCACAAGGTCGGCGAGTGGGACGCGGGCCGGCAGAAGTACGACCACATCGGCGGCGAGGACTGCGTCCGGGTCCGCACCGGCACGCTCGCCGACGCCTGCGTCGAGGTGCTCGTGGAGTGGCAGGTCAAGCCGGAGAACGCGCCGAAGCAGTTCATGGACTACAAGGGCGACTTCGACAGCTTCCGGGGCCAGCGGGTGGGCGTGCAGCTCGACAGCGCCGTCAACGACGCCTTCGCGACGTACAACCCGCTGGAGAAGATCGACGCGAACACCGGCAACCTGAACGTGGACCTGAAGCCCTTCGCCGAGAGCATCAAGTCCAGCGCGGAGACGCGGCTCTCCAGCGACGTCGACATCCTGTCGGTCACGATCACCCGGGTCAACCACGACGACAAGACCGAGGGCAACATCAAGGCGTTCCAGGACAAGCTCGCCCAGACCCGCAACCTGGAGCAGGACCGCAAGAACGCCGCCATCCAGAAGCAGATCACCGAGACGAACGCGAAGGTCGACAAGGTGTCGCGGTGCCTGGAGATCGCCGAGCGCAACGGCAGCAACCCCGGCCTCTGCATCAACCCGGGGATCGTCACCGGCGCCAAGTGACCACCGGCCGGCGTCGACCCGCCCCGGAGGAGCCCCGGTTCAGCCGGTGAGCGCGTCCAGGGCGAGGTCGACGTCGTCCTCGGTGGAGTAGACGTGGAAGGACGCCCGCACCCGGCCGGCGCGCACGGCCGCCCGCACGCCCGCCCGCTCCAGCCGCTGCGCCGCGTCGGGCACCTCGACCGCGACGATGGCGCTCTCCCCCGGCGGCCGGCCCAGCCCGGCGAGGAACCGGTTGGCCAGCGCCACGTCGTGCGCGTGCACGGCCGGCACGCCGATCTCGGCGACCAACTCCAGGGCGGGCGCCGTGCCGACCCAGCTGAACCAGGCCGGCGAGATGTCGAACCGGCGGGCGTCGGCGGCCAGGCGCAGCGGCGGGCCGTAGTAGGAGGCGTGCGGGTCCTCCCCCGCGTACCAGCCGGCGGCGTCGGGGCGCAGCCGCTCCCGCAGCGCGGGCGCCAGGTAGGCGAACGCGGAGCCGCGCGGGGACATCAGCCACTTGTAGGCCCCGACCGCGACCACGTCGGCCAGGCCCGCGTCGAACGGCAGCCAGCCGCACGCCTGGGTGGCGTCGACCGCGACGAGGGCGCCGTGCGCCCGGGCCGCCGCGACGATCTCGGCGTACGCGGCGACCGCGCCGTCGGCCGACTGCACCAGACTGAACGCGACCAGGTCCGTGTCGGCGTCGATCGCGTCGACGAGCCCGGCCAGCGGCACGGTACGCACCCGCACGCCCCGCTCTGCCTGCACCAGCCACGGGAAGAGGTTGGAGGTGAACTCGACCTCCGGCACCACGACGGTCGCGCCGGCGGGCAGGGCGGCGGCGACCGGGGCCAGCAACTGCGAGACCGTGCTGCCGACCGTGACGTCGGCGGCCGGCACCCCGACCAGCCCGGCGAAGGCGGTTCGCGACCGCTCGGTGGCCCGGCCCCAGCCCTCCCACGACGTACGCCCGGCCCGCCAGTCGACCATCGCCTCCTGCACTGCGTCCCACGCCGGTTCGGGCGGGAGCCCGTAGCTGGCGGTGTTCAGCCAACCCGGCTGCGGCTGCCACAACTTCTGCGCCTGTGCGATCTCCACGCCGTCGACGCTAGCCACCCGCGCCGCGGACCGGGACGGCCAATCCGGCGCTCGCGGCTCCGGGTGCTGCCTTCCCGCCTCCCGCCCGTGCAGCCGCTCCAGGACACCTTCGAGATCGCCCACCCCGAGCAGGCCCAAGGACGGCAGGGGCGGGCGCAGGTGCGCGCCCGACCCGTCCGCGTCCTCGGGCCCGCCGGCGTCAGCTGACGTTGGCGGGGCCGAGGACGCTCTTCAGGTCGCCCATCAGCGCGGTGGTGGCCGCCACCCGGAACGGCCCCAGCCGCAGAGTGGTGGTCCGCCCGCCGTTGAGCAGCTTGACGTGCACCTCGGTGTCGCCCGGGTGCAGCACCAGGGTCTCCTTGAGCCGTTCCACCAGCGGCGGGGTGCACCGGTGCACCGGGATGGTCAGGGTGATCGGCTTGCTCCCCGGGGTGCTGCTGACGTCCGGCATGGACATGTCCATCGCCATGATCCGGGGCGTGTCGTCGCGCCGGTCGACCCGCCCCTTGACCACCACGATGGCGTCCTCGGCGATGTACTGCCCGATCACCTCGTAGGTGTTGGGGAAGAAGAGGGCCTCCACGCCGCCGGCGAGGTCCTCCAGGGTGGCCGAGGCCCAGGCCCGGCCCTGCTTGGTGACCCGCCGCTGCACTCCGGAGAGGATGCCGGCGAGGGTGACCACGGCCCCGTCCGGGACGGTGCCCTCCTCCGACAGGGCGGCGATGGTGCAGTCCGCCGCCGCGCCGAGGACGTGCTCCAGGCCGAACAGCGGATGGTCGGAGACGTAGAGGCCGAGCATCTCGCGCTCGAAGGCGAGCTTGTCGCGCTTGTCCCACTCCCCGTCGCCGATCACGGGCATCACCGTGGTGCTGTTGGTCTCCGCGTCGCCGAAGCCGGCGCCGAAGAGGTCGTACTGGCCGACGGCCTCCTTGCGCTTGACGTCGGCGTACGCGTCGATCGCCTCCGCGTGCACCGTGAGCAGCGCCTTGCGGGAGTGCTTGAGCGAGTCGAACGCCCCGGCCTTGATCAGCGATTCGATGGTCTTCTTGTTGCAGACCACCGCGTCGACCTTCGACAGGAAGTCGTAGAAGTCGGCGTACTCGCCCTTCTCGTCGCGGCAGCGCATGATCGCGGCGACGACGTTGGCGCCGACGTTGCGTACCGCGCCGAGGCCGAAGCGGATCTCCTTGCCGACCGGGGTGAACGGCCCGGCGGAGGTGTTCACGTCCGGGGGCAGCACCTGGATGCGCATCCGCCGGCACTCCGACAGGTAGAGCGCCATCTTGTCCTTGTCGTCGCCGACGGAGGTGAGCAGCGCCGCCATGTACTCGGCCGGGTAGTGGGCCTTCAGGTACGCCGTCCAGTACGACACGAGCCCGTACGCCGCCGAGTGCGCCTTGTTGAAGGCGTAGCCGGCGAACGGGACCAGCACGTCCCAGACCTTCTGGATCGCCTCGTCGGAGTAGCCCCGCTCGCGGCAGCCGTCGCGGAACGGGATGAACTCCTTGTCGAGGATCTCCTTCTTCTTCTTACCCATCGCGCGGCGCAGCAGGTCGGCCTGGCCGAGGGTGTAGCCGGCGAGGATCTGCGCGGCGCGCTGCACCTGCTCCTGGTAGACGATCAGGCCGTAGGTGGGCGCGAGGATCTCCCGCAGCGGCTCCTCCAGCTCCGGGTGGATCGGGGTGATCTCCTGGAGGCCGTTCTTGCGCAGCGCGTAGTTGGTGTGCGAGTCGACGCCCATCGGGCCGGGCCGGTAGAGCGCGAGGACGGCGGAGATGTCCTCGAAGTTGTCGGGCTTCATCATCCGCAGCAGCGAGCGCATCGGCCCGCCGTCGAGCTGGAAGACGCCGAGGGTGTCGCCCCGGGCCAGCAGCTCGTACGCGGGCTTGTCGTCCAGCGGCAGGGCCAGCAGGTCCAGCTCCTTGCCGTGGTTGAGCTGGATGTTCTTCACCGCGTCGTCGATGATCGTCAGGTTGCGCAGGCCGAGGAAGTCCATCTTCAACAGCCCGAGCGACTCGCACGTCGGGTAGTCGAACTGGGTGATGATGACCCCATCGGAGTCCCGGCGCATCAGCGGGATGTGGTCGACGATCGGCTCGGCGGACATGATGACGCCGGCGGCGTGCACGCCGGTCTGCCGGATCAGCCCCTCGATGCCCCGGGCCGTGTCGATGACCTTCTTGACGTCCGACTCGGCCTCGTACATGCCCCGCAGCTCGCCGGCCTCGGCGTAGCGGGGGTGCTTGGGGTCGAAGATCCCCTCCAGCGGGATGTCCTTGCCCATCACCGCCGGGGGCATCGCCTTGGTGATCCGGTCGCCGACCGCGTACGGGTAGCCGAGCACCCGGGCCGAGTCCTTGATCGCGGCCTTCGCCTTGATCGTGCCGAAGGTGGCGATCTGGGCGACCTTGTCCTCGCCCCACTTGTCGGTGACGTACTTGATGACCTCGCCGCGGCGGCGCTCGTCGAAGTCGATGTCGACGTCCGGCATCGAGACGCGCTCGGGGTTGAGGAAGCGCTCGAAGATCAGCCCGTGCTGGATCGGGTCGAGGTCGGTGATGCCCAGCGCGTACGCCACGAGCGAGCCGGCGGCCGAGCCACGGCCGGGGCCCACCGCGATGCCCTGGTTCTTGGCCCACTGGATGAAGTCGGCGACCACGAGGAAGTACGACGGGAAGCCCATCTGGGTGATGACGCCCAGCTCGTACTCGGCCTGCCTGACGTGCTCCTCCGGGATGCCGCCGGGGTAGCGCCGGTTCAGCCCGGCGAAGGTCTCCTTGCGGAACCAGGAATCCTCGGTCTCCCCCTCGGGAACGGGGAAGCGGGGCATCAGGTTGTGGAACTCGAACATCCCGGCGGGGTCGACCTTCTCGGCCACCAGCAGGGTGTTGCGGCAGCCCTCCAGCCAGAGGTCGGAGTTGTCGACGGCGCGCATCTCGTCGGCGGACTTGATGTAGTAGCCGCTGCCGTCGAACCGGAACCGGTTGGGGTCGGCGACGTTCGCCGCCGTCTGCACGCAGAGCAGCACGTCGTGTGCCTCGGCCTGGGCCTCGTGCGTGTAGTGCGAGTCGTTGGTCACCACCGGCGGGATGTCCAGCTTGCGCGAGATGTCGTGCAGCTCCTGGCGGACCCGGCGCTCGATGCTGATGCCGTGGTCCATGACCTCCAGGAAGTAGTTCTCCTTGCCGAAGATCTCCTGGTATCTCGCGGCGGCCTTGAGCGCCTCGTCGTACTGGCCCAGGCGCAGCCGGGTCTGCACCTCTCCGGAGGGACAGCCCGTCGTGGCCATCAACCCCTCGGAGTTGTCGGCCAGCAGCTCCGCGTCCATCCGCGGCCACTTGACGAAGAACCCCTCGGTGTACGACCGGCTGGTGAGCTTGAAGAGGTTGTGCAGCCCGGTCTTGTTCTTCGCCCAGATCGTCATGTGCGTGTAGCCGCCGCTGCCGGAGACGTCGTCGCTCTTCTGCTCCGGGCGACCCCAGCGCACCCGCTGCTTGTGGAAACGCGACTCGGGCGCCACGTACGCCTCGATGCCGAGGATCGGGGTGACGCCGGCGGCCATCGCCTGCTTGTAGAAGTCGTTCGCGCCGTGCATGTTGCCGTGGTCGGTCATCGCCACCGCCGGCATGCCCTGCCGCTTGACCTCGGCGAAGAGGTCCTTCAACCGGGCCGCCCCGTCGAGCATCGAGTACTCAGTGTGCACGTGCAGATGCGCGAACGAATCGCCCATGCGTGGCGCCCCCCGGGTCGGATCATGGGTTGGTCGAGCTCGGACGGCCTACCCTATCGCCGCCGCCGAACGCGGCTCCAGACGCCGCGCGGACCGGCCCCGGCCGGGGTGGCGCGGGTCTCTCCGGCCGCCCCGGGCGCGGGCCGCCGGCGGCCGACCGGGCTGCCCGGCGGCCTCCGACAGTCGGTTCCCGGACTCGTGACGCCGGGTGCGGCGGCGCCGGCCGTAGCCTGGGCGGACGGTATCCGGCGAGCATTGGACGACCTGATGCCCCTCCCGGACGGTGTCGAGGAGCTGGCCGCCTCGGCGTCGCGCGGCGACCCCGCCGCGCTGGACGCCCTGCTGGTCGCGGTGCGCCCCGAGGTGCTGCGCCTCTGCGCCCGCCTGCTGCCGCACCGGGAGGACGCCGAGGAGGCGTGCCAGGACACGCTGCTCGCGCTGGCCCGGGGCATCGGCCGGTTCGAGGGCCGCTCGTCGTTGCACACCTGGCTGTACCGGCTGGCGGCCAACCGGTCCCGCTCCACGTACCGGGTGCTGCGCCGGCGCTGGCTGGTGGAGGCGGGCGGCGTGCCGCTGCCGGAGCCGGTGGACCCGCGTCGCACGAGCGTGGTCGCCGGCACCCGGCTGGACCTGCTCGACGCGCTCGACGCGCTCCGTGGCGACCTGGCCGAGGCGGTCGCCCTGCGCGACGTCCTCGGGCTGGGCTACCGGGAGATCGCCGGCCTGCTCGGCGTGCCCGAGGGCACCGTCAAGTCACGCATCCACGAGGCCCGCCGGCAGCTGCGTCACCGGCTCTCCGGCGAGCCCGCCGCCGAGCGGGGGCGGCGGTGACGGCGCGGCGGTGCGGCGGGGGCGCGGTCGTCGCCCTGGTCGTGGCCGTAGCGGTGGCGGGGTGCGGCGGCGGGGACGCGCCCGTCTCGCCCCTGCCCTTGCAGGCGCCGGCCGCGCCGACAGCGCCGGCCGCCCACTCCCCCGGCCCGCCGTCGGCCGCCGCGTCGTCGGCGTCGCCGCCGCGACCGGGCGCCCCCGGCACGTCGGCCGTCGTCCCCCCGGCCCGCCGGCCCCCGCCGGCCGCGCGCCCCACGACCGCCGCCGGGCGTACGCCGAGCGCGACGGCGTCGCCGAGCGGACCGCCCGGCACCTGCCTCGGGGCGGTACGCCACGACGTGGTGCTGGCCGAGACCGAGCTGGCGCTGCTCACCTCGCTCTGCTTCGCCACCGGCGGGGTGCTGCGGCTCATCGGCATCGGCCCGGGCGAGGTGGGCGTGGACCGGGAGGACCTGGTCTCCCGCAGCTACGAGGCCGGGGTGGTCGACATCCGGTTCGTGCGCCCCGGCACCGTGGCCGTGCTGATCCCGCAGGGCGGCACGACGCACACGGTCACCGTGGTGGTGCGGTGACGGGCGGGCTCACCGCGCCCGCACCCCGGCCAGCAGGGTGTCGACGAAGTCGGCCCGACCGTTGGCCGGGGGCGTGACCTGCACGTAGATCAGGCCGGCGCGGCCGGGGGCGAGCCCGGCGGCCTCCACGATCTCGGGTCGCCCCTCGTCGCAGGTGAACCGGGCCACCACCCACTCGACGCCCGCCTGGCGGGTGCGGCGTACCGGCCAGGCGGCGCACGCCGCGTGCGGACGCCCGGCGACGAATCCGGCCGGGGTGCTGCGTGCCGCGATGTCGGCCGACAGCCCGACGAAGGCGCCCGGCACGCTCGGGTCGGCCGCCCACCGGTGCGGGTCGGGCGACATCACCAGCGCCGGTTCGAGCCGGCCGTCGGCACCGTACCGACCCGCCCAGCCGGTGCCGGCGGCCCGCCAGCCGGGCGGCAGCGCGACGGTCAACGCTCCGCTCGTCGCACTCCCGGCGTCACGCCCACCGGTCGTGTCGTCCCCGCCCGTGGCCCCGGCTGCGACGAACGCCAGCACGGCCAGCGCCAGTACGCCGAGGCGGCCGCGGATGACCGGCCGTCCCCGCGCGCGCACCCGTCGGGGCGGGGAGCCGGCCGGCGCGGGGGCGGCTCGCGGGTTGCCCGGTGACGCTCCGACGACGGCCCGGCCGGGCGACGGTCCGCCCGGCCCGGCTGCCGACGCCACGGGGACGGAACGGTCGGGCGCGGTGACGGCGTGCCGCAGGGCGAGGCGGAAGGCGGCGGCGTCCGGGTACCGGTCGGCGGGTCGGTGCGCGGTGGCCCGGCGCAGCACGGCGACCACCTCCGGCGGGACGCCCCTCCCCCGCCCCCCGACGCGCTCCCCGTCGCCGCCCCCAGTCGGGTCGGCGGCCGGGGCGAGGAGTCGCAGGCCGAGGCGGCCCAGGCCGTACACGTCGGCGCGGGTGCCCACGACGGCGAGCGGGTCGTCCTGCTCGGGGGCCATGTAGCCGGGGGTGCCGGCCCGGGCGGTGAGGCCGGAGGCGGCGGCGAGGGCCTTGGCCAGCCCGAGATCGGCGATGAGCACCCGCTCGCCGTCCGGGCCGGAGCGGAACAGGACGTTGCCCGGCGTCAGGTCGCGGTGCACCACGCCGTGGCGGTGCAGGACGGCCACCCCGGCGGCGATCTCGGCCAGCAGGTCCAGGGCGACGGGCGGAGGTATCGGGCCGGTCGCCAGCCGCTCGTGCAAGCTGCCGCCGTCGGCCCAGGCCATCACCGAGTACGGCCGGCCGTCGGGCAGCTCGCCGGCGGCGTGGACGCGGATCAGCCGCTCGTCGTCGAGCCGGCGCAGCAGGCGGGCCTCGTCGAGGAACCGCTCCCGCACCCGCAGGTCGTGGTGCCAGTTCTCGGCCAGCACCTTGATCGCCACCCGGGAGTCGAGCACCGGGTCGTGGGCCAGCCAGACCGTCGCGAACGACCCCGTGCCCAGCAGCCGCTCGATCCGGTAGGGCCCGATCCGCTCCGGACTGGTCACCGCACCACCCCCGACACCGGCACCGCCGGCCGCCGTTCCGCCTCGACAGTAGACGGCGCGTCGGTTCGGCGGCAGCCCTCGGCGGCGCGGCCGGCGCACACCAGGAGGCGTGTCGGTCGGGAACCCGACGAACCGATCGCGTCGGCGGGGAGACCAAGAGGACAAGGACATCCGCACCGTCGAGGAGGAGATCCCCGTGCACCGTCTCTCGTACACCGTCGCCACCGCCCTGCTGGCCACGGCCGGGCTCGTGCCGATCACCCTGGCGGCCCCGGCCGCCGCCGCACCCCTGCCGTCGGTCGCCGCCGGGCACCCGACGGACCGTCCCGGCAGTGACGCCGCCGCCGACCGGGACGAGGTCCGGATCATCAGTGTCCGGGGCGCCGGACCGTTCCGGATCGGGGCCGACCTGGCCCGCCTCTCGGCGGCCGGCCTCATCGACTCGATCGCGCCGGGCTGCGCCGGCACGGTCCACACCGGCGTCACCGGGGCCTGGGCGGGCAAGATCCTGCTGACCTTCCGCGACGGGCGGCTGGTCGAGGTGGGCACCGCCACCGCGCCGCCGCGTACGCCCGCCGGGGCGGGGGTGGGCATGTCCTTCGCCGCCCTGGAGGAGATCTACGGCCCGCGCGGCTCGATGATCCGCAACGACGCGGGCGACGCGTCGGCCTACCTCGTGCGGGTCGGTTCCCGGGTGGAGCTGTTCACCGGGCACCCGATCCGGCCCGGGGTCGGCTACCTCCAGGTCGGGCCGGCCTACGTCGTCGAGCGCGGTTTCCGGGAGGACCGGTCCTGCTAGCGACCGACACCATGGCGGCGGATCCGTTGGGGTCCGCCGCCGCCCGTTTCGCCCGAACACACTGTTGGTGGAGCGCACGATGTTATGGCGCTGGACGATAGTGTGTGCCACACAGTATCGTGTGACGCATGGTGAGCGATGAGATCCTGCGAACGCACCTCCAGGAGTTGCGTCGGGGAACCGTGGTGGTGGCGAGCCTCGTCGCGCTGCGCCGCCCCGACTACGGTTACGCGTTGCTGCAACGCCTCTCCGACCACGGTTTCCCGGTCGACGCCAACACGCTCTACCCGCTGCTGCGGCGCCTGGAGGAGCAGGGGCTGCTGACCAGCGAGTGGAACACCGAGGAGAGCCGGCCGCGCAAGTTCTACCGGACCAGCGAGGAGGGCGAGTCGGTGCTGGGCCGACTTCTCACCGACCTCGCCACAGTGCAGACTTCCCTGACCGGGCTGATCGAAGGAGCCGACCGATGACCACCCTGACCGACCGATACCTCGCCGCGACCCTGCGCTCGGTGCCGGTCGCGCGCCGCGCGGAGATCGCCACCGAGCTGCGCGCCTCGATCGACGACATGGTCGAGGGCCGTGCGGCCGGCGGGCAGGACGCGGCCACCGCCGAGCGGGAGGTGCTCACGGAGCTGGGCGACCCGGACAAGCTCGCCGCCCGCTACGCCGACCGCCGGTTGCAGCTCATCGGCCCGGCCTACTACCTGGCCTGGTCGCGACTGATGAAGCTGCTGCTCAGCTTCATTCCGGCCCTGGCCGGTGTGCTGGTCGGGCTGCTGCAGACCGCCGACGGCGGCGACGTCGGTGACGCGATCGGCGGGGGCATCTCCGCCGCCTTCCAGGTGGCCGTCCAGATCGCCTTCTGGGTGACCGTGGTCTTCGCGGTGCTGGAACGCACCAAGACGCCTCTGCACCTGCCCGAGTGGAGCGTCGACCAACTCCCGGAGGACACGACCGACCGGCAGATCACCCTGAGCGACATCGCCGCCTCGGTCACCTTCCTGGTGCTGATCATCGCCTACCTGCCGATGCAGCACTTCCGCTCGTTCGTGCCCACCGACGGCGGCGAGAACCTGCCGATCCTCGACCCCGCGCTGTGGAGCTTCTGGCTGCCGTTCCTGATCGCGGTGCTGGTGGCCACGATCGGCCTGGAGGTCGCCAAGTACCGCACGGGTCGCTGGACCTGGCCGCTGGTCGCGGTCAACGCGGTGCTCGGCCTGGCGTTCGCGGCGCCGGTGGCCTGGCTGATGTCGACCGACCGGCTGCTCAACCCCGAGTTCGTGGCCCGCTTCGAGTGGCTCGGCGAGGGCGACAACCTGAACCTGGTGGCGACGGCCGTGATCGCCGGCACCGTGCTCGTGACGCTCTGGGACATCCTCGACAGCGCCGTCAAGACGTGGCGCAACCGCACCTGATCCCGTCCACACCACCACCACGGCCCGGCAGGCCCCACGGCTGCCGGGCCGTGGCGCGTGCCGGCCTCTGGTGCCCGTGGGCACGGGCGTACGACCTCACCGCCGGGACGCAGCGCGCCGGTGCGGGCGCCGCCGCCCGGTGGCCCGAGCCGTCCCGGTCGGGTGCCGGACCGGCGGCGGCCGGCGGGATGAGATCCTGACCTGGATGAACAGCGAAGCCGACGAGGACTGGCAGCGGCCGGGGCCCACCCCCGAGCA
The DNA here is from genome assembly GCF_900091445.1 of Micromonospora echinofusca. Lineage (NCBI taxonomy): Bacteria > Bacillati > Actinomycetota > Actinomycetes > Micromonosporales > Micromonosporaceae > Micromonospora > Micromonospora echinofusca. The sequence continues at coordinate 4,157,330 of NZ_LT607733.1, forward strand.
GCGCCGGCTGGACGTCTACACCGGGCTGGCCGCCGCCGTCCTGGCGCTGTTCAGCCTGACCCTGGCCCGCAGCGCCGGGGCGTTCCTGCTCGGGCCGCCGCCCTCGGGGCCGGAGCAGATCTTCTGGACCGTCGCGGTGACCCTGCCGCTGATCTGGCGACGCCGGTTCCCCGCCGCCGTCACGCTGGTGGTCTCGGTCGCGTTCATCGCCGCGCAGGCCCGCTCCGCCCCGGAGACGCAGATCGCCTCGTGGGCGCTGTTCGCCGCCCTCTACACGCTGGGCGCGTGGGGCCGGGACCGGCGGCTGTCCCGGCGACTGCGGATCGGCGTCATCGCCACCATGTTCCTGTGGCTCGGGATCTACTACGCGACCACCTACACCACCATTCCCGCCGACGCGTTCGCCCGCGCGGTCGGGCCCGTGCCCCCGTTGCTCGCGGCGATGGTGAACGGGGTGCTGGTCAACGGCCTCTACTTCGGGTTCGCGTACTTCTTCGGGGAGACCGCGTGGCTGGCCGCCCGGCGTCAGCACGAGGTGCAGGCGCGGGCCGAGGAGCTGCGCCGCTCGCAGGCCGAGGTCCGCGAGCACGCCGTGGTGGGCGAGCGGGTCCGCATCGCCCGCGAGCTGCACGACGTGGTCGCCCACCACGTGTCGGTGATGGGGGTGCAGGCTTCCGCGGCCCGCCGGGTGTTCGACAAGGACCCGGTGAAGGCCCGCGCCGCGCTGAGCGCCATCGAGGAGACGGCCCGCACCGCCGTCGACGAGCTGCGCCGGATGCTCGGCCTGCTCCGCGCCCGCGACGGCGGCCCGGAGCGCGAGAACCAGCCGGGACCGGCCGGCATCGACCAGGTCGAGGCCCTGGTCGAGCGCGCCCGCGAGGCCGGGCTGCGGGCCACCCTCGGGGTGTACGGGGATCCGGGGCCGCTGCCGGAGTCGGTCTCGCAGGCCGCGTACCGGGTGGTCCAGGAGGCCGTGACGAACGCGCTCAAGCACGCCGCCGGGGCGACCGCGCTCGACGTGCGGATCCGCTACCTGGCCCAGGAGGTGGAGGTCGACGTGACCGATGACGGACGGGCCACCGGCCCGGCGAACGCCGACGGGCTCGGCCTGGTCGGGATGCGCGAGCGGGTCGCCACCCACGGCGGCGCGCTGGAGATCGGCCCGCGCGCGGGCGGCGGCTGGCGGGTGCGGGCCCGGTTCCCGCTGCCGCTGCCGGTGGGGCGGCCCGCGTGAGCGCCGACCACGAGGCGCCCGGGACCGACCGGCCGATCCGGGTGCTGCTCGCCGACGACCAGCACCTCGTGCGTACCGGCTTCCGGGTCATCCTCGAGGTGGAGGACGACATCGAGGTCGTCGGGGAGGCCGCCGACGGGGAGCGGGCCGCCAGCATGGCGCGGGCGCTGCGCCCCGACGTGGTGCTGATGGACGTGGAGATGCCCGGGGTCGACGGGCTGGAGGCCACCCGGCGGATCACCGCCGAGGACGACGGGCCGGGCGGACCGGCCGTGCTGATCCTCACCACCTTCGACCGGGACGACTACCTGTTCGCCGCGCTGCGCGCCGGGGCCAGCGGCTTCCTGCTCAAGAACGGCACCCCGGAGGACCTGATCGAGGCGATCCGGGTGCTGGCCCGGGGCGACGGCCTGCTCGCCCCGGAACTCACCCGGCGGGTGATCGCCACCTTCGCCCGGCCCGGCGGATCCGTCACACCGGGCGGCCCGCGCACCACTCCCGAGGCGGCGCTGCGCGACCTGACCCCCCGCGAGCGGGAGGTCCTGGTCCTGGTCGCCGGCGGCGCCAGCAACGGCGAGATCGCCGCCGCGCTGCACCTGGGCGAGGCGACGGTGAAGACGCACGTCAGCCGGGTGCTCGCCAAGCTGGGCCTGCGCGACCGGGTGCAGGCGGTGGTCTTCGCGTACGAGCACGGGGTGGTGCGCCCCGGCGGCTGACCGGTCTCCGCCACGAGGGGGACGGCACGCTCGATCTCGGGACGGACGGCGCGCCGCGCCCGACGATCTAGCGTGGACGCCGTGACCAATGTGCTCCGCCTCGACGGCGTCGACCGCAGCTTCGGCGACCGGCGGGTGCTCCAGAACGTGTCCTTCGACGTGGCCGCCGGCCGGATGACCGGCTTCGTGGGCGGCAACGGCGCCGGCAAGACCACCACCATGCGGATCATCCTCGGGGTGCTCGCAGCGGACGCCGGTGAGGTGACCTGGCGGGGTGCGCCGCTGACCCGCGAGGCCCGCCGACGCTTCGGCTACATGCCGGAGGAGCGCGGCCTCTACCCGAAGATGAGCGTCCGGGACCAGATCGCCTACCTGGGCCGGCTGCACGGCATGACCGCCGCCGCGGCGGGCCGCAGCACCGACGCGCTGCTGGAGCGGGTCGGCCTCGCCGAGCGCGGCGACGACCTGCTGGAGACGCTGTCGCTGGGCAACCAGCAGCGCGCGCAGATCGCCGCCGCCCTGGTGCACGACCCCGAGGTGCTGGTGCTCGACGAGCCGTTCTCCGGCCTCGACCCGCTGGCCGTGGACACGGTCGTCGCCGTCCTGCGCGAACGGGCGGCCACCGGGGTGCCGGTGCTCTTCTCCAGCCACCAGCTCGACGTCGTCGAGCGGCTCTGCGACGACCTGGTGATCATCGCCGACGGCGTGATCCGGGCCGCCGGCAGCCGGGAGCAGCTGCGCGCGACGTACACCTCACCCCGCTACGAGCTGGTGGTGCAGACCGACGCCGGCTGGCTGCGCGACGAGCCCGGGGTGACCCTCGTCGACCTCGACGGCGCGCGCGCCGTGTTCGACCTCGCGCCCGGCGCGGACGAGCAGCCGGTGCTGCACGCGGCGCTGGCCCGGGGCCCGGTGCGCGCGTTCCGCCCGGTCAGCCCGTCCCTCACCGAGATCTTCCGAGAGGTCGCACAGTGAACACCACGCAGGCCACCCGGCTGGTCGCCGCCCGGGAGATCCGGGTCAAGCTGCGCGACCGCACCTTCCTGTTCAGCACCCTGTTCTTCCTGCTGATCGCCGCCGCCGCGACCATCCTGCCGCCGCTGCTCTCCGGCGGCCCGTCGAGCGTGGCGGTGACCGAGGCGGCGGCCGGCCCGCTGCGCGAGGCGGGGCTCGAGGTGCGTACGGTCCCCGACGACCGCGCCGCCGAGCAGGCCGTACGCGCCGGCGACGCCGACGCCGCCGTGGTCTCCGGGCCGGCGGTGCTGGCCATGGACGAGGCCCCCGACGACGTGGTGGCGGCGCTGAGCACCCAGCCCGCGGTCCGGCTGCTGGACCCCGACGCGGTGGACCCGGTGGTGGCCTTCCTGGTGCCGTTCGCCTTCGCGTTCATCTTCTTCATCACCTCGCAGACCTTCGGCGTGCAGATCGCGCAGAGCATCGTCGAGGAGAAGCAGACCCGGATCGTGGAGATCCTGGTGGCCGCGGTGCCGGTACGGGCGTTGCTGGCCGGCAAGATGATCGCCGGAACCGTACTGGCGCTCGGGCAGATCGCCCTGGTCGCCCTGGTGGCCGTGATCGGGGTGCAGTTCGGCGACAGCGGCGGACTGCTCTCGCTGCTGGCCCCGGCGATCGGCTGGTTCCTGCCGTTCTTCCTGCTCGGCTTCGTGCTGGTCGCCGCGATGTGGGCGGCGGCCGGGGCGCTGGTCAACCGTCAGGAGGACATCGCCGGCGTGTCGACGCCGGTGCAACTGGCGGTCATGCTGCCGTTCTTCGCGGTGGTCTTCCTGAACGACAACGCGACGGCCATGCGGGTGCTGTCCTACCTGCCGTTCTCCGCGCCGACGGCCATGCCGCTGCGGCTGTTCACCGGCGACGCGGCCGGCTGGGAGCCGCTGGTGTCCCTGGCGCTGCTGCTGGTCGCCGCCGCCGCGTTCGTGGCCGCCGGCGCCCGGGTCTACGAGGGTTCGCTGCTGCGCACCAACGGCCGTACCTCGGTGCGGGCGGCGTGGCGCTCGCGCGAGACGCTGGGCTGAGCGACGTCGCGCCCGGCACGCCCCGGCGTGCCGGGCGCCGTCGCGTCCCCGATGGCGTGGCAGCCGGAGCACACCTCCCCGCGCCCACCACCAGACTGCCCGTCATCCACGTGTAGCGCTGCCTCTGTGAAGCCTCGGGCAACACAGAGCGCCCGAAGATCATCAATCATGCCCTGCTTGGACAGGTTGCGATCGTCGGACGCCCTGGACAGCCGAACGTACAGGCTTGCGCGCGGTGGGTTGCTCCTGCTCATGGCAGGAGACCAGACACCCTCAGGCGAGTTGTTCGACTATCTCGTCGGAGACGTCGAAGTTCGCGTAGACGTTCTGCACGTCGTCGCAGTCCTCCAGGACGTCGATCAGCTTGAAGATCTTGCGGGCGCCCTCCTCGTCGAGGGGGACGTTGACGCTCGGGATCAGCGACGACTCGGCCGACTCGTACTCGATGCCGGCGTCCTGGAGCGCGGTGCGGACCGCGATCAGGTCGGTCGGCTCGGAGACCACCTCGAACGCCTCGCCCAGGTCGTTGACCTCCTCGGCGCCGGCGTCGAGGACCGCCATCATCACGTCGTCCTCGGTCGTGCCGGCCTTGGGGACGAGCACGACACCCTTGCGGGAGAACATGTAGGACACCGAGCCCGCGTCGGCGAGCGAGCCGCCGTTGCGGGTCAGCGCGGTGCGTACCTCGGTGGCCGCGCGGTTGCGGTTGTCGGTGAGGCACTCGATGAGCATCGCCACGCCGCTCGGGCCGTAGCCCTCGTACATGATGGTCTGCCAGTCGGCGCCGCCGGCCTCCAGGCCCGAGCCGCGCTTGACGGCGCGGTCGATGTTGTCGTTGGGGACCGAGTTCTTCTTCGCCTTCTGGATGGCGTCGTAGAGCGTCGGGTTGCCGGCCGGGTCACCGCCGCCGGTGCGCGCGGCGACCTCGACGTTCTTGATCAGCTTGGCGAACATCTTGCCGCGCTTGGCGTCGATGACCGCCTTCTTGTGCTTGGTCGTCGCCCACTTTGAGTGGCCGGACATCTGCTACCTCCGTTGCTACCCGCCGTCTGCATCGACCGACCGCGCACGCCCCGCTCCCGCCGGCGCACGCGGTGGTGCCGGTCAGCCCTGCGGGAAAGCCGTGACGGGCAGCTGGCCCCGCCGAATCTCGGCAATCCTACCGACGACCGGCGGGTGGCTGTCACGCGCGGCACGGCGGCGGCCCGCCCCGAACCGTCCGGACGCCGACGACGGGGGCAGCCGGGCACCCGTGCCCGGAGGCCGGGTGAACGGCGCGGGCGGGGCCCCTCCCGAGGGAGGCGACCCCGCCCGACGTGCCACGGGAGCGCTCAGCGGGCGGCGCGGACCAGTTCGACGAAGTACGCGTGCACCCGCGCGTCGCCGGTCAGCTCCGGGTGGAACGAGGTGGCCAGCAGGTTGCCCTGCCGTACCGCCACGATCCGGCCGGCGGCCGGGCCCTCGGTCACCGTGCCGAGCACCTGCACGCCGTCGCCGACCCGCTCGACCCACGGCGCCCGGATGAACACGGCGTGGAACGGCCCGCCCTCGACGCCGGTGATCCCCACGGGCGCCTCGAACGAGTCGACCTGCCGGCCGAACGCGTTGCGCCGCACGGTCATCTCGATGCCGGCGAACCCGCGCTGGTCGGGGCGGCCGTCGAGGACCTCGGTGGCCAGCATGATCATGCCGGCGCAGGAGCCGTAGACCGGCATGCCGTCGGCGACGCGCTTGTCGATCGGCTCGCGCAGCTCGAAGATGTCGGCGAGCTTGCTGATCGTGGTGGACTCGCCGCCGGGGATCACCAGCCCGTCCACCTCGTCCAACTCCCGCGCGCGGCGCACCGGTCGGGCGTCCGCGCCGGCCGCCGCGAGCGCGGCGACGTGCTCGCGTACGTCGCCCTGGAGGGCGAGTACGCCGATGACGGGTGCGTCGCTCATGTCACCGTTCCTTCCGTCGTCGACCTGCGCATAGCTCCGCGGCGGTGGCCCCTCCGCCGCCCGGGGCGCGCGGACGGGGCCGTTGCTCACCAGGCGCGCTCGGCCAGCCGGTGCGGCTGCGGGATGTCGTCGACGTTGATGCCGACCATCGCCTCGCCGAGGCCCCGGGAGACCTTCGCCAGGACGTCGGGGTCGTCGTGGAACGTGGTGGCCTTCACGATCGCGGCGGCGCGCTGCGCGGGGTTGCCCGACTTGAAGATGCCGGAGCCCACGAAGACGCCCTCGGCGCCGAGCTGCATCATCATCGCGGCGTCGGCCGGGGTAGCGATCCCACCGGCGGTGAACAGCACCACCGGCAGCTTGCCGGCCTCGGCGACCTCCTTGACCAGCTCGTACGGGGCCTGCAGCTCCTTGGCCGCCACGTACAGCTCGTCGGTCGGCAGCGACTGCAGCCGGCGGATCTCCTGGCGGATCTTGCGCATGTGGGTGGTGGCGTTGGAGACGTCACCGGTGCCGGCCTCGCCCTTGGAGCGGATCATGGCCGCGCCCTCGGTGATCCGGCGCAGGGCCTCGCCGAGGTTGGTCGCCCCGCAGACGAAGGGGACGGTGAACGCCCACTTGTCGATGTGGTTGGCGTAGTCGGCCGGGGTCAGCACCTCGGACTCGTCGACGTAGTCCACGCCGAGCGACTGGAGGATCTGGGCCTCGACGAAGTGGCCGATGCGGGCCTTGGCCATGACCGGGATGGAGACGGCGTTGATGATGCCGTCGATCATGTCGGGGTCGCTCATCCGGGACACCCCGCCCTGGGCGCGGATGTCGGCGGGCACCCGCTCGAGCGCCATCACCGCGACGGCACCGGCGTCCTCGGCGATCTTGGCCTGCTCGGCGTTGACCACGTCCATGATCACGCCGCCCTTGAGCATCTCGGCCATGCCGCGCTTGACGCGGGCGGTGCCGGTGACGGGGCTGGCGCTAGCGTTCTGGGCAGTGGTTTCGGGCACGGGTCATCGCTCCTCGAACATGCTCGGGGGGTGGCTGCGGAAATGCTACGACGGTCCCAACACCGATCCGACAGCCAATCAGGCCCACGGTGGCCTGCACTGTGGCAGCCGTCACCGCCCCGCGTGCGCCCCGTCCGGTGATCAGGACGCCATCGACCTGAACGGGGCCGGATGACGTCCCTGGGGTCCTGATCACGCTGCGCCCGGCCTGCGGCGCCTGCGTCAGTTGGCGGGGACGTCGGCCGGGACGGCGAGCGTGGGGTCGTCGATGTCGAAGTAGCGCGGCCAGGGGCGGCGGCGCCCCATCCGCAACAGGCGCACCAGTGGGCGGCCACGCGCCGAGCGGGCGTCGCGTACCAGGTCGGTGTGCACCTGGCGGGCCAGGGCCAGCCGCCGGCTCGCGCCGATCACCGCCTCACAGTCCGGGTCCCCCGGGTCCAGGTCCACCGCCCGCAGCTGGCGGGTGAGGTCGTTCTCCGCCGCCTCCCGCTCGTCGGGCTCGGCGTCCAGGGCGATGCGCGCCGCCGCGTACAGCTCGACGCCGTAGCGGCGCTCGGCCAGGACGGCGGCGGCCGCCGCCCGGCGCAGCAGATGGGCCTCCAGGGCGCGGGCCGCCAGCTCGGCCCGCGCGTGCAGCCGGGCGACCCGGCCGGCGGTCCAGACGAGGTACGCCACGACCAGCCCGACGACCAGAGCCGCGAGCACCCACCAGAAGCGCGACATCGTCAGTCCAGCCCCACCCATTCGGTGTCCATGACCCGCCCGTCGGTGGCCTCGATCGCCGCCGCGTACACCTCCAGCACCCGCCGGGCGACCACGGGCCAGTCGAAGGTGGCCACCACCTGGTCGCCGCAGGCGGTCAGCGCGGTCCGGGCGTCGGGGTCGTCGAGCAGGTCGGCCAGGGCGGTACGCAGCGCCGCCGCGTCCCCGGTCGGGAACAGCCGGCCGGCCCGGCCGCCGTCGAGCACCCGGCGGAACGCGTCGAGGTCGCTGGCCACGACGGTCGTGCCCGCCGCGAGCGCCTCGGTGAGGATCATGCCGAAGGACTCGCCGCCGGTGTTCGGCGCCACGTAGAGGTGCACGCTGCGCAACATCCGCGCCTTGTCCTCCTCGGAGACCAGCCCGAGGAACGTCACCCGGTCACGCAGGTCGGCCGGAAACCGCCCGAACAGGTCGTCGGCGTCGCCGGGGCCGGCCACCAGCAGCCGCAGGCCGGGACGCTGCCGGGCCAACTCCACGAAGGCGTCGCGCAGGATCGGGAAGCCCTTGCGGGCCTCGGTGAACCGGCCGAGAAACCCGATCGCCCCGTCGTGGCCCGGCCGGCACTGCCCCGGCCAGCCCGGCAGCGGCTGCGCGTGACTGAACTTCGCCACGGCCACCCCGTTGGGGATCTCCACCGCGCCGCCGTCCATGTGCTCGACCTGCACCTTGCGCGCCAGCGCGCTGACCGCGATCCGGGCGGTGATCCGCTCCAGCACGATCTGGAGCACGCCCTGCGCGGCGGCCAACGCCCGCGACCGGGTCATCGCGGTGTGGAAGGTGGCCACCACCGGGCCACGGGCGGATAGCACGGCCAGCAGCGACAGGCTCAGGGTCAGCGGCTCGTGCACGTGCAGCACGTCGAACTCGCCCCGGATGATCCACCGTCGCACCCGGGCGGTGGAGACCGGGCCGAAGGCGATCCGGGCCACCGAGCCGTTGTACGGCAGGGGCACGGCCCGCCCCGCCGGCACCACGTACGGCGGCAGCGGGGAGTCCTCGTCGGCCGGGGCGAGCACGCTCACCTCGTGCCCGAGCCCGATCAGCGCCTCGGCGAGGTCCATGACGTGGTTCTGCACCCCACCGGGCACGTCGAAGGAGTACGGGCACACGATGCCGATGCGCACGCCTCAACGCCTCCCTTACGCCTGTCCGGCGGCCGGGGAGGGCAGGGTCGGGCCGCCACCCCTGCCGTGCTGGTCCAGCCACATCCGCTGCAACATGTGCCAGTCTTCCGGATGCCGGGCGATGCCCGCCGCCAGACCGTCGGCGATCCGCTGGGTCAGCGACCGGACCCGCTGGTCGAGCGGCCCCTCCTCCGGGCCGGGCAGCGGCAGCGGGCCCTCGATCGACGCGCACGCCGCGTCCGCTTCATACCACATCGAGGCGACGTAGAGGGGCGCCTGCGTACGCAGCGCGAGCAGGGCCGGGCCCGGAGGCATCCGGGTGCGGTGGCCGAAGAACTCGACCTCCACGCCCCGCGCGGAGAGGTCGCGGTCGGCCAGCAGGGGCACCACCGTGCCGGCCCGGACCCGGTCGACCAGCACGTCGAACGCGTTGCGCTCCCCGCCGTGGGTGGGCAGGATCTCCATGCCCAGGCTCCGGCGGAAGGCGAGGAACCGCTGGTAGACGCCCTCGGGCTTGAGCCGCTCGGCGACGGTGGTGATCGGCCAGCCGGTCGCCGCGACCCAGGCGCCGGCGGCGTCCCAGTTGCCGGCGTGCGGCAGCGCCACCACCGCGCCCCGGCCGGCCGCCACGTCGGCGGCGAGCTTCTCCTCGCCGTCGAGCCGGAAGCCGGCCAGGATCTCCGCCCGGCTGAGCGCGGGCAGCCGGAACGCCTCCAGCCAGTACCGGGCGTACGAGCGCAGGCCACGGCGCACCAGCTCGTCGAGCTCGGCCTCCGGCAGGTCGGGGCCGACCACCCGGCGCAGGTTCGCGCGCAGTCGGGCCGTACCGCCGCCGCCGCGACGGTGGGCGCGGTCGGCACCCGCCCGGAACGCCGCCGCCGCGACGGACCGGGGCAGCGCGCGGATGACGCGCCACCCGGCGAAGTAGCCGAGCTCGGTGAGGTTCACCGGCGCCGGCCCCCCGGCCACGGCCGACCGGCGCGTGTCGCGCTCACCCCTGTCCGCCCGGGGTGTGCACCCGCTGGGCCTGGCGGTAGACGTGCGCCATCCGCTGGCCGACGGTGAAGATCGACACGGCGGCGAGCAGCCACAGCGCGATCTCCAGCGCGGGGTCGACGTTGAAGCCGGTGAGCAGCCCGCCGACGCCGACGATGAGCAGCCGCTCGGTGCGCTCGGCGAAGCCCACGTTGCAGGTCATGCCGAGCCCCTCGGCGCGGGCCTTGACGTAGGAGACCAGCCCGCCGGCGGCCAGGCAGAGCAGCGCGGCGGCCACGCCGGAGTACTGGTGCTGGGTGGCCAGCCAGTACGCAACGGCGCCGAAGACGGCGCTGTCGGCCACCCGGTCCATGCTCGAGTCGAGGAACGCCCCGAACTTCGTGGCGCCCCCGCTCATCCGGGCCATCGTCCCGTCGAGCAGGTCGGTGAGCGCGAAGAAGGTGACTATCAGGGCCCCGGCGACCAGATGACCGCGGGCACCGAAGCCGAGCGCGCCGACGAGCACCCCGAGGGTGCCCGCCACGGTGACCGCGTTGGGAGTTACGCCCGCTCGGAGCAGGCGGCGTGCGACCGGCTCGACGACGCGGGTCATCCCCGCGCGGGCCGACACTTGGAAGATCTTCGCCATGGCGGTCCCACGATAACGGTCGGCGTGTCAGCAGCGGTACGGCCGGTCCGGCGACCCGCGGAAACGGAGCCTTGTGCCGGCCCCGGATCGGGTGTGAGATCGAGCCAGGGACGTGAGCCAGCTCACCCGCCCGCCCGTTGATTACCCGCAACCCGGCACCGCACCGGAGGATGTCGCCGCGGAACCCGACCGGGCCGCTTCCCCGTCGCGCGCGGCGGTCGCCACCAACCACGGCTGAGGGAGGTGCGCCCCATGGCGCAGAAGAGTCAGGAGAAGGGGGCCGCCGGCGACGCGCCGGTGGCGACCGAGCCCGGCAGGATCCGCAACGTGGTGCTCGTCGGGCACTCCGGCGCGGGCAAGACCACGCTGGTGGAGGCGCTGCTCGCCGCGAGCGGCACCATCGCCCGGGCCGGCGACGTCGCCGCCGGCACCACCGTCTGCGACCACGACCCCGCAGCCGTACGCCAGCAGCGCTCGGTCAGCCTGGCCTGCGCTCCGCTGCTGCACGACGGGATCAAGGTCAACCTGCTCGACACCCCCGGCTACGCCGACTTCGTGGGCGAACTGCGGGCGGGGCTGCGGGCCGCCGACGCGGCGCTGTTCGTGGTCTCCGCCGTCGACGGCATGGATGCCGCCACCGCCGCCCTCTGGGAGGAGTGCGCGGCCGTCGACATGCCCCGGGCGGTCGCCGTGGCCCGGCTGGACCACCCACGCGCCGACTTCGACGAGGCCGTGGCGCTGTGCCAGCGCGTCTTCGGCGACAACGTGCTTCCGCTCTACCTGCCGATGCTCGGCGACGACGGGGTCTCCACCGTCGGCCTGCTCGGCCTGATCACCCGCCGGGTCTTCGACTACACCGCCGGCCTGCCGGCGCAGGTGCGCGAGCCGGACCCGGAGCACCTGCCCGCCATCGTCGAGTCCCGCGACGAGCTGATCGAGGGGATCATCGCCGAGAGCGAGGACGAGTCCCTGATGGACCGCTACCTCTCGGGCGAGGAGATCGGCACCGACGTGCTCGTCGAGGACCTGGAGAAGGCGGTCGCCCGCGGCCACTTCTATCCGGTGGTGCCGGTCTGCGCCGCGACCGGCGTGGGGCTGGACGCGCTGCTGGAGGTGCTCACCGCCGGCTTCCCCTCGCCGCTGGAGCACGAGCTGCCCGCCGTCGCCGGGGTGGACGGCTCCCCCCGGCCGCCGCTGACCTGCGACCCCGACGGCCCGCTGGTCGCCGAGGTGGTCAAGACGACCGTGGACCGCCACGTCGGCCGGGTGTCCCTGGTGCGGGTCTTCTCCGGCACGCTGCGGCCCGAGCAGACCGTGCACGTCTCCGGGCACGGGATGGCCGAGCGGGGCCACCCCGACCACGACGCCGACGAGCGGGTCGGCCACGTCTACACGCCGCTGGGCGCGAGCCTGCGCGAGGTGGGCGCCTGCGTTGCCGGCGACATCTGCGCGCTCACCAAGTCGGGCAGCGCGGAGACCGGCGACACCATCTCCGCCAAGGACGACCCGCTGCTGATCGCCCCCTGGGAGATGCCCGAGCCGCTGCTGCCGGTGGCCGTCGTGGCCCACAGCCGCGCCGACGAGGACGCCCTGGCGCGCAACCTGGCCCGCCTCGTCGCCGCCGACCCGACCCTGCGGCTGGAGCGCAACCCGGAGACCCACCAGCTGGTGCTCTGGTGCATGGGCGAGGCACACGCCGACGTGGTGCTGGAGCGCCTGCGCGCCGGCGGGGTGCAGCTCGACACCGAGCCGGTCAAGATCGCGCTGCGCGAGACGCTGACCGTACCGGCCACGGGACACGGCCGGCACGTCAAGCAGTCCGGCGGCCACGGCCAGTACGCCGTCTGCGACATCGAGGTCGAGCCGCTGCCGCCCGGCGCCGGCTTCGAGTTCGTCGACCGGGTCGTCGGCGGGGCGGTGCCGCACAACTACGTCCCCTCCGTCGAGAAGGGCGTACGCGCCCAGATGGCGCGCGGCCTCGTCGCCGGCCACCCGGTGGTGGACCTGCGGGTGACCCTCGTCGACGGCAAGGCGCACAGCGTCGACTCCTCCGACGCGGCCTTCCAGACCGCCGGGGCGCTCGCCCTGCGCGACGCCGCCGAGAAGGGCCAGCCGGCGCTGCTGGAGCCGGTCGACGAGGTGCTGGTCCGGGTGCCCGACTCCTCGGTGGGCGCCGTGATGGGCGACCTGTCCGGCCGACGCGGCCGGGTGCTCGGCACCGAAGCCGACGCCGAGGCGGAGGGGCGCACCGTGGTCCGCGCCGAGGTACCCGCCACGGAACTGCTCCGCTACGCAGCCGAGCTGCGCTCGATGACCTCGGGCACCGGCACGTTCCGCCGCCACTTCGTCCGCTACGACCCGATGCCCGCCCACCTCGCCGACCAGCTCCGCACCACCCTCACCCACCCCTAGGTGTACTGCCCAGGCAGGTTGGTTGGGGCGTGTCTCGGAAGCGGTGGGGCCGATCGCAGTCCTAACGGCGTGACGCTGACTGAACCACCGCCACGAGAACGCTGATACCTGGGGGGCATAAAAATACCTCTGTGGTGTCGGGGCTAGGGACCACACCGCCGGCCGTCGAGGTCCGGCGTAGCCAGTCACGGTCGTGCCCCGCGGTTGTGTTCCGGGTGGGGCATACCGACCCGACACCCCCGTCAGGGGCGGGCGGTGGGCAGCGTCGGGGTCGGCCAGTGGGGGCGGTCGGCGTCGCGGAGGGCGGCCGAGCGCAGCGCGGCCAGCTGGCGCTCCACCTCGGCGAACTGGTCGGCGGGCAGCGGGCCTCGGTGCAGAGCGCCGGCGTTCTCCGCCACCTGGGCCACGGTGCGGCAGCCGGGAATCGGGACCGTACGGGCGCTACGCGCCCAGAGCCACCCGAGTGCGCCCTGCGCCAGGGTCCGCCCGTCGGCGGTCAGCGCGGCGCGCACGGCGGCCACGCGGCGCAGCCACTCCGGCGCCGGCCGCCCGCCCCGGAACCACTCCAACCAGCCGGGGGCGGCTCCACGTACGTCGTCCCGGGGCAGCGTGGTGCCGGCCGCGTACTTGCCGGAGAGCAGCCCCATGCCCAGCGGTGCCCGGTTGACGCTTGCGAGGTCGTACTTGTCGCAGACGGCGAGCAGTTCGGGGGCGTCCCGGAGCACCGACAGCGTGTGCTGCACGGCGGTGGCGTGCCGGGCGCCCTGGCCGAACGCGGCGGCCCGGTCGGGGCGGTCGGTGCTCCAGCCGTACGCCCGGATCAGACCTTCGGTGACCAGGTCCTCCAGGGTTCCCACGAGCGCCTCGGCGCGGGGCACCGGCAGGTCCGCGAGGTGCAGCTGGTAGAGGTCGATCCGGTCGGTGCCCAGCCGGCGCAGCGAGTGCGCGACGGCCTGCCGCAGGTACGCCGGGGAGGCGTCCTCGCCGGTGGCCTGGCGGGCGGCCTCGTCGAAGGTGTAGCCCCACTTGGTGGCGACGACAGCCTCGTCGCGTCGGCCGGCGAGGGCCCGGCCGAGCACCCGCTCCCCGTGCCCGGCCCCGTAGGTGTCGGCGGTGTCGAAGAGCGTCACCCCGAGGTCGAGTGCGTGCCGGACCGCCCGGACCGACTCGTCGTCGTCGACCGCGCCCCAGCCCAGCGGACGGGCGCCCTCGGCCCAGGGGCCGCCGATCGCCCAGCACCCCATGCCGAGGGCGCTGACCTCGATGCCGCTGCGGCCCAACGTCCGCGTCGTCACTGCCATCGCCAGATCGTGCCACCTCGCGCCCCGCCCCGGGGTGAGAAGTTCACCGCCGCCCCGACCGTCCACGTCGGCCGGGCGGGCCGGTCAGGTCGGCCAGGCCCGGGTGAACAGGTCGCGGGTGTCGGTGAGCAGTTGGGGCAGCACCTTCGTCCGCCCGATGACGGGCATGAAGTTGGCGTCCCCGCCCCAGCGGGGCACCACGTGCTGGTGCAGGTGTGCGGCGATGCCCGCGCCGGCCACGCCACCCTGGTTCATGCCCAGGTTGAAGCCGTGCGCGTTGCTGACCTTGCGCACCACCCGCATGGCGGTCTGGGTGAACGCCGCCAGCTCGGTGGTCTCGGCCAGGTCCAGCTCGGTGTAGTCGGCTACGTGCCGGTAGGGGCAGACCAGCAGGTGCCCGGGGTTGTAGGGATAGAGGTTGAGCACCGCGAAGACGTGCTCGCCCCGGGCCACCACCAGGCTCTCCTGCGCCGCGAGCCCGGGCGCCCGGCAGAACGGGCAGCCGGCGGGCCGCTCGTAGCCGCCCTCGGGCCGGTCCTCCCCGGAGATGTAGGTCATCCGGTGCGGAGTCCAGAGCCGCTCCAGGCCGTCGGCCATGCCGCTGTCCGCGTGCCGTTCCACCCCAGTCACGCCACCGATCCTACGTTCCCGGCGGGTGCCGCTCCCGATGCCGTACGCGGGCCCGCGTCCCGACCCCGACGACCTCTGGGGGTCGGGGTGCGTTCAGGGGGACGGATAGGGGGTGAAAGTTCTTGACCAAATGATGGACGTGAATGAAGAATCCATCCGCATACATCATCCCCCGTCGATGGGAGACACCGTGAGAACCGCACTCCGCCGGATCGGCCGGGCGTTCGCCGCCTGCACCCTCGCCGCGGTCACCACCCTCGTCGGGGTCGTGGCGACGAGCAGCGCCGCGCAGGCCGACGGCTGCTACACCTGGGGACGGGTCCTGACACAGGGCGCGACGGGCGAGGACGTCCGGCAGCTCCAGATCCGGCTCGCCGGCTATCCGGGATACGGCGGGGTGCTCGCCCTCGACGGGTCGTTCGGCCCGGCCACCCGCTCGGCCGTCATCCGCTTCCAGCAGGCGTACGGCCTGAGCGCGGACGGCGCGGCCGGCCCGCAGACCTTCAACCAGCTCTACGCGTTGCAGGACAACGACTGCACCCCGGTCAACTTCAGCTACGCGGAGCTGAACCGGTGCAACAGCACCTGGTCCGGTGGCGCGGTCTCCGCGAGCACCGCCCGGTTCAACGCCCTCGTGTCGATGTGGAAGCTCCAGGCCATGCGCAAGGCCCTCGGCAGCGTGTCGATCAACATCAGCAGCGGCTTCCGCAGCTACTCCTGCAACAGCGCGGTCGGCGGAGCCTCCAACAGCCGGCACCTCTACGGCGACGGCGTCGACCTCGTCGGGTCGCCCTCGTTCTGCCGGCTCGCCCAGCAGGCCCGCTACCACGGCTTCGGCAACATCCTCGGCCCCGGCTACCCGGGTCACAACGACCACACCCACGTCGGGGCGGTCGGCGGCTGGTCCGCGCCGACCTGCGGAATCTGACGCCCGACGACAGTCGACGAAGGCCCCCCGCGCGGGGGGCCTTCGGTGCGTGGCGGGTCAGGCGGCGGACGGCCCGGCGTTCGTCCGGGAGCCGACCACGTCCAGCACGTGGGCCACGGCGTCGGCGACCGGCACCCCGTTGCGCTGCGAGCCGTCCCGGTAGCGGAACGAGACGGTGCCCGCGGCCACGTCGTCGTCGCCGGCGATGACCATGAACGGGACCTTCTGCTGCTGGGCGGTGCGGATCTTCTTCTGCATCCGGTCGTCGCCCGCGTCGACCTGGGCGCGGACGCCCTCGGCCCGCAGGGTGGCGACGAAGTCGTGCAGGTAGTCGGTGTGGTCCTCGCGGATCGGGATGCCGACCACCTGCACCGGGGCCAGCCAGGCCGGGAACGCGCCCGCGTAGTGCTCGGTGAGCACGCCGACGAAGCGCTCGATCGAGCCGAACTTCGCGCAGTGGATCATGACCGGCTGCTGCCGGGTGCCGTCCGCCGCCTGGTACTCCAGCCCGAAGCCCTTGGGCTGGTTGAAGTCGTACTGGATGGTGGACATCTGCCAGGTGCGGCCGATCGCGTCCTTCGCCTGCACGGAGATCTTCGGGCCGTAGAAGGCCGCGCCGCCCGGGTCCGGCACGAGGTCCAGCCCGGTCTCCCGGGCGCACTCCTCCAGCACGGCGGTCGCCGTCGCCCAGTCCTCCTCGGTGCCGACGAACTTCTCCGGCTTGGACTCGTCGCGCGTCGACAGCTCCAGGTAGAAGTCGTCGATGCCGAAGTCCTTCAGCAGGCCGAGCACGAAGTTCAGCAGGTGCTTCACCTCGCCCGGCGCCTGCTCCTTCGTGCAGTACGAGTGCGAGTCGTCCTGGGTGAAGCCGCGCACCCGGGTCAGGCCGTGGATGACGCCGGACTTCTCGTACCGGTACACCGACCCGAACTCGAACAGCCGCATCGGCAGCTCCCGGTAGGAGCGCCCGCGCGAGCGGAAGATCAGGTTGTGCATCGGGCAGTTCATCGCCTTGAGGTAGTAGTCGGCGCCCTCGAACTCGATGGGCGGGAACATCCCGTCGGCGTAGTACGGCAGGTGACCCGAGGTGTGGAAGAGACCTTCCTTCGAGATGTGCGGGGTCCCGACGTACTGGAAGCCCTCCTCGATGTGGCGGGCCCGGACGTAGTCCTCCATCTCCCGCTTGATCACACCGCCCTTGGGGTGGAAGACCGGCAGGCCCGAGCCGATCTCGTCGGGGAAGCTGAACAGGTCCAGGTCCGCGCCGAGCTTGCGGTGGTCGCGCCGCGCGGCCTCCTCGAGCAGCTTCAGGTACGCCTTCAGCTCGTCGCGGGTCGGCCAGGCGGTGCCGTAGACCCGCTGGAGCTGCGGGTTCTTCTCCGAACCCCGCCAGTACGCGGCGGCCGAGCGCATCAGCTTGAACGCGCCGATGAGCCGGGTGTTCGGCAGGTGCGGGCCCCGGCACAGGTCCGACCAGCAGACCTTGTCCTCGTTGGCGGCGAGGTTGTCGTAGATGGTCAGCTCGCCGCCGCCCACCTCCATCACCTCGGAGGTGTCCAGCCCTTCGCCCTTGACGTCGATGAGCTCCAGCTTGAACGGTTCGGCGGCCAGCTCGGCCTTCGCCTCGTCGAGGCTGCCGAAGCGACGGCGGCGGAACCGCTGGCCGGACTTGACGATCTCCTGCATCCGCTTCTCGAGCTTGCCGAGGTCGTCCGGCTGGAACGGCTTGTCGACGGCGAAGTCGTAGTAGAAGCCGTTCTCGATGGGCGGGCCGATGCCGAGCTTGGCATCGGGGAAGACGTCCTGCACGGCCTGGGCGAGCACGTGCGCGGTCGAGTGGCGCAGCACGTCGAGCCCGTCCGGCGAGTCGAGGCTGACCGGCTCGACCTCGGTGTCGACCTGCGGGGCCCAGTCGAGGTCGCGCAGCTGGCCCTGCGGGTCGCGGACCACCACGACCGCCTTCGGGCCGGACGCGGGCAGACCGGCCGCGGCCACCGCGTCGGCCGCCGTGGTCCCGGCGGCGACGACGACGGGGTCGGCCACGGCGGGGGTACGGGGTGCGGACACGGTGACTCCTCCAGCAGACGGCACGGATGACGCCGAACGTTCGGCTCCTGCGATGCTATCGGTCGCCTCCGTCGCCACGGTGGCCGACGCCACCGCCCCGGGATCCGTGGGACGGGCGGCACCCCGTCGACGTCGGGCCCGGGCGGGTCGGGCGGTCGCGTTGAACCTTTCCGCCGCCGCATCCGAACTACCGGGTGTGGCCGGAGCCGATGCCGGCCCCGTGGAGACGGATGGGACCGACGATGGCGACGATGCACGGCACGCGCTCCCGCCGCCGGGCGGCGACGGTGGCGGTCCTGGTGGCGGCCGGGGTGCTGATCTGGCCCGCCCCGGCGTACGCGGCCGACGTGACGACCAGCCCGACACAGGCGCGCCAGGGCGGTTCGGTGAAGCTGGAGTTCGTGGTGCCCGACGAGCTGCCGGGCGCCCGCGCCGAGCGCATCGAGATCCGGCTGCCGGCCGACGCCCCGATCGCCGAGGTCTACCCGATGTCGGTGACCGGTTGGGCGCCCCGGATCACCTCCCGCAGGCTCGACCAGCCCCTCGCCGGCATCCACTCCGCCCGCGTCGACGAGGTCGCCAGCGCGGTGACCTGGATCCGGATGCCCGACGCGGCCCCCGGTCCGGCCCGGCTCACCCTCTCCATGGGGCCGCTGCCGCAGGCCGACCGGCTCACCTTCGAGGTGATCCGGACGTACGCCGACGGCACGGTCGTGCGCTGGGCCGGGCCGAGCGGGGCCCGCCGGGCGCCGGCGCTCACCCTGCTGCCGGCGGCCCCCGGCGCGGCGGCCGGACACGACGGACACGGCGCCGGTCCGGGGGCCGGAACGACCGGACACGGCGGCGGCCCGGCGGCCGGAACGCCGGCCGGCGGGGCTGACGGTGTACCGGGGGCGGCCGGCGGGGCTGGCGGCGTGCCGGGGACGGCGGCCGGGGGCGGGAACGCGGACGCGATGCTGGCCGCCGGGCTGCTCGCCGGCCTCGGCGGGGGCGCGGCGGTCGGCTGGCTGGTCAGCCGCTGGCGTCGCCGCGAGCCGGCCGACCCGGCCGACCTGTCGGTGCTGCGGGAGGTGCCGGCGGCTCCCGCCGACGCCGGGGCGCGATCCCCGGGCGGGCCGGCCGCCGCACACTGAGCGCGGCACGCGGCGTCGGCCGGTCGGTGCCGGACGCGGCGCGCGTCAGCCGGTCCAGTCCGGCAGGGGTTCGCGGGCGGCCAGCCAGTCGGTCGGCACCCCGCCCGGGGTACCGACCCCGGTGTGCGCGGCCACCACCGACCCGACGATCGCGGCGGTGGTGTCGACGTCCCCGCCGGCCTCGACGCAGGCGCGGATCGCCGCCGGGTAGTCGTCGAGGTGCACGGCGGCGACCCAGCAGGTGAAGGCGACGGTGTCCTGGGCGGTGACCCGGGAGCCGTTGCCGAGCACGTCGGCGGCCTCGGGGACCGACCGGTCGAGCAGGCCGGCCGCCCGGCGTACGCCCCGGTGCACCTCGGTGGTCGGGTCCAGCGCGGCGGTCACGCCGGCCAGCAGCCGGGCCGGGGCGGGCCGATGGCCGTCGAGGCGGGCGCGGGCGGCCAGCGACGCGGCCACCGCGACCGCCACCGCGCCGGCGACGCCCTCGGGGTGCGCGTGGGTCACCTCGGCCGACGCCCGGGCCTGCGCCGCCGCCCGTGGCGTGGAGTCGGCGAACCACGCGCCCAGCGGGCCGACCCGCATGGCCGCGCCGTTGCCGCAGGAACCCTGTCCGTCGAAGGCCGAGGCGGCCGCCACCGGCCACGGCGTGCCGGTGCGGATCAGCCGCAGGATGGTCACGGCGCCCGGCCCGTACCCCCGGTAGGGCTCGCAGCGCTCGGCGAAGGCCGTGGCGAGGGCGTCGGAGTCGATGCGGCCGCTGTCGGCGAGGGCGGCGACGACGGAGCAGGCCATCTCGGTGTCGTCGGTCCACTGCCACGGCGGCGGGGGCAGCTTCCCGGCGGCCAGGTCGCCGGGGTGCCGGCCGGGGACGAAGAACTGTGAGCCGAGCGCGTCGCCGACCGACAGGCCGGCGAGCGAGTCCCGGGCGAGCGCGAGACGGGTGTCGGGAAAGAGCGTGAAGGACATCGTTGTACCAGCTTGCGCCCTTGCCCCGTGCGCCGCAAACGCGATCGACTTGCCACCACGAGTACGGTCTTGCTGTGGCCACCGTGCTCCTGGTCGAAGACGATCACGTCGTACGCGGCGCGATGCTGCGATCCCTCGCCGACCGGGGGCACGCCGTGCACGCCGTCGGCACGGCGCTGGACGCGCTGCGCCGGGTGGCGGCCGAGACCCCCGACCTCGTGGTGCTCGACCTCGGGCTACCCGACCTCGACGGCTCGGACGCGCTGCGGATGCTGCGCGGCATCACCGACGTGCCGATCATCATCGCCACCGCCCGCGACGACGAGCAGTCGGTGGTCCGCCTACTGCGCGCCGGGGCCGACGACTACATGGTCAAGCCGTTCACCGGCGCGCACCTCGACGCGCGGATCACCACCGTGCTGCGCCGGGCCGGGCGGGCCAGCCGGACGGTGCAGCCGGCCGTGCACAGCGTCGGCGGACTGCGGGTGGACGTCGGCGAGCGCAGCGCCCACCTCGACGGTGAGCCGCTGGCGCTGACCCGCAAGGAATTCGACCTGCTGGCCTATCTCGCCGCCCGGCCGGGCCGGGTAGTGTCCCGCCGGGAACTTCTGGAGGAGGTATGGCGGCAGCCATCGGTCGGCGAGGACCAGACCATCGACGTTCACCTGTACTGGCTGCGCCGCAAAATGGGCGAGTCCGCGGCGAAGCCGCGCTACCTGCGCACCGTGCGGGGGGTCGGCTTCCGGCTGGTGGCGCCGGACTGAGGCCGTCGCTGGCCCTGCTCACGGCCGGCATGTGCACCCTGGTCGCGCTCGCGTTCCTCGTCCCGCTCGCCGTCGGTCTCGGTGACCGGGCGCGCGAGGAGGCCATCGCGGACGCGGCCCGGCGCAGCGCGCTGGTGACGGGCGCGCTCGCCGTCAGCACCGACCCCGCCGTGGTGCGGCGCGCCGTGGCGGCCAGCGGCGACGACCCGGCCACCCGGCCCGTCGTGCACGGGCTGGGGGTGGACGAGCCCACGGCCCGGGCCGACGCCGCGAGCCTGGCGCGGGCGCGGGCCGAGCGACGCTCCGTGGTCGTCGACGTCGAGGGTGGCGTGCTCCGGCTGGACCCGGTGGTGCTCGGCGACACCACGGCCGTGGTCGAGGTCTTCGTGCCCGAGTCGGCGCTGGCCGGCAACAGCCGGTGGCTGCTGCTGCTCGGGGTGGCCGCCGCCCTGGTGGGCGCCACGGTGCTGGTGGTCGACCGGGTCGCCGCCCGCGCGGTCGACTCGGCCCGGGGCCTGGTCCGCGCGGCGCTCGCGATCGGCGACGGCGACCAGGGCGTACGCGTCGACCCGAGCGGCCCGCGGGAGCTGGCCGAGGCCGGGCACGCCTTCAACAGGATGGCCGACCGGCTGGACGCGGCCCGTACCGACGAGCGGGAACTGGTCGCCGACCTGTCGCACCGCCTGCGTACCCCGCTGACGGTGCTGCGGCTCGACGCCGAGGCGCTGGAGTCCGACGACACCAGCGTGGGCTCGTTCAGCGAGGCGGAGCTGGACCGCCGCCGGGGCATCCGGCGGATCCGGCAGGCGATCGTCACCCTCGAGGGCGAGATCGACGTGCTGATCAAGACCACCCGCAAGGCCGTCGCGCACGAGGCCGGGCCGGCGATGTGCGACGTCAGCGAGGTGGTACGCGACCGGATGGTGTTCTGGGCCGCCCTGGCCGGCGACCAGAACCGCCCGCACCGGGTCAGCGGCGCCCAGCTGCGCATCCCCGCGCCGGTGCCCCGGGCCGAGCTGGCCGCCGCGCTGGACGCGGTGATCGGCAACGTCTTCCGCTACACCCCGCAGGGCACCGCGTTCGAGGTGGCGGTCTCCCGCCGCGACGGGTACGTGGCCATCCGGATCGACGACGCCGGCCCGGGGATCGCCAACCCGGACCGGGCCCTGCGCCGGGGCGCCAGCGACCAGGGCTCGACGGGGCTGGGGCTCGACATCGCCAAGCGGGTGTCGTTGCAGGCGAACGGCTCGGTGAGCATCGACCGGGCGCGGCTGGGCGGGGCGAGCGTGGTGATGCTGCTCGCCGACCCGGAGGCGACGCCCCGGCAGGTCAGCCGCTTCGGGCTGGTCGGCCGGCTGGCCCGGGAGCAGAAGACCGGCAGCCGCCGCTGGCCCCGGCAGCGGCCCACCGACGACTGACGCGGCGGCCCGCACGTCGGTCGGCTTTCCCGTCCCGGTTGTGCGGCGGCGCAAGTCTTCCTTAGATCGGAATTAACCGCGCTGCCGTGGCGTGCCGGCGCTGACAGGATCGAATCCGAACCCATCAGTTCCACCGGCCAATGCCTCGGGGCACCCCACCGGTCGGTGGAGCCGGGCGCGCGGCGGGAGACTCGGTCCCCCCACACCTCCTCCCGCCGCGCGCCGTCCCCTCTCCGCGCTCAGCGGGTGGCGGCCAGGTGGGCGTCGATCTCGGCGGTGATCCGCCGCTTCCCCGCCGGATCCAGGAACGAGGCGGTCACCGCGTCGCGGGCCAGCGCGGCCAGCCCCGCCGGCCCCGCGTCGAGCAGCCGGGCCGCGACGGCGTACTCGTCGTTGAGGGTGGTGCCGAACATCGGCGGGTCGTCGGAGTTGATGGTGACCAGCAGGCCGGCGTCGACCAGCTGCCGCAGCGGGTGCTCCTCGATGGCGGCGACCGCCCGGGTACGCACGTTGGAGGTCGGGCAGACCTCCATGCCGATGCGGTGCTCGGCGAGGTACGCCAGCAGCTCCGGATCCCGGGCGGCGGAGATGCCGTGCCCGATCCGCTCGGCGCCGAGCTCGCGCAGCGCGTCCCAGACGGTCTCGGGACCGGTGGTCTCGCCGGCGTGCGGCACCGAGCGCAGCCCGGCCGCCCGGGCCCGGTCGAAGTACGGCTTGAACTGCGGCCGGGGCACCCCGATCTCGGGGCCGCCGAGGCCGAAGCTGATCAGCCCGTCCGGGCGCTGCTCCAGGGAGATGCGCAGCGTCTCCTCGGCAGCCGCCAGGCCGGCCTCGCCGGGGATGTCGAAGCACCAGCGCAGCTCGATGCCGAAGTCGGCCTCGGCCCGCTTGCGGGCGTCCTCGATCGCCTCGCAGAAGGCGGGCGCGGGGATCCCCCGGTGCACGTGCGAGTAGGGCGTGACGGTCAGCTCGGCGTAGCGGACCTGCTGGCGGGCCAGCTCGCGGGCGACCTCGTGGGTGAGCAGCCAGACGTCGTCGGGGTCGCGGATGAGGTCCACGACGCTCAGGTAGACCTCGATGAAGTGCGCGAAGTCGCGGAAGGCGAAGTAGTCGGCGAGCGCGGCCGGGTCGGCGGGCACGGGGCTGCGGCCCTCGTGGCGGGCCGCCAGCTCGGCGACGATCCGGGGCGAGGCGGAGCCGACGTGGTGCACGTGCAGCTCCACCTTGGGCAGTCCGGCAATGAAGGTTTGCAGGTCGGTCACAGGTTCTCCTCTGCGCGGGCGCCGGTGCGGGCGACGAAGAAGACGCGGCGGAACGGGAAGTGCACCTGAGCGTGCCGCACCGGGTACGCCTCGGCGAGGCGTACGCCCAGCTCGGCCCGGAAGTCGGACCAGCGGTCGGCGTCCAGGGCCGCCCGGATTGGCCGCAGCGCGGTGCCCTCCAGCCAGCTCAACACGGGATGGTCCGCGTCGGCGCGGGCCGGCAGCAGGTGCACGTAGGTAGTCTCCCAGGCGTCCACCACGCAGCCGGCACCGGTCACAAGCTCCGCGTAGCCGACGGCGGTGTCGTCGGCCGGGGGCCGGCGCAGCAGGGGCGCCACGTCGGCGCGCCACGCCGGCCGATCGGCGACCTCGCGCAGCGCCCGGTGCGAGGGCGCGTCGAAGTTGCCCGGCACCTGCACGGCCAGCCGGGCGCCGGCGGGCAGTTCCCGGACCCAGCGGGTCAGCAGTTCCCGGTGCCCGGGCACCCACTGGAGCACGGCGTTGCTGACCACCACGTCCACGTCGGACGCGGGGCGCCAGTGCCGCACGTCGCCCACGGCGAAGCGGATCCCGGGGGCGGTGGCGGCGGCCCGGTCGATCATCTCGGGCGAGGAGTCGAGGCCGGCGACCCGGCTGTCCGGCCACCGCTGGGCGAGGGTGGCGGTCAGGTTGCCCGGGCCGCAGCCGAGGTCGACCACCGCGCGCGGTCGCTGCGCCGGGACCCGGGCGAGCAGGTCGTGGAAGGGCCGGGAGCGCTCGTCGCCGTAGCGCAGGTACGTCGTCGGATCCCACATCGTCGCCTCCCAAACCGTACGTCCGTCTTGTTAACCGTACGGGCCGACGCGCGGCACGACAAGGCGATCACTAGGCTCAGTCCCATGCAGCAGCGCACCTTCCCCCGGCTGGGGCGGCACGTCGGGGTGATCGGGCTGGGCGCCTGGCAGCTCGGCGCGGACTGGGGCGCGGTCAGCGAGGCCGACGCCACCGCCGTGCTGAGCACCGCCGTCGAGTCGGGGGTCACCTTCCTCGACACGGCGGACGTCTACGGCGACGGGCGCAGCGAGCAGCTCATCGGGCGGTTCCTGCGCAGCCGGCCCGACGCCGCGCTGACCGTGGCCACCAAGATGGGCCGCCGGGTCGCGCAGACGCCCGAGGCGTACACCGTGGCGCACTTCCGCGAGTGGACCGACCGGTCCCGGCGCAACCTCGGCACCGACATCCTGGACCTGGTGCAGCTGCACTGCCCGCCCTCCGCCGTCGTCGCCGACGACGCCGTCTTCGACGCGCTGGACACCCTGGTCGCCGAGGAGCGGATCGCCGGCTACGGGGTGAGCGTGGAGACCTGCGACCAGGCGCTCACCGCCATCGCCCGACCGGGCGTGGCCAGCGTCCAGATCATCCTCAACGCGCTGCGGCACAAGCCCCTCGACCGGGTGCTCCCGGCCGCTGCCGCCGCCGGGGTCGGCATCGTCGCCCGGGTCCCGCTGGCCAGCGGGCTGCTCTCCGGCCGGTACGACGAGCACACCACCTTCGCCGCCGACGACCACCGCACCTACAACCGGCACGGCGAGGCGTTCGACGTCGGCGAGACCTTCTCCGGCGTGGACTTCACGCTCGGCCTGGCCGCCGTACGCCGGCTGGCGCCGCTGGTCGGCGACGGGCGCACCATGGCCCAGTTCGCGCTGCGCTGGGTCGTCGACCAGCCCGGGGTCACCGTGGTCATTCCCGGCGCCCGGGACGCCACCCAGGCCCGGGGCAACGCCGCCGTGGCCGGTCAGGCGCCGTTGACGCGACGGGAACTGGCGGCGGTGGCGGAGGTCTACGACGAACTCGTCCGCCCCCGGGTGCACGACCGGTGGTGAGCCGGGCGACCGGGATCCGGACCGACGGAGGGGGAACGCGATGAAGGGCTGGCTGCCGCTGACCCTCGGACTGCTCGCCGTTGTCGGCGGTGCGTTGTGGACGGTGCAGGGCCTCGGCTACGTCGAGGGCAGCGTCATGACCGACCGGCGGTTCTGGGCCGCCCTCGGGCCGCTCGTCGTCCTGGTCGGACTCGTCGTGCTCTGGTTCGGACTGCGCGCCCGCAGGCGCCGCTGAGCGCCCCCACAGCCGCCCCACCGGTCCGGCGTCCTGGTACGCGGAAAGCCCCGCATCCCGGCCGGAATACGGGGCTTCGCTGTGATCCGGGCGCCGGATCACCACTGGCCGGCGGCTGCCGACCGGCACTGCTCAGATGGGGCGGACCTGCTCGGCCTGCGGACCCTTCTGACCCTGGGCGATCTCGAACTCCACCCGCTGGTTCTCCTCCAGCGTGCGGTAGCCGCTGGTCTGGATGGCCGAGAAGTGGACGAACACGTCAGCACCCCCGCCGTCGACGGTGATGAAGCCGAAGCCCTTGTCTGCGTTGAACCACTTCACGGTTCCCTGCGCCATGTGTATCTCCTTCTAAAACTGGCGGCCGAGCACGCCGTGCGGCCGATTGGCCGTTTTCGAGCAGCGGTGCCTGAGGCGGCCCCCACGAAGGAGACTTCACTCAACCCACGCCATCTCTCAACAGCGTGGAACAGCAAACCACGTAGCGAAAACTCTGCACAGACTACCGGACGAAATTCTTCGACATGTGACCTGACGGATGCCGAAGATCCGCTGGGTGGGCCCTTGCCCCCGTGCGAAAAGACCCCCGCACCATCGCGCCGGTGCGGGGATCCTTTTCGTCGTCTTCCGGTCAGTCCGGCCAGCTTCCGGTGAACCGGCGTACGCCCACCGCGCCACCCCGGTCGACGGCGGCCCGGACGACCGCGAAGATCGCGCCCTGCAACGCCGCCGCCGCCAGGACCTCGCCCCAGCCGCGGTCCTCGTCGGTGGCGCTGGGCGCCTCGCCGTCGCCCGCCGTCATCTTCCACACCTGCCGGAAGATCGCGCCCGCGACCGTACCGGCGGCGATGCCCATCAGCACGCCGACCGGCTTGTACGCGGCCTTCCCGATACCCCTGCTCACCGCTGCCTCCCCCGAACGATCACCAACACGATCACCGCGGCCACCGCCCCGGCCGCGAGGGCGACGAACGGCGTCGGGTTACGCCGTACGACCGCGCCCGTCTCCTGCGCCTGGCCCCGCGCGAGCTGCGCCTTCTGCGTCGCCTGCCCGCGCACCCGGGCCACGGTCTGCGCGGCCTGGTCCCGCACCCGCTCCTTCGCCTGGTCGGCGGAGGACCTCAGGCGCGCCTTGACGTCGGCCTTGGCCGCCAACGCCTCCATCGTCTCGCCCAGCTCGACCCGGGTCCGCCGGATCTCCTCCCGCAGCGCCTCGGTGTCGCCGGTGCCCCGGCCGTTGCCCGTCGTCATGCCCGTCCCCTGTCCTTCACGGCGGCGGCGACCGTGTCCACGTCCGCCCGGACGCTACGGACCGCGGCCTGCGGCACCGGTGGGACCGCCTGGCTGACCTGCTTCTTGCCCACCAGGGCCAGGATGCCGGCCATCGCGAAGAGCACCACCGCGACGATCAGGGCCGCCGCCCAGGCCGGCAGCACCAGGTCGAGCAGCAGGATCGCGGTGGCGACCAGGGCGCCCAGGCCGTAGAGCGCCAGCGCCCCGCCACCACCGAAGAGACCGATACCGATACCGGCGTGCTTGCCCTTCTCGGTCAGCTCCGCCCGGGCCAGGGCCAGTTCGTCGCGGACCAGGCGGGAGACCTGCTCCGTGGCCCGCTGCACCAGCTCGGCGGTGGACGGCTCGCTCCCGTCGCGGGATGTGCGGGCGTTCGCCACGTCAGCCATGCTGTCCTCCTTTCATCATCACCGCGCTGTATGCCCGGAGTCGTCGCCCGTCAATCCTTCGCCGGTGCACCCGGACCGCCGGGCCCCCGAGCCGCCGCACGGTGCACGGCGCGGAAGAAGGTGCAGAAGCGTCGCGCAGCAGGTCCCCACGAAACGCCCGGTCAAACTTCCCGAGCCAACCCACTCCGCCCGGTCACCCCAGGAGGCACAACCCCACCCACACCTCCAACCACCCCCGCCCCCCACAGGTCACGCCCAATCCGCCCGACCGAGGTGGGGGTGGGGATCGGCCGAGGTGGGGGTGGGGTGGGTCAGCGGCGGGCGTCGGCGGGTTCGTCGGGGCCGACGAAGGCCTCGCTGCGGGCGTCGCCGTCGTCGCTGCCGCCGAAGACCCGCGCGTCGTCGGGTACGTCGGCGTCGGTGCGGCGGCGCACCGGCCGGCGGGGGCGTACCCACTGCCACGGCAGGTTGCTCTCCACGTCCCCGATCTCGGTACGCATCCGGGGCATGGCGGTCGGCCGGTGGTCCCGGATCCAGGCGACCAGGTGCTCGCGCACCAGGCAGCGCAGGTCCCACAGGCTGCCGGCGTCGGCGGCGCTGACCAGGGCGCGCACCTTGACCGTTCCGCCGGTCGCGTCGGTCACCTGGAGTACGCAGACCCGGCCGTCCCACAGCTCGGTGCCCTCGGCGAGGCGGCGCAGCTCCTCCCGCATGGCCTGCACCGGGATCGCCCAGTCGACGTCGAACTCGGCGGTGCCCAGCACCGCCGCCTCGGTGCGGGTCCAGTTCTGGAACGGCTTGCTGGTGAAGTACGAGGTGGGCAGGATCAGCCGCCGGTCGTCCCAGATCTGCACGACCACGTAGCTGAGCGTCAACTCCTCGATGCGGCCCCACTCCCCCTCGACCACCACCACGTCGTCGAGGCGGACCGCGTCGCTGAAGGCGAGCTGGAGGCCGGCGAAGACGTTGCCCAGCAGGCTCTGCGCGGCCAGCGCGGCGACCACACCGACCACACCGGCGCTGGTCAGCACGCCGGCGCCGATGCCGCGTACGGCCGGGAAGGTCATCAGCATCACGCCGACCGCCAGCACCACGATGACCGCGATCGTCAGCCGGCGCAGCATGACCACCTGGGTCCGTACGCGCCGCGCGTGCCGGTTGTCCGGCACGTCGACCCGGAAGCGGGCCAGGGCGGTGTCCTCGGCCACGACGAGCAGCGAGGCGACCAGCCAGGCGACGCTGGCGATCACGCCGAGCACCAGCAGGTGCAGCAGCACCTGCCGCCACTGGTCGCCGACCGCGTAGCCGGTGCTGAACCGCACGGCGAACTGGACGGCGACGACGGTGGCGGCCACCTGGATCGAGCGGTGCGCGTGATCCGTCAGCTCGGTCAGCAGCAGCGAACGCCGGCCGACCCGCCGGATCACGCGGTGCGCGACCTCGACCGCGAACAGGGCGATCGCCGCCGCGGCGAGCGCGGCGACGATCGTCCCGAGGTAGCTCTGCACAGGTTCTTTCCTCCCCCTGACGCCGGATGCCCGTTTCGGGCAAAGGCCCAATGGTGCCCGGCGACACCGGAATCGACCAGGTCTCAGACCTTGCGATACCGGGACTGGAGGAAGCAGAAGACGCCGAAGGCGGCGATACCGAGCGCCACCAGGGTGAGCAGGATCTGGCCGTACGCCTGGTCGCGCAGCGTGCGCAGGGCCGCGTCCAGACCGCGGGCCTTCTCGGGGTCGTAGTTGACGGCGGCCAGGATGATCAGCAGGCCGGAGATGCCGTACGCGACGCCCTTGGCGATGTAGCCGGCCATGCCCAGCCGGCGGGTGAGCTGACGCGTCTTGGCGTTCATCTCGCCGGTCTTGAGGTGCTTCTCGAACCGCTTGATCAGCCCGTAGATCACCAGGCCGACGCCGATCGCGGCGAGGCCGAGCCCGGCCAGGCCGACCAGCCAGCGGCCACCGGAGGACTCCATGAGCTTGCCGGTCAGCGCCTCCTGCTGGTCGGCGCTGTTGGAGCCGGCGTCCTTGAAGACCTTGAAGGCCGTCCAGGCGAAGTAGAGGTAGACGATGGTCCGCCCCAGGGAGGCGAGCCGCTCCCAGACGCGCTCCTTGCCGCGCTCGGCGCGGTGCCCGACGGCCGCCTCCAGCGCCTGCCAGATCGCCATGGCGAGCAGGCCGACCGCGATGGTGATGACGAGGAACTTGCCCAGCGGCTGGGCGGCGAGGGTGCGCAGCGCGCCGGACTGGTCGCCGTCGTCGCCGGCCTTGCCGAACGCGATCTGCAACGCCAGCCAGGCGAACAGGAGGTGCACGATGCCATAGCCGATGAAACCGACTCTGGCCAACAGTTCGAGCCACCTGCTGTTCGCCGTGCGGGAGGCGGTGGCTTCGGCGTTCCGGGTGAGTGACATGGCGCCACAATCACCGAATACGAAGATTTCCAAACGTCGGGCCACCGCCGCCCCGGCCAGGTCAGTTGCCGGGGTTCTTCGACACCCTGATCTTGACTTCCTGGTCGGTGACGCTGTCCAGCGTCACCGCGAAGCCGCCGACCTCGGTGGCCTGCTGGCCCATCGTCAGCGACAGCTGCTCGCCGGCGACCTCGACGGTCACCTGGTCGTCCTGTGCGCCGATGAGCTTGGCCTCCACGCCGAGGATGTTGGCGCTGGCGTTCACGCCCCGGTCGAAGGTGACCGTGCAGGCGTCCAGGCCGCAGTCGGTGCTGGCGCCCTCGGAGCTGCAACCGGCGAGCACGGCGACGCCGAGCGCGAGCCCGGCCAGCAGGCCGGCAGCCCGGCGGGTGGGGGTCAGCGGGAAGGCAACACGTCGTCTCGTCACCCCGCCAAGGGTACGAGACGTCGGCCACTGCGGCAGCGCGTGATCATCCGCCGAGGTGAGGGGCCCGCGGCGGGGCGTTAGGGTCCCCGGCATGCCGTTCGACATCGCCCGCACCCGGGCCGCCTACCCCGCCCTCGCCGAGGGCTTCGTCCACCTCGACGGGGCCGGGGGCACCCAGACCGCCGCCGGAGTCGTCGACGCGGTCACCGCCGCCATGCGGGCGGCGGTGGGCAACCGCAGCGCCGCCTTCGCGCCCGGCCGGCGGTCGCTGGAGATGGTGGCCGCCGCCCGCTCGGCGGTGGCCGACCTGCTCGGTGCCGAGCCCGACGGCGTGGTGCTGGGGCCGAGCGCGACGGCGCTGACGTACACCCTGGCCCGGACCCTGGGCGCCGGGTGGCGGCCCGGCGACGAGGTCGTGGTGTCGCGGCTGGACCACGACGCGAACGTACGCCCCTGGGTGCAGGCCGCCGAGGCGGCCGGCGCGACGGTGCGCTGGGCCGAGTTCGACCGGGACACCGCGGAGCTGCCGGCGGCCCGCTACGCCGAACTGGTCGGCGAGCGGACCCGGCTGGTCGCGGTGACCGCGGGCAGCAACGCGACCGGCACCGTCCCGGACGTGGCGGCGATCGCCGCGACCGCGCACGCCGCCGGCGCGCTGGTCTGCGTCGACGGGGTGCACTCGGTGCCGCACGGCCCCACCGACGTCGCCGCCCTGGGCGCCGACTTCCTGGTCACCAGCGCCTACAAGTGGTCGGGGCCGCACCTGGCCGCGATGGTGGCCGCGCCCGCGACGTGGGAGCGGCTGCGTCCGGCGAAGCTGCTGCCCTCCTCCGACGCGGTGCCGGACCGCTTCGAGTACGGCACCCCGAGCTTCCCCCTGCTGGCCGGCGTGGCCGCCGCCGTGGACCACCTGGCGGGCCTGGACCCGACGGCCACCGGCAGCCGGCGCGAACGGCTGCTCGCCGGGCTGGGCGCCGCGCAGGCGTACGAGGAGGCGCTGCTTCAGCGGCTGCTCGCCGGGCTGGCCGCGCTGCCCGGCGTCACGGTGCTCGGCTCCCCCGTCCGGCGCTGCCCGACGGTGTCCTTCCGGCTGGCCGGGCTCTCGCCGCAGCGGACCCAGGAGGAGCTGGGCGCGGCCGGGTTCTGTCTCTCCGCCGGCGACTACTACGCGTACGAGTACTTCCAGGCGATGGGGCTGCGCGACAGCGGCGGGGCGGTGCGGGCCAGCCTCTACCACTACAACACGGCCGACGAGGTGGACCGGTTGCTCGGCGAACTGGACCGGCTCGCCGCCGGCGGGGGCAGAATGGCCGGGTGAGCACCCTGGTCGAGGACAACCCCGCCAAGCACCGGTTCGAGATCCTGGTCGACGACGCGCTGGCCGGGTTCACCGCGTACCTGCCGCGCGGCGAGGTGCTGGTCTTCACCCACACCGAGATCGACCCGAGGTTCCAGAACATGGGCGTCGGCGCGGCCCTGGTTCGGGGCACCCTCGACCAGGTGCGCAAGCGCGGCACGACGGTGGTGCCGCGCTGCCCGTTCATGGCGGCCTTCATCGACCGTCACCTCGAATACGCCGACCTGGTCACCCCCGAGCCGTAACCGGGGGCGCCGGGATGCTCCGGCGCCCCTCGACGGCGGGGGACGCCGGGGCACCGCCGCAACGGTCCGAGGAGGCGCGGGAGCGGTCAGCGGCCCGCCAGCAGGCCGGCGGCCGCGTGGGCGGCGGCCCGGGTGGCGCCGTGGGTGGCGACGTGCACCGCCCCGGTGACCAGCTCGGGAACGCCCAGCTCGACCACGACCGCGTCCGGGCGGGCC
Source organism: Micromonospora echinofusca (assembly GCF_900091445.1). Lineage (NCBI taxonomy): Bacteria > Bacillati > Actinomycetota > Actinomycetes > Micromonosporales > Micromonosporaceae > Micromonospora > Micromonospora echinofusca. The sequence continues at coordinate 4,189,082 of NZ_LT607733.1, forward strand.
GCCAGCGCGCGGGTCACCGAGGCCCGCATCCAGTCGTGCCGGTGCAGGTCGCGGACCACCAGCACCACACACCGGCCGGCCGCCCCGGCGGTCGGGTCGGCGGGCACGTCGGCCTCGGCGTAGCGGACGGTGGTGGTGCCGGCGATCAGGTCGGCCAGCGGGGCGGCGACTCCCCACGGGGTCTCCGGACCGATCGCGATGTTGCGCGGCGGCTCGAACTCGACCACGTGCGCGGGGCCGGCCAGCGGCAGGGCGCCGACGCCGGCGGGCGCGGTGGTGACCCGCAGCGCCCGGCGGGCGGCGGCCAGCCCGACGGCCGAACCGGCGGCGGTGGGGCGGTGCCGGGGTGGCCGCTCGGCCCGGGCCGCGACGGTCCAGGCGGCGAGCTGCCCCACCCGCTTGGCCGCCTCGGTGAGCCGTTCCTCCGGCAGCTCGCCGGAGACGACCGCCGCGACGATGGCGTCGCGCAGCAGCCGGGCCGACTCCTCGTCGGCGCGTTCCCCGCCCACGCAGATCGCGTCGGCGCCGGCCGCGAGGGCGCGTACCGCCGCGCCCGCGAAGCCGTACCGGTCGGCGACCGCCCGCATCTCCACCGCGTCGGTGACGACGACGCCGGAGAAACCCAGCTCGTCGCGGAGCAGCCCGCCGAGGATCCGGCCGCTGAGGGTGGCCGGCAGCTCCGGGTCCAGCGCCGGCACCAGCAGGTGGCCGGTCATCACGGCCTGCACCCCGGCCGCCACGGCGGCCCGGAACGGGGCCAGCTCCACGGCGTCGAGGCGGGCCCGGTCGGCGGTGATGCGGGGCAGGTCGTGGTGCGAGTCGACCTTGGTGTCGCCGTGCCCGGGGAAGTGCTTGGCGCAGGCGGCGACCCCGCCCGCCTGGAGGCCGCGTACCCAGGCGGCGGTGTGCCGGGCGACCAGCGCGGGCTCGGCGCCGAAGGCGCGTACGCCGATGACCGGGTTCGCGGGGTTGGAGTTGACGTCGGCGTCGGGGGCGTAGTTGAGGGTGACGCCCAGCGCGGCGAGGTCGGCGCCCAGGTCGTGGGCGACCTCCTCGGTCAGGGCCGGGTCGTCCACCGCGCCGAGGGCAAAGTTGCCGGGCCGGGAGCTGCCCCGGGCAGACTCGATGCGGGTCACGTCGCCGGCCTCCTCGTCGATGGCGACGACGACGTCGGGGCGTTCGGCGCGCAGGGTGGCGGTGAGCGCGGCCACCTGCTCCGGATGGACCACGTTGCGGGCGAAGAGCACCACGGAGCCCAGGCCCTCGCCGAGCCAGCGGCAGATCCAGGGCGGCGGTGTGGTGCCGACGAACCCCGGTTGCAGGACGGCCGCGGCCAGGGCCGCCAGGCTCTCGTCGCGCCCGCTCACGCCGGCCCGCCCGCGTGGTGGCTGTTGTGTCGCTCGCTCATGCGGTCGTCGTACCCCCGTCTTCTCCGCGCCCGGCGGCCCGCCACCTGCGGCGGTGCTGACATGGTCACACCGCGCGAAAAAATAGTCAATAAACCTTACAGTTGCCGTCCGGCGCGGAGCTGGGGACAGTTCGGGGATGGATCCCCTGCTGCTGGCCGACGCGACGAGCCCGGCCGACATCCCCGGCGTACGCCTGCTCGGCCTGGTCGTCGGCGGCCTGCTGCTGCTCGCCGCGATCCGCGCGATGTTCCGGCGCTGAGGCGCCACCCGGCGCCGGCGCCCGCGGTTCGACGGCGGCCGTCGGGGTACCGCCTGCCTCGTTGGACCGGTAGGAAACCGCGAGGGGGAACGATGAGGATCGGGTACTTTCTGTCCACCGAGGAGTACACGCCGGCCGAGCTGCTCGAACAGGCGCGCGGAGCGGAGCGGGCCGGCTTCGAGGCGCTCTGGATCTCCGACCACTACCACCCGTGGACGGACGCGCAGGGCCAGAGCCCCTTCGTCTGGTCGGTCATCGGCGCGCTCAGCCAGGTCTGCCAGCTCCCGGTCACCACCGCCGTCACCTGCCCGACCGTGCGCATCCACCCGGCCGTCGTGGCGCAGGCGGCGGCCACCAGCGCGGTCATGCACTCCGGTCGGTTCGTGCTCGGCGTGGGCAGCGGCGAGGCGCTCAACGAGCACATCCTCGGCGACGCCTGGCCGCAGACCGACGTGCGGCTGGAGATGCTGGAGGAGGCCGTCGAGGTGATGCGCGAGCTGTGGCGGGGCGGCTTCGTCAACCACCACGGCAAGCACTACACCGTCGAGCACGCCCGGATCTACACCCTGCCCGAGACTCCCCCGTCGGTGTACGTCTCGGGCTTCGGCCCCAAGGCCGTCGACCTGGCCGCGCGCATCGGCGACGGCTTCGTCAACACCTCGCCCGACGCCGAACTCGTCCGGCGGTTCCGGGAGAACGGCGGCGGCGACAAGCCGTGCCAGGCCGGCTTCAAGGCGGCGTACGCGCCGACCGAGGAGGAGGGCGTGCGGATCGCGTACGAGCGCTGGCCCAACGCCGGGGTGCCGGGCGAGCTGTCCCAGGTGCTGCCCTCGCCGCGGCACTTCGAGCAGGCCGCCGAGCTGGTCCGGCCGGAGATGATGAAGGACGCGTTCGTCTGCGGGCGGGACACCGACGCGCACCTGGCGAAGATCGAGGAGTACGCCAAGGCCGGCTTCGACGAGGTCTACGTGGCCAACACGGGCCCGAACTGGCAGGGCCTGCTCGACCTCTACCAGCGCGAGGTCCTCCCCCGCGTACGCTGACCGCGACGCCTGCCGGGGCGCCCGGAGCAGGACCGGGCGCCCGCCGGCGGGCCGCCCGCGCGGCGGCGTCGGGAGGGCGGGACGCGTCACGTCGGCGGGCGGTTTCGCCGCTGATCACGGCGGGTACCTCCGGCCCTCGATGAAACTGTCCACGCACTCGACGACACTGCGCCGCGCGGCGAAGAGCCTCTTCGGCTGGACCGCACTGCGGCCCCACCAACTGGCCGCCATGCGGGCGGTGATGAAGCGCCGTGACGCCCTGGTGGTGCTGCCCACCGGTGCCGGCAAGTCGGCGATCTACCAGATCCCGGCCAGCCTGATCCCCGGCCCGACCGTGGTGATCTCCCCGCTGCTCGCCCTCCAGCAGGACCAGATCGCGGCGCTCAACGAGCGGCAGCGGCCGGAGTTGCGCGCCGTGCGGATCAGCTCGAACGAGTCGGCCGCCCAGCAGGCGGAGGCGATCGCCGAGATCCGCGACGGGCGGGCCGAGTTCCTCTTCATCACCCCGGAGCAGCTCGCCAACCCCGACCGGATGGCCGAGGTCAGGTCGCTGAAGCCGGCGCTGGTGGCGATCGACGAGGCGCACTGCATCTCGGCCTGGGGGCACGACTTCCGCCCCGACTACCTGGCGCTGGGCCACCTCATCGACGGCATCGGCCGGCCGCCGGTGGTGGCGCTGACGGCCACCGCCTCCCCGCCCGTACGTGACGACATCATCGCCCGGCTGCGGCTGACCGAGCCCGAGGTGGTGGTCTCCGGGCTGGACCGGCCCAACCTGTTCCTCGAGGTGGCGCACTGCCCGACGGAGGACTACCGGTGGCGGCGGCTGATCACCCTGCTGAGCGACGACACCCGGCCCGGCATCATCTACGTGCCCACCCGGCGCTCCGCCGAGGAGCTGGCGGCCCGGCTCACCGACGCCGGCTTCCCGGCCCAGTACTACCACGGCGGGATGGCGGCCGGGGCCCGCGCCGAGCTGCACGAGGCGTTCCTCGCCGACCAGGTGCCGATCATGGTGGCCACCTCGGCGTTCGGCATGGGCATCGACAAGCCGAACATCGCCTGGGTGGTGCACATGGCGCTGCCGGACTCGCCCGACAGCTACTTCCAGGAGATCGGGCGGGCCGGCCGCGACGGCGCCCCGGCCCGGGTGCTGCTGCTGTGGCAGGCCGAGGACGTCGGGTTGCAACGCTTCTTCAGCGGCGGCCTGCCGGACCCCGACGAGCTGCGCGACCTGTCCGCGCTGCTGCGCAAGAAGGCGCGCAACAAGAAGGAGCTGCGCGAGGTCACCGGCCTGGGCCCCCGCAAGCTCGGCCAGTACCTGGCCCTGCTGGAGCAGGTGGGCGCCGCCGAGCCGAGGGCGAAGCAGCGCATCGGCGCCCCCCGCTACTCCCCCGCGCCCGTGGACGCCGCCGCCGCGGCCCTCGCGGAGGCCGAGCGGCAGCAGACCGTGACCCGCTCGCGTACGGACATGATGCGGGCCTTCGCCGAGACCACCGCCTGCCGGGGGCAGACGCTGCTGGCGTACTTCGGCGAGCAGATGACCGAGGTCTGCGGGCACTGCGACAACTGCCACGCCGGCACCAGCACCCCCGACGACGGCTCGGTGGGGCCCTTCCCCGTGCACAGCCAGGTCCGGCACCCGGAGTGGGGGCACGGCCTGGTGCTGAGCTACGAGGAGGACCGGATGACGGTTCTCTTCGACGAGGTGGGGTACAAGACGTTGTCCGTCAGCGTGGTGTCCGAACAGGGCCTGCTGACCCTCGACTAGCCTGAGCCGGGCTCCCCCTGTGGGCCGCGGACGACGAGCGACATCAGTACGGAAGGGGCGTTGCCGTGATCGAGCAGCCGGCGTACACCGGGTTCGGTTTCTCCGACGAGGAGTGGGGGCTGCTGGTCGGCCTGCCGCAGTCGGTGCTGACCGCGGCGAGCGCCGCCGAGTCCGACGGCACCCGCCGCACCATGGCCGAGAACGCGGCCGGGCTGGAGACCATCGCCGCCGGCCGGGAGTCGGCCAGCCCGCTGGTCGCGGCCGTGGCCGGCGAGATCGTCTCGCGGGTCGGCGACCCGGAGGCGGGCGAGGAACTGCCGGTCATCGCGCCGTCCGACCCGCGCGCCTACCTCGAGGACGTGCTGGGCCGGGCCCGGGAGGCGGCGGTGCTGCTGGCCGCCCGGGCCGACGAGGGCGAGGCCGGCGCGTACAAGCACTGGCTCGTGGACATCGCCGAGCAGGTGGTGGGCGCGGCGTCCAGCGGCGGCATCCTGGGCCTCGGCGGGGACGTGGTCAGCGACTCGGAGCGGCGCTTCCGCGACCGGCTCTCCCAGGTGCTCAACGACTGACGCGTGAACGACGACGGCGGCACCGGACGAGGTCCGGCGCCGCCGTCGCGTACCCGGGGTGGCGGCGGTCAGGCCACGCGGCGGCGGAACAGCACGGCGGTCAGCGGCACCGAGACGGCCAGGACGCCGAGGCACCAGGCCACCGCCAGGGGCGGGGCCGTGCCCGTCGGGGTGCCCAGCAGCAGGGCGCGCAGCGTCTCGATGACGGGCGTGACGGGCTGGTGGTCGGCGAAGCCGCGGATCCAGCTCGGCATCGTCTCCACCGGCACGAAGGCGCTGCTCGGATAGGGCAGGAACATCGCCAGGAAGGTGAAGCCGCTGGCGGCCTCCGGGGTACGGACCAGCAGGCCGAACGCGGCCGACAGCCAGGACACGGCGAGCAGGAAGAGCAGCAGCACCCCGAACGCGGCCAGCCAGCGCAGCGGGTCCACGGCCGGCCGGAAGCCGATGGCGACGGCGAGGGCCAGCACCAGCACGGTGGAGACGGTGTTGCGGGCGATGCTGGCGACGACGTGCCCGCCGAGGATCGCGGTGGCGCTGACGTCCATCGTGCGGAACCGCTCGATGACCCCGTTGGTCAGGTCGGTGGTCACGCTGACGGCGGTGCTCGCCGCGCCGAAGCTGGCGCAGAGCAGCAGGACGCCGGGCACCACGTAGGTGACGTAGCGGGTGCCGGTGTCGATCGCGCCGCCGAACAGGTAGACGAAGAGCAGCATCAGCAGCACCGGCAGCAGCAGCGACGTGAGCAACGCGTCGACGTTGCGGCGGGACAGCCGCAGGCAGCGCGTCACCATGACGACGGCCTCGCCGGCGCGGGTCGGACGCAGGGTCAGCTCAGACACGGGCCACCTCCGGGTGGGCGGTCACCGGGTCGCCGGTGAGGGTGAGGAAGACGTCGTCCAGAGTCGCCTCGCGGACGATGAAGCGGGCGAGGCCCCGCCGGTCGGGGTCGGCATGGTCGAGCAGGTGGCGGATCTCCGCCGCGTCGCCGCCGGTGGCCACCGCCAGTTCCAGGCGGGCCTGGTCGCGGTGCGTGACCCGGTCGCCGAGCCGCTGCCCGGCGGCGGCGAAGCTCTGCGCGTCGCGCAGCGTCAGTTCCAGCCGGTGGGCGCCGAAGCGGCGCTTGAGGTCGGCCGCGCTCCCCTCGGCGGCGAGCCGGCCGCCGTGCAGCACGGCGATCCGGTCGGCGAGCCGGTCGGCCTCCTCCAGGTACTGCGTGGTGAGCAGCACCGTGACCCCGGCCCCGGCCAGCTCGGCGACCACCTCCCACAGGCCCTGCCGGCTGCGCGGGTCGAGGCCGGTCGTCGGCTCGTCGAGGAAGATCACGGACGGCTCGCCGACCAGGCTGGCCGCGAGGTCGAGGCGGCGGCGCATCCCGCCTGAGTAGGTCGCCACCCGACGGCCGCCGGCGGCGACCAGGTCGAAGCGCTCCAGCAGGTCGGCGGCCCGCCGCCGGGCGGCGGCCGGGGCCAGCCCGGCCAGCCGGGCCATCATGCGCAGGTTCTCCGCGCCTGTCTGCTGGTCGTCGAGCGCCGCGTGCTGGCCGGCGAGGCTGATCGCCCGCCGCACCCGGCGCCGGTCGCGGACCACGTCGTGGCCGTCCACCCGGGCCGTGCCCCCGTCGGGCGCGGTCAGCGTGGCCAGGATCCGTACGGTCGTGGTCTTGCCCGCCCCGTTGGGGCCGAGCAGGGCGTGCACGCTGCCCCGGGCCACCCGCATGGTCAGCCCGTCGAGCACCGCCACCCCGCCGTAGCGCTTGCACAGGTCGACGGTCTGCACCGCTGCTGTCTCCATCACCCCTCACCCTCCGCTTTCTGCGTACGACATACGCTGTTCTGCGTAGACCATACGCAGAAGTTAGGATGGCGGTCAACGACGCACCGGGAGGTGGGATGAGCGACGCCGACGTCGAGCTGCCGGAGAGCATCGAGCTCGCCTGGGGCCTGCGGGAGCGCCCCGGCAAGGGCCCCCGGCGCAGCCTCACCATGCAGCAGGTGGTGGCCGCCGGCATCCGGGTGGCCGAGGCCGACGGGCTGGCGGCGGTATCGATGAACCGGGTGGCCGGCGAGCTGGGCGTGGGGACCATGTCGCTCTACCGCTACGTCTCCGCCAAGACCGACCTGCTGGAACTCATGGCCGACACCGGCTACGGGGACCCGCCCGCGCCACGCGGCCCGGACGAGGGGTGGCGGCCGGCCCTCGCCCGCTGGGCGCACGCCAACGTCGCGGCGATCCACCGCCACCCGTGGATCCGGCAGATTCCGATCGGCGGCCCGCCGATGGGCCCAAACGGGGTCCGCTGGATGGAGCAGGGGCTCGCCGCCCTGCGCGGCACCGGCCTGCGCGGTGTCGAGCGGCTCTCGACGATCCTGCTGGTCAGCGGGTACGCCCGGTACTGGGCCACGCTCACCGCCGACCTCACCGAGGCCGCGGCGCGGGAGCAACTCAGCCCGGACGAGGTCGGCGCGCGGTACTGGCAGCAGCTCGAACGGCTGACCCGCAACGGCCCGTACCCGGCGGTCCGGGAGTTGCTGGCGGACGCCGAGGACGAGCTGGACGAGGAACTCGATGCGGAGTGGCGGTTCGGCCTCGACCGGATCCTCGACGGCGTCGAGGCGCTGATCCGCAGCCGCACGGCCACGCGCTGAGCCGCCGGCGCGCCCGGCCGCCTCGACGGGCGGGCCGGGAACGCCCTGGGCACGCGGACGCCCACGATGGACAATGGCCACTCGAACTGCGCGAGGACGGGGAGCGGATGCTGCTGCGCAACACCGTCGACACGACTGCGGTGCCGGCGGCCGAACGCTTCGAGATGTGGCTCGACCTGGTGGCGCGTACGGCGTCGCCGCTGCGCATCCGCACCGAGCACGCGCACGACTTCGCCGCCCGGGCCGAGATCGTCGAGCTCCACCCGATCCGGGTGGTCAACTACCGGTATCCGTCCCTGGATGCCGTCGGGAGCTCCCGGCTGGTGCGCGAGTCGGCCCCGGAGATCTACACGCTGGCGCTCACCGTCGACGGCGACGGCGCGGCCAGCCAGGCCGGTCAGAGCAGCGTGCTCGGGCCGCGCGAGTTCATCTTCTACGACGGGTCACGGCCGCACGGAGTGCGGCACGTCGGCGACGACGGCGGCCGCCAGCCGGCCCGCTCGGTCGTGGCGATCATCCCGCACGCCGCGCTGCCGCTGTCGCCGGACCGGCTGGCGCCGCTGCTCGGCGGCCGGATGTCGGGCACCGAGGGGATCGGCGCGCTGCTGGCCCAGTTCCTCCTCCAGATCGCCCGCCACCCCGAGCAGTACCACGCCGCCGACGCCCCCCGCCTCGGCACCGTCGGGCTCGACCTGGTGTCCACCATGCTGGGTCGGCACCTGGTGGCCGAGGACGCGATGCCGACGGAGGCCCGCCGGCGCGCCCTCGTCACCCAGATGCGGGCGTACATCCAGCGGCACCTCGGCGACGCGACGCTGAGCCCGCAGGTGGTGGCGGACGCTCACCACGTCTCGCTGCGTACCCTGCACCGGCTCTTCGAGGCCGAGGAGTCGACGGTCGCGTCGTACATCCGGGAGCTGCGGCTCGCACGGTGCCGGCACGACCTCGCCGACCCGGGCCTGCACGGCCAGCCGGTCCAGGCGATCGGGGCCCGCTGGGGCTTTCCCGACAAGGCGCACTTCAGCCGGGCCTTCCGCAAGGCGCACGGCGTCGGGCCGCAGGCGTGGCGGGCCGGCCAGGCGCAGGACGCGGCACGGGAAGTCAACCCGGCGGCGTCCACGGTCAACCCGGTCGCGGCAGACTGACGCCGAGGTGGCCGATCCCCGCCCGCCACGGCACCGGCGGAGCGGGATCGCCAACGGGGGCCGCGGCGAGCCGCCCGCCGCCACGGGGGAGGCGGGCGGCCGCCCGGTGACCACCGGGGACGGCCCCGCACCGGCGGCCGGCTCAAGCGTCCTGGAGCAACTCGAGCACGATCCGCTCGGCCTTCTCGCGGGGCGTCGCGGGCTCGACCGGGGCGACCACGCCGTCGTGGAAGAGGTCGACCACACGCGGGTCGACGTAGGACGTGCGCGCCACCGTGGGGGTGTTGCCGAGCAGCTCCGCGACGTCGCGCATCACCGCCGCCACCGCCCGCCTGCCGGCGGTGGCCGAGCGCGGCGGGCCCACCGTCGCCAGCTCGGTCGCCGCCAGCACCGTGGCGTGCCAGGTCCGGAAGTCCTTCGCCGTCATCTCGCCGCCGCTGGCGTCGCGCAGGTACTCGTTGACCTCGTCGCTGCGCACGTCGCGCCAGTCCCCGCCGTCGCGGTAGCCGAACAGCCGGTCGGCCGAGCGCCGCCGGCGGCGCAGGTTGATCAGCACCCGGCACAGCTCCGGGTCCTCGATGCGGCGCACCTGCTCGACGCCGCCCTTCGCGGGAAACTCGAAGACCACGCAGCCGCCCCGGGAACGGGCGTGCTCGGGGCGCAGGGTCGACACCCCGAACGTCGGGTCGTCGCCGGCCGCGTACTGGTCGCTGCCGACGCGGAACATGCCCATGTCGAGCAGCCGGGTCACCGTCGCCAGCACCCGGTCGCGGTACAGGCCCCGGCCGGAGATGTCCCGCCCGACCCGCTCGCGCAGCACCGGCAGCCGGCGGGCCACCTCCAGCACGTGGTCGAACTTCGCCTCGTCGCGCTTCTCGCGCCACTTCGGGTGGTAGAGGTACTGCTTGCGCCCCGCCGCGTCGATGCCGGTGGCCTGGATGTGCCCGTTCGGGTACGGACAGATCCACACGTCCCGCCAGGCGGGCGGGATCACCAGCTCACGCAGCCGACCCAGCTGGTCGGGGTCGCGTACCGGCTGCCCGGACGGGTCCAGGAAGAGCCAGCCCCGGCCGCGCCGGCGTCGCCCGTACCCCGGCCTGCCCGGATCACTACGCCGCAACCGCACCGGACACCCGCACCGCCCGTTCCACCTCGGCCACGGCGGCCACCACCTCGTCGACCCCGATGGCCGCCAACGTCGGATGGCTTCCTACCCCGTCCCACCTGGACAAACCCTGTCCACCCGCCCACAGCGCCCGGTGCCGGTGCCGGCCCGGCGGCGGCCCCCACCGCGTCGGGGGGACCGGCCCGAAGAGCACCACCGACGGGGTGCGGTAGCCGGTCGCCAGGTGCGCCACGCCCGTGTCCCCGCTGACCACCAGCCGGGCGTACGCCACCAGCGCCGCCAGCCGGCCCAGATCCGTCCGGCCGGCCAGCACCGCGTCGGCGGGCAGCCCCGCCCCCGCCGCGATCCGCTGCGCCGTCGCCCGCTCGTCGGGGCTGCCGGTGAGCACCACCCGGTGCCCCCGGGCGGCCAACTCCCGGGCCAGCGCGGCGAACCGCCCGGGCGGCCAGCGCTTGGCGGGGACCTTGGAGCCCGGGTGCAGCACGGTCACGCCGGTCGGGACGTCGCCGGGGGCCGGGCGCGTCAGGTCCAGGTCGGCGCGGTCGGCGGGGATGCCGTACCAGTCGAGCAGCCGGCACCAGCGGTCGACCTCGTGTTCGTGGGCGCGCCAGTCGGGGCCGTCGCGGTGACCGGCCTCCGGGCTGGCGTAGGCGAGCAGCCGGCCCGGGCGGGTGCCCGCGAGCATCCGGTGCGACTCGGGGCCCCGCCCGTGCAGGTTGACGGCGACGCGCGGCGCCCGCAGGGCCGCACCGGGGCGGCCCAGCCCGTCCGTGGGCACCAGCCGGTCGACGCCGCCGACCAGCTCCACCAGCGGCGCCAGCCAGCCGGGCGCGGCGAGCACGAGCTCCCGGTCGGGATGGGCGGCGCGCAGGGCGCGCAGGGCCGGGGCGGCGGTGGCGAGGTCGCCGACGCCGAGGGCGCGCAGGACGAGGATCACGGGTACGAGGTCTCCTGGTCGGCGCAGACGACCATCTCGCGTACGGCGCAGCCAGCGGGTTGGGACAGCGCGAACATGACGGCGGCGGCGGTGTCGGCGGGGTCGTTCAGCACGGCGTCGGGACCGGGCTTGTACGCGGCGTCGCGCTCGTCGAAGAAGGCCGTGCGCATGCCGCCGGGGACGAGCAGCGTGACGCCGACCCTGCCGGCCAGCTCGGCGGCGAGGGCCCTGGTGAAGCCGACGACCCCGAACTTGGCCGCGCAGTACGCGGTCGCGTCGGCGACGGCCTTGACCCCCAGCGTGGAGGCGACGGTGACGACGCTGCCCCGCGAGGTCTCCAGGAACGGCAGGGCGGCCCGCACCACGGCCGCCGTGGCGAGCAGGTCCACGGCCACGATCCGGTCCCAGGTCTCGCCCGGCACGTCCGCCAGCTTTCCCGGCACGTCCATCCCCGCCGCGGTGACCACCGCGTCCAGCCCGCCCGACCGCTCGGCGAGCTGCCGGGTGGCGGCCTCGGCGGCGCGGGTGTCGGCCAGGTCGCACTCCACCCACGGCACCCCGTCGGCGGGTGCCTGGCGGTCCAGCACCAGCGGCCGACCGCCGGCGCGGGCCACGGCCGCGACCACGGCGGCGCCCAGCCCGCTCGATCCGCCGGTGACCAGCACGGTGCGCCCCGCGCCGGGCGGCCCGCCGCTCATCGGGTGCCCTCCGCCGCGCCCGGTCCGCCGAGGGCCGGTCGGCCGGCCCGCACCCGTGTCGGCCCGTCGGCCGGTGTCCCTCCGGGGGCGGGGCCGGGCGGCGGCGCGCAGGCGGGCGGCACGGTGTCGGTGAGCGACGGCCCGGCGGTGCCGGTCGACCGGGCGGCGGCGATCAGCCCGGTGGTGGAGCGGCCGTCCAGGTACGGCACCACCACGGCGTTGCCGCCCCACCGGCGCAGCACCTCCGCCTCGGGCAGGGCCGGCTCGCCGCCGTCGCCGGCGTAGTCGCCGCCCTTGACCCAGACGTCCGGGCGCAGCCACGACAGCGCCGCGTGCGGGGTGGACTCGTCGAAGATCATGACCGCGTCGACGCAGCTCAGCGCCGCGAGCAGCCGGGCCCGGTCGCCCTGCGGGATCACCGGCCGGTCCGGGCCCTTCAGCCCCGCCACGCTCGCGTCGGAGTTCAGGCAGACCACCAGGCAGTCGCCGAGCTGCCGGGCGGCCTGCAACGTCGCCACGTGCCCGGCGTGCAGCAGGTCGAAGCAGCCGCCGGTGGCCACCACCGTGCCGCCGGACGCGCGTACCGCCGACACCACGCCGGCCGCCGCGGCCACGCCGACGCGCTCGCCGCCAGGGCTGGAGACCGCCGGCGGCAGCGGGCGCACCGGCCGCGGCAGCGCCGTCGCCACTCCCCCGCCGGCCACGTACGCCGACGCCTCGGCCACCGCCTCCTGCACCGCCTCGGAGACCAGCGCCCCCCGCGCCAGGGCGAGGCTGGCGGTGGCCGCGAACCGGTCACCGGCGCCGCACGTGTCCCCCTCGGCGGTGGCCGGGGCGGGCACCACCATCGGGGTCGCGCCGGCGTGGCAGAGCAGCGCGCCGTCCCCGCCGAGGGTCACCGCGACCGCGCCGGCACGCCAACGCTGGCGCAGTCCCTGCGCGCCCCGCGACGCCGTCGCCAGCCGGGTCGCGCCGGGCGCCACCGTGACCAGCTCCCGCACCTCGGACTCGTTGGGCGTGACGAGGTGCGCCCCCGGCACGGCCGCCGGTCCCCGCGGGTGCGGGTCCCAGACCACCGGCGCCCGGGTCGCGGCCAGCGCCGCCCGCAACGCGGGCTGCCGCGCGACACCCCGCCCGTAGTCGCTGACCAGCACGGCGGAGGCCCGCGCGACCACCCGCAGCACCGCCTCCGACGGCTCGCCCGGCGTGCCGGCCGCCCCGCCCCGGTCGTGGCGCAGCAGCACCCGTCCCCGGGCGCGCAGCCGGACCTTCTCCGGCGTGCCGCCGCGCAGCCCGAGGGGATAGACCTGCACGCCGGCGTCGGCCAGCAACGAGGCGAGCCGGGCGCCGCCCGCGTCGTCCGCCAGCGCGGTCACCAGCACCACGTCGACGCCCCGCGCGGCGGCGGCGAAGACCGCGGCCAGCCCGGCGCCGCCGGGCCGGTCGACGTGGGCGGTCTCGTCCAGCACCGGCACCGGCGAGTCCGGACAGAGCCGGTTCACCACCCCCTCGACGTCCCGGTCCAGCAGGGTGTCACCGACCACCACGACGGGTCCCCTCACGCTTCCCCCCTCATCACGCCCTGGGCCTGCTGACCTGCACCGCCGTCGAGCACCACCTCGACCCCGGTCCGTACGGGCGCCCCGGGCGCGGCCAGCGCCACCGGCAGCTCCCGCTCCACGTACTCGCAGAGGAGGTGGCTGGTCACGAGATGAAGCTCCTGCACGACCTGGCTGTCGGCCGAGCCGACGGCGAGCACGTCGTGGCACAGCTCCGCCAGCGGGTTGGGGGCGGGGCCGGTCAGGGCCCAGCAGGTGAGCCCGCTGTCGCGCCCGGCGCGCGCCGCGGCGAGCAGGTTGGCGCTGCTGCCGCTGGTCGACAGCAGCAGCAGGATGTCGCCGTCGCGGCCGTGGGCGCGTACCTGACGGGCGAAGACCTCGTCGTAGCCGTAGTCGTTGCCGATGGCCGTCATCGCGGAGGTCTCGGCGTGCAGGGCGATGGCGGACAGGGGCTGACGGTCCTCACGCAGCTTCCCGACCAGCTCGGCGGTGAGGTGCTGGGCCTCGGCGGCGCTGCCCCCGTTGCCGGCCACCAGCAGCCGGCCGCCGTCGACCAGCCGGCGGGCGAGCGCCGTCCCCCACCGGGACAGCAGCGACTCGTGCCGCCGGAAGGGCACCAGCGCCGCCGCCAGGTTCGTCAGGTGCGCGTCCAGCGGGGTGCCCGACGCCATCAGGCCACCACCCGGGTCGGCCGGCGCAGGGCCGCCACGTCGCCGTAGACCTCCACCAGCCGCTCCGCGGTGGCCGCCCAGGAGTACCGCCGCCGGGCCCGTTCCCGTGCCGCCGCCGCGTACGCGAAGCGACGGATCCGGTCGTCGATCAGCCCCTGGATCGCGGCGCCCAGCGCACGCGGGTCGCGGGCCGGCACCAGGTCGCCGGTGACGCCCCCGACCACGGTGTCCTTGATCCCGCCGACGGCGGTGCCCACCACGGGCACGCCGCACGCCATCGCCTCCAGCGGGGTGAGGCCGAACGGCTCGTACCAGGGGGCGGCCACCAGGACGTCCGCCGAGCGGTACCAGCGGCCCATCTCCTCGCGGGGCACCGCGCCGACCAGCCGCACCCGGTCGGCCACCCCGCAGCTGACCGCGAGGGCGCGCAGCCGGCGGGCGTACGGGTCGGTCTCCAGCAGGCCGGCGGGCGGGCCGCCGACCACCACGCACTCGGCCTCCGGCACGTACGCCATGGCCCGCACGACGGTCTGGAAGCCCTTGCGTTCGACCAGGCGGCCGACGGTCAGGATGCGCGGCCGGCCGTCCTTCCGCTCGGCGGTCGGCCCGAGCGGGGCGAACGTGCCCAGGTTCACCCCGGACGGCACGACCGTCATCCGGGACCGGGGCACGCCCATCCGGACCAGCTCACCGACCTCGTCGCGGCACTGGGCGATGATCCGGTCGACGGCCCGGCCCAGCTCCCGCTCGTAGCCGATCCGCCTGGCCGGGCTGGTGTCCTGCACGCCCTGGTGCCGCCGCTTGACCACCCCGAGGGCATGGTACGTCTGCACGACCGGCACCCCGGTCTGCCGGCTGGCGGCCAGGGCGGCGAGGCCGCTCATCCAGAAGTGCGCGTGGACCACCTCGGGCATCCAGTCCCCGCCCCGCCACCGCTCGACCAGCCAGCGGCTGAACTCCTTCATGTGCGGCAGCAGGGCGTCCTTGGCGACCGGCTCGGCCGGCCCCGCCGGTACGTGCACCACGTCGTAGCCGTCGGCGCTGCGTACGGTCACCGGCAGGTCCACGGCGTCGCGGCGGGTGTAGACCCGCACGTCGTGTCCGGCGGCCGCGAGGGCGGCGGAGAGCTCGGCGACATGCGTGTTCTGACCGCCGGCGTCCTCGCCGCCCAGGATGGCGAGCGGGCTGGCGTGCTCCGAGATCATCGCGATGCGCATACTTCCTCCTCCAGCAGCCGGTCCCAGTCGGCGAGGAAACGGTCGAGGCCGTAGCGGTCCCGGGCGGCGAGGCGGGCCCGCTCCCCCGCCCGGCGCGCCTGCGCCGGCTCGTCGATGAACCGGCGGGCGGCGTCGAGCAGGGTGTCGAGCCGGGTCGACAGGGCGCCCGCCCCTGGTGGCACCGCCATCGCCGCCTCCGTGGCGGCCAGGGCCACCACCGGCATCCCCATCGACATCGCCTCGATGAGGCTCAGCCCCAGCGAGGTCCACCGGCACAGGTGCAGGTACGCCCGCCGCCGCCCCAGCTCGACGTGCATCCGGTGCTGGGGCACGTCGTCGTGGCTGACCAACCGGTCGGCGGGCAGGCCCAGGTGCTCGGCCAGCCCGGCGACCTTCATGCCGAAGACGTCCAGCGGGGCGATCTCGGCGAAGCGGGGCAGCAGGTCGGTGCCCGTGACCCGCCAGCGGCGTACCGGCTCGTTGATCACCACCGCGAGCCGGTCGAGTTCGCCCGTGTACTCCACGGCCGGGGTGACGATGCCGTGGTCGACCACCGTGGTACGGGTGGCGCCGGTGTCCCAGAACAGCTCGTTGAACCCGGTGACGTGGGCGACGAGCAGGTCGTCGCGGTCGGCCATGGGGTGCCGGCTGTTGGGCACGTCGCCGTCCTTGGGCGTGTTGTGCTCGACGTAGACGGCGGGGACGTCGCGGCCGGGCCGGCGCCCGAGCCACCGCTCGGCGAGGTCGAGCTCCTCGGGGCGTTGCAGGACGACCAGGTCGACGTCGGCGGTGCGCAACTGCTCGGGAGTCACCTCGACGACCGTGTCGGGCCACGGGTAGGTGCGGGCCCGGCCGAGCCCGTACGGGCCGCGGTCCGGGGTGACGGGCACCAGGTACCGGTGCTTGCCGTGCACGAACGACGTGGTCCAGGAGCCGTGCACGTGCCAGAGCAGCAGGTTCATCGGCCGCTCCCGCCGGTGCTGGTCCCCGCCGGCACGCCGGCCGCCCGGTCGGCGGCCCTCGGCGCGGGTCGGGCCGGTGGGCCCACCCCGAGCAGCCGCAGCGCGTCGAGGACCTGGTCGGGTTCGAGGCCGCTGAGGCAGGGGTGTCCGGGCACCGGGCAACGCGCCGCGCGGGTGTCGCGGCAGGGCGCCTCCGCGTCGCCGAGCCGCACCGTGGGCACCCGCCACGGCCCCCACTGTCCGAACGGGACCGTGGGGGCGAAGAGACTGACCACCGGCACGCCGTGGGCGGCGGCGAGGTGGGCGGGGCCGGTGTTGCCGACCACGACCGCGCCGGCGCCGGCGACCGTCGCGGCCAGCCCGGCGAGCGTGGTACGCCCGCCCAGGTCGACGGCGACGTCGCCGGCCACCCACGCGGTCAGCTCCCGCTCGTCGGGGCCGCCGGTGACCACCACCCGGTGGCCGGCGGACGCCAGGGCGCGGGCGATCCGCGCGGCCAGCTCGGGCGGGCAGCCCCGGGCCTGCGCCGCCGAGCCGGGGTGCAGCACCACGTAGCCCGGCGCGCCGACCTCCGGCGGCGGCGCCGGCACCGGACGCAGGCGGGGCGCGGGTCCGTCGGGCTCGGCGGGGGCGAAGCCGGCGGCGGCGGCGAGCGACAACGCCCGCTCCGCTTCCGGTACGCCGGGCGGCACCCGGTGCCGCACGTCGAGCAGGCTGCCCGGGTAGTCGTCGCTGATGGCGCTGACCCGGTGGATCCCGGCCAGGCGCAGCAGCAGGGCCAGGGGCAGGGGCGACTGGTGGAAGCTGGTGAAGACGACCGCCTCGTCGGCGCCCACGGCGGCGAGCCGGTCGACGAGCCGGCGCATGTCGGCGGGGTCGACCGGGTCGGGCGCGGGGTCGATCCAGGGCAGCCGGTGTTCGACGATCTCGTCGACGCCGGGCAGCAGTTCCGCCGCGGCCCGCCCCCGTGGCCCGCACAGCAGCACCACGCGCCGGGCGCCGGCCGCCACCGCGCGGATGCCCGGGCCGGTGACCAGGACGTCCCCCGCCGAGTCGGCGCGTACCACCAGCACCGTCTGCACCCGCGGCGCGTCGACGTGCCCGTAGGTGGCCGGGTCGACCGCCGCCTGGCGGCGGAGGATCTCCGCCACGGCCGCCGGCAGGTCGGGCGCGACCTGCGGCGCGGCGGCCACCTCCCGAGGGCGGGTCACCGGCGTGGGCACCAGGATCCCCGAGGCCCCCGCGGCCGAGGCGGCGGTCATGTCCCGCCCGATGTCCCCCACCAGCACGCACCGCGCCGGCACGGTGCCCAGCTGCTGCGCCGCCGCGTACACCAGTCCCGGGGCCGGCTTGCGGCATCCGCATCCGTCGCCGTCGTCGTGGGGACACACCGCCCAGGCGTCGAACGGTCCCAGCAACTGCTCCACCCGGGCGTGCACCGCCCGCATCTGCGCCTCGGTGAACAGCCCTCGGGCCAGGCCGGACTGGTTCGTCACCACCGCCAGCCGCAGGCCCGCCGCGCGCAACCGGTCCAGGGCGTCCCGTGCCCCGGGCATCGGCCGCACCTTGTCGGGATCGCCGTTGTACGGCACGTCCTCGATGAGCGTGCCGTCGCGGTCCAACAGCACCGCGTCGAACAGGACGGGCCCGGACGCGGCCCGGCCAGCGCCGGCGAAAACCCGGGCTGACCTGCGCTGATCCGGCTCGACCTGGTCCTGTCGCACAGCCGGCGGGTTCCCGGCGCCCCGGGGAGTAAACGTCATCTTGAACGCGCCGCCGCGTCCTTCGCCGGCGGTGTCCCCACGCCGGCCCGCAGGTGCCGTTACCCGTCGCCCGGGAGAAGCTAACCCGCCGGCACCGTTAGCCCCCGGTACGGCCGGGGTATGGGAGCGCAGTGGCGATTGTGGAGAAAGTGATCGAGGCTGCCCCGGAGCAGGTCTGGGCGGTGCTGGCGGACGGGTGGACGTACAGCGACTGGGTCGTGGGCACCGCGCACGTACGCGACGTCGACGACGCCTGGCCCCGGGTGGGCAGCCAGCTGCACCACAAGGCCGGGCCGTGGCCGTTCTCGCTGCACGACTCGTCGACGGTGCTGACCTGCGAACCGCAGCGCCGGCTGGTCATCCGCGCCGGGCTCTGGCCGGCCGGGGAGGCCATCGTGGTGTTCACCCTCGAAGCGGCCGGCACGGGCGCGACCCGGGTGCGCCTCGGCGAGGACTTCGCCGCCGGCCCGCTGCGCTGGGTGCGCAACAAGGTCAACGACCTGGTGCTGCACCAGCGCAACAAGGAGACCCTCACCAGGCTGGCCGACATCGCGATGCGACAGAAGGGCGACGCATGACGCAGACCGTCGTCATCACGGGGGCGAGCGCCGGCGTGGGACGGGCCGTCGCCCGCCGCTACGCCGAGCGCGGCGCCCGGCTCGCGCTGCTCGCCCGGGGCGGGGCCGGGCTGGCCGCCGCCGAGCGCGACTGCCGGGAGCTGGGCGCCTCGGACGTACGCACGTACCGGGTGGACGTGGCCGACGCCGGCGCGGTGCAGCAGGCCGCCGACGACGTGGCGCACCGCTTCGGCGGCATCGACGTATGGGTGAACAACGCGATGGTCTCGGTCTTCGCCCCGGCGTGGGAGATCCCGGCCACCGAGTTCCGCCGGGTCACCGAGGTCAACTACCTCGGTACCGTGCACGGCACCCTCGCGGCGCTGCGGCACATGCGGGCCCGTGGCCGGGGCGCGATCGTGCAGGTGGGCTCCGCCCTGGCCTACCGTGGGATCCCGTTGCAGTCGGCGTACTGCGCGAGCAAGCACGCCGTCCAGGGCTTCAACGACTCGCTGCGGGCGGAACTGCTGCACGACTGCCCCGGGGTGAAGCTGTCGATGGTGCAACTGCCCGCGATCAACACCCCGCAGTTCTCCTGGGTACGCACCCGGCTGCCCCGGCACCCCCAGCCCGTACCACCGATCTTCGCGCCCGACGTGGCCGCCAGGGCGATCGTCTGGGCGGCCGAGCACGGGCCGCGCGAGCTGAACGTGGGTGGCCCGACCTGGCGGGCCCGGCTCGGCGACATCCTCGCGCCCGGCCTGCTCGACCGGAAGCTGGCGCGCGACGGCTACGACAGTCAGCAGACCGAGACCCCGATCGACCCGGCCGCCTGGCGGGACAACCTGGACAGCCCGGGCGACGACGAACGGGACCGGGGTGCGGAGGGCGTCTTCACCGACCGGGCCCGCGGCCGCTCGGCCGCCCTGTGGGTCGGTACGCACAAGCCGGCCGTCTCCGGCATCGCCGTGGCCGGGTTGACGGTGGCCCTCACCGCGCTCGCCCGACGCCTCCGCTGACCCGGATCCGGCCTCGCCGGGGGCGGGAAGACGGGGCGGTAGGGGTGGCCTTTTCGACCCGGATGTGGCAACTGGCTACGCTCTCAGGGAGCCCTGTCCGCCGACCGAGGATGTCCGACATGATCGAACCCGTGCAGTTGCCCGTGCCGTGGCGGGACGCACGCCTGACCGTCGTGGTTCCCACCTACAACGAGGCGGGCAACCTCCCGGTGCTGGTCGAGCGGCTGCTGGCCCTGCCGCTGCCGGGCCTGAAGATCCTGGTCGCCGACGACAACTCGCCGGACGGCACGGGTGAGGTGGCCGACAAGCTGGCCATCGAGCACCCCGACCGGGTCGAGGTCGTGCACCGGGCCGGCAAGGAGGGCCTGGGCCGGGCGTACGTGGACGGCATCGGGCGTGCCCTCGACGGCGGCGCCGAGTACGTGGCGCAGATGGACGCCGACCTGTCGCACCCGCCGGAGGCGCTGCCGGGCATGCTCGGCGCGCTGCTCTCCACCCAGGCCGGCGTGGTGATCGGCTCCCGCTACGTACCCGGCGGCGAGCTGGACGAGAACTGGCCGCTGTACCGACGGGCGCTCAGCGGCTGGGCCAACCTGTACGTGCACACGCTGCTGCGGGTCCGGATCCGCGACCTCACCGCCGGCTTCAAGATCTGGCGGGCGGACGCGCTGCGCGACATCGGCCTGGAGCGGGTGCAGTCCAACGGCTACAGCTTCCAGGTGGAGATGCACTACCTGGCCACCAAGCTGGGGCACACCATCCTGGAGGTGCCGATCCGCTTCGAGGAGCGGCGCGACGGCGCCTCCAAGATGACCACCGCAACCAAGATCGAGAGCGCGCTGATGCCGTTCAAGCTGCGCAGCAAGCACCGCAACATCGAACCCTGACCCCCGCCCCGTCCGTCGCCCCGCCCTGTCCCGCGCCTCTGCCCTGCCTGCTTCCGCCTGCCAGGCTCGGGCGCGGGGGGCGGCGGGCGCGGGGGTCGGCGGCGGAGCGGGCGGGGCGGGGCGGCTGGCGAACGACCTCAGGCACGCTGCCCCGACCATCCGATCACTGAGCATGCGGTTACCAAGCGTAATGTGACTCTAAGTAGCTCCCGCCGGGAAGCCCCGGACCGCCCCACCGGCCCTTTGCTCTGCAGCCATGGACGCACCAGTCCGCTGAACTGGCGTCATGCAATCGCCGACACGGGCGCGCAGTCGAGCATCGGTCACCTTCCGTAACCGGTGCGTATGTGGCTGCAGAGCAAAGGGCGGAGCGAGGGTCCCCGGCCGCCCGCAAGGTATGCACTCTGCGTAGCCAACGTGTCCAAGAGTTGCTCGCACCAGACCTTCTCCGCGTAGCGGGCGGCTGGTG
The DNA here is from genome assembly GCF_900091445.1 of Micromonospora echinofusca. NCBI lineage: Bacteria > Bacillati > Actinomycetota > Actinomycetes > Micromonosporales > Micromonosporaceae > Micromonospora > Micromonospora echinofusca. Next base: position 4,209,791 of record NZ_LT607733.1, read on the forward strand.
CCAGGCCTACGCACGCGGATGCCGCCGAAGGCGATCGGCGATCGCGAGAAGACCCGGTTCACCCCGACCAGGTGCGCATCTTGGCTGGAGCGGCGGCGCAGCGTGGGTCGGGCGGGCCGCCGGCGTCAGCGGTAGACGGCGCGGTGCGCCGCGTCGATCCCGGCCGCGTACAGCGGGCCGGTGAGGGCACGGTCGCGGGCCAGGGCGGCGCGGGCGGCGTTCGCGCCGGGGGCGCCGTGCACGCCGCCGCCCGGGTGCGCCGACGCGCTGGCCAGGAAGAGCCGGTCCACCGGGGTGTCCGCGCGGCCCAGGCCGGGGATCGGGCGCAGGAACAGCTGCTGGTACGCGGCGGCGGTGCCGCCGCCCAACGCGCCGCCGACGAGGCTCGGGTCGCCCGCCTCCAGGTCGGCCGGCCCGGCCACGTGTCGCCCGATGACGAGGCTGCGGAAGCCCGGGGCGGCCTCCTCCAGCACCTGCTCCATCCGTTCGACGTGCGCGGCGACGTCCTCGGCCCGCCACTGCCGGCGGAACGGCAGGTGGGTGTACGACCACAGCGACTCGGTGCCCGGCGGCGAGTGGCTCGGGTCGGCCACCGACATCTGCCCGAGCAGCAGGAACGGGTCGCGCGGGATCTCCTTGCGGGCCAACGCGGCGGCGTAGCTGGTGAGCCCGTTTAGGTCCGCGCCGAGGTGCACCGTGCCGGCGGTGGCGACCGCCCGGTTGGTCCACGGCACGGGGGCCGACAGCGCCCAGTCCACCTTCAGCGTCGAGCCGTCCCAGCGGAAGTGCGCCAGGTCCTCCACCAGCCGGGGCGGCAGCGCCGCCGCGCCGACCAGGTCCAGGTAGAGCGCGGGCGCGGGGACGTCGGCGAGCACCGCCCGGCGCGCCCGCCACAGGGTGCCGCCGACGGTACGCACGCCCATCGCCCGGCCGCGCGCGGTCAGCACCCGGTCGACGTGTGCGCCGTAGAGGATCCGGCCGCCGCGCTCGGTCAGCCGGGCCACCAGCGCGTCGGTGATCTTCTGCGCGCCGCCGTCCGGCACCGGCCAGCCGACCTGCTGGCCGAGCATGGCGAGCAGCCAGCCGTACACGCCCGAGCCGGCCTCCTCGGGCGACAGGTCGGTGTGCAGGGCACAGCCGGCCAGCAACGCCGGGCCGCCCTCGCCCTCGAAGAGTTCGTCGCCGAGCTTGCGTACCGGCACCACCAGCCGCCGGGCCAGCCGCAGCGCCCCGGACACCCGCAGCCGGCGCAGTAGGCTCAGGCCCCCGCGCACCGGCGGGAACGGCCTGGTGATGGTCTCCAGCATCGGCTCGGCCACCTGGCGCCAGTCGTCGTACGCGTGCAGCCAGCGCTTGCCGTCGCCCGGCGCGAACGCCTCCAGCGACGCCGCCGTGGCCTCCGGGTCGCGGTTGAGCACCGCCGCCCGGCCGTCGGGCAGCAGGTGGGCCAGCACGTCCGGGGAGTGCCGCCAGCGCAGCCCGTAACGGTCGAGCCCCAGCCCGCGCAGCACCGGCGAGGCGTAGCCGAGCGGGTAGAAGGAGCTGTAGAGGTCGCTCAGGTAGCCGGGAGCCGTCACCTCGGCCGAGCGCACCGCCCCGCCCGGCGTGGCCGTGGCCTCCAGCACCAGCACGTCCCAACCGGCGTCGGCCAGCAGGTTGGCGGCGACCAGGCCGTTGTGTCCGGCTCCGACGACGACGGCGTCCGCGCTCTCCGCGCCGGGGGAACTCATCCGATCCGCCTACCCGGCCAGCAACCGGGCGAAACGCGTTTGCCGCGCCGGGACCGGGGCATGCACTGCCATGTACACGGTTGCGCAGCTCATTGGCGGAGTGTGGGGCGCGGGCGGCGAGGGTGGCGAGCTGGTCGTACACGATCCGGCCGACGGCTCCCCGGTCAGCTCCGCGCCGGTGGCGACGGCCGACGAGGTCGGCAAGGCGGTGGAGGCGACGCGCGGCGCCGCGGCGGAGTGGGCGGCGACCGCGCCCGCGGAACGGGCGGCGGCCCTGCACCGCGCGGCGGACGCCGTGGCGGCGGTCGCCGACGACCTGGCCCGGGCGACGACGGCCGAGATGGGCAAGCCCCTGTCGGACGCCCGCGGCGGTGTGGAGGCGGGGATCGGCACGCTGCGACAGTACGCGGAGCTGGCCCCCGTGCGCGGCGGGCGGACCCTGCACGGCGACACCCACGCCCTCGACTTCATGACGCCGCAGCCGCGCGGGGTGGTCGCCGCGATCACCCCGTGGAACGACCCGGTGGCGGTCTCCTGCGGGCTGCTCGGCGCGGCCCTGGTCACCGGCAACGTGGTGCTGCACAAGCCGAGCGAGCGCACCCCGGCGACGGGCTGGCTGCTGGCGAAGGCGCTGGACTCGGTGCTGCCGCCCGGGGTGCTGTCGCTGCTGACCGGAGGTCCGGAGGTCGGCGCGGCGCTGGCCGCACAGCAGGTGGACGTCGTCGCCCACGTCGGCTCCACCGCCACCGGGCGGGCCATCGCGGCCGCGGCGGCGCGGACCGGGGCGAAGGTGCTGCTGGAGAACGGCGGCAGCGACCCGCTCGTCGTGGACGGCGACGTCGACCCGGTGTGGGCGGCCGGGCAGGCGGCGCTCGGGGCGTTCGCCAACGCGGGGCAGATCTGCGTCGCGGTGGAGCGGATCTACGTGCACCGCGACGTCGCGGAGGACTTCACGCACGCGCTGGTGGAGCGGGCCGAGCGGCTGCGTACGGGCCCCGGCGGCGACCCGGACACCGAGCTGGGGCCGCTGGTGGACCGGCGGCACCGCGACCACGTGCACGGGCAGGTGACCGCGGCCGTGGCCCAGGGCGCACGGATCCGCACCGGCGGCACGCTGCCCGACGGCCCCGGGTCGTTCTATCCGGCGACCGTGCTGAGCGACTGTCGGCACGAGATGACGGTGGTGCGGGAGGAGACGTTCGGGCCGGTCGCCCCGATCGTCACCGTCGACTCGTTCTCCGAGGCGCTGCGGTGCGCCGCCGACTCCCCGTACGGGCTGGCCGCGACGGTGCTGACCGGGTCGATGAGCCACGCCCAGCGCGCCTGGCGGGAGCTGCCCGTGGGCACGGTGAAGGTCAACGCCGTGTTCGGCGGGGCGCCGGGCGGCGCCGCGCACCCGCGCCGGGGCAGCGGGCACGGCTTCGGCTACGGACCGGAGCTGCTGGACGAGTTCACCGCGACGAAGGCGGTGCACATCGAGGCGCCCGGTGGCGGGCACTGGTGAGGTCCGGCAGGGGCTCCTGAGACACGCGCAGGGGCTGTCCGCGCGCGGACAGCCCCTGCGTCGCGTACCCGAAAGGTGGGCTCAGCGGCCGCGGGCCTTGGCGGTCTGGCGGTTGTTCGCCTTCTCGATGGCCTTGACCAGTTCCGGCTTCGTCATCGTCGAACGACCGGGGACGTCCAGCTTGCGGGCCACCTTCATCAGGTGGTCCTTGGTGGCGTTGGCGTCCACCCCGCCGGCCGTGGGTGCCCGGCGCTCCGGTCCGCCGCCGGCCGCCTGGCGGTCGCTCGGTCCCTTGCGGCCCTTGGGCTCCCAGTGGTCGCCGACCTTCTCGAACTCGTGCTTGACGGCGGCGAAGGCGGTGCGGTGGGCCCGCTCCCCCTCGCCGTACGTCTCCACGGCCGAGTCGTGCGTCTTCTCCCAGGTGCGCTGCGCCTTCTTGGGGGAGCGTCGCAGCGTGCTGGGCAGTACCTCGCGCCCGGGCATCTCGTCCTCCTCCGCGTCGTGGGTTCCCGGTTGACCGTTCCCCCGCGCCCGGTCGGCAAACCGGGTGGTCGGGTTTGTCGATTTCCGGCCACGGGTACCGGCGGGGCCAGGCGACGCCGGATGCACCGGGTCATCCGGGGCCGGGCACAGGGAGCGGGCATGACGACGACGGAACCCGGCGCGGCGGCCACCGAGGAGCGGCGACCGCGGATGCCCCGCCGGGTTCGCCAGCTGAGCTGGCGGACGTGGCGCGGGGTGCTGGTACGCAGCGTGCGCAACTTCGTCAAGGACAACTGCGCGGACTGGGCCGCCGCGCTCACCTACTACGGGGTGCTCGCGCTCTTCCCGTCCACGATAGTGGTGGTCGCCCTGGTCGGGCTGGTGTCCAACGGCGAGCAGACCGTCGACACCGTGCTGGACCTGGCCCGGGACATGGGCGCGGGTTCGGTGGTGGCCAACGAGGGCTTCGTCGGCGTCGTACGGGGTGTGGTGGACCAGAACGACTCGGCCAGCGTGCTGCTGAGTTTCGGTCTGCTCGGTGCCCTCTGGTCGGCCTCCGGCTTCATCGGGGCGTTCACCCGGGCCTCCAACGCCGTCTACGGGGTCGAGGAGGGGCGGCCGGTCTGGAAGCTGCGGCCGATGCAGATCGGCCTGGCGGGGCTCTCGCTGGTACTGCTGGCGGTCGTCGCCACCGGGCTGATCGTCAGCGGGCCGGTCACCGACGCCGTGGGTGACCTGATCAACGCCGGCGGGCTGGCGCGTACGGCGTGGAGCGTCGCCAAGTGGCCCGTGCTCGCGCTGATCATGATGGTGCTGCTGAGCCTGCTGTTCTGGATCGCGCCCAACGTCCGGCAGCCCCGGTTCCGCTGGCTCACCCCGGGCGGCGCGGTCGCCCTGGTCGCCTGGGCCCTCGCCTCCTTCGGCTTCGGCCTGTACGTGGCCAACTTCGGCTCGTACGACGCCACGTACGGCAGCCTGGGGGCCGTGATCGCGTTCCTGGTCTGGCTCTACCTGTCCAACTCTGCGCTGATGCTCGGCGTGCAGATCAACGCGGAACTCCAGCGCGGCCGGGTGCTCCAGGCCGGCGAGCCGGACGCCGAGGAGCCCGTCCTGCCTCCGAAGACGCCCGCCACCACGTGACCCGCGACGGGTTTGGCGGCCCTCACCGTCGCCGCCCGCGCCAAGGAGCCACGCCGGACCGTTTACCGGCGGTGCCACCGGGTAGCGCAGAAGGCATGGAACGTGGCAGCAGCAAGCACGGACCGAGGGTCGACGAGCAGATGAGCCGGGAGGTCAGCGGCCTCGTGCAGGGGCCGGGGACCGGCGGCTCACGGGTCGACGAGTCCCGTGTGCCGGAGCCGGCGGGTGAGGACCAGCCGGAACCGACCACGGCCCCGGCCGGCGACCTGCGTACGGGCGCGCCCAAGGGGATGAGCTCCGAGGACGTCGAGCGACGCAGCCGGCTCGGACGGTTCATCACGATGACCGCCCTGCCCGGTGACCGGGAGACGCTGATCGCCAACGCGCGGGAGAACGAGGCGCCGGCGGACATCGTCGCCGAACTGGAACGGCTACCCGAGGGCACCCGCTACCAGACGGTCTCCGAGGTGTGGGCGGCGCTCGGCCACAAGAACGAGACGACCCGCTGGTGACCGGATCCCCGCACGATCCGGCCTGTCACCGGCGGACGAAGGAGGATGGCTGATGAGTGGCGTTACCGAACACGTGGACGTCTCCGTCCCGGTGCGCACCGCGTACGACCAGTGGACGCAGTTCGAGGACTTCCCCCAGTTCATGGAGGGTGTGCAGGAGGTCCGGCAGCTGACCGACACGATGACCCACTGGACGGTGGAGATCGCCGGGGTGAAGCGGGAGTTCGACGCCGAGATCACCGAGCAGCTTCCGGACGAGCGGGTCGCCTGGCGTTCGACGGGCGGCACCCAGCAGGCCGGCGTGGTCACCTTCCACCGGTTGGACCCGGAGACCACCCGGGTCACGCTCCAGCTCGAGTTCGAACCGCACGGCGTGGTCGAGCAGGCCGGCGACAAGCTCGGCATCGTCGACCGGCGCGCGAAGGGCGACCTGGAGCGGTTCAAGCAGTTCATCGAGCGCCGTGGTCAGGAGACCGGCGCCTGGCGCGGCAAGGTCGACCGGCCGCAGCCCTGATCTCCCGTCCCCCGAACGCGAACGTCCGATGGCCGCCGGCTCTTCCGGCGGCCATCGTCGTTTGCGTGCACCGGGCCGGGGTACCGCGATGGGCATGACGGACGACGACAAGGTGTGGCGGGACGAGGAACGCACTCCCCTGCGGGAACTGGACCGGGCCGTGGCGCGGTCGACGCTGGACGGCCAGGCCGACGACGTGACGGGGAACGACGCCGGTGAGGAGGCGGCCTTCGGCCACGGCCCGGAGGCGGTGGACCGGGGTGGGCAGGCCGCCGGCGCGGGCCGCGAGCCGACGGACCCGGACCGCGCGTACCGGCCCTCGACGACGGGGCGGACCGGGCCCGACACGATGTGAGCCGGGCGCCGTGCGGCGGGCGGGCCGGCTGGCGGAGGACGCGGAAGCCGCGGGAAGCTGACGAACCAGTGCCGCCGGAACGCTGATACCCCTGTGGCATAAATATGCCTGGGTGGTATCGGGACGAGCGGACACACCCCGGCCGTCGAAGTCGGGCGCAGCCGGTCACGGTTCATGAAACAGACCGTGGCCCCGCGCGCTCAGCCGGACGCCGGTCGGCGGGTCCCGGCCGTGTGCAGGGCGATCAGGCCCAGCGTGAGCACGACCAGCGCCGGCCCGAGCAACTCGACCGACGTGTTGCCGAGCAGCACCCCGATCCCGGCCGGCACCAGCGCGCCGCCCAGCCCGGCCGCGGCGATCTGCAGCCCGATGGTCCGGTCGGCGTGCGCCGTACCGACCCGCTCGACGGTGGTGAGGGTGAGCAGCGGGAAGACCGGGGCGGCGGCGAAGCCGACGACGAACAGCCCCGCCACGGCGACCCAGGCCGGTGCGGGCAACGCGATCAGGACCGCGCCGAGCGCCATCCCGACCAGGCTGCCCCGCAGCACCGTCGCCGCGCCCAGCCGCTCGGCCACCACGCCCTGCACCACGCGCCCGACGAAGAGGCTCCCCCAGTAGCCGGAGACGCAGACGCCGGCGACGGCCGCGCCGAGGCCACGCCCCTCGGTGAGCAGCAGGAACGCCCAGAGCCCGGCGGCCACCTCGATGGCCACGTAGACGGCGAAGGCCGCCGCGCCGAGCCAGACCGCCGGCAGGCGCAGCGTCTCGCGTACCCGGGTGACGGCCGGCGGGGCGACGGCAGCCTTCCCCGTCGCGGGCCCCGCGGGCCCCCGGGCCGGGGTGCGGTCCCGCCAGGCACGGACGGTGAGCGCGAACGCGGCGGCAAGCGCGAGCTGGGCCCCGGCGACCAGGCCGTAGCCCCAGCGCCAGGAGAGCCCGGCGCTGAGCGCGCCGGTCATGATGAGCGGCCCGAGCGCCACGCCGAGGCCGAAGAACGCGTGCATCCAGTTCATGTGCCGGGGGCCGAAGGCACCCGCCGCGTACGCGTTCAGGCCGGAGTCGATCGCGCCGGAGCCCAGACCGAGCACCAGCGCGCAGCCCACCATCAGGATCAGCCCGGGGGTCAGCGCGTAGCCGGTGAGCGCGAGGCTGGCCAGCAGCGTGCTGCCGGCGAGCAGCCAGCCGACGCCGAGCCGGGCCAGCGTGAAGCCGGCCAGCACGCTGGAGGTCAGGTAGCCGGCCGTGCCCGCCGTGAGCACGAGGCCGACGGCCTCGGTGGGTACGCCGAAGTCGGCCCGGATCGAGGGCCAACCCACGCCGATCAGGCCGTCGGGCAGGCCGAGGCTGACGAACGCGAGGTAGGCCAGCAGGAGCAGTGAGGCGCGGGGCGGGGCGGTGGACACGAGGGACCATCCTGCCCGGAGTCGGCGACGGTGCCAGTCCGCCTCCCCCGGTGGGACGAAGATTACGGTCCGGACGGGTGGTGAAACGGACAGCTCATCCAGAATCGGCCGTTCGGCTGACGGCAAGGCCCGGGTCACGCGCAAGACTTTCGGGATGCATCAGGGCTCCGGCATCCTCTCCACGCGTCAGCGCCGCCTGGCATGGCTCGGCTTTCTCCTCGCCGCGCTCCAGGCTCCCGTCTCCGCAAAACTGGTCTCGGACGACTCCTGGTTGTTCAGCCTCTGCGTGGCGCTGATGGTGGCGACCGTGATCATCGCCGACGACGCGGCCCGGCGCCGCCCGGCGGACGCCCGCCCCACGGACTGACGGGTCGGTTCAGCCCTCGCCGGCGGGGCGCGCCTCGTGCCCGGGCAGGCCCCGGGTGCGCCGCCGCTCCTTCATCTCCGCCTCGTAGAGGTGCCGGCGGCCGCCGACCAGTTCCTCGCGGGCGGCCCGGTCGAGGTCGCGGAAGAGGGCGTAGTAGCCGTCGTCGAAGTCCTCGACGACCTGGAACGTCCACCGCCCGGCGATGACGTTGCGACCCAGCAGGTCGGCGTCGATGCGGTCGGCGATGCGGTCGTGCCCGGCGGCGCGGAACATCTCCACGGCGTCGTCGAGCATCAGGTCGGCGTGCCCCACGAGCTGGTGCAGCGAGTAGAGGTGACCGCGCACCCGCTCGACGCACTCCAGCGCCTCGCTGAGCTTGCCCAGCGCCGCCACCGTCTCGTCGCTGACCCCGGCCGGCCTGCGGTGCCGCTCGTCCGGCCCGTCCCCGTGTCGTTCCATCCGTTCCTCCAGGTGTCGACTTCGCCCCGGCGGGGCGGTTCTCCTCCTGCCCCGCCCGGGCCGACTCAATCCCCCGTGGGCGGTTGACCGTTCGGGGGAGGGTCGAAAACCCGCCGACCGGCCGAGGTCGACCCTGGTCACGGCCGGATAGCCTCGGTCACCATGCGTGTGCCGTTCACCCGGGTCGAGGCCCGTTCCACCGCCAGCTCGGCGCGATCCACCCTCGCCCTCCTGTCCGCCTCCGTCGGTGCCGAAGGGCTGGCCGCCGCCGCCGCGCGTCCGGGCCTGCTGGCCCTGGTCGACCAGCACGCCGCGGCGGTACGGGAGAGCCTGGACGGCGACCGCCGGCCGCTGAGCGCCGCCGCGCTCGCCGGCTACGCGGAGGGCGTACGCGCCGCCGCGCTGGAGCACGGCTGGCAGCCCCCGGTGGCGCCGGTCGACTGGTCCGCGCCGGACTGGCTGCTCACCCGGCTGCTCGCGGTCTGCGCGCTGACCCGCTCGCTGGGCACCCCGGCGCCCGCCCCGCTCCCGCTGGTCTGAGCGACGGCCCGACCCGCCGGAGGGGCGCCCGCGGTCCGCAGACACCCCTCCCCGTCGCGTCGCACCGGTCAGCGGCGGAACTGCTGGGTCTCGTCGCCCATGTTCCCCGACTGGTAGGTGCCGCGCCCGCCGGCCGTCGCGGACTCCTGCCCGCGCGGCATGACCTCGGTCCGCTCGGCCGCCGTACGGTCGGCCATCTGCCGGCCGACGTCGACCTGGCCGGCCTCCCGGGCCCGACGGTGCTCCTGCACCGCCCGCGACTCCTCGGCCATCCGGTTCAGCCAGCCCTCCCAACGGTTCTGCATGGGCCGCACCAGACCGCCGCCGACGCCGACGATCAGGATGCCGGCCACTGTGGCGAGCACCGCGATCAGCACCGGCGTGGTCACCGCCGTGGCGATGCCGACCTGGTTCAGCGCGGCGATGACACCCAGCGCGATGATGAAGATCGCCGTCAGGTCGGCGAGGATCTTGCCGTACGAGAGGCCGCCCAGTGCCCCGGTGACGATGTCGCGGACGGCGTTGGCGATCGCGGCGGCCACGACGATGATGACGATCGCCACGAAGGCGCGTGGCAGCCAGGCGACCACGCCGCCGATCAGGTCACTGATCGCGTTGGGTCCCCACACCCCGAAGGCGAACTGCAGGGTGAACAGCAGCACCGCGTAGTACGCGAGCTTCGCCAGGATGTCACTGGCGTCGTACCTGGTGCGTTCCAGCGCGCGTTTGATGCCGCCCCGTTCCACCGCCTTGTCGAAGCCGACCCGTTCCAGCGCCGCGTCGACGATCTTGAGCACGGCCTTGGCGATGAGCCATCCGACCACGAGGATCGCGATGAACGCGATGGCCCGCGGTATGAACAGCAGCACCGACCTCCACATGTCGGCCACGGCGTCGCCGATGTCGACCTGCCTGACCGCGAGGCTATCCGGCATGATGTCCCTCCTGTCGCATGGACTGCGCCGCGCGCATACCCGGTCACCGACGCGGCACGCCGTACCGCTCCCCGAGTTTTTCCCGACATGTCACTGCAGAGCCGCCCTGAACTGCCCGAACGTCCAACCCGGGGGGCGCGCGGGGCATGATCGGAAACGGCCGGTAGGGGCTGCGGCTAGGCTGCGGTCATGCCAGGAACGGTCGGACGGGTCCCGAACCCCCCAGCCCCGGTCTCGGGAACACCCTCCGTGTCGCACACGGCGGCCACCGTCCTGCGCCACGACTGGGGCGGCACCCCGCTGGGCCCGTGGCGCGCGTGGGACCCGGCGGTCCGCGCCGCCGCCGAGTTGCTCCTCGCCTCGCCCGTACCGATGGCCCTCACCCTCGGCGACGAGCACCTGCTGGTCTACAACGACGCGTACGCCGACCTGATCGGTGACCGGCACCCCGACGCGGTGGGGCGGCCGGCGGCCGAGGTGTTCGCCGAGTCCTGGCCGCTGCCCGGCGTCGGCGACGCCATCGAGCACACCTACCGCTCGGGGGAGCCGTTCCTGGAGAAGGAGACGACCCTTCCGCTGCACCGCGGCCCCGGCCTGGTCGAGCAGTCCGTCTTCACCCGGGGCTACTCCCCCGTGCGCGACAGCGCCGGGCGGATCGTCGGCGTGCTGACCGTGGCCGCGGAGACCACCCAGGTCACCCAGCAGTTGCAGAGCCTTAGCGACTTCGCCGCGGCGCTCGCCGGCACCCTCACCCTGGACGACGTGGCCCGGGTCGCGCTGCGCTACGCGATCACCGCGTTCGACGCCGACCGGGTCACGTTCGCCGTCGACGAGGGCGGCGGCGGCTGGCGGATGGTCCGGCGCGTCCGGGGCGAGCTGATGGACGAGGCCGACGAGCGGCTGCCCCCGCTGTGGCGACGCATTCCGCCGGACTCGCAGGGACCGGTGGTGGCCGCCGCCCGCAGCGGGGTGCCGCACTTCGTCGACGACGGCCAGCCGCTGCGGGAGACCGCGGTGGACCGGCACGACCAGAAGGTCCGCTCGCTCGCGGCGGTGCCGCTGCGGGCCTCGGTGGTGCGCGGCGGGTTGACGGTCGGCTACCAGGTCCCGCATGTCTGGTCGGCCGCGCGACGCGCGCTGCTGGCCGCCTCCGCCGAACTGGTCGGCCAGGCCGCCGAGCGGGCCCGCCGGTTCGAGACCCAGCACGGCACCGCCCAGCTGCTGCAACGCAGCATGCTGCCGGAGCACCTGCCCGACCTGCCCCGGATGCGGATCGCCGCCCGCTACGACCCGGGCGTCGACGGCAACGCCGCCGGCGGGGACTTCTACGACGCCTTCCTGCTGCCCGACGGCGGTCTGGGCATCGTGCTCGGCGACGTCGCCGGCCACGACGTGCAGGCCGCGGCCCGGATGGGTCAGGTGCGCGCGGCGCTGCGGGCGCTGGCGCTGGCCGATCCCCGCCCGGACGCCGTGCTGGCCGGGCTCGACCGGCTGGTCACCAGCCTGGGTGCCGAGGGCGACACCCACGAGCTCTTCGTCACGGTGGTCTTCGGTGTCGTCGACGCCGACCGGCAGCGGCTCACGCTGGCCAGCGCCGGTCACCCCGCCCCGCTGATCCGCCGGTGCGCCTCCGACGGCGAGCCGGGCGCCGAATACCTCGACCTGCCCGCGGGCGCCCCCCTGGGCCTGGGCTGCCGGCCACCGACGGCAACGGTGCGCTTCGCCCCGGGCGACACGCTGCTGCTGTTCAGCGACGGGGTGGTGGAGCGGCGCTGGCAGGACCTGACGGCCGGCTTGGACGCCCTGTCCGCCGCCGTCGCCGGCGCGGGCAGCGGCGACCCCCGCGCGTTGTGCGCGGTGGCCACCGCGGCGGTGCCCGGCGCCACCGAGGACGACGTCGCCGTGCTGGCGGTGGAGTACGCGCTGCGGCCGTCGCGGTCGGCGAGCATGGAGGTGCCGGCCGAGCCGACGGCGCCGAGCCGGGTGCGGCACTGGATGACCGGGCAGCTCACGGAGTGGCAGGTGCCCGAGTCGATCATCGGCGCGGCCGTGCTCTGCACCAGCGAGCTGACCACCAACGCCCTGCTGCACGCGGGCACCGCCGCCCGGGTGGAGATCGACCTCAGCCCGGAGCGGCTGCTGGTGTCGGTCGCCGACTCGGGCACCCGGGGCACGGTGACCCGCGCGCAGACCGACACGCTCAGCAGCCGTGGCCGGGGGCTGGGGCTGATCGAGGAGCTGAGCGACGCCTGGGGGACGGACCCGACCGTACGCGGCTCGACGGTCTGGTTCGAGATCCTGGTCCCGTCCGGGTGAGCGGCGTCAGCCCCGTCCGGAGGGGGTAGGAGGAGGTCATGCCCACCGACAAGCCCGCCGGTGTCCTCTTCGACGTGGACGGCACCCTGGTCGACACCACCTACCTGCACACCGTGAGCTGGTGGGAGGCGCTGCGCCAGCTCGACCGGCCCCCGCCCATGGCGACGATCCACCGCGCCATCGGGATGGGCTCGGACAAGCTGCTCGACCACCTGCTCGGCCCGGAGCGCGACCGCGGCGCGGACGGGAAGCTGCGCGACGCCCACGACACCCTCTTCGCCGAGTACTGGGAGCGGCTGGTCCCGCTGCCCCGCGCCGCCGACCTGCTGCGGGCCTGCGCGGAGCGGGGGCTACGGGTCGTGCTCGCCACCTCCGCCGCCGAGCACGAGGTGGCCGCGCTACGTCGGGCGCTGGCCGCCGACGACGTGATACACACGGTCACCAGCTCGGCGGACGCGCGGGAGAGCAAGCCGGCGCCGGACATCCTGGTCGCCGCGCTGGAGCAGTCCGGGCTCGCCGCCGAACGGGTGGTCTTCGTCGGCGACTCGGTGTGGGACGTCGCCGCCGCCGGCGAACTGGACGTGCCCTGCGTGGGGCTGACCTGCGGCGGCACCAGCCGGGGCGAGCTGGCCGGGGCCGGCGCGGTGGCCGTCTACGAGGACCCGGCCGCGCTGCTCGCCGCCCTCGACGACTCGCCGGTCGCCCAGGTGAGGTGACCGGCGCCGGTTCCGTCGCTCCGGACAGGAATACGAGAAGTCCTCCGGGGGCAAGGACTTGCACCACCTGCCCGCACGCCGTGGGCGAGGCGGAGAGGTGGGGTCGTGGAGCCGGTAGACGTGGCGTTCGCGGTGGTCGGTCTGGGCGCGCTGTTGGCGGGGATCCTGCCCCGGGTGCTCGAGCACCGGCCGCTGTCCATGCCGATCGCGTTCCTCGGGCTGGGCATGCTGGTCTTCGCCCTCCCCGTCGGGCTGCCGAACCCCGACCCGCTCGCGTACCCGGACGTCGCCACCCACCTCACCGAGATCGGCGTCATCGTGGCGCTGATGGGCGCCGGTCTGAAGATCGACCGGCCGTTCAGTTGGCGCCGCTGGTCGTCGACGTGGCGGCTGCTGGCCGTCGCCATGCCGCTGTGCATCGCGGCGGTGGCGCTGCTCGGCTGGTGGTGGGCCGGGCTGGTGCCGGCCGGCGCCCTGCTGCTGGCGGCGGCCCTCGCGCCGACCGACCCGGTGCTCGCCGCCGACGTGCAGGTCGGCGAGCCCAACGACGTGGAGGACTCCGAGGACGAGGTCCGCTTCGCCCTCACCTCGGAGGCCGGGCTCAACGACGGGTTGGCCTTCCCCTTCGTGTACGCGGCCATCGCCATCGCCACCACCAGCCTGGCCCCGGCGGACTGGCTGGGTCACTGGTTCGGCGTGGACGTGCTCTGGAAGGTCGGGGCGGGCGTGGCGGGCGGTTGGCTGGTCGGCTGGCTGCTCGGCAAGCTCTTCTTCCGGGCCCCGAGCAAGCTGCGGTTGGCCCGGCACTCGGAGGGCTTCCTGGCGCTGGCCGCGACGTTCCTGGCGTACGGGCTGGTGGAGCTCGTCAGCGGGTACGGCTTCCTGGCGGTCTTCGTGGCGGCGCGGGCGATCCGGGCCGCCGAACGCACCCACGAGTTCCACTCCGTGCTGCACGGCTTCGCCGAGCAGGTCGAGCGGCTGCTCACCGTGCTGTTGCTGCTGCTCTTCGGCGGCGCCGTCGTGGGCGGCCTGCTGGGTCCGCTGACGTGGCCGGCCGCCGCGGTCGGGCTGGCGCTGGTCTTCCTGGTCCGCCCGCTGATCGGCTGGCTGTCGCTGCGGGGGGCGCCCGGCCGGCCGGCCGAGCACTGGGTGATCGCCCTGTTCGGCATCCGGGGCGTCGGCTCGTTCTACTACGTGGCGTACGCGACGACGAAGGCCGACTTCCCGCAGGCGGACCTGATCTGGGCGACCGTCGGCCTCGTCGTGATCGTCTCGGTGGTGGTGCACGGTGTCGCGGCGACGCCGGTGATGCAGTTGCTGGACCGGGCGGGACAGCGCACCTCCGACCCGTCGGAGCGGGGACGCGCCGGCGAACCCGTCCCCGCCGCGAGCTGACCCGGCCCGACGGTGCCCGTGAGGGCGGGCCCACGGTGAGCTTCGGGGCGGGACCGTCGGGGTCCTCACCCTCACCCGCCGCCCAGGCGGGTGACGAGGGCGCGGCCGAGGTCGCGGCCGGAGCGCCAGGCGCTCTGCACCCGGGGCTTGCCGAAGGCGTCGCCGGCCAGCCCGACGCCGTCGGCGTCGAGGTGGTACGTGCCGCCCGGTCCGGCCGTCGGCTTCGCGTACGTCCAGCGGTGCACGTGCACGTGCTCCGCCGGTTCGGGCAGCCCCAGCAGGTCCCGTACGGCCTCCTCGACCGCCGGCCCGGCCCCGGTGGGCAGGGCGAGATGGCCGGCGGCGTACTCGGGCGTGGTGTGGGCGACCAGCACCGGCGCGTCGTCACCGCGGCGGTCGCCGTCGTCGCAGACGAGGTTGAGCACCGGGTGGTCGTTGACGAAGGCGCCCCGGAAGGCGGCCCACCGGCGGGCCGGGAAGCGCAGCACCGCCGCCAGCGACGGCGACCAGCGCTGGTCCTGGGTGGTGCGGGTGGCCGCGGCCAGCGTCGGGGCGAGCAGCAGCGCCGCCTGCGGCCCCGGCATGGCGAGCGCCACCGCCTCGCAGGCCCGCCCGTCCACCACGGGTCCCGGCTCGACGCCGAGCACGAGCCGGTTCACGGTCACCGGCAGGTCCCGGGCCAGGTGCTCCACCAGCGAGCGCAGCCCCCGGGTCGCCGCCCAGCGCATCGGGCCGGGCGCCTCGCGCCGGCCGGCGGCGTCGTACGCGACGAAGGTGTCGGTCCACTCGCGGGCCAGGCCGGCAGACCGCCATCCCTCGGCCACCTGCGCGAAGTCCGGATCGTCGACCGTGAAGTACGCGGCGCCGAGGTCGGCGGGTCGGCCGTCGAAGCGGCGGCTGGCCATCCGGCCGCCGGGCACCCGGGCGCGCTCCCGGATCTCCACCGGGATGCCCGCGCGGGCCAACTCCGTCGCGCACGCCACCCCGGCGATGCCCGCGCCGACCACCACCACACCCGCCCGCTGCCGCGCACCCACCCGGTGATCGTATGCGGGCCGGGTCGCCGGGGCGGCCGAGTCGCCCCGGGGCGCGCCCGGGGACACGACGCGCCGGGGCGCCGCATGGATCGGCGCCGCGCGGGGTATTGGCACGTCTGTTCGAAGGAAGGTGGAGACCATGACGGACCGCACCAGCAGCCAGGCCAACCCGCAGGGCGCCATCAAGGACCCGGACGAGTGGGTCACCGGTGAGGAGCCGCCGACCGCCGCCCAGGAGTCCTACCTGGCGACCCTGGCCCGGGAGGCCGGCGAGGAGCCGCCGGAGGGACTGACCAAGGCCGAGGCCTCGAAGCGGATCGACCAGCTCCAGGAGGAGACCGGCCGGGGTCAGTGACCGGACGGGCGGCGCGGTGGCAGGCGGTGCAACTCGACCTCGTCGAGCCGGCCCGCCGCCACCCGCGCCGTCAGGTACGTGGCGTACGGCTGGGCCCGGCGGTCGGTGGGCGAGCCCGGGTTGAGCAGCCGCGGACCGCCCGGGGCGAGCGTGTCCCAGGGGATGTGCGAGTGCCCGAAGACCAGCACGTCGGCGTCGGGGAAGCGGGCCGCGCAGCGGCTCTCCCGACCGGCCTTCGGGCCGGTCTCGTGCACGACGGCGACCCGTAGTCCGTCCAGTTCGACCCGGGCGACCTCCGGCAGCCGGGCGCGCAGCGCCGGCCCGTCGTTGTTGCCGTACACCCCGACGAGGCGGCGGGCCCGGGCGGCCAGGGCGTCCAGCAGCGCCTCGTCGACCCAGTCCCCCGCGTGCAGCACCACGTCGGCGGCGTCGACCGCCGCCCAGAGCGGCTCCGGCAGATCCCTGGCCCGCTTCGGCACGTGGGTGTCCGCGGTGATCACCAGGCGCATCCCGCCATTCTCCCGGGCGGGCGCGTCACGCGTCGCGCCGGTGGGAAAAATGTCGCCGGCGGCGACGCGGACCCTTCACATCGTCGCCATCACCACGTAGTTTGACGGCGGTATATGGGAGCGCTTCCAGCGGTGCTCCTCGATGGAATGGGAGAGTCCCGTGAGAAGTAGACCCGCACTCGCCGCGGCGGGCGCCGCCGCGGCCGCGCTCACCGTCGCCGCCACCGTCGCCGTCGGCATCGTCCGCGCTCCCGCCGCCGTCGCCGCCGACTCGGCGTTCTACGTCGACCCGGCCACGGCCGCCGCGGCCTGGGTCGCCGCCAACCCCGGCGATCCCCGGGCCGCCGTCATCTCCGACCGGATCGCCAACGTCCCCCAGGGCCGCTGGTTCACCCGGACCAACACCTCGACCGTACGGTCCGAGGTCGACGCCCTCGTCGGGGCGGCGGCGGCCGCCGGCAAGGTGCCGATCCTGGTCGTCTACAACATCCCCAACCGCGACTGCAGCGGCGCGAGCGGCGGCGGCGCCCCCGACCACGCCACCTACCGGCAGTGGGTCGACCAGGTGGCGGCCGGACTGGCCGGGCGGCCGGCGACCATCGTGCTGGAGCCGGACGTGCTGCCGCTGATGACCAGTTGCCAGAACGCCGCCCAGCAGGCCGAGACGAGGGCCTCCATGGCGTACGCCGGCAAGAAGCTCAAGGCCGGCTCCGCCGCCGCCCGGGTCTACTTCGACATCGGGCACTCGGCGTGGCTCGCCCCCGGCGAGGCGGCCTCCCGGCTGCTCGGCGCGGACGTCGCCAACAGCGCGGACGGCATCTCGCTCAACGTCTCCAACTACCGGCGCACCGCCGACGAGGTCGCCTACGCCAAGGCCGTGATCGCGGCCACCGGGGTGTCCCGGCTCAGGGCGGTCGTCGACACCAGCCGCAACGGCAACGGGCCGGCCGGCTCCGAGTGGTGCGACCCGGCCGGGCGGGCCATCGGCACCCCGAGCACCACCGCCACCGGCGACTGGGCCATCGACGCGTACCTGTGGGTGAAGCTGCCCGGCGAGGCCGACGGGTGCATCGCGCCGGCCGGCCAGTTCGTGCCGCAGCGGGCGTACGACCTGGCCGTGGCCGCCGGCCCGGCCCCCACCACGGCGCCGCCGACCACCGCACCGCCCACGACGGCGCCCCCGACCACCGCGCCGCCCACGACGCCTCCGGCGACCACTCCCCCGCCGACCGGCGGCTGCGCGGTGTCGTACACCCCGAACTCGTGGTCCGGCGGCTTCACCGCCGAGCTGCGGGTGACCAACCATGGCGCCGCGCTCACCGGCTGGACCCTCACCTTCGCCCCCGGCGCCGGGGTCCGGCTGACCAACGGCTGGAACGGCGACTGGACCCAGTCGGGTGACCGGATCACCGTGCGCAACGCCACGTGGAACGCCGGCCTGCCCTCGGGCGGCACGGTCTCGATCGGCTTCCAGGGCACCTGGCCGGGCGGCACCCTGCCCGCCCCGACCGGGTTCACGCTCAACGGCACCGCCTGCTCCTGACCCCCGACGCCTCGCCCGCCCCGCACGGGCGGGCGAGGCGGCACCGGGGCAGCGCCTAGGATCGGCGCGTGAGCGCGGCGGTGGAGCAGCGGCGGGCGCCGGTAGGCACGCTGCTGCGGCAGTGGCGCAGGCGGCGCGGGCTCAGCCAGCTCGCCCTCGCGGTCGAGGCGGAGGTCTCCACCCGGCACCTCAGCTTCGTGGAGACCGGGCGCTCGGCGCCGAGCCGGGAGATGGTCCTGCGGTTGGCCGAGCACCTCGACGTGCCGCTGCGGGAGCGCAACCGGCTGCTGCTGGCCGCCGGGTACGCCCCGGTCTACTCCCACGCCCCGCTGGACTCCCCCGAGCTGCGCCGGGTCCTCGACGCGGTACGCCGGGTCCTGCGGGCGCACGAGCCGTACCCGGCCGTCGCGGTGGACCGGCGCTGGAACCTGGTCGCCGGCAACGCCGCACTGCCGCTGCTCACCGAGGGGGTGGCCGGGCACCTGCTCCGGCCGCCGGCCAACGCGCTGCGGCTGACCCTGCACCCCGAGGGCATGGCGCCCCGGATCGCCAACCTCGCCGAGTGGCGGGCCCACCTGCTCGGCCGGCTGCGCCGACACCTGGGGCTGACCGCCGACGCCGAGCTGACCGCGCTGCACGACGAGCTGCGCGGCTATCCGGGCGGGTCGGCCGAGCCGGACGCCGGGCTGCCGCGTGCCGGGGACGTGGTGGTGCCCCTGCGGCTGCGTCACCCGGCTGGCGAGCTGGCCTTCCTCAGCACCGTCTCGACCTTCGGCACCCCGCTCGACGTGACGGTCGAGGAGCTCTCCATCGAGTCCTTCTTCCCGGCCGACGAGGCCACCGCCGCGTGCCTGCGCGCCGCCGCCCGCTGAGCGTTACCTCGCGACGGCGGCGGGAACGCGGGCGGTCGACGAAGGAGGAACTCATGACCACACCGTCGAGTCCCACCTCGGCATGGCGGCCCGGGATGCCGGGCGCCGACACCCTGCCGTCCGGTCCCGCCGGCCGGCCCAGCGCCCCCGGTCAGGACGGGCACGGCCCGGAGACCGGCCCGCCCACCGTGACGATCGGGTCGTACCCGGACTATCCGTCCGCCCAGCGGGTCGTCGACTACCTGGCGGACAACCGGTTCCCGGTCGAACACAGCGCCATCGTCGGCACGAACCTCACCCTGGTGGAGACCGTCCTCGGGCGGATGACGACCGGGCGGGCGGCCCTGGCGGGCGCCGGGACGGGCGCCTGGTTCGGTCTCTTCATCGGACTGCTGTTCGGCATCTTCACGGCCGGCAACTGGCTCGCGGTGATCCTGGTCGGGCTGGTCGTCGGCGCGATCTGGGGAGCGGTGTTCGGCGCGGTCGCGCACGCGATGACCGGCGGGCGGCGCGACTTCACCTCCGCCAGCTCGCTGCGCGCCGGCCAGTACGCCGTGATCGTCGACGCGCAGTTCGCCGAGCAGGCCCGGCAGCTCCTCGGCCGGATGCACATGCCGGCCTCGTCACCTGGCCGCTGACGGTCCGGGGCCGGGACGCCCTCCGAGCGGACGGCGCCCCGGCCTGGCACGCAAGCAGATCGTTCAAAGCTGCACGACCATCCCCTGACAGCGGAGTGACCGCACTCACAAGCAGTAGTTAAATTTTGAAATAGTGCTACTGTCGTGACGTGACCGAGAGCCTGGACAATGCCCGCCTCGCCGCCTGGCGCGCCTACATCGAGGCCAGCCAGCGGCTCTACACGCGGCTGGAGGACGACCTGCGCGCCGACAGCGCGCTCACCTTCGCCGACTACCACGTGCTCGTCCTGCTCTCCGAGGCGCCGGGCCAGCGGCTGCGGATGGGCGAGCTGGCCAGCCGCCTGGTGTTCTCGCCGAGTCGGCTGACGTACCAGATCACCACGATGCAGCGGCGCGGCCTGGTCGCCCGGGAGTCCTGTCCGGACGACCGCCGCGGCAGCGAGGCCGTGCTCACCGCCGCCGGGCTGCTGGCCCTGCGCGAGGCCGCCCCGCACCACCTGCGGTCGGTACGCGCCCACTTCCTGGACGACCTCGACGACGCCGAGGTCGCCTGCCTCACCCGCATCTTCGAGCGACTCGGCCGGCGCCTGCGCGCGGACCGCGACGCGTCGACCGCCCACCCCCACAGCTGAGGAGTCCCCGATGCCCGCCATCACCGTCGACAACGTGCTCGTCCTGCCCCGCGTGCCCCGGCTCGACGAGTCCACCGCGTTCCGGCCGGTCCGCCGGCTGACCACCGCGCCCAGCGGCTACGAGGGCGAGGGCTTCCCGGTCCGCCGGGCGTTCGCCGGCGTGCCGGTGAGCGAGCTGGACCCGTTCATCCACCTGGACCAGATGGGCGAGGTGGACTACGCGCCGGGCGAGCCGAGGGGCACGGCCTGGCACCCGCACCGCGGCTTCGAGACGGTGACCTACATGATCGACGGGATCATGGACCACCAGGACTCGCAGGGTGGCGGCGGCACGATCACCAACGGCGACACCCAGTGGATGACGGCCGCGAGCGGGCTGCTGCACATCGAGGCGCCGCCGGAGCACCTCGTCATGAGTGGCGGGCTGTTCCACGGCACCCAGCTCTGGGTCAACCTGCCCCGGGCCGCCAAGATGAACCCGCCCCGCTACCAGGACATCCGTGGCCGGGAGGCGGCTCTGCTGACCACGCCCGACGGTGGCGCGCTGATCCGGGTCATCGCCGGGGAGATCGCCGGGCACCGGGGGCCGGGCTCCACCCACACCCCGATCACCATCACCCACGTGACGGTGCAGCCGGGCGCGCGCGTCGACCTGCCGTGGCGGCCGGACTTCAACGCCCTGGTCTACGTGCTGGGCGGGCGGGGCACGGTGGGCACCGACGGGCGGCCGGTGCACACGGGCCAGCTCGCCGTGCACGGCCCCGGCGACGCGCTGACCTTCGCCGCGGACGCCAGCCAGGACGGCCACACCCCGACGCTGGACCTCTACATCATGGGTGGCGAGCCCATCCGGGAGCCGGTGGCGCACTACGGGCCGTTCGTCATGAACACCCGCGACGAACTGCTCCAGGCGTTCGAGGACTTCAAGGCCGGTCGGCTCGGTGTCGTCCCCGCCGAGCGGCTGCCGCACACCGAGGGCCAGGCCCCGAGGCCCTGAGCCCACGGCCGGGCGGCGCCCATCGTCGCGGCGCGGCGTCAGGAGACGGCGAATATGCCCGCGACGCCCAGGATCACCATGAGCAACACGGTCACCAGCGCACCCCGCTCGCTCTCCACCGCCGGCTCGCGGTGCTCGGTCGCGGAGTTCGTCGTCTCGCCGGGCATGGTGTTGCCTCCTCGGTGTCGCGTCGTGATCGGGCGGGATGTCGGGGGTCGTCCGGCCGGGTCACCGGGGTGCCGGTCGGGATGCGGACCCGCGACGTGGGTCCTACCGTGAGGACGTTGTCGACCTCGGGGGGCTGGAACGTGGCACCACGCAACTGGTTCCTCAACGCAGCCGAACGCGCCAACCCGGTGTCAGAGTTACCCGTCTGGACCAGCGGTAACCTCGCCGAGCCGTTAATTCACGGTGTCGCGTACTTCGACCGGCTGGTCGACGAGGTGGAGGCCCTGGAGGCCGGCGACCACCTCTTCTTCACCGACTGGCGGGGCGACCCGGACCAGCGGCTGCGCCCGGACGGGCCGACCGTGGCGCAGCTCTTCGCGCGGGCCGCGCAGCGGGGCGTGGTGGTCAAGGGCCTGATCTGGCGCTCCCACCTCGACCTGCTGGCCTACAGCGAGGCGGAGAACCGCAACCTGAGTGAGACGGTCTCCGCCGCCGGCGGCGAGGTGCTGCTCGACCAGCGGGTCCGCCGGGGCGGCTCGCACCACCAGAAGCTGGTGGTGCTGCGGCACCCGCGGGCGCCGGAACGCGACGTCGCCTTCGCCGGCGGGATCGACCTGTGCCACAGCCGGCGTGACGACGCCGCGCACCGGGGCGACCCGCAGGCGGTGCAGATGTCCACCCGCTACGGGGCCCATCCGCCCTGGCACGACGTGCAGCTCGCGGTGCGGGGGCCGGCGGTGGGTGCGCTGGACACCACCTTCCGGGAGCGGTGGAGCGACCCGATGCCGCTGGACTCGGAGAACCCCCTCGCCTACCTGCGCGACCGGCTGCGCGGCGCGGACCTGCGGCCCGACCCGCTGCCGCCGCAGCCGGCCGACCCGCCGCCCTGCGGCCCGCACCACGTCCAGGTGCTGCGCACCTACCCGGCGGTACGGCCCCGCTACTCCTTCGCCCCGGACGGCGAGCGCACGGTGGCGCGCGGCTACACCAAGGCGGTCCGGCGGGCCCGGCGGCTGATCTACCTGGAGGACCAGTACCTGTGGTCCACCGAGGTGGCCGACCTGTTCGCCAAGGCGCTGCGCGACAACCCCGACCTGCACCTGGTCGCGGTGGTCCCCCGGTATCCGGACGTGGACGGCCGGTTGGCGCTGCCGCCCAACACGGTCGGCCGCGAGCAGGCACTCTCACTCTGCGAGCGGGCGGCCCCGGAGCGGGTGCACGTGTTCGACGTCGAGAACCACGCCGGCGCCCCGGTGTACGTGCACGCCAAGGTCTGCGTGGTCGACGACGTGTGGGCCAGCGTCGGCAGCGACAACTTCAACCGCCGTTCCTGGACGCACGACAGCGAGCTGTCCTGCGCCGTACTGGACGAGACCCGGGACGAACGGGCACCGACCGACCCGGCCGGCCTCGGCGACGGCGCCCGGCTCTTCGCCCGGGAGCTGCGGTTGCGGCTGTGGCGCGAGCACCTGGACCGCGACCCCGACGGCGGCGAGGAGGCCGACCTGGTCGACCCCGCCGACGCCGTGGCGGCGATCACCGCCGCCGCCGACGCGCTGCGACGGTGGTACGACACCGGGCGGGCCGGTCCCCGGCCGCCGGGCCGGCTGCTGCCACACCGGGCCGAACGGCTGCCCTGGTACACCCGGGCCTGGGCGCTGCCGGCGTACCGGCTGGTCTACGACCCCGACGGCCGGCCGCTGCGGGCCCGGCGGTCCGGCACGTGGTGAGCGCGCGGGTGGGCGTTCAGACGGGTACGGAGAGGGCGTCGATCCTGCCGAAGGCGGGCACGGCCCCGGTGCCGGCGTCGGTGGCGTGGACCGTCAGCCCACCGGGGTAGGCGAACGAGGCGCGCGGCGAGTAGAAGCCGAACCCGATGGTCAGCGGGTTCTCCGGGCGCAGCGCGTAGATCGGGTGGGCCGGCTCCAGGAACTCCAGCGACTCGATCACGAACGGGTCGACCGGTTCGGCGACGAACGGATGCACGGAACTGAGCAGCTGCCCGTCGCGGGCCGTGAAGTAGCGGTGGTGGCCCCGGCTGATCGCTCCGCCGGTCTCGCCCACCTGGCAGCGGGCGCGGATCACCGGCACGCCGTCGATTTCCGTCTCGGCGACGATGTCCCCGCCGTGGCGCTCGATGTGGGTACGGCCGACGACGGCGGGCGCGCCCCGCGCGGCGGCGTAGGCCCGGACCCGCTCGCTGCACGTCACGTAGTGCGTCCACCAGCCGCCGGGGTTGAGCCCGCCCGGCGCGTCCACCCCGGTCAGCGCCACGCCGAGGTAGGTCAGCGAGTACGCGCCGAAGCCGGAGGTCTGGCTGTCGTCGTCGACCACGTACTGGTTCATGAAGACCAGCCGCTCGGGCGACGGGCGCAGCCCGGCCGGGACCAGCGCCGCGACCGCGTCCGGGTCCGCCGGCAGCCAGCCGAAGTAGAGCGTGCGGCTGTTGACGACCAGGTGGGGAGCGGCGGGGTCGAGCACGGCACCTCCGGCGTGGGGCATGTACCCGCACGCTACGGGCCGTCCCGTTGACGGGACAACGACGGAAAGCCGACATTCGACGCCGGTCGTCCGGTGGACCGTGGCCGCCCGGCCGGCCCGCCGGGGCCACCCGGATGTGTCGACGTCGATGTGCGGCGGAGCTGGCCGGCCGCTCGCCGGCGTAACCCGGCCCACAATCCGCGGGCACGTTTGCCCGCTTTGCCGCTCTCATTGTCGAAAATCACTTAAGTACATCGTACTTTCGGCTAGATTTCGTCAGACCGATCGGGCTAAGGTGGCTCCCGAACGGACATCTGAAGTTAAACCTAAGCGTCACGTCTTTCATCCGCGGACGAGGTGCAGGGAGGACCACCCATGACCGCGCCAACGATCAGCGAACAGGCGACCACAACAACGCCGAGCACCACCGAGAAGCTCGATCCGCGTGCGCTCACCGACAGCGCCGCCGACCTGCTCAACGCGATGGCCGCGCTGCCGGCCGGCCACCCGTCCCGCGCCGCCCTGCGCGACCGCGCGATCGAGGCCTGGCTGCCGCTCGCCAACCACCTCGCGCACCGCTACAGCGGCCGGGGCGAGCCCACCGACGACCTGGCCCAGACGGCCGCCGTCGGCCTGATCAAGGCCATCGACAAGTTCGACCCGACCCGCGGCGTCGACTTCGCCGGCTACGCGATCCCCACCATCATCGGCGAGCTCAAGCGGCACTTCCGCGACCGCACCTGGGACATCCGGGTGCCGCGTCGCCTCCAGGAGCTGCGCCTGGCCATCTCCGACGCCAACAGCACGCTGTTGCAGACCCTCGGCCGCTCCCCCACGGTCGCCGACATCGCCGCCCACCTCAAGCTCACCGAGGAAGAGGTGCTGGAGGGCCTGGAGGGTGCCCGCGCCTACAACGCGGTCTCGCTCTCCACGCCGACCGGCGACGGCGACCGCGCGACCGAGCTGGGCGACATGATCGGCGGCGAGGACGGCGAGTTCGAGCTGGCCGAGCTGCGGGTGGCCCTCGGCCCGGCGCTGGCGACGCTCGACGAGCGCGAGCAGAAGATCCTCACGCTGCGGTTCTACGGCAACCTGACGCAGTCGCAGATCGCCGAGCAGATCGGCGTCTCGCAGATGCACGTCTCCCGGCTGCTGGCCCGCGCGCTGACCAAGCTGCGTGGGCAGCTCGACGGCACGTACTAGGGATACGACCCAGGGGTTCCGGTCGGGTCGCCCGGCCGGCGCACCCAGCCGGAAGTGGTGGCGAAGGCCTCCGGTCGTGGAGTGGGACCGTCCAGGTCCCGCTCCGCCGACCCGGAGGCCTTCGTGGCGCTCCGACGTGTCCCGGCCGGTCAGCGCCGCCCGTCGAGCCGCCCGGGTCGCCCCTGCGACGGGTGACCCGGGCGTCGGCGTTCAGCGGGCGGGCTCGCGCCACATCGGCCAGAACGGGGTGCCGTCCGGCAGGTGGAACGGCTCGGCGACCCGGTAGCCGTGCCGCGCGTACAGGTCGCGGCCCATCTCGCTGGCGGCCTCCAGGTAGCCGGGCACGCCCTCGGCGTCCAGTACGGCGTGGTGGTGCCGCAGCAGCACGCTGCCCAGCCCCTGCCCCTGCCGCTGCGGCGCGACGGCGAGGAACGCCAGGTGGTGGTGGTCCGCGTGCGGGTGGTGGGTCTCGAAGAGCTTGTCCAGGTGGGCGAACCGGTCCGTCCACTGCCCGCACGCCGCGGCGAGCCGGGCGTCGTAGTCCTCCGGCGGCGGGGCCGGGTCGCCCACCGACGGGAACCAGACCGCCACCCCCGCCCGGTCCGCGGTCGCGTACACGAGGCCGTGGCGCATCGCGTGGTCCACCAGGATCGCGAACTGGCCGGCCAGCACGGACTGCCGCCGCCCTTCGTCGGGCACCAGCCAGCGCGGCGCGTCCAGGGCCATGAACGCCTCGGCGATCCGGTCGGCCACCAGCGACGTCTCCGCCGGCCCGAGCCGCTCCACCCGTACGCCGCTCACCGCCGGGCCCCCGTCGCGCTCGGCACGGGCCCGCCCGCGTGCCCGGTCGTCGGCACCGCCGCCGCCACGCTCTCCGCGCCCAGGCCGATCCGGGCGTACGTGTCGGGGCGGCTGCCACGCAGCACCAGCGCCCACAGCAGGCCGAGCAGCGCGGCGACCGGATAGACCGCCGGG
This sequence comes from Micromonospora echinofusca, assembly GCF_900091445.1. NCBI lineage: Bacteria > Bacillati > Actinomycetota > Actinomycetes > Micromonosporales > Micromonosporaceae > Micromonospora > Micromonospora echinofusca. The sequence goes on from NZ_LT607733.1 coordinate 4,235,570, forward strand.
ACCGCCCAGCGCAGGGGTGAGTCCGGCGCCACGCCGAGCAGGTCGGCGAAGTTGGCCACCGCCAGCGCGACGATCACGGTCAGGGCCACGGCGGCGAGGCCGGGGGCGACCGCGCGGCGCCACAGCGTCTCCTCCACCCGGCTGCGGGCGAAGAACGCGATCACCGCGACCGAGGTGGTGGCGATCAGCAGCAGCACGCCGAAGCCGCCGGCCGTGCCGACCCAGTAGAACAGCTGCACCACCGGGTCCCAGCCGTTGAGCGCGTAGAGCACGATCACCACCAGCCCGAGCGCGCTCTGCGCGAGGGACGCCGCCCGGGGCGACCCGGTGCGCGGCGAGGTCTGCCCGAACACGGCCGGCAGCACCCGCTCCCGGCCGAGCGCGAAGGCGTACCGGGCGGTGGTGTTGTGGAAGGAGATCATCGCGGCGAGCACCGAGGTCAGGAAGAGCGCCTGGCCGATGGCCACGGCGGTGCCCCCGAGGTGCGCCTCGGCCAGGTTGAAGATCAGCCCGATGCTCTGCTCACCCGCCTCGGCGGCGATCCGGTCCGGCCCGACGGCGACGGTCATGCTCCACGACGACAGCGCGTAGATCCCCGCGATGATGGCGATGGAGAGGTAGGTGGCCAACCGCACCGTCCGCTGGGGGTCCTTGCTCTCCTCGCTGAACACCACGGCCGACTCGAACCCGACGAAGCCCAGGATGGCCAGCACCAGCACCGCGCCCGCCCCGGGCACGACGAGGTTCTCCGGGGAGAGGGCGGCGAAGCTCACGTCCCCGCCGGCCGGGTGGGCCAGCTGCCCGAGGTCGAAGACGACGATCACCACCATCTCGGCGACCAGCAGCGCCGCCAGCACCAGGCCGTTGAGGTCGACCCGGAGCAGGCCGAGTACGCCGACCGTCGCCCAGGCGATCAACGCCACGAGCCACCACGCGGGGGCCACCCCGAACAGGCGGCCCAGCACCGGCTCCGCGGCGGCGCCGATGGTGCCGTACAGCCCCACCTGGAGGGCGTTGTACGCGATCAGCGCCACCCAGGCGGCGCCGACGCCGGCCGGGCGGCCCAGCCCCCGCGAGACGTAGGCGTAGAACGCGCCGGCGTTGGCCATCCGCCGCGCCATGGCCACGTAGCCGATGGAGAAGAGGGCGAGCACGGCGGCCACGGTCAGGAAGGCCACCGGGATGCCGAGCACCCCGACGACCCCGTAGCCGGTGGTGACGACGCCCGCCACCACGGTCAGCGGGGCGGCGGCGGAGAGGACGAAGAAGATCACCGACGGCACGCCGAGCCGGCCGCGGGCCAGGGCCTCGGAGACGTTGCTCGGTCGGCCGAGCGTTGGTGTCGACATACGCGGACTCCGGTTCGAGGGGAGGGGGTGGAGGGGCGGTCAGCCCACGCCGCGCAGCACGGCGGCGCCGACCGCGGCCTCGGTGTGCGCCACGAGTTCCCGCAGCGGCGGGGGCAGCGCCGGGATGAGCACGCCCAGCCGGTGGTGCGCCCGGGGGCCGGCGCTCCACAGCACCTCGCGGCTCAGCCCGGCGGCGACGACCAGACCCAGCAGCGTCCCGTCGGGCACGCTCGGCGGTTCGGGCCGGTCGAGCAGGGCGCGCAGCCGGGTGGCCGGCCAGGCCACCGCGTTGAGGTCGATCGGCAGGTAGCTGACGGTGGTGCGGAGCAGCCGGCGGCTCTCCTGCCGGCGCAGTACCCCCGCCCTGACCAGCCGCTCCCCCACGGAGATGGTGGCGGTCTGCGCCAGGAAGCTGAGCCAGGTGCGCACCGGGTGCTGCTGCGTCTCGCCGACCAACTGGTCGAGCACGGTGTGCGCCAGCGCGTCCGCCGGGGGGCGGCGGTCGAGCACCGTGACCAGTCCGGAGGAGACGGTGGCGTGGCCGTGGAGGACCAGTTCGGCGAGCAGCCCGCCGGCGAGTCCGAGGCCGGTCGCCGTGGGGTGCAGCTTCGCCTTGCCCCGACTGTCGTTGTGGATGATCAGGAAGAACTCGTCGGCGATGAGCAACCGGTCCTCCCACGCGGGTTGTCCACAGTGATCGCAACCGGGCAAGGATGCACCGGCCGTGACTGCAACGCAACTCCCGTTTGTGGAAGTTGCACTCCGTGCTGGCGCGACCTGCGGATCTTGCCGTGACAGACTCGGAGGGTGACCGCGAGCCCCACCGTCCGCCGCCGCCGCATCGCCCGGGAACTTCGCCAGTTGCGCGAACGCGCGGGCATGACCCTGGATGTCGCCGCCCGGCAACTGGACATGTCCAAGAGCAACCTGTCCCGTATCGAGAACGCCCAGATCGGCATCAAGCCGCGCGACGTCCGCGCCGCGCTGGCCCTGTACGAGGTGACCGGGGCGGATGCCGAGGCGCTGATCGAGATAGCCCGTGGGGCGCAGCAGCGCGGCTGGTGGCAGAGCTACAGCGACGTGCTGCCGGAGTGGTTCGAGTTCTACGTCGGGCTGGAGGCGGAGGCGGCGACCCTGCGCACGTACGAGGTCGAGGCGGTGCCCGGCCTGTTGCAGACGGAGGCGTACGCGCGGGAGGTCTTCCGGCGCACCGCGGGCGAGGACGGAATCGAGCGCAAGGTCGCCGCGCGGCTGCACCGGCAGAACGTGCTGCACGGCGACGATCCGGTCGAGCTGTCCGTGGTGCTCAACGAGGCGGTGCTCTGCCGACCCGTTGGCGGCGCGACCGTGATGTCCGATCAGATGGCCCATCTAGCGAAGGTTGCTCAGTTACCGAACGTCACTCTTCAGGTACTTCCGTTCTCGGCCGGCGGGCACCCCGCCATGAACGCGCCGTACGTCGTGCTGACGTTCGCCGACACCGCCGACGCCGCCGTGGTTTACCTGGAAAACCTCACGATGGGGCTGGCTCTGGAGGAGGCCGTACAGGTGCGCGGGTATAGCCTTGTGCACGAGGAGCTGTGCCGCCTGGCACTCGGTCCGGAGGCGTCTCTGACGCGCTTGGCGGAAGCTTCTCGTCACTTTTCGTGACCGCTGACGCGGCACGCCGGCACAGACGGGGGTACCGCCGATGACCGCGTTCGACCTCACCCGGGCCCAGTGGCGCACCAGCACCCGCAGCGTCGGCAACGGCAACTGCGTGGAGGTCGCCGTCGCGGCGGACCGGGTCGCCGTCCGCGACAGCAAGGACCGGTCCGGCCCCGTCCTGGCCTTCCCGGCGCCGGCCTGGCGCGCCTTCGTCACCAACGTCGACGGGGTACGCCCCGACTGAGCCGCGCCGGGCGGTGCGAGACTGGGCCGTGCTCTCGGACGTGCCCCTCGACCTGCCCGTACGGCCCGTGCTGCCGGAGCTGGTCGCGGCGCTGCGCGCCACCGGCGCCGGGGTGCTGGTCGCCCCGCCCGGGACAGGCAAGACGACCCTCGCCCCGCTGGCCGTGGCCGACGAGGTCGCCGGCCGCGTGCTGGTCGCGCAGCCGCGCCGGGTGGCCGCCCGCGCGGCGGCGCGCCGGATGGCCGCGCTGCTCGGCGAACCGCTCGGCGAGCGGATCGGCTACGCCGTACGCGGCGAGCGTCGCAGCGGACCGCGTACCCGCGTCGAGGTGGTCACCACCGGGCTGCTGGTGCGGCGGCTGCACCGCGATCCCGAGCTGGCCGGCACCGGCGCCGTGCTGCTCGACGAGTGCCACGAACGGCAGCTCGACGCCGACCTGGCGCTGGCGTTCACCGTGGAGGCGCGGGCCGCGCTGCGCCCCGACCTGTGGCTGCTGGCGATGTCGGCCACCCCCGAGGCGGACCGGTTCGCCGCGCTGCTCGGCGGCGGGGACGCGCCCGCGCCGATCGTACGGGCGTCCTCGGCCCTGCACCCGGTGGCCCGGATCTGGGCGCCGCCGTCCCGGCCGGTGGCCGCGCCGGGGGCCGGCCCGGTCGACCGGGGACTGCTCGACCACGTCGCGGCGACGGTGCGCCGGGCGCTGCGCGAGCGCACCGGGGACGTCCTGGTCTTCCTGCCCGGCGCCGGCGAGATCGGCGCCGTCGCCGGCCGGCTGGCCGACCTGCGCGACACGGTCGCCGTCCTGCCGCTGCACGGCCGGCAGCGCGGCGCCGACCAGGACGCGGCGCTGCGCCCGGCCGACCGGCGGCGGGTGGTGCTGGCGACCGCCGTGGCCGAGAGCAGCCTGACCGTGCCTGGCGTGCGGGTGGTGGTGGACGCCGGGCTGTCCCGGGTCGCCCGGATGGACCTGGCCCGGGGCCTGGGCGCGCTGGTCACCGTCCCGGTGTCCCGGGCGGCGGCCACCCAGCGGGCCGGCCGCGCGGGCCGGGAGGCCCCGGGGTACGTCTACCGCTGCTGGTCGGCGGCCACCCACGAGCGGCTCGCCGCGCAACCCGAGCCGGAGATCGCCACCGCCGACCTGACCGGCTTCGCCCTGGAGCTGGCCGCGTGGGGGTCGCCGGACGGCACCGGGCTGGCCCTGCCCGACCCGCCCCCGGCGGCGTCGATGACCGTCGCCCGCGACACCCTCACCACGCTCGGCGCACTCGACGCGGACGGCCGGATCACCGACCGGGGCCGGGCGATCGCCGCGGTCGGGGCGCACCCCCGGCTGGCCCGGGCGCTGCTCGACGGGGCCGCCCGGGTGGGCGCGGACCGGGCGGCGGAGATCGTGGCGGTGCTCGCCGAGGACACCGCCGCCGGGCCGGGCGACGACCTGACCGCCGCCTGGCGCCGGCTGCGCGCGGGCGCGGACCCGGGTGCCACCGCCCGCTGGCGCGCGGAGGTACGCCGGCTGCGCGCCGCCCTGCCCGACGCCGCGCCGACGGGGCGACACGGCCGGGCGCGCGCGCCCCACGGTGCGGCGACGGCGGAGGGCACCGGCCGGACGCGGCCGGACGCCGACGCGGGCCGGACCGGGGACACGGGCCGGGACCGGCTGACCGACGACCTGGCCGCCGGGCTGCTCGTCGGGCTCGCCCACCCGCAGCGGCTGGCCCGGGCACGGCGCGCGGGCGGCTCGGCGTACCTGATGAGCGGCGGAACCGCCGCGGAGCTGGCGCCCGGGTCGGGGCTGGCCGGCGCCGACTGGCTGGCCGTCGCGGTGGCGGACCGTTCCCCGGGCGCGCCGACGGCCCGGGTGCGGCTGGCCACCCCCCTCGACGAGGCGACCGCCCGGGAGGCGGGCGGGCCGCTGCTGCGCACCGAGCGGGAGGTCGGCTGGGCCGGCGACGACGTGGTGGCCCGGGAGGTGGTGCGGCTGGGCGCGATCGAGCTGGTCGAGCGGCCCCTCGCCCGGCCCGACCCGGCGCAGGTGGCACAGGCGCTGCTGACGGGCCTGCGGCGTACCGGCCTGGGCCTGCTGACCTGGAGCCCGGCGGCGCGGGCCCTGCGCGAGCGGCTGGCGTTCTGCCGGCACGCGCTCGGCGGCGACTGGCCCGACGTGGGCGACGAGGCGCTGCTCGCCGACGCGCCCGCCTGGCTGGGCCCGGAGCTGGCCCGCGCCCGGCGCCGCGCCGACCTGGCCCGGGTCGACGTGGCCGGGGCGCTGCGCCGGCTGCTGCCGTGGGCGCTGGCGGCCCGGCTGGACGAGGTCGCGCCCGAGCGGATCGCCGTGCCGAGCGGATCGCGGATCCGGCTCGACTACGCCGACCCGGCGGCGCCGGTGCTCGCGGTCAAGCTCCAGGAGACCTTCGGCTGGCGCGACGCGCCCCGCGTCGCCGACGGCCGGGTGCCGGTGCTGCTGCACCTGCTCTCGCCGGCCGGGCGGCCGGTGGCGGTCACCGCCGACCTGGCGTCGTTCTGGCGGACCGGCTACCCGCAGGTGCGGGGCGAGCTGCGCGGACGCTACCCGCGCCACCCGTGGCCCGAGGACCCGACCACGGCCCCGCCCACCCGGCACGCCACGCCGCGACGCCGCTGAGCGGGCGTACGCCTCCCGGCGGTGACCGCCGGGCGCCGGGACGCCCGCTCATTCCTCCAAGACGTCGGCGACGACCACCGTGACGTTGTCCGGTCCGCCCGCGCGCAGCGCGAGGTCGATGAGCCGGCGGGCGCAGTCCGCGCGGTCCGGGTGCTCCGCGAGCACCTCGGCGAGGGTGTCCGGGCGGACGACGTTGGACAGCCCGTCGCTGCACAGCAGCCAACGGTCGCCGGGCCACGGCACCATCGTCGCGTACGCCGGGGAGACCTCCTCGCCCTGCAACGCCTGGGTGACCACCGCCCGGCGGGGGTGGCTGCTGGCCTGGTCGGGGGTGATCACCCCCTGGTCGACGAGCAGCTGCACGAACGTGTCGTCGCGGGTGATCTGCTTGAGCACGCCTTCGCGGAACAGGTAGGCGCGGGAGTCGCCGACGTGGGCGAGGGCCAGGCAGCTGCCCGTACGGGCGAAGAGCAGGGCGGTGAGCGTGGTGCCCATGCCCTGCCGCTCCGGATCCTCGGCGACCGCCTGGTGGATCCGCGCGGTGGCCTGCTCGATGCCGCTCTGCAGTGCGGCCACCAGCGCGTGCTCCGGGGTCTCCACGTCGAGCGGAGCGACCGCCTCGATGGCGATCGCGCTGGCCAGGTCGCCGGCCGCCATCCCGCCCATGCCGTCGGCGACGGCGACGAGCCAGGTCCCGGCGTGCAGGGCGTCCTGGTTGCCACTGCGGATCAGCCCACGGTCGCTCGTTCCCACGGAACGCAGCTTCAGGGTCATGGGTGGCAGCCTGCCAGGCGGAGGGCTCGGTTGTCTCTAGGAGATCGGGACCTCGGCGCGTCGCGCGGCGAATCTCACTGTCCCGGGGGCCTCCCGGGGCGGTTCCGAACCATCCAGCCGGATCGATTGACAGGGCGGCGGAGGCACTGGAACCATCGAGGCGACCTGGGAGCGCTCCCAGGTCGCCACCACCTTCCCGTCCCCACAGCCGTCCGGAAGGAACCCCCGTGACGCCATCCCCACGCCGCCTCGCGCTGCTCGCGGCCGCGACCGCCGTCGCCCTGACCGCAGCCACCGCCGGCGCCGCCCACGCCGAACCACCCCCCGACGCCCCCGAGCAGATCGACAACGGCGACTTCAGCGCCGGCGTGTCCCCCTGGTTCTCCTACGGCACCGGCCCGCTCGGCGTCACCGACGGCCGGCTCTGCGCCACCGTGCCCGGCGGCCTGGCCAACCCGTGGGACGCCGGCATCGGCCAGGACGGCGTGCCGCTGGTCGCCGGGGCGGAGTACACCCTCGGCTTCGACGTCTCCGCCACCCCCGGCACCGCCGTCAAGGCCGTGCTGCAACTGGGCACCGCCCCCTACACGACGTACGCCAGCGTCGACGCCACCGCCGGCGGCACCGCCCAGCGGTTCGAGAAGACGTTCACGGTCGCCGAAGGCAACCCGGCCGCCCAACTGATCTTCCAGGTCGGCGGCAGCGCGGCCGAGCAGACCGTCTGCCTGGACGACGTCTCCCTGCGCGGCGGCGACCCGCCCGAACCGTACGTGCCCGACACCGGGCCACGGGTGCGGGTCAACCAGGTCGGCTACCTGCCCGGCGGGCCGAAGAACGCCACCGTAGTGACCTCGGCGACCGAGGCCCTGCCCTGGCAGCTCCGCTCGGCCGCCGGCGCCATCCTGGCCAGCGGCACCACCACCCCGCGCGGCGTCGACGCCGCCTCCGGGCAGAACGTGCAGACGCTCGACTTCTCGTCGTACCGGACCCCGGGGGCGGGGCTCACCCTGACCGTCGACGGCGAGACCAGCCACCCCTTCGACATCTCGGGCACCCTCTACGACCGGCTGCGCGCCGACTCCCTCCAGTTCTTCTACGCCCAGCGCAGCGGCATCACCATCGACGGCGACCTGATCGGCGCGGAGTACGCCCGCCCGGCCGGGCACCTCGGCGTGGCGCCCAACAAGGGCGACACCTCCGTGCCCTGCCAGCCGGGCGTCTGCGACTACTCGCTGGACGTGCGCGGCGGCTGGTACGACGCCGGTGACCACGGCAAGTACGTCGTCAACGGCGGCATCGCCACCTACCAGCTGCTGAACACCTTCGAGCGGACCCGCACGGCCGCCACCGCCGGACACGGCGCCGCCCTCGGCGACAGCACGCTGCGGGTGCCCGAGCGCGGCAACGGCGTACCGGACGTCCTCGACGAGGCCCGCTGGGAGCTGGAGTTCCTGCTGCGCATGCAGGTGCCGGCCGGCAAGCCGCTCGCGGGGATGGCCCACCACAAGATCCACGACCGGAACTGGACCGGGCTGCCGCTCGCCCCGCACGACGACCCCGAGCAGCGCGAGCTGCACCCGCCGTCCACGGCCGCCACGCTCAACCTGGCCGCCGTCGCCGCGCAGTGCGCGCGGCTGTTCGCCCCCTACGACGCGGCCTTCGCGAAGCGCTGCGGCACCGCGGCGAAGACGGCCTACGCCGCCGCGAAGGCCAACCCGGCGCGGTACGCCAGCCCCGCCGACAGCACCGGCGGCGGCGCGTACGACGACACGAACGTCACCGACGAGTTCTACTGGGCCGCCGTCGAGCTCTACCTGACCACCGGCGAGCAGGCGTACCTGGTGGACCTCACCGCGTCGGCGCACCACACCGGCGACGTGTTCGACCCGCGCGGCTTCGGCTGGCAGGGTGTCGCGGCGCTGGGCCGCCTCGACCTGGCCACCGTGCCGAACGGGCTGCCGGCCGCCGACCTGGCCCGCGTGCGCGCCTCGGTCACCGCCGCCGCCGACGCCCACCTCGCCGAGGCGGCCCGGCAGGCGTACGGGCTGCCCATGCCCGGCGACGCGGGCAGCTACTTCTGGGGCGGCAACAGCAACATCATCAACAACGCGGTCGTGCTGGCCACCGCCTTCGACCTGACCCGCGACGCGAAGTACCGCGACGGCGCGGTGCAGGCGATGGACTACGTCCTCGGCCGCAACGCCCTGAACATCTCGTACGTGACCGGGTGGGGCGAGCACGCGGCGGAGAACCAGCACAGCCGGATCTTCGGCCACCAGCTCGACCCCGACCTGCCGAAGCCGCCCGCCGGCTCCCTGGCCGGCGGCCCGAACGCCGCCCTGCAGGATCCGTTCGCCGCCAAGCTGCTCGCCGGCTGCAAGCCGATGTTCTGCTACGTCGACGACATCAACTCGTACGCGACCAACGAGGTGGCGATCAACTGGAACTCGGCGCTGGCCTGGATCGCCTCGTTCCTGGCCGACCAGGGTGACTCGGCGGCGGTGCCGGCGCCCACCTGCTCCGCCACGTACACCAACTACGGCACCTGGCAGGGCGGCACCGGATTCACCGCCCAGGTGACCATCCGCAACACCGGCACCAGCACCGTCGACGGGTGGACGGCCCGCTTCGCCTTCACCGGCGATCAGCAGGTACGCGAGGCGTGGCTGGCGAAGGCGGCCCAGGCGGGGGCCACGGTCACCGCGAAGAACGAGTCGTACAACGCCAGGATCGCCCCGGGCGGCACCGTCACCTTCGGCTTCAACGCCGTGACCGGCGGCGGCGCCAACCCGGCACCCGGCCTGATCACCGTCAACGGCGCGGCCTGCACGCTCTCCTGACGGTCCGGTCCGGGCGGTCCGCCGCCCGGACCGGCGAACACCCTCGCGAGCCGGGAGGAGGCGGGCCGCCGCCTCCCCCCGGCGTCGCCGCCGGAACGGCCCCGGCCGTCGATTTTCGGTGGACGGCGGCCCGGGGCGTACGACAGGGTGGCCGGCATGGACGACGCGGAGCGGCGGGTCTGGTCGCGACTGCCCGACGGCACCCGGAGCGCCCTGGCCGGCCTGGCCCCGGCGGACCTGCGCACGCTGCTGCTGGCGGTGGCCCGGGACCGGGCGGCGGCGGTACGCCCCGCGGACCTGGTCCGCCGCTGGCGCACGGACCGCTTCACCCGGCCGGCGGCGGCCGACCCCCGCGCGCTGGCCGCCGTCGAGGCCCGCATGTGGCAGTTGTTGCCCGCCGAGTTCGCCGGCGTCGACCTCTCCCCCGTCGCGCCGCTCGGCACCTGCTCGGTCGTCACGCCGATGAGCCAGAACCGCATCGTGACCACTTTTCGCGCCACCGAGGTGCTCAGCGACCCCACCAACGCGCTCGCCATCGAGGCCGCGGTACGCCGCCGGGAACAGCAGGCCGACGGCGCCGTGCACCTGGCCGCGTGCCACCGGGTGCTGCGGGCTCAGGACTTCGGGCCGGGCTGGTCGTCGCACTTCCGGCTCTTCACGCTGGTCTCCAGCGCCCGCGACGGCGGCTCGGGGCGCACCGAGGCACGGCTGCTCACCCTGCACCTGGCGTACTGGCGGACGGTGCTCGCCACCCTGCTGCCGCAGTCGGCAGCGCCCCGGGTGCGCCTGACCGTGCTCGACAGCCCGGTCGTCGGGGAACGGATCGAGGACACCGTCCGGCCGGCGCTCGGCCCGTCGGGCGTACCGCTGGTGGACGAGCCGGAGCGCCGACGCGGCCGGGGCTACTACGTCGGCGCGGCGCTGCGGATCACCGCCGGCGACGGCGCCGACGAGGTCGCACTCGGCGACGGCGGCTTCACGGACTGGACCGCCCGGTTCACCAGCGACGCCAAGGAACGCTGCCTGACCTCCTGCCTGAACACGGAACGCCTGACAGGGGCGGGGACGGGTGTAGCAGCATGTCCGTCATGAGCGAGCAGCGGAGCCCTGGCCTGCGCCCCGGCGGGTCGACGGACGCGCCCGCCGTGCTGCGGCTGCTCGACGACGCCACCGCCTGGCTGGTGGCGCGGGGTCGCACCGGCCAGTGGGGCACCGCCCCGGCCTCGACCGACCCGCGGCGGATCGCGCAGGCCGAGGCTTGGGCGACCGGCGGCGGGTTGTGGCTGGCGACGCTCGCCGACCGGCCGGTCGGCGCACTGGTGGTCGGGACGGCGACCGAGTACGTGCCGCCCGCCACCGAGCCCGAGCTGTACGTGAACCTGCTGGTCACCGACCGCGCGCACGCCGCGTCGGGCATCGGCGGCCGGCTGCTGGCGCACGCCGCCGAGTTGGCCCGGGAGCGTGGGCTCGGCCTGCTGCGGGTGGACTGCTACGCGGGCGGCGACGGCGCGCTGGTCCGGTGGTACGAGCGGCAGGGCTTCACGGCCACCGACGCGTTCACGGTCGAGCGCCCGGGCCGCGACCCGTGGCCGGGACAGGTGCTCGTGCGCCGCCTGCCCTGACCCGGGCCGCTCGGTCCGGGCCGGGACCGCTCAGGCTCCGGGCCGGGCCCGGCTCAACCGGCGCTGCGCAGCTTCGGCAGCACCTCGGCGCCGAACGCGTCGATGAAGTCCCGCTGCTCCTGCCCGACGTGGTGCAGCGCGATCTGGTCGAAGCCGAGCTCCAGGTACTCCTCCAGCCAGCCGACGTGCCGCCCGAGGTCGGCGGAGACGTTCACGACGTCGTGGACCTTCTCCATCGGCATGTCCTGCGAGATCACGTCGAAGTGCTCCGGGGTCTCCAGGTCCCAACAGACCGGCGGGGCGAAGACGTTGCTGCGCCACTGGTCGTACGCGACCCGCTCCGCCTCGGCCTGCTCCGGCGCCCAGCTCACGTGCACCTGGAGGTGCAGCGGCCCGCGCCCGCCGGCCTCCCGGTACGCGCCGATCATCTCCCGCAGGTGCGCGGTCGGGGCGTTCACCGTGATCAGACCGTCCGCCCACTCGGCGCACCAGCGGGCGGTGGCCACGCTGACCGCCGCTCCGATCAGCGCCGGCGGCTGCTCCGGTCGGGTCCACAGCTTCGCCCGGTCGACCCGTACCAGGCCGTCGTGGCTGACCTCCTCGCCGGCCAGCAGCGCGCGGATCACGTCCACGCACTCGCGCAGCCGGGCGTTGCGGACGTCCTTGCGCGGCCAGGCGTCGCCGGTGATGTGCTCGTTGCTCGCCTCGCCGGTGCCGAGGGCGGCCCAGAACCGGCCCGGGTACATCGCGCCCAGGGTGCCGATCGCCTGGGCGATGATCGCCGGGTGGTAGCGCTGCCCGGGGGCGTTGACCACCCCGAACGGCAGGTTGGTCGCCTGGAGCGCGGCCCCCAGCCAGGACCAGGCGAAACCGGACTGGCCCTGCCGCTCGCTCCAGGGCGCGAAGTGGTCCGAGGACATGGCGGCGTCGAAGCCGGCCCGCTCGGCGTGGATCACCGCCTCCAGCAGGGCGCGGGGATCGATCTGCTCGTGGGACGCGTGGAAGCCGAACACCGTCATGGCGTCACTCCGTACCCATGACGGCGCCCGGCTACGCCGGCGAACCGGAGCGGGCTACTCCGCGTGCGCCCCGGCGCCGGCCGAGGCGGCCCCCTCGCCCACCCAGACGGTCTTCGTGTTGCAGAACTCCCGCATGCCGAGCGCGGAGAGTTCGCGGCCGTAGCCGGAGTTCTTCACCCCGCCGAAGGGCAGTTCGGGGTAGGAGGTGGTCATCCCGTTGACGAAGACGTTTCCGGCGTCCAGGTCGGTGGCGAAGCGCTCCTGCTCCTCGGGGTCGCGGGTCCAGGCGTTGGAGCCCAGGCCGAAGGAGGTGCCGTTGGCCACCTCGATCGCCTCCTCGTACGACGACACCCGGTAGAGGCCCGCGACGGGGCCGAAGACCTCCTCGGACCACATCCGCATCTCGGGGCGCAGGTCGGTGACCACCGTCGGCGGGTAGTACCAGCCGGGGCCGGCGGGCGGCTCGCCGCCGCAGAGGACGGTGGCGCCCTTGTCGACGGCGTCGCGTACCTGGGCGTGGACCTCGTCGCGCCCGCCCTCGCTGGCCAGCGGGCCGACGTCGGTGTCGGGGTCCATCGGGTCGCCGACCCGCAGGGCCGACATGTTCGCGGCGAATCTCTCGGCGAAGGCGTCGAAGATGTCGGCGTGCACGATGAACCGCTTGGCGGCGATGCAGGACTGGCCGTTGTTCTGGCAGCGGGCGGTGGTGGCGACCTCGGCGGCCCGGTCGAGATCGGCCGACGGCATCACCACGAACGGGTCGCTGCCGCCGAGTTCCAGCACGGTCTTCTTCAGCTCCCGGCCGGCGATCTGGGCGATCGACCGGCCGGCGCCCTCGCTGCCCGTCAACGTCGCCGCGCGCACCCGGGGGTCGCTGAGCACCCGGTCGACCTCGGCCGAGCCGACGAGCAGGGTGGTGAACGCCCCCTCCGGGAAGCCGGCGCGGCGGAACAGGTCCTCCAGCAGCAGCGCGGTCTGCGGCACGTTGGAGGCGTGCTTGAGCAGGCCGGTGTTGCCGGCCATCAGGGCCGGCGCGGCGAAGCGCAGCACCTGCCAGAGCGGGAAGTTCCACGGCATCACCGCGAGCACCGGCCCGATCGGCTGGTAGCGGACGAAGGCCCGGGTGGCCTTGACCGCCCCCGCGTCGGCGGGCTCGTCGGCGAGGAAGTCGGCCGCCTTCGCCGCGTAGAAGCGGCAGGCGGTGGCGCACTTGGTGACCTCGGCCCTGGCCGACGCGTACGTCTTGCCCATCTCGGTGGTCATCAGCCGGGCGATCTCGTCGCGTTCGGCCTCCAGCAGGTCGGCCGCCGCGTTCAGCCAGCGACCGCGCTGGTCGATCGTGGTGCCGCGCAGCTGCCGGTACGCCAGGTCGGCCCGCTCGATCGCGGCGTCGATCTGCTCCGCCGACATCGGGTCGTAGGACTTGAGCGTCTGTCCGGTCGCGGGATTCGTGGTCGCGATGGGCATCTCGTACTCCTGTCACTCGAAGAGTGAGTGGCGGGCGCCCGGCTCCTCCCGGCGGCGGGCGGCGCGGCGGCGCTGGATGATGATCAGGTCGACCACGGCGACCACCGCGAAGACCACGCAGAGGACCCCCAGCCACACCAGGTCGGCGTTGAACGCCAGCACCGCGAAGACGGTCATGGTCACCAGCCCGAACCCGGCCAGCAGGAGCCGCATGTTGAGCGCGCTGTAGGCGTGGCCGACCGTGCCACGGGCGCGCCGGGGCTGCGATCTCGTCATTGCACCGACCTACCCCCGATCGACCCGCTTAACCCGCCCCGGCCGGTCGGCTCCCCGGGGCGTCCTCGTCCGTGCGCCAGGCGCCCCGGGCCGCCGCGTCGGCGGCGTACGCCGTGAAGTCCTTCGGCGCCCGCCGCGTGGACAGGTCGACCGCCACCCTGCCGGTCGCCCACGTCGCCCCCCGGCGGCGCACCGCCGTCCGCCCTGCCGGTGGGCCGCGTCACCCCGCTGGTGGGGTGCGTTACACCGGCGACCGGTGAGCCTGTCGAACCGGCTCCGACCGGAGAGGATGGCCGGTATGACGATGACCCACGCGCTGCCGGTGACCGTCGCCGTCGCCCGGCGCACCGACCCCGCCCGGACCAGCGAGATGGTGGCCTGGATGCGGGCCGGCACGGCGCTGGCCGAGGCGTTCCCGGGGTTCCTCGGGTCCGGCTGGGTACGCAGCGCGCCCGGCTCCGGGGAGTGGCACATCATCTACCGCTTCGCCGACCACGACACGCTGCGCCGCTGGGAGGAGTCCCCGCAGCGGCACTGGTGGCTCTCCTCCGCGCAGGGCATCGTCGAGCACACCCGGGTCGAGCGGCGTACCGGCGTCGAGGGCTGGTTCGACCCGCCGCGGGAGCACGTGGCGCAGACCGTGCCGGTCAGCGCCGAGCCGACGGTCCCGCCGCCCTCCCCACCGCGCTGGAAGCAGGCGGTGACCATCTGGCTGGCGTTCTTCCCGCTCAGCCTGACCGCGACGCTGCTCACCAGCCGGTTCCTCCCGGACGTGCCGCTGGCCGCCCGGGTGCTCCTGATGACCCTCACGCTGACCCCGCTGATGACCTACCTGGTGCTGCCCCGGATCACCCGGACCCTGCACTGGTGGCTGCACGGCCAGGCCGCGCCCTGGCGCCTGGCGCGCTGACCGCCGCCTGCCGCGCTGGTCCCGCCCGACACGCCGACCGCCGCCTGGCCCGCGATCCGCGCGCCTAGCACGCGCAGCCGCGCCGGAACAGCCGTCTGCCGCATAGCCGACAGCGGCGGGCCACCCCACCGCAGCCACGCTTAGAGTTGCCGCGCTGTCGCTCTCCGCTGCGGGACTGGGGATGGTATGCCTCGACGCTGGGTCACCGTGGCCGCCTGCCTGCTGGCGCTGGTCGCGCTCGCCTGCGAGGGCGGCGGGGAGCCGGGCTCCCGCCCGCCCCGGGAGACCCCGTCGCCCGGCTCGCCCGGCGGCATCGCGGCCCTCGGCGACTCGATCAGCACCGGGTTCGGCTCCTGCCTGGTGCTGGTCTCGTGCGAGCGCAACTCCTGGTCCACCGGTGACGGGCTGCGCGTCGACAGCCTCTACCGGCGCCTGCTCGACCGGAACCCGGCGATCCGGGGCCGGGCCCACAACCACGCCAGCCCCGGGGCCCGCGCGGCGGCGCTGGAGGGGCAGGCCAAGCGGGCGGTACGCGACCGCGTCGACCACGTCACCGTGCTGATCGGCGCCAACGACGTGTGCCGGGGCGGCATCGAGGCGATGACCCCGGTCAAGCAGTTCCGCGCCGACGTCGACCGC
The DNA here is from genome assembly GCF_900091445.1 of Micromonospora echinofusca. NCBI lineage: Bacteria > Bacillati > Actinomycetota > Actinomycetes > Micromonosporales > Micromonosporaceae > Micromonospora > Micromonospora echinofusca. The sequence goes on from NZ_LT607733.1 coordinate 4,250,998, forward strand.
GGCCTGCGGGTGCTGCGGCAGGGCCGGCCGAAGGCCCGGGTGCTGGTGGTGAGCGTGCCGAACCTGCACCGGCTCTGGGAGGTCGGGCACACCGACGCGCGGGCGGTGCGGGCCTGGAAGCGGGGCGTCTGCCCGGCGCTGCTGGCGAACCCCACCTCGACGGATCCGCTCGACCGGGCGCGTCGGGCGGCCGTGCGGGAGCGCATCGCCGACTACAACACGCAGCTCGTCGCCGCCTGCAAGGCGTACGGCTCGCGCTGCCGGCACGACGGCGGGGCGGTGCACCGGGTGCGGTTCGACCTGGAGCTGGTCAACCCGCTGGACTGGTTCCACCCGAACGCCGCGGGGCAGGAGCGCCTGGCCGACGTGGCGTGGCGCGCCTCGGGCCTCGGCTCCTGACCCCGCCACCCGGCGCACCGGCCCGTACGGACCGGGCGCGCAGGCGGCGTCGAGGACGCCGGATCAGGGCCGGCGGGGTTCGGGGACGGTGGGTCCGCCGTGCTGACGGTAGAGGGCGCGGGAACGCACCGCGAGGTCCTTGGTGGCCGACGAGTTGGCCCACGTGCCCAGGACGATCGCCGCACCGGGCACCACCTTGGCGAAGATCCGCTTCGCCGCGCGCACCCCGGCCATCTGGGCCAGGCGTACGCCGAGGCGCAGCATCACCTTGCCGAGCGGGTTCTGCCCGCCGCTGCCGAAGAGAGCCCCGGCGCGCTCCCGGCCGGCCGCCACCCCGAGCGCGAGCCGGGCGCTCTCGGCGACCTTGTGCACCTTCTGCAACACCAGCAGGTCGGTGGCCCGGTCGCCGTTCAGCGGGTCGACGCCGTACGCGGCGGCGATGTGCAGCACCATCCGGGCCTGGGTCCAGGCCAGCACCCCCACGTCGATCACGGCACCGGGCAGCCCGGCGGCGCCCGAGACCGCCCCGGAGAGGCGGGCGTGGTTGACGAACTTGCGTACCGCCTGCTCCGCCAGGGCCTCGGCGGTGGCCCCGGGCTGCTCGGCCCGGGCCCGCGCGGCCCACTGCGCCGCCTCCGGCCCCAGCCGGCGTACGGCCTCCAGGGCGAGGTGCTCCGGGGCGTACTGCGGGTCCTCCCGCATCCGGTCCCAGAGCTTCAGCGGCGGCGCCTCGGTGGCCTCCTGCGTCGGTGCCGGAACCACGGCCGGCGGCTGCGGTCCCCCGGCGACGGGCTGGTCGTCGGTGGGCACGGAATCGGTCACAGGGTCTCCCGGGGGTCGGAGAGGGCGTCGGTGACGGTCAGCGGCGGTTCTGGAACTTGGCCGCGAGGCCCCTCAGCTTCTGCTGGGTGCCGGGCTTGGCCAGCTCGCGCCGGCCACGGTCGACCATCTGCTGGCCCTTGGGCGAGCGCAGGAAGGTGGTGATCCGCTGCATCAGTGACATGTCGTCCTCCAGTCGGTGGCGCCTGTTCCATGTGTACCTCGGAGCGACAACACCTGTACCCCGGATGCCCGAACCGCAACCGTCCACTATGGTCGTTCAGAGCCTACTGTCCGGCCTCCAGGCACGCCGCGACGACCTTGGTGGCGCGCCACTCGTGCTTGGCGTAGTGCTCCGGGTAGGCGGAGATCTGCACCGCCTGGGCGGCATCGGTGAGCCGCATCTGCTGCCAGCCCGGCACCCGCGCCAGCGCCGAGAGGAACTGCCGGGTGGCGAACTCCGGGTCCATCAGGTCGCCGACCTCGCCCCAGCCGCTGCTGGAGCGCTGCTGGAACAGCCCGACCGAGTCGTGGTCCCACCCGATGCCCTGGTGCGGGTACTCGCGCGACTCGGGGAGCACCCCGCTGGCGACGTTGTAGAGGTTGCTCTCCTGCATCGCGGTGGCGACCGCGATCACCAGCGCGCGCCGGGGCATCCCCATCTCGCGTCCGGTCCGCACGATCTCCTCGGCGTTCTCCATCTGGGCGTTGTCGAGCCCGACCACCGGGGCGGGGTCGACCGGCTTGCGGGTGGTCTTCTTCGGGGCGGGGGTGGTGGTGTCCGGGTCGACGGTTCGGGTGGGGCTGGCGGAGACGGCGACGCGTTCCAGACCGCGAGAGGCCGGGTCCGGCTCGGCGCGCTCGGCGAGCGCGGAGGGGGCAGCGGCGGGTGTGGCGTCGGCGGATCCGTCCCGCGCGCCCTGCGCGACGGCGGTCAGTCCGAGGCAGCAAAGGACGCCGGTGGCGAGGACGATCCGGGCCCGGGCGGGCCCGCGCGTCAGCAGGCGGGCGTACGCCGCAGCGGCGCGCAGGCTGGTTGACCGATCGCACGAGGGGGTATCGTCCGAACGGTCGATCGGCTCGCTCGGGGTGAGCTGGTCATCGAGGGTGCGGTCGTCAGGCATCAGCCGAGGCTAGGCAGGCCGACAGGCTGAGCACCCGAGGTGATCTCGTGGCTTTCCTCACGATATGGCCCAGGTCGGGTGGACGCCCGCGCCGAGCCGGGCAGCCCTCGGGACACACCTCGCGGACCGGTCAGACCTCCGGAGGCCCCCGGAGCGGCCCGGCGCACCCGGAACGCGGACAAACCACCGGCGACCGGCCCATGATCTACAAACTCCCCCGTTCGGTCGATAGTCTGGTCACCCTGACGGCCATGCCTCGTCGCCCGACGGTGGACTTGCGGGCATACGCCCGATTACTGGTCGGATGGCGACCCGTGGCGGGGCGCGGCGCGGAATGCACGAGGATGGCGGGTACGTTTCCCGAACCGGGTGCCGTCCCCGCACGGCGACCCCGTACGCACAACCAGGGAGGTCCGCACCGGTGCTCGACCCACACGAGCTCTACGAGCTCACCGACGATCTGCCCGACCTCGGTCAGCCGGTGCTGATCCAGACCCTCACCGGCTTCGTCGACGCCGGCAGCGCCACCCGACTGGCCAGGGAGCAGCTGCTCACCTCCCTGGACGCCCGCCCCATCGCCCGGTTCGACGTCGACCAGCTCTTCGACTACCGCTCGCGCCGGCCGGTGATGACCTTCGTCGAGGACCACTGGGAGTCGTACGACGCCCCGGCGCTGGAGCTGCACCTGCTCCGCGACGACGACGAGACGCCCTTCCTGCTGCTCACCGGCCCGGAGCCGGACCTTCAGTGGGAGCGTTTCGTGGCCGCGATCGCCGGAATCTCGGCGCGGCTGGACGTCCGGCTCACCGTCGGGCTCAACTCGATCCCGATGGCCGTGCCGCACACCCGGCCGGCCGGGGTGACCGCGCACGCCACCCGCCGCGAGCTGATCGCCGGCTACGAGCCGTGGTTGCAGCGCGTGCAGGTGCCTGGCAGCGTCGGCCACCTGCTGGAGTACCGCCTCGGTGAGCTGGGCCGCGACGCCCTCGGCTTCGCCGCCCACGTGCCGCACTACGTGGCGCAGACCGAGTACCCGGCCGCCGCCGAGGTGCTGCTCGCCTCCGTGTCGCGCAGCACCGGGCTGCTGCTGCCCCGCGACGGCCTGCGCTCGGCGGCCGAGGTGGTCCGGGTAGAGATCGACCGGCAGGTCGCCCAGACCGACGACGCCGCCCAACTGGTGCAGGCCCTGGAGGAGCAGTACGACGCGTTCGCGCGCGGCCGGGGCGAGAAGAACCTGCTCGCCGCCGAGGTCGGGCCGCTGCCCACCGCCGACGAGCTGGGCGCCGAGCTGGAGCGGTTCCTGGCCGAGCAGACCCGCCCGGGCGACACCCCGGGCAGCTGACCCGGCGACGCGCGCGGGGATGGGGCAGGCTGGTCACATGCGTCTGGCGACCTGGAACGTGAACTCGGTGAAGGCCCGCCTGCCCCGGCTGCTGGACTGGTTGGCCGGCACCGGGCCGGACGTCGTCTGCCTCCAGGAGACGAAGTGCCCGGACGGCGCCTTCCCGACCGCCGAGGTGGGCGAGCTGGGCTACACGGTGGCCAGCCACAGCGACGGCCGGTGGAACGGGGTGGCCATCCTGTCCCGGGTCGGCCTGGCCGACGTGACGGTGGGGTTCCCCGGCGAACCGGGCTTCCCCGATCCGGAGGCCCGGGCCATCTCGGCGACCTGCGACGGGGTCCGGGTCTGGTCGGTGTACGTGCCGAACGGCCGGGCCCCGGACGACCCGCACTACGCGTACAAGCTGGCCTGGTTCGCAGCGCTGCGCGACGCGCTGGAGGCGGAGCTGACCGGCGGCCTGCCGTTGGCGGTCTGCGGCGACTTCAACGTGGCGCCCACCGACGCCGACGTCTGGGACCCGGCGGTCTTCACCCACTCCACGCACGTCACCCCGGCGGAGCGGGCGGCCCTCGCGGCGCTGCGCGACCTCGGGCTCTCCGACGTGGTGCCCACCCCGATGAAGGGCCCGCACCCGTTCACCTACTGGGACTACCGGGCGGGCATGTTCCACCAGAACAAGGGCATGCGGATCGACCTCGTGTACGCCTCGGCGCCGTTCGCCCGGGCGGTCCGCTCGGCGTACGTGGACCGGGAGGCCCGCAAGGGCAAGGGCCCCTCCGACCACGCGCCGATCGTCCTCGACGCCGACCTGGTTCCGGCGGTCGAGTCGTTCTGAGCCCCCGCGTCGTCGCCAGGGCGTCCTCCCGAGGGCACGCCCAGGCTGATGGACCACCGCCACCGGAACGCTGATACCTGTGTGGCATAAAAATACCTGTGTGGTATCAGGGTGAGCGGCTACACCGCCGGCCGGCGGGGTCCGGCGCAGCCGGTCACGGTTCTTGGGACAGACCGTAGGGTGGAGCCATGGCAGTCGTGAAGATCAACGCGATCGACGTCCCGCCCGGTGCCGGCGAGGAGCTGGAGAAGCGGTTCGCCGCCCGGGCCGGGGCGGTGGAGAACTCCCCCGGATTCCTCGGCTTCGAGCTGCTGCGCCCGGTGGCCGGGGAGAACCGGTACTTCGTGTACACCCGCTGGGAGAGCGAGGAGGCCTACCAGGCATGGGCGGCCGGCCCGTCGCGCGCCGCCCACGCCGGCGAGAAACGTCCCCCGGTCGCCTCCGGCGCCACCCTCCTGGAGTTCGAGGTCGTCCAGCAGGTCCCCGGCCGATCCTGACCCGCCCTCCCGCCGCTCAGGCGGGACGGGAGGAGAGCAGGGTGGCGAAGGCGATGATGTTGTCGGCGTAGCCCGTCCGGCCGCCGAGCCAGTCGCCGCCGCAGGTGATCAGGCGCAGTCCCGGCGGGCCCTCGTCGCCGTAGACCCGTTCCGCCGGCAGCCGCTCCTTGGGGAAGTGCTCCACGGAGTCGACCTTGAACACCACGACCGAGCCGTCGGCCCGGGTCACGTCGACGGTGTCGCCCGGGCGCAGTTTGTGCAGGTCGTGGAAGACCGCCGGGCCGCGCTTGGTGTCCACGTGCCCGACGATGACCGACGGGCCCGGCTCGCCCGGGGTGGGGCCCCGGTCGTACCAGCCGGTCTCGTCGGCGCGCTCCAGCGGCGGTACGGCGATCGACCCGTCCCGGGCCTGACCCACGGGGGCGACCGCGGCGGACACCTCGATCGCGGGAACCGACAGGCGCACCGGCCGGCTGGCCGACAGTGCCCCGCTCTCGCTGCGCGCCGGCCGCTCCTGCCCGCCGCCGGCGGCCCAGTCGAGCGGCCCGGCGGTGCGCCCCAGTCCCGCGCCGGTGGCGAAGACCCCGGCCAGCACCAGCACCACCGCCAGCGGCACCGACCAGGGGCGGCGTCCGGGCGGCCGTGGCCCCCGGGCCGCTGCGGCGGCCGGCTGCGGGGCGGGCGTGGTGGCCATGAGGCGGCTCAGCGTCGGGCGGCGCCACGGGCGGTACGCGGACGGCGCGCCGCCCGGACCGCGAGCACGATGCCGGTCACGGTCAGGGCGAGGCCACCCGGAAGCAGCAGCCCGCCGGTGAAGCCGCCGGCGCCACCGCCGAACCCGGTCGCCGGGCCGCGGCTGGGCTGCACGGCCTTGACGACCTGGAGCATGGTCGAGGCGGTCTCGCCGTCGCGGCACTCCAGCTTGATCCGGTAGTTGCCGGGGCGGGTGCGCTCCCGCACCATCGGCGCGGCGGTCAACGTGCCGCCCTGCGGCTGCACCTGCACCCGACCGAAGGCGTCCGAGACCACGGTGGCGGGTACGGAGTTGTTGCGGCAACTGGCCCGGATCCCCACGAGAAACCCCGGCTCGACCGTGCTCGGGCTGACCTCGACGAAGACGTTCGGCCCCGGCGGCCCCGGCTGGGGCGCGCCGGCGAGGGCGGGCGCGGCCGCGAGCAGCGGCCCGACGACCACGGTCGCGATCGCGAGCGCCACACCGCCACGGTGCACCGACACGACGCCCCCTCCCGGCGCGTTGGGGCAGCGCCGGGGCAACACCAGGCACCCGGTCTGCCGTACGGGATGGATCCTCTCATCCCCGGGCGAACATCACATCCGATTCGGCGCGGTCGTCGCGTACCCTCAGGTCGTTGTGACCTCCACCGACTTCCCCGCCGCCGTCCCCGCGCCGCCCGCCGCCCGGACGATCCGGACCTTCCACCCGCGCCGTGGCCGGATGAGCAGCCGCCAGACGGAGGCCCTCGATCGGCTCTGGCCGGTCTACGGCCTGCACGTCCCGGAGCGGCCCGGCACGCCCGTGGACCTGGCCGCCCTGTTCGGCCGACGGGCCCCGCTGGTGCTGGAGATCGGTTCCGGGATGGGCGACACCACGGCCGAGATGGCCGCCGCCGACCCCGACCGAGATTATCTGGCGGTCGAGGTGCACACGCCCGGAATCGCCAACCTGCTGGACCTGGTGGAGCGGCACGGCCTGCGCAACGTACGGGTGGCCCAGGGCGACGCCCTTGACCTCGTGGCGGGCCTGCCGGAGGCGTCGCTGGACGCCGTGCACGTCTTCTTCCCCGACCCCTGGCCCAAGTCCCGGCACCACAAGCGGCGGATCATCCAGCCGGCCCACGTCGCGCTGCTGCGCTCCCGGCTGGCGCCCGGCGGCACCCTGCACTGCGCCACCGACTGGGCCGAGTACGCCGAGGCGATGCGGGCCACCCTGGACGCCGACCCGGGGCTGGTCGACGCGCACGACGGCTTCGCGCCCCGCCCCGCCCACCGCCCGGTCACCAAGTTCGAGCGCCGGGCCCTGCGGGCGGACCGCCCGATCTTCGACCTGATCCACCGCCGGTCGTGACGGCGGAAGCCGCTCCGGCGCCGAAGCGGCCCTTTCCCGTCTCTCCCGCCCGGCCGGTTGGCGCTCGGGGGCATGATCCAGGCACCATGGACGCGCTATGACGCTCACCGCCGCGCTGCCGACAAGCGCCGACCCCGACACCCTCTTCGACGCGTTCGCCGGCTGGGCGAAGGAGCGCGGCCTCGACCTCTATCCCCATCAGGAGGAGGCGGTCATCGAGATCGTCTCCGGCGCCAACCTGATCATGAACACGCCGACCGGGTCCGGCAAGAGCCTGGTCGCCATCGCGGCGCACTTCGCGGCCCTGGCCGACGACCGGACGACCTTCTACACCGCCCCGATCAAGGCGCTGGTGTCGGAGAAGTTCTTCGCCCTCTGCGAGGTCTTCGGCGCCGACAACGTCGGCATGCTGACCGGCGACGCCAGCGTCAACGCCGACGCGCCGATCATCTGCTGCACCGCCGAGATCCTGGCCAACCTCGCGCTACGCGAGGGCGAGCGCGCCGACGTCGGCCAGGTGATCATGGACGAGTTCCACTTCTACGCCGAGCCCGACCGGGGCTGGGCGTGGCAGGTGCCGCTGATCGAGCTGCCGCAGGCGCAGTTCGTCCTGATGTCCGCCACGCTGGGCGACACCACCCGCTTCGTCGACGACCTGACCCGGCGCACCGGCCGGCCCACCGCCGTCGTCCGCTCCGCCGAGCGGCCGGTTCCGCTGATCTTCTCGTACGCGATGACGCCGCTGCACGAGACCCTCGAGGAGCTGCTGGAGACGAAGCAGGCACCCGTCTACGTCGTGCACTTCACCCAGGCCGCCGCCCTGGAACGCGCACAGGCCCTGATGAGCGTCAACGTCTGCACCCGCGCCGAGAAGGACATGATCGCCACCGCGATCGGAAACTTCCGGTTCACCTCCGGCTTCGGCAAGACCCTGTCCCGGCTGGTGCGGCACGGCATCGGCGTGCACCACGCCGGGATGCTGCCCAAGTACCGCCGGCTCGTCGAGACCCTGGCCCAGGCCGGCCTACTCAAGGTCATCTGCGGCACCGACACCCTCGGGGTGGGCATCAACGTGCCCATCCGCACCGTGCTGTTCACCGGCCTGTCCAAGTACGACGGGGTGCGCACCCGGCTGCTCAAGGCCCGCGAGTTCCACCAGATCGCCGGGCGCGCCGGGCGGGCCGGGTTCGACACCGTCGGCCGGGTCGTCGTGCAGGCCCCCGAGCACGTCATCGAGAACGAGAAGGCGCTCGCCAAGGCCGGCGACGACCCGAAGAAGCGGCGCAAGGTGGTGCGCAAGAAGCCGCCGGAGGGGTCGATCGGCTGGGGTAGGCCCACCTTCGACCGCCTCGTCGAGGCCGAGCCGGAGCCGCTGACCTCCAGCTTCCACGTCAGTCACTCGATGCTGCTCAACGTCATCGGCCGCCCCGGCGACGCGTTCGCCGCGATGCGCCACCTGCTCACCGACAACCACGAGGAGCGTGCCGCCCAGCGCCGGCACGTCCGCCGCGCCATCGCCATCTACCGGGCGCTGCGCGCGGGCGGCGTCGTCGAGCAGCTCGACGAGCCCGACGAGACCGGCCGGCGGGTCCGCCTCACCGTCGACCTCCAGCTCGACTTCGCCCTCAACCAGCCGCTCTCCCCGCTGGCGCTGGCCACTATCGAGCTGCTCGACGTCGAGTCCCCCGCGTACGCCCTCGACGTGCTCTCGGTGGTCGAGTCGATCCTCGACGACCCGCGCCAGGTGCTCTCCGCGCAGCAGTTCAAGGCCCGCGGCGAGGCGGTCGCCGCCATGAAGGCGGAGGGCATCGAGTACGAGGCCCGCCTCGAACTGCTCGACGGCGTGACCTGGCCGAAGCCCCTCGCGGAACTGCTGGACTCGGCGTACGAGATGTACCGGCAGGGGCACCCGTGGGTGGCCGACCACCAGCTCTCCCCCAAGTCGGTCGTGCGGGACATGTACGAGCGGGCGATGACCTTCACCGAGTACGTGCAGTTCTACGGGCTGACCCGATCCGAGGGCCTCGTGCTGCGCTACCTCGCCGACGCGTACAAGACGCTGCGGCAGACGGTGCCCGAGGACGCCAAGACCGAGGAGCTGATCGACCTCATCGAGTGGCTCGGCGAGCTGGTCCGGCAGGTGGACTCCAGCCTCATCGACGAGTGGGAGCGGCTGCGCAACCCCACCGACGCCGCCGAGGCCGCCGAGGCGCTGGACGACCGGGTGCCGGCGGTCACCCGCAACGCCCGCGCCTTCCGGGTGCTGGTGCGCAACGCCCTGTTCCGCCGCGTCGAGCTGGCCGCCCTGCGCCGCTGGTACGACCTCGGCGAGCTGGACGCCGCGTCGGGCTGGGACGCGGACGCCTGGGCCGACGCCCTGGAGCCGTACTTCGAGGCGTACGACTCCATCGGGGTGGGGCCGGACGCCCGCGGCCCCGCGCTGCTGATGATCGAGCAGGGTCGGGAACGGTGGACGGTCCGGCAGATCCTCGACGACCCCGACGAGGACCACGACTGGGGCATCAGCGCCGAGGTCGACCTCGCGGCCTCCGACGAGGCGGGCGCGGCGGTCGTCCGGATCACCTCGGTCGGGCAGCTCTGACCCTCGCGGCGGCTGTGGTCGGAGGCCGCTCCCACGGTCACGTGGTGAGGACGACGAGTTGCCGGGTCGCCCGGGTCATCGCCACGTAGCGGTCGACCGCTCCCTCGACGCCTGCGCCGAAGGCCTCCGGGTCGACGAGGACGACCAGGTCGAACTCGAGCCCCTTCGCCAGCTCCGGCGTCAGCGACCGGACCCGGGACGTCGCCCGGAACGTGGGATCGCCGATGACGCACGCGGTCCCCTCGGCGTGCGCGGCGAGCCACGTGTCGAGGATCGGACCCAGGTCGGCGGCGGATCCGCGTACGACGGGAGCGCCGCCGCCGCGGATGGAGGTCGGCACGTTGGCGTCGGGGAGCACGGCCCGGATGACGGGCTCGGCCTCCGCCATGACCTCTTCCGGCGTCCGGTAGTTGACGGTCAGGGAGGTCAGGGTGATCCGGTCGAGCCCGATGCGCTCCAGCCGTGCCCGCCACGACTCGGTGAACCCGCGCCGGGCCTGGGCGCGGTCCCCGACGATGGTGAAGCTCCCCGACGGGCAGCGCAGCAGCAGCATCTGCCACTCGGCGTCGGTCACCTCCTGAGCCTCGTCCACCACGATGTGGGCGAACGGTCCGGCGAGCAGGTCCGGTTCGACGTGGGGCAGGGCGGTCTCGTCGACCAGGGCGTCCTGGAGGTCCAGCTGGCGCAGGCTCGACAGCACGCCCTCGCCGTCGTCGTAGGTGTCGGCCTCGATCAGGTCGTCGACGACGGCGGCCATGCGCGCGCGTTCGACGGCGACGACGGCCTCCTGCCGGCGCCGGCGCCCGGACGCCTCCGCGTCGCCGAGCCGTTGCCGTGCCGCGTCCAGCAGCGGCAGGTCGGACACCGTCCACGCCCGGGCGTCGGGGCGCTGCAACGTGCGGACCTCGTCGGGGCTGAGCCAGGGAGCGCACCGGCGCAGATAGGCGGGCACCGACCACAGGTCGCCGACGAGGTCGGTCGCCTCGATCAGCGGCCAGGCCCGGTTGAACGCCGTACGCAGCTCCCGGTTTCGCAGCAGCGAGGCGCGGACCAGGTCGTCGGGCTCGTCGCCGTCGTACTTCTCCACCAGGATCGTGAGCAGTTCCTCCCAGACCTCGTCGCGCGCCTCGTTGTGGGGCGTACCGGGTCCCGACGCCTCGAACGCCTCGGCCCAGTCGGCGGCGCGCAGCCGGATGTGGGCCTCGTCCGTGCTGACCGTCAGCGGTGCGCTCGGCGGCTCCTCGTAGAACCTGACGGCCGACTCGATCGCCTTCACCATCGCCGCCGACGACTTCAGCCGGGCCACCTCCGGGTCGGTCTCGACGCCCGCCGAGGCGCCCTCGGGCACGAGGTCGCGCAGGGTGCAGGTCTGCACCTCCTCCTCCCCCAGGCTGGGCAGCACGTCGGAGACGTACGCCAGGTAGGGCTGGTGCGGCCCGACGAACAGCACGCCGCCCCGGCGGTGACCGAGGCGCGGGTCGGCGTAGAGCAGGTACGCGGTGCGGTGCAGCGCGACGACGGTCTTGCCGGTGCCGGGACCGCCGTCCACGACGAGCGCCCCGCTCGATCCCGCGCGGATGATGGCGTCCTGGTCGGCCTGGATCGTGCCGAGCACGTCGCGCATCCGCGGCGACCTGCTGGCGCCCAGGCTGGCGATGAAGGCGGACTGGTCGTCGAGCGTGGCGGCGTGCCCCGCGAGGGCGTCCGGGGTGAACACCTCGTCCCAGTAGTCGGTGATCCGGCCGCGCGTCCAGCGGTACCGGCGGCGGCTCGCCAGGCCCATCGGGTTGGCGTGGGTCGCCGCGAAGAACGGCTCGGCCGCGGGGGAACGCCAGTCGAGCAGCAGTCGTCCGCCCGCGCCGTCGGTAAGGCCGCGTCGCCCGACGTACACGGGCGCGCAATCGTCGGCGCGGACCATGCGGCCGAGGCACAGGTCCACGCCGAAGCGGCGCAGTGTGCGCAGGCGGGCGGCCAGCCGACGGACCTCCATGTCCCGGTCCACCGCCTGCCGGCCCTTGCCACCGGGGGCCCGGCGCTCGGCGTCGAGGCGGTCGGACAACTCGGTGCCCGACTGCTCGATGCTGCGCGCGACGGCCGCGAAGTGCCGCTCGTCGGCGGCGATCAGCGTCGGATCGGCCTTGGCGGCGAGGTGGTCGGGAAGGTCGAACGCGCTGGCCGTCAGAGGATTCACGGCAACTCCGATCTCGTTCAGGGTCCTGGCTCGCGATGCCGCGCGGTTCACGCGGCATACGCCCGGGCGCGCCACCGTCGGCCCGACGTTTCCGCGCGGGCCGCACGACGACGACTCATCCATTTCATGGGATTCCGTTTCCGCAGCTCGCGGCCTCGGCCGGTGATTCTGCGGCACGGACCGGGTCTTGCCGCAAGCCCCCCAGTGCGATATACGTTGAGAAGGGAAAGGGGCGGACGCTCTCCTTTCCCTTTATTTCTGTCCGGGGCGGAAAACCCTTCGCGAATGGGTGCCGCGCGCCACGGCGCAGCGGCCAGGCGGACATTCCCCGGCCCGGCACGTGCGACGGCGCCGCAGCGCGCCCCGGCGGGGGCCGCCGGCATGGTGTGGATCTTCCGCGACGCAGGGGTGACCTGCCATCGTGCCCGCCCTCGCCAGGACGCCTGAGGAACGCTCCGCAAAGCCTGGGAGATGTCACACCCGTCGATTAGAATGTGTGTACTAATCGAGGTCCTGACCTGGGAGGACGCCCGTGACCACGCCCGCCTCCGCCCCACCCACCCCCTACGCCACCCTGCTCGGCTTCACCCGCTACGTCGACCGCACCGGCCCGACGAAGGCCACCTTCGTCGGGGGGCTGCGCAAGCAGCGGGTCAGCCGCTCCGGCTTCAACCCGCACGGCCAGTTCGTCAAGGCGCTCAAGGCCGACATCGCCTTCCACACCGGCGGCACCCATCTCGACCAGGTGGTCGACGTGGTCAAGCCCCGCTGGCGACCGCTCTACCAGGCCCTCGTCCCCGGCGCGACGGCCTGGCTGCGTTCCCTCGGCGAGCCGAGGGACGTCGACCTCGCCCAGACCCGCGACGCGCTCGCGATGCTGGGCGACCTCCCCGTCAAGGTCAACCCCCAGTTCGGCGTACGACACGCCGACGGTCGCGTCGAGGCCGTCCGACTGCACTTCGACGAGGCACCGCCCAGCGAGGAGGCGACGCTCGCCACCCTGCACCTGATGGCCCGGCACATGGACGCGGTGCTCCCGCACGCCGAGCCGGTCCTGGTCGACGTGCGTCGGGGCGAGGCCCACCGCATGCCCGCCGACGCCCGCCCCGAGCAGATCGAGCGCTGGCTGGCCGGCGAGGCGGCGGCCTTCCGGGCCATCTGGGCCACCGCCGCCTGATCCCTTCCCACCACCCGATCCGCTCGCCCGGCCCGGCCGACATGGCCGGGCCGGGCGCCAACCGGGGATCCGCGCGGAAGCCCACATCCCGGGCGGCGGATCGACACGGCGCCCAGCATCGTGAATCATCTATCTTCATGACCACCGGGTCCATGGACGCCCGTCCACCCGCCGAGATCGCCGAAGACGACCAGGTGCCCGCCCCCGGGCCCGCCGGCCGGCGGGAGCGGTGGCGATGGCTGTGGCACGAATGGACGCTGGCGGTGCTCGGCGGGCTGCTGCTGGCGGTGGTGCTGACCTGGCCGACGATGCGGCATCCGGCGAGCACGATCCCCGGCGACATCGGCGACCCCACGTTGCAGACGTGGCAGATGGCCTGGGCCGGGCACGCCCTGCTGAACAACCCGGCCGGCCTCTGGCACTCCAACACGTTCTTCCCCGAGACCCACACGTACGCCTACAGCGACACCCTGCTCGGCTACGCCCCGCTCGGCATGCTCGGCTCGGGTTTCGAGGCCGCCCTGGTCCGCTACAACGTGGCGTACGTGCTGGTGCACGCGCTGGCCTTCGTCGGGGCGTACGCGCTGGCCCGGCAGCTCGGGGCGGGCCGGCTGGGCGGGGCGGTCGCCGGGGTCGCGTGGGCGTACGCGCCCTGGCGCCTGGCGCACGCCGGGCACCTCAACATCCTCTCCAGCGGCGGGATCGCGCTGTGCCTGGCGATGCTGGCGCGCGGGCACGGCTGGTCGTTGCGGCACGGGTACCGCCCGCAGCGCCGGCGACCGGGCTGGGCCCTCGCGGGGTGGCTCGTCGCCGCCTGGCAGATCAGCCTGGGCTTCGGCATCGGGCTGCCCCTGGTGTACTTCCTGCTGGCCGCGGTGCTGGTCGGGGCCGGCGGCTACGGCTGGTCGTGGTGGCGGCGGGGGCGACGGCCCGCGTTCGGCCGGCGGTTGCTGGTCGCCGACCTGGCCGGCGGGGCCGTCTTCGGGGCGGGCACGCTGCTGCTGGGCCTGGTCTACCTGCGCGTCGTCGACCTCAATCCGCAGGCCGAACGGTCGCTGGCCTGGACGGAGATGTTCTCGCCGCCGCTGATCGGCTTCGTCACCGCCCCGGCGGACTCGTGGTGGTGGGGCGAGCGGCACGCGGCGGCCCGCGAACAGCTGACCTGGCCGCCGGAGATGGCGCTGCTGCCCGGGATGGTCCTGCTCGCGTTGGCCGCGGCGGGGCTGTTCGTCTCGGTCTATCCGGCCCGGCGTCGGGTCGCGGTGGCGCTCGGCGTGCTCGGCACGGTGCTGCTGGGCCTGGGGGTCACCCTCGGCGGCGACGGCGATCCGGGTTACCTGACGCTGTCGAAGCACCTGCCGGGCTGGGACGCGTTGCGCACGCCGGGGCGGATGATGCACTGGACCAGCCTGCTGCTGGCGCTGCTGGCGGCGGGTGCGGTGACGGTGTTCGCCACGGCGGTACGCCGGTGGGCGTCCCACGGTCGGGCGAGGTTCCTGGCGCCGGTGCTGCTGCTGGTGCCGCTGGCCCTCGTCGGGCTGGAGGGGGTCAACCGGACGGCGCACCCGGTGGTGCCCCCACCACCGGCGGCGATGCGTACGGCGGCGGAGCCGATGCTGGTGCTGCCCGCCGGCGGCGCGCTCGATCTGATCTTCATGTCCTGGACGACGGACGGGTTCCCCCGGGTGACGAACGGGCTCGCCGGGTTCGAGCCGGTCACCCAGGCGCAGACCCGGGCCGCGACGGCCGCCTTCCCCGACGCGGGCAGCGTGGCGTACTTGCGGGGCATCGGGGTGCGCTCCGTGGTGGCCCTGCCGGGCTGGGCCGCCGGCACGCCGTGGGAGGGCATCGCGCAACGGCCGTACGACGGGCTGGGCATCACCCGGGAGGAGATCGATGGTGTGCTGGTCTACCGCCTCTGACCGGGCCGGCGCGCGGCGGCGCGGTGGGCGCCGCCGGGCGTCCTCGGGCGCCGGCCGGACGGGGTGACGGACGTGCGCCTGTCGGTGGTGGTGCCCTGCTTCAACGAGGAGGCCTCGGTGGAGCGGCTGCACGCGGCGGTGAACGCCGCCGTCGCGGAGCTGACCGACGTCGAGATCGAGGTGGTGTACGTCGACGACGGCAGTTCCGACGGCACCCTCGTGGCGCTGCGCCGGCTCGCCGCCGCCGACCCCCGCGTGCGGTACACGTCGCTGAGCCGCAACTTCGGCAAGGAGGCGGCGATGCTGGCCGGGCTGGAGCGGGCCACCGGCGACGCGGTCGTGATCATGGACGCCGACCTCCAGCACCCGCCGTGGCTGCTGCCCGACATGGTGGCGCTGTACCGGCAGGGCTTCGACCAGGTGATCGCCCGCCGGGACCGGCGCGGTGACCGGTTCGTACGGATGCTGGCCTCGCGCTCCTTCTACCGGCTGGTCAACTGGTGGATCGACGTGCGGCTGCTGGACGGGGCGGGCGACTTCCGGCTGCTGTCCCGGCTCGCAGTGGACGCGGTGCTGGCGATGCCCGAGTACAACCGCTTCTCGAAGGGGCTGTTCTCCTGGATCGGGTTCCGCACTGTGGTGGTCGCGCACGGCAACCAGACCCGGCAGGCGGGCCGGAGCAGGTGGACGTTCGGCAAGCTGTTCAACTACGCGTTCGACGGGCTGCTGTCGTTCAACAACCGGCCGCTGCGTCTGGCGATCTACGGCGGCCTGTTCCTCACCCTGATCGCGGTGGTCTACATGGCCTGGGTGGTCGCCGACGCCGTCAGCAAGGGCATCGACGTTCCCGGCTACACCACCATCATCGTCAGCGTGATCGGTCTCGGCGGCATCCAGATGACGATCCTGGGCGTGATCGGGGAGTACATCGGCCGGATCTACTACGAGACCAAGCGTCGGCCGCACTACCTGGTCCAGGAGACCGAGGACCTGGTCACGCAGGGCGGGGAGGCACCACGGGTGCCGGACCAGCCGGCGGTGCGGCCGGCGGAGCGGATGCGCCGGGACGGGCCGGCCCGCGAGGACCTGCCCCGGTACCGCTCACTGCGGCGCGCCGCCGGCGAGTCCGTGACGGGTGACGCGCGGCAGCCGTAGGGGGCTGCCGCGCGCGTACCGGTCAGGCGGTGAGGTACTTGGCCAGGTCGTCGAGGATCTTGTTGGCGGCGCCGATGCCGATGCCGGTCATCCAGATCTCGTCGGACACGACGTGCGCCTTGCCCGCCTTGACCGCCGACAGCCCCTTCCAGAGCGTCCCGCCGGTGACCTTGGCCTGCTCGGCGGCGGCCTTCTCGCCGTACGCGGTCACGAAGATGACGTCGCCGTCGACCTCGCCGACGCGCTCCGGGCTGACCCGGTCCATCCTCCGGTCCTCCTTGCCGGTGAGCTGCTGGCGCTCGGGGCGGCCCAGGCCGGTGTCGCCGATGACGATGCCGGAGAACGAGTCCGGCCCGTACACCCGGATCTCGGTCGGCATGAAGCGGACGATGGAGACCTTGCGGGTGGCGGCGTCGCCGAGCTTGCCGCCGAACTCCCTGGCCCGCGTCTCGTACGCGGCCAGCAGATCCTTGGCCTGCTGCTCCTTGCCGAGCGCCGCGCCGTCGAAGAGGAAGTTCTCCTTCCAGGTGATGCCGACCTTCTCGGTGAAGACGGTCGGCGCGATGGCGGCCAGCTCGTCGTAGAACTTCTCCTGGCGGAACTTGCTGCCCAGGATGAGGTCCGGCTTGAGGGCGTTGATGGCCTCCAGGTCGGGCTCGGTGAGCACCCCGACCTCCTTGATGCCGGCGAGCTTCTCCTCGCCGAAGTAGGTCGGCCAGCTCCTCGCCTCGCCGGCGGTGGCGGCGCCGACCGGTGTGACGCCGAGGGTCAGGGCGGTGTCGATCTTGTCGGTGTCGAGCACGACGACCCGCTTGGGCTCCGTCGGCACCTTGGTGGTGCCCATGGCGTGGGTGATCTCCCGGGTCTGCCCGGTGGTGGTGTCGGCGACCGGGTCGCTCTCACCACAGGCGGTGAGACCGACGCCGAGAGCCAGGGCCGCGGTGAGGGCGGCAGCGAGACGACGCATCAGATTCCTTTCGAGAGGTACGAGCCGGTCAGCGGCGTCGCCGCGTCCCCGGCCGAGGGGCGAGGCAGGGAGGCGCCGGTGAGCGCGGGCACCACCAGGGGCGCCCCGGTCACCGGGCAGGGCACGACCACGCAGTCCAGGCCGAAGACGTCCCGGACCAGGTCGGCGGTGAGGATCTCCCGGGGCGGCCCGGCGGCCACCACCGCGCCGGAGCGCATCGCGATCAGGTGGTCGGCGTACCGGGCGGCCTGGTTGAGGTCGTGCAGCACGGCGACGACGGTGCGGCCCCGCTCGACGCGCAGCCGGTGCAGCAGGTCCAGCACCTCCACCTGGTGGGCGAGGTCGAGGAAGGTGGTGGGTTCGTCCAGCAGCAGCGCCTCGGTGTCCTGCGCGAGGGTCATGGCGATCCAGACGCGCTGCCGCTGACCGCCGGAGAGGGTGTCCACCGGCCGGTCAGCCAGCCCCGTCACGTCGGCGAGCGCCATGGCCTGCTCGACGGCGACGCCGTCGGACTCCGACCACTGCCGCCACCACCGCTGGTACGGCTGCCGGCCCCGGCCCACCAGGTCGGCCACGGTGACGCCCTCCGGCACCAGCGGGCTCTGCGGCAGCACGCCGAGGCGGCGGGCGACCTCGCGGGTCGGCAGGTCGCGGATGGCGGTGCCGTCCAGCAGCACGGCGCCGCGCCGGGGCGTGAGCAGGCGGGCCATGGTGCGCAGCAGGGTGGACTTGCCGCAGGCGTTCGGCCCGACGATCACCGTGAACGCGTCGCCCGGCAGCTCCAGGTCGAGCCCGTCCAGCACGGTCCGCTCGTCGTAGCCGGCGACCAGGTCGCGGGTGGAGAGCATCACGCCTCCTTGTCAGGGTCGGACTTCACGAGGACCGCCGCCGGCCGCGCAGCAGCAGGAAGATCAGGTACGGGCCGCCGATGGCGGCGGTCAGCACGCCGGCGGGCAGCTGGGTGGGGGCGAACAGCCGCCGGCCGCCCAGGTCCGCCAGCACCAGCAGCAGCGCCCCGAGCAACGCGGCGCCGACCAGCGGCGGGCGCTCGGCGCGGACCAGCCGGCGGGCCAGCTGCGGGGCGACCAGGGCGACGAAGTCCACCGCGCCCACCTGGGCGGTGACCATCGCGGCGGCCAGCACCCCGGTCCCGGCGAGGCCGACCCGGCGGGCCGTCGGACGCAGGCCGATCCCCCGGGCGGTGTCGTCGTCCAGGGCGGTGCTGTTCAGCGCCCAGCCGGCCCAGGCCAGCACCGGCAGGAGCGCGGCCAGGGTGAGGGCGATCCACAGGCTCTCGGTCCAGCCCTTGCCGGCGAGCGTGCCGATCAGCCAGATCTGCGCGCGCAGCCCGTCGATCGGGTCGGCGGTGAGCATGACCACCTCGGTCAGGGCCCGCAGCGCGAAGGCGACCGCCACGCCGGCGAGCACGAACCGCTGGGCGGCCAGGCCGTGCCGGGCGCCGAGGGCGAACAGCAGCGCGGCGGCGACCAGCCCGCCGACCAGCGCGGCCGGCGCCACGAGCACGGCGGCGACGCCGCCGGTCAGGGCCACCGTCGCGGCGAGGCCGGCGCCCTGGGTGATGCCGACGACGTCGGGGCTGGCGAGCGGGTTGCGCGCCACGCTCTGGATCAGCGTGCCCGCCACCCCGAAGGCCGCGCCGGCCACCGCCGCCAGCACCAGCCGGGGCAGCCGCAGGTCCAGGACCACCAGGTCGTACGGGGTGCCGGCACCGGAGAGGGCGCGCAGCACGTCGACCGGGGCGACGTACGGGGTGCCCAGCGAGAGGCTGAGCAGCCCCGCGGCGAGCAGCAGCACGACCAGCACGGCGGCGACCAGCACCGAGCGGCGGCGGACCTGCACGGCGACCGGACCGATCCGCACCAGCGAACGCCCGGGCAGCGCGGTGACGCCGACGCGGGGTCGCCGCGCCGGCCGTCCGACGGCCGGGGCGGTGGGGGCGGTCACGCCGTCACGACCTTCGCGCGGCGCACCAGGAAGGCCAGCAGCGGGGCGCCGACCAGGGCGGTGACGATGCCCGCGGGCACCTCACCGGGCGGCGCGACGAGCCGGCCGACGACGTCGGCGCCCAGCAGCAGCCCGGGCCCGAGCAGCGCGGAGACCGCGAGGGTCCACCGGTGGTCGGCGCCGACCAGGGCGCGGGCCAGGTGCGGCACCGCGAGCCCGACGAACGCGATGGGGCCAGCGGCGGCGACGGCCGCCCCGGTGAGCAGGACCGCGGCGAGACCGCCGCCGAGGCGGACCAGCCCGATCCGGTGCCCGAGGCCCCGGGCCACGTCGTCGCCGAGGGCCAGCGCGTCCAGGCCCCGGGCGACCAGCGCGGCCAGGAACAGCCCGGCCAGCACGAACGGCACCACCTGGACGGCCACCGTGAGGTCCCGGCCGGTCAGCCCGCCGACCACCCAGAAGCGGTACTCCTCGAAGGTGCGGGCGTCCATGCTGAGCAGCGCGTACACCATGGAGGCGAGACTGGCGTCGAGGGCCGCGCCGACCAGCGCGAGGGTGACCGGGCTGGCGCCCTCGCGGGCCTTGGCGGCGACGGCGAAGACCAGCACGCCGGCGCCGAGCGCGCCGCCGATGCCGAACCAGACGTAACCGGCCAGGGTGCTCACGCCGAAGACGGAGATGGCCAGCACCACGCCGAACGAAGCGCCGGCGCTGATGCCGAGGATCCGCGGCTCGGCCAGCGGGTTGCGGGTGAGGGCCTGGAAGAGGACCCCGGCGACGGCGAGGGCGAGCCCGACGGCGAGGCCCAGCGCGGTACGCGGCATCCGCAGTTCCCGCACGATGGTGGCGGCCTCGCCGCCGTCGGGGGCGACCAGCGCGCGCCACACCTCGTCGGCGGCCAGCGCCCGGCTGCCGAGCGCGAAGCTCGCCAGTACGGCCAGCCCCAGCACCACGGCGGCGGCCACGGTGACCGCGAGCCGACGACCGCCACGTGCCCGGGGCCGGGTGCCGGCAGGCGCCGGTCGGGTGGCGAGGCTGGTCACGAGGCTCCTGCACGTTCGGGCTTAGGGTCGCCTTACCTTAGCGGAACGCACTGGCCGGGCCTAACTCGCCGTCGTCGATCCGAGCGGCGCTGAGCAGGGCGGACGGCGCGGATCCGGGCGGACGGCGGCCCCGGCCGCCCTAGTGTGTGGGCATGCGATCCGACCAGCACACCGTGGTGCTCCTGCTCCGGCCGGCGGACGCGCCGGACCTGCCGCTGGACGCGGCCGACCGGTTGCAGGACGCCCACCTGGCGCACCAGGCGGGGCTGGTGGAGCAGGGGCTCGTCCTGGCCGCGGGGCCGTTCGTCGACGCCGACGACGAGCGGCTGCGCGGGTTCGTCGTGCTCTCCGTCTCGCCGCAGGAGGCCCGCGAGCTCTACCACAACGACCCGGCCGTGCGGGCCGGACGGCTCGGCGTGCAGGTGATGAGCTGGATGGTGCCGGAGGGCATCGTGCGCTTCGAGAGCGTGCCGCTGCCCCGGTCGGTCCTGGAAGCCGCCGCCGGCGACTGACGGCCGGCGGCCGGCGTCAGCGGGCGCCGGGCCGGCCGCCGTCGGCGGGCCGGGCGTCAGTCGGCCGGTCGCGGCGCGGGGACCGGGCCGGTCGGCCCGTCGAGCTGCTGGTCGGCCCAGACGTACGTCTCCGGCAGCAGCTCGGCGACGTGCACCACGCGCAGCGCGTCCATCGGCCCGACGATGACCCGGACCGTGGGGAAGTAGTCGCGCAGCACCTGCCGGCAGCGCCCGCAGGGCGGGATCACCCCGCGCCCCCGGTCGCCCACCGCGACGATCGTCTCCAGCTCGGTGACGCCCTGCGTGGCGGCGGCGCCGACCGCGACCACCTCGGCGCAGGGGCCGCCGGTGAAGTGGTAGACGTTGACCCCGGTGAAGACCCGGCCGTCGGTGGTCCGCGCGGCGGCGGCGACCGTGTGGTTCTCGCTGCGGCAGCGCAGCTTGGCGACCGCCGTGGCGGCCTGCACCAGGGCCCGGTCGGTGTCGCGCATCGTCATCCAGTCCCCCGTGGCCAAGGTCGGTCGACGCCCCACTCTAGTCCGAGGCGACGCCGCCGCGCGCCCCGGCGGCCGGTCCGAGGCGACGCCGCCGCGCGCCCCCGACGGGCGTGGGCGCGGGCGGGCCGGGGCGGTGCGGCGGTAACCCGGGGGCGGTCCGGCCGGCGGCTGCCTATCCTTGGCGACGACATGCAGAATCCAGCCGCACCCGCCGCGACCGACCCCGTCCGCGAGCTGCACCGCCGCCTCCGTCCCCTGATGTTCCGCGACCAGCGCCGCCTGCAACGGCGCCTGGACGGGGTACGCCGGCTGCGCGACCCGCAGCGCCGGGAGTCGGCGCTCGACGAGATCGCCGCCGACGTGGCGCGGGCCGAGGCGGTGCTCGAGAACCGGCGCGCCGCCGTACCGGTGATCACGTACCCGGCCCAGCTGCCGGTGAGCGAGCGCAAGGACGACATCGCCGCCGCGATCCGCGACCACCAGGTGGTGATCGTGGCCGGCGAGACGGGCTCCGGCAAGACCACCCAGCTGCCGAAGATCTGCCTGGAGCTGGGGCGCGGGATCACCGGCCTGATCGGGCACACCCAGCCGCGCCGGCTGGCCGCGCGTACGGTGGCGGACCGCATCGCCGAGGAGCTCGGCACCGAGCTGGGCGACGTGGTCGGCTACAAGGTGCGCTTCGCCGACCAGGTCAGCGACCGCAGCCTGGTCAAGCTGATGACCGACGGCATCCTGCTCGCCGAGTTGCAGACCGACCGGATGCTGCGCCAGTACGACACGCTGATCATCGACGAGGCGCACGAGCGCAGCCTCAACATCGACTTCATCCTCGGCTACCTGCGCCAGCTCCTCCCCCGCCGGCCCGACCTCAAGGTCGTCATCACCTCGGCGACCATCGAGACCGAGCGCTTCGCCCGGCACTTCGCGGGGCCGCCCACCGCCGACGAGCCCGACGGCGTACCGGCGCCCGTGGTCGAGGTCTCCGGGCGCACGTACCCGGTCGAGGTGCGCTACCGGCCGCTGGTCGAGGTGGCCGAGGGCGACGACGACGGCGAGGACGAGGAGAACGTCCGCGACCAGGTGCAGGCCATCGGCGACGCCGTCGAGGAACTGGCCGCCGAGGGCCCCGGCGACGTCCTGGTGTTCCTCAGCGGCGAGCGGGAGATCCGCGACACCGCCGACGCGCTGGGCAAGCTGGTGGAGAAGAGACCGGCGCTGCGCGGCACCGAGATCCTGCCGCTGTACGCCCGGCTCTCCACCGCCGAGCAGCACCGGGTCTTCGCCCCGCACGCCGGACGCCGGGTGGTGCTGGCGACCAACGTGGCGGAGACCTCGCTCACCGTGCCCGGCATCAAGTACGTGGTGGACCCGGGCACGGCCCGCATCTCCCGCTACAGCAGCCGGCTCAAGGTGCAGCGGTTGCCGATCGAGCCGGTGTCGCAGGCGTCGGCCAACCAGCGCAAGGGGCGCTGCGGGCGCACCTCGGACGGCATCTGCATCCGCCTCTACGACGAGCAGGACTTCCTGTCCCGCCCGGAGTTCACCGACCCGGAGATCCTGCGCACCAACCTCGCCTCGGTCATCCTCCAGATGACCTCCATCGGGCTGGGCGACATCGCCGCGTTCCCGTTCATCGACCCGCCGGACCGGCGCAACGTCGCCGACGGCGTGAACCTGCTGCACGAGCTCGGGGCGCTCGACCCGGCCGAGGCCGACCCGGCGAAGCGGCTCACCCCGCTGGGCCGGCGGCTGGCGCAGCTCCCCGTCGACCCGCGGCTGGCCCGGATGGTCGTCGAGGGCGAGCGCAACGGCTGCGCCACCGAGGTGATGGTGATCGCCGCCGCGCTGTCGATCCAGGACCCGCGCGAGCGGCCCGCCGAGAAGCAGGCCCAGGCCGACCAGGCGCACGCCCGGTTCACCGACCGCGAGTCGGACTTCGTGACACTGCTCAACCTGTGGCGGCACCTGCGCGAGCAGCAGCGCGAGCTGTCGTCCAGCGCGTTCCGGCGGATGTGCAAGGCCGAATACCTCAACTACCTGCGGGTACGCGAGTGGCAGGACATCGTCAGCCAGTTGCGTCAGGTGCTGCGTACCCCCGAAGAAGGGCGACCGGCGCGCGACGCTGGCGGCGGGCGCCGGGGCGGCGCGGACCTGCCGGAGGAGATCGACACCCCGAAGGTGCACCAGTCGCTGCTGGCCGGCCTGCTGTCGCACGTCGGGCTCAAGGACGCGCAGAAGCACGAGTATCTCGGCGCCCGGGGCGCGAAGTTCGCGCTCTTCCCCGGCTCGGCGCTGTTCAGGAAGCCGCCGCGCTGGGTGATGGCCGCCGAGCTGGTGGAGACCTCCCGGCTCTGGGGCCGGGTGGCCGGCCGGGTCGAGCCCGAATGGGTCGAGCCCCTGGCGACGCACCTGGTCAAGCGCAGCTACAGCGAGCCGCACTGGGAGAAGAAGCAGGCGGCCGTGATGGCCTACGAGAAGGTGACCCTCTACGGCGTCCCGCTGGTCACCTCGCGGAAGGTCAACTTCGGCCGGATCGACCCGGCGATGTCGCGGGAGCTGTTCATCCGGCACGCCCTCGTCGAGGGCGACTGGCAGACCCATCACCACTTCTGGCGGGACAACCAGCGGCTGCTGACGGAGATCGAGGAGCTGGAGCACCGGGCCCGGCGCCGCGACATCCTCGTCGACGACCAGACCGTCTTCGACTTCTACGACGCCCGCATCCCGGCCGACGTGGTCTCCGGACGGCACTTCGACGCCTGGTGGAAGAAGACCCGACGGGAGCAGCCCGACCTGCTCACCTTCACCCGGGAGCTGCTGGTCAACGCCGGCCGCACCGGCGTGGACGAGGCCGACTACCCCGACGAGTGGTCCGCCGACGGGGTGACCCTGCCGCTGACCTACCGCTTCGAGCCGGGCACCCCCACCGACGGCGTGACCGTCGACATCCCGCTGCCCCTGCTCAACCAGGTGCCGGCGGAGAGCTTCGACTGGCAGGTGCCCGGGCTGCGCGAGGAACTGGTGATCGCGCTGATCCGCTCGCTGCCCAAGGCGGTACGCCGCAACTTCGTACCGGTGCCGGACTTCGCGCGCGCGGCGCTGGCCGCGATGCCGGCCGGCGAGGAGCCACTGCTGGACGCGCTGACCCGGCAGCTGCGCCGGATGACCGGCGTCACCGTGCCCCGCGACGCGTGGGACACCGAGCGGCTCCCCGCGCACCTGCGGGTCAGCTTCCGGGTGCTCGACGAGGAGAACAAGCCGGTCGCCGAGGGCAAGGACCTACCGGCCCTGCAACGCCGGCTCAAGGCGGAGGTACGCCAGGTCGTGGCCGCCGCCGCGCCGGACGTCGCCCGGACGGGCCTCCGCACGTGGAGCATCGACGATCTTCCTCGCACCATCGAGCAGGTGCGCGCCGGGTACGCCGTGACCGCGTACCCGGCCCTGGTCGACGAGGGCGACACCGTCGGGGTGAAGGTCTTCGACTCGCCCGCCGAGCAGGAGGCGGCGCACTGGGCGGGTACGCGGCGGCTGCTGCGGCTCACCGTGCCGTCGCCGGCGAAGTTCCTCCAGGGGCGGCTGAGCAACGAGGCGAAGCTGGCGCTGAGCCGCAACCCGCACGGCGGCGTACAGGAGCTGATCTCGGACGCGGCGGGGGCGGCGATCGACAAGCTGATCGGTGACGCCGGCGGCCCGGCCTGGGACGCCGAGGGCTTCGCCGCCCTGCGGGAGAAGGTCCGGGCCGACCTGGTGGACACCGTGGTCGAGATCATGGACCGGGTCCGCCGGGTGCTCGCCGCCGCGCACGCGGTGGAGCAGCGCCTCGGCGCCACGCGGAACCTGGCGGTGGTGGCCGCGCTGGCCGACATCCGGGCCCAGCTGAGCGGCCTGGTGCACAAGGGGTTCGTCACCGAGACCGGGTACGCGCGCCTGCCCGACCTGCTGCGCTACCTCACCGCGATCGAGCGGCGGCTGGACCGGCTGCCGGGCAACCCGCAGCGCGACAAGCAGCAGCAGGACCGGGTCGCGGTGGTGCAGAAGGAGTACCAGGAGATGCTGGCCGCGCTGCCGCCGAGCCGTCGGCAGTCGACGGCGGTCCGGCAGATCCGCTGGATGATCGAGGAGCTGCGGGTGAACGTGTTCGCCCAGGCGTTGGGCACCCCGTACCCGGTGTCGGAGCAGCGGATCTACCGCGCGATGGACGAGGCGGAGGGCAGGTAGGGCGGCGCGCACGCCGGGACGGTCATCGCGCCGACGCCGGGGCGCCGCGCAGCACCCGCAGCAGCACCGGCGGGGAGAGCAGCCGCGTCGGCGGGTCGACGAGGTTCACCACCCGCAGGAACGCCGCGCCCAGCGCCGGGTCCCGGGTCGCCGCCGCGTGCAGCCGGCCCACGTACGCGTTGACCAGGCGTACCCGCGGCGAGCGGCGGCCGGGCACCTCGGGGAAGCGCAGGTCGGTGCCGACCGCGATGGACCACGGGCCGTCGATCAGCCGGGCGGCGCCCCGGAAGAACCGCCGGGCGAGCCGGTCGGGCGAGCGCCGCAGCAGCCGGCGCAGCAGCAGGGCCTCCAGCGCGGCCACCGTCATGCCCTGCCCGTACACCGGGTTGAAGCTGCACACGGCGTCGGCCACCACCAGGTAGCCGGCCGGGAAGCGACGCAGCCGCTCGTAGCGTCGCCGCACGCTGGCCGGGAACTTCATCGTCGCCGGCGGGCCCTCCGGCTGCGCCGTACGCAGAAGTTCGGCGATCTGCGGGGCGGCGAGGGTCTCGGCGAAGGCGGTCATGCCCTCGTCGTCGGCCGGCGGCTCCTCGCCGAGCATGCCGCTGAGCGCCACCGCGAACCGGCCCTGTTCCTGCACGGCGACGATGCCGCCCCGGGGCCGGCCGGGCACGGCGTTGGTGAGCGCGCCGAGCAACCCCTCCAGGTGGTGCGGCTCCCGGCGGTAGGTGCGGGTGAGGTAGGTGACGCCGACCTTGACCCGTTCCTCCGGCGCGGGCCGGTAGCCCAGCTCGGCCAGCCACACCGGGCTGCGGGTGCCCCGCCCACCGGCGTCGACGACGAGGTCGGCGGCGACGGTCGTGGGCTCTCCGTCGCGGGGGTGCAGCCGCACCCCGGTGACCCGCCGCCGGTCGACGGTGGTGGTCAGGCCCGCCACCTCGCAGTCCGAGACGATCCGCACCCCGGGCAGGGCGGCCACCCGCTCCCGGACGACCTGTTCCAGCAGCGGTCGGCTGACCCCGAGGGCGAACAGCGGCGACGGGGCGCGGCGCATCCGGTGGCCGTTGTTGTACCAGTGGACCTGCTCGTGCAGGTCGACCGTGGGCACGCCGCGCGCGGCCAGCTCCGCCGAGATGCCCGGCAGCAGCTCCTCGAACGCCTGCCGGCCCCGGGTCAGCAGGACGTGCAGCTGCCGCCCCTGGGGTACGCCCCGGCGGCTGTCCGCCCGCTCGGGCAGCAGGTCGCGGTCCACGAGGGTGACCCGCTCGTACGCCTCGGTGAGAGCGCGCGCCGTCAGCAGGCCGCCCATGCTGGCGCCGATCACCACGGCGCTGCCCGTTGCCATGCGGGCAGCGTAGGCACGCCGACGGGGGCCGGTCGTCTTCCGTCGTGCGCACCTGGCGGCGTGGGACCGGCGCGGCCGGTCGTGCGGCGGCCGGCCTCCGCGCGGCCCGACGGCCGGCGGCGGAGCTCAGAGCGGTTCGACGCCCGGCGGCAGGTCCCCGTCGGTGGTGGCGTCGCGGACGTAGTCCAGCAGTATCCTGCGCAGCTCCCGGCCGGCGTGGGTGGGCACCACGTCGCGGCGCCGGGCGACCGCGATGGTGCGCCGGACGCCGGGCGGGGCCAGCCGGGTGACGCGTACGCCCGGCCGGCGGGCCACCACGATGCCGGGGACCAGCGCGACGCCCAGCCCGGCCTCGACGAAGCTCAGCACCGCGTCCATCTCGCCGCCGTCGACGGCGATGGTCGGCTCGAAGCCGGCCTCCCGGCAGGCCTGGAGGGTGGCGTCGCGCAGGTCGTAGC
The DNA here is from genome assembly GCF_900091445.1 of Micromonospora echinofusca. Taxonomy (NCBI): domain Bacteria; kingdom Bacillati; phylum Actinomycetota; class Actinomycetes; order Micromonosporales; family Micromonosporaceae; genus Micromonospora; species Micromonospora echinofusca. The sequence goes on from NZ_LT607733.1 coordinate 4,278,152, forward strand.
CCTCCCGGAACATGACCATCGGCTGGTCGCGCAGGTCGGCCACGCGCAACTGCCCGGTCTCCGGGACCACCGACAGCTCCTCGACGGAGGCGACCACCAGGCTCTCCCGCAGGATGGGGTCGGCGCGCAGCCCGGGGTCGGTGCCCTGGGCCGGCATGATGATCAGGGCCAGGTCGAGGTCGCCGCGGAGCAGGTCACGGACCAGGTCCTGCGAGCCGTTCTCCTCCACCCGCAGGTCGATGGTGGGGTGGGCGTCGCGGAAGCGGCGCAGCACGGGCGGGGCGAGCGAGGTGGCGAGGCTGGGGGTGGCGCCGAGCCGGACCCGGCCACGGCGCAGGCCGACCAGCTCCTGCACCTCGCGGGTCGCGGTGTCGACGTCGGCGAGGATCCGCTTGGCCAGCGGAAGCAGCACCTCACCGGCCGCGGTGAGGGTGATGTTGCCCCTTACCCGCTCGAACAGCGGGGCACCGAGGCCCTCCTCCAGGGCGTGAACTTGCTTACTCAACGACGGCTGGGTGATGCCCACGATGTCAGCGGCCTGGGTGAAATGTCGTACTTCTGCCACCGCAACGAAGTACTTCAGCTGATGGAGCTGCATCTACATAGCCTATAGCTATCAAGACTGCGAGTTCGATGCATTGGACGACTGAATCAAGTGCTCCTAGCGTCGATCGCGTGGTAGTCACGAGAACTCGGTCGCCCATCCGTTCCAGCGTCGGCCTCAAGGCCGTCATGGCGGTGACGGGCATCATCCTGGTGTCATTCCTGATCGCGCACATGCTCGGCAACCTGAAGATCTTCACGGGGGCGACCTCGTTCGACCACTACGCGCACTGGCTGCGCGAGATCGGCACCCCGCTGCTGCCGGGCGTGTGGTTCCTGTGGATCATGCGGATCGGCCTGGTGGTGGCGGCAGTCGGCCACATCTGGGCCGCGACCGCCCTCGCCGTACGCGCCCGCGCCGCCCGCCCGGTGCAGTACGCGCACCGCAAGAAGGTGCAGGGCAGCTACGCCGCCCGCACGATGCGCTGGGGCGGCGTGATCATCCTGCTGTTCGTGATCTACCACCTGCTGGACCTCACCACCGGCACGCTCAACCCCGTCGGCGACCCCGGCCGGCCGTACGCCAACGTGGTGGCCGACTTCGCCCCGGAGCGCTGGTACGTGACGCTCTTCTACACCCTGGCGATCGTCACCCTCGGCTTCCACCTGCGGCACGGCCTGTTCAGCGCGCTGCGCAGCCTCGGCCAGCAGAGCCCGCGCGGCGAGCGGCGGGCCCGGGCCGTGGCCCTCGGCTTCTCCGTCGCGCTCTGCGTCGGCTACCTGGTGGTCCCGTTCGCCGTACTCACCGGATTGGTGTCCTGACATGGATCTCTACATCGAGGGCGACCCGATCGCCGACACCAAGGCTCCCGACGGCCCGATCGAGACCCGGTGGGAACGCCGCCGCTTCGAGGCCAAGCTGGTCAACCCGGCCAACCGCCGCAAGATGACCGTGATCGTGGTCGGCACCGGTCTGGCCGGCGGCTCGGCCGCCGCCACGCTGGGCGAGCAGGGCTACCGGGTCAAGACCTACTGCTACCAGGACAGCCCGCGCCGGGCGCACTCCATCGCCGCGCAGGGCGGCATCAACGCCGCCAAGAACTACCGCAACGACGGCGACTCGGTGCACCGCCTCTTCTACGACACCGTCAAGGGCGGCGACTTCCGCTCCCGCGAGTCGAACGTGCACCGGCTCGCCGAGGTCTCGGTCAACATCATCGACCAGTGCGTCGCGCAGGGCGTCCCGTTCGCCCGCGAGTACGGCGGCCTGCTGGACACCCGCTCCTTCGGCGGCGCGCAGGTGCAGCGCACCTTCTACGCCCGGGGCCAGACGGGCCAGCAGCTGCTGCTCGGCGCGTACCAGGCGCTGGAGCGGCAGATCGGCCTCGGCAACGTGGAGATGAACACCCGGCACGAGATGCTGGAGCTGATCGTCGTCGACGGCAAGGCCCGCGGCATCGTGGTCCGGGACATGGTCACCGGCGAGATCGCCACCGAGTTCGCGGACGCGGTCGTCCTCGCCTCCGGCGGCTACGGCAACGTCTTCTACCTCTCCACCAACGCCAAGGGCTGCAACGTCACCGCCACCTGGCGGGCCCACCGCAAGGGCGCGTACTTCGCCAACCCCTGCTACACGCAGATCCACCCGACCTGCATCCCGGTCTCCGGCGACCACCAGTCGAAGCTGACCCTGATGAGCGAGTCGCTGCGCAACGACGGCCGGGTCTGGGTACCCAAGGCCAAGGGCGACACCCGCAGCCCGAGGGACATCCCCGAGGACGAGCGGGACTACTACCTGGAGCGGATCTACCCCTCCTTCGGCAACCTGGTCCCCCGCGACATCGCCTCCCGCGCCGCGAAGAACGTCTGCGACGAGGGGCGCGGCGTCGGCCAGACGGGGCTCGGCGTCTACCTGGACTTCGGCGACGCGATCGACCGGCTCGGCCGCAAGGCCATCGAGGCCAAGTACGGCAACCTCTTCGAGATGTACGAGCGGATCACCGGCGAGGACCCGTACGAGGTGCCGATGCGCATCTACCCCGCCGTGCACTACACGATGGGCGGTCTCTGGGTCGACTACGACCTCCAGTCGTCCATCCCGGGCCTCTTCGTGATCGGCGAGGCGAACTTCTCCGACCACGGCGCGAACCGTCTCGGCGCCTCGGCGCTGATGCAGGGCCTGGCCGACGGCTACTTCGTGCTGCCGAACACCATCGCGCACTACCTGGCGTCCGGCCCGATGGAGAAGGTCGACGCCACGCACCCGGCGGCCGTGCAGGCCCGCGCCGACGTCGAGGACCGGATCCAGCGGCTGCTGGCCGTCGACGGCGACCGGACCGTCGACTCGTTCCACCGCGAGCTGGGCCAGATCATGTGGGAGCACTGCGGCATGGAACGCAGTGAGGCCGGGCTGCGCAAGGCGATCGACGAGATCCGCGCCCTGCGCGAGCAGTTCTGGCAGCGGGTCCGGGTGCCGGGCAGCGGCGAGGGGCTCAACCAGTCGCTGGAGAAGGCCGGCCGGGTGGCCGACTTCTTCGAACTGGCGGAGCTGATGTGCATCGACGCCCTGCACCGCGAGGAGTCCTGCGGCGGTCACTTCCGGGCCGAGCACCAGACGCCCGACGGTGAGGCGGAGCGCGACGACGACCGCTTCGCGTACGTGGCGGCCTGGGAGTTCACCGCCACCGGCGAGCCCTCGGTGCTGCACAAGGAAGACCTGAACTTCGAATACGTCCACCCCACGCAGCGGAGCTACAAGTGAACCTGACCCTGCGCATCTGGCGCCAGTCCGGCCCCGAGGACAAGGGTCGGATGGTGACCTACAAGGTCGACGACGTCTCCCCCGACATGTCCTTCCTGGAGATGCTCGACGTCCTCAACGAGCGGCTGATCCTCGCCGGCGAGGAGCCGGTGGCGTTCGACCACGACTGCCGCGAGGGCATCTGCGGCATGTGCGGCCTGATGATCAACGGCGACGCGCACGGGCCGCAGCGCGGCACCACCGCCTGCCAGCTGCACATGCGGCAGTTCTCCGACGGCGAGACGATCGACATCGAGCCGTGGCGGGCCCGGGCCTTCCCGGTCATCAAGGACCTGGTGGTCAACCGGGGCGCGTTCGACAAGATCATCGCGGCCGGCGGCTACATCACCGCGCCGACCGGCAGCGCCCCCGAGGCGCACTCGACCCCGGTCGCCAAGGCCAACGCGGACGCCGCCTTCGAGGCGGCGGAGTGCATCGGCTGCGGCGCCTGCGTGGCGGCCTGCCCGAACGGCTCCGCGATGCTCTTCACCGCCGCGAAGGTCACCCAGCTCTCGCTGCTGCCGCAGGGCCAGCCGGAGCGCTACACCCGGGTGGTCGGCATGGTCGACGCGCACGACGAGGCCGGCTTCGGCGGCTGCACCAACGCCGGTGAGTGCACCGTGGTCTGTCCCAAGGGCATCCCGCTGAACACCATCGGCCGGCTCAACCGCGACTTCCTGATGGCCACCTCGAAGCGGGGCGACAACACCCCCGGTTCCTGACGACACCGGGTTCCTGGCAACCGGACCCGACCGGACGGGCGGGCCACCACACCCCTGCGGGTGCGGCGGCCCGCCCGTTTCCCGGTACGGGACCCGTCGGCCGGTGGTGGGCCCTGTCGGTTCCACGGCCGCGGGCGGGGTGAGTCGGGACCCCCGACGGTGCCTGTCGAGCTGCCCCGTCCATGGGACCGCCCATCCACCCGAACCGTCCACCCGCCCGCCCGGCGACACGACCGCCCACCCGCCCGGCCATGCGACCGCCAGCCCGCCGGGCAGCTCGGCGGCGGACGCACCGCCAGCCCCACCGCACTGCCAGCCCGCCCCCACCGCACGGGCTGCCCCACCGCACGGGGCAGCTCGACAGCGTCCACGCGATGCACCCGGCCAGCCGGGCAGAACCAGAACCACAGCCCTCGACGGACCGGACGAAGGGGCGGCGGCCAGGCCCGACGAAAGAGGGCGGCCGGCCCGGACGGATGGGGGGACGGCCGGGACCGGTCGTCCGGTGGCGGCCGGTTCAAGCCCGCACGGGCGGGTAGCACTCCTGGGAGCCGGCACAGGAGGGACGACGGACATGAAGGCGCTGACCTGGCAGGGCAAACGGGACGTACGGGTGGAGGATGTGCCCGATCCGCGGATCGAGGAGCCGACCGACGCCGTCGTCCGGATCACCTCGACCGCGATCTGCGGCTCGGACCTGCACCTGTACGAGGTGCTCGGGCCGTTCCTGAAGCCCGGCGACGTCCTCGGCCACGAGCCGATGGGCATCGTGGAGGAGGTGGGCCCGGGGGTGACCCGCCTCAAGCCGGGCGACCGGGTGGTGGTGCCGTTCAACATCTCCTGCGGCTCCTGCTGGATGTGCGACCGGCAGCTGTACGCGCAGTGCGAGACCACGCAGGTCACCGCCGAGGGCAAGGGCGCCGCGCTGTTCGGCTACACCTCGCTCTACGGCTCGGTACCCGGCGGGCAGGCCGAGTACCTGCGGGTGCCGCACGCCCAGTTCGGCCCGATCAAGGTGCCCGACGCCGGGCCCGACGAACGCTGGCTCTACCTGTCCGACATCCTGCCGACCGCCTGGCAGGCGGTGAAGTACGCCGACACCCCGCGCGGCGGCACCCTCGCCGTCTTCGGGCTCGGGCCGGTCGGCCAGTTCTGCGCCCGTATCGGCCGGCACCTCGGCGCGGACCGGGTCATCGGGCTGGACCTGGTGCCGGAGCGGTTGGCGATGGCCCGCCGGCACGGCATCGAGGTCCTCGACGTCAGCGAGCTGGACGACGTGCCCGGCGCGCTGATCGACCTCGTCGACGGGCGCGGCCCCGACGCGGTCATCGACGCGGTGGGCATGGAGGCCCACGGCGCGCCCCTCGGCAAGCTCGCCCAGACCGCCGCCGGGCTGCTGCCCGACAAGCTCGCGCAGACCATGACCGACAAGGTCGGCGTCGACCGGCTGGTCGTACTCAAGGCCGCGCTCAAGGCCGTGCGCCGGGGCGGCACCGTCTCCGTCTCCGGCGTCTACGGCGGCGAGGTCGACCCGATGCCGCTCATGGAGATGTTCGACCGGGGCGTCCAGCTGCGCATGGGGCAGTGCCACGTACGCCGGTGGACCGACGAGATCATCCCGCTGCTCTCGGGCGACGACGACCCGCTGGGCGTGGCGGACCTGCGTACCCACCGGGTGCCGCTGGCGCAGGCGCCGCAGGCGTACGAGATGTTCCAGAAGAAGGAGGACGGCTGCGTCAAGGTCGTGCTGGCACCGTGACCCGGACGGTGGTCGTGACCGGCGCGACCAGCGGGATCGGCCGGGCGGCGGCCCGGGCCTTCGCCGAACGCGGAGACCGGCTCGTGCTCGCCGCCCGTTCCCCCGTCGCACTCGCCGCCGTCGGCGACGAGTGCCGGGCCGCCGGCGCGCAGGCGCTGGAGGTGCCCACCGACGTCACCGCCGACGGCGCGCTCGCGGCGCTCGCCGACGCGGCCCTCGGCCGGTTCGGCGGCGTCGACGTCTGGGTGCACACCGCGGCGGTGATGGCGTACGGCCGGTTCGAGGAGACCCCGGAGCGGGTCTTCGAGCAGGTGGTACGCACCGACCTGCTCGCCGCCGCCGCGGTGGCCCGGGTGGCGCTGCGCCGGTTCCGGGCCGACGGCGGGGGGACGCTCATCCTCACCGGATCGGTGCTGGGGCACATCACCGCGCCGTACATGAGCGGCTACGTGGCGAGCAAGTGGGGGTTGCAGGGGCTGACCCGCACGTTGCAGCAGGAGGCCCGGGAGACCCCGGGCGTGCACGTGTGCATCGTGAACCCCGGCAGCGTGGACACCCCGGTCTACCAGCGGGCCGCAAACTACCTCGGCCGCGTCGGCCGACCCCCGCTGCCGGTCACCACCCCGGAACGGGTGGCCCGGGCCATCGTGGACTGCGCCGACCGGCCCCGCCGGGAGGTGTCGGTGGGCCGGGTCAACACGGTCATGCGGGTCGGCTTCACCGTGTTCCCCGGCGTCTACGACGCCCTCGTCGGGCCGTTGATGCGGCTGGCCGGGCTGACCGACCGTCCTATCGCGCCGCACGACGGCACGGTGTTCGCGCCGGACCCGGCCGCCGCGTCGGTACGCGGCGGCTGGCTGCCCGACCTGGCACGGGTGGCGCGGGCCGTCGGGGAACTGCCCGGCCCGGTCGTCGCGGCCGTCCGGCGTCGGCTGCGGTGAACCCCGCACGGGATCACCGGCGTCGATCGTTTCGCCTAGGGTGGTGGGCCGGTAAGCGCTCCGGCCCACCACGACGGGAGAGACGATTGACTATCCGGGTGAACCGCAGGACCGCGCTGGGACTGGGCACGGTGGCCACGGCGGGAACGGTGCTCGGCGCCGCGACGCCGGCCGTCGCCGCCCCCGAGGTCGCCGAGCCGGCTCCGACGACGCCCCGGCAGGCGGCCCGCCGGGTGGCCGCGATCTACGAGCGGGAGACGGTGGCAGCGGGGGGCAACTGGCAGGCGTACGTCAGCGTCGCCGACCCGGCCGGCGCACCGCAGGTGGCGGTCTCCGACGAGCCCGACCGGCGCCTCGAGGCGTACAGCGTCAACAAGATCGCGGTGGCCGTGGCGGTGCTCGACAAGGTCGACCGGGGGCTGCTGACGCTCGACCAGCGGGTCGAGGTGACCGAGGCGATCGTGGTGCCCGGCGGCGACGGCATGTTCAGCCTCGACGGGGCGTACCCGAGCTTCGTGACGCTCGGCCACGTGCTGGCCAACCTGCTGACCGTCTCCGACGACACGGCCGTGCGGCTCTGCGGCCTGGTCTGCCCCGCCGCCGAACTCAACGACATCCTGCGCGGCAAGGGCTTCCCGAACACCCAGGTGCAGCCGGTGGCCAACCCCAACCGGTTCTTCCTCGGCACCAGCACGCCCCGGGAGACCCACGACCTGCTGCGCGCGCTGGTGGCCGGCACGCTGCTCTCGCCGGCCGGCACGGCGTTCGTGCTGCGGCTGCTGCGCGCCCCCGTCGCGTACACCGACGGGATCCGGCGGGTCATGTCCTCCACCGAGCGGGCCCGGGTCGCCACGAAGGCGGGCTGGTTCGCCGACGCCCGGCACGAGGCCGGGGTGATCTTCGACATGGCCGGCGCGCCCGTGCTCACGTACGCCCTCTTCGCCGACGGCCAGGCCGAGCCGGACGACTACGGCGCCACGCACCCCGCCGTCGCGGCCCGCGCCCGGATGGGCCGGCGCTTCCTCGCCGCGGTCGACCGTCTCACCGGCACCGGCGTCACCCACCGACCGACCGCGCAGCGACCCAGCAACGGCGGCTGAGCCGCCCCTCGACGCCCGGGGCCCGCCTCGACGGCGGGCCCCGCCGACCTTCCGGCGCTCCCCCGACCGCCGGGCTACCGTGTACGACGGGACACGGCGGAGGGACGACGATGGGCGCACCAGCGGAACGTGCGGGACCCGAGGGGACCCTCGGACGGCGGCTGCGCGGGGCGGCCGGGCTGGCCGCGCTGGCCGGGCTCGCGTGGGTGGCCCGGGACGTGCCGGCGGCGCTCGGCGGCCGGCTCACCGGCGCCCGCGCGGAGCGGGCCGCCCGCTCGCCCCGGTTCCACGACGGCGCCTTCCGCAACCCGGGTGGCTCCCGCTCGATGGCCGGCACCCCCGACCGCAACCTGGTCCGCGAGCTGCTCTTCGGCAAGCAGAAGCGCCGGCCGAGCGTCGCCGTGCCGCTGCTGCGCCCCGGCACCGCCCCGGCCGCCGACGCGGGACGTGAGCTGAACGTCGTCTGGTACGGCCACGCCTCCGCCCTGATCGAGATCGAGGGCCGACGGGTGCTGCTCGACCCGGTGTGGAGCGACCGGTGCTCCCCGTCGAGCCTCGTCGGTCCGCGCCGCCTGCACCGGCCACCGGTGCGCCTCGACGAACTGCCCCCGGTCGACGCGATCCTGATCTCGCACGACCACTACGACCACCTCGACATGGCGACCGTCCAGGCGCTGCTGGGCAGCCAGTCGGCGCCGTTCCTCGTGCCCCTGGGCGTGGGCGCGCACCTGGACCGCTGGGGCGTACCGGCCGGGCGGATCGTCGAGCTGGACTGGGCGGAGAGCCACCGGGTGGCGGAGCTGGAGATCACCGCCACCGCCGCCCAGCACTTCTCCGGCCGGGGGCTGCGCCGCGACGGCACGCTCTGGAGCTCCTGGGTCGTCGCCGGCGCGCACCGGAAGGTCTTCTACACCGGCGACTCCGGCTACTTCGACGGCTACGCCGAGATCGGCGAGCGGCACGGGCCGTTCGACGTGACGCTGATGCAGATCGGCGCGTACGACCGGGCCTGGCCGAGCATCCACATGTTCCCCGAGGAGGCCGTCGCCGCACACCTCGACCTGCGCGGCGGGCTGCTCGTGCCGGTGCACTGGGCGACGTTCAACCTGGCCCTGCACGACTGGTCCGAGCCGGTGGACCGGATCTGGGCCGAGGCGAAGGCCCGGGACGTGCGCCTCGCCGTGCCCCGCCCCGGCGAGCGGGTGGTGGTGGACGACCCGCCCGCCGTCGACGGCTGGTGGCAGGCCGTCGCCTGAGTGCCGTGGGGTGGGCCGTGGCGCCACCCCTCAGGCCGTGGGCCTGCCGTGGCGCCGCCCCTCAGAGCACGAAGGCGTCGGTCCAGAGCGCCCCGGAGCGGCCCGACAGGGCGTCCAGCATGGCGACCGCCTGGCCGTCGGTGAGCTGGGCGACGAAGTCAACGATCGCCCGCCCGCGCGCCTTGCCGATCCGGTCCGGCGTACGCGGGTGCAGCTCCGCCTCGGCCAACTCCACCAGGTCGTGCAGCCGGCGCGGCAACCGGGACTCCTCCTCGGGGTCGAGGAGCCACTCCAGCAGCGCCTCCACCAGGGTGCCCAGCAGCCGGGCCTGCCCGCGCTGGTGCAGGGCCAGGTCGGGCCGGGCCAGCACGAACCGGTGGTGGACGAACTTGAGCACCTGCACCTCGTGCCACTGTGCGGGGGCGAGCAGCACGTGCCCGGAGCGCACCGCCGGCTGTTCGACCACCGTGATCGCATCGACGAAGCGGGTCGTCCAGCGGGCGGAGAACCGGGCCACGTACTGCTCGGCCTCGATGGAGCCGTCGAAGGGCATGGCCAGCAGCCCCTCCACCAGCTCCTCGCGGACGTGCTCGACGGCGGCGGCGAACGCCTCGTCGTCGGCGATCCAGGCGTCCTTGCGGTGCAGTTGGCGGCGCAGCCGCTCGATCGCCGAGCCGGGTCGGCGGGCGGCGGCGGCCAGGGCCGCGTCGGTGATCGCTCGCAGGTGCCCGCTCTCGCGCTGCCAGGCCATCAGCTCGGCGGCCACGGCACCCTGCTGGAGCACCCCGACCCGGTAGAAGTCCTCGACGTCGTGGATCGCGTACGCGATGTCGTCGGCGGTGTCCATGATCGACGCTTCGGGGGTCTGCTGCCAGTCCGGGATGCGCCCCACGAACGGCTCCCGGGCCTGCCGCAGGTCGCCGATCTCCGTGCGGTACGCCCCGAACTTCGACGAGCCGCTGCCCGGGTCGTCCGGCGGCGGGGTGGCGCCGCGCGGCGGCGGGTCCAGCAGCCGGGGGTGCGGGTCGGGATGGTCCAGCCGCGTCCACGGGTACTTCAGCAGCGCGGCCCGCACCGCCGCCGTGAGGTCCAGGCCGGTGGTCGCCGCGCCGCGGATCTCGGTGCTGGTGACGATCCGGTACGACTGGGCGTTGCCCTCGAAGCCGTCGGTCAGCCCGAGGCGCTGGCGGGCCAGCCGGTCCAGCACCCGCTCCCCCAGGTGCCCGAACGGCGGGTGGCCGAGGTCGTGGGCGAGCGCGGCGGCCTCCACCACGTCCGGGTCGCAGCCGCCCAGCTTCTCCAGCAGGTCGCGGTGCCGGCCGTCGGCGGTGAGCCGCTCGGCGATGGCCCGCGCGACCTGCGCCACCTTGAGGCTGTGGGTGAGCCGGTTGTGCACGAGCAGGCCGGAGCCGCCGGGGCTGACGACCTGGGTGACGCCGTTGAGCCGGGCGAAGAACGGCGAGGCCACGATGCGGTCGCGGTCGGCCCGGAACGGGCTGGCGGCCAGGTCGCCGAGCGCCCGGGCACTGCCGCCGAAGAGCCGCCGGGCGCGCGGGTCCGCGGGAGGTTCCATGATCGCCACGCTAGCGCAGCGTGGGCCGTGGCGCCGACGGTCACCGCCGGCACGCCGGGCCGGGGGCGGCGACGGACGTCGGTGCGGGCCGGCAGAATGCACAGCGGAACCCACACCGAAGGCGGATCGAGATCGTGACCCTCTCTGTTCATCAGCGGATCGCCGACGAGCTCGGCGTCGCCGAGCGTCAGGTACGGGCGGCCGTGGAGCTGCTCGACGGCGGCGCCACCGTGCCGTTCATCGCCCGCTACCGCAAGGAGGCCACCGGCCTGCTCGACGACACCCAGCTGCGCACCCTGGAGGAGCGGCTGCGCTACCTGCGCGAGCTGGACGAGCGGCGCGCGGCGGTGCTGGAGTCGGTCCGCGGGCAGGGCAAGCTCGACGAGGCCCTGGAAGCGCAGATCATGGCGGCCGACTCGAAGTCCCGCCTGGAGGACATCTACCTGCCCTACAAGCCCAAGCGCCGCACGCGGGCGCAGATCGCCCGCGAGGCCGGGCTTGAGCCGCTGGCCGAGTCGCTGCTGACCGACCCGTCGCAGGACCCCCGGGAGGCCGCCGCCGGCTACGTCGACGCGGAGAAGGGCGTGGCCGACCCGGCCGCCGCACTGGAGGGCGCCCGGGCCATCCTCATCGAGCGTTTCGCCGAGGACGCCGACCTGATCGGCACGCTGCGCGAGCAGATGTGGTCGCGGGGCCGGCTGGTCTCCCGCGTACGCGACGGGCAGGAGGCGGCCGGCGCCAAGTTCGCCGACTACTTCGACTTCGCCGAGCCGTACCCGAAGCTGCCCTCGCACCGGATCCTCGCCATGTTCCGGGGCGAGAAGGAGGGTGTGCTCGACCTGACGATGGAGCCCGAGGAGGCCGGCGACGCCGACGCGGTGCCGACCGGGCCGAGCCGCTACGAGGCGGTGATCGCGGGGCGGTTCGGCGTCACCGACAAGGGCCGGCCGGCGGACCGGTGGCTGGCCGACACGGTGCGCTGGGCCTGGCGCACCCGGATCCTCATCCACCTCGGGGCCGACCTGCGGATGCGCCTGTGGCAGGCGGCCGAGGAGGAGGCGGTACGGGTCTTCGCCACCAACCTGCGGGACCTGCTGCTCGCCGCGCCGGCCGGCACCCGGCCCACCATGGGGCTGGACCCGGGCCTGCGTACCGGGGTGAAGGTCGCCGTCGTGGACGCCACCGGCAAGGTGGTCGCCACCGACACGATCTACCCGCACGAGCCGCGCCGGCAGTGGGACGCCTCGATCGAGACCCTCGCCCGGCTGGCCGGGGCGCACGGCGTCGAGCTGGTCGCCATCGGCAACGGCACCGCCAGCCGGGAGACCGACAAGCTCGCCGGTGAGCTGATCAAGCGGTACCCGCAGCTCAACCTGACGAAGGTGGTGGTCTCCGAGGCCGGCGCGTCGGTCTACTCCGCCTCCGCGTACGCCTCGCAGGAGCTGCCCGGGCTGGACGTCTCGCTGCGCGGCGCGGTCTCCATCGCCCGGCGTCTGCAGGACCCGCTCGCCGAGCTGGTGAAGATCGACCCGCGCTCGATCGGCGTCGGCCAGTACCAGCACGACCTGTCCGAGGTGAAGCTCTCCCGGTCGCTGGACGCGGTGGTCGAGGACTGCGTCAACGCGGTGGGCGTGGACGTCAACACCGCCTCCGCGCCGCTGCTGACCCGGGTTTCGGGCATCGGCGCCGGGCTGGCGGAGAACATCGTGCTGCACCGCGACGCGAACGGGCCGTTCCGCACCCGCGCGGAGCTGAGGAAGGTCGCCCGGCTCGGGCCGAAGGCCTTCGAGCAGTGCGCCGGCTTCCTGCGCATCCCCGGCGGCGACGACCCGCTGGACTCCTCCAGCGTGCACCCCGAGGCGTACCCGGTGGTGCGCCGGATCCTGTCCAAGACGGGGCAGGACCTGCAGTCGCTGATCGGCAGGAGCAACATCCTGCGGGGGCTGCGGGCCACCGACTTCGTCGACGACACCTTCGGTCTGCCCACCGTCACCGACATCCTCGCCGAGTTGGAGAAGCCGGGCCGCGACCCGCGGCCGGAGTTCCGCACCGCCACCTTCGTCGAGGGGGTGGAGAAGATCAGCGACCTGGTGCCGGGCATGGTGCTGGAGGGCGTGGTGACCAACGTGGCCGCGTTCGGCGCGTTCGTGGACGTCGGCGTGCACCAGGACGGGCTCGTGCACGTCTCGGCTATGTCCCGCACGTTCGTCAAGGACCCGCGTGAGGTGGTCAAGTCCGGCGACGTGGTCCGGGTCAAGGTGCTGGACGTCGACGTACCCCGCAAGCGGATCTCGCTCACCCTCCGGTTGGAGGACGACGCGGAGGCGGGGCGCGGCGAACCGCAGGGCGGTGGCCGGCGGGAGCGCGGCGGCGGGCAGGGCGGCGGCGGGCAGGGCGGCGGCCGTGGCGGCCCGGGCGCCGGTGGCCGCGGTGGACAGGGCGGCAGTCGCGGCGGGCAGGGCGGTGGCCGGGAGGGCCGCGGCGGCGGGCCGCAGCAGCGGCAGGGCCGCGGCGGTGGCGCGGCGGCGCCGGCCAACGACGCGATGGCGGAGGCACTGCGCCGCGCCGGCCTCGCCTGAGCGCCGGCCGGGGCACGGCCCCGCCGCAGGAACGGACGCTGTCGGGCTGACGCCGCCGGTGGGCCAGCCCGCCGTGTCGTGTGCGGCTCAGCTCGACAGCGTCCGACACCACCATCCCGTCCGATGGCAGGGCGCCTCATCCGCCCGGCGGCGGACAGGGCGTCACACCCGTCCGGCGGCGCGGGGCGTCGCGTACCTTCGGGGTCGTGGCATCCGACGACGGCCCGGACTGGCGGGAGCGGCAGCGACAGGCGGTGCGGGCGCACGCGGCGGCCGACGAGCAGCGCCGTGCGGCGGAGCGGGCCGAGGCGGCTGAGCTGGTGGCCCGGTTCGTCGCCGAGGCCGTCCGGCGCGGGCTGCCGCCGACGCCCCTGACCGCGCGGTCCTACAACGGGCGGGGTCGGTACCGGACGCGGTTGCGCGGCTGGTACGTCGACCGGGCCCGGAGCCGCGCCGTGGACACCGACGGACGGTTCCATCTGCTGACCGTGCCGGGCGGTCTGCGCGCGCGGCTGTTCGGCGCCGATCCGGAGCCCAGCCCGCCGCCGCTGGTCGTCGGCGCGGGCGGTCGCGACGGCGAGTCGATCCCGCTGGAGGTCCTGCTGGCCCGGCGGCTCGACGGGAACGACGGCCCCTGACGCTGGTCAGCGCGGAGCGCTTGCCTGGCGCTCCCCTGCCGGCGACCGATCACCGGAACAGACCCTCGGACTCCGGACCACGTCGGTCAGCGGTCGCTCCGCGACCGCCACTGTCCCTTCCCCGTCGATCATCCGCCGGGCACCCCGCTGCCCTCAGCTGCCCGGGCCGGGTACGAAGGTCGGCCGGGTCGAAGCCGTGTCCTCGGCGGGACTTTCGAGGTTGATCCGACGGATTGCGGGGGGAGTGTCGAGGTTGTCGGCTCTCCGAGTGCAATTCACTGATAGGACTGTTTCGTAGTCTTTGACGGTTTTGCCGGGAGGTCGGATCGGTGTCGGTGTCTGGACTCGTGAACGCACCCGAGCGCTCCGCACCCGCCCCGGCACGGCCGGAGCGGGGCAAACGGGTCCTCGACGTGACCGTGGCGATCGCCCTGCTGGTCCTGACCGCGCCGGTGCTCGCGGTGGTCGCCGCTCTCGTCGCGGTGGGACTCGGCCGGCCGGTGCTCTTCCGGCAATGTCGTGCGGGGCGGCACGGTCTCCCGTTCGAGCTGGTCAAGTTCCGGACCATGCGTCCCATGGACGCGCGCCGCGGGCTGGTGACCGACGCCGAACGGCTCACGCCACTGGGGCGTTGGCTGCGGGCCACCAGCCTGGACGAGCTGCCCACGCTGTGGAACGTGCTGCGGGGCGACATGAGCCTGGTCGGTCCCCGGCCGCTGCTGCCCGAGTACCTCACCCGGTACTCGCCCACCCAGGCCCGCCGGCACGAGGTCCGCCCCGGTGTCACCGGCCTGGCCCAGGTACGCGGACGCAACAGCCTGAGCTGGGAGGACAAGCTGGAGCTCGACGTGACCTACGTGGACACCCGGAACCTCCGTCTCGACCTGGCGATTCTCGGCGCGACGGTGCGGACCGTCCTGCGCCGCGAGGGCATCTCCGCGAACGGATCGGCGACCGCACCCGAGTTCCTCGGGAGCCCGCGGTGAGCCGGACCATCTACCTCTCCCCGCCCGACGTCGGGCCGCTGGAGGAGTCGTACGTCCTCGCGGCCCTCCGGTCGGGCTGGGTGGCCCCGGTCGGCCCGGACCTCGACGCCTTCGAGAGCGAGGTGGCCCGGCGGGTCGGCACGCAGGGCGCGGTGGCGGTCAGCTCCGGAACCGCCGCGTTGCACCTGGCCCTGCTCGGTGTCGGCGTCGGCCCCGGAGATGTCGTCATCGTGCCGACGTTGACCTTCGTCGCCACGGCCAACGCGGTCCGCTACATCGGCGCGCGGCCCGTCTTCGTCGACTGTGATCCGCACAGTGGCAACATCGACGTCGCCCTGCTGGCCGAACTGCTGGGTCGACTGCGCGAGCGGGGTGAACGGATCGCCGCCGTGGTTCCGGTCGACATGTTCGGCAGCTGCGTCGACTACACGGCGCTGCTGCCGGTGTGCGCCGAGGCGGACGTGCCGGTGGTCGAGGACGCCGCGGAGGCGTTGGGCGCGCACCACCACGGCCGGGCCGCCGGCTCGTTCGGTCGGATCGGCGCGCTGTCGTTCAACGGCAACAAGATCATCACGACGTCGGGCGGCGGCATGCTGGTCTCCGACGACCCGGCGCTGCTGAGCCGGGCCCGGCACCTCGCGACCCAGGCGCGGGAACCCACGCCGCACTACGAGCATCGTGAGACCGGCTTCAACTACCGCCTGAGCAACCTGCTCGCCGCGCTGGGTCGGGCCCAGCTGGTACGGCTGGACGGGATGATCTGGCGCCGCCGGCAACTCCGCGAGCACTACGCCAAACTGTTCGCGTCGGTGCCGGGCGTCGAGCTGGTCGGTGCCGAGGACGCCGAAGCCAACTGCTGGCTCACGTGCATCCGCGTCGACCCGCAGCGGTCCGGTTGGCGTGCCGCCGAACTGGGTGCGCACCTGGCCGGCCGGGACATCGAGACGCGCCCGGTGTGGAAACCGATGCACCGCCAGCCGGTCTTCGCGGGTGCCGAGAGCCTGCTGACCGGTGCCGCCGACGCGCTCTTCGCCGACGGGCTCACGTTGCCGAGCGGCAGCGCGCTCACCGAGCAGCAGGTGACGTCGGTCCTCGGGGCGATCGACGAGTTTCTGACCGCCCGCGTGGGCGCGACGACAGCGTGACGATCCCACTGGTGGTCGTCGGCTGTGGCGGCCACGGCCGGGAGGTCCTCACGATCGCCCGCGCGATGGACGTCGACGCGCGCCGGCCGCGCTGGCGACTGCTCGGCTTCGTCGACGACCGCCCCTCGGAGGAGAACCTCAAGCGGGTGCAGCGGCTCGATGTGCCCTTCCTCGGCGGAGTCGCCTGGCTCCGGGACGCGCCGCCGGACACGCACCACGTGATCGGAATCGGCGACCCCCGCATCCGGCGTGCGGTGGCTCGGCGCGTCGAGGACCACGGCACCGCGGCGGCCAGCGTCGTCCACCCGGCGGCCACGATCGGGCCGGACATCGTGCACGGGCCGGGCTTCGTCGCGTTCCCGGGAGCCCGGGTCACCACCAACGTCACTCTCGGTCGGCACGTGCACCTCAACCAGAACGCCACGGTCGGGCACGACAGCACGCTCGCCGACTTCGTGTCCGTCAACCCGCTGGCCGCCGTCTCCGGTGACTGCCACCTGGCCGAGGGCGTCCTGATCGGTACGACCGCCGCCGTGTTGCAGGGCCTGCGGGTCGGACGGGACAGCACGGTCGGTGCGGGCGCCTGCGTGGTCCGGGACGTCCCCGACGGCGTGGTGGTCAAGGGCGTCCCGGCCCGCTGAGCCGGAAGGCGGGCCCGGTTCCGCCGGTCTCACCAAACCGCCCAAAACGCCATAAAAAGGTAGTAGAAACCTTTATGTAACGAATTTGCCCCGCCCGTGTGTGCGGGAAGTGGTCGACATACGCGACAAGGAGCACACATGCCGCTGGAGACGGACACCTCGCGACGCACACCGGCCGCCGATCGTCGTGCCCGGGCCCGACGCCGCACCGCCGGCTTCCTGGCCACGGACACCACCGCCTGGCTCGGTGGCTTCCTCGCGGCGGCGTGGACGCGCTACGAGTTCCACCTGCCACCGGGGCTGTTGCCCAGGGCCGTCGGCATCGGCGTCGCCGCCGCGCTGGTGCACATCGCCGTCGCGGCGGTCCGCCGGCTCTACTCCGGACGACACCCGCTGGGCAGCCTCCAGGAGGTGCAGGGTGTCGCCGGAACGGCGATCACGACCTCGGGAATCATGCTGCTCGCGCTGCTCCCGTCGGCGGACCGGCCGGTCCCGGCGAGCACGCCGCTGGTCGCCGGCGCGTTGGCCCTGCTGTTCATGCTCGCCACACGGTTCGCGTACCGGCACCGTCGCGACCTCGCCATGCGGCCGGACGTACGCTCCGCGACACCGGTGCTGCTGTTCGGGATGGGGGAAGCGGGACAGGGCCTGCTCCGGGCGATGCTCGGTGACCCGCGCAGCCGGTACCTCCCCGTCGGCGCCCTCGACGACGACCCGGACAAGCGAAACCTCCGTATCGGTGGCGTACGCGTCCTCGGTGGGCGGCAGCACATCGCCGCCGCCGTCCGCCGCACCGGCGCGACGACGGTCATCTTCGCGGTGGCCAACGCCGACGCCGCCCTGATCCGTGAGATCCGCGAGGCGACGCTGGAGACCGGGGCCGCGTTCAAGGTGCTGCCGCCCATGCGGGACCTGGTGGACCACCGGATCACCGTCACGGACGTGCGGGACGTCCGCATCAGCGATCTGCTCGGCCGCCGTCAGGTCGTCGGTGACCTGCCGCTGAGCACCAGCAGCCTCACCGGCCGACGGGTCCTCGTCACCGGTGCCGGCGGCTCGATCGGCTCGGAGCTCTGCCGGCAGGTGATGAAGGCCGATCCGGGTGAGCTGATGATGCTGGACCGCGACGAGTCCGCCCTGCACGGACTCCAGATGTCCCTCGACGGCCGGGCGCTGCTGGACGGGCCCGAACTCATCCTCGCCGACCTACGCGACGACGAGGGGATCCGGCGCATTATCCGGGAACGCCGGCCGGACGTCATCTTCCACGCGGCGGCGCTCAAGCACCTCCCCCTGCTCCAGCGGCACCCCGGTGAAGCGGTCAAGACGAACGTCTGGGGCACCCTGTCGGTGCTGGACGCCTGCCGTGAGGTGGAACGGTTCGTCAACATCTCCACCGACAAGGCCGCCAACCCGATCAGCGTGCTCGGCTACTCGAAGCGCATCACCGAGCGACTCACCGCGCACGCCGCCTCCCGGTTCCCCGGCACGTTCCTCAGCGTCCGGTTCGGCAACGTGCTCAGCAGCCGCGGCTCGGTGGTCACCGCGTTCCAGCGGCAGATCGAGGCCGGCAATCCCCTCACGGTCACCCACCCTGACGTGACCCGCTACCTGATGACCGTCGAGGAGGCGGTGCACCTGGTGCTCCAGGCCGCCGAGATCGGGCGCGACGGCGAGGCGCTCGTGCTGGACATGGGTGAACCGGTCCGGATCCTCGACATGGCCCGGCAGCTGATCGAGCAGGCCGCCAGCTCGGTGCCGATCGTCTACACCGGGCTCCGCGTGGGCGAGAAGCTGCACGAGGACCTGCTGGGCAGCGGGGAGACCGACACGCGACCGTTCCACCCGCTCGTCTCCCATGTCCCGGTTCCGGCGCTGGACCCGATCGAGATCACCGGGCTGGACCCGTACGACGACCCGGAGAAGGTCATCGAGCAGCTCGCCCTGCTCTGCGTCTCGCCGCTCGACCCGCTTTTCGACCTCGCGCAGGAGACACCGCTGCGCCGCTGACGTGTGAACCGAGCGGCCCGGCGCGCCCAGGAGGCGACCGCCGGGCCGCTGCCGGCGCCCCCACCGGTGTGTCGGCGAGCAGGACGAAGGGAGTTCCTCCAGGTGACATCGACCGACGAGAAGCAGGCGCCGGGGCGGGAGCGGCAGCCGGCGAGCAGACCACTCCGGATCGCCGTTCTGATCAAGACGAACGACGGTGGGCTCTGGATCCTGCCGCAGGTGGAGGCCATGCGTCAGCGGGGACACGAGGTCGTCGTGGTGCTCCCACCCGGCGCCGGCCGGCTCAGCGACGAGCTGCGCCGGCGCCACTTCGACGTGGTCGACTGCCCGTTCCCCTTCCGGCCGGGGCCGTCGATGCTGGCGGGGCTGTGGCGGCTCCGGCGCCTCATCCGCCAGCTGCGACCCGACGTGCTGCAATACCACCTGATCGCGTCCGCGTACGTGGCCCGGATGGCGACGGTCGGCCTGCCGGTGCGCCGGGTGCACACCGTGGCGGGGCCGCTCTACCTCGACTCCCCCGTGATCAGAGCGGCCGAACGTCTGCTGTGGCGGTTGGACGACACCATCATCTGCGGCTGCGCGAACGCCTCCGAGCGGTACGGCGCCCTGGGCTGTCCCGCGCCGCGCCGGGCCGTCGCCACGTACGGGGTGGACACCAGCGCCTTCGACCCCACGAGCGCGGGCCCCGGGACCCGGCTGACCGCCCGCGCCGAACTGGGCATCCCCCGCGACGCCTTCCTCGCCGTCATGGTCGCCTACGTGTACCCGCCGAAGCGGCTCGTCCACGGCGGGCGCGGCATCAAGGGACACGACGTGCTGCTGGCAGCGTGGCCGGAGTTCCGACGGCGGCACCCGGACGCACACCTGCTGCTGGTCGGCGGCGGTTGGACGCCGGCGGGAGTGGCGCACCGCCGGGAGCTGATCGAACGGTTCCGGGTCGCCGAGGATCCGACCATCACCTGGTTGGAGACCGTGCCCGACGTCCGTCCCTGCTACCACGCCGCCGACGTGAGCGTGAGCCCGTCGTTGAGCGAGAGCCACGGCGCGGCGGTCGAGGCGGGGGCGATGGGCGTGCCGAGCATCGTCAGCGACGCCGGCGGTCTCCCGGAGACGGTCGACGAGCGGTCCGGCTGGGTGGTGCCGCGCGACGATCCGGCGGCGCTGCTGGACGCGCTGGAGCACGCCTACGGCGAGTTCGAGGCCGGCACGCTGGCGGGCCGAGGCAAGGCTGCCCGGGACCGGATGGTCGAGCTGTTCGACAACCGGCGGACCGCCCGCACGGTCACCGACGTCTGCGAGCGGGTCGCGACCGGGGCGGGGCACCGGTGAGCGGCCCCGGCGGCGACCTGCCGACCCGGGTCGTGGTGACGACCGAGTCGCGGTTCAGCCGTACGCCCGATGGGCGGGTCTGGGTCGAGGCCGGACCGGACCACTCGGTCTGGCGGCGCTACCTGGTCGCGTTCGACCGGGTGCGGATAGCCGCCCGCACGCGTGACGTCCCCGAGGCCCCCGCCGGCGCCGCCCGGGTGGACGGTGACGGTGTCGAGGTCTGGCCGCTGCCGTACTACGTCGGTCTCGGCCAGTACGTGCGGCAGCGCCGGGCGCTGGCCCGGGCGGCGGCGTCGGCGGCCGGCCCCGGTGACGCGGTCATCCTCCGGGTGCCGTCGCCGGTCGGGTCGCTGCTGGCCGTGGCGCGGGAGCGCGCCCGCCTGCCGTACGCCCTCGAGGTGATCGGTGACCCGTACGACGTGCTGGCCCCCGGCGTGGTCCGGCATCCGCTACGGCCGGTGCTGCGGGCCACGTCGACGCGGCGGTTGCGACAGCAGTGCCGCAGCGCCGCAGCGGTGGCGTACGAGACGGAGCGGCACCTGCAGAGCCGCTACCCCTCGCTGCCGACGGTCCCGACGGCCGGCATCTCCAGCGTGGACCTCCCCCCGGCGGCGTACGTCCCCCGGGCGCGGCCGGTCCGCCCGCGCCTACGGGCGGCGACGCTCGTCTCGATCGGCTCGCTGGAGCAGCTCTACAAGGGCATCGACACCCTCATCGAGGCGCTCGCGCTGCTGACCGGCGACGGTCCGGCCGTCCGGCTGGTGCACGTGGGGGTCGGCGCGTACCGTCCGCAGCTCGAACAGCTCGCGGCACGGCTCGGTGTCGCCGACCGGGTCACCTTCACCGGGCTGCTGCCCACCGTCGAGATGGTCCGCGCGCAGCTGGACGCGGCGGATCTGTTCGTGCTGCCGTCGCGGACCGAGGGCCTGCCGCGCGCCCTGATCGAGGCCATGGCCCGCGCCCTGCCGGCGGTCGGATCCACCGTCGGCGGCATCCCGGAGCTGCTCGCCCGGGGCGACCTGGTCCGACCGGACGACCCGGCGGCGCTGGCCGACAGGATCGCCACCTTCCTGGCCGACCCGGACCGGCTGGCCGCGGCGTCCGCCCGCAACCTGGCCCGGGCCCGCCGGTACGCGGCCGGGGAGCTGGACGCACGGCGCGCCGCCTACTACCGCGCGGTCGCCGAGGCGACGCGCCGCCGAGCGGGACAGGGTGTCCCGGTGCCGGTCCCCCGCTGAGCGACGCACCCGTCACGACGACGACGTCCCGGCACACCGCTCGTGGTGTGCCGGGACGCTGCCGTGCGGTGCCTAGTGGCGACGGCTGGTGGTCGCGGCGCGTGCCCGCGAGCCGGGCACGCCCCGCTCCGCGGCCTCCCGGAGGATCTCCAGGAACCCGCTGAGCTGGTCCTCCCGGTAGAGGCCGTCGAGGGCGGAGGCCGCAACGGCGGGAACCCGCCCGGTGCGGTCCTTCACGGCGAGCCACTCGCGCAGCCGAGCCGCGATCGACTCCCGGTCGTTGCCGACCACCCCGGCGCCGCGGGTACGCAGCAGCTCGGCGGCCACGCCGCCCTCGTAGCCGAGCAGCAGGATCGGGCGGCCGGCGAGGAGATAATCGAAGATCTTGCCGGTGTACGTGCCGGCGTCGCGCGGGTCGTTCCACATCAGCAGGACGAGCACGTCCGCCTCGACCTGGATACGCCAGGACTTCTCGGCGGAGACGTGGCCGAGGAGCGTGACGGAGTCGACGACGCCGGCCCGCTCGGCAGCCGCCCGGACGATGCCGTGGTCGTCACCGGCGAAGACCACGTGCACCCGGGCCGCGTCCGGGCCGAGCAGCGCGATGGCGTCCAGGAGCGGCCCGGGGTCGCGTTTGCCGGGATAGACGTAGCCGGTGTGGGCCAGGGTCAGCGTGGCCGCCGACGGGATCGTGGGGCCCCCGGCCGGCGACGGGGCCGGACGTCGGTCGATCCCGTTCATCACCACGCGGGCGTCGACGCCGAAGGTGCTCCGCAACGCGTCCGCCAGCGGCTCCGAGACGGTCACGCAGGTGGTGACCGTCCGCAGCACCCGCTGCTCCAACCGCCGGTCGAGGGCGCGGCGGGGCCCGGACCGGACCCAGTACTCGTTGCCGACCGACCAGAGATCCCGGTAGTCGGCCACCCAGGGAACGCCGAACCGCCGGGCCAGGGACGACGCCACGACGAACCCGGAGAACGGTGGGCCGGAGGCGACGATCACGTCCGGACGCCACCGGTCCGGCCCGCGCAGGAATCCCCGGACGGCCGCTCTGATCCAGTTGACCTGCGGGTCGGGAACGAGCAGTTCCATGCCGGCCTTCCAGACCCAGCCCTTCGCGACGGCGCGGACCGACGCGAGTGTCGTCGGCGCCGGTGCCGCGCCGCTGGTCGCCGACGTGCCCGTACCGGCCGACCGGTTCAGCCGGGGCAGCCGCGGCGTCGGTTCCGCCCGGACGATCGACGCCTCCGCCAGGCCGGCGTCGCCCGCCTCGGGGGACGGCGCGATGGCGGTGAGGACGCGGACGTCCCAGCCGTGGTCGCGGGCGAACCGGGCGAGGGCTGCCGGCCGGCGTGCGCCGACCGTCTCCGCCGGCGGGAAGTGGTACGACACGAGGAGCAGCCGCGGCGCGTCGCGGCTGTCGGACGGCACGGGCGTCGGCAGGTCGGCGGGCTTGGTGTCGCCCGTACCGGCCCCGTCCGAGGGGTCACGTCTCATCGACGGCACCCCGCACCGGTGGTGACTGGCGTCTCGCCGTGGCGGTACGCATAGCTTCGGGCTCCTCTCCACTTCGACAACTGATCAACGAGCCGCCCGGCGGCCAGGACGCGCCGGAATCCGCCGGGCGTCCCCGTCGCCGGCATCCTCACCCTCTCGGGAGGAGTTCCCGCTCAGGCCGGACGACCGGCACCACGCGGCCGGCGGCCGTGACCGCGCGCAGCGCCATCCACCACGACACCACGTACGCGAGGGCACCTGTGACGCTCATGGACCAGATCGCGGCCAGCGGCGGCAGACCGCTCACGGCGACCACGGTCACCGCGCCCGGGACGAGCAGGGTCCGGCCCACGTCCCAGCCGAGCTGCCGGCCGTGGCGCTCGAAGACGACCAGTGTCTGGGACAGCGGTGCGGCGACGAACTGGGCGGCCATGAAGAGGGCCAGGGCCTGCGCGTACGTGCCGCTGGTCCGCCACTGCGCGCCGAAGAGGAACCCGAACGCGGTGGGTGCCACGACGACGACGGCCGTGGCGCTGGCCACGCCGATCAGCACGAGCTTCCTGGTCGCCCGAACGAAGATCAGCCGGGCCGCGCCGGGGTCCTCCCGGACCGCCCGGGACATCTCCGCGAGGTAGACCTGCGCGACGGCGGACGCTATCAGAGCGGCGGGTACGGCGATGATGCGCTGGGTCATGCCCAGCCACCCGGCGACGGCACCGCCGTACCAGGCGGCGACGAGGAGGACGGGAAGCTGTGTCCCGAGGACGTTCAGCAGCCCCGAAGGCGCGAGCAGGAGCGGGAAACGCCGGTAGCGGCGCGCGACCCGCAGCAGATCACGCCGCCCGGCGCGGGCCTGGCCGGCACGCAGGCCCGCGCCGCGCAGCAGCACCAGCGCCGAGGCGATCTGCCCGACCCCGAGGCCGAGCGCCAGCCCACCGGGGCGCAGCCCGGCCAGGCCCGCCGCGAGCTGGGTGGCCACGATGGCGGTGGACTGCGCCAGGTTCCGTCGGCCGATCGCGCCGTAGCGCCGGCGACGCACCGCGAGCTGGTTCAGCACCAGGACCACACCCATCGCCGCCGCCGTGGGCGGCACCACCCACAACCAGTGCTCCAGCGTGGGCTGGCCGAACAGGACCGCGAGCCGGTCGCCCCAGACCCCGACGACCACCGCACCCACCACGGCCGTGGTGCAGGCGGCGACGCAGCCCAGCGTGACCAGGGCGTACGCGTCACGCTCCCGCTCGGGAAGCGGGACGGCCATCTCGAAGCGGAGGGCCGCGACCGTGCCGATGATCGCCACCAGGGCCGCGACGACGGCGAACGTTCCGAAGTCGGTCGGGCGGTAGAGCCGGGCCAGCAGAGGCACGGCCGCCAGCGCGAGCAGTTGCCCCCCGGCCGAGCCGGCGGCGATCGCGAGGACACCTCGCCGGCTCGCCGACATCCGCGCCGATGGCAGGCCCCTCACCAGCGGACGGGCTCCCGGTCCTCGCGCCGGTGCGCCGCGGGCCGGGAGCGCCACGGCAGACCCGCCCCGATCGGGGCGGTGTCCGCCGCCCTCCGCACCCGCAGCAGCACCAGCAGACCGAGGGCCAGCGACACGAAGAGCCCACGGCTGGCGTTGACGTCCCCCGACGTCGACACGGCGACCGCGTTGAACGCCAGCATCGCGAGGACGAACCCGGCGAGGGCGTCCGACCGCGCCGCGCCCCACAGCCGCACCGCCATCACCAGACAGAGCAGGATGAAGGCGCCGCCCACCAGCCAGCCCGCCTCGGCGAGCAGTTCCAGCCAGATGTTGTGCGGGTAGTTGTGCTCGAGCATCCAGGAGTGGCTGGTCCAGTTGCCGTAGCCGACGCCTCCCGGGTGCTCGGCGATGATCGACATCGTGCGGTCGCGCATCTCCGTCCGCGCGGTCCCGGCCAGTTCGTTCGACGGATCCACGACGAAGGCGTACATCCGCGGCGGAAGCAGCGACGGCAGCGCCAGCACCACGACGACCAACGCGCCCAACAGGCCGACGCCGACCCACTCGCGGCGCCCGTGGCGGATCTTCCGCCGCAGGCCGGACAGGACGAGGACGAACAACGCGACGACCGTCGCCACCAGCGGCCCACGGGATCCGGTGGCGAACAGCCCCAGCGCGAGCAGCACGACGAGGCCGGAGGCGACCGCCATGGACAGTCGCCGACAGAAGTAGAGCCAGATGCAGGCGACGACCGCGATGCCGATGGCCCGGGCCAACCAGATGGGATTGGAGCCGAATCCCGCCGCCCGATCTTCACCCGAACCGCTGGCCAGCGCGGCGACGGCCAGTACGCCGCCGCAGCCGACCAGGGCCAGGGCGAACGCCTCGATGTCCCGCTGGCTCCGGATGACCGCGACGGCCGCGGTGGCGAGCAGGGTCACGGTGACGAGCAGGAAGAACTTGAGCTGGCCGTACTCCGTCTCCGGCCGGTGCAGGACGCCGGGCAGGGCGAGGACACCGAACACCACCACGGCCCAGAGGACGACGACCCGGGCCCGCGACTCCGGCCGCAGGATCTCGTTGAAGATGATCAGCACGGCGAGGGCCGCGGCGGTGAGCAGGAAGGCCCGACCGATCTGGCGTGGAAACTGGTCGAAGTTAAGCAGGAGCATCACGGTGACCGCACGCAGCAGCGTGGACCAGGTGCCCGTGCGGCGTCCGGGTCGCGTCGTCGGGAGCGGGCCGGCCGCCACCGGCATGACGAGCCGGCTCACACCGCGCGCTCCGCCCGGTACCGGGCCAGGTTGGCCGGGTCGAGGAACCACTCCACGGTCGCCTTCAGACCATCGTCGAGCGTGGCGACGGGCTGCCACCCGGTGGCCGTACGCAGCAGACGGTTGTCGCCCACCAGCCGCTCCACCTCGGAGTCGGCCGGGCGCAGCCGCGCCTCGGAGACCCGGATCTGCGGTTCGCTGCCGAACATCGCCGCGATCCGGCGCACGAGTTCCCCGATGGCCGTCTCCTGACCGGTGGCCGCCTGGAAGACCCGACCCACCACGGCCGACTCCGGCGCCATGCCGACGGCGCGGAACGCGGCCACGGTGTCGGTGACGTAGAGCAGGTCCCGGGTGGTACGCAGCGCGCCCAGCTCCACCGCACCGGTCCCCCGCGCCAACTGGCTGACGATGGTCGGGATGACCGCCCGGGTGGACTGCCGGGGACCGTACGTGTTGAAGGGCCGCAGGGTGACCACCGGCAGCCCGAAGCTGAGGTGGTAGCTCTCGGCCAGCTTGTCGGCGCCGATCTTCGTGGCGGCGTACGGGGACTGCCCACGCAGCCGGTGTTCCTCGGTCATCGGTACCGTCGTCGCGGTGCCGTACACCTCGCTGGTGGAGGTGACCACGACCCGTCCGGTGCCGGCGGACCGGGCGCTCTCCAGCACGTTCAGGGTGCCGGTGATGTTGGTGTCGACGTAGGACTGCGGCGCGAGGTAGGAGTACGGGATGCCGCCCAACGCGGCCAGGTGGTAGACGACGGAGGCGCCGTCGACCAGGCGTTGGACCATGCCGCGGTCCCGGATGTCCCCGGCGACCACCTCGACGTCGGCGAGCTGCTCGGGGCTGAACGTGTCCAGCCAGCCGTGCGTGCCGGCACCGTTGTAGTGCACGAAGGCGCGCACCCGGTGACCGGCGGCGGCGAGGGCCTCGACCAGGTGCGAGCCGATGAAGCCGCCCGCACCGGTGACCACCACCGGATCCGCGACGGGGTGTGCCGTCATGTCCTCTGCTCCTTCTTCTGCTGGCGGCCCGCAGGGGCCGGGGTGGCGTCAGCCGGCCGGTGCGAACGGGCGGACCTCGGACGCGGCGGCCGCCGCGTGCCAGACGGTCCGGATCGAGTCGGCCAGGTCGTGTCGGGGCGCCCAGCCCAACGTGGAGCGGGCACGGCGGATGTCGGCGCGGATCCAGTCGACCGCCGCCGACCGGGTTGGTGGGGTGCGGTCCTCGGTGAGGCGTACCGTCGTGCCCGCCGTCTCGACCAGGAGCCGCACCGCGTCGCGGACCCCGACGGCACGGCCGCTGCCGACGTTGACGAGCCGGACCGGGAGGGCGGGGGCGTGTACGGCGGCGCGCACCGCCGCCGCCACGTCGCGGACGTCGACGAAGTCGCGGTGGGCGTCCAGTGGACCGGTGCGCAGCTCGGCGCCGGGGGTGGGCCGGCCGAGCTGCGCGGCGACCCGCCCGAGCAGCGTCGTCGCCGGGAGTCCCGGACCGATCGGGTTGAAGACCCGCAGCACCACGGCGTCGACCCGGCCCGCGCGGGCCGCCAGCTCGGTCAACCGGGTGGCCGCGGCCTGGCTGACGCCGTAGTCGCTGACCGGTTCCGCCGGGTCGTCCTCGCTCACCGACGCCCCGAACGGTGTCGGTCCGTACTCGGCCGCCGATCCGAGCCGCACCAGGCGGGCCATGGGCGCCGCGACCGCGACCGCCTCCACCAACCGCGCGGCGACGACCGTGTTCGCCAGCACGAGGTCGGCCGCGGTGCCGCTCACCGCGCCCGCGCAGGTGACCACCGCGTCGGGGCGTACGGAGGTGAGCAGTGCGCGCAGCTCCTCGGTGTCGCAGCGGGTGAGGTCGCACTCGGCGCGGGTGGGGCAGACCAGGTCGCCGTCGACTTCCAGGGCCCGCCGGACATGTGTCCCGAGGAAGCCCGAGGCGCCGAGGACGAGGATCCTTTTCATACCGCGGAGGGTGCCCGCGCGGGCAGCAGCATCGGCTCCACCTCGGCGAAGCAGCGGTTGGCCTCGTCGTAGTCCTCGGGGCGGCCGATGTCGAGCCAGTAGCCGTCGAACGCGTAGCCGGCTGGCGGCTCACCCCGGCGCAGCAGGTCCAGCACCAGTTCGTCGAACCCGAAGGGCATGCCGGCCGGGTACCCGGCGATGGTGCTGCGGGAGAGCCCGTAGACGCCCATGCTGACCCGGTAGTCCAGGACCGGCTTCTCCGAGAAGGAGGAGATCTTGTCACCCTCCAGCTCGAGCACACCGAAATCGATCTTCACCGTCCGCCGGTAGGTGGCGACGGTCAGCGGCGCCCCGGAGAGCCGGTGCGTGGCGAGCAGGTCGGCGTAGTCGAGGTCGGTGAGGACGTCGCCGTTCATGACGAGGAAGTGCTCGGGAAGCTCGTCGCGCAGGTTGAACAGCGGGCCGATGGTGGACAGTGGCTCCCGCTCCTCGGCGTACCGCACGACGAGCCCGAAACGCGAGCCGTCGCCGACGAACGCCCGGATCAGCGAACCGAGGTGATTGATGGCCAGCGTGACATGGGTGAAGCCACGTGCCGCCAACTGCCGGAGGATGATCTCCAGGATGGCGTAGTTCTCGCCGATCGGCACCAGTGGCTTCGGCAGCGTCGACGTGTAGGGGCGCAGTCGTACGCCCGCACCGCCGGCCATGATCACGACATGCATCGCCCCTCCGCTCGTCGCGCGACGCCTTTCATTGCCTGGTCAACGAGCAGGGCAGACGCAAGGTACGCATGACGCCCGCTCTTGTCACCCCGGCTGAAGGCGGCCGACAGAGCCGATCGGTCCCGCGGACCACGCCGCACCTGTGCGTTCCGGCCACCCGGCAGGCCCGGCCTGTGGTGAGCTGTAGCCATGGAACGGATCCGGCTCGGGCTGGTGCTGCACCCGACCCGGGACGTGACCGAGGTGGTGGAGATCATCGAACGCTGGGCGGACCGGCAGGGGGTGACCCTCGCGGTCCGCGCCGAGGACAGCCACCGGGTGCCGGCGAGCGTCGAGCCACTGCCCGTCGACCAGGTGCCGGTGGTCTGCGACGCGCTGATCAGCATCGGCGGGGACGGCACGATGCTCGGCGCGCTGCGTTCGGCCGTGAACGACCCGAAGCCGGTGCTCGGCGTGCACCTGGGCCGGCTGGGGTTCCTGGTGGAGGTCGAGCCGCCGGAGCTGCCGGCGGCGCTGGACCGGCTGGCCGCTCGGGACTTCACGGTGGAACGGCACAGCTGCCTCGTCTGCGACGTGTGCGGCGACGACGTCGTGGCCTTCAACGACATCGCGCTGGTGCGGCAGCCCGGCGCCGGCTTCGTGTCCGCCACCCTCGCGGTGGACGGTCAGCGGTACGGCTTCTACCGCTGCGACGCGCTGGTGGTGAGCACCCCGAGCGGCTCCACCGCGTACAGCTACGCCGCCGGCGGCCCCCTGGTCTCGCCCGCCAGTGATGCCGTGGTGGTGACCCCGTCGGCGCCGATGGCGGGCATCTCAAGGGCGGTGGTGCTCTCCCCCGACGAGGCCATCCAGTTGGAGCTGACGCCGGGCTCCGCCCCGGTCGCGGTCGAGATGGACGGCCGGATCTTCCGGGAGGCCGCCACCTCCGGCGCGTTGCAGGTGCGCTACCGCCGCGACGCCGGCCTGGTGGTACGCCTCGACCCGCGCCGCTACCAGGAGCGCAACCAGCTCAAGCTCAGCCTGCTGGACCTGCCGCTACTGCCCGAGCAGTTGCGCGAACTGCTCCCCGAGAACCTGCGCGAGCAGCTCAACCGTCGCCAGCTTCCGCCGCCCCGCTGACCGGTGGGTCAGGGCTTGGCCAGGACGCTGGACACCAGCTCCTTCGCCTCGGTCTGGATGCGGGCCAGGTGCTCCGGTCCCTGGAAGGACTCGGCGTAGATCTTGTAGACGTCCTCGGTGCCCGACGGCCGGGCGGCGAACCAGCCGGACTCCGTGGTCACCTTCAGCCCGCCGATCGGCGCGTCGTTGCCCGGCGCGGTGGTGAGGGTCGCGGTGATCGGCTCGCCGGCCAGCTCGGTGGCGGTCACCTGCTCCGGCGAGAGCTTGCCGAGCACGGCCTTCTCCTCCCGGGTGGCGGGCGCGTCGATGCGGGCGTACGCGGGCGCGCCGAAGCGCTCGGCCAGCTCCGTCCAGTGCTGGCTGGGGGTGCGTCCCGTGGTCGCGATGATCTCGGCGGCGAGCAGGCAGAGCAGGAGGCCGTCCTTGTCGGTGGTCCACGTGCCGCCGTCGCGGCGCAGGAAGGACGCCCCCGCGCTCTCCTCGCCGCCGAAGCCCACCGCGCCGTCGAGCAGCCCCGGCACGAACCACTTGAAGCCGACCGGCACCTCTAGCAGCGGGCGGCCCAGGTCGGCGGCGACCCGGTCGATCATCGAGGAGGAGACCAGCGTCTTGCCGACGGCGGCGGCCGGCCCCCACTCCGTCCGGGTGCGGAACAGGTGGGCGATCGCCACCGCGAGGTAGTGGTTGGGGTTCATCAGGCCGCCGTCGGGCGTGACGATGCCGTGCCGGTCGGCGTCGGCGTCGTTACCGGTGGAGACCTGGTAGTCGGCGCGGGCGGCGATCAGCGAGGCCATCGCGTTCGGCGAGGAGCAGTCCATCCGGATCTTGCCGTCGCCGTCCAGGGTCATGAACCGCCAGGTCGGGTCGACCGTCGGGTTGACCACGGTCAGGTCCAGCCCGTGCCGCTCGGCGATCTCGCCCCAGTAGGCCACGCTCGCGCCGCCGAGCGGGTCGGCGCCGATGCGCACCCCGGCGTCGCGGATCGCGGCCACGTCGATCGCCGCCGGCAGGTCGTCGACGTAGCGGGCGAGGAAGTCGTACGACCCGGTGGTGTCGGCGGCGCGTGCCCGGGCGTACGGGATGCGCCGGACCTCCTTCAGGCCGCCGGCGAGGATCGCGTTGGCGCGGTCCTGGATCCACCTCGTGACGTCGGAGTCGGCGGGGCCGCCGTGGGTGGGGTTGTACTTGAAGCCGCCGTCGTCGGGCGGGTTGTGCGACGGGGTGATGACGATGCCGTCGGCGAGCCCGCTGGTGCGCCCCCGGTTGTGGGCGAGGATGGCGTGCGACACCGCCGGGGTGGGGGTGTAGCCGTCGCGGCTGTCCAGCAGCACGGTGACCTCGTTGGCGGCGAGCACCTCGATCGCGTCCACGGCGGCCGGGGCCGAGAGCGCGTGGGTGTCGCGGCCGAGGAAGAGCGGACCGTCCAGGCCCCGCTCCCGCCGGTAGTCGCACAGCGCCTGGGTGACCGCGAGGATGTGGTCGGAGTTGAACGCGTTGCGCAGGCTCGACCCGCGGTGCCCGGACGTGCCGAAGGAGACCTGCTGCGCCGGGTCCTGCGGGTCGGGGTGCTCGGCGTAGTAGGCGGTCACCAGCCGCGGCACGTCGACCAGGTCGGCGGGCTGGGCGGGCTTGCCGGCCCGGGGATGACTGCTCACGGTTCCACCTTCTGTCCCTTGCCGATGACCACGATGCCGTTGTCGGAGACGGTGTAGCGCTGCCGGTCCTTCTCCAGGTCGACGCCGATCTCCGCGCCCTCGGGCACGACCACGTTCTTGTCGAGGATGGCCCGGCGGACGACCGCGTGCCGGCCGATGTCGACCCCCTCCATGAGCACCGCGCCGTCCACGTGCGCCCAGGAGTGCACCTTCACCTTGGGCGAGACGACCGAGTTCTCCACCAGGGAGCCGGAGATCACCGCGCCGGGCGAGACCATCGAGGCGACCGCCCGGCCGACCCGCTCGCCCCACTGGTGCACGAACTTGGCGGGCGGGTAGGTGAGCTGCCCGGTGTAGATGGGCCACTCGAAGTTGTAGAGGTTGAACACGGGGTGCACGTTGATCAGGTCCATGTGGGCGTCGTAGAAGGAGTCGAGCGTCCCCACGTCGCGCCAGTAGCCGCGGTCCCGGTCGGTGCTGCCCGGCACCTCGTTGTCGCGGAAGTCGTAGACGTTGGCCTCGCCGCGCTCCACGAGCATCGGGATGATGCTGCCGCCCATGTCGTGCTTGCTGGTCTTGTCCTCCGCGTCGCGCTCGACCGCCTCGCACAGCGCCTTCGTGCTGAACACGTAGTTGCCCATCGAGGCGTAGATCTCGTCGGGCGCGTCGGGCAGGCCGACCGCGTCGGTGGGCTTCTCGCGGAACGCCCGGATCCGCCGGCCGTCCTCGCCGACCTCGATCACGCCGAACTGGTCGGCCATCGACAGCGGCTGCCGGATGCCGGCCACGGTGACGCCGGCGCCGGAGGCGATGTGGTCCTCCACCATCTGGCGCGGATCCATCCGGTAGATGTGGTCGGCGCCGAAGACGATCACGTGGTCCGGCTGCTCGTCGTGGATCAGGTTGAAGCTCTGGTAGATCGCGTCGGCGGAGCCGGCGAACCACCACGGGCCGCGCCGCTGCTGCGCCGGCACGGGCGTGACGTAGTTGCCGAGCAGGGTCGACATCCGCCACGTCTTGGTGATGTGCCGGTCCAGCGAGTGGGACTTGTACTGGGTCAGCACGACGATCTTCAGATAGCCGGCGTTCGCCAGGTTGGACAGAACGAAGTCGACCATGCGGTACATCCCGCCGAACGGGACGGCCGGCTTGGCCCGGTCCGTGGTGAGCGGCATGAGGCGCTTGCCTTCTCCGCCGGCCAGGACGATCGCGAGCACCTTGGCAGCCATGTCCAGACGCTATCTACCGCGCCGTCACTTCACC
Source organism: Micromonospora echinofusca (assembly GCF_900091445.1). Taxonomy (NCBI): domain Bacteria; kingdom Bacillati; phylum Actinomycetota; class Actinomycetes; order Micromonosporales; family Micromonosporaceae; genus Micromonospora; species Micromonospora echinofusca. Next base: position 4,310,374 of record NZ_LT607733.1, read on the forward strand.
ACTCGTACGGGCACAGTTCCACAGCCGGTGCGGCGGCGCCATCTGCACTAGGGTGCCGTTCATGAACGACTCCGCCGGGCTGCGCGTCGACCTGCTGACCCGTGAGTACCCGCCCGAGGTGTACGGCGGCGCCGGCGTGCACGTCGAGTACCTGGCCCGTGAGCTGCGCCGACTCGCCGACGTACGGGTGCACTGCTTCGGCGCGCCACGCTCGGAGCCGGGCGTCGCCGCGTACGCCGAGCCGGCGGGCCTGACCGGCGCGAACGCCGCGCTGCGGACGATGGGCGTGGACCTGGAGATGGCGGCGGCGTGCGCCGGCACCGACGTGGTGCACAGCCACACCTGGTACGCCAACTTCGCCGGGCACACGGCGAAGCTGCTGCACGGCGTGCCGCACGTGGTGACCGCGCACAGCCTGGAGCCGCTGCGGCCGTGGAAGGCCGAGCAGCTCGGCGGCGGCTACGCGCTCTCCTCCTGGTGCGAGCGCACGGCGTTCGAGGCGGCCGACGCGATCATCGCGGTCAGCGAGGGGATGCGTCGCGACGTGCTGACCGCCTACCCGGCGGTCAACCCGGACCGGGTGCGGGTGGTGCACAACGGCATCGACACGGCGCAGTATGCCCCGGACCACGGCACGGACGTCGTGGACCGGCTCGGAATCGACCCGGCCCGGCCCAGCGTGGTGTACGTGGGGCGGATCACCCGGCAGAAGGGCCTGCCCTACCTGCTGCGCGCGGCGCGCGACCTGCCGGCGGACACCCAACTGGTGCTGCTCGCCGGCGCGCCGGACACCCCGGAGATCGCCGCCGAGGTGGAGGGCCTGGTGAGCGAGCTGCGGGCGAACCGCTCCGGCGTGGTGTGGGTGGCCGAGATGCTGCCGAAGCACGAGGTGATCCAGGTGCTCACCCACGCCACCGTCTTCGTCTGCCCCTCCGTATACGAGCCGATGGGCATCGTGAACCTGGAGGCGATGGCGTGCGAGACGGCGGTGGTGGCCACCGCCACCGGCGGCATCCCCGAGGTGGTCGCCGACGGCGAGACCGGGCTGCTGGTCGGAATCGAGCAGGCCACCGACGGCTCCGGCCGGCCGCTGGACCCGGGTCGGTTCGTCGCCGACCTCGCGGCGCGGATCAACGAGGTGCTCGCCGATCCGGGCCGCGCCAAGGAACTCGGGCTGGCGGGCCGGAGCCGGGCGGTCGAGCACTTCTCCTGGGACGCCCTCGCCCGACGGACGCTCGAGGTCTACCACTCAGTGCGGTGAAGACCGTCGGCCGTGACCCGACGCGTGTTCGTCGCGGTACCGGCCCCGCCGGGGCCGGTACGATGCCGGCATGAGCGCAGAGGCGGTTGGCAGGTCGATGCCCCCGGTCGTGACGCTCGACGATCTGGCCGCGATGATGGCCGCGGACGAGCATCACCGGTACGAGATCAGCCCTGAGGGAGTTCTCTCGATCATGCCGCCGCCGGGATATGCCCATGCGATCATCGCGACCCGGCTCATGGTGTGGCTCGCCCAGGGCGATGTGCCGGCGGACCGCATCGCCCAGGCGGTCGGGCTACGCATCCCGGGCCGCAGCGGCGGGGTCGGCGGGCGCATCCCCGATCTGGTTGTCTGGAGCAAGACCCAGTCCGACGGGGTGTGGCTGCCGGCCGGTGACGTCCTTCTCGTGGTCGAGATCGTTTCGCCCGGGTCCGAGGGCATCGACACGGTGACCAAGCGCGGCGAGTACGCCACGGCCGGCATCCCGCAGTACTGGATCGTGGAGCAGGACCCGGCACAGACCGTCACGATGCACACCTTGGACGGCGAAGACTACGGCGTACGGGCACGCATGCCGCTCGCCTGGGTGCTCAACACCAGTCCCGCCGAGCACGACCTCGGCTGACCGGAGGCGGAGCCGGCGGTAGGGTCGCCGGGTGCCCGATGCGATCTTCGCCCATCCGCTGCTCGCACCGGTCTACGACGCCTTCGACGGGGACCGCGACGATCTGGCCGCCTACCTGGCGATCGCTGACGAACTGAACGCCAGGATGGTGCTCGACGTCGGCTGCGGAACCGGGTCGCTGGCGATCCAGCTCGCCGAACTCGGCCACCCGGTCGTCGGCGTCGACCCGGCCGAGGCGTCGCTCGAAGTGGCACGGTCGAAGGATCCGACGGGGAAGGTCCGCTGGATCCGTGGCGACGCCACCGCGCTGCCGGCGATCGGGGTCGACCTGGCCACGATGACCGGGAACGTCGCCCAGGTCTTCCGCACCGACGCCGACTGGGTACAGGCCCTCCGGGGCATCCACGGCGCTCTCCGCCCGGGCGGCCACCTCGTCTTCGAGACCAGACGCCCCAAGCGTCGCGCGTGGGAGGCGTGGGCGGACGCCGCTCCGGTCAGTCGTGACGTCCCGGGCGTCGGGCCGGTGGAACAACGGCTGGAGGTCACCGAGATCGACCTGCCGTTCGTCTCCTTCCGGCACACGTACCGGTTCCTGGCCGATGGTGTGGTCGTCACGTCGGACTCGACTCTCCGGTTCCGCAGCCGCGACGAGGTCGAGTCGAGTCTGGCCGCCAACGGCTACCGGGTCCTCGACGTGCGGGATGCACCCGACCGCCCGGGTCGGGAGTTCGTGTTCGTCGCGCAACGGTCGAACTAGACCCTCAGGGTCGCGGCGAGGCGGGCCAGGCCGGCGGGGGCGGCGGCGTACCGGGCCACGGTGGCGACCAGGTCGCGCACCGCCGGCCGGTCGTGCACCTCGCTGTGCGCGGTGCGTTCGGCGTCCAGCAGCGCCCGCCCCGCCCGGACCATGTCGCCGGCGAGAGCGTGTACGCGGGCCACGTCGAGCAGGTACGCCGCCCGGTGCTCGGGCGGCAGCCAACCCCACTGCTCACCGCAGACCAGCCGCTCGTGCCGTACCGTCGCAGCCTGCACGTCTCCGACGGCGGCCTCGGCCACCACCCGCGCCGCCTCGACCGACGCCCGGCCGAAGCCGCCGCCGACCGCTGCCGCCGCCTCGGCCTGGTCGAGCAGGGCGGCCACCCGGCGCTCGTCTCCCCGGCCGGCGGCGGCGAGGGCGGCCTGGAGCAGCAACGTCACGTGCAGCGACGGGGCACCGTCACCGGCCGGCGGCAGGGCACCCTCGGCCGACTCGCCCGGCGGGAGACGGCGGGCGGCCACGAGCGCCGTCTCCATCGCGGAGCGCCGCAGTAGATCTTGGCAGGAAACGGCCCCTCAAGGGGCCGATTCGTACCAAGATCTACGCCGCCACTGCCCACGCCCGCCAGCCACCGCGCCCTGAGGGGCTGCGGGCACCAGGTATCCGCGGCCCTGACCGGACCTCTGATGAACAAGTCAGGAGGGAGGGCGATGGGGTGCTTGGCCGCGCGCGAAAGGATCTCGCGCAGTAGGTTGAACCGGTGACTGGACGGTTCCCGATCGAAGACGTCTCCCCCGTCGTCTCCTGCGGTCGCTACCCGGCCAAGGCGGTGGTCGACGAGCCGGTGCCGGTGTCGGCCCGCGCCTACCGGGAGGGCCACGACGCGCTCGGCTGCAACGTGGTCTGGCGCGGCCCCGACGGGCGGGCGCGGCCGTTCACCCGGATGCGCCCCGGCGAGCCGGGGCAGGACCGCTGGCACGCCGTGATCCGCCCCGACGCGGTCGGCGAGTGGACCTTCACGGTGGAGGCGTTCCAGGACCCTTACCTGACCTGGCAGAACGCGGTCACCAAGAAGATCGCCGCCGGGCAGGGGCCACAGGAGCTGGCCAACGACCTCGCCGAGGGCGTACGGCTGCTGACCGCCGCGGTCGAGCTGGTGCCGGCCGGCGACGCGGGGCGGATCCGCGCGGCGGTGGCGGCGCTGGGTGACGCCGGGAAGGAGCTGCCCGGACGGGTGGCCCCGGCGCTGGAGCTGGCCACCCTGCTCTGGGAGCACCCCGTCCGGGAGCTGGTCACCGCCGGCGAGGAGCACCGGCTCTGGGTGGACCGGCGGCGGGCGCTCTTCTCGGCCTGGTACGAGTTCTTCCCCCGCTCCGAGGGGGCCGTCCCGGCGACCGTCGATGCCCCGGCGCGCTCCGGCACGTTCGCCACCGCCGTCGAGCGCCTGCCGGGCGTCGCCGCGATGGGCTTCGACGTGCTCTACCTGCCGCCGATCCACCCGATCGGCCGGGTCAACCGCAAGGGCCGCAACAACGCGCTCACCGCCGGGCCGGACGACGTCGGCTCGCCGTGGGCGATCGGCGCCGCCGAGGGCGGCCACGACGCCATCCACCCCGATCTGGGTACGCCGGAGGACTTCCGGGACTTCGTGGCCGCCGCCGCCGAGCAGGGCCTCGAGGTGGCGATGGACCTGGCGTTGCAGTGCGCGCCGGACCACCCGTGGGTGACCGAGCACCCGGAGTGGTACACCACCCGGGCCGACGGCAGCATCGCGTACGCGGAGAACCCGCCGAAGAAGTACCAGGACATCTACCCGCTGAACTTCGACAACGATCCGGAGGGCATCCGGGCGGAGGTCCTGCGGGTGGTGCTGCACTGGGTCGGCGAGGGCATCCGGATCTTCCGGGTCGACAACCCGCACACCAAGCCGTTCGACTTCTGGCACTGGCTGATCGCCGAGGTGAAGGAGGTCGACCCGGACGTGCTCTTCCTCGCCGAGGCGTTCACCCGGCCGGCGATCATGCACGGGCTGGGCAAGATCGGCTTCACCCAGTCGTACACGTACTTCACCTGGCGCACGTCGGCGGCGGAGATGCGGGCGTACTGCGAGGAGCTGGTCGAGGCGGCCGACTACATGCGGCCCAACTTCTGGCCCAACACGCCGGACATCCTGCACTCCTCGTTGCAGCACGGCGGCCCGCCGATGTTCAAGATCCGGGCGGTGCTGGCCGCGCTGCTCTCCCCCTCCTGGGGCATGTACGCCGGCTACGAGCTGTTCGAGCACACCGCCCGCCGCGGCGCGGAGGAGTACCTCGACAACGAGAAGTACGAGCTGCGCCCCCGCGACTGGGCCGGCGCGCAGGCCCAGGGCCGCTCGCTGGCCCCGTTCATCGCCGTGCTGAACCGGGTGCGCCGGGAGAACCCGGCCCTGCACCAGCTGCGCAACCTGGTCTTCCACGAGATCGACAACCCGGCGCTGCTCTGCTGGTCGAAGCACGACCCGGGCACGGGCAACACGGTCCTCGTCGTCTGCTCGTTCGACCCGCAGGGCGTGCAGTGGGGCAACACCACGCTGGACATGCCCGCGCTCGGGCTGGACTGGCACGACCGGTTCACGGTGCGCGACGAGCTGACCGGCGCCAGCTACGACTGGGGCCAGCGCAACGCCGTACGCCTCGACCCGTACCTGCAACCGGCGCACGTGCTGACGGTGCGGCTACCCGCGCCCGCTGTCGGCCCCGTACCGGCCCAGGCGGCGCCGGACCTGACCGTCGAAGACGTTCCCGACGACCTCTCGGGCGGCACCGCGCCCACCGTTCCCGCCCAGAAGGACGACGCCCGATGGACCAGCTGATCGCCGGCGCCACGCACGACCCGCACGCCGTCCTCGGCGCGCACCCGGCCGACGGGCGGACCCTCGTCCGGACGCTGCGCCGGGGCGCCGCCGACGTCGCCCTCGTCGTCGACGGCGAGCGGCACCCGATGCGGCGGGTGCACGACGTCGGCGTGTTCGAGGCGGAGGTCGCGGACGAGGTGCTCGACTACCGCGTCGAGGTCGACGGCCGGCTCCACGACGACCCGTACCGCTACCCGCCCACCCTGGGCGAGCTGGACCTGCACCTGATCGGCGAGGGCCGGCACGAGCGGCTCTGGGAGGCCCTCGGCGCGCGGGTCTTCGACGAGGGCGTGGCGTTCTCCGTCTGGGCGCCGAACGCGCGCGGGGTCCGGGTGGTCGGGGACTTCGCGGGCTGGGCGCCGGACGACGGCTGGCCGATGCGCTCGCTCGGCGGCAGCGGGGTGTGGGAGCTGTTCGTCCCCGGCGTCGGGGCGGGCGCCCGCTACAAGTACCGCATCCTGGGCGCCGACGGGCAGTGGCGGGACAAGGCCGACCCCCTGGCGGCGTACGCGGAGGTGCCGCCGGCCACCGCGTCGGTGGTGCACCACTCGACGTACGAGTGGGGCGACGCCGACTGGCTGGCGCGGCGGGGCCGGCGGCAGCCGCACCAGGAGCCGATGAGCGTCTACGAGGTGCACCTCGGCTCGTGGCGCCCCGGGCTGAGCTACCGGGAGCTGGCCGAGCAGCTGACCGCGTACGTCACCGAGCTGGGCTTCACGCACGTGGAGTTCCTGCCCGTGATGGAGCACCCGTTCGGCGGCTCCTGGGGCTACCAGGTCACCGGCTACTACGCGCCCACGTCCCGCTTCGGCGACCCCGACGAGTTCCGGCACCTCGTGGACGCCCTGCACGCCGCCGGGATCGGCGTGATCCTGGACTGGGTGCCCGCGCACTTCCCCAAGGACGAGTGGGCGCTGGCCCGCTTCGACGGCACCGCCCTCTACGAGCACCCCGACCCGCGCCGGGGCGAGCACCCCGACTGGGGCACGTACGTCTTCGACTTCGGCCGCCCGGAGGTGCGCAACTTCCTCGTCGCCAACGCGCTCTACTGGTGCGACCAGTTCCACGTCGACGGGCTGCGGGTGGACGCGGTGGCCTCGATGCTCTACCTGGACTACTCGCGCCAGGAGGGGCAGTGGCTGCCCAACCGCCACGGCGGCCGGGAGAACCTGGAGGCCATCGCGCTCATGCAGGAGGTGAACGCGACGGTCTACAAGCACCACGCCGGGGTGGTGCTGATCGCCGAGGAGTCCACCGCCTGGCCGGGCGTCACCCGCGCCACGGCCGACGGCGGGCTCGGCTTCGGGTTCAAGTGGAACATGGGCTGGATGCACGACACCCTGCTCTACACCTCGAAGGACCCGGTCTACCGGCAGCACCACCACCATCAGCTCACGTTCTCCCTGGCGTACGCCTGGAGCGAGAACTACGTGCTGCCGATCAGCCACGACGAGGTGGTGCACGGCAAGGGCTCCCTCGCGGGCAAGATGCCCGGCGACACCTGGCAGCGGCTGGCCAACGTGCGCGCCCTGCTGGCGTACATGTGGGCGCACCCGGGCAAGCAGCTGCTCTTCATGGGCTGCGAGCTGGCCGACGACCGGGAGTGGAGCGAGGAGCGCGGCCTCGACTGGTACCTGCTGCACGACCCGGCCCGCGCCGGCGTGCAGCGGCTCGTCGCCGACCTGAACCGCGTCTACCGGGACACCCCGGCGCTGTGGGCGCAGGACACCGAGCCGGCCGGCTTCCGGTGGATCGCCGGCGACGACGTCGCCAACAACACGGTCTCGTTCGTCCGGATCGCCCCCGACGGCGCGACCCTGGTCTGCGTGGCGAACTTCTCCGCCCGACCGCTGGAGGACTACCGGGTGGGGCTGCCGGCCGGCGGCACCTGGGCGGAGGTGCTCAACACCGACGCCCACCACTACGGCGGCTCGGGGGTCGGCAACCTGGGCGAGGTGCACGCCGAGGACGTGCCGTGGCACGGGCTGCCCGCCTCGGCGGCGCTGCGGGTGCCCCCGCTCGGCGTGCTCTGGCTGCGCCGCGACTGAACGTACGACCTGCCGCCCTACGGGGACGTGTACGTCGAGAGGCGACATCCCGTGTCGCGGTGGGGCGTAGGGGCCCGCCCGCAACCGACGAGATCCGACCGACGCCCCGACTAGCAGGCGAACCTAGCCTCGGGACATGACCTCATCCCGGCCTCTCCGACGCCTCAACCGGCCCCCTGGTGATCGGGCTTGCCGCGTTGGCGCTTGTCCGGCCGATCTTCTCCATCGTCGGCCTGATCGACGCTCTGGGTGAACCGGCGGCTCCGCTCCTCCTCACCCTGGCCTGGGCGCTCATCGTGGGCCTCAGCCGGGTACGCGAGCCGCTGCTGACCCTCGTGGCTGCCGGGCTCAGCTACGCGGTCGCGACGATCCTGCTCAGCGCGGTGCTGTCGCCGATCCTCACCGGTCACCCGCAGGGGCCCCTCGCCACGCCGTTCGCCATCGTCCCGTTGCTGGTCGTCGACACGATGTGGGGCCTGATCGCGGGCGGGCTGGCGGTGCTCGACGCCGGCTGCGCGACGGGCGTCGCCCCACCGGGCACCTCGCCGCCACCGACCAGCCCGGCGACGGCCGCGGGCGGCGGTAGGAACCAGCCCGACGGGCCGGTGGTGGCGTCGACCGCCAACCCGGCCGAACCGCATCACGCCGCGGCAGCACCCGCACAATCGAATCCGCACGGGAGACCGTAATGACACACCCTCCAGCGACTCCACACGATGCCGAACGACGGGCACTGCTGCGAGTCGGCGCCGTGTGCGCGATCGCCGGGCCGATCATGCTCGGCATGTCGTTGGCCCCGCACGGCGATCTGGCCACGAAGGAGGACAGCCTCGTCGGCGAGGAGGCGGCGCTGAGCTACGTCGCCGACCATTCGACCTGGTTGCTCATCCACCTGGGGACGATCGTCGCCGGGTTGATCTGGCTGGGCGCCCTCGTGGCGCTCGCGGGCACCCTGACGCGGGGCTCCGCGCGGGCCACCGGCCGGTTCCTGGTACCCAGCGCGATCGTGGGCGTCGTGTTCGTCGTCTTCGACTACGGAGTCGACGGCTACGCGCTCAAGGTCCTCGCCGACGAGTGGGCCAACGCCACAGGCCCGGAGCGGGAGGCGTTGCAACGCATAGCCGAGACCGGGCTGTGGTTGCTCAACGGCACCTTCCACAGCGAGATCGTCGTCTTCTACGGGTTGACCATGCTGCTGGCCGGCCTCGCCGTCGCACTCGACGGCCGCTTTCCACGATGGTTCGGCGTCGCCGGAGCGGTTGCCGGCGCGGCGGTGCTCGTGAACGGCCTGCTGGCCTTCGCCGGGCTGGAGTTGGGGCCGGCCGGCGGCACCGATCAGCTGGTCTTCGTCATGATCCTCCCATTGGAGGCGCTGTGGCTCATGGTCCTCGGAATCCTCATGTGGCGACACTCCAGCCGCTGATCCGCACCGCAGCCGGTCCGGAAGCCACGTTCTCCGACGCGCTCACAGTCGGGTGATCCGGACGGCGTCGGCGACGACGTAGCCCTGGGTGCTGGTCCAGCGGCTGACCCCGACGACCTGGCGCGTCCCCGCGGCGAGGTCGTAGGTGCCCAGCACCCGCCACTGGCCGCCGCCGGTGCGCTGGTCGACCCTGACCGTCACGGTCCCGCTCGCCGTCGTCACCAGGTACGGCGTGGCGCTGTTGTAGCCGGGGTCGGCCGGATACCAGACCTCGACGCGGTACGAGCCGGCGGCGGGCAGCGTCGCGCTGAACCAGGCCGGGTCGCTGACCGCCTGCGGGCTGGCGAACCGGTAGTTGGCGCCGTAGCGCGCCGGCAGGTACGACGACGTGCCCCAGGTGGTGGCGGCCGTGAAGCCGCCGGCCGTGGCGTTGTCCACGATCACGCTGAACGTGCCGCCGGAGCCGGTGACCACCCGCGCGTTGCTGGCCGGGCTCTCGTGGTGCAGCCGGTCGAGTGCCGTCACCAGGTAGCGGTACGTCGAGCCGGCCGCGGCGGTGGCGTCGGTGAACGTCCCGGTCGTGCCCGAGGCGCGGACCGTGCCGAGCAGGTGGCGGGCGTCGGCCAGGTCGCAGGCGTCGACCGCGCCGTCACCGGGCAGCCGGTACACCGCGTACGCGGCGGTGCTGCCGGTCGCGCCGCGCTGCCAGGTGAGGGTCACGCCGCCGCTGCCGCGTACCGCCGAGGTGAGGTTGGGTGCGGCGGGCGCGGCGCCGCCCACCCCGGCCGGTGCCAGCGCGGGCCGGCGGTAGTGGTCGGTCGCCACCCGGGAGACGGCGCCGATGCGGTCGGCGCGGACGTCCTTGGCGCTGAAGTGGATGTCGCCGACGATCCTCGGGTGGCTGCGGTTCAGCGTCAGGTGGTCGGTCAGCTCGGCCGGGTCCTGCCAGGCGGCGTCCTGGCCGGACGCCCCGGCCCGGTAGGTGGCCTGCCCGACGAGCAACTGCACGTCGGTGCCGGTCACGGTCTCGGACCACCAGCGGACCAGCTCCGCGTAGTCGGCCGCCGGGTGGCCGATGTGCCAGTAGATCTGCGGGGCGATGTAGTCGACCCAACCCTGCCGCACCCAGCGCCGGGTGTCGGCGTAGATCGCGTCGTACGACTGGAGGCCGGTGGTACGCGAGCCGAGCGGGTCGGTGCCGGCGTTGCGCCAGATGCCGAACGGGCTGACGCCCAGCTTCACCCACGGCTTGGCCGCCCGGATCTTGTCGCGCATCTCCCGCACCAGCAGGTTGACGTTGTTGCGCCGCCAGTCGCCGATGGTGCTGAAGCCGGCGCCGTACTGGGCGTAGGTCGCCTGGTCGGGGAAGCCCCCACCGCTGCCCGGGTACGGGTAGAAGTAGTCGTCCCAGTGCACCGCGTCGATGTCGTAGCGGCGAACCGCGTCCATCATGGCGTCCTGCACGAAGGCGCGGACGGCGGGAATGCCGGGGTTGTAGTAGAGCTGACCGTTGTAGGCGACGGCCCAGCCCGGGTTCTTGCGTGCCGGATGGCTGGCGGCCAGCTTGGTGAGGTCGGTGTGGGTGGCCACCCGGTACGGGTTGAACCAGGCGTGGAACTCCAGGTTGCGGGCGTGCGCCTCGGCGACCATGAAGGCCAGCGGGTCGTAGCCGGGGTTGGTGCCCTGGGTGCCGGTCAGCCACTGCGACCACGGCTCGTACGTCGACGGCCAGAACGCGTCGGCGGCGGGGCGGACCTGCACGACGACGGCGTTCATCCGCCGTTGCTGGGCCAGGTCGAGCCAGCCCCGGTACTCCGCCTGCTGGGCCGACGGGGTGAGCCCGGTGCGGCTGGGCCAGTCGATGTTGGCCACGCTGGCGATCCACATGCCGCGCAGCTGCCGCTTCGGGGTGGCCGGGTCGGTCACGCAGGCCGCCTGGGCGGCGACGGGCACGGTCTCCGGCGTGGCGGGACGGGAGGCGGGGGCACCCGTGGGAACGGCCGCGCCGAGCGCCAGCGCCGCCACCAACGCCAGCCCGGACAGGTATCGACCATAATCTCTGCGCACGAAAAGATGTTCAACTGTGCCGCGCTATTTCGCAAGTATCCTTCACAGGATTCACGGACCGGGGTCACCGGACGACCGAGGGTGAGAGGCCAACCGGACGCGGGGCCGGCGACGACGAGTCGACGCACGGCGGTGGCTCACCGGCCGACAGGCTGCCCACCGCCACCTCTTCGCCGCTGCGAACCTCAGGAGGTCGCAGGAGGCGCCGGTCTCAGCCGCTTCCGCTCGACGGCGCTCGTCGCCGTCACCACGCTCAGCGGCAGCACGTCCTTCGCGACGACGGCGCCCGCGCCGACGACCGAGCCGCGACCGATCGTCACTCCAGGGGTGATCGTGGCCGCGGCACCGATCCACACGTCGTCCTCGATGACGATGGGCGCGTGCGTGATGAAGTCGTACCGTTCGCCGAGCTCGACCGGGTGCCCGGACGTGCTCAGGGTGACCCGGGGACCGATCATGACGCGGTCACCGATGGTGATTCCCCCGTAGTCGAGGAAGAAGCATCCCTGATTGATGAACACGCGCTCTCCGAACGACGCTCCGAGCCCGTAGTCGCAGTAGAACGGGGGCAGGATGGACAGCGAGTCGGGGACCGGCCCACCGAAGATCTCGGTCAGCATCATCCGGCGCGCGTCGAGGTCGTCGAACGGCAGCGCGTTGAGGCGCGCGGTCAGGTTCATGACGAGCCGTACGCGCTCCGCAAAGGCTCGTGACTCTGGAGTCCGCGTCCGTAGGCGTTGCTCGTTGCGCACGAGGCGATGCTGGCACAGCGGGTCAGCGCCCCGGTGACGACCCTCGGCGGGGAACGCGTCACCGCTCGATGCCGGTCGGATGCCGTCGGCGCTGGTCGGCGACCGGCTCGAAGCGGTGTGGGGCATCATCGTTCCGGCGTGCACATCGATCTCGAATTCGGTCGGCCCGCCAGCCGGCTCCCCGGCCCGTCTGTCGGGGCCCCTGCCTAGGGTGTGGGGGTGGTTGATCCGCGTCAAGTGATGAAGTTCCGCGTTCAGGCGCAGCAGCTCGACCGGGTCGAGGGCACGCTCGCAAGCACCGCGCTGCTCGACATCGGGGTGCAGGAGACCGGTCCGGACGGCGCCAGGTGGGCGCTGGCCGTTCGCGGGGTCGATGTGGCGGCGCTGTCCGTGGCGGATCTGATCCTGCTGTGGACCGTGCGAGGCGCTCCCCACCTCTACCGTCGCGCCGACGTGGGGAGGGTGGCGGCCGCGGTCGAGCCGTTCTCCGACGCCGACGCGGGCAAGCGCATCTACGACGCCGCCAAGCCGTTGAAGGCGGCTGGCATCGCCATCCTGACCGCCCTCGATGAGGTGGCCGCCCAGATGCGGGACATCGTCACCCGGCCGATGGTCAAGGGGGATGTCTCCGGGCGCCTGGCCGAAGTGATGCCCGAGCCGTATCTGCGGTCCTGTCGGCCGTGCGACGCTACCCACCTCTTTGAGATGCCGTTCCGGTTGGCCGCCGTGCGGGCCGGGCTGGAGCTGCGACTCGACACGTCGCCGCCGGTCCTGCAGCGCATCGCGGGGTTCGAGAAGGCCGCCGCCTCCGGCGACAGGTTCGACCTCATCCGCGCGTACCTTCGTCTGCTCGGCCCGGCCACCCCCAGACACGTGGCCGACTATCTCGATGCCCCGGTCAAGGAGGTGAAGGCGTGCTGGCCCGAGGATGTGATCGAGGTGAGGGTCGGTGGCGAGGCACGCTCGCTCCTGGCCGCCGACGAACAGGCGCTGGAATCGGCCGACACCAACGGAACCTGGCTGCTCGGCCCGTTCGACCTGTTCCTCCAGGCCAAAGACCGGGCAACGCTGGTGCCGGACCCGGCCCGCGCCAAAGAGCTGTGGCCGGTGCTGGGCCGGCCCGGCGCCGTCCTGGTCGACGGTGCACTGGTCGGCACCTGGCGTCCCCGCAAGTCCGGCAGGACGTTGAAGGTCACCGTCCAGCCGTGGCAGAAGCTGCCCGCCACCACGCGCGACAGCATCGTCGAACAGGCTGAACGCCTCGCCGCCCACCGGGCCGTCTCCCTCGGCGGCGTCGAATTCACCGCCTAGCGGGGGATCGACGAAGTCCGCGCCGATCCGAGCACGCGGGCGGCCGGACGCTAGGGTGCCCGGCCGGCGGGCAGGTCGGCCGGGCCAGACGGGCCGACCCGGCCAGCCTCACGTTCAGACCAGGCCGGCGTCGCGCAGCAGTTTCCACAGCCCCGCGCCGTCGGGCGCGGAGAGCCACTTCTGCCCCACCGGCCCCGCCGACGACTCGCCGGCCGGGGTGGGCAGGCTACCGGCCAGCACCGCCTGGGTGGGCGAGAGCCGGCGGATGCCCACGCCGGCCACGTTCTGCGGGTGGGCGGCGGCGAACTCGCGGTAGATCTCCGGGTCGTGCTGCCCGTCGTCGCCGACCAGCAGCCACTTCACGTCGGGGAACTCCCGGGCCAGCCGGGCCAGGGTGACCCGCTTGTGCTCCCGCCCGCTGCGGAACCAGCGGTCGGCGGTCGGCCCCCAGTCGGTCAGCAGCAGCGGCCCGGCCGGGTAGAGGTGTCGGGACAGAAACCGGGTCAGCGTCGGCGCCACGTTCCAGGCGCCGGTGGAGAGGTAGAAGACCGGGGCGCCGGGGTGCGCGGTGACCAGCCGCTCGTAGAGCACCGCCATGCCGGGCACCGCGTTGCGGGCGTGCTCGTCGAGGACGAACGTGTTCCAGGCGGCGAGCAGCGGCCGGGGCAGCGCGGTGACCATGACCGTGTCGTCGATGTCGGAGAGGATGCCGAAGCGCACCTCCGGGTCGAGGATGCGTACCGGCGCCTCCACCGGCTCGGCGTCCGGCAGGCTGATCCGCACCGAACCCCAGCCGGGCGGCAGGTCCGCCTCGACCACGGCGTCGACGAAGCCGCTGCGGTCGGCGCGCGCCTCGTGCCGTTCTCCGCCGGCCTCGATGGTGACCGTGACGTGCTTGGCCGGCAGCGTGGTGAAGCTGCGCCACCCGCGTACCTTCTCCAGCCGGCCGCGCTGGCGGGTGTCCGGCCGGCCCAGCAGCACCCGGCACATCACCCGCACCCAGCCGGGCGCGCCGTAGCCGGTGTACGCGATGACGTTCGTGCGCCAGCCGGTGCGCCGCAGCCGGCGTTCGACCAGCGAGTGCACGGCGTCCTCGATCCGCGCGGCCCGGTGCAGGTTGGTTACGGCCAACTGGCCGGCGGGAGTGGGTGGCACGTCAGCAACCCTGCCACAACCCGGCCACCTCGGCCACGCGAGGCGATCTTCCTCGGCCGCCGGGAAGCCCGACGCCACGCCCGCCGTGGTCCGGCAGATCGTCCGCGCTGCGCCGATCCGCCCCGCCCGGCCCCGGCGGCGTGAAACACTCCGGTCGGGACGACGACGGGGGCGTTGGTCGTGTCGCAACCAGTGCGCAAGCGTGGGCGGTGGCGCCCGCAGCTCGACCGGCCGGCGCTCGTCGCGCTCCTGTTCGGGCTGGCCGGGGTCGGCTACCGGCTGGTCCTGACCCTGTTCACGGTGCCCGTCTCCAACAGCGACGAGGCGACGTTCGGGTTGGCCGCGCTGCACATCGCGCAGGGCCGTGAGCTGCCGGTCTTCCTCTACGGGCAGCGCTACATGGGGATGCTGGAGTCCTACCTGGCGGCGCCGCTGATCGCGGTGGCCGGACCGAGCTGGCCGCTGCTGCGCCTGCCGCTGCTGGTGCTCTACGCCCTCTTCCTGTGGCTGATCCACCGGCTGACAAGGCGGATCTGCTCGCCCTGGTTCGCCGCCGGGATCGTCGGCCTGCTGGCGCTCGGCGGGGAACGGGTGGTGCGCGACCAGCTGACCGTGGTCGGCGGCCGTCCCGAGGTCAAGGTCGCGGTGCCGCTGATGCTGCTGATCGCGGTGGGGCTCGCCCGGGGCACGGTGCGGCACCGCCGGCTGGCCGTCGGGCTCTTCGGCCTGCTCGCCGGGGTGGCCGCCTGGTCGGACTGGCTGATCCTGCCGTATCTGGCGGTGGCCGCGCTGGCGCTGCTCTGGGTGGCCCGCCGGGAGCTGCTCGGCCTGGCCGGGGTGCTGCTGCTGGCCGGGTTCGCCGTCGGGATCGCGCCGATGATCCGGGACAACCTCCTCGCTCCGCCCGGCGAGGACTCGCTGTCGGTGTTCCGCGAGATCAGCACCAAGGCCGGGCCGACGCCGCCGTGGTCGCGCCGGCTCGACGGCGGGCTGCTGGAGGGGGTGCCGCTCGCCGCCGGCCTCTGCCCGGTGGACGGCTGCGCCCGCTGGCAGGGGTGGTTCGGGCTGCTCTATCCCGTACTGCTGGTGGTCGCCGCCGCGCTCGCCGTCGTCGCGTACCGCCGGGCCCCGGGCGCCCCGCGCGGCGAGCGGGTCGGCCCGGTGGTGCACCTCGCGCTGGTCGTCGGCGCGGCGCTGACCCTGCTGTCGTACGTGCGCAGCCCGCTCGCCGCCACCAGCCCGCTGGACAACGCCCGCTACCTGTCGGTGCTCCAGCTCTCCCTGCCGGCGGTGCTCTGGCCGCTCTGGCTGGCGGCGGTCGCCTGCTGGCGGGGCACGGTCGGGGCGCTCGGCCGGCTGGCCGGGGCGCTCGCCACCGCCGTGCTCGCCGCGCTGACCGCGACCACGCTGGTGGTCACCGTGCTGTTCGCCGTCACCGGCGCCGGGGCGTCCCGGGTCGAGGAGCGGCAGGCCCGCGAGCTGGCCGACCGGCTGCGCGCGGGCGGCCCCCGCGAGGTGTACGGGGACTACTGGACCTGCAACCGGCTGATCTTCAACACGGCCGAGTCGGTGGTGTGCGGGGTGCTCGACGGCGACCTCACCCCCGGGCAGAACCGCTACCCGGCGTACTGGCGGCAGGTGGGGCGGGCCGACCGGCCCGGGTACGCGCTGGAGGCCGGATCGGCGGCGGAGCGGCGCCTGCGCGGACTGCTGGGCGACCGGGCCGACGCCGCGCTCGTCGCCGAGGTCGGCGGGTATCGCGTGTACCACCCGCAGACGCCGGTACGGCCGTGGCGGTAGGGCCGGCCCGTACGCTGGCCGCACCGGCGCGCGGATGCCGCGCCGAGCCGAGGAGTCCACCGATGCTCATCCTGCTGCCGCCCTCCGAGGGGAAGGCCGACGCCGGCACCGGCCGACGGCTGGACCTCGCCCGGCTCTCCCTGCCGGAGCTGACCGGTGCGCGGGAGGAGGTGCTGACGGCCCTGGTGGCGCTCAGCGCCGACGGCGACGAGGAGGCGGCCCGGGCGGCGCTGGGGCTCAGCGAGGGCCAGCGCGGCGAGTTGCGCCGCAACGCGCGGCTGCGGGCGGCGGCCACCGCGCCCGCCGCCCGCGTCTACACGGGGGTGCTCTACGAGGCGCTCGACCTCGCCTCGCTACCGGCGACCGCGCAGCGGGCGGCCCGCCGGTCGGTGCTGATCAGCTCGGGCCTCTGGGGGGCGGTACGCCTCACCGACCGGATCCCGCCCTACCGGTGCCCGATCGGGGCGAGGCTGCCGGGGATCGGCGCGCTGTCGGCGTACTGGCGGCGGGCGCTCGCCCCGGCGATGGCCGCTGCGGCCGGCGACGGGCCCGTGCTCGACCTACGCTCCGGCGCGTACGCGGCCACCTGGGCGCCGCGGGACGAGGTGGCCGAGCGCACGGTGACCGTCCGGGTGCTGCACGAGCGGGAGGTCGACGGGGTGCCCGTCCGCTCGGTGGTGAGCCACTTCAACAAGGCGACCAAGGGCCGGCTGGTCCGCGACCTGCTGACCGCCGGCGCCCGGCCGCGTACGGTCGACGGGCTGCTGACCGCGTTGCGCGACCTGAAGTATCCGGTGCTGGAGCAGCCCGGCGTGGCCGGCCGGCCACGCCAGGTCGACGTGGTCGTCACGGAGTTGTAGGACAGCCGCAAGATTTCCTCAAGGCTGGGGCCGATCGGTTTCCCCCTCGGCGTCGACGGGCCACGGTAGGAGGACCCCCGACGCCGACAAGGAGTGCCTGAGTTGGCTCCCGAACAGATCCTGCTCGACCGGCCGCGCCTGCCCTCGACCCCGCCGCCGCTGGACTGGTCGACCCTGGCCGACGCCTTCGAGGCCGCCTGCCTGCTGCGCTGCACGCCCCCGCCGGCCGTCGCCGGCACCCGCCGGCCGGTGCCGGAGCACCGTCCCCCGTCGGTGGAGTTCAACCGGGCGGAGGCGGCGCACCGGATGAGGCAGCTGCTCGGCCGGCTGGACGTCCCCATCGCGCACGAGGTGACCGTCGGCGGGCTGCGCCGCCGCTTCGAAGTGCACCGGCTCTCCGTGCCGCTGGAGCACCGGCCGGCGTACGCCCGGACGTTGGAGGCCGGCTGGCGGCAGGGCCGGCGCGAACTGCTGGGCGGGCCGGTTCCGGGCGCGTCGACCGTACGGCGGGCGTGGCGGCCCCGGCTGGCCGCGGCGGCCTGGCGGGCCGCCCTGCTCGCCGGGGGACGCCACGTCCGCCGGCACATCCTCGGCATCCGGATCACCGACCGGGAGTTGGCCGCCATCCTGGTACGCGGTGCCGCCCTGCTGGACGTGCCGGCGCTGCTGCGTCCCGGCACCGGGTGCTACCTGGTCTGCGTCGCGGACGGCCCGGACCGCGAGCGGATCCTGCACAGCACCGCCCTGGATCCCGCCCACCTGCGCGAACGGTCATGATGGCCGGATGAGCACGTCCGGGTGGTGTCGGGCGTCGGCGAGCCGCCCGACGGGGTCGCCCCGGCCTCGGTCGCGTACCGCCGCGAACTGACCATCGCCACGGACGCGCCGCCGGTGTCCTAGCCCGACGGATGGGCGGCGGGTTGCGGCGGCGGCCCGCACGGCGCAGAGTGCAGCCCGTGAGTCGCACCCGGTCCCGCCGTGTCCGCCCGCGCCCCGTCCGTATGCCGGCACTGCTGGCGTTGCTGCTGCTGGTGACGTCGCCCGGCCTGGCCGGCTGTCAGGACGCCCCCGACGCGCCGGTGCGGATCCGGATCGCGACCGGCAGCCCGACGGCGGTCTACCACGCCTTCGGGCAGTCGCTGGCGACCGTCCTCAACCGGGAACTGCCGGGCGTGCAGGCCAGCGTGGTGGTGACCGCCGCCTCGGCGGAGAACGTCCGGCTGGTCGGCTCCGGCGAGGCCGAGCTGGGTTTCACCCAGGCCGACGTGCTGCCGGCGGCGCCGGCGGCGCACCCCTCGGTGGTCGCGGTCGCCCGGGTCTACGACGACCTGCTGCACCTGGTCACCACCGCCGGCGGGCCCGTCCGCACGCTGGCCGACCTGCGCGGCCGGCGGGTGTCCGTGGGCGCGCCCGGCTCCGGTACCGAGATCACCGCCATCCGGCTGCTGGAGGTGGCGCGCCTGGGCGGCAACCGGGTCCGCCAGGAGCGGCTCGGCCTCGACGACTCGGTGGCGGCGCTGCGGGCCGGCACGATCGACGCGTTCTTCTTCTCCGGCGGGCTGCCGGTCCGGGCGGTGGAGCAGCTCACGGACGACAGCGCGACCCGGATCGTCGACCTCGGCGAGTGGACGGGGCCGCTGCGCGCCAGCAACCCGGAGGTCTACGTGTCCCGGGACATCCCCCGCTCGGTGTACGGGACGGACCCGGTGACCACGGTGGCCAACCCGAACTTCCTGATCGTCCGAGCCGACCTGCCGGCGCCGCTGATCCGGGAGGTGACCCGGCTGCTGATGGAGCGCCGCCAGGAGTTGGCCGCCGCGCACCCGGCCGCCGGCCGGATGAGCCCCCGGTCGGCCATCGCCACCGCCCCGCTGCCGCTGCATCCCGGCGCCGCCGACTGGTACCGCAACGCCAAGCCCTGACCCGCCACCCCCGACTGCCACCACGCCGCCGGGCCCCTGACCGCCCCACCCCGGCGTCGCCGACGTCGGCCTGACCGAGCACATCGGGGTGCGCGACTGCCACCGCACCCTCGAACCCCTGACCGGCCACCCTCTGGCGTCGCTGTCGAGCTGCCCCGTGCAGCGGGGCAGGTCTCATGGACGGGGCAGCTCGACAGGCCCGACGGGCTCAGCGCTCGGCCGCCCCCGCCGGGAGCGACTCGGCAGCGTCGTCGCGGGCCGGCGCGGCAGGAGCACCGGACACGGGGTCGGCGGGAGCACCGGACACGGGGTCGGCGGGAGCGGCGTCGCCACGCGCGGGGTCGGTGGGGGCGGGGGCGTCAGGGGCGGGGAACCAGAGGCCCGCGACCAGCCCCCGTGGCTCGCCGCCGCGCATGGTCAGCCGCCCGTCCGAGGCGTCGACCAGCACGGCGACGATGGTGAGGCCCAGCCCGGCCCCGTCGACGTTCTGCACCTCCGGGGCCCGCCAGAACCGCTCGGTCGCCTGGCCGAGCTGGCTCGCCGTCATGCCCGGCCCGGTGTCGCGGACCTCCAACGCCGTGCCGTCGCCGTCGTGCCGGACGGTCACCGTCACCTCGCCACCGGCGTCGCTGAACTTCACCGCGTTGTCGATCAACGCGTCCAGGGCCTGGTCGATGGCGGTCGGCACGGTGCGCGCGTACGCCGGGGCGTCCTCGGCCACCAGTCGCAGGGCGATGCGGCGGTGCCGGGCCAGCGGGTCCCAGGCGGCGACCCGGGACGCGGCGACGGCCGCCGCGTCGACGGTGACCCGCTGGTTCTCCCGCCGTTCGGCGCGGGCCAGGGTCAGCAGCGCGTCCAGCACGAGCGCCAGCCGGTCGGTCTCCTCCAGGGCCAGCTGGTGCTCGGCGCGCCCGTCGGCGTCGGTCAGGCTCGGTCCCAGCTCCTCCACCCGCAGCCGCAGCGCGGTCAGCGGGTTGCGCAGTTGGTGGCTGGCGTGCGCGACGAACGCCCGCTGCCGGTCCATCACGTCGGAGACGACGTCGGCCATGTGGTTGAAGCTGGCCGCCAGGCGGCGCAGTTCCGGCGGGCCGAGCCGGTGCTGCACCCGCGCGCCCCGGTCCCCCTCGGCGATCTCGTGGGTGACCGCGTCCAGCTCGGTGACCGGGCGCAGCACCCATCCGGCCAGCCCGAACGCGGTCAGCACGCAGGCCAGCACGGCGAGCAGCCCCGTGCCGGCCAGCGCCAGCCACCACACCGTCACGGCCCGCCGGACCGCGTCTGCGGGCGTGGTGATGACCACCGCCCCGAGCACCTCACCGCCGTCGTTGATCGGCACCGCCACCACGATCGGCCCGTCGACCCAGGGCCAGACCGACTCCGGCCCGCTGGCCTGCTGGCCGGAGAGCGCGGTGTCCAGCGCCTCGTGGGAGCCGGGGGCCGGCTGCCAGCTCTCCGAGGCCGCCACCGTCCGGCGGTCCCGGTCCACCACCGCCGCGCCGATGCCGTACAGGGCGTCGTAGCTGCGCAGCTCGTTGTCGAGCGGGCCGGGGGTGCCACCCCGCAGTGCCGGCCCGGCCAGCGAGGCGAACCGGGTGGCGTCGGCGAGCCGGTCGGCGCGTACCCGGTCGGTCTCCCGGGTCGCCAGGGTTATCGCCAGCGGGGTCTCCAGCGCGATCAGCACCAGCACCATGAGCAGCAGGTAGCTGATCACCAGTCGACGTCGCACGGCGTCACCTCACTCGCCGCGCAGCCGGTAGCCGACCCCGCGTACGGTCTCCACCAGGCCGGGGTCGCCCAGCTTGCCGCGCAGCGACCCGACGTGCACCTCGACGGTGTGCCCGTCGCCCCAGGTGGTGCCCCAGGCGTCGAGCAGGATCCGGTCCCGGGCGACCGCCACCCCGGGCTGCCGGGCCAGGGAGAGCAGGACGTCGAACTCCTTGCGGGTCAGCGCCACCGCCCGGCCCTCGACGGTGACCGTACGGGCGGCGACGTCGACGCGTACGGGCCCCACCTCGATCAGGTTGCGCTCCGGGACGGCGTGCGCCGCCCGCCGCAGCACCGCCTCGATGCGCGCCTGGAGCTCGGTCATGGAGAAGGGCTTGACCACGTAGTCGTCCGCGCCCAGCCGCAACCCGAGCACCCGGTCCCGTTCCTCGCCCCGGGCGGTGACCGCGATGATGCCGAGCTGGCTGCTGCGCCGCCGCAGCTCCCGGCACAGGTCGGTGCCGTCCCCGTCGGGCAGGGTCAGGTCCAGCAGCACGAGGTCGCAGGGGGCCGCGCAGAGGGCGGCGGCGACGGTCGCGGCGTGCTCCACCTCGTACCCCCGGCGGGTGAGGGCGGCGGAGAGCGCGGCGGCCACCCGGCGGTCGTCCTCGACCAGCAGGATGCGCACCCGGGGCCCCCATTCGTCGGTCTGTCGACCCGAATGGTGGCAGAAGTACGCCCGCCACGGGAGAGCCGGCCCCGCACGGACCGCTCCCGGGACGGGGCGGGCGGGGCGGCCGGGGCGGGCCGGCAGCGGGCCGGCCGGCAGGTCAGAGGCCGAAGACCTCGTCGGCCGTGGCGTCGCGGACCCCGTCGACGAACCCCCGGAAGCCTGGGTCGTCGTGGCTGGCGGGCACGCTGGTGACGAGCTCGCCGGTGGCCTGGGTGACCGCGTCGACCAGGGGCGGGTAGTCGACCTCGGCGTCCGCGAGGGTGTCGTCGTCGGCCTGGCCGAGGTTGATCACGTGCTGCACGTCGTCGGTCGGCGTGTCCGGGTCGGCGGCCCACTCGCCGCCGGCCCGGTGGCACTCGTCGTACAGCGCCCGCTGGCTGTCGGTCCAGTCCTCGTCGTAGCTCTCCATCGCCATCCCTCCGCGACCCGCTGCCCCGAGCATGCCCGTCGGCGGCGGCCACCCGGGGCGGTACCGGGAAACCGGGACGGCCGCGGGCGGGACCGGCCGCGCGTAGGCTGCCCGGGTGATCTACAAGCTGCTCACCACCACCGAGTGGGACGACGCGCTGGCCGCGGGCCACTTCGAGGGTACGGCGGCGGACCGGCAGTCCGGGTTCGTCCACCTCTCCGGCGCCGACCAGGTGGTCGAGACCGCCCGGCGGCACTACGCCGGCGCCACCGGGCTGACCCTGCTGACCGTCGACCCGGACCGGCTGGGCGTCGCGCTGCGCTGGGAGCCGTCGCGCGACGGCGCGCTCTTCCCGCACCTGTACGGCCCGCTGCCGGTGCCCGCCGTCGTGGCCGCCGACGCGCTGCCCGCCGACCGGCCGGCCGCCGACGCGGTGGCGGCGCTGCTCGGCTGAGGGGTCGCTATGCTACGCCGAGTCCGCTCCCCCGGGCTCGCCTCCGCGCCCCGGGGCGGGTGTGGCAGAACCGATCCGCGCGATCGACGCCCGCCCGGCGTACGCCGACGTGGATCACCGACGGCGCGACGCCGCGCCCCGAGCCATGCGAGTTGAAGGATGACTGACAGCAGTTCCCTGTCCCCCTCCGTCTTCGTCCACCCGACGGCCGACGTCGAGGAGGGTGCCCGCGTCGGCGACGGC
The DNA here is from genome assembly GCF_900091445.1 of Micromonospora echinofusca. Taxonomy (NCBI): domain Bacteria; kingdom Bacillati; phylum Actinomycetota; class Actinomycetes; order Micromonosporales; family Micromonosporaceae; genus Micromonospora; species Micromonospora echinofusca. Next base: position 4,332,794 of record NZ_LT607733.1, read on the forward strand.
ACGAAGGTCTGGCACCTGGCCCACGTCCGGTCCTCGGCGCAGGTCGGCGCCGGCTGCGTCATCGGCCGCAACGTGTACGTCGACGCCGGCGTCACGGTCGGCGACCTGGTGAAGATCCAGAACAACGTCTCGGTCTACCAGGGCGTCACCATCGAGGACGAGGTCTTCGTGGGCCCGTGCGCCGTCTTCACCAACGACTTCCGGCCCCGGGCGCAGAACCCGGACTGGACGATCACCCCGACCCTGGTCCGCAGGGGCGCGTCGATCGGCGCCAACGCCACCCTCGTCTGCGGCATCGAGGTCGGCGAGTACGCGATGATCGCCGCAGGGTCCGTGGTGACCCGGGACGTGGCGCCGTACCAGCTCGTCGCCGGCAACCCGGCGCGCCCGAAGGGCTGGGTCGACGAGCGCGGCGAGGTCGTCTCGCGGGACGTGGACAACCCGCCGCAGCGGGGCTGAACGGACGCGGGGGCGGCGCCCGGCACCGGCCGGACCCCGCCCCCGCGTCGACACGTCAGCCGCAGAGGCGGTCGACCTCCGCCCGGAACCGGTCCATCGGGTTCGGCTCGTCCGGGCCCAGCAGGTACGTCTTCAGCTCCCGGCGCGCCTCGGTCATCGGGTCGTCACCGGCCCGGGTCACCGCGACGATCTTCGCCAGCTCGCCGCAGTCCGCCCCGAGCAGGTACGCGGCCCGCGCCGTCGGGTACCGGCGGCGGAACTCGTCCTCGGGCAGCCCGGCCGGGTTCGCCACGACGTACGGCCGCTGGCTCTGCATGAAGTCCGAGACCACGCTGGAGATGTCGCTGACCAGCAGGTCGGTCTGGTTGAAGCAGTCGAACAGCCCCGGCGCCCGGCCGGTGACCACGAGGTGCGCCCGACCGGTCAGCGAGGTCGCGTCGGTCTGCCCGCCGGCGGCCCGGATCCGCCGGACGATCCGGTCGTTGACCGACCGGGCCTTGGCCGACCGGCTGCCGGTGAGCGGGTGCGGCTTGTAGATCACCCGCACCCCCGGGGTGGCGATCAGGCCGGCGACGATCCGCTCGCCCATCAGCACCACGGAGGTGTGGTAGACCTCCTCCTCCAGCCAGCCCTCCCAGGTCGGTGCGTACAGCACGGTGAACGGTCGGTCGGTGGCCGCCGAGCCGAAGGTGTGCACGCCGGCGAGCTGCGGCCGGCCGATCTCGACGATGTCGCGGTCGAGCACGCCGACGCCGCTGAGGGCGTACCGTTCCCGCCCCGCCGGGCCGGCCACCCAGACCTCGTCGTACACCTTGCTGTAGGGGTTGACGCTGGCCTGCTTGTCGCTGTCGCCGTGGCCGACGAAGACGTGCTTCACGCCGGGCTCGCGCAGCAGGTGGATGTTGGCGCCCACGTTCGCCACGTAGAGGGCGGCCCGGAGGCTGCCCAGTTCGAGGTTCATGAAGTCGGTACCGGCGGGTACGCAGACGACCGGCAGGCGGGTGTCCGCGAGCGCCCGGAACGCCTCCTCCTGGCGCATCAGCACCACCGCCCGGCGGCCCGTCGCCTCGACCGGGGCGAGCCACATGTTGGCCTGGTAGACGTCCTTGACCGGGCCGGCGAAGTAGAGGGCGAGGTCCGGCTGCTCCCGGGCGAGCCAGCTCTGCACGACCGGCAGCGCCGAGGTGGCCCGGCCCCGCCCGCGCAGCCACGTCAGCGCGAGCACCGCGGCGACCAGCGCCCCCGCCACCAGAGTCACCGCCGCGGTGAGCACCACCGGCGCCGCCTCGTCGGCCAGCACCGCGACCACGGCGGCCGGCACCAGCAGCAGGTTCAGCAGGGGCAGCCGCTCCCCCTCGACGGCGACGGCCCAGGCCGGCGGTCGGGGCGCCCCGGAGGACCCCCCGAGGTCGATGTTGCGGACGAAGGCGACGGCGGCGGCGCCCCGCTCGCCGAGGCGCGCCAGCACCCCCGTGCCGAGGGCGAGCGCCAGCAGCACCGCGGGCAGCAGCAGGACCAGGACCAGCGCCGTCGGGCCGGGGCGCAGCGCCGTCACGATCAGCAGGACGACCGCCAGGTCCCGGGCCAGGTGCCGGTGGAGCTGCCCGATCCCGGCCTTCTCCAGCAGTTCGGCGCCGGCCGGCCGGCGCAGCAGGGTGAGTTCGCCACCGATGGCGGCCAGGCCGGCGAGCGAGAAGGGGATCACCCAGCCGAGGGCCCCGGCCAGCACCATGACGGCGTACGACAGCAGCAGCGCGCCGATGAGGCCGGCGTCCGGCTGCCTGCGCAGTTTGCTGAACAAAGACACTCTCCCCTGTCGATCACCGGCGAATCCGGGCAGGTGCGACCTTAACGTGGCATGTCCTTCGAGTATTGCCGGGGTGTCGCGTGGCCCACCGGCGGGCGGCGTGCCGGCCCACGGCGGCACCCCGCTCGACGCGACGGCACCCCCGTTCGACGCGACGGGGCCCCGGCCGTTGTCGACCGGGGCCCCGTGACGCGACGGCGGATCAGCCGCCGATGACCACCCGCCGTACGCCCGCCCAGCGGGCCGGGTCGGTGACCCGACGGCCGTCCACCAGGACGGTCACGCCGGGCAGGTCGGACGGGCTGAGGGTGCGGTACTCCGCGTGGTCGGCCTGCACCACGGCCGCGCCCAGGGACTCGCCGGCGTACGGCGGCAGGCCGTGCGCGGTGAGCTCCTCGGCGGTGTACATCGGGTCCGAGACGTAGGGCCGGGCGCCCCGCTGCCGCAGCGCCTCCACGGTCGGGAAGACACCGGAGAAGGCGGTCTCCTTGACCCCGCCCCGGTAGGCGGCGCCCAGCACCAGCACCCCGACGTCGGTCAGGTCGCCGTACGCGGCGGCGAGCAGGTCCACCGCGTACTCCGGCATGGCCGCGTTGGCCTCGCGGGCGGAGCGGACGACGGTGGCCGCCGGGTCGTTCCACAGGTACATGCGGGGGTAGATCGGGATGCAGTGCCCGCCGACCGCGATGCCCGGCCGGTGGATGTGGCTGTACGGCTGCGAGTTGCACGCCGCGATGACCTTCGTGACGTCCACGCCGACGGTGTCGGCGAACCGGGCGAACTGGTTGGCCAGGCCGATGTTGACGTCCCGGTAGGTGGTCTCGGCCAGCTTGGCCAGCTCGGACGCCTCGGCGGAGCCGAGGTCCCACACGCCGTTGGGGTGCTCCAGGTCGGGCCGCTCGTCGAAGTCCAGCACCGCCTCGTAGAAGCGCACGCCGTGCGCCGCCGACGCCTCGTCGATGCCGCCGACGAGCTTCGGGTAGCGGCGCAGGTCGGCGAAGACCCGACCGGTGAGCACCCGCTCGGGGCTGAACACCAGGTGGAAGTCCTTGCCCGCAGTCAGCCCGGAGCCCTGCTCGAGCATCGGCGCCCAGCGGTTGCGGGTGGTGCCGACCGGCAGCGTGGTCTCGTAGCTGACGAGGGTGCCCGGCTTCAGGCCGGCGGCGATGGCGCGGGTCGCGTCGTCCATCCAGCCGAAGTCCGGCACGCCCTCGGCGTCCACGAAGAGCGGGACGACCACCACGACCGCCTCGGACTCGGCGACCGCGGCGGCGGTGTCGGTGGTGGCGGTCAGCAGCCCGGCGGCCACCGTCTCCTTAAGCTTGACGTCCAGGTCGGTCTCGCCCGGGAAGGGCACGGCCCCGTCGTTGACCAGCCCGACGACCCGCTCGGAGACGTCGGCACCGATCACCCGGTGGCCCTTCGTGGCGAACTGCACGGCGAGCGGCAGGCCGATCTTCCCCAGCGCGACGACGCAGATGTTCATGGAACTACTTTCCTCCTAGTGGAAGCCTGCGCCGCAGGCGGGCCACCACCCGGCGCAGCGTCACCGGCGAGACGGCGATCACCAGGTGGCCCTTGTGGTTCGTGGTCGTGGTGAACACGTACAGCTGTCCGCCGTGTCGGTGGAGCACCCGCTGCCGGACCGGCGGACGTGGCCCACGCAGCGGGGTGGAACCGCTCTCCCCGGCCGCCACGGCGGTGACCCGGACGGTCCGGGTCCGCCCTCCCGGCGGGAGGCCGGCGAGCAGGTCGACGGCCCGGAACGTGACCCGGACGGTGGTCCCCAGCGGGTCCTCCGTCAGGCCGGTGACCGTGCCGGCGGCCGAACCCACCTTGAAGGTGAGCCCGCCGTCGGCGAGCTCGGCGAGCTCCGGCCAGGGGCTGCGCGCGACGACCGTCAACGTCCTCTCCCCGCCCCGGTCGGGGGACCAGGTCGCGGAGACCGCCTCCAGCCGGGCGAGCCACTTGGGGTCGGACCGGCTGACCTCGAACCACTCCTCGGACAGGGCGGATCGGGGGTCGCCGAAGCCAGGGTACAGGGCGTACCAGCGCTCGTCCTGCACCACCGTGGGCGGCAGGCCCTCCTCGACGTCCTGCCTGATCACCGCGCGCAGGTCGGCGAGCGACCCGAGCCAGGCGGCGCCGATGCGGACCCGGGCGGTGACGCCCAGCCGGTCCCGGATGGAGTCCGTGAGGTGCTTGCGGGCCAGGTTGGCCACGCCCGCGCGGACCTGCTCCTGGACGTCGGGCTCCAGCGTGAGGAAGTCGTCCTGGAGCAGCTTGGCGATCTCCCAGGTGAAGTGGCGGTACAGGATCGCGTCGCGCCGCTCGCCGGGCTCGATCAGTTCCGCCACCACGTCGACGATGCGCTCGACGCCGCGCAGCCGGGCCAGGTGGTTGCTGCGGTAGGTGATGTTGCCGGCGTTGAGCCGCTTGACCGCGTAGTAGTAGTCGTAGTCGGCGAGCACCGAGATGCGCCCGGCCCGCAGGCAGGCCTCCAGGGTGAAGGGCTGGTCGCTGCCGACCGGCATGTCCTCCGGGAAACGCAGCCCGTGCTTCTCGATCAGGTCGCGCCGGAACAGCTTGGTGTTCGACAGGGCGAACGGCAGCGCGGAGGCGAAGAGGTCCACCTCGTCGCGGGTGCTCTCGAAGATCGCCTGGTGGACGTAGCGCTCGTTGACCCCGACCATCCGGCCGAGCAGCACGTCGGAACCCCACTCGTCGGCGGCGGCCACCATCCGGGCCAGCGCCTCCGGCCCGAGGTGGTCGTCGGCGCCGATGAACAGGACGTACCGGCCGGTCGCGTGCTCCAGCGCCCGGTTGCTGGGGGCGGCGGGGCCGCCCGAGTTGGCCTGGTGCAGCACCTTCACGGTGCCCGGGTACGCCGCCGCGAAGCGGTCCAGCTCGGCGCCGCTGCCGTCGGTGGAGCCGTCGTCGACCGCGACGACCTCCAACCGGTCCAGCCCGATGGTCTGCTCCACCAGGGAGGTCAGGCACCGGGTCAGGTCCGGCATCGTGTTGTAGACGGCCGTCACCACCGTCACGTCGGGCGTGGTCACGCGCCGACCCGCAGGGCTGGCGGCTCGGCGCCCGGGTTGGTGTCGTCACCGCCGGCGCCGCGACCGGCGGGCAGCAGCCGGGAGTAGACCCCGTCCAACACCCGCGCCTGCGCCTCCCACGTCCACGACTCCAACAACCCCGGACGCTCGTACACCTCCCGATAACGCCCCGGATCCGCCAACACACCCCGCACCACCCGCACGAAGTCCCCCACATCCTCCGCCCGGAACACCTCACCCTGACCCGTCGACCGCACCGTCTCCGCCATCGTCCGCACATCACTGACCACCAACGGCAACCGCGCATGCGAATACTCGAAGAACTTCGTAATCAACGCGATCTCATGATTCGGCCAATGATGAATCGGAATGACCCCCACCGAAGCCCCCGACAAGAACGGCACCACCTGATGATGCGGCACGTACGACAACACGTGCACCCGCCCCGCCACACCCAACTCCCCCGCCCGCACCACCAACCCCTTCACGTACGCGGATTCGGGCTTGTTGACCACGAAGGCGACGTGCGCGTCGGGCAGCTGCGGCAGCGCCTCGACCATGACGTCGAGGCCCCGCCGCGCGGCGGCCACGCCGCTGTAGACCAGCAGCGGCACGTCCGGCCCGATCCCGCACAGCTCGCGGATGTCCGGGGCCGGCTCGTCGCCGGGGCCGGGCAGCTCGGCCAGCGCGGGGGCGTTGAGCACCACCTCGGGGCGTTCGGCCAGGCGGTGCTCCTGCTGCAACAGGTCGGCCAGCCCGCCGGAGACGGTCATCGCCGCGTCGGCGTACGGCACGAACTCCCGCTCGTGCGCCATGTTGCCGGGCAGCCAGCGGACGTTGTCGCGCCACGCCTGCACGCCGGGCAGGTACTCGTGGGCGTCCCAGACGACCGCGATCCGGCGGCCCTGTGCGGCGGCGCGCAGCTTGGCCCGGGCGGCCACGCCGAGCATCCGGAAGTCGTTGGCGTGGATCAGGTCCGGCCGCAGTTCGTCGACCGTCGGGCCGTAGGCCAGCTCGTAGTCCCACAGCCCCGGCTCCAGCCGCCGCCAGGCGCCGTCGCCCTGCACGGTCTGCCAGAACTTCGTGTACGCCCGGTCCAGCGGGCCGTCGAGCTTCTTGCGGCCCTGCCGGGACCGGGTGAGCTGCCAGTGGCGCAACGAGACCCAGCGACGGGCCACCCCGGCGGCCAGCTCCTCGGCGCGCAGCGCGTGCCACCGCAGCGGTGACGGGCGGGTGCCACCGTCGCGCGCGGCCACCGTCAGCGCCGCCCGCCGGAAGGTCAGGTCCGCCCGCCAGGCCTTCATCGCCTGGCTGCGGTGCGCGGCGACGCCGGTGGGCGGGTACGCCAGTGGCCAGCGCAGCCAGCCGCGGCGGAACTCGTGCCGGCGCTTGGCCAGCGGCTCGGGCATCGGCAGCAGGCGCACCTCGGCGTCGCCGAGTCGCCAGCTCTGGGAGCGCCCGGCGGCTGTGCGACCGAGCAGGACGACCTCCCAGCCGGCGTCGGCGGCCGAACGGGCGGCCTTCTGGACCCGGGAGTCACCGTTGACCCCGTTGTCGACCAGCATGACAACACGCCCCCGGGCGCCGGCGCCGCCGTTCAGCCCCATCGTCTGCTTCTCCGCCTCTGCCCGGTGCCGTCCGGCCGGGTCACCCGGCCCGGATCCCGAGCGATTGTACGAGACCGCCGGCCGGCGCCCCCGCACCATGGATTGTGGGAAAGCGCGGGTCGGCATCGCCTCCGCGCGCCCCGGAGCGTACCCTCCCCGCTGTCCGTCCCGGCGCCGACCGCGTCGTTGCGCACCCCACGCGAGGAAACTGTCAGCCGGATACGTTCCGCCGGAAGTAGGGCGAGATGTCGACCAACCAAACATTCGGTGCCGCACCGGCGGACGGTCGGCCGACCGCGCCCGACGTCCGCCGGGCCCGCGTCCGGCTGGTGCTCGGCCTGCTCGCCGCCGCCGTGCTCGGCAGCCTGCTGTGGTGGGGCCGCTGGGAGACCGCGCCGCAGCACGCCTACCCGGACACCTACTGGTACGCCCGGCAGGCGGCCACCATGACCGGTACGCCCTCCGCCGAGGCGGACCGGTTCGCCGCCCGGCTGGTCTGCCGTAAGGGCATGCCGAGTCCGCGCCGGGGTGTCTCCTGCGTCGCCGGGACCCGGCAGTGGGCGGCCGACATGCCCCCGCGCTACCAGCGGATCTTCACCACCCGACCCGGCTACTCGCTGACCGCGGCGCCGTTCGTACTGGTCTTCGGGGAGCGGGGGATGGTGCTGGCCACCGCGGCGCTCGCCGTACTGGCCGGCGTGTTGGCGGCCCTGGCGGTGCGGCTGCTCGGTGGGGGCCTGGTCAGCTCGCTCGCGGCCACCGCGCTGCTCTTCCTGCTGCCCACCGGCTTCTGGCTGAGCCGGCTGCTGGCCGAGGCCGGCGCGACGGCGTTCGCCCTGGCCGCGCTCTGCGCCGCCGTACCCCTGCTCCGGCCGGGCGGGACGGCGCGCGGCCGGCTGCTGCTCGGCGGCGCGGTGCTGGCCGGGCTGCTCGCCTCGACCGTCACCCGGCCGGCCACCGGCCTGCTGCTGTCGGCGGCGCTGACGGCGGTGTTCGCCGCGCTGACCCTGCTCCGCCGCCGCCGGGCCGGCTGGGAGCCGGGGCTGGTCGTGCTCACCGTCGCGTGCGGCGTGGCCACGGCGGTCTGGCTCGGCCTCAGCGCCGCGCTGGACATCCCCGGCGCCGCCGAGACACTTCAGGACAAGTTCACCGTGCACTTCACCCGGCCGGACGTGCCCGACCCGTGGCCGCGCCTGGTGGAGCTGAACCGGGACTTCTGGCCCGCCCAGCTCAACGCCTGGTGGAACGGGGGCGCGCCGCTGGCCGCCTCGCCGTTCCTGGCCCTGCTGCTCGTCGGCTTCGCCGCCCTGTTCCGGGCGCTGCCCGGGCGGGCCGCGCTGCTCTTCGCCGCGACCGGAGCGACCGGGCTGCTCACGCTGGTGGCCCACCCGAAGGAGTCCGAGGCCGACCGGCTGGTCCTGGTCATCTGGCTGCCGGTGGTGGTGGGCCTCGCCATGCTGCTGGGCAGACCCGCCCGGCCCGCCCCGGACATCGCAGGCGAACCGGGGCAGCCCCCGGCGTAGGAATCAGCGGGTCAGCGGGCGGACGTCCCAGAGCCAGACGTCGTCGACGCGCCGGCCCGGACCGAAGCACGCGTCCAGCGCTGAACGGAGCGCCTCGGCGCGGGGATGCCGCGGCAGCGCCACGGCGTCCGCCCGCCAGTGCCGCACGTCCAGCTCCGCCTGCGCCCGTTCCGCGGGGGTGATGGTGACCGGTGCCGGGCGCCTGCCGGTGGCCACCTCTGTCAGCAGGGCGGCGGTGGGCCGGGGATCCACCCCCCACCGGCCGGTGTCGTCGGTGGGCGAGGTCGGCCCGAGGAAGTAGCCCTGCGGTACGGCGAAGCCGGCGCCCCCGGCGGCGCCCCACCGCACCGAGGTCATGTTCTCCACCGGCACCGGCACGAGCGTCCGCCCGGGCGCCACGTGGTCGCGCCATCCGCCGGCCGTGACGAACCGGGGCACCTCCGGGCGTCCCACGGCCGGCAGCGGGGTCGGCAGCAGCGGCACCAGGGCCACGGCCAGCGCCACCGCTACCAGCGGCCGGAGCGGTACGACGCCCACCCAGGCCGGAATCCGACCGGAGAGCAGCCGGTCCATCACGATCGCGACGAGCACCCCGAGCGCGGCCGTGGTGATCAGCGCGAAGCGGGCCACCACCATCGCGTCGACCACCGGCAGGCCGTTCAACAGGCGGAACGGGCCGGGAACCCCCGGGCCGCGGACCGCCCAGTTGATCGTGTTGCCCAGCGAGAAGAGCGCGGCCAGCACCGCCGTGAAGCCCAGGACCCGGACCAGGTGCTCCCGGCGCAGCCAGGCCACCGCGGCGACCGCCAGCAGCACGAGCGGCCAACCGTAGAAGCTGGCCTCCTCGGTCACGTTGGCGGCCAGCCGGCGGTCACCCTGCGGGCCGCCGGCCAGCGATTCCGTCGCGTAGCTGAAGTAGGAGGCGAGCCGCAGCGCGTACTTGTCCGGGTCGGTGGGGTGGCCGCTGCGGTGCTGCGGGCCGAGGAACTGCATCCAGAGCGGGTACGCCGTCACCAGCAGGGTCAGCGCGCCGGCCACCCCCAGCACGGCCAGCGCCCGGGGGGCCGCCGCCAACGCCGCCCGGGGTCGGAACAGCACGTGCCCCAGCAGCGCCATCGCGCAGGCCAGGGCGAGGATGAAGAGGATCTCGACGCTGACGAAGAACTGCGCGGAGACCAGGGCGCCGAGGATGAGCCCGTCGCGCAGCGGACGCCCGCCCCGGGTCAGTCGGGCCACCCGCCACACGATGAAGGGGATCAGCCACTGCGCGGTGATGTGCGGGTGACCGTTGCTGTGCGAGACCAGGGCCGGCGCGAAGGCGCAGCAGGCGGCGCCGACCAGCGCCGCCGCCCGGTTGCCGACCACGTGCCGGGAGAGCACCCAGTACCAGGCGAGGCCGGTGCCGGCCAGGTTGAGGGTCATCAGCACCAGGTAGGACAGCGCGGCGCCGCCGAGCAGGGTGACGGGCGCGAGCAGCACGCCGGGCAGTTGGATGCCGACGTTGGTCATCAGGTTCACGCCGTCGGGCGCGTTCTGCAGCCGGGTGAAGAAGGGGTTCTCCAGGTTGGCCACCACGTGCGCCGCGTGGGCCAGCATCCACTCGTTGAAGTCCTGGTCCGCCGGCTGCGCGCCGAGCACCCGGCCGCGCACGTCCCGCCAGCCCCGGCCAGTCACCCACAGCGCGCCGGCGAGGAGGACGAGCACGGCGACGAGGTCCGGCCGGCGTCGGCGCGGCTCCCGGGGCGGATCAGCCGGCGCGCGCTCCTCGGCGGCGTCGGTGGACAGGTCGGTCGCCGGGGGTCGCGCTGCGGTCACGGTGCCCGATCCTACTCATGGCGACATGCTCCACACTGCCCCCGCTCCGGCCGCGTCGCCGCCCGCTGCACGTCCCGTCGCCGCCGGCGGCCGGGCCGTGCGGTCAGACCTCCGCCTGCGGGGACGCCTCAGGGGCGGGGCCGTCCGGTCAGACCCCCACCTGCCGGGACGGGTCGGGGGCAGAGCCGACGGCGGGGCCGTGCGTCGGGGCGGGCGGGTGGTCCGGCAGCAGCCGGGAGTAGACCCCGTCCAACACCCGCGCCTGCGCCTCCCACGTCCACGACTCCAACAACCCCGGACGCTCGTACACCTCCCGATAACGCCCCGGATCCGCCAACACACCCCGCACCACCCGCACGAAGTCCCCCACATCCTCCGCCCGGAACACCTCACCCTGACCCGTCGACCGCACCGTCTCCGCCATCGTCCGCACATCACTGACCACCAACGGCAACCGCGCATGCGAATACTCGAAGAACTTCGTAATCAACGCGATCTCATGATTCGGCCAATGATGAATCGGAATGACCCCCACCGAAGCCCCCGACAAGAACGGCACCACCTGATGATGCGGCACGTACGACAACACGTGCACCCGCCCCGCCACACCCAACTCCCCCGCCCGCACCACCAACCCCTTCACGTACGGGGCGGCCGGGCGGGGCACGACCAGCGCCACGTGGGCGTCGGGCAGTTCGGTGAGCGCCTCGACCATGATGCCGAGGCCCCGCTGCTCGGCGGCGGCGCCGCTGTAGACCAGCAGCGGCACGTCCGGCCCGATCCCGCACAGCTCGCGGATGTCCGGCACCCCGTCGCCCGCGCCCGCCGCGTCCGCGCTGCTCGGGGTGTTCAGCACGACGGTGGGCTGCTCGGGCAGGCGGTGCCGCTCGCGCAGCAGGTCGGCCAGCCCGTCGGAGACGGTGAGCACCGCGTCGGCGTACGGGGCGTACTCCCGCTCGTGCGCGGTGTTGGCCGGCAGCCACCGCGGGCTGTCGTTCCAGCGCCGGATGCCGGGCAGGAACTCGTGGGCGTCCCAGACCAGCGCGACGCGCCGGCCCTTGGCGGCGGCCCGCAGCTTGGCCCGCGCGCCGACCCCGAGCATCCGGAAGTCGTTGGCGTGGATCAGGTCCGGCCGCAGCTTGTCGACCACCGGCCCGTAGGCCAACTCGAAGTCCCACAGCGCCGGGTCGAGCCGTCGCCAGGCGCGGTCGCCGGCCACCGTCTGCCAGAACCGCGTGTAGAGCTGGTCCACCGGCGTGGCCAGGCCCTTGCGTGCCTCCTGGGCCCGACTGAGCTGACGGCGCCGCAGCGACACCCAGCGGCGCGACACCTTCGTCGCCAGCAGCTCACCGCGCAGCAGTTGCCGGCTCAGCGTCAGCCCGGCTGAGGAACGCCCCTCCCCGCGGGCCTGGCTCAGCGCGCCGAGCCGCGCCTCCAGGTCGGCGCGGCGGGCGCGTACCTCCTGCTCGCGGCGGGCCGCGATCCCGGTGGGCGGGTAGGCCAGCGGGCCGCGCACCCAGTGGCGGCGGAACTCGTGCGGCGGCCGCGCGAGCGAGGTGGTCATCGGCAGCAGCCGGACCTCGGCGCCGCCGAGCTGCCAGGTCTGCACCTTGCCGGTGGCCGAGCGGCCCAGCAGGACCACGTCCCAGCCGGCCTCGGCGGCCGAGGCGGCGGTCTTCTGCACCCGGGAGTCGCCCTCGACGCCGTTGTCCACGAGCATGACCACCCGGCCCCGGGTGGCGGGGGCGGCCGGTCCGGCGGCGCCGTCGGTCATGGTGCCTCCTCGTTCTGTGCGGCCCCGTCGGGCCCCGGCGAGTGTACGGCAGCGGCAGCCGTCCGGGACGCCACGCTGCCGGTGCGCCGGGGGCGGCCGACGGCTGTCGACCCACCGGCCGCAGCATCGTCGACGGACGTGACCGGCCGGGGCACTAGCATGGCCCGGTGACCGCCTCCCACCCTGTCAACGTCGCGCCGGCCACCGGGTCCGGCCCCGCTCCGTCGCCGGCGCCGCACCGGCCGGATGCAGCCGCCGTCACCACGGAGCCGGGCCCGCAGCGCCCCGCCGGCGGCCCACCGCCACGCGAGTACGGGCTGGACGCGCTGCGGGTCGTGGCGATCTGCGGCGTGGTGGCGATCCACGTCTTCGGCGTCATCGTGGGCCAGGACGACCTGCGCGGCAACCTCGGCTGGTGGGTGGCCACCGCGATCGACATCGGGGCGATCTGGACCGTGCCCGCGTTCATCATGATCAGCGGGGCGTTCGTGCTCGACCCCCGGGCGCACCGGGCCGGCCCGGCGGCGTTCTACCGCAAGCGGTTCACCCGGATCCTCCCCGCCATGATCGTGTGGCACGTGGTGTATGTGGTCGTGGTGCGGATGGCGATGCGCGGCGAGGAGATGAGCCTCACCCTGCTGACCCGCCTGCTGATCGATGGCAAGGTCTTCACCGCGCTGTACTTCCTCTGGCTGATCGCCGGGCTCTACGTGCTCGCGCCCGTCCTCGCGCCGTTCCTGCACGCAGGCGGGCGGCACCGGGCGCTGATCACCGCCGGCGTCGCGCTGGGCTGGACGATGGTCGCGTACATGATCCCGGGCATCGCCCTCATCCTCGGCGACTCCCGGCCCAACATCCTGACCAGTTGGAACCGGTGGTGGCCGTACGTCGGCTTCTTCATCGCCGGCTGGGCGCTGCGCCGGGTCGTGCTCAACCGGCTCTGGACGGCGCTCGCCCTGCTCGGCGCCGGCCTGCTGCTGGCCGAGGCGATCTGGCAGTTCGGGGTGGCGCCCCAGCACCGCCTGCTCCAGGCCACCTTCCCGGTGATGGCGACCGGCACCCTGGTCGCCGCCGCCACCCTGCTGATCTTCATGGCCTCGGTGAGCATCGGGTCCCGGGTCACCTGGCGCCCTGGGGTGGGCCGCCTGGTGACGCGCCTCTCCGACGCCTCGTTCGGCGTGTTCCTGATCCACCTGCTGGTCTTCGAGGTCTTCCGGCAGCTCATCCCCGACGTGGAGGCCGGGCGGTCGCTGGAGGTCATCGGGCTGACCTACCCGGCCGTGCTGGTGATCTCCTTCGCCGTCTCCATGCTGGCGTCCCGGATCCCGTACGTCCGCGCGGTCTTCTGACCGCCCGCACCGCAAGCGCCGACGGCGGCCCGGACGATTCGGAATCGTCCGGGCCGCCGTCGCTCGTGGGCCCGGGCCTGACGGCCGACGGCCGCCCGCCGCCCGCCGCAGCGGGGGACGGACGGCCGACGGCGCGTCGTCTCAGCGAAGGAACGAGGTGAGCTGACGGGCCGTCCAGGTGCCGTCGTGGTAGGTGCGGGCGTACTCGGCGGAGGCCAGGCCGATCTTGGCAGTCGCCTCCCGGTCGTCGAGCAGGGACTCCACGACCGAGGTGAGGTTGGTCGGGGTGGCGTTGACGATCGGCAGGTCGCCGCCGACGGTCTTCGTGACCTGCTCGCTGAGGTAGGCCACCACCGGCTTGCCGGCGGCCATCGCCTCGACCGCGAAGGTGCCGAAGCTGCCCGTGGTGAACTGGTCGAGCACCAGGTCGCAGTCGCGGACCAGCTCACGCATCTCGGCCCAGGCGACCCCCTCGGCCAGCCGCAGCTCGATGACGCCCCGGTCGTGCAGGGCCTGCATCGCCGGCAGGATCCGGTCGGTGCCCTTGGTCCACCGCTTGGACGGCGCGTGCAGCACCAGCGGCCGGGGCCGCTGCATCACCGGCCGGTCGCAGGCCCAGGCGTCGACGTCCACCACCAGCGGGGCCCACGTCGCCCAGGGCAGGTCCTCGAGCAGGTCCGGCGTGGTCACGAAGGCCGGCAGCCCCGACTCCTCCGCCACCCGGCGGTTGCGCTCGGCCTTCTTGCGCAGCTTCGCCGCGATCCCGTCGGGCGCGTCGCTGAACAGGGAGAACTCGTGGCGCTGCTGGTGGCGGTCCGGGTGCCGGATCTCGCTGCCGTGCGCCAGCAGCGCGACCTTGATCCCGGCCTTGCGCAGCGCCGGCAGGTCGCCCTCGATGTTGTCGCCGTTGAGCTGGCCGAACAGCGGCATGAACGCGTCCACCAGCACGTGGGTGTACTGGCTGAGCACCCGGTTGAGCTGCTCCAGCTGGAAGTCGAGTTCCGGCTGCCGCAGCGAGTCGAGGTAGACGTCCGCCGGGTAGTCGAACGAGCCGGGCAGCTTGTTCATCACCACCTGCACCGACACGTCGGTGTTGTCGCGGCAGATGGCCCGGGCGAAGGCGGCGGCCTGGCCGGCGTAGTTGGCCGGGCCGAGACCGAGGCGGATCGGCGTGTCACCGAGCTCGCGCCAGCCGCCCAGGGGCCGCGGCTCGGCGGTGCCCGTCGACGGCGCGGTGACCGGGCGCTCCTGCACCGTCCACGGCACGTCGCGCGGGCCGGCGGGCGCGACGCCGGAGAGGTCCCGGTAGAGCTGGAGCAGCTTGCTGCTCTGCCGCTCCCAGGACAGGTCGTCGAGGATCGGCTCGTCGATGTGCGCGGCCAGCTCGGCCCGGCGGGCGGTGGCCCGGCGTACCGCCTCCGTGAAGCCCGCCACGTCGCCGGAGGTGAAGGTCTCCCCGATGTCGTGCCCCTCGACGAACGCCCGGACGACCTGCACGTCGCTCGTGACCAGGGGAAGGCCGGCGTGCAGGTACTCGGAGACCTTCGTCGGCAGGGACAGCTCGCAGTTCGGGGTCCGCTGGAACGGGATCAGGCCGAGGTCGGCGGAGCTGAGGTAGTCGGCGACCTCGTACGGGGCGACGTAGGGAACCACGTGCACCCGGTCGCGCGTACCGTTCGCCTCGGCCCGGGCGAGCAGCTCCTCCAGCAGCGGGGTCATCCGGCCGCTGACCAGGGCCAGGTGGTGCTCCGGCAGCTGCGGCAGCGCCGCGATGACGGTGTCCAGCCCGCGTTCCTTGCCGATCCAGCCCGCGTACACCATCAACGGCACGCCCTCGGCGACGCCGGCACGCTCCCGCACGGAGGCGGTCACGGCGCCGCTGCGGATGCCCTCGCGCACCGGCGAGTTTCCCACCACCATCGGGGTCTTCGGCAGCCCGTACTCGGTCTGGAGCTTCTCCGCGATCTGCTCGGAGACGGTGACCACCGCGTCGGCCCGGCCGATGAACTCCCGCTCGGCGGCCCGCACGCCGCTGGCCTGCTGCGGCTTGGGCCAGGCGACGCCCTGCACGTACTCGTGGGCGTCGTACAGCCAGACGCAGCCGCGCCCGCGCGCCCGCAGCCGCGCGGCGCTCATCGCCGCGGTCGGGATCGTGTTGATGTCGTTGGCGTGGATGACGTCCGGCTCCAGCTCCTCCAGCACCGGCCCGAACGCCAGGTCGATGTCGAGCAGCGTCGGCCAGTCGGTCCGCCAGTCGCCGGTCGGCGGCAGCGGCTGGGTGCTGTGGAACTGTTCCCAGCCCCAGGCCCGCAGCCGGAACTGGTGGACCGCCTCGTGCGCCCGCAGCCAGGCGCGCGGCGGAGGGTTGCGCTTCGCCGTCTGCGACCGGAGCCAGGCCTGGTGCGAGGCGCGGTAGCGTGCCAGCGCGGACTTGTCCGGGATGCCGAACTGCGTCAGCGTACGGCGGACCCGGTGCTCGCGGGCCGGCCGGCGCGACAGGGTCTGCGGCACCGGCACCCGGATGACCTGGATCGGCCCCATGGCGGAGCGCTCCAGCTCGCCCTTCTTGCGGCTGCTCCGGCCCACCAGGACCACGTCCCACCCGTCCCGGGCGGCGGCGATGGCGGTCTTCTGTACGCGGGAGTCGCCGGTGATGCCGTTGGCGACCAGTACGACGAGCCGCGGCGCTCGGCGGGGCGTTGACATGCGCTGTCCTTCGTGGAGGAGGGCTGGCGGTGGAGGGTGCCCGACCGCGGTCCGCCGGACGCGGACCGCGGTCGCCCCGGGTCAGCGGGTGGAGAGGGTGTCCCCCGCCGGGGACGGGGTGCCCGTGCCCACGGCGATCGTGCTGCCATCGGTCGCGGAACGCAGGACGGCGCCGGCCACCTCGACCGTACGCAGGCCCTGGCGCAGGGTCACGATGTCGCTCTCCTTGCCCTCGACCGCGTCGCGGAAGCGCTCGTGCTCGACCAGCAGCGGCTCCCGCTTCGGGATCGCGTAGCGCACCATGTCGCCCTCGGCGACGCCCCGGAACGCGCGCAGCGCCTCCCACTCGGTGTCGATGGCGCCGTTGGCGTAGAAGGTGAGGTCGGCGGTGAGGGTGTCGGCGATGAAGCAGCCCCGGTCACCGGTGATCACCGTGGACCGCTCCTTGAGCGGGCTCAGCCAGTTGACCAGGTGGTTGACCATGGTGCCGTCGGCGAGCTGCCCCACCACGGCGACCATGTCCTCGTGCAGCCGGCCGCTGCGCGAGACCGTCCGGGCCGACACCGAGGTGTATTCCTGGCCGGTCACCCAGCTGGTCAGGTCGATGTCGTGGGTGGCCAGGTCCATCACCACGCCGACGTCGGCGATGCGGTGCGGGAACGGGCCCTGTCGGCGGGTGACGACCTGGTAGACCTCGCCCAGCTCGCCCGCCTCCAGCCGGGTGCGCAGGTTCTGCAGGGCGGGGTTGTAACGCTCGATGTGCCCCACCCCGGCCACCAGGCTGGCGGCCTCGAACGCCTCGACGAGCCGCAGCGCCGCGTCCACGCTCTGCGCGAGGGGCTTCTCGATCAGGGCGCTGACGCCGTTGGCGGCCAGTTCCAGGCCGACCTGCTCGTGCAGGGCCGTCGGGCAGGCCACCACCGCGTAGTCGACGCCGAGGGCGAGCAGGTCGCCGAGCTCGGGTACGACCGGCGCGCGCAGCGTGCCGGTGGTGTCGCCGGCCGGGTCGACGATGCCGACCAGCTCGACGCCGTCCAGGCCGGCGAGGACGCGGGCGTGGTTGCGGCCCATCGCGCCGAGGCCGATCAGGCCGGCGCGCAACTTGCGGCCGGCGCTCATCGGGCACCCCCGGCGAGGTTCGCGCCCTCGGCGATGCGCTCCAGCTCGGCCTCGGTCAGCGAGGGGTGCACCGGCAGGGAGACGACCTCGGCGGCGGCCCGCTCGGTCTCCGGCAGGTCCCAGGGGCCGGGCTTGCCGTCCTCGCTCAGGTAGGGCTTGAGCCGGTGGATCGGGGTCGGGTAGTAGACGGCGTTGCCGATGCCCAGCTCGGTGAGGCGCTGCTGGGCGGCGTCCCGGTCACCCTGCACCCGCACCGTGTACTGGTGGTAGACGTGCCGGGCGGCGTCGGCGACCGGCGGGGTGACCATGCCGGTGATCTTCGAGTCGAGGAACTTGGCGTTGGCCCGGCGCTGCTCGGTCCACTCGCCCAGCTGGCCCAGCTGGACCCGGCCGATGGCCGCCGCGACGTCGGTCATCCGCATGTTCGCGCCGACGATCTCGTTGGCGTACCGCTGCTCCATGCCCTGGTTGCGCAGCAGCCGCAGGGTGCGGGCCAGCTCGGCGTCGCCGGTGCTGACCATGCCGCCCTCCAGGGCGTGCATGTTCTTGGTCGGGTAGAAGCTGAAGCAGCCGGCGGTGCCGAAGGCGCCGACCGGGGTGCCGTTCAGCGCGGCGCCGTGGGCCTGGGCGGCGTCCTCGACGACGGCCAGGCCGTGCCGCTCGGCGATCGCCATGATCCGGTCCATCGCGGCGGGGTGGCCGTAGAGGTGGACGGGCATGATCGCCACGGTGCGCGGGGTGACCGCGGCGGCGACCGCCTCGGGGTCGAGGCAGAAGCTGCCCGCCTCGATGTCCACGAAGACCGGCTCGGCGCCGACCAGCCGGACGGCGTTCGCGCTGGCCGCGAAGGAGAACGACGGCACGATGACCTCGTCACCCGGGCCGAAGCCGAGGGCCATGAGGGTGAGCTGCAGGGCGGAGGTCCCCGAGTTCACCGCGACGCAGTGCCGCCCGGCGACCAGCTCGCCGAACTCCTCCTCGAAGGCCGCGACCTCGGGACCCTGCACCACCCGGCCGCTGCGGAGCACCCGAACAGCCGCTTCGATCTCGGCGTCACCGATGATCGGCCGCGCTGGGGGAATGAACTCTGGGTGCGGCCCAGCCATGGGGCATCCTCCTGTGTCAGATGGTGCTCGGGTGGGGTTCGGGGTGCGATACTAGCCCGTTGCAGATCGGGTCGAGACCGACGAGGCCAACGTTCACGCACCGGCCCGGTGGGGTTCAGAAGCGGTCAGGGACCGGGTGTCCCACACCGCCGGTTCGTCGAGGGACGGACCGGTACATGCTACCCGTAGGGCCGCGACGATCGCGGCGGCCATGCGGGCGATCTCCGGCGTGTCAAGAGGTGTCCGCGAAATCGCCAGCCGCCAGTAGACCGGCCCGACGATCAGATCCGCCGCGCCGCGCCGGTCGGCTCCCGCCGGCAGTTCGCCCCGCTCGACCGCTCGGCCGATGACGAGCTCGCCGACCCGGTCCTGGTAGCCGGCCAACGCGCGCTGGAGGGTCTCGGCGATCTGCGGGTTGCGCGCCGCCTCGGCGAGCAGGTCCGGAATGATCTGCGAGGCCAGCGGGTGGCGCAGCGCCCCGGCGGCGACGAGCAGCAGCAGCTCCACGTCCCCGCGCAGGCTCCCGGCGTCGACCATGGGCAGCTTGCGGCCGGCGACCGCGGAGACCATGTCGAGCACCAGTTCGAGCTTGGAGCGCCACCGGCGGTAGATCGCCGTCTTGCTGACCCCGGCCCGCCGGGCCACCGCCTCTATCGACAACCGGCCGTAGCCGACCTCCGCCAGCTCCTGCGTGACCGCGCGGCGGATGGCCGTGGTGATGTCGTCACGGAGCACCGCCGCACCGGCCGGCACCCGCCTCTTATCGGTCTTCACGTGCAACAATGTAGCGCAGCGACGGTACGGTTGCGTCCCGACGTGTTTTCCACTACGGTTCGCCCGGCGACGAGGCGGCGCTCCGCACTGGCCACGCTCTCCCGTCGTCGCGCGCAACCCGTTGGCACGAAAGAGATCGGAGCGCCAAACCATGGCCAACACCACGGTGGCCGACCCGGATTCCGGGCTCACCGGGGCCCAGCTCGCCAAGCGGTACGGGCTCCGGTTCGCCGGCGAGCGGCCGTCCCTCGGCGAATACGCGGGGCAGCTCTGGCGCTACCGGCACTTCATCGCCGCGTACGCCAACGCCAAGCTGGTGGCGTCGTTCAGCAACGCCCGGCTCGGGCAGCTGTGGCAGGTACTCACCCCGTTGACCAACGCGGCGGTCTACTACCTGATCTTCGGCGTGGTGCTGGCACAGAACAGGACCCCGAACTTCATCGCCTACCTCTGCACCGGTCTGTTCATCTTCAACTTCACGCAGACCGCGGTGCAGACCGGCACGCAGTCGATCACCAGCAACCTGGGCCTGATCCGGGCGCTGCACTTCCCCCGGGCCTGCCTGCCGCTGGCCGTGACCGTCACCCAGTTCCAGCAGCTCCTCGGCTCGATGGTGGTGCTCGCCGTCATCGTGCTGGTGACCGGCGAGCCGATCACCCTGGCCTGGCTGATGCTGGTGCCGGCGATCCTGCTCCAGACGGTCTTCAACGGCGGGCTCACGATGGTGGTGGCCCGGATGGGCTCGAAGCTGGCGGACCTCAAGCAGGTCATGCCCTTCGTCATGCGCACCTGGATGTACGGCTCCGGGGTGCTCTACAGCGTGGAGCTCTTCCGCGATGAGCTGCCGCCCTGGGCCTCCGGGCTGGTCGAGCTGAACCCGGCGCTGGTCTACATCGAGTTGGCCCGGTACTCGCTGCTGGAGAACACGCCACTGCTCAGTTCCTCCCTGCTCCAGCTCTGGGTGACGGCGCTGGGCTGGGCGATCGTGATGGGCGTCGGGGGTTTCATCTACTTCTGGCGGGGCGAACAGGAGTACGGCCGTGGTTGAGCAGTTCGAGTCGTCCAACGACGTGACGGTGACGCTGCCCCAGGTGCGGGAGCGCATCCCCACCGTGGTGGTGGACGACGCCCACGTCATCTACCGGATCCACAAGGGCGCCGGCGGGGGCGGCGGCCCGGTCGGCGCCCTCAAGCGGATCGTGAGCCGCACCTCGGCGCCGAACATCCGGGAGGTGCACGCGGTCAAGGGGGTCAGCTTCACCGCGTACCGGGGCGAGGCGATCGGGCTGATCGGCAGCAACGGCTCGGGCAAGTCGACCATGCTGCGCGCCATCGCCGGCCTGCTGCCGGTCAACCGCGGCGCGGTCTACACGCAGGGGCAGCCGTCGCTGCTCGGGGTCAACGCGGCCCTGCTCAACGACCTCTCCGGCGAGCGCAACGTCGTGCTGGGCTGCCTGGCCATGGGCATGTCGCCCGAGGAGGTGCAGCGCCGCACCCCGGAGATCATCGACTTCTCCGGCATCAACCAGCGGGGCGACTTCGCCTCGCTGCCGATGCGCACCTACTCCTCCGGCATGGGCGCCCGGCTGCGGTTCTCCATCGCCGCGGCCAAGAAGCACGACGTGCTGCTCATCGACGAGGCCCTCGCCACCGGCGACAAGATCTTCCGCAAGCGCAGCGAGCGGCGGGTACGGGAGCTGCGCGAGGGCGCCGGCACGGTGTTCCTCGTCAGCCACCAGCTCTCCTCGATCCGGGACACCTGCGAGCGGACGATCTGGCTGGAATCGGGCGTCCTGCGCATGGACGGCCCGACCGACGAGGTCGTCCGGGAGTACGAGGCGTTCAGCGGCAAGTAGCGCCCCGGCGCACGTACGGCATCCGCCCGGTGCCGGCCGACCGCGTCGCCCCGTGGGGGCGGCGCGGTCCGCGCGTTAAGGTTCATCCGGTCGCCGCCCGGGCGGAACCTTCTGTTCACGCACCCTGAGAGTGAGGCTTCGGCAATGACGCAGGACCACACCGCTGGCCCGACCGCCGCACCGGAGAACCCGGCACCGTGGCGGCCCTCGCGGACGGTGGCGGTGGTGCTGGCCGGCGGCACCGGGACCCGGCTGGGCCTCGGCATCCCGAAGCAGCTGCTCAAGATCGCCGGTAAGCCGATCATCGAGCACACCCTGGCGGTCTTCGAGGCGGCGCCCGAGATCGACGAGATCGTCGTGCTGATGGCCACGGGCCACCTCGCCGACGCCCAGCAGATCGTCGACAAGGCCGGCTTCCGCAAGGTCACCAAGGTGATCGAGGGCGGCGACACCCGCAACGCCACCACCCGGATCGCGCTCGACGCCGTCGGCGAGGGCGACTGCAACATCCTCTTCCACGACGCGGTGCGGCCCCTGGTCAGCGGCCGGATCGTCCGGGAGTGCGTGAACGCGCTCTGGACGTACTCGGCGGTCGACGTGGCGATCCCGTCGGCCGACACGATCGTCCAGGTCGACGAGGACGACTGCATCACCGACATCCCGGTGCGCTCCTCGCTGCGCCGGGGCCAGACGCCGCAGGCGTTCCGCTCGGGCACCATCCGCGAGGCCTACCGGCTCGCCGAGGGCGACCCGCACTTCGCCGCCACCGACGACTGCGGGGTGGTGCTGCGCTACCTGCCCGGCACGCCGATCAAGGTCATCGACGGCTCCGACGAGAACATCAAGGTCACCCACCCCGTCGACGTGCACCTGGCGGACAAGCTGTTCCAGCTCGCCGCCGCGCAGGCGCCCCGGGTGACCGACGAGCGCAGCTACACCGAGGAGCTGACCGGCCGGACCATCGTCGTCTTCGGCGGCAGCTACGGCATCGGCCACGACCTCGCCGAGCTGGCCCGCCGCTACGGCGCGCAGGTCTTCCCGTTCAGCCGCTCCAGCACCGGCACCCACGTCGAGCGCGCCGAGGACGTCGAGGCGGCGCTGAAGACCGCCTTCGAGGCCACCGGCCGGATCGACCACGTGGTGGTCACGGCCGGCATCCTGGAGAAGGGCGCCCTCGCCGAGATGGACCAGGACACCATGGACCGGGTGCTCCAGGTCAACTTCGTGGGGCCCGTCATCGTCGCCCGCCAGTCGCTGCCCTACCTCCAGCAGACCAAGGGCCAGCTGCTGCTCTACACCTCCAGCTCCTACACCCGGGGCCGGGCCCGCTACGCGCTCTACTCCTCCACCAAGGCGGCCCTGGTCAACCTCACCCAGGCGCTGTCGGACGAGTGGGCGGAGTTCGGCGTACGGGTCAACTGCATCAACCCCGAGCGGACCGCGACCCCGATGCGCACCAAGGCGTTCGGCGAGGAGCCGGAGCACACCCTGCTCGCCGCCGAGACCGTCGCCCAGTCGTCGCTGGACGTGCTGATCTCCGACCTGACCGGGCAGGTCATCGACGTGCGCCGCGCGCCCGGCGAGGTGCCGGCCCAGCCGGGGCCCGCGCGGGCCGAGCGGGACGCGAGCCTCGCCGACGCCGGCTGACGGCGGATTTCGGGCCACGGCGGGAAACGGAGCCGACATGCGTGGTGACCTGGTTCGGAAGCTGCTCGCCCGCGCGCTGGCCACCGGCCTGGCGGTGCTGGCGTTCCTCGTGGTCGCGCTGACCGGCGCGACCGGCTGGGGGCTGGGGCTGGCCGTGGGCGCCCTCGCGGCGGCCGCCTGGGAGCGGCGGGTGCGCCCGGGCGCCGACAACGCGGCGGAGACCGCGCTGGTCGCGGCGGCGATCCTGGTCGGCTACGCCCGCCGCCTCGACGCCGGCTTCGATCCCGCGCTGGCCGCGACCGCGCTGGTCCTGCTGGGGCTGGTGCTGCTGGTCAATCCGCTGCGGGACGCGGGCGGCCTGGAGGTGCGCGCCGCGAACCTGCCGGTGCGCTCCTGGACGCCGCTGGTCGCCGCCCGCCTCGGCGACGCCCTGGCGGGGCTGCTGGCCCTGCTGGCGCTGGCGGCCGTCGCGAACCTGCCGGCCGGCGTCGCGCTGGCGGCCGTGCTGCTGGTGGCCACCGGCGCCGGGGCGGTCGGGCTGGACCTGGCCCGGCGCCGGTTCCGCCCGGGGGCCGGCGGTTCGGCGGTGTCCCGCGCGCTGCGCCGGCACCAGCCCGAGTTCCTGCTGCACTTCTCCGCGCCGCCGGGCTCGGAGTACCAGGTCACCATGTGGCTGCCGTACCTGGAGCGGATCGGCCGGCCGTTCCTGGTGATGGTGCGCGAGCCGGAGTTCCTGCCGTTGATCGCGGCGGCCACCAGCGCTCCCGTGGTCTACTGCCCCACCACCAGGGCGATGGACGAGGCGCTGGTGCCCAGCCTGCGGGTGGCCTTCTACGTCAACCACGGCGCGAAGAACAGCCACTGCATCCGCTTCACCCAGCTGACCCACGTCCAGCTGCACCACGGCGACAGCGACAAGGCGCCCAGCGCCAACCCCGTCTCGGCGATCTTCGACCGGATCTTCGTCGCCGGCCAGGCCGCCATCGACCGGTACGCCCGCGCCGGGGTGGACATCCCGGCGGAGAAGTTCGTCGTCGTCGGCCGCCCGCAGGTCGAGTCGATCGAGGTACGCCCCGAGCCGGCGCACGGCCGGGCCAACCCGACCGTGCTCTACACGCCGACCTGGACCGGGCACAACGCGGACGCGAACTACTGCTCCCTGCCGGTGGCCGAGACCCTGCTGCGCCGGCTGCTCGACCGGGGCGCGACGGTGATCCTGCGCGCCCACCCGTACACCTCGCAGAACCCGGCGTCCGCCCGGCAGCTGGGCCGGCTCACCGAACTGCTGGCCGCCGACCGGGCGCGCAGCGGCCGGCAGCACGTCTTCGGCGCCGCCGCCAGCCGGGAGCTGACCCTGACCGAGTGCGTGAACCGCTCGGACGCGCTGATCTCCGACGTGTCCGGGGTGATCTCCGACTACCTCTACTCGGGCAAGCCGTACGCGGTGACCGACATGGTGGGCTCCGGCGACCGGTTCTGCGAGCAGTTCCCGCTCGCCGGGTCGGGCTACGTGCTGCGGCGCGACATGTCGAACGCGGACGAGGTGCTGACCGCGCTGCTGGACACCGATCCGCTGGCGTCGGCCCGCTGGGTCACCCGGAGCCGCTACCTGGGCGACTTCCCCGCCGAGACGTACGCCGAGGCGTTCCTGACGGCCGCGCGGCGCCAGCTCGACGAGGGCTGGATCCCGCCGGCCCCGCGTACCGCCGGCGGGCCCGGCCTGCCGGTCGATCCGGACGAGGCGACGCTCTCCCCCGCCACCTGACACGCCCGGCCGGCGGGGACGGGTCAGCGGTAGGGCTCGACGAGGTCCAGGACCGTCCCGGGGGCCTCGACGTGGGCGTTGTGCCCGAGGCCGGGCAGGGTGGCGACCGGCACGCCCAGCTCCTTGAGCTGGGCGTCGGTGACCATCGGGTCGTGCTCGCCACGGGCCAGCAGCACCGGCACGTCGGTCGCCGCCAGCAGGGCCGGCAGCTCCGGCTCGCCCACGTCGAACGCGGCGGGGTCCATCGCCAGCCGCCAGCGACCGTCGACCTGCCGCAGCCCGGCCTCCACGACGTGATGGTCCGGTGCGAAGAGCCCGGTAAGGCCGGCCACCCGCAGGTAGCGGCGGGCCGCCTCGTCCCGGCTCGCGAACCAGGTCACCGGACGGGCCGCCAGCTCACCCGCCTTCGCCAGCTCGGCCGGCGACCAGACCGCCTTGATGCCGAGGCCGACCACGGCCTCGACCGGCACCCCGGCGCCACGGGCGGCGAGCGCCAGCCCGACCACCCCGCCGAGGGAGTGCCCCAGCACGACGAGCCGGTCGCCTGCCGTCAGCCCGGCGGCGATCCGCGCGGCCAGGCCCGCGAACGAGTACTCCGGCAGCGGCGGCGACCAGCCGTGACCGGCGAGGTCCGGCGCCAGCCAGCGTCCCGCCCAGCGGCGCTCCAGCAGCGGCGCGCAGGGCAGCCACACGTCGCCGGTCGCGCCCATGCCGTGCAGCAGCAGGAGCACCCGCCGGCCGTCGCGGTCACCCGATTCATCGACCATGCCGCGCAGTCTGTCACCCACCGGGGCGCCGGGCGAGGGCCGTGACCCGGGCACGACAACGGGCGCCGGCCCCCGGGATGGGGGGCCGACGCCCGTCGGGGTCGCTCAGGCGGAGTAGCCGCGGGTGGCGGCCCAGTTCGCCAGGGCGATGGTGCTCATCCAGTACGACGCGGTCGCCGGGTTCGCCGAGTCGGCGATCTTCACGAGCCGTCCCTCGTCCTGGTAGCCGACCACGGCCACGTAGTGGCCGCCGGGGAACGAGTGCCAGCCGCCGTCGGTGTCCGTGGCGCTGCCGGCGACGTTCACCACGACGCCCCGCCCGTCGCCGATGGCCGCGACGACGTCGGCCTGGAGCCGGTCCATCTGCGCCGGGGTGGCGGCGCCGCCGGGGATCATCCGGGTCCGGTACGGCTCGCCCTTCACCGTCGCGTTCAGCACGC
This sequence comes from Micromonospora echinofusca, assembly GCF_900091445.1. Lineage (NCBI taxonomy): Bacteria > Bacillati > Actinomycetota > Actinomycetes > Micromonosporales > Micromonosporaceae > Micromonospora > Micromonospora echinofusca. The sequence continues at coordinate 4,358,370 of NZ_LT607733.1, forward strand.
GGGTGGTGTCCTGGGCCGAGTCGGTGCCCATCTGGTCGGTGCCCAGCTGGGCACCGAGAGCGTCCTGGCTGCGTGCGATGCCGGCGGCGCTGAGGGCGTGCCGGACGGCCGCCGGACCGCAGTTGTAGAACGTGGTCTGGGCCTGGTAGTCGTAGTCCAGGCTCTTCGCGGCCGGTGGCTTCGGCGGCTCCGGCTTGCGGGTCAGGTCCGGGTCCGGGGCGGTGCTGGTGGCGCTGGCCGAGGGGGCGGCGCTGGCGGTGGCCGGGGCCGCGCTGGACGGGGCCGTCGCGATCCGGGCCTGGCCGCGCGAGGCCGCGGTGTCCTCGCGGGGCTCGCTCGCGGCGACCGGGGCCTGCGCGGCGGCGGGGGCCTCGTCGGCTCCGGCCAGCAGCGCGCCCGTGCCCGACGCCAGCACGAGCGCCGCGACGGACGCGGCGGCAAACTGGTACGGACGATCGGACGTGAGGCGACGTAGCTGTCGCCTGAGGTGGTGCTTCACGGTTTCCTCCACGGGCTCGGGGTGAGCGGCCGGCGGTCCGCGCCGCGGGCAGGGCGGACCGACCGCGCGGACGGGCGTCCGTGCGGGTCGTGGGCCACTCAGGGGATGCGCCCGGGATGCCGGGCGACGAACGGTGACCGGTCGGTCAGCTCGCTACCTGCGAAGGGGCGAGCGCGGGCACCGCGGCGCCGTGGAGACGGCGGAACAACCGAGGGGTGGGTGGGTGCTGCACGAGGATGGAACTCCTTCCGACGCCGCCGACCGGGTTAGCTGACGGATTCGGGCGGGAAGAACGCCCTACCACAGGCCTGCGGCCCACGGATTCACCCCACGAAGCACTGGGTCCCCGGCTCGTCGTTCACGATTGGGCGGGTCGGTGCGGCGTCGCCTCTGGGCGATCGGGTACCGCACCGGACGCGCCGACATTACTGGCCGGTCCGCGCCCTGCCAACCCCGCCCCACCTGCTTAAACCCTGATCGGGACGCAATTTTTGCGGGCAGCCCGCCACTGACGTGACTCAATGGGACGACCGTTTCGGCCGGCGCCCGAGGGTGACAACGGGACGAGTGGCGGGCATCGACCCCGAAACCCCGGCGGGAAACGACCCGGCCACGCCCTATGACCGGTTCGGCGTCGCGGTGACCGGCGTCACGGAAACGGTCGGGCTTTCTCGACCGGTGGGATTCCGCCGGGCGCTGGCCGCCCCGGTCGGAGCGGCCCGAGCCCGGGGCGGTCAGCGCGAGTCGACGTACGCCGCCGGGTGGTCGGCGGGCCGGGGACGCGGCACGGCGTCGCCCCGCTTCCCCGGTGGTGGCCCGGAGGCGCCGGGGTCCGTCCCGCCGTCGTCCCCGCCGCGCGGTGTCGGGCGGGCCGTCCTGCGCGGGGTGAGCAGCCGCATCATCGGCGTCTCGACGAAGCGGTGCAGCAGGGCGGCCAGGGCCAGGTTGACCAGCAGGAAGCCGAGCACCACCGCCAGCCCCCACCAGCCGGGGAACCCGACACCCCAGTCGCCGGTGAACCGCAGGACGCTGATCATCACCAGGACGTGCACCAGGTAGAAGGCGAAGGAGACCTCGCCGAGCCAGACCATCGGGCGGGACCGCCACGGCGAGCGCCGCCCGCGTACGTCGGCGTCCGCCGCCGCCGCGATGACCAGGATGTACGCCACCGAGAGCAGCGCCGCCCACAGTTCGGCGCGGACCCACTGCGCGGCGAGCACCCAGGTCGCCACGAACACCAGGCTGGCCACCGGCAGGCTCGGGCCCCGCCACCGGCCGCGCCGCATCAGCTCGGCGGCGGCCACGCCCATCCAGAACTCCAGCGACCGCACCGGCGGGAAGACCTGGGTGAACCACCACCGGCTCTCCTCCGGCACCAGGGACTGGGCCGGCCAGAGCGCCAGGATCAGCAGCGGGACCGCGACCACGACGGCCCACAGCGCCCACGGCCGGGCCCGGCGGATGAACGGCAGGGCCAACGGCAGGCAGAGGTAGAAGAAGAACTCGCAGGACAGCGACCAGCTGACCGTGTTGATGCTGTAGAAGTGGCCCGGCCGCGGGTCCCAGGCCTGGAGGAGGAAGAGGTTCTCCACCGCGACGACCCGGTCCACGGGGTCGGCGAACCAGGCCGCGACCGCCAGGGCCGCCACCCACAGGACCACGTGGCTCGGCCAGATCTTGGCCACCCGGCGGCGCCAGAACGCCCGGCGGGTGTCGCTGGGCCGGGCCGACCAGACCAGCACGAAGCCGCTGAGGATGAAGAAGAACTGCACGCCGGAGAGGCCGAGGGCGAAGGCCCAGTCCACGACGGCCTTGTGGCCGGGCTCGGCGATGATGCCCATCGTCGCGACGTGGAAACCGAAGACGAGCAGGGCGGCGACCCAGCGCAGCCCGGTCAGCGACGGCAGGCGGCTGGCCGGGGACGCGGGTCGGGCGGCCGGCGCGTCGGTCGCGGTCCCCGTCATGCCGGCATCCCGACGATCCGCAGGGTCACCAGCACGTACGTCTCCTCCTCGGCCTGTCGTGGGCACCTGCGCGGGGGGCCCGTCGGCGGCCCACGGTCGGCGCCGCCCCGCCGGGCACCCTACCCGGCGCCCCTGAGACTCTTTTCCGTCCCGTCCGTGAGTGTCCGTTCCGTCCCACCGGGTGGCGCGCGTTCCCCCCGCCCCTCGGTAACCGTTGCGTCCCGAACCGTGACGGGCGGCGACAGCCTCCGGATCCGCACCGACCGGTGGCTAGTATTCCGGGACCCGGAGGCCACGAGAGGCAGGGACGGATGCACCAGCGGATCCTGATGCGGGCGAAGAAGGGCCCCTTCGACGTCTACTCGCCGGAGGAGACGCACGAACGGAACTGGATCGGCGACAACAACGGCAACCTGGTCTTCAGCCACGCCGCCCACAAGCTCCTGCATACCGCCACCGCCGAGATCACCTCGACGGAGTTCAGGATCGACCCGCGCGACGCGGACATGATCAACGAGCGGTACGACGTCTACGTGGTGCCGCTCGCCAACGCCTTCCGGCGCAGCTACGCCCACCGCGTCGAGGTCATGACGAAGCTCATCGAGCAGCTCAAGATCCCGGTGGTGGTGCTGGGGGTGGGCGTGCAGACCGACATCCACGGCGACCGGGAGTACCTGCGCCCGATCGACGACGTCGTGACCCGCTTCGTACGGGCCGTCCTCGACCGCTCGCACAGCATCGGCGTACGGGGCGAGATCACCCGCGACTACCTGCGCACCCTGGGCTTCTCGGCCGTCGACGTGATCGGCTGCCCCTCGATGTTCCTGCACGGCGACGGCCTGCGGGTGGAGAAGCGCAAGGCCGCGCTGGAGCCGGAGGACCGGCTCGCGCTCACCGTCTCGCCGTACGTCACGTCGATGGCGGAGATCATCGCCAGTCATCACGCGCGGTACCCGAACCTGCGCTACCTGCCGCAGGACCTCAAGACGCTCGGCACGCTGCTCTACGGCGACGCCCCCGGGGACCGCGGCCGGTCCAGCAAGATCCCGATCCACACCTCACACCCGCTGTTCACCGAGGACAAGGTGCGGATGTTCGTCGACCCCTGGACCTGGATGGACTACCTGTCCGGGTTCGAGTTCGCGTTCGGCACCCGGATCCACGGCACCATCACCGCGCTGGTCTCCGGCACGCCCGGCTACCTCTTCGCCCACGACTCGCGCACCCTGGAACTCGCCCGGTACTTCGACATCCCGCACCGGGTGATGAAGGAGGTGCCGGTCGACGTCGACGCCGCCCAGCTCTACGAGGAGGCGGACTACACGGCGCTCAACGCGGGCCACAAGTCGCGCTACGAGACCATGCTCGCCTTCCTGACCAAGCACGACCTGGGCAACGCCTTCGCCGACGGCGACAGCGCGGCCCGGTTCGACGCGCAGGTGCGCTCCACCGCCTTCCCGCCGGCCGTACGCCCCGCCGCCGCGACCGCCACCGACGCGCTGCTGGAGCGGATCCAGTGGCTGCGCGACCGCAACGCCGCACTGCGCAAGGAGACCGAGACCCTGCGCGGGCAACGGCTCCAGACCCGGGTGAAGCAGGTGATCGGCGGCCGGGTGCGCCGGATACTGAACCGCTGAGCCCCGCACCACCGCCCCGGGCCGCCGGGCGGTCGCCGACCCGCGTGGTGGCCGGCGGGCGGCCGCGCATCCGTACACCTGTACCAACGCGGCGGGTACGCTGGGCGGATGACCGGGGCCACCTACCAGCCGTCGATGCTCGACCTCACCGCCGCCGGACCGTCGCTGTCCCCGCTGGCCGGCCGGCTGCGCCGGCACCCGCTCAGCCACGGCGCGTGGGTCGACCACCTCCCCGGCTGGGTCACCGGCTCCGACGAGGTCTTCGACGTCCTGCTGCGCGACGTCCCCTGGCGTGCCGAGCGCCGCACGATGTACGACGCCGAGGTCGACGTGCCCCGGCTGCTCTGCTGGTACGCCGGGCACCGACCGCTGCCGCACCCGCTGCTGAGCGAGGCGCGCGCCGCCCTCACCCGGCACTACGCCCCCGAGCTCGGCGAGCCCTTCGTCACCGCCGGCATGTGCCTGTACCGCTCCGGCCGGGACAGCGTCGCCTGGCACGGCGACACCCAGGGCCGTTCCGCGCACACCGACACGATGGTCGCCATCGTCTCGTTCGGCTCGCCCCGCCCGCTGCTGCTGCGGCCCCGCGGCGGCGGCGACAGCCTGCGCTTCCCGCTCGGCCACGGCGACCTCGTGGTGATGGGCGGCTCCTGCCAGCGCACCTGGGAGCACGCCGTGCCCAAGACCTCCCGACCCGTCGGGCCCCGCGTCAGCGTCCAGTTCCGCCCCGCCGGCGTCGCCTAGCCAGGGCGGCCCGCAGGGCCGCACCGGGCCTCTGCTAGAAACGACTCCTGGGTTTCACCTGCGCCCCCGTCACCTCTTCACGACGCGAAGGGCGTTCCATGACCCAGTCCTCCACCGAGCCGCGCTCCCGTTGGTCCGCGTGGGCGGTCCACGGCGACGGCCGGTCCATCCGCCCCGGCGACGTGGTCCACCCCGGCGAACGCCTCTCCTGGCCGCGAACCCTCGGCGTCGGCGTGCAGCACGTCGTGGCGATGTTCGGCGCCACCTTCACGGTGCCGCTGATCACCGGATTCCCGCCCGCCACCACGCTCTTCTTCTCCGGGCTCGGCACGCTGCTGTTCCTGCTGATCACCGGCAACCGGCTGCCCTCGTACCTCGGCTCGTCCTTCGCCTTCATCGCGCCGGTGCTGGCGGCGAAGGCCGGCGGGGACATCGGCCCGGCGCTCGGCGGCATCGTCGTCGCCGGCGCGGCGCTGGCCGTCGTCGGGCTGGTCGTCCAGCTCGCCGGGTCGCGCTGGATCGACGCGCTGATGCCACCCGTGGTCACCGGGGCGATCGTCGCGCTGATTGGCCTGAACCTCGCCCCGGTGGCCTGGGACGGCGACGGCAGCGGCACCGGCGTGAAGGCGCAGCCGCTGATCGCGGTGGTGACCCTGGCCGCGATCCTGCTCGCCACGGTGGCGTTCCGGGGCTTCCTGGCCCGGCTGTCCATCCTGCTCGGGGTGGGGGTCGGCTGGGCCCTCGCCGCCGCGCTCGGCGACCTGGATCCGAAGGCGGTCGACGGGCTGCGCGACGCCGCCTGGGTCGGCCTGCCCGAGTTCCACGCGCCGAGCTTCAGCCTGCGCGCGGTCGTGCTGGTGATCCCGGTGATCCTGGTGCTGATCGCCGAGAACGCCGGGCACGTCAAGGCGGTCGCCGCGATGACCGGCCGCAACCTGGACCGGGACATGGGCCGGGCGTTCATGGGCGACGGGTTGGCCACGATGCTCGCCGGCTCCGGCGGCGGCTCCGGCACCACCACGTACGCGGAGAACATCGGCGTGATGGCCGCGACGCGGGTCTACTCCACCGCCGCGTACTGGATCGCCGGCCTGACGGCGGTCCTGCTGGGGCTGAGCCCGAAGTTCGGGGCGCTGATCCTCACCGTGCCGGCCGGCGTGCTCGGCGGCGCCACCACCGCCCTGTACGGCCTGATCGCCATCCTCGGCGCGCGGATCTGGATCGAGAGCCGGGTGGACTTCCACGACCCGGTGAACCTCATGACCGCCGCCGTCGCGGTGATCGTCGGCGCGGCCAACTACACCCTCACCGCCGGCGACCTCTCGTTCAACGGCATCGCACTGGGCACCGCCGCCGCCCTGATCGTCTACCACGGCATGCGCCTGGTCGCCCACCTGCGCGGCACCACCCCCACCCCAGCACCCTGACCCCGCCGCCTGTCCCGCCCCGGCCCCTGCTCCGTCGATCATGAAGTTGACCGACGGGAACCGGACATTCCACACCGCTGACCTCATGATCAACGGGCAGGGGGCGGGACAGGCGGCGGGGCGGGGCAGGGGGTGGGTGGACACGGAAAGGGGGCCGGCCGCAGTGCAGCCGGCCCCTTCCGTGGGCGGTCAGTCGCGGTCGATCTGGTGGCCGACGACCGTGGGGCCCAGCATCACGGCGAAGCCGGAGCCGTCGCGGCGCGGGTCCGCCGCCGGCAGTTCCACCGGCTCGCCGGTCGCCGTGGCGCCGACCGGCCGGGGCCCGACCCAGGCGACGGCCACGTCCGTCTCACCCTTGAGGAAGCGATGGGCGCGCACGCCGCCGGTCGCCCGCCCCTTCGCCGGGTACGCCTCGAATGGCGTGACCTTCACCGTGGCGCCCGTGGAGGTGACCACCATCGGCTCGCCGTGACCCGGGTCGTCGGTGCGTACGGCGCCGAAGAACACCACGCGGGAACCGGCGGGCAGGTTGATGCCCGACATGCCGCCGCCCTTGATCCCCTGCGGCCGGACGAGTCCGGCGGCGAAGCGCAGCAGCGACGCCTCCGAGGTGACGAAGGTCAGCGTCTCCGCGCCGTCGGTGAGCCAGGTCGCCCCGACCACCTCGTCGCCCTCCCGCAGGCCGATCACCTCGAACTCGTCGGAGCGCACGGGCCACTCCGGCGCGCAGACCTTGACCACGCCCTGCCGGGTGCCCAGGGCCAGGCCCGGGGATCCCTCCGCGGTGGGCCCCAGCGGTGCCAGCCCGACCACGGTCTCCCCCGGCTCCAGCGGCACCACCTCGGCGGCGGCCATCCCGCCGCGCAGTGAGACCGTGCCCGCCTGCTCGGGCAGGACCGGCAGCGGCAACACGTCGACCTTGAACGCCCGGCCGGCGCTGGTCACCAGCAGCACCCGCCCCCGGGCGGTGGAGTGCACGACGGCGCGTACGGCATCGTGCTTGACCCGGCCGTGCCGCCGGCGGCCCTCGGAGGCCTCCTCCGACTCGGCCGCCGTCCGGGCGACCAGCCCCGTCGCGGAGAGGATCACCTGGCAGGGATCGTCGGCCACCTCGAGCGGGCCGGCCGGCGCGGACGCGGCCAGCACCTCCTTGAGGTCGCCGTCGACGAGCGTGGTGCGCCGCGGCGCACCGAACTGCTTGACCACCGCCGCCAGCTCGTCGGAGACGACCTTCTTCAGCACCTTGGGGTCGTCGAGGATGGTGGAGAGCTCGGCGATCTCCTTGCGCAGCTTCTCCTGCTCGGCCTCCAGCTCGATGCGGTCGTACTTGGTCAGCCGGCGCAGCGGGGTATCCAGGATGTAGGTGGCCTGGATCTCGGAGAGCCGGAACTTCTGCATCAGGCCGTCCTTGGCGGCCTGGGCGTCCTCGCTGGCCCGGATGAGCTTGACCACCTTGTCGATGTCGAGCAGGGCGATCAGCAGGCCGTCGACCAGGTGCAGCCGCTCCTCGCGCTTGCGGCGGCGGTAGGAGCTGCGCCGGGTCACCACCTCGTAGCGGTGGGCCAGGAAGACCTCCAGCAGCGCCTTCAGCCCGAGGGTCCGCGGCTGCCCGTCGACCAGCACCAGGTTGTTGACGCCGAACGACTGCTCCAGCGGGGTGAGCCGGTAGAGGTCGGCGAGCAGCGCCTGCGGGTTGACCCCGACCTTGCACTCGACCACGAGGCGGGTGCCGCTCTCCCGGTCGGTGAGGTCCTTGACGTCGGCGATGCCGGTGAGCCGCTTGGTCTTGTTGACCTCGTTGGTGATGGCCGCGATGACCTTCTCCGCGCCGATGCCGTACGGCAGCTCCACGACGGTGATGGCCTGCCGGCCCCGGCTGCCCTCCAGCGGACCGATCTCGACCTTGCCCCGCATCCGGACGACCCCGCGCCCGGTCTCGTAGGCCCGCCGCACCTCGTCGAGCCCGAGCAGCAGGCCGCCGGTGGGCAGGTCCGGACCGGGGACGAACTCCATCAGCTTGTCGAGCGTGGCGTCCGGGTGGTTGATCAGCCACCGGGCGGCGGAGACGACCTCGCCGAGGTTGTGCGGGATCATGTTGGTCGCCATGCCGACCGCGATGCCCGAGGCGCCGTTGACCAGCAGGTTGGGGAACGCGGCGGGCAGCACCGTGGGCTGGGTCAGCGAGCCGTCGTAGTTGGGCTCGACGTCGACCGTGTCCTCGCCCAGCTCGCCGACGAGCAGCATCGCCTCCCGCGACATCCGCGCCTCGGTGTATCTCGAGGCCGCCGGCCCGTCGTCCGGGCTGCCAAAATTTCCATGCCCGTCGATGAGCGGCGCGTTCAACGAGAAGCTCTGCGCCAGCCGCACCATCGCGTCGTAGATGGCCGTGTCGCCGTGCGGATGATACTTGCCCATCACGTCGCCGACGATGCGCGCGGACTTCACGTGCCCCCGGTCGGGGCGGTGCCCCTGCTCGTACATCGACCAGAGGATGCGCCGGTGCACCGGCTTGAGGCCGTCGCGGGCGTCGGGCAGGGCCCGCGAGTGGATCACCGAGAAGGCGTACTCCAGGTAGGAGTCGGAGACCTCGGTGACCAGCGGGTTGTCGAAGACCCGCGCGCCGGCCTGGTCGAAGGCGGACAGGTCCACCTTGGCGCGGTCGTCCTTACGGCGTGCCATGGTTCAGCTTCCCTCTCGGCGGGCGGTGCTCATGCGTCGATCGCCTCGCGGTCGACGCGGTCGGCGGAGTCGATCAGCCAGTTGCGACGCGGCTCGACCTTCTCCCCCATCAGCAGTTCGAGGATCCGCTCGGCGGCGTCGACGTCGTCGAGGGTGATCCGGCGGACGGCCCGGGTGGCCGGGTTCATCGTCGTCTCCCACAACTCGTCGGCGTCCATCTCGCCGAGACCCTTGAAGCGCGGGATCGGGGTGACGATCTGCTTGCCGGACTTCTCCAGCTTGCGGACCGTCGCCTCCATCTCCGCCTGCGTGTAGGTGTAGATGGTCTGCGGGTTGCGCCCCCTGGTGGTGATCTTGTGAAGGGGCGGCATGGCCGCGTAGAGGCGGCCGGCCTCGATCAGCGGCCGCATGTAGCGGGCGAAGAGCGTGATCAGCAGGGTGCGGATGTGCGCGCCGTCCACGTCGGCGTCCGCCATGATCAGCACCCGGCCGTAGCGCATGGCCGACAGGTCGAACGTGCGGCCGGAGCCCGCGCCGAGCACCTGCACGATGGCGGCGCACTCGGCGTTGTCGAGCACCTGCTGGAGGTTGGCCTTCTGCACGTTGAGGATCTTGCCGCGAATCGGAAGAAGCGCCTGATATTCGGCAGATCGGGCAAGTCGCCCTGTTCCGAGGGCGCTGTCGCCCTCCACGATGAACAGCTCGCTACGCTCGATGCCCGCCGCGCGGCAGTCGACCAGCTTCGGCGGCATCGACGCGCCCTCCAGGGCGGTCTTGCGCCGGGCGGCGTCCTTCTGCTGCTTCTGGGTCAGCCGCACGCGCGCCGCGTCGACGACCTTCTGCAGGACCGTGCGCGCCTCGGCCTTGGTCCGGCGGTCCTCCAGCCAGGCCTTCAGGTGCTGCTCCACCAGCGTCTGGATCACCTTGGTGATGCCCGCGGTGGAGAGCTCGTCCTTGGTCTGCGAGGTGAACTGCGGCTCGGGGATCCGCACGTGCACGACGGCCGTCATGCCCTCCAGGACGTCGTCCAGGGTGGGCGGATCCTCCTTGGCCTTGAGCAGGCCACGGGTGTTGCGGACGGCGTCGGCGAGGGTACGCGCCAGACCCCGCTCGAAGCCCTTGCGGTGGGTGCCACCGTGGGCGTTGCGGATGGTGTTGGTGAAGCACTCGACGGTGCGCTCGTAGCCGGTGCCCCAGCGGAAGGCCACCTCGACCTCGGCCCGACGCTGCACGTTGGACTGCATGACGCCGTTGGCGTCGGCGGCGTTCTCGCGGTAGGTGCCCTCGCCGGTGACCATCAGCATGCCCGAGACGGGCCGGTCGCCGGCCGGCGCGAGGAACTCCACCATGTCGGTCAGGCCGTTGGGGTAGTGGAAGCTCTCCTCGGTCGGCTCCTCGCCGGTGTGGTCGCGCAGCGTGTAGCTGACGCCCGGCACCAGGAACGCGGTGTTGCGCAACTTCATCCGCACCGCGTCGGCGTCCAGCGTGGCGCCGGTCTCGAAGTAGCGCGTGTCGTGCCACCAGCGGATCGACGTGCCGGTGCGCTGGCCGCGCTTCATCGCGCCGACGATCTGCAGCCCGGGCCCCGGGGTGAACGCGGCGTCGGGCCCGTCGCCGTCGAAGACCCCGGGCACGCCGTGCCGGAAGGACATCGCGTGGACCTTGCCACCCCGACGCACGGTGACGTCGAAGCGGCGGGACAGCGCGTTGACCGCCGAGGCGCCGACGCCGTGCAGACCGCCGGAGGTCTTGTAGCCGGAGCCGCCGAACTTGCCGCCGGCGTGCAGCCGGGTGAGCACCAGCTCGACGCCGGAGATGCCGGACTTGGCGTGCACGTCGGTGGGGATGCCCCGCCCGTCGTCGTCGACCTGGACCGAGCCGTCGGCGTGCAGCGTCACCTCCACCTTCGTGGCGTGGCCGGCGACGCCCTCGTCCGTGGAGTTGTCGAGGATCTCGTTGACGAGGTGACCCACGCCACGACTGTCGGTGGAGCCGATGTACATGCCGGGCCGCTTCCGGACGGCGTCCAGCCCCTCGAGGTGCGTGAGGTCGTCGGCCCCGTACAGGGTCTCAGGGTCTGCGGTCAACTGGTCGTACTCCCAGGTCTCGGCGATGTGGTGCCGCGTCCGACGTCGCGGGTCGGCCGGCGCGCCGCAGCGAGCCTAACCGGGAGATGCGACAGGACGACGGCGCCCCGCAGCGAGGCACGCGGCTGGTGGCGGGGCGGGTCCGGGCGGCGGGGTCGCGCGCTCCGTCCGGTTCCGGCGTATCGGAGCCACCGTGACCGGTTTGCGAACGAGCCGGCGACGGGTGGGTCCAGCCGTGACAACAACGGTGCCCCGGCCGGCCTTCCCGGCGCGGCCCGCCGGGGCGAACGTGTCCGCCGTCGAAAGATTCTGTTACCGGTCCATTGACGCCCGTCGCGTCCGGATGATGTGATCTCGCTCTCAGAGGATCTTTCATATTTCGATGGACAGATGGAGGACGTGATGTCCAGGTTCCGTCGTACCGCGCTCGCGGCGGCGCTCACCGTGGCCACCGCCACACTGTCGACCGCCGTCGGGCTGTCCGCCCCGGCCTCGGCAGCCCCGCCCACCGCCGCGGTGGCGCTCGGCGACAGCTTCATCAGCGGCGAGGGCGCCGGGGCGTACACCCCGGTCGCCGACGTCAACGGGGTCGCCCAGGGCTTCCCGGGTTGGACCGCGGCGAACAGCAACGCGTTCTTCTGCCACCGCTCGGCGAACGCCTCGCTGCACCGGGCCAACCTGCCGGGCATCCAGGACCGGTTCAACCTCGCCTGCTCCGGCGGCCAGCCGCACGACATCGCCGCCGCCTCCTCGGCCCGGGCCAACGGCCGCCAGGTGGCCGCCCAGCTCGACCAGCTCCGCGCCGTCGGCCGGACCCACGACATCGACCTGGTGCTGCTCGGGCTCGGCTCGAACAACAGCTCGTTCACCTTCGGCAGCGTCGCGGAGAAGTGCGCGAACCGGTTCATCGCCGACGCCTGGACCGGCTGGTGGGAGTTCTGGGCCTACCTGGGCGGACCGGTGGAGCAGAAGCCCTGCACCGACGCCGACCTGGCCACCGCCGCCCAGTGGAGCGCCGCGACCGCGGAGACCACCTCGGCCGTACGCCAGCTGCTCACCACGCTGCGCGAGATCGACGCCGACGGCCAGCACCGGATCGTCCTGCAGGACTACACCAACCCGCTGCCGTTCGACCTCGAGCCGCGCTTCCACGAGGAGGACAGCAGGGACGACACCCGGGACAAGTTCCGCGCGCTGGGCGCCGAGCGGTACGCGGCCGGCTGCCCGATCCACCGGGCCAGCCTGCTACCGGGACACCGCTTCTCGCAGGGGCTGGGCACGATGGTGAAGTCCACGCGGGACACCCTGGCCGCGGAGTTCCCCGGCGCGGACCTGGTCTACCTCAACGTGCAGCGGGCCTTCGACGGTGCCCGGCTGTGCGAGTCCGGCACGAGCCCCACCGGAGCCCTCGCCACCCCGATCCGCCTGCAGGACAGCCCGCCGAACGGCGTCTTCGTCACCAGCCTCTCCGGCAAGGACAAGATCGCCATCCAGCGGATCGCGAACACCTGCGTGAGCTACTTCCAGACCTGCCAGGAGTCGTGGCACCCGAACGCCGCCGGTCACCAGGTGCTCGGGCAGTGCCTGACGGGCGCGGCCACCACGGGTGCGCGCTCCGTGGCCTGCGTCCGCGCCGGGGACGGCTCGATCACGGTCTCCTGACCACGACACCTCCCGGAACCGGAACCCCGTGCCGCTCGGCGCGGGGTTCCGTGCTCCGGGGACGGGTCAGTCGCGGGTGGCTGCGCCCAGCACGTGCGGGGCGGCCGGGGCCGGGAGCGCGCTGTCGGGGAAGCGGAACGCGTCCAGCTCGGTGACGGTGAAGCCCGCCGCCCGGATCGCGGCCACCGTGTCGCGGCCGGCGTGGCAGCCGCCGCAGAGCAGCGGCCACACGGTCGCGTCGACCAGCCGCTGGACGCGGCGCAGGCCGGGGGTCTGCGCGCGTACGTGCTCGAAGAATCGCACCTGCCCGCCGGGCCGCAGCACCCGGCGGGCCTCGCGCAGCGCGGCGGCCTGGTCGGCCACCGAGCAGAGCACCAGGGACAGCACCACCGCGTCGGCGTCGCCGTCGGGCGCCGGCAGCGCCTCGGCGAGGCCGTCGACCACCTCGACGGGTACGGGCGCGTCGGCCGCCGCCACCAGCGCCGCCGCCCGCAGGCGGGGTTCCGGCTCGACCGCCAGCACCCGCTCGACGGTGCCCGGGTAGTGCGCGAAGGTGCGGCCGTTGCCGGCACCGACCTCGACCACCCGGCCCGCGAGGCCGGCCACGAGCCGGCGGCGGTGGGCGGCCGCGCCGGCGGCGTCCATCGCCACGCTCGCCCGCGCGAACACCCGCGCGAACACCGGGCGGGAGACCGCACCACGGGACATCGTCGCTCCTCAGACCGGATCGGGTACGGCCCGCCGGCCGACCGGGGACGACGGCGCGACCGACAGAGGTGGCTCCCCGGGCGACGGCGCGACAGGCGTCGGCGCCGGGCGGGGGCGGGGCAGGCCGAGGGCGAGCAGCACCGGGCCGGTCGGCCCGTCGACGAGACCGCCGAGGGTCACGCCGTCCAGTACGGCGAGGAAGGCGTCGCGGGCCCGGCGCAGCTCGCCGCGCAGCCGGCAGGCCGCGCGCAGCGAGCACGCCGGCTCGTCGCAGGACACCACCTCGTCGTCGCCCTCGAAGGCCCGCACCACGTGCCCGACCGTGGTGTCCCCGCCGTCCTCGGCGAAGGCCACCCCGCCGGAGCGGCCCCGGATGGTGACGAGCACGCCGAGCCGCTGCAACCGCTGCACGACCTTGGCGACGTGGTTGCGGGGCAGGTCGAGCTGGTCGGACAGCTCGTCCACGGTCATCCGTCGCGGGTTCGCGGCGGCGAGCATGGCGATACGCAGCGCCATGTCGGTGGACCGGTTGAGCTTCACGTCTCGACCCTAGCCACCGCGGTCGAGCCCCCACCACGGTCGACCGGGCCCGGGATGTGATCCGGACGACCCCCGACCCGGGACCTTCGGCCCTGAAGAGGTATCTCGAATACCTGTTTTGCTGTCCGGGTTCGAGCGGTTCACCTCAGAAGGAGACAGTCGTGCTCTCGGAGTCCTCAGCAGCAGTGGTGACGGCGACCCTGCCCGCCGTGCAGGCGCACGGCGAGGCGATCACCGGCCGGTTCTACCAGCGGATGTTCGACGCGCACCCCGAACTGCTCGACATCTTCAACCGCAGCAACCAGGCCACCGGCACCCAGAAGGCCGCGCTCGCGGCCGCCGTGGTCGCGTACGCGGAACACCTGACCGGCGGCAGCCACGCGCCGTGGGGGCCGATCCTGGACCGCATCGCGCACAAGCACGCCTCGCTCGGCATCACCGCCACCCAGTACACGATCGTCGGCCGGCACCTGCTCGCCGCCGTCGGCGAGGTGCTCGGCGACGCCGTCACCGCCGAGGTGGCGGCGGCCTGGGACGAGGTCTACTGGCTGCTGGCCTGTGAGCTGATCGCCCGGGAGGCCCGCCTCTACACCGTGGCCGGGCTGGCCGAGGGCGAGCCCGTGTGGCGCGACTGGCGGGTCACCGCCCGGACCAGCGAGGCGCTGGACGTCGTGTCGTTCACCCTGGTCCCGGCCGACGGCGGCCCGGTGCCCACCTTCGTCCCGGGCCAGTACACCTCCGTCGCCGTCGACCTGGACGGCGGGCGCGGTCAGCAGATCCGCCAGTACAGCCTCTCCGGCTGCCCCGGCGCCGAGCACTGGCGGATCACCGTCAAGCGCGTACGCGGCGTCGGCGGCGCCCCCGACGGCATGGTCTCGACCTTCCTGCACGAGCGCGTGGGCGTCGACGACGTCCTCCGGCTCAGCCCGGCGTTCGGCGAGGTCAGCGCGGTGGCCGGAGAGGGCCCGCTGCTGCTGGTCAGCGCGGGCATCGGCCTGACCCCGGCGATGGCCGCGCTGGAGCACCTGGCCGCCACCGAGCCGCAGCGCCCGGTGGTGCTGGTGCACGCCGACCGGGCCGGCGCGGCGCACGCGTTCCGCGGCGAACTGCCGCGCCTGCACGCCGCGCTGCCCAACCTGCGCACCGCCCTCTGGTACGAGGACCTCACCGACGGCGAGCTGGCCGGGGTGACCGCCGAGGTCATCGCGGGGCGGGTCGACCCGGCACTGATCCCGCTCTCCCCCGACGCCCACGTGCACCTGTGCGGGCCGTTGCCGTTCATGAACACCGTCCGGGGCGGCCTGCTGCGCCGTGGGGTGCCCGTGGAGCGGATCGCCTACGAGGTCTTCGGGCCGGGCATGCTCCACGACGACCGGTCCTGACCGACTATCGTCGGCCGGTCACGGGCGGTGGGGCGGTTCGCCCCGCCGCCCGTCGGCGTCTCCACACCCGACGGAGAGTCCCCCACGACGAGCCGGGCGGGCGGCGGTTAGGAGGGGAGGTCCAGGGTAGGGACTCCTGCGGCGGGGTCCGCCAGGCGGCGAGGAGACGCCCCGGGGCTCGACCGGGTCCCCGCCGACGGGCCGGCCGATGGAGGAAGCACATGCGTATCGCGATGATCTCGGAGCACGCCAGTCCGCTCGCCGTCGGAGGGGCGGAGGAATCCGGCGGTCAGCACACGCACGTGGCGGAACTCGCCGCCGCTCTGGTGGGCGAGGGGCACGACGTGCGCGTCTACACCCGGCGCGACTCCACCGCCCCGCCCGACTCCGTGCTCACCTCCGACGGCTACCAGGTGTGCCACGTGCCGGCCGGGCCGGCGCTGCGGGTGCCGGGGGACGAGCTGCTGCCGCACCTGGGCGAGTTCGGTCGCTGGCTGGCCGGCCAGTGGCGCGACGGCGACTGGGTGCCGGACGTGGCGCACGCCCACTACTGGACGAGCGGACTGGCCACCCTGCACGCCGGCCGGCGTACCGGGGTGCCGGTGGTGCTGACGTACCACAGCCTCGGCTCCGTCAAGCGGCATACGAAGGGCGACCGGGACACCAGCCCACCAGGCCGGGTGGGCTACGAGCGGGCCCTGGGCCGGGCCGCGGACCGGGTCATCGTGCAGTGCCAGGACGAGGTGGGCGAGCTGGTGCGCCTCGGCGTGCCCCGGTCCCGGATGACGCTGGTCCCCGCCGGGGTCAACCAGGAACTGTTCCGGCCCGAGGGGCCCGTCGCCCCGCGCGACCCGGCCCGTCACCGGATCATCACCGTGGGGCGGCTGGTGGAACGCAAGGGCATCCAGGACGTCGTACGCGCCCTGCCGGCCGTCCCGGACGCCGAGTGCGTGGTGGTGGGCGGACCGCCCGCGAAGCTGCTGCCGGCGGACGGCTTCGCCCGCCGCCTCCGCGCGCTCGCCGAGTCCTGCGGCGTCGCCGACCGGGTGAAGCTGCTGGGCGGGCTGCCCCGGGAGGAGCTGGCCCCGTGGTACCGCTCGGCGGACCTGCTGGTGGCCGCCCCCTGGTACGAGCCGTTCGGGCTCACCCCGTTGGAGAGCATGGCGTGCGGGGTGCCGGTCGTCGGCACGAACGTCGGCGGGATCGCCGACAGCGTGGTCGACGGCCTGACCGGCGACCTCGTGCCGCCGCGTGACCCCCGGATCCTCGGTTCCACGGTCCGCCGGCTCCTCGCCGACAAGGTCCGTCGTTTCACGTACGCGACGGCGGCGCTGGACAGGATCCGCAACCGGTACTCGTGGAAGCGCTGCGCCGAGCAGCTGAGCGCGGTCTACGCCACGGTCAGCACGGTCGGCCGCCCCGCTCCGGCGGTGGCGTGACGCGGACGACCCAGGGGCGTCACGCGGACGACCCAGGGGTGTCACGCGGGCGATCCGACGCGCGTGACGCCCACCACCCGGTGGTTACCCGTCGGTAGCCTCGGGCCGTAGCCTGGGGCGGTGAACGCGACGGGGGAATACCGGCAGGAGTTCGTCGAGGTCGACGGGGCCCGCATCGGGCTACAGGTGTATCCCGATCCGGACGGCGTCACGGACGCCCCGCTGGTGCTGATCACGCCCGCCATGGGGGTCCGGGCGCGCTACTACCGCCCGTTCGCCGCCGCGCTGCGGGCCGCCGGCCTGGCCGTGGCCGTGGCCGACCTGCGCGGCACCGGGGAGAGCACCCCGAAGCCGAGCCGCGCCTGCCGGTACGGCTACGCGGAGCTGACCGCCGACGTGGGCGCCGCGCTGGGGGCGCTCAAGGCCCGGCGGGACGGGCGCAGGACGCTGCTGCTCGGGCACTCCCTCGGCGGGCAGGCCGCCCTGCTGCATCTCGCCGTGCACGGCGGGCATGACGTCGACGGGCTGGCGCTGGTCGCCGTCGGCGTGCCGTGGTGGCGCAGCTACCCGGGCCTGCGCGGGTACGGCGTCCTGCCGTACACCCAGGGGATCGCGGCGACCGCCCGGCTGCTCGGCGTCTGGCCGGGCTGGGGCTTCGGCGGCCGGCAGGCGCGCGGCGTCATCCGGGACTGGGCGCACACGGCGCGGACCGGGCGCTTCCCGCACCTGGACGGGGTGGACGCCGAGGCGGCCGTGCGGGCGCTGCGCACCCCTGTGCTCGCGGTCAGCGTCGACGACGACCAGTACACCCCGCACGAGACCCTCGACCACCTGTGCGCGAAGCTGGCCGCGGCGCCCGTCGCCCGCGAGCGCTACACGGCGGCGCAGGCCGGTGCCCGGATGGACCACTTCACCTGGGTACGCGCGAGCGGGCCGCTGGCGGCCCGGGTGGCCCGCTTCGCGGCGGACCTGCCGGCCCGCTGACCGCCCTCAACCGACCCGCAGCACCAGCAGGGCGACGTCGTCGTCCGGCGCGGCGGTGAGCCCGGCGAGCAGCGCGTCGCAGAACGCCTCCAACGGCAGGTGGCACAGCCGTCCGGCCGCCGCCCGCAGACGTTCGATGCCGGCGTCGATGGGCAGGTCGCGGCGCTCGACCAGCCCGTCGGTGTAGAGCACCAGGGTCGCGCCCGGTTCGAGGTCGGTCTCGTGGTCGCGGCGCGGCAGCGGCCCGACACCGAGCAGCGGGTCCGGGTCGGTGACCAGCAGCCGCGCGGTGCCGTCCGGGTGCACGAGCACCGGCGGCGGATGGCCGGCGTTGCACCAGGTGAGGTGCGCCGAACGCGGGTCGCCTGCGGCGCCCGGAACGCGCACGTGCCCCACCATGGCCGAGGCGAACGTCGACACACCCAGCCCGCGCAGGGCCCGTTCGAGTCCGGCGAAGATGGCCGCCGGCGGCTCACCCAGCACGTACGCGACGCCGCGCAGCGTGCTGCGGATCTGGGCCATCGCGGCCATCGCGGCGCGGTCGTGCCCGGTGACGTCGCCGATCACGACGGTGGTGGCCCCGTCGGCGGCGGGGAACGCGTCGTACCAGTCCCCGCCGACCTGCTCGTGCTGCACCGCCGGGTGGTACCGCACCGCGATGTCGAGGCCTGCCACCGGCGGCGGGTCGGAGAGCAGGCTGCGTTGCAGCGTCTCCGAGGTCCGCCGCTGTTCCCCGTGCACCCGGATCCGGTCGAGCGTCTGCGCGCACTGCGCCGCGAACGCGCCCAGCACCTCCACCTCGCGCCGCTCGAACGGGTGCGGCGCGCGCCAGCCGACGGTCAGGGCGCCGAGCAGCCGCTCCCCCACCCGCAGCGGCAGTGAGGCCCACGCCTCCAGTCCCGTGGTGTCGACGACCTCCGCCATCTCCGGCGCGAAGTCCAGCGCGGCGGCCCGGTCGGGCAGGAAGACCGTGCGACCCGTGTACGCCGAGACGCTGGACGGCAGCGGACCGGTCAGCGGCAGCTCGGCGTAGCGGGCGCGGGCGCCGCCGCCGAGGCTGTCCGTCAACGTCAACCGCAGCAGGTCGGTGTCGTCGCGCACGGCGACGGCGCCGCCGTCGGCGCCGAGCGCCCCGAGTCCCCGGTCGACGACCACCTCGGTCAACTCGGCGACGCTCTCGCAGCCGGCGAGGTCGGCGGCCAGGTCGACCAGGGTGGCGAGGCGGCGGTTTGCCACCGCCTGTGCCTCCAGCGCGCCGCGCAGTTCCTGCGCGCGGGCGTACAGGTCGGCCTCGGCCGCCTCCATGCGCCGCCGGAAGCTCTCGCCGCGGGCCTGTTCGTCCCTGGTCCGCTGCCGTTGCCGGACGAAGTCCGTGACGTCCTCGGGCCGGTGCAGCAGCAGCACGACGCGCCCGTGGTCGTCGAGGATCGGCACGTTCATCGGGCTCCAGTACCGCCGCACGAAGCCGCCGGCGCCGTCGGGGATGTCGTAGCGCTGCAACGCCATCGTGTCCGCCCGCCCCGTCTCCCGCGCCCGCAGCAGGGAGGCCCGCAGGTTCGGCACCCCGGTGCCCTCCGGGTCGTCCGGGTTCGCTGGGAACGCGGCGAACACCTCCCGCCCGAGCAACTCCTCCCGGGTACGGGCGGTGGCGCGCAGGTACGCCTCGTTGACCTCGACGATCACCAGGTCCGGATCGAGCACCAGGTACGGCGACGGCGCGGCGTCGAAGATCCGCACGTGGTCCACCGCCGCCGGTCCGCCCGACCGGTCCCGCCCGTCGCCCACGTCCCTCGCTCCCGACCTCGCCCGTCCCCGTACGCCCGTCCCGGGCGGCCTTCCGCCGCCCGGGACGCCGCTGATCATTCGTCGGTGTCGACGGGCACCATCTCGCCGTCGCGCTCCACGCGGGTCTCGCCGCGCTCGGCCGGCGGCGGCACCTGGGCCGTGGTCTTGCGCGGATCGTTGTCCGGGTGCATCAGCACCGCGTCGGTCGACGCGGTCTTCTCCCGGCTCTCCTCCGGCTGCGACATCGGCTACCCCTCTCGTCGGGTCGTCCGATGACCTACCCGCCACCGGCCCCGCCGACTCCTCCCGGCCCCGTCCCGTCGTCGACCGGGTACGGACGCCGGGCCCGGTATCTGCGCTGCCGGGGCGTATCAGCAGGTGACGGGCGGGATTAGCCGACCGGGCGGCGGGTATGCCGCACCGCCCGACACGGTGGAAGGGGATCAGATGTCCGAACGACACACCGCACTGCGCTCGATGCACGATCTGGGCCTGGCGGCCTGGTTCGGGGGCTCCCTGATGGGAGCGTTCGGGGTCAACGGCGCGGCGGCACAGATGAACGACTCGACCCAGCGGTTGCCGATGGCCTCGGCCGGCTGGGCCCGGTGGACCCCGGTGAACGCCGCGGCGATCGGCGCCCACCTGGCGGGGGCCGTCGGGGAACTGGTGACGGAGAGCCCTCGGGTGGCCGCCCAGGCGGGAGTGGCCCGGGCCAGCACGCTGAAGACGGCGTTGACGGTCGGCGCGCTGGCGGTGACCGGCTACAGCCGGCTGCTCGGCATGAAGCTGGAGAAGGCCGGCGGGCCGGCGGTCGAGGGGGTCACCGAGCCGAACTCGCACACGCCGTCGAACGTGGCGTCGTGTCAGCGGCAGATGCGGATGCTCCAGTGGGCCATCCCGGCGATGACCGGGGCGCTCATCGTGATGACCGCGTACATGGGCGAGCAGCAGAAGCCCGGCGAGGTGTTCCGGGGGATGCTCGGGCGCGTCGGCGGGATGCGGAACGCCCCGAAGGGGATGGGCGCGCTCATGGCCATGGGCGCGGCCAACAAGAAGCGGATGGCGAAGTCCGGCCGCTGCTGACCGGCGTACGCCGAGGGGCGTCCCGCCGACTCCTCGGCGGCGGGGCGCCACTCCGTGTCTCCTCCGCCCGCCGGGATCCGGCGCCGGGAGGCATGACCGCCCCGGCGACGGGGATTCGGAGCCCCTACCGGCGGACCGAGTAGCGAGGTGGCCATGACGGCAGGAGACGGACGCGGCGGGGACGGACGCCCACCGGAGGCGACCACGCCCTGGGTGACCAGGGACGGGCTGGACGCGGAGCCGCCGTGGGGCACCGGCGGGCACGACCCCATGGACGAGGGCAGCGAGGAGACCGCCGTACCGGAGGGGCGGCGCGGGGAGCGGCGGGCCGGTGAGCCGGCGGGAGCGTCCGGGCCGGCCGGGCGGCACGGTTTCGGCCCGGTCGAGCCGACGTCCACGCGGCCGGCAGGCCCCGGCGCGCCGCCGGACCCGGCGCCGGCCCGCCGGTCCTTTCCCGACGCCGCCGACGTCGAGCCCCGGACGGAGGACGCGTTGCGGGCCCGGGGCCGACGGTCGTGACGGGTACGGACCCGGGCGCGGCGTGCCGGATCACCCGGCGCGGGCGTCCGGCGGTCAGCCGCGTTCCGCGACGCGGAGCAGCCGGAGTTGGCCGATCTCGGCAGCGTTCTTCATCAGCTCGGCGTTGACCCAGGCGAGCATGTGCCCGACCGTGTGCCCGGCGTCCTCCTGCCACGGGAACGACGCGGGGGCGTCGAGGTCGGCGTCGGTGAGCCGGTCGAGCTGACCGAGCCACTCGGCGCGCAGCCCCCGCAGCCAGGCGATCGTCGGCCCGCCCGGGCCCGGCCATCCGACGTCGGTGCGCTGCCGCGGTGGCCGTCCCCCGAGATGGTCCATGGCCACGGTCCACCACCAGCCCATGTGCCACGACAGCCAGCCGATCGTCGGAACCGGCACGGGATCGGGTTCGGTGTCCGCCCAGTCGGGGGTCCACCCGCCGGCAGGGCCGGGACGCATCGTCCAGCAGCGCGCCGCCGGTTCCCAGAGGAAGTCCGCCGCCTCGAGGCGTTCAAGGTGGTATTCGAACAGCGACCAGGTCAGGTCGAACTGCCAGCGCAGGAGCGCACGGGAGGTTGCCGCCATCGGGCGATCATGCTCGAGGTCGGCGGCCCGGTCGACGCAATAAGGCCGCGTGCCGGGCCCCTCCCGGCGGTCGGCTCAGCCGCCGGCGGTGTCCTCCCCGGCGACCTCGGTGGGGTCGTCCGCCACCGGATGGCCGGTGTCGTCCACCAGGCCGGGCGCCATGCTTCCGCCGTGCGCGTCCTGCGCCTGCCGGGTCTCGCGCGCCGCCGCGTCCTGCGGTACGCCCGGCGTCGCGTCCTCGCCGTGTTCCTGCCGCCGCTCACCCATCACCGCGTCCCCTTCCGTCGCTCACGCCCCGGGCGGTACCCGGGCGGCCGGTGGGAAAACCTCCCGCCGACGCCCGCCCGGGCCGGACGACACGTGGCGCGGCGTGCTCAGGAGGAGGAGCCGGCTGCGGCCCGCTCCGCCCGACCACGACCCGCCGGCCGCACGCCCAGCAGCTCGGCGAGCCGGGCGGCGTCGCGTTGGGCCTGGTCCTCGCAGCAGTTGTTGAACAGCGCGTGCAGCTCCTGCGCCTGCCCGGCCAGCTCGACCAGCAGCTCCGACCAGCGGCGCAGCTCCTCGTCGCCGTACGCGTAGCGGAACTTCTCCTGCTTGTCCCCGGTCTCCCAGGCGGTGCTGTGCCCGTGGAACCGCACGACCGCCAGCTCCGCCGTGGCGAAGAGGATGGGCGGCACCGACGACGGGTGCCCCTGCGGCATGTCGACGCAGACGAACGACAGGTCCCGCTCCCGCAGGAACGCGAGCGTGTCCAGCACCGCGGTGCCGTCGAACCAGGACCCGTGGCGCAGCTCGACGGCGACCCGCCACGGCCGGCACCGCTCCGCCAGTTCGGCGATGCGCCGCTCGGCGGCGGCTCCCCGGGCCAGCCACGGTGGAAACTGGAGCAGGACCGCGCCGAGCCGGTCGGCCGCCGCGATCGGGTCCAGCGCCGCCCGGAACCGGTCCCACAGCTCGTCGTACGCGGCAGCCGGCAGGTCGCGGCGGCGGATTCGACTCGGGCCGCCGGCCGGACGCAGGTCGCGCGGCAACGCCGCCACCGGTGTGGGGTGGCCGGTGAAGAGGCTGAATGCCTTGACGTCGAAGGTGAAGCCCTCGGGCGTGGCGTCGACCCAGCCCTGCGTCGTCTCCGGCACGGGGACCGCGTAGTAGGAGGTGTCCACCTCGACCATCGGGAAGTGCCCGGCGTAGAAGTCGAGCCGGCCGGCCGGGGTGTTCGCCGCGCGGGGATACCAGCCCGAGCGCAGCAGCATCCGGTCCGCCCAGGAGGACGTGCCCACCTTGATCACACCCATGTGGTTCAGTGCACCCCGGAGCGGACGAAACGGCAACCGGTGGCGGAAACCCGGCGGGGGCGTTCCTGTCGGTGGGCGGTCCTAGGCTCAGCCGCGTTCCGAAGGATCCCAGGAGGGAGCGTGGCGATGTCCACGACCGATCAGTTGACCGGTGAGCGGGCCGACCTGATGCAGACGCTGCGCCTGCATCGCGGCTTCCTGCGGCAGACCGTCGAGGGCCTGACCGACGAGCAGGCCGCCGCGCGCAGCACCGTCAGCGAGCTGTGCCCCGGCGGTCTGATCAAGCACGTGACACAGGTCGAGCAGCGGTGGATGCGGTTCGCCGTCGGCGGTGCCGACGCGATGAACAGCGAGCCGCTCGACTGGGTCGGCCAGTTCCGCATGGACGAGGGCGAGACGCTGGCGGGGCTGCTCGACGACTACGCCCGGGTGGCCGCCGCGACCGACGAGTTGGTCGGCACCCTCGACCTCGACGCCAACCACCCGCTGCCGCAGGCCCCCTGGTTCCAGCCCGGCGCGAGCTGGTCCGTCCGCCGCGTCCTGCTGCATCTCGTCGCCGAGACGTCCCAGCACGCGGGGCACGCCGACATCCTGCGCGAGGCGATCGACGGCGCCAAGACGATGGGCTGAGCCAGGCCCCGGTCCCCGATCCGGCCTTTGTCGGCCGTCACACCCCGACCCGTGTGACGGTCCGGCGGCCTGTGGCGCTGAGGGACACGAGATGAAATCACATCGGATGGACCAGGAGACCGTCGAGCGGCTGCTCGGCGGTCCGGTCCTCGACCCGCAGGACGGCCCACGTCCCGTCGCCTCGCTGTTGACCGCGGTGCGCGCCGCACCCCACCCCCGGGAGCTGGCCGGCGAGGAGGCCGCCGTCCGGGCCTACCGGCTGGTCCGGGCCGGGCACCCTCCCGAGCTGCCGCAGCGACGCCGCCCCGCCCTCGCGGGCTTCGGCGTGCGCGCCGCACTCGCCGGTGCGGCGCTCGCGCTCACGGGCGGGGTGGCCCTCGCCGCCACCGGGGGCACCCTGCCCCACCCGTTGAGGGCTCCGGCGCCCACCACCGCGGCTGTCCAGCCTGCCCCCGACCGGGACGCCTCCCGCACGGCGGCTCCCGACCCTTCGCGGGCGCCGACGGGCGGGGTGGACGGCCGGCCGGAACCCGACGCGGCCGTACGGGAGTCCTGCCGGGCATACCGGGCCGACGGCGACGACGGCCCGGGCGGCGCGCTCGACGACGCCGCCTTCGCCAACCTGATCCGCGCCGCCGGTGGCCGCGAGAAGGTGGCCGGCTACTGCGAGCGGGTGCTGGCTGACGAGCCGCGGAGCCCCGACCCGGCCGGCAGCCCGTCCGGTCGGCCCGGCGCCGAGCCGACCGGGCCACCGGGAGCGGGACCGACCGGGCGCCCCGGAGCCGACCCGACGGCCCGCCCCGGAGTGGGACCGACCACCCGCCCGGGCACGGAGCCGACCACCCGCCCGGGCACGGAGCCGACCACCCGCCCGGGCACGGAGCCGACCGCCCGGCGCTCGGGGCCGTCCACGTTGTCACCGTCGGAGGCGGCCACCCGGACGACCCACCCCCGGCCCGCCGTGGCCCCCGCCCTCGACGGGGTGGCCTCCCCCTGAGCCGCCCGCCCTCGGCGGACCGACCTCCCCCTGAGCCGCCCGCCCTCGGCGACCCGGGCGCCCCCGCCGACGACCGCGTTCCCGGGTCACCCGGAGGGGGTGAGCCGACCCGCCGCGGGACCCGTTTGGCCGGTCGCTGAACGGGCAGCCGGCAGTCGGACCGGAAGCGGGAGAACAGGAGGCGTCTGATGCGCGCACTGCGGTTGCCGGGCTGGAAGTCCGAGCCCGAGTTGGTCGAGGTCGACGAGCCGACCCCCGGCCCGGGTCAGGTGGTGGTGAAGATCGGCGGTGCCGGGGCCTGCCACTCCGACCTGCACCTGATGCACGACTTCGAGGCCGGCGCGGTGCCCTGGAACCCGCCGTTCACCCTCGGCCACGAGAACGCCGGCTGGGTGCACGCGCTGGGCGACGGGGTCACCGGGCTGACGGTGGGCCAGCCGGTGGCCGTGTACGGGCCGTGGGGCTGCGGCACGTGCACCCGCTGCCGGGTGGGCGTCGACCCGTACTGCGAGAACGTCGCCGAGGCTCCGGTGCCCGGCGGGGGCGGCGGCCTCGGCCTGGACGGCGGCATGGCCGAGTACCTGCTGGTGCCGCAGGCCCGGCAGGTGGTGCCGCTGCCCGACGGGCTCGACCCCGTGCTGGCGGCGCCGCTGACCGACGCGGGGCTCACCCCGTACCACGCGATCCGCCGTTCCTGGGCGAAGCTCGGCCCGACCAGCACCGCCGTGGTGATCGGCGTGGGTGGGCTCGGGCACGTCGGCGTGCAGATCCTCAAGGCCACCACCGCGGCGCGGGTGATCGCGGTGGACACCCGCGAGGAGGCGCTGCGGCTCGGCGAGGAGTGCGGCGCCGATCTGACCATGCTCTCCGGCGCGGACACCGCCCAGGAGATCCGCCAGGCCACCGGCGGCCGGGGCGCCGACGTGATCCTGGACTTCGTCGGCGCCGACCCCACCCTCGCGCTCGGCGCCGCCGCCGCCCGCACCGTCGGCGACCTCACCATCGTCGGCATCGGCGGCGGCACCCTGCCGGTGGGCTTCTTCTCGGTGCCGTACGAGGTGAGCATCCAGACCACGTACTGGGGCAGCCGGCCGGAACTCATCGAGGTGCTCGAACTGGGCGCCCGGGGCCTGGTGAAGCCGAAGGCCACCACCTTCTCGCTGGACGAGGCGGTCGACGCGTACCGGAAGATGGCCGACGGCACGCTGGAGGGCCGGGCCGTCGTCGTGCCGTGACCACCGCGACCCTAGAGTGATCATGTGGTCGCGGCGCTGGAGCTCTACCTGGACACCGACGCCACCCGACGGATCCGGGTGCTCTGGGACGCGCTGGAGTCCGAGGGCGTGCAGAGCATGCGGTCGCTGCTGGAGCAGCGTCACCGGCCGCACGTCTCGCTCGCCGTCGCGCCCCGCTTCGATCCGGAGCGGGTCGCGGCGGCGCTGCGCGGGACGGTGGTGGCCGCGCCGCTGCGGCTGAGCTTCGAACACGCCGGGCAGTTCGTCGGCCGGGTCCTGTGGCTGGGCCCGACCCCCACCGTCGAGCTGCTCGCGCACCACGCGCGGGTGCACGGCCGGCTCGCCGAGGCCGGCATCCCGCTGGTCGAGCACTACCAGCCGGGGCGTTGGGTGCCGCACTGCACGCTGTCGATGCGGGTGCCGAACGTCCTGATGGCCGCCGCCGTACGCCGCTGCCTGGAGGTCCTGCCGCTGGAGGCGACCGTGGTCGGCGCCGCCCTCACCGACCACGCCCGGGGCATCTCCCACCCGCTGCCGTAGCCGGGCCGCCCCGATGCCACCGACGTCGTCGCCGTCGGTGGCATCCGCACGAGCCGGACCGACCGGCCGCTTGTCCGCGTCACGCCCGGGGGTGGATCCTGTAGGGAATCGACAGAAACGAATCTTTGGAGGTTCGATGCGTCGTTTCCCGCTCGCCCTGCTCCTGCTCGCCGCGCTGCTGCTCGGCCTGTCGGCGCCCGCCCACGCCGCCCCCACCCCCACCCCCGCCGACGCCGACGCCGACCGCGCCGCGACCGCGCTCGCGCAGATCCGCACCACCGGCACCGCCTGGGGCATCGACCCCGCGACCGGCCGGATGACCCTGACCGTCGACGACACCGTCTCCGCCCGGGACGTGGCCGCGCTGCGGGCGACCGCCGCCCGGGCCGGTGCGGTGCTCCGGCACGAGCCGGGTGAGCTGCGGCTGCTCATCGCCGGCGGTCAGGCGATCTACGGCGGCGGCGGCCGGTGCTCCCTCGGCGCCAACGTCCGCAGCGGCAGCACCTACTACTTCGTCACCGCCGGGCACTGCACCGCCGCCGGCGCGACCTGGTACGCCAACAGCGCGCAGACCACCGTGCTCGGCAGCCGGGTGGGCAGCAGCTTCCCCGGCAACGACTACGGGCTGGTCCGCTACACGAGCCTGGTCGCCCACCCCAGCGCCGTCTACACGTACCCCGGCCTCGTCACGATCAACGGTGCCGGCAACGCCTACGTCGGCCAGACGGTCTGCCGCAGCGGCTCCACGACCGGCGTCCGCTGCGGCACGGTCACCGGCCTCAACGTGACCGTGAACTTCGCCGACGGCGCCGTCACCGGGCTGATCCGGACCAACATCTGCGCCGAGCCGGGCGACAGCGGCGGGCCGCTCTACGTCCCCGGCACCGGCGTCGTCCTCGGCATCCTCTCCGGCGGCAGCGGCAACTGCACGACCGGCGGCACCACGTACTACCAGCCGATCGTCGAGATCCTGGCCGCGTACGGCGTGACGATTCCCTGAGCCGGCACGCGCCCGGCCCGACCCGTACGACGGGCCGGGCCGGGCGCGGCGGGGTCAGCCCTTGCGGCCGGTGGTGGCGATGCCCTCGACGAAGTGCCGCTGGGCGAGGAAGAACAGCACCAGCATCGGCACGGTCGCGATGACGCTGCCCGCAAGCACGATCTCCCACTGCTGCTCGCCGCCGTAGCCGAAGCGGTCCAGCACCACCTTGAGCCCGCGCGGGAGGGTGTACAGCTCCTCGTCGCGCAGGTAGATCAGCGGCTTCATCAGGTCCGTCCAGCTCGCCTTGAACTCGAAGATGAAGGCCACCAGCAGGGCGGGCCGGATCAGCGGGAAGGCCAGCTTCCAGAACAGCTGCGGGTAGCTGGCCCCGTCGACCCGGGCCGCCTCGAAGTACTCGCGCGGCAGCGAGAGCAGGAACTGCCGCAGCAGGAAGATGTAGAACGCCGAGCCGAACAGGTTGCCCGCCCACAGCGGCACCTGCGTGCCGGTCAGCCGCAGTTCCGTCCAGATCAGGTACGTCGGGATCATGGTCACCGCGAACGGCAGCATCATCGTCGCGAGCACCAGACCGAACAGGACATCGCGCCCCGGGAACCGGAAGTACGCGAAGCCGAACGCCACCCACGCGCTGGACAGGGTCACCGCGAGCGCCGCCGCCGTGCCCACCACCACGCTGTTGAACAGCCAGGTGACCATCGGCACCGCCTGCCACGCGTCGGCGTAGTTCTCCGGCGCGAACGGGGTGGGCAGGAACCCGCCGGAGAAGACGTACTCGCGGGGCCGCAGCGAGGCGCCGATCAGCCAGACGAACGGCAGCATGAACACCACGGCGGCGCCGACGAGCGCGACCACGAACAGCACCCGCTGCCACAGCGGGCGACCGCTCTCCTCGGCCGCCGCCCGCCGGTCGGCGCCTCCCGGCGCGCTCGCGGGTACGGGCGCGGCGACGGCCCGCTCCACCGTGGCCGTCACGGCTGGTCCCCCTCGTAGTACACGAACCGGTTGCCGAGCTTCACCTGCACCAGCGTGATGATCAGGATGATCACGAAGAGCAGCCAGGCCATCGCCGAGGCGAAGCCCATGTGCAGGAACTGGAACGCCTCCTGGAACAGGTGGATCACGTAGAACGACGCGGCGTCGCTGTTGAACGATCCCTGCGTCTGCCGGTTGCCGAAGTACATGGTGTAGACCTCGGTGAACATCTGAAGCGACGAGATGGTGTTGACGATCAGCGTGAAGAACAGCGCTCCCGAGATCATCGGCAGCGTCACGTGCCGGAACCGGGCCCAGCCGCCGGCGCCGTCGATGCTCGCCGCCTCGTACAGGTCGCGCGGCACGTTCTGCAGGGCGGCCAGATAGATGATCACGGTGGAGCCGAGGCTCCACAGGCCCATCAGGACGATGCCGGGCATCACCCAGTCCGGGTCGGTGGTCCAGCTCGGGCCGTCGATCCCGACCAGGGCGAGGCCGCGGTTGATCAGGCCGTCCTGGGTGTTGAGCAGGAGCAGGAACAGGATGCCCACGGCCACCGCCGGGGTCATCACCGGCAGGTAGAAGACGGTACGGAAGAAGCCCTGCAACCGCCCCACCCGCTTGAGCAGCAGCGCCAGCCCCAGCGAGATCGCCATCACCAGCGGCACGTGCAGGAGCGTGTAGTACACGGTGTTGCCCAGGCTGCGCGCCACCATCGGGTCGGCCATCAGCTCCCGGTAGTTGTCCAGGCCCGTGTACCGGGGGGCGTTGATGGCGTCGTACTCGGTGAGGCTCAGCCAGGCGCTGGCGATCATCGGCCCGGCGTTGAAGATCAAAAACCCGACGATCCACGGCGCCAGGAAGAGGTACGCCCAGCGCGCCTCCCGCCGGGCCAGCGGCGTACGACGCCGCCGGCCCGTGGGAGCGGGGACGGTGGTGGTGGCCATCCCCCGGGGCCTACTTCGAGGCCTTGTCGAGGGCGGCGGTCGCCTCCTGCTGGGCGCGGGCCAGCGCCTCCGCCGGCTGCGCCTGACCCGAGAGGACCCGGTTGACCGCATCCGTCCAGGCCTTGTCGAACTCGGCGCCGGCGGGCGAGGCCGGCATCGCGAACGCGGCGTCCTGCACGGAGCGGATGGTGGCCACCGCGTCGTCGAAGCGCTTGTTGCCGATGGGCTGGTACAGCTCGTCGAAGATCCGCTTGTCGGCGGCGACGTTGCCCGTGTAGACGCCGGTGAACGGCTGGCCGGCGGCCTTGCGCGCGTCGGCGCGGGCCTTGGCGGCGGCGACCCAGGTGTCGGTGGCGGTGACCTTCTTCATGAACGCGCACGCGGCGTCCGGGTTCTTCGCACCCTTGGGGACCACCCAGGCCAGCCCGGAGGAGAGGGTCACCGGCCTACCCTGCCGGTCCACGAACGGCTTGACCACCAGTTCGGCCTTCGGGGTGTTCTTGGCGGCCTGGTTGAGGAACCACTCCTCCATGGGCCAGGCGACGATCTGGTTCTTCGCGAGCGGGTTCTGCGCGCCGAAGAAGTCGAAGGTGTCCCGGAAGGACTTGAACTTGCCCCAGCCGGCCTGGTCCTGGATCAGCCTGACCCCGGTGGTGAGCGCCTCGACCACCTTCGGGTCGGCGAGGTTGGCCTTCGTGCCGTCGGCGGAGAGCATGTCGACACCGTTGGCCTTGGCCCACATCGGCAGGAACTCGGGGATCTTCGGGTCGATGCCGATGCGGGAGAGCCGGCCCCCGGAGACGGTGGCGAGCCTGGCGTTGAGCGCGGGCAGCCCGGCCCAGTTCGCGAGGTCGACGTCGTCGACGGTCAGGCCCTTCTGCCGCAGCAGCGCCTCGTTGAGATAGATCACCCGGACGCTGGAGAACTCGGGGACGCCGTAGACGGTGCCGTCGAGGGTGACCTGTTCCTTCGCCGCCGGCCGGTACTGCCCCATGTCGATGTCCTGCTTGTCGACGCAGTCGGTCAGCGGTTGGATGGAGCCGCGCTTGGCGTAGGTGCCGATCAGCTTGCGGTCCATGTAGACCAGGTCGGGCGGGTTGCCGGAGGCGACGGCGGAGAGGAACTGCTGCTCGTCGAAGGCCCCCTCGGTGATCTTCAGGTCGACGCCCGGGTTGTCGCGCTTGAACGCGTCGACGCGCGTGGTCGCGATCTCGTCGGAGAGGCCGAAGCCCATCGTGGACAGGGTGCCCTCGGTGGCGGTACCACCGCCCTCGTCGCCGTCCCCGCCGACGCCTCCGCATCCGCTGACCGCCAGGGCGAGCACCCCGACGAGCGCGGCAGCACGCACCATCCGTGTCATTGACTCTTCCTCCTGCCGATCGGCGGGCGCCGATGCCCGCTCCGACCGGCACTTCTCCGGTCAACGCCCGCGCTAAACGTCTTTCAAGGAGGAATTGGCGTTTGTGGGAGACCCGGGTCGAAACGGGGCGCGTCCGCAACGACGCCGCCGGGCGGCAGTTGCTCAGGCGGCCCGGGGGGTGAGGAGGTAGTCGTCGGCCTCGGGGCTCCACCGCAGGTCGATGACGCCGCTGGTGGCGGCCGCCTTGCAGAACTGGAGGAAGCTGCGGTAGCCCAGCTTCTTCTCGCTGAAGTCCGGCCGCGCCCGGCGCAGCTGGTTCTTCAGGCCGGAGAGGGCCACCGCGCCCTCGTCGCCGACGAGGTCCGCCACCACCGAGCCGAGCAGCCCGAACGCCACCTCGCGGTCGCCGTGCTCGGGCAGGGACACCTCGGGGTCGCCCTTGGCGGGCCCCTCCGCCAGCTCGACCACGTTGTGCCCGGCGAGGTGCCGCAGCAGCTCCCCGAAGGTGCGGAACCCGTAGTCGGACTCGCTGAACGTCGGATCCTTGCGCAGCAGGGTGCGCTTCAACGTCGAGGCGGTCACCTCGCCGCTCGAACTGCCCTGGAGGCCGGCGACGGTCTGGGCCACGAGCACGGCGAGCGTGTCGACGTCCCGGGCGGCCTCCTCGGCCGCCGGCGGCGCCTCGGGCTCGGGCTCGGGCTCCTGCTCCACCCGCGGCACGTCTGGGCTGGGCAGGCGGGCCGGGCGGCCGCGCCGGACCCGGGCGGGAGGGATGTCGACGCCCTCCAGCCGGTCGTAGTAGAGGAACTCGTCGCACGCGGGCGGCAGCAGCGCCGAGGTCGAGTTCTCCACTCCGACGCCGATGACGCGCTTGTTCAGCTCGCGCAGCTTGTGGACCAGCGGAGTGAAGTCGCTGTCGCCGGTGCAGATGACGAAGGTCGAGATGTAGCCGCGCTCGAAGGCCAACTCCACGGCGTCCACGGCCATCTTGATGTCGGCGGCGTTCTTGCGCGACGCCCCCATCCGCTGGGGAATCTCGATGAGCTCGACGTGCGAGCGGGTGAGCATCCGCCGGTCCTCGTCGAAGTAGGACCAGTCCGCGTACGCCCGGCGCACCACCACCCGGCCGCGCTCGGCGAGGGCGTCGGCGATGGGGCGGAAGTCGAAGGTCACCCCGCCGAGGTGGTCGCGGGCCCCCAGCGCGAGGTTCTCGTAGTCGAGGAAGAGGGCGATGCGGTCTTCGTGATCCACGCAGGTCAGCCTACCCCCGGCGAGCGCCGGGCAGCCCGGTCCGTCGCCGCCCGGCGCGGTGCCCGCCGGGTGCTGGCGACCCTGACCTACCTGCGTGCCGCCCCGACGCCCGGGTAGCATGCTCCGGCCGGTGCTCCGCCCGGTGGTCAGGTACGCGCCGACGAGGTGCTGGCCGAAAGTTGCGCTCCCGCTCTCCCGGCGTTCACGCCCGCACCGCTAGCATCGCTGCTCATGAATATGAGGAGCAGTGCCCGCTCGGGGCCCAGAAGGCTGGCGATGGCGTTCGCGCTGGCCGTCGTGCTGGTGGCGCCCGTGGCGGTGACGGCGGCGGCGTCGGCCGCCACCACCCTGACCGTGGCCCAGGCGCTCGCCGCCCAGGACGGTCGGACGGCCACCGTGACCGGCTACGTCATCGGCCAGCCGACCAGCAACACGACGGTACTCAGGTCCGGTTTCACCTCGGACACCGCGATCGCGATCGCCGACACGGCGGCCGAGACCGGGCCGAGCCGGATGCTCTACGTCCAGGTCACCACCGCCTACCGCAGCACGTTCGGGCTGCTCACCAACCCGGGCCTGCGGGGCCAGCGGGTCACCGCCACCGGCGCGCTCACCGCGTACTTCAGCCACGGCGGCCTGAAGAACCCGACGGCGATGACCCTCGGCGGCACCGCTCCCTCGCCGAGCCAGTCGCCGACCCCGGTCCCGACCACCACCCCGGTACCCGGCGGCGACTACGACTCCACCTACTACGCCAACGCGATCGGCAAGTCCGGCACGGCGCTGCGCAGTTCGCTGCACTCGATCGTCAAGGTGCAGACGAAGCTCTCCTACGACCAGGTGTGGGAGGCGCTGCGCGACACCGACCAGGACCCGGCGAACAGCAGCAACGTCATCCTGCTCTACACCGGTCGCTCCCAGAGCAAGACCAGCAACGGCGGCGGCGTCAACGACTGGAACCGCGAGCACGTCTGGGCCAAGTCGCACGGCGACTTCGGCACCGCGACCGGGCCGGGAACCGACGTGCACCACCTGCGGCCGACCGACGTCTCGGTCAACTCGACGCGCGGCAACAAGGACTTCGACAACGGCGGCAGCCCGGTAACCGAGGCGCCGGGCTGCTACACCGACGCCGACTCGTGGGAGCCGCGCAACGCCGTCAAGGGCGACGTGGCACGCATGATCATGTACATGGCGATCCGGTACGAGGGCACCGACGGCTGGCCGAATCTGGAACTGAACCAGTCCGTCAACAACGGCACCGCGCCGTACCACGGCAAAATGTCGGTGCTGCTCCAGTGGAACCAGGCCGACCCGCCGGACGCGTTCGAGAAGCGCCGCAACCAGCGGATCTACGAGCGCTGGCAGGGCAACCGGAACCCGTTCGTCGACCACCCGGAGTGGGCGGGCGCCATCTGGGGCTGAGCCGTCCCCGCCCGACGTCGCGGCCGGCCCCCGATCCCGGGACCGGCCGCGCGTCGGGACGGCGCGGGTGGGACTTCCTACCCGATGAGTAGGAACGAAGCCCCGTGCCGCTCTTGGGCGGGTGCGCTGCGCTCAGCCCGTGGACGCGCTGCGCTCAGCGCAGGCGGGCGTACGCCAGGGGCAGCGGGGTGGGCTGGTCGCTCCACGTGCCGGTCAGCACGGCGCCGTCGGACGCGGTGCCGCCGTCGAGACGGCGCACGACGGCCAGTTCCACGGAATCGGTGACGATGAGGGTGAGGTCGTCCTCCACCACGCGGCGTACGGTGCCGACGGGCGGGACCTCGGTGCCCCGGGTGCCGCTGCCGGCGATGTCCATCGTGGGCGCACGGTGCTCGCGCCGGCCGTCGACCTCGAAGAACTCCTCCGCCTGCCCGGCGTCGGCGAGGACGGCCGCCGCCAGCGTGGCGGCGTAGACGGGGTCGGCGCAGCCGTCGTAGACCCAGCGGCGGCCGAGCACGGAGTGCTCGGTGGTGCCGACGAGCCAGTCGTCGCCGCCGTCGAGGGGCGCGCCGCGATAGGTCAGCGGCACCTGGTGGACCGGCCCGTCGCCGGCCCTGACGAGCATCGTCTCGACGCCGACGGCGCCGGCCGGATCGTCGAACCGGTAGGACGCGACACGCTCGACGTCGGCCGGCCCCTGGTACCACGGCCGGCCGGGCAGCCACGCCGCCAGCAGTGCGAACTTGGTGGGGTGCATCTCCGCCCGGTGCAGCAACGCCATACGTCGCATCGTAGGGGCACGACCGCACCCCCCGCTGACCCGCCCGCGCCCGGCGGCCCCGCCCCCGAGGTGCCGGGGTCCCGTACCCGCGCGCGGTCAGGCGGTGGCGTAGCGACGCACTCCCCCGGCGTCGGAGCGGGTCAGCCGGCCCTGGGCGACCAGGAGTTCCAGGTGCGCCGCCGTCTCGGTGACCGCGAGCATCGCGTTGAACACGTCGAGGTCGCCCAGCCGGCGCTCGCGCCGGGTCCAGCGCAGCTGGGCGGCCACCTCGTACGCCGAACTCGCCCCACGGGCGACGGCGGCCTCCGTCTCGTCGAGCCGCGCGCCGTGGTGCGCCACGAGTTCGTCGACCCGCGCGTGCACGCTGGGCGTCACCGGCCCGTGCGCCGGCAGCAGCCGCGCGTCCGGTCGTCGCCGGACCAGCGCGAGCGAGCCGAGGAACTCGCCGAGCGGGTTCGCGGAGAGGGCGGCCTCGAACCCGATCGACGGCGTGATGGTGGGCAGCACGTGGTCACCGGCGAACAGCAGGGCCGAGCCGGTGTCGTGGAAGACGACGTGGCCGCGCGTGTGGCCCGGCGTCTCGACGACGTGCAGGGTGCGCTCGCCGTGGGTGATCCGCTGACCGTCGTGGAACCAGTCGTCCGGCAGTTCCCAGTCCTCGGTGCTCAGCCGCACCCCGGTCAGCGCCGCCAGGGTGTCGGCCAGCTCACCGGCGCCGAGCAGGCGCAGGTGGTCGAGCTGCTCGGCGAGCGGGTTGCGGTGCGGGGTCATGGACACCGTCAGGCTCGCGCGCTCGCCGGCGCCGAGGCTCACCCGCGTGCCGTACTCGCGACGCAGGTGCACGGCCTGCGTGTAGTGGTCGCGGTGGACGTGCGTCACGAGGAACCGGCGGACGTCCGCCAGCGAGCAGTCCAGCTCCTTGAGCGCCGCCTCGAGCGCGGACCTCGCCTCGGCGACCGCCCAGCCGGAGTCGACGAGGACGAGCCCGTCGTCGTCGCGCAGGACGTACACGTTCACCGCGCGCAGGCCGTCGTTGGGCAGCGGCAGCGGTACGCGATGGACGCCGGGGGCGACCTCGTACGTCCCGGGCCTGGTCCAGTCGTCGCGGTTGCCGGTGTCCGGGGCCATGACGCCGACCATAGCCCCGGCGTGGCGTGCCCCGGGCGGCCGGCCGCCACGCACCCCCGCCTTGCCGGGCCGGCCGGGCGTGTGGTTGGTTTCGGGGACAGGCCAGATCAGCAGCACACCGAGGAGACGCGCGTGGACGACCCGGTTCTCGTCGAGCGGGACGGGCACGTGGAGACGTGGACGATCAACCTGCCGGAGGCCCGCAACCCCATCTCCGGCGACGACGTGATCGACGCCCTGGTCGCCCGGGTCGACGCGGTCAACGCCGACCGGACGGTCCGGGCGGTCATCCTCACCGGCGCCGGCAGCGCCTTCTCCGCCGGCGGCAACGTCAAGGACATGGCGGAGCGGGTCGGCCTCTTCGGCGGCGCCCCGCACGAGCTGCGCGACGGCTACCGCCGCGGCATCCAGCGGATCCCCCGGGCGATGTACGCGTGCGACGTGCCGCTGATCGCGGCGGTCAACGGGGCGGCGGTCGGCGCCGGCTGCGACCTGGCGCTCATGTGCGACCTGCGGATCGCCTCGGAGCGGGCGTTCTTCGCGGAGAGCTTCGTCAAGCTCGGCATCATCCCCGGCGACGGCGGCGCCTGGCTGCTGCCCCGCGCCGTCGGGGCCGCCCGGGCCGCCGAGATGGCGCTGACCGGGGACCGGGTCGACGCCGCGACCGCCCTCGAGTGGGGGCTGGTCTCCCGGGTCGTGCCGCACGGGGAGCTGCTCAGCGAGGCGCGCCGGCTGGCGGACCGGGTGGCGGCGAACCCCCCGCACGCCGTACGGATGGCCAAGAAGCTGCTGCGCGAGGCCCAGCACCAGAGCCTCGACAGCATCCTGGAGCTCTCCGCCGCGATGCAGGCGCTGGCGCACCAGACCCGCGACCACGACGAGGCGGTCCAGGCCTTCCTCGACCGGCGCGACCCGCACTTCACCGGGGAGTGAGCGGGCCGGCCGGTGACGGCTGTGCCGCCGGGCCGGCCGCCCTGCGGAGGCCGGCCGCGTCGCGTCGGGTGGCCCGCCGCCGGGGCCCGGGAGGCGCATCCCTGCCGGACCGGTCGGCGGGCCCCGCCGTCGGTCAGCGCTGCACGCGCGCGCCGGCGCCCCGTACGAGCGCCTCGACCTCCCGGAGACTGGCCATCGAGGTGTCGCCGGGCGTGGTCATCGCCAACGCGCCGTGCGCCGCGCCGTACTCGACGGCCGTGGCGAGGTCGCCCTTCTCCAGCAGGCCGTAGATCAGGCCGGAGGCGAAGCTGTCGCCGCCGCCCACCCGGTCCATGATCTCCAGACCGGGCCGGTGGGTCGCCTCGACGAACTTCCCGTCGCCCCAGGCGATCGCACCCCAGTCGTTGACGGTGGCGGTGCGCACCGTACGCAGGGTGGTGGCGACGACCTTGAAGTTGGCGTACGCCTCGGTGGCCGCCTCGATCATCCGCTGGAAGTTGGCCACCTCAAGCTGCGACAGGGAGGCGTCGGTGTCGGGCACCTCGAAGCCCAGCGAGGCGGTGAAGTCCTCCTCGTTGCCGATCATCACGTCGACGTAGCGGGCGAGCCGGCGGTTGACCTCCCGCGCGCGGTCCTGCCCGCCGACCGCCCTCCAGAGGCTGGGCCGGTAGTTGAGGTCGTACGAGACGACGGTGCCGTGCCGGGCGGCGGCGGCCATCGCGGCCTCCATCGTCTCCGGGGTGGTCTCGGACAGGGCCGCGTAGATGCCGCCGGTGTGCAGCCACCGCACCCCCAGCGTGCCGAACAGGTGGTCCCAGTCCACCTGGTCGGCCCGCAGCTGGCTGGCGGCGCTGTGGCCGCGGTCGGAGGTGCCGACGGCCCCCCGGACGCCGAAGCCGCGCTCGGTAAAGTTGAGCCCGTTGCGCACGGCGCGGCCGACGCCGTCGTAGGGCAGCCAGGTCACCAGTGACGTGTCCACCCCGCCCTGGAGTACGAGGTCCTCCAGCAGCCGACCCACCTCGTTGTCGGCGAACGCGGTGACCACCGCGGTCCGCAGCCCGAAGCAGCGGCGCAGCCCTCGCGCCACGTTGTACTCGCCGCCGCCCTCCCAGGCCCGGAAGGTGCGCGCCGTACGCACCCGGCCCTCGCCCGGGTCGAGCCGCAGCATGATCTCGCCCAGGGAGACCAGGTCGTACCGGCACTCGCCGGCCGGACGGATCGACAGCACGGCTCAGGCCT
Organism: Micromonospora echinofusca; assembly: GCF_900091445.1. Taxonomy (NCBI): domain Bacteria; kingdom Bacillati; phylum Actinomycetota; class Actinomycetes; order Micromonosporales; family Micromonosporaceae; genus Micromonospora; species Micromonospora echinofusca. Next base: position 4,395,827 of record NZ_LT607733.1, read on the forward strand.
CCACGGTGGGTCGGGCGGCCTCGACGGCCGCAGCGGTGCGGGCGGCGACCTCGTCCCAGCGCCCGGCGGCGATCAGGTCGGGGGCGACCATCCAGGTGCCGCCGACCGCCAGCACAGCGGGCAGGGCGAGGTAGTCCGCGAGGTTGCCGGTGTTGACCCCGCCGGTCGGGATGAACCGCACCGAGCGGAACGGCGCGGCGAGCGCCTTGATCATCCCGACGCCGCCGAGCTGCTCGGCGGGGAAGAACTTGACCGTGTCGAGCCCGGCGTCGAGGGCCATCTGGATCTCGGTGCCGGTGGCGACGCCGGGGAAGACGGGCACGCCCCGCTCCTGGCAGCGTGCGACGACCTGCGGGGAGAAGCCGGGGGTGACGACGAACCGGGCGCCCACCTCGACGGCCCGGTCGACCTGGTCGGGGGTCAGCACGGTGCCGGCGCCGACGAGCAGGTCGGGTCGCTCGGACATGACGCGGATCGCCTCGGCCGCGGCGTCGGTGCGGAAGGTCACCTCGGCCGAGCGCAGCCCGCCGCGGACGAGGGCGTCGGCCAGCGGGGCAGCGTCGCGGGCGGCGTCCAGCACGACGACCGGCAGGATCCGGGCCGCACCGACGGCCGCGACGACCGCATGCTTCTGTTCATCATTCTGTACGCCAGTCACATATGTGACCCTAGCCGCGCCGCCCGGCCTGTCAACCCCGCTAGAGTGGCGCCCATGACGCTGCCCGGCGGGTTCCAACCGGTGAAGTCCTCCACCCGGACGCTGGAGGTGCTCGAGGCGCTCGCCGCCTCGCCGCAGCGGCGCTCGCTGGTCGACCTGGCCCGCGCGCTGGACATCCCGAAGAGCAGCCTGCACGGCATCCTGCGCACCATGGCCCAGCGCGGCTGGGTCGAGAGCGACCCGACCGGCACCCGGTTCGGGCTCGGGGTGCGCGCGCTCCAGGTCGGCGCCGCGTACCTCACCAGCGACGACACCGTGGGCCTGCTCGGTGGGGTGCTCGACGACCTCTCCCGGCAGTTCGGCGAGACCGTCCACCTGGGACGCCTGGACGGCGCGCACATCGTCTACCTCGCCAAGCGTGAGTCGGTGCACCCGCTGCGGCTCTACAGCGCGATCGGCCGGCAACTGCCGGCCCACGCCACCGCCCTGGGCAAGGCGCTGCTCGCCGAGCGCCCGGACGACGCGCTCGAGGGGCTGCTGAGCTGGCCGCTGCCCGCGCTCACCCCGCACACCGTCACCGACCGCGAGGCGCTGCGCGCCGAGCTCGCCGCCGTCCGCGAGCGCGGCTACGCGGTCGACCGCGAGGAGAACACCGAGGGCATCGTCTGCTTCGCGACGGCCGTACCCCTGGCGGCGCCGGCGTCCGACGCGATCAGCCTGTCGGTGCCGGTGGCCCGGCTCGACGCCGCCGGCGAGGACCACATCGTCGCCGCCCTCCGGCGGGCCGTCGACCAGGTCCGGGCGGCGCGCGGCCTGCTCTTCACCGCCTGATCACACGCCGTCCCAACCCCACCGCCCTCGACGGGGCCGCAGTGGGCGGGCCGACGCCGTCGCCGAGGGCGACAGCCGGGCCACAACTGGCAACCTTCTTGACAGATGCGGCGGGACATCGACAGACTTCTTTTTTAGAGAGCGCTCTCTGCACCCGTCCACCACCCCTCGCCGCATCCCCGGGAGGATCTCCCTTGTCTCGAAGACTGCGCATGCTCGTCCCCGCCGCCGCCGGCCTCCTGCTCCTCGGCCTGACCCCGGCGGCCGGCCATGCGAGCGACACTCCCCCCGCCGCCCCGGCCCCCGCCGCGGCGGCCACGGCCGACCTCAGCCCCGCCCTCGTCGAGGCGATGCGCCGCGACCTCGGCCTCACCCCCGCCCAGGTCGACGAACGCCTGCGCACCGAGGCGGCGGCGCCGGTGGTCGAGCGGCGCCTGCGGGCGAAGCTCGGCCCGGCGTTCGCCGGCGCGTGGATCCCGTCCGGCGGGCAGCGCCTCACCGTCGCCGTCACCGACGCGGCGCTCGCCCCGACCGTCCGCGCCGAGGGCGCCGACGTCACGGTGGTCGCCCGCAGCGAGCGCACCCTCGACACGGTCAAGCGCGCCCTCGACCGGCGCTCCGCCGCCGCGGACCCCCGCGACGTGCACGGCTGGCACGTCGACGTCGCCGGCAACAGCGTCGTCGTGTCGGCCCGGCCCGGCGCCGCCGACGAGGCGATCGCGTACACGAAGGCCAGCGGCGTCCCCACGGACGCCATCCGGGTGGTCACCTCCCGCGACGCGCCGCGCCCGCTCTACGACATCCGGGGCGGCGACCAGTACGTCATCAACGGCAACACGCTCTGCTCGGTCGGCTTCGCGGTCGTCGGCGGCTTCGTCACCGCCGGCCACTGCGGCGGCGTCGGCAGCCCCACCCTCGGCTTCAACAACGTCTCGCAGGGCACGTTCGCGGGCTCCTCGTTCCCCGGCAACGACTACGGATGGGTACGCACCAACGGCTCCTGGACGCCCCAGCCCTGGGTGAACAACTACGCCGGCGGCAACGTGACGGTGGCCGGCTCGCAGGACGCGGCGATCGGCAGCTCGGTCTGCCGCTCCGGGCGTACGACCGGCTGGCGCTGCGGCACCATCCTCGGCCGCAACGAGACCGTCAACTACCCGCAGGGCGCGGTGTCGGGCCTGACCCGCAGCAACGCCTGCGCCGAGGGTGGCGACTCCGGCGGCGCCTGGGTCTCCGGCAACCAGGCCCAGGGCGTCACGTCCGGCGGCTCCGGCAACTGCTCCACGGGCGGCACGACCTGGTTCCAGCCGGTCAACGAGATCCTCGGCGTCTACGGCCTGTCCCTGGTCACCACCGGTGGCGGCGGCGGAAGCCGGCTGATCAGCAACTGGAACAACCGCTGCATCGACGTGCCGAACTCCAACTTCTCCGACGGGGTGCCCCTGCAGACCTGGACCTGCAACGGCACCGCCGCGCAGTCCTGGACCTTCACCGGCGGCACCCTGCGTACGCAGAACAACAAGTGCATGGACGTGGCCTGGGGCTCCACCGCCAACGGCGCGACGATCCAGATCGCCAACTGCAGCGGCAACCCGGCCCAGCAGTTCGTCCTCTCGGCGGCCGGCGACCTGGTCAACCCGCAGGCGAACAAGTGCGTCGACATCAAGGAGTGGAACAACTCCGACGGCGCCCGCCTGCACCTGTGGGACTGCGTCGGCGGCGCCAACCAGAAGTGGCGGCGCGGCTGACCCGGTCCCGCCGCCGGGTCACCGCCGCTCGTCCCGCCGTCGCCGCGCGAGACGTCGCGCCGGCGCAGTTGCCAAGGAGGTCCTACATGTTCAGAGTCCGTACCCGTCGACGGCCGTGGGCGCTCGCCCTCGCCGCGACCGCGATCATCGGTGCCACCACGGCCCTCGCCGTGCCGGTCCACCCCGAACCGGCGCAGGCCGCCATCGGGGGGATCACCTGGCAGGACGAGTTCAACGCGCCGGCCGGCACGCCCGTCGACCAGAGCAAGTGGCGCTTCGACATCGGCGGCGGCGGCTGGGGCAACAACGAGCGGCAGTACTACACCAACAGCACGAGCAACGCCGTCCACGACGGCCAGGGCAACCTGGTGATCACCGCCCGCCGGGAGAACCCGGCCAACTACCAGTGCCACTACGGCCGGTGCGAGTACACCTCGGCCCGGCTGCTCACGGCGGCCACGTTCACCCAGGCGTACGGCCGCTTCGAGGCCCGCATCAAGATCCCCCGGGGTCAGGGCATCTGGCCGGCGTTCTGGATGCTCGGCAACGACATGGGCAGCGTGGGCTGGCCGAACGCGGGCGAGATCGACATCATGGAGAACATCGGCCGGGAGCCCAACACCGTCTACGGCACCATCCACGGCCCCGGCTACTCAGGCGGCGGCGGCATCACCGGCAGCCGCACCATCGGCCAGCCGCTCGCCGACGCCTTCCACACCTACCGGGTGGACTGGGAACCGAACTCGATCGTCTGGTACCTGGACGGCGTCGAGTACCACCGGGTGGACCCGGGTCGGCTCGGCGGCAACCGGTGGGTGTTCGACCATCCGTTCTTCATGCTCCTCAACGTGGCGGTGGGCGGGAACTGGCCCGGCTACCCCGACGCCTCCACGCAGTTCCCGCAGCAGATGCTCGTCGACTACGTACGCGTCTCGGGCTACACCTCGGGGGGCAACCCGCCGGGCACCACAGCGATCAGGGGCGCGCTCAGCGGTCGCTGCATCGACATCCCGAGCGCCAACCCGGTCGACGGGGCCAAGCTTCAGATCTGGGACTGCAACGGCACCGCCGCGCAGGCCTGGACGTTCGCCTCCGACGGCACGATCCGGGCGATGGGCAAGTGCATGGATCCGGCCTGGGCCGGCACGGCGAACGGCACCGAGGTCAACCTCGTCACCTGCAACGGCAACCCGGCACAACGCTTCACGCTCAACGCCGCCGGTGACCTGGTCAACCTCAGCGCGAACCGCTGCGTCGACGTGCGCGACCGCAACACCGGCAACGGGGGCAAGCTGCAACTGTGGGACTGCACCGGTGACGCCAACCAGAAGTGGTCGCGCGCCTGACGGAACCCACGCGGGTGACGGCACCCGTCGGCGACCCGCCCAGCGGCGGGGTCGGCCGAGGCACCCGGCCTCGACCGGCCCCGCCGCCTGCTGTCCACTCTCGCACCGGGCGGGTAGGGCGACACGGGGACCTGCTGTGGATGCTGCCGCACCGATGGCCGCCGGGCCCGCCCGGTTGCGCACGTGAGGAGGTGTCGGAAGCGCCATCGAGATGTGAGGATCCGGTGGACCTTGGCGTACGCGATCAGGAGGCCGCCGTGAGTACCGGTTTGTCGCTCGTGCTCTTCCCTGTCGCGTTGGGCATCGTGATGCTCGGCCTCGGCCTCACCCTGACCGTGGCCGACTTCCGCCGCGTCGTCGCCTATCCCCGGGCGGTGATCGTCTCCCTGGTCTGCCAGATGCTGGTCCTGCCGGCCATCTGCCTCGGCCTGGTGCTCGCCGCCGACCTGCGCCCGGAACTGGCCGTCGGGATGCTGCTGCTGGCCGCCTCCCCGGGCGGCAGCACGGCCAGTCTCTACAGCCACCTGTTCAAGGGCAACGTCGCGCTCAACGTCACCCTGACCGCCATCAACTCGGTGCTCGCCCTGTTCACGCTGCCCCTGGTCGTCAACCTCTCCGTCGCCGCGTTCATGGGTTCGGACAGCTCGCTCGGCCTCCAGTTCGACAAGGTGATCCAGGTCTTCGCCCTGGTGCTCATCCCGATCGTGATCGGCATGGCCGTCCGGCGCCGTCGCCCCGGGTTCGCCGCGCGCATGCAGCGACCCGTGAAGATCCTCTCCGTCGTGGTCCTCGCCGTCGTGATCACCGGCGCGGTGCTCGGCGTCAAGGACGAGTTCGCCGCCACCATCGGCGCGGTCGGCCTCGTCGCCCTGCTGTTCAACCTGCTCAGCCTGGGCATCGGGTACGCGGCGCCGCGGCTGCTGCGCGTCGGGCACCGGGACTCCGTCGCCTCGTCGTTCGAGATCGGCGTCCACAACGCCACCCTGGCCATCACGATCGCGCTCAGTCCCGCCCTGCTCGACAACACCGACATCGCCATGCCGGCCGCGATCTACGGCATCCTGATGTTCTTCACCGCCGCCGCCTTCGGCCTCGTCGCCGCGCGCCGGGGCAGCGCCGCCGCCGAGCCCACCCGGCCGTCGGCCACGACGGTGTGACCGGCGCGCTGCGCGCCCGCGTACGGGAAGCGAGGGCTTCCCGCGGGTAGCCGGGGACCCACCGGAGTTCGCAGCGCCTCTCCCGCTCCGGGGACGGAGCGGCGCGTCGCTCGACGGTGCCCACCGGTGGCCGTTCGACCCGGTGGGCCGGCACGCCGGAGCCGTCGGGGTCCGTCCGTTGCAGCCCAGCGTCGCGTGTGCAATCGATCACCCTCCGCGGTCGGCGTCTCCGTACGCTCCTGGCACGGTCGTCCCGCCGAGAGAGGAACCGCCATGAAGCGTCGGCCAGCGGGGCGTCGAGCGTCCTGACGGCGCGGAGCCGGCGAGTGTCGCCCTTCCGGGTGTCCCGCCGGCTCCCTCGTCGCTCGTAGACTCGAACCAGGCCGGGCAGGGCCACGGAGGCGATGGGCATCCAGATGTCGCTGACAGCTCGACGTACGGACCGCGTCTTCTTCGACGAGCGTGTGGCGTGGATGCTGCGGGTCAACCGCACCCTCGGCGCCGACAGCCGGTGGGTCAGGGCCAAGCGCTTCGCGGCGGCCTTCCACGGTGGTTCGTGGGAGAGGCTGGTCAGCGAGAGCAGCGTGTCGCGGTGGGAGACCGGCGGCAGCCGCCCGAGCCGCGCCGCCATCAGCCGGTACGAGGAGATCCTCGAACTCGATCCGGGCGAGATCACCGCGACGGTCGACACGATCCGGCGCTACGTCGACACCCCCGGATCCCCGAGCGCGGCGCCCACCGGCGCCGCGGACGGCGCCGCCACGGCCGAACTCGACGCGCTGCTCGACCGCGCCCTGTCCCGGGAGATCATGACCGGCGCCGGGTGGGACCGGCTCTCCGCGCTGGTCACGGCCGCCCCGCACCTCGTCATCGCCCCGAGGTCCGCCCGGGAGAGCGTCACCCAGCGCCTCGTCAGCGAGATGATCATCGCGCACGGTCGGCCGTGGCGGCAGCGCTTCGAAGCCCTCAACCGGCTGTTCGGCCACGAGACGCTGGGGCGGGAGGCGGTCGCCGCCTGCGCGGCGCTGGGCGCCGACCGGGAGAACCAGATCTTCATCGAGACCGTCGGTGCCCTCGACGGCAGCCGGCACCCCGACGCCAGCGCCCACGTGCTCGCGCAACTGAACGACCCGACGAACGACCGTGCGCTGCGGGGTGCGCTCCTCGCCTGTCTCCGCAAGGTGCGGTTCGGGCACTTCACGCCCGGGCAGCGCCGGATGCTGGTGCCCCGGATCACCGATCTGCTGCGGGATCCGCTCTTCCACGCCGACGCCGTCCCGGTCGCGGCCGCCCTCCAGGCGGGCGCGGGTGTCCCGCTGGGCGGCCCGCAGGTCGCCCCGGCGCTGCCCCACCCGGTCCCGCACGTGGCCGCCACCGTCGCCCGCCGGGTCTTCGACGCCACGACCGCGCGGCTGCCGCGCGAGCCGCAGTCCGACTGCCGCGACGCGACGCTGCTCACGCTGATCGGTGAGATCCTGCTCCATCCGGCCAGCGACCGGCGCCTCTACGCGGCGATGCTCGTCGCCTCCACCCCGTACGGCCCGTCGCTCGCCGCCGCCCTGGCGGCCGAGGTCGTGCCCACCGCCGCCGACCGCGTGGAACTCAACGTCCGGCTGCTCGCCGGCCTGCGGGTGCTCGGCGGCCAGGCCGAACGGCCGACGGTCGAGCGCCTCGTCACCGCGGCCCGGCTACCGCGAAGCGTCGTCGATGCCGCCGCGTTCGCGATCGGGCACCTGCGGGGCACCAGCGAGCGGGGGTTCTGGGAGGCCGCGCTGCGGCACCACGCGCGTCGCTGGCAGGCCCGGCGCGACGCGCCGTCGGCCGCCGCGCTCACCGGCATCGTCTACAGCCTCGGCATCGCCGGACAGCGGCAGATCCTGGCGGACGTACGCGACGACCCGGGGTCACCTGAACCGAGCCGGGCCGCGGCCCGTTGGTGGCTCAACCTGCCCGGCCACGTCTACGACAGCTCACGCCTCTGAGAACAGCTCACGCCTCTGAGCCGGGCGGGCACCGGCGCCACCTCGACGAGGCGGACTCCCCCGCCGGACGCCCGACCCCCGCAGCGTTGCCAGGGGCCGGGCGTCCGGACCGACCTTCCGGGGCCCGGGTGACGCGTCAGTGGATGATGACGGGGGCCTTCGCCTGCCCCGGCTGCTCGTCGTCGAGCAGGTGCGACGGCTCACGCCGGCGGGGCAGAAACGCGGCCGGGATGAACGTGAGCAGCACCAGCGCGAACGCGACCCAGAACGTGGTGGCGAAGGAACTGGCGGCGAAGTCGAGCCCACGGGAGAGCAGCGACGGGTCGACCGGGAACCGGTCGGCGAGCTCCGGCTGCTGCTGCACGACGATGGCGACCTTCGCCTCGGTCAGCGGCTCACCGTCCGGGCCGACGGCGCCGGGGATCTGCCGGGAGCCGTTCATCTCGCTGGTGAGGATCACCGACATCGTGGCGGCGCCGACGGAGCCACCGATCTGCTGGAGGATGTTGACCAGGGTGGAGCCGCGCGCCACCTCGTGGGCCTTCAGGGTCTTCAGCGCCGAGGTCATGATCGGCATCATGGTGCCGCCCATGCCGAGGCCCATGACGAACAGCGACCCGCAGAGCAGCACGTACGACGTCTGCGGGTCGATCTGGGTGAAGGTGAAGAACCCGAGGGCGATGAGCACCAGCGCGAACGGCACGGTACGACCGACGGGGACCCGGTCGGCCAGCATCCCCGCCACCGGCATGGTCACCATCGCGCCGAGGCCCTGCGGCGCCATCAGCAGGCCGGCGGTCAGCGTCGACTCGCCGCGGATCTGCAGGAAGTAGCTGGGGAACAGCAGGCCGGCGCCCATGAACGCGATGATGAACACGAACATGGTCACCGTGGCGATGGTGAGGTTGCGGTTGGCGAACAGCCGCAGGTCGAGCAGGGGGTGCTGGGGCCGGAAGGAGTAGCGCACGAAGGCGACGACGAGCACGCCGCCGACCAGCATGGGAGCCCACACCTCGGGGTCGGCGAACGTGCCGGCGTCGGGCAGCGAGGAGACGCCGTAGAGGAAGAGGGCGAGCCCCGGCGAGAGCATCAGCATTCCGACGAAGTCGAACGACTCGGAGGGCTCGGGGTTGTCCTTCGGCAGCGCCAGGGCGGCGTAGACGAGCGCCACGGCACCGATCGGCAGGTTGATCAGGAAGATCCAGTGCCAGCTCGCGATGTCGATCAGCCAGCCGCCGAGGATCGGCCCTCCGATGGGCCCGAGCAGCATCGGGATGCCGAGGACGGCCATCAGCCGGCCGATCCGGTGCGGGCCCGCCGCCCGGGTCATGATCGTCATGCCGAGCGGCAGGAGCATGCCGCCGCCGAGGCCCTGGAGCACGCGGTAGCCGACCAGTTGCCCGATCGTGTCGGCGTTGGCGCACAGCCCCGACCCGATCGTGAACAGCGTCAGGGCGATCATGTAGAGCCGCTTGGTGCCGAACCGGTCGGCGGCCCAGCCGCTGAGCGGGATCACCGTGGCCAGCGCGAGCGTGTAGGCCGTCATGGTCCAGGCGACGTCGGCGTACGACGCGTCGAACTCGCGCTGGAAGGTCGGCAACGCGACGCTGACGACCGTCACGTCGAGGATCGACATGATCGCGCCGAGGACGACGACCCCGGCCACCTTGAGCACCGAGGCGTCGAGTTTGTCCGAGGTCGCGATGGATTGCTGTGTCACGAATTCTCCTGAAGTCCCCGTTGTGGCCGGCGCCGGGCCATGCCTCGACCTGTCACCTGCCGAGCAGTGTCCGCAGGCAGACTAACGAGCGACACCGACGATCGGCCGACGATTTTCGACCGGCAGGAACGGCGGGTGCCGACCGGCGGAAGCGGCGACCCGTCCCGGCGGTGACGTCGGCGGCGTCCCGGCGGCGCGCGGCTACGCCGGGAACGTGCCCGCCAGTTCGAGCCGGCTGCGCACCCCCAGCTTGTGGTACGAGCGCTGGAGGTGGTTCTCCACCGTGCGCACCGACAGGCGCAGCCGGTGGGCGATCGCGGTGTTGTCCAGCCCCGTGGCGGCCAGCTCGCAGATCTCGCGTTCCCGGCCGGTCAACGGGCTCGGCGCGGACTCGACCCGCCCGCACCAGGCCGGCCAGTACGCGTCGCAGTGCCCGCGTAGCTTCTCGGCGCGGGCGGCGTGGGCGTTGGCGGCGCGGTGGTCGCCGCGCCGGCGCCGGGCCGCGCCGGCGGCGATCGTCGCCTCCAGCTCCAGGGTGGTGTATCCCCGCTGCCCGAACGTCGCCGCCAACTCCTCCAGCGCGTCGGGATCCGCCCCCGCCAGCGCCGCGGCCAGGTCGGCGTAGAGCCCGAAGAGCGGACTGTCGCAGGCGTCGGCGACCTGACGGAGCGCCGAGGCCGCCGAGGTGGACGGCGCCACCCGGGACAGCAGGTGCAGCGCCTGCGCGGCGATGGTGCGTACGCCGTTCTCGCGGGCCTGCGCGGCCAGCGCGGTGAGCTGCCCGGCCGCGACGGCGAGGCGCCCCTCGGCGACGTTCGTCCAGGCCTCGGCGAGGCCCCAGAAGTCGGCGGGCCCGCTGTGCGTGGGGAAGCTCCCACCCAGCTCGTCGCGGACCTCCCGGACGTCGCGCGCCGCACCGGCCTGCGCGGCGAACCAGGCGCTGACGGACAGGACGTAGCCCCGGATGGGAAACAGCGTGTGCCCGTCGACGAGGGCACGCGCCTCGCGCAGCCAGCGCAGCGCGTCCCCCAGGCGCCCCCGGTGGTAGCGGCAGTTGCCGACCATCAGGGCGAGCAGGGCCACGCCATCGGCGGAGCCGCGGTCGACCGCGTCCAGGTAGTAGGCCTCCGCCGACTCCGTGGCCTGGGTCAGGTTCCCCGACATCACCAGCGCCTGCACGTGCAGGGCCTGGGTGGCGGCGCGCATGGTGGGCCAGGCCTGCGGGAAGGTGACCTCGTCGCCGTCGAACATCGCGGCGGCGCGGGCCGGCTGACCGGAGAAGACCAGCAGGTAGGGCAGGAGCGGGGCGCCGGCCATGCCCAGCAGCGGGTCGCGCGGCGGGTGCTGGCCGAGCCGGGTGACGGCGTCGCGCCCCTCGGCTATCCGGCCGTCGAAGACGGCCATCGCGGCGACGGCGGTCAGCAGCCCGTCGTGCACGGCGGCGGGCAGCGCCGACGCCGCGTCGGCGAGCACGGTGCTGGCGGCCCCGGGCCGGCGCAGCCCCCAGAACAGGTTCACCGCCCGCAGCGCCGCCGTCTCGGCGCGGTCGCGGGGGTCGTCCAGCGAGTCGTACGCGCGGCGGAGGTGCTCGTCGGCCTCCTCGCCGCGCCCCTGCGCGACCAGGGCGCGGCCGAGCTGGCGCGCGCCCCGGGGCGAGGCGACCCGCCGGGCGAGCCGCTCGGCGAGGCGGGCCCCGCGTCGCAGCAGCGCCGACTCGGAGGCGGCCAGCAGGTCCGCGTCGTCGACCGCCAGGTCGGCCTCGCACCGCCACGACACCACCCGCAGGTGGTCCTCGTACTGGGCCGGCGAGGTGTCCTCCAGGGCGTCCGCCAACTCGCGCAGGATGCGGCGGGTACGCAGCGCGCCGGTGCTCGCCCGGGCCGCCTCGGCGTAGAGCGGGTGCGCCACCCGGACCAGGCCGCGCTGCTCGCCGGTGGTCAGCTCGATGAGCCCCCGCTCCTCCAGCCGCTCGGCGACCTGCGCCGGGACGAGCCGCTCGACGACGGGCAGCGGCGCGGGCTCGCCGTGCGCCACGTACTGCAACGCCTCGATCTCGTCGGGACCGAGCTGGCCGAGCGTCTCGGCGATGAGGTCGCTCAGGTGCGGGTGTTCCAGCGGGGTGCTGCGCCAGGTCCACACGCCGCGCCGTCGGGCGAGGGCGTCGGTCTGCCGCCCGCCGCGCAGCATCTCCCGCAGGAACAGGGGGTTGCCGCGTACCGCCTGCCAGACGGTGGCGAGGGTCAGGCCGTCGGTGGGCCCGCCGAGCATCGCCTGGATCAGCTCGGCCGTCTCCTCCTGGCTCATCGCCGCCAGCTCCACCCGCTCGACGGGGCCGAGGCGGCGCAGGGCGGTGACGGCCGGGCTGGCGACCGCCTCGCTGCGGGCGGTGGCGAGGACCCGCACCCCCTCGCCGGCCACGAGCCGCTCCAGCAGCGCCGACGACGCGTCGTCGAGCCAGTTCACGTCGTCGACGACGACGAGGACGGGCCGGTCGGCGGCGATGGCGCGCAGCCTGGCGGCCACGTCGCGGAAGGCCTCGACGACCGACGGACCCACCGGCTGGGCGACGAGCTGGGCGAGTACGCCGAAGGGCACGCTCTGCCAGCCCGGCGTCGCGGTCACCCGCAGCGCCAGGAAGCCGCGCCGCCCCGCCTCGGCCAGCACCTCCGTGGCGAGGCGGCTCTTGCCGATGCCGGCCTCCCCGGTCACCAGGGTGCACCGGGTCACGCCGCTGTCGAGGCTGTCGAGCAGCCGGTCCAGCTCCCGCCGCCGCCCGACGAGTGGCCATGGTGTGGACAACGGGTCCCTCCCCACAAGACGTCTGCCGTGACAGACGCTGTCAGCGGCGCACGAGGTTGTCGGCCGGGATGACGGTAGGGCAACCGCGATCGTTGAGTACCGAATTCCGCCGGCCCTGAGTAGCCCCGCCGGCACCCGCGTACGCATGCTGACCTGCGCATGTAGTTATCTTTCAGCGCGCCCCCCGTATGTGGCGTCAGGTTTCAGACACCGTCGCGCACGTCGCCACACGCGGTCGGCGGTGACCGGTTCGCGACTGCGGTGGAGTAGCCGCTACTCAAGCCCCGGCCCGCGCCCCCGGCCAGTCTCGAAGGGACGGACCGCGGCATCCGGCCGCCGGTCGCGACCAAGGAGGAACCTGATGTCGATCACCGACGTCGTCCGTGCCTGGAAGGACGAGTACCACCGCGGCGAGGCGTCGCCCGACCACCCTGTCGGCCTGGTCGAGCTGAGCCGCGAGGAGCTGGAGACGGTCGCCGGCGGCATGCCGCCGATCGACGGGCACACCGAGAAGTGCTGCCACTGCATGTCGCCCTGCTGACCTGTCCATCACGGCGACCGCGCCGGAGCCCGGCGAGCTGCCGGGCTCCGGCCCCGCCCCGCACCCGAGGATCGGCGATGACCGTTGGGTTCCTACCCGCCCTCTCGCTCACCGAGCGCGTCCCGGTCGACGGGGCCGGCGCGTACCCCGTCTCCGACCGCGCCCGCTGGCGGCTCTCCCGGTGGCGCGACTCGCAGGCCTTCGCCACCGCCGGGGCCTGGCAGCGCCGCCTCGCCGCCGACGCGTGCGACGAGGACGTCCTGCTGCGCCTGCTCGACGAGCCCGCCACGGTGATCGCGGCCCGGCTCGCGCGCCCCCCGGAGTGGTCGCGACGCTTGCAGGGCCTGTACTCCGGGCCGGCCCCCGACGACTGGCGCCCGGAACGGCTGCCGGGCCGCCCGCTCGACGACGCGCTGGTCGTCGCCGCCCCGCTGCTCGCCGACGCCCGCCGCCGCGTGCGCGAGGCCGCGGCGGAGCTGGCCGGCCCCGCCACGCCCGTCGACCCCGCCGCCGTCGACGCGCTCGGCCTCGCCGAGCTGCTCGACGAGCTGGTCCGGCTGCTCAGCCGCGCGAGCGTGCTCGAGCTGAACGTCGCCCGCGTGCGCGGCGAGCTGACCGGGCCGACGCCGGCGCGGCGCTTCGCCACCTTCTTCGCCCGGATGGCGCAGCCCCGCGTCGCGCTGGACTTCCTCACCGAGTACCCGGTGCTGGCCCGCCAGCTCCTGACCGTGGTCGACGCCTGGGCCTCGTCCACCGTCGAGTTCCTGCGCCGGCTGCACGACGACTGGGCCGCGATCGCGCCGGCCCTCGGCGTACGCCCGGACGCGCGGCTCACCGGGCTCACGCCCGCCGGCGACGCCCACCGGGGCGGGCGGCGGGTGTGCGTCGCCCGCTTCGACGACGGCTCGCGCGTGGTCTACAAGCCCCGCGACCTCGCCGTGGACGCCCGCTTCCAGCGGTTGCTGGGCTGGCTCGCCCGGCGCGACGCCGGCCTGGGCCTGCGCCCCTTCGGGGTGCTGACCCGCGACGGCTACGGCTGGACGGAGTTCGTCGCCGCCGCCGCACCGACGTCGCTGCCCCGCTACGCCCGCCACTACGGCAGCCTGCTCGCCCTGCTGCACGCGCTGGGCGCCGGCGACTGCCATCCCGGCAACGTGGTGGGTGCCGGCGACACACCGGTGCTCGTCGACCTGGAGACCCTGTTCACCCCGGCGCTGGAGCGCGGTGGCGGCGCCGCCGACGGCGGGGCCGTGGCGTCCTGTGTCCTCGCCGTCGGGCTGCTGCCGGCCGGCGAGCCACCGGCGGGCGAGACGGGTGCGTGCAACTGCGCCGAGTGGCTCGGCGCGGGCACCGACGAGATGCAGTTGCACGTACCCGGCGTGCACGTCGGGCACGGGGCACCGGCCGCCGTCGAGGGCGTCCGGCCGGCGGACCTGCGGGCGTACGAGGCCGACGTCGTCGCCGGCTTCCGCCGCGCGTACGACGTGCTCAGCGCCGAGACCGGGGCGCTGGCCGACCGGGTACGCGCCTTCGCCGGCGACGAGATCCGGGTGGTGCTGCGCCCGACGCGCACCTACGCCCGGCTCCAGGAGGCGCTGCTGCACACCGACCACCTGCGCGACGCCCTCGACCGGGACCGGCTGCTGGACTGGCTCTGGGTCGGCGTGGAGGAGCTGCCGGTGCTGGCCGCGACGATCGCCGCCGAACGCGCTGACCTGGCGGCCGGGGACACGCCGCTGTTCACCGCCCGGGTGGGCTCGCGCGACCTGTGGGCCGGCCGCGACCGGCGGCTGCCCGGCGCCCTGGCCGGCTCGGCGCTGGACGGGGCGCTGCGTCGCATCGCCGGCCTGGGCGGGGCCGACCGGGAGCGGCAGGTGTGGCTCATCCGCGCCACGTTCGCGTCCCTGGCCGAGACGCCCGACGCCCCGCACGCCGAGGTCCGCTGGCGTCCCGGGCCGGTGCCGGCGGAGCCGTCGACGTTCCGTCCGCTGCTGGCGCAGGCCGCCGAGATCGGCGAGCGGGTCGCGGCGATGGCGCACGGCGGGACGTGGTTCACGTTCGGTCCCACCGCCGGGGCCCGCTGGGCGCCGGTGCCGATGGGGGCCGGCCTCTACGACGGCCTGTCGGGCCTGGCCCTGTTCTACGGCTACCTGGGCGAGGTCACCGGGCACGGAGACTTCACCGACCTGGCCGCCGGGATCGCCCGCCGGCTGAACCAGCGGCTGCGCGCCGACGGGTTCCCCCTGACCGCCGTCGGGGCGTTCAACGGCTGGGGCGGCCCGTGCTACGCGTACGGCCATCTGGCCGCCCTGTGGGGCGACGACCCGACCGTCCACGCCGGACTGGACCTGGCGCTCACCCGGCTGACGGCGCTGACCGACGACGCCGGCGACGCCGACGTGGTCGACGGGCTGGCCGGCGCGGTGCTCGCGGTGCTGGCGTGCGGCGCGGAGCCGCAGCGCGCGGTCGACCTGGCGCGTCGCCTCGGCGACCGGCTCGTCGCGGCGCTGCCCGCCGCGCTCCGGCTGGGCGGCCTGTCGCACGGCGCCGCCGGGATGGCGACGGCGCTGTTCGAGCTGTGGAGCGTCACCGGCGTGGAGCGCTACGCCGAGGCGGGGCGCCGCGCCCTGGAGTTCGACCGCTCGCTGTTCGACCCGGCCACGGGCAACTGGGCGGACCTGCGCCGGCCCGGCCTGCTCAGCAACGCCTGGTGCCACGGCGCACCCGGCATCGGGCTGTCGCGAGTGCGCATCCGGCGGGCGCTGTCCCGCCGCCCGCTGCCGCAGGTCGACGGCCTCGACGCCGAGATCGCGGTGGCGCTGCGCACCACGTTCGGGCACGGCTTCGGACGCAACCACAGCCTGTGCCACGGCGACCTCGGCAACCTCGACCTGCCCCTGCTCGCCGGGGCGGACCCGGCGGCGGTCGGTGCGGTCGTCGACGGCGTGCTGCGCGACGTGGCCGCCCACGGGTGGCGCTGCGCCAACCCGGCCGGGCTCGACTCGCCGGAGCTGATGACCGGGCTGGCCGGCATCGGCTACCAGCTGATGCGGCTGGCGGAGCCGCAGCGCGTCCCGTCGCTGCTGACCCTGGCGGGTGCCCCGTGAGGCGGCGCGGCCGGGTGCCCGTCGTGTTGCAGATGACCGACACCGACTGCGGCGCCGCCTGCCTCGCGATGATCCTGCGCCACGCGGGCGTACGCGCCTCGCTCGCCGGGTGCCGCGAACGCCTCGGCGTGGGCCGCGACGGGGTCAGCGCGCTGGCCCTGCTGGACGCGGCGCGGGAGCTGGGGCTGCGCGCCAACGCCTACCGGGCGGCCCCCGAGGACCTCGCGTCGCTGCCGATGCCGCTGATCGCGCACTGGGAGGGCTCGCACTTCGTCGTGGTGGAGCGCCGCACCCGGCACGGGTTCTCGATGGTGGACCCCGCCCTCGGGCGCAGGACGGTGCCGTTCGCCGAGGCCGCCGAGTTCCTCACCGGCACCGTGCTGGTCTTCACCGGCCGCGCGACGACGCCCGGCCCGGCCGGACGCGCCGGGGCCGCCCGTACGCCGTGGCTGCGCCGGGGTTACCGGCTGGCGCGGGGGTTCCTGCCCGCGCTGGGGACCGTGCTGTCCGTCTCCGTCGCCCTGCAACTGCTCGGCCTCGCCCTGCCGCTGGCCATGTCGACGGCCCTCGACGCGATCCTGCCGGCGCGGGAGACCGGGCTGCTGCCCTACCTCGGCCTGGCGGTGCTGGCCCTGGCCCTGACCCAGTTCGGGCTGGCGCACCTGCGCTCGATGCTGCTGGTGAACCTCCAGTCGCGGGTGGACCGGGAGCTGATGACCCGGCTGTTCGCCCACCTGATGAGCCTGCCGTTCCGCTTCTTCCAGCAGCGCTCCAGCGGCGACCTGATGCAGCGGCTGGCGAGCAGCGTGCTGCTGCGCGAGATCGTGACGACCCAGGTGCTGACCGCCGCCATCGACGGCGCGCTGGTGCTCGGGTACCTCGCGGTGCTCTTCGCCGCCGACACCGGGTTCGCCGTGGTGGCGCTGGGGATCGGCCTGATCCAGGTCTGCGCGGTCGCGGCCGTCAACCGCCGCCTGCTGCGGCTGAACCACCGCCAGCTCACCGTGCAGGCGGAGGCGGAGAGCGTGCTCATCGAGGCGCTGTCGGGCATCGCCACCATCAAGTCGATGGGCGCCGAGAAGCAGGTGTACGACCACTGGCTGGGCCGCTACTCGGCGGCGCTGGCGGTGGACCGCGCACGCAGCCGGCTGTCGTCGACCGTCGACAACGTGGCGGCGACCGTACGGCTCGTGGGCCCGCTGGCCCTGCTCTGGCTGGGCATGTACCGCATCTTCGCCGACGGCATGAGCCTGGGCGACGCGATGGGCCTGCAGATGCTGGCCCTGGCCGTGATCGCCCCGCTGGGCTCGCTGGTCGCCAGCGCGCAGGTGCTCCAGTCAGTCGCCTCGACCGTGCAGCGGCTGCGCGACGTGTTCTCCGCCCGGCCCGAGATCGAGGACCCGTCGCGGCTGCTGTCGCCGACGCTGCGCGGCAAGGTCGAGGTGCGCGGGCTCAGCTTCCGCTACGACGGCACGGGCCCGTACGTGCTGCGGGACGTCTCGTTCACCGTGCAGCCGGGCCGGACGGTGGCGGTGGTCGGCGCCTCGGGCAGCGGCAAGAGCACCCTGGCGATGCTGCTGACCGGGCTCTACCGGCCCAGCGGCGGCCAGGTCCGCTTCGACGGGGTGCCGCTGGAGCGGATCGCCCCGGACGCGCTGCGCCGCCAGTTCGGCGTGGTGTTCCAGGAGAGCTACCTGTTCCGCGACTCGATCCGGCGCAACATCGCCCTCGCCCGGCCGGACCTGCCGATGGCGGACGTGCGGCGGGTCGCCCGGCTGGCCGCCATCGACGCCGACGTCGAGGCCATGCCGCTGCGCTACGACACCCGGGTGGCCGAGCGGGGCCAGGCGCTCTCCGGCGGGCAGCGCCAACGCCTCTCCATCGCGCGGGCGCTCGCCGGGGAGCCGGTGGTCCTGCTGCTCGACGAGGCCACCAGCCACCTGGACGTGGCCACCGAGCGCCGGGTGAGCCAGGCCGTGGCGGCCCTGCGCTGCACCCAGATCGTCATCGCGCACCGGCTGAGCACGGTGCGCCACGCCGACGAGATCCTCGTGCTCGACGGCGGCACGGTC
Source organism: Micromonospora echinofusca (assembly GCF_900091445.1). Taxonomy (NCBI): domain Bacteria; kingdom Bacillati; phylum Actinomycetota; class Actinomycetes; order Micromonosporales; family Micromonosporaceae; genus Micromonospora; species Micromonospora echinofusca. The sequence continues at coordinate 4,413,788 of NZ_LT607733.1, forward strand.
GCCGAGCGCGGCAGTCACGACGAGCTGCTTGCGCTCGGCGGCAGGTACGCGGCGCTGGTCCGCGCGCAGCTCGACGGCCAGGCCGCCGACGACGCCGCCGAGGTCGTACGCGGCAGCACGGGAGCACCCGTGGAACACGAGCCGGTCGTCACCGGAGGGAGTCACCGATGAGCGTCACGTTGCCGTTCGAGCGGGTCCTCGTCGCCGCCTGCGGATCCAGCGGCGCCATGTCGCTGCCGCAGTCGTTGCTGGCGATGAGGCACGCGCTCCACCTCGAGGTGCGGGTGGTGATGACCGGGGCCGCCGCGACGTTCGTGACCCCGACGGCGCTCGCGGCGATCACCGGCCACCCGGTGACCGTCGAGGAGGCCCAGGGGCAGCCGGGTGTCCCCCACCTGGACCTGACCGGATGGGCGCAGCTGGTGCTCGTACTGCCCGCCACGGCCAACACCCTGGCCAAGGCGGCGGCGGGGATGGCCGACAACCTGGTCACCGCGTGCGTGCTGGCCTCCGCCGCGCCCGTGGTGTTCGTCCCCGCGATGAACGTACGGATGTGGGAGAAGCCCGCCGTCCAGCGCAACGTGGCGCAGCTGCGCGCGGACGGGCACGGCGTCGTACCGCCCTCGCGGGTCCTCGCGCTCAGCTCCGGCACGGCCACGGGCATCGGGGTGCCCGGCATCGAGACCGTGCTGGAGTGGACGGTGGCCCACCTGGCCTCGGCGGCCTCCGATGCCTGACGCGATCGACCGGGAGGCGCGGGCGACGCGGTGGGTGGCGGGGCTGATGGCGCTGCTGGGCGTCGGCCTGGCGGGCTGGGTGGCGGCGCCGATCGCGCGGCAGCGGCTGGCTCCGCCCCCGCCGATCGCGTCGTTCGGGGTGCCCGAGGCGGCGGCCGGCTGCGATCCGGAGCTGACGGACCCGGTGTCGGGCAAGGGCGTCCACGTCGGGCGGGGCGCCCGCGTCGCCTACCTCACCGTGCCGCCGTCGTCGGGGCCGCACTACGAACTGCCCGCGCCGCTGCGCCGGTTCTACCTGGCCGGCGACCGGCCCCCGGTGGAGGTGCTGGTGCACAACCTGGAGCACGGCTACACGGTGGTGTGGTACTCCGCCGACCTGCCGGTGCCCCAGGTGGAGGCCCTGCGCGGCCTGGCCGCCCGGCTCGGCGCCGACGAGCGGACCGCCAAGTTCGTCGCCGCGCCGTGGGACGCCTCCTACGGCCGGTTCCCGCCGGGGCGCCGCGTCGGCATCAGCCGCTGGGGCGCCACCGCCGGCTACCGCCTGCTGTGCGGGTCGGTCAGCGGCGCCGTCATCGAGCGCTTCCTCGCCGCCCACCCGGCGACCGACTCGCCCGAACCGGAGGGGGCGTGACGGCGGCCGGCGCCGCCGCCGGTCAGCCCACCTCGGGCACCGCGCGGGCGATGATCGCGGCGAAGTCGACGCCGCGGGGCAGCGTGCCGTACGCCTGGCCGTGGTCGCCGTCGAGCCGCGAGGCGCAGAAGGCGTCGGCGACGGCGGGGTGGCCGTGGCGCACCAGCAGCGCGCCCTGCAGGACCAGGGCGAGGCGCTCGACGACGCGGCGGGCCCGCAGCTCGACGTCGTCGGGATCGACCAGCTCGGCCCGAACCCGGCGTACGGCGGCGTCGAGCCGGGCGTCGGCGCCGGCCGCGGCGGCGACCTCGGCCTGGAACGCCGCCATGACCTCGGGTTCCCTGGCGAGGGCGCGCAGCACGTCCAGCGCGGCGACGTTGCCGGAGCCCTCCCAGATCGAGTTCAGCGGGGACTCGCGGAACAGCCGGGGCATGCCCGACTCCTCGACGTAGCCGTTGCCGCCCAGGCATTCGAGGGCCTCGGCGGCGTGCGCCGGCCAGCGCTTGCAGACCCAGTACTTGCCGACGGCGAGGGCGAGGCGCTTGAACGCGGTCTCGGCGGCGTCGCCGCGCGCGGACCGGTCGGTGGCCCCGGCGAGCCGCATCATCAGCACGGTGGCGGCCTCGCTCTCGACCGCGAGGTCGGCGAGCACGTTGCGCATCAGGGGCGCCTCGACGAGGTACCGGCCGAAGGCCTGCCGGTGGGTGGCGTGGTGGGCGGCGGTGATCACGCCCTGGCGCATCCCGGCCGCCGCGCCGATGACGCAGTCCAGCCGGGTCAGGTTGACCATGTCGATGATGGTGCGTACGCCGCGCCCCTCGTCGCCGACCCGCCAGGCGACCGCGTGCTCGTACTCGACCTCGGCGGAGGCGTTGGAACGGTTGCCGAGCTTGTCCTTGAGGCGCATCAGCCGCATGGGGTTGCGCGTGCCGTCGGGCAGGACGCGCGGCACGAGGAAGCAGGTGAGCCCGCCCGGCGCCTGGGCGAGGGTGAGGAAGACGTCGCACATCGGCGCGGACGTGAACCACTTGTGCCCGAGCAGGCGGTAGGTGCCGTCCGGCTCGGGGCGGGCGGTGGTGGTGTTGGCGCGTACGTCCGAGCCGCCCTGCTTCTCGGTCATCGACATGCCGGCCAGCAGTCCCCGCTTGGCCAGCGGCGCACGCAGCCCGAAGTCGTACGACGTGGCGGTGAGCAGCGGCTCGTAGCGCGCGGCCAACTCCGGGGCGTGCCGCAGCGCCGGCACGGCCGCGTAGGTCATCGAGATCGGGCAGCCGTGCCCGGCGTCGGGACGCCAGGTGTAGAACTTGGCCGCCCGCGCCACGTGCGCGCCGGGCCGATCGTCCGCCCACGGTGCGGCGTGCAGGCCGTGCGTGACCGCCGTGCGCATCAGCTCGTGCCAGGCGGGGTGGAACTCCACCTCGTCGACGCGGTTGCCGTGCCGGTCGTGGGTACGCAGCACCGGCGGGTGCTCGTTGGCCAGCCGCCCCTGCTCGATGGCCTGCTCGCCGCCGCCGAGGCGGCCCAGCTCGTGCAGCTCGGCGGCGGCCCAGCCGGCGCCCTCGCGGTCGAGCCCGTCGAGCAGGGCCGGGTCGTCGGCCGCGTCGTGACCGACCAGCGGCGGAACCTGGTTGAAGACCTCGTGCGTCGTCACGGCGACACTCCCAGCGCGCGGTGGAGGAACGTGATCAGGTGTGCGATGGTGCGCGGCCCGGCGACCCCGGCGGCCAGGGGACCGACCATGGCCTCGGCCAGGGCGCCGACCAGCGCGGTGGCGGTCAGCTCGGGATCCTGCGGGGGAAGCTCGCCGTTCGCCACCCCCTGCGCGACGTGGCCGGCGATCAGCTCGGCGTACGCGCGGCGGAAGACGAGCCGCTCGGCGTCGACCGCCGGGTCGGCCGGCTCGGCAAGCAGGGCGTACGCCAACCGGGGGGACCGCAGCGCCCGGCCGGAGAACGTCTCGATGACGGCGGTGACCCGCTCGGCGACCGTGTCCTCCCGCGCCGCCGCGCGCGCCACCGTGTCGACCTCGCGCTGCGAGGCCGTGCGGAACACCTCGGCGACCAGGTCGGCCTTGGTGGGGAAGTGCCGGTAGACGCTGCCGGTCGCCAACCCCGCCCGCTCGGCGACCGCGGCGACGGAGCAGCCGGCGTACCCGTGCTCGGCCATGATCTCCAGCGCGGCGGCGATGATCCGCTGCCGGGACGCGCTCAGCCGAGCCTGCACGCGCTCGGTGCTCCGGTAGACCACGCCAAGGATTGAACCATCGTTCACTCCTTGGCGGCAAGGCGCTCCTGGCCGGCGGAGGACCGCCCGCGACGCGGTCTAGGATCACTCTCTTCGGCAGGCGTACGCCCCGGAGTCCTCGAAGGCGGTCCCGCCGTGACCCCTGATCCGACCGACGTGAACCGCCGCCTGGACGCGGCGCTGGCGGGCGTGGCCGCCGCCTTCCGGGACATGACCGCCCACCGGCGGGAGACCAACTGCGAGTGCCACTGGGGCAGCGCCGAGGAACTGGCACTGCTCAAGACCCCCGACGTGCCGCTCGACGAGGACCTGCTGCGCCGCACGTACTGGACCACGGACTGGCGCTACCCGGGGCCGCTGCTGCGCCGCATCCTGCCCCCGGTGACCCGGCGCCTCGCGGCGGGTGAGGTGGAGTCGCTCTCCGGGATGGACCCCCTGTCCCGCCTGTTCGTGATGGGTCGCTGGCTGGACTGGCCCGCCGCGCAACGCGACGCGGTACGGGAGTTCCTGGACGCCTGGTGGCAGCACACCCTGGTGGACCCCGGGGCGAAGGTCCCCGCCCACGAGGCCCTGGCCTTCGTCGCCGAGGTCACCGGGCAGCTCGCCCCTTGGCTGAACACCTGGGCGCAGCTGCTGGCCGGCCCGACGGCGCGGCGGATGCTGGCCGCGGCGGCCGACGAGTGGATGTCCGACCTGCTCGGCGACCGCCTGCCCTGGTCGAGCTGGCGCGACGAGGAGGACACGCCGTGCCTCGCGCTGTCGATGTGGGTGCTACGGCACGCGCCGCCCGCGCTGCGGGAGCACGACGCGTCCGGCGAGCTGTGCGACCTCGTACGGCTGCTCGCCCTCCCCCACGCCGACCGGTGGGGCGGGCGCGGCTGAGGTCTGTTCCGCAAGCCGTGACTGGCTGCACCGGACTCGACGGGCCGGCGGTGTAGTCCCCCTCGCCTCGATACCGCACAGGCATTTTCATACCTCACAGGTATCGGCGTTCCGGCGGCAGCGGTCCGTCAGCCTCACGCGCCTTCCACGTCCTCCGTCAGCCAGAACGCCATCGCTGCCACGAACGGCGACAGGGGCACCCCCGTCTCCGGGAGGTGCCCCTGTCGCGGCGGCCGGTACGCGGCCCGATGAGCTGCGGTCAGCAGCCCTGCCGTCGGCTGTAGATCTGGTGACGCTCGCCCGCCCACCCGATGTAGCCGACTGCCTCGACGCAGTAGGACGCCACGCCGGTGACGCCGACCGGGCCGGCGTGGTAGCTGAAGTCGCCCGAGTCGGTGTCCGCGCTGCCCGAGCGGGTGCAGTGCGCGCCCTCGCCCGAGCGCTCGGCGCAGCGGTAGATCTGCACGAAGGTGGGCGCCGACTTCCCGTAGGCCGCGCCACGGTGGTAGAAGCACGCGCTGTTGGTGCCCCCGTTGCTGCTGTTGTAGTAGATCACCAGCTCGCCGAGGCCCGAGGACTGCACCTGGCTGTAGATGATCGTGCCCGAGCAGGAGCCGGCGGCCTGCGCGGCGGGCGCGCCGATCACCATGACCGACGCGATGGTCACCAGCGCCATCAGGGTCGAGAACAGTCTCTTCATGATCACCAAGCCTATCCACAGTCGACTGTCGCCTGTTGTGGATCATGATCGCACGACGCGGCCTCCGGCGGTGCCCCGGCCTAGCGCCACCAGGGGCGGTCGACGACGAGTTCCTCAAGGTCACGGACGTTCTCGGCGACCGCCCGCGCGGGGGTGTCCGGGCGTTGCAGCGCGACCCGGAGGTCCGAGGATAGATAGCTCGCCTCACGCACCTCGCACTCCTGGCGCAGGGCCGCCGGGACGTCTCCGCGAGTGGCCCGCGGCGTGGATGATCTTCACGACGACGTCGGCGCCGACGTAGACGTGGTGTGCGAGAGGCTGTCGGCCGTGGTCATCGGGCCGGGGTCGCGGCCCAGGGCCGTGGCGGCGATCGCATGGGCGACGTCGTGGGACTGTCGCAGGTCGGTCGTCGGCGGTGGCGGGGTCGCCTCACCCGCGTCCTGGCGGGAGTCGTCCCAGTCGAGTCGGTAGCGCTGTTCGAGGCGACCGCTGCGCGGGTGCGGGACGGCCTCGCCGTGGGGCAGCCAGCCGGCGGCCTCGTACAGGCTCACCGCCCGCGGGTTGTCGACGTAGACGCCCAGCTCGGCACGGGCGAAACCCGCCGCCGCGAGGTGGGCGGGGGCGGCCCGCAGCAACTGCCGGCCGACGCCCCGACCCCAGGCGGCGGGTTCCACGCCGAGGTACCGGATCTCGGCGGTCGAGCCGTCCGCCGGCACGGGCTCGACCGCCGCGAAACCGACGACCCTACCGGCGTCGAGGGCCACCAGCAGGAGCGAGCGGGGTGTGCCGTCGAGCACCGCCTGGATCAGGGGGCGGGCGAGGCGGAGCGGCGCGACCTCGGTGGCGCCGTCGCGGGCCGCGGTCGCCTCCGCCCAGATCCGGGCGGCCTCGTCGATGTGCCGTTCACGGGTGGTCGGCCGTACCTGCACGTCGCTCATCGACACAGTCTGTCGATGCGGCGTCCCGGTGGCGACCCGGTTTGTCGCGCCGCTCCGCGCGACGCCGGCCCCACACAGCGCGCTACGGGGCGACGGGGCGACGGGGCGACGGGGCAAGCTTCCAGGCGATCACGCCGGCCGCGACCAGCAGGACGGCGGCGAGGGCGCGTCCCACGCCCAGTCGAAGCCGCCTTCGGCCGCCCGACGCGTCAGGGCCGGGATCTCCCGGCCGACGGCGGCGAGTGGCCGAGCGCCCTCAGCCCGGTCCTGCCGGGCGTGACCCGCCCCGACAGGAGTAGCCGGTGCGGGAACGGGCAGACGGGGGCGGTGAGCCAGCGTCGCGACGTTCCCGACGGCCGGGCCGGTGCCGCGCGCGCCGACCCCGAGCCGGAGGTGGCGCAGGCGTTCGACCGGCTGGTCGAGGAGGGCGACGTCCGGCTCGCCCGGCCCTGGCCGGCGCTGATCGTCACCGGCCTGCTCGGCGGGATCGACGTGGGCACCGGGGTGCTGGCGTACCTGCTGGTCCTGGACGCCACCGGGCAGAAGCTGCTGGCGGGGCTCGCGTTCGGCATCGGGTTCGTGGCCCTGCTGCTGGCCCGCAGCGAGCTGTTCACCGAGAACTTCCTGGTGCCGGTGACGGCCGTGGCCGCCCGCCGGAACTCACTCGCCGCCCTGGGCCGGCTCTGGGCCGTCACGCTGACCGGCAACCTGCTGGGCGGCTGGCTGGTGGCGTGGTTGATCACCCGCGCGTTGCCCGGGCTGCGGGACACCGCCACCTCGGCCGGCACCCACTTCGCCGCGCTGGGCGTGAACCTGCACTCGTTCACCCTGGCGGTGCTCGCCGGGCTGGTGATCACCCTGATGACCCGGATGCAGCACTCCACCGAGAGCCTCGGCGTACGGCTGGTGCCGGCGCTGCTCTTCGGCGCGCTGCTCGCCGGCGGGGAACTCTTCCACAGCGTGCTCGACTCGATCCTGATGTTCACCGCGCTCACCGCCGGCCGGGCGCCGTTCGGCTACCTGGACTGGCTCGGCGCCCTCGGCTGGTCGGTGCTGGGCAACATCGTCGGCGGGGTGGGCCTGGTGGCCTTCCTCCGCATGGCCCGGGTGCCGCAAGAGCTCGCCCGGGAACGCGCCCGCAACCGCTGACCGGAGGCACCGCACGCCGGCGGGACGCGGGGAGGCCGTACGGAACGGCCCGGAACGCGGGCGAGCCCCGGTCGATGGTGCGATCGACCGGGGCTCGTCACGTGGTACGGGTCAGGCGAGGTCGAACCGGTCGAGTTCCATGACCTTCGTCCAGGCCGCGACGAAGTCGGCGACGAACTTCTCGCGCGCGTCCTGGCTGGCGTATACCTCCGCGAGGGCCCGCAGCTGGGAGTTGGAGCCGAAGACGAGGTCGACCGCGGTGGCGGTCCACTTCACCTCGTCGGTGGCCAGGTCCCGGATCTCGTAGACGTGCTCGTCGGACTGCGACGCCTTCCACCGGGTGCCCGGGGAGAGCAGGTTGGCGAAGAAGTCGTTGGTGAGCACGCCGGGCTTGTCGGTGAGGACGCCGTGCCGGCTGCCGCCGACGTTGGCCCCGAGCGAGCGCAGGCCGCCGACGAGGACGGTCATCTCGGGCGCGGTCAGGTTGAGCATGTACGCCCGGTCGAGCAGCAGCACCTCCGGCTGGGTCTTCTCGCCCGCCCGCAGGTAGTTGCGGAACCCGTCGGCGCGCGGTTCGAGGACCCGGAAGGACTCGACGTCGGTCTGCTCGAGGCTGGCGTCGGTGCGGCCCGGGTGGAACGGCACGGTCACGTCGACGCCGGCGTCGCGCGCCGCCTTCTCGACGGCCGCCGAGCCGGCCAGCACGATCAGGTCCGCGAGCGAGATCTTCGCCCCGCCGCCGGCGTTGAACTCCCGCCGGATGCCCTCCAGGGCCTCCAGGACCGTCGCGAGCTGCTCGGGCTGGTTGACCTCCCAGCTGCGCTGCGGCTCCAGGCGGATCCGCGCGCCGTTGGCGCCGCCGCGCTTGTCCGTGGAGCGGAAGCTGGCGGCCGAGGCCCAGGCGGTGGAGACGAGCTGGGCGGTCGTCAGGCCGGACTCCAGGACCTTCGCCTTGAGGGCGGCGACGTCGGCGTCACCGACCAGCTCGTGGTCGACGGCCGGCACCGGGTCCTGCCACAGCTGGGGCTCCGGCACCCACGGCCCGAGGAAGCGGCTGACCGGACCCATGTCGCGGTGCAGCAGCTTGTACCAGGCCTTGGCGAACGCCAACGCGAACTCGTCGGGGTGCTCCAGGAAGCGGCGCGAGATCTTCTCGTACGCCGGGTCGACGCGCAGCGACAGGTCCGTCGTGAGCATCGTCGGCTTGTGCTTCTTCGACGGGTCGTGGGCGTCCGGGATGATCGCCTCGGCGTCCTTGGCGACCCACTGCTTCGCGCCGCCGGGGCTGGTGGTCAGCTCCCACTCGTGGCCGAAGAGGATCTCGAAGAACCGGTTGCTCCACTGCGTCGGCACGTCGGTCCACGTCACCTCGAGGCCGCTGGTGATCGTGTCCGCGCCCTTGCCGCTGCCATAGGTGCTCAGCCAGCCCAGGCCCTGCGCCTCCAGCGGGGCGCCCTCGGGTTCGGGGCCCACGTGGTCGTCGGCGACACCGGCGCCGTGGGTCTTGCCGAAGGTGTGGCCACCGGCGATGAGGGCGACGGTCTCCTCGTCGTTCATGGCCATCCGGGCGAAGGTCTCGCGGATGAAGTGGGCCGCCGCGAGCGGGTCGGCGTTGCCGTTCGGGCCCTCCGGGTTGACGTAGATCAGACCCATCTCGGTCGCCCCGACCTCCGGCGCCATCTCCTTCTCGGAGACGTAGCGCTCGTCGCCGAGCCAGGTGTCCTCCGGGCCCCAGAAAATCTCCTCGGGCTCCCAGACGTCCTCCCGGCCGAAGGCGAAGCCGAAGGTCTTGAAGCCCATCGACTCCAGGGCGACGTTGCCGGCGAGCACGAGCAGGTCGGCCCACGAGATCTTCTGGCCGTACTTCTGCTTCACCGGCCACAGCAGCCGGCGGGCCTTGTCGAGGTTGGCGTTGTCCGGCCAGCTGTTGAGCGGGGCGAACCGCTGCCCGCCGTCGCCGGCGCCGCCGCGACCGTCGTGGATGCGGTAGGTGCCCGCCGCGTGCCAGCTCATCCGGATCATCAGGCCGCCGTAGTGGCCGAAGTCGGCCGGCCACCAGTCCTGCGAGGTGGTGAGGACCTCGACGATGTCCCGCTTGAGCGCCTCGACGTCGAGCTTGGCGAACTCCTTGGCGTAGCTGAAGTCCTCCCCCAGCGGGCTGGCCTTGGACGAGTGGGCGTGCAGCACCGACAGGTCGATCTGGTTGGGCCACCAGTCCCGGTTGGTACGCGGACGACCCCCGGTCTTCGGCGTCGGCGAGTCGATCGCCGGGTTCTCGCTCTCGCTGCCGTGCGCGGTCACGGAGTCGTGCGCGACCGGGCAGCCGGCCGCCTCCTTCTTGTCCACGCCCTGTGCGCTGGAGGGAGCGTTGTCCTGCATGTCGCTCATCTACTTCCTTCCGAACTGGCGGACCACTGGGAGGTGCGTTCGGCCGCACACCCGGGGCAGGTGCCCCAGAACACGACCTCCGCCTCGTCGACCGTGAAGCCGTGGTCGTCGGAGGCGGTGAGACAGGGGGCACGGCCGACAGCGCAGTCGACGTCGGCGATCGCGCCGCAGGAGCGGCACACGACGTGGTGGTGGTTGTCGCCCACCCGGCACTCGTAGCGGGCGGTCGCCCCGGCGGGCTGGATGCGCCGCACCAGGCCGGCGTCGGTGAGCGCGCGCAACACGTCGTAGATCGCCTGGTGGGAGACCGTGGGCTGGGCCACCCGCACCAGCGCGATCACCGTGTCGGTGTCGACGTGCGGATGGTCGCGCAGCGCTGCGAGCACCGCCAGTCGAGGCCGGGTCACGCGCAGCGAGACCGCCCGCAGCTGAGCCTCGAAGTCGGACGCCACGCGATGAATATAGTCGACTCTTCTGGAATGAATCAGGTTTTGCTTCGGCTCAACTCCGCGGCCCCGGGGGCACGGCCCGCCGGTCAGTCGGCCGCTTCGACGTACGCCGCCAGGTTGGCCAGCGAGGAGGCGATCCCGGCCTCGTGGTCCGCCTGGTCGATGCCGGGCGGCACGTCCGTGGCGGTGACGGTCACCCCGCTACCCTCCTGACCCGCAGAAGGCGTGCATGGCCGGGCCGCCGTGGGGCAGTAGGTGGCGATGGATGAACAGGTGATGGTGTTCGCGCCCGCGCCGCTCTTGACCGTGACCATCGAGCAGCAGGCCGACGCGGTCGAGCTGCACCTGCACCCCGGCGGGCAGGGGGTGTGGCAGACCCGCATGATCGCGGCCCTCGGCACGCCGGTCACGCTGTGCGTGGCCGTCGGCGGCGAGGTCGGCGACGCGCTGCGCAAGCTGCTCGTCGACGAGGACGTGACGGTACGCGTGGTGAACCGGCAGTCGGGGACGGGCTGGTACGTGCACGACCGGCGCGACGGCTCGCGGGCGGAGATCGCCGAGGACCCGGGTGCGCCGATGGTCCGCCACGACATCGACGAGCTGTACACGGTGACGCTGACCGAGGGACTGCGGGCGCCGGTGAGCGTCCTCAGCGGCCCGGCCGACCCGGACGTGGTCGACTCGGACATCTACCGGCGCCTGGCCGCCGACCTGAGCGCCAACGGCGGCACCGTCGTCGCGGACCTCTCCGGCCCGCACCTGGCGGCGGTGCTGGAGGGCGGCGTCGCCGTGCTCAAGGTCAGCCACGAGGAGCTGATGGACGACGGCTACGCGGACGACGACAGCGTCGAGTCCCTGCTCGACGCCGGCCGGCGCCTGCAACGGAAGGGCGCGAAATCGGTGCTGATCAGCCGGGCCGGGGAGCCGGCCCTGGCCCTGCTCGACGACGGTACGGCGCTACAGGTGCACGCCCCGCCGCTGGAACTGGCCGACCACCGGGGCGCCGGTGACTCGATGACCGCCGGCGTCGCCGCGGTGCTCGCCCGTGGCGGCGACCTGCGGGAGGCCATCCGCATCGGCGCCGCGGCCGGGGCGCTCAACGTCACCCGGCACGGCCTGGGCACCGGCCGGGCGGAGGCCGTACGGGAACTCGCCGGGCGGGTGCGGCTGACGTCGCTGCAGGACGCGTCGGGGGGCTCCGATGACGGGTGACCGGTCGGCGCGTGTCCTGGTGACCAACGACGACGGCGTGCTCGCCCCCGGCATCCGCTGGCTCGCCCGCGCCGCGTACGAACGCGGCCTCGACGTGGTGGTCGCCGCGCCGCAGTCCGAGGCGAGCGGAATGAGCGCCGCCCTGTCCGCGGTCACCGACGACGGGCGGGTGATGTTCACGCGGACGGAGCTGACCGGGCTGCCCGAGGTGCCGGCGTACGGCGTGGCGGCCTCGCCCGGCTACATCGCCATCCTGGCCGGGCTCGGTGTGTTCGGGCCGCCTCCGGAGCTGGTGCTCTCGGGCATCAACCGGGGCGCGAACGCGGGACACGCGATCCTGCACTCGGGCACCGTGGGCGCGGCGTTGACCGCCGGCAACGGCGGCGCCCGGGCCTTGGCCGTGTCGCTGGACGTGCTGTCGCCGGCGACGGCGAGCGCGGGCAGCGCGGGCGCGGCGATCGACGTGCTGGACACCGTCGACGACGAGGCCCGCCACTGGTCCACCGCCGCCGGGCTGGCCGGGCACCTGCTGCCCTGGCTGCTCGACGCGACCCCCGGCACGGTGCTGAACCTCAACGTTCCCGACCTGCCGGCCGAGCAGGTCGCCGGGCTGCGCCAGGCCACCCTCGCCCCGTTCGGGCAGGTGCAGGTCGCCATCGCCGAGAGCGGCCACGACTACGTCCGTACGGCCATCGAGGAAAACGGCGCCCGCCACGTCCCCGGCACCGACCTGGCCTGGCTGGCCGACGGCTACGCCGCCGTCACCGCCGTACGGGCCCTGGGCGACCTGCCCGACGTGCGGATACCGATGGCGCAGGCCGGCGGCCCGGTCGTCGGCTGATCCGTCCCGGAAGCGACCCCGCCCCGGCGGTGGCCGGCGGGGCGGTGCCATGTCTCGTCGGGTCAGACTCCGCCGGTGGCGCGGTCGCGGTCGCGGTCGGCCTCGGCGTCGGCCGCGCCTGTCGGGACGCCGTCGCTGTCGCGGCTGGCCCCGGACAGGTCCACGTCGGCACCGGCGCGGGCGGCGTCGGCGGCCGCGTAGGCCGTAGTCGGCTCTCGCGCTCCCCGGCCCGTGATCGGGCGCCGCGACAGTTTCCTGCGGGTGGACCGGGCCCAACCGGGCTCCGCAGCGGCCTCGCGGGGGCGAGCATCAGCAGCATGGGGCTTCGGGGAGGCGGCGGGCGGGACCTGCTGGAACGCCGGGAGGACGTGCGGCAGGCGAACTTCCTGGAACTCTTCGTCGACCTGGTGCTGGTGTTCGCCCTCGCCGGGGTGGTCGACCGGGTGATGCAGGACATCAGCGCGGGCGACCCGGTCGTACGGTGGCGGTCGCTGGCGTACCTGCTGGTCCTGGCCATGCCGCTGATCTGGTTGTGGATCACCACGGCGCACATCACCAGCTGGTTCGACCCCCGCCGCCGCAAGATCCAGTGGATCGTGCTGGCCAGCGCGTTCGGCCTGCTGGTCATGGCCTCGTCCCTGCCGTACGCGTTCGCCAGCCGGGGTTGGGCGTTCGTGCTGCCGTACCTCGTCCTGCACTGCGCCCGCCCGCTGCTCCTCCTGCCCAGCCTGCACGGGCACGCCCTGCGCGACCTCTACCTCCGGTCGGTGCTGTGGTGCACGGCCCCGGCGGCGATCTGGATTGCCGGCGCACTGGTCGGCGGCGTCGCCCGGGCCACCCTCTGGGCAGTCGCGGTGACGGTGGACATCGTCGCCGCGCAACTGCGTTGGCCACTGCCCCGCCGGGCCCGGCCACCGGTCAGCGCGTGGGCGATGGACAGCGGCCACCACCTGCCCGAGCGCTACCAGCAGCTGCTGCTGATCGCCCTCGGCGAGACCGTCCTGGCCGCGGGCATCACCTTCACGGACCAGCCGGCCACCGCGGCCACGTCGGCCGCGCTGGTGGTGGCGTACCTGTCGACGGTGCTGCTCTGGCGGATCTACTTCTACCGCTCCGGGCAGGTCCTCACCGAAGCGGTCGCCGCCGCCGGGGACCGGCTGGCCGCCGGCCAGGCCACCGGCATCGCCCACGTCGTCATGGTGGTCGGCATCGTCACCACCGCCGTCGGCTACGAGATCGTGCTGGAACACCCCGGCGGCCGGCCCGAACCGGTGTGGCTCGCGGTGGTCCTCGGCGGTCCGGCCCTGTTCCTCTACGGTCGCATCCGCCTGGAACGGGTCGTGTTCAACCGGCTGTCGATCCGCCGGGTCGCCGCCATCGCCACCCTCGCGGCGGCTGCCGTACCGCTGCGTCTCGCCCCACCGCTGATGGCCGCCGTGGTGGCCGCGATCGTGCTGCTCGGGGTCGCTCTGGCCGATGCCGGCCACGCCGCCCGCCGCCCACCCGAGCGGCCCTCCCCAGCGCACTGACCGGGAGGGCACGGCCACACCCTGGCTGTCCTCGAACACCCAGACGATCTCCGCCAGGGTCTCCGGGCCACCAGGCGGTTGCCCTGCGCCGCGTGACCCGGCCCGATGTGGTGCCCCGCACCTCCCGACCCGGGTCCCGGGCCAGCAGCTCGGTCAGGACGTCCTGCGGCGAGCGGCCCTCGGCGAGCAACGGCAGGCCGTCGTACGCCAGGAAGGGGTTGCGGGTGGCCGGGGTCGCCACCGCGCCGCAATCAGAAAGGTCATGATCGGCAGTTACCCGGCCGGACGCCCGCCATGCGGGAGCGGCATGAGCGGACGTCGGCGCGCTACTCGTTGGTGAGCTGCTCGCGAAGGATGTCGGCGTGCCCGCAGTGCTGGGCGAGCTCGCGCAGCACGTGGAGATACACCCAGCGCAGCGGAAGCGGGCCCCGCCGGTGCCCGTGGAGGATGTCGTCCAGGCCCAGGGACGACGTCGCACGGCGTGATGCCGCGCAGGCTTCGCGGTGCGCGTGCCGGACGCTGGCGATCGTGTCGTCCTCAGCGAGGACGAACGAGTCCTCCGACCTCGCCGGGATGCCGATCTCCGAGCGCGAGCGGCCGGTGACGGCTTCGTCGAACCAGACCTTCTCCACGAAGGTCGCGTGCTTCACGAGACCGAGCAGCGTGGTCCGGGAGGCCACCAACGAGCGACGCGCCTGTTCCTCGGTCAGCCCGTCCAGGCAGCCGTTGAGCGCGCCACGGTGCTCGTCGAGGAACGCCTCGAACTGGTCGCGGGCCGGCTGCGCGACGATCCGGTCGTCGAAGGTGGGCGGGTAGGAAGGCATGGGCAGAGCATTCCAGACCGTGACCCGGTCTCCGCCCCTGCGGTCAGTCGTCGATCGCCTGGTGGACGGCGGTCGAGACGAGCCCGCCGCCAAACGTACCTGTTGCGCGACGCCCGCAGGGTCCCCGACACCGTCCACAGGCACACGAACAGCCGTGTCACGTCCGGTCGGCCGCGCCGAACAGGTAACGCAGCTCGTCCAGCATGACGACCAGCACCCCGGCGACCAGCGCCCCGACGGCGGCCAGCACCGCTTCACCAGGGCGTACGGGCCCGGCCGGGGCGAGCGCGCCAGCGATCGCGCAGCCGATGAGCAACGCGTTGCGCCACACGTGGTGCCGGCCCAGGGGCGCGGCCGTGCGGCCGAAGCAGCGGCAGGTGGCGCCGCCCCGCCGCAGGTTCGCGGCGATGGCGACGGTGAAGGCGAGCAGCAGGGCCGCTGACAGGAGGAAGCCGGCCATCGGGAACACGGCCAGCAGGACGACGGCGCTGAACTCGGCGGCGATCACGGCCACGGCGAGCGGACCTGCCGGCTGGTAGCCCATGTCGTGCACCGAGCGCGTGAACTCCCGGTAGGCGGCACGCCCGGAGACCTTGCCGACCGCCGCCGCCAGCAGGACCGTGCCGAGCAGCACGCGGCACGCGATGTCGACGTACACCTGTCATCGCCTCCCTCTGGCCACGCCGAGGATCGCCTCGCGCGGCACCGCCCCGAAGTGCCGCGAGTCCTGACTGTGGGGGTTGTCTCCGCGTACGGTCACGGCACCGTCGGGCTCGACCCGATGCACGCGCTTGACCATCCACGTCAGGTCGGAGTCGGGTACGACGTCACGGGTCCGGAAGACGAGGAGGTCACCGGCGGCCGGCGGCCGCCCGACGCGGACGACGAGCCGGTCGCCGTCGCGCAGCGTCGGCGCCATGCTGTGCCCGCGTACGACCATCAGGCGCCAGCGGCGGCGCAGCCAACCGGTCATGACACCGCCAGCTGGTAGCCGCCGGCCTGGAGGCGGAACAGCCGCGCGTACTCGCCGTCGGCCGCCATCAGCTCGTCGTGCGCGCCCGACTCGACGACGCGTCCGGCGTCCAGCACGACGATGCGCTGCGCGTCACGCAGGGTGCTGAGCCGGTGGGAGATCAGCAACCCGGTGCGGCCGTGACGGATCCGGGCCAGCGACGCGTGCACGCGGGTCTCGGCGTCGGCGTCGAGCCCGGAGCTGGGCTCGTCCAGGATGAGCAGGTCGGCGTCGGCGCGCATCAGGGACCTGGCGAGCGCGACCCGTTGCCACTGCCCCCCGGAGAGCGTCACCCCCGGCTCGCCGTCCTGGTCGGCGAACGTACGGCTGAGCAAGGTGGCGTACCCATGGGGAAGGGCGCGGAGCCGGTCGTGGATCTCGGCACGCGCGGCGGCCTCCTCGACCTGCTCGGCCGTGTACGGCAGCCGGCCGATGCCGACGTTCTCCGCCGCGCTGAGGTCGTAGCACATGAAGTCCTGGAACACCGCGCCCATCCGCTGGCGCAACGCCTCGACCCGCAGCTCGCGCAGGTCCATGCCGTCCCAGGTGATGCGCCCACGGTCGGGGTCGTAGAACCGGCAGAGCAGCTTTACGAGGGTGCTCTTGCCGGCGCCGTTGAGGCCGACGAGCCCGATGGCCTGACCGGCGGGGATCGTGAGGTCGACGCCCCGCAGGACCCAGGGGCCACCCTCGTCGTAGCGGAACCACACGTCCTCGAACCTGATCCCGGTCCGCAGCGGCGGCGCCGGCAGGGTCCCGTCGGCCAGGTCGGCGGGACCGTCGAGGACGGCGACGTAGTGCCGGAACAGCCGGATGGCCGCGCCAGCCTCGCCGAGCTGCGCGGCGATGCCGGCCAGGCCGGCGTGCGCGGCGCCGAAGGCGGCCAGCAGGAGGGTGAGGTCGCCGAGGCTGAGGCGGCCGCGTACCGCGGCGTTCACGGCGATCACCGTCGCGGTGAGCGTCACGGCGGCGCCGGCCAGCGCCCAGCAGCTCTGCACCGTGGTGGCGTGCCGCGCGGCGGCCAGCTCGATCCGGCCGGCCGCCCGCAGGGTGCCCGTGAGCCGATCGCGGAAGAACCGGCCGAGCTGGTAGAGGCGTACCTCCCGGACGGCGCGCAGGTCGGTCAGGACGGCCTGGAACAGGAACCGGGCCCGGAACAGGCCAGCGCCGTCCTCCACGGCACGCGCCGCTCGCCGGGACAGCCGCAGTTGGATGAGGAACTCGGGGACCGCCACGGCGAGCAGGAGCAGGCCGGCCGGCGGCCAGAGCGACGCCAGGATCACGGCGAAGCCGCCGATGGTGACGACGCTCTGGGCCACGTCTACCGCGAACATGACGACCGCGTACGGCGCCTGGGTGGCGGCTTGCTGGGCCAGTGCGAGCCGATCGCGCATCGCCGGCTGCTCAAAGGGGCGCAGGCCGAGGAAGGCGTCCAGTTTCCGGTACAGCCGCACGTCGGCTGCGATGGCGATCGCGTTCTGCATCGCGGTGGTGAAGTAGCCGGACAGGCGGTTGGCGATCGCCGCCAGGGCTCCCAGGAGGGCGATCGCCACGGCGTACCAGGTGGCCGTTGACGGGCTGGCCGAGCGGCCCTTGCCGACCTCGTCGAACAGCAGCTTCGTGAACCAGGCGACGCCGAGCGGCGGCGCCGCGCCGACCACCACGAGGGCGACCATGGTGGTGAGCGCCTTCGGGTCGGCGCAGCCCAGCCGCAGGGCGGTTCGCAGCGTGGTCACGGTCAGGCCGGAACCGGGAGCTGGTGGCTGGACCCGACGACGACGCCGTCGACGACCGACAGCACGGCGGGGAAGCCCTTGACCTGGAACTTCCTCTCCGCGAGCAGTTCGGAGATCGTCGCCGTGTCGAAGCCGGCCAGGCGTGGCGCCATCGCCGCCGTTTCCTCGGGCGTGCCGATCATGAACACGAGGGTGTCGTGACGGAAGCGCTCGGCGTCGGCGGTGAGGGTGTCCAGGAGATCCTGACACGGCGGACAGGTCGGGGTCAGCATGACCACGGTGCGGCGGCCGGTGCTCAGGTCGGCGTACGGGAGGCCGGTGACCTCCAGTCCCGGGGCGGGCAGCACCTCGGGGACGGCCTCGCCGTCGTGGGCGTGGCCGGTCCCCACCTCGCGCAGCCGCCGGGCGAGGGCAAGGGTCAGGACGAGGTTGAGCGCGGCGACCGCGCCGACAAGGGCGATGGCGGCGTACGCGAAACCCGGCATGGGAACTCCTCGGCGAGTCAGCGGGGTGGGGGGCCGCGCCGGTCGGCACGGCCCCCGGGGAAAGCCAGGTCAGCAGGCGCCGACCTTCTTGACGTAGCAGAGCGTCCGCGTCGTCGAGGTCACGCAGGCGCCGTTGCAGTTGTAGTAGCCCTGGCGGTAACGGCGGAAGTAGTCGCCGCCCGAGCAGTAGCCGTCGGACGCGACGCACGCGCACTTCTGGCCGTGCTCCGGCACGCAGGCGCCGGCCTCCTCGCGGCCGAGCACCTTGCCGAGGACGACGTCGCCGACACGGGTGAGGACCCTGGTCATGGGCAGACCTCCTTTGTGGGTGGTTGCCCGCCACTGTGCCGGTCGCCGCTGCGCTCGCCCTGCGCTTCTACTGCGCGTGGGCTGCGCTCCGCCAGTCCGTCAGCCGTTCGCGCAGGTCGTCGGCGTACGCGGCGTCGAAGTGCTCGAAGATGCGCAGCGCCTCCTCGCCCAGCGCGGCCGCCCGATCGTGCCGTGCGAGGGTGGCGTGCGCCCGCGCCAGCAGGCTCAGCGAGTTCGCCAGCGGAAACGGCTGCCCGATGCCACGCAGCATCGCCACCGAGCCCTCCAGCTCGGCGACCGCCCGCTCGGCGTCGCCCTCCTCGAGGTGCACCTTGCCGAGGAGCCGGCGGGAGATCGCCTCACCCCACTCGTGGCGCAGCTCGCGGAACGCGCAGACCGTACGGGTCAGCAGCCGGCGCGCCGAGGCCCTGTCCCCGGCCGCGAGGTACGTCGCGGCCAGCGCCTGCTCGGCGGTGGTCACGCTCATCCGGTCACCGAGCCGGCCGGCGTCGGTCACCGCCTGCCGCAGGTGCTCCAGTGCCTGCGGCCACTGCTCGGCGTGCCGGTGTAGCAGGCCGATGCTCTCCCGTGCGAGCGCCGCACCCCACAGGTCGCCGCCGTCAGCCAGGAGCCGCAGGCCGGCCTCGCAGGCGGCGTAGGCGAACGGGGACATGTGCTGGTACTGCCCGTACTGCATGCCGAGGGTCAGCAGCACGTGCCCGTCGACCGGGCCGACCGGCCAGTGCGCGGCGCACGTGCGCACCATCAGCAGCAGTGCGGCGTCCGCCTCCCGCAGCCGGCCGAGCTGACGGCAGCACAACGAGTATCCGTGCAGCGCGACGAGCCGGTGCGCCACCAGTGGTCCTCGGCTGTCGCGGTGCGCCGCTCGCAGCAGCGGCACGGCTTCGGCGTACCGGTTGAGCATCCGGTAGGCCGCGCCCAGGTGCAGCCGCACCGACATCCGGGTCGGCGACGGCAGGTCGGCGTGGCGGTCGAGCACACCGCGCAGGCAGTCGACGAACTCGGGCAGGTGCTGGCTGCGCATCATCACGAAGTTGCCCATCGTGCAGGCCAGCCGCCCGGCCAGGTCGACGGCGTCCAGCCCCAGCAGGTCCCGCACCGCCGCGAGGAGGCTCTCCCGCTCCGCCTCGAACCACTCGACGGCGTCCCAGGCGTCGATCACGCCCGGCGCGTCCGCGACCGGCAGGGCCTTGCAGGGCAGCGAGGCGGCGGCGCGTCCGGCGTGCGCGTGCAGCCGCGCGTAGAAGGCGATCACCTGGTCGGCGTCGACGTCGGTACGCTCCCGCGCGTGCAGCCGGACCAGGTCGTGCATGCGTACCCGGCCGTCGGGGTCGGCGGTCAGCAGGTGGGCCCGGCACAGCTGCTCCAGCAGCGGCTCGGTGCTCTCGTCCGACATGCCGAAGCTGCGCAGCGACGTGCGGCTGAGCACGCCGAGCAGCCGCGCGGCGGGCGGCGCCATCCGCTCGAACCCGACGGTGAAGCTGGTGCGCACGTCGAGCCCGTCGAGCGACAGCTCGTCGAGGCGGCGCCGCTCGTCGCGCAGCCGGTCACGCAGCCGCGCCACGGTCATGGCCTCCCGCTCGGCCAGCCGTACCCCGGCGATGCGCAACGCCAGCGGCAGGCGACCGCAGAGCTCCACGACGTCGGTCGCCGCGGCGGCCTCCCGGTCGATCCGATCGGCGCCGGCCAGCCCGGCCAGCAGCTCCAGGCCGTCGTCGAGCGGCAGGACGTCGAGCGCGACCACCTCGGTGCCCGCCAGTCCGGGCAACGCCGCCGTACTGGTGACGAGGGCGGTGCTGCCGCCGGGCGGCAGCAGCGGGCGCACCTGCGCCGCGTCCGCCGCGCTGTCCAGCATCACCAGCATGGCCTGGTCGGCGAGGATGGACCGGTACAGCGCGGCGCGTTCCTCGGCCGCCGTCGGGATGGCCTCGCCGGCCACGCCGAGGGAGCGCAGGAAGGCGCCCAGCACCGCACCGGGCCGGGCCGGATCGACGGTGTTGCCGCGCAGGTCGGCGTACAGGCAGCCGGCGGAGAACCGGTGGCGGCTCGCGTGCGCCGCCCGCAGCGCCAGCGTGGTCTTGCCCGTCCCCGCCAGCCCGGTGACGACGACGACCTGGGCGGCCCCGGCCGGCGGGGTACGCCCCAGCAACGACAGCAGCAGCCCGAGTTCCTTGTCCCGTCCGACGAAGTCACCGGTGACGCCGGGCAGCTGGTGGGGCCGTACCCAGGCTCGCGGGGACGTCTCCTGCTCGCTGCCGAGGATCTCCCGGTGCAGCTGCCGCAGTTGCGGCCCCGGGTCGATGCCGTGCTCCTCGGCGAGGATCCGGACGCCGTCCCGGTACACGGCTAGCGCCTCCGCCTGCCGGCCGCTGCGGTGCAGGGCCACCATGAGCTGACCGCGCAGCCGCTCCCGCAGGGGCCGGTCACGCACCAGCGTGGTCAGCTCCGGCACGACCTCCCGGTGCAGTCCGAGCGACAGCAGCGCCTCGACGCGCAGCTCGATCGCGTGCTCGCGCAGCTCGCGGAGCCGGTCGCGCTCGACGTCGACCAGCGTCGCACCGACGTCGACGAACGCGTCGTCGCGCCAGCGGGCCAGCGCCTGGTCCAGCAGCGTCACGGCGCGGCGGGCGTCGGTGGTGGCGGTGGCGGTCTGCACGGCGGCGGCGAACTCCGCCGCGTCCACGATCACCGCGGCGTTCAGCTGGTAGCCGGGTGACCTGGTGAGGATCAGCTCCGGCGTCGCGTTGCGCCGGACCGAGGCGACGATCGCCTGGACGCGGTTGCGTGCTCCCGCGGGCGGACGATCGGGCCACAGTCCGTCGATCAGGCGCTCGACGGAGACGATGCGCGCACGCTGGGCCGCCAGGCTCGCGACGAACGCCCGCTCCAGCGGGGCGAGCGGCACAGCGGTCCCGTCGACGCTCAACTCGACCCGTCCGAGGACGGCGATCCGATACCCGCGCACCGCGCAAAGCTAGCGCGCGGGCCGACCGGTCGTGCTCGGGGCGTTCCGGGAGGCCGGTGCCAGCACGGATCGCGGCGGATCCGGACACGAATGTCGAGGTCACCGGACGACGACGGTCCGGCTCGGGCACGATGGGCTGGTCGGAGCGGAAGGAGGACGGGATGCAGGCCATCCAGAAGGTCCGCCATCGACGGGCCGACGTCGACGGGCTGGAGGTGTTCTTCCGCGAGGCCGGGCGCCCCGACCAGCCGGCGGTACTGCTGCTGCACGGCTTCCCCAGCTCGTCGCACACGTTCCGCGAGGTCATGCCCACACTCGCCGACGTCGCGCACGTGATCGCGCCGGACCTGCCCGGCTTCGGGATGTCGTCGTCGCCGACCGTCGACACCTACGACTACACGTTCGAGAACCTCTCCCGCACGATCGGGAACCTTCTCGACCAGCTCGGGATCGAGCGGTTCTTCGTCTACCTGCACGACTTCGGCGCGCCGGTGGGATACCACCTGGCCACCCGCGCCCCGACCCGCATCCACGGCCTCATCGTCCAGAGTGGCAACGCGCACGACGACGGCCTCGGCGGGCAGTGGGACAGCGCCAGGGCCTACTGGGCCGACCCGACCGACACCAAGCGCGCCGAACTGCCGGACTGGTTGAACTTCGAAGGCACCCGCGAGCAGTACCTGGCCGGGCTGCCCGAACACCTGCGCACCCTGCACGCCCCCGAATCGTGGCACCTCGACTGGGAACGCATGAGCCGACCCGGCAACGTCGACGCGCAGTTCGCGCTGTTCACCGACTACGCCAACCACGTCGCCCGCTTCGACGAGCTCGCCGCATACCACCGCGCCCACCAGCCACCAGCGCTCGTACTGTGGGGACGGCACGACGCGTACTTCGACGTCGACGAGGTCCTCGCCTACCACCGCGTCCTCGACCGCATGGACGCACACATCTACGACGGCGGCCACCTGCTGTTGGAGACGCACGCGGCGGAGTGCGCGCAGCTCATGCGAGCGTTCGTACTCGACAACACGTGAGCCGTTGGCGCACCGGTCCACGGGCTGCCGTCGGGCGCTGGGGCCGGGCCGGCGGATCAGCGTTGCGGAGAGCGTAACAACCTGGTTACCCTTTCGGCGTGGACGAGGTGGCGGCAGCGATCGCCGATCCGGTGCGGCGGGAGATCCTGCTGATGCTGCGCGACGAGCCGCTCTCGGCCGGCCAGATCGCCGACCGGTTCGTGATCAGCCGGCCGGCCGTCAGCCGTCACCTGCGCGTGTTACGCGAGGCCGGCCTGGTGCGCGACACGGCCGACGGCCGCAGGCGGGTCTACGCACTGGTCACCGCGCCGCTCGACGAGCTGGCCGGGTGGCTGGGACGACTGACCCGCCCGTCCGGCTGGCAGCACCGCCTCGACGCGCTGGAGACCGAGGTCCACCGCACCCGCCGCGAGCGGCAGACGGCCGCCGGGCGGCACCCAGCCCAGAAGGAGACCGCATGAGCCCGACACCCACCGGCCGACTGGTCGGCGACGACCTCGTACTGACCCGCACCTTCCGCGCTCCCGTGGCCGACGTCTGGGCCAGCCTCACCGATCCGGCGCGCACGGCACGCTGGTTCGGCCCGTGGCAGGGCGACGCCGCGCCGGGACGCACGATCAAGGTCCAGATGGCGTACGAGGAGGGCACGCCCTGGATGGACATGACCATCGACGCGTGCGACCCGCCGCGCCGGCTGGCGGTCTCCGCGGTGGACGAGCACGGCAGCTGGCACCTGGACATGACGCTGGTCGAGAGCGCGGGCGTGACCGAGCTTCGGTTCACGCAGCACCTGACCGGCACGGAGGGCGTCGGCGAGGTCGGACCGGGCTGGGAGTACTACCTGGACGCCCTGGCAGCCTCGCACGACGGCCAGCCGGCACCGGACTTCGACGA
Source organism: Micromonospora echinofusca (assembly GCF_900091445.1). Classification (NCBI taxonomy): domain Bacteria; kingdom Bacillati; phylum Actinomycetota; class Actinomycetes; order Micromonosporales; family Micromonosporaceae; genus Micromonospora; species Micromonospora echinofusca. The sequence goes on from NZ_LT607733.1 coordinate 4,436,771, forward strand.
CTACTACCCCGCCATGAAGGAGCACTTCGAAGCGCAGCGGTAGCGGGATCAAGCGGTGTGACCAGGACGTCGATCCGAAGGGGGCACGGTGGGGCGCAGAGCGATCATCTTCCACGGGACCGGGGGCAACCCGGACATCTGCTGGTATCCCTGGCTGGCAGGGCGGCTCGCGGCCCGGGGATACGCCGTCGAGGTGCCGCACCACCCGGGCATCAACGTCGAGCCGATCGCCACGTTCCTGCCGAAGGTGCTGGAGGCGCACCGCTTCACCGAGGACACGGTCCTCGTGGGCCATTCCGGCGGCGCGGCCCTGCTGCTCGCGCTCCTGGAACACCTGGACGTGACCGTCGACCAGGCGATCCTGGTCGCCGGCTACCACACCCCGCCCAACACCGAGCAGGAACCGGTCCTCCAGCAGGACTACGACTGGGCCGCGATCCGGTCGCACGTGCGGGACATCTACTTCATCAACTCCCGGGAGGACCCGTACGGCTGCGACGACCGGCAGGGACGCGCCATGCTCGAGCGGCTCGGCGGCACCCAGATCGTGCGCGACGACGGGCACTTCGGCGACTACAACCAGCCGTACGAGCGGTTCGAACTGCTCGACCGGCTCATCCACTGACGGCCACGCCGCGCTGTTCATCCCGGTTCTGCTGGCACGGGTTCTCCTCATTGGTCATGGTCGGCTGTAATTGACGTATGCCGCTTCGTGGTCAGCCGGGTACTGGAAACCGTCAACGTGTGTCCGCTTCGCAGCGGCGTTTGAGAGCTGCAGGCCAATACCCGGACGGGCTGCGGGCACCACGTTCCTCGCGGCCAGCGGCGACCCGGCTGGAGGTCGGGCCGATCGACGTCAAGCCTGACCCGTGGCAGCGTTTGGTGGCCATCGGCAGCATCCTGTCGGTGTTGTTCGTGGCCATCGGCCTGTACATCACCAATGAGGCCAACCGTGAGACCAGCGAGGCCAACCGCGAGCAGCATCGCCTCACCGCTCAGGGGCAGATCACTGATCGGTTCACCAAGGCGGTGGAGCAGCTCGGCCAGCCCGGCGCGGAGAAGGTGGACGTTCGTCTGGGTGCGATCTACGCCTTGGAGCGCATCATGCGCGACTCAGCCGTGGACCAGCCTGCCGTCGTCGACATCCTCGCCGCGTTCATCCGGGTCCACGCCCCCGCACCCACGCGGACCACAGCTCCGCCTTCTTCGGCTCCTCGCCCACCCGTCGATATCCAGGCCGTCGTGACCGTGCTGGGCCGCCGCGACATCACCCGCGACGGCACCATCGGAAATGAGATTCTGCCCATCCGCCGTCTCGACCTCTCCAACATAGATCTGGCCCACGCGAACCTGGCCTACGCGAACCTGAATGGCGCGAGCCTGGCAGGCACGGAGCTGGCCCGCGCGACCTTGATCGAAGCGAGCCTGACCGGCACGAACCTGAGCGACGCGAACCTGAGCCGCGCGGTTCTGCACAACACAAGGCTGGCCGGCGCGATCCTGACCGACGCGAACCTGACCCAGGCGTTCCTGTTTGGCGCGGACCTGACCCGCGCGAACCTGACCCGCGCGAACCTGAACCAAGCTTTCCTGAACGGCACGAACCTACAAGGCCGGGTCAGCGCGAGAACCGCGAACGCGGTCGCGAACTTGACCGCGAACCTGGCCTACGCGGACTTGACCGACGCGGTCCTGACCGGCGCGGACCTGACCGGTGCGGACCTGACTGGCGCGAACCTGACTGGCGCGAACCTGACCGGCGCGAACCTGACCGACGCGAACCTGACGTGCGCCAAGACCGATCACCGCACGTTGTGGCCTACGGGGATGCCGCGGCCGGTGCCATGTGATGACTGACGTCCACCGGGCCCACATCACGTCACATCCAACGATCATCGACCACAGAGACCGAGGTCTACCCGGCCCGACTACGAAGGAGCACCGTCTCGTGCCTGCCCGCGAGGACCCACCGATGGGGCTTCGTCTCACGCCCCGCGATCTGCGATGATTGGTGCCGCGCATCGCCCGGTGCCCCTTTTTGCAGGAGCGAGGCTTTGAGTTCCGACGATGCTACGGTCCCGACAGCGGCGTCCGGCAATCGCAAGGACTACGCGCTCGATCCGCGGCCGATCGCCCGTGGCGGGCAGGCCACGGTCTTCGCCGCCACGCACAAGCGGAGCGGCCGCCGGGTGGCGTTCAAGCGGGTGAATATTCGGCACGTGGACATGATCGCGCGCATGAAGCGGGAAATCGAGGCGGCAACGCTTTTCGGCGATCATCCCAATGTCATGCCGGTGCTCGACCACGATTCGGCCTTCGAATGGTTCGTCATGCCACTCGCGGAGGCTACCGCGCTCACCCTGGCCAAGGACCTGGCCGAGACCGGGGCACTGCGGGACCTGGTGAGCGCGATCTGCCAGGCTCTGCGCCTGCCGCACGAACAGGGCTGGATTCATCGGGACCTCAAGCCGGACAATCTGCTGCGGCTCGACGGGCGCTGGGTCGTTGCCGACTGGGGTCTGGGGCGGCGTCCGCGGGGGCAGACGACCGACGCGCGCCGCACGCGGATGGGCACCGCGTTCGGCACCGAGGGCTTCGCCGCACCCGAGCTCGCCGTAGACGCCCACGCTGCCGGTCCGCCGGCCGACATCTACAGCATCGGGCAGATCATCGGTTGGGCGCTGACCGGTGTTCCGCCGCATGCCAACATCCCGCTGTTGCCCGCTGGCGGTCCATGGCGGGCCATCGTCAAGGCGGCGACCTTGCACGACGTCGATCGTCGCATCGCCAGCGTTGACGATCTGCTCGCGATGATCGCCGACGAGTTGGACAATCCGGAAGTGGTGGTCCACCGTGGTGGCCAGCTACTCGCCCGGGCGCGGACCGGGGACCCCGCAGCGCCGCTGGAACTGTTGAGACTGGCAGCCCAGTCGGACGAGAACTGCCGGATCCTATGGGATGGCGTGCTCGGTCTTCCCGACGAGCAGACGCACGGGGCGATCACCGCCGATCCGGGGGCTGCGGCCGAGGTCGTACGCCTGCTGCGCGTGCCGGCCAGCCGAGATCCCAAGGCTGCGACAACCCCGCCTGACGTGATCCGGTGGTTGCTGGTCGTGGCTCACCAGGCCGAGGAGGGTGAGCACTGGGATCTGCTGGACGACACGATCGAGAGTCTCCTGCTGCTGAGCGCGCGAGTCGATGACCGCAAGAGCCTCGCGGAGGTCTCGGAGTGGATGGGCAGCCGCACCGGACAAGCGGCCTCCAGCCTCGCCGTCGCTCTGCGCCGTTGGCCCGCGCATCCGCGGATCCGCGAGGAGCTGTCCGGACGCAGCGACGTGGACTACAGGGTCAGACAGAACCTCCGGATCCAGCCGAGCAAGGGTCCGCGGCCCGTCCGGCAGCGCGGCGTTCTTCGGCGACCGCGGGCCTGGCTCCTGGTCGGTGCGGTGGCTGCCACGCTGGGGGTCTCCGCTCCGGTCCTGGTGGACCAGCTGAACGGTAACGGGTCCCCCGGTGAAAACGGCTCCGCGCCAGAGCCCGGGGAACCGAAGAATCCCTTCGCTGGCCTGCCGAAGACGCCGGGGGAGCTGGCGTTGTTCGTGATGGCCGATTTCGTGGCGCCCTGGAACAGCTATCCGAGCTGGGCGGGTTGCCGCAGTGGTTCAGGCGACACGGTCGTCAACGGGAGCTTCCCCTCGCAACCGGGTCCGAAGATTGCCCCGTCAAAGAGCATCCACTGCGACAACGGCGGAAACTTGGCGGTGATGTTCGCCGAGTTCAGGGACAGCAGAGATTTCACCGCTGTCCATAACCGCTACCTCGCTGCGGAGCTTCCGGCCAATCCGAGGCCGGGTGAGGCCGCTCCTCCCCCAGGCTTGCACGTCTTCGAATGGAGTCAGACAGAACGGGCGGTCGTCTGGACGGATCCGAAGAACAAGCTCATCGGACTCTTGATCACGGGTAGCAGCCGTACGGACCTTGTCGAACTCTGGACCAGGTACCAGACCTGACCCCTCTCCTAGAGAATCTGATCCATGCGTACGTAGCCGCAGATCAGCTCCTTGCCACGGGCCGCCCTCGCCAGCACCCAGTCCCCTCTCTGCTCCTCGGGCAGGTAGGGCGACACCGCGAGCTCACTCACCAACAGGCTGTCGTACTTCTGCGCGGGCTCGACGATCGGCGCGCGGTCGTCGGTATCGACGCGTAGCTGGACCACTCCGCCGGGGCGCAGCGGCACGATCAAGCTCTGCGGGTCACACGTCGCAAGTGGCCCGTACGTCGGCCTGACCCGGACCGGCCATCCATCACGCACACCTGCCACGTACGAGATCGGCACGACGCCACCGCCCCCGCAGTTGTCCTGGTCGGATTGAAAGAGGAACGCTCGCACCTCGAACCCGCCCGTCACCGCGGTTACCGCCTCGATTGGGCGATCGCACCTGGTCGTCGACACAATTGGCTGCTGCAGTTGGAGGGCGGAGCCGTCGCTCCACAGCCAGATGTACCAGGCAACATTCACGGATTGCCCGCCCGATGTACTCAAACCCACCGCAGCATCTTCGTCGCCGTCGCCATCCGCGTCCGCGAAGCGCGGCGCGTCGAGAAGCTTCCACGAACCGCCACCGTCCATTGGACTGATGGAGGCGTCGTCGCTCCGCTTGGCGGAACCTCGTTCGAGTTTGATGGTCTCCGCCACCGACGTGTCGAACCACTCGGCGTTGGCGAAGTCGAAATCCCGGATCTCACGGGATGGTGACGGTGTGGGTGACCCGTCAGGGGAGGAGCAACCCGACATCGCCAACAGCGCCCAGGCCAGCGAGCCAGTCACGAACCGGGGAACAGTCGCAAACACATCGATAGGTTATCGCTCGATCGAGCGGGATCAACCCATCCGCGAACGCTTCGCTGACGATCCGCTGACGCCCGACGACGCGGCGTCGCCGTGGATCCGATGGTGCGACCGCGACTGGGGAGGCGTCACCGACAGTCACAGGCACGCGACGACCAGCGCACCCTGGCTGCGGCACGAGCGCGCGCCCCACCAATCCGTCAGTATTCCTTGACAAGAATATTCTCGATCGAGAATCCTTTTCCCCATGGACGCACTCCTCACCGCACTGGCCGACCCGGCCCGCTGGCGGCTCGTGAGCCTGCTGGCCGAGCGGCCCCGCTCGGTCGGCGTCCTCGCCCAGCTCGCCGAGGCGCGCCAGCCGCAGACGACCAAGCACCTGCAGACCCTCGAGCGCGCTGGCGTCGTCACGTCCCAGCGCACCGGCCAGCGTCGCATCTACGCGCTCCGGCCCGCTCCTCTGCGGGACCTGGCGGCTGTGCTCGGCCGGCTCGCCGACACCGCGGATCAGGTTGGTGGCCCGCGCGCGACCTACGACCGTTACGGGCTCAACCTCCAAGCAGAGCGACTCGCCGCGGAGGCGTCGGGGTGGGCAGACGGCCGCTCGTTCAGGTTCTTCCGGTCGCTGACGGGGTGCCCTGAGCTGGTTTGGCGGCACCTGACCGAGGCCTCCCTGCTCGCCGGATGGTGGACGCCCGACGACCTCCGCGTCTCCGAGCTCGTATTCGAGGCGCGAACGGGTGGGCGGATCGTCCAGGAGTACCGCGATGCCGAGGACGCCGACGGCTCCGACCTGGTCGCCGGACGCGCGGAGGGAGTCGTCGACGACGTACGTCCCGGTGAACGCCTCGCCTACCGGCTCTCCCCTCTGCTTCCCGACGGCGGCCTCGCCTTCACCGCCCACATCGACATCGGCCTCCGACCCACCGACACGGGCACGGACCTCGACGTCCACTGGCGGATCACCGACAGCACCGTCGACTCCGCGGACTTCATCGCAGGCATCGAGGTCGGCTTCGGCCAGAGCCTCGACAAGCTCGCGGCGATCCTCGCCACGGATTCCGACAGCACTGACGACACCGACACAAGGAGCACGAAGTGACAGAGCAGACCGCTGGCCGCAGAGTCGTTACCAACATGAGCATCTCCCTCGACGGCCACTACGCCCGGCCGGGCGATCCAGAGGACATGGGCTGGGTGATGCCGTACGCCATCACCGACGTCGCCCGCGACCACCTGACCGGCCTCTGGGAGCCGGCGACGACGGCCCTGCTCGGGCGGGTCAACGCCGAGGGGTTCCTCGGTTTCTGGCCCACCGTCATCGGCATGGAGGGGGCCGACCCACGCGACGAGGGCTTCGCGAAGTGGCTCATCGACACCGACAAGGTCGTCCTCTCCTCCACCCTCGGCGAGGCGCCGTGGGAGCGGACGACGATCATCGACAAGCCGACCGCCGAGGTGGTCGCGGACCTGAGGGCGACCGAAGGCGGCGACATTCTCGTGCTCTCCAGCGCAAGCGTCATCAAGGCGCTGCTGGCGGCCGACAAGGTCGACCGGCTCGCGCTCACGGTCTTTCCCGTGTTCCTCGGCGGCGGGCCCCGCCTCTTCGACGACGGCCTGCCCGCAGGCCAGTGGGCGCTCGCCAGCCAGGCCGCCGGCGAGCATGGCACGTTGGCTCTCGTCTACGACCGGGTCCGCTGAGCCGAGGACGTCGTCGCCCTCGCCTGGTCCGTCAATGACGCCGGGCACCTCGCGCGTCGTTGACGGACCAGACGGTTTCGCGCCCGCGGTCGACCGGGCTCGGTCCGAGTTTGGGCCGCCCTTGAGCGCCCGCACGTGGGAGCCGTCCATCACCGCCCGGGGACATGTCCAACTGCCCAGCGGGCCGCAGCCTGCAGAGGAGGATCTCATGCAGTCGTTGCCAGACGCCGGCGTCGTTCCAGCCCCGCAGGCGGCGCCCGCAGGTCATGCCCGACCCGCACCCTCTCGGGGTAGGTACTCCCACGGGCTCGCGGTGTAGAGCACGAACAGGATTTCGCACGACACCTTGCGGTCATCGAGAGGCCTTGCGGGCCGGGTACCGATGCCGCCGGGGCGGACGGGGTGGCAGCAGCGGTGCGACTGCGGCCCAGAGTTCGTGCAAACGCGCGGATCGCTGCATGGGAGTGCCCGGTGCCGGCCCTCGACGCGGCGAAGCGAAGCACCCGGATGCCGGGCGACGTAGCGCGAGGAAGCGTGGGCTCAGCGGGCGGAAGCCGGCTCGGACGACGGCCGCCACTCCCGCCTGATCAGCCCGTAGACCCATGAGTCGGAGACCTCGCCGTTCACGACGCAGTCTTCCCGCAACGTCCCCTCACGCACGAACCCGAGCTTCTCCAGCACGCGGGCAGATGCCACGTTGCGGGTATCGGTCTCAGCCTGGACGCGATTCAGGTTCAGCGTGTCGAATGCCCACCGCAGCAAAGCGCGCGCTGCCTCCGTCGCGTAGCCGTGGCCCCACGCTGCATCGTCGAAGCAGTAGCCCAGCGATGCGCTGCGGTAGTCCGGGTTCCACGGGTTCAGGCTGCACCAGCCGATGAACGCCCCGTCGGAGACACGATCCACGGCCAGCCCCGCTCCGGTGCCTCCCTCTGCCATCCGTCGGCAAGCCGTGATGAACCGCTCGGCGCGCACGCGGTCGCTCCACGGCGGCGCGTCCCAGTAGCGCAGCACGTAGGCGTTGCTGTGCAGCGCGAAGAGGTCGTTCGCATCCGCGTCGTCGAAGGGACGCAGTCGAAGGCGAGGGGTGTCCAGCGTGGGGGTGGGCAGCGACACGGGGGTCATGTTGCCTCCTGTGAGCGATGGCCGATCAATCCGACATCCGGTGCCGGCCACTCGCAATGGGTTTTCTCGGCAGGGCGGGAGGAACGATGTGCTCGCTCATCGGTAGATCCGTGCACATCAACTGGCGGTGGGCGAATTCTCCGCGCCTCTGACCGAGGCGGCACCCGGCGTCGTTGAGGTCTGGCTCTCCGCCGGTTGGGGTGGCTGCTTGTCGTCGGGCGGTTGCGGCGGTGATATCCAGGTGACCAGCACGACAGAGATGATCATCAAAAGGAACCAGGAGGCCAGCTTTGTCAGCGAGACCGGATGCCAGCCGTCCGTCTGGCTCGGGTAGAGCCAGGCGTTGGACCAGGTGGCGATGTTCTCCGCGAGCCAGATGAAGAAGGCGACGAGGACGAAGGCCAGCAGCAGAGGCATGCGCCACCGTGCCCGGAAGATGCGGAAATGCATGACACAACGTCCGAACACGAGTGCGACGGCCGCGATGAGCAGCCACCGCAGGTCGTGTACGTAGTGGTTGGCGAAGAAGTTGAGATAGATGGCGGCAGCCACCACGGCCGTCCACCAGCGTCTCGGGTAGCGCGTGAAGCGCAGGTTGAAAAGCCGATTCACTCGCACCATGTAGGAGCCGACCGCGGCGTACATGAAGCCGCTGAAGAGGGGCACTCCTCCGAGCCTTAGCACGCCGTCGGGCTCGTAGGCCCATGAGCCGATGTGGGTCTTGAACAGTTCCATGAGGGTGCCGACGAGGTGGAACAGGACGATCACTCGTAGCTCGCGCAGGGTCTCCAGGCGTCCGGCGAGCATCGCGACCTGGATGACGACGGCGGCGGCGGTGAGGGCATCGTTGCGGGCGAGCACGGCGTCGTCCGGATACCACAGGTGCGCCGCGCAGATGACCGCGAGCATGGCGGCACCGAAGACGCATGCCCAGGCCTGTTTGAGTCCGAAGGCCACGAACTCGGTCAGCCACCCGGCCGGCCCGTGACGTGGCAGCCGGGCCAGCGCGGCACGGAGGTGGGCATCGATCGCGCGTTCGGCCGTGGTGAGCGTGGCCGTTGCGGCGGTGTCGTGTCGCATCGCCAGAGGTTAGGCCGCGTCCCATAATTCGACCGGTACGGGCGAGCCGTTGTTGGTCCTGGCACGGCGGGGACAGATCCGTGCCACGGGTAGTGCCGGACCAGACCGCGCGGTGGCGGGCTTCGGGAGCTGCGTTGGGCGATGATGCCAGCTGCATTCGTTTAAGACCATCGATAGAATGACGCAATGACCGTTCGACGACTGCTACTACACACGACGGCGGCCTGCCTCGCGGCGACCGCGCTGACGGCTCTCGTACCGGCCGGGACGGCCCAGGCGGCCTGCACGACGAGCAGCTTCACCGTCGTCTGGGACTACGCGGGCATGTATACCGCCCCCAACGAGTCGACCCTGTACGGCACCCGCCGCTACGGACAGGTCGTCACCGGCCCCACCGGGAACACCGCCAACGGCTGGACAATCACCTACGACTACTGGAACGGCATGGCACTCTGGGCCTACATGAAGGACGCCGCCTTGCAGTACCGCGGCTGCGCCTGAAGCGGAACCGACGGGTGAAGTGACGCCAATCGGCCGGACTGTGTGTCAGAGGGGCAACAATGCGAAAGCCCGTTACCGGTGGTTCCGGTGACGGGCTCGCTTACTGCAACTATTAACGGCGGGCGATACTGGGATCGAACCAGTGACCCCGTCGGTGTGAACTGTCGGCGAGCGGGTCGGATCGGGCTGGATGCGAGGTCGAGCGGCCTGCTGACGCACTATTCGACCCGGTTCAGTTGGCATGGTTGCTGTACTTCACTGCTGTACTTTCGCCCCGCGCCCGAAGGGCACCCACGCTCAGACCAGGCCCAGACTGGTGGCGAGATCAGTGATCGCCGTAGGCGCGTTCGGATGTTGGGCAACCTCGACGACGACGTTCCGCGCCGTCGGTCGGTGCCGTATCTCCGATGGCGCTATGTTGTCGGCCTGCATCAGAGTCCGAGCCGCCTCGGTTACATCGCCGATCTGGAGGTACGCACGCGCGGCGTTGATCAGATGCGCGGCACGATGTTCGAGCGGCAGCCATCGCCATCCGTCTCGCACGATGGTTCTCTCGTGCTGGGCAACCGCACCGGTCCCCTCGTCCAGTTCGACTGCGGCGGCCACTCGGGCCAGGTCGACGGCCGTCGGTCCAAAGGCCGTCTGATGGTGGTCCTGCCCGTCGCCCACCCGGGCAGCCATCTCCGTCGCCTCGTCCAGCAGGTCACCGGCGGCGCGGTCGTCGCCCGCTCTGGCCGCTGTCAGGGCAGCCTGCATGAGTAGCGAACCGCACAGGGACAGCTCCTGCGGTGTGCCATCGTCCAGGTCGGCTGGAGCAACCCGGTACGCGGCGGCCAGCAGCATCGTCTTCGCCCGCGCCGACGCGCGCAGCACCTGGCCGAGCTGCACCGCCGCGCAGGCCAGCAGCACCCGGTCACCGGTCGCGGCGGACATCGCTCGGTCGGCGGTCAGCCAGGCGAGGCTTACCTCGTCGAGCTTGACCAGCAGCGCCGCCGTCACCCGGTACGCCTGCACCACGGCCGTACGGTCAGCATTCGGGTTCCGCGCCTGAAGCCGTTGGACATCCGTCAACAGCGTCGGCAATCGCTCGATCAACTGCGGATACCGGGCGTGCTGGTAGGTGGTCCACGCGTGTCCCACCGCCCGGCTCAACTGGTCAGGTGACGCGTCCCGGCAAGCAACCGGTTGACCGAACGCCATCCCGTACGTGGACAGGGCCGCCCGGATCCGGGAAATGCCTTCGGTACGCTCGGCCAGCTCGGCGGACTGAGCATCACGTCCGAGCAGTGCCGCGGTGTCGACCCGAAGAACCGCGGCAATTTCCCGGATGGTCGACACCCGCTCCAAGGACCGCACCCCGCGCTCGACCTTGTCCACCCAGCTCTTGGATTTCCCCAGGCGATCCGCGAATGACTGCTGTGACAGCTTGCGCCGTGCCCGCAGGTAGGCAACACGCCGACCGATCGGCACCGAATCACCGGTCACGACGCCACCGCCGATCCGGCACAGCCCGAGTCGTTTCCTCGACTGGTATGCGCTCAGCCTCGGCCTGCTCCAGAATCCGCCTCTTGGCCGCCTCCTGCTCCGCTGCCTGGGTCCGCTCGCCCGCCCCGTCGCCTGCGGTGTTGTCGCTCATCCCTGCCTCCGCAGTGCTTCCGCTCCCGCTTCATGTGGGATCTACTCTGGTGACCGCGCGACTACGCTCGGAAGCACCTCGATGCTTTCAGGACCTTTCACAGGGGATCCGATGGATGACCTCGGTGTGCAATTGAGGCAGGCTCGGATTGAGGCAGGCGTGACCCTGGCCTCCATCGCGACCCGTACCTGCTACTCGGCCTCGCACCTCAGCAACGTCGAAGCGGGACGCCGGACCGCGACGCCAGACATCGTGCTCGCGTACGCGCGAGCGTTGGGAGAAGCGGACGTGAGACGCAGAGACCTCCTCGCCGCAGCCACCATCGGCCCCATCGCCGCCAACGAGTTGATACGCAACGGCTTCACCGCCGCACTCGCCGGCCACCGCGACAGCACCGACCGCTGGCGTGACCGCGTCGACCAGTACGGCCGCGACTACATGGAGATCGGCGCGGATTCCCTGCAAACACGGCTCGCGAGCGACCTCGTCGTCATGCAACAGCAACTCGACAACCCGGCCATGTGGGCGACCGCCGCCCGTGCCCTGACCACCTACGGCAAGACGACCAAGGACCCGACCGAGGCGATCGGCTGGTACGACACCGCCCGGGTCGCCGCCGACCGCTCCGACGACCTCGCCGTCCGTGTCTGGGTACGCGGTCGAGCCGCCATCGCTCTGGCCTACGAGGGCGCCGCACTCCCCGTCGCACAGCGCTACGCGGACGAAGCCATCGCATTGTCTGACCGTCCCTCACTCGGTCGGCTCCAGGCACTGATGGCCCGCGCACACGTCGCCGCTGGACGCGGCGACACCGCCGCAGCCATCGCCTCGGACGAGGACGCGCAACGGGTCTTCGACCACACCGCCTCACCCGACGGCGAAATCTCCGACGCCGCCGTCCCGGCCTGGCGCATGGCGACCTTCCGGTCCATGCTCTACGCCCGCCTCGGGCTGATCCAACCCGGCGAGCAGGCCCAGACCGACGCCGACCGCCTCCGGCCCGCCTCGCTGACACGCTTCGCCACCCACATCGAACTCCATCGCGCCCTCATGATGGCCAAAGCCGGCGACGGACCCGGCGGACTGGCACACGCCCGACGCGCATGGGCAGCACTACCGACCAACCGCCGCTCGCAAACCCTCGGCCTCGTTCTCCGCGAAGTCGAGAAGGCCGCCCGACAGCGACGCTGAACCACCAGAAACTCGACCCCTCGTTGGTAAGTTCTGGGCGCTCCGTCCGGCGGAGTCCGTCCGCGTCCGCGACCTCGGACGGCTGTCTGCGTCCGGCCGGCGGCGGCTGCCCTCCTCTCGGCACGTTGCTGTCACTGCTGCTGTCAGCGACCTCCGCGCGAGAGCGATCAAATCCGGCGTCGAGGTTCCTTCCCGGGAGCGTCGCCGTACGGGAGCGAGACGCCCAAGGCTCGCCAGAGGTCGTAGAGCACCCGCCCGAGCCTTTCGCTGTCGTCACTCGACAACTGAGCGATGGGCATGCCGGCGGCCTGGTGCTCGCCGATGTTGTAGATCAGGTCCGCGAGCGACGTGGCTGTCGGTCGGTCAAGGCGAAGAACAACTTCCTTAGGCATGTCCCGCACCCTACGGCTGTCTGACAGCCCAGCCACGGTCCCGACGGCCCGTCCACGGCCCGAAGTCGGTGAGTTGAAGCGGAACCTAGACCGGGCCTCCCGTGACCTGCGCTGACCTGACCGGCGCACTGGTCACGCCCCATCTTGGGCTCACGTCATTGGTCGCTGGTTGCCGACGTTTCACGCCGTCTTGTGCCCCGTGTGTGCCCCAGAACCTGGCAGTTGTTTCTCGGGGCGTTGGTGCTTCCTGGCACCCCGGATGCCAACTCCCGTCAACGCACCACCGACCGCGCACAAGGTTGGAGCAGACAAGGGCCAACCTCCTTCGGGCACATACGCCAAGGTCATGGCGAGTGCAGTGGCGGCCATCAGTGCACCGACTACCGCTAAGAGCAGGTACAAACGGCGTCGCCTACGCATGGGACCAGTAGAGCATGGGCGGGCGGCCCCAGGGCGTGCGGCTGACTCCTTGACCCCCAGGCAACCAGCACCGCCACGTGAGCTGCTGTTGCATGGTCCTTGACCTGGGAGCGCGGTCCGCCATCGTCCGTGCGTGTCCACTGGCGTCCGCCCCGATCGTCACTCGGTTAGTCACCCAGCCGGCCCATCATCCCAAAGAGATCAGGAAGCTAGGCTTCGTAGACGGTCTGCGATTACGAAGGCTGCGTCGTCCGAGCCCTGACGCACCCTTGTGCCGGTTATAGCGTCGGCCAACGCGACCAACTCCTCCGGTGGCAGGCTGTTCACTCCTCGTACGGGCAATTTCACCTGGATTTCCGGGTTCGGAGCAGCGACCAGCAGTGACATGACGCCTCGCCTTGGGTCATCCTCCGTGTCGATATTCGCCGTGGACAGGTCCACCCACCGCGTCCGGAGCCACAGGCGCTCACCGAGCAACGTCCCGTCCAGCCACGCTCCATACGGAATCACAGCGACCATTGCCAAGCTGACCGCTCCTACGATGTAGGCCCCCAAGAAGCACCAGGCAGAGACGAACAGGTGAGGTAGCAGCGAGCCCCACACGTTGATCGGGCTCTCCGTAAGCGACTCAAAGATCAGGTCAAAGGGCACCCAGAGCAGGAACCCTCCCACGACGATAAACGGCAGACTGAACCCGAACGCCCGGGCCTTCCTCGCTGCACCGGCACCCACCGACAGCCGAACCTTCGAACGTCGTCGCATGCCCGCCGATCCTATCTCCGTAGAACCAAAGCACTGTCTGCCGCCGACCCGCCGTCTGGGCAGCGGTCCGCCGTCCGGCCCACCACGTCAAGCGGGCCTTGACGCACGTACGGACCCTGCCACCGGAACAGACTGAGTCGGCTCTCGTGTCACGGACCGCGCCCCCGGCGGACACCGCCACAGTGGCGCAGTTGACCTAACCTTGCCCGGCACGGACCCGGCTCCCGGGGTCGGAGCTGGCCACCGGCGGCCACCCCTCCCCCTCCCAGGTGAGCGGTTGACCTAACCTTGCCCGGCACGGACCCGGCTCCCGGGGTCGGAGCTGGCCACCGGCGGCCACCCCTCCCCCTCCCAGGTGAGCGGTTGACCTGACCCTGAGCGGCTGCGAGCCCGCTCCTGGGCGACCGGCAAGCCGCCGCGCGGACACCGCCCCCATGCTTGGGGCTTGCCGCGCGGACCCGGCGCGCGCCCTCCCTGCGCCGCGCTGCTCGGGCGCGGCGCGGCCGGCTGCCGGCGACGGACCTCCACCACTCTCTGAGCCACCCCCGTCTGCGGCGGCCCCTCCGGGCTTTCCGCTCTCCGCGCCAGCCGCAGGGCGTGTTGCGTGGCCGGAGTCGGAGCGCCAGCGAAGCGACGGACACGCGCCCAGGCGGCGGCGCGTGCGGCCCGTTCAGGGCCGCCTTGATAGACGTAAGGAAAGTCCTCACACACGGCCGGCAGCCGGCTTGTCCTCCGTCGGCTGATGTGCGACACGCGTCCGCCAGGTGATCTGCGACAGTGGTCGGTTTCGGCACTCTGAGCCCGACGTCTCCGCGGGGCGTCGGGACTCGGGGAGGCCGGGATTGGCGCTGGTTGTCTTGTCGGTTGTCGAGCAGCGGTTGGACGCGGTCCGTGCGGTGCTGGCCGGGTCGGATGTGGTGGAGGTGGCCGCCAACTGTGGGGTGCATCGGTCGACGGTGCATCGGTGGGTGGGCCGGTATCTGACTGAGCAGTTGGCGGGGTTGGCTGACCGGTCGCACCGGCCTCACTCGTGCCCTGGTCAGGTGGCGGAGGCGGTTGAGGTCGCGGTGGCGGAGATGCGTCGGGAGCATCCCCGGTGGGGGTCGCGGCGGATCCGGTTGGAGATGCTGCGCAAGCCCGGCCCGTGGGTGGTCGAGGACCTGGCGGTGCCGTCGGAGCGGACGATCGACAGGATTTTGCAGCGGCAGGGGCTGCTGCGGGTCCGGCCCCGGAAACGGCCGAAGGACTCGTATAAGCGGTGGGAACGGCCTGCGCCGATGCAGTTGTGGCAGATGGACATCGTCGGCGGAGTGCAGTTGGTCAACCCGGCCACTGGTGTAGTGCGGGAGGCGAAGCTGGTCACCGCCGTTGACGACCACTCCCGGTACTGCGTGATCGCGAAGGTCGTCGAACGGGCCACCGGCCGGGCGGTGTGTCTGGCGCTGGCGGAGGCCCTGACCCGGTTCGGGGTCCCGGAGGAGATCATCACCGACAACGGCAAGCAGTTCACCGACCGGTTCGGCAAGTATCGTCCCCGCACCGGTGAGGTGCTGTTCGACAAGATTTGCCGCCATAACGGCATCACGCACCGGCTCACCGCGCCGGCTTCACCGAACCAGAACGGCAAGGTGGAACGGTTCCACGGCACCGTCCGCCCGGACTTCCTCGACACCGCCGAGGCGTTCACCAGCCTCCGGGAAGCCCAGGCCGCGGTGGACGCGTATGTGTTGCACTACAACACCGACCGGCCCCACCAGGCCCTCGACCCGAGAACACCGGTCACCCCTGCTGACCGGTTCCAGCCGGTCGGAGCCCAGCAGCGGACGCTGGTCGACCTGTGGCTGCCGCCCACCCTGGACCCCGTCCCCTCCACCGAGGTCCAGCCGGTGGCAGCCGACGCACCACCGGTCCAGGCCCAGGAGACGGCGGTGGAGCCGGGTGGACCCGTGGAGTTCGACCGGGTTGTCCCGGCATCGGGCAATCTGATGGTCTGCCAACGCCAGTTCTGGATGGGCACCCACCGGGCCGGCATGGTGGCCCGGATCTGGGCCGACTGCGACCTGATCCACGTCCTCATCGCCGGCATCCGGATCAAGACCGTCCGGTCTCACCTGAGCGTCAACGACCTGGCCACCCTCGTTCGCCAGGGCGCCGTCCCGGCCGGCCCCGCACCGCTGCCGCCGATCGAGGACGGCGACGCCATCGAGGTCGAACGCTGCGTCAACCGAGGCGGCGGGGTCTCACTGGGCCAACACATCGTCCTGGCCGCAGAGATCCTCGCCGGCCGCCGCGTCGGCATCCGCATCGAGCCGACCACCCTTATGTTCTACGACCTGGACACCCGCGAACTGCTGCGCACCCGCGCCAACCCGCTCCGCCCGGAACAGATGAAGCGCCTGCGTGGCGCCCGACCGGCAGGACCACCACCACGACCCTCCGTCGAACCCGTTCGGGTGCAACGGAGGGCTTCCAACAGCGGGATCATCATGGTCGCCGGCCAGAAAGTAGCCCTCGGCCGGCTGCACCGCCACCAGACAGTCACCGTGACCGTGTCCGAAACGACCCTGGCCATCGAACTCACCGACGGCGACACCAAGGTCATCCGACGCACGACCACGCAGCCAGTCCGTAGCATCAAAGGCCAGCGACCGCGGATCGCTACCTCAGTTTCCTAGACCACCCGTCGCACATCACCTGGCAGAGCTGCGTCGCACATCAGCTGTCGGATCACAGCGGCAGCCGGCTTCCCCAGGCCGCTACTCGGCCTCAGCCAGGTAGCCGACGTACGGTGACCCAGCCGCAGAGCGCACGTTGTAGCCCCAGCGGCGCAACGCCTGCATGATCTTTCTAGCGCCGGCGGGGTTCGCTGAGTGGACGTAAACGACGCCGATATCGAACGGGCGCTCCACAAACGCGGCCCGCTCCAGCACCTCGACGACGGGCCAGATCGTGTCGTCCTCGCCGAGGTCGTGATCCAGCCACAGCTCGTCCAATCGCTGTCCGCAGTGTCGCTCCAGCGCCTCAATGCCGGCCCTGCTGGTACGCGCAACTTGTGCCACCCGGCCATCAACGAACGAGCGCAGGTCGTCAACCAGCACAATTCTTGGCAGCTTCTCGGTATCCACGGCACCATCCTTGGGCCAGCACCGCCGCCATCGCCACCGCTATTGGGGCCCGCACTTCGCACCGGACTACGGCGGGTTGACGTGTCGGTACCCGGTGCTACTCTGGCGCTCGTCGAGCACACCAGCGCGGCCTTCCTGCCGGATCGCTGGACTCGACGTCGGAGATGCTGAGCGGCCTTCCTGCCGCTGACGCGGGCCACGTCCCGCCGGCTCTCGATCGCACCGGCCACCATGCCGGTTCCCGAATCCGCTGAGCGGCCCCAACACGGTCTTCCCTGCCGTCCACGATGGCCCGGATTCGCACTGCTTCACGGTGGGGACAGCCTGCGGCAACCCGCCGGATGCCGACATCCCAGGCTCCCACCCGTGCCGGCCCATTCGGCAGGTTCACGAGCGTGAAAGGACATGACCCATCGGCGGGAAGTGGCATCACCGGCCATCCGCCCTCCGGCGTCAGCCGCCTCTCGGCGGTGCCAGGAGACACGACGAACACCACCAGCGGACCAGGTCCACGGCTGGTGGTGCTTCGTCTCCCGTCCCTGCCACCTCGAAGAGGAGACAGTCGTGTCCACCGCCCCGCTCACCATCTACCGGCCCGGTCTCGCCGTCGGCCGTGACGCCCAGGTCCTGCACCGCGCCGCTACGCCGGAGTTCTCCGGCTGGCTGGAGCACACCCGCCCCGCCGGCGGCTGCTCCCGCCCAATCCGCCTCACCGGCACCATTGCCGCCGTCGACCGGAACACCGGCCGCATCACCAACTGGCTACACACCGACGAGCTGCCCGACCGGGCGCTCTACAAGGCGTGCGGCAACCGCCGCGAATCGCGGTGCCCAGACTGCGCCTGGGTCTACCAGGGCGACGCCTACCAGGTCGTCTGTCGCGGTCTGACCGGCGGCAAGGGCGTCCCCGCATCGGTCGGCCAGCACCCGGTCGTCTTCTCCACCTTCACCGCCCCGTCCTTCGGTCCGGTCCACCACCGCCACGTCTCCCGCCACACCTGCGCCGCCCGGCAGCGCTGCGACTGCCGCCCCGCCCCCTGCCGCGCCCGCAGCACCGCTGGCACCTGCCCCCATGGGCAGCCCGCAGCGTGCTTCGTTCGCCACGACGCCGACGATCCGCGGCTCGGCCAGCCGTTGTGCCTCGACTGTTACGACCACGCCCACCAGGTCGTCTGGAACTACTTCTCAGGCGAGCTGTGGCGGCGTACCAAACAGGCCATCGAGCGACACCTCGCCGCCCTCTGCCGCAAGCGTGGCATCCCGCTCGTCCGGGTCGTCACTGCCTCGGGCAAGGTCCGATGGGTGCCGCCCGTGCGCATGTCCCACGGCAAGGTCGCCGAGATGCAGCGCCGGGCAGCCGTGCACTTCCACGTCCTGCTGCGCCTCGACGGCGTCGACCCGGACGACCCGGACGCTCTCGTGCCGCCACCGGCCGGCATCACCCTTGACGACCTGGAAGACGCGATCCACGTCGCCGCCCGACAGATCACCGTCATCACGCCCGCCCACCCCGACCGGCCGCGAGGTTGGCTGGTCGCCTGGGGTGAGCAGATCGACGTCCGCCGTCTCAACACCGCCAGTGGCGAGCTGACCGACGGCAAGGTCGCCGCCTACCTGGCCAAGTACGCCACCAAAGCCACCGAAGCCACCGGCCACTGCTCCACCCGACTCACTCCCGCCACCATCGATGACTACGCCGATCCCGAAGGCGACCACCTCGCCCGCCTCATCGACGCCTGCTGGCACCTCGGCCGCCTCATCCACACCGACACCAGCAGCGGGGCCGCAGCTGCCAGCGACCGTCAAGACAGCCTTGACGCCAAACCCAACACCTACGGCGGCTTGCGCCGCTGGGCGCACATGCTCGGCTTCGGCGGCCACTTCCTCACCAAAGCCCGCCGCTACTCCGTCACCTTCGGCCAGCTCCGCGACACCCGCGCCACCTACCGCCGCACGGAGGACGACCAACCCGCCGACACCATCACCGTCGGCATCCTCACCTACATCGGGTCCGGCTGGCTCACCGAAGGCGACGCCCTGCTCGCCAACACCGCCGCCCAGCAGCGACGCGAGAGCAGACGCATCGGCCGGGAAGAACTCGCCCACGAAGGCTGGCTCATCGGGGCCGCCGCATGAACCACGACCTCCGCCCCCGCTGGTACTCCCCCGCCGAGGTCGCCGTCCTGCTCGGCTTCGGCATCTCCAAGGTCAAGATGAAGATCGCCACCGGCGAGTTGCGCTCCATCAAGGACGGCAAGTACCGCCGCATCCTCCCCGAATGGGTCGACGACTACATCCGCGAGCAGGTCGAACGCCAGGAGGCCGCCTGATGCCCGCCCGTGCACGAGCCAACGGCGAAGGCTCCATCTTCCCCTACCGCAACGGCTTCGCCGCCTACGTCTGGGTAACCAAGCCGGACGGCCGGCGCACCCGCAAGTACGTCTACGGCAAGACCCGCGAGGCCGTCCACGACAAGTGGATCAAGCTGCACCAGCAGGCCAAGGCCGGACCGGTAGCAACGAGCGTCCCGACGGTCGGCAGCTTCCTCACCTACTGGCTGTCGGAGATCATCGAGCCGAACCGCGCACCGTTGACCTACGCCACCTACGAGACGTTCGTCCGCCGCTACATCGCCCCCGGCCTCGGGTCCAAGCGGCTCGACCGGCTCCAGTCACGCGACGTGCAGACCTGGATCAACCAGGTGGCCCGCACCTGCCAGTGCTGCGCCCAAGGTAAGGACGCCGCCCGGCCGAAGCACAAGCGGCGTTGCTGCGCGGTCGGCCGCTGCTGCCAGACCGTCCCGTCGACCCACACGGTCAGCGACATCCGGGCCGCACTGCGGGCCGCCCTCACCCACGCCCAGGCCGAGGACCTCATCGCCAAGAACCCGGCCGTGCCGGTCACCCTCGCCACCGTCCGTCGCCGCCGTGGCAAGTCGTGGTCGAGCGACGAGGCACGGAAGTTCCTGGAGTCCGCCAAAGAAGACGAGGACCCGCTCTACGCCGCCTACGCCCTGGTCCTCGTCACCGGCCTGCGCAAGGGCGAGGCGCTGGGACTGACGTGGGAGGACGTCGACCTCGACGCCGGCGAGCTGACCATCGGCCGCCAGCTCCAACGCGTGCGCGGGCAGCTCCTTCACCGCGACACCAAGACCCAGGCGTCCGACGCCACCCTCCCCCTCCCCGACATCTGCCTGACCGCTTTCAAGCTCAGACAGCAACAACGCGACGAGGCACGAGCAGCCGCCGGCAACGCCTGGCACGAGAACGACCTCGTATTCACTACCCGCTACGGCACACCCATCGAGCCACGCAACTTCCAGCGCTCCTGGCAGACAAGGTGTGAGAAGGCGAAGGTCACGCCGATCACCGTCCACGACGCCAGAAGAACCTGCGCCACGCTCCTGGCCGATCTCGACGTCCACCCGAGAGTCGCCATGCAGGTGCTTCGGCACGCCCGTTTCTCCGTGACGATGGAGATCTACACCCAGGTATCGACCAAAGCGACCAGAGACGCACTCAAACGCCTCGGTGACTCACTCGGCCGCTGACGGAACTGCTGTACTTCGCTGCTGTACGGGCAGCAGAAAGGCCATCCCCGATGATCGGGAATGGCCTTTGACCTGCGTGGGCGATACTGGGATCGAACCAGTGACCTCTTCGGTGTGAACGAAGCGCTCTCCCGCTGAGCTAATCGCCCTCAGCGCCGCTGACTCTACCTGATCGAGGGACCGGACCGGAAATCCGGGGTCCGCGTGCCGCGCGACGGGCGGTCGCACCGGCGACGTGCCAGGTCAGCCCGGATCAGTGCGTCGCCAGGTAGTGCAGCGCCTCGGCGACCACGTCGATGCCGAAGCTGTACTTGAGCGACAGCCAGACCACCGAGCCGACGAAGACCAGGCCGACGGAGCCGAGCAGGAAGCGTACGCCCAGCGACCGGTCCTTCACCCACTGCGTCCAGTTGTGTACGTGCCGGCGGGTGAAGCCGAGCAGTCGGCGGGCCCAGTGGAACTCGACGGCCCAGACGCCGAGGCCGGCGATCACGAGCAGCCAGCCGGGGCCGGGCAGCGGGATGAGGGCGATGCCGAGGGTGACGACGAGGGCGCCGGCGATGGCGATGAAGATCTTGAGCGCGACCCGTCCGGTGGGGTTGGCCCGGATCAGTTCGAGGGTGGTGCTCAGCCGCTGCCGCCAGCGCGGTCGCTGCCGCCGTTCGGCCAGCATCGTCCGGCCGGCGTCACCCCGGTCGGCTCCCGGCCGGCCGGGCCGCTCGTGCTGCTCCATCGGCACCCCGTACCCCCGCTTTTCGGCTGGTCGGGCCGCGACTTTCGGCGGGCCCGGCTCTGCCATCGGATCCACTGAGGATCGTTTCGTAACCATTTCCTCCCCCAGTGTGGCTCGCGCCCGTCACTGCAACGGCCGACTGGACGTTACCGGAGTAAGTCGACGACTGAACCACCCGATGCCGGGCGGGATCACGCACTGGGCAGAACCGGAAATCCTACATGAATCTTCACATTCACGCGGCCTTTCCGACCCCCTTCCCACCACTGGGTGAAGTCAGCGTATGGCGGAGCGTAGCCAGGAGTAGCACCTGAGTATGGGAAAAGCGGGACACGCGCGTTCCGCAGCGGTGCCGGGGGGAGATCGTCCATGAGTGTCATCCGACCGACGACCGTAGAGGTCGAGACGTCGCTAAGGCTCGTCGCACCTGATGCCACCGCCTTGCCGGTGCGTGCCAGTCTGCGTTACGACCCTGCTGATCCGTATGCGGTCCATGTCCTGTTCCACGCCGAATCCGCCGGCGGCGAGGCGGTCAGCTGGTCGTTCGCCCGGGAGCTGCTGGTCACGGGGCTCGACGAGCCGGCCGGCATCGGGGACGTGCGGGTCTGGCCCTGGGCCACCCCGCGCGGGGACTTCGTCGCGCTGGCGCTGTCGTCGCCCGACGGCAACGCACTGTTCGAGGTGCCGCGCAGCGTCCTGGTGCGCTTCCTGCGCCGGACCTACGTCGTCGTTCCGCGCGGCCGCGAGGCCGAGCACCTGGACGTCGACACCGCGGTGAGCCGGCTGCTCGCCGGTCGCTGAACCACCGGCCACTGCGGCCGTCCGGAGCCGCGCGGATCTGCCGAGTCCGCGCGGCTCCGGCCTACCAGGGGGTACGCGCACCGTCTCCCGCCTCCCGCCGTGCTCAGCCGTGGGTGGTGATGCCGCCGTCGACCGGGATCACCGCACCGGTGAGGTACGCGCCGGCGCGTGACGACAGGTAGATCGCGGTGCCGGCCATGTCCTCCGGCCGGCCGATCCGGCCCAGCGGCACCTGCTCCTCGATGGCGGCCCGGGACGCGGGGTCGTCCAGCGCGAACGCCATCATCTTGCTCTCGAACGGCCCCGGCGCGATCGCGTTGACGGTGATCCGCTCGCCGGCGAGCTGGTGCGCCAGACTGCGGGTGAGCATGTGCACGGCGGCCTTGGTCGCCGAGTACGCGTACACCTCCATCATCGGCACCCGGATGCCGTCGATGGAGCCGATGTTGATCACCCGGGCCGGGTCGTCGGCGCTGGCCGAGGCGCGCAGCGCGGGCAGCAGCGCGGTCGTCAGTCGGAAGACCGCCTTGACGTTGACGGCCCAGAGCTTGTCGAACGCGCTCTCCGGGTACGACTCCAGCGGCGCGCCCCAGGTGGCCCCCGCGTTGTTGACCAGCACGTCGAGCCGGTCGAACCGCTCCCGTACGGCGGCGGCCAGGCCCTCGGCGCCGGCGTCGTGGCCGAGGTCGGCGGGGATGGCCTCGCAGCGCCCCTCGGCGGAGAGTTCCTTGGCCACGGCCTCGCAGACGTCCGCCTTGCGGGAGGAGATGATCACGTGTGCGCCGGCCCGGACGAAGCCCTGGGCGATCATCAGGCCGATCCCCCGCGAGCCGCCGGTGACCAGGACCGTCTTGCCTTCGACCGAGAACAGATCCGTCATGCCCATCCCATCGCGAGTCGGCCGGGGCCGCCGGGGCGGGGCGGCCCGACCGGCGCGGACCGGCTCCGGCCGTGCCTCGACCGGACGGCGCTACCGCTC
Source organism: Micromonospora echinofusca (assembly GCF_900091445.1). Classification (NCBI taxonomy): domain Bacteria; kingdom Bacillati; phylum Actinomycetota; class Actinomycetes; order Micromonosporales; family Micromonosporaceae; genus Micromonospora; species Micromonospora echinofusca. The sequence goes on from NZ_LT607733.1 coordinate 4,459,613, forward strand.
GGTAACGTAGCCCGGCCCCGGTGACCTCGACAACCCCGCCGGCCCCCGGCGCGCCGTCCGGCGACGACCGGGAGCCGCAGCGTGCCCGAACCGCCGCCCGGCCTGGGCGACCGTCCCGGGATGCGTTGATCGTCGCCCCGGGCTACCGTCGCAGGCGATGGTCTCTTCCGGTCAGCTCTCCCCCGCTCCGCCCGGCAACCCGGCGACCGCCTCCGCCGAGATCGACACGGTGGCCCTCGGTGACCTCGCCTCCGAGCCGCGTTGGCGGCGCCCGGTGCTGCTGGACAGGGACCTGCTCGTGCTGACCACGGGCGGACACGGCACGGCCGAGCTGGATTTCCGCGCCCTGCCCTGCCGCCCCGGCACGCTGCTGCGGGTGCGCACCGGGCAGGTGCTGCGCTGCGCCGGCCCGCAGCTCGACGCGACGGTGGTGCGCTGGGACCCGGCGGCGCTGCGCGGGCTCGACGTCGACCCGGACGCCGTCGGGCCCTGGTTCCAGCTCGCCGGCGAGGACGAGGACGCGGTCATCAACGAGGTCAGCCAGCTCGCGGTCGACTGCCAGCGGCACCGGGGGGTGGCGACGGCGCGTGGCCTGCTCCGCCACCAGCTCGCCGTGCTGCTGCTGCGGCTGTCGCTGCTGCCCGAACGCGCCTCCCGGGCCACGCGGGCGGAGGCGGCCACGTTCCACCGGCTCTGCCGGGAGGTCGAACGCGGCTACCAGCACACCCGCCGGGTCGAGGACTACGCCGACCGGCTGGGCTGCTCGGTGCGTACGCTCACCCGGGCCTGCCTGGCGGTGACCGGGCGCAGCGCCAAGCAGGTGGTCGACGAGCGGGTGGCCCTCCAGGCGAGCCGGCTGCTGGCGGCCACCGACGAGCCGATCGCCCGGATCGGCCGGCGGCTGGGCTTCTCCGAGCCGACGAACTTCGGCCGGTTCTTCACCCGCGAGGTCGGGGTGAGCCCGGGCGCCTTCCGCGCGGCCCGCGAGCAGCCGCTACCCGGGCCGCTCGTGCGGCCCCGCCCGCCCGCCGACGCGACCGGCCGCCCGTGCGGGGCATGATGGCGGGGTGCAGATCTCCGCGCGCGGCGACTACGCGGTACGGGCGGCGCTGAGCCTCGCCACCGCGTACCCCCGGCTGCTCTCCACCCAGGCCATCGCGGCGGAGCAGGACATGCCCCGCAAGTTCCTGGAGGCCGTCCTGGCCGACCTGCGGCGGGCCGGCGTCGTGCGGGCGCAGCGCGGCGCGGAGGGCGGCTACACGCTGGCCCGGCCGCCGCGCGAGGTGACCGTCGGCGCGGTGCTGCGCGCCGTGGAGGGTCCGCTGGCCGGGGTCCGCGGGCTGCGCCCGGAGGAGACCAGCTACGAGGGCGCGGCGGAGAACCTGCCGGGGCTGTGGGTGGCGGTGCGGGCCGCGGTGCGGCGCGTGGTCGACGAGGTGAGCCTCGCGGAGATAGTCAGTGGCCGCCTGCCCGCCCACGTCCGTAGGTTGACGGCGTTGCCCGACGCCTGGGAGCCACGCTGATGCCCACCCCCGTCCTGCGCACCGCGCGCCTGCTGCTGGAGCCCTACCGGCCCGACGACGCCGAGGACTTCGTCGCCCTGCTCGCCGACCCGGAGGTCGGCCGGTTCATGGGCGACGGGCCGCTGAGCGCCGAGGAGGCCGGCGCCCTCTTCGGACGGGTGTTCACGAAGGTCTACGCCGAGGACCTCTTCGAGGTCTGGGCGGTACGCCGCGACGGCCGCTACGTCGGGCACGCCGAGGTCAAGCGGACGGACCAGGTCGACGGGCATGAGATCATCTACGCGTTGGCGAAGCCGGCCTGGGGCGTGGGACTCGGCACGGAGCTGGCCCGGGCCCTGGTCCGTCACGGCTTCGACACCCTCGGCCTGCCCCGCGTGTACGCGACCGTCGCCGAGGCCAACTACGCCTCACTGGCGCTGCTGGACAGGATCGGCTTCGTCCACGAGCGCGACATCGCCGAGGACGACGGCAGCGTCACCCGCGTGCTCGTCGCCGACCGCGCCATCGCCTGACGATCCGCCCGTCCCCGCCACCGGCCGGCGTGCCGCCATCCCGTGGACCGCACGACGGTGCCGCCGGCCGACGTGCCGGCGGGGCACCGGCCGGGTCACGCCCGCGTCGGCGGGCCGGTGGTGGTGTAGCCGCCCCGGTGGTAGACCAGCGGGTCCCCGTCCTCGCCGCCGCCGAGCGCGAGCGGCTCGGCCACGAAGAGCGTGTGGTCGCCGGCCGGCACCCGGTGCGCGACGCGGCAGAGCAGCCGGGCCAGCACGCCGGACAGCAGCGGCACGTCGAACGGCCCCGGCGTCCAGTGCGGATAGGCGGCGAACCGGTCGATCCCGCCGGTGGCGAAGACCCGGGCGGCCTCCCCCTGCTGGGCGCCGAGCAGGTGCACGGCGACGTGCTCGGCTTTGGCGAACACCGGCCAGCTCGACGAGGCGGTGCCGAGGCAGAACGAGACGAGCGGCGGGTCCAGCGACACCGACGTGAAGGACGTGGCGGTGAAGCCGGCCCGCGCGGGCTCGCCGGAACCGTCGGCGCGGGTCGGCCCGGCGGCGTCCGGGGCGGCGGTGGTGACCACGGTGACGGTCGCGGCCTGCCGGCGCAGCAGCGCCCGGAACAGGTCCCGGTCCACCGGCAGCAGGTCGGCCGCGTCGGGCCGGGACCACTCCACGGTGGTCACGCCGCCACCGCCGGGCGGACGTGGGGCAGCCCTGCGGCGACGGGCGGGCGAGCCGCGTGGAGAGGATCGTCCCGCTGCGTCATCGCCCCATGCTGCCGCCGGCCGCATCCCCGGTCAATGCCCCTATCGAGGGCGGCATCGGCGTCGGCCGACGTCGGCGTCGACCCCTACCCCGGCGGCCGGGCCGCGCAGCGCCCGGCGGCGTAGGGGTTACCGGCGGCCCCTGGGTTCGTTCCACCCCGGACGGAGCGGGTTTCCCGATCCGGTCATCCGGGAACGTTCGGTTTCGACAGGGCAGGGAAGGGATTCGAAGGGAGCTTGAGCGATGGGTCTGATGTTCCGTAAGCGCAAGAAGTACGGCCCGATCATCCTGAACTTCACCGAGAACGGATTCTCGTCCTGGAGCATCAAGATCGGTCGCTGGTCCTGGAACTCGCGGGCCAAGGCGCACCGCGTCGACCTGCCGGGCCCGCTGTCCTGGAAGCAGGACAAGTCCCGGGCGTGAGGTCCCGAGGTCGAGCGGGGTGCCGGTGATCCACCGGCACCCCGCTCGGCGTCGGGTCAGGGGGCCGTCGCGGCGCCGTGGGCGGCGACGACCACGTCGCCGCCGAGCCGGCCGTGCTCCGGCTCGCGGGTCGCCTCCCCCGCGTCGAGCAGCCCGGTCAGCGCGCGGGCGGCGTCGGAGGACCGGTAGGCGGTCGCGGTGAGGGCGTGCCGGCGCAGCTCGGTGACCGTACGCGGGCCCGAGCGTCGCAGCTCGGCGAGCAACTCCTCGCGCAGCGGGCCTGCGTCCGGGACCTCGACGACGTCGAGCAGCCTGCCCGCCGGGTCGCGGTAGCGCATGCCGGAGGCACCGTCGCCCGCCCAGAGCGCCTCCTTGAACGCCTCCAAGCTCTTGTCCGACCCGGTCGCGAAGGCGAACAGCCGCGCCGCCTCACCGTCGGCGGTCACCAGTTCCACCTCGCTCGTCAGCGGGAACCCGGCGTCGGCGAGGGCCGCCCGCGCCGGGGTGCCGACGGCGGTGGCGAGCAGCACGTCCGCCGGCTTGCCGGCCGCCGCGGCGGTCAGCACGGCGGGATCGGCGGTGTCGTCGTCCACGACGGACAGCAGGGGCGCGCCGGCCGCGCCGGCCGCCTTCACCGCGACCGATAGCCGGGCCGGACCGCCGGGCACGAGGTGCACGGCGACGCCCGCCGGCAGTTGCGCCTCCACGGCGCCGAGCCGGGCCGGCAGTTCCTCGGTGCCGTCGGCGAGCACCAGCACGGTGAGCTGCCGGCCCCGCAGCCGGTCGGCGTGTCCGGCGACCACCCGCAGCGCGGCCTCCGCGCAGCCGGCGTCGCCACCGGCGTACGCCAGGGCGAGGGTGGCCCGGCGGGCGCGGTGCAGCGCCCCCGGCAACCAGGTCTCCAGGTGTCGGACGAGCAGCTCGCGCAGGACGGCGTCGGTCGGCATGGTGTCGTTCTACCGCACGCCGCCCCGGGCCGGGCACGGCTCCCCCGACCGCAGGGGGCGTCGCGGCCCTCGGGCGGGCGTCGTCGGCCCTGCGGTCGGTTCGCAAGACACCGGTGCCGTCGGCCCGGGTGCGGTCAGGCCGGGACGGAGATGCCCACGCCGCCCCGGGTCTGGCCGCCGTAGCGCCGCCGCTCGGCGTCCAGGTCGAGCCGGCCGATCCGCTTGCGCGCGGCCAGGGCGGTCTCGTCGAGCCGGTCGGCCGGCACCAGCCAGACGATCTCGAACTCCAGCCCGTCCGGGTCCTGGCCGTAGAGGCTCTTGGTGGTGCCGTGGTCGGACGCGCCGACGAGCGCGCCGGCGGCGGCGAGCCGCTGCGCGGTGGCGTCCAGCTCGTCGAGGGTGTCGACCTCCCAGGCCAGGTGGTAGAGGCCCACGGTGCCGCGGCCGGCGGTGGAGCGCCCGGCGCCCGCGCCGACCTCGAACAGGCCGAGGTCGTGGTCGTTGGTGGAGCCGGGCGCCTGGAGGAAGGCGGCGCCCCGGAAACCGTCCGGCGTCATCGGGATCGGCCGGAAGCCCAGCATGTCGCGGTAGAACTCGACGCTGCGGGCGAGGTCACTGACGTAGAGCACGGCGTGGTTGAGGCGGTGGATTCCCATGCCACCGACGCTAGCGCGGTTTCGTTGAACGTTCAACTACATGCGGTATGATGGGCGTCATGACCCGCTGGCTGGATCCCGACGAGCAGCGCACCTGGCGCGCGTACCTGACCGCCTCCCGGGCGCTCATGGAGGCGCTCGACCGGGAGCTGCAACGCGACGCCGGGATGCCGCACGCCTACTACGAGATCCTGGTCCGGCTCTCCGAGGCACCCCAGCGGCGGCTGCGGATGAGCGAACTGGCCCAGGTCAGTGGCTCCTCGCGCAGCCGGCTCTCGCACGCCGTGGCCCGGCTGGAGGCCGAGGGCTGGGTCCGCCGCGAGGAGTGCCCCACCGACCGGCGCGGGCAGATCGCGGTCCTCACCGACGAGGGATTCGCCACCCTCGCCGCCGCCGCGCCCGGCCACGTCGAGGGGGTACGCCGGCACCTGTTCGACGCGCTGCCCCCCACCCAGGTGGACCAGTTGCGCCGGATCAGCGAGGCGCTCGCCGCGCACCTGACCGGTTCTTGACCAATACACTCCCACTCGGGTCTTGTACTTACCGTCGTCGGATGAGCACGATGGGGCGTGCCTTCCGGCTTCGGTGATCTGACTGACCAGGCGCACCACCTGGTGTCCTCCGGCGACCTCGCCGGCGCCCAGCGGCTGCTCGCCGACGCGCTGACCGACGCCGACCCGAGTCCGGCCAACGCCACGCCCGAGCTGGCCGAGGCCGCCAGCCTCCAGGCCCGCGTACTGGTCGCCCTCGGCGAGCCGCACTCCGCCCGGGGCTGGGCGGCGTTCGCGTACGCGGCCACGACCCGGTTGCACGGGCGCGCCGACCAGCGCACGGTGGCCGCCGCGGCCACCCTCGCGGCGGTGCTGCACCGGGTCGGCAGCTGGTCGCGCGCCGCCCGGCTCTACCAGGAAGTGATCATCGAGCTGACCGCGCTCGACGGGCCGGAGTCGCTGCGGGTGCTCGCCGCCCACGCCGACCTGGCCACCGTGGAGTACGCGCGCGGCCAGTGCCAGGTGGCCCGCGACCGCTTGCAGGACGCCTGGGAGCTGCACCGCGAGGTCTACGGCGACGGGCACCCCAGCGGCATCAAGATGCTGGCGCGGCTCGGGGCGATGCAGCGCGACTGCGGGCAGTTCGCCGAGGCCCACGACAACCTCGCGCTGGCCAGGGAGCTGTGCCGCCAGCACCTGCCGGCGGACGATCCGCTGGCGGCGCAGGTGGCGGGGCTGGCCCGGGCGGCGGCCAACCCGGACCACGTCTGCGCCGACACCGCACCCGTCGGCCGGGACGGCCCGATCGTGCCGTCCGCGCGCACCCCGCCCCCGGGCGACGGGCCGACGACGGCGCAGCACCCCTCGCAGCCGGGTTACCGCCCGGCGGAGCCGGACCCGTACGCCGCAGCGGCACACACCGACCCGTACGCCGCGCCGCCGCACCCGGTGCCGACGCCCCGGCAGCCGACGGAGGATCCGCCGCCCGGCTGGTGGCCCCCCGACGCCGACGACGGGCCGGCCGACAGCGCCGTGCCGCCGACGGTCGTACCCCTGGCCGGTGGCGCCGCCACCGAGGAGGCCGACGGGGTGCACCGGGTGCACCGGCCCGACGCGCCCGAGGAGCCCTACCAGCCGTCGCGGCTGCTGCCGGTGCCGGTGCACCGCGCGCCGGCGCGGCGCGGCAACCGGCTGCTGCCGCTCGCCGTCGGTGGCGTCGCGGTGGTGCTGCTGGGCACGGTCGCGGTGATCACCGGGGTGGCCGCGATGGACGGCGCCCCCGATCCGGCGCCCCCGGCCGCGACCGGCGCGCCGGCCTCCACGCCGGCCGGCGGATCGACCGGCACGGGCGCCCCGCCCGCCGCCGGCCCGACGAGCGGGGCCGCGGCCTCCCCCGGCAGCCCGCCGGGGGCCGTCACGCTGCGGGACAACCGGGACAACGTGGCGCTGCGCTGGACGTACCCGGCCGGCGGGGAGGGTCCCGTGGTCATCTCGGGCGGCCGGGCCGGCCAGGCGCAGACGGCCTTCGCCAACCTGCCCGCCGGCACCACCACCTTCGTCGTCTACGGCCTGAACCGCAGCACCGACTACTGCTTCACGGTCGCGGTCGTCTGGTCGACGGACACGATCGCCCGCGCGCAGCAGGTCTGCACCCGTCGGGGCTGACGGCCCGTCGGGGCTGACGGCCACGTCCCGGCTGCCGGCCCGACGTGGCTGACGGCGCGTCGCGGGCCCCGGGCGCGGCGACGCCGATCGCGGGCGTGCCGGATGGCCCGATCGGGGCCCCGCCCGGCGTGGCGTCCTCCGTCAGGGTCGCTCCGGGTCGGGCAGGGCCGGCAGCAGCAGCCGTACCCGCAGCCCCGGCCCGTCGGTCCGACCGGGGTGGGCGTCGGTCAGCTCGATGCCGCCGCCGGCCCGGCGGACCAGCTCGCGCACGATGGCCAGGCCGAGGCCGGCGCCGCCGTCGTCGCGGGCGCGGGCGTCGTCGAGCCGGGTGAACCGGCCGAAGACCCGCTCCCGGTCCGCGGCCGGGATCCCCGGCCCGTCGTCGGTCACCGTCACCAGGTGGTACGCCCCGACGCCGCTGCCGCCCGCTCTCCGGCCGGCCGTCCCGCCGCCTGCCGCTTCCCGGCCGACCGGCCCGCCTGCGGCCTGGCCCCCGCCGGACGTCCCGCCGTCGCCGCTCGCCTCGCCGGCACCCGGGCCGGCGGCCAGCACCACCTCGCCGTGGGCGTGCCGGACGGCGTTGTCGACCAGGTTGGTCAGGATGCGGCGCAGCTCGTCGGGATCGCCCTCGGTCCACAGCGGCGCCGCCGGGGCGTCGAGGCGAACCGACGGCGACGGATACCGGGCGGCCACCGCCGCCAGCAGGGCCCCCAGCTCGACGGGCCCCGTGGCCCGCGCTGGCAGCCGCTCGTCGAGTCGGGCCAACAGCAGCAGGTCGTCGACGAGCCGCCCGAGGCGCTCCGTGTCGGCGAGCAGGTTCGCCGACACCGCCGTCCAGTCCGTCCGGTCGGCCAGCCGCCGGGCGACCTCCAGCTCGGTACGGATGTTCGCCAGCGGGCTGCGCAGCTCGTGCGCGGCGTCCGCGACGAACGCCCGTTGCCGGTCCCGGGCGGACTCCAGCCGGCCCAGCATCCCGTTGAGCGTCACCGCGAGCCGGTGGATCTCGTCCCGCGACGCCGGTACGGGCAGCCGCCCGCCCCCGTTCCGCCCGGTGATCTCCTCGGCGCCCCGGCGCAGCGCCTCCACCGGGCGCAGGGTCGCGCCGACCACCCGCCAGGCGACGGCGGCGAGCACTGCCACCAGCAGCGGGAAGCTCACCAGCAGGATGGTCCGTACGACGTGCGCGCTGTGCCGTACGTCCGCCAGCGACCGGGCCACCAGGACGGTGCGCGGGTCGGCGGCGGTGCCCGCCGGTACGGCCACCACCCGCACCGGCCCGGTCAGGCCGACCCGCTCCCCCGACACCGTCAGCCGCTGCCGCACGCCGGCGTCGAGGCTCCCCGGCGACACCATCGGCACCAGCCGGTCGGCGTCGATGGAGGCGGCCCGCACCCGGCCCGCGGCGTCGATCACCTGCACCCGGACCTGCCCGCCGGCCACCGGCAGCGGATCGGGCAGGACCTCCTCGTCGGCGAGCAGCGCGACCGCGTCGGCGGTCCGGAACGCCTCGGTGTCGACGGCACGTTGCAGGGCCCAGCCCAGCACGGCGAGCAGGACGAGCCCGCCGACGGCCAGTCCCCCCGACACACCGAGTACGCCGACCGCCATCAGCCGCCCGCGCAGGCCGGGACCGGCGCGCAGCCGCCCGCGCGTCCCCCGCGTCACGGGGCGAGCCGGTAGCCGGCGCCCCGGACCGTCTCCAGGCGCTCCCGGCCGATCTTGCGGCGCAGGTAGCCGACGTAGACCTCGACCGCGTTGGGCGCCGTCTCGACGCTGGCGTCCCAGACGTGGTCCAGCAGCTCGGTCTTGGAGACCACCTCGCCGGGACGGCGCATGAGGTAGTCGAGCAGCGCGAACTCGCGGCTGGTCAGCGCGACCTCGGCGTCGGCGCGGGTCACCCGCCGCCGCGCCGGGTCCAGCCGGAGGTCGCCGACCGCGAGCACCGTCGGGCGTTCGGGGGCGCCCCGGCGCAACAGGGCGCGCAGCCGGGCCAGCAGCACGACGTACGAGAAGGGCTTGGTGAGGTAGTCGTCGGCCCCGCAGTCCAGCCCGTCGGCCTGGTCGTACTCGCCGTCCTTGGCCGAGAGCATGAGCACCGGCAGCCAGTGCTCCTCGGCGCGCAGCCGGCGCACCAGCTCGTAGCCGGAGAGGCCGGGCAGCATCACGTCGAGGACCATCGCGTCGTACCCGCCGTGGCGTGCCGCGTCGAGCCCCTCCGGGCCGGTCGCCGCCACGTCCACCGCGAACCCCTCGGCCTGCAATCCCCGTTGCAGGGCGGACGCCAGCCGCGACTCGTCCTCCACCACCAGCAACCGCACGCCTCCAAGGGTGCCACCCGGGCGCCCGGGGTCGTACGGCCGTCCTCAGCGCCCTCACAGCGTCGAGGAGGCAGGATGTCCGGCAGGAGGTGTCACATGTCCGTCCTGAAGAGCCGTCCCGTCCTGCGCTGGCTGGTCCCGGTGACCGCCGTCGCGACCGTCATCGGCGGCGGCGCCGCGCTCGGCACGTTCGCCGCCCAGGCCGAGCCGAGCCTGCCACCGCGTACCGCCGCCCAACTCCTGGTCGACCTTCAGACCTCCCAGCTGGAGGGGCTCTCCGGCACGGTCGTGCAGCGTGCCGACCTGGGCCTGCCGCCGCTGGCCGGCCTGGTGGGCGGCGGCGGCCTGACCGGCCTGCTGACCGGCACGCACACCCTGCGGGTCTGGCACTCCGGGCCCGACCGGCAGCGCGTCGCCCTGGTGGACACGCTCGGCGAGCACGACATCGTGCGCAACGGCCGGGACGTGTGGGCCTGGAACAGCCGGTCCAACACCGCCACGCACCGCACCCTGCCCGCGGGCACCGCCGGGGCCCCGACGCCGGAGCTGCCGGTCACCCCCGGTGAGGCGGCCGACCGGGCCCTCGCGGCGATCGGCCCGAGCACCGAGGTGAGCGTCGGCCGCTCCGCCACGGTCGCCGGCCGCGACGCGTACGAACTGGTGCTCGCCCCGCGCGACGCCGCCTCGTTGGTACACCAGGTGCGCATCGCCATCGACGCGCGGCAGCACGTGCCGCTGCGCTTCGAGGTCTTCGCCGACGGCAGCGACAAGCCGGCCTTCGAGATGGCCTTCACCCAGGTGTCGTACGCCCGGCCCGACGCCGACCAGTTCACCTTCAACCCGCCGCCCGGCGTGAAGGTGACCGAGGAGACCACCGGCAGGCGGCCCGCCGACGCGCCCGGGAAGCGGCGCGGGGACGGCGAGCGGCCGGACGTGCGTACGGTGGGCGAGAGCTGGGCCACGGTGGTGGTCGCGCGGCTCGACGGCGCCGGCGCGCCCGCGGACCGACCCACCGCCCCCGGCCGCGCCGGGAACGGACCGGCCGGCGACCCGGCGGCGCTGCTCGGCGCGCTGCCGAAGGTCAGCGGCGACTGGGGCAGCGGCCGGCTGCTGACCGGGAAGCTGTTCAGCGTGCTGCTCACGGACGACGGCCGGCTCATCGCCGGCGCGGTGACGCCGGAGCGGCTCTACGAGGTGGCGAAGGGCTGAGAATCGGCAGTCCGGGGGCCCGCCACGCGGCGGGCCCCCGCTGTCTGCGCGGGACGAGTCGCGGTGTGGCCCGGCGCGCTTGGTCGAGGCGACCGGCGCACGGTATCTTTCTCAGTTCAGGCAACAAAAAAGAACGGCTGACATAGCCGTTCCGAGAGAGATGCTACTCGAATGGGAGACGGCTTGTCAAGGCATTCCGCCGATTCCGCCGAATTGCAGCCCGATGACGAAATCGGCCGCGAACAGGAATACGTCTCGATGCTCTACCGCCGGCTGGACGAGCTGCGTGAGCAGGCCTCCCGCCGGCTGAGCGACGAGCTGCGGGCGACCGGCGGCACCCGCCAGGCACTCTCCCAGCGCGACAGCACGGTGCGGATGTACGCCGACCAGGTCGAGCAGTTCTCCGCCGTGGAGAGCGGTCTGTGCTTCGGCCGGCTCGACACCGACGACGGCGGCCCCCACTACATCGGCCGCATCGGGATCTTCGACACTGACGGCGACTACGAACCGCTGCTGATGGACTGGCGCGCCCCGGCCGCCCGCGCCTTCTACCTCGCCACCGCGGCCAACCCCCAGGGCGTACGCCGCCGCCGGCACCTGCGCACCCGCGAGCGCAAGGTGACCGCGCTCAACGACGAGGTGCTGGACCTCGCCACCGCCTCCCCCACCGCCCACGAGGAGCTGACCGGCGAGGCGTCGCTGCTCGCCGCGCTCAACGCCGGGCGCACCGGCCGGATGCGCGACATCGTCGAGACCATCCAGGCCGAGCAGGACCGCATCATCCGCGCCGACCTGCCGGGCGTACTGGTCGTGCAGGGTGGCCCCGGCACCGGCAAGACCGCCGTCGCGCTGCACCGCGCGGCGTACCTGCTCTACACCCACCGCGAGCAGCTCTCCACCCGCGGCGTGCTCCTCGTCGGCCCGAACGCCACGTTCCTGCGCTACATCTCGCAGGTGCTCCCGGCGCTGGCCGAGACCGGCGTGCTGCTGCGTACGCAGAGCGACCTCTTCCCGGGCGTCAGCGCCCGCCGGGCCGAGCCCGCCACGACCGCCGCGCTCAAGGGCCGGGCCGTGATGGTCGAGGTGCTGGCCGCCGCCGTCCGCGACCGGCAGTGGGTGCCCGACGAGCCGCTGGAGATCGAGCTGCCGCAGCAGGAGGTGCTGCGGCTCGACCCGGAGACCGTCCTCGCCGCCCGCGACCAGGCGCGCCGCTCCGAGCGGCCCCACAACCTGGCTCGGGCGCTGTTCGACGTCGAGATCGTCCACGCCCTCGCCGCCCAGGTCGCCGAGCGCATCGGCGCGGACCCGCTGGGCGGGGAGAACCTGCTCGACGAGGCCGACGTGGCCGAGATCCGCCGCGAGCTGCGCGAGGAGCCCGAGGTGCGGGCCGCGCTGGACCAGCTCTGGCCGGTACTCACCCCACAGCGCCTGCTCGCCGACCTGTACGCCAGCACCGACCGGATCGCCGCCGCCGCACCCATGCTCAGCGACGCCGAGCGGGCCATGCTGCACCGCGAGCCGGGCGGCTGGACGCCGGCCGACGTGCCGCTGCTCGACGAGGCGGCCGAGTTGCTCGGCGAGGACGAGCGGGCCGCCGCCGCCCGCCGGGAACGGATCCGGACCTTGCAACGGGAGTACGCCGAAGGCGTGCTGGAGATCGCCCGGGGCTCCCGCTCCATCGACGTCGAGGACGAGGCCGACGGCGGTGAGATCCTCGGCGTCACCGACCTGCTCGACGCCGACCGGCTGCTCGAACGGCAGGAGGAGGCCGACCGGCTGACCACCGCCCAGCGGGCCGCCGCCGACCGGCGCTGGGCGTTCGGGCACGTGATCGTCGACGAGGCGCAGGAGCTGTCGCCCATGGCCTGGCGACTGCTGATGCGCCGCTGTCCGAGCCGCTCGATGACCATCGTCGGCGACGTGGCGCAGACCGGCGCGCTGGCCGGCACCCCGTCCTGGGCCGACGCGCTGGAGCCGTACGTGGCGCAACGCTGGCGGCTGGAGGAGCTGACCGTCAGCTACCGCACCCCGGCCGAGATCATGGCGGTCGCCGCCGAGGTGCTCGCCGAGATCGACCCGACGCTGCGCCCGCCCCGCTCCGTACGCTCCAGCGGGGTGCCGCCGTGGGACCACGCGGTGCCGGCGGAGCGCCTGGCGGCGGAGCTGGTGGCCGCCGCCACCCGGGAGGCGGCCGGCCTGGACGACGGCCGGCTCGGGGTCATCGTGCCGGCCGGACGGGTCGACGAGCTGGGCGGCGCGCTCACCGCCGCCCTGCCCGAGGCGGCCGTCGGCGAGGACCCGGAGCTGGAGAGCCGCGTGGTGGTGCTCACCGTCGGCCAGGCCAAGGGGCTCGAGTTCGACTCGGTCCTCCTGGTCGACCCCGACCGCATCGTGGCGGAGTCGCCCCGGGGTCGCAGCGACCTCTACGTCGCCCTCACCCGCGCCACCCAACGCCTCGGCATCGTCCGCCCCACCTGAACCACAGGCCCGCCTGACCCGGCCGGCTCCCACCCTCCCGGTAGGCGCTGCGGTAGATGGGTCGGCGGGTCACTCCGGGGTGAAGTCGCCGACCTGGCTGGCGGGGCCGGACTGGTCGCTGGTGGAGCCGCCCGCCGGGGTGCTCATGCCGCCGGTGGTGGCGTCGCCCGTGGTGGTCGGCGCCACCTTGCCGCGGTGCCGCTCCGGCTGGCGCGCCAACCGGCGCACGCTGGCCGGGCCGGCGGTGCCGCCGGTCGTGGTGACGGCGCCCTGTCCCCTGGTGGGGCCGCCGTCGCGCAGCACCTCCGGATCGACCGGAACGTGGGCCGGATCGTCCGGGTCCTCGTCCTGGATCACCCGCTGCACGTCGGTAGGAGGCACGGTCACCTCGTCGAGAGCGCCCTCGCCGTACACGCCACCGGCGATCCGCTCCTCGGCACGCCGGGCGGCGTCCTGCCGCATGTCGTCCTCACGCATGTCCATCACCTCGCACGAGTCGTAGTCCCGAGACGCGTGCCCACCACCCCCACCACCAAACCCCTGCCCAGGCCCCGGTCGAGCACGGGTACGGGGACGGTGGTGGGGGGCGGGCAGAGGATTCCCGGCTGGGCGTGGGTGTTACTGCCCCCGTCGGGTCGGGTAGACGGCGGGTGCCCCCGCCATGAACGCGAACCGTGCCGTGGCCGACACGCGGTAGCGGGGCGAGGGAACGCAGGTACGACTCATCGCATCCTGAGGAGGACAAGATGAGCACGCAGGCTGCTTCCACCAGGCCGATGAACCGGCCGACGCAGGACATGCCCAACCGGGCGATGCAGGACAGGGCCATGCAGGAGACGCCCACCCGTCCGATGCCGATGATGCACGACGGGCACCGGGAGGCCATGCAGGCGCCCGGCACGGAGACCAAGCCGTCGCTGCGGACGACCGAGTTCTGGGTCTACATCGCGGCCGTGATCGGCGTGCTGGCCGCCTCGCAGCTGGTCGGCCGGAACTCGGCCGGGGTGGACATCTTCCGGGCCGACAACGCCTGGTTCATGATCACGCTGCTGACCATCGGGTACCTGGGTAGCCGTGGTCTGGCCAAGGCCGGCAGCAACTGGCGCAGCGGCGAGGAGCGCAAGGCCCGGCACTGACCGGCACCGCGTAGCCGCGCACCACGGCAGCGCAGTGGCCCCCGGGACTGTCGTCCCGGGGGCCACCGTCGTGTGTGGTCCTACTCCTCGAAGCCGCCGAAGTCCTCGCCGTCGCCCTCGAAGGCGTCGCCGATCATGTCACCCACGATCATGCCGCCGACGGCTCCCACCGCGGCGCCGGCGACGACGCCGCCCATGCCGACGCCCCGGCCGTGCCCGTGCCCGCCGAAGCCGTGCGCGCCACGCAGGCTGCCGTAGCGGGACGTCGTCTCCCGCAGCCAGCCGTCGACCACCTGGACCCAGTCCGTCCCGTCGGCGTCGGTGTGCGCGACCCGGTAGTGACCGAACGCGTCGTGGCCCGGGGTGAGGAACCCGCCGCGCTTGTCGCACTCGAGGATGACCTCGACGCCGTGCGGGCTGGTCACGAAGGTCAGCTCGACCTCGTTGATGGTGCTCGCGTACTGGGGTGAGGCGAAGAACTCGATCTCCTGGTAGAACGGCAGCGTCTGCTGCGTGCCCCGGATGTGGCCGCGCTCCAGGTCGGCGTGCTTGAACCGGAAGCCGAGCCGCTGGAACGCCTCCAGGATCCGCTCGTGCACCGGCAGCGGGTGCACGTTGACTTGGTCCAGGTCGCCCTTGTCCACCGCCCGGGCGATGGCCAGCTCGGTACGCAGGCCCATCGTCATGCCGCGCAGCCGCTGACCGTAGACGTCGGTGATCGGCGTCTCCCACGGCATCGGGAGCTGGAACGGAATGGCGAGCTGCTGCTTCGCGGCGAGCTGGAGCGGGCCGCTGACCGGCAGCCGGTGGAACTCCATGACCCCGGCGTACTCCGTGTCGTGGCCCTCGATCTCGACCCGGGTGACCAGGCCGACGACGACCTGCTCGATGTTGGCCGGCGCGTCGCCGCCGAGCAGGTTCACCTGCCCCTCGAGGGTCAGGCCGGGCCGGGTGTTCGGGTTGGTCAGGACGGTGTCGACGCTCGGCCCGCCCACGCCGAACGCGCTCAACATCTTCTTGAAGACCATCTGAACTCCCGCGCAAAGACACCGCGCTCCACCCTGGAGCCGGTCGCTGACTTCCCGGGACCCTATCCGTGGGCGCTGTGAAGTGCCTGTGAAGGCCGCCGTCCGACGTGGAGACGTCCGGCCCGCGCCAGGACACGGGCTGAGGGTCACGCCCCGTACGGCGGTAGACACCGGTCAGCCGCACTCGACGACGACCAGTTCGCCCACCTGGTCGGCGAGCTGAGCGCGCGCCTGGGCGGGCAGGCCCGCGTCGGTGACGAGCACGTCGGCTGCGGAGAGCGGGGCGATGGTGGCCATCCCGACGGTCTCCCACTTGGTGTGGTCGGCCAGCACCACCAGCCGCCGCGACGCCTCGATCAGGCACCGGTTCGTCCCCGCCTCCAGCAGGTTCGGCGTGGTGAACCCCGTACGCGGGCTCATGCCGTGCACGCCGAGGAAGAGCACGTCGACGTTGAGGGAGCCGATCGCCGCCTCGGCCACCGGGCCGGTGAGGGCGTCCGACGGGGTACGGATGCCGCCGGTCAGCACGACCGTCCGGTCGGCGCGGGGGTGCTGGTGCAGGGCGTCGGCGACGGGGATCGAGTTGGTCACCACGGTCAGGCCGCGTACGTCGGCGAGCAGGGTGGCCAGCGCGGCGGTCGTGGTGCCGGCGGAGAGCGCGACGGCCATGCCGGGCTCGACGAGGGCGGCGGCCCGCTCGGCGATGGCCCGCTTCTCGGCCTGCTGGCGGACCGACTTCGCGGCGAAGCCGGGCTCCTCGGCGGAGCCGGGGCCGGGCAGGGTCGCGCCGCCGTGGACCTTGTCGACCAGCCCCAGCTCGGCCAGCACCTCCAGGTCGCGCCGGATCGTCATGTCGGAGACGCCGAACCGGCTGACGAGGTGGCTGACCCGCACGCCGCCGTGCTGCCGGATCAGTTCGAGGATCGCGGTCTGCCGTTGTCGGGCCAGCATCCGGATGTCCTCCTTCGCACCGTCACCGGGCCGCGCCGGCGGCCGGTTCCTCGCGGACCACCGCCACCTCGCCGGCCGGCACGACCAGGTGGCCCGCGCAGGGTGCCCCGGTCAGCAGCTCCACGCCGGTCGCGTCGAGCCGGGCGTCGGCGTCGGTGTGGTTGATGACGAAGAGCCAGCTGCGCTCGCCGGCGCGCCGCCGGACCACCTCCACCTCGGCGGGGACCTGCGCCGCCGGGCGTACGCCCGCCTCGGCGACCAGCCGGGCGACCAGCCGGTCGGTCGCCGCCGCGTCCAGCCGGGTGCCGACGTACCAGGCCGCGCCCGCGCCGACGGCGTGCCGGGTCAGCGCCGGCACCCCCGGCAGGGGCCCGTCGGCGTACGCGGCGAGCACCCGCGCGCCCTCGGGGTGCAGCCACTCCGTCCACACGTCGGCGCCGGAGCCGTCGTCGAGGGTGACCCGCTCCCCCGCCCGCAGCGGGAAGAACTCCTCGACGCGTACGCCCAGCAGCTCGCGGAACGCCCCCGGGTAGCCGCCGAGGCGGATGTGGTCGTGCTCGTCGACGATGCCGCTGAAGTACGTCACCAGGGCGGTGCCGCCCCCCTCGACGTACGCGCGCAGCGCGGCGGCGTGCGCGTCGCGTACCAGGTAGAGGGTCGGGACGAGCACCAGCCGGTAACGGGCGAGGTCGGTCGACGGGTGCACGACGTCGGCGGTGATCCCGGCCCGCCACAGCGCGTCGTGCAGCGCGCCGAGGCGGTCGACGTACGCGACGTCGACGCTGGGGTGCGAGTCCAGCTCGGCGCCCCACCACGCCTCGTAGTCGAACAGGATCGCCACCTCGGCCTCGACCCGGCTGCCGCGCACCTCGGCGAGGGCCCGCAGGTCCGCGCCGAGGCGGCACACCTCGCGGAACACCTTGGTCTCCGGGCCGGCGTGCGGGACCAGGGCGGAGTGGAACTTCTCCGCCCCGGCGCGGGAGGCCCGCCACTGGAAGAAGAGCACCCCGTCGGCGCCCCGCGCGACGTGCGCCAGGCTGTTGCGGCGCAGCTGCCCGGGGGCCTTCGCGACGTTGCGCGGCTGCCAGTTGACGGCGCTGGTGGAGTGCTCCATGAGCAGCCACGGCGCGCCGCCGGCGACGCCCCGGGTGTGGTCGGCCGCGAGGGCGAGGTCGACGTGGGCGCGCGGGTCGGCGGCGGTGAGGTAGTGGTCGTTGGCGACCAGGTCCACGTCGGACGCCCACGAGTGGTAGTCGAGGTGCTTGATGCCGGTGCCGACCATGAAGTTCGTGGTGACCGGCTGGCGCACGAGCCGGCGCAGCACCTCGGCTTCGGCGCGCAGCTGGGCGCGCTGCTCGTCGGAGGAGAAGCGCAGGAAATCCAGCTGCTGGGTGGGATTGGCGAAGGTCGGCGCGGTGCGCGGCGGGTTGATCTCGGCCCAGTCGCCGTAGCGTTGACTCCAGAAGGCGGTGCCCCAGGCGTCGTTGAGCCCGTCCAGGTCACCGTGGCGCTCGCGCAGCCAGCGGCGGAACGCCTCGGCGCTGACGTCGCAGTAGCAGTGCACGTTGTGGCAGCCCAGCTCGTTGGAGACGTGCCACATGACGACGGCGGGGTGTTCGGCGTACCGGGTGGCGAGGGCCTCGACCAGGGCCAGCGACCGCTGCCGGAACACCGGCGAGCTGGGGCAGTACGCCTGCCGTCCGCCGGGCCAGAGGATCGCGCCGTCGGCGCGCCGGGGCAGCGTCTCCGGGTGCCGGTGGGCCAGCCACGGGGGCGGGCTCGCGGTGGCGGTGGCGAGGTCGACGGAGATCCCGCCGCCGTGCAGCACGTCGAGCACGCGGTCGAGCCAGCCGAACTCGTACGCGCCGGGGGCGGGTTCCAGCAGCGCCCAGGAGAAGATGCCCACCGACACCAGGTTGACGCCAGCGCGGCGCATCAGCTCGACGTCCTCGGCCCAGGTCGACTCGGGCCACTGCTCGGGGTTGTAGTCGGCGCCGAACCACATGTCGTCGCCCTGCCATCGCCGCATGAACGCAGAGCGTGCCCGGCGAAGCCGGCCAAGTCAACACGTTCCAACATCGATCATCTTTACAACGTTTACCTCCCAATGCCCTTGTCGTGACCGGATTGGCAGGCTCTCACCGCCCTCTTGACAGCGCCCGGAGGACGAGTAGCTTGGGGCGCCACTGGCAATTCGTGTTCGCCAATGTGGATTCGCGATGGATCCGGATGTGTGATCACGGTTGCCGGGGCACCGCCACCGCCGGCCCTCGGGCACTCCTCTTCATCCGCAGGAGGCACCATGTCCCGTCCCCGCACCCGAGCCGAGTACCTCGCCCGGCTCGTACCCCCCTCCGTGGCCGGCCTCGGCCGTCGTTCGCTGCTGGCCGGCGCCGCCGGCACCACCGCGCTGCTCGGCACGGGCCTGCTCGCCGGCTGCGGTTCCGACTCCGGCGGCGCCGACGCCAAGACGGTGTCGCTGGGCTCCAACCAGTCCGACCCGAAACCCAAGGAGGTGGTCGCGAAGGTCGTGGACGGGTTCCAGACCTCGTCCGGCCTCCAGGTCGCGGTCAACACCGTCGACCACAACACGTTCCAGGAGAACATCAACAACTATCTCCAGGGCAAGCCGGACGACGTGTTCATGTGGTTCGCCGGCTACCGGATGCGGTTCTTCGCCGCCCGGGGCCTCGCCGGGGACCTCAGCGACGTCTGGGGCAAGCTCTCCGGGATGTCCGACGCGTTCCGCAAGGCGTCGACCGGGGACGACGGCAAGCAGTACTTCGTGCCGTCGTCGTACTACCCGTGGGCCGTCTTCTACCGCAAGTCGGTCTGGCAGCAGAACGGCTACCAGGTGCCGAAGACCCTCGACGACCTGACCGCGCTCGCCGGGGAGATGAAGAAGGACGGCCTCACCCCGATCGCCTTCGCCGACAAGGACGGCTGGCCGGCGATGGGCACCTTCGACATCCTCAACCTGCGGATCAACGGCTACCAGTTCCACATCGACCTGATGGCCGGCAAGGAGTCCTGGACCTCCGAGAAGGTGAAGAAGGTCTTCGACACCTGGCGCGGCCTGCTGCCCCTGCACCAGCCCGACAGCCTCGGCCGGACCTGGCAGGAGGCCGCCCAGTCGTTGCAGCAGAAGAAGAGCGGCATGTACCTGCTCGGCCTCTTCGTCGGCCAGCAGTTCGACGGCGACGACCTGGCCGACCTCGACTTCTTCACCTTCCCCGAGATCGACCCGGCGATCGGGGCCAAGGCCCTGGACGCGCCCATCGACGGCTACATGATGGCCCGCAAGCCGAAGCAGGAGGCCAACGCCAGGAAGCTGCTGGAGTACGTCGGCTCGAAGGCCGCCGCGGACATCACCATCAAGAACGACCCGAGCACGCTGGTCGCCAACGGCGAGGCCGACACCAGCGGCTACAGCGCGCTGCAGAAGAAGGCCGCCGAGCTGGTCGGCTCGGCCACCGAGATCGCCCAGTTCCTGGACCGCGACACCCGCCCGGACTTCGCCTCCACGGTGATCATCCCGGCGCTCCAGCAGTTCATCAAGGACCCGAAGGACATCGACGGGCTGACGTCCAGCATCGAGAACCAGAAAAAGTCGATCTTCACCGACTGACGGCGAGAGGGTGAGGGCACCGTGTCCGACCTGCCCCTGATCCAAGCGGATCGCGCCGCGCCGCCGCTGGCGGCGGCCGCCACCCCCACGGGTGGCCGCCGCCGGCGCGTACGGCTGCTGTCCCGCACCGACCGCGTGGTCGTCGCGCTCATGGTGGCCGTACCGCTGCTGCTCGTCGTCGGCCTGGTCTGGCTGCCGGCGGGCGCCACCGTGCTGCTCTCCGGCACCGACTGGGACGGCATCGGCCCGGTCTCCGACATCGAGTGGGTCGGCGGTCGCAACTACGCCGACGTGGTCCAGAACTATCCGCCGTTCGTGCCGGCCGTGCAGAACAACCTGCTCTGGCTGGCGGCGCTGTTCGCGGTGGCCACCCCGTTCGGCATGTTCCTGGCCGTCCTGCTCGACAAGGAGCTGCGCGGCACCCGGTTCTACCAGACCGCGCTCTACCTCCCGGTGGTGCTCTCCCTGGCATTGATCGGCTTCGTCTGGCAGCTGCTCTACTCCCGCGACCAGGGCCTACTCAACGCCGTCCTCGGCACCGGCGTCGACTGGTACGGCGACCCCGACGTCAACATCTGGGCCGTGCTGGTGGCCGCCGGCTGGCGGCACGTCGGCTACATCATGCTGCTCTACCTGGCCGGGCTCAAGGGCGTCGACCCGTCCCTGCGGGAGGCCGCCGCCGTGGACGGCGCGTCGGAGGGCCGGACGTTCTTCAAGGTGATCTTCCCGGTCCTGCGGCCCATCAACATCATCGTGCTGGTGGTGACGGTGATCGAGTCGCTGCGCGCGTTCGACCTGGTCTGGGTCATCAACAAGGGCCGCAACGGCCTGGAACTGCTCTCGGCGCTGGTCACCCAGAACGTCGTGGGCGAGGCGAGCCGCATCGGCTTCGGCTCCGCACTGGCGACGATCATGCTGGTCGTCTCGCTGCTCTTCATCACCGTCTACCTGGCGACCGTGCTGCGGGAGGGACGCCGATGAGCACCGCTACCGTGACCCGGGAAGCCGGCACCGCCCCCGCGCCCCGGCGGCGCCCGCCGCCGCGCCCGGCGCGGATCGTGCTGCACGTCTTCCTCGCCGCGGTGTCGATCGGTTGGCTCTTCCCGATCCTCTGGGCCGTGCTGACCTCGCTGCGCTCCTACGAGTACACGGCCACCAACGGCTACGTCTCGCTCGGCGGGTGGACCCTCGACAACTACGTCACCGCCTGGCGGACCGCCGAGTTCGGCAAGCACTTCCTCAACTCCGTCTACATCACCGTGCCGGCGGTGCTGCTGACCCTCTTCCTCGCCTCCTGCGTGGCGTTCGTCATCGCCCGGTTCAACTGGAAGACCAACATCGTCCTGCTCGGCCTGTTCACCGCCGCGAACCTGCTGCCCCAGCAGGCCCTGCTCATCCCCCTGTTCCGGCTCTTCACGCAGGTGCCGCTGCCGGCGTTCATGAGCGACTCGGAGGTGCTCTACGACAGCTACTGGGGGCTGATCCTGGTCAATGTCGCCTTCCAGTGCGGCTTCTGCGTCTTCGTGCTCAGCAACTACATGAAGGCCCTGCCGCACGACCTCTACGAGGCGGCGATGATCGACGGGGCGAGCGTCTGGCGCCAGTACTGGCAGGTCACCATGCCGCTGTGCCGACCGGCCCTCGCCGCGCTGGCCACCCTGGAGGTGACCTGGATCTACAACGAGTTCTTCTGGGCCACCGTGCTCATGCGTACCGGCGACAAGTTCCCGGTGACCAGCTCGCTGAACAACCTGCGTGGCGAGTTCTTCACCGACAACAACCTCGTCTCGGCCGGCTCGGTGCTGGTCGCCGTACCGACCCTGGTGGTGTTCTTCCTGTTGCAGAGGCAGTTCGTCCGGGGCCTGACCCTGGGAGCGTCGAAGGGATGAGCGTCGTCCACCTGCGGCGTGCCCGGACCAGCCTGGTGCTCGACGCGCGCGGCCCGGGGCTGCCCCGCCTCGCGCACTGGGGCGCCGACCTCGGCCCGGTCCCGGCCGACGACCTGCCCGCCCTGCTCGCCACGACCGTCGCGCCGGTCGTACCGAGCAGCTTCGACGCGCCGACGGTGCTGACCCTGCTGCCCGAGGCGTCGGCCGGCTGGGGCGGCCGCCCGGCGTTGGCCGGGCACCGCGAGCGCCGGGACTGGGCCACCGCCTTCCGGCTCGACGGCGTCGACGTGGCCGACGACGGCAGCGGTCCCGCCCGGGTCACCGTACGGGCGGCCGACGCCGCCGCCGGGCTGTCGCTGACCGTCGAGCTCACGCTCGACGCGACCGGGCTGGTGCTGCTGCGCCACCGGCTGCGCAACACCGGCGACCACCCGTACGAGCTGCGGGAGCTGACGCCGGTCCTGCCGGTGCCGGCGGTCGCCACCGAACTGCTCGACCTGACCGGCCGGTGGTGCCGGGAACGGTCCCCGCAGCGGCACCCCTGGCCGATGGGCACCTGGGTACGCGAGGGCCGGCACGGCCGCACCGGGCACGACGCGACCCTGCTGCTGGTCGCCGGTACGGCGGGGTTCGGATTCGGCCACGGCGAGGTGTGGGCCGTGCACACCGCGTGGAGCGGCGACCACGTCACCTTCGCCGAGCGGCGGCCGACGGGCGAGTCGGTCCTCGGCGGCGGCGAGCTGCTCGCCCCCGGCGAGGTGGTGCTCGACCCTGGCGGGGAGTACGCCACTCCCCTGCTGTACGCCGCCTTCTCCGCCGCCGGGCTGGACGGGATCAGCGACGTCCTGCACACCCACCTGCGTGCCCGCCCGCAGCACCCGGCCACGCCCCGCCCGGTCACCCTCAACGTCTGGGAGGCCGTCTACTTCGACCACAACCTGGAGCGGCTGCGCGCGCTGGCCGACCACGCCGCCGAGGTCGGGGTGGAACGCTTCGTGCTCGACGACGGGTGGTTCCGGGGGCGCCGCCACGACCGCGCCGGCCTCGGCGACTGGTACGTCGACGAGACCGTGTGGCCCGACGGCCTGCACCCGATCGTCGACCACGTACGCGGGCGCGGGATGCAGTTCGGCCTCTGGGTCGAACCGGAGATGGTCAACCCGGACTCCGAGCTGTTCCGCGCCCACCCCGGGTGGGTGCTGTCGACGCCCGGCCGGATGCCGCCGACGTGGCGGCACCAGCAGGTGCTCGACCTGGCCCACCCGCCCGCGTACGCCCACCTGCTGGAGCGGCTCGACGCGCTGCTCACCGCGTACCCCGGCATCGACTACCTCAAGTGGGACCACAACCGGGACCTGACCGAGGCCGGCCACCAGGGCCGCCCGGGGGTGCACGGACAGACCCTCGCGGCCTACCGGCTCCTCGACGAGCTGCGCCGCCGCCACCCGCGGGTGGAAATCGAGAGCTGCGCGTCCGGCGGCGCGCGGGTGGACCTGGAGATCCTGCGGCGCACCGACCGGGTCTGGGCCAGCGACTGCAACGACGCCCTGGAACGGCTGGCCATCCAGCGCTGGACGGGGCTGCTGCTCCCGCCCGAGCTGGTCGGCAGCCACATCGGGCCGGAGCGCTCGCACACCACCCACCGCGTGCACGACCTGGGTTTCCGCGCCGCGACCGCGCTCTTCGGCCACCACGGCATCGAGTGGGACATCGGGGCGATCGACGCGGGGCGGCGCCGCGAGCTGGCCGGCTGGGTCGCGCTGCACAAGCGGCTGCGCCCGCTGCTGCACGCCGGGCGGGTGGTCCGGGTCGACCACCCGGACCCGGCCGTCTGGGCGCACGGCGTGGTCGCCCACGACGGCTCCCACGCGGTGTACGCCGTAGCCCGGCTGGCCACCTCGGTGGCCCAGACGCCCGGGCCGGTCCGGCTTCCCGGCCTCGGCCCCCGCCGCCGGTACGCGGTGCGGCCCGTCACCGGCGTGCCGGAACCCGCGACCCTCGAACTGACCGGGCCGGGTTGGCTGGCCGACGGCGGCGTGACGCTCGGCGGCGCGGTGCTGGCGACCGTCGGGCTCCAGATGCCCGCGCTGCATCCCGAGCAGACCGTGCTGCTGGAGGTCACCGCCGTCGACTGAGCGTATCGCCCCTGTCGAGCTGCCCGTACAGACGGGGCAGGATGTTCCGGGTCCGCGGCGGCGGCCGGTCCCACGGACGGGGCAGCTCGACAGCGCGCACGGCAACGCCCGCCGGTGGCCGGGCCCGCGCGGGCCCGGCCACCGGTGGTACGCCGGATCTCAGCTCGCGGTGCAGGTCACCGCGGGCGTGGCGTTGGTGCCGTTCCAGCTGGCGATGAAGCCGAAGCTGGTGCTGGCGCCGGCGCCCAGCCGGCCGTTCCAGTCGGCGTTGCGGGCCGTGACGGTCGCCCCGCTGCTGCTCAGGACGGTGCTCCAGGACTGGCTGACGGTCTGGCCTCCTGCGAACGTCCACCTCGTCGTCCAGCCGGTGATCGCGGCCGAGCCGGCGGTCACCTTCACCTCACCCTGGAAGCCGCCCTGCCACTGGTTGGTCACCGTGTACGTCGCCGTGCAGCCGCCCGGCGGCGGGGTGGACGGCGGCGGGGTCGTGGGCGGCGGGGTGGTGGGCGGGGGCGTCGTCGGCGGCGGGGAGGTCGGCGGCGGGGTGCTGCCGTAGACCGTCGCCTCCTTCGCGGTGGCCTTGATCCCGTTCGCCCCGTTGAAGATGCGCTGGCCCCACGTGGTCAGGGCGGCGGGGTTGAAGCTGGTGACCATGTCGAGGTACTCGACGCCGCCGCCGTTGCCGCTCCACGACCAGCCCAGGTAGCCGATCCCGTTGGCCTGGGAGTAGGAGAGGATGGTGTCCTCGTCGGGGTTGCCGTCGGAGTGGTCGAAGCCGAACTCGCCGACCACGATCGGCAGCTTGGCGGCGCGGAACCGGCCGAGGTAGTCGCTGATCTCGGCGGCGGTGTCGAAGACGCCGTACATGTGGATGGAGAAGACGGTGTTCTTCTGCGGGTCCGCCGCGAAGACCGACGCGGCGTTGTCGCGCATGGTGAACGACCAGTCCTGGCCCCAGTTGGGGGCGTCGACCATGATGGTGTGCGTCAGGCCGCCCGCCCGCAGCCGCTTGATCGCGTTGGCGGTGTCGGTCGCCCAGGTGCCGTAGCCCTGGTTGCCGTACGGCTCGTTGCCGATGTTGACGATGACGTACTTCTCCTGGCCGGCGAGGGCGCTGGAGACGCTGAGCCAGTAGTCGGCCGCCTGGTCCAGGGTGGCCGCCCCGCTCTGCTCGCCGTAGCCGGTGGTGTCGTGCACCTCCAGCACGCAGATCAGCCGGTTGGCCTTGCACAGCGAGATGACGTTGGCGACGTCGGCGGTGTCGTTCTTCGCCCACCGCTGGCCGCTGGCCAGCACCACGCGCACCGTGTTCGCCCCGAGCGCCTTGATGTTGGCGAAGGAGCTGGTCTGCTGCTGGTACCAGGTGTGCGCGTGGTTGACGCCGCGCATGACGAACTCGCTGCCGTTGGCGTCGTAGAGCTTGCCGTCGGCGACGGAGAAGCCGGTGGCGGCCCGCGCGGGCTGGCCGAACGCCAGTACGGCGACCAGCAACGCGAGCAGGGCCGCACCGGCGGCGGAGAGTCTCTTCTTCATGGCCTTCCTCAGAGGGAGGACCCCCACTGCCCAGGTGGGGGTGGGACGTCACAGGGGATGGCGGCTGCAGCCCGGCAGCCGCCGCCCGGCTCCCGGCGGCGCAGGGATCAGCGTAGGCGGGTCGGGCCGGTCACGCAATGAACCGGTTAAGCAGCGGTCGGTCGACACCGGACGCGGGGGTTGACCGGGGTTGGCCGGGGTACCCGGGGATGATCCGCCCAGGTCGGAAGGAGACATCCATGGTCAACGTCGGCTACACCCTGATGTGCGAGCAGGCCGGTCCGAAGCAACTGGTCGACTACGCGGTACGGGCGGAGGCGGCCGGCTTCGACCAGCTCGTCATCTCCGACCACTACTACCCCTGGCTGGACTCCCAGGGCCACTCCCCGTACGCCTGGTCGGTGCTCGGCGCGGTCGCGCACGCCACCAGCCGCGCGGAGCTGATGTCCTTCGTCACCTGCCCGATCCGCCGCTACCACCCGGCGGTCTTGGCGCAGAAGGCCAGCACGGTCGGGGTGCTCTCCGACGGCCGGTTCACCCTCGGCCTGGGCGCGGGCGAGAACCTCAACGAGCACGTCGTCGGCGGCTGGCCGCACGTGCAGCAGCGGCACGAGATGTTCGAGGAGGCGCTCCAGATCATCCGACCGCTGCTGAACGGGGAGACGCTGACCTTCTCGGGCAACCACTACGACGTGCCCGACGCCTACGTGTGGGACCGGCCGGCCCGGCCGGTGCCGATGGCCGTCGCCGCCTCCGGCCGCCAGTCGGTCACCCTCGCCGCCGAGTACGGCAACGGCCTCGTCGCGACCGAGCCGGACCCGCACATCATCGAGATGTACGACGAGGCCGGCGGCGCCGGGCAGCCCCGCTACGGCCAGGTGGCCATCTGCTACGGCCCGGACGAGGCGGAGTGCCGCAAGATCGTGCACGACCAGTTCCGCTGGTTCGGGATGGGCTGGAAGGTCAACGCGGACCTGCCCGGGCCGGAGTCGTTCGCCGCCGCCACGCAGTTCGTCCGCGAGGAGGACGTGGCCGAGGGGATCTCCTGCGGGCCCGACCTGGACCGGCACGTCGAGGCGTTCCGCAAGTTCGTCGACGCCGGCTTCACCCACGTGGCGATCGTGCAGGTGGGCGGCGAGACGCAGCCGATGTTCCTGGACTGGGCGCAGGAGCAGCTCCTGCCGAGGCTGCGCGAGCTGTGAGGACCACACCGGCCCGGCGGCCCCGGGTGAGCCCGCCGGGCCGGTTCGGTCCGGCGGAGCTGCGCGTCGCGCTGGCCGCCCCGAGACCGGCCGCCGGGCTGACCAGCGAGTGGCGGCTGGTCGACGGGCTGCGTACGCACACCCGCCGCGCGGGCGACCCCGGCACCGCCACCACCCCGGTCGTGCTGGTGCACGGGCTGGCCGTGTCCCACCGCTACCTGACCCCGCTAGCCCTGGCGCTGGCCGACACCCATCCGGTGTACGTGCCCGACCTGCCCGGCTTCGGGCTGACCGAGCGCCCCGGCCGCGCGTACGACGTGCGCGAGCACGCCGCCCACCTGGCCGCCTGGCTGGCCGCGTACCGGATGCCGCCCGTCTGCCTGCTCGGGCACTCGTTCGGCGCGGAGGTCGTCGCGGCGCTGGCCGCCCGGCACCCCGACGCGGTCGCAGCGGTGGTGCTCGCCGGCCCGACCAGCGACCCGGCCGCCCGGTCCCGGCGGGCGCAGTTCGGACGCTGGCTGGTGGACACCCTGCGGGAGGCGCCGTTGCAGGCGCCGATCCTGCTGCGGGACGTCGTCGACGCCCGCCCCTGGCGGGTGCACGCGACGCTGTCGCACTCGGTACGCAACGGCATCGAGGCGGACCTCGTCCGCATCGCCGCACCCACCCTGGTGGTCGCCGGCTCCCGGGACCCGATCGTGCCGCCGTCCTGGCGTACGCAGGTGGGCCGGCTGGTGCCGCACGCCCGTACGGCCACCGTGCCGGGTGCCGCGCACAACGTCGCCACCACCGCGCCGACGCAGCTCGCCGACGCGGTGCGCGCCCTTCTCGCCCCCTCGCTGACGAACAGGTGATCACATGCGTATCGGCAACACGGAGATCCGGCCGGCCGGCGGCGGCCTCGGCTGCCTGCTGATGATCCTCTTCTCGATCGTCGCGTCGGTCGTCCTGACCGTCCTGCTCAACCTGCTCCTGTAAGCCCGCCCTGCTCGCGCTCCCGCTCCGCTCGCGCTCCGGAGATCTTGGTACGGGAGTGCCCCTGGAGGGGCCGTTCCGCGCCAAGATCTCGCCCGGGCACCGCTCAAGGGGCGGCGTGGGCGGTCAGCCGCGCAGGCCCAGGGCCGCCAACACCTCACGGGTCGCCTGGCGGACCGGGTCCACGACGGCGCGGCGCACCCGACGCACGGCCGGCGACACCGTCGCCCGCCACGCGGCGGCCACCGCCCGGCCCACCGGGCGGACGGCGTTCCGCCACAGCCAGCCCGCCGCCAGCACGAAGGGCCGCAGCGTGAGCGCGTAGCACCACCACAGCAGCCGGCCGGCGGCCCACCAGGCCCAGGCGAGCGCGTGCAGCAGCACCCGGCCCGCCGCCGCCAGCCAACGGCGGACCGCCGCGAGCCCGGCCAGGAGCAGGCGTCCGAGCGGGGCGAGCACGCGGCCCAGCCAGCGCAGCGGCGCCCAGATCAGGTGGTACGCCAGCCAGGCCAGCGGCACCCACACCACCGTCCGGGCCAGCCACGCCAGCCCGCGCCCCAACCAGACCAGCGGCACCCAGACCAGCGTCCGGAACAGCCAGCCCAGGCCACGGCCGAGCCACACCAGCGGCACCCACAGCAGCATCCGCAGCAGCCAGCCCAGCGGGCGCAGCAGCCAGCGGTCCAGGAACCGGCCGACCGGCGCGAGCAGCCAGCGGTGCAGCCAGCCGCCGACGGCGGCGACCAGTTCCCAGATCAACCGCAGCGGCACCACCACGACCAGCGCGATTCCCCGGGCGACGGCGACCAGCAACGGAGCGGGTGGCGACCCGGTGTGCCCCGGCTCCGGACTCGGCGAGTCGATCACCAGCTCACGGTAGTCCGCACCGGCAATGCGCCGCCGTCGCGGCCCTCGGGACGGCCAGGTGGTCAGGCCGGGTCGAGGTCGAGGTCCGCGACCACCGGGTAGTGGTCGGAGGCGTACTCGGTCTCGCCGCCGCGCAGCACCCGGCAGTCCCGCACCCGCTCGGCGAGCGCGGCGGTGCCGAACAGGTAGTCCAGCCGCATCCCCGAGAACTCGGCCCCGCCGCCGTGTCGGGTGGGGGCCGTCAGCCCGTCGTCCGGCCGGCCGGCCGCCGCGTACAGGTCGACCAGGCCGGCGGCGAGCAGCCGGGCCACCGCCCGGGTCTCCACCGTCCGACCGTCGCAGCGCAGGTGACGACGGCGGTACGCGGCCGGCAGCCGGGCGATGCGGTCGGTGTGCTCGGCGACCGGGTCGAGGGTGTTCAGGTCGCCGGCCAGCAGCCCCAGTCGCCCCGGCGCGCGGCCTAGCGCGGCGGCGGCCCAGCCCGCCTCGACGCGCCTCCGCAACCCCGAGTACGGGTCGAGGTGCACGCTCAGCACCGTCAGCGCGCCCGCGGTGGTGGCCACGCTGACGCGCTGCGCGGCGTGGTGGAACGGCCGGCGAACCGGGGCCGCGGCGAGCGCCCGTAGCGGCGGGCGGAGCAGCACCGCCACCGGCTGACCGAAGCAGGACCGGGCCAGGTGGGGACGCATCCCCACCCGGCCCGCGAAGTCGGCGAGCACGCCGCCCGCACCTGCGCGGCGATCACCGACGGGGGCAGGCGCGGCGGCCGGCCGGTCGTCGAAGTCCCGCAGCTCCTGCAACGCCAGCACGTCCGGCCGCTCGGCGGCGACGACCCGCACCAGCAGGTCCCGCCGGTCGGCGCCGCCCCGGTCGCGCCCGCCCGTGCGGATGTTCCAGGTCATCGCCCGCAGCATGGGCGGGTCAGTCCGTCCGGCCGGCCTTGGCCAGCTCGTCGTCGAGGGTGTCCACGTCCTCGGACTCGATGCTCGGCCGGTTGCCCTCGCGCAGGTCCTCGTTGGGACGTACGACCCAGTAGAGCAGCCCGATCCAGAGGGCGGTGAGGATGATCGCGCCCATGAAGTCGGTGGGGTGGTGCATCCCCCGGTACATCCGGCTGATCGCCACGCCGGCCGGCATCACGACCGCCAGCGCCACGAAGATCCAGCGCCACCACCGGTCGGTACGCGGAAAGACGATCACCGCGATCGCCACCCAGACGCAGAGCGTGGCGGCGATGTGGCCGGACGGGAAGGAGGAGGTCGGCATCGGCCCGTCGAGGTTGCCGACGGGCGGGCGCGGCCGGTCGACGGCGGCGGCGGAGGCGAGGAAGAGGCTCAGCTCGCCGAACATGGTCAACGCGACGAAGAGCACCGGCCGCCAGCGCCGCCACACGGCCAGCACGAGCGGGCAGAAGACCAGCGAGATGAGCAGGATGGCGTGGGTGTCGCCGGCCTTGCTCCACCAGTAGCTGAAGTCGTCCCGGCCCGGCGTGCGGTGCTCGGCGAACCACCGTGGCACGTCGGTGTCGAGGGTGGCGAAGAAGGTCCCGTCGGCGTAGTAGCTGACGAACATGCCGAAGCCGTACAGCGCGCCGAGGACGAGCACCCAGCCGACGATCAGCTCGAACACGGCGGCCCGGGGGTGCGGCAGCAGGTGCGCCTCGTCGGGGGCGGGCGCGACGTCGTGCGCGGCCTCCGGCTCCAGCCCGTCGGTCAGCGCCGGCACCGGACGGCCCCGCTCCAACCGCCAGAGCCGGAAGGCGTACGCGGTGACGCCGAGCCAGGCGGCGCCGAGCAGCCAGGCCCCCAGCACGTCCGAGACGAAGTGCACGCCCAGCGCGATCCGGGTCAGGCCGATGAGGAACACGACGACGGCGACCAGGGCGATCGCGGGCTTGCGCCAGCGGCGCGACATGGCCGGCAGGAAGACCAGCAGCAACGCCCCGTACGCGACCATCGAGCCGAGCGCGTGGCCGCTGGGGAAGCTGTCCCCGGCGTACGTGCCGATGGGCACCTCCACCTCGGGGCGCAGCCGGTCCACCAGGGTCTTGAGCGCCGGGTCGAGGACGAGGGCGCCGACGCCGGTGACGATCAGGAACACCGCGAGCCGGCCCTGCTTGCGGATCAGCAGGCCCACCACGGCGACCGACACCAGCCAGATGATGACGGCCCGCCCGCCGAGGTCGGTGAGCGCGTTGAGCACGGTCACCAGTGGTCCGTGCGGGGCGACCAGGTCGTTGAGCCATTGAGCGACGCCGTGGTCGACGTCGTAGAGGGGGGTCCACCGGGTCCGGACCAGTACGAGGAGCACCCCGAAGCCGACCCCGGCACCGAGCACGATCGCCAGACCGGCGAGGGTCCGCTCGGTGAAGTGACCCAAGGGTCGTCGCAACGCCTCTTTGACCGCACCCACGGCAGCCTCCCTCTCGCTTCTGGCGTGCCGCATTACCCGATCGGCGCTCCGCGTACACCGGGGGGTGTCCGATGCGGAGCTACAGCGAGCTCATCTCGCCCGTGTCGTGGATCTCCTCGCGCTGGGCCTCGGGCTCCCAGAGGTCGGGCTGGGCGGGCTCCCGCACGCCGATGCGCAGCGCCTCGAGCTGGGCGGCGAAGGAGAGTCCACCGAACAGCGCCATGCCCGTCAGGTTGGCCCAGAGCAGCAGCGCCATCATCCCGGTCAGCGCCCCGTACGTCTGGCCGAACCCCCCGCTGAAGCGCACGTACGCGGCCAGTAGCAGGCTGGCCAGCCACCACAGGGCGGTGGCGATCCCGGCGCCGAAGAAGAGCCAGGACAGGCCGGGCTGTTTGCGGCGGGGGGCGTGCCGGAAGATCACGGCGACGGCGAGGACGGTCAGGCCCAGGCTCAGCGGCCAGCGCACCACGTCCCAGACGCCGTTGGCGAGCTCGCCCCAGGCGTAGTGCCGTTGCACCGAGTCGCCCATCGGGCCGCCGCCGACGAGGATCAGGAACCCGGCCAACGCCGGTACGCCGGCAGCGAGCGCGAGGATGGTCGCGCGGACGTACTTCCACAGCGCGGGCCGGTCCCGTTCCACGCCGTAGATGCGGTTGGCCCCGCGTTCGATCTGGGCCATGGTGCTGGTCAGCGCGACCAGGCCGGTGAGCATGCCCAGGCCGAGCGCCAGTTCGCCGGCGCGTTCGGTGCGGTCCCCCTCGCCGAGCAGCTCGGCCACCATCGGCTCGCTCGCCCCGGGGGTGAGGGCCAGGACCGTGTCGGCGACGACGCGGCCGCCCTCCTCCACGCCGAGTTCGCTGATCAGGCCGGTCAACGCGATCAGGAACGGCACCACGGCGAGGCAGAGTTGCAGCGCGAAGGCGCGCGAGTGGCTGAACCCGTCGCCGTAGCGGAACCGGATGAACGCGTCGCGCAGCAGGTGCCAGCCGCCCTGCCGGCGCAGGGTGTGCCAGGCGTCGTCGGCGTTGAGTTCCTCGTCGGACATCAGCCGGGTCTCCGGCACGATCCGGGTGCTACTCACGGCGGGCTTCCTCGATCAACTGCTCACCACGCTCCGCGGCCGCCTTCGCGTCCTCGGCCAGGTCGGGATCCTGCTCCGGCTGCGGCACGCAGAGCCACAGCGCCCGCCGGCGGATCTCGGCCTTGAGGGTGCGCCCCGGCTCGATCAGATCGCCGTCGAGCTCCCGGGGCTGGGCCCGGTTGCTGGTGATCTCCACCCGCCGGGCCCGGAAGACCTCCATCCGGGGCACGCGGTCCTGCTTGCGTACGACCGCCCAGCCGAGCGCGAGCCAGTGCCGCAGCGTACGCGGCGTGAGCACCGCGACGTCGAGGTAGCCGTCGTCCGGTTCGGCCTCGGTGAGCAGGCGTACGCCGCCCTGGAGGCGGCCCACGTTGGCGACGAGGACGGAGCGGGCCCGGCGGCGCAGCGGCTGCTGGTCGTCGATGCGGATGGAGACCCTCATCGGCCGGTCCCGCAGGTGCCGGGCGGCCCCCACCACGTACGCCGGCCAGCCGATCCGCTTCTTGGTGGTCTCCGAAGTGTCGGCGAGCATCTGGGCGTCGAAGCCCATGCCGGCCATCACGGTGAAGTAGTGGTCCTCGACCGCGCCGACGTCGAGCAGCCGGCGGCCACGCTCGACGGCGACCTCCAGCCCGCCGGCCAGGTCGACCGACAGCCCCAGGTTGGCCGCGAGCAGGTTGCCGGTGCCCTGCGGCAGCACGGCGAGCGCCACGTCGGTGCCGACGAGGCCGCTGACGCAGGCCATCACGGTGCCGTCGCCGCCGCAGGCGAAGACGACGTCCACGCCGGCCGCGACCGCCTCCTCCGTCTGGCCCCGGCCCGGGTCCTCGACCGTGGTCTCGAACCACAGCGGCTCGGGCCAACCGGCCGCGGCGAGGGCGTCGTGGACCGTACGACGCAGCTCGTCGAGGTCGGCCACCTTCACCGGGTTGACCACCACGGCCGAGCGCAGACCGCCGTCGTGCGCCGGGCGTCCCTTGTCCTGTCCAGCATCCACGGCGCCAGTGTGCAGCAGATCCGGCACGGCAGCGACCCGGCGGCGCGGTGACGTTACGCGCAGCGCAAACACGTTTGCCGCGCCCTTGCGCCCCTCCCGCCGCCTCCCCCGCCCCGCCGCGACCCGTCGTCCAGGGGACGGGCGGTCAGGCGGGGGTGCGCAGGGCGGTCTCCACCCGGCGGCGCAGGTCGTCGAGGTCGGCGCCGGCCTCGGTGAGCACCAGCGCGCCGAGGCCCTGCCCCTCGCGGAGGACGCCGAGCAGGATGTGCTCCGTGCCGATGTGCCGGTGGCGCAGGCGCAGCGCCTCCCGCAGGGCCAGCTCCAGCACCTTCTTGGCGCGCGGGGAGAAGGGGCCGCCCGCGTACCGTCGACGGCCCCAGCGGCGACGCGGCGCCGGCGCGGCCTCGCGCAGCGCGTCGGGGCCGAAGGACTCCTCGATCCGGGCCACGATTGCAGCCAGGTCGATGCCGATCTCGCGCAGGGCCGCGGCGTCGGCCTCGCCGAGGCCGGTGGCTCCCCGCTCGGTGTGCCGGCGGATGCGGGCCCGCAGGTCGTCGGCGCGCAGGCCGGCCTCGACGAGCACCCGGGCGGCGAGGCTGTCGCCGTCGGAGAGCAGGGCGAGCAGCAGGTGCTCGGTGCCGACGGGTCGCTGGCCCTCGGTCCGGGCCTCGTCCCGGGCGTCGCGCACGACAGTGCGGGCCCGGTCGGTGAACCGTTCGAACATCACGCCTCCCAGGAGGATCCGACCGCCGGACGACCGGCGTGCTTCTTGTGGACCGCCTGCCGGCTGACTTCCAGCTCGTCGGCGATCTCCTGCCAGGACCAGCCCTGTCGACGGGCGTTGTCCACCTGGACCACCTCGAGCCGCTCGAGCAGCCGGCGCAGCGCGCGGACGGCGCGCAGCCCGACCCGGGGGTCGGTGCTGCCGGCTGCCGCCGCGAGTTCCGTTGCCTGACTCATGTCGTCAACCTACGTTGACATCGCGTCTAATGTCAACCCATGTTGACAGCCGCTATGGTGTATCGATGGCGTCGGTGTGGGTTCTCAGCGGGGTTGATCTGTTCTCACTGAACCTGATCCGTACCTGATCCGTTCTCACGGAACTTGATCCGCCCGACTGCGTGCCGCCGTCCGGGGGCCGTCGCTGTCCTGTCCACGTGAGGCTGCAACCGTCCGGCTGAAGTTGGATCAATCAGGGGGCGGTGTCGGCGACCGCCTGAATCTGTGGTGAGCAGTCCGGCTCTGGCTCGGACCTGCGTCTGCCCGAGGTCACAGGCACCGGGGTCCTTGCATGGCCCTGCGCATGGGTGGGCTGGGACAGCCCACTAAATATCTGATCTCGATCTGGGTCGTGTCGATCGTGGGGTGTTGTTGCCGACCCTCAAAGGACACGCGGGCAGACTCTACGCCGATAGATGGCGCGCGTCAGGGTCGGGTAACAGTGCCTCCTACATCTTGACGGGCCCATCACATGACGAGAGCCTCGCCGCAACTGCGAGGCTCTCGTGGTTTGTGATCAAGGGCGGTGTCGCCGGGCGGTAGGGCGTGTTGACCGGGCGTAGTGAGATGGAAGCTGCCGGGTCTCCGCCCTCACGTTCGCCGGATGTTTCGCCGGCCGAGGTTGTTGTCAGTCAGCGGTTGGTCGCCAGCGGCGTACTGCGCGGCTCGCGGTCTCTCCGCAGAGCAGACCGAGCGCGATGGCGGTGATCGTGACGGTGAGGACGGAGCCGGTCAGTAGTGGCCAGGAGAGGCGTCCGAAGCCGCGGGTGAGACTGAAGGCGTATCCCAGGGCGGCAGCTGCGGCGCCTCCGACGACGCCAGCGAGAATGAGCGGCACGGTGATGTTCCATTGAGCGATGGCGGTGTAGAGCCTTCGGCGGGTGTACATCGCGCCGAGCGGTCCGAGGGAGCGGGTCTGTAGCAGAAATGTGTCTATCGCGCCGATGGCGGTGGTCAGTGCCAGCACGAGGACACCGAGTAGTCCGAAGGCCCAGACCCAGGAGTATAGGTGTGCCTGGTCAACGGCACCGGAAATGCTGTACTGCCCGGAGGTGTGCACGTCCGGGAAGGCGAGTGTGGCGTAGGCGGTGCGGGCGATGGCTTGCACACCTGAGATGCCCTCGTCATTGAATACCAGGAAGCCCACGATTTGGTATCCGTTGGGCACGGTTGGGCCGACGAGTGGGTCCGTCCAGAGGATGGTAGATGCCGCGCCGGAGCGGATGGCGTCGCCGGTCGTGTTGAAGGTGCGGTACGCCGCAGGTGCAGGGGTGGGCGTGGCCATGCAGGTAGTCAAGGTACCCAGGTGGGCCAGGGCTTCGCAGGTGCCGACGAGGGCCTGGTTGTTGTTCCTGTCGGTGGCGACCCGAACGGTGCGATCGGTGCCGAGTGTGGTGGTGAAGCGTTCAGCCTCGATGGCGGGGTTGTTGGCGCGTACGGTGACGATGCGGTCGCCGAGTAGCTGTCGCTGCGCGGACCAGGTGCCCGCGTCGAGGGCCTGGTTGAGGTAGACCTGCAGGAAGGTCAGTACCGCCAAGCCGACGACGACGGCGGCGCACATGCGAGCGATCGCTGCGGAGCGGTCCAGTAGCCAGCGTCCACCGATGAGTGCGGCAGGCCAGCCTCGGCGCCGTCCGGTGCGGGCTGCGAAGCGCGCGACAGGCACAGCGAGGCTGGCGACGGCAGCGGGCAGGGTGAGAATGGCCACCAGCATGGCCGCTTGAAACACGCGCATCTGCAGGGCGTTGGGATACACCCCGCCGGCTTCGGCGGCTGACCATGTGGCCAGGGCCAGGAGCATCACGGCCACCGCGAACACAACTCGAGGCCATGTTCTCAGTCGAGCTGTTACGGCGCGGGGCCTCGTGCCCTGCACCGCGCGGCGCCGTAGCTGCGCGGCGATGGTCAGCGCCAGCATCAGCATGGCGGTGCCGACGGCTAGCAGCGCCAGCGCTGGACGGCCAGCCGACAGGTCGACCGAACGTACTCGGTAGTCCACGAACGGTACGGTGACGTCGACGACGGTGGTCAACGCCGCGGTCACGCCCCCGAGCAGGATGCCAACGGCAACCGGCAGGCCGGCTTCCCCGGCGAGCACCCAGGACTTGGCTCGTGCGGGTGCGCCAAGGGCATCAAGCATCGCCAGGCGTCGGTCCCGCTGCTCAGCGCCGGAGCGCACCGCAACCGCGATCAATACCAGGGTCGGTACGCCGATGACGAGCAGCATGAGCAGGTACATGTCGTGGGCGGTGCGGCCGGATAGACCCGAGGTGCGGTAGGTCAGCGGGGTGACCTGCGGATTGCCGAAGCCGCTGATACGGGTTTCGGCGCCGGAGCGGTCCAGCCAGGTGGGATCTGTCGGCTGCAGGTATACCAGCCACTCGGCGGGCT
This sequence comes from Micromonospora echinofusca, assembly GCF_900091445.1. Classification (NCBI taxonomy): domain Bacteria; kingdom Bacillati; phylum Actinomycetota; class Actinomycetes; order Micromonosporales; family Micromonosporaceae; genus Micromonospora; species Micromonospora echinofusca. The sequence continues at coordinate 4,495,809 of NZ_LT607733.1, forward strand.
CGGCCAGACCATCGGCGTCGATCTCGCCGGCGAAGCGGCCGTAGCGTTGCTGAAGCTCTCCGTCGGTGTCGGCGGCCAGCAGCGCCGGCGACAGGAACGCTTCCCCGGGGGCTGGCCAACGCGGCAGTCCCGGTGGCGGCGGTGCGTCGGCGCGTTGTGGAACCACGTTGATGACGATGAACTGGCTGTCATGATGGAAGTCGCCGCGTTCGGCCCACTTGGCCATCGGCGCGCTGGTGTCGCCGCGGTCGAGGAAGACTGGTTCGCGGGAAACGATACGAGCGTCGCGAGCGGTGAATACCGCGTCCGCGGCGATGAACAGCCATCCACTCAGCAGTGCGACTATCGTCGCTGAGGCCAAGGCCACCCGGTGGGTCAACGCCGTCATGCCGCCGTGACGGCTACTGCGGTGACCGAGTACGGCGAGCATCGCGGTTGGGCCAGGACGCCTCATGCTGCCACCGTCGCTGGCACCAGTGCCCCGCCCTGCAGAACGACTGTGGAATCGGCGCGGGCGGCCACCTGAGGGTTGTGAGTCACCACTACCAGGGCATAGCCATACTTGCGAGGCAGCGCGTAGAGCAGGTCGGCAACGAGATCGGTGGCTGTTTCGTCCAACGCGCCCGTAGGCTCGTCGGCGAGGACTACCGCCGGACGCGTCACAAGCGCTCGGGCGACCGCCACCCGTTGGCGTTCTCCGCCGGACAGTGTCGCGGTCTGCGCCTCTGCAAGTTCGGCCACGCCCAAGTCGGCGAGCAGCTTTCCCGCCCGCTCGTATGCCTCGGCGGTTTTCACTCCCGCCAGCAGCGCCGGCAGGGCCACGTTCTCCACCGGCGCGAGCTCCGGCAGCAGCTCCCCGAACTGGTACACCACCCCGATGCGTGACAGTCGCAGCGCCGCGCGATCCCCGGCACGCAGCCCGGTCAACTTGGTGGCCGAGATGTGGATGCTTCCCTGCGCTACTGGCAGCAACCCGGCCAAACACAGCACGAGGCTCGTCTTGCCACTGCCGCTGGGCCCGGTGATCGCCACCGACTGCCCGGAGGCCACCGTCAGGTCCGCGCCAGCGAGCAGGGTGCGGCCCGCCACCTCGTAGCGAATCCCGCGCGCTATCAAGGCCATCTCCGAAGCGCTGCTGGCAGGTGTGCTTGTCGTCATCTGAACCCCGTCACTCATCGGGCATCGGTGCAACGGAACGCGGGCCGACGAAGCGTCGGCCCGCGCACCCCATCGGGTTACGGCTTCCATTCCCAACCGGAGTAGGAGTCCGGACCGGTGTAGTTGGCTGCGGCCCTGTGCCTGTAGACGTAGTTGGACGTGTCGGAGCCGCTGTTCACCGACGTGTTGCAGCCCTGGTAGTTGTTCACCGTCTGCGTGGTGCCACTCTGCTGGGTACGGCGGTACTCACCATAGACGCCCGTGGAGTCGCAGGCCGTGTCCTGGATGGTGACACCACCGTAGCCGTCGTAGAACAGGGTGCAGGCGGACATCTCGTCCGTGCACACCTTCGCCGCCGCAGGAGCGGCAGGGAGTGTGTTGATTTCCGTGTTTGGGCCTGTGGTGTGATCGAGGTTGTTAGATGGTGATCCGGTCGCCGTAGGCGAGGATCAGGGCGTTGAGGGCCTTGGCCCAACCGTAGACCCTGCCGGTGATGCTCCCGCCGCCCTTGCGTTTCTGCTGGACGACGAGGTAGAGGACCTTCATCGCGGCCTGCTCGGTCGGGAAGTGCCCGCGCCGGCGGGCGGCCTGCCGGAACCGGGCGTTCAGACTCTCGATGATGTTGGTGGTGTAGAGGACCTTGCGGACCTCGTGGTCGTAGTCGAGGAAGGGCACGAACTGCGGCCACGAGGTCCGCCACAGCCGGATGACGGCCGGATATTGGTCGCCGAACTCGGCGGCGAAGGCCTCGAAACGGGCCTCGGCGGCGGCGACGGTGGGGGCGGTGTAGATCTCCCGCAGGGTGGGGGTGATCTTCTGCCAGTCCTTGCGGTTCGTATAGCGCAACGACGCTCGCACCAGGTGCACGACGCACTGCTGGTGCACCGCCTGCGGCCAGACCTGTTCGATGGCGTCGGTCATGCCCTTGAGGCCGTCGGAGCAGACCATGAACACGTCCTCGACACCGCGGTTGCGCAGTTCAGTGAGGTAGCCGGCCCACTGCTTGGCGCCTTCCCCGCCGGTCCCGGCCCACATACCGAGCACGTCGCGTTCCCCGTCGAGGCTGATGCCGACCACGACGTAGACGGGCCGGTTCGCGACCTGCCCTTGGCGGATCTTCATCACCAGGGCGTCGATGAACACCACCGGATAGATCCGGTCGAGTGGCCGTTGCCGCCAGGCTTCCATCTCGTCGAGGACGCTGTCGGTGACCCGGCTGATCAACTCCCGAGACACGTCGGCGTCATACACATCCGCCAGATGCGCGGAGATCTCCCCCGTGGTCAACCCTTTGGCATACAGCGACAGGATCGCCTCGTTGAACCCGTCCAACCTGCGGACATGCTTGGGCACGATCCGCGGGGTGAACGACCCGGCTCGGTCCCGCGGAACCTGGATGCGCACCGGCCCGACCTCGGTCTGCACCGTCTTGGCCCCGTGCCCGTTGCGAATGTTCGTCCGCCGGCCGGTCTCCTCGTCGACGCCGACCTCGTCGAGGTGCGCATCCAGCTCCGCATCAAGCGCTGATTCCAGGACGGTGCGAGTGATCCCGACCAATAGCCCACCCGGCCCGACCAACGAGACTCCGTCGGCCTTGGCCCGTTCGAGACGACCGGCCGGGCCTGCGCCGAGGTTGGTTGGGAGTATCGGCTGGTGCACGAGCCGGATCCGGTGGTGATGGCGAATGTGCGGTGGCTGGCAGGGTATCGGTATCCGCGCTGCCTGCGCCCGGCCGTCGCCGCTGCCGCCCCGGCGGTGTTCGCGGAGCCTACGCCGTTGATGGACGGCGCGACACGGTTGGGTGACCCGCTGGCCAGTCTGCCGACGGTGTTCCACCTGCTGTGGCGCGGCCGGTTGGGCATCGACCTGACGGTTCCGCTGTCGGAGTTGTCGATCGTGTCGGCGGCGGGCCGGTGAGTGGCGCCGGCCGGGCGGTGCTGGGTGTAGGCGACCGGTTGCAGTTTGACGGTCGGTCGTGGGCGGTCGGCGGCTTGCAGGGGGTGCGGGTACGCCTGGTCGATGACGCCGGTGATGCCCAGGTGCTGCTGTTGGCGCATGTGCTGGCGTCGCCGGGCTTCGAACTGTTGGAGGCCGGTCCATCGCCTGCCCGGCTGGATCCGGTCGGGTTGATCGACGCGCTGCCGGCGACGGTGCTGGAGCGGGCCCGGCAGTGGGAGCGGCATGTCGTGGAGGTGCAGACCGGGTTGCCACCGGACGCGCCGGCAGGTGTCCGGCCGCGCGAGCCCTACGATCCGGCCCGGCACACTCTCGCGCAGCGGGAGGCGGTCAAGGCTGCCGAGTTGACCGAGGCGGGACAGCCGACCAGCGCGGTCACGGTCAAGCGGATGCGGCTGCGCTACCGGTCTGAAGGGTTGTGGGGCCTGGTCGACCACCGGGCCACCCGCCCGGTGTCCTCCTACGGTCGGGTCGACGACCGGGTGGTCGCGGCGGTCGAGGCTGTGATGGTGACCGAGACCGGGGAGTCGACCGGCACCCGGTCGCGGTTGCGGCACCGGGTGGAGCAGTTGCTGGCCGTCGAGCACGGGCCGGGTGTGGTGCCGATGCCGTCGACGGCGACGTTCTACCGCCTGGCCGCCGTGATGGACGCTGGCCGGCACACCTTCGGCGAGGCGACCACCCGCCGCAGCCTGGCGAATCGGCCGGCGCGGCCGTTCACCCGCGCCGTCGCGGTCCGCCCGGGCGAGCTGGTGCAGGTCGACACGTCCCCGCTGGACGTGATGGCGCTGCTGGACGACGGCGTGACCGGACGGGTGGAGCTGAGCGTCGTGCTGGACGTCGCGACTCGCTCGATCTGCGCGGCGGTGCTGCGTCCGCAGGGCACCAAGGCCGTCGACGCGGCACTGCTGCTGGCCAAGATGTTGGTCCCGGAGCCGATGCGGCCCGGCTGGGCGGACGCGCTGGCGATGGCCCGCTCGCGTATCCCCCACCGGCGGCTGCTGGACCTGGACGCACGGCTGGAGCACGCCGCCGCCCGGCCCGTCATCGTCCCGGAGACCATTATCACCGACCGAGGCGCGGTGTTCGTCTCCGAGACGTTCGTGCGGGCCTGCGCCCGGCTCGGGATCTCCGTCGAGCCGGCCCGGCCGGGCACCCCGACCGACAAGGGCCACGTCGAGCGGACGTTCGGCTCGATCCGCACCCTGTTCTGCCAGCACGTTGCCGGCTACGTCGGGCCGAACGTCACTCGTCGGGGCACGGCGGCTGCCACGGAGGCGGTGTGGTCACTTCCCCAGCTTCAGGAGTTGCTCGACGAGTGGATCGTCGCGGGGTGGCAGCCCCGCCCGCACGAGGGACTACGTGACCCGGATGCTGGTGGCCGGGTGCTGTCGCCCAACGAGATGTTCGCTGCCGCGATCGCGGCGGCCGGGTACGTCACCCTGCCGCTGACCGGCACCGACTACCTGGAGCTGCTGCCGGTCGAGTGGCGCACCATCGGCGATCACGGCATCCAGATCGACTACCGCCACTACCACAGTCCTGACCTGGGCCGTTACCGCCACGGGTCCTCCGGTGTGGTCGGCAAGGGCAAGCAGTGGGAGGTCCACTACGACCCCTACGACCTGTCGCACGTCTTCGTCCGGGACCACCAGTGCGGCGGCTGGATCACGGCCACCTGGACCCACCTGCCGATGGTCGGGCAGCCGTTCGCCGACTTCACCTGGCGGGCCGCCCGGCAGATTGTCGCCGCCCGCGGCGGCGACGACACCGACGAGACCGCCGTTGCCCGCGCCCTGGACGACCTCCTCACCCGGGCCGGTGCCGGCCCCGGCGGCGATGCCCGCCATCAGCGGGTGGCCGCCCGGACCCGCGCTGCGGCCCGGCCGATCCCGTCCACTCCGCCGGCCGACCCGGAAGAACCCGCCGACGCCGAAGAGGAGGGCCAGGACCTGCCGCTGGCGAAGGTGATCCCGTTCGGGGTGTTCGAGCCTGGCGACGAGCGGCGCTACCGGTGACCCGCACCCCGGCGGAAGATCTCGTCGACCCGCCTGCCCACGAACCGCCCACCACGAAGGAAGGCTGGGCGGCGTTCATCGAGCAGCAGCCCTCCCGGATAGAGGTTCTGGCGACCGCCCGGCTGGCCGCGCTCACCCCGGCCGAGCGGGACACCTACGACGATGCGCGGATCGCCCACCACGCCCGGCTCATCATCGTGGCAACCCCAACCGTCGACCAGATCGTCAACACCGGCCGGCGGCTCGTGCTGCTCAACCGCGGCACCGACACCGCGCGGCGGGGCCTGGTCGTCACCGGCGACTCCGGAACCGGCAAGAGCACCGCGATCAAGCAGCTCGGCAAGCACCACGAACTGCTGGCCCGGCGTCGACGCACCGCGCCCGGCCCGTTCCTGCCAGTCGTCTACGTCACCGTCCCGCCAGCGGCCACTCCGAAGGTCCTCGCCGCTGAGTTCGCCCGGTTCCTCGGCCTGCCGCTACCCCGCAATCTCAACCAGGTCAACATCACCAACGCCGTCTGCGACGTGCTCTCCCAGCTCGGCACCGACCTCGTGCTCGTCGACGAGATACACAACCTCAACCTGGCCACCAGAGTCGGCGCGGAAGCCTCCGACCAGCTCAAATACCTGGCCGAGCGGCTCCCTGCCACGTTCGTCTACGCTGGCATCGACGTCGAGCGCGCCGGCCTGTTCTCCGGCGTCCGTGGCCGGCAGATCGCCGGCCGTTTCGCCTCGATCACCACTACGGCGTTCGCGTACGGCACCCGCACCCAGCGCGAGCAGTGGGCCGCCCTGGTCAGCGCTCTCGAACACGCGCTACGCCTGCACCAGCACCGCACCGGTTCGCTGTTGCGTCTCTCCGGCTACCTGCACGAACGCACCAGCGGCATGATCGGCAGCTTGTCCCACCTGATCCGCGACGCCGCGATCGAGGCCATCTTCGACGGCACCGAACGCATCACCAAGACCGCCCTGGACCGGGTCGTCCTCGACCACGCCGCCGAACATCCCCGGCCGGGCGCCGCCGCATCACCGGCTCGGCCACGCCGGATGCCCGCACACACCGCCAGCAGCGGAGCCGCCTGACCATGCCCGACCCGCGCGACCCCTACTGGCAACGCCGCCTGCGCCCGTTACCGATCCCAGTCCGGCCGATGCCGCGCGAACTCATGATCTCCTACCTGCGACGGCTCGCCAACGCCAACCGCGTCGACCGCCCCCTGCTGATCCGCCACATCGCCACCGACCACGCCCACCACATCGGCCCGCTCCACACACATGACCTCGCGCTCAACCGGCCGGCGCTCGCGCGACTGGCCATCCTCAGCGGCTACCCCGAAGCCGTCCTACTGGCAGCCATCTCCACCCGCACCCTCAAGACACCTGGGCCGGAGCCGCTGCGCGACTGGATACCGCTGGGCGGCACCGGCCCCACTTTGCTACGCCCCTGCTCCCACTGCACGGCCCGCCATGGGATCCGCGTCCCGGCCATCATCCAGCTCGAACCGGGCCCGCCACCCATCTGCATCCGACACCGCCGCACGTTGGTGCCCTACCACTATCGATCCGACCGCGGCAACGAACAGCCCCTCGGGGCAGCACCCGAGATCGTCACCGCCGCGCACCGCTACAAGATCCTTCGCCGCCGCCATCGAAACACCATCGGCGAGGCGTTCGCCGCAGCCGCCAACATCACCCGCCTCTGGGGGCGAGGCCGGGTCGGTCACTACAGAGACAAGTCGGAGCAGATCAACGCCCGCTGGAACGCCCGAACCGAGCACCTCCCACACGTTCCCGACACCGTCATCCGCTACCCGGAGACCATCGCGCTCACCAGCCTGTTCGCCTCGGCCCCCACGCTGATGCTCACCCCAACCGAGGACCGCGAAGCCCCCTCCACCATGCAGTTCCTGCTCGCCGTCGCTCGATGCCTTGATCATCCAGCGCCCGAACAGCTACTCCGCCCCGCCCATCCGCTGTTCCGCTGGGCTGGCGGCTGGGGCATGCCCACCTGGTTCTGGCGCAACATCCAGGAGCCAGACCGGACGATCTACCGAACCCTGGCCCAAGGCTCAACCCAACTCAACCCCCGGCCGGCAAGAAGAGATCAAATCCAGTGAGAAGGCGACGGCCTGAGGCTTCTCACCGAAACTGACCCGCTGCTGGTCGGCTGGTCGCCCCTGGATCACCTTTGCTGAGAACCCACAGTCGGTCAAGCAGGTACAGATCACCTTCGACTGCGCGGAACCCGAGCGCGTCGCCCGCTTCTGGTGCGAGCTGTTGGACTACGTCGTACCGCCGGCACCCGAGGGGTACGCCACCTGGGACGATTTCGATCGCGCGCTGCCGCCCGAGCGACAGGGTTCGGCGTTCGCATGCGTCGACCCCTCAGGCGTGGGCCCGCGACTGTTCTTCCAGCGCGTCCCCGAGGGCAAGGTCGCCAAGAACCGGCTGCATCTCGACGTACGCGTCGGCACCGGGCTCGTGGGCGAGGAGCGCCTGGCCGCACTTGAGGCCGAATGCGCGCGGCTGGTCGCGCTCGGCGCGGTACGCGTGCGACTGCTGCGCGCCGACGGCTACAACGAGTCCTGCCTCGTGATGCAGGACATCGAGGGCAACGAGTTCTGTCTCGACTGAGTGGCCGCTGACGCCTCTCAGCCGAGCAGGTACGCGGTCAGCCGGTCGGCGAGCCCCTCCGGATGGCTGAGCGCCACCGAGTGCCCCCCGTCGATCTCGTCCGGGACGACGCCGAGCCGCTCGGCGGCCACCCGGCGCTGGAAGTCCGCCAGGAAGAACTGGTCGTCGCGGGCGATGAGCACCTTCGTCGGCACGGCCGGCCAGGCGTCCAGAGGCCACGGCTCGTTCCACTCCACGCTGACCTGCGCCCGGCTGTGCGCCGCGGCCTCCGCGACGACCTCGGTCGGCAGGCCGTTGTAGAACTGCTCCTCCTCGCTCAGCCCCTCCGCGACCCGGTGACCGGTGTCGTCCCACCAGTCCCCGGGCCTCTCACCGGGCTTGGGCACCATCGGCGCGAGCAGGACGATCAGCCGCACCGGCAGCCTGTCGGCGACCAGCGGCGCGGTGAACGCCCCGTACGAGTGCCCGACGACCACGAGATCGCCCCGGTCGCCGATCGCGTCGACGACCGCTTCGCAGAAGTCGGCGAACCCCGCCGAGACGTCCTCGATCGGCAACTCCGGCACCACCACGTCGTGGCCACGACGGATCAGCTCAGGGGCCAGGAGATGCCAGTCCCAGGCGCTGCCCCCGCCGCCGTGGATCAGAACGAAAGTCGCCACGCACCGAAGCCTCACACACGGGTACGACAGCAAGCCGGACACCCGGCCCGCCACGCCAGGCCTGCCGCCGCCGCCCCGGCTCGCCAAACCAGGCCAGGCCAGCCGCCGCCGACCCGGCTCGCCACGCCAGGCCTGCCGCCGACGACCCGACCCGGCACACCAGGCCTGCTGCCGCCGAACCGACTCGGCAGGATGGCCGCCGCGCCGTCAGCGCCTGGCGCCCCGGTCGCGGGGGCGGTCGGCGTCATGGTGGTGCGCGCGTCGCCGGCTGCAACAAACCTGCATGTCTCCGCTCTTGCCTCACCGGCAAGCGCTTTCCTAGCCTGTGTTTCATCGATGTTTCCGATTCTCGACCGGGCCGAGGGTGCGGACACGAAGCCACCTGCGGTGCCGGGCGGCAAGGCAGCGCCCCGCGCCGTGCCTACTCCTGAGGAGTCCCAACAGTGAGAACCGCAGTGCGACACAAGCTTCTCGCCGGCGGCACCGCCTTGGCCGCCGCAGCCGCGGTCGCCGCGGCGCTACCGATGGCCCAGGCGTCGGGTGCGTCCGGCGGCCCCAGTCCCGCATCGGTCAGCGCCAACGCGACCAACCTCAGCCTCGGGGGCGACTCCGACGGCTCCAGCAAGGCCAGCGGCACCAGCTACGGCAACGTACGCGACGGCGACATGAGCACCTACTGGTCACCGGCAGGCTCGACCGGCCGCATCTCGATCAAGTGGGATTCCGCCACCACGGTGGCCTCGATCAACATCCGGGAGGCGGCCGGCGCCGTCGGGGCCATCGGCTCCTGGCGGGTCGTCAACAACGACACCGGCACCACCCTGGCCAGCGGCGCCGGGGCGGGGGCCATCAGCTTCGCCGCCACCTCGCTTCGCAAGATCAACTTCGAGATCACCAGCTCGACCGGCACCCCGAGGGTCGCCGAGTTCGAAACGTACGCCTCGGGTACGACGACCCCGCCGCCGACGACCGGGCCGACCACGCCCCCGCCGACCACGCCCCCACCCACCACACCGCCGCCGACCACGCCCCCGCCGTCGAGCAGCACGCTGTACGTGGCACCCACCGGCACCGACAGCGCGGCCGGCACCGAGGCGAACCCGACGACGCTCACCTCCGCGATCACCCGGATCACCGCCGGCGGCACGATCTACCTACGCGGCGGCACCTACCGCTACTCGCAGACCATCACCATCGGCCAGGGCAACAACGGCACGTCGAGCGCGCGCAAGAACATCTTCGCCTACCCGGGCGAGACCCCGATCCTGAACTTCTCGGCCCAGAGTGAGGACCCGGCCAACCGTGGCCTCGCGGTGGGCGGATCGTACTGGCACATCCGCGGCATCATCGTCGAGCGGGCCGGGGACAACGGCATCCTGCTCGCTGGAAACAACAACATCATCGAGCGTACGGTGACCCGCCACAACCGGGACTCGGGGCTCCAGCTCTCGCGGCTGGTGGCCAACGCGCCCCGCGACCAGTGGCCCGCCAACAACCTCGTGGTGAGCACCGTGTCGCACGACAACGTCGACTCCGACGGTGAGGACGCCGACGGTTTCGCCCCGAAGCTCACCGTGGGCCCGGGCAACGTCTTCCGCTACACCGTGGCCCACAACAACATCGACGACGGCTACGACCTCTACACGAAGAGCGACACCGGGGCCATCGGCGCGGTGACCATCGAGTCCTCTCTCGCCTACAACAACGGCACCCTCAGCAACGGCGGCCAAGCCGGGGCCGGCGACCGCAACGGCTACAAGCTCGGTGGCGAGGACATCGGGGTGAACCACATCGTCCGGGGCAACATCGCCTACGACAACGGCAAGCACGGGTTCACCTACAACCGCAACCTGGGCACCATGCAGGTGTCGAACAACGCCAGCATCGGCAACACCGAACGCAACTTCACCTTCGACGGTGGCTCCTCGGTGTTCCGGAACAACACCTCGTGCGACGGCGGCTCGAACGACAAGATCGTCGGCAACTCCGACAGCTCGAACCAGTTCTGGTCCGGCACCAACGGATCCCGGTGCTCCCAGTACTCCGGCGCCCTGGGCTGGTCCTTCGCGTCCGACGGCCGCCTCGTCGTGACCTTCGGCGGCAGGGTGGTCACCCCGTAACGAGCAGGACGACGTCGGCGTCACCACAGCGGTGACGCCGACGTCCTGCTGCCGCGCCGGCCGAGGCGACAGGAACGACGGCTGGTCACCGGCACAAGGAATGGCGATCGTCCGCTCCGGTTCACCCGATCGGTGCCGCCACACAGACGCCGCTGGCCGGCACCCCGGGTGGGGTACCGGCCAGCGGCAGTCGTTCACACTGCTCAGGTCAGCTGTTCCAGTGCTCGGCGACCAGGTCGGCGGCCTGCTGCTCCCACTGGGCGTAGTGGTCCGGGTACGCCGACACCTGCACCGTCTGCGCGGCCTTCGTCAGGGGCATGTCCTGCCACCCGTCGACCTGCTTCAGACCCTTCAGGAACGCCGTCGTCGAGTACTCCGGGTCGGTGATCTGCTCCACCGTGCCCCAACCACTGGACGGACGCTGCTGGAACAGGCCCTGCGAATCATGGTCGTTGCGGTCACCCAGGTGACCCAGGTTCTCCAACTTCGACTCCTGCAACGCCGTCGCGATCGACACCACCGCGGCCCGCTCGTCCATGCCGGCCTTCTTCGTCGCCGCGATGATCGCCTTCACGTTGCCGACCTGCTCATCGGACAGGTCGATACGCGACTGGGTGCCCTGCAAACCATGCGGCACCAGCTTGCCCATGTCGGGCTTGTCGGCCTGCACCGCGGCGACGGCGACAGCCGTCGTGTCCACGCTCGGGGCGCTGGTGTGGGCGGTGTCGGTCATCGGACCGGCGGCCACACCACCGGCGAACGCGAGACCGGCGATACCGAGAACGCTGTTACGAATGATCGTGTTCATCGCAGATGCTCCATTCGGGGGTCGGCACCCACAATGCCGAGGGGGATCGGCTTCACGCGGGTGCAAGCACCGTCCGGCGCCCAAGGAACTCAGGGGATCTCCAGTCGAACCGGGGGAGATTTCTCCGGCGTCGTACCGGAGGAAAGGTCTCCCGAGTCGCGCTGGAGGAAAGATCAGATCGGCCGTGTCGGCCGGATGTCCGACCTGTGCGGGTCGGAAGGACCCGGACTGTTTCGCGGGGGCGGGGGGTGCCCTCACGTCGGCCGGACCATGTGTAACGACCACCGGCCCGCCGTCATTCCGGGACCCCGGTCCCGCCACCCCGTCGGGGCGGTCCCGCCATCCCGGCGGGGCGGCATCGCCTTGGCGCTTGCCCGTCGGGGCGGCGTGGCCTGGCCTCGGCGCGTGACCTTGCTCGGTCGTACGCAGGGTGTAACGACCCCGCCCCCGCCACGATTCCGCCCCCACGATGCCCCCGACCACACCCCCAAACCGGACAACCCGGCGGCGGGTCGCCCGGGAGGGACCGGCCCCAGCCATCCGGAAACCCGACACCCCAGACCCGACCAAGCCATCCGCACACCCGCCACGACACCGGACACCCCACGCAGTCGGATGCGGCGACGCCTCGGCAGCAGATCTTGGTAGATACCGGCCCCTGGAGGGGCACGTTCTTACCAAGATCTCCCCGGCCCCGGACCCGACCCCGACCAGGAGCCGGAGCCGGAGCCGCCGGACGTGGGAGGGGGCACCGTCGGAGTGTGGCCCGTCGTGCCCGGCGCAGGGATCAAGCCTGACCGCCCGGAGCCGGGCACGGCGGGCCACACCCCCACCCCCACGCAGCGCAACCGACCCCACCCCGCCGCACCCGCTACCGATCCCACCCCAACGCCGCACACCCACCCCGGACGCCGTACGACCGACCCCACCCAAGACGCCGCGCAACCCAAACGCGAAGCCACACCCGCCGAGCCGGTACGACGCAGCACGACCCACGCGGCACCAGCCACGGCAGAGACCAGCAGGCCGCGACGCGCGATCCCGCCCCACCCACGTACGGACGCGACTAGCCTCGACAGGAGGGCCGGGCGCGACGCCTGCGGAGGTGATTCGGATGGCCGCACCCACCGACGCGGCGGTGCTGGTCGGGCTCGGCGCGGAACGCAACCTGCCGGTGGTCCGACTGGCGGCGCAGGAGGCCGCCGCGCACGGGCGTCCGCTGTGCCTGTTGCACGCGTTCGACTGGGCGGCCGCGCTGGAGGCGCCGTCGGTCGCGGGGCCGCGCGTGGACGCCGAGGACCTGATCTCCCAGGCCACGCAGGTCGCCAACGAGGTCGAGCCGGCGCTGCCGGTGAGCAGCGAGATCGTCGAGGGTGCCCTCGTCCCCACCCTGGTCCGCCGGTCGGAGTCGGCGTTCCTGCTCGCCGTCGGGGACGGCGGCATGGCGGCCAGCGGCGAGTGTGTGTCGGTCGACGCGCCGGCGGTGCAGCTCGCCGCCCGGGCCGGCTGCCCGGTGCTGGTGGTCCGCCGGGATCCGCCGCCGCAGGGGCCGGTGCTGGTCGGGGTGGACGGCTCGGACAGTTCACGGGCCGCGCTGGAGTGGGCGTTCGAGTGCGCGGCCGGGCGGGAGGCGCGACTGTTGGCGGTCCGCGTCGTCGAGCCGGAGGACGGCGACGAGGATGCCGGGCCGCTGGTCGAGATGGTGGCGCGCTCGGCGCGCCGGTTCCCGTCGGTGGCCACGGAGTGCCACACGATCCGGGGTGACCCGGGCGCCGTCCTGGTGGAGCAGTCCCGCTCGGCGCAGGTGGTGTTGGTCGCCTCCCGGGGCGACGAGCCGTGGCGGGGCATGCTCGGGGCGGTGAGTCAGGCGCTGCTCTACCACTCCCCCGCGCCGCTGATCGTGGTGCGCGGGCTGACGGGGATTCCGGTGGACGGGCGCAACGCCCGCCACCCACGGGACCAACGGCCCTGATCCACATCGGCGTCGACCGGCGATGATGGGGCCGGCCCGGATGAATCCGCCCTCTGAGGATGCAGGATTCCCCTACCCGCGAGAGGCTCTTGCAGTATGGACACCGCTCTCGACCTGCACAGCCCCCTGACCGAAGATGAGCTGCGCCGGCTGGACGCCTACTGGCGGGCGGCGAACTACCTGACCGTCGGGCAGATCTATCTGCTGGACAACCCGCTGCTGCGCGAGCCGCTGGCCCCCGAGCACGTCAAACCGCGCCTGCTCGGCCACTGGGGCACCAGTCCCGGCCTGAACCTGCTCTACGCCCACCTCAACCGGGTCATCGTCGCCCGTGACCTGTCGGCCCTGTTCGTCACCGGCCCCGGTCACGGCGGCCCGGCGGTCGTCGCCAACACCTGGCTGGAGGGCACCTGGAGCGAGGTGTACCACCACATCGGCCGCGACGAGGCCGGCATGGCCAGGCTGTTCCGCCAGTTCTCGTTCCCCGGCGGCATCCCCAGCCACGTGGCGGCGGAGGTGCCGGGTTCGATCCACGAGGGCGGCGAGCTGGGGTACGCGCTCAGCCACGCCTACGGCGCGGCGTTCGACAACCCCGACCTGTTGGTGGCCTGCGTCATCGGCGACGGGGAGGCGGAGACCGGTCCCCTGGCCGGGAGCTGGCTCTCCAACGTCTTCCTGAACCCGGCCCGGGACGGGGCGGTGCTGCCGATCCTGCACCTCAACGGCTACAAGATCGCCAACCCGACGGTGCTGGACCGCATCCCCGAGGACGATCTGCTGGCCATGATGCGCGGCTTCGGCTACGAGCCGTACGTGGTCGCCGGTGACGACCCGGCGACGGTGCACCAGGCGCTCGCCGGCACGCTGGACCGGGCGCTGGACGAGATCGCCGCCATCCAGCGGCGGGCCCGCTCGGGCGGCGCCGTCGAGCGCCCCCGCTGGCCGATGATCGTCCTGCGTACGCCGAAGGGCTGGACGGGGCCGCACGACGTCGACGGCAAGCAGGTCGAGGGCACCTACCGCGCGCACCAGGTGCCGCTGTCCGAGGTACGCAAGAACCCGGAGCACCTGGCGGAGCTGGAGCGCTGGCTGCGCAGCTACCGGCCGGAGGAGCTCTTCGACGCCACCGGTGCCCCGGTCGCCGAGCTGGCCGAGTTGCCGCCCCGGGGCGAGCGGCGGATGAGCGCCAACCCGGTCACCAACGGCGGGCTGGTGCTGCGTGACCTGGTGCTGCCGGACTTCCGCGACTACGCGGTCGACGTGCAGCGGCCCGGCGAGACCGTGGCCGGGGCGACCGGCACCCTCGGCCCGTGGGTACGCGACGTCATCAGCGCCAACCCGGAGACGTTCCGCCTCTTCGGTCCGGACGAGGTCGCCTCGAACCGGCTCGGCGCGGCGTTCGAGGTCACCGACCGGGCCTGGGTGGCCGGCACCGTGCCCGGCGACGACCACCTCTCCCCCGACGGGCGGGTGATGGAGGTCCTCTCCGAGCACCTGTGCCAGGGCTGGCTGGAGGGTTACCTGCTGACCGGCCGGCACGGCATCTTCACCAGCTACGAGGCGTTCATCCACATCGTCGACTCCATGCTCAACCAGCACGCGAAGTGGCTGAAGGTGACCCGGGGCATCCCGTGGCGCAAGCCGGTGGCCTCGCTGAACTACCTGCTCTCCAGCCACGTGTGGCGGCAGGACCACAACGGTTTCTCCCACCAGGACCCGGGCTTCATCGACCACGTGATGAACAAGAAGGCCGAGGTGGTACGCGTCTACCTGCCGCCGGACGCCAACACCCTGCTCTCCACGATGGACCACTGCCTGCGCAGCCGGCACTACATCAACGTGGTGGTGGCCGGTAAGCAGCCTGCCCCGAACTGGCTGTCGATGGACGAGGCCGTCCAGCACTGCCGGCGCGGCATCGGCATCTGGGACTGGGCCAGCACGGACGCCGGCAGCGAGCCCGACGTGGTGCTGGCCTGCGCGGGCGACGTGCCGACCCTGGAGACGCTGGCCGCCGCGGACCTGCTGCACAAGCACCTGCCGGAGCTGAAG
Organism: Micromonospora echinofusca; assembly: GCF_900091445.1. NCBI lineage: Bacteria > Bacillati > Actinomycetota > Actinomycetes > Micromonosporales > Micromonosporaceae > Micromonospora > Micromonospora echinofusca. The sequence continues at coordinate 4,511,188 of NZ_LT607733.1, forward strand.
GTGCGGGTCGTCAACGTGGTCGACCTGATGCGGCTCCAGCCGCCGACGGAGCACCCGCACGGGCTGTCGGACAAGGAGTTCGACACCATCTTCACCCGCGACAAGCAGGTCATCTTCGCGTACCACGGCTATCCCTGGCTGATCCACCGGCTCACCTACCGCCGGACCAACCACGCCAATCTGCACGTGCGTGGCTACAAGGAGGAGGGCACCACCACCACGCCGTTCGACATGGTGATGCTCAACGACCTGGACCGCTTCCACCTGGTCATCGACGTGATCGACCGGGTGCCGGGGCTGGCCGACCGGGCCGCCCACCTGCGGCAGGAGATGGTCGACGCGCGGCAGGCCTGCCGGGACTACACCCGCGAGCACGGCGAGGACGACCCGCAGGTCGCGGAGTGGCGCTGGGTGCGCGAGACGGACCCGGGGCTGCGGGGTGACCAGTGAGCGCGAGGAGTGAGCTTGCGAGCCCCGCAGTCGCGCACGAAAGGCCGGCACCGGTGAGCGCGAGGAGTGAGCTTGCGAGCCCCGCAGTCGCGCACGAAAGGCCGGCACCGGTGAGCGCGAGGAGTGAGCTTGCGAGCCCCGCAGTCGCGCACGAAAGGCAGGCCCGGTGAGCGCGAGGAGCGCAGTCGCGAACGAGAGGTGGACCCGATGAGCGGCAACGAGATCCTGGTCGGCTACGACGGCTCCGCCGACGCCTCCGCCGCGCTGGAGTGGGCGTTGGAGGAGGCCGGCCGCAGCGGGCGACCGGTGCGGTTGGCGTACGTCTTCGAGTGGCTCACGGTGGCCGGCTGGATCGGCCCCGGCGTCGCCCCCGGCATCTGGCCGGACGAGACGGCCCGCCGGCAGGTCGAGGAGCTGGTCCGCAAGGCGGCGGCGGACGCGTCCGCCGCGCACCCGGAGCTGACCGTCACGGGCGAGGTGTTCGACGGGCCGCCCGCGCTGGTGCTCCAGGAACGCTCGGCGCAGGCCGACCTGCTGGTGCTGGGCACCCGGGGGCACGGCGGCTTCGGCGGGCTGCTCGTCGGCTCGACCGCGGTCGCCGTGGCCGCCCACGCGCACTGCCCGGTCGTGGTCGTGCGCGGCGAGGCCGCCGCCGGTGGGCGCAGCGGGCACGTGGCGGTCGGTGTGGACGGCTCCGACTGTTCGCTGTTGGCGCTGGGCTTCGCCTTCGAGCAGGCCGCCGCCCGGCGGGTGCCCCTGCACGTGGTGCGGGCCTGGCATCCGCCGACCGGCCAGCGCCCGCCGTCGGGCCCCGAGGCGCGGGAGGCCGCGGCGGCCGACCGGGCCGAGCTGGACGAACCGCTGGCCCGGTGGGGCGCGACGTTCCCCGACGTGCCGGTCACCGTGGAGGTGGCGGAGGGGCGCCCGGCGTCCCTGCTGGTCGACGGCAGTCGCAACGCGTGCCTGGTGGTGGTGGGCACCCGGGGCCGGGGCGGCCTGAAGGGGATGCTGCTCGGTTCGGTCAGCCAGCAGCTCATCCAGCACGCGCACTGCCCGGTGGCGGTGGTCCGGGAACGCTGAACGGGAGGCCCCGCGGGGGGCCTTCGGCGCGGTCACCGGGTCTCGGCCGGTTCCGCGGGGCTGAGCGAGAAGTAGTCCTCCTCCTCCTGGGCGAGGTGCAGCCGCAGGATCGCCTCCAGGCCGTAGAGGGTGGCGAGCAGGTCGGTGAGCTGGTCGCGGCGCAGCGGGCCGTCGCCGGCCTGCGCGAGATGGGCGCCGAGCCGCTCCACCAGTCGCCGGATCTCCACGTGGGCGCGGCTCATCGTCGAGGTCGCCTCGGCGCTGCCCAGCGGGTCGGCCAGCGCCGGGTAGAGCTGACGTTCCTCGGCCGCCTCGTGCGGCAGCACCTCCCCGGTCAGCCTGCGGTGCGTCCCGCGCAGCGCCGGCAGGCACTGCGGCGCGTCCGGTGCGGTGGCGACCAGGTCGGCGGTGTCGCGCAGAGCGGCGAGCACGTCGCGGACGCCGCCGTGTTCGGCCGCGTACCGGTCGAGCAGTTCGCGGGTGCCCGGCGGCACGTCGCGGCGACGCAACCCGCCCCCGAGGGCGCGCAACGCGTTGAGGATCACCAGCACGTCGATGCCCTCCTGGAGGAACGCGCCGGCGACCGGGGGCAGCCGGCCCAGCGCGGCGGCCAGCATCGCCAGCACCGCGAGGCCCATCCCGACGGTGGCGCTCTGCACCGCGATGCGGCGCGCGTAGCGGGCGATCTCCACCGCGTCGGCGAGCCGGTCGAGCCGGTCGACGGTGAGCACCGCGTCGGCGACGTCGGCCGAGGCGGTCGCCCCGGTGGCGCCCATGGCCACGCCGACGTGCGCCTCGGCGAGGGCGGGGGCGTCGTTGACCCCGTCACCGACCATCACGGTGACCGCCCGGTGCGCCTCCTCGCGTACGCGGGTCGCCTTCTCCGGCGGCGAGCACCGGGCCACCACGTCGTCCACGCCGACCACCCGCGCGACCTGGGCGGCGACGTCGGGCCGGTCCCCGGTGACCATCACGATGCGCCGCAGCCCCGCCTCGCGCAGCCGGCGTACGGTGCGGCGGGCGTCGGGACGTACCGGGTCCTCCAGCAGGATCGCCCCGAGCGGGCCCCGCTCACCGCTGACCCACACCACCGAGCGACCGGCCAACTCGGCCCGGGACCGGGCCCGCCCCGCCCAGTCGGGCAGGTCGCCGTCGAGCTGACCGACCCGTACCTGCCGCCCGTCGACCGACCCGCGTACGCCCCGGCCCGGCTCCTCGGTCACCCCCGCCGGCTCCGTCAGCGGCAGACCCCGCTCGCGCGCCTGCGCCACCAGCGCGCGGGCCAGCACGTGCGGGGAGAGCTGCTCCACCGAGGCGGCCAGACGCAGCACGTCGTCGCGGTCGCCGTCGGGGGCGGCCACCACCTCGGCGGCGCGGGGGCGGCCCGCCGTCAGCGTGCCGGTCTTGTCGACCAGCAGGGTACGGGCCCGACCGAGCAGTTCCAGCGAGCCGCCGTCGCGGACCAGCACCCCACGCCGGGCGGTACGCGACAGCCCCGACACGATGGCGATGGGGGTGGCCAGCAGCAGCGGGCACGGGGTGGCGACCACCAGCACGGCCACCGCCCGGACGAACTCGCCGGAGAGCAGCCAGCCCAACCCCGCCAGGACCAGGGTGAACGGCACGAACGCGGCGGCGTACCGGTCGGCGAGGCGGACCATCGGCGCCTTGTGGGCGGTCGCCTCCTCGGCCAGCCGGACGATCCCCGCGTAGGTGCTCCCCGCCGCGTCGCCCGTCGCGCGCATCGGAAAGCCGGCGCCGGCGTTGACCACGCCGCTGGCGACCTGCTCGCCCGCCGCGCGCCGCACCAGCCGGGACTCGCCCGTCACCACGGACTCGTCGAGGGTCACCGGCTCGTCGACCTGCCCGTCGACCGGCACCACGTCCCCCGGGCCGACCAGCAGCCGGTCCCCCGCCACCACCCGGTCCAGCGGCACCTCCTCGACGCCCCCGCCCGGGGTACGCCGGCGGGCGGTGCGGGGGGCGCGGGCGAGCAGCGCACGCAGGTCACGGGTCGCCCGCCCCTGGGCGTACGTCTCCAGCGCCCGCCCGGTGGCCAGCATCACCGCGATCACCGCCCCGGCCAGGTACTCCCGGACGACGAGCGCGCCGACCAGGGCCAGCACGGCGATCACGTCCACCCCGAACTGCCGGCGCCACAACTGACGCAGCACCGACCAGGCGGCGGGTGCCAGGGCGGCCACGGTGGCGGCCGCCCACACCGCGTCGGCCGCGTCCCGCCGCCCGGCGAGGCGCAGCACCGCCCCGACCAGCACCAACGCCGTCACGCCGGCCAGCGGCGCCCAGAGCAGCAGGCGCGACCGGTCCCGCCGTACCGGCTGCTCCGGCACGCACTCGCGCGACTCCGTTCCCACCTGCGGATCGTCTCAGCGCCCACCGCGCCACGGAGGGCATCCCGGCGAACCGGAGGGGGCGACATGCCCTGCCGCGCCGGGACCTGCGTACCGTGCGTCGGCACGGCCGATGGCGCAGGATGGAGCGGCAACCCCGCCCGGGGCACCGTCGGGCTGGGGCACGATGGGGAGAAACGGAAAGGTCGTGACCATGAGCCACGAGACGCCGGCGACGGATCGTCCGCTGACCACCGCACTCGCGGAGGCCGCCGCGACGGCCGGGCACGCCCCGTCGGTGCACAACGCCCAACCGTGGCGGTGGCGGGTCCTGCCGGACGCGCTGGAGCTGCGGGTGGTCCGCGATCCCCGGCTGGCGGCCACCGACCCGGAGGGCCGGCTGGTGGCGTACAGCTGCGGGGCGGCGCTGCACCACGCGCGGGTCGCGCTGACCGCGGAGGGCTGGACCGCCGTCGTGGAGCGGATGCCCGACCCGGCCGACGGGGACCTGCTGGCCCGGCTGACCGGGCTGGCCCACGCGCAGGCCGACCCCGAGGCCATGCGCCTCGTGCAGTGCATGCAGGTGCGGCACACCGACCGGCGCCCGGTCAGCGACGAACCCGTGCCGACCGCCGCGCTCGGCGAGATCGCGTCGGCGGTCGCCGCCGAGGGCTGCCAGCTGCAGTTCCTCGACCGCGACAACGTCCTGGAGCTGGCCGCCGTCGCCAGCCGCGCCGCCTCGGTCGAGGCGGAGGACTCGCAGCTGCGCGAGGAGCTGGAGTACTGGACCAGCCGGGCCGGCACCGGCACCGGACTGCCGCCGGAGGTGCTGCCCACCGAGGCGCCCCGGACCACCGTGCCGGCCCGTGACTTCGGCCGCCCCGGCACCCTGCCCGTCGGCCCCGGGCACGACCGGACGGCCGTGTACGGGGTGCTCTACGGCGACGAGGACGAGCCGGACAGCTGGCTGCGCGCCGGCGAGGCGCTCTCGGCCGCCTGGCTGACCGCGACCCGCCTCGGGGTCTCCGTGGTGCCGCTGAGCGGGGTGGTGGAGGTCGCGGGCACCCGGCAGACGCTGCGCGGGCTGCTGGCCGGCCTCGGCTACCCGTACCTCGTGATCCGGCTGGGGCTCGCGGACCCGGCGCACGCCGGCCCGCCGCACACCCCGCGCCTGGACGTCGCGCAGGTGGTCGACACGTCCGCGGTGCGCTCCTCGGACGCCTAGCGGAGCCTGGGCCACGGCCACCGGGCGATACCATCGTCCGGTGGCCAGCACCCCGAATCCGCGCCCCGAACCGCACGTGACCCCCTCGCTGGGGCTCAGCCCGCTGTCCCGGGTGCGGCTCGACGAGCTGCTCCAGGAGATGCTGGACCGGGTCGGCGAGGTGGTGACCAGCCGGGAGCGGCTGCGCGCCCTGCTCGACGCGGTGGTGGGCATCGGCACCGACCTCGACCTGCGCAGCACCCTGCAACGGATCGTGCAGTCGGCCTGCGACCTGGTCGGCGCCCGCTACGGCGCGCTCGGCGTGATCGGCCACGACCGCCTGCTGCACGACTTCATCACCCACGGCATCGACCCGGAGCTGCACGCCAGGATCGGTGACCTGCCCCACGGGCGGGGCGTACTGGGCCTGCTCATCGACGATCCGCGTCCGCTGCGGATGCCCGACATCACCCAACACCCGAAGTCCTACGGGTTCCCGCCGCACCACCCGCCGATGCACAGCTTCCTCGGCGTGCCCGTACGCATCCGCGACCAGGTGTTCGGCAACCTCTACCTGGCCGAGAAGCAGGGCGGCGCGCAGTTCACCGAGGACGACGAGGAGATCGTCGTCGCGCTCGCCGCGGCAGCCGGCGTGGCGATCGAGAACGCCCGCCTCTACGCGCTGGCCCACCGCCGGGAACGCTGGCTGGCGGCGACCGCCGAGATCACCGCCGTGCTGCTGGGCGAGGTGCGCCGCACCGACGCCCTCACCCTCGTGGCGCGACGCGCCCGCGAGGTCGCCGAGGCCGAGGTCGCGCTGGTGCTGCTCTACGACCCCGACGCCGAGGAGTTCACCGTCGAGGTGGTGGACGGCGCCGACGAGCAGGCCGGTGCCCTGGTCGGCACGGTGCTACCGGCGGCCGAGACGAGCTTCGCCGCCGCCGTCGTCGAGGGCCGGCACGACCGGGTGGACGACCTGGCCCACGCCGCGCCCTGGCCGGCGCTGCTGCGTACCGGCCCGGCGATGGTCGCACCGCTGGCCACCGCCGACACCCTGCACGGGGTGCTGGTGATCGCGCACCGGGCCGACCGGGCGCCCGTCGCCAACGACGACGACATGGCCCTGCTGGGCAGCTTCGCCGGGCAGGCCGCACTGGCCATGGAACGCGCCCGCGGGCAGGAGGAACGGGAGCTGCTGGTGGTCCTGGAGGACCGCGAGCGCATCGCCCGGGACCTGCACGACGTAGTCATCCAGCGGCTCTTCGCCACCGGCCTGCAGTTGCAGAGCGCCGCCCCGATGACGACGAAACCGGAGGTCGCCCGGCGGATCAACGCGGCGGTCGACGACCTGGACGCCACGATCAAGGACATCCGCCGCACCATCTTCGAGCTGCGTACCCCGATGAGCGCGGCGCTGCGCACCGAGATCCGCGAGGCGATCGAGGTGGCCGCCGAGTCGCTCGGACACCGCCCCCGCCTGGAGCTGAGCGGGCCGATCGACAGCGCCGTGCCCGACGCGGTCCGCCCCGACCTCACCGCCGTGCTGCGGGAGGCGCTCTCCAACGCCGTACGGCACGCGCGGGCCGACCACGTGGCGGTGGCGGTACGGGTCGACGCCGGCCGGGTGACCGTGACCGTCACCGACGACGGGGTGGGCTGCGATCCGGCCGACGCGCGGGGCGGCCTGGTCAACCTGCGCGAGCGCGCCGAGCGCCACGGCGGCGAGTTCCACGTACGCCGGGCCGAGCCCCGCGGCACCGCGGTGTGCTGGTCGGTGCCGCTGCGGGACTGACCCGCCGGCGTCAGGGGTCTTGCCCCGCAGGCGGGTCGGTCAGGGGGTCTTGCCCAGCAGGCGGGTCGCGAGGACCGCCGCCTGGGTGCGGCGCTCCAGGCCCAGCTTGGCCAGCACGCTGGAGACGTAGTTCTTCACCGTCTTCTCGGCGAGGAACATCTTGCCGGCGATCTCCCGGTTGGTCAGGCCCTCGGCCACGTACTCCAGGATCCGCCGCTCCTGCTCGGTGAGCGACTTCAGCTCGCGCGGCTGCTCCACGCCGCTGCGGATGCGCTCAAGCACCCGCGTGGTGATCGCCGGGTCGAGCAGCGACTGCCCGGCCGCGACCCGGCGCACCGCGTCGACCAGGTCGGTGCCGCGGATCTGCTTCAGCACGTAGCCCGACGCGCCGGCCATGATCGCGGCGAAGAGCGCCTCGTCGTCCTCGTATGAGGTCAGGATCAGACCCTTGATCGAGGAGTCCACGGCCCGGATGTCCCGGCACACGTCGATGCCGTTGCCGTCGGGCAGCCGCGCGTCGAGGATCGCCACGTCCGGCCGCAGGGCGGGGATGCGCCGGGCCGCCTCCTGGGCGAGGCCGGACTCGCCGACCACCTCGATGTCCCCGCTGCTCTCCAGCAGGTCGGCAAGGCCACGACGGACGACCTCGTGGTCGTCGAGCAGGAACACGCGGATCATCCCTCGTTTCTACCCCCGCCCACCGCATTCCGCACGGGCCGAAGGTCCCGAACCGGCAACACCTGCGCCGCCCGGCGGGACGGGACGTCCGGCCCTGCCCGCGACCCGCCGTCGTGACGCACCGTGGATACGTACCACCACCGCCGGCGCAGGACCTGTCACGGAAGGAGCACGACCATGGACACCGGCTTCACTGTCGAGCAGCTACGGGCCGCCGCCACCGACGCCGTCCGCGCGCCGTCGCTGCACAACACCCAGCCGTGGCGGTTCCGACTGCGCGACGGCGGCATCGAGGTGCTCGTCGACCCGGCCCGACGCCTGCCGGCCACCGACCCGAACGGCTGGGGCGTCCGCATCGCCTGCGGGGCGGCCCTGTTCAACCTGCGGCTCTCCCTGGCCGCGGCCGGCACCCCCGCGAAGGTGCGGCTGCGCCCCTACCCGGCCGAGCCGGACGTGGTGGCCCGGCTGGTCCCGGACGTGCCGCGCCGCCCCACCCCCGCCGAGCAGGCCCTGCACGCGGCCATCCCCCGCCGGTTCAGCAACCGTGCGCCGTTCTGGCCCGACCCGGTGCCCGCCGACGCCCGTTGGCGCCTGGCCGAGGCGGCCCGCGCCGAGCAGTGCTGGCTGGAGCTGCTGGTCGGCGTGAGCGCCGTGAACGCGTTCGCCGAGATCGCCCGCAGCGCCCACCGGGTGCTGGAGCGCAGCCCCGAATACCGGGCCGAACGCCAGGAGTGGGTACGCGCCACGCCCGCCACGGACGGCATCCCGGCCGCTTCCGGCGGCCCGCAGGGCGAGCCGCAGGACCTGCTGCCCTCCCGGGGCTTCGGCGGGCTCAACCGGGCACCGGGGCGGGACTTCGAGCCGGAGCCGCTGGTCGCGGTGCTCGGCTCGCCGGGCAACACGGCCGTCGACCAGGTCGTCGCCGGGCAGGCGTTGCAGCGGGTGCTGCTCACCGCGACGGACTCGGGGCTGTCGGTGTCGATGCTGTCCCAGCCGATCGAGGTGCCGTCGGCGCGCGAGCAGCTGCGGCTGTCGCTGGGGCGGTTCGGTACGCCGCAGATGGTGATGCGCGTCGGCTACGGCCAGCCGGGCTGGCCGACCCCGCGCCGCGAGGTGGACGAGGTGCTCGATCTGGCGGTCGTCCGGTCCTGACCGGCAGCGGGCCGGCGGCACCGCGTCAACCGGTCAGCGCGCGCAGCGCGTCGGCCCGCTCAGGTGCGTGTCGCGTGCGTGGCGGAGAGTAGCGCCGCCTCCCGGTCGGGGTCCAGCCCGACGGGGGCGCGCTGCGGTCTGCCTGCCCGGGGCGGGACGGTGCCGACCTCCCGCAGCCACGCCCACGTGTCGGCGACCGTCCCGGTCACCGGTCGGCAGGTCAACCCGGCCGCGTACGCCCGCTCGACGCCGCGCTCCTGCAACCAGCGGTACTCGTGCCCGACCGGGATCCAGATCGGCAGGTCGTTCCACGGCACCACGCCGGCGGCCAGGATGGGTTCCGGATCGGTCCAGCGCAGCCGGGCGTCGGCGCCGGTGACCGTGACGCAGGCGTCGAGCAACTCCCCCATCGTCGTGTGCCCGGGGCGGCTGACCACGTTGAACGTTCCGCCCGCGCCCCGGTCCAGCAGCCAGCCCGCGAGGTCACGCACGTCGACGTACTGCACCGGCAGGTCGACCGGGCCGGGCGCCAGCACGTCCCCGCCCCGCGCGACGCGCGTCAGCCACCAGGGCAGCCGGCCGATGTCCTCCCCCGGCCCGAGGATCAGCCCCGCCCGGGCGATCAGCGCACGCTCACCGAACGTCTCCCGTACGGCCCGCTCGGCGCCGGCCTTGTTGGCCGGGTAGTCGCCGTCGTCGGCGTCCGGCTCAGCGTCCACCAGCGGGGCGTCCTCGCCCACGCCGGGGGCGACGGGCTCGGCGTAGACCGAGCCGCTGGAGACGTAGACGTACCGGTCGACCCGGTCGGCCAGCGCGCGGGCGGCGTCCCGCGCCGCGCGGGGCGCACCGTCCCAGGTGTCGACCACCAGGTCCCACTCGCCGTCCGCGAGCGCCGCCAGGCCGTCGGGCGCCATCCGGTCACCCCGCAACCGGCGTACGCCCTCAGGCGTCGCGCCGTGCAGCCCGCGATTGAACGCCGTCACCGACCAGCCCCGGCGCACCGCCTCGGCGACCGTCGCGCCGCCCACGAATCCCGTTCCACCCAGCACCAGCAGCCTCATGCGCTCCACTGTGCCGGCTGCCGGGGGCGACGCGGTCCCGTGTTCACCGTCGGCGGATCTGCCCTCGGCAGAACCCGACGCGGTCAGGGCGTACGCGTGGTGGGACCGTCAGGTCTCGCGGCGGTGTTTCCCGCTCGCTGCGAGGGCGGGACGGGTTGACAGACGGATGGTGGGCGATACTGGGTTTGAACCAGTGACCTCTTCCGTGTCAAGGAAGCGCGCTCCCACTGCGCCAATCGCCCGGGGTGACCGCCCGCTCCGGCGGACCGGAGCACGTGGGGCGGATCGCGAGCGGACGACGGGATTCGAACCCGCGACCCTCACCTTGGCAAGGTGATGCGCTACCAGCTGCGCTACGTCCGCGTGTCGCCGGTGTTCGTCGGCGACGAGGGAAACTCTACCCGACGGCAAGATCGCCTCACACGCCGCCCCGCCGGGAGCCCGACCGGGCGAGGATTGCGCTGCTCACGCGTGGGGTACTGAGGTCCATCGACAGCACACCACATCCCTGACGAAGGAGGCTGTCGTGGGTATCGGCACCAGCATCTTCCTGATCGCGCTCGGCGCGATCCTCACCTTCGCACTCGACGCGAACCTCGGCGGTCTCAACCTCGACGTCGTCGGGTGGATCCTGATGGCCGCCGGCGTGCTCGGCCTCATCATGACCACGCTCATCTGGGGGCGCCGCCGCCGGGTGGTCAGCACGGCCGAGCCGGTCGAGTACCGGCGCGTCGAGGAGCGTCGGGACGTCGCCCCGCCGCTCTGAGGCGGCGGGCCGTGGGCCCGGCGGCCGTTCCGAGCGAGCCCCTCGGCCATCGGGTTAGCAGACGACGAAGGCCCGTCACCGGATGGTGACGGGCCTTCGTGCTGGTGGGCGATACTGGGTTTGAACCAGTGACCTCTTCCGTGTCAAGGAAGCGCGCTCCCACTGCGCCAATCGCCCTCGCTTGTTACCGAGGTGGGGACGGGATTTGAACCCGCGTACACGGCTTTGCAGGCCGTTGCCTCGCCTCTCGGCCACCCCACCGAGGTTGCCCCCGTCATGCGTGGCGGCAGCTCCGAGCGGACGACGGGATTCGAACCCGCGACCCTCACCTTGGCAAGGTGATGCGCTACCAGCTGCGCTACGTCCGCTTGTCTCCGGCGTTAACCGGTGACGGGTGAGAACTCTAGCCGAGCCGGCGAGCGGTTGCCAAATCGGGGCCCTCCCGGCGCGTCCGACGGGGGTCGGGCCTGCTCGACCACGACGTGATCGGCTCCGACGCGGGTGTGCGGCTCGGGGTGACGCCCGCCTCCCGCCCTAGCCTTCCTAGGAGGATGGGTCGGAATCCTCGGATCCGTCTCGCGGCCGGCGAGGCGAGGTCGGAACTGTCCGGCTTCCGACTGCATCGGGGCAACTGGGCCGTGATCCGTAACTGCTCGTGTTCGGCAGGATGGGCTACGGTAACGGCGTGACGAGACGTGCGGCCGAGATCCGCCTGGATGCCCTGCTGCGCACGGCCTGTGACGTGATCGTGGAGCGCGGTCTGGCCAACACCCGCACGGCCGACGTGGCGCAGGCCGCCGGGGTGAGTCAGGCGCTGGTCTTCTACCACTTCGCCACCAAGGACCGGCTGCTCGCGCAGGCGTTCGCGTACGCCGTGGAGCAGGACCTGGCCCGGCTCGACGCGGTGATGCGCTCCAGCGCCCCGCCCCTGACCAAGCTCCGCCGGATCGTGCGGCTCTACACGCCAGCGGGCCGGGCGACGTCCTGGGCCATGTGGATCGACGGCTGGGCGGAGTCGCTGCGTACCCCCGAGTTGGAGAAGGTCTCCCGCCGGCTCGACCTGCGCTGGCGGGAGGACCTGGCCACGGTCATCGCGGACGGGGTCCGCGATGGCACCTTCGAGTGCGCCGACCCGGCCGGGGCGGCGTGGCGGATCAGCGCGGTGGTCGACGGGCTGGCGGTGCAGCTCGCGGTGCACGAGCGGGTGATCTCCCGTCGGCAGTTCGCCGAGTGGGTACGCCTGCTCACCGCCCGCGAGCTGGGGCTGGACCCGGCACAGCTGGACTGACCGGGCACGGGCGGCGGCCGGAGGGCCGCGAAGCCGGCAAAACGGCTCGGCTGCCGGGGGCAGCCGGAACAATCGTCGGCATGGACCCGCTGGAGACGTACCGCCGCAGCCTGGCCGAATTCACCGACCGGGTGGACCGGGTCGGCCCCGACCAGTGGTCGGACCCGACCCCGTGCCCCGACTGGGACGTCCGGACGCTGGTCAACCACGTGGTGGGCGAGGACCGCTGGAGCGTGGCGCTGCTCGCGGGGCGGACGATCGAAGAGGTGGGCGACCGCTACGACGGCGACGTGCTCGGCCCCGACCCGGCCGGCACGGCCCGGGAGGCGGCGGGGCAGGCCGAGCTGGCCTTCACCCACCCGGGGGCGCTGGAGCGCACGGTGGCGCTCTCCTCCGGCGAGACCCCCGCCGACGAGTACCTGCACCAGTTGATCGCGGAACACCTGATCCACGGCTGGGACCTCGCCGTGGCGATCGGCACCGATCCCCGGCTGGACGCCGACGCGGTCGCCGCCTGCGCGCGGTGGTTCGACCAGCGGATCGGCGACTACCAGCGGGGCCGGCTCGTCCGCCCGGAGGTCGACGTGCCGGCGCGGGCGGACCAGCAGGACCGCCTCGTCGCCGCCTTCGGCCGCGACCCCGACTGGACGCCCTGAAAAACCCTCGGACGGCCAGCCGCCGCGACGCGGGTCCGCGTCAGTCGGCCCCCGGGCCCCGGCGGCGCTCGCGCAGCCGGCGCAGCGCCGGCGGGTGGACGTTGGCGCGGCTCAGGTCGCCGCCGTAGTGGGCGAGCACGCGGTGGTCCATCAGCCGGCGCCACACCGGCGGCACCAACGCGGCCACCACCATCGTGGCGTAGCCGGCGGGCAGCTGCGGGGACGACTCGAAGGTGCGCAGGGTCTGGTAGCGGCGCAGCGGATTGGCGTGGTGGTCGCTGTGCCGCTGGAGCTGGAAGAGGAAGATGTTGGTCACGCTGCGGTCGCTGTTCCAGCTGTGCCGGGGGTCGACCTTCTCGTAGCGTCCGGCGGGGGTGCGCTGCCGGGCCAACCCGTAGTGCTCCAGGTAGTTGACCACCTCGAGCAGGGAGAACCCGACCACCGCCTGGAGCACCAGGAACGGCAGCACACCCGGGCCGAAGGCGACGGCCAGCGCCGCGTAGAGCGCGAGGGTCATGGCGGACGCGTTGAGCACGTCGTTGCGCCACGTCCACGGGGTGCGGCCCCGCAGGCGGAACCGGGCCGCCTCCAGCCGCCACGCCGAGCGCAGGCTGCCTGAGACGGTACGCGGCCAGAACGCCCAGAAGCTCTCCCCCAGCCGGGCGCTGGCCGGGTCCTCAGGCGTGGCGACGCGGGTGTGGTGGCCCCGGTTGTGCTCGACGTGGAAGTGCCCGTACGCGGCCGGCGCGAGGGCCACCTTGGACAGCCAGCGCTCCACCGCCTCCCGCTTGTGGCCCAGCTCGTGGGCGGTGTTGATGGCGATGCCGTCGACCACCCCGATCGTGGCGACCAGGCCGGCCGCACCGGCCACCGTCAGGCCGCCCCGGGCCCAGACCGCGCAGCACAGCGCGAGGGCCGCGTACTGGGCGGGCAGGTAGAGGTAGGTCAGCCAGCGGTAGTAGCCGTCGGCGGCCAACCGGGGCACCGCCTCGTCGGGCGGGTTGCGACGGTCCTCGCCCACCAGCAGGTCGACCACCGGGATCAGGACGAACACGGCCGCCGGGGTGAGCCACCAGGCCCACGCGTCGCCGGTGGCCCGCCAGGTCGCCCAGCCGATGAACGGCAGCGAGGGGACGAGCAACGCCAGCGGCCAGAACGGCCGGCGGGCGTCCCGCCAGCCGGCGGCGGAGGCTGTCGCTGCGGGGTCGAGGGCCATGGGCCGGCCTCCGAATCTGTCGCGGTCCTCCCTCGACTGTGACAGCCGTCACGTCCGTGCACAAGGGACTGTTTTTGTCAAGACCGACGCGGGGGCGGTCCCGCGGCGTGGCGCCCGCGCGGGCCGCCTTGAGTAGGCGCGCCCCTTGTTCCCCACCAGGCAGGCTGATATCCAGATGCACATGCGCAACCGCGCCCGGCTTCGGCCACCAGCGGCTGACCGTCGTCGCCAAGGCCGGCAAGCAGGGGTACGTCGACCTGCGGATGAGCCGGAACAACCTGCGCGAGTTCGCGGTGCCGACCACGCTGGCCACGCACCTACGGTTGGAGGTGCTCGCCAGCCAGTGCACCGGCGGCCCCGCCTACGCCGGGGAGCAGGACGACGCCCCGGCGACCACCACCGACTGCGCGACGGCCAGCCCGGCGCGTACGCAGGTGCATCGCGGAGTTCCAGGCGTTCTCGAAGTGACCGCCCGTCGGGGCCGGTCGGCCCTGACGACCACCGCCGGTCAGCGGCGCGCCGCCCGCCACCGTCCGGACGCGACGGGTCGTTCCCGGCGTCGGTCCGGCCCGGCGGCGGCGTCGCCCGCGCCGGCGGCCCGAGTCAGGTGGCGCAGCCGCAGCAGCAGGCCGAGGCCGAGCGAGAGCAGCAGCCCACCCAGCAGGAACGCGGCCTGCACCACCCCGAAACCGCCGGATTCCGCCACCGGCCGCCCCGCGCCGGCCGGGGGCGGCCCCTCGGACGCGGGGTCGTCGGTCACCGGCTCGTCGGTGGCGGGTTCCGCCCCGGTCTCCGTCGCCCCGGTCTCCTCGGCCGCCGGTAGGGTCGGCCCGGGCGGGGTGTCACCGGGCGCCGGTTGCCCCGTCGGGGCCCTCCGGGCGTCCGGCCCGACGACCGACCGCGTGGCCGTCTGCCGCGACAGCAGCCGCAGGTTCGCGTCGTACGCCTCGGCCGCCAGGGTGATCCGCCCCCGGGTGACGTCCCCCGCGAAGGCCACCCGGTAGCGGGCGGTGACCGTCCGCCCCGGGCAGAGCGTGCCCGGGTCGAGCCGGCGGTCGGTCAGCCGGGCCACGTCCCCCTCGGCACGGACGTCCAGCGGGAACGAGCCGGTCTCCTCGATCCGGTCCATCCTGACCTGGTCGAGCCGGAGCCCGCGCACCCGCAGCACCATCGACCAGCGGACCTTGACGCAGCCGCCGTCGTCGCGGGAGACCACGGCGGAGACGGTCCGCACCCGGTCCCCGGCGGTGAACTCGTCCGGCAGGCCGCTCAGCTCGGTGCTGAAGGCCGCCTGCGCGGGCGCGGGCAGGCCCGCCCCGGCCAGGCAGGCGAGCACCATCGCGGCCCGTAGCGCGTACCGCCACACCGTCGCCACCTCCCGTCCGTCGCCGCCACCCCGCAACGCTGCCAGCGCCGCCGGGCGGTCGGTAGACGGGCGTGTTCGCACCGGCCGCCAACCGCGGTGCCCACTTTCACCGACGGTGGTGAACCGATCACCCCTCCCCCGCGACACGCCGGTCGTCCGACGTCGGCGGGTCGACGGCCGGGTTCGCCGGGACCGGCAGTGGTGGGGTTGTGGCCGGGTCGCAGGGATCGGCCGGGGTGGCGGCGGTCGGCGGGTGCGGGTGAGGGGGGACAATCGCCGGCGTGTCCGAGCTCTCCACCGCCTTCGTCCGGCTGCACGCCAGCCTCACCCCCGTCGCCTTCGTCCCCGAGGTGCGGCTGCACCAGGCGGACGACGCCATCGGGCTGTGGGAGTTGACGGAGGGCGAGTTCCGCAGTTCGCAGCCGCCGCCGTTCTGGGCCTTCGCCTGGGCCGGCGGGCAGGCGTTGGCCCGGTACGTCACCGATCACCCGGACCTGGTCACCGGCCGCCGGGTGCTCGACCTCGCCGCGGGCTCCGGCCTGGTCGCCATCGCCGCCGCGCGGGCCGGCGCCGCCGCCGTGCGCGCCGTGGAGATCGACGAGCTGGCCGTCGCGGCCGTCGCGGTCAATGCCGAGGCCAACGGGGTACGCGTCGACGCCGAACTCGGCGACATCCTCGACGGCGACGCCGGCGGCGCCGAGGTGGTGCTCGCCGGGGACGTCTTCTACAGCCAGGCGATGGCCAACCGGGTACTGCGCTTCCTGCTCCGGGCCGCCCGCGCCGGGGCCCGGGTGCTGGTCGGGGACCCCGGCCGCGCCTTCCTGCCGCACGACCGCTTCGACGAGGTGGCCGTCTACGACGTGCCGGTACCCGAGACGCTGGAGAGCGTACGGGTGAAGCGCACCACGGTGTGGCAGTTGCGGGCGGGGCTGCCGGGGGCGGGCCGCTAGCGTGTCGGCGTGCTGTTCCGGAGCTGGGCGCAGACCGCCGACGCGCACTGGCCGGACGTGGCCCGGGTGGCCGACCACGTGGGGGTCGTGCACCTGGTGGTGACCCGGCACGCCCTGGTCCGCCAGGTGCTCACCGATCCGGTGACGTACCGGCCGGACAACGCGCTCGACGCGGTGACCCCCGTCCCGGTCGCCGCCCTGCGGGTGCTGGCCGGACACCGGTTCCGGCTGCCGCCGACCCTGGCGAACAACGGTGGCGCCAGCCACCCGGCGATCCGGGCGATCGTCGCCGACGCCCTGCACCCGAGCCGGGTCGCCGCGCAGCGGCCCTGGCTGACCGGGCTGGTGCGGGAGCGCGTCGCGAGGATCGGCGCCGCCCTGGACGCCGGCACGCCGGTGGACCTGTACGCCGAACTCGCCGCCGACCTGCCGCTGCTGGTGCTGGCCCGGCTGGTCGAGCTGCCGGACGCGCCGGTGGGCGCGGTGAAGGAGTTCGCCCGCGCCGCGCTGGAGCTGTTCTGGGCTCCGCTGGACGCCGAACGGCAGCTGGCCCTCGCCGCCGAGGTGGGCCGCTTCCACCGGGTACTGCGGGAGTTCGCCGCGACCGGGGGCGGGCTGGCCGGCTCGCTGCGGTCCGCCGGGCACCCGCCCGACGTGGTGGTCGGCGCGCTGTTCTTCCTGCTGGTGGCCGGCCAGGAGACCACCTCGCAGTTCCTCACCCTGCTGCTGCACCGGCTGGCCGGCGAGCCGACCGTACTGGCCGGGCTGCGCGACGGCACCGTCGCGGTCGCCGACGTCGTCGAGGAGGGACTACGGCTGGAGCCGCCGATCGTGACGTGGCGGCGGGTGGCGGCGCTCGACACCACGCTGGGCGCGACAGCCGTGCCGGCGGGCAGCAGCATCGTGCTCTGGCTGGCCCGCGCCGGCCGGGACCCGGCCACCGTCGAGGCGCCGGACGAGTTCCGGCCCGGGCAGCGCGGCTCCCGCCGGCATCTGGCCTTCGGGGCGGGCGCGCACCGCTGCGTCGGCGACCAGCTGGCCCGGATGGAGGCGGCGGTGGTGGTCGCCGAGACCGCCGCGCTGCTGGACGGGGTCACCGTCGTCCGCGAGCCGTGGTGCCCGGACAACCTGACCTTCCGCATGCCCGACGCCTTCGTCGTCCGCCGCCGCTGACCCCGCACACCCCGCGCCGTCCCGCCGAGTGCTCCGCCGCCCGGAACGCCCGAGCCCGCCACCCCCACCCACCCCCACCCACCCCCACGGCAGTGACACGAGCGCTCGGTGATCAGGACGCCATGGACCTTCCCCGGCGTTTTTCAGGTCCATGGCGTCCTGATCACCACTGGAGGGGCCGGGCCTGCGGGGTGGGTTGGCGACCGGGTGAGCAGGTCGGGCGGCGGAGGCCGGACGGGGTGGGTGGTCGGACGGGGGCAGGCAGCCGGGCGGGGGTGGTGGGTGGCGGGGCGACGAAAGTCGGGGGTCGGTGGTGCCGTTCGGGGGCGGTCGGCGCGGGGGTGCCGGACCTAGCGTCAACACATGATCACATTACGTGGGTTGACGAAGCGGTTCGGGGACGTGACCGCCGTCGACGCCCTGACCGTCGACATCGGACCCGGGCGGGTCACCGGCTTCCTCGGCCCGAACGGCGCGGGCAAGTCCACCACCATGCGGATGATCCTGGGGCTGGACCGGCCCACCGCCGGGCAGGCGCTCGTGGGCGGGCGGGCGTACGGGGAACTGCGGCGGCCGCTGCACGAGGTCGGCGCGCTGCTCGACGCCCGGGCGGTGCACCCCGCCCGGTCGGGTCGGGCGCACCTGCTCGCGATGGCCCGCAGCAACGAGATACCGGACCGTCGGGTGGACGAGGTGCTCGCCACCGTGGGGCTGGACGCCCGCGCCGCCGCCAAGCCGGGCCGCACCCTCTCCCTCGGCATGGGCCAGCGACTCGGCATCGCCGGTGCGCTGCTCGGCGACCCGCCGGTGCTGATGTTCGACGAACCGGTCAACGGCCTCGACCCGGACGGCGTGCGCTGGGTACGGCAGCTGATGCGGTCGCTGGCCGACGAGGGCCGGACGGTCTTCGTCTCCAGCCACCTGATGACGGAGATGCAGCTCACCGCCGACCGGCTGGTGGTGATCGGCCGGGGTCGCCTGCTCGCCGACGCCCCGATCGACGAGGTGATCGCCGGCAGCGCGGTGGCGGTGCGCGTACGCAGCCCGCAGCCGGTCGGCCTCGCGGCGCTCGCCGAGCGGCTCACCGCGACCGGGGCCACCGTCGAGGCCGCCGGACCGGACGAGCTGACCGTCACCGGCGCCACCGTCGAGCGGATCGGCGATCTGGCGTACGAGCTGGGGGTGCCGCTGCACGGGCTCAGCCCGCACGGGGCCTCCCTGGAACAGGCCTTCATGGAACTGACCGCCGACAGCGTCGAGTACGCCGGCACCCCGACCCGGAGCGAGGCACGATGAACACGATCTCCGCCGAGTGGACCAAGCTGTGGTCCGTACGTTCCACCTGGTGGTCGCTGCTGGCCGGGGTGCTGCTGATGGCCGCCACCGCCGGTCAGCTCGCCATCTACGCCGCCAACGCGAACACCAACGACGACCCGGCCGACGACGCCGGGATCGTCACCGTCGGCAGCGTCGTGATCGGCTCGGTGGAGCTGACCCAGTACGCCGTGCTGGCCCTTGGCCTGCTCGTGGTCACCAGCGAGTTCACCAGCGGCACCATCCGTACGACCCTGCAGTGCACGCCGTCGCGCGGCCGGGTCCTGCTGGCCAAGGCGGCGGTGACCGGGGCGGTGACGTTCGCCCTCGGGCTGCTGCTGGGCACGGTCGGCGCGCTCGTGGCCCGCCCGGTGCTCGGCCGCTGGGGCGCCGCGCCGGCGGGCGGCACCGTCGGCGACGTGCTGGCGGTGGCGACCTACCTGGCGCTGGTCGGCGTGCTGGCCCTCGGGCTCGGCGCGGCCCTGCGCAGCGCGGTGCTCGCCCTCGTCGTGCTCGTCGCCACGCTGATGATCGTCCCGCTGTCGTTGCAGGAGCCGGACATCGCCGTACTCAACCGGATCGCCGACGCCTTCCCCGGGGTCGCCGGCGGGCACTTCATGGCCGGGAACACCGGCCCGTACCCGGCTCCGATCGGGTTGCTGCTGCTGGCCGCCTGGGCCGGCGCGGCGCTGCTGCTGGGCCGGGCCACGCTGCGCCGCCGGGACGCGTGAGCCACCGAGGACGTGTGCGGTGCCGGGGCGGGGCGGGTCAGCCGGTCGGCTCGACCAGCCCCGCCTCGTACGCGAGGATCGCCGCCTGCACCCGGTTGCGCACCTCCAGCCGGGTGAAGACGCTGGTCAGGTAGCTCTTCACGGTCCCCTCGACCAGGTGCAGCCGGCGGGCGATCTCGGCGTTGGACAGCCCGGCCCCGACCAGCGCGAGGACCTCCCGCTCCCGCTCGGTCAGCCCGGCCAGCCGGTCCCGGGCCACCGGCCGGCGCGCGACCCGGTCACCGCCCAGTTCGATGACCCGGCGGGCGACCTTCGGCGACAGGTACGCGCCGCCCTCGGCGACCGCGTGCACCCCGGCGATCAGCTCGCGCGGGTCGCCCGCCTTGAGCAGGAATCCGCTCGCCCCGTGCCCGAGCGCCCGGGCGACGTGGTCGTCCTCGCCGAACGTGGTCAGCATGAGCGTCGCCGTCTCCGGCACGAGCCGACGGATCTCGGCGGCGGCGGTGAGCCCGTCCAGCCTCGGCATCCGGATGTCCAGCAGCGCCACCCGGGGCCGGTGCGCCCGGACCAGCTCCACCGCGGTCCGGCCGTCGCCGGCCTCCGCCACCACCTCGATGCCCGGATCGGTGGCCAGGATGGCCCGGACCCCGGCCCGGATCATCGCCTCGTCGTCGGCGAGGACGACCCGCACCGGGCCGGCCGTGTCGGCGTTCATCCGTCGATCCGCTCCTTGCTGACCAGCCGGCCCTCGACGAAGCAGAGCCGCCACGTCGGCTGGGCCAGGGGGAAGTTGCCATCGGTGTAGTGCTCGCAGCCCGGGCGCGCCGCGCCGTCGGGCGGGGTGAGCTGCCGTCGGGGCAGCCCGGTCAGCTCGGCGCGCTGCGCGCCGAGCGGCAGCCGCGCGAAGGCCCCCTCGTCGAGGACCGTCCCGGCGGTGGCGACCGGGTAGTAGACCAGCGAGAGCACCAGCGCCAGGCCCGCCGGGGCGCCGAGCGCGGTCAGCAGGCTGAGCCGGACCCGACGGCGGGCGTCGCGCAGCCGCCGCTCGGCCTCGGTCGCGGTCGCGGACTTCGACGGCGACGGCCCCGGCCGCTCCCCCGGCGACCCGCCGTCCGACGGATCGGCGCCCGCCCCCGGGGCGACCGGAAACCCCGGCTGGTCCGCCTCGCCCGCCGGCCAGCCGCCCACCGCCCACCTGCCGGCGGGGTCGGGATCGCCTGTGCGCGACGGGAGGGCGTCGCCCCCCGGCCGAGCAGTCACGGGCGGGCGGGCGTCGGCGCCGCTCGGCTCGGCGACCGGCAGCTGGGCGCGGACGGCGAAGCCGCCACCGTCCTGGTGACCGGTCGTCAGGGCGCCGCCGGCGAGCCGGACCCGCTCGGCGAGGGCAAGCAGGCCGGAACCGGTGGACGGCGGTCCCGGCAGCGGCCCGGCCGGTGGGGGCGCGTTGACGACGGCCACCTCGAGCCGGTCGCCGTCGCGGCGCAACACGACGTCGACCGCCGCACCGGGTGCGTACCGGGCGGCGTTGGTGAGTGCCTCGCGGACCATCCGGTGCGCGGCGTGCACGGCCATCGGGGACAGCGCCGCGAGGGCGTCCGCGCCGTCCAGCCGTACCGACATGCCCGCCTCGCGGGCCCCGTCGACCAGCTCGCCGACGCTCTCGTCGGCCGGCCGGATGGTCGCCGCGCCGTCCGGCTCCCGGAGGACCCCGATGATCCCGTGCAGCCGCTCGGTGGCGGCGGCGACGCTGGCGCGCAACTCCCCGGCGGCGGCCCGGTGCCGGGGCGCGAGGTCGCCGGCGACCTCCAGCGCGGCGGCGCGCAGGGCGATCAGGCTCAGGTCGTGTCCGAGGGAGTCGTGCATCTCCTGCGCGATGCGGGCCCGCTCCCGCAGCCGGATCCGCTCGGCGGCGCCCCGCCGCTCCCGGTCCCGCGCCTCGGCGTGCCGGCGGCCGGCCTCGACCAGCACGGCCTGCTGACGCCGGTACCGCCCGACGAGCCACGGGAAGACCCCGGCGAAGAGCAGCACGGAGGCGAGCAGGAACCAGGTGGCCGCGCCGGTGCCGAGCCACCCCAGGTTGAGCGCCGTGCCGCCGGCCGCGAGCACGGCGAAGGCGACGGCGGCCGGTACGGCGGTGGCGCTGCGGCGGCCGGTCAGGTAGCTGAACACCGGGATCGCGAAGAGGAAGTTGCCGTCCAGCAGCGAGCCGAGCACGACGACGACCAGGGCGGCCACCGGCCATCGCCGGCCGACCGCGACCGCCGCCGCGAGCAGCAGCAGCACGCCGAGCGTCAGGGCGGTGGCGCGCCCCGAGTGCGGCGGGGTCACGCCCGCGTACGCGATCGGGGCGGCGGTGCCCACCCACAGCAGCAGGTCGGCGCCGCGTAGCCGGACGACCGCCCGGGACCACCGACCGCCGCCCGCCCGGGCGGACCGCCAACTCTCCACGGCGGCCAGGCTACCGACGCCCGACCTGCGCCGACACCGACGAAAGTCAGGTGCTCAGCTGATCTCCTCGGCCCACGCACGCCAGTCGTCGAGCACCCCGTACAGCGTCGGGGTCAACCAGCCGGACGCGGACCGGCGGAAGACCCCCGGGTCCATCGCCCCGGTGCCGGCGGGCAGGGCGCCCAACAGCTTCGGCACCAGGTCCGTCAGGTTGGCCCAGTGCACCAGCTCCGGCGCGGCCGGCCAGGCGCCGACCACCACGCCGGCCGGCACCGCCCGGCGCTCCAGCGCCTCCAACGTCAGCGCCGTGTGGTTCAGGGTGCCCAGGCCGGCCCGGGTCACCACCACGGCCGGGCAGCCCAGCTCCACCGCCAGGTCCGCCACCGTCCAGGGCTTCCCCTCCGGCCACAGCCCCATCGGTACGAGCAGGCCGCCCGCGCCCTCGACGAGCACCAGGTCGTGCTTGTCGGCCTCCTCGTGGACCGCGTCGACGGCGGTGTGCAGCTCCAGCGGCGCCAGCTCGGCGACCCGGGCCGCCGCCAGTGGGGCGAGCGGGTCGGGGAAACTCGCCAGGGTCCGACCGGTCAGCGGGGCCGCCAGCCGGTTGACCGCGTCGACGTCGCCGGGCTCACCGCCGGCCGTACCCGTCTGGGCGGGCTTGACCACCGCGACCCGCAGTCCGGCGGCCTGCGCGGCGGCGGCGATCGCGGCGGTGACCACCGTCTTGCCGACGTCGGTGTCGGTGCCGGTCACCAGCACCGGCCCGCGCCACGGCCCGGTCATGTCACCACCCCGACCCCGCTCACTCCTCGCGCTCACCGTGCCACCTTTGTTCGCGACTGCGGGGCTCGCAAACCCCGCTCACTCCTCGCGCTCACCGTGCCACCTTTGTTCGCGACTGCGGGGCTCGCAAACCCCGCTCACTCCTCGCGCTCACGGGGCACACGCCACGATGGTCTCCAGGGCGCGCTCGAAGTCCGCCCGGGGGACGCCGGCGCCGATGGTCAGGCGCAGCCGGGACCGGCTGTCGGGCGTGGACGGGGGCCGGAAGCAGCCCACGGCGACCCCCCGGTCGCGGCAGTCCGCCGCCCAGGCGGTCGCCGCCTCGGGGCCCGGCGTGGTGACCGAGACGACCGCGCCGTCGGGGGCGGAGACCGCCAGCCCGGCGGCGCCGAGCCGGCGCACGGCCAGGGCCGCCCGGTCGGCCAACTCGGCGCGCAGGTCGTCACCGGCGCGGGCCAGGCCGACGGCGGCGTGCACGCCGGCGGCGACGGCCGGGGGCAGCGCGGTGTCGAAGATGAAGGTGCGGCCGGTCTCGATCACGTGCCGGACGAACTCCGCCGGCCCCGCCACCACCCCGCCCGCGCCGCCGAGGGCCTTGGAGAGGGTGGCGGTGACGACCACGTCGGGCTGGCCGGCGAGGCCGGCGGCGGCGACTCCCCCGGCGCCGGACGGGCCGGTCACGCCGAGGGCGTGCGCGTCGTCGACCAGCAGCAGCGCGCCGTGCTCCCGGGCGACGGCGTGCAGCCGGGCCAGCGGGGCGAGGTCACCGTCGACGGAGAAGACCGACTCGGTGACGACCACCGCCGGACGGCCCGGCGCGGCGGCGAGCGCGGCGGCCACCGCCGCCACGTCGGCGTGCGGGGTCACCACGGTCTCCGCGCCGGAGATGCGGCACCCGTCGATCAGGGACGCGTGGTTGTGGGCGTCGGAGACGAGCAGCGTACGGGGCCGCACCAGCGCCCGCACCGCCGCGAGGTTGGCCAGGTAGCCGGAGGAGAAGACGAGCGCCCGGTCGGCGCCGAGCCAGTCGGCGAGGGCGTCCTCGAGCGCGTGGTGGACGTCGGTGGAGCCGCGCACCAGCCGCGACCCGGTGGCCCCCAGCCCGTACGCCGACAGCGCCCGCGCCGCCGCAGCGGTGACCTCGGGGTGGGTGGCCAGGCCGAGGTAGTCGTTGCCGGCCAGGTCGACCACGGCGTCGCCGGCGGCCCGCGCTCGCAGCCGGCGGGTCAGCCCCGCCTTCGCGCGCAGTGCGGCGCGGCGGTCGAGCGCCGCCAGCCAGTCCGCCACCGTCACCCCCACGCCGCCCGCGCCGGCCGCCGTCGGCCGCTTCCGCCGGGCGAAATTACCACCCGCCGGCCAGCGCCCGGCGTGTCCACCCCGCCTCCCCGGGTGCCGACACGCGGGCCGTTCATCCCGGCCAGCTGGCCTTGTAGGGTACGAGCCATGCCAGAGATCCTCGACCAGGCCCGAACCCAGGTGCTGGAGAACGGCGTCGGTCTCGACGAGGCCGGCGTCCTCGCCGTGCTGAACCTGCCCGACGAGCAGTTGCCCGCCGCCCTCCAGCTCGCCCACGAGGTGCGGATGCGCTGGTGCGGGCCGGAGGTGGAGGTCGAGGGCATCGTCTCGCTGAAGACCGGCGGGTGCCCGGAGGACTGCCACTTCTGCTCGCAGTCGGGCCTGTTCACCTCCCCGGTCCGGTCGGTCTGGCTGGACATCCCCTCGCTGGTCGAGGCGGCGAAGCAGACCGCGGCGACCGGGGCGACGGAGTTCTGCATCGTGGCGGCCGTGCGCGGCCCGGACGCCCGGCTGATGAAGCAGATGCGCGAGGGCGTCGCCGCGATCAAGGCCGAGGTCGACATCCAGGTGGCCGCGTCGCTGGGCATGCTCAACAAGGAGCAGGTCGACGAGCTGGTCGACATGGGCGTGCACCGCTACAACCACAACCTGGAGACCTGCCGCTCCTACTTCCCCAACGTGGTCACCACCCACTCCTGGGAGGAGCGCTGGGAGACCCTGCGGATGGTCCGCGAGTCCGGCATGGAGGTCTGCTGCGGCGGCATCCTCGGCCTCGGCGAGACGGTGGAGCAGCGGGCCGAGTTCGCCGCGCAGCTCGCCGAGCTGGACCCGCACGAGGTCCCGCTGAACTTCCTCAACCCCCGCCCCGGCACCCCGCTGGGCGACCGGCCGGTCGTGGAGGGCAAGGACGCGCTGCGCGCCATCGCCGCCTTCCGGCTGGCCATGCCGCGCACCATCCTGCGGTACGCGGGCGGCCGGGAGATCACCCTCGGTGACCTGGGCACCCGCGACGGCCTGCTCGGCGGCATCAACGCGGTCATCGTCGGCAACTACCTGACCACCCTGGGCCGGCCGGCGACCGACGACCTGAAGATGCTCGACGACCTGAAGATGCCCGTCAAGGCGCTCTCCGCGACGCTGTGAGCGCCCCGGTGACGACGAGTGACGCGGCGACGGCGGCCGGCGGGGCGTCGGCCGCCTGGTGCGACCGCTGCGGCGAGGCCGTGGCGGCCGGGTCGCACGACGGGTGCGCGGCGGCCCGGGTGCTGGAGCCGCCGCGCTTCTGCCCGCACTGCCGCCGCCGGATGAAGGTGCAGGTGCTGCCGGTCGGCTGGGCGTCGGTCTGCGTCGAGCACGGCGAGATGCGGGGCTGAGGGCGATGCTGCGCGGCCGGGCGGTGACCCTGCGGCCGGTGACGGCCGGGGACGTGCCGGCGCTCGCCGCGATCCGGGCCGACCCAGAGGTCCGGCGCTGGTGGCGCGGCGGCGACGACCTCGCCGCCGCCGTCCGGGCCGACCTCGACGACGAGGCCCTGTCGGTGTACGCGATCGAGCACGACGGCCGGGTGGTCGGCGCGATCCAGTGGTACGCCGAGGACGACCCCGACTACCGGCACGCCAGCATGGACGTCTTCCTCGACCCGGCGGTACGCGGCGCGGGGCTGGGCGGTGACGCGATCCGCACCCTGGTCCGGCACCTGATCGACGAGCACGGCCACCACCGGTTCACCATCGACCCGGCGGCGGCGAACACGGCGGCCGTGCGGGCGTACGCGAAGGTCGGCTTCCGCCCCGTCGGGGTGCTGCGCCGCTACGAGCGCGGCGAGGACGGGCGCTGGCACGACGGGCTGCTGATGGACCTGCTCGCCGACGAACTGGCCGACTGACACCCCGGCGACGCACCGGGCGCAGCGCGTCGTCAGCGGCCCGGCGGGGCGGGGCGCATCGTCCGCAGCCACCGCCGGCGCCGCCGCCAGAGCAGCACCGACCCCAGCACGGCGGCGACCAGCAGGGCCGGCGGCACCGCCACGAACAGGATGACCGGCCGGGCCGGGAACGGACGAGGGTCGGTCGCCGGGGCGCCGAAGCGGCCGGCCACCAGCAGGTCCCGCGCCACGTCCATCGCCCACACCGGGCCGGGCGGGTCGAGCAGCGTCTCGACGTGACCGTCGGGGCGCAGGGCCACCAGCCGGACGTGCCCGGTCTCCCAGTAGCCGGTGTCGTTCCATTCCGGGAGGTCGGTAGTGCTGGTGCCCGGCTCCGGTTCGTAACGCACCGCCACCAGGTCGGTCCCACCACGCCAGCCGAGCGCCCGCAGTGCCTGCCCGCGTACCGGCGGGAGCGCGGGGCCGGCGCCGTCGCGTCCGGTGGCGGCGTCGACGTACTCGACCCGCCAGGTGCGCGCGGCCCGCTGGTCCGCGTCGCACCGGCTCAGGCAGCCGTCCAGGTGGAGCACGGCGACGGCCGAGCCGTCGGGGGTGAACGCGCCGATCCCGGCGAGCCGGCGGTCCGGCCCCAGCTGCCTGGACCAGGACGACTCCCCGTTGCGGTCGAGCATGACCAGTTCGTCGCCCGCGCTGGCCACGATCCGTGAACCGTCCGGGGAGAAGGCGGCCAGCGAGCCGGTCCGCACGCTCCACCGGTCGCCGAGGCCCGGCCCGAGGTCCCTGGTCGCGCCGCTGGCCAGCTCCAACAGCACCAGCCGGCTGGGCCACGGGCCGTCGTAGCCGGCGTCCTGGCCGGTGCGCTCGGCATGGTGCAGGACGAGCAGCGCGCTGCCGTCGGGCGCCCAGGCCACCGGCGTACCGCAGCAGGTGCTGCCGGCCCAGCCGGTGAAGACCCGGCGGCTGCCGTCGGTGAGGTCGGTGACGCCCACCCAGCCATCGGTGAAGCTGTCGGCGACGTACCGGCCGTCCGGGGAGAGCAGTACCTCCTCCCCCGCGACACTCTCCCGGCCGCCGTAGAGCAGCATCCGGTACCGGCCGTCGCGGCCGAGGACCGCGACCTTGCCCTCGTGGTCGAGGCCGTCGATGCCGCGCAGGCCGAGGCCGCCGCCGCTGAACAGCAGCGAGGCGGGCCCGGGCGGGTCCTGCTCCACGGTGGCCTGCCACATGTACGGCAGGCCGATCCGCTCCGGCACGCCGTCCGGGGCGGCCGCAGGCGTCGCCCACGGGCCCGGGGCCCCGAGCCCGGCCGGCACGCCGAGCGCGCAGGCCAGCGTCGCGACCAGGACCGCCCCGGCGGTACGCCAGCGGGCCCGCCGCCGCTGCCGCCGCCCGGCGGCCCACGGGTCACCGGGCAGCCGGGCCGGCGGCATCCGCTCGCCCAGCTCACGCAGCGCGGTACGCAACTCGTCGCTCATCGGTCCCTCCGTGTGGTCACGCCGACCAGGTCGGCCAGTTCGGGGGCGTGTGCCCGCAGCCGCGCCAGGGCGTCCCGCGTCTGGCTCTTGACGGTCGAGACCGAGCAGCCGAGCGCGTCAGCGGTCTCCGCCTCGGTGAGGTCCTCGAAGAAGCGCAGCACCAGCACGGCCCGTTGGCGTGGGGCGAGCCGGGCGAGTGCGGCACGGACCACCATCGCGCGGGCGACCCCGGCGCTCCCGTCGGGCGTCGCCTGCTCCGGCGGGTCCGCGCGCAGGTCCACCTGCCGCCAGCGACGCCGCCAGAGCGAGACGTGCTGGGTGTACATGACCCGCCGGACGTACGGCTCGGGGTCGCCGGCCGCGCTCACCCGCTCCCAGTGCCGGGCCACCCGGACCAGCGTGAGCTGCACGAGATCCTCGGCCTGGTGCCGGTCACCGGTCAGCAGCCACGCCGCCCGGGACAGGGCCGCGATCCGCCCGGACACGTACGCGCGGAACGACTCCTCAGGGTCCACACCCACCTCCCGACACGGAGCACGCCCGGCGGTGGCCGCGCGGGTGGGTCCGGCGGGGAGTTTTTCAGGCGTCCCAGATCAGGTCGCGGTCACCGCAGCGGCGGGCGCCCTCGGCGGGGCGGTGCGGGGTGAGCCGGCCGTCGGGCATCAGGTGGGACACCGGCACGCCGTGGGCCAGCACGGCGACGTCGGCGATCAGCCGCCGGTGGCAGCGCCACCAGACGCTCTCGCTGCACATCACCGCCGTGGTCCGGGTCGCCGCGTCGGCCAGCACCGCGTCCAGCGCCGCCCGGAAGTCGGCGGTACGGGTGTACGCCGCGTACGCCCGGAAGGCGGCGACGGTCCACCAGGCGTCCGGCTCCTCGGTGCCGGCAGGGGTGTGCCGCCGGCCGCCGAGGTGCTGCTCCCAGCGGTAGTCCACGCCGGCCGCCGGCAGCCAGCGGGCCAGCTCCTCCCGGCGTACGTCGGGGTTGGTCCGGCTCGCCGGGAACCGCCGCACGTCCACGACGAGCGCGACCCCGGCACCCGTCAGCAGCTCGCCCAGCCGTTCCCGGTCCGCCGCCCCGTGTCCCACCGTCAGCAGTGTCACGAGGAGGATATGCCCCGATTCCCGGGTGGCTACCGCCCGCGCGAGGCGGAGACCGCCGGGATCTCCGCGCGGGGCGGGCGACGCGGCCGGGCGGCGAGGGTGGTACGGGTGCGCCCCGACCTTCCGGCCGACGAGGCCGACGCCCTCGACTGGCTGGCGTTCGAACAGGCCGGCGTCGTCACCACCGCCCAGGTGACCCGGTCGCTGACCGAGGGCACCGTACGCGGACGCGTGCGCTCCGGGCGGTGGCGCTCGATCTGCCGGGGCGTCGTGCTGATGGGCAACGGCCGGCTCACTCGGGACCAGCAGTTGTGGGTGGCGGTGCTCGCCGCGGGTCCCCGGGGCCGTACTGGCCGGACAGTTGCCGTTCCACGGGAACGGCAACTGTCCAAGGTTCTCCGATGGCGCGGACGGTGACGTCCGCGCCACCGGATCGTGCGTCAGGAGACCGTGCAGGGGGTGCCGTTGAGGGTGAATGCCGTGGGCTTCGGGTTCGAGCCGGTGTGGGTGCCGTTGAAGCCGACGCTCGTCGACGCCCCCGGCGCGAGCCGGCCGTTGTAGGAGATGTTGGTGGCGGTGACCGCGGTGCCGGTCTGGGTCCAGGTCGCCGACCAGCCCTGGCCGACCTTCTGGCCGGCGCTGGGGAAGGCGAAGGCGAGCGTCCAGCCGTCGATCGTCGTCGTGCCGGTGTTGGTGAGGGCGACGTTCGCGGTGAAGCCGGTGTCCCAGCTGCTGGCCGTCCAGGTCACGGAGCAGCCGCCGGACGCGGGCGGGTCGGCGGTGGTGACGGCGACCGGCGCGGACGCCGCCGAGGCGTTGCCGGCCGCGTCCACCGCCACCACGAAGAACTGGTACGCGGTCGCGGCGGTCAGCCCGGTCACGGCCAGCGTGGTGCCGGTGGGCGAGCCGACAAGCGTGTCCCCACCGGCGGCCGACCGGTAGACCCGGTAGCCGGTGACCCCGACGTCGTCGGTCGACGCCGCCCAGCTCAGCGTGAGCCCGGTGGCGGTGACCGCCGAGGCGGTCGGCGTGCCGGGGCGGGTCGGCGCGACGGTGTCGGGGGCCGGCGCGACGGGCGTGGTCACCTCGGCCACGGGCGAGGCGGCGGAGCGGTTGCCGGCACCGTCGCGGGCCCGCACCGTGAACCGGTACGTGCGCTCGGGCAGCAGCCGGGTCACGGCCAGGGTGTTGGTGGCCGAGTTGAGCAGGACGAGCGCGTCGCTGCCCACTTGCGCCTGGGTGACCTCGTAGCCGGCCAGCCCGCTGCCGCCGGCATCGGTGGACGCGGGCCAGGTGAGGGTCAGCCCGGTCGCGGTGACCGCCGAGGCGACGGGGGTGCCGGGGGTGGTCGGCGCGGTGGTGTCCGGGATGGCCGGCCCGGGCTCCTCGCCCCAGACGCGGGTGGCGCCGGAGTGGAGCGTGACCTTCCGGTTCGGCCCCGCCGTCGCCTGGTACGACGGGTCGTTCGTCGGGTCCCAGGTGCCGCCCTCGGGCACGCCGATCTTGAACTGCACCTCCATCCGGTGCTGCGACTGCCCGGCGGGCGCGATGGTGTGCCCGGTGCAGTCCACCTCGACGTACCAGACGTCGCCGCTGTGCTGGCGGGCCGTGGACGGCGACGGGCAGCCCTGGGTGTAGCCGGGGGTCACCGTGACCGGGCCGGTGCCGTCGGGACGGAAGTAGTAGCGGAACTTCCCGTCGGTCAGGGCGCGGGCCGGGAACGCCGACTTGTTGTAGACGATGGCCTTGAGGCCGGTGGCGCGCGGCTCGGCCTGCATGACCGTGGTCTCGACGGTCAGCTCGTCGATGTCGGGCGTCTCGGCGCGGGGGAAGCCGGCGAGCGGAGTGCCGCCGTACTCCCGGGTGAGCCGGGCCAGCGCGGAGGTGAAGCCGGCGTTGTAGTCGGTGGCGACCTCGTTCATCACGTAGTCCGACCGGTTGTCGGTGTACGCGTCGTTGGCCGCCGACGGGCCGCCGACCAGCGCGCCGTAGAGGGTGTGCCGCGTCTCGACGGGCACGGTCTGGCTGTCCCACCAGGAGCCGTGCGCGGTGCGGTGGTGCGGGTTCTTCGGCGGGTTGGCCCCGAAGCCGATGACGTAGCTGGAGGCGCGCGGGTTGTCGCCGAGCGCGTAGTCGATCTGCCGGACCGCGAAGTCGTGGTAGCGGGCCTTGCGGGTGGCGTCGGTGGTCTTGTCGCTGTAGACGAGGGCGGCGAAGGCGGTGTTCGCGGCGTAGCGCAGCGCCCCCCACGAGTCGAGCACGGCCATCCCGCCGGGCGAGTACGGCACCCGCTGCCCGTTGACGCCGACGGTCCAGTAGTCGAGCCAGCGGTTGGCGTCGTCGACGTACTTCTGCTTGCCGGTCAGGTTGGCCAGCAGCACGTACGCCCCGAACTGCTTGTTGTCCCAGGCGATGGTCCACTTGTAGGAGCGGGTGGTGCTCTGGTTCTCGGTGCCGAGCCTGTCGTACTCGCTCTCGGCCTTGGCCAGGTAGGCGGGGTCGCCGGTGGCCCGGTACAGCCAGATGGCGGACCAGACCAGCTCGTCCTGCCAGCCGCTCCAGGAGCGGTAGAAGCTGGTCGCGTCGGTGATGCACTCGTGGTAGTTCTTCCGCACGGTGTCGGCGAAGGTGTGCAGCTGCTTCGCGTGCCCGAGCAGCCGGTCGGCGTAGGCGGCGTCGGCGGGCCGGAAGACCATCGACGACGCGGCCATCGCCGCCGCCGTCTCGCCCGCCAGGTCCGCGCCGCCGCAGCTCGCGTCGATCTTGTACGCGGGCCGCGCCATCGGCATCACCTCGGCCGGGCCCCACCACTTGTGGTCGTCGTCGCCCTTGCCGACCTGCCCGTAGAGCACGCTCGGCGCGGGGTGCGCCTTGACGAAGTAGTCGTTGACGAAGCGCAGGTTGTTGAGCAGGTGGGGCAGTTGGCCGGAGGCGACGTAGCCGGCGCGGTACTCGACGGCGCCCCAGGCGAGCATGGTGGCGCTGAACGCCATCGGGAAGCCGAACTTGACGTGGTCGCCTGCGTCGTACCAGCCGCCGGTGAGGTCGAGCCCGACGTCGGCGCCGTCGGTGAGCGCGGAGTCGCCGCGCCAGGAGACCCGGTTCCAGTCCGGCAGCGGGCCGGACTGCTGCGCCTCGTAGAAGTAGAGCGACTTTTGCAACGCCTCGGCGTAGTTGAACGCGCCGGCCGCGGCGGGTGTGGTCCGTGCCGTGGCGGTGCCGGCGGTCGCGGCGGTCCGCGTGGCGTCCACGGCGGACGCGGGCGCCGGGCCGGTGACGGCGAGGGCGAGGCCGGCGACGAGGGCGGTGCCGGCGGCCAGCAGGAGGCGCGACCGGGGCGGGGCGCCCGGCGGGCGTGGAGAGCTCGGATGGCGCATCAGGTGCTCCTGTCGGTGGTGTGGCCCGTCGGGCACCGGCGGGCGCGGCGCTGCGGGCGGTGCGGGTCCCCGTGGCGACGAGGGTGGTGAGTGGCACGGGCAGGGCGGGCGCGGTGCGACCACGGTCGCCGGGAGCGCTCCCATGGATAGACGACAATGTAAAGCGGGCGCGGACGATTTGGGAAGTGTCGCCGCGCCGGACAGGGCGACCCGGTGTCGCCGGAGCGCTCGCGGGATCGAAAGCGTTACAGCGACACGCCCACCGAGAGTCACGGATTCTCCTGCCGCCGAGAAGAGAGGTGACGCGTATCGGCAGCTCAGGCCGATCGCCCGATCCCCAGGACCGTCACTCATCGTGCGATCATGGGCCGTCCCCTCGATCAATTCCGGAGGAATCCTCATGGCACACCGTCGGCGCGTGGTGCGCGCGGCCGTTTCCACCGCAGCCGCCACCGCCTGCCTCGCCCTCGCCACCCCGGCCTGGGCGTCGAGCACCATTGCGATCAACCCGGACCACCGGGACGAGACGGCCGGCGGCTTCTCCACGCGGGACTGCGCCGACCCGCGGTTCGCGGACCGGCCGGCGGACCACGACGGCTGGCACTTCGTCCTGCCCGGCGGCAAGGCCTCGGGCGGCTTCGAGAGCCTCACGCTGACCTTCGGGACCGGCACGGGCGAGGTCACCGTCACCGTGCCGGACGCCGACGATGCCTACCCCGACGCCCTCTACCCGGCGGGGAAGAACGAGGACCGGCTGATCCACGCCTACCTCTTCACCCCGGCCGGCTGGACCCTGCTGGACGGCAGCGCCGTCATCACCGGGACCGCCGGCAAGTTCAACCTGAGCCACACCTGCGGGGGCACCGCGCCGTCGCAGTCGCCGAGCCCGAGCCCGTCGCCGACCACCTCGGAGTCGCCGCAGCCGTCGGAGTCCCCGTCGGAGTCGGCCTCCCCGAGCGCGTCCGCCCCGCCGTCGGAGTCGGAGTCGCCCTCGGACTCGGCCTCGCCGTCGACGCCGGCCACCGACTCGCCGACGGCCAGCCCCGGTGGCAGCGGCGGCGGTGAGGGCGGCCTGCCGCTGACGGGCGTGGCGACGACCAGCATCGCGCTGGGCGGGCTCGCCCTCATCGGGGGCGGCGCGCTGCTGATGCTGCGCCGTCGTCGCGACGACATCACCTTCACGAGCTGACCCCACCCAGCGCCGACCCGGCCGCCGGACACCTCGTCCGGCGGCCGGTCCTCGTCTCCGCCCCGGACGGCCCGCCACCCGGACGCCCGACGGGCCTCCCGCGACCACCGGACGTTCATCACATCATCTAAGTACGTCGATGTGACGTCGACATATGCCCAGGTCAACCTGCCGGAAGGGGTCCAAAAAGACGCGGCGGGACCGGTGCGACGCGGGGCCGGCGTTCCGGCATACGAACGTACTGTTGCCGCGCCGCTTCCCGGCGCGCGACAGTACGCCTCACCAGCGGTGCCATCGACGCCGCCGCTCCCCCGGTCAACCCTGAGGAGATCGCGATGGCTCTACGACTCGCCGAAGGCACCGCCTGGTCCGACACCCTCGCCCGCGCCGTGGCCGCCGCACCGGAGGCGTTCGGCTCCCCGGTCGACGGCGTCACCACGCTGCACAACCTCGTACGCGGCGACTGGCACGCCGTGGGCTCGCCCAGCCCGGTCCGCACGCCGGTGGACAACACCGTGCTGGTCAGCCTGGCCCGCCTCGACGCCGAATCCGCCCGCGCCGCGGTCGCGTACGCCGCCGCCGCGCACCGGGTCTGGGCCGACACCCCGCTCGCCGACCGCAAGGCCCGGGTCACCGACGCCCTGGACGCGCTCACCGCCCACCGCGACCTGCTCGCCCTGCTGCTGGTCTGGGAGATCGGCAAGCCGTGGCGGCTGGCCTGCGCCGACGTGGACCGGGCGCTCGACGGCGTCCGGTGGTACGTCGACGAGATCGACCGGATGCTCGCCGACGGCCGGGAGCCGCTGCCGGGACCGGTCAGCAACATCGCGTCGTGGAACTACCCGATGAGCGTGCTCGTGCACGCCGAACTGGTGCAGTTGCTCGCCGGCAACGCGGTCATCGCGAAGACCCCGTCGCAGGGCGGGGCGGTCTGCCTCACCGTCGCGCACGCGCTGATGCGCCGGGCCGGGCTGCCCGCCACCCTGGTCTCCGGCGGCGGCGAGGAGCTGTCCGAGGTGCTCGTACGGGCGCCGGAGATCGGCGCGGTGGCGTTCGTCGGCGGGCGCTCCAACGGCGGCAAGGTCGCCGCCGCGCTGCTCGACTCCGACAAGCGGCACTTCATCGAGCAGGAGGGCCTCAACGCGTGGGGCATCTGGCACTTCTCCCAGTGGGACCTGCTCGCCGGGCACCTGAAGAAGGGCTTCGAGTACGGCAAGCAGCGCTGCACCGCGTACCCGCGCTTCGTGGTCCAGCGGGACCTCGTCGACGAGTTCCTCGACATGTACCTGCCGGTGGTGCGCTCCGTCCGGTTCGGACACCCGCTCGCCGTCGGCGACGGCTGGACCGCCGGTAACCCGCTGCCCGAGCTGGACTTCGGCCCGCTGATCAGCGGCGCCAAGGCCGACGAGCTGCGCCGCAAGGTCGACGAGGCGGTACGCGGCGGCGCCGTGCCGCTGCACCGCGGCAAGCTGCACGGCGCGCCGTTCCTCGACGGGCAGGACACCTCCGCGTACGTGGCCCCGTCGGTGCTGCTGGCCCCGCCCGGGCGGTCCCGGCTGATGCACGCCGAGCCGTTCGGCCCCGTCGACACCATCGTCGTGGTGGACACCACCGACGAGCTGCTGGCCGCGATGAACGCCTCGAACGGCGCGCTGGTCGCCTCGCTGGCCTGCGACGACGAGGAGTTGGCCGGCAAGCTCGCGGTCGACCTCCAGGCGTTCAAGGTGGGCATCAACAAGCCGCGCTCGCGGGGCGACCGCGACGAGCCGTTCGGCGGCCGGGGCGCGTCCTGGAAGGGCGCCTTCGTCGGCGGCGACCTGCTGGTGCAGGCCGTCACCCAGGGCGGCGACGGCCGGCTCTACGGCAACTTCCCCGACTACAGCAGCTACCCCGCCACCTGAGACGTGAGGCAGCGCCCCCTGTGCACGTCGCAGGGGGCCCTGCCGACACCACGGACGCGTACCGTCGAGTGATGTCGATCATCGCGCAACTCTCCCTGGGAGTGTCCGATCCGCAGCGGGCGGCGGCCTTCTGGTCGGCCGCGCTGGGCTACCACCGCCGCCCGCCCCGGTACGCCGGCGACGACTGGATCGTGCTGGAGCCGCCGCCCGGCGTGCCGGGCACCGCCATCGCCATGGACGTCAGCGAGAGCCCGGCCGAGGAGTTCCCCCGCATCCACCTCGACATCGACGCCGGCGACCGGGACCTCCACGAGGAGGTGGCGCGGCTCGTGGCGCTCGGCGCGCACCCGGTCGACTGGCGGCACTACCCGACCGACCCGCACCCGGCCGAACCGCCGTACGTGGTGCTCGCCGACCCGGAGGGCAACCGGTTCTGCGTGCAGGGGACGCGCGCACCCGCGACGTGACGCCTCCGCGCGCCCGCCGCGTCAGCAGGGGCCCCTTCCGTTGACCGAGGGCACGCCCGCGGTGAGCGGGACGGTGAGGCTGACCAGCGCGCCGTCCCGCTCGGCCGCGGCCGGCCGGTCGAGCCGCCGCACGGTGCGCAGCATCGGCGCGTTCTCCGCGTGGACGTGCAGCACCAGGGCCGCGTGACCGGCCTGCTCGGCGTGCCGGACCAGCCGGCGCAGCAGGGCCGAGCCGAGGCCCCGCCGCTGCCAGTCGTCGCGCACCAGCAGCGCCGCCTCGGCCTCGTCGCCCTCGGCGAGCAGGTTCGCCATCGCCACCACCGACCCGGTCGCGCCGGCGTCGCCGGCCGTGGCGAGCAGGGTCACGCCCCGGGCCGGCTCCAGCAGCCGGCGCAGCCGGGCCGGCGAGGGAGCCGCCGCACCGCCCAGGTAGCGGCGGTGCCGGCTGCGCGCCGAGCAGCCCTCGTGCAACTCGACGACGCCGGGCAGGTCGTCGACGGTTGCGGGTCGTACGGCCGCCTCGGCGCCGTCGGGCAGCACCAGGGTGACCTGCTCGGCGGCCCGGCGCGCGACGGCCGCCGACAGCTCGACCAGGGCCTGGGCGCGGGCGTACTCGGCCGGGGTGAAGCCCGGCACGGCGCGGCGCAGCGCGAACGACCCGCCGGCCGGGTCGTCCAGCAGCATCGTGGTCTCGGCGAGCCCGCCGCCGGAGCCGGTCGACGCGGGCCGCCAGGCGACCGCGTCCGCGCCGAGCAGGGCGCGCAGCGCCTCGCCGGTCGCGTCCGGGTCCCGCACCAGCCGGGTGGCCAGGCCGAGCGCCCGGGTCGGCTGGTCGGCGAGCCCGCGCGCCTCGCTGCGCGCCACCCAGCAGTCCCGGCCCCGCCCCCGGTGCACGGCGGCGACGAGGCCGGCCTCGTCGAGCGAGTCGGGCGCGTCGACCAGGAAGTCGTCGACGGCGCCCCGCTCGGTGGTGTGCACCTGCACGGCGAGGATGTTGACCCCTCGCAACGCCAGGCTCGCCGTCAGCACCGACAGGTAGCCCGGCCGGTCGTCCACGGTCGCCCGGATCCGCCACAGCGTCATGGTTCGCTCCCTTCCCCCGTACGAGGCTCGCGGGTCGCTGTTGCGGGCCGGTTGCTCCCGGGTGACGGCTCCGGTCCCGGCACGGCGACCTGCGCCACACCGGCCGCCGCCGGCCGGCCCGGCTCAGGGGTTCGCGGCCACCGGGGGCGCCCCGACCAGGTCGAGCCGGTCGCCGAGGATCACCGCGGCGGCCCGCACGAGCTGCGCCAGCCGGTCCACCTCCGTGGCGTGGAAAGCCGCCGCGGCCGGCGTCCCGGCGCACTCGCGGGCGGCCACCAGCACCAGGCCCGCCCGGCCGAACGGCGCGACCGCGACGTGCGGGCCGGCCGCGACGCTGATCGCCCGGGCGCGCAGCGGGGTCACCTCCGGCAGCGGCGGCGGTACGGGGGCACGCCAGCTCGCGTACCCGACGGTCGCCTCCCCGGCGGCGCCGGTCCGGGAGGCCCAGTCCACGGGCACCACCGCGGCCACCGCCCAGTCGGCGGCGAGCAGCCCGGGCACGGCGTCGACCAGCGTGGCGACGCCGTCGACCGGGTTGGCCGCGACCTGGGCCAGCAGTTCGGCGTCCTGCCCCGACGTGGTGGGCGCGCCGATCGCCCGCCACACCCCGTCCACCCGGACGCCGGGGATCGCCGCCAGCCCGGCGAGCAGCCGCTCGACCCGCGCCGCGCCCGGCCAGACCACGGTGAAGTCGTCCACCGCCCGCCCGCCGAGCCGCTCCAGGACGACCACCTGGACGATGTCCGCACCGGACACGCCCATGGTGCGCGCCACCTGACCGAGCGTGCCCGGACGGTCCGGCAGGGTGACCCGAACTCGCAGCAACATGTCTGAACCCTCCGCTCGGCGGGCCGGCACCACGGGCCGGCAGGCTGGGCCCCAGCCTGGTGGGTGGCCGTTTCGCCCCTGTTGCAGCGGCATGTCCCGAGGGTCAAATCCCGACCTTGACAGAATGGCGGAGCTGCCATCAACTAATCGGATGACCGAGCCGGCCGTCGACGCGCACGGGCCGGGCAGTGTGCCCGCCCCCGCCTCCCCCCGCGGGCTGGATCTCGACCGGCTCGCCGATCACCTGGCCCGGCACCGGCCCGACCTGGCCGACGGCCCGCTGCGGGCCCGGCTGATCGCGGGCGGCAAGTCCAACCTGACCTACCTGCTGGCGCTCGGCGAGCGCGAGGTGGTGCTGCGCCGCCCGCCGCTCGGGCACGTGCTGGCCACCGCGCACGACATGGCCCGAGAGTACCGGGTGATCTCCGCGCTGGCGCCGACCGACGTGCCGGTGCCCGCCGCGCTGCTGCTCTGCGAGGACGCCGAGGTCATCGGCGCGCCCTTCTACCTGATGGAACGGGTGCACGGCGAGGT
Organism: Micromonospora echinofusca; assembly: GCF_900091445.1. Classification (NCBI taxonomy): domain Bacteria; kingdom Bacillati; phylum Actinomycetota; class Actinomycetes; order Micromonosporales; family Micromonosporaceae; genus Micromonospora; species Micromonospora echinofusca. The sequence goes on from NZ_LT607733.1 coordinate 4,548,786, forward strand.
GTTCCGCACCCGCGCCCAGACCGATCCGCTCACCGCCGAGCAGCGGCGGGAGCTGGCGCTGGCGATGATGGACACCCTCGCCGCGCTGCACGCGGTCGAGCCCGCCTCGGTCGGGCTGGCCGACTTCGGCCGGCCCGAGGGCTACCTCGCACGGCAGGTACGCCGCTGGGCGGGCCAGCTCGACCGGTCCCGCAGCCGGCCGCTGCCCGGCATCGAGGAGCTGCGGGACCTGCTCGCCGGCACCGCGCCGGAGGGCGCCAACGCCGGCCGGATCGTGCACGGCGACTACCGGCTGGACAACCTGCTCGCCACCGTCGACCCGGTGGCCGTACGGGCCGTGCTCGACTGGGAGATGGCCACCCTCGGCGACCCGCTGGCCGACCTCGGGCTGCTGCTGACCTACTGGGACGTGCTCGGCGGCAGCGACTCGGCCGCCGGCAACCCGGTCGCCGACGGGCTCGGCCCGCGTGCCGGGTTCCCCACCGGCGCGGAGCTGATCGCCCGGTACGCGGGGCGCGGCGACGTCGACGTCGGGCCGCTGCACTGGCACGTCGCGCTCGGCTGCTTCAAGCTCGCGGTGATCTGCGAGGGCATCCACTACCGGCACACGCTCGGGCAGACGCTCGGCGAGGGCTTCGACCGGATCGGCGACATGGTGGCACCGCTGGTCGAACACGGGCTGACCGCCGCCAGGGAGCGGTGATGGACTTCGCGTACGACGCCCGCACGGAGCAGCTGCGGGCCGAGCTGACGGACTTCCTGGAGCAGCACGTCTACCCCTCGGAGCCGGTGCACGCCGCGCAGGTGGCCGCCGCCGGCGACCCGTGGGCCCGACCCCCGGTGATGGCCGAGCTCAAGGCCGAGGCGCGCAAGCGCGGCCTGTGGAACCTCTTCCTGCCCGACCCGCGCCACGGCGCCGGCCTGACCAACCTCCAGTACGCCCCACTGGCCGAGCTGACCGGGCGCAGCCCCCACCTGGCCCCGGAGGCGCTCAACTGCGCCGCGCCCGACACGGGCAACATGGAGCTGCTCGCCGAGTTCGGCTCGCCGGAGCAGCAGGAGCGCTGGCTGCGGCCACTGCTGGAGGGCGAGATCCGCTCGGCGTTCTGCATGACCGAGCCGGAGGTGGCGTCCTCGGACGCGACCAACATCGCCACCCGGATCACCCGCGACGGCGACCACTACGTGGTCGACGGGCGTAAGTGGTGGTCGTCCGGGGCGATGGATCCGCGCTGCGAGATCTTCATCGTGATGGGCAAGACCGACCCGCAGGCCGACCGGCACCGCCAGCAGAGCATGATCCTGGTGCCCCGGGACACCCCCGGCATCGCCGTGCGGCGGGGCATGACGGTGTTCGGCTACAGCGACGCCTCGCACGGCGGGCACGCCGAGATCGACTTCACCGACGTCCGCGTACCGGTGGAGAACCTGGTCGGGGCGGAGGGCACCGGCTTCGCGATCGCCCAGGCCCGCCTCGGCCCCGGCCGCATCCACCACTGCATGCGGCTGATCGGCATGGCGGAGCGGGCCCTGGAGCTGCTCTGCCGGCGGGCCCTCGACCGGGTCGCGTTCGGCCGGCCGCTCGCCGAGCAGGGCGTGGTGCGCGAGTGGATCGCCGAGTCGCGGGTGCGCATCGAGCAGGCCCGGTTGCTGGTGCTCAAGACCGCCTGGCTGATGGACACGGTCGGCAACAAGGGCGCGCACACCGAGATCCAGGCCATCAAGATCGCCACTCCCGCCATGGCCGAGTGGGTGATCGACAAGGCCATCCAGGCGTACGGCGGCGCCGGCGTCAGCCAGGACACCCCGCTCGCCGCCCTCTGGGCGCAGTCGCGCACCCTGCGCCTGGCCGACGGCCCCGACGAGGTCCACCGCTCCTCGCTGGCCAAACGCGAACTTCGCCGCTGGTCGGACTGACCCCCCAGACACCCCCACCCGCGAACCGACCCCCCACCCCCACCCCTCCCACACCCCACCCCACCCCGGCCCGGCCCGGCCCGGCCCGTTGATCATGAAGTTATTGTCGCGACACGCCGATGTCGAGGGCAACAACTTCATGATCAACCCGGGAGGTGGGTCCGGAGGTGGGTGGGGTGGGTGGGCTGGGTGGGGTGGGCTGGGTGGGTGGTGGAGGCGGGTGGGTCAGGCGGAGGCGCGTTCGATCAGTTGGGTGTCGAGGAGGATGTGGGGGGACGGAAGCTCGTCGCCGCGGATGCGGGAGACCAGCAGGCGGGCCATCTGCCGGCCCATCTCCTCCACCGGCTGGAAGACCGTGGTCAGCGGCGGCTCGGCCTGCCGGGCGATCGGGGCGTCGTCGAAGCCGACCACCGCCACGTCCTCCGGCACCCGCCGACCCGCCTCGCGCAGCGCGCGCAGTGCCCCGAACGCCATCAGGTCGGAGGCGACGAAGACGGCGTCGAGGTCGGGGCAGGCCTCCAGCAGCCGACGCATCCCGGCCGCCCCGCTGCCCTCGCTGAAGTCGCCGTACGCGATCAGGGCGGGGTCGACCCCGCGCCCGGCGGCCTTGACCGCCTCCTTGTAGCCGGTCAGTCGGCCCAGGCCGGCGCCCATGTCCTGCGGGCCGGCGATGGTCGCGATGCGCCGCCGCCCCCGGCCGGCCAGGTGTTCCACCGCGCGCCGGGCGCCGCCGACGTTGTCCACGTCGACGTAGTACGCCGGCTGGGCACCCGGTTGCAGCATCCGGGCCGGACGGCCGCCGAGCACGGTGGGCAGGCCGCGCTCCTCCAGCAGGGTGGGCAGCGGGTCGGAGTCGTGCAGCGACAGCAGCAGGACGCCGTCGACGTGCTGGTTGGTCAGGTGGTGCTCGACCCGCTCCCGCTCGATCGGCGACTGCACCATGGCCAGCCAGAGCTGCAACGGGGTCTCCAGCAGCCCCGAGCTGACGCCCCGGACGATGCCGGCGAAGAACGGCTCGGTGAAGACCCGGTCGCCGGATTCGGAGACCACCAGGGCGATCGAGTCGGTGCGCTGGGTGACCAGGGCGCGGGCGGCCCGGTTCGGCACGTACCCCAGCTCGGCGATGGCCTGCTGCACCGCGGCGCGCGCCTCGGGGCTCACCTGCGGCGAGCCGTTGACCACCCGGGAGACCGTCCCGCGACCGACGCCGGCGCGGGCGGCGACGGCGTCGAGGGTCGGGCGCCCGAGCGACCGGGTGCGCTGCGTTGTCATTGTCTGCTCCTCCGACGGCGGACCGGCCCCGGCGCCACCCCCTGCGGGGTGGCGCCGGGGCCGCCCGTTGATGACTGGCCCTGGCCTATTGTGCGGCCAGACCGTTGCGTCGGATCACCTCGGCGTACCACCTGGCGCTGGACTTGGGGATGCGCACCTGGGTGTCGTAGTCGACGTGGACCATGCCGAACCGCTTCGTGTAGCCCCAGGCCCACTCGAAATTATCCATCAACGACCAGGCGAAGTATCCGCGCAGGGGCACCCCGGCCTCGATCGCCTCGTGCGCGGCGCGCAGGTGGGCGTCGAAGTACGCCAGCCGGTCGACGTCGTCGACCCGCCCGTCGACCACCTCGTCGACGAAGGCGGAGCCGTTCTCGGTGACGTAGAGCGGCAGGTCGGTGTACTCCTCGTGCACCCGGCGCAGCGTCTCCACCAGGCCGGGGGCGTCGATCTCCCAGTTCATGTCGGTGACCGGCACGCCCCGGGTGACGAACCGGACGTCCTCGCTGCCCGGCCAGCACGACGGCGCCCGCCAGTACGGCTCCGGCTCGGCGTCGGGCACCGGCGCGGCGACGACGTGGCGGCTGTAGTAGTTGACGCCGACCACGTCCAGCGGGGTGGAGATGGTCGCCAGGTCGCCGTCGCGCACGTGCCCGAAGTCGGTGACCCCGGCGAGGTCGGCCATCAGGTCGGCCGGGTAGGACCCGCGCAGCAGCGGGTCCAGGAAGAAGCGGTTGGCCAGCCCGTCGATGCGCCGCGCGGCGTCGACGTCGGCGGGCGCGTCGCTGGCCGGGGTGACCGGGTAGAGGTTGACCGTCACCCCCACCTCGGCGCTCGGCCGGGCCGCGCGCAGCGCCTGCACCGCGAGGCCGTGCCCGAGCATCAGGTGGTGCCCGGCGCGCACCGCGTCGGCGCCGTCCGAGCGGCCCGGTGCGTGCACGCCCGAGCCGTAGCCGAGGAACGCCGAGCACCACGGCTCGTTGAGCGTGGTCCAGTAGCGCACCCGGTCGCCGAGCGCGTCGGCGACCAGCGTGGCGTAGTCGGCGAAGCGCGCGGCGGTGTCCCGGGCCGGCCAGCCGCCGGCGTCCTCCAGCGGCTGCGGCAGGTCCCAGTGGTAGAGGGTGAGCCACGGCTCGATCCCGTGCCCCAGCAGCTCGTCGACGAGCCGCCGGTAGAAGTCGAGCCCCTCGGCGTTGGCCGGGCCGGTGCCGCCGGGCTGGACCCGGGGCCAGGAGACCGAGAACCGGTACGACTTCAGCCCCAGCTCGGCCATCAGCGCGACGTCGGCGCCCATGCGGTGGTAGTGGTCGCAGGCCACGTCGCCGGTGTGCCCCTCGACCACCCGGCCGGGGGTGTGGCTGAAGGTGTCCCAGATCGACGGGGTCCGGCCGCCCTCGGCCGCCGCGCCCTCGATCTGGTACGCGGCGGTGGCCGCGCCCCAGAGGAAGCCGGGCGGGAAGGTCAGCGGCGGACGGTCGTCGACGACGCCGACGGCGGGCGGGCTGGCGGGGTTGCTCACGACTTGACGGCACCTTCCATGATCCCGCCTACGATCTGGCGGCCGAACACGATGAACACGATCACCAACGGTAGAGTGCCGACCGCCGTGGCGGCGAACACCTGCGAGTAGTCGGTGTAGTAGGCGTACGACAGGAAGGCCAGCGAGACCTGGAGGGTCGGGTTCTCGGAGGTGAGCACCGCGTACGGCCACAGGAACGAGTTCCAGGTCTCCATGAACGTGAGCAGGCCGAGCACGGCGGCGGCCGGGCGCAGCGCGGGCAGCACGATGTTCCAGTAGATCCGGAACGTGCTCGCCCCGTCCACCCGGCCCGCCTCGATCAGCTCGTCGGAGATGGCCTGGGTGGCGTACTGCCGCATCATGAACACGCCGAACGCGCTGACCAGGAACGGCACCGTCACCGCGTAGAGGGTGTCGAACCAGTTCAGGTCCTGGATCATGCCCCACAGCGGGATGAGCCCGAGCTGCGTCGGGATCATCATGGTGACGATGATCGTCAGCAGCAGGGCGTTGCGGCCCCGGAAACGCAGCTTCGCGAAGGCGAAGCCGGCCAGCGAGCCGGTGATCACCACGGAGACGGTCACGATGCCGGAGACGATCACCGAGTTGAGCAGGCCGGTGAGGAAGTTCGCCGCCTCGTTGTCGAGCACGCGGCCGAAGTTGTCGCCGAACGACCCGGCGGGCGCGACCGGCGGCGGGACGTCGTTGATCGAGTCCAGGCTGCGGGTGGCGATGACCACCATGTAGTAGAACGGGTAGATCGAGAAGAGCGTCGCCAGGACGAGCGCGACGTAGGTCAGCGGGCTGGTGCGCCACAGGCGCCGGGATGCCGAGTTCATCTGGGCGTTCCTCACTTCACCGTGCGGCGGACGAGCAGGAAGTTGATCCCCGAGACGAGGGCGATCATCAGGAACATCGCCCAGGCGACCGCCGCGCCGTAGCCGGCCGTGTTGAGGTTCTCGATGCCCAGCTCGTACATGTACATGGCCAGGGTCTGGAACTCGCGCTGGTCGCCACCGATGATGTTGCCGTTGGCGAAGACGAGCGGCTCGGTGAAGAGCTGGAGCCCGCCGATGGTGGAGAGGATCACCACGAAGACGAAGGTCGGCGTGAGCATCGGCAGGGTGATCCGCCAGAACTGCTTCCACTGGCTGGCCCCGTCGAGCGCCGCCGCCTCGTACAGGTCGCGCGGGATGGCCTGCATGCCCGCGAGCAGGATCAGGGTGTTGTAGCCGGTCCACCGCCAGTTGACCATCGAGGCGATGGCGGTCCAGGAGCTCCAGCGCTCGGCGTCCCAGTCGATCGCGTCGATCCCGACGAAGCTCAACAGCCAGTTGATCACGCCGAAGTCGCGCTGGAAGAGCATGCCGAAGACGATCGCCACGGCGGCCACCGAAACCACGTTCGGCATGAAGATCGCCATCCGGAAGAACGTGCGCGCGCGCAGGAAGGTGCGGTTGAGCAGGTTCGCCAGGAACAGGGCGAGCAGCAGCTGAGGGATGGTCGACAGCAGGAAGATGCCGAACGTGTTGAGCGTGGCGTTCCAGAAGTACTCGTCCTTGACCAGGGCGACGTAGTTGTCGAACCCGATGAAGCTGTGGTCGCCGATCAGGTTCCAGTCGTGCAGGGACATCCAGGCGGTCCGCAGCATCGGGTAGAGCCCGAAGATGCCGAAGACCACGAAGAACGGCGCGATGTAGAGGTACGGCGAGTACTTCAGGTCCAGCCGGGTCAGCGAGTGCGACCGGCGCCGCGCGGGCGGGCGGGGTGGCGGTGCGGCGGGTGACGGCGGCGCCGTCGTGGCCGAGAGGCTCATGCGGGGTCCTTTCCCGGCGTCGGCACGGGCGCGCGCCGACGCTCAGGCGCTCTTACGCGAAAACGGGACGGCGCCGATGGCGTCCGGGGACGGAACGGGGACGGCGCCGGTGGCGCCCGGGTGTGTGAGGACCCGGACGCCACCTGGCGACGAGATGGGTCAGAAGGCGCCCTGCGTCTTGGCGTCCTTGGCGAACTGCTCCCAGGCCTTGTCCTTCGTGGCCTGTCCCTGTTCGTACGAGCGCAGCGCCGGCTCGAACGCGTTCTCCTTCACCGCCTGGTGCTTCGGGCCGAGGTGCAGCGGCTGGATCTTGGCGACGCTCTCACCGAAGATCTTGCCGGTCGGCGCGTTGTTGAAGTACTCGTTGGTGTAGGCGAGGAACTCCGGGTTCTTCAGCGCCTCCAGGTTGGTCGGCAGCGGGCCCTTGAGCTTGAACGCCGCCACCTGGCTCTGCGCGTTGGTCAGGTACTCGGCGAGCTTCGCCGCCTCCTTGGGGTACTTGCTCTGGGTCGGGACGCCCAGCCAGGAGCCACCCCAGTTGCCGGCGCCGCCGGGCACCGGGGCGACGTCCCACTTGCCCTTGTTCTCGGGGCCGGAGTTGTCCGCGACGATGCCGAGCATCCAGGACGGGCAGAAGGTCGCCGCGAAGGTGCCCTGCTTGAAGCCGGCCGACCACTCCGGCGACCACGTGGCCGTCTCGGCGGTGATGTTGGCGTCGGCCATCGCGACCGCGGTGTCCCAGGAGGTCTTCACCGCCGCGCTCTTGTCGGCGACGATGTTGTCGTCCTTGTCGTAGAACAGGTCGCCGCCCTGCTGGAACATCACCGCGCTGGCGGCGGTGGTGACCGAGTCGACCAGGCCCTTGCCGGTGGCGGCGCGGTACTTCTTGCCGGTCTCGATGAAGGCGTTCCAGTCCGGCCAGAGGGCGGCGACCTGGTCCCGCTCGACCGGCAGCTTGGCGGCCTGGAAGAGGTCGCGGCGGTAGCAGACGGCAAGGCTGCCGACGTCGGTCGGCAGACCGATCAGCCGGCCGTCGGGCGCCTTGCCCAGCTCCCACTTCCAGGGCAGGTAGTCCTTGCTGTGGTCGGCGACCAGCGGGGCGAGGTCGGCCCAGTTGGCGGGGTTGGCCTTGAACTCGTTGAGGATGCCCTCTTCGAGGGCGACCACGTCGGCCGCGCCCTTGCCGGTGGCCAGCGCCCGGACGATCTTCGGCCGGTACTCGTTGAGCTGGGCGGTCTTGCGCAGCTCGACCTTGATGCCGGTGTCCTTCTCGTACTGCTTGATGATCTCGTCGTAACCGAACTCGCCGAACGTGTCGACGACCAGCTTGGCGGGCTTCTCGCCGGCCGCGGGCGCGTCGTCGTCCTTGCCGCAGGCCGCGAGACCGCCGATGGCGGTGATCGCGGCCAGTGCGGCAGCCGCCATGCGGGTGCGCCGCGTGGTGAGGCTCATCGGAGACCCCTCTTTCGGTGGTGAGGCTGACTGGGTGTGGTGGGGGGGTGCCGTGCGCGTCGTCGGTGCCGGCCGGGGCCGGCGCTCGACGACCGGGAGCGGGGCGCGGGTGAGTCGTGCCACGTTCGCGGGAGCGCTCCCATGAGATTGCCGGCGGGTGTCGAGGGTGTCAATAGGCCTATGGGAGCGTTCCCAGATCGTTACCGCGAACGCGTCCGCGCGGAACGCCACGCGGCGCCAGCCGATCCGCACCCCGGCGCCACCTGGGCATCCGTCGGGTTGAAGCGGTTCAGCTCGCCAGCGCGGGCACGAGGGGCCCGCTCAGCGGCCAGCCCGGCAACCGGGTACCGGCCGCGGACGCGTCCCGCCGAAAGCGGTTCAGCAGAAGCGGCGGAGCAGGGTGCCGGCCCGGCGCGCGTCGAAGGCGTCCGGGTCGAACCGGTCGCCCACCCAGTCCCGCGTGCGCGCGTGCTCGGGGTGCCCCGCGTCCGCCAGCACGGCCAGCAGCGCCTGCCAGCCGGCCGGGCCGCCGGTGTCCTCGGGCGGGCACGCCCGCTCGCCGCCCGAGCAGGTCGGGTACCGCTCGTCCGGGTCGGCCGTGAAGGCGTCCTCCACCACCAGGTCGTGCTCCCACCAGTCGCCGAAGTCGTACGTGTAGTGGAAGCGGCTGCCCTTTCCGACGACGGCGTCGAGGCGGACGTCCAACTCGTCGCGCAGGGCCAGCTCGCCGTCGGGGTCGGGCTCGCCGTACTGGCGGCCCTCGATCTCGAACGAGTGCAGGTGGCAGTCCCGCCAACCCATGGCGTGCTGCACCACCCGGTGCAGCCGGTCCAGCGTGTAGCCACCGGGGACGAGGACCCGACGCCAGACGGGCGGCCGGACCCCGGCCAGGGAAATCTTCAGCTGGAAGATCTGACGCGGCATGCTGTCCCATCCTTCCTCGGCATAGGCTGCGGGCATGATCTGCCGAGCGTGCCGGGCCAGGCGGCACGACGACTGCCCGGGGCGGAACTGGTGCGACTGCCAGCACCGTACCTCCCGACCCACCCCTCCGGTCACTGGTCCGGCCGGCGAATGAGCGTCGGAATCCCGATCTCGGCGCTCTGGCCGCGACCGTCGGCGCGCCCGTTGGACGACGCCGCGCTCACCGCGCTCTACGGCCGGGTCGGCCGACCCCACCTGCGGGTCAACTTCGTGACCAGCGTCGACGGCGGCGTCTCCGTCGACGGCTACTCCGCCGGGCTCTCCGGGGAGCCGGACAAGCGCGTCTTCGGGCTGCTGCGCATGCTCTGCGACGCCCTGGTCGTCGCCGCCGGCACGCTGCGGCACGAGGGCTACCGGGCGGTACGCCTCGACGAACGGCGCCGGGCGTGGCGCCGCGAGCACGGCCTGCCCGAGTACCCGACGCTGGTCGTCGTCTCCGGCTCGCTCGACCTCGACCCGGCGCAGGCCGCGTTCGCCGACGCGCCGGTGCGGCCCGTGGTGCTCACCCGGGCCGGCGCCACGGCGCCGCCCGGCCTGAGCGACGTCGCCGACGTGGTGCGCCGCGGCGACGACCGGGTGGACCTGGCGGCGGGCCTGGCCGAGCTGCGCCGCCGCGGGCTCGGCCAGCTGCTCTGCGAGGGCGGTCCGCAGCTGTTCGGCGCGCTCACCGCCGCCGACCTGGTGGACGAGGTCTGCCTCACCGTCGCCCCGCTGCTCGCCGGGGCGGGCCCGGGGCGGATCACCGCCGGCGACGCCAGCGACGTACGCCACCTGCCGCTGCGGCACGTGCTCGCCGCCGACGACGGCGTGCTCATGCTCCGCTACGCCCGCGACTGACCGTGGCCGGACGGGCACCCTGCGGCTGAGGGCACCGCCGACGGCGTGGCGTCCGCCGCGTCGCGTGGCAACCTGTCGTACTCCTCGGGCAGGATGCAGGCGTGTGCCCCGACCGCGACGACCAGCCGACCGGAGTTGCCCGATGACTGACGACGGGTTCGACGGCCCGGGCGAGGCGGTCGGCCGGGTACTGGGCACCGCCGACGCCACCCCCCTGCAGTTCTGGACGGCGGTCTCCCCCGGCAGCTACCTCCAGCTCGACGACGTCGTGGTGACCCGGCGCGAGCTGCCCGACCGCGAGCCGGTGACGATCGCCGGGGTGGTCACCCAGGTGCGGGCCCGGCACGAGGGCGCCCAGTTCGAGTCCGACGTCTTCGCCATCGCCGACGGCACGCTGCCCGCCCAGGTGCAGGAGGCCGCCGAGATCACCACCACCCGCGTCGACCCGGAGCTCTACGTGCCGCCGTCGCCCGGCGCCGTGGTGCACCGCGCCGAGGGCGACGCCCGGGCGCGCGCGCTGCACTTCGACCGGATGGAGCGGCGCATCCCCATGGGCATGGGCCGCGACGGGGTGCCGGTCTACCTCAACGCCGACTTCCTCGACGGCAGCCGGGGCGCGCACGTGTCGATCTCCGGCATCTCCGGCGTCGCCACGAAGACGAGCTTCGCCACCTTCCTGCTCTACTCGGTGTTCCGCTCCGGCGTGCTGGGAGGCGACGCGGTCAACGCCAAGGCGCTCATCTTCAACGTCAAGGGCGAGGACCTGCTCTTCCTCGACCACCCCAACACCCGGCTCGACGACGCCACCCGCGCCTCCTACGCGAAGCTCGGCCTGGTCGCCGGTGCCTTCCCCGACGTGCGGGTCTACGCCCCGCCCCGGGTCGGCGACTCCTCCGGCACGCCCGACGTGAGCAGCCGCCTAACCGGGGTCGACAGCTTCTACTGGACGCTGAGCGAGTTCTGCGCCGACCGCCTGCTGCCCTACGTGTTCGCCGACGCCGACGACGAACGCCAGCAGTACACGATGGTGGTGCACTCGGTCGCCGCCCACCTGGCCCGTTACGCCCAGCCCGCCGACGGCGGGGTGAGCATCGACGGGGTGCGTCTCGGCTCGTACGCCGACCTGGTCGACCACATCGTCGAGCAGCTCAACGACGACGAGACCCGCTCCGACTGGGCCGGCAGCGCCGTCGGGCTGGGCACGGTCAACGCGTTCGCCCGGCGGCTGATCGGCAGCAAGAAGGACCTGTCCCGGCTGATCCGGGGCGACCTGGCCACCCGTCGCCCGCACAGCATCAACACCGCCGAGAGCGCCCAGGTCACCGTGGTCGACCTGCACAACCTCCCCGACCGCGCGCAGCGGTTCGTGGTCGGCGTGACGCTCAAGAGCGAGTTCGAGCGCAAGGAGAAGGCCGGCACCGCCAAGCCGCTGCTCTTCGTGGTGCTCGACGAGCTCAACAAGTACGCCCCCCGCGAGGGCTCCTCCCCCATCAAGGAGGTGCTGCTCGACATCGCCGAGCGGGGCCGCTCCCTCGGGGTGATCCTGGTCGGCGCCCAGCAGACGGCGAGCGAGGTGGAGCGGCGCATCGTCACCAACTCGGCGATCCGGGTGGTGGGCCGGCTCGACCCGGCCGAGGCGTCCCGCCCGGAATACGGCTTCCTGCCGCCCGCCCAGCGGCAGCGCGCGCTGCTGGCCAAGCCGGGCACGATGTTCGTCAACCAGCCCGACATCCCGGTGCCGCTCTGCCTGGAGTTCCCGTTCCCGGCCTGGGCCACTCGGGTCTCCGAGGCCGGCCGCGCCCCGTCCGAGACGCTCCGGTCGCTCACCCAGTCCGTCGACCCGTTCGCGGTGGTCGGCTCCGGCGGGGGCACCTCCGACGACGACATCCCCTTCTAGGGGGAGACCGGTGAGCGCGAGGAGTGAGCTTGCGAGCCCCGCAGTCGCGAACGAAAGGCTGGCACCGGTGAGCGCGAGGAGTGAGCTTGCGAGCCCCGCAGTCGCGAACGAAAGGCTGGCACCGTGAAGATCCTGCACACCTCCGACTGGCACGTCGGCAAGGTCCTCAAGGGGCAGTCGCGGGCCGAGGAGCACAAGCGGGTCCTGGCCGGCGTGATCGACGTCGCCCGCGCCGAGGCGCCCGACCTGGTCATCGTCGCCGGTGACCTCTACGACACCGCCGCCCCGACTCCGGAGGCCACCCGGCTGGTCACCCGGGCGCTGACCGCGCTGCGCCGCACCGGCGCCGACGTGGTGGCCATCGGCGGCAACCACGACAACGGCCAGGCCCTCGATGCGCTGCGACCATGGGCCGAGGCCGCCGGCATCACCCTGCGCGGCGGGGTCCGGGACAACCCCGACGAGCACGTCATCGACGGCACCACCGGCGGCGGCGAGCGGTGGCGGCTGGCCGCGCTGCCGTTCCTCTCCCAGCGCTACGCCATCCGCGCCGTGGAGATGTACGAGCTGACCGCCGCCGAGACCACCCAGACGTACGCCGACCACCTGGGCCGGGTGCTGGGCCGGCTGACGGAGAGCTTCACCGAACCGGACCGGGTGCACCTGGTCACCGCCCACCTGACCGTGGTGGGCGCGACCACCGGCGGCGGCGAGCGCGACGCGCACACCGTGCTGGGCTACGCGGTGCCCGCCACCGTCTTCCCGGGCACGGCGCACTACGTGGCGCTGGGCCACCTGCACCGCTCGCAGCGGGTGCAGGGCCCCTGCCCGATCCGCTACAGCGGCAGCCCGCTCGCGGTCGACTTCGGCGAACAGGAGAACGTGCCGTCGGTGACCGTCGTCGAGGTCACCGCGACCACGGCGGCGCAGGTGCGGGAGGTGCCGGTGACCGCCGCCACCACGCTGCGTACGGTCCGGGGCACCCTGGCCCAGCTCGCCGAGATGGACGTGCCGGACGCCTGGCTGCGGGTCTACGTGCGGGAGCAGCCGCGCGCCGGGCTGCGCGAGGAGGTGCAGGAGCTGCTCCCGCAGGCCCTGGAGATCCGGATCGACCCGGAGCTGGTGCCCGCCCCGGGCAGCGGCGCCCGGGTGGCGCAGCGGGCGGGCCGCTCGCCCCGGCAGCTCTTCGCCGACTACCTCGACAGCCGGGGGCACACCGACGACGGGGTGCGGGAGCTCTTCGACGAGCTCTTCGAGGAGGTCGACCACTGATGCGGCCGATGCGGCTGGACATGGCGGGCTTCACCGTCTTCCGCGACGAGACCACGATCGACTTCACCGACGCCGACTTCTTCGCGCTGGTCGGGCCGACGGGCTCCGGCAAGTCGACGGTGCTGGACGCGATCTGTTTCGCCCTCTACGGCACGGTGCCCCGCTGGGGTGGCGCCCGGGGCCTGACCAACGCCCTGGCGCCGTCGGCCACCGAGGCGCGGGTCCGGCTGGTCTTCGAGTCCGCCGGTTCCCGCTACGTGGCGACCCGGGTGGTCCGCCGCGACGGCCGGGGCAACGTCAAGACGGCCAACGCCGGATTGCAGCTGATGCCGGCCGGTTTCGACGTGACCAAGCTCGACACCGGGCTGAGCCCGGAGGACCTCGGCGAGGTGGTGGCCGGCACCCCCGCCGAGATGGAGCAGGCGGTGCTGGAGGCGGTCGGGCTGCCGTACGAGCAGTTCACCAGCTGCGTGGTGCTGCCACAGGGGCAGTTCGCGGACTTCCTGCACGCCAAGCCGGCCACCCGGCAGCAGATCCTGGTCAACCTGCTGGGCCTCGGGGTCTACGAGGACGTGCAGAAGAAGGCGACCGCGCGGGCCGCGCAGGCCGAGGCGAAGCTGGAGGCGGTCGACCAGGCGCTCGCCGGGCTCACCGACGTCGACGACGCCGCGCTGGAGGCGGCCACCGGGCGGGTCGACCGGATGCGGGAGCTGGCGGGGGCGGTGGCGAGCGCCGTACCGGAGTTGGAGGCGGCCCGGGCGTCGGCGCGGGAGGCGGGCGCGGCCCTGGCGGCCCTCGACGCCGACCTGGCGGTGTTGACGGCCGTGCGCGCGCCGGACGGCGTGGCGGAGGTGGCCCGGGCGGTGGCGTCGGCGCGGGCCGGCGCGGACGAGGCGGCGACGGCGGTGTCGCTGGCCGAGGAGGGGGAGGAGAAGCTACGCGGCGAGCTGGCCACCGCCGGTGACGAGAGCGCGCTGCGGCTGCTGCTGCGGGCGTACACCGACCGGGAGAAGCTGGCCGGCGAGGCGGCGGCGGTCCGCGCGGCGGTGACCGGGGCGCAGGCCGAGCACGGCGCGGCCGTGGCGGCGCTGGCCGAGGCGCGGGCGGCGGCCGAGCGGGCCGAGGCGGAGCTGGAGGCGGCCTTCCGCGCCCACGAGGAGGCGAAGGCGACCGACCAGGCGGTGGCGTTGCGCGCGCACCTGCGCGCCGGGGCGCCCTGCCCGGTCTGCGAGCAGACCGTCGCGACGGTGCCGGCGGTGCCGGCCGACTCGGCGGTGGCCGCCGCGACGGCGGCGGGACGGGCGGCGCGGGCCGCCAGCAAGGCCGCCCAGTCGGTGGTGCAGGAGCGCGACGGGGCGGCGCGGGAGCTGGAGCGGGTGCTGCTGCGCGCGCGGGCCCGGCAGGACCAGGTGCAGGCCCGGCTAGCCGAGCTGGACGACCATCTGGCCGGGGCGGCCGAGCCGGTGGTGCTGCGCCGCGAGCTGGACGACCACGCGCGGCTGCGCCGGGCGCTGGAGGAGTCGGCGGCGGCGGTGCGGGCCGGCCGGGAGGCCGCGCGGCGGGCCCGGGCGGCGGTGGACGCCGCCGAGGAGCGGTTGCGGGCGACCTGGCGCGCGTTCGACGCGGCCCGCGACGGGCTCGCCCGGTTCGGGCCGCCGACGGCGGACCGCGACGACCTGGGGGCCGCGTGGGCGGCCCTCACCGGCTGGGCCGGCGAGGAGGCGGAGCGTCGCCGCGCCGAGCGGGCCGGGCGGGCCGGGGCGGTGACGCAGGCCGAGGCGGCGGCCGCCGAGGTCGGCGAGCGCATCGCGGGCGTCCTCGCCGCCGCCGGGCTGCCGCCCGCCGACGATCCGCTGCGCGCCACCGACCGCGCCCTCGAGCGGGCCGAGGCCGACCTGCGCGAGCTGGAGCGGCGCCGGGAGCAGGCTGGTGGCCTGCGCGAGCAGCGGGCCGGCTACGAGCGCGAGGCGCAGGTGGCCCGGGCCCTCGCGGGGCACCTGCGGGCCAACAACTTCGAGCGGTGGCTGCTCGCCGAGGCGCTGGACCTGCTGGTCGACGGCGCCTCGGGCATCCTGCGGGAGCTCTCCGGCGGGCAGTACGACCTGATGCACGACAAGGGCGAGTTCTTCGTGGTCGACCACCACGACGCGGGGTTGCGTCGGGGCGTTCGCACCCTGTCGGGCGGCGAGACCTTCCAGGCGTCGCTGGCGCTGGCGCTGGCGTTGTCGGAGCAGCTCGCCGGGATGTCCACCACGGCGGCGAGCCTGGAGTCGATCGTGCTGGACGAGGGCTTCGGCACGCTCGACGCGGCCACCCTCGACACGGTGGCCGCCACGCTGGAGAACCTGGCCGCCCGGGGCGACCGGATGGTCGGTGTGGTCACCCACGTGCCGGCCCTCGCCGAACGCATCCCGGTCCGGTTCGAGGTCAGCAAGGACGCCCGGTCGGCCCGCGTCGAACGGACCGGCCGGTGAGCGGGGCCGCGGCGCGCGCGACGGGAGGTCCGCTGCGGTGACCGATCCCCGGTTCTTCGTCGACGCGTGGGACCCGGCGTACGGCGCGTCGTTCGAGGCGTCCGGCGGCGGCCCCGCCGCGCCGAGCAGCGCCCAGGTCGACGCGGACGCCGAGCTGCCGGCGGTGGACTGGCGGGCGATCGGGCCGCGCTCCGACGTCCGGGCCCCCGACGTGGTGCTGCTCGTCGACGGGGTGCGCCGCATCGACGCGAGCGTGTGGACGGCCGAGGACGACGGCGCGTCCTTCCCCGGCCTCGCCGCGTCGTACGCCGCCGGCGTGGTCCGGTGCGACCTGGAGCGCGGCGCGGCACAGCTCGCCGGGGCGAAGGTGGGCCGGGGCCTGTTCACCGCCAGTCCGTCGGCGGTGGACGTGGTGGCCGGCAGCGTCCGCTACCCGGTGCACCGGGTGAGCGGCACGGGCGAGCTGAACAAGCTCCCGGCCGCCGTGCAGGGGCCGCTGACGGCGCTGGAGGTGGAGGTCTCGGGGGCGGCCCGCACCGACGGCGACCTGCTGGTGGTCGACGGCCCGCTGCGCAACCGGCGGCAGCTGCCGCGCACCCTCGGCTACATCAAGACGCAGCACAGCCAATACCTGGACGCCCGGCTGACCGCCGTGGTCACCGGGTTGGCGGCCGGCGAGCGCTCCCCGGTGTTCAAGCTCGGCACGGCCTGGGGCGGCTGGTCGTGGTACCTGCGGCTGCCGGTGGCCCTCGGCGCGCCGTGGGCGGGCATCGTCCGGATGGAGTGCTCCGCCGAGCTGGGCATCGACGAGGCGGTGGGGCTCGCCGACCTGTCGCTGGTCACGCTGCCCCGGTTCGCGTCCACCCCCTATAAGGACCCGCGGGCACCGCAGAACCTGATCCCGATCGCCGGCCTGGAGCGCCGGCTGCGGTCGCTGCTCGGCGACGCGCGGCTGCTGCACCGGGTGCTCACCACCGCCGCCCGGGCCCGGCGCTGATGGGCCGCAAGCGGGCGGCCGACACGGTGGCCGCGCGGGTGGACACCGGCCAGGCCGAGCTGGTGCCCGATCCGGACCGGCCGGGATCGTGGACCCTGCTGCTCGACGGCGCCCCGCAGTCGCACGTGGACCTGGCCGATCCCACGCACCTGGAGTTCGAGTACGTCCGGCGGCTCGCCGCCGCGATCGACCTGCTGGCCCCGGCCGGGGCGCCGCTGCGGGTGCTGCACCTCGGCGGCGGCGCGCTCACCCTGCCCCGCTACGTGGCGGCCACCCGGCCCGGCTCCACCCAGCGGGTCGTCGAGGTGGACGGCGCGCTCGTGGACCTGGTCCGCCGGGCCCTGCCGTGGCCGCCGGACCCCCGCCTCAAGGTGCGGGTGGCCGACGCCCGGGCGGTGCTCGCCGCCAGCCGGGACGCCAGCTACGACGTCGTGCTCGCCGACGTCTTCGCCGGTGCCCGCACGCCGGCGCACCTGACCTCGGTGGAGTACGCCGCCGAGGTGGCCCGGGTACTGCGTCCCGCCGGTTTCCACCTGGCCAACGTGGCCGACGGCCCGCCGCTGCGCCACGCCCGGGCGCAGGTCGCCACGGTCCGCTCGGTGCTGCCGCGGGCCTGCCTCGTCGGCGACGCGGCGGTGCTGCGCGGGCGTCGTTACGGCAACCTGGTGCTGGTGGCCGGCCGGGTCGAGCCGCCAGTGCCGGAGCTGACCCGGCGCGCGGCCGGGGACTGGTTCCCGGGGCGGGTCCTGGCCGGCGAGGAACTCGACCGCTTCGCGGGCGGCGCGGCGGTGGTCCGCGACGTCGACGCCACCGACTCGACCCCGCCGCCGCCCGGGATCTTCTCCGTGGGTCGGTGAGCGGAATCTTTTCCGCGCGCCGTTGATCCGTTCGCCCCGTGGCCGCGTACCACCGGGCGGCCGTGCCCGCGGGGCACGGCCGATGTCATCGGACACCCGGAGGTCTGCATGCATGCGGTGGCGGCGGCCGGTTGGCCCGGCGACGGGGCGCGGGGGGACTGGATGTCCGCGCGGTCCCAGTCCCGGCCGGGCACGGCGGCACGCCGGGTCGACGCCCGCGAGGCGCCTCGCCAGAATGGGCCGGTGACGCCGAGATCCGCCCCCGGACGCCACCAGGCGGCACCGTCCACCGAGGCGGGTCACTCGGACCGGCTGATCCGGCTGCTCTACGCCGAGCACGCCGGGCCGTTGCTGGCGTTCGTCATGCGGCTCACCGGCGGCGACCGGCAGCGGGCGGAGGACATCGTCCAGGAGACGCTGCTGCGGGCGTGGCGCAACGCGCACCGGCTCGGCGCGCAGGGGCAGGGCTCGCTGCGGCCGTGGCTGGTCACGGTGGCCCGCCGCATCGCCATCGACGAGCACCGCAGCGAGCAGGCCCGGCCGGCCGAGACGTACGACCGGGACCTGACCGCGTTCGCCGAGGCGGACAGCACCGACCGGGTCCTGCGCACGATGACGGTGGCGGACGCGCTGCGTACGCTGAGCCAGTCGCACCGGGAGATCCTGGTGGCCACGTACTTCCGGGGTCGGACGGTGCCGGAGGCGGCCGAGGAGCTGCGCCTGCCGCTCGGCACCGCGAAGTCGCGGGTCTACTACGCGCTGCGCGCGCTGCGCACGGCTCTGCAGGAACGGGGGGTGACGGAATGAGCCGGGCGGACCACATGGACGTCGCGGCGTACGCGCTCGGCGTGCTGGACGAGCACGACACGCAGCGGTTCGAGGAGCACCTCGCCGCCTGCTGGGCGTGCGCCGCCGAGCTGGAGACGATGGTGCCCGTCGTCGGCCTGCTCTCCGACATCGACGGCGAGACGATGGCCGCGCTGGAGCAGACCCGGACCGATCCGGCCCTGCTGGACCGGACGCTGGTCGCGGTCCGCGCCCACCGGCGGCGCAACCGGGTCCGGCAGCTGCTGGCCACGGCCGCCGCGGTGCTGGTCCTGGGCGGGCTGACGGGGCTCGGTTTCGCCCGGATCGCCGGTGACGGCGCGCCCGAGGTGGTGGCCGAGCCGACCGCGACCGCGCTGGTCGCTCCGCCGACGGCCAGCCGCTCCAGCGACCCGAACGACCCGGACATCGGCGGTACGCTGCCGGAGGGCGACCCGGTCAACGTCGTCGACCCGACCACCGGCGTCGAGGCGACGTTCTTCGTCGTGTCGAAGGACTTCGGCACGGGCGTGGACTTCATCCTCGCGAAGCTGCCCGGGCCCCGGACGTGCCGGCTCGTCGTGGTGCGGCAGAACAACAGCACCGAGGTGATCTCCAGCTGGTCGGTGCCCGGCACCGGGTACGGCACCAACGCGCGCGCCGACAAGCTGAGCCTGTCGGCGTCGACGTCGACGCGCCTCGGCGACATCAAGCAGATCCAGGTGCAGTCGGTGGACGCCGGCGGGGTGGCGAGCCCGCTGGTCACGGTGCAGCTGTAGCGACCGCCACGACGACCGGCGCCGGCCAGCACGACGACCGGCGCCGGTCCCGCGTGCCGTCGCGGCACGAGGAACTGCCCTCGTGGCGGGAAACGGATTTCCGGCCCGTTCGGTTCAACAGTTTCCGGTGACATCGACCACGATCGCGCGTTCAACCTTGACAACGCCCCCTCCGTATCAATCGGTGAACCGCCATAACCGAGGAGGGCACGTGGCACAGATGAAGCGAACCGTCATCGTCGCGAGCGCGATGGTCGCATTGACGGCCTGCGCTCCCGCGGGTTACGAGGGGGCGAACTCGGGCGCGGCCGAGCCGGTCGCCGTGACCGCCGCCGAGCCCAGCGCGGCCGTCGAGCCCGAGGCGTCGCCGTCCCCCACCGCCGCGCCGTCCGACGCGGAGCTGACCGACGAGCTCAACGGCAGGAAGGTCGCCCGGATGGGCAGCGTGGTCACCGACCAGGACGGTTGGATCCTCTACCGCTTCGACAAGGACACCAACGACCCGCCCTCGTCGAACTGCGTCGACAAGTGCGCCCAGGTGTGGCCGCCGGCGCTGACCGACGGCGCCCCGGACCTCAACGGCGTCTCCGACGACAAGGTCGGCACCGTCACCCGGCAGGACGGCACCCGGCAGATCACCCTCGACGGCTGGCCGCTCTACCGCTACGTCGGCGACAAGAAGCCCGGCCAGTGGAAGGGCCAGGGCGTCGGGGGCACCTGGTTCGTGGTCGCCCCGGACGGCAAGAAGAACCTGAGCTGCCTGCCGACGGGCACCCCGAAGCCGGTCGCCCCGCCGACGGACGAGAAGGCCGACTCGAACTACTCGTACTGACCTGCACGGGACCCGGTCGCGGCCTCGGCGGGGCGCGACCGGTCCCCGTGCCGCGCGGTCGACGCGGTGGACCGGCCGGGCCGCCGGTGACGAGGCAGGACGCGTCGGCCGTGTCGCCGGTCACGGGGCCGGGACGTGACAGCATGTGCGGGTGACCGGGACCGAACCCACCGCGCGTCGGGAGCTGCGCCCGCCCACCGGGTACCGGCTGGCCGCCTCGGTGCGGGCGCTGACCTTCAGCCCGTACGACCCCTGCGCGCGCGTCGCGGCCGGCACCTTCTGGTGGGCCACCCGGACCCCGGAGGGGCCGGCCACCCTCGCCCTGCGGCCGTCGGGTGGCGCCCTGCTGGCCGAGGGCTACGGCCCGGGGGCCGACCGGGTGGTGCAGCGGGCGGACGCGATCGCGGGGCTGCGCGACGACGTCAGCGGGTTCGCGGCGCTCGCCGCGACCCACCCCGTGGTGGCGCGGCTCGCGGCCCAGCACCGGGGGCTGCGGATGCCGGCCACCGGGCAGGTCTTCCCCCGGCTGCTGCGGGCGGTCTTCGAGCAGAAGGTCACCGGCAAGGAGGCGTACCGCGCGTACGCGGCGACGATGCGGCACTTCGCCGAGGCGGCACCCGGGCCGATGCAGCCGCTGCTGCTCCCGCCGGACCCGGCGGCGGTGGCCGCCACCCCGTACTGGGTGTTCCACCCGTTCGGCGTGGAGCAGCGCCGGGCCGAGACGCTGCGCCGTGCGGCGGCCGTCGCGGACCGGCTGGAGCGCTGCGCGGACTCCGCCGAGGCCACCCGCCGGCTCACCGCCATCGCCGGCATCGGAGCCTGGACGGCCGCCGAGGTGGTGCGGATCGCGTACGGGGACCCGGACGCGGTCAGCGTCGGCGACTTCCACGTGCCGAACACGGTGGCGTGGGCGCTGGCGGGCGAGCCGCGCGGCGACGACGCCCGGATGCTGGCCCTGCTGGAGCCGTTCCGGGGTCACCGGGGGCGGGTCTGCGTACTGCTGGCGGCCGGTGGCGTCCAGGCGCCGAAGTACGGTCCACGGATGCCGATCCGCTCCTTCGCCCGCTTCTGAGGCGGGACGGCGGCGCGGGGTCAGCGCCGGGCGCAGAGCCGGCGCAGGGTGCGCCCGAGCCACCAGGCGTACGCCCGCTGGAAGGCCCGACCGGCGGGCCCGGCGGCGCGCATGACCCAGCGGTCCGGCCGGCTGAACGCGAGCACCTCGAACCAGACGTGGCCGGCGGCGTCGCGGCTGACCACGAACGCCTCCTCGCCGCGCGCCGGATGCCCGGGCAGCGTGCCGTAGCCGAAGCCGACCCGCCGCCCGTCCTCGACGGCCCAGACCACCTGGCAGGGCGCGGCCAGCCGCAGCGGGCCGACGCCCAGACCGGAGACCACCCGGACCCCGGGCGCGGCCCGCTCGGCGTCGGCGTCCATCCGGATGCCGGCCGCCCGGTGCAGCCGCCAGCCGAGCACGGCGTCCCCGGCGGTGGCGAAGCAGGAGTCGGGCAGCCGGACCCGGTGCCGCACGTGCCGCCAGCCGGGCGGCAGCTCGCCGGTCTCGGTGGCGCCCACGTGCGGATAGGTCAGTGCCGGCACGACGTACCCCCACGACTCGACGGAACCACCGCCAGCGTACGGGCGGTGCGGGCGGCCCGGTGGCCTGTGGTTGGCTGTCGAGGTGATCACCGAGCCGCGCATCGCCCCCGCCGACGTCGCCGACGCCGGCGAGATCCTCACCGTGCAGCGCGCCGCGTTCCTCACCGAGGCACAGCACTACGCGGACCCGTTCCTGCCCCCGCTGACCGAGACCCTGGACGAGGTGCGGGCCGCGCTGGCGGGGCCGGCGACGGTGCTCACCGCCCGGCTCGGCGACCGGTTGGTCGGTTCCGTCCGGGCGCACGTCGACGGCGACACCGCGCACGTGGGTCGGCTCTCCGTCGCCCCCGACCAGCAGGGCCGGGGCGTCGGCGGGCGGCTGCTGCGCGCCGTGGAGGCGGCCTGTGCCGCCCGGGTACGCCGCTTCGCGCTCCTCACGGGCGCCGACAGCGCACAGAACCTGCGGCTGTACCAGCGGCACGGCTACCGGGTCGTCGGGCACCGGCCGGACGCGAACGGCATCCGGCTCGCCCTGCTGGAGAAGACGCGGGTCAGTCCCGCTCGCAGCGACGCCTGAGCCCGTCGGCCTCCTGTCGCAGGTAGCGGCGCATCAGGTCGCCGTAGAGCCAGCCGACGGGCCCGGCCAGCGGCCCGGTCTGCGTGATGGCCAGCTCGACGCGGCTGCGCCCGCCGGGCAGCGGCAGCACCCGGTGCTCGCCGAGGGTGCGCACCCCCGGGCTGCCCGACACCCAGGAGAACGACCGCCCCTCCGTCAGCTCGGTGACCCGCCACACCGCCGGTCGCAGCTTCGGCTGCTCCAGCCGGGCGGTGGCGCCCACCGCGAGCGGCCCGGCCTCCCCCCGTCGCGCCCGGCGCACCGAGGGCGTCCACTCCGGCCACCGCTCGACGTCCACCAGCACCGCCCAGACCCGTCCGGCCTCGGCGGCCACCTCCGTACCGGCCTCGAACCGCATCGTGCCCCCTCCCCGTGGCGGCGCCCGACCGGCACCCGCTGCCCGTCCCGACGACGCTGCCCCACCGATCGTGACAGCGGCGGGCACCGGCCGGCGTGCCGGGCCGGCGGATCGCCGGGTGTCCGCCGGGCTCGCCCGCCGCCGGGTCAGGCGGCCTCGCGCAGGTCGGCCAGCCCGAGGGGGGTACGCCGGCGCAGCAGCTCCGCCAGCTCTTCGACGGAGCCGACCTCGCCGAGCACGTCCTTGCCCCCGCCGAACTGGCGGGGGTAGCGGCGCACCAGGCGGTACCGGTAGCGGCCCCGGATCAGCTCGACGCTCACCCGCCACCGCCCGCAGCACCCGCAGACCCACTCCGACACCCCGCGAAAGTAGCTCTGAGCTGCGGTTTCCTGATTCGCCCGGTGCGGCACGAGCGGTGCGGTGCGGGACACGCCGCCCACGTACCGACCGTGATCTGCCTCACCACTGTCGGTGTGGTCTGGTTGACTGTCGCCGTGAAGCTGCCGATCAGTCCGCCGGTCGAGCCGATGCTGGCCAAGAGTGTCCCGCGGGTCCCCACCGCGCCCGGGATGACCTACGAGCCGAAGTGGGACGGCTTCCGGTGCATCGTGTTCCGCGACGGCGACGAGGTGGAGCTGGCCAGCCGGGGCGGCAAGTCCATGACCCGCTACTTCCCCGAGGTGGTCGAGCAGGCCCGCCGCCAGCTGCCCGAGCGGTGCGCGGTCGACGGCGAGCTGATCGTCATCCGGCGCGACGGCCCGGGCGGGCAGCCCCGGCTCGACTTCGAGCTGCTGGCCCAGCGCGTGCACCCGGCCGCGTCGCGGGTGAAGCTGCTGGCCGAGACCACGCCGGCCGACTTCGTCGCCTTCGACCTGCTCGCCCTCGACGACGAGACGCTGCTCGGCGAGCCCTATCCCCGGCGTCGGGCCCGGTTGGAGTCGGCGCTGGCCGGGGTCCGCCCGCCGGTGCACGTCACCCAGGTCACGACCGACGTCGACACCGCGCACCGCTGGTTCGACGTCTTCGAGGGCGCCGGCCTGGACGGCCTGATCGCCAAGCCGGCCGACCTGCCCTACGAGCCGGGCAAGCGGCTCATGTTCAAGGTCAAGCACGCCCGTACGGCCGACGTGGTGGTGGCCGGCTTCCGCTGGCACAAGTCGGGCCCCGTGATCGGTTCGCTCCTGCTCGGCCTCTACGACGACGACGGGGTCCTGCACCACGTCGGGGTGAGCGCCTCGTTCACCATGGCCCGCCGGGCGGAGCTGCTGGAGGAGCTGGAGCCCTACCGCGAGGTGGGCGCCGACCACCCGTGGGTGCACGGCGACCACGAACGCGGCCAGCGCCTCCCCGGCGGGGTGAGCCGCTGGACAGGCACCCGCAACCTCGAGTGGGAACCGCTGCGCCCCGAGTTGGTGGTCGAGGTCGGCTACGACGCCATGGAGGGCGACCGGTTCCGGCACACCGCCCGGTTCGTCCGCTGGCGGCCCGACCGTGATCCCCGCTCCTGCCGCTACGACCAGCTCGACCGGCCCGTACGGTTCGATGTGGACCAGGTGCTGCGCGGCGATCCCACGGCGACCGTGGGGCCCGCCACCGGTCCGGCGTAGCCTGGCCGTCGACCCGACCACGGAGGCTCGCTCGTGACCCGCACCCCCGCCCGGACCCGCCGGTTCCGGCTCACCCTCGCCGGGCTGGCCGCCGCCGCGCTGGTCGCGGCCGGTTGCACCCTGCCGGCGATCGCACCCCGGACGGAGGCCGGCGGCGAGGCCGCCGCGCCCGGCACCGCGCCCACCTGGCGGGCCTGTCCCGAGGTGGCCGAGGAGCTGGTCGGGCGCGGTGCGTCGAACATGCGCTACGAGTGCGCGCGGATCAAGGTGCCCCGCAACTGGGGCACGGGCGCGGCCGGCGGGGCGACCGCCGGCCCGGGCGCCGGGCAGACCTTCGAGATCGCGCTGCTGCGGGCCCGGTCGACCAAGCAGCGCGACCGGATCGGCTCGCTGGTCGTCAACCCGGGCGGGCCGGGCGGCTCCGGCGTGGACACCGCCGTCTACCTCTCCTTCGGCCCGGCGTTCGGCGGTCTGCCCGCCTCGATCACCGACCGGTTCGACATCGTCGGCTTCGACCCGCGCGGGGTGTCCCGCTCCAGCCCGGTGGAGTGCATCCCCGACAAGGACCTCGACGCCAGCTTCGGCTACGACCCCGACCCGCGCAGCCAGGAGTCGTTCGACGGGTTCGTGGCGCTCAGCCAACGGATCGGGCGTGGCTGCGGCGACCGTTACGGCGACCAGCTGCCGCTCTACGGCACCGAGCAGGCCGCCCGCGACATGGACGCGGTCCGCGCCGCCGTCGGCGACGACAAGCTGACCTACCTCGGCTACTCCTACGGCACCCTGCTCGGCGCCACCTACGCCCAGCTCTACCCGCAGCGGGTGCGGGCGCTGGTCCTCGACGGCGCGGTCGACCCCCGGCAGGGCCTGGTCGCCGGCTCGGAGGGCCAGGCCAAGGGCTTCGAGCGGGCCTTCGGCAACTTCACCACCTGGTGCGCGGCCAACGCCGGGCGCTGCCCGATCGCCCCGGACGCCCGGGCCGCGGTCACCTCGGCGATCGACAAGGCGCGGGTGTCGCCGGTACGCGGGGACGACGGCCGGGAGGCCACCGCGGGCTGGGTCTTCTACGCGATCATCTCGTCGCTCTACACCGAGTCGGGGTGGCAGGAGCTGGCCGGCGCCATCGACAAGCTGGAGGGCGGCGACCCGGCAGACGTGTTCCGCCTCGCCGACGCGTACGCCGACCGGGACTCCGACGGGCGCTACTCGAACATGTTCGACGCCAACCTGGCGGTCAACTGCGCCGACGAGGAGGAGAAGCCGAGCCACGAGCGGATCCGGCAGCTCCAGTCGCAGTGGCGGGCGAAGTACCCGCTGTTCGGGCCGGCCCTGGCCGTCGGCCTGCTCTCCTGCACCGAGTGGCCCGGCGGTCGCGACCCGTACCCGACGGGCCCGGCCACCGGGGCGCCGCCGATCCTGGTGGTGGGCACCACGGGCGATCCCGCGACGCCGTACGAGCAGACCCCGGCGCTGGCCGCGATGCTGGGCGTGGGCCGGGTGCTCACCTGGGAGGGCGAGGGGCACACCGCGTACCCGCAGACCTCCTGCATCACCGAGGCCGTCGACGCCTATCTGATCGACCTGACCGTGCCCAGGGAGGGGCTGCGCTGCCCGGCCCGCTGACCGGCCGCTCCGGCGGCAGGTCGGGCAGGTCGATGCCCTGCCGGGCGGCGATCTCCTCCAGCAGCGCCCGCATCCGGCGTACGTCGGCCTTGAGCTGCTCCTGCTCCTCGTGCTCGAAGGCGTCGTCGTCGACGATGAGCTGGCTGGCGAAGTGCGCCGTGATCAACGGGATGACCAGCAGCACCATGGTGGAGATGAGCAGCGCGGCGAGGGTGCGGCCCTGCCAGCTCACGGGTGAGATGTCGCCGTAGCCGACGGTGGACGCCGTCACCACCGCCCACCAGACGGCGTCCGCCGGGCTGCGGTTCTCCACGCGGCCGTAGATCACGCCGGCCACCACGATCATCAAAAGGTACGAGATGATCAGCGTCCGGGGCGAGTTGGCGAACCAGACCAGCCCCCGGTAGATCAGCCGGAACGGCAGCAGCAGGGCGTCCATGGACAGTCATGTTGCCTGGCCCGGGCAAGCGCCGCCCGTCCATCGGTCCGGCTCGCTGTGCCACGCTGGGCGGCATGAGTGATGTGATCTTCCGCGAGGCCGTCCGGGCCGACCTGCCGGCCGTGGTCGCCCTGCTCGCCGACGACGTGCTCGGCAGGACCCGCGACTTCACGGAGGTCGACGCCGCGTACGAGAAGGCGTTCGCCGACATCGACGCCGACCCGCGCAACCAGCTGATCGTGGCCGACGCGGACGGCGAGTTGCTCGGCTGCATGCAGCTCACCTACATCCCCGGCCTGGGCCGGCACGGCGCCGAGCGACAGTTGATCGAGGCGGTCCGGGTCCGCTCCGACCTGCGCGGGCGGGGCGTCGGCGGGCAGATGATCAACTGGGCGATCGACCAGGCGAAGCAGCGTGGTTGCGCCCTGGTCCAGCTCACCACCGACAAGACCCGCCACGACGCCCACCGCTTCTACCTCAACCTGGGCTTCCTCCCCACCCACGAGGGCCTGAAGCTCCCCCTCTGACATCCCACCCCACCACCTGCCCCGCCCCGCCCCGCAGCGTCGATGATGCAGTTGCGGCGCCCCGCATAGGGACGCGGCGGCTCGAACCCCCACCACGACTGCATGATCCACCTCGCTGGGGGGGGTGGGGTGGGGCTAGGTGGGGAGGAGGTGGCCGTCGCGGAGGGTGAGGACGCGGTCGGCGAGGTCGATCAGGGCCGGATCGTGGGTGGCGACCAGCGCGGTCATGCCCCGGGCGTGCACCACCGCCCGGAGCAGGTCCATGATCGACCGGCCCGTCTCGGAGTCGAGCTGACCGGTGGGCTCGTCGGCGATCAGCAGGTCCGGCTCGTTGGCCAGGGCCCGCGCCACCGCCACCCGCTGCTGCTGCCCGCCGGAGAGCTCGTACGGGCGCTGGCCCGCGTGCCCGCCGAGGCCGACCAGCTCCAGCAGCACCGCCACGCGCTCCTCCCGCTCGGCCGCCGGGACCCGCGCCAACCGCAGCGGTACGCCCACGTTCTCGGCGGCGGACAGGATCGGCACCAGTCCGAACGTCTGGAACACGAAGCCGACGGTGCCCCGGCGAAGCTCCAGCAGCTCCTTCTCGCCGGCGCCGGTGACGTCGTGCCCGGCCACCACCACCCGGCCCGAGTCGGGGCGGTCCAGCCCGCCGACCAGGTTCAGCAGGGTCGTCTTGCCCGCCCCGGAGCGGCCCCGCACCGCGACCAGCTCGCCCCGCCCGGCGGAGAACGAGACGTCCCGTACGGCATGCACGGCGTGCTCGCCCCGACCGAACGTGCGGTTGACCCCCTCGGCCCGGACCACCTCGTCGGTGACCGTGGCACCCGCCGCCCCACCGGCACTCCCCATGCCAGCCGCCCGGTTGGCACCGCCCACGCCCGCCGCCGTTCCGGCCGGTCGTCCGTCCCGTTCGCTCACTGCCCCGCCTCCCGCTCCTCCTGCGCCCGGTCGCCCGGCCGCACCTCCACGTGGTCCGGCTCCAGGTTGAGCCGCACCCGGTCGCGCAGCGACAACGCGTCCACGAACGGCGCCGGCAGCTGCAACCGGCCGCTGCGGTCCAGCACGGCGTACTCCTCGCTGACCAGTTCGGTGCTGCCGTCCGCGCCGATGCGCGCGGTCCGGCGTACCTCGGAGGCGGTCCGGCCGTCGCGGATCGCGACGGTCCGGCGGACCTGGGTGGCCACGGCGTGGTCGTGGGTGACCACCACGATCGTGACGCCGAGTTCGGCGTTGATGGTGCGCAGCGCCCCGAAGACCTCGGCCCCGGTCGCCTCGTCCAACTCGCCGGTCGGCTCGTCGGCGAAGAGCACCTCGGGGTCGTTCGCCACGGCCACCGCGACCGCGCAGCGCTGCTGCTCGCCGCCGCTGAGCTGCCCGGGCCGCCGGTCGGCGCAGTAGCCGACCCCGATAAGGTCGAGCAGTTCCCGGGCCCGCTCGCGGTGGGCCCGCCGGCCGCCCCGCCGCCCGGCCAGCCGCATCGGCAGCTCGACGTTCTCCAGCGCGGTCAGGTACGGCAGCAGGTTGCGGCCGGTCTGCTGCCAGACGAAGCCGACCATGCTCCGCCGGTAGCTCAGTCGCCGCCGCGCGGAGAGGTTGAGCAGGTCGTACTCGCCGACGCGGGCGATGCCGGCGGTGGGCGTGTCCAGCCCGGAGAGGATGTTCAGCAGCGTCGACTTTCCGGACCCGGAGGCGCCCACGATCGCCACCAGCTCGCCCCGGTCGATGACCAGGTCGAGCCCTTGCAGGGCGACCACCTCCACCCCCTCGGTCTTGAAGATCCGCACCAGCCCGTCGCAGACGATGTGCCCGCGCAGCCGGTCCCGGCCGCCGGCCCGCTCCGCCGCCCGCTGGGCGGCCCGCTGTTGCAGGGTGGCGAGGTCCGGCGCGGCGGTGCTCTCCGCGGTAGCGGTCATGGTCAGTTCTCCTCTCCGAGCCGGAGCACCTCGCCGAGGCGCATCCGACGGTTGTTCAGGGCCTCGACGGCGACCGCGAAGCCGAGGGCGAGCGCCCCGAGGGCGACGACGGCGGCCACCAGGCCGGGCTCGAACGCCACCCGGACCTGGACGCCGTCGGTGAAGGCGGACAGTCCGAGCACCGGGTTGAGCAGCAGCGGCAGGGCCGTGCCGACCAGCGCTCCGGTCAGCACCGAGACGCCCACCAGTGGCGCCAGCTCCACCAGCAGCAGCCCGCGCCACTGACGTCGGGACAACCCGAGGGTGCGCAGCCGGGACAGCACCTGGCCACGTTCGCGGGCGCCGGCGAGCACCGTGAAGGCGATCGCGAGCAGCCCCAGCGCCGTCCCGCCGGCCGCGCCGGCGGTGAAGCCGAAGGCGAGTACGCCGTTCGCGCCGCCCTCGCCCACCTGGCGGCGGGTGTCCGCGTACGTCAGCACCTCCACGCCGCGCGGGGGCTCCCGGCCGGCGACCGTCCCGCCCGTCTGGAAGCGGGACTGTCCCGCGTCGCCGGCCCGGCGCAGCGCCTCGGCGTCCAGGTCGTCGCCGGCCACCAGGAAGCCGGTCGGCACGGCGGCGTAGTCGCGGCGGGGCAGGGCCTGCCAGGGCAGGACGACGAACCGGGCGCTGTCGGCGCGCAACAGCGGGAAGCTCTCCGCCCGCTCGGCCACCCGGAACTCGTACCGCTGGCCCTGGGCGCTGACGAAGGCGGAGCCGGTCAGGCCGGCGTCGGCCAGTTCGGCGGCGACCGTCGGGGAGACCACGGCGGGCAACGGGCCGGTGCCGCCGGCGGGGGCGAGCAGCGCCGCCGGCACCGTCATGTCGACGTCGGCCTCCCGGGCCATCCGGGCCAGGGCCGGGCCGTCGACCATGAGCACGGTCACCCCGCCGAGCCGGGTCTCGGTGCCGATCGCGTCCTTCGCGAGGCGCTGGCCGGCCTCGCGCAGCACCGGGCTCGCGGCGCGTACCCCCGGCAGCCGCTCCAGTTCGGCGCCCGTGTCCGCGGCGATGCGCTCCCCCAGGATCAGGGCGTCGGCCGGCACCACCCGGCTGGCGGCCCGGTCCCGGCTCGCCTCGATCGCGGCGGCCGTCACCGCGCAGAACGCCGCCGTCGCGATGGCGAGCACGACGACCACCAGCGGTACGGCGACGACCGACCGGCCGGCCCGCGCGGTGCCCAGGAACGCGACGCTGCCCCGGGCGCGGGCCGCGAGCCGGCTGACCAGCCGCAGCGGCCACGGGTACACCCGCATCGCGACCAGCGCCGCGGCGACGGCCAGCAGCACCGGCACCGAGACCAGCAGCGGGTCGACCTCGCCGGGGGTGAGGCCGCGGCGGCGCAGCAGCACGACCGCGAGGCCCGCGAGGACCAGCAGTCCCGCCTCCACCGTGAGCCGGCGCGCGGAGGGGCGCGCGCGGACCAGGTCGCGCCGCCCGCCGCCGGTGGACGCCGCGAGGGTGGCCACGGGCAGCGCCGCCGCCACCAGGACGGCCGCGGCGAGGGCGTACCACCGGGTCTCCCCCGGCGCCCCGGGGACGAGGCCGCCGACCAGCCAGCCGAGTACGGCGGCGGGCGGCACCACGAGCAGCGCCTCCGCCAGGCTGCGGCCCGCGCTCGTGGTTCTCGCCCCGCCCCGGGCGCGCAGCAGGGTGAACTCCGCCCGGCGCCGGCGCACCAGCAGCCCGGCGGCCAGCACGACGAGCCCGGCCAGCGTGGCCAGTACGCCCGCCGCGATCACCCCGAGCACCGTCCGGGCGCTGTCCACCTCGGCGGAGAACTGCCGCAGCGGGATGTCCAGCCCCTGGACGATGTCGCGGCCCGCCGCCTCCCGGGTCATCTGCTGGAGGCCATCGATCACCTGGTCCAGCTCGCGGATGTCGATGCCGTCGGCGCCCAGGCGGTAGCGCCAGCTGAACGCCAGCGGCCAGCCGGCGACGGCCTGACGGTTCAGCGCGCCGGCGTCGACGACCCCGACGGCGATGAAGGGATCGCCGTCCCAGGGCGGCTCGCCGATCCGCAGCAGCGGCGGCAGCCCGTCCCAGATCCCGTCGGAGTCGTCGCGGGGCTCGAAGAGACCGACCACGTGGACTGGGGCGCGGGGCGGGGCAGCGGGCGAGACGGGTCCCGGCGCGGCGAGGGTGAGCCGGCTGCCGACCCGCAGGTTCAGCTCGCGGGCCACGCGGGAGGCCAGCGCCACCTGCACCGGCTGGCCCTTCGGCGCGTCGGCCGGCCAGCGCCCCTCGACCAGCGTGCCGGCCTCCTCCATCCCGGGTACGGCCCGCAGACCGAGGTCGACCAGGAGGTTCTTCGCCGCCAGGTCCGGACCGACCACCCGGCTGGGCCTGGTCTCCGCGGTGAACCACCGCCGTTCGACCATCCGGCGTACGACCGGCGGCATCCCGGCCTCCACCGTCGCAAGGTCGCCCTGGCGCGCGGCCACCGGGGAGCCGCCCTCGCTCGTCGGAACGAGCGGGCCGGTCGAGTACGTCACGTCCCGCTGCTGCGGCGGCACGGCGTCCAGGTGCGTCCGCAGGCCCTCCTGGGCGTGCCCGTTGACGATCCTGGGCACCCCGCTGATCACCAGCGTGGTGACCAGCGTCAGGGTCGCGAGGAGCAGGAACTGCCCCCCGTACGCCCGCACCCGGCGCGCGACCGCCCCGATGCTCACCACGCCCCGACTCCGATCCCGCTCGTCCCTACGCTCCACCCGGTCACCGGTCTCCCCCGATCCGCAGCTGCGCCACGGCCACCCGCTGCCGGATGCCGAGGGCGATGAACGCGCTGAAGGCGAGTGCCGCCAGCAGCAGGCCGAGCGCGGTCAGGCCGATGGGCAGCCAGGGCAGCACGAAGGCGGCCTCCGGCACCGGCCGGCCGGCGGACGGCGTGAGGATGACCAGCGGGGCCATGGTCGCGCCGACCGCGGCACCCAGCAGCAGGCCCACGCCGACGCCGATCCCGGCCAGGAAGGTCTGCTCGGCCAGCAGCGCCCGGGCCAGCAGCCGAGGGCTGGCGCCGAGCGTGTGCAGCACGGCGAACTCCCCCAGCCGGTGCCGGGCGGTCGCCCAGACGTCGACGATCAGCCCGACGAGGGCCAGCAGCACCGATCCGAGCGCGGCGGCGAGCAGCCCGGTGCGGGCCCCCTGCCAGTACGGGTCGTCGGCGGCCCGCTCCGCCACCTCCCGCCGGTCGAGCAGCGTGGTGCCGGCCAACCCGGCCGCCGCGCGGGCCGCCTCGGCGTGGCCGTCGCCGTCGGTGCTCAGCCACCAATCCGCGACCGGTCGGACGCCGCCTCGGTCCCGGATCAGCCACTGCGCCGCCGCCGGCAGGTCCAGCAGCACGCCCGCGCCGGCCGTGGACGGCACCTCGTCCAGCTCGCCGACCAGCGTGACCGGCACCGTCGCGCCGGACAGCACGAGGTCGACCGTGTCGCCGGTGCGCAGGCTCAACGCGTCGCGCACGGCCGGGGTCATCAGCGCCGGCACCGGCCGGTTCTCGCCGGCCGGCACCACGGCGAACCGGCTCGGCGGCTGGAACGCGAACCGGCCGCCCGCCCGGTAGTCGACCTCCCGCTCGGCGCTCAGGCCGGTGGTCGTGACCGCCGCACCGGCCGCCTCGCCCTGCCCGTCGACGGCCGCCCAATCGCCGTCCAGCGACGCCGGCCGGGCCGCGCCGTCGGCGCCGACCAGCCGCAGGTCCGACAGCTCCACGCGGTACGCCCGCCCACGCGCGCTCCCGCCGTCGACCTCGAAGCCGGCCAGTCGCACGGGGCCCTCCCCGTCGGGAACGGCGACCGTGAACGGCGCCGGCCGCCCGTCGCTGCCGCTGCTGCCCGCCGGCAGCCGGAAGGCCTGCCCGTCCGCCCGGGTCAGCAGCACCCAGAGGCCGATCTGGTGCGGCGTCACGGCGGCGCGCACGGGCGTACGCACCGTGCCGGTGAGCGATCGGGTGCCGGCGGGCAGCTCCAGGCCGGTCGGCGCGGCGCGCGCCCGGGCCAGCCGGTCCAGCAGCGCCGGGGCCGGCTCGTCGGCCAGCCGTTCGTTGAGCCGAAGCACACCGGCCGCGCTCGCGGCGTCGAGGCTCACCACCGTCGTCGGCAGGTCGCCGCGGCCGAGGCGGATCTCGTCCCGCCAGGCCGGCAGCGCCGCGCCGACGCCGGGCAGCGCGCCGAGCTGGGCGGCCCGCCCGTCCGGTGCCGCGCCGGTGCGCTCGACCACCCGCAGGTCGGCACCGACGCTGTGGTCGGCCTGGTCGGCCTGCGACCGTTCGCCGGTGGTCACCAGCGACCAGGCCAGGGTGCTGCCGCCGACGGCGAGGGCGAGCAGCAGCACCGGGCCGGCGTGCGGGCGCCGGCCCGCCTGCCACATGCCGAACATGGTCGCGGTCCACGGTTTGCGGTCGACGAACCGCTCGGCGAAGCGGGTCGCGGGCGGCAGCAGCCGCAACGCCACGACCGCGCCGGCCAGCACGCCCAGCGTCGGCGCGGCGACCAGCAGCGGGTCCACCCCGAGCCGGCCGGCCGCCCCGGCGACCGGCGACGAGTACTGGCGCAGCTGGGTCCAGGCCAGCACCGCGAAGCCGACCAGCACCAGGTCGACGCTGGCGCGTTGCACGCTCGCGGCGCGGGTGGGACGGGACCGGGCCGCCATGTCGGCGACGTACGTGCCGGCCCCCCGCAGCGTCGGGACGACCATCGCCACCAGGCAGCCGGCGGCGGTGGCGGCAGCGGCGGCCCAGACGAGCGTGGTGTTGCCGGGGGAGAGCGTCAGCGGCGCGGCGCCGCCGGTGCCCACGTGCCGCAGCGCCTCGCCGGCGATCAGGGGTCCCAGCACGCCGGCGGGCAGGACGACCAGGGCGGCCTCCCGGGCCGCCAGGCCGGCGAGTTGCCGCCGCGCGGCGCCCCGGGCCCGCAGCAGGGCGGTCTGGCTGCGCCGGTCCTCGTGCAGCAGGGCGGCGACCAGCACCAGCGCGTACCCGCCGAGGACGACGATCAGCAGCAGCGGGGTGGCCAGCGAGGAGCGGCCCACCAGGTCGGCCCGGGTGACCCGGTCGAGGAGCCGGTCGACGGCCGTGACGGTCTGCCCGGAGGAGCCCAGCCCGGCGGCCTCGGGCACCTCGGCGAGGGCCGTGTCCAGCGCCTGCCGCACGTCGGGCAGCCGACCGGCGCCCGCCACCGCCACGAGGTCCGGCTCCACGATCCAGGACGCCGAGACCGGGCCCGGGTAGGTGGCGACGAAGTCCGCCGGGTCCAGCACGAACGGCCCGTACGAGGTGTCGGCCTCGACGGCGCCGGCCCCCACTCCCGGCGCCAGCCGCCAGTACGCCTCGGCGGGGTCGCGGGGCCGCCAGGTGCCGACGAGAACGACCCTGCTGGCCTCGTCGGAGCGACGGTCCAGCATCGGCACCTGGTCGCCGACGGCCATCCCGAGCACGGCGGCCACCTTCTCGGGCAGCGTGACCTGCAACGGCGTGGCTCCCGGGGCGGGCCAGGCGCCGCTGGTCAGCTCGGCGTGGGCGGCCAGGTCGTCGAGGGTCGCCAGGCTGGCGAAGACCGGGTCGTCGCCGTCGCGGACGACGGAACCGAGGTCGCCGGTCAGCTCGCGGCCACCGCCGTACCGGGCGGCCCCGACGGTGATCGGCACCCCGCCGAGACGGGCGGCGAACCCGTCGCGGATCGCCCGGTCCCTGGTGGCGAACTCGGCGGCGTCCCGGCCGCCCGTGCCGCTCACCAGGAGGCTGCGCTCCTCGAACGACGCGCCGCTGAGCAGGGCGCGCTGGCCCGCCTCGACCGCCCGCCGGTTGTAGTCGGACAGGCCGGTGACCAGTGCGACCGCCACCAGGGCCGCGACCACCGCGGCGAGCAGCAGCCCGCGTGCCTCGCGGGCCCGCCTCCACACCAGCTTCATCCGACGCCCTCCCCTGGCCCGGGGTCGGGCCGACGATCAGGGAGAGCGGCGACGGGCCGGGAAAGGTTCGCGCCCGTTACTTGATCGTTATCCGGGCGCGTGGCAGGGTCGCCGCGCGGGCGGACCGGGCGACGGCGGCGCGGTGGTGTGGATGTGCTTCCATCACCGGATGGAGATCACCCTCGCCCTCCTGATGGTTGTCGTCGTCGCGCTGCTGGCCGCCCAGTTGCCGGGCAGGACCGAGCAGGCGCGGACCGCGTACCGGCTGGCCGAGATCGAGCGCCGGCTCCGGCTGGTGATGGACCACCTGGGCGTGGTGGACCCCTCGCCCGTGCCGCCGGAGGTGCAGCAGCACCTGGCCCGGGGCGACAGGATCAAGGCGATCGCCGCGTACCGCAAGGCGACCGGCGCGGACCTGCTCTCGGCGAAGCAGGCGGTGGAGGCGTACGAGGGCCGGCGGTGACGGCGCGTGCCACCGGGCGGGTGGCGCCGGGCGGGCGTCGGGTGACGACGCCGTGCCGGGGCGCGGCGGTCAGCGGGGGCGGTCGCGGTCCTTCGAGGGCTGCACGCGCTTCGGCTCGCCGGGCATCTTCGGGTGGTCCGGCGGGTAGGGCATGTCGCCCTGGCCGGCGGCGGCGTCCCGGTCGGCCCACTCCAGCAGCGGGGTGATGTCCCACCCGGTGTCGTCGATGCCGGCGTGCGGGTCGCCGCACTCGGCCAGCCGGGCCGGGACGGTGCGCAGGTCGAAGTCGTCGGGGTCGACGTCGGGCAGCTCGTCCCAGGTGACGGGGGTGGACACGGTGGCCCGGGCGTTGGCCCGCAGCGAGTACGCGCAGGCGATCGTGCGGTCGCGGGCCATCTGGTTGTAGTCGACGAAGACGCGCTCGCCCCGCTGCTCCTTCCACCAGGCGGTGGTCACCAGCTCCGGCCGGCGCCGCTCCAGCTCGCGGGCCAGCGCGATGGTGGCCCGCCGCACCTCGGTGAACGTCCAGCGCGGCGCGATGCGCAGGTAGACGTGCACGCCCCGGCCGCCGGAGGTCTTCGGCCAGCCGGTGACGCCCAGCTCGTCGAGCAGCCCCCGCAGCTCACCGGCGGCGGTCGCCGCGTCGGCGAAGTCCGTGCCGGGCTGCGGGTCGAGGTCGATGCGCAGCTCGTCGGGGCGGTCGACGTCGGCGGCGCGCACCGGCCACGGGTGGAACACGATGGTGCCCATCTGGGCGGCCCACGCCACGTGGGCCAGGTCGGCCGGGCAGAGCTCGGCGGCGCTGCGACCGCTCGGGAAGCTGATGGTGGCGGTGCGCACCCACGGCGGCACGCCCCGCGCGGGCACCCGCTTCTGGAAGAACGCCTCACCCTCGACGCCCTCGGGGAAGCGCTGCAACGTGGTCGGTCGATCGCGCAGCGCGCGCATGATGCCGTCGCCCACCGCGAGGTAGTAGTGGAAGACGTCGCCCTTGGTGAAGCCGCGCTGCGGGAAGATCACCCGGTCGGGGCTGGTCAGCCGGACGTCGCGCCCGGCCACCTCGATCTGCTCGGCTGCGGCCTTCGTGCCACCCATTGCGCGACCATATGCCACACCCCCGACGTCCGACGTACCGTTGGCGGGTGAGTCTTGACGAGAGTGAACTGCCCCGTACCGAGGAAGAGTGGCGGGTCCGGCTCAGCCCGGAGGAGTTCCGGGTGCTGCGGGAGGCCGGCACCGAGCGCCCGTGGACGGGCGAGTACGTCGACACGAAGACACCGGGCACCTACCACTGCCGGGCGTGCGGCGCGCAGCTCTACCCCAGCGACACGAAGTTCGACTCGCACTGCGGGTGGCCCAGCTTCGACGACGCCATCCCGGGTGCGGTCAAGGAGATCGAGGACCGCAGCCTGGGGATGAGCCGCACCGAGATCCGCTGCGCCCGCTGCGACAGCCATCTCGGGCACGTGTTCCGGGGCGAGGGCTTCACCCCGAAGGACACCCGGCACTGCGTCAACTCCGTCTCCATCCGCCTGGAGCCGCGCACCGACGCCTGAGGACGTACGCCCCGGGTGTCCCCGGCGGGCGGCCGGGCCGCCGCCCGCCGGGGTCACGGCCGGGCCGGCGTCAGCCCGGCCATCAGCGAGACCTCGGCCGTACGCGAGCGTTCGACGCGCCCGGCGAGGTCGCGTACGCGCGGATCGGCGCCGACCGTCTGCTGCGCCCGGGCCAGGTCGGCGGCCGCCTCCTGGTGCGGGGCGAGCAGGTCGAGCAGGACGCGGTCGACCTCCCCGTCCGGGGCGGTCCGCAGGCGTGCCATGTCCTCGGCCGCGATCCCGTGCCCGTCGTGGTCGTGCCGACGGGCGGCCTCGGCGGCCTCCGGCCCGGCGTCGCGCAGCCAGCCGCGCATCGTGGCGAGTTCGTCGGTCTCGGTGACCTCGATGGCGGCGACGAGGGTGCGCAGCT
Organism: Micromonospora echinofusca; assembly: GCF_900091445.1. Classification (NCBI taxonomy): domain Bacteria; kingdom Bacillati; phylum Actinomycetota; class Actinomycetes; order Micromonosporales; family Micromonosporaceae; genus Micromonospora; species Micromonospora echinofusca. Next base: position 4,585,545 of record NZ_LT607733.1, read on the forward strand.
TCCGGTCGGTGATCCGGTCGCGGCTGATCCGCACCATCTCCAGCGTCTGCTCGGTGTGCGCCGCCAGCGTGGCGAGGAAGACCACGTCGAGGCCGTTCAGCCCGGTCCCGGCGCTCGCCGCGGGACCCGTCGGCGCGGGGGCGGGCGGCGCCGGGGCGCAGGCGGGGACCAGCAGCAGGGCGGTGAGCAGGACGACCGTGCGCAGCCGTCGCATGGCGTACTCCGATCCACAGAGGGGTGACGGGTGCGGCGGGCGCCGGTGGGCGGGCCGCACCCGTGCGGTCAGACCTGGGTCCAGAGCGCCGGCACGTACGGCGGTTCCCAGCCGGGGATCGCGGTGTGCGCCTGCCGGCAGCGGTACGTCAGCCCGCCGTAGGTGACCCGGTCCCCGACCTGGTAGGCCCGGCCCGCCGTCCAGCTGCCGCCCGGGGCGGGCGGGGTGGTCGGGGCGGCGGTGGGGGTCGGGGTGGGCGACGGGGCCGGCGGCGTCGGGCTCGCGGTGGGCGACGGGTTGCCGCCCCCGCCGACCTGGAGGTCGACGCAGGAGTAGAACGCGTTGGCGGTGTCGGCGATGTTCCACACGGCGAGGACCTTCTGCCGCCCGGAGTAGCCGCCCAGGTCGACGGTGTGCGAGACGCTCGCCCCGGGCTGCTGCCCGCCGCCGCTGAAGACGGCCACCCGGGTCCCGCCGATGAAGTACTCCCAGTTGCTGGTGGCGTGCCGGGCGGTGTTGGTCCAGGTGAAGGTGACGGAGCTGCCGACCGAGGTGGCGGGCCAGCCCCGGCTGTCGTCGTTCAGCACGGCGAACTGGTCGATCCCCGCGTGGCAGCTGCGCAGCCCCTTGGGCCCCTCGACGCTCTGCGGCTCGTACTTGATCTGCCCGCAGTCGGGGACCCGGCCCTGCGCGCAGAGCGCCTGGCGGCTCGGCGGGCCGGAGACGTAGCCGTGGGCCTGGGCGGGCGCCGCGACGGCCAGTGCGGAGACGACGGCGCCCGTCGCCACGAGCGGGATCGTGATTCTTCGGCGCATGGTGGCAGCTCCTTCGGACTTAAGCCTGGTGAGGTGCCCTCCAACATAAATTAAACCTTGTTAACAGTAAAGACTCCTGTCGATAGGAACATCGAACCAAGCGAGCAGTAGCGTGACCGGTCAGAGCAACAGCAGGCTGCCCCGCTCGTCCACCCGGTCGGCGGACTCGTCGTCCAGCCACACCCCGCCGGTGGCGAGGTAGCGGAAGCGGTGCTCCCCCGGGCCGAGCCGCACCGTGACCGTCCGGGTGCCGTCGCGGCGTGGGACGAGCTCGTGCCGCCCCGGCTCCCAGCCGTTGAAGGAGCCCACCACGCTGACCGGGCCGGGCGGGGCGTCGCGGGGCAGGCTGAAGGTCACCCGCACCTGGTTGCCGAAGAGCTTGTTCCGCTTGATCATGTCGTGTTCCTCCGGGGTCGTACGCGGTCACCGGGTACAACGCCCGACACGCCGGGGGCGACACGCCGCCGGACCCGGGTGACCTGGGCGGTTTCGCCCGTCCGGCGACGCGCGGTGCCGCAGGCTGGGACAAAGGTGTCCGCGTTTCGGGGGGTTCTGTCGTGGCGACGTGCGAGGTCTGCGGTAACGAGTACTGGATGGCGTTCGAGGTGCGGACCGTCAGCGGCGACGTGCACACCTTCGACTGTTTCGAGTGCGCCGCGCACAAGTTGGCGCCGATCTGCGAGCACTGCCAGGTCAAGATCGTCGGGCACGGGGTGGAGGTGTCCGGCCGGTTCTTCTGCTGCGCGCACTGCGCCCGCGCCGAGGAGGGCACCCAGGGCGCCGAGATCCGCGACGCGGTCGGCGCCCGCCCCGCCTGAGCGCGGAACCGGGTCGGACGACGGCCGGGGCGGCGGGCCCGGGGGCGCGGCCTACCATCGCAAAGTGCCGCAGACCCCCGTGACGAGGGCCGCCTCGTTCGCCGACCTCGACACCCGCACCTTCCACGACCTGCTCCGGCTCCGGATCGACGTGTTCGTGGTGGAGCAGGAGTGCCCGTACCCGGAACTCGACGGACGCGACGTCGAGCCGGGGACCCGGCACCTCTGGCTCGACGACGGCGGCGCGCCCCTGGCGTACCTGCGGATCCTCGCCGACCCGGGCGGCGTGGCGCGGATCGGTCGGGTGGTGGTGGCGCCGCGGGCGCGCGGCGGCGGCCACGCGGGCCGACTGATGGCCGCGGCGCTGGAGCTGGTCGGCGACCGGCCCTGCGTGCTGGAGGCCCAGTCCCACCTGGTCGGCCTCTACGCCCGTCACGGCTTCGCCGTCGCCGGCCCCGAGTACGTCGAGGACGGCATCCCGCACACCCCCATGCGACGCGAAGGCATTGACCAGAGCCGATAGATATGGGAGCCTCCGGGCAGAGCCGTCGCGGAAGCCACGCAGCGCGCACGGGAGGGGCAACTCCCGCGCCGTCCGGGCGTCGTCGTCCGACCTCTCCCCCCGGGGGCTCCATGTCCACTCAACTTCGATCATCCCGCCTGGCGTGGCTGCTCGCCGTCGCGGCGACCGCCGTGCTGCTGCTGACCACCGCCCTGGCCAACCCCGTGTCGGCGCACGGCTCCGTGGTGGACCCGGCGTCACGCAACTACGGCTGCTGGCAGCGCTGGGGCAGCGACTTCCAGAATCCCCGGATGGCCACCGAGGACCCGATGTGCTGGCAGGCCTGGCAGGCCAACCCGAACGCCATGTGGAACTGGAACGGCCTGTTCCGCGAGGGCGTCGCCGGCAACCACCAGGCCGCCATCCCCAACGGGCAGCTCTGCTCCGGCGGCCGCACCGAGGGCGGCCGCTACAACGCCCTCGACACGGTCGGCGCCTGGAAGACCGCCCCGGTCTCCAGCAACTTCCGGGTCCGCCTGTACGACCAGGCCAGTCACGGCGCCGACTACATCCGGGTGTACGTGACGAAGCAGGGCTTCGACGCGCTCACCGAGCCGCTGGGCTGGGACGACCTGGAACTGGTCGGCCAGATCGGCAACACCCCGGCGTCGGGGTGGAAGCCGGAGCCCACCGGCGTGTCCATCGAGATCCCGGCGAACGCGCCGGGACGGACGGGGCGGCACGTCGTCTACACCATCTGGCAGGCCAGCCACCTGGACCAGTCGTACTACCTGTGCAGCGACGTCGACTTCTCCGGCGGGCCGACCACCCCGCCACCGACGACGCCGCCGCCGACCACTCCCCCGCCCACGACCCCGCCGCCCACCACCCCGCCGCCGCCGACGACCCCGCCGCCGGCCGGGGCCTGCACGGCCGCCTACCGGGTCGTCGGGCAGTGGGGCGGAGGCTTCCAGGGTGAGGTGACGGTGACCGCCGGCGGCGGCGCCGTCAAGGGCTGGTCCGTGACCTGGACCTACGCCGACGGCCAGCAGGTCACGTCGGCGTGGAACGCGACCGTGACCACCAGCGGCACGCGGGTCGTCGCCCGCAACTCGGCCCACAACGGGGCGCTGGCCCCCGGGGCGAGCACCACCTTCGGGTTCCTCGGCTCGTGGTCCGGCACCAACGGCACCCCGACGCCCACCTGCACGACCGTCGTCTGATCCGCACCGGGACCCCGGCCGGGGTCGCGTCCCACTCCCTCCGGGACGCGACCCCGGCCGGCCCGCGCGTCAGACCAGGCAGTTGACGATGTCGGCGACCGACCGACGGCGGCCGGTGTAGAACGGGATCTCCTCCCGGACGTGCCGGCGGGCGCCGGAGCCCCGCAGGTCGCGCATCAGGTCGACGATGCGGTGCAGCTCGTCGGCCTCGAACGCCAGCATCCACTCGTAGTCGCCGAGCGCGAACGAGGCGACCGTGTTGGCCCGCACGTCCGGGTAGCCGCGGGCCATCTTGCCGTGCTCGGCGAGCAGTTCGCGCCGCTCGGCGTCCGGCAGCAGGTACCACTCGTAGGAGCGGACGAACGGGTAGACGCAGACGTACGGGCGCGCCTCCTCGCCGGCCAGGAACGCCGGGATGTGGCTCTTGTTGAACTCCGCCGGCCGGTGCAGGGCCATCTGCGACCAGACCGGCGTGAGCGCCCGGCCCAGCGTGGTGCGACGGAACCGCAGGTACGCGTCCTGGAGGTCGTCGCTGGAGGCGGAGTGCCACCAGATCATCAGGTCGGCGTCGGCGCGCAGCCCCGAGACGTCGTACGTGCCGCGCACCACCACGTCCTTGCCGGCCAGCTCCGCGAAGAGGGCCTCGACCTCGCCGGTGACGTTCTCACGCAGCGACGGCAGCGGGCTGCTGGCCCGGTACACCGACCACATCGTGTAGCGGATGCTGTCGTTGAGTTCCCGCAGCCGGGCCGCGTTGGTCTGCTCGGTCATGTCCCCGATCCTCCCAGTGCTGTGATGATCTCCTCGGCTGCCGTCTCGCCGGAGCGGACGCACACCGGGATGCCGACCCCGTCGTACCCGGCGCCGGCCAGGACCAGCGTCGGATGGCCCGCCCGCAGCGCCGCCCGCGCGGCGGCCACCCGGTCGCCGTGGCCCGGGGTGTACTGCGGCAGCGACCCGCCCCAGCGCTGCACGTGGCCGGCGACCGGCGCGGGCAGCGGCACGCCGAGCACCGCCGACAGCTCCCGGTGCACGGTGGCGGCCAGGTCCTCGTCGGTGCGCTGCACCTGCCGTTCCTCGCCGTAGCGGCCCACGGAGGCGCGGACCAGCGCCAGCCCGTCGGTGCGGCGCAGGTGGCCCCACTTGGTGGTGAAGAAGGTCGACGCCTTGATCAGCAGGCCCTCGGTGCTCGGCACCAGGAAGCCGGACAGCTCCGGCAGCTCCGGCTCGGGCAGCGCCAGGGTGACCAGCGCGACGCTGGCGTAGTCCAGCCCGCCGACGCCTTCGGCCACCCGCGGCACCCAGCCGGCGAGCAGCCGGGCCGCCGGGCGGGCCGGCACGGCCAGCACCACGGCGTCGACGTCGACCAGCTCCGCGTCCCGGGTGGAGCCGACGGTCAACCGCCACCCGGGGCCGGCCGGCGTCAGCTCGCGGACCGCCGCGCCCCGCCGGACCGCCGCCCCGCTGGCCGCCGCCGCGGCCTCGACCAGGGTGCTGAGCCCGCCGGCCAGGGTGCCGAAGACCGGCGCCCCGGGCGCGCGGGGGGCCGCCGCCTGCGCGGCGCGCACCGCGCCGACCAGGGTGTGTTCCACCCGGGCGGCCCGGGCCAGCGCCGGCATCGTGGTCACCAGGGACAGGTTGTCGGCCCGGCCGGCGTAGACGCCGCCGAGCATCGGGTCGACCAGCCGGTCGACCACCTCGTCGCCGAACCGGGCCCGCACCAGCGCGCCGACGGAGACGTCGTCGTCCGCGCCGAGCAGCGGGCGGCCGGCGTCGGGGTCGGCGTCCGCCGCCGGGCGCGCCACCGTGGTCACCCGCTCCAGGTCCCCGGGTACGCCCACCAGCGTGCCGCCCGGGATCGGGCGCAGCCCGCCGTCGACGACGAGCGCGGCCTGCCCGACGGTGGGGTGCACGATCCGCTCGCCGAGGCCGAGCCGGCGGACCAGGGCCACGGCGGCGGACTCGCCCCCGGCCGGGTCGCGCATCAGGAACGACTCGGCGCCGAACTCCACCGGTGAGCCGGCCAGCTCGCCGGTGCGCAGCTTGCCGCCGAGCCGACCGGACTGCTCGTACACCGTGATCTCGGTGCCGGCGGGGGCCCGCTCGCGCAACCGGACCGCGGCGGCCAGCCCGGCGATCCCGCCGCCGACCACCGCCACCCGCCACGGCGCCCGCATGCCGCTCAGCCCCGGTCGCCCGACTGGGCGGACAGCTCGTGCACCAGGGCGACCACCCGGGTCAGCACGTCGGGGTCGGTCTCCGGCAGCACCCCGTGCCCCAGGTTGAACACGTGCCCGGGGGCGGCCCGGCCCTGCTCCAGGATCCGCCGCACCTCGGCCTCGACGACCGGCCACGGCGCGAACAGCACACACGGGTCGAGGTTGCCCTGCACCGCCCGGTCCGGCCCGATCCGCCCGGTCGCCACGTCCAGCGGCGTACGCCAGTCGACGCCCACCACGTCGGCGCCGGCCTCGCCCATCGCGGTGAGCAGCTCGCCGGTGCCCACGCCGAAGTGGATCCGGGGCACGCCCGCGTCGGCCAGCCCGGCCAGCACGCCCGCCGAGTGCGGCAGCACGAAGCGGCGGTAGTCGGCCTCCGACAGCGCGCCGGCCCACGAGTCGAACAGCTGCACGGCGGAGACCCCGGCGGCCACCTGGACCCGCAGGAACGCCAGCGTCACCTCGGCCAGCCGGCCGCAGAGCGCGTGCCACAGCTCCGGCTGGCCGTACATGAGGGCCTTGGTCTTCGCGTGGGTACGCGACGGCCCGCCCTCGACCAGGTAGCTGGCCAGCGTGAACGGCGCCCCGGCGAACCCGATCAGCGGGGTGTCGCCCAGCTCGGCGACGAGCATCCGCACCGCCTCGTCCACGTAGGAGACGTCGTCGCGGGTGATCGGTCGGATCCGTTCCACGTCGGTCAGGGTGCGTACGGGCTCGGCGACCACCGGGCCGGTGCCGGGCACGATGTCGAGGTCCACCCCGGCGGCGGCGACCGGCACCACGATGTCGCTGAAGAGGATCGCGGCGTCCACCGCGTGCCGGCGTACCGGCTGGAGGGTGATCTCGGTGACCAGGTCGGGGCGGCGGCAGGACTCCAGCATCCCCACGTTGGCCCTGATCGCACGGTACTCCGGCAGCGACCGGCCGGCCTGGCGCATGAACCAGACGGGGGTGTGCGGGCCGGGCTGGCGACGACAGGCCCGGACGAAGGGCGAGTCGGCCGGACCGCCGGGACGGGGGTCTTCGTCTCGGGCGTCGGCGCCCGTCGTCGTGGTGCTCATCGCGGCCATCGTGCCACGCGGGACGCGGCCGGCAGCGGGCACTGCCGCCTTTTGTGACCCGGTCGGCCCGTTGGGGAGCGGGTATCGAGGGACCCCTGTCCCAGACGGTAGGGGTCGCGGCGTGGGCGGCCTCGGCGCGCCTCTCGGGCGGGCGGGCGGCTTGCGGCATAGGCTGCCGGCATGGCCCCCCCGATCGCGCTTCCGGAGACCTTCGCCCGCGCGGTCACCGGGCTGCGGTCCGCGGCGCCCCGGTCGGAGATCGTGCTGGAGGAGGTCGGCGCCCCGCAGCGACTCGCCCCGTACGCCTTCGCGCTCTCCGCCACCGTCGGACGCGACGGCGACGAGGTGGCCTCCGGGCGGCTGATCCTGCTGCACGATCCGGCCGGCCACGAGGCGTGGCAGGGCACCCTGCGGCTGGTCACCTACGTGACGGCGGAGCTGGAGGTCGACCTGGCCGCCGATCCGCTGCTGCCGGGGGTGGGCTGGACGTGGCTGACCGACGCCCTGGAGGCGCAGGACGCGCGGCACCGGGCGATCGGCGGCACGATCACGCAGACCCTGTCGACCCGGTTCGGTGACCTGGCCGGCCCGCCGGCGGCCGGCGACATCGAGATCCGCGCCTCCTGGACGCCGGTCGACGACGACCTCGGCCCGCACCTGCTGGCGTGGTGCGCGCTGCTGGCCTCCACCGCCGGGCTTCCCCCGCCCGGGGTGACCGCGCTGCCGGAGCGTCGCCCCGCCGGCGCGGCCTGACCCCGGTTCGGGTCACCTCACAGATACTTCTCGGCCTCGTTGCAGACCTTGTCCATGCCCTGGATGGCCTTGTCGTAGGCCGGCTTGTTGCCGTTCGCCGCCGCGGCGAGCGCGGTGGTGAGCTTGTCGAGGCAGCTCGCGATGACCTTCTTCTGCCGGGCCTGCTCGTCCCGGTCGTTGCGGGTGCCCGTGAGGTCCTGCTCGGTGTCGCCGAGCTTGTCCCGGACCGCCTGGAGATCGGTCTTGAGCTTCTCGATCTCCTTGCCGTTCGCCGCGATGGTGCCGTCGCGCTGGCTGACCTCGCTGGCCATCTTCTTCTCGGTCCGGTCCAGCTCGTTCGTGGTCGACACGAACAGGCCGGTCATCACCCCGCCCAGGACGAAGAGCAGCCCGGCCACGACCGCCAGGATCAGCACCTTGTGGCTCTTGCCGGGGCCACCTGGCGCGGGGGCGCCGAAGGGCGGGGCGGAGCCGGGCGGCGTGGACATCGGCTGCCCGAAGGCCGGACCGGAGGCCGGGGGGACCGACATCGGCTGCCCGAAGGCCGGCCCGCCGGAGGCCTGCCCGGCGTGGGGCGACGCGCTGCCGGGGCCGTAGCCGGGCGACGCCGGCGGCGCGGACTGCGGGTAGCCAGAGGGCCCGGCCGGCGGCGCGGACTGCGGGTAGCCGGCGGACGGGGCCGGGTTGTACTGCTGCGGGGGCGCGGCGTACTGCTGGCCGGCGTCCGGCTGTTCGGGCGAGTACTGGCGCGGGCTGCCGTAGGTGGTGCCGTGCGGGGCGCCGCCCGACGGCGGCTGACCGGGCGCGGCCGGCGGGTACGGCGGGTAGCCCTCCGGCCCGGTCGGTGGCTGGGACATTCGTTCTTCCTCCACGTGTGCTGGTCCGGGGGCGTGCTCCGCCGGGCCGAGGGGGTGGGTCGGACGCTGACGGGGTCAGCAGATCTTGAAGCCGTCGCAGGCCACCTTGATGGGTACGGCGAGGCCGATCCCCTCGGCGTTACGGGCCTTGGCGGTGGCGATGCCGACGACCTGCTTGCTGCCGTTGATGACCGGGCCGCCGGAGTTGCCGGGATTGATCGGGGCGTCGAACTGGATGACCGGGCCCTCGCCGCCGCCGGCCTGACGGAAGGCGCTCACGACGCCGGTGGTGACGCTGTCCTCCAGGCCGAGCGGCGCGCCGACGACCACGATCTGCTGCCCGGACTTCACGGCGGCGGGCGCCGCGACCAGGCCGGTGAACTTGCCGTTGGTGCGCAGGTGGGCCACGTCGTTCGCCTCGTCGACCCGGACGATGGTCGCCGGGAAGCGCTGGTCGGTGCGCTCCAGGAAGACCTCGCGCTCGCCGGTCTGCCAGAGCGCGTCCACCACGTGGTAGTTGGTGAACAGGTTGGTGCCCCCGCCCGCGGCCGGCTTGCCGATCGCGAACGCGGTGCCGGTGGAGTTGCCGGCCCGGACCCGGAACACGCTGGGCAGCACGGCGCTGGCGACGGCCTCCGGGTTGAACGCGGCGCCGGCCTGCTTCTCCAGCGCCCCCGCCCGGGACTCCAGGCCGTCGAGCCGGGTGCTGTCGGCCGCCTGCCCCGCCGCCACCTTGCTGTCGGTGTCGCCCAGCCGGTTCGAGAGGCGGTTGATCTGGTACGCCTGCACGCCCGTCACCACGGCGAGCAGGCCGGCGAGCACGAGCGCGGCGACGGTGAGCCCGCGCCCCCTCGTCGCCGGGGCGGGGTACGGCTGGCCCGGTCCGGGACCCTGGGGGTGGCCCGGGGCGGCGACGCCCGACGGCACCGACCCGGACGCGGGGGGCCAGGCGGGCCCCGGCGGGTTCCCGGGCGGCGTCGACGGGCCCGGGATCGTGGACGGCGCGCCGCCCTGCCGCCAGCCACCGGCGGCGGGCGTGGCGGCCGGGGCGGGCGCGTTGGCCGGAGCCGCGCCCCACTGGCCCGGCTGTGCCGGCGGCGACCAGGCGGGCCGGGCGGGCGAGGGCTGCCCGGGGGCCCCCGGCGGCAGGTACGCGGGGGCGGCCGGCTCGATCCGGGGCGGCAGGGGCCCGGGACGAGCCGTCCCCGGCGGGAACCCGCCGTCGCCCGGTCCCGCCGGGCCCGTGTCCGCCGACCCGTAGCCAGCAGTCATTCGCCTTGCCCTCCCCGTAGACGCCCCGCTCCGTTCCGGGACCTGATGATGCCCTACCCGCGCAACGGCTCGATGGACCGTACCTGCGCCAACGGTCTTTGTCTTCCCCTATGTCCGGCTCCCGCGGGGACGCGTGGCGGTCGTCCCGTCGACACACACCGGACCGGCTTCACCCACCGCGTCGCGTCGCGCACTAGGGTTGTCAGGTGACCGACGAACCACCCCTGCGCCGTCGGCCCGCCGAAAGCCGTACGGGAAACGATGCGCCCCACCCGCCGTCGGCCCGACCGGAGCCGGAGGCCGCGGGGACCGAACCGACCGCCGACGGGCCCGTGCCGCTGACCGCTCCGCGCGAGGGCACACCCCAGCCGGCCGCCACGCCCGACGAGCTTGCCGAGGTCGTGGCCCGCTTCGCGGCGGGCAGCGGCCCCGTCGCCCTGGACGCCGAACGCGCCTCGGGCTACCGCTACAGCCAGCGCGCCTACCTGGTGCAGCTGCGCCGGGCCGGTTCCGGCACGGCGCTGATCGACCCGTTGCCGCTGCCCGACCTGAGCACCCTCGACACGGTGATCGGCGAGGCCGAGTGGGTGCTCCACGCGGCCAGCCAGGACCTGGCCTGCCTGGCCGAGCTGGGGCTGCGCCCGCGCCGGCTGTTCGACACCGAACTGGCCGCCCGGCTGGCCGGATTCGAGCGGGTCGGCCTGGCCGCGCTGACCGAGCAGCTACTCGGGTTCAGCCTGGAGAAGCACCACTCGGCAGCCGACTGGTCGAGCCGCCCGCTGCCGGAGTCCTGGCTGACCTACGCGGCGCTCGACGTGGAGATGCTGGTCGACCTGCGCGACGCGCTCGACGAGGAGCTGACCCGGCAGGGCAAGTCCGCGTGGGCGGCGGAGGAGTTCGCCGCGCTGGTGCGCACCGGGGCCCGCCCGCCGCGGGCACGCGCCGAGCCGTGGCGTCGCACGTCCGGCATCCACCGGGTGCGCGGGGCACGGGCCCAGGCCCGCGTCCGTTCCCTCTGGTACGCGCGGGACCAGATCGCCGCCCGGCGCGACGCCGCTCCCGGGCGGGTGCTGCCGGACTCGGCCATCGTCGCGGCGGCGGAGCTGGATCCGAAGGACGAGAAGACCCTGCTCACCCTGCCCGGCTTCGGCGGCCGCTCGGTGCGTCGACTGGCCCGCACCTGGCTGGCCGCGCTGGACGACGCGCGGCAGTTGCCCGACGACGCGCTGCCGGCCGCCCCGACGGTCGAGGGTCCCCCGCCGCCGCACCGCTGGGCCGAGCGGGACCCGGTGGCGGCGGCCCGGCTGGCCCGCTGCCGGGAGGTGGTGGTCCGCGTCGCCGGCGCGCACCAGCTGCCGCCCGAGAACCTGATCGCCCCCGACTCGATCCGCCGGCTGGCCTGGGTGCCCCCGGAGGAGGTCACGGAGGCGACGGTCGCCGAGACCCTCCGAGGCCTCAACGCCCGCGAATGGCAGATCACCCTCCTCCTCCCCGCCCTCGCCGAGGCCCTCACAGACCCACCCCCCACTCCCTGACCCTCCCTCCCCCCTTGATCATGGAGTTGTTGTCGCCCAACCCGGTGTGTCGGCACGACAACTCCATGATCAACGAGCCGGTCGCTGGCAAGGTGGTGTGGGGTGGGCCACACGGGGGCGGGTGCCGGCGATGGTTACTGGCGAGTAGCATCCGGGGGAACACGCCCGTGCCGGCGACCTTCGTTCCGTCCGTGGTGCCGCCCGTCGGCGCGGCGGCCGGATCGTGGTCGAAGAGGAGGCTCAAGTGCCCCGTGAAGTCCGGGATGTCGTCTTCGTCGACGGCGTCCGTACCCCGTTCGGCAAGGCGGGTGGCATGTACGCCAACACCCGCGCCGACGACCTGGTGATCCGCTGCATCCGCGAGCTGCTGCGCCGTAACCCGCAGCTGCCGCCGGAGCGGGTCGAGGAGGTCGCGATCGCCGCCACCACCCAGATCGGCGACCAGGGCCTGACCATCGGCCGGACCGCCGCCCTGCTGGCGGGCCTGCCCAAGACCGTCCCCGGCTTCGCGATCGACCGCATGTGCGCCGGCGCCATGACCGCGGTGACCACCGTCGCCAGCGGCATCGCCATGGGCGCCTACGACGTCGCCATCGCCGGCGGCGTCGAGCACATGGGCCGCCACCCGATGGGCGAGGGCGTCGACCCCAACCCGCGGATCGTCGCCGAGAAGCTGGTCGACCCGTCCGCGCTGGTCATGGGCGCGACCGCGGAGAACCTGCACGACCGGGTCCCGCACATCACCAAGGAGCGCACCGACGCGTTCGCGCTCGCCTCGCAGCAGAAGACCGCCAAGGCGTACGCCAACGGCAAGCTCCAGGACGACCTCGTGTCGGTGGCGGTCCGCGACGAGGAGAACGCCTGGGGCATGGCCACGGTCGACGAGGCCCCCCGGGACACCTCGCTGGAGAAGCTCGCCACCCTGAAGACCCCGTTCCGCCCGCACGGCAAGGTCACCGCCGGCAACGCGGCCGGCCTGAACGACGGCGCCACGGCCAGCCTGCTCGCCTCCGAGGACGTCGCCCGCGAGCTGGGCCTGCCGGTCGCCATGCGGCTGGTGTCGTTCGGCTTCGTCGGCGTCGAGCCCGAGGTGATGGGCGTCGGCCCGATCCCGTCGACCGAGAAGGCGCTGCGCCTCGCCGGCCTAACCATCGACGACATCGGCCTGTTCGAGCTGAACGAGGCGTTCGCCGTGCAGGTGCTCGCCTTCCTCGACCACTTCGGCATCGCCGACGACGACCCCCGGGTCAACCCGTGGGGCGGCGCGATCGCCATCGGTCACCCGCTCGCCTCCTCGGGCGTGCGGCTGATGACCCAGCTCGCCCGGCAGTTCGCCGAGCACCCCGAGGTCCGCTACGGCGTCACCGCCATGTGCATCGGCATCGGCATGGGCGGCACCGTGATCTGGGAGAACCCCCACTGGGAGGGTGGAGACAAGTGAGCGCGCTCGCCGCTACGAACGAGGTCGTCACCAGGGCGCTGCTGCGCCAGGTGAACGTACCGGGGCTGGACCGGCCGGCCGCCCTGATCACCCTCGACAACGGCTTCGACCACACCAAGCCGAACAGCTTCGGCCCGGGCGGCCTGACCAGCCTGGACGAGGCGATCACCGCCGCCCTCGCCGCGAACCCGGCGTTCGTCGCGGTCACCGGCAAGCCGTACGTCTTCTGCGTGGGCGCGGACATCACCAGCCTCCCGCAGCTCGCCGACCGCGAGCAGGCGCTGGAGATCGGCCGGCTCGGCCACCGGGTCTTCGCCCGGCTCAGGGACAGCGAGATCCCGACCTTCGCCTTCGTCAACGGCGCGGCGATGGGCGGCGGCCTGGAGCTGGCCCTGCACTGCCACTACCGGACGCTCTCCGGTGGCGCGGCGGCGCTGGCCCTGCCCGAGGTCTCGCTCGGCCTGATCCCCGGCTGGGGCGGCACCCAGCTGCTGCCGAACCTGATCGGCATCCCGGCGGCGACGCAGGTGATCATCCAGAACCCGCTGATGCAGAACAAGATGCTCAAGCCGAAGCAGGCCGCCGAGATGGGCATCGCGGACGTCCTGCTGGAGCCGGCGGACTTCCTGGAGCGGTCCCTGGAGTGGGCCGCCGGCGTGGTCCGGGGCGAGGTCACCGTGACCCGGCCCGAGGTCGACAAGGACATGTGGGCGGGCGTGCTCTACTTCGCCCGGCAGACCCTCGACGCGCGGCTGCACGGCGCGGTCCCGGCGGCGTACAAGGCGCTGGACCTGCTGGAGACGGCGAAGGACGCCGACTTCGCCACCGGCACCGCCGCCGAGGACGAGGCCCTCGCGGACCTGGTCTTCTCCGAGGAACTGCGCAGCGGCCTCTACGCCTTCGACCTGGTGCAGCGGCGGGCCAAGCGGCCGGCCGGCGCGCCGGACAAGGGCCTGGCCCGCCCGGTCACCAAGGTGGGCATCGTCGGCGCCGGCCTGATGGCCAGCCAGCTCGCCCTGCTCTTCGCCCGCCGCCTCCAGGTGCCGGTCGTCATGACCGACCTGGACCAGGCCCGCGTCGACAAGGGCGTCGGCTACGTGCACACCCAGATCGAGAAGGCCGTCAGCAAGGGCCGGATGGACAAGGGCACGGCCGCCAAGCTGTACGGCCTGGTCAGCGGCTCGGTCGACAAGGGCGTCTTCGCCGACGCCGACTTCGTCATCGAGGCCGTCTTCGAGGACCTGGGCGTCAAGAAGCAGGTCTGGGCGGAGCTGGAGAAGATCGTCAAGCCGGAGGCGGTGCTCGCCACCAACACCTCCAGCCTGTCGATCACCGCGATGGCCGAGGAGCTGGAGCACCCCGAGCGGGTGGTCGGCTTCCACTTCTTCAACCCGGTCGCGGTGCTGCCGCTGCTGGAGATCGTCCGGGGCGAGCGCACCGACGACGCCACGCTCGCCACCGCGTTCGCGGTCGGCAAGCAGCTGAAGAAGTCGAGCGTGCTGGTGAAGGACGCCCCGGCGTTCGTGGTCAACCGGCTGCTCACCCGGTTCCTGGGCGCCGTGTTCGCGGCCGTCGACGCCGGCACCCCGCTGGAGGTGGCGAACAGGGCGCTGGACCCGCTGGGCCTGCCGATGCGCCCGCTGGCCCTGCTCCAGCTCGTCGGGCCGGCCGTCGCGTACCACGTGGGCGGCACCCTGCACGCCGCGTTCCCGGACCGCTTCGGCGTCAGCGAGAACCTCAAGCGGATCGCCGACTCGGGCCAGCCGATCGTCGTCGACGACCAGATCAACGACGAGGTCGCCAAGCTGCTCGTGGTCGGCGACCAGCCGCTCACCGAGGAGCAGGTACGCCAGAACGCGCTCGACGCGCTGGCGCAGGAGATCCGGCTGATGCTCGACGAGGGCGTCGTCGCCGAGGCGCAGGACATCGACCTGTGCATGATCCTCGGCGCGGGTTGGCCGTTCCACCTGGGTGGCGTCACGCCGTACCTGGACCGGACCGGCACCTCCGAGCGGGTCACCGGCCGCCGGTTCCTGCCGCACGGGGTGGCCAGCCTGCCCGCCTGATCCGCACCGCCCCCCGCGTTCGCGGTGGTTGCCCCGTCCAGCTTGGATGGTGGTGGCCACCGCGATCGTCGTTGCGGCCGATGCGGTCGGGATCGGGACAGCGGTACCGTGCCGTGGCTGGCTACGATCACCCGTTCGCAGACTCGCCTGGAGCTGATCATGTCCCAACCGCCGGTCGATCCCTGGTCCGGGCAGCCGGAGCACGACACGCACTACGACTTCCACCCGCCGCGGCCGGACGGCTACCCGGCACCGCCCGACGGCGGCTGGACTCCCCCGCCCGGCGGCCAGCACCCGTCCGGCGGCCAGCCCTCGCCGGGCGCGGGGTGGCCCGCCACCCCGCACCCCGGTCCCGCGCCGACCCAGCCGTACCCCGGCCCGCCGCCGGCCCAGCCGCACCCCACCCAGCCCTACGGCGGCTACCCCGTCACGCCCCAGGCCGGCTTCCCCACCAGACCGTACGCGGGCTACGCGCCGCCGGCGCAGGGCGCGGGCCGGCCGGCGAGGCCCCACCAGCTGATGCTGACCCTGGGCCTGGTCGGGCTGCTGGTGCTCTGCATCGGCGGCGGCGGCATCGCCTACCTCGCCTACGAGGACGACCAGGGCGCCGACCCCCGGCCCACGCCGAGCGCGTCCCCGACCGCGGCGGCGTCGAGCGCCACCCCGAGCGCCGCCACGTCGTCCGAGGCCGCACCGTCACCGGAGTCCAGCGACCCCCCGCAGATCCGGGTCGTCACGCCGGAGACCCTCGCGGGCCGCCCGAAGAGCACCGAGCCGACCCTGCGCAAGGCCGCCGACGACATGGTCCGCGAGCTGCGTGCCTCGGTACGCGGCGAGACCGGCGTAGCCGGTGCCTTCTACGGCAGCGCCGACGAGCGGAACATGGTCATGGTGATCGCCGCCGCGAGCTTCGTGCTCAATCCCGAGCGGGAGCTCGACGACACGATCAAGGGCATCTCCAAGAACCTCGCCGTCACGAAGATGACCACCATCGCCCCGGGACCGCAGGGCGGCCTGGCCAAGTGCGGCGACGGCGAGTCCGCCGGCGTCCCCCTGGGCGTCTGCGCGTGGGCCGACCACGGCAGCGTCGGCATGATCGTGATGTTCTTCTCCTCCGCGGCCGCCTCGGCGGCGGAGTTCGTCGCCATCCGCGGCCAGATCGAGCAGAAGTACTGAGCCGTACGGCAGCGCGCGGGGACCCGCCCACGACGTGGACGGGCCCCCTCGCGTCAGCCCGCCGTGGCGGCCCGCTCGGCGGCGCTGCGCAGGACGCAGAACTCGTTGCCCTCCGGGTCGGCGAGCACCACCCAGCCCGAGCCGTCGGCGCGGCGCTGGTCGGCGACCTGGGTCGCACCGAGGGCCAGCAGGCGTGCCACCTCCTCGTCCCGGGTACGGTCCGCCGGCTCCAGGTCGAGGTGGAGGCGGTTCTTCACCGTCCTGCCCTCGGGCACCGCCACGAAGAGCACCTCCGGGCCACCCGGCGGCAGCAGCATGGCCTCCGGGTCGCCGGGGAAGTCGTCCGGCTGGCGGGGGCAGTCGAAGACCTGCGCCCAGAAGCCGGCAAGCGCGTACGTGTCGCGGCAGTCGATGCTGACGTTGTGGATCCGTGCGCTCACGGGTGTTCCTCCTCGATGGTCGTACCCGCCCACTCCGCCGCGCCGCGCAGGACGCAGAACTCGTTGCCCTCCGGGTCGGCGAGCACCACCCAGCCCGAGCCGTCGGCGCGCCGGCGGTCGCTCACCGGGACCGCACCGAGGCCGAGCACCCGCTCGACCTCCTGATCCCGGGTCCGGCCGGTCGGTCGCAGGCAGACGTGCACCCGGTTCTTGACCGTCCTGGCCTCGGGAACCCGCTGGAAGAAGACGTGCGGGGTGGTGTCGTCCGGGGGCAGCAGCACCGCCTCCGGATCGCCCGGGGCGTCGTCGGCGTGCCGGGCGTACCCGAGCACCGCCGACCAGAAGCCGGCGAGGGCGTAGGTGTCGTGGCAGTCGAAACTGATGTTCTGGATCCGTGGATACACGGGTTCCTCCGCTAGGGATGGAGGCGCCCCGCGTGCGTGGGAGTCAGCCGGCGAGACGGGGCGCGGAAGTCATGACGGTGGACATCGACGCACCCCCCTCCGATCCTCGTGCTGACGCCATGATCCTTCCACCGGGCCGGCGCCCGCCGCAACCCCCCGCAGCGCGAGCCGCACCCCCGCAGCGCGGGCCCTAACCCCCGCCGGCCCGTCAGCGGCGGGCCGCCGGCTCCTCGGCGGTGATCGCCGGTGCGGCCTCCGCCGCCGGCAGGGTCACCGTGACCTCCAACCCCCCGCCGGCCTGAGCGATCACCTTCACGGTGCCGCCGTGCGCGTCGCAGACCGCCCGGACGATGGAGAGCCCGAGACCGGAGCCGCGTGCGCCGGTACGCTCCCGGCCGCCGCGCCGGAACGGCTCGAACAGGCCGGGCACGTCGGCCTGGTCCACCTCGAAGCCGGTGTTGCCCACCACCAGCCACGACCGGCACCCGTCCGACCCCGTACGCACCCAGAGCCGGCCGTGCAGATGGTTGTAGCGGATCGCGTTCTCGATCAGGTTGCCCGCCAGCCGGTCGAGCAGCCCGGGATCGCCGACGACCGGCGCGGACTCCAGCGAGGTCTGCACCCGTAGCTTGATCCGCTCCACCTCCCGGCGTACCGCCGACAGGGCGTTGGCGGTGCCGGCGGCGAGGTCGCACTCGGTGCGCCGGCCCAGCCGGCGGCCCGCCTGGGCCTCGCTGCGGGCGAGCACCAGCAGGGCGTCGACCAGCCCGTTGGCCCGCTCGGAGGCGTCCCGGACCACCATGGCCATCCGGCGGTACTCGACCGTGTCCGCCTCGTCGTCGCTGAGCGTCACGTCGATCTCGGTGCGCATCACCGCGAGCGGGGTCCGCAGCTCGTGCGAGGCGTTCGCCACGAACCGCTTCTGCGCCTCGAACGCGGCGGCTATGCGGTCCAGCATCTCGTCGAAGGTCTCCGCCAGCTCCGCGACCTCGTCGTCGGCGCCCGAGTAGCCGATGCGCTGGTCCAGCGTCGTCTCGCCGAGCCGGCGGGCGGTGGCGGTGACCTGGTGCAGCGGGCGCAGCGCCCGCCCGGCGACCGCGTACGCGCCGGCCACCCCGACGACGCTGATCGCCAGCAGCGCCACCAGCCCCTTGACCAGCAGCTCCCCGCTGGCGGCGTCGACCAGCTGACGCTGCCACTGCGCGGCGTCCATCGACCGGCCGTCGGCCAGCACCACCGTGGTGCCGGGCAGCAGCTCGTCGGTCGGTCGCAGCGCGTCGCGGACCAGCAGCCAGGCCAGCAGCACCAGGATCGCGCCCGCGCCGACCAGCAGCACCCCGTTGAGCAGGGTCAACCGCAGCCGCAGCGTGGGCCGCAGCCGGGCCCGCCGGCTCGTGGCGTCGGCCCTCTTCCGCGACCGCCCAGCCTTCAGCGCCGGCTCACTCCTCGCGCTCACCGTGCCACCTTCGTTCGCGACTGCGGGGCTCGCAAGACCGGCTCGCTCCTCGCGCTCATGCCGGCGTCTCCGCCGTGCGGTAACCCGCGCCGACCACCGTCTCGATCAACGGCGGGTCGCCGAGCTTCTTGCGCAGCGTCATCACGGTGACCCGGACGATCGTCGTGAACGGGTCCGTGTTGGCGTCCCAGACCCGTTCCAGCAGCTCCTCGCTGGAGACCACCGCGCCGCGCGCCTTGAGCAGCTCGCAGAGCACGCCGAACTCCTTGTTGGTCAGGTCGACCGGCTGGCCGCCCCGGGTCGCCACCCGGCGGGCCGGGTCGAGGACCAGGTCGGCGAGTTCGAGCACCGGCGGCGCGGCCGGGGTGGCCCGGCGGCCGAGGGCCTGCACCCGGGCCACCAGCTCGTCGAAGGCGAACGGCTTCGGCAGGTAGTCGTCGGCCCCGAGCTGCAACCCCTCCACCCGGTCGGCGACGGTGCCGCTGGCCGTCAGCATCAGCACCCGGGTCAGGGTGCCGGAGGCGGCCAGCTCCGCGCAGATCTGGTCGCCGTGCACGCCGGGCAGGTCCCGGTCCAGCACCACCACGTCGTACCGGGTGACGAACGCCATCTCGTGGCCGCTGTCGCCGTCGTAGGCGACGTCCACCGCCATGCCCCGCTTGCGCAGCCCCCGCGCGATCGCGTCGGCGAGGTTGCGCTCGTCCTCGACCACCAGTACCCGCATCCCGGCCTCCTCGCGCCCCTGACCACTGACAACCTAGTGGCGGTAGCCAAACCGGTCCGCACCCGCCGTCCCCGGCCCACCCCGTTGCAGAAAACCTTCGTCGTACGCGATGCTCTCGGCACCAAGCTTCGTGCGACGGACGGGGAGACGCATGACCGACGCGGCGCCGACGATCCGGCGGGACGTCACCTACCGGGGCTTCCGCCTCCCCGACGACGCCGCGCTGGGCGAGACGTCCGGGCTGCGCGCGGGCGGGCGCGGCCTCGAACTGGCCGACCCTGCCGACCGGCTCGAACACACCGACGCCGACGGCCGCACCCGCCGGTACGCAGCCGGCAGCTGGACGTCCCCGCCGGTGCCGGTCGGCTTCGCCGTACGCGACGTGGTGCCCTCGTGGACCGGCGACACCCCCGGCGACTGCTGGCTGCGCGTGGAGCTGCGCGGCTGGCACGACGACGCCCCGGCCACCGGGTGGTACGTCCTCGCCGACTGGGCCGCCGACGACCACGCGCTCCGCCGGACGACCGTGCCGGGGCAGCGCGACGCCGACGCCCGGGTGGACACCGACACCCTGCTGGTGACGGACGCGACGGTCACCGGCTGGCAGGTGCGGGTGACCCTGCTCCGGCCGGAGGACGCCGACGCGACCCCGGTGCTGCGCGCGGTCGGGGCGGTCGCCGCCGGCCCCCGCCCGACGGCGACGACCGGACCGTCCCGCCCGGCCAGGGAGGACGCCCCGCCCACGGGCTGGGGCACCGTGCTGGACGTGCCGCGCTACTCGCAGCGGCTGCACGCCGGCAGCCACCCGCAGTGGGGCGGCGGCGGAGACTCCTGGTGCAGCCCCACCTGCACCTCGATGGTGCTGGCCTTCTGGGGTGCCGCCCCGGCCCCGACCCGGTACGCGTGGGTGGCCCCGGCCGGCCCCCGCCCGGTGGTCGTGCACGCCGCACGGCACTGCTACGACCACGCCTACGCCGGGGCCGGCAACTGGGCGTTCAACACCGCGTACGCGGGCCTGCACGGCGTGGACGCCTTCGTCACCCGACTGCGCTCGCTGACCGAGGCGGAGGCGTTCGTGGCCGCCGGCATCCCGCTGATCGTCTCCGCCGCGTTCACCGCCGGTCAGGTGCCCGGGCTGGACTACGACACCGCCGGGCACCTGATGGTGCTGGTGGGCTTCACCGACACGGGTGCTCCGGTGCTCAACGACCCGTACGCGCCGGACGACGACGCGGTGCGCCGGATCGTCGACCGGGACCGCTTCGAGGCCGCCTGGCAGGGCGGCAGCGGCGGGGTGGCGTACGTGCTCCGGCCGCCCGGCGTGCCGCTGCCCCCGGCGCCGGAGCAGCCCAACTGGTGACCCCGGCGCCGCAGCCGGCACACCGTGCCGGAGGGCGGGCTCAGCCGGGATAGCGCCAGACGCCCAGCTCGCCGGTGCGCAGCCGGCACACCACCGTGTCGGCCCGGCTGCGGCAGTTGCCGGAGGCCTCCCGGAGCACGTCCAGCACCCCGGCCCGACCGGCGGCGACGTCCAGCTCGGCCACCACCAGCCCGCCGCCGGCGACGGTCGGCCGCACGGTCAGGAGCCGCTCGTCGGGATACCAGGGCAGCAGCTGCCAGCTGCCCAGGTCGGCCACCTGCCGACCGGTCGCCGCGTCGAGCACGCCCAACCGGTCCCCGAGGGGCCCGGGCGCGACCGCCAGGAGCCGGTCGCCCCGGGTCGCCAGCACCCCGAACCACCGCTCGCCGGTCCACCGCTGCGCGCCGGTCGCCGGGTCGAGCGCGACGAACCTGTTCCCTCCGGGCGCGCACAGCAGCTCGCCGCACTCGTTGACGTGCTCCACCATGGGCACGCGCGCCTCCCACCGCCGCCGCAGCCCGTCCAGCCCGTAGGCGGTCACCACGCCCTGCGGCGGCCGGACGACCAGCAGCAGGTCGTGCGCCACCACCGCGTGCCCGGACGCCTCGCCGAGGCCCAGGTCCGCCGCGTGCACCAGCGCGCCGGAGCGGGGGTCGCGCACCTCGACACGGCCCGTGGCGGGGGCCAGCACGATCCGCTCGACGCGCCCGCCGCGCAGGGTGTACGTCGCGGCCTCGGGCGGCGTCGGCACCGACCACAGCGCCCTGCCGGAGGCCGGATCCACCGACCGTACGGTGCCGCCCTGCGCCCCGCCGGTCTGCATCAGCAGGATCCCGGTCGGGTCGGACCAGGGATGGCCGGGCTGCCGCCAGCGTTCGCGGCCGGTCCCGTCGTCGAGGGCCACCGTCTGCCCGTCGTCCTGGTCCCCGGTGATGGAGAACAGCACCGTCCCCGGCCCCGTCTGGACATGCCAGAACCGGCCCGCCGCCACGAGCCGGGTACGCCAGAGCGGGTCGGGCGGGCCGGCCTCGGCCGGCGCGCGTTCGGGCAGGGCGTACGCGCGCACCTCGACGGTCCCCTGGGGCTCTCCCTCGGCCGGTTCGACGACGTAGAGCCGGTCGCCGTGCGGGAACGCCTCCGCCCCGAGGCGGGCCGGAACGACGAGCGCGACCCGTGCCGACACCGGCGCGGCCGCCGCCACGGTGGCCAGGAGGAACGCGAGCGCCAGCGCGACCCGCAGCGGACTGCCGACGGCGCGGGGCGGGCGGGGCGGCGGCGCCTCCCGCTCCGGCTCGTCGCGCACCTCGCCGAGGTCGATGACCGTCACGTGCCGTCCTCCCCGTCACACCGTGGCCTCCGGCGGGCCGGCAAATCGGCCGTGGGGGCACCGGCCCGGCAAAAGCGACGCCGCCGCGCCTGTACGATGGCGCGTCGTGGCTGTGCCGGTGGTAGACCCCTCGCTGAACTCCGTCTCCGAGCCCGTCGCGGCCGAGCCGACGCGCCGGCCGCGGCGTAGGCCCTCCCGCGCCGACGTACTGGCCATCGGAGCCTATGTCCTGCTCGGCGTTCTCGTGTGCCTGAACTACTGGGCGGACGTGCACAACCGGGTGTCGTCGCACCTGCCCACCGACCACAGCTGGTTCGAGTGGCTCTTCTCGCACGGCGCCTACTCGGTGCGGCACCTGGAGAACCCGCTGTTCACCGAGCGGCAGAACGCCCCGGACGGGGTGAACATGATGGCGAACACCTCGCTGCTCGGGGTGACGCTGCCGCTGGCGCCGCTGACCATGCTCCTCGGCCCGCAGGTCATGTACGCGCTCTACCTGGGCGGCGCGCTGGCCGCGACCGCCGGCACGTCGTACTGGATGCTGTCGCGGCACCTGGTGCGCTCCCGCGCGGCGGCCTTCGTCGGCGGCGCGTTCCTCGGCTTCGCCCCGGGCATCGTGCACCACGCCAACGGCCAGCCCAACTTCGTGTCGAACTTCCTGCTGCCGCTGATCGTGGTGCGGGTGCTCCGGCTCGGCGAGCCCGGCCGGTGGCGGCGCAACGGCATCGTGCTCGGCCTGCTGGTGGCGTACCAGATCTTCATCAACGAGGAGATGCTGCTGCTCACCGCGTTGGCCTGCCTGGTCGTCGTGCTCGCGTACGCGATCATGCGCCCGGGGCGGACGCGGGCGGTGGCCGGCACCTTCGCCGCCGCGCTCGGCGTCGGCGGCGGGTTGGCGCTGCTGCTGACGGCCTACCCGATCTGGTTCCAGTTCAACGGCCCGCAGTCCTACCGAGGGTTGCAGGGCGGGGTGTTCCACAGCTGGGGCGAGGACCTGGCCGCCTTCGTCACCTTCGCGCGGGACACCGTGGCCGGCGACGAGGCCGTGGAGAAGACCATCGGGCTCACCGAGCAGAACACCTGGTTCGGCTGGCCGCTGGTGCTGCTGTCGGTGGTGGCCCTGGCGCTGCTGGTCCGCCGCTCGCTCGCCGCCCGGATCCTCGCCGTGCTGGTGGTGGTCTTCACGGTGGCCTCGATCGGCCCGAAGGTGCGGATCAACGGCGTGGAGACGGAGACGGACGGTCCCTGGGCCTACGTCTCCGACGACCTGCCGCTGGTCGAGATGATGATGCCGACCCGGCTGGCCCTGGTGGCGGCGGCGGCGCTCGGCGTGCTGCTCGCCCTGGCCTGGGACACCGTCGCCCGCAGTGGCCGCCCGCCGGTGCCGGCCCCCCGCGCCGGTGCCGACGGCGACGACAGCGCGGCCGGTGCCGACGCCGCCGGGCCGCGGCGGCGCTGGCTGCGCCCGGTCGGGTACGCGGCCGTCGCGCTCGCCGTGCTGCCGCTGTTCCCGCGCCCGCTGCCGGCGCAGCCCGTCGA
Organism: Micromonospora echinofusca; assembly: GCF_900091445.1. NCBI lineage: Bacteria > Bacillati > Actinomycetota > Actinomycetes > Micromonosporales > Micromonosporaceae > Micromonospora > Micromonospora echinofusca. The sequence goes on from NZ_LT607733.1 coordinate 4,608,747, forward strand.
GCCGCCGCCGCACTTCATCACCGCCGGCGGCTGGCGCCCGTACGTGCCGGACGGCCGGACGCTGGTGCCGGTGCCGATCCCGAGCAACGTGCACGGCCTGCCCACGCTGCGCTGGAGCGCCCTGACGCAGCACGCGTTCCCGATCCCGGGCGGCTACTTCATCGGGCCGAACGAGCGGGGCGAGGGCGTCTTCGGCGCGCCGAACCGGCCGACCAGCACCCTGATCTACTCCACGATGGACTCCAACGCCGTCCCCGCGCTGACGGAGGAGAACCGTCGCCAGGCCGTCGAGGACCTGCGCTTCTGGCGGGCGTCCGTGGTCGTCCTCGGCGCGCATCCCCGCGAGGCGGTCCTGCGTGAGCTGATGACCGCGCTGATCGGCCCGCCGCAGCGCGTGGACGACGTGTGGCTCTGGGACGTCCGCCCGATCGTCGGCTGAGCCGGGTCGTCAGCCCACCAGCGGGCGGACGTCCCACACGTGGGCGCCGGCCACCTCCCGGCCCGGGCCGAGCAGCGCGTCGACCGTACGGCGCACCGGGTGGCCGTGGTGCAGGCCACCCTGGACCACCAGGGCGGCGCGCCAGTGGCGCAGGTCCTCGACCGCCTGCCGGCGGTGCTCGTCGGTGATCACCGGCACCTCGCCGGTCTCGGCGACCCGGCGCAGCAGCGCGGCGGTGGGGCGGTCCGGGGCGCCCCACCGGGCGGTCGGATCGTCGGCGGCCCGGGGGCCGATGAAGTAGCCGCCCGGAGCCGGGAAGGCCAGCCCGGTGCGGGCCGACCAGAGCATCGCCGGGCTGACCCCGGCGCCGGTCACCGGCGGCACCGGGACCAGGGTCCGACCCGGCGGCACGTGGGCCCGCCAGCCGCCCTCGGCCACGAACGCCGGCACGGGCCAGGCCGGCACGGTCCGGATCGGGGTGGGGATCAGCGGCAGCAGCGCGGCGGCCACCGCCCCGCCCCAGAGCAGCCGCACCGGCACGGCACCCACCCGGGCCTCGGCCCCGGCCTCGGGGCGCAGCCGGCCCACCCCGGCCTCAGGGCGCAGCCGGTCCAGGGAGAGGGCGAGCAGGATGCCCAGCACCGGGACGCAGACCAGCGGGAAGCGCGCCGGCACCGCGTGGTCGAGCAGCGGCAGCTCGGCGACCAGCCGGTACGGCCCGGGGATGCCGGTGGAGGTGCCGTCCAGGCGGACCTGCTCGCCCAGCGAGAGCAGCGCGAAGAGCAGCCCGCAGGCGGCCAACGCGCGCACCAGCGGCCGGCGCCACAGCCAGATCACGATCACCACGGCGAGCACCAGCAGCCCGGGGCCGAAGAAGGAGTTCTCCTCGGTGGGGTTCGGCGCGAGCAGGCCGGGCAGGTGGTCGTCGCCGAGCACCGTCTGCCGTGCCGAGGCGGTGAAGGACGCGGCGTCGAGCTGGTAGCCGTACGCGTGGAAGGGCATCCCCCGGTAGTGGCCGGGGCCGAAGAACTGGAACCACAGCGGGTACGCCAGCAGCGGCAGCGCGACCGCCACCCCGATCGCGAGCCGGCCCAGCAGCACCGGTGCCAGCCGGCGTGCCGTCGCCCGATCGGCCGCCGCGTACGCCAACGCGAAGGTGCCGGCGGCGAGGACCAGGAAGAACGCCACCTCCTCGCCGAGGAAGACCTGGTACGCCACCAGCAGCCCGAGCAGCGTGCCGTGCCGCCGCACCCGGCGCGGGTCGGGGTGGAACACCAGCGCCAGGATCATCGGCACGAGGAACTGCGCCGCCATGTGCAGGTGCGCCCCGGCCTGCGCGACCATGCCGGGGGCGAAGCCGCAGAAGAGCCCGCCGACGGCCGCCGCGGCCCGGGAGTCGACCAGCCGGTGGCGCAGCAGCGCGTACCAGGCGGTCGCGGTGCCGGCGAGGCAGCAGACCACGGCCACCAGGAACGCGACCTGCGAGCCGAAGAGCAGGGTGACCGGCGTCAGCGGCACCCCCAGGCCCAGTACGGAGGTGTTGGCCATCAGGTTCACCCCGTCCGGGGCGTTCAGCTCCGCGCTGTACAGCGGGTTCTCCAGGCGGGTCACCGCCCGGGCCGCGCGGGCCAGCATCCACTCGAAGAGGATCTGGTCGCCGGCCTGGTGGAACAGCCGCCCGGGGCGGCCCCACTGGCCGACGGTCAGCAGCACCGCCAGGGCGAGGTAGCCGGCGACGACCAGCGCGTCCGGCGCGCGTACCGGCAGCCGGCGGGACCGCCGGGCGGGTGTCGCCTCGGCGGTGCCGGTCGCCGCCGGGGCGGCCATCAGGTCGGTCGGTCCGTCAGCGCCCGGACGTCCCAGACCCAGACGTCCAGCTCCCGGCGGCCGGGGCCGACCAGCTGCTCGACGGTGCGCCGCAGCTGCTCGGAGTGGTGCTGGCCGACCGGGAGCACGAGGATGGCCGCCCGCCAGTGCCGCAGCTCGTCGAGGGAACGGCGGCGCTGCCGGTCGTCCAGCTTCGGGATGCGGCCGGTCGAGGCGACGTCCTCCAGCAGCTGCCCGACGCCGCTGGGCCGGCCGCCGAAGCGGCCGGGGTCGCCGGTGTTGCCGTTGCGCGGCGCCAGGAAGTAGCCGCCGGGGATCTTGAAGTCGAGGTTGGTGGAGGCGGCCCAGCGCATGCCGTGGGTGTGTCCCATGTTCGGCACCGGGATCGGCACCAGGGTCTGGTCCGCACCGACGTAGCCGCGCCACCGGTCGGCGGTGATGAAGTCCGGCACCGGCGGGCGGGAGGTCACCTTCAGCGGCATCGGCGCGATCGGCAGCAGCGCGAGGACGAGGCCGGCCACGGTGAGCGTACGCAGCGTCCGCCGCTCCAGCGGCAGCGCCCGGGAGCGCTCGACGGCCAGCGCCAGCAGGATGCCCACCACCACGCTGGTGATCAGGCCGAAGCGGGTGGGCACCACCGCGTCGAGCAGCGGCAGCCGGACCAGCCACTCCCAGGGCCCGGTGAACAGCTCGCGGTCCCACCAGGACACCCGCTCACCGAGGGAGAGCACCGCGAAGAACGCCCCGGTCGCGGCGAGCGCCCGCACGAGCATCTCCCGGCGCAGCCAGGCCACGATGCCGACGGCGATCAGGGCGAGGCTCCAGCCGAAGAAGGCGTTCTCCTCGGAGTAGTTCGGCGCGAGGTTGACGTTGGCGCGTTCGTCGCCGCCGATCGTCGGCGAGCCGGGCGCGAAGAAGGCCGCGATGTCGTTGCCGTAGTCGCGGACCGCGTCGCTCAGGCCGTGGTACGCCATCGGCCCCGCGAACTGGACGTAGAGCGGGTACGCCAGCAGCGACCCGGCGAGCACGGTGCAGATCGCGAGGGCCTTGGCCAGGGGCCGCCAGGCCGTCGACCAGAGCGCGGGCCGCTGGGCGAGCACGGCGAGCAGGAAGACCCCGCAGGCGAGCGCCGTGAAGAGCAGGATCTCCTCGTTGATGAACGCCTGGGCGGTGACCATCAGGGCGAGCAGCACGCCGTCGCGCCACGGTCGCCGGGACCGGGTGATGACCAGCACCCGCCAGACGATGAACGGCAGCAGGAACTGCGAGATGATGTTGGGATGCCAGTTGGCGTGCGACAGCATCGCCGGCGAGAACCCGCAGAACCAGCCGCCGACGGCCGCCGCCAGCGGGCTGCGCACGACGTGCCGGGAGAGCACGAAGTACCAGGCCGAGGCGGTGCCGGCGAGCGCGAGCGTGACCAGCACCACGAAGGTCACGGCCGGCCCGAAGAGCAGCGTCACCGGCACCATCGGGATGCCCAGCGCGAGGATGGCCGTGTTGGCCATCAGGTTGACCCCGTCGGGGTAGTTGAACTGCTCGGTGAAGAACGGGAACTCGCCGTGCAGCACGACGCGTACCGAGTGGGCGAGGAAGAACTGCACCTGGGCGGGGTCGCTGCTGTAGAGCGAGGCCACCCGGCCGGCCGGGTCCACCCAGATCTGGCTGGTCACCCACACCGCGGCGAGCAGGAACAGGCCGAAGACCGTGAGGTCCTGCCGCCGCCGGCCCCACCGTCGGGGCCGGGCCGCGACGTCCGCCCCGCCGGCCTCGCCGGAGGGGGCGGCGGCGTCGGTCGTCGCGGCGGCCACGCCGGGATCGGCGTCGCGGGCGGCCCCGACCGGCGTACGGTCACCGGGGCCCACGGGCGGCGCCACGGGTTCGGACGCGGGGGCCTCGGCGGCGTCGGATTCCGACCAGGATTCGGCGCGGGTCTCGGCAGGCGTCACAGTCGGCGGAGTCTACCCGAGCGGGACATTCACCCTGAAACCACGGCACTGTCCTCTGTGGTTCGTGTCGGGCAGGGGCCCCGACCTGCGCGCGGACGGCCGGCGAGGTGGCGCGTCCCGGTGATCCGACATCTCGTACTATGGCGCTTTCCGTTGAACGACGGCTGAGGCGATCGAGGGGGCGTACAGGTGGCTCCAGTCCGCCGGCGCGGCATCACGGCCACCGCACTGCTGACCCTGCTGCTCACCGCGACGGCCTGCGGTCCGGTGGCCGACCGGCAGCCGGGCGACCTGCGGGCCGGCTACGACAGCCTGGACGGCGACCTCACGGTCTGGCCGCCACGCGGCACGCTCGCGGGCGACGACACCGTCCGGTCGGCCGTGACCGGGGCGGTACGCGACTGGCGTTCACCGGCCGACGACCGGGTGCACCTGCCCACGTCCGGAATCCTCTGGTCCGGCGAGGTCGACGGCGCGCCGCTGGCGCTGGTGGCCGCCGACGTGCCCGGCGAGAGCGCCTCCTGGCTGCTCCAGGTCACCGCCGAGGGCGGCCGGTACGCGGTCACCCGCGCCGCCGAGTACACGGACCCCGGCTACCTCGTCTACTCCGACGTGCTGCCCGTGCACACCTCCGACGGGCGGCGCTACCTCACGTCGGGCCGGGTGCAGCGGCTGCTCGGGCCGGACGGGCGCGCCCTGCGGGACACCGACGGCCTCACCGAGCCGGTGAACGTGCCGGCCTGCCGGGCGGTGCCGGTGACCGCCACGCTCAAGGCCACCCGGGCGCTGCCCCGGGGCCGGGCCGCCGACCGGCTGCTGGACCTCGGCACCGGCACCACCGACCCGCGCTACCCGCTCGTACGCGACGAGAGCGGCTCCGGCAAGCGGGCCCTCACCGGCCTGGACACCTGCGTGCTCGCCGGCGAGGAGGGCCCGTTCGGCAGCCTCCCCCGGCGCATCGGCGACCGGGACGCGCCGCGCTCGGTGCCGTCGTCGTGGCCGATGACCAAGCTGACCGTACGCACCCTGGGCGAGGTCGCCCTCGGCGGCGGCGAGCCGGCGGAGCTGGAGCAGCTGACCTGGGAGACGGCCGACGGCACGATGAGCGCCGTGGTCTACCGGCCCGCCGACGGGGGCGCCCCGGTGGTCTCCCCCGCCGACCGGTCCCACCCGTTGCAGACGTACAAGCTGCCGGTGCCGGGTCAGCCGCTGGCCGTGCTGAGCTGGCGGCCGACCGCCGACAGCTCGCTGGCGACGCCGCCGGACACGCTGCGGCTGGTGGACCGGCCGGGGCTGGTCGTGGTGCCGATGCCGACCCGCTCGGAGACGTTCAGCCTCGCCGAGGCGGAGAAGACGCACTACCGCTCGCTCGGCAGCCGCTGAACCGGCACGCGAAACGCCGACGGCGGGCGTCCCGGTCGCCCGGGGCACCCGCCGTCGGCGGTCGGCAGCTCAGTTCTGCGCGGTCGCGTCGTCGGCGGTGATCACCGGCTCGACCGGCTCGACGTCCAGCCGGGAGATCCAGCCGGTGACGTCGCGGGCCACGTCCTGCGCGGTCAGGCCGAGGTCGGCGAGGATCTGGGCGCGGGTGCCGTGCGGGTGCCAGTCGGCCGGTACGCCCAGGTCCTTCAGCGGCACCCGGACGTCGGCGTCCCGCATCGCCTGGGCGAGGGCGTCGCCGACGCCACCGACGCGGACGCCGTCCTCGACGGTGACCACGAGCCGGTGCCCGGCGGCCAGCTCGACCAGCTCGGCCGGGACCGGGCGGACCCAGCGGGGGTCGACCACGGTGACCCCGAAGCCCTGCCCGGCGACCCGGGTGGCGACCTCCATGCCGAGGTGCCCGAACGAGCCGACCGCGACCAGCAGCACGTCCTTGCGCGCCGACTCGGCCAGCACGTCGACCGTGCCGACGCGGCGCACGGCCGGCAGGTCGGCGGCGACGGTGCCGGTCGGGAAGCGGACGATGGTCGGGCCGTCGTCGACGGCCACCGCCTCGCGCAGCTCCTCGCGCAGGGTGGCGGCGTCGCGGGGCGCGGCGATCCGCAGGCCCGGCACGACCCCGAAGACGGACATGTCCCACATGCCGTAGTGGCTGGGCCCGTCCGGGCCGGTGATGCCCGCCCGGTCCAGTACGAACGTCACCGGCAGCCGGTGCATGGCCACGTCCAGCAGGACCTGGTCGAAGGCGCGGTTGAGGAACGTCGCGTAGACCGCCACCACGGGGTGCAGCCCGCCGAGCGCCAGGCCGGCGGCCGAGGTGGCCGCGTGCTGCTCGGCGATGCCCACGTCGTAGACCCGGTCGGGGTGCTTGCGGGCCAGCTTGGCGATGCCGGTCGGCTCGGCCATCGCGGCGGTGATGCCCACCACGTCGGGCCGCTCGTCGGCGATCGCGACCAGCTCGTCGGCGAAGACGTGGGTCCACTTCACCGACGGGGCGGCGACCAGCTTGCCGGTCTCGATGTCGAAGGCGCTGCCCGGGCCGTGCAGGCAGTCGGCCTCGTCCTCCTCGGCCGGGCGGTAGCCGTAGCCCTTGCGGGTGACGGCGTGCACGATCACCGGGCCGCCGAAGTTCTTCGCCGCCCGCAGCGCCGACTCGACCGCGGCCACGTCGTGCCCGTCGACCGGGCCGACGTACTTGATGCCGAGGTCCTCGAACATGGCCTGTGGGGCGACCGCGTCCTTGATGCCCCGCTTGACCGCGTGCAGCACCTCGTACATCGGCCTGCCGACCAGCGGCGTCGAGCCGAGCGCCTCCTTGACGGTGTCGAGGACCTTCTCGTAGCCGGGGTTGAGCCGCAGCGAGGAGAGGTGGTCGGCGAGGCCGCCGATGGTCGGCGCGTAGGACCGGCCGTTGTCGTTGACCACGATCACCAGCGGGTTGCGGGCGGTGGCGATGTTGTTGAGCGCCTCCCAGCACATGCCGCCGGTGAGCGCGCCGTCGCCCACCACGGCGACCACGCTGCGCTGCTCGCCCCGCAGGGCGTACGCCTTGGCCAGGCCGTCGGCGTAGGACAGGGCGGTGGAGGCGTGCGAGTTCTCGATGAGGTCGTGCTCGCTCTCGGCCTGGCTCGGGTAGCCGGAGAGGCCGCCGCGCTGGCGCAGCCGGTCGAAGCCGGCCTGCCGGCCGGTGAGGATCTTGTGCACGTACGCCTGGTGGCCGGTGTCGAACAGGAGCCGGTCGCGCGGGGAGTCGAAGACCCGGTGCATGGCCAGGGTGAGCTCCACCACGCCCAGGTTGGGACCGACGTGCCCGCCGGTGCGCGAGACCTTGGCGATCAGGAAGTCCCGGATCTCGGCGGCGAGGACGTCCAACTCCTCGGCGGACATCCGCTTGACGTCCTGCGGACCCCGGACGGTGGCCAGCAGCCCGGTGTGGTGGACCGTGCCCTCTTCAACGCTCATGACGCAAGAGTCTATCGGCCGTCCGGTACTCCGCAGCCTGGCCCGGACGCCCGCCCACCCGCCGGGGGCGCTGAGCGCCAGGTCAGGTGTCGGATGGATCGCGGGCACCCGGGGCGGTCAGGCCACGATCCGCAGCCGCCGGGGCGCCGCCACGGACGGGACGCCCCGGTACGCCGGGCCGGAGGGGGTCCAGGAGCCCAGCACGCTGGCCCGGGCGGCGCCGGTCACCGAGGGCAGCGCGCCGGGCAGCCCGTGCCAGGAGAGCCAGCCCAGCAGCGCGAACGCGTACGCCTCCTTGGCCTGCGCGGGCACCCCCAGCTCGTCGGTGGTACGCAGCCGCCAGCGCCCCGCCCCGAGGGCGGCCAGCCGGTCGGTCAGCGTCGGGTTGCGCACGCCGCCGCCGGCCGCGACCACCTCCGTCACGCCGTGCCGGTCGCACTCGGCGGCCACCACCCGGGCGGTCAGCTCGGTCAGGGTGGCGAGCACGTCGTCGGCCGGCACCGCCTCGCCGAGGGCGGCCAGCCGGGCGTCCAGGTAGTCGGCGTGGAACAGCTCCTTGCCGGTCGACTTGGGCGGCGGCGCCGCGTAATACGGCTCGGCGAGCAGCAGCTCCAGCAGGCCGGGGTGCACCCGACCGGCCGCCGCGCGGGCGCCGTCGAGGTCGCAGGGGCGGTCGAGGAACCGCCGGGCCGCCGCGTCGAGCAGCGCGTTGGCGGGCCCGACGTCGTACCCGAGCACCGGCGCGCCCGGCGCGAGGACCGTGAGGTTGGCGATGCCGCCCAGGTTGAGCGCGGCGCGCGGGGCCGCGCCGTCGGCCGGGTCGAGCAGCAGCGCGTCGAACGCCGGGACCAGGGGCGCGCCCTGCCCGCCGGCGGCGACGTCCGCCGAGCGCAGGTCGCTGAGCACGGGTACGCCGACGCGGGCGGCCACCCGGGCCACCGCGCCCAGTTGCAGGGTGCCCCGGGCGCGCCCGCCGTCGACCCAGTGGAAGACCGTCTGCCCGGGCGAGACCACCGCGTCGACCGCGCCGCCGGCCAGCTCGACGCCGAGCGCCGCCGCCTCGGCGAAGACCTCGCCGAGGCGGTTGTCCAGCCGACAGACCGCCTCGATCGTGGTGCTCCCGGGCGGCAGCAGCGCTCCGATGCCGGCGCGCAGCCCGTCGTCGTAGTCCAGGCCGCGCTGGCCCAGCGGGCGCAGCAGCAGCGTGTCGCCGTCGAGGGTGAACTCGGCGGCGGCCACGTCCACCCCGTCGTAGGAGGTCCCCGACATCAGCCCGACGATCTTCATCGCGCCAGGCTAGCGGGCGGCTCCGTCGGGCGGCAGGAGCAGGCCGACCAGCTCGACGTGCTGGGTCATCGGGAACAGGTCGAAGCCGCGCAGCGCGGCCAGCCGCCAGCCCTGCTGCGCGAAGGTGCGCACGTCGCGGGCGAAGGCGGCCGGGTCGCAGGCCACGTACGCGACCGCGCGCGGCCCGGCGGCCACCACGTCGCGCACCACCCGGGCGCCCGCACCGGAGCGCGGCGGGTCGAGCACCACCACGTCGACCGGCCCGGTGATCCGGCGGCGGGCCAGCGCGGTCTCCACCCGGGCCGGTACGACCTCCACCCCGGCCAGGTCGCGCAGGTTCTCGCGGGCGGCGGCGACGCCCTGCGCCGCCGACTCGACCAGGGTGACGCGGCCCGTCTCGCCCACCCGACCGGCGAGCGCGGCGGCGAAGAGCCCCGCCCCGCCGTAGAGGTCCCAGGCCCGCTCCCCCGGACGCGGGTCGACCAGCTCCAGCACGGCGTCGACGAGGGTGTCGGCGGCGGCCGGGTGGACCTGCCAGAACGACGACACCGGCAGCGTCCACTCCCGGCCCGCCGCCACCTCGCGCACGCGTTCCGGGCCGCTCACCGGGTGGGGCACCCCGTCGGCGACGGCGGTCACCGCCACGTCCCCGCCGGTGGAGGCGACCGTCTCGACGGTGTCCGCGTCCGGCCAGCGCGCCCCGGTCGGGGCCAGCACGGGCAGCTCCCGGATCGCCGGGTGGGCGATCAGGCAGCGGTCGATCGGGACCACCTCGTGCGAGCGGTGCTTGAGCAGGCCGGCCCGGCCCGCCCCGTCGACGGCGTAACGGACCCGGGAGCGCCAGCCGAGCGGCCCGCCGGGCAGCGCCTCGACCCGCACGCCGAGGGCGTCCAGCTCGGCGTCGGTGAGCCCACCGAGGCGGGTGAGCTGCTCGCGCACCACCGCGACCTTCCAGTCGAGCTGCGCGGCCGGGGCGACGTGCTGAAGGTCGCACCCGCCGCAGCGACCCGGCTTCGCGTACGGGCAGGGCTGCTCGACCCGGTCCGGGGAGGCCTCGAGCACGCTCACCGCGTCGGCCCGGACGAACCCCTTGTGCACCTCGGTCACCTCGGCGACCACCCGCTCGCCGGGCAGCGCGTGCCGGACGAAGACGACCTGCCCGTGCACCCGCGCGACGCAGTGCCCGCCCGGCGCGACCGCCCCGACGGTCACCTCGACCCGCTCGGCCTCCTCCAGCCCCCGGCCGTCCTCCTGCGGACTCACCGCTCACCCCCACCACTCGGGCCGCCCTCGCCGGGCGGCGCGGACACGACGGGCGGGACGCTCGGCGGCAGGGTGCCGCGCGGCGCGACCCGGGGACCGCGCGCCGGGCCCCGGGTCAGGGTGGCGTCCAGCCGGTCCAGATCCTTGCCGGCGGTCGAGGCGAGCTGCCACGGCACGCTGGTCACCATCACCCCCGGTTCGAAGAGCAGCCGACCCTTCAGGCGCAGCGCGCTCTGGTTGTGCAGCAGGTTCTCCCACCAGCGCCCCACCACGTACTCCGGGATGAAGACCGTGACCACGTCGCGCGGCGACTCCCGGCGCAGCCCGGCCACGTAGTTCAGGATGGGACGGGTGATCTCCCGGTACGGGGAGTCGACGACGGTCAGCGGCACGGGCAGGTCCCGCCGCTCCCAGTCCGCCTGCAGGTCCCGGGTGTCCTTGTCGTCGACGTTCACGGTCACCGCGGTCAGCGTGTCGGGCCGGGTGGCCCGGGCGTACGCGACGGCCCGCAGGGTCGGCTTGTGCAGCTTGCTGACCAGCACGACGGCGTGGTTGCGGGCCGGCAGCACGGCGCGGCCCTCGTCCGGCGGGGTCAGCTCCGCGGCGACCCGGTCGTAGTGCCGGCGGATGGCCAGCATCAGCGCGTAAATCATCGCCATCGCGGCGATGGCGATCCACGCGCCGAGCAGGAACTTGGTGACGAGCACGATGACCAGCACCGCGCCGGTCATCGCCATGCCGAAGGTGTTGATCGCCCGGGAGCGGAGCATCCGCCGCCGCGCCTGCGGGTCCCGCGCGGTCTTCAGATGCCGGTTCCAGTGCCGGATCATGCCGGCCTGGGAGAGCGTGAACGAGACGAACACGCCGACGATGTAGAGCTGGATGAGCCGGGTCACCTCGGCCTGGAAGCCGACGATCAACACGATCGCGGCGACGGCCAGGAAGACGATGCCGTTGGAGAAGGCCAGCCGGTCGCCGCGGGTGTGCAGTTGCCGGGGCAGGTAGCGGTCCTGGGCGAGGATCGAGCCGAGCACCGGGAAGCCGTTGAACGCGGTGTTCGCGGCCAGGAAGAGGATCAGCGCGGTGACGCCGGCGACCACGAAGAGCAGCACCGAGCCGGAGCCGAAGACCGTCTCGCCGAGCTGGGTGGTGACGGTCTTCTGCACGTACCCGTCGGGGCCGGAGATGATCTGGAGCTTCGGGTCCTCCACGAACTGCAGGCCGGTGAGCCGGGACAGCCAGATGATGCCGACCAGCATGGCCACCGAGATGGTGCCGAGCAGCAGCAGCGTGGTGGCCGCGTTGCGGCTCTTCGGGGCCTTGAACGCCGGCACCCCGTTGGAGATCGCCTCCACGCCCGTCAGCGCCGCGCAGCCGGAGGAGAAGGTGCGCAGCAGCAGGAAGACCAGGGCGAAGCCGGTGACGCTGTGCTCGGCCTGGATCTCCAGGCCGGCGCTGGGCGCGCGCAGGTCGTGGCCGAGCACGAAGACCCGCACCAGGCCGGTGAGCAGCATCCCGACGATCACGATGATGAAGCCGTAGGTGGGGATGGCGAAGGCCGTGCCGGACTCCCGCAGGCCGCGCAGGTTGACCGCGGTGAGCAGCACCACCGCGGTGACGGCGATCAGCACCTTGTGGGTGGCCACGAACGGCACCACCGAGCCCAGGTTCGCCACCCCGGAGGAGACCGAGACGGCGACCGTGAGCACGTAGTCGACCAGCAGCGCGCTGGCCACCGCGACGCCCGCCCGGGGGCCGAGGTTGACCGTGGCCACCTCGTAGTCGCCGCCGCCGGAGGGGTAGGCGTGCACGTTCTGCCGATAGCTGGCGACGACGGTGAGCATCACCACCACGACGGCCAGGGCGATCCACGGCGAGAAGAAGTACGCCGAGGCGCCGGCGATGGAGAGCGTCAGCAGGATCTCGTCGGGCGCGTACGCGACGCTGGAGAGCGCGTCGGAGGCGAACACGGGAAGCGCGATGCGCTTGGGCAGAAGCGTGTGCTTGAGCCGGTCGGACCGGAACGGTCGACCGAGCAGCAGCCGCTTCAGCAGCGAGGTGGGTCTGGCCACAACCGCCAAGCGTACGACCACGCTGGTGGGCGTCGCGGGGTGGTCGATCGCGACCGCGCGGGCGGGCGGAGTACCGTCGGTCCGCGCCCGCGCCGGGAACGTGGCAGGCTCGCAGACGGCACGTTCACCGGCCGGGCGTTGCGCACCTTGAGGAGGGACGCGGTGCATGTCGTGATCATGGGTTGTGGCCGCGTCGGCTCGACCCTCGCCTACAGCCTGGAGTCCCGGGGGCACTCGGTCGCGGTCATCGACCAGGACGCCGACGCCTTCCGCCGCCTCGGCCCCGACTTCGCGGGGATCACCGTCACCGGTGCCGGCTTCGACGGGGAGGTGCTCCGGCAGGCCGGCATCGAGCGGGCGGACGCCTTCGCGGCCGTCTCCAGCGGTGACAACTCCAACATCATCTCGGCCCGGCTCGCCCGGGAGACGTTCGGCGTGTCCCGGGTGGCGGCGCGGATCTACGACCAGCGCCGCGCGCAGGTCTACGAGCGCCTCGGCATCCCCACCGTGGCCACCGTCCGGTGGACCGCCGACCGGATGCTGCGGCACCTGGTGCCGGAGGGCAACGTGGAGATCTTCCGCGACCCGACGAGCACGGTGTCGATCGTCGAGGTGCCCGTGCACAAGGACTGGGTCAGCCGGCCGGTACGCGCCCTCGAGGGGGCGACCGGGGCCCGGGTGGCGTACCTGATCCGCTTCGGCATCGGCACGCTGCCCACCCCGTCCAGCGTCGTCCAGGAGGGCGACCAGGTCTTCATGCTGGTCACCGACGACATCGCGGCGACGGTCACGTCGGTGGCGGCGGCGCCGCCGGAAGGAGGGCTGTGAGCATGCGCATCGCCATCGCCGGTGCGGGCAACGTGGGCCGCTCGATCGCCCAGGAACTGATCGACAACGGCCACCAGGTGATGCTCATCGAGCGCCAGCCCCGGATGCTGCGGCCCGACCGGGTGCCGGCCGCCGACTGGGTGCTGGCCGACGCGTGCGAGCTGGCCAGCCTGGAGGAGGCCGACATCGCCGGCTGCGACGTGGTGGTCGCGGCCACCGGGGACGACAAGGTCAACCTGGTGGTCTCGCTGCTGGCCAAGACCGAGTTCGCGGTGCCCCGGGTGGTGGCCCGGGTCAACCGGGCCGAGAACGAGTGGCTCTTCACCGAGCAGTGGGGCGTCGACGTCGCGGTGAGCAAGCCGCGGGTGATGGCGGCCCTGGTCGAGGAGGCGGTCACCGTCGGCGACCTGGTCCGGCTGATGACCTTCCGGCAGGGCGAGGCGAACCTGGTGGAGATCACCCTGCCACCGGCCGCCCCGTACGTCGGGGAGCCGCTGCGCGCGGTCCCGCTGCCCCGCGACTCGGCGCTGGTGGCGATCCTGCGCGGCAGGCGGGTGCTGGTGCCCACCCCGGACGATTCGCTGGAGGCCGGCGACGAGCTGATCTTCGTGTGCACGGCGGAGGTCGAGGACGCCGTCCGCACGGTGATGCTCGGGGCGGACAGCGTCGAGCGCACCCGTGGGCAGCGCTGAGGCGGCGGCTCAGCCGCCGGGCAGCGCCTCCGGCTCCGACTCCCGGGTCACCCGCCGGACCGTCCAGACCGTGATCAGCAGCAGCAGCACGTACGGCGGGTAGCCCAGCACCAGCCGCGCCACGCCGAGGGCCGTGTCCTGGTGGGCGAGGTAGAGCCCGGCCTGCACGCCCACCTTCGCCAGCCACACCACGCCCCAGAGCACGGTGAGCCCCGTGAAGGTCCGGACGAGGCGCGGGTCGTCGCGCCACTCCGAGCGGCCCTTGGCCACCAGCACCGACCAGATCCACCCCACGAGCGGCTGACGGACCGCCGCCGAGACGAGCAGGGCCAGCCCGTAGCCGATGCCGTAGAGGATGCCGGGGAGGTAGAAGTCCCGCTCGTCGCCGGTACGCCAGGCGATCGCGGCGCCGACGGCGATGCCGAAGAGCCCGTTGACCGCGTGCCGCACCGGCCGGCGCTGCGCCAGCCGCAGACCGGCGATCACGAGCGCCACCGCCACCGACGCGATCACGGCGGGCCGCAGCTCGCCGATGATGTTGGCCAGCACGAAGACGACCACCGGGATGCTGGACTCGACCAGCCCCCGCCAGCCGCCGAGCTGGTCGGCCATCTGCTCGGCGAGGGTGGGCAGCGGCTCCTCGCCCTGCGGGTCGCTCTCCGGCTGTGCCGCCCGGTGCTGTCCCGTCGTCATCGCACGCCTTCCGTCCGCCGCGGCCACCGGGTCACTTCGGCGGTTCCAGCTCGTAGTACGGGTTGTAGATCACCTTACGGTCGTCGCGCACGGCCACCCGCCCGCGCGCGGTCAGGTGCCGGCCGGGCTCGATCCCGGCGATGTGCCGCCGGCCCAGCCAGACCAGGGTGACCACGTCGCTGCCGTCGTAGAGGTCCGCCTCCAGCGTGGGCAGGTTGGTCCGCGGGGTGTAGACCACCGTGCGCAGCCGGCCGGCCACGGAGACCACCTGGCCCCGCGTGCACTGCCCGGCCGGGACACCGCCGTGCTCGGCGCTCTCCCGGCGCAGCTCCTGCGCCTCGATCTCCGCCTCGCTCGCGGTGAGCCGTCGCAGCATCCGGCGCAGCGAACCCCGGCCCTCGTCGGTCGACATGACCTCCGCGTCACCCTCTCCACGCTGGCCGACACGTCGCCGGCACCCGGGCGGGCTCCGGCGACGCCGGAACCGTCCCGCCAGCGTACGCCGACGGGGCCGGTCCCGGCGCGTCGTGCCGGACGGTCAGGCCTCGCGGGGCGCGGGCGCGGGGTTGCCGTCGGCCGCCGCCTGCTCACCCGCCTGGTCGGTGACGTCGCGGGGCAGCCGCAGCGGCAGCGGCTCGCGCACCGGCTTGGCCTCCTGGCCCCGGTCGACCACGAGGCCGTCGAGGCACTCCGCGAGCGGGCCGGCGGCGCCCGGATCGGTGGCCGCGTCGCCCTGGTAGACGCCGCGGACCATCCAGCGCGGCCCGTCGATGCCGACGAACCGCAGGTCGGTCAGCCCGTCCGGGGTACGCACCCGGGCGCGCAGCTCGGTGCCGTACTCGCCCTGGACCTCCTGGGCGGCGGCGCCGTCGTTGAACAGTGACTGGCGGATCTCCTCACGCACCTCGTCCCAGATGCCCTCGGAGCGCGGCGCGGCGAAGACGCCGAGCTGGAGCGCGTTCGAGCCGTGCACGAGCACGACCTGCTGGATCACGCCCTCCGGGTCGGCCTGCACCCGCACCTCGACGTCACGCACCGCCGGGATGTGCAGGCTGCCCAGGTCGAGCCGCTGCACCCCCTCGGGCGCCTCCGAGAGGTCGTACGGGCCGCGGGCCGGGGCCGACTCCTCGTGGGAGTCGAGGACCTCGGTCGTCCGCTCGTCGCGGGCGTGCCGTGCGGCACTGTCCCGCTTCCGGGAGAAGATCACTGCGCCAACCCTCCGCTGTTCGTGCTCACCCTGCCACCTCTTCCGTCCGGCCGCCTGCCCGGTCCCGCTCTTCCCGTCGCGCGTCCGGCACGTCCGGCGCCCGCCGTGCGTCCGGGGTCGTGCCCTGCCCGCCACCCGTGGGGGACGACGCCAGGCCGGCGTGGCCGCCCGTGGAGCCGTGCCCGCCGCTGCCGCGCCGGGACTCCGGCAGCTCGGTCGCCGGCCGGAAGTCCGCCCGCGCCACCCGCTGCACGACGAGCTGCGCGATGCGGTCGCCACGGGAGATCTTCGCCGGTGTCTCCCGATCATGGTTGATCAGGTTGACCAGGATCTCACCCCGGTAGCCGGCGTCGACCGTACCGGGCGCGTTGAGCACCGTCACGCCGAGTCTGGTCGCGAGCCCCGAACGGGGGTGGACGAGGCCCACGTACCCCTCCGGCAACGCGATCGCCACGCCGGTCGGGACCAGGGCCCGGCCGCCGGGTGGCAGCTCGACGTCCGCCGCCGCCACCAGGTCTGCCCCGGCGTCACCGGGATGGGCGTACGCCGGCAGCGGCAGCTCGGGGTCGAGCTGCCGTACGGGCACGGGTACGACGTCGGTCACGGTTCCCCTCTTCCGTCCGTCCTGTTGGGGTGTCCCTGCCATCCTGCCGGTTCCGTCGGGCTTCGTGCGCCGTACCCTGGCAGGAGTGAGCCTGTCACCATCCTCGCCCTCCCCGGCGCCGGCCGCCGCGAGCCCCCCGCAGTACGCCGAGCGGCTCACTCTGCCCTGGTGGCTGTGGCTGGGCGGGCTGGGCGCGGCGGCGCTGCTCGCCCTGGAGGTCTGGATGGGCGCGCCCGGCGTGCGCGCCTGGCTGCCGTTCGTGGTGCTGCTGCCGGCGACCGTCGCCGGCCTGGTCTGGCTCGGCCGGATCAGGATCGCCGTACGCGACGGCGAACTGCGGGTGGACGACGCCCGGCTGCCGGTCCGGTTCGTCGCCGACGTCGTCCCGTTGGACGCCGCCGGCCGGCGTGAGGTGCTCGGGGTCGGCGCCGACCCGCTGGCGTTCGTGGTGCAGCGGCCGTGGGTCCCCGGCGCCGTCCAGGTGGTCCTCGACGACCCGGCCGACCCCACCCCGTTCTGGGTGGTCAGCACCCGCCGCCCGGTCGAGCTGGCCGAGGCGCTCCTCGCCGCCCGCGACGCCGCCCGGCCCTGAACCCGCCGCGACGCCTCGGTGGTGCCGGGGCCGCCCGTGCCTGAGTCGTCCCGGCCGCTGTCGGACCTGCTCCCGGCCGGTCAGTCGGCGCCGGGGAGGGCCGGCGGGCCGCCCGGCAGGGCCTTGGACCGGCGACGCAGGTCGCTGCGGAGCTGGTCCGCCATCGTCCGGGTGGCCCGGCGGTTGAGGTAGCTGGCCACCGCCGCCCCGGTGAGGAAGGGGCCGAGGGTGGTCAGGTTGCGGCCGAAGCGCTTGAGCAGGGTGTCGCGCAGTTCCTTGCGCGCGGCGGTACCCAGCACGGCGCCCACCCCGACGCCGGGCATCATCGGGTTGATCCCCCGCTGCCCGGCCCAGGACTGCACCAGCGCGACCGCCCGCTGGGTGCCGCCGGTCGGCACCGGCGCCCCGTAGACCTCGTGCAGTTCGCCGATCAGCTTCAGCTCCACGGCCACCACGGCGACCGTCTCGGCCGCCAGCAGGACCGGAGCGGAGAGCAGGGTCGGGGCGACCGCCCACTCGACCGCCGCCACTCCTCCGCCGGCGGCGCCGATCCCGGCGGTCGTCCGCGCGGCGTTGCGCACCAGCCGCTCGGCCAGCTCCTCGCCGTCCAGGCCGTCGAAGTGCCGACGCAGGGTGGCCAGGTCGCGTACGGGCACGTGGGGGGCGATCTCGGCGACCGTGTCGACCATCCAGCGCACCGCGCTCTTCGGCTTGAACAGATCGGTCAGCCCACGCGCGCGCGCCTGTCCGACGAGTCGGCCGAGCAGTTGCCGCCGGCGGGCCGGCTCGACGTCGTCGGCGGTCAGCGCCGCGACGGTGGCGCCCAGCTCGTCCGCGCCGGACGCGGACGCGACGTCGGCGTGGTCACCGCCTGCGGGCGCGGTATCGGCGTGGTCACCGCCTGCGGGCACGGTGTCGGCGTGGTCACCGCGTGCGGGCACGGTGTCGGCGTGGTCGCCCCGCGCACCGGGGTCGCCCACGACGCCGGCGCGGGGCGGGTCGGTGCCCCGCACGCCGCCGGACTCGCTCCGCTCGCTCATGCCCGACCTCCCGAATGGACCGACGTCGACCTGACGGTCACCCGTCAACGAGTCAAGCAGGTCCCCGGGAGTACCGCACGGCGACTCGATCAGCGGCGGCCCCGGCGAGGGAGCCGCCGCTGGTGCGGACGCACGATGTCAGACGCACTCGCGGCAGATGAGCTCGCCGTTGCGTTCCACCGCCAACTGGCTGCGGTGGTGCACGAGGAAGCAGCGGGCGCACCGGAACTCGTCCTGCTGCATCGGCAGCACCTTGACCGTCAGTTCCTCGTCCGCCAGGTCGGCGCCGGGCAGCTCGAAGCTCTCGGCCACCTCGGCCTCGTCGACGTCCACGGCGCCCGACTGTGAGTCGACGCGTCGGGCCTTGAGCTCTTCCAGGCTGTCCTCGCCGAGGTCGACCTCGTCGCGACGCGGGGCGTCGTAGTCGGTGGCCATCGGTTTCACTCTCCCATATCGATGTTGTCGCTTCCGGTTGTAACGCCGGACGACGCTGTTTCGGTTCCGCTGGCCGGCCACCACTTGTGTCGGTCACCCGACCCGAAGACAGCACGGACGGAGGCATCCCCAAGGAACACCCGGCGAGCGCGGAACATACCCCCCCTTTGGGCGAGGCATGTATACCGCCCTCGTGGCTGAGATGTACGCCCCCGCACGCGAAGTTGTTCCCAATGTGACTCAGGCGACACGAAGATAGGGGTAGTACTACCCGGTTCCCGGATGGCGCGCCGGCATGTCCGGCTGTTTCCACGCGACGGCCGGACAACCGTTAACCTCAGCGGCGTACTCGACGGCCGGCGGGGCGGCCCGTCCACCCGGCGGCCGCCACCACCCACCACTGTCCGGGGAGCACCCTGATGAGCTTTGCGCGAGTGCGAGCACTCGTTGTCGTCGGCCTGCTGGCGGTGCTGGCCCTCGTCTTCGTGGTCGTCGCGCTGGTCCGCGACACCCAGAGCAGCGCCGGCCTCGCCGGCGGCTGCCCCGAGGGCTGGCCGCTGGCCGACGTGACCCTGCGGGAACCCAAGGACGTCAAGATCAACGTGCTGAACGGCACGGACCGGATCGGCCTGGCCACGTCCATCGCCGACGACTTCCGCAACCGGAAGTTCCAGGTGAAGAAGTTCGGCGACGAGAAGAAGCAGATCGACGACATCGCGGTCCTGCGCTACGGCCCCAAGGGGGTGGGCTCGGCGCACCTGCTGCGGGCCTACTTCCTCGACAACGCCGAGTACGACTACGACGCCAAGCGCACCGACGACGTCGTCGACGTGGTGCTCGGCAGCGGCTTCCAGCAGCTCGCCACCACCACCGAGGTCAACCAGTCCCTGGGCGACCTCGGCGCGCCGGTCGCGCCGGCCGGCTCCTGCCCGATGCCGCAGGACGACTGACCGCGCCGCGCCCCCGGTTCCCGCCGGGGGCGCGGCACCGGCCGTCAGGGACCGCCCGAGGCGTCCAGGTCGGCGAGGCGGTCGTGCAGCGGCTTGAACAGCGCCGACGGCGCGGCGATCACCAGGTCCGGGCCGGCCGGCAGTCCGCCCAGCCCGGCGACCAGCAGCCCGGCCTCGGTCGCGACCAGGGCGCCGGCGGCCTGGTCCCAGGCGGCGAGCCCCTTCTCGTAGTAGGCGTCCACCCGCCCCTCCGCCGCGAGGCAGAGGTCCAGCGCGGCGGCGCCGAAGCGGCGGATGTCGCGAATGTGCGGGATCAGCTCGGCGACCACCCGGGCCTGGTGGGCCCGGCGCCCGGGGTCGTAGCCGAACCCCGTGGCGACCAGCGCCTGGCCGAGGTCGGTCTCCGTGGAGCAGCGCAGCCGCTCGCCGGCACGCCAGGCGCCCCCGCCGACGGTGGCCGTCCACTCCTCGCCGGTGCTGACGTTGCGCACCACCCCGGCGACCACCTGGCCGTCGACCTCGGCGGCGAGCGACACCGCGCAGTGCGGGATCCCGTAGAGGTAGTTGACGGTGCCGTCGATGGGGTCCACGATCCAGCGGACCCCGCCCGGGCCGACCGGGCCGGTCTCGCCCGCCCCGTACTCCTCGCCGAGGACGGCGTCGCCCGGCCGCAGCCGGCGCAGCGCGTCGATCACCTGCCGCTCGACCGCCCGGTCGGCGGCGGTCACCACGTCCGTGACCGTGCTCTTGGTGGCGGCCACCGAGACGCCCTCGACCCGCATCCGGTGCGCGGTCGCGGCCGCGTCGCGGGCCACGTCGACCGCAATCTCCAGCAGTTCCGACGGCGTCGAGCGATCCATCGTTCGTCCCCTTCCCACACGGCCGGGGTGTTCCGGGCCACGCGCGGTACCATCCTTACAAAGTCCACATCTGCGTCGAATCGGCGGCCCCCGCCGCCGGTCCGCCGTGCGGCGACGGATGATCGCCGCAGACGGCGTTACAATTCACCCCTGCCCACGCTGCGACGGACCGCCAACGACCGGCCGGCCCGGGACACGGGGGTCCCTCAACCACATCGCCCGGCAAGGTGCCCCGCTCTGCGTCGGACGACCCGGCCGTGCTCGCTCTTCGCCTCCGGAAGGTCATTCGTGACAGAACCCCGCCAGACCGGCGCCGACGTTCGCTCGCTCACCGACACTCTGATCGCCCACGCGCAGAGCGCCGGTGGTCAGCTCACGTCGGCTCAGCTCGCGCGCACCGTCGAGTCCGCCGAGGTGACTCCGGCCCAGGCCAAGAAGATCCTGCGGGCGCTCTCCGAGGCGGGAGTGACCGTGGTGGTGGACGGCTCGGCGAGCACCCGCCGCCGCGTCGCCGCCGCTCGATCGGCCACCCCGGCGTCCCGGGCCACCACCGCCAAGACCACCAAGAAGGCCGTCGCGCCCGCCCCGAAGCAGGCGCCCGCCGCCGCCGAGGCCCCGGCGCCCGCCCCACGCAAGGCCGCCCCCCGCAAGGCCGCCGGCACCACCGCCGAGGTGGCCGCCAAGGCCGCCGCGCCGGCGAAGGCGACCAAGTCGACCCGGGCCACCAAGGCGACGGTCGCGGCTGCCGGCGCCAAGCCGACCAAGGCCGGCGGCAAGGCCAAGGGCGAGGGCGAAGGCGACATCGACCCGGAGGAGCTGGCCGCCGAGATCGAGGACGTGGTCGTCGAGGAGCCCGCGGAGCTGACCCGGGCCGCCGAGACCGACGCCGCCAACTCGGCCAGCGACAACGACTTCGAGTGGGACGACGAGGAGTCGGAGGCGCTCAAGCAGGCCCGCCGCGACGCGGAGCTGACCGCCTCCGCCGACTCCGTCCGGGCGTACCTCAAGCAGATCGGCAAGGTCCCGCTACTCAACGCCGAGCAGGAGGTGGAGCTGGCCAAGCGGATCGAGGCCGGGCTCTACGCCGCCGAGCGGCTGCGCGCGTCCGAGGAGGGCGAGGAGAAGCTCACCCGCGAGATGCAGCGGGACCTGGGCTGGATCTCGCGCGACGGCGAGCGCGCCAAGAACCACCTGCTGGAGGCCAACCTCCGGCTGGTCGTCTCGCTGGCCAAGCGCTACACCGGCCGCGGCATGGCCTTCCTCGACCTGATCCAGGAGGGCAACCTCGGCCTGATCCGCGCGGTCGAGAAGTTCGACTACACCAAGGGCTACAAGTTCTCCACGTACGCCACCTGGTGGATCCGGCAGGCGATCACCCGCGCGATGGCCGACCAGGCCCGCACCATCCGCATCCCGGTGCACATGGTCGAGGTCATCAACAAGCTCGGCCGCATCCAGCGCGAGCTGCTCCAGGACCTGGGCCGCGAGCCCACCCCGGAGGAGCTCGCCAAGGAGATGGACATCACACCGGAGAAGGTGCTGGAGATCCAGCAGTACGCCCGGGAGCCCATCTCGCTGGACCAGACCATCGGTGACGAGGGCGACAGCCAGCTCGGCGACTTCATCGAGGACTCGGAGGCCGTGGTCGCGGTCGACGCGGTCTCGTTCTCGCTCCTGCAGGACCAGCTCCAGCAGGTGCTCCAGACGTTGTCCGAGCGTGAGGCGGGCGTGGTACGCCTGCGCTTCGGCCTGACCGACGGCCAGCCGCGCACGCTGGACGAGATCGGCCAGGTCTACGGGGTGACCCGGGAGCGCATCCGGCAGATCGAGTCCAAGACGATGTCCAAGCTGCGCCACCCGTCGCGTTCGCAGGTGCTGCGCGACTACCTGGACTGATCGCGATCGTCAACCGAACGTGTCGTTTTGATCACCTGGCGTGCAACGTCGGAAGGTGACCGTCCGGTTGCACGATTGTGATCGTTGACGTGGCACCCTTGGTGCACGGCACACTGTCCGTGCCATGTGTGACCTCGGTCCCCCGCGGGCACACAGGGAAGGCAGCGCCGGGACAGGGTGTTGCACGATAGGTGAGCAACGACCGAAGAGATTGTTCATCGGTGACGACCAGAGGAGGAAGGCGATGACCCCGACCCTCACGCCGCCGCCCGAGACGGTGGCTCCCCCAGCCGCCGATGAACGGTGCGACCGCTGCAATGCTGCCGGCAAGCTCCGGATCACTCTGGCGGGTGGGAGCGAGTTGGTGTTCTGTGGGCACCACGCGAACAAGTACGCGGAGGATCTCGTGAAGATCACCGTACGATTCGCGACGGACCCGGAGTTCAGCTGGCGTGGCGCCGATCTGATGGCGAACTGAGAGATTCCGCGGATCCACGACATAGCCGGCCGGAGGCCCCCGCAAGGGGCCTCCGGCCGGCTTTTCGCGTCCTTCGGGCCGATGGCGTCCCTACGAGCTGGCAGCGTCCCTAGGACCGGGCGGCGTCCCGTCGACCGGCGGCCTCCCCGGGGCCGAACGCGTTCCTGGCCGTTGGCCCCCTCAGGCCGGACGGCGGCCCTCCGACCGGAGGCGGCGCTCTCACGGAAGGCGTCCGACGTGCCGGCGGCGGTGATCCGGCCGCCGTCAGAGGGTCTGGACGGTGGCGATGCGTTCCTCGAGCTGCTCGATGGTGGCCTGGGCGCTCGGCGGGCCGCCGCAGAGGCGGCGCAGCTCCGCGTGGATCTTCCCGTGCGGCTGCCCCGTGCGGTGGTGCCGGGCGGCCACGAGGGCGTTCAGCTGGCGGCGTAGGGCGACCCGACGCTGGGCGGCACTCATCGGTACCGGCGGCGCCGTGGGGGCCTCAGCGGCCGCCTCAGCGGGCCGGGTGGCCCGGCGCCGCTGGGCGGCGAGCTGCTCCTGCTGGCGCTTGGTGAGCAGCAGGGCCACCTGGTCGGCGGTGAGCAGCCCGGGCAGGCCGAGGTATTCCTCCTCCTCGGGGGTGCCGGCCTGGGCGGCGGTGCCGAACGAGGCGCCGTCGAAGATCACCTGGTCCAGCTCGGCCGTCGCGGAGAGCGCGGCGAACCGCTTCTCCAGCTCGCCGCTGGCCTGGTCGTCGCGCTGGGCGCGCTCCAGCAGGTCGTCGTCGAAGCCCTCACGGTCCTTGGGCTTGCCGAGGACGTGGTCCCGCTCGGCCTCCATCTCGCTGGCCAGCCCGAGCAGGTGCGGCACGCTGGGCAGGAAGACCGAGGCGGTCTCGCCGGGGCGGCGGGCGCGGACGAACCGGCCGATCGCCTGCGCGAAGTAGAGCGGGGTGCTGGCGCTGGTCGCGTAGACGCCGACGGCCAGCCGGGGGATGTCCACGCCCTCGGAGACCATCCGGACCGCCACCAGCCAGCGCTGCTCGGACGCCGCGAACGTCGCGATCCGCGCCGAGGCGCCCACGTCGTCGGAGAGCACCACCGCCGCGCGCTCGCCCGTGACCTGCTCGATGAGCTTCGCGTACGAGCGGGCGGTCTGCTGGTCGCTGGCGATGATCAGCCCGCCGGCGTCGGGCATCCCCGCGTTGCGCAGGACGGTCAGCCGGGCGTCGGCGGCCCGCAGCACCTGCGGCATCCAGTCGCCCGCCGGGTCCAGGGCCGTACGCCACGCCTGCGCCACGAGGTCCTGGGTCATCGGCTCGCCGAGGCGCGCCGCCAGCTCGTCCCCGGCGTTGGTGCGCCACCGGGTCTCCCCCGAGTACGCCAGGAAGAGCACGGGCCGTACGACGCCGTCGCGCAGCGCGTCGGCGTAGCCGTAGACCGAGTCGGCGCGCGAGCGCAGCAGGCCGTCGCCGCCCCGCTCGTAGCTGACGAACGGGATCGGGTTGTCGTCGGAGCGGAACGGCGTCCCGGTCAGCATCAACCGGCGCTCGGCGCCCTCGAAGGCCGCCTTCACCCCGTCGCCCCAGGAGCGGCTGTCCCCCGCGTGGTGGATCTCGTCGAGGACGACCAGGGTGCGCCGGGTGAGGGTGCGCCGCTTGTGCACCTGGGGTGCCATGCCGACCTGCGCGTACGTGACGACGGCGCCGTGGAAGTCGGCGGAGGAGTGCAGGTCGGCGTTGCGGAACGCGGCGTCGAGCTGGATGCCGACCCGGGCCGCCGCCTGTGCCCACTGGGTCTTCAGGTGCTCGGTCGGCGCCACCACGGTCACCGCCTCGACGGTGCCGTCGGCGAGCAGCTCGGCGGCGATCCGCAGGGCGAAGGTGGTCTTTCCGGCGCCCGGGGTGGCGACCGCCGTGAAGTCGGGGTCCCGCCGGCGCAGGTACTCCACGAGTGCCTTGCGCTGCCACGCACGCAGTGCCGGAAACGTCTCGATCGCCGGCATCCGGGCCGCCACGGGAAGCTCCTCTCCGACCGCCTGACGGCGGACCCCGGGCGAGGGCCACGGGTACCGCCGCCCATGAAAACGCCTCCGCGCAGGTGGTGCCGCGAAGGCCGACTCAGCATAACCAGCGCGGCCCGCCCGACCCAGCCGACACCACGCTGGTCACATCCGTCACCGGAGTCAGGGGCGGTTGCCGGGGGTCCCCGTACGCGGGGGACGCAGGGTGGCCACCGGCGCCGACCAGCGCCGTCGCAGCGCCACCAGGCGCAGCAGGAAGACCACGACCGCCGCCGCGGTCAGCCAGACGGCGTTGGCGTGCCCGAGCGCGTCCAGCAGGGCCACGAGGATCGAGCCGACGAGCGCGGCGACGGCGTAGATCTCCCGCCGCAGCACCACCGGGATCTCGGCGGTGAGCAGGTCGCGGCCGAGGCCGCCGCCGATCGCGGTGAGCATGCCGATCACGCAGGCCCCCACCGCCGGCACCTGGGCGTCGAGGGCCTTGACCGTGCCGGTGACGGTGAACAGCGCCAGCCCGGCCGCGTCGAGCACCAGCACGGTGGTGCGCAGCCGGGCGAACTGGGGATGCAGCCAGAAGACGGCGGCGGCGGTGACGGCGGCCGTCGCGGCGTACCGCCAGTCGCCGAAGGCCAGCGGCGGCGCCTCGTCGATCGCCAGGTCACGGAAGATCCCGCCGCCGAGCGCGGCCACGAAGCCGACGAAGACGACGCCGAAGAGGTCGAGCCGTTTGGCCACCGCCGCGGAGGCCCCGGAGGCGGCAAAGACCGCCACCCCGGTGAGGTCGGCGAGGAGCAGGGCGGTGGAGGTGGTCACCGGCGAAGGTTACGTGCGCGACCCGGAGGGTCGCCCACGTTCACTCGCCCCAGGAGTCGTAGATCTCCTTGCACTTCGGGCAGACCGGCGAGCCGGGCTTGGCGGCCTTGGTGACCGGGAAGGTCTCCCCGCACAGCGCGACGACGAACGTGCCCATGACGGCACTCTCGGCGATCTTCTCCTTGCGCACGTAGTGGAACATCTCGGGACCGGTGTCGGCGTCCTTCAGCTCCGGACGCTCGAGAACCTCTGTGCTCACTTCTGCACCTCCGACCGTCAAGTCTGGCAGGTCACCCCCGCTCCGGTCCACTACAGGTCGCCCGGACGAGGGCCGTACGGTGGTGACGTGACCGACTTTCACATCCGCTACGGCAGCGAGGTTGCCGACGCCCTGCGCGACGGGCGTCCCGTCGTCGCCCTGGAGAGCACCATCGTCTCGCACGGGCTGCCCCGGCCGGACAACCTGCGGGTGGCCCGCGAGATCGAGCAGGCCGTCCGGGACGCGGGCGCGGTACCGGCGACCATCGGCATGGTCGGCGGGCGGCTCGTGGTGGGCCTCGACGACGCGGAGCTGACCCGGCTCGCCACCGTCGACGGGGTCGCCAAGCTCTCCGTACGCGATCTCGCCCTCGCCGCCGCGACCGGCGCGGACGGCGCCACGACCGTGGCCGCGACCAGCGCGGTGGCCGCCGCCGCCGGGATCGC
This sequence comes from Micromonospora echinofusca, assembly GCF_900091445.1. Taxonomy (NCBI): domain Bacteria; kingdom Bacillati; phylum Actinomycetota; class Actinomycetes; order Micromonosporales; family Micromonosporaceae; genus Micromonospora; species Micromonospora echinofusca. The sequence continues at coordinate 4,634,783 of NZ_LT607733.1, forward strand.
CGTGTTCGCCACCGGCGGCCTCGGCGGGGTGCACCGGGAGGCGGCGCAGACCTTCGACGAGTCGGCCGACCTGGTCACCCTGGCCCGTACGCCGATCGCGGTGGTCTGCGCCGGGGTCAAGTCGATCCTCGACGTGGGCGCCACCCTGGAGCGGCTGGAGACCCTCGGCGTGGGCGTCGTCGGCTTCGGGACGCGGCGCTTCCCCGGCTTCTTCATCACCGACGGCGGCTTCGACCTGGACTGGTCGCTGGAGTCGGCCGAGCAGGTGGCGGACGTGCTGGTGGCCCGGGAACAGCAGCGCGTGCACCACGGCGGCCTGATCGTGGCCAACCCGCTGCCGACCGACGAGCAGCTCGACCCGCAGCTGCACGACCGGACCCTCGCCGACGGGCTGGCCCTGCTGGAGCGCGACGGGGTGACCGGCAAGGCCGTGACGCCCTACCTGCTCGCGCACTTCCACTCGGCGACCGAGGGGGCGAGCCTGGCGGTCAACGTCCGGATCATCCTGCGCAACGCCGACCTCGCCGCCCGGATCGCCGTCGCCGCGGCCGCCCGGCGCGCCGGGGCATGAGCGCAGGCCGCGTCCTCGTCGTCGGTGACCTGATCACCGACGTGGTGGCGGTGCTGGCCGGGCCCCTGGCCACCGGGTCGGACACCCCTGCGGCGATCCGGTTCAGCGGCGGCGGGCAGGCCGCCAACACGGCGGCCTGGCTCGCCGCCCAGGGCGTACCGGTCACGCTGGTCGGTGCCGTCGGCGACGACGACGCCGGCCGGGACCGGGTGGCCGAGCTGGAGCGCGCCGGGGTCGACTGCGCGACGACCGTGTGCCCCGACCGCGCCACCGGGACGGTCATCGTGCTGGCCACGGCCGGGGAGCGGTCGATGGTCACCGAGCGGGGCGCGAACCTGCGGTTGGCCCCGCGCGACGTCGACGCGGCGCTGGCCGCGGTGCCGGACGCGCGGCACCTGCACCTGTCCGGGTACACCCTGCTGGACGACGAGTCCCGACCGGCGGGACTGCGGGCGCTGGCCGCCGCCCGCGAGCGTGGTCTCAGCACCAGCGTCGACGCGGCCTCCGCCGCCCCGCTGCGGCGGGTCGGCGCGGCGGCCTTCCTGTCCTGGGTACGCGGGGTCGACCTGCTCCTGGTCAACGCCGACGAGGCGACGGTGCTGGCCGGCGGGCTGGACCCGGCGGCGCAGGGGCGGGTCCTGTCGGCCACCGCCCGGCGGATCGTCGTGAAGCAGGGCGCCGCCGGGGCGGTCTGGGTGGACCGGGCAGCCTCGGTCGCCGTCGCGCCGGCCCGCCGGGTGGCGGTGGTCGACGTCACCGGCGCCGGGGACGCGTTCGCGGCCGGGCTGCTGGCCGCCTGGCTCGACGGCGCCAAGCCGACGGTGGCGCTGGGCCGCGCCGGCGACCTCGGCGCCCTCGCGGTCTCGCAGATCGGCGCCCGCCCCGCTCCGTGACCTGCTGGCCTGCCGGGCAGGTGCGGGCGCCGGGCCTCCCCCGGCGGGGCGGGTGGGTCAGGGCTCGGCGTCGATGATCTTGTGGGGGCGCTCCTGGGCGGTGAGGCTCATCGGCGGGGTCTCGTCGCGGTGCCGCGGCTGGAACCGGTTGGCCAGCCGGTGCTGCTCCTTGGGCGGGCGGTCGTTGGCCAGCAGGACCGCCAGCCACGGGATGAGCACCATGCCCAGGGCCACCATCGGCAGCCAGAGCCAGAGCAGTGGGGCCTGCACGCCGACCAGGACGGCACCGACGATCACGCAGGCCACCCGGATGCCCATCATCAGCACGTAGCGCTTCTGACGGCTGGTGAGCTGGTCGTCCTGGCTGCGCGAGGCGTCGGTGATCAGGATCGGCTGGTACGCCTGACGCTTCACCATGGACCTCCTCGAGGGGGTTACGCCCCATCCTGACACCTCCGGCGCGTGATCAGCGAGAATCGCTCGACCCGGCCTCGTGTTACCTGCGTGGTACGCTCGCGCCGTGGGCAGCAGGTTCAGCTTCACCGACGAGGCGTTGGCCAACCTGAGGGTCTACGACGTCACGCCCGGGGAAGTCTGGGAGGCGCTGCACAGCACCCGCCGGGTGATCCGGCACCTCGGCGACGACGTGATGGTCGTCTACGCCGCCGCCCGCCGGGGGCGCCGACTGGCCGTGCTGCTCGCCGAGGCCGACGGCACCGACAACGACTGGGACATCCTCTCCGCCCGCGAGCTGAGCGACGTCGAGGCGAAGCGCTACGACGAGGCCGTGCGGAGATCTCGATGAGGAGGCGGTGACGATGAACCGTAACGACGCGACCAAGCAGTTCCACAGCGGCGGTGGCCGGCTCGCGGAGCTGATCGACGGGAGCCCACAGGTGGAGCTGCCCGCCCCCGACACCGACACCCCCATGGTCAGCCGCTCGGTGCGCCTGCCGCTGGAGACGTACGAGCGGGTCCGCGCCGCCGCCGACGCGCGCGGCATCGGGGTCACCACGCTCATGCGGCAGTGGATCGAGGCCGGCCTGGCCGACCTGGACGACTCCGCCACGGTCTCCCTCGCCGACGTCCGGCGGGCCCTGGCCGCCCTCTCCCGACCGACCGCCGCCTGACCCCACCGGATCACGGCGCGGGAAACTCACCCCCGCCGGTCCCGCCGTGTCCGAGCGGCGACGCGGCCATCTCGGACGGGCGGCCCCTGCTGCGCCGCGCGTCGGCGAACGCCACCGCCGCCAGCACCACGGCGGCCCCCGCCAGCGCCATCGTGGGTGGCCCCAGGGTGAACGCCGGTGACAGCAGGAGCAGCACCAGCAGGCCGCCCACCCGCGACCACGACACCCGGCCGAAGATCTCGTACTCGAAGCGGGACCGGGCCGCCAGGAAGATGGCCGGGCCGCCGACGATGAAGACCAACCAGGTGGGGTCGGTCCGTCCGTGCGGATACGCGATCACCAGTTCGTAGCCGACGGCGGTGCTCAGCACGCCGGTCACGATGATCAGGTGGGTGCTGCTGGCGGAGGCGCCGAGCCGCCCGGGCGACCGGGCCACCCGCAGCGCCTCGCCGAGCAGGTGACCCGCCCGGTGGAAGTAGATCCGCCAGAGCAGGGCCGTGGTGACGAAGGCGACCGTGAAGGCGCCGGCCCGGTCGGCGGTGAACTCCGCGCCGCTGTACGTCAGCCCGATCACCAGGATGGTCTCCCCCAGCGAGATGAGGAAGATCTGCTGGTACCGGTCGGCCAGGTGCTCACCGGCGATGAGCCAGCCGGCCGTGCGCGCCGGACCCAACCGGGGCAACGGCCAGCCGAGCAGCAGCCCGGTGTAGTCGACGGCGACGGCGAGCACCCAGACCGGCAGGCGCAGGTGCTCCGGCCCGAACGCCCCGACCAGCCACGGCACGGCACCCAGGACCGCCCAGGCAAGCAGTCGCAGCGGCACCGCGCGGCGGGGGTGACCGCGCAGCGCCGTACCGATGATCAGCGGCCGGACGACCATCACCGCCAGGTAGGCCAGCACGAACGCCAGGGCCCGGTCCTCGAACGCCCGGGGCAGCGCCACGGCCATCACCATCGCGCCGAACATCGACCCGACCACCACGAACTGGATCACCGGTCGCTCCGGCTCGTACCGGCTGGTGACCCAGGTGGTGATCGACCAGAGCAGCCACAGGGCGAGGAAGAGCACGCCCGTACGCGCGATCTCGGCGAGCAGCGTCCCGACGGAGCCACCGGTGCCGTCGATCAGGCGCATCGAGACCCGGGTCAACGCGAAGACGAAGACCAGGTCGAAGAAGAGTTCGAGGAAGGTGGCCCGGGGCGAACTCTCCTCCGGCCGCAGCAGCCGCCCGGCGCGTTCGTCCGTCATCGGCTGCCCGTCGTCACCATCCTGGCTACAACGACCGGCCCTACCTGACGGTTGCGTCAGCCCCCGACGGTCTTCGCCTTCGCCGCCGCCTTCATCTGCTGCTTGTACTCGCGCACCCGACGCAGCGAGTCGGCGTCGGTCACGTCGGCCACCGACCGGTGGGCGTCCGCGTCGCCGTATCCGCCGGCCGCCTCCCGCCAGCCCGCCGGCGTGACCCCGAACCGCTTGCCGAGCAGCGCGAGGAAGATCTGCGCCTTCTGCGCGCCGAAGCCGGGCAGGTCGGCGATGCGGCGCAGCAGCTCCCGGCCGTCGGCGGCGTCGGACCAGAGCCGGGCGGCGTCGCCGTCGTACCGGTCGACGAGGACCCGGCACACCTCCTGCACCCGGGCCGCCATGGCCTTCGGGAACCGGTGCAGCGCCGGCGGCTGGGCGAAGAGGGCGACCAGCGCCTCCGGGTCGTACCCGGCCAGCTCCCGGGCGTCCAGCTCGCGCCCGAGGCGCTGCGCCAGCAAGTACGGCGAGGAGAACGCCTTCTCCATCGGCACCTGCTGGTCGAGGACCATGCCGAGCAGCAGCGCCAGCGGGCTGCGCTCCAGCAGCCGGTTGGCCTCCGGGTCGATGGGCAGTGCGAGCGTCATGGCGTCAATGCTGTCACCACGCCGACCGGCCGGTGCCCGGACACGCGCGTTCGCGTACCGCCCACGGGTCGCGGGAGGTGGACCGGAGGATCGCCGGGTGGCCGCGTGCCCGCGCCGCGCACCAGGCAGGATGGCGACGTGGACGGACACGACATGTTGCTCTCCCCCGCCGGCGTCGAGGCGCTGCGGACCGCGCTGACCCGGGCGGCATTCACCTCGAACGGCATCGCCAGCCGGCTCGGCGCGCAGGCCACCGGCGGGGTCGCCCGCAACGACTTCCGGGCGGCGCTGCGCGCCACCGAGGACCGCGACCCGCTCGGCACCCTGATCCGCGTGTTCATCTGCGAGCAGACCGAGCCGGAGGCCGCCGTGGCCGCCGCGCTGGCGCCGCTGTCGCTGGACGAGGCGCTCGCCGGGGGCCTGGTCGAGCGGCACGGCGACGGCCTGCGCATGGGCGTGGACCTGGAGCCGTACGGGGACGACTGGTGGGTCCTCGCCGACGTGCCCGCCAGCGCCCGGCCCGGTCGCCCGCTGCACGCCGAGCACGTCCTCGGCATCGGCGGGGCGACGCAGACGCTGATCGGCGCGACCGTACGCCGGCCCGTCGAGACCGCGCTGGACCTGGGCACCGGGTCCGGCGTGCAGGCCCTGCACCTGGCCACCCACGCGGGGCGGGTCACCGCCACGGACCTCTCGGCGCGGGCGCTGCGCTTCGCCGCCACCACGGCCGCGCTCAACGGCCAGGACTGGGAGCTGCTCCGCGGCGACCTGGTGGCCCCCGTCGCCGGGCGGCGCTTCGACCTGGTGGTGAGCAACCCGCCGTTCGTGGTGGGCCCCGGCACCACGACGCACGTCTACCGCGACTCGGGGCGGGTCGGCGACGCGATCGGCGCCGAGCTGGCCGCCGCCGCGCCCGGCCTGCTGACCGAGGGCGGCACCATGCAGTACCTGGCCAACTGGGTGCACGTCGCCGGGGAGGACTGGGCCGAGCGGGTGACCGGCTGGTTCGCCGGCACGGGGCTGGACGCCTGGGTCATCCAGCGTGAGGTGGCCGACCCGATGGCGTACGTCAACCTGTGGCTCACCGACGTGGGCGAGGCGGCCGACCCGCGCCGGATGGCGGACTGGCTGGACTGGTTCGACGCGCACAAGGTGGAGGCGGTCGGCTTCGGCATCGTCTCGCTGCGCCGCTCCGGCCACGACGACCCGGTCCTGCGGGTGGAGGACCTGCGCCAGCGGGTGCAGGCGCCGCTCGGCGACCGGGTCGGCGCGTGGTTCGACCGCCAGGACTGGCTGCGCGACCGCGACATTGACGGGCTGCTCGCCGCCCGGTTCCGGGCCGCCGACGGGCTCCAGCTGCGGCAGGAGGCCACGATGGGCGACGAGGGCTGGGCGGTGGACCGGCAGGTGCTGGCCATGCCGCACGGCCTGCGCTGGACCGAGGAGATCGACCCACTGGTCCTGGCCCTGGTCGGCGGGGCCGACGGGCGGCTGCCGCTGCGCGACCAGCTCGCCCTGCTCGCCGCCGCGCACGACGTGGCCCCCGGGGAGCTGGCCGAGGCGGCCGGGCCGATCGTCGCGCACCTCGTCGAGCGCGGCTTCATCGAGCCGGTGGCCGACTGATGCGGGCCGTGGTGCAGACCGTCGGCCGCGCCGGCGTGACGGTCGACGGCGAGGTGGTCGGCGCGATCGACGACGGGCTGCTGGTGCTGCTCGGGGTGACCCACACCGACACCGTCGAGACCGCCCGCACGATGGCCCGCAAGGTGCACGAGCTGCGGATCCTCGACGAGGAGCGGTCCGCGGCGGACACCGGCGCGCCGATCCTGGTGGTCAGCCAGTTCACCCTCTACGGCGACGCCCGCAAGGGCCGCCGTCCGAGCTGGACGGCGGCCGCCCCGGCGGAGGTCGCGGAGCCCCTGGTGACGGCGGTCGTGGAGGCGCTGCGCGCCCGGGGCGCGAAGGTGCAGACCGGCCGCTTCCGCGCCCACATGCTGGTCGAGAGCGTCAACGTCGGCCCCCGTACGGTGCTGCTCGACCTCTGAGCGCCCGCACTCCCGCCCCTCCTCGCCGGTCACGGGGACGACGGCCGCGAGGGCCCCGTCCCGTCGCCCTCGTGCGCGGCGGAGAGGTCGGGGCAGGGGTCAGGAGAAGAGACCGCGGCGCTGGAGCGACTGGCGGATCCAGCCGTCGAGCTGGGCGGCCCAGTCGGTGCGCTCGGCGGCGGCGTGGTCGATGGTGAAGCGGCCGAACGCGTCGCGTCCCTCGGTGAACAGCCCGCCGCGCTTGTCGAGCTCCAGCACCACCTGGATCTGCTGCGGGTCGGTGACGAAGGTGACCTCCAGCTGGTTGATCGCCCCGGCGTACTGCGGCGCCGGGTAGAACTCGATCTCCTGGTAGAAGGGCAGGCTCTGCCGTACGCCGTAGATGTGGCCCCGCTCCACGTCGGCGCGGGCGAACCGGAAGCCCAGCCGCAGGAACGCCTCCAGGATCTTCTGCTGCGACGGCAGCGGGTGCACCGCCACCGCGTCCAGGTCGCCCTTGTCGACCGCGCGGGCCACCTCCAGCTCCGTACGCAGCCCCATCGTCATGCCGTGCAGGTGCTGCCCGTACAGCTCGGTGAGCGGCGTCTCCCACGGCACGGGGAAGCGGAACGGGATGTCGTGGCGCTGCCCCGCGTCGAGCCGGAACGCGCCGGTCACGGCCTGCCGGTGGAACTCCTGCGTGGTCTCGTAGTCGTTGTCGCCGCTCTCCACCTCGACCCGGGTGACCAGGCCCAGGGCGACGTACTCCACGTCGACGGGGTGGTCGCCGCCGGCCACGTGGACGACGCCCTCCAACTGCCCGCCGGGGCGGCAGTTCGGGTTCGCCAGCACGGTTTCCACCGACGGGCCACCCACACCCATCGCCTGCATGAGCCGCTTGAAGACCACACCAACCTCCTTGACCAGTTCGCTGCGCCGTGTCGCCGGCGACGCCGGCCGACCGCTGGCACGGTAACCGCCTGCGGCAACATCCGCTCGGCGACGAGCCGCGTACGCTGAGCAGGCCATCGACGCGTTCATTGTCGGGTCCCCGATCGCCTCACTCCCGTTTCACGCCCCGCCCGCCAAGCTGTGTGTCACACCGGCACCACTGGGCCGGAACCAACGGCACAGACGTGGACACGGGGAGAACTGAGATGGCCCAACAGATGACGGAGCACCGGACGCGCCCGGCCGGCACCACCGAGGCCGCGAGCGCCACCGACACCCTGACCGACCTCGACGCCACCGACGAGCGCGGCGTCTCCACGGATCTGGTCCGGGCATACCTGAACGGGATCGGTCGCACGAAGCTGCTGACCGCCGCCCAGGAGGTCGACCTCGCCAAGCGGATCGAGGCCGGTCTGTTCGCCGAGGAGAAACTGGCGACCTGCACCCCCGTCTCGACGGAGCTGCGGGCCGACCTGGAGCTGATCGTCGCGCAGGGTCGGGCCGCGAAGGACCACCTGCTGGAGGCCAACCTGCGCCTGGTGGTCAGCATCGCCAAGCGCTACACCGGCCGCGGCATGGCCTTCCTCGACCTGATCCAGGAGGGCAACCTCGGCCTGATCCGCGCGGTCGAGAAGTTCGACTACGCCAAGGGCTACAAGTTCTCCACGTACGCCACCTGGTGGATCCGGCAGGCGATCACCCGCGCGATGGCCGACCAGGCCCGCACGATCCGCATCCCGGTGCACATGGTCGAGCAGGTCAACCGCATGGTCCGGGCCCGTCGCGAGCTCTCCGTCTCGCTGGGCCGCGAGCCCACCGTCGCCGAGGTCGCCCGGGCCATGGACATCCCGGAGTTCCAGGTGATCGAGCTGATCTCGTACGACCGGGAGCCGGTGAGCCTCGACCAGGCGGTCGGTGAGGACGGCGAGAGCGCGCTCGGCGACTTCGTGGCCGCCGTCGACCCGAGCGCCGAGCCGGGCGACGCCGCCGCGCAGGGTGAGCTGCGCAACGAGGTGAGCATCGTGCTGTCCACCCTCTCCCAGCGGGAGCAGGCCGTGATCCGGCTCCGCTTCGGCCTCGACGACGGCCGGCAGCGCACCCTCGACGAGGTGGGTCGGGAGTTCGGCCTGTCGCGGGAGCGGATCCGGCAGATCGAGAAGGTGACCCTGCTGAAGCTGCGCGACCCGGAGCGGGCGCAGCGCCTGGAGGCGTACGCCTGCTGACGTTCCCTGCGCCACGCGAGGCCCCGGCGGTTCGCCGGGGCCTCGCGTTCGTCCGGCGCGGGGACGGTGCTTGCCCCGGCGGCGCCGCCGGGATATAAAACCATCTGGTTATTGAACCGGGAGGTTATCGAATCGTGCGCGCCGACCTGCTGGACGCGACCTTCGCGGCCCTGGCCGACCCGACCAGGCGGGCCATCCTGGCCCGCCTGGCGGCCGGCGAGGCCACCGTGACCGAGCTGGCGGCGCCCTTCGCGATGAGCCAGCCGGCAGTCTCCAAGCACCTCAGGGTGCTGGAGCGCGCCGGGCTGGTCAGCCGGGGCCGCGACGGCCAGCGTCGCCCGTGCCGCCTGGAGGCCGGCCCGTTGCGGGAGGCCACCGCCTGGCTGGCCGGCTACCGGGGCTACTGGGCGGAGAGCTACCAGCGCCTCGACGCCCTGCTCGACGACCTCCAGCCCACCGACCGGAGGGCCGGCGACCCCGCCGGCACCGGGCGCGACGACACCCCGGACGCCACCCGGTGACCGGCGACGGCGACCCACTGGTGGTCCACGCGCCGGGCGACCGGGAGATCGTGTTGAGCCGGCTGTTCGACGCGCCCGCGCCCCTGGTCTTCGCCGCCTTCACCCGCCCGGAGCTGCTCGTGCGCTGGTACGGCGCGCGCGGCTGGCGGCTGGTCGAGTGCGAGGTGGACCTGCGCGTGGGCGGACGGTGGCGCTTCGTCTCGCAGGGCCCGGGCGGGGAGCGGATGGGCCAGAGCGGGTGTACCGGCGGATCGACCCGCCCCGGCGACTGGTCCTCACCGAACTCTTCGACGACCAGTCCTATCCGGGCGAGACCCTGATCACCCACGAGTTCGCCGAACTCGTCGGGCGCACCACCGTCACCAGCACGCTGCGCTACGCCACCCCCTCGGGCCGCGACAGGGTGCTGCGCTACCCGATGGCCCGGGGCGTCGGCGAGAGCTTCACCCGCCTCGCCGACCTGCTGGGCCGGCCAACGACGACAGGAGGAGCGACAGCATGAACTGGACCCTGGAAGTGGTGATCGTGCCGGTCTCCGACGTGGACCGCGCCAAGGCGTTCTACGCCGACCGGCTCGGCTTCGCCGTCGACCACGACACGGTGATCGACGACGACGCGCGGATCGTGCAGCTGACCCCGCCGGGCTCCGGCTGCTCCATCGTGATCGGCAAGGGGGTGGTGCCGGAGATGCCCCCCGGCTCGCTCAAGGGCCTCCAGCTCGTCGTGCCTGACCTGCGAAAAGCGCGGGCCGAGCTGGTCGAGCGCGGCGTCGAGGTCAGTGAGATCCAGGTCGTCGGCGAGAACCCCCGCCCGGTGCCCGACCCGCTGGACAACGTCGGCTTCATCCACTTCGCCGACCCCGACGACAACGCCTGGGCGGTGCAGCAGATCTCCGAGCGGGCCTGAGCGCCGCACCGCCGGAGGGCGCCCTGCGCACGCGGCGCAGGGGCCCTCCTCACAGGCGACGGGGGCCGGTGTCGGGGCGGGCCACGGCGGAGCCGACCCGGACGGTGGCGTGCAGCACCGAGAAGCCGTCGGGGCGGGCGAGCACCGGATTGAGCGTCAGCGCGCGCACCCGGGGTTGCTCGTCGGCGAGGCGGCCGACCCGCAGCAACAGCTCCGCCAGCGCCGCCCGGTCCACCGGCGCCGCGCCCCGGTGCCCGCGCAGCAGCGGCGCCGCCCGGGGCTCGTCGACCAGCTCGGCGGCGTCCAGGTCGGTCAGCGGCACCGACCGCCAGGCCCGGTCGCCGAGCAGCTCGGTGGCGACGCCGCCCAGCCCGAAGCCGACCACCGGGCCGAACGCCGGGTCCTCCACCAGCTCGACCACGCAGGCCACGCCGGGCGGGACCATCGGCTGCACCAGGACGTCCGCGCCGAACAGCGCCGACATCTCCGCGTACGCGCGGTGGACCGTGGCCGCGTCGGGCAGGTCGAGCCGGACCGCGCCGAGGTCGAGGCGGTGCCGCAGGCCGGGGGCGGCGGCCTTGAGGGCCACCGGGAAACCCAGCCGCCCCGCCGCCTCGGCGGCCTCCCCGGCCGAGCGCGCCGGCACCGACTCGACCACGTCGATCCCGTACGCCGCGAGCAGCCTTGCCGGATCGAGGGCCTCCGGGCGCAGGGCGGCGTGCGCCGCCGAACGGTCCACCCGGGTCAGCTCCGGCGGCACCCCGGCGGACCGGCGCAGCCAGTCGGCGTACGCGCCGACCCGGGCGAGGGCACGCACGGCCTCCTCCACGCTCGGGTACGCGGGCACCCCGGCGGGCGCCCGGCCGGCCAGGAACGTCGCCACGGCCGGCTTGCCGGCGGCGAACGCGCTCGGCAGCGCGGCCGTGAAGTCGGCTTCGGTGTCGGTGAGCTGGCCGGGCAGCGGCGGGGCGAACACCACCACCAGGGCGTCCACCTCGTCGTCGGCGCCCGCCTCGGCGAGCGCGGCGGCGAACTCGGCGGCGCCGGCGCGCGGGCCGACGTCGCGCGGGTAGCCGGTGGCGACGGTGAGCCCCTGCGCGGCGCAGGCGGTGGCGGCCAACCCCGTCAGCGCCGAGGAGTTGCCGACCACGCCGACGCGCGGCCCGGCGGGCAGCGGCTGATGGGCCAGCAGCACCCCGACGTCGAGCAGCTCGGCGACGGTGTCCACCCGGATCACGCCCGAGTGGGCGAACAGCGCGGCGACCGCCACCTCGTCCGGGCCTGCCGAGTCGCCCACCCCCGGCGGCCGGGCCGGCGACGCCAGCGCCACGACGGGCTTGTCCCGGCCGATGCGGCGGGCCAGCCGGGCGAACTTGCGCGGGTTGCCGAAGGTCTCCAGGTACAACATGATCACGTCGGTGCCGGGGTCGTCCTGCCAGTACTGGAGCAGGTCGTTGCCCGAGACGTCGGCCCGGTTGCCGGCCGAGACGAAACTCGACAGCCCCAGCCCGCGCCGGTCCGCCTCGGCCAGCAGCGCCACCCCGAACGCGCCGGACTGGCTGAAGATGCCCACCCGACCGGGCACCGGCAGCCGGGGGGCGAGCGTGGCGTTGAGGCGTACGGCCGGGTCGGTGTTGGCCACCCCCAGGCAGTTCGGGCCGACCACGCGCATGCCCGCCGCGTGCGCCGCGCGGACCAGCGCGCGCTGCGCGGCCGCGCCCTCCCCGCCGGCCTCGGCGAAGCCCGCCGAGATGACCACCAGGCCGTGCGCGCCCGCGGCGGCCGCGTCGGCGACCACCTTCGTCGCCGCCTCCGGCGGAACCGCCACCACCGCCAGGTCGACCGGCACGCCGGCATCGGCCGCCGAGGGGTACGCGGGCAGCCCGGCGACCGACGCCGCGCTCGGATGCACCGGAACCACCGCGCCGGTGTAGCCGCCGTCGCGCAGGTGCCCGAGCACCGCGGCGCCGACGCCCTGCCCCGTGGCGCTGGCGCCGTAGACGGCGACGCCACGAGGGGCGAGCAGGCGGGCGACGGAGCGGGCCTCGGTGCGGTGCTCCCGGCCGCGCTGCACCTCCAGCGTCGCGTCGGTGGGGGCGATCGGGAAGGTCAGATGGACCACGCCGTCGGCGAACTGCCGCTGGACCTGGTAGCCGAAGTCGGAGAAGACCCGCAGCATCGCGCCGTTGGCCGGCAGCACCTCGGCCACGAAGTTGGCGATGTCGTTGCGGCGGGCCGCGTCGGCCAGGTGCTCCAGCAGCACCGAGCCGATGCCCCGGCCCTGGTAGGCGTCCTCCACCACGAACGCCACCTCGGCCTCGGGCGCCTCCGGGCCGAGCCGCTCGTAGCGGCCCACGGCGACGATCCGGTCGCCGACCAGCACCACGAACGCCTCCCGGTCGCGGTGGTCGACGTTGACGAAGCGTTGCAGGTCCCGCTCCGGGATGCGCGGGTACGGCGAGAAGTAGCGCAGGTAGCGGGTGCGCTCCGAGAAGCGGGAGTGCATCGCCACGACGCCCGGCCCGTCCGACGGGCGGATCGGGCGCAGCTGCACGGTGGTGCCGTCGCTGAGCAGCACGTCCGCCGGTTGTTCCACCGTGGTCACCTGTGCGGTCCCTTCCGGCACCGGTTCAGTCGCGTGGGTCGTGCGGGTCGAGCCCGAACAGCGGGAAGGCGGTCTTGCGGGCCGCCGCGATCGCCCGGTCCACCGCGCTCGGCTCCCCCGTCGGCTGCCACGGCTCGTACGCCGGGTCGACGTCGTCGGTCATCCGCAACGGGATCTGCCGGCCCGGCCGGCGCGCGGCGGCCAACTCCCGCCACGCCGGCGGGGTCAGCGTCGCCGGATCGACCGGGTCACCGGCGGCCACCGCGAGCAGGTGCGTCCAGGCCCGGGGCACCACCTCCACCAGCGCGTACCCGCCACCGCCGGTGGCCACCCAGCGACCCTCGCACAACTCGTCGGCGAGCGCCCGCAGGGCCAGGTAGGTGGCGCGCTGCCCGTCCACGGAGAGGTTCAGGTCGGCGAGCGGGTCGAGGCGGTGCCCGTCCGCGCCGCACTGGGTCACCAGCACCTGCGGCCGGAACGCGCGCAGCACCGACGGCACCACCGCGTGGAAGGCGCGCTGCCAGCCGGCGTCGTCCACGCCCGGCGGCAGCGGGAGGTTGACGGCGCTGCCCTGGGCGCCAGGCCCGCCCGTCTCGTCGGGGAAGCCGGTGCCCGGGAAGAGCGCCAGCGGTGTCTCGTGCACGCTGACCGTGAGCACCCGCGGGTCGTTCCAGAAGACCTGCTGCACCCCGTCGCCGTGGTGCACGTCCACGTCCACGTACGCGACCCGCTCGGCGCCCAGGTCGAGCAGGCGGGCGATCGCCACCGCCGGGTCGTTGTAGACGCAGAACCCGGCGGCGCGGGCCGGCATGGCGTGGTGCAGGCCGCCGGCCACGTTGACCGCCCGCCGGGCCTCGCCCCGCCAGACCGCCTCGGCCGCCGCCACCGTGGCGCCGGCCACGAGCGCGCTGGACTCGTGCATCCCCTCGAAGACCGGGTTGTCGGAGGTGCCCAGGCCGAAACCGGCGAAGAGCGGGTCGCGGGGGGCGACCTTCACCGCGGCGAGGTAGCGCGGGTCGTGCACCCGGCTCAGCAGCGCGTCGTCGGCCGGCTCCGGCTTGACCAGCCGCACCCCGGGACGGGCGAGGACGCCCAACTCCCGGGCCAGGGCGAAGGTCAACTCCACCCGTACCGGGTCGAGGGGATGATCACCCATGTCGTAGGCGAGCAGGGACTCGTCCCACACCACCACCGTGTCGTCGGACATGGCCCCATCGTCGCACGCGCAGCCGGGCGGGCCCGCACACGCGCTGCCCAGCCCCCGGGTGTCGCCCGACGCAGTTCCCCGCTCAGTCGCCGGGTGCCGTCGGTGCCCCGCTCCCCGCTCAGCCGGTCGGGCCCGGCCCCGTCGCCACCGGGCGGTCCGGGTCGGCGACCCAGTTGCTCCACGACCCGACGTAGAGGGCGGCGTCCGGGCGGCCGGCCAGGTGCAGCGCGAACACGGCCTGCGCCGCCGTCACCCCCGACCCGCAGTACGCCCCCACCGGCCGGTCCTCGCCCACCCCGGCGGCGGCGAACCGCTCGCGCAGCGCCTCGACGGCCGGGAACCGGCCCTCGGCGACGTACTCGCCGGCGGGCAGGTTCACCGCGCCGGGCACGTGCCCGGCGACCGGGTCGATCGGCTCGGTCTCGCCCCGGTAGCGGGGCGCGGCGCGCACGTCGAGCAGGACACCGTCGTCGGCCGCGGCCAGCCGGGCGGCCTCCGCCGCGTCGAGCACCGGCAGCGCGCCGGGACGCACCTCGACGTCGCCCGGCTGCGGGGTCGGCACCGTCGTGCTGACGGGCAGCCCGGCGGCCTGCCACGCCGGGAAGCCGCCGTGCAGCAGCCGTACCGGCCGGTGGCCCGCCCAGCGCAGGGTCCACCAGGCACGGGCGGCGGCCATGCCGTCGCCGCCGTCGTACACCACCACAGGGTGACCGGCGCGGACGCCGGCGGCCCGCAGCGCCGCCTGGAGGGCTGCGGGGTCGGGCAGCGGGTGGCGGCCGGCGGCGCCGGGCGGGCCGCAGAGCGCGGTGTCCAGGTCGACGAAGACCGCGCCGGGCAGGTGACCGGCGGCGTAGTCCTCCCGACCCGGCGGGCCGACGAGCCGCCAGCGGACGTCGAGCAGCGTGGGCGGGTCTGCCTGGCCGAGTTCGACCGCGAGCCGACCGGCCTCGACAATGAGATCATCGGAGGCGGGCATGGCGTCCAGTCAACACCATCCCGGCGCGGACCTGGCGGTTCGCCGTGGGTCGTTCGGTGAACGCCGAGGTAGCATCGTTGGCCGGAGGTCCGCTGACGTGAAGCATGATCTGGTCGACACGACCGAGATGTACCTCAAGACCATCCTCGAGCTGGAGGAGGAGGGGGTTCCGCCGCTGCGTGCCCGCATCGCCGAGCGGCTGGGGCAGAGCGGGCCGACCGTCAGCCAGACCGTCGCCCGGATGGAGCGCGACGGCCTGCTGACCGTCGAGGGCGACCGCCACCTGGCGCTGACCCCGCACGGCCGCAGCAACGCGGTCTCCGTGATGCGCAAGCACCGCCTCGCCGAGCTGCTGCTGGTCAACGTGATCGGGATGCCCTACGAGGAGGCCCACGAGGAGGCCTGCCGGTGGGAGCACGTGATGAGCGACGCCGTCGAGAAGCGGGTCTACGACCTGCTCAACCGGCCGACCCGCTCCCCCTACGGCAACCCGATCCCGGGGCTGGACCAGCTGGGCACGCCGGAGCAGACGACCGCCGCCCCGATCGAGGGCGAGCGCAACCTGGCGTTCCCGGGGCTGTCGGGGCCCGTCGTGGTGCGACGCATCTGCGAGAGCGTGCAGACCGACGCGGACGTGCTCCGGCAGCTGCACGCCGCCGGCGTCGACCCGGGCGCGACCGTCACGGTGGCGCAGGAACGCGACGGGGTGTCGATCGACCGCTCCGGTGACCGCATCAGGTTGCCGCGCGAGATCGCCTCCCGCGTCTTCGTCGCCGCGCACTGATCCGTCCCGGGCACGTCGCGTCCTCGGCCGGCTCGGGCCGGACGGAGAGCGCACCCGCACCGGTCGACGCGCGGGCGGCGGCCCCGGGCCGGAGTCAGAGCGCCCGGATGTCGAGTTGCCCGGCCAGCGTGACGAGCGCCTCCGTGAGCCGCTCGGCGTCGGCCTTGGCCGTGTCGCGCCCGGTGGCATAGCGCAGGGTGACGAGGCGGGCCTCGGCGGCCAGCCAACCCACCTCCGCGACCGGCCCGGCGCCGCCCTTGGCCGAGACGGTCCGCCGGTACGCCCGCTGGCCGAGCCCGGGCACCTTGGCCGCCTTCTCCGGCACCACGTCGGCGGTGAAGGTCGCCGCGTCGATCGACGTCCGCGTGACGGTCAGCGTCAGCTCCGGCAGGGCGTCCTGACCCGCGCGCACCACGCAGGTGTGGCTGTCGCCGGTCGCGCTCGCCGCTGCGACGTCGAAGCGGACGCCAACGTGCTGCTCGATCACGCCGAAGTCCAACAGCCGGCACGCCCCGCCGGAGGAGGCGGCGGCCACGTCGACCGCGACCGGTGCGGGAGGCGGTAGGGCCACCGGCTCCGCCTCCGCGCCGCAGCCGGCCACCAACAGCACCGCCACCCCGGCGCCCAGCATCCGCCCGCGCACGCTCACTCCTCCGCTGTCCACTCCGACGCGCCCGCCGGAAACCGTACGATGTGGCCCGGCCGGGCGGTAGCCCTCAACCGGACTCCTCAGTCGTCGACGTACGGGCAGTGTCGGCAGCCGCGCCCGCAGCAGGTGCCGCGCCGGGCCAGGAAACCCGCGCTGAGCACGAAGAGACCGGTGGCCGGGTCGAGGTAGCCCGCCTCGCCGGCGGTCAGGGCGGCGGCGTGCGCGGCGAGGATCCGCTCCCGGTCCGGATGCTGCGGCGGCAGGCGGGACGGGTGCGGCTCGGTCAGCGGCCGGTCCGCCAGCGGTCGTCGCTCTCCGGTCACCGGCGCAGTCTAGAGACGTGCTCGGCGGCGCCTGCCCCGGGCGGGGCGCCGGGCCACCGCCGGATCCCGCAGGTCGCGGCACTGCGGATGGCCGACCAGGGCACGCGCGCGCCGCCCGTACGGGGATCGGATAACCAGTGGCGTCGATCCGGGCGGGGCCGGCAGGCTGACCGGATGGACCAGGGACGGGCCGGGCGCCCGCGAGCCGCGCCGAATCCCGCGAGGTCGGCAACCTCCCCACACCGGTCACCGGCCCACACCGGCAGCCCGGCGTGACGCAGCAGGCGGCCAGACCCGCCGCAGGTGCCGCCCCGAAACGACCCTCGCTGCTGCGCAGCCGCAACTTCGGGCTGCTCCTGGCCGGGCAGACGGTCAGCGAACTGGGCACCCGGGTCTCCAACGTGGCGGTGCCGCTGCTCGCCGTCGGCACACTCGACGCCAGCGTCTTCCAGGTGGCGCTGCTGACGGCGCTCGCCTGGCTGCCGTACCTCATCTTCTCCCTGCCCGCGGGCGTCCTCGCCGACCGCGTCGACCAGCGGAGGCTGATGATCGCCTGCGACCTGGGCCGGGCCGGGCTGCTGCTGTCGGTGCCGGTGGTCGCCCTGGTCGGCCAGCTCACCCTCGGCTTCCTGTACGCGGTGGTCGGGCTCTCCGGCGTGCTCACCGTCCTGTTCACGGTGGCCCACAAGAGCATGCTGCCGAGACTGGTGCCGCCGGAGCGCCTCGTGGACGCCAACGCGAAGCTCACCGTCGGCCAGGACTCCGCCGAACTCGTCGGCCCGGCGATCGGCGGCGTGCTGGTCGGGCTGGTCGGCGCCGCGAGGACGCTCGTCGTCACCGCCGTCGCCTTCGCCGTGAGCGGGTTGACCCTGCTGCTGATCCGGGAGGCGCCGACCGGGCCCGCGCCCCGCCGCGAGCGGGTGCCGCTGCGGGTGGAGATGACCGAAGGGCTGGGATTCATCCGCCACCAGCCGATCCTGCGCAGCATCCTCGCCTGCACCACCACCTCGAACTTCTTCGTCACGGCGTCCGGCTCGATCGAGGTGGTCTTCCTGCTCAAGGAGCTGCACGCCACGCCGGCGCTGGTCGGGCTGGTCTTCTCGGTGAGCGCCGTGGGCGGCCTGGTCGTCGGCGCGTTCGCCGACCGGTTGACCGCGTGGCTCGGCTCGGCCCGGGTGATCTGGGTGGCGATGGTCACCCCGGGCCCGCTCTACCTGCTGATGCCCCTGGCGCAGCCCGGTTGGGGCGTACTGCTCTACGGCGTCGGCCTGGCCGCGTTCTCCGCCAACGCGGTGCTCTACAACGTGGCCGCCATGACGTACCGGCAGCGGATCACGCCGCCGGCCCTGCTGGGCCGGGTGAACGCGGCGTTCCTCTGGGTCTGCTTCGGGGTGATCCCGCTCGGCGCGCTCACCGGCGGCACCCTCGCCAGCCAGTTCGGGTTGCGACCGGCGCTGTGGATCTGTGTGTTCGGCACGTGGAGCGCCGCGCTCTTCGTCGTCTTCTCGCCGCTGCGGCGGATGCGGGACATGCCGGCGGCGTGACCGCTCGATGTCACAGGTCACACGCTCCGGCCGGAGGGTGAGCCGGGGCACCGGCCGGCCCGCGTGCGCACGGAAGCACGTTGGCTTTCCGATCCGCCCGGCCTATGGTGGCTGCATGTGTTCGACCGGTCAGCGCAGCAGCACCGCCGTCATGGTGACGGCGGCGTCCGCTGCTGCCTGCCGGTGTGCCCTGCGGGTGACCGTGGCGACCCGGGTGGTGCGATCCGCGGTCGCACCGTCGTGCGCCGGCTCGGTCGCCTCCCGACTGCCGAGCCCCGCCGGACGTAGCCCTCCGTGGACCGGTCGCAACTCTCGCGAACGGCCACCAGGGCGAAGCTATCCAGCTTCGGCCCTTTTTCTTTTTCCCGAAGGAGCTACGCCATGACCACGCCCACCCAGTCCAGCGAGCAGAAGTGGCTCGACGACCTGCGTACGACACTGACCAACGACTTCGAGGCGCAGACCGTCCGGCTGACGCAGCTCACCGCCGACACCGGCGACCCGGGCGAGGCGCACACCCAGAGCGCGCTGATCGCCGCCACCCGGCAGAGCATCGAGCAGATCAGCGGGGCGCTGCGTCGCCTCGCCGAGGGCCGCTACGGCATCTGCGAGCGATGCTCCGCCGCGATCCCCCGGGAGCGCCTGGAGGTGCTGCCGCACGCCCGCTTCTGCGTGCCCTGCCAGCAGAAGCAGCACTGACGTACGCGGGGCTGCCGTGCCGGAAGACGGCACGGCAGCCCTGTCGGTTCAGGCGAACACCGACAGGGCTACGGCACACCCCCGGGCTCGTTCGTGGCGTCGTACGGGTGCGCAGGTGTCAGGTGTCCACAGACGAGCGGGGCGGGCCGGCAGGTGCTCGCCGGTCCGCCCCGCTCTCTTCGTACGTCAGCTGCAGCCGCTGGTGGAGCCGCAGCCCTCGCAGACGTAGCAGCTACCGGCCGGGCGCATCTTCGTACCGCAGGTGAAGCAGAGCGGCGCGTCGGCGGCCTTGCCGATCACGGCCTCCAGCAGCTCGGTGCTGGAGCCCACGGGCGGCGCCGGCTTGGCGGCGGCGACGTCGGCGGTCTCCTGCGCCGGCTGGGCGATCGGGCCGGTCTTCGGCTCGGCCGGCGCTTCGACCGGGGCGGAGGCGGCCATCGCGGTGAGGTCCGCACCGCTCGCCTCCGCCTCCGCCTCGGCCCGGAGCTGGGCGGCCCGCTCGCTGGCGGTGAAGATGCCCAGTTCCGCGCGGCGCTCGTACGGCAGGAAGTCCAGCGCCAGGCGACGGAAGATGTAGTCCATCACCGAGGCGGCCATCCGCACGTCCGGGTCGTCGGTCATGCCGGCCGGCTCGAAGCGCATGTTGGTGAACTTGCTGACGTACGTCTCCAGCGGGACGCCGTACTGGAGACCGATGGAGATGGCCACCGAGAAGGCGTCCATCACACCGGCCAGGGTCGAGCCCTGCTTCGACATCTTGAGGAAGACCTCGCCCAGGCCGTCGTCCGGGTAGGACGAGGCGGTGAGGTAGCCCTCGGCGCCGCCGACGGAGAAGCTGACCGTCTGGGACGGGCGCTTCTTCGGCAGCCGCTTGCGCACCGGGCGGTACTCGACGACCTTCTCGACGACCTTCTCCACCTCGGCCGGGGCCTCGGTGGTCGCGGCGGCCTTGTTGGGCTTGGCGACCGACAGCGGCTGGCCGACCTTGCAGTTGTCGCGGTAGATCGCCAGCGCCTTGAGGCCGAGCTTCCAGCCCTCGAAGTAGATCTTCTCGACGTCCTCGACGGTTGCCTGCTCCGGCATGTTGACCGTCTTGGAGATGGCGCCGGAGATGAACGGCTGGACGGCCGCCATCATCCGTACGTGGCCCATGGGGGCGATCGAGCGCTCCCCCATCGCGCAGTCGAAGACCGGGTAGTGCTCCGGCTTCAGGCCGGGGGCGTCGACCACGTGGCCGTGGTCGGCGATGTGCTCCACGATCGCCTCGACCTGCTCCTCGGGGTAGCCGAGGCTGCGCAGGGCGCGCGGCACGGTCTGGTTGACGATCTGCATCGAGCCGCCGCCGACCAGCTTCTTGAACTTGACCAGCGCCAGGTCCGGCTCGACGCCGGTGGTGTCGCAGTCCATCATCAGGCCGATGGTGCCGGTCGGCGCGAGCACGCTGGCCTGCGAGTTGCGCCAGCCGAACTTGTCACCGATCTTGTTGCCCTGGGTCCACTGCTTCGTCGCCTCGCGGACGATCGCGGTGGCCACGGTGCCCGACGGCTTGATCTCGTCGTTGGCGGCGGCGTGCTTGCGCATGACCCGCTTGTGCGGCTCGGCGTTGCGGGCGTAGCCGTCGTACGCGCCGACGACGCCGGCCAGCTCGGCGGAGCGGCGGTACGCGGTGCCGGTCATCAGCGAGGTGATCGCCGCGGCGACCGAGCGGCCCTGCTCCGAGTCGTACGGCAGGCCGGAGGCCATCAGCAGGGCGCCCAGGTTGGCGTAGCCGATGCCGAGCTGCCGGTAGGCGCGGGTGGTCTCGCCGATCTTCTCGGTCGGGAAGTCGGCGAAGCAGATCGAGATGTCCATCGCGGTGATGACGAACTCGACGGAGCGGACGAACTTCTCCACCTCGAAGCCGCCGTCGGCGCGGAGGAACTTCATCAGGTTGAGCGAGGCCAGGTTGCACGAGGAGTTGTCCAGGTGCAGGTACTCCGAGCACGGGTTCGACGCGGTGATCCGCCCGGTCTCCGGGCAGGTGTGCCAGTCGTTGATCGTGTCGTCGTACTGCAGGCCGGGGTCGGCACACTCCCACGCGGCGTGGGAGATGGTGCGGAACAGGTTCTTGGCGTCGATGGTCTCGATCACCGAGCCGTCGAGCCGGCCGCGCAGGTCGAAGCCGCCGCCGTTCTCCACGGCGGTCATGAACTCGTCGGAGACCCGGACGGAGTTGTTGGCGTTCTGGTACTGCACGCTGACGATGTCGGCGCCGCCGAGGTCCATGTCGAACCCGGCGTCGCGCAGCGCGCGGATCTTGTCCTCCTCGCGCGCCTTGGTGACCACGAACTCCTGGATGTCCGGGTGGTCCACGTCGAGGATGACCATCTTCGCCGCGCGCCGGGTGGCGCCGCCGGACTTGATGGTGCCGGCGGAGGCATCGGCGCCGCGCATGAAGCTGACCGGGCCGGAGGCGTTGCCGCCGGAGGAGAGCAGCTCGCGGGAGGAGCGGATCCGGGACAGGTTGACGCCGGAGCCGGAGCCACCCTTGAAGATCAGCCCTTCCTCCTTGTACCAGTCGAGGATGGAGTCCATCGAGTCGTCGACGGCCAGGATGAAGCAGTTGTGCACCCGGAGATTGCCGGCCAGGAACTCGCCGCTCTCCGTCTGGATGTCGTAGACCTCCATCGTGCCGAGCGGCTCGACGTGGTCGATCTCCAGCCGCTTGACGTCGCCGGCCGAGCGGCCGGGCTTGGCGAAGCTCGCCTCGAGCTTGACCATCTTCTCCGCGCCCACGAACCCGATGTGCGTGGCGAAGAGGTCGCGGTCGCCGTCGTTCTGGATCCGGACCGACCAGCAGTCCTTGCGGTCCGGGCGCGGGTCCGCCTTGCGCCCCACGCGGGAGAAGATCCCGAACCGCAGCAGCAGGCTCTGCACGCCACGGATCAGCTTCTCCGAGATCATGTCCGCCGCGACGAGCGTCGAGTGCTCGCGCGCCGAGACGTAGCCCTCGGCCTGGAAGATGCTGCGCAGGTACGCCGCGACGACCGGCAGCGGCGCGGTGAAGAGCCGCTGCGGCACCTCCATGTCGACGCCGCGCGTCAGCAGGTCCCACTTCTCCACAAACGGACGCAGGTGCTCGCCGTAGAGTCGGGTACGCCGGCAGTCCAACTCGTCGCTCTGCGTCGTCACCGCGCGCTCGTGCCGGTGCGCGGTGCCGAAGACCTCGTCGAGCGCGACGGTGACCCAGTCCGACTCGTCGTCGTTGACCGTCATCGCCTCGATCGTCAGGGACCGGTTCGTGCCCTGGTCGTATTGGCCCACGAACCCGTCGGACTGCAACCAGCCGGCGAGGGCGGCCTCGCGGATGTCCCGCAGGTCGATCTCGCTCTCGCCGAAGGCGTACGTGCGGTGCCACTCGAGCTGGTCGCCAACCTGGAGGGTGCCGGCCTCGACCCAGCTGCCCGTGCCCTGGCCCGTGCTCTTCCACACCACGTGGTCCGGCGTGACGTCGAGCTGGTAGCCGGCCTTGGTGTGCAGCCGGATGACCTCACGCACCCCGTTGGCCTTGACGGCGACGATGCTGGTCAGGCCGCCGTTGCCGTCGTACACCTTGGTGCCGACGGCGTTCTCCTCGACCAGCTTGCCGATCGGCACCAGGCCGGCGGGCGTGCTGACCAGCGAGTCGTACGGCAGGCAGGCGCTGACCTGCTGCGGCGAGGGCGTGCCGACGTTGAACCAGACCGGCGAGTTGAAGCTGAACACCTGGTGCAGCAGCATCCAGGTCAGCTCGTGGGCGAAGACCTCGGCGTCGGCCGGGCCGGCGAAGTAGCCGTACTCCTCACCCGCGGTGCGGTAGGTGGTGACCACCCGGTCGATGAGCTGCCGCAGCGACCACTCCCGCTCGGGGGTGCCGACGGCGCCCCGGAAGTACTTGGTGGTCACGATGTTCGCCGCGTTGACGCTCCACGACTCGGGGAACTCGACGCCACGCTGCTCGAAGTTGACCGAGCCGTCCCGCCAGTTCGTCATGACGATGTCGCGACGCTCCCAGGCGACCTCGTCGTAGGGGTGCACCCCCTCGGTGGTCCAGACCCGCTCGATCTTGAGTCCCGCGCCGGCCTTGTTCCGTGCCCTGCTGGTTGTCACACCGTCCCCCGACATCTCATCCGCCCCCTCGTCCGCACGGCCACCCGCCGCCCGATCCGACTTGTCGTCATCTGCAAAGAAAAAATCAACTGGTACGGCCGGCGGCCTCGGCCGCCTCGGCCCCGGCGCCCTCCCGGGCGCGCGCGGCGGCCCGCAGCGTCTCGATCTCCCGCTCGAAGTCGGCGAGCGAGTCGAACGACCGGTAGACGCTGGCGAACCGCATGTAGGCCACCTCGTCCAGGTCCCGCAGCGGGCCCAGGATGGCCAGCCCCACCTCGTGGCTGGGGATCTCGGCGGCCCCCTTGGCCCGGACGGTCTCCTCGACCTTCTGCGCGAGCAGCGCGATCGAGTCGTCGTCCACGGGCCGGCCCTGGCACGCCTTGCGCACCCCGCCGACGATCTTCGTACGGCTGAACGGCTCGGTGACCCCGCTGCGCTTGACGACCGCGAGGACCGCCTCCTCCACCGTGGTGAACCGCTTGCCGCACTCCGGGCAGGACCGCCGCCGGCGGATCAACTGGCCGTCGTCGGCCTCCCGCGAGTCGACGACCCGGGAGTCTGCGTGCCGGCAGTACGGACACCGCATCGCACCCGACCTCCTTCGTCGATCGCGGGCCCGCCGACCGCTTCCCGGGCACGCGTGAGCGCGACGGAGCCATCTGTCGATGGTCTTCGCCGTGTCGACGGTGCCGGAGTGCGGTGGGTAGTCGAACCCAACCTGTAGGCGACTTACGCCCGTGTGACTACTACATCTAGGGGTCGACCGTAGGCCGCTGCGGATCGGAGGTCAAGTTGGCCGGCGTGTCCGGCGCGTCACCCGGACTGCGTGGCCGACCAGCACGCCGCCCGCCCCAGGACCAACCGTGCGGCGCTCCCGGGAGTTACCGGTCCGACCGTCGCGAAACGGCCGACGATCGGACGAAAGTCGAACACCCGTTCGATCCGACGTACCATTTATCAGAACACGAGTACGAGCGGACCGGTTTTTCACACCGACACGCCGAGCAAGGTCGTACAGATGTTTGAAAATGACCGATCTCACCTATACGGTCTTGAACAACCGGGCGCGGAATCCTCCGTCCACCGGTCACCTCGCACCACCGCACGCACCAGCATCACC
This sequence comes from Micromonospora echinofusca, assembly GCF_900091445.1. NCBI lineage: Bacteria > Bacillati > Actinomycetota > Actinomycetes > Micromonosporales > Micromonosporaceae > Micromonospora > Micromonospora echinofusca. Next base: position 4,658,924 of record NZ_LT607733.1, read on the forward strand.
GCACACCAGCACCCCGCACGCACCACGAGCCGCCAAGGCACCCAGCGCCGACCAGGGAGGACGGACGTGACCGAGGATCGGGCCAGCCGGCCGAAGAGCCCGCAGCAGATCACCGAGGCGGGACCGCCGGCCACCCGACGCCGGGGCGCCGCGCGCAGCCGGACCGGGCAGCCCGCCGTGCGCGCGGTCACCCCGGTGGTCAGTGCCTTCCCCGACCCCGCGACGGTGGATCTCACCGCCCGGCAGCGCCGGATCCTGGAGTTCATCCGCAGCTGGGTCGAGCGGCACGGCTACCCGCCGAGCGTGCGCGAGATCGGCGAGGCCGTCGGCTTGGTCTCGCCGTCCAGCGTCGCCTACCAGCTCAAGGAGCTGGAGAAGAAGGGCTTCCTGCGCCGCGACCCCAACCGGCCGCGCGCCGTGGACGTCCGGGCGCCCGCCGAGGTCGACGACGAGCTGGCCCGCTCGCAGCGTCCCACCCCGGCCTACGTGCCGATGCTGGGCCGGATCGCGGCTGGTGGCCCGATCCTGGCCGAGCAGGCCGTGGAGGACATCTTCCCCCTCCCCCGCGAGCTGGTGGGTGAGGGGGAGGTCTTCATGCTCCAGGTCAAGGGCGACTCGATGCTGGACGCGGCGATCTGCGACGGCGACTGGGTCGTGGTCCGGCAGCAGCCGACCGCCGAGGCCGGCGACATCGTCGCCGCCATGCTCGACGGCGAGGCGACCGTGAAGACCTACCGCCGCCGCGACGGGCACGTCTGGCTCATGCCGCAGAACCCGGCCTTCGACCCGATCCCCGGCGACGACGCCACGATCATGGGCCGGGTCGTCGCGGTGCTGCGCCGCATCTGATCCGCCACCGCGTCGGGTGACCGCCGTCGGCGGTCACCCGACGGTCCCTGACCGCCGACGGTCCCTGACCGCCGACGGTCCCTCAGGACCGTCGGTCCAGCGGAGTTCAGTAGCGATCGCCCCGGTAGCCCCGGCCGCCTCCGGGCACGTGCCCGTAGCCGCGACCGTCCTCGGGGCCGTCGTCGCGCCGGCGGAGCGGCCGCTCACGGGGATCCGGCTCGCCGCCCCGACGCGGCGGCTCCGCCCGGCCACCGCCGTAGACACCAGCGCCCGGCTGGCCCCCGCCACCGTAGACACCGCCACCTGGGCGACCGCCCCCCTGGCGTCCGCCGCCGCTACCGCCACCCTGCCGGTCACCGCCGCCCTGTCGGTCACCCACGCCACCGCCCTGGCGTCCGCCGCCCTGGCGGCGACCACCGGGTGGCGGCCCGCCCAGGCCGGGCGGCGGCCCGTCGACGGGCGGACGACCGCCGCCGTAGACACCGCCGCCGGCAGCCGGACGGGCTCCGCCGTAGACGCCGCCACCAGCCGGACGGGCACCGCCGTGCCCCCCGCCGCCGGCCGGCGGACGGCCGCCGCGCCCACCGGCAGGGCCGCCGTAGACCGCCCCCGCCGGCGCACCGCCGTAGACGCCGCGCCCCCGGTCGCCCGGCGCGACGAAGTCGTCGTCCGCCAGAGCACGCCGGTCGTCGCCGAGGGCGTCGTCGCGGTCCGGACCGTCGTCGCCGCGGACGGGCGCCGGCCTGCGCCGGGCCCGGAGGATGCCGAAGACACCGGCCGCCACCATCAGCGCGCCGATCACCCCCACTGCCGCGATCAGGTACGTGATGTCGCTCAGGCTCAGGCCGTCGACCCACGACTGGCCGGCCTTCTTCGGCGTCTCACCCCCGCCGGCCACCGGCTTCGCGCCCTCCGTGGAGGGGCTGTAGCCGAGGATGTCGATCGGGGCGTCCTCGTCGAGCTGACCGCCGTCGGAGACGGTGAGGAAGGTCTTGCCGTCGGGGCTGTAGGTGATCGCCTCACCGAACGGGTCGGCGAGCGCCGTCACCCGGGGCTTGCCGCCGGTGAGGGCGGCCAGCACGTTGCCGTCGGTGACGTCGTACTCGAAGGCGTCGGCGTAGGTGCGCACCACGACCCGGGAGCCGTCCGGTGAGCGGGCCGCACCCGTGATCGCCACGCGGCCGGGGGCGCCGAGCCGGTTGTCCGTGTCGGTCTCCGGCAGGCTGATCTCGCCGACCTTCTTCATCGGTACGGCCGGGGTGTCCCCGCTCTTCATCTTCTCGGCGGGGGTGAAGATCTGGGCCTTGCCGGACATCACCTTGGTGATGATCAACGGGTTGCCGTCGTCGCCGATCAGCAGCGCCTCGGCGTCGTGCGGCTTGCCCTCCGGGTAGGAGAGGCGGTGCAGCACCGGCCGCTTCGACCCGTTGACCGGCATGCTCCACAGCGCCACCCGCTCGCGACGCTGTCGGCTGGTGACGTTGTCACCGGTGTCGGCGATCCAGACCGTCGTGCCGTCCGGGGAGAGCGCCAGGTCCTCGGTGTCGAACGGCCCCTCACCCGAGTAGCGGACCGGCTCCTTCGAGATCCCGCACTTGGCGTCGAGGAAGAAGACCCGCTTGCGGCTCTCCACCTCGGTGCCGTCGTTGATCACGATGTAGCCGCTCTTGGTGGCCACCAGGCCCGACAGCTCCCGCAGCCGCTCGTCGGTGACCGTGCACCGCTTCTTGCCGGGAGCGGCCGCGAGCGGGGACGCGGCCGAGGCCGGTGCCGCAGCCAGGGCGACTCCGGTACACGCCACGGTCGCCCCCAGCAAGCCGAGGACGACCGTGACCGAAGAAACAGCGCGGCGCATTCAGTCAGTGTCGCACGCCGGGAGTTTCCGGCGCGTGACGCCGGGAGCCGTCACCGCGCGCCCGCGACCGCCGGATCCTCCTCCGCCCGGAACGGCGCCAACTCGGCAGCGAGCGCCTCGCCGACCCGGACGTGCACCAGGGTGCCCTCCGGCAGGTGGGAGGTGCTCAGCACCTCGCCCTGACGGTGCACCCGGGCCACCAGGTCGCCCCGGTCGTACGGCAGCACCGCGCGGACCTCCACGGCCGGGCGGGGCAGCCGCGCCTCGACGGCCTCGCGCAGCCCGTCGATCCCGCGACCCGAGTGCGCGGAGACGAAGACCGCCTCCGGCCAGAGCCGCTTGAGCCGCAGCAGCGTCTCCTCGTCGGCCGCGTCGGTCTTGTTGACCACCAGCAGCTCGGGCAGCCGGTCGGCGCCCACCTCGGCGAGCACCTCGTGGACCGCCCGGACCTGCTCCTCCGGGTCCGGGTGGGTGCCGTCGACGACGTGCACCACCAGGTCGGCCTCGGCGACCTCCTCCAGGGTCGAGCGGAACGCCTCGACGATCTGGTGGGGCAGGTGCCGGACGAACCCGACCGTGTCGGAGAGGGTGTAGAGCCGTCCGTCGGCCGTGGTGGCCTTGCGGGTGGTCGGGTCGAGGGTGGCGAAGAGCGCGTTCTCCACCAGCACGCCCGCCCCGGTCAGCCGGTTGAGCAGGCTCGACTTGCCGGCGTTGGTGTAGCCGGCGATGGCCACGGCCGGCACGGCGTTGCGGGAACGCCGGGCGCGCTTGGTCTGGCGTACCGTCTTCATGCCCTTGATCTCCCGGCGCAGCCGGGCGATGCGGTGGCGGATCCGGCGCCGGTCGGTCTCCAGCTTCGTCTCACCGGGGCCGCGCAGACCCACGCCGCCGCCGGCGCCTCCGCCGCGACCGCTACCACCGGTCTGCCGCGAGAGGGTCTCACCCCAACCGCGCAGGCGCGGCAGCAGGTATTCGAGCTGGGCGAGCTCGACCTGCGCCTTGCCCTCCTTGCTCTTGGCATGCTGGGCGAAGATGTCGAGGATCAGCGCGGTGCGGTCGACCACCTTGACCTTGGTGCGCTGCTCCAGGTTGCGCAGCTGCGACGGCGACAGCTCACCGTCGCAGATCACCGTGTCGGCGCCGGTGGAGAGCACCACCGAGCCGAGGTCGTCGACCTTGCCCCGGCCGACGTAGGTGGCGGGGTCCGGGCGGTTGCGCCGCTGGATCAGCCCTTCGAGCACCTGCGAGCCGGCGGTCTCCGCCAGCGCGGCCAGCTCGGTGAGGGAGTTCTCGGCGTCGCTCTGCGAGCCCTCGGTCCAGACGCCGACGAGGACCACGCGCTCCAGGCGCAGCTGGCGGTATTCGACCTCGGTGATGTCCGCGAGCTCGGTGGAGAGGCCGGGGACCCGCCGCAGCGCCTGCCGCTCCGACAGCTCGAACTCACCGGTGGTGGTGTCGAGCTCGTCGTCCTCGTAGGGAAGTAGGGTCTCCTGGTTGTGCAAGCCGGTCTCCTGTCCGTTCTGTCACGTACCGAGCAATCCTGACATGTGCCAACGCGGAACGCACCCGCTATATGCCCGCTCGAACGGGCCACAAAAGTGGGGGCGGATGCCGGAGGGGCCCGCCGGGGCGAGTAGAAATGCGGGGCGAGCCGTTCAGCGTCGACGGAGGGATCCCGTGGCCATCACCCGACTTCCAAGTGCCGGATTCTCGATCACGATTCGGATCGCCGTGCCGGCGGACGCGTCCTCGATCGGCCGGCTGACCACCTCCGTGGGTGAGGCCGGGGCGATCGTCACCGCGCTCGACGTGGTGGACTCCGACCCGACCCACGTGCTCGTCGACCTGACCTGCGACACCGCCGACGCCAGCCACGCCGACCAGGTGGTCGACGCGTTGACCGCGCTGGACGGCGTGGACGTGCGCAAGGTGTCCGACCGGACCTTCCTGCTGCACCTCGGCGGCAAGATCGAGGTCAGCTCGAAGGTCGCGCTGCGCAACCGTGACGAGCTGTCCCGGGCGTACACCCCGGGGGTGGCGCGGGTCTGCATGGCGATCGCGGAGAACCCGGCCGACGCCCGCCGGCTGACCATAAAGCGCAACACCGTCGCCGTGGTCAGCGACGGCTCCGCCGTGCTGGGCCTGGGCAACCTCGGGCCGGCGGCGTCGCTGCCCGTGATGGAGGGCAAGGCGGCGCTGTTCAAGCGCTTCGGTGGGGTGGACGCCTGGCCGGTCGTGCTCGACACCCAGGACACCGACGAGATCGTGCAGATCGTCAAGGCCATCGCCCCGGCGTACGGCGGGATCAACCTGGAGGACATCGCGGCGCCGCGCTGCTTCGAGATCGAGGCGCGGCTGCGCGAGGCGCTGGACATCCCGGTGTTCCACGACGACCAGCACGGCACCGCGATCTGCGTGCTGGCCGCGCTGACCAACGCGCTGCGCGTCGTGGGCAAGCAGCTCGCGGACGTCCGGGTCGTGGTCTCGGGCGCGGGCGCGGCCGGCACCGCGATCATGAAGCTGCTGCTGCGCCAGGGCGTCGGCGACATCATCGCGTACGACCGCCAGGGCGCCCTGCACCGCGGCCAGAGCGGGCTCAACCCGGCGTGGCAGTGGCTGGCCGAGAACACCAACAAGGAGAACTACTCCGGCGACCTGGCCGGGGCGGTACGCGGCGCGGACGTCTTCATCGGGGTCAGCGCGCCGAACCTGCTCACCGGCGACGACATCGCCACGATGGCCAAGGACTCGATCGTCTTCGCGCTGGCCAACCCGGACCCGGAGGTCGACCCGCGGGAGGCGCGCAAGTACGCCGCCGTGGTCGCCACCGGCCGCTCCGACCAGCCGAACCAGATCAACAACGTGCTCGCCTTCCCGGGCGTCTTCCGCGGCATGCTGGACGCGCACGCCGAGGAGTTCACCGAGGAGATGGCGATCGCGGCGGCCCGGGCCATCGCGGACGTGGTCGGCGAAGACAAGATCAACCCGACGGTGATCGTGCCCAGCGTCTTCGACTCCCGGGTCTCCCCGGCGGTCGCCGCTGCGGTCCGCGCCGCCGCCCAGAACCCGGCCCCGGCCCCCGCCGCCGACCCGGGCCCCGCCGACCTCCCCGAGATCGCCGCCGAAGCCAGCGCCACCCCCTGACGGACGACCGGGTCAGAGCCGGGCGGGGTGGGTCAGGGGGTCGTCAGGGTGGTGGGGTCCAGGGTGCCGGTGGCCACCAGGGTGGCCGGGCCGGCCAGCCAGCAGGAGTCCTCCGTCACCGTGACCGAGAGGCGTCCGCCCGGGACGTCCACCGCCAGTACGCCGGTGTCCCGCCCGGCGTCGCGCAGGGCCACCGCGGCCACCGCGCAGGCGCCCGTACCGCAGGAGAGGGTCTCGGCGGAGCCGCGCTCGTACACGCGCATGAGCACGTGACCGTCGGTGTCGTCGACGGGCTCGCCGGGCGCCGTGAACTCTACGTTCACCCCGGCGGGGAAGACCGTCGCGTCGACCTCGGGGGCCCGGGTGAGGTCGAGCGCGGTCAGTTCCAGCCCGGCCGGCAGCGCGCAGACCAGGTGCGGGTTGCCCACGTCCACCGCCGTACCGGGCAGCGTCAGCCCGCCGAGGGTGGCCGTCGCCGTGTCGTACAGCCGGGGGCGGGCCATCTCGACGGCGATGGCGTCGGCCGTGACCAGCGCGCGCACGACGCCGGCCCGGGTGGCCACGGGCAGCGCCCCCTCCGCCGGCTCGGCCAGCCCGGAGGCGACCAGGTAGCGGACGAAGACCCGGGCGCCGTTGCCGCACATCTCCGCGAACGACCCGTCGGCGTTCCAGTAGTCCATGAACCACTCGGCCTCGCCCGCCGTCGCGGCGCCCTCCGGGTGCGCGGCCGCCCGGACCACCCGCAGCACGCCGTCACCGCCCAGCCCGCGCCGGCGGTCGCAGAGGGCCGCGACAAGCCCGGGTGTCAGGTCGAGCCGGTTGTCCGGATCGGGAAGGATGACGAAGTCGTTGCCGGTGCCGTGGCCCTTGGTGAACTGCACGCCCCCATCATTGCGCAGGAGCGGGCAGCAGGCGCAGGGCGGCGGGGACCAGGTCCGGCGCGGCGGAGTCCAGCCAGTGGATCCGCGGGTCGCGGCGGAACCAGGAGCGCTGCCGTCGCACGAAGCGCCGGGTGGCCCGCACGGTCTCGTCGTGCGCCTCGGCCTCCGTCAGCTCCCCGGTGAGGAGACGCAGCACCTGCTGGTAGCCGAGCGCACGGCTGGCCGTACGCCCCGCCGGCAGGCCCCGCCCGACGAGGTCCCGGGTCTCGGCGACCAGCCCGTCGGCCCACATCCGGTCCACCCGCAGGGCGATCCGCTCGTCCAGCAGCGCGGTGTCCAGGTCCACCCCGAGCTGCACGGACGGGTAGTACGGGGTCGGTTCGGGCAGCGCGGCCGTGAACGGCGCCCCGGTCAGCTCGATGACCTCCAGGGCCCGCACGATCCGCCGCCCGTTGCCGGGCAGGATCCCCGTCGCGGCGGCCGGGTCGGCCTCGCGCAGCCGGGCGTACAGGGGCGCGGGGCCGGCCTCGGCGAGTTCCCGTTCCAGCCGCTCGCGCACCGCCGGGTCGGTGGCGGGGAACTCGAAGCGCTCCAGCACCGCACGCACGTAGAGCCCGGAGCCGCCGACCAGCAGCGGCACCCGGCCCCGGGCCAGGACGTCGTCGACGGCGGCGCGGGCCAGCCGCTGGTACTCCGCGACGCTCGCCGGCTCGGTGACGTCCCAGATGTCCAGCAGGTGGTGCGGCACCCCCTCGCGCTCGGCCGGGGTGAGTTTGGCGGTGCCGATGTCCATGCCCCGGTAGAGCTGCATCGAGTCGGCGTTGACGACCTCGCCGTCGAGGGCGTGCGCGAGCGCGATGCTCAGCGCCGACTTGCCGGCCGCCGTCGGCCCGACCACGGCGACGACCGTCCCGGCGGGCGGGCGGGCGGTCACGCCGGCGCCCAGGAGGAGACGAGGTAGGCGACGCCGTAGGGCGCCGAGTAGTGGCGCAGCTCGCCGCGCCAGTCGCCGCCGGTCGCGCGGACCGCGCCGGCCAGCACCTGCCAGGGCGCGCGCCCGGCGACCTTCAGCTGCGCCGACAGGGCCGGGTCAAGGTCGAGCAGGGCCTCGGCGTCCGCGTCGGCCAGGGCGCGGGCGACCCCGTCGTCGTACGCCTCGGCACGCGGGTCGTCGTAGCCGGGCGACTTCGGGCCCCGGCAGGCCGACCCGTCCCCCGTCACCAGCAGCGCGGTGCGCGGCTCCGTCGCCGCGCCGAGCGCCGCACCAAGCTCGGCGCACTGCGCCGGAGAGGCGTCGGCCGCGACGGACCGGGCCAGCCGGGGCGTCTCGGTGCGGGAGCGCCCGAGCAGCCACGCGCCGATGGTCAGGCTCAGCGGCAGCCGCTCGCCGCCGGCGCAGTTCACCTTCCACAGCCGCACCTGCCGGTCGAGGCCGTACGACCGCAGCGAGCCGTGGTCGGCCGCGTTGAAGCGGGTGGTCTCCGGCCCGCCGCCGACGAGGACGACCACCTCGGGCTCGGCGGCGAGCAGCCCGGCGACCGCGGCGTCGCAGGCGGCACGGAGCTCGTCCAGCTCGGGCGCGGCGGCGCCGGCCAGCTCGGGGACGATCAGCGGCGGATGGGGGCAGACGGCGGCGGCGACCAGGGGCACCAGGCAACGGTATCGGCACGACGGCGCCCACCACCCCGCACCCGCCCCGGGAACGCCCGGCACGTCGCAAACGCCGCATGGCGGATTGCGACACTCCCCCCAGGGAGCCCGTCCGCGGGCGGTAGGACACCGTATGGTCACGGTCGGCGATAGGCGCTCGACGGGAACGGGGTCGCACCTGTGACAATGCCGGGGGAAACTTTGCTGCGCCGTGGCGGCGATCGCGGGACTGCTCCCCGACGCCGGGAGAACGAGGATGGGCACATGAGCGACTGGACTGCCTTCGGACGGGTGGACGCGGACGGCACCGTGTACGTCAAGACCGCCGACGGCGAGCGGGTGGTCGGATCCTGGCAGGCGGGAGCGCCCGAGGAGGGGCTGGCCCACTTCGCCCGCCGCTTCGACGACCTGGTGACCGAGGTCAACCTGACGGAGGCCCGGCTCAACTCGGGTGCCGCGGACGCCGGCCATTCACTGACCACCATCCGGCGGATCCGCGCGTCGCTGGCCGAGGCGCACGTCGTCGGCGACATCGACGCGCTGGCGGCCCGGCTGGACCGGCTCGCCACGGTCGCCGAGGAGAAGGCCGGCGAGGCCAAGGCCGCCCGGGAGGCCGCCCGTGGCGAGGCGCTCGCGCGCAAGCAGGCCCTCGTGGAGGAGGCGGAGAAGCTCGCCGCCGAGTCGACCGGCTGGAAGACCGCCGGGGACCGGCTCAAGGAGATCCTCGACGAGTGGAAGACCATCCGCGGGGTCGACAAGAAGACCGACGGCGAGCTGTGGAAGCGCTTCGCCGCCGCGCGGGACGGCTTCACCCGCCGCCGGGGCGCCCACTTCGCCTCCCTCGATGCGCAGCGCAAGCAGGCGCAGACGGTCAAGGAGGAGCTGGTCGCCGAGGCCGAGAAGCTCAAGGACTCCACCGACTGGGCGGCCACCGCCAACCAGCTCAAGGAACTGATGAACCAGTGGAAGGCCGCTCCGCGGGCCTCCAAGGAGGCGGAGCAGAAGCTCTGGGAACGGTTCCGGGGCGCGCAGGACGAGTTCTTCACCCGGCGCAGCGAGGTCTTCTCCGCCCGCGACAACGAGCAGCGCGGCAACCTGGAGCGCAAGCAGGCGCTGCTCGCCGAGGCCGAGGCGCTGGACGTCGACGGCGACCCGAAGGGCGCGCAGGCCAAGCTGCGCGAGATCCAGGCCCAGTGGCACGAGGCCGGTCGGGTGCCCCGCGAGGCGGCGGCCGGGCTGGAGCGCCGGCTGCGCGCGGTCGACGAGAAGGTCCGCGAGGTGATGGACTCCGCGTGGCGCCGCACCACCAAGGAGGACAACCCCCTGCTCGCCCAGATGCGGGCGCAGGTCGCCGAGGCCGAGGATCGGCTGGCCCGGGCCCAGGCGGCCGGGGACGCCCGGCGGGTCAGGGAGGCCGAGCAGGCGCTGGCCTCGAAGCGGCAGTTCCTCCAGCTCGCCGAGCAGGCCGGCTGAGCCGCACGTCGGCTGGCGATAGCCGGCATCGCGCCCCGGTCGCCCGGCGAGCGCCGCGCACCGAGTTGCCACGGAAGCCCCGGTCCAGCACGGACCGGGGCTTCCGCCTGTCCGGCCCACCGCCCGGGCAGGAGGGTGCGGCCACGGTGATCGCCCGTCCGCCCGGGGACGGGGCGGTTGACGCATCGAGGCAGGCTGATCAGAATGAGCGGCGGAGCCAGGTCCGGCACCGGCGCGAGGGCGCCGACGGCGCACGTCAGGTCGTCGGGGGACGCCGGTGGTCCCGCGAGCGGCCGCATCCCACGTGCCACGTCCCGTCGCGCGCTGTCCGCGTACCGCTGAGGGCAGCCCGACGGGCGTCGCCCGGTTCCCGCCCGCGCCGCCCAGGCGGCGGCGGGCAGTTCGAAGTGGAGCTCGCATGCACCGACGCAGCGCCCTCGGCGGCGCGATCACCGCGCTCGCCACCGCCGCGGCCGGCGTCCTCGTCGCCGCCGCCGTCAGCACCGCCCCGGCCGTCGCCGCCCCCGCCGGCACCGGCACCGGCTACCTGCACACCAACGGCAACAGGATCGTCGACAGCACCGGCGCGACGGTACGCATCACCGGCATCAACTGGTTCGGCATGGAGACCGACAACAAGACCTTCCACGGGCTGTGGTCCACCAACCCGTGGCGGGGCCAGATCGACAAGATGGCCAGCCTCGGCTACAACACGCTGCGCGTGCCGTACTCGAACGACGCGTTGAAGCCGGGCGCCACGGCCAGCGGCATCAACGACTTCGTCAACCCGGACCTGGTCGGGCTATCCCCGTTGCAGATCCTCGACAAGGTCATCGGGTACGCCGGCGGCAAGGGGATGCGGGTCATCCTGGACCGGCACCGGCCGACGTCGGCCGGCCAGTCCCCGCTGTGGTACACCCCGACGGTCTCCGAGGCGACCTGGATCGACGACTGGAAGATGCTCGCCCAGCGGTACGCGGGCAACACCACCGTGATCGGGGCGGACCTGCACAACGAGCCGCACGCCGAGGGGACGAACCCGGCGGCCACCGGCGCGTGCTGGGGCTGCGGCGATCCGGCCCGGGACTGGCGGCTGGCCGCCGAGCGGGCCGGCAACGCGATCCTGTCGGTGCAGCCGAACTGGCTGATCTTCGTGGAGGGGGTGAGCTGCCCCAGCGGCGGCCTCTCCAACGTCTGGGACAACGACCCGAGCAACGACGAGGACTGCGGCTGGTGGGGCGGCAACCTGACGAAGGCCAAGGACTTCCCGGTCCGGCTCGACGTGCCGAACCGGCTGGTCTACTCGCCGCACGAGTACGCCACCTCGGTCTTCGAGCAGAACTGGTTCAAGTCCCCCGACTTCCCGGACAACCTGCCGGGCATCTGGGACAAGTACTGGGGTTACCTGCACAAGCAGAACATCGCGCCGATCATGATGGGCGAGTTCGGCAGCACCCTGGCCGATCCCCGGGACCGGGTGTGGCTGGAGAAGCTGATGGCCTACACCGACACCGGCCTCGACGGGATGTCGTTCACGTACTGGTCGTGGAACCCGAACTCGGGTGACACCGGCGGCATCGCGCTCGACGACTGGACCAGCATCAACACCACCAAGCAGGCGATCCTCCAGCCGTACCTGATCCCGCCGGTCGGCGGCGGGGGCGACCCGACGCCGACCCCGACGGCGACGCCGACCCCGACGCCGACGCCGACGCCGACCTCGACGCCGTCGCCGACCGGGGGCTGCACGGCCGCGTACCGGCAGGTCAACGCGTGGCAGGGCGGCTTCCAGGGCGAGCTGACGGTGACGAACACCGGCACCGCGACGGTCGACCCGTGGCAGGTCACCTGGAGTTGGCCGGCCGGGGTGAGCCTGGCCAGCGGCTGGAACGCCACGGTGACCCAGTCCGGCACCACGGTGACGGCGGCGGCCCCGACCTGGGCGGGGGCGCTGGCACCGGGCGCCTCGGTGACCGTCGGCTTCACCGCCGACGGCTCGGCCGCCGCGCCCGGCACGGTCAAGCTCAACGGCGCCGCCTGCTGATTCCACCTCCGGTCGCCCCGACGGCGGCCGCTGACGCTCCGGCCGGGGCCCGCGCGGGCGGGTCCCGGCCGGTCGCGGGTCAGTGCGCGGCGCAGCCCGTCGTCGGCGCGGGCGCCGCGGCCGGCGCGCCGATCGTCGGCAGCCCGAGCAGCACCCCCGGCGTACGCGGGGCGCGTCCCGCCTCGGCCGCGTCGCCGGCCCGGGTGCGCCGGTGCGACAGCAACTCGCCGTCGGCGTTGAGGTGGTGCGGGGCGGCGTAGGTGACGGTGGTGTGCACGACGTCGCCGGGACGGATCAGCCCCGCGTCGCCGGGCTGGCCGGTCGCGAAGTGGACCAGGCGGCCGTCGCGGGCGCGGCCGGACATCCGGCCCGTGCGCTCGTCCTTGCGCCCCTCGCCGACGGCGACCAGCACCTCGACGGTCTCCCCCACCAACTTCTTGTTCTCCGCCCAGGTGATCTCCTCGACGCAGGCGATCAGCCGCTCGTAGCGCTCCTGCACGACCTGCTTGGGCAGCTGGCCGTCCATGGTGGCGGCCGGCGTGCCGGGGCGCTTGGAGTACTGGAAGGTGAACGCCGACGAGAACCGGGCCTCGCGGACCACGTCGAGGGTGCGCTCGAAGTCGGCCTCGGTCTCGCCGGGGAAGCCGACGATGATGTCGGTGGTGATCGCCGCGTCCGGCATCGCCGCCCGCACCTTGGAGATGATGCCCAGGTAGCGCTCGGCCCGGTAGGAGCGGCGCATGGCCCGCAGCACGTCGTCGCTGCCGGACTGCAACGGCATGTGCAGCGAGTGGCAGACGTTGGGCGTCTCGGCCATCGCGGCGATCACGTCGTCGGTGAAGTCCTTCGGGTGCGGGCTGGTGAAGCGCACCCGCTCCAGCCCCTCGACGTCGCCGCAGGCGCGCAGCAGCTTGCCGAAGGCCAGCCGGTCGCCGAACTCGACGCCGTAGGAGTTGACGTTCTGCCCGAGCAGGGTCACCTCCAGCACGCCCTCGTCGACGAGCGCGCGAACCTCGGAGAGGATGTCGCCGGGGCGGCGGTCCTTCTCCTTGCCCCGCAGGGAGGGCACGATGCAGAACGTGCAGGTGTTGTTGCAGCCGACGGAGATCGACACCCAGCCCGCGTACGTGGACTCACGCCGGGTGGGCAGCGTCGAGGGGAAGACGTCGAGGGACTCGAGGATCTCCACCTCGGCCGCCGCGTTGTGCCGGGCCCGCTCCAGCAGCACCGGCAGCGACCCGATGTTGTGCGTGCCGAACACCACGTCGACCCAGGGCGCCTTGCGGACGATCTCGCCCCGGTCCTTCTGGGCGAGACAGCCGCCCACCGCGATCTGCATCTGCGGGTGCCGGGCCTTGACGGGGCGCAGGTGACCGAGGTTGCCGTAGAGCCGGTTGTCGGCGTTCTCCCGGACGGCGCAGGTGTTGAACACCACCACGTCCGGGTTGTCGTCGGCCTCGGTGGCGCGCACGTAGCCCGCGCCCTCCAGCAGGCCGGAAATGCGCTCGGAGTCGTGCACGTTCATCTGGCAGCCGTAGGTGCGCACCTGATAGGTGCGCGGGCTGCTCGCCGCTGCGGTAGTCATGACCCCGACAGCGTATCCGCCGCCCGCCGACCAACCCGAACGAGGAGGAGCCGTGTGCCGGAGCATCAAGACCCTGCGTGAGCCGTACACCGAGGAGGTGACCCCGGCCGACGTGGACGCCGCGGCGTTGCAGTACGTCCGCAAGATCTCGGGTTTCCGCAAGCCCGCCGCCCACAACGCCGCCGCCTTCGACGCGGCGGTCGCCGCGGTCGCGTCGGCCACCGCGACCCTGCTCGCCCAGTTGGAGGTACGCGGCGGCCGCTCCGCCGGCCCGGCGAGCTGACCCGCCGCCGGGCCCCGGGCCTTGCTGGCACCACGGCAACCGGCGGGTCAGGCGGCGGCGAGCGCCGGGAGCACCGAATCCGGCGCCCAGCGCGAGCGGTGGCACTGCGACCAGCCGCGACAGCGGGGATCCGCCTCGGTGCACAGGCGCTGGTTGGTGAGCAGTTCCCCGTCGTCGGTCTCCCGGACGTCGAAGTGCACCGGCCGGATCGTGCCGTCGGGCGCGACGAGCAGGTGCCGCCCGGCGTCGAGCGTGTCGTCGCGCAGCAGGCAGTTGCGGTCCAGCAGCCGCGCCAGCGCGGCCACGCTGCCGTGCTCGGAGAGCCGTTCGGGCACCCCGTAGCAGTCCACGATCGTGGCGAACTCGCCCGGCGCCTGCCAGACGTCGCAGATCACCGCGTACGTCGGCAGGCGGGCGGGGTCCGCCGCCGCCAGGGGCATCACCACCCGGCCGAGCGCCTCGGCCAGTGCCGGGTAGACCTCCACCGGCCGCACCTGCTCGATTCTCCAGTTCCACAGCTCGGTCATGCCGCCTCCTCGCTGTGCTCGTCCCACCGGCCTCCGGATCGGGCCTTACTGACGATGGTGGGGGGCATATGACCTCAGCCGGGGGCAAGTTACCGGTCTGTGACCATTCCGGGCAAAATTTCCTCGAGCGCCATTGCTCGGAGTAGCGGGAAGGTGACAGTTTATCGGGTACGGTGGCCCGCTCCGCACGCCACACGCCGGCCGGAAGGATCGCCGCGGTCGTGCCGCGGCCGTCCTCGACAGGCGCCCGGCCGGCGGCCCCGCAGCGCCAGGGACGCCCTCAGCGCACGACCACCCGGTGCCCCCCGGGCGGCAGCAGCTCACCGACCACGGTGGCGCCTGGCAGCTCGCCGGCGACCAGCAGGCCGCCCGAGGTCTGCGCGTCGGCCAGCAGCAGCCGGTCCTCCTCGGTCACCCGGCCGAAGTCGGTCCACGGCGTGACCCACTCCAGGTTGCGCCGGCTGCCGCCGCTGACGTGCCCGTCACGCACCGCCTCCCGGGCGCCGGCCAGGTAGGGCACCCGGGCCGCGTCGATCGCCACCGTCAGCCGGCTCGCCCGGGCCAGCTTGGACGCGTGCCCGAGCAGGCCGAAGCCCGTCACGTCGGTGCCGCAGCGCACGCCGGCCGCCACCGCCGCGCGCGCCGCGTCCCGGTTGAGCGTCGTCATCGCCGCGACCGCCTCGGGGAAGCTCTCACCGGTGGCCTTGTGCCGGGTGTTGAGCACCCCGACGCCGAGCGGCTTGGTCAGCGACAGCGGCAGGCCCGCCCGGCCCGCGTCCAGGGTGATCAGCTCCTCCGGCCGGACCACCCCGGTGACCGCCAGGCCGTACTTGGGGCCCTCGTCGTCGACGCTGTGCCCGCCGGCGAGGTGGCAACCGGCGTCGCGGGCCACGTCCTGCCCGCCGCGCAGCACCTCCCGGGCCAGCTCCAGCGGCAGCACGTCGCGCGGCCAGCAGAGCAGGTTCAGCGCGACGAGAGGGGTGCCGCCCATGGCGTACACGTCGGAGAGGGCGTTGGTCGCGGCGATGCGCCCCCAGTCGTACGCGTCGTCGACGACCGGGGTGAAGAAGTCGGCGGTGGTCACCAGGCCCGTGCGCTCGTCGAGCCGGACCACCGCGGCGTCGTCGCCGTGGTCGAGCCCGACGAGCAGCTCGGCGGTGCCGGTGGCCGGGCCGAGCCCGGCGACCATGGCCTCCAGCTCACCCGGGGGGATCTTGCACGCGCAGCCGCCGCCCCGGGCGTACCGGGTCAGCCGTACCGGTTCCGTCATCCCCACATGATCTCCGGGCCGCCCTTCCCCCGCCATCGCGGGCGGGCCGCGTCGCGGTCAAAATCGGACTCTTGACCCCCATCCGAACTGGTGTTATCGCTCCGTGACCAACTGAGTTGCGTACCGCCACATCCCCCCGCCTACAGTTGCCCAACCGGGGGTCACCCGACCCCGCGCGACGACAGGGACGGTGAACGACGTGACGACGGGCGAACCGCTCATCGTGCTGGACTCGGTCAACAAGTGGTTCGGGCCGCTGCACGTGCTGGACGACGTCTCGCTGTCGGTCGGGCGCGGCGAGGTGGTCGTCGTGATCGGCCCGTCGGGCTCCGGCAAGTCGACGCTGTGCCGCACGATCAACCGCCTCGAACCGATCAACTCCGGCACGATCACCTTCGACGGGCAGCCGCTGCCGGCCGAGGGCAAGGCGCTGGCGAAGCTGCGCAGCGAGGTCGGCATGGTGTTCCAGTCGTTCAACCTCTTCGCGCACAAGACGATCCTCGAGAACGTCACCCTCGGGCCGGTCAAGGTCCGCAAGGAGAAGCCGGCGGCGGCTCGCGAGCGCGGCCTGGCCCTGCTCGACCGGGTGGGCATCGCCAACCAGGCCGACAAGTTCCCGGCCCAGCTCTCCGGTGGCCAGCAGCAGCGGGTGGCGATCGCCCGGGCGCTGGCCATGCAGCCCAAGGCGATGCTCTTCGACGAGCCGACCAGCGCGCTGGACCCGGAGATGGTCGGCGAGGTGCTGGACGTGATGACGTCCCTGGCCAGCGAGGGCATGACCATGGTCGTGGTGACCCACGAGATGGGCTTCGCCCGGCACGCGGCGAACCGCGTCATCTTCATGGCCGACGGCCAGCTGGTCGAGGACGCGCCGCCGGCCGAGTTCTTCGCCAACCCGCGCAGCGAGCGGGCCAAGGACTTCCTCTCCAAGATCCTCACGCACTAGGCGTCCGTACCTGGAGCGCGCCGTCCCCCGGCGGTTCCGTCCACAAAGGAGATCAACATGCGTATCACGCGCGTAGCGGCGCTCGCGGCGGCCGCCACCCTGGCGCTCGGCATGACCGCCTGCGGTGGCGACGACGCCGACGAGGGCACCGGCGCCGGCAGCAAGTCCTTCGCCGCCGGCAGCACGATGGAGCGCCTGAACAAGGCCCAGGCCATCAAGATCGGCACGAAGTTCGACCAGCCCGGCTTCGGCCAGAAGGGCCTCTCCGGCAAGCCGGAGGGCTTCGACGTCGAGGTCGCGAAGATCATCGTCAAGGAGCTGGGCATCCCCGAGGACAAGATCGAGTGGGTCGAGGCCCCCTCGAAGGTCCGCGAGGACGTGATCGTGAACGGCACCGTCGACCTGGTCGCCGCCACCTACACGATCAACGACAAGCGCAAGGAGCGCATCGCGTTCGCCGGGCCCTACTACGAGGCCGGCCAGAACATCATGGTGAAGAAGGACGACACCACCATCACCGGGCCGGACTCGTTCAAGGACGGCGCCAAGAAGGTCTGCTCGGTCACCGGCTCCACGCCGGCCGAGGAGATCAAGAAGTACGTCAAGGACGTCGCCACCCAGCTGGTGCTCTTCGACACCTACGACAAGTGCCGCGACGCCCTCAAGGGCGGCCAGGTCGACGCCGTCACCACGGACAACGTGATCCTGCTCGGCTACATCGCCAAGGACGAGGCGTCGTTCAAGCTGGCCGGCGAGAACTTCACCAAGGAGCCGTACGGCCTCGGGGTGAAGAAGGAGGACACCGACTTCCGCAACTTCGTCAACGACACGCTGGAGAAGGCGTTCGCCGACGGCAGCTGGAAGAAGGCCTGGGACGACACCGCCGGTAAGTTCGGTGCCGAGCTGGGTTCCGCGCCGACCGTCAACCGCTACTGATCTGATCCGTTGATCTGGAGGGTGGGGAGGAAGACCGGCCCGTGAGTGTGCTCATCGACAAGTTCGACGTCTTCGCGGGTGGTTTCTGGCTCACCCTCCAGATCTGCGTACTCGCCGCGGTCGGCGCCCTGATCCTGGGCGCCGTCCTGGCGGTGCTGCGGATCTCCCCGGTGCCGCCGCTGCGGGCGGTCGGCACCGGCTACGTCAACATCTTCCGCAACATGCCGCTGACCGTGGTGATGTTCTTCGCCGCGTTCGGCCTGCCGGCGCTCGGCTCCAACGCCGACTTCCTGCGCATCCCGGTACTCGACTCGTTGTTCAGCCGGCTCGGCACGGATCTGCCGTACTTCCGCTTCGCGCTGGTCGCGCTGGTGCTCTACACCGCCGCGTTCGTCTGCGAGGCGCTGCGCTCCGGCGTGAACGCCGTGCCCGCCGGCCAGGCGGAGGCCGCCCGCTCGCTGGGCCTGACCTTCGGGCAGAACCTGCGCTACGTGGTGCTGCCGCAGTCCTGGAAGGCCTCGGTGGTGCCGCTCGGCTCGGTGATCATCGCAATGATCAAGAACTCGGCGCTGGTCGGCTTCTTCGGCGTCGTCGGCGACCTCTCGCAGACCGCCGACCAGCTGACCTCGGCCGAGGGCTACGCCTTCGTCCCCGTCGCCATCGGCATCTCGATCGGATATCTGATCATGACCGTCCCCCTCGGCGCGCTCCTCGACCGGATCGAGAAGCGGCAGGCGGTGGCCCGATGAGCCAGCAGAGCGTCCTCTACGACGTCCCCGGTCCCCGGCAGCGCCGGCTCACGCTGATCGGCAGCGTGGTGGCGACGGTGCTGCTGCTCGTCGCCGCGTACTTCCTGATCTACCGCCCGCTGGACGACAAGGGCCAGTTCTCGATGGAGCTGTGGGGGCCGCTGATCGACCCCTCCAACGAGAACTTCTCGCTGGTGTGGGACCGCATCGGCCTCGGCTTCAAGAACACCCTGACCGCCGCCGCGCTGGCGATCGTCTCCTCACTGGTGGTCGGCACCCTGCTCGCGGTGCTGCGGATCCAGCTCAAGAGCCTGACCCGGCGCCGCTTCACCGGGCTCGCCACGCCGCTGGCCTACCTGCTGCGCGGGCTGAGCGCGCTGCTGTCGGCGGTCACCCGGGTCTGCGTCGAGGTGTTCCGGGGCCTGCCCGTGGTCATCACGATCTTCTTCGTGGCCCGCGGCTTCCCCGAGTTCGGCGTCTCGTTCGACACGCTGTGGTACCTGGTCATCGGCCTGACCATCTACAACTCGGTGGTGATCGCCGAGATCCTCCGCTCCGGCATGGAGGGCCTGCCCGGCGGGCAGGCCGAGGCGGCGGCCGCGATCGGGCTCTCCCCGGCGCAGACCACCCGGATGATCCTGCTGCCGCAGGCGTTCCGGATCATGCTGCCGGCGCTGATCAGCCAGCTCGTCGTGGTACTCAAGGACACCTCGCTCGGCTTCATCATCAGCTACGAGGAGACCCTGAACATCGGCAAGCAGATCATCGGCGTACTGGACAACCCGATCCAGGTCTACGTCGTGATCGCGGTCATGTTCATCGTGGTGAACTACGCGCTGTCGAAGCTGGCCCAGTACGTGCAGCGCCGGCTCTCACGCGGTCGCAAGACCGCCGGCACCCCGGCGCAGAACCCGCCCCCGGCCGCGCTCAGCGCGCAGGCGGAGGGCACCGGCGGCGCCTGATCCACGCCCGACGACGAAGGGCCGGCCCGATGATCGGGCCGGCCCTTCGTGTCGACGCCGTCAGCGGGCGATCTCGGTCACCCGGGACTCGCGGACCACGGTCACCCGGATCTGACCCGGGTAGGTCAGCTCCTCCTCGATCTGCTTGGCCACGTCCCGGGCCAGCACGGCGGCGCCGATGTCGTCGACGTCGTCCGGCTTGACCATCACCCGGATCTCGCGGCCGGCCTGCATGGCGAAGACCTTCTCCACGCCGAGCTTGCCGGCCGCGATCTCCTCGATGCGCTCCAGCCGCTTGACGTACGCCTCCAGGCTCTCCCGCCGGGCCCCCGGCCGGCCGCCGGAGCAGGCGTCGGACGCCTGGGTGAGGACGGCCTCGATGGTCTGCGGCGGCACCTCGTTGTGGTGCGCCTCGATGGCGTGGACGACGTCCTCGCTCTCGCCGTACTTGCGGGCCAGGTCGGCGCCGATGATGGCGTGGCTGCCCTCCACCTCGTGCGTGAGCGCCTTGCCGATGTCGTGCAGGAACGCCGAACGCTTGATGATCGGCACGTCGAGCCGCAGCTCGGCGGCCATGATGCCGGCGATGTGCGCGGTCTCCACTAGGTGCTTGAGCACGTTCTGCCCGTACGACGTCCGGTAGCGCAACCGCCCCAGCAGGGTGACGAGCTCCGGGTGGATCTCGGTGATCCCGACCTCGACCAGGGCGTCCTCGGCGGCCCGCTGGCACAGCTGGTCCACCTCGTGGCGGGCCTGGTCGTAGACCTCCTCGATGCGGTGCGGGTGGATCCGCCCGTCCAGGACCAGCTTCTCCAGCGTCAGCCGGCCGACCTCCCGGCGCACCGGGTCGAAGCAGGAGAGCAGCACTGCCTCGGGGGTGTCGTCGATGATCAGGTTGACGCCGGTGACCGACTCGAAGGCGCGGATGTTGCGGCCCTCGCGACCGATGATCCGCCCCTTCATCTCGTCGCCGGGCAGGTGCAGGACGCTGACCACGCTCTCCGCGGTCTGCTCGCTGGCGACCCGCTGGATGGCGTCGACGACGATGTGCCGGGCGCGCTGCTCGGCGGTGCCGCGCGCCTCGGACTCGATGTCGCGGACCAGCAGCGCGGCCTCCCGCTTGGCCTGGACCTCGATCGCCTCGATCAGCTCGGCCCGGGCCGCGTCGGCGGTCAGGCCGGCGATCCGCTCCAGCTCGCGGCGCCGCTGCTCCTCCGCCTCGGCGAGCTCGGCCTCGCGCTGGGCGAGCGCGGCCTCGCGGGCCGACAGGGCCGCGCTGGCGGCGGTGAGCTGCCGTTCCCGCTCGGCGAGGCGCTCCACCTCCTCGGTGTGCAGCCGCTCGCGCTCGTCCATCCGGGCGGCCCGCCGCTCGACCTCGGCGGCCTGCTCCCGGGTGGTGGCAGCGAGCACCGCGACCTCCCGCTCGCCGCTGCGGCGGGCGGTGGCCCGCAGTTGCTCGGCGTCGGCCTCGGCCTGCTTGTGGGCCCGTTCCAGGACGGTGTCGGCCTCCGCCCGGGCGTCGTCGAGCACCCGGCGCGCCTCCGCCCGGGCCGCCTTGGCCTCGGCCTTCGCTGCGGCGGCCTCGGCGCGCGCCGCCGCGGCGGCGGACTTCGCCACGTCGATCGTGCTGTTGGCCTCGTCGGCGGCGGTACGCAGGGCCGCGAGGGACTGTTCCTGCCGGTCCTTCTCGGCGATGAAGGCGGGATCCTCCGGTGCCGGCGCCGCACCGAAGCGGCGCAGCGTCCGTACGCCGAGCAGCACCGCCCCGAGCACGACCACGGTCAGGACCAGCACCACGGCCAGGATCACGACGTCGAACCCGCTCATGCCGGCGCCCCGTCCCGCGACGCGGCCGAAGCGGAAGGGCCGTGGAGCGGCCCGGAAGGCCGAGGCGCGCGGGGTGCCCCGACGGACGCGGGCTCCTGCCCGGCGACCGGCCCGCTCATGTCGGCACCCCGATGCAACTGCGCCGCCTCGCCATGGCCGCCTCCCCTGAACGTCGGGACCGCAGCGACCGTGCCGATGGGCACGCACCCTGCGGCTGTGGACGCCCGACCGGAGCGACTGGCCGTGGGGTAGCTTCCGTCGGCGGTGCCCGCACGGGAGCATCGCCGACGGCCGGGTGCAGTTGTCGCGCCAGCGTCGGACCGGCCAGTCCGAGCTGTCGCCGATGACCGATCGGATCGGTCAAAGTGATGCTGTTCCGTTACGCGATCTATGTTGTGCGCTTAGCCTGCGCTTGGTCGGGCAATGTGAGCCTGTATGGCGAGGCTAGGTCTCCCGGGGTGCTCCGGTCAAGAACTCATGATCAAACCCCCCGAACGGAGAGAAGTTGCCGCGTCACGCACCGCTGATGCGCGCCCGGACACGGGCGGACAAAACGGCAGCCGGTCAGCTAGTGCGGCACGTCGGCCCAGCTCAGCCGGGCACACCCGCACCCGGCACCCGTCGGGGCACCCGCCACTGGCTGTGACGCACGCATCCCGGGTGAGCGATCCGCCGAAACCCGCCGGCACGCGCAGGGCTGCGCCACCCCCCTGATCGTCTGTCACCGAGCCGGTGCTTCGGGGCATCTGGGACCGGGCCCCATCAACCGATCTTGCGTACCGACGGGGCCGACGCATCGCGTAGGCGCGCGCCCGCACCGGCGGGCGATGGGAGGCGACGGGCGGGGCAGCCGGCGGGCGGTGGGGCGACGGGCCCCGGAAAGCGGGACGGCGGTGGGGCGACGGGCCGGTGCCGGCGTCGGGTGGGTCAGCGGGCACCCGCCGTCAGGGCCGCCGTCACCAGGGCGGCGTTGTCGGGGGTGGTCGAGCCGTCGGGCAGCGACAGCGTGTCCTCGAGCCCGACGCGGCTGTGCAGGCCCCGGCGTACCGCCTCGGTCAGCACCGACCAGGTCGCCGGCCCCTCGGCGTGCAGCAGGACCTGCGGGCCCCCGGGCGCGGAAGGCAGCGCCGCCAGCATCGCGGCGGCGTCCGCCAGCGCCACGGCCGGCCCCTCGGCCATGCACTCGATCAGGATCCGCCCGGCCGGCACCCGCCACCGCGCGTACGCGGCGACGACGTCGAGCGTCCAGAGCCCCGCCTCGACCATGACGCCCCGCTCGCGCAGCGCCTGCGCCACCGCCTCCGCGCCCGGCTCGTGCGCGTTGACCGAGGCGAAGTCGGGCAGCACCGTCCAGGCCCGGACGGCGGCCACCCGGGCGGCCGGCTCCGGCTCGATCCAGGCCCCGGTGCTCACCCCGACGGGCAGCCCCGGCCGGGCGGCCCGGATCGCCTCCAGCGCGGCGGCTATCACCGACGGGTGCAGGGACTCCCGGCCGTCGGCGCCCCGGGGATGCACGTGGACCGCGTCGGCGCCGAGGCCCGCACAACGGGCCGCGTCGGCCGCCAGCTCCGCCGGGGTGACCGGCAGCGCCGGGTGCTCGGCACGGGTGCGGGCCCCGTTGAGACACGCCTTCAGCATCGCAGTCTCTCCTCCGCCGTCGCCGGGCTCAGCGGGCTCGGCACCACACGCCCGCCGCCCCGCTCAACCGAGGGGGCGGCTGTCGCGGTCCAGCTCGCCCTCGGCGTCGGCGAGCGCGTCGGCGTCGATCTGGTCGGCGAACTCGGCCGCCTCGGCGCTCTGTGCGGCGAGCGCGTCCTTCACCGCCCGGATCGCCACGCCTGGCGGGTAGCCCTTGCGGGCCAGCATGGCCACCAGCCGCCGGAAGACGGCGTCCGGCTCGCCCCGGGCGGTGCGCAGCTTCCGCTCGACCAGGGCGCGGGCGGTCTCGGCCTCGGTCTCCTCGTCCAGCTCGCCGAGGGCCTCGCTCGCGACCTCGCCGTCCACCCCGCGCTGACGCAGCTCGTTGGCCAGCGCCCGGCGGGCCAGACCCCGGCCGGAGTGCCGGCTCGCCACCCAGGCCCGGGCGAACGCGGCGTCGTCGATGATGCCGACCTCGTCGTAGCGGTCGAGCACCTCCGCCGAGACCTCGTCGGAGACGCCCCGCTTCGCCAGCGCCCCGGCCAACTCGGCCCGGGTGCGGGGTCGGACGGCGAGCTGGCGCAGGCAGATCTCCCGCGCCAGCTCGGCCTCGTCGCGCGGTGGGGCCGGGGGCGCCTCGGGGTCGGTGTCGCCGGTCCGGCCGCGCCGGGCCCGACGAGGCCGGGGCGTGTCGTCGTCGCCCGCGCGGGCGGGGCTGGCATCCCAGCCCCGCCCGGTGCGGGCGCGTCTTCCTGCCACAGGTCAGGGACCGGTCAGAAGTCGACCGGCGGCAGCTCCGGGCCACCGGCGGCGTCACCCGCGCCGACCCCGACGCCGAGCTTCTCCAGGATCTTCTTCTCGATCTCGGCGGCCACGTCCGGGTTCTCCCGGAGGAACTCGCGGGCCTTCTCCTTGCCCTGGCCCAGCTGGTCGCCGTCGTAGGTGTACCAGGCGCCGGACTTGCGGATGATCGCCTGCTCGACGCCGACGTCGATCAGCGAGCCCTCGCGGGAGATGCCCTTGCCGTACATGATGTCGAACTCGGCCTGCTTGAACGGCGCGGCGACCTTGTTCTTCACGACCTTGACCCGGGTGCGGTTGCCGACCACGTCGGTGCCGTCCTTGAGGCTCTCGATGCGGCGCACGTCGAGCCGGACCGAGGCGTAGAACTTCAGCGCCCGACCACCCGTGGTGGTCTCGGGGCTGCCGAACATGACGCCGATCTTCTCGCGGAGCTGGTTGATGAAGATCGCCGTGGTGCCGGTGTTGTTGAGCACACCGGTGATCTTCCGCAGCGCCTGGCTCATCAGCCGGGCCTGGAGACCCACGTGGCTGTCGCCCATCTCGCCCTCGATCTCGGCGCGCGGCACCAGCGCGGCCACCGAGTCGATGACGATGATGTCGATCGCGCCGGAGCGGACCAGCATGTCCGTGATCTCCAGCGCCTGCTCGCCCGTGTCGGGCTGGGAGACCAGCAGGGCGTCGGTGTCGACGCCGAGCGCCTTGGCGTATTCCGGGTCG
The DNA here is from genome assembly GCF_900091445.1 of Micromonospora echinofusca. Classification (NCBI taxonomy): domain Bacteria; kingdom Bacillati; phylum Actinomycetota; class Actinomycetes; order Micromonosporales; family Micromonosporaceae; genus Micromonospora; species Micromonospora echinofusca. Next base: position 4,683,064 of record NZ_LT607733.1, read on the forward strand.
AGCGCGTGCTCGGCGTCGACGAAGGCGGCGATGCCGCCGGCCCGCTGGGCGTTGGCCACCGCGTGCAGCGCCACCGTGGTCTTACCGCTGGACTCCGGACCGTAGATCTCGACGACCCGGCCCCGGGGCAGACCGCCCACGCCGAGCGCCACGTCGAGCGCGATCGAACCCGTCGGAATCACCGAGGTCTGGACGACCGGCCGCTCTCCCAGCCGCATCACCGAACCCTTGCCGAACTGCTTGTCGATCTGAGCGAGAGCAAGGTCGAGTGCCTTCTCCCGATCGGGCCCTGCGGCCATGTTTGCCACCCCTGCCTTCGCCGGCGTCTTTCCTGAGCTTCGCGTCACGCGGACACGCTAGGCGCTGGGTCCGACAGAAAACCAGCCGACCGGCCGTGAGCTGTGGACGAGCGCCCCGCTGTGGACAATAGCCGAACAGGTGTACGAGTCGGCAAGCGACACGCGGAAGCGACGAAACGGCTGCTCAGCGTAGTCGTGCGGGCACCCGGTCGGGATAGGCGGCGCAGACCGCGCGCCACACCACGTGGGTCTGCTCACCCGACGCCAGGGCCTGCTCGACGGTCCGCCCGCCGAGCTGCGCGAGCACCTGGTCGCGGGCGATGCTGGCCGCGTAGCCGGGCCCGAACGCCTCCTCCAACCGGGACCAGAAGTCGGTCAGCCGCACGTGATCATTCCTCCTCGTCCGGTGCGCCCACCGGCACCGGCCGCAACGCTAGCGTCACCAGGGGCACCACCGCGACCGCCGCGAGCCCGGTGAGCACCGGATAGCCGGCCGCCGCCACGACAAACCCGCTGACCGCCCCCGCCCCGGCGCCGGCCAGGCCCATCGTCAGGTCCGAGAGCCCCTGCACGCTCGGCCGGATCCCCACCGGCACCGACTCCGACAGCAGCGTCGAGCCCGCCACCATGGTCCCCGACCAACCCAGCCCGAGCAGGAACAACCCGACCGAGAGCCGGGCCGTGTGGTGCCCGGCCGTGCCGGCGACCGCGCACGCCGCGAGCAGCAGCCCGACGCCGCCGAGGATCACCGCCCGGCGGCCGACCCGGTCGGTGAGCCAGCCCGCCACCGGGGCGAGTGCGTACATGCCGGCGATGTGCAGGCTCAGCACGAGACCGACCACCCGCAGCACGTCGGCGTCGTCGTGCCACTCGTGCAGGCGTACCGGGGTCATCACCATCACCGCGACCATGACCAGGTGGCCGACCGCCACCGCGACGATGCCGAGCCGGGCGGCCGGCCGCGTGCGTACCACCGACCAGGCGGCCCGCATGCCCGCGCCGTGCCGGGCGGTCGCCGCGGGCGCCGCGACGGGGGCCGGCGGGGCGACGGCCGCCGCCAGCCGGCGCGCGGTGAGCAGCGGGTCCGGCCGCAGCAGCGCCAGGATCGCCCCGGCGGCCAGCGCGAGCGCGGCGGCGCTGAACGCGAACGGGCCGGCCAGCGGCGGCAGCCCCCAGCCGCTGGTGGTGCGGTCGGCGAGCGAGGCGAAGTTCGGCGCGGCGACCGCGCCGATGGTGGTGGCCCAGACGATCAACGAGAGCTGGCGGCCCCGGCGCGCCGGAACCGCCAGGTCGACCGCCGCGTAACGGGCCTGGAGGTTGGCCGCGCTGCCGCCGCCGAACAGGAGCATGCCGAGAAAGAGCAGCGGAACCCAGCGGGTCACCGCGGCGAGGACCACCAGCACGCCGCCGGCGGCGCCCGTCAGGTACGCCACGACCAGGCCGGGTCGGCGGCCCCGGACGGTCATGATCCGGGTGACCGGCACGGCCAGCAACGCCCCGCCGACCACGGCGGCGCTGCTGACCAGGCCCGCGACGGCGGTGCCGGCCACGTCGGAGGCGAGCAGCGCCCCGACGGCGACGCCGATGGTCACCCCGATGCCGCCGATGATCTGGGTGGCGAAGAGCAGCCGCAGCGTACGCCGCTGGATGGGCGCGACGTCGGGCGCGGCGAGCGGCGCGGCCAGGTCGGTGGCCATGGCGGCTCCTTCGAGGTAAGGGGCGAGGTGCCGTCTCATCCTTGCGCACCCGCCCCGCCGCCCGGCAGCCGGTTGACGGTTACAGCCCGAGGCCCCGGCCGATGATCTCCTTCATGATCTCGGTGGTGCCGCCGTAGATGGTCTGCACCCGGCCGTCCAGCCAGGCCTTCGCCACCGGGTACTCCAGCATGTAGCCGTACCCGCCGTGCAGCTGCACGCAGCGGTCGGCGACCCGGTTCTGCAACTCGGTGGTCCACCACTTCGCCTTGGCCGCGTCGGTGACCGAGAGCCGGCCGGCGTCGTACTCCGCGACGCAGTGGTTGACGAAGGTGCGGGCGATGGTGACCTCGGTGTCCAGCTCGGCGAGCAGGAAGCGGTTGTGCTGGAACGCGCCGATCGGCCGGCCGAACGCCTGCCGGGAGCGCGCGTAGTCGAGGGTGACGGCGAGCAGCCGCTCGGCGGCGGCCACCGCGGCGACGGCGATGCTGAGCCGCTCCCGGGGCAGGTTGGCCATCAGGTGGTAGAAGCCGTGGTTCTCGGTGCCGATCAGGTTCTCCGCCGGCACCCGGCAGTCGTCGAAGAACAGCTCGGCGGTGTCGTTGGCCTTGAGCCCGACCTTGGCCAGCCGCCGGCCCCGGGAGAAGCCGGGCGTGCCGCTCTCCACGGCGATCAGGCTCACCCCGTGCGCGCCCTGGTCCGGGGCGGTACGCACGACCACGACCACCAGGTCGGCCATCTCACCGTTGGTGATGAAGGTCTTCTGGCCGTTGAGCACCCAGCCGTCGCCGTCGCGGACCGCGCTCGTACGGATGCCGGCCAGGTCGGAGCCGGCGCCCGGCTCGCTCATCGCGATCGCGGTGACCAGGTCGCCGGAGCAGAACCCGGGCAGCCAGCGCTTGCGCTGCTCGTCCGTGGTGAGTTCGGTCAGGTACGGCGCCACCACGTCGTTGTGCAGGCCGAAGCCGAGCCCGGTGCACCCGGCGGCGACGATCTCCTCGTCCAGCACGGCGTTGAACCGGAAGTCGCGCTGCCCGCCGCCGCCGTACTCCGTGTCGACGTCCATGCCCAGCAGGCCGGCGGCCCCGGCGCGGCGCCACACCTCGCGGTCGACGATCCCGTCGGCCTCCCAGCGCTCGTGGTGGGGCACCGCCTCGCGGGTCAGGAACTCGCGGCACAGCTCGCGGAACTCCTCGTGGTCGCGCTCGTAGAGATGCTGCTCCATGGCGGCAAGTGTGGCACCGCCCACCCGCCCTGCCCACACGCGGCCACGCTGCGTACGCCGCCACCGACCGCTGCCTCGGTCCGGAAACCCGATCGGCCGTCTGCCGGTCGGGCCAAGGTGAATCTTGGACAGTTGCCGTTCGAGGCGAACGGCAACTGTCCAAGATTGACGTGGAGTCTCTCGGGAGGCCGGGCGGCGGAGGGCTCCGTGCGGGCGTGACCGATGCACGGGGATTGGTTGAGGAGTTCAACGCGGCCTGGGAGCGGGGGGACCTCGACGCGGTCGTCGGCTTCCTGAGCGAGGACGTCGCGTACTGTCCGAGTGCCTGGGACGGGCCGGACTGACCGCCGACCGGCGGGCACCGGACGGTCAGGCGGCGAGGGTGCGGGCGGCCACGGTGAGGTCGGCGACCAGCCCCTCGTACGCCTTGTCCTGGTCGTCGGCGCGCAGCACGGCGGACGGGTGGATGGTGGCCAGCAGCCGGGCCGGCGGGGCGTCCGCGACGGCGCCCGTGGAATCCACCGGCACCCGCCGGAAGTCCTCCGGGTGCTGGGCCGACTCCGGCCAGGGCAGCAGCTCGCCGCGCTGGCGGGTGACCCGGAACGTCGGGCCGAGCAGGGCCTTGGCGGCGGTGGCGCCCAGCACCACCACGATCTCCGGGCGGAGCTGGGCGAACTCGGCCACCAGCCAGGGCCGGCAGGCGGTGACGTGCACCCGGTCCGGGGTCTGGTGGATGCGCCGCCTGCCGCGCAGCTCGAAGCGGAAGTGCTTCACCGCGTTGGTGAGGTAGATGTGGCCGGGGTCGAGCCGGGCGTCGTCGACCGCCCTGCGCAGCAGCCGGCCGGCGGGGCCGACGAACGGCAGGCCCTTCTGGTCCTCCAGGTCGCCGGGCTGCTCGCCCACGAAGACCACCCGCGCACCGGCGTCGCCGCGACCGAAGACGGTCTGCGACGCGTCCCGGTGGAGCTCGCAGCCCCGGCAGCCGGCGGCGGCGGCGCGCAGGTCGTCGAGGGTGTCGGCGCGCGGCGGGATGAACTTCTGCGCGCCCGGCGCGGTCTCGGTCTGCTCGGCCATGACGACTGTTCTACCCGGTGTGTGAGGGGACACGCGCTCCCCCCTCACGCCGTGAAGCCTGCGGTGGGTGCGGGCCGGACCGCCCGGGCCACCGCCCCGGCCAGCTCCGGGATCTCCGCCTCGTCGAGCGAGCTGACGGTGATCCGCAGTGCTGGCGGGCCGGCGATGCGGTGCAGCGCGCCGGGCGCGACCGCCCAGCCGGCGTCGCGCAGCGCGGTCAGCACGCTGGTCTCGTCGTCGACCGGCAGCCAGACGTTGATGCCGCTGCGCCCGTGGGCGGTCAGGCCGTGCTCGGCGAGCGCGCCGATCAGTGCCGCGCGCCGCCGCTCGTAGCTGCTGGCGGCCCGGTCCACCAGCACGGCCACGGCGGGGTCGCGCCAGAGCGCCAGGACCAGCCGTTGCAGCACCGTGGAGACCCAGCCGGCGCCGACCCGGGCGCGTCCGGCCACCCGGGCGACGGTGGTCTCGTCGCCCACCAGCACGGCCAGCCGCAGGTCGGGGCCGAACGGCTTGCTCACCGAGCGGACGAAGGCCCACGTCGGGGTCGCCCCGGCGAGCGGGTGCAGCGGTACGCGGGCCAGCTCGGCGGCGTGGTCGTCCTCGATCAGCAGCAGGTCGGACCGCCCGGCGAGCAGGGCGCGCAGCTCGCCGGCCCGTTCGGCGGAGACCGCCGCGCCGGTGGGGTTCTGGGCCCGGCTCGTCACGATCAGCGCCCGCGCGCCGGCGGCGAGGGCGGCGCCGACCCCGGCGACGAGCGGACCGTCGTCGTCGACCGGCACGCCGATCGGCCGCAGCCCGAGCGCGGCGACCAGGTCGAGCAGGTTGGCCCAGCCCGGGTCCTCGACCGCGACCGAGTCCCCAGGGCGCAGGTGCGCGCCGAGCAGCCGCTCGATGCCGTCCAGCGCCCCGCCGGTGACGGTCAGCTCCGCCGCCGGTACGCCGTCGGCTGCCAGCCGCTCGCGGGCCGCCTCGGCCAGCTCGGGCAGCACCCCGGCCGCCGGGTAGCCGACCGGCTCGCCCGCTGCGGCGGCCAGGCCCGCGAGGTGTGCCCCGAGGGGCGGCAGCAGCCGCACGTCCGGCTCGCCCCGGGAGAGGTCGCGCAGGCCGGCGGCGGGCGGCGGGCGCAACGCGGAGCGGCGGGCCGCCACGGGCGGCCGGGGCCGGACCCTGGTGCCGTGCCGGCCGGCGGTGACCACCAGGCCCCGCTGGCGCAGCTCCTGGTAGGCGCGGGCCGCGGTGGCGGGGCTCACCGCGAGCCGGGCGGCGAGCTCCCGCACCGGCGGCAGCGCGTCGCCGGGGGCGAGGGCGGCGGAGCGGATGCCCGATTCGATGCTGGCCGAAATCTCGGCGGCTGTCGTACCGGCGACCTGATAGCGTGCTGACACAAATCAGGGATTGTACTAGAACAAAGGTCGAGCCATGTACGCACCCACCGACCGGACCACCGCCAGCCGCTCCCGGGAGCGGATGAGCTACGACGAGGCGGCCGCGCACGCCGTCCTCGACGAGGCGTACGACTGCGCGCTCGGGTTCACCGTCGACGGCGAGCCCCGCGTGCTGCCCACCCTGCACGTGCGCATCGGCGACACCCTCTACCTGCACGGCTCCACCGGCAGCCGGCCGCTGCTCGCCGCCCGGGGCGAGGGGCTGCGGGTCTGCGTCGCCGTCACCCTGCTCGACGGCCTCGTCTACGGCCGCTCACAGTTTCACCACAGCGCCAACTACCGCTCGGTCGTGGCGCACGGCACCGCGCGGCTGGTCACCGACGAGCGGGAGAAGCTGCGGATGCTGACCGCCCTGGTGGAGAAGGCCGCCCCGGGGCGCAGCGCCGACAGCCGTCCCCCGTCGCGCCGGGAGCTGGCCGAGACGGCCGTGCTCGCCCTGCCGCTGCGCGAGGTGTCGGTGCGCGCCCGCGCCGGCGGCGTACGCGACGAGGAGACCGACCTCGCCCTGCCGCACTGGGCCGGTGTGGTGCCGCTGCGGCTGACCGCCGGGGCACCCGAGCCCGACGCCGGGGTGGGCGTGCCGGTGCCGGCGTACCTGCGGGAGCGCACCTCGCCGTGGCTCGAGCCGGCGGTGCTGCGCGGGGAGCACGTGCTGCTGGAACCGCTCGACCTCGCGCACGCCGACGAGCTGCACGCCGCGACCGCCGACCCGGAGGTGTGGCGGCACCTCGGCAGCCCGCAGCCGGCCGACCCCGCCGGCACCGCCGAGGGGATCGCCGTCGCCCTGGCCGCCCACCGGCGGGGCGAGCGGGTGCCGTGGGTGCAGCGCTGCGCGGTGACCGGCGCCGTGGTGGGGACCACCTCCTTCTACGAGGTGGACCCGGAGCGCCGGGCGGTGGCGATCGGCTACACCTGGCTGGGCCGGCCCTGGTGGCGCACCGGGATCAACACGGAGGCGAAGCTGCTGCTGCTCGCCCGCGCCTTCGACGAGCTGGGTGCGGAGCGGGTGGTCTGGCACACCGACATCCGCAACGAGCGCTCGCAGCGGGCGATCGAGCGCCTCGGCGCGTCCCGCGAGGGGGTGCTGCGCCGGCACCGGCTGCGCCCGGACGGCTCCTGGCGGGACACCGTGCAGTATTCGATGACCGTCGACGAGTGGCCGAACGCACAGGTCACGCTGCGGGAAAGGCTTCGCCGGGCGGCGCCCGTGGCCTCATGATGGCGGGCGTGCTGGGCATCACCGACATCTGGACGTACGTGCTGGGCACCGTGGCGATCGTTCTGCTGCCCGGTCCCAACTCCCTCTTCGTGCTCTCCACCGCCGCGCAGCGGGGCGTGGCGACCGGCTACCGGGCGGCCGGCGGGGTCTTCGTCGGCGACGGGATACTCATGTTCCTCTCCGCCGCCGGCGTGGCGTCGCTGGTCCAGGCGTACCCGCCGCTCTTCCTCGTGATCAAGTACGCCGGCGCCGCGTACCTCGGCTATGTGGGGTTGACGATGCTGCGCGGCGCGTGGCGGCGCTGGCGGACGCGCAACGACCCGACCACCCCGCGGCTCATCGACGCCGCGGAGCCGGCGGCGCTGCGCAGCCCGTTCCGCAAGGCGCTGGTGATCAGCCTGCTCAACCCGAAGGCGATCCTCTTCTTCGTCTCGTTCTTCATCCAGTTCGTGGACCCGGGCTACGCCTGGCCGGCACTGTCGTTCCTGCTGCTCGGGCTCATCGCCCAGGTCACCAGCGCGCTCTACCTGACCGCGCTGATCTTCACGGGCACGTTCCTGGCGGCCCAGTTCCGCCGGCGCCACCGCCTGGCCGCCGGCGCCACCACGGGCGTCGCCGCGCTCTTCCTCGGCTTCAGCCTCAAGCTGGCCACCGCCAGCGCCTGACCCGGCGGGGCGCCCTGGCCCTGCCGGGACGGTCGCCCGCCTGACTCTGCCGGGGCGGTGCCTCGCCACCCCGCCCCGGGTCAGGTGCCGTCGCCGCCGCCGGAGCCGCCGACGCCGGCTCCGCCGGCCGTGCCGCCCAGGCCGAAGCCGGGGTGGATCGGCTCGTCCGGCGGGCGGCTGACGTGCGCCGACTCGGAGATGGTCGCGGACCAGTCGGCGTGCGCGGCGGCCGCCGCGTGCCGGTTGATCGCCGCGCGCAGCCAGGCGTCCACGGTCGCGACCCAGTCCCGCTGCTCGGCGCCGGTGTGCCAGACCCGGAACCGGCTGATGCTCTGGTGGGTGATCCCGGCCAGGGCGAGCCGCCGGTCCAGCCAGAGGATCACCTCCAGGCCGGCCGGGTCGGCGATGAAGATCAGCTCCAGCTCGGTGATCGGCCCGGCGTAGAGCGGTGCCACCCAGTAGCCCAGCCGCTGGTGCAGCGGCAGGGTCTGCGCCACCCCCGGCAGCCGGTTGTCGACCAGGCCGGCCTGGCGCATGCTGAAGCCGAGCGTGTCGAGAGCCACCAGGACGTGCGCCTGGGTGGGCAGCGGGTGCACGAAGACCGGCACCATCGCGCCCTGGTCGAGCGCCGGCTCGACAGCCACCTCCGTACGCAGCCCCATCCGCAGGCTGAGCAGGGGCACCCCGCCGAAGACGGTCACGGGGGTCTCCCACGGCAGCGGGAACTCGAACGGGATCGAGCGGCCCCGCCCCGCGCGCAGCACGAAGGCGCCGGCCACCGTGGCCTGGTGGAACTGCACCAGGCGACGGGGTGCCTCCGGGTCGTCCGGTTCGGCCGTGGTGACCAGGCCGAGCCGGACGTGCAGGACGGGTACGTCGGTGGAGCCGGCGACGACGGTGACCCGCCCCGGCAGCCGCAGCCCGGGACGGGTGCTCGGGTTTGCCAGGGCCGTGCGCACCGACAGCCCGGTCCCGCCGGACTCGGGTGACACCCCCGTCAACCGCACGGCACTCCCCCCGTCCACGACCGGGCCGGGCCTGCCCGTCACCCCCATGGCCGCGGACCTCGCGCGGGGCCCCTCCATGCCCGCGGGCCTCGCGCGGGGCCCCCTCCATGGTCGCGGACCTCGCGGGTGGCCGCCCCGACTTCGACGAACAGCGGCCACCCCTCCGGTCTCATCTCATGCGTCGCCCGCGCGGCACCGGGTCGGTCTCGTCGTCGAACTCGCCGATGACCTCCTCCAGCAGGTCCTCCAGCGCGACGAAGCCGACCGGCCGGGCCGGCCCGCCGCCGTTGCGCACCAGCGCGAGCTGGGACTGCCGGGCGCGCATCTCCGCCACCGCCTCGGTCACCGACGCCGTGGCCGGCAGGGTGAGGGCGTTGGTCATCAGGTCCCCGGCGGTGACCGTACGGCCCGTGGTGGTGGCCCGCACCGCCTCCCGGACGTGGACCAGGCCGCAGACGTCGCCGCTGGCGTCCAGCACGGCCAGCCGCGACCGGCCGCTGTCCCGGCTGACCTGCTCGATGCGGTCGGCCCCCTCGTCGCGGCGCACCGTCACCATCTGGTCGAACGGCTCCATCACCTGCGCCACCGTGGTGCCCTGGAGCTCCAGCATGCTGGTGAGCATCTCGTGCTGTTCGGCGCCCAGCAGGCCGTGCTCGCGGGACTGCTCCAGCAGCATCCGCAGCTCGTCCGGGCCGTGCACCTGGGCGAGTTGGTCCTGCGGGTTGACCTTGACCAGCCGCAGCATCGCGTTGGCCAGCGCGTTCATCACCGACAGCACCGGCCGGGCGACCCGCGCGAAGGCGCGGAACGGCAACGCCAGCAGCACCGCCGAGCGCTCCGGGTGGGTGATCGCCCAGGACTTCGGCGCCATCTCCCCGACCACCAGGTGCAGGAAGGTGACGACGCTCAGCGCGAAGATCAGCGCGACCACGTGGCTCGCGGCGTCCGGCAGCCCGACCGCGTGCAGCAGCGGGCTCAGCAGGTGCTCGATCGCCGGTTCGGCGAGCGCGCCGAGACCCAGGGTGCACAGGGTGATGCCGAGCTGCGCGCCAGCGAGCATGAGCGAGAGCTCACGTACGCCGTCCAGCGCGGCCCGGGCGGCCCGACCGCCACCGGCGGCGGCGTGCTCCAGCCGGTAACGCTTGCTGGCCACCAGGGCGAACTCGGCGGCCACGAAGAAGCCGTTCAACGCCAGCAGGATCACCGACGTGAAGAGCGCGATGCCGGGGCTCACGCGGACACCTCCCCGGGCTCGGCGATCCGCAGCCGGACGGAGTCGGCCACGTGCCGGTCGACGGCCAGCACCTCGACCAGGGCGCGCGGTTCCTCCGCGCCGTCCTCGCCGTCGGCCGGCAGGCTGATCTCCAGCCGGTCACCGACCTCGGGGACCCGCCCCAGCTCCCGCATGACCAGGCCGGAGAGCGTGTCGTACTCCGGGGCCTCGGGCAGCGCGATGCCGGTGCTGTCGGCGACCTCGTCGATGCGCCAGCGGGCCGGCACCACCCAGGAGCCGTCCGCCTGCCGGGCCGGGGCCCGCTCGGGCGGGTCGTCCTCGTCCCGGATCGGGCCGACGAGCTCCTCGGCGATGTCCTCCAGCGTGATCACGCCGGCGAAGCCGCCGTACTCGTCGACCACGCAGGCGAGCTGCCGGTGGCCGGAGCGCAGCCGGTCCAGCACGGTCGGCAGCGGCAGCGTCTCCGGCACCAGGAGCGGAGGGCCGGCGACCGCGCTGACCGGGGTGCTCGCGCGCTTCTCCGGGGGTACGCCGAGCACGTCGGCGATGCCGACCACGCCGACGAGGTCGTCGACGCCCTCGGTGCCGCGTACGGGGAAGCGGGACTTGCCGGTGTCCAGCAGCTCGACGACCCGGCTGAGCGGCTCGTGCGCGCGTACGGTGTGCACGTCGACGCGGGGCACCATGACCTCGCCCGCGGTGAGCCCCCGGAAGTCGAGCCCCCGGTCGAGCAGCGTGGACATCTCGGCGGTCAGGTGCCCCTCCTGGCGGGACTCGGCGATGATCTGTTCCAGGTCCTGCGGGGTGGCGCCGCTGGGCAGTTCCTCGATCGGCTCGATGCCGACGCGGCGCAGCAGCCGGACGGCGGCCCGGTCGAAGAGCTTGATCAGCGGGCCGGCGATCTTGAGGTAGATCAGGGTGGAACTGCTCAGGGCCTTCGCGAGGGGCTCGGGCCGGGCGATGGCGAGGTTCTTCGGGGCCAGCTCACCGAGGACCATCTGCACCACGGTGGCGAGGACCAGGGCCAGGGCGACCGAGAGCGGCAGGCTGACCGCCGTCGAGACGCCGGCGCCCCCGAGCAGCTCGGCCAGCCCGGCGCCGAGAAACGGCTCGGCGACGTAACCGACCAGCAGGGCGGTGACGGTGATGCCGAGCTGGGCGCCGGAGAGCATGAACGACAGCCGCCCGGTCACCTCCAGCGCCCGTGCGGCGGCCTTGTCGCCGTCGTCGGCCAACTGCTTGAGCCGGCCGCGGTCCACGGCGACGTAGCCGAACTCCTGGGCCACGAAGTATCCCGTGGCGACGGTGAGAACGATGATGAGGAGAAGACCAACGACGATCAACACGGGTCGCTCAGGGCTCCCGGGGACGTCGGGGTCGGGATACGCCGGGCACGACCCGGCTGGCTACTGCTGCCCTCCTGGGCAGAAGAGTCGATCATGCGGCCCATTTTATCGGGATCGGCTGGATATCCGCTGAAGGTGTGCCGAAGGCCCCCGACACCGGTCGGTCGGGGGCCCCTCCCGGCGTCAGCTCTGGGTGATCTTCACGTCGTCGACGGCCGCCTCCACGAGGCTCGCGCCGCTGGCGTCGGCCGCGTCGATCACGATCCGTACGGTCTGTCCCCGCAGGGCGGAGACGTCGACGCTGGCGCTCTGCCAGGCCGCCGCCCGGTTGGTCGCGGCCCCGGTCGCGTTCAGCGCCGTGACGGTGCCGCCGCCCACCACCCGTACGCGCAGGTAGTCGGCGCTGCTGGCGTTGTTCAGGTGGGCCAGGTACCAGGAGAACGAGAGGTTCAGGGTGCCGGTCGACGGCAGCGTGATGGCCGGCGACTGGATGGTGCTCACCCCGCCGTCGAGGTCGTACGCCCCGGCGCTGCTGCCGGCGAGCGGCCCGGTGACCAGGTCGTAGCTGCCGCTGACGGTCGTGCCGAGCTGGGTGGCCACGCCGGAGCTGGTGGCCGCCGGGTCGCCGCGCTCCCACCGGCCGAGGGTGGCGGTGTCCGTGCCCGCCGGGTCGGCGGTCCACCCGGTGGCGGTCTCGAAGGTGTCGCTGAAGACGGTGGTGCCCGGCGGGGTACCGGTGCCGGCCAGCGCCCACACCGTGTGCGCGATCGCGTCGGCGTTGCGGTCCAGCGCGGTGTCGTTGATGTTGCTGGTGGTGTCGCAGGAGCGGTGGTAGCACGGGTCGAACGCCTGACCGGCCGTGCCGCCCCAGAGCGAGGCCTGGGCGCTGGACTTGGTGCCCTCGGCACCGGTGAAGGTGCCGCCGGCCGGGATGCCGACGCTGATGAACGGCCCGTAGTCGCTGCGGCCGTCGAAGTCGGTGCCCCGGGTGGGCACGCCGATCGAGCTGAAGTACGCCTGGATGGTCTGCTCGATCTGCGCCGAGCCGGCCGGGCCGGGGCCGGAGCCCACCCCGTCGGAGTTGTCGCCGTCGTAGACGAAGTAGCCGGCGTTGGGCGAGCCGACCATGTCGAAGTTCAGGTACTGCTTGATCTTGGTGCGCTCGGTCGACGGCAGGTTGTTCACGTAGTACTGGGAGCCGCGCAGCCCGAGTTCCTCGGCGCCCCACCAGCCGAAGCGCAGGTGCTTGGTGGGGGTGAAGCCGCTGCGGGCCACGGCGAGCGCGGTCTCCAGGATCGCGGCCGAGCCGGAGCCGTTGTCGTTGATCCCGGGGCCGGCGGTGACGCTGTCCAGGTGCGCCCCGGTCATGACCACCTGGTTCGGGTCTCCGCCGGGCCAGTCGGCGATCAGGTTGTAGCCGGTGGCGCCGCCGTAGCTGAACGACTGCACCACCGTGGTGAACCCGGCCGCGTCGAGCTTGCCCTTGACGTAGTTGACCGAGGCGAGGTAGCCGGGGCGACCGTGCGCCCGGTTCCCGCCGTTGGCGGTGGCGATGGACTGGAACTGGGACAGGTGCGCCTTCACGTTGGCCAGCGGGATGTCCGGGGCCGCGGCGAGCGTCGCGGGGGCGGCGGCGGGAACCGTGGTGGTGGGCGCGGCGGTCGCCGAGGAGGCGGTCACGACCGTCGCCGCCGCCACGGCCAGCGCGGCCAGCCAGGCGGAGCGGGGGGTGCGGGGTCTCATTGGTCCTCCGGGGTCCGGTGGTCCCGGTCCCGCCGGGTGGGCGGTGACCGGCGGACGGCCGTTGATCGACAGCCATCACTGCGAAAGCGTGCAGCGGGGCGGACCACCCGGCAAGACGCAAGGCTGAGATTCGTCGCAGTCCCCGAATTGGGACGCCTCGGATGCGATCCCCCGCAGGCCGCGGGTCAGGACGGATCGCCCCCGCCACCGGCACGGCGGTCGGCGGACGCGAGCTCGTCGGCGTCGAGCAGGGCCGGATCGACCCGGCCGGCGCGGTACGCGGCCCGGCCGATCATCTGCGCCGCCACGGGAGCGGTGGCCAGTTGGAAGATCCCGACCAGCGCCACCATGCCCAGGTCGGCCGGGGTACGCAGCCGCAGCGCCACGCCGAGCAGCAGAAGCAGCACCCCGAGCACCTGCGGCTTGGTCGCGGCGTGCATCCGGTCCAGCGTGCCCGGGAAGCGCAGCACCCCGATCCCGGCGGCGAGACTCAGCAGGGCGCCGGCCACCAGGCAGCCGCCGCCCAGCCAGTCGGCCAGCGTGCCCCACATCAGGCCTCCCCGTCCTCGCGAACGGCGAAGCGGACCAGCGACACCGACCCGACGAAGCCGAGCATGGACAGCGCCACCAGCACCGGCAGGGTGGTGGCATGACGGTTCACCGCGGCCTCCGCGCCCACCGCGCCCACCATCGTGGCGAGCAGCATGTCGGCCGCGACCACCCGGTCAATCAGCGACGGCCCGCGGTAGAGCCGGATCAGGGCCAGCAGCGCGGTCACCGAGAACAGGAGGGTGAGGACGGCGGCGAGGAACGTGGTCACGGTTCGGGTCCCCTCTCGACGGGATCGGCGCTGACCCGGCGGACCTCGGCGGCGGAGCCGACCGCGCGCACGAGCCGCCGCTCGACGGCGAGGATCCGCCGCCGGCTGCCCCTGAGGTCCTGCGGGCCGTGGGTGTCGAACACGTGCACGTAGAGGACCCCGGCGTTGCGGTCGACCTCGACGATCAGCGTGCCCGGCACCAGCGACAGCGCCTCGGCGGTGAGCGCCAGGTTCAGGTCGGTGTGCACCCGCAGGCGGACCGCGATGATCGCCGCCCGCGGCTGGTAGCCGGGCTGCACCGCGACCCGCGCGACGTGCGCGCTGGCGCTGACCAGTTCGCCGACGAAGCGCACCACGAAGACCAGCAGCGGCCCGAGGCGCAGCCGGCCGCCGAAGCTCACCGGCGGCAGCGGGAAGAACACCAGCACGGCGCCGGCCACCAGCACCCCGCCCACGAGGTTGCCCCAGGAGAGGTCCCCCCACAGCAGGATCCAGACCAGCACCAGCCAGCCGAAGGCGATCAGCTGGTCGCGGCGCCGCCCCCGCCCGCGCGGCGGCGCCTGCGGGGCCGGGTTCACGGGGCACCGACCGGCAGCACGGAACGGATGTACGGGGTGCGCTCGCGCAGGTCGACCGCCGCGTCGGCGGTGACGTCGAACAGCGGCCCGGCGACGACGGTCAACGCCAGCCCCAGCCCGACCAGCGCGATCGTCGCGCCGACCATCAACGCCGGCAGGCGCACGACCGGCTCGGTGGTGGCCAGTTGCGGGGCGCGCCAGAAGGCGATGTTCCACACCCGCGAGGCCACGTAGAGGGTGAGCAGGCTGGTCACGGTCCCCGCCGCCACCAGCGCGCCGGGCAGCGGCTCGCCGGCCGCGACGCCGGCCTGGAGCAGGCCGAGCTTGCCGAGGAACCCGGAGAAGGGCGGGATCCCGGCGAGGTTCATGGCCGGGACGAAGAAGAGGACGCCGAGCAGCGGGGCCGCCCGGGCCAGCCCGCCGATGCGGCGCAGGTCGGTGCTGCCGGCCCGCTCCTCGACGAGACCGGCGACCAGGAACAGCGTGGTCTGGATGGTGATGTGGTGCACCACGTAGAAGATCGCGCCGGAGAGCCCGGCCACGGTGCTCAGCCCCACGCCGAAGATCATGTAACCGATGTGGCTGACCAGGGTGAAGGAGAAGAGCCGCTTCATGTCGGACTGGGCCACCGCGCCGAGGATGCCGACCAGCATGGTCAGTCCGGCCACCACCATCAGCGGCCCGGCGAGCTGACCGCCGGGGAACAGCAGCGTCTCGGTGCGGATAATCGCGTACACGCCGACCTTGGTGAGCAGGCCGGCGAAGACCGCCGTGACCGGGGCCGGGGCGGTCGGGTAGCTGTCCGGCAACCAGGCCGAGAGCGGGAAGACCGCCGCCTTGACCCCGAAGGCGAGCAGCAGCATCAGCTGGAGGGTCAGCCGTACGCCGTCGGGCAGCGCGTCCAGCCGGTGCGCCAGCTGGGCCATGTTCAGGGTGCCGGTGGCCGCGTACACCAGGCCCACCGAGGCGAGGAAGATCATCGAGGAGAGGATGCTGACCACCACGTACGTCGAGCCGGTGCGGATCCGGGTCTCGGTGCCGCCGAGGGTGATCAGCACGAAGCTCGCGGCGAGCAGGATCTCGAAGCCGACGAAGAGGTTGAACAGGTCGCCGGCGAGGAACGCGTTGGTCACGCCGGCGGTCAGCACCAGGTAGGTCGGGTGGTAGATGGTCACCGGCACGGTCTCGCCGAAGTCGCCCTGCCCCTGGCCGACGGAGTAGAGCAGGACGCACAGGGTCACCGCCGAGGAGACCACCAGCATCAGCGCGGCGAGCTGGTCCGCGACCAGCACGATGCCCACCGGCGCCGGCCACCCGCCGACCTGGACCACCACCGGCCCGTGCCGGTACGCCTGCACCAGCAGCACCGCCGCCACCACCAGCGTGACCGCCAGGCAGGTGACGCTGACGACACGTTGCAGCCCGGGCCACCGGAACAGCAGCAGGGTCAGCGCCGCGCCCAGCAGCGGTACCACCACGGGCAGCGGCACGAGCCGGCTCATCGGGCGCCCCGTCCCGCGTACCCGGTCATCCGGGGCCGTCCCCGCGCCGGCGCGGCGGCCCCGGGTCGACCTGCTCAGGGTCGGCGTCCGGGCCCTCGCCCCCGAGGTCGGAGGTGGCCAGCTCGTTGCGCTCGGCCGCCTCCCGGACCTGCCGGTCCTCGAGGTCGTCGGGGACCTCGTCGTCGCCGGTGAGGTACCAGCTGCGGTAGCTCACCGCCAGCAGGAACGCGGTCAGCCCGAAGGTGATCACGATCGCGGTGAGGATCATGGCCTGCGGCAGCGCGTCGCTCAGCGTGCCGGCGGGCGCCGTGCCGACCACCGGGGCCGCCCCCGCGCGCCCGCCCAGCAGGATCAGCACGTTGACCCCGTTGCCGAGCAGGATGACGCCGAGCAGGATCCGGCTCAGGCTGCGTTCCAGCAGCAGGGTGACCCCGCAGCCGCACAACACCCCGGCGGCCACGACCAGCACCAGGGCCGGTCCCGCGACGCCGCTCCTCACGGCCGCTCCCCCCGCCGGTCGACCCGCAACCCGCCCCCGGACTCGCCGGCCGCCTCGATGTGCCGGTCCACCTCGGCGCCGAGGCTGCGCAGGATGTCCAGCACCAGCCCGACCACGACCAGGTAGACGCCGACGTCGAAGAAGAGGGACGTGACCAGGTAGAAGTCACCGATCACAGGCAGCCACAGGTCGATCCGGGCGCTCTCGAGCACCGACCCGCCCGCGAGCAGCGAGACGGCCCCGGTGCCGACCGAGACGAGCAGGCCGGCGCCGAGCACCGTGCCGGCGCCGACGGGGGCCGCCTCGGCCAGCTCGTAGCGCCCGCCGGCCAGGTAGCGCACCGCCAGCGCCAGGCTCGCCACCAGGCCGCCCGCGAAGCCGCCGCCCGGCGCGTTGTGGCCGGAGAAGAGCAGGAACAGGGAGAAGACCACCACCGTGTGGAAGATCAGCCGGGTCACCACCTCCAGCACGATCGAACGCTGCCGCTCGTGCAGGGTCGCCCCGCCGCGCAACCAGACCCGGTGCCCCGGCCGCTGCACCCGCTTCGGCGGCTCGGGGCGACGTGGGCGGGGCCCGGTGCGGGAGCGCTGGAAGACCAGGCTGGCCACGCCGGTCGCGGCCACCACCAGCACCGACAGCTCGCCCATCGTGTCCCAGGCCCGGATGTCGACCAGGGTCACGTTGACCACGTTGCGGCCGTACCCCTGGGTGACCGCCAGGTCCGGGAACGCGTCGGAGATGGTGGGCGCCTGGCGGGCCGCCGCAGCGGTCAGGGCCAGCCCACCGACCACGACACCGACGGCCGCCCCGATCGCGCGGCGCACCCACCGCCTGCGTCTCGGGCGGGCCGAGAACCGTTCCGGCAGCCGGCGCAGCACCAGCACGAACACCGCGATGGTGGCGGTCTCGACGAGGAACTGGGTCAGCGCCAGGTCCGGCGCGCCGTGGGCCACGAAGAGCATCGCGGTGCCGTAGCCCGTCATGCCCACCAGCAGCATCGCCGTCAGGCGGCGGCGGGCGCCCACCGCGAGCACCGCCGCGACGGTCACCACCGTCACCACCAGGACCTGCAACGGGCTGTCCCAGAGGGCGATCCGGTCCCGCCACGGCCGGGTGGCCAGCATCGCCCCGCCGGGCACCACCGTGAGCACCAGCAGGATGACGCCGAGGTACTGCGGCAGCGAGCCGCGCTGGGTGGCGCCGGTGACCTCGATGGCCAGCCGGTCGAGGCGGCGGGTGGTCCACTCGTACCCCTGGTTGCCGGTGACCGGGACGTGCAGCCGGGCCAGCACCGGGGCGAGCGGTCCGCGCAGCGCGAACAGGGCCGCGCCGCCGGCCACGGCGAGCGCGGAGAAGCCGAGCGCGGGGCTGAGGCCGTGCCACAGCGCCAGGTCCTTGCCGACCGTGCCGAACAGTTCGGCGTACGGGCGGAGCAGGCCGTCGAGGACCCCGGCGGCCGGGCCGGCGAGCAGCCCGACGGCGGCCAGCAGGGCCGGCGGGCCGAGCATCGACGCGGGGATCCGCCCGAGGACGGTCGGCGCCACGCCCGGCCGGGTGGCGAACGCGCCCCAGACGAACCGGAAGCTGTAGGCGACGGTGAGCGCGGTGCCGGCCACCAGCACGGCGAGGACGGCGGGCCGGTCGGTGAAGGCCGCCAGCACGGCCTCCTTGGCGACGAAGCCGACCAGCGGTGGCAGGCCGGCCATCGACGCGGCGGCGAGCACCGTCACGGCGACGAGCAGCGGCGCGCCGCGCCTGAGCCCGGACAGTTCCCGCAGGTCGCGGGTGCCGGCGCCGTGGTCGATGATGCCGACGACGAGGAACAGCGGCGCCTTGAACAGCGCGTGGGCCAGCAGCATCGCCGCCCCGGCCAGCGCGGTGTCCGGGGTGCCCGCACCGATCGCCACCGCGATCAGGCCGAGCTGGCTGACCGTGCCGTACGCCAGCAGCAGCTTCAGGTCGGTCTGCCGCAGCGCCGCCCAGCCCCCGGCCAGCATGGTGGCCAGGCCGGCGACCACGACCACCGGCCGCCACGGGCCGGCAGCCGCCAGGACCGGGGCGAGCAGCCCGATCAAATAGACGCCCGCCTTCACCATCGCGGCGGCGTGCAGGTACGCGCTCACCGGCGTGGGGGCCGCCATCGCCACCGGCAGCCACGAGCTGAACGGCAGCAGCGCCGACTTGGACAGCGCCCCGGTGAGGATCAGCAGCACCGCCGTGACCAGGTACGCCCCGCCCGGCAGCGGGGCCGCGACGATCTCCGACCAGCGGTAGGTGCCGGCGTGCCCGCCCAGCATGATGAATCCCACCAGCATCGCCAGCCCGCCGAGCGTGGTCACGGTCAGCGCCTGCACCGCCGCCCACCGGCTGGCACGCCGCTCGACGCTGTGCCCGATCAGCAGGTACGAGAAGATCGTGGTGAGTTCCCAGCACACGTAGAGCAGCAGCAGGTCGTCGGCGAGGACGAGGCCGAGCATCGCCCCCGCGAATGCCACCATGACGGCCGCGAAGCGGGCCACGCCGGTGGACTCCGGGCCGAAGTAGTGGGCGCTGTAGATCAGGACCAGCGCGCCGACGCCGCCGACGAGCAGGACCATCAGCCAGGACAGGGTGGTCAGCCGCAGCGCCAGGTCCACGTCGAGTTGGCCGATCCACGGGTACGTCTCGACCACCGCCCCGCCGTCGCGCACGGCGGGGGTGCGGGCCAGCGCCCAGCCGAACGCGGCCGCCGGCGCCAGCGCCAGCGGGTAGCAGGCGCGGGGACCCCACCACCGGACGAGCAGCGGCGCGACGAGGGCCGCCACGCAGTGGAGGATCAGCAGTACGAGCACCCGCGCTCCCGGTCGAGGTGGCTGCGGCGCGCGCCTGAGGTGGGACGGCACCTAGGTGCGATCACACGCCAGTTCGTTGCTCGGCGGGCGGTTTTGCGCGAATTCGTCCCGGTTGTGGCGGGACGCTCAACCGACGATGACCTCGGCGGCGGGGGCGACGGGCTCGCGGGCGGGACGCTCGCGCCGGGGCTCCACCAGCAGGTCGGGGCGGCCGAGCTGGACCACGACCTTGTTGACCACCCGCTGGGCCGCGGCGAGGGAGCGCACCGGCAGCAGCCGGCCCCGGCTCTCGCGCCGCAGCACGAAGTAGTGCACGGCGGCGCGGACCTGTCCCCGGTCGGCCGCGCTGGCCTGCGCGGTGGAGACGACCAGCTCCCGCAGCGCGGCGGCGAGCCGCTCGGCCAGCTCCAGCTCCGGGCCGGACAGGCCGGTGCGGACGGCGGCGAGATGACTGTCGACCTTGCGGATCAGCACGTCGGTGCTTGGCTCGAAGCTCCGCTGCTCGACGGTCAATCCGATCCCCTCCACCCCAGGCTCACGCTCCGAGTGAAGTTACTTTATGTTGTGGGACACAATCAAGCAGTTAAGTAAGACTTAATGGATTAACCGCGCAAACGGCGCGGTGGGGCCGGAGCGGGGCGCCGCGTCCCCGCCGCGGGCCTGAATGTCGGTCCGTCGGGGCAGGATGGACGGCGTGACGCATGCGATGGCGGGTTTCGGCGCGGCCACCCGGGAGTGGTTCGGCGCCGCCTTCGCCGCGCCCACCGCCGCCCAGACCGGCGCGTGGCATTCCGTCTCCGCGGGGCGCAGCGCGCTGGTGGTGGCCCCCACCGGTTCGGGCAAGACGCTGGCGGCGTTCCTCTGGTCGCTCGACCGGCTGGCCCGCGAGCCAGCCCCGGCCGACCCCCGGCACCGGTGCCGGGTGCTCTACGTCAGCCCGCTCAAGGCGCTCGCGGTCGACGTCGAGCGCAACCTGCGCACCCCCCTGACGGGCATCCGGCAGGCCGCCACCCGGCTCGGCGTCGCGCCGCCGGAGATCACCGTGGGGATGCGCACCGGCGACACCCCCGCCGACGAGCGACGGGCCTTCGCGCGCACCCCGCCGGACATCCTCATCACCACGCCCGAGTCGCTGTTCCTGCTGCTCACCTCCGCCGCCCGCGACTCCCTGCGCGGCGTCGAGACGGTGATCGTCGACGAGGTGCACGCGGTCGCCGGCACCAAGCGCGGGGCCCACCTCGCGCTCTCCCTGGAGCGCCTCGACGAGCTGCTGCCCGCCCCGGCGCAGCGGATCGGCCTCTCCGCCACCGTCCGGCCGGTCGACGCGTGCGCCCGCTTCCTCGGCGGCGCCCGCCCCGTCGACGTGGTCGCGCCACCCAGCGCCAAGACGATCGAGGTCAGCGTCCAGGTCCCGGTGGAGGACATGACCCGCCTCGACGAGCAGGAGCCGCCGCAGGACGACCTCGGCGGTCTCGGCGCACGTCGGGCGTCCATCTGGCCGGCGCTGGAGGAGCGCGTCTTCTCCCTGGTCAGGGCGCACCGCTCGACCATCGTCTTCACCAACTCCCGGCGTTCCGCCGAGCGCCTCTGCGCCCGGCTCAACGAGCTGGCCGGCGAGGAGTCGGCCGGGCAGGAGGCGACCGGCGGGTCCCCGCCGCCGGCCCGCGACGCCGACGGGTGGGGCGGCCCCGCCGGGCCGGTGCGCGTCGGCCGTACGCCCGCAGAGCTGATGGCGCAGGCGGGCGCGGCAGCCGGCGCGCCGCCCGTGATCGCCCGCGCCCACCACGGCAGCGTCTCCCGCGAGGAGCGCAAGCACATCGAGGAGGCGCTCAAGTCCGGTCAGCTGCCCGCCGTGGTGGCCACCTCCAGCCTGGAGCTGGGCATCGACATGGGCGCCGTCGACCTGGTGGTGCAGATCGAGGCGCCGCCCAGCGTGGCCGCCGGCCTGCAACGGGTCGGTCGGGCCGGGCACCAGGTCGGCGCGGTCTCCCGCGGCGTGGTCTTCCCCAAGCACCGGGGCGACCTGCTCTCCTGCACCGTGGTGGCCGAGCGGATGGCCGACGGCGCCATCGAGGAGCTGCACCATCCGCGCAACCCGCTCGACGTGCTGGCCCAGCAGATCGTCGCCATGGTGGCGTTGGAGCCGTGGCGCGTCGGCGACCTGGCCGTGCTGGTACGCCGGGCGGCGCCGTTCGCCGAGCTGCCCGACTCGGCGCTGCACGCCGTGCTCGACATGCTCTCGGGCCGCTACCCGTCCACCGCGTTCGCCGAGCTGCGGCCCCGGCTGGTCTGGGACCGCGCCACCGACACGCTCACCGGCCGGCCCGGCGCGCAGCGGCTCGCGGTGACCAGCGGCGGCACCATCCCCGACCGGGGGCTCTTCGGCGTCTTCCTGGCCGGGGCCGAGCGGGCCGCCCGGGTCGGCGAGCTGGACGAGGAGATGGTCTACGAGTCCCGGGTCGGCGACGTCTTCCTGCTCGGCTCGTCGTCCTGGCGGATCGAGGAGATCACCCCCGACCGGGTGCTGGTCTCCCCGGCCCCCGGCCAGGCGGCGAAGATGCCGTTCTGGAAAGGCGACCAGCTCGGTCGGCCCGTCGAGCTGGGCCGGGCCATCGGCGCCCGGGTGCGCGCCCTGCTGCGGCAGGACGACGAGACGGCCGTGGCCGCGCTGCGGGCCGGCGGGCTGGACGCCTGGGCCGCCGGCAACCTGATGGCCTACCTGCGCGAGCAGCGCGCCGCCACCCGGTCCCTGCCCGACGACCGCACGGTGGTGGTCGAGCGGTTCCGCGACGAGCTGGGCGACTGGCGACTGGCCGTGCACAGCGTCCTCGGCGCCCGGGTCAACGGGCCGTGGGCGCTGGCCATCGGCCGCCGGCTCGCCGAGCGCTACGGCGTGGACGCGCAGGTGATGCCGTCCGACGACGGCATCGTGGTCCGCCTGCCCGACACGGCCGACGAGCCGCCCGGCGCCGACGTGGTCGTCTTCGAGCCGGAAGAGATCGCCCAGCTCGTGGAGGAATCGGTCGGCACGTCCGCGCTCTTCGCGTCCCGGTTCCGCGAGTGCGCCGCCCGGTCACTGCTGCTGCCCCGGCGCGACCCGCGCCGCCGCCAGCCGCTGTGGCAGCAGCGCCAGCGCGCCGCCCAACTGCTCGACGTCGCCCGCGAGTACGCCGACTTCCCGGTCACCCTGGAGGCCGCCCGGGAGTGCCTCCAGGACGTCTTCGACCAGCCCGCGCTGGCCGAGCTGATGCGCGACCTGGCCGCCCGCAAGGTGCGCCTGGTCGAGGTGGAGACCGCCCAGCCGTCGCCGTTCGCCCGGTCGCTGCTCTTCGGCTACGTCGGGGCGTTCCTCTACGAGGGCGACGCGCCGCTGGCCGAGCGCCGGGCCGCCGCGCTGGCGCTGGACTCGACCCTGCTCGGCGAGCTGCTGGGCCGGGTCGACCTGCGGGAGCTGCTCGATCCGGCGGTGCTGGCCGAGACCGAGCGGCAGCTGCGCTGGCTGACCGAGCAGCGCCGCCCGCGCGACGCGGAGGACGTGGTCGAGCTGCTGCGCGTGGTCGGCGACCTCTCCGAGGCGGAGCTGGCCGAGCGGGGCGCCTCCCCCGGGTGGCTGACGGAGCTGGCGGCGGCCCGCCGGGTGCTGCGCGTACGCGTCGCCGGCGAGGAGCGCTGGGTGGGCGTCGAGGACGCCGCCCGGCTGCGCGACGCCCTCGGCGTGGCCCTGCCGGTCGGGGTGGCCGAGGCCTACCTCGCCCCGGTGGCCGATCCGCTCGGTGACCTCGTCGCCCGCTACGCGCGTACGCACGGGCCCTTCGCCGCCGCCACCTGCGCGGCCCGCTTCGGGCTCGGCGTCTTCGTGGTCGAGCAGGCGCTACGCCGCCTCGCCGCCACCGGGCGCGTGGTCGCCGGCGAGTTCACCCCCGACACCGCCGGCAGCCAGTGGTGCGACGCGGAGGTGCTGCGGCTGCTGCGCCGCCGTTCCCTGGCCGCGCTGCGCCGGGAGATCGAGCCGGTGCCGCCCCGCGCGCTGGCCGCGTTCCTGCCCCGCTGGCAGCAGGTCGGCTCGTCCGCGCGGGGGGTGGAGGCGCTGGCCGCCGCCGTGGAGCAGTTGCAGGGGGCGGCGGTGCCGGCGTCGGCGCTGGAACGGCTGGTGCTGCCCGGCCGGGTCGCCGACTACTCCCCCGCCCAGCTCGACGAGCTCTGCGCCAGCGGCGAGGTGCTCTGGGCCGGCTCCGGTGCCATCTCCGGCGGCGACGGCTGGGTCACCCTCGCGTACGCGGACGTCGCGCCGCTGCTGCTCCCCCCGCCCGACGAGGCGCTCACCCGCACCCCGCTGCACGACGCGGTGCTGGACGCGCTCGGCGACGGGCAGGCGCTGTTCTTCCGGTCGCTGTCCGACCGGGTCGGCTCGACCGACGACGCCGCGCTGGCCGCCGCCGTCTGGGACCTGGTGTGGGCCGGTCACCTCACCAACGACACCCTGGCGCCGATGCGCGCGGCGCTCGGCGGCGGCGGGGCACACCGGTCCCGGGCCACCGCGCCGCGCACCCGCTACCGGCGCCCCGGGCGGGTGGCCCTGCCGACGCGGGGCGGCCCGCCGACCGTCGCGGGCCGCTGGTCCCGGCTGCCCGAACGCGACACCGACCCCACCCGCCGCGCCGCGGCCCTGGCCGACGTGCTGCTCGAACGGCACGGCGTGGTGACCCGGGGCGCGGTGCTGGCCGAGCAGGTCACCGGCGGTTTCGCCGCGGTCTATCCGGTGCTCTCCGCGCTGGAGGAGCGCGGCGCGGCCCGGCGGGGCTACTTCGTCGAGGGCCTGGGCGCGGCGCAGTTCGCGGTGCCGGGTGCGGTGGACCGCATCCGGGCGCTGGCCGAGCCGACCGACGGCGGGCGGGGGCGTGGCGGGCCTGCCCTGGTGCTCGCCGCCACCGACCCGGCCAACCCGTACGGCGCGGCGCTGTCCTGGCCGGAGCGGGCCGTCGACTCGGGCGACGGGGCCGCCCCGGCGACCGGGCACCGGGCGGGGCGCAAGGCCGGTGCCGTGGTGGTGCTGGTCGCCGGCGACCTGGTGCTCTACGTCGAGCGCGGCGGGCGGACCATCCTCTCCTTCACCGACGAGGCGGACCTGCTGGCGGCAGCCGGGAAGGCACTCGCCGACGCGGTGCACTCGGGCGCGTTGGGCGCGATGTCGGTGGAGCGGGCCGACGGCGAGGCGGTGCACTCCTCGCCGCTGCACGACGCGCTCACCGCGGCCGGCTTCCGCGCCACCCCGCGCGGCCTGCGCCTGCGCGGCTGACCCGCCCCGCCCCGTCCCGCCCCGTCACGCCACGTCCATGGCACGTTCCAGCGGCGGTGGTGAGGTCTCATCGAAGCCCCGCTGGCTTCTGACCGACGACGGAAGGCGGGGGAAGCCGATGAACCATTACCGCGGGAACGCTGATACCTCTGCGGTATGAAGATACCTGCTTGGTATCGGAGACGAGCGGAGCACCGCCGGCCTCATAGTCTCTGTGCGCGAGCCCTAGGGCTGGCGCACAGAGACTCAGTCGACCGCGCCAGGCCGGCCAGGCCGCGCCCTGCCGGGTCGCGCCAGGCCTAATCACGCCGGGCCGGGCCGGGGACGGTGGGACGGGCGGTCAGCGCAGGCCCGTCAGGACCTTCTCGTAGCGGGCACGGTCGGCGGTGGGGGTCTTCGCCTCCAGGTAGTTGAGCACCACCGTGCCCCGCCGGAACGACTGACCGCCCCACGTCTCGGCGATCTCGCTGGCGCTGGTCTCGTCGGGGAAGACGTAGACGGTGACCGCGTCGGTGGCGATCAGCTCGGAGCAGCCCAGGCCGAGCCCGTCCGGGCCGCACTCGACCGACCGGTCCCGAGGGTTCGGCACCTTCAGCCCGGCGGCCTTGAACGCGTCCACGACCTGCCGCGCGCCGGGCGTACCGGTCGGCCGGGCCGGCAGCTTCACGGGCGGCGGGCTGGCGGGACGGCGCTCGGTCGCACCACCGGCGCTCGGAGCCGCCGGACCCGCCCCGGTCGGCGGGGCGGCCGGCGGGGCGGGTCGCGTCGGCGTGGCTGCGGGCGCCTCGGCCGGGCCCGACGACGGTACGGCGGCCGGGGTCGACGCCGGGGCGGCGGAGGGCGCCGCGCGCCGGTCCTCCGCGTCGTCGCCGCAGGCAGCGGTGAGGGCGGCGGCGATCACGAGCACGGCGACGGCGGGCAGGCTCCGGTTGGTCACCCCTGGCAGTCTGCCCAACCGGTTCCCGTCCCGGCAGTGGCCGGTCGGTCAGTGCCGCTGTCCCATTTCCGCCAACCCGCCCCGGTCGGTCGGCACCGGTACGATCCCGACCGGTCGACGAGGGAAGCCGAGGACGACGGGGGTGGACGCGATGACCGGGATGACCGTCCGGCCGGCGCGGGCCGAGGACCGCGCGGCGGTCGACGCGCTGCACGAACGCGAGTGGGGTGGGCCGTACGTCGTCGCCCACGACACCCGCCACGACCTGCGTACGCTGCCGACGCTGGTGGCGGCCGACGGCGCCGGCGCGGTGGTCGGGGCGCTCGCGTACCGTGCCGACGCCGACGGGCTGGAGGTCGTCAGCGTGGTGGCCGCGACGCCCGGCGGCGGCGTCGGCACGGCCCTGTTGGCGGCGGCCGCCGAGGTGGCCCGGGCCGGGGGCCGGCACCGGCTCTGGCTCGTCACGACGAACGACAACCTGCGGGCGCTGCGGTTCTACCAGCGGTGCGGGCTGCGGCTGGTGCGCGTGGACCGGGGCGCGGTGGACCGGGCCCGCCGGCTCAAGCCGAGCATCCCGATGGTCGGCGAGGGCGGCATCGGACTGCACGACGAGCTGGTCCTGGAGCTGCTGCTCGCCGCCGGCGAACGGGTGCCCGACGCCCGTGCGGAGCACGGCGCGGACCGCGCCCCGTGGATCTCGCTGACCACCGACTACGGCCTCGCCGACGGGTTCGTCGCCGCCTGCCACGGGGTGATCGCGCGGCTGGCGCCGCAGGCCCGGATCGTCGACGTGACCCATCTGGTCCCGCCGGCCGACGTACGCCGGGGCGCGGCGGTGCTCGCGCAGGCCGTGCCGCACCTGCCGGAGGGGGTGCACGTGGCCGTCGTCGACCCGGGCGTGGGTACGGCCCGCCGGGGCGTCGCGCTGGCCACCCCGCGCGGGCTGCTGGTGGGGCCGGACAACGGCCTGCTGGTCGACGCCGCCGAGGCGCTGGGCGGGGTGAGCGCGGCCGTCGAGCTGACCGATCCGGACTGGCTCGCGCCCGAGGTGTCCCGCACGTTCCACGGCCGGGACGTCTTCGCGCCGGTCGCCGCGCGGCTCGCGCTCGGCGCGCCGCTGGCCCGGTTCGGCCCGGCGGTCGACCCCGGGTCCCTGGTCCGGCTGCCGACACCGGTGCTCCGGCGGGAGGCGGACGGGTTCGCGGCCGAGGTGCTGACCGTCGACCACTTCGGCAACGTCCAGCTGGCTGCCCCGGGCGAGCTGCTGACGCCGCTGCCGGCCCGGGTCCGGGTGGGGCCGGGTGCCGGTTCCGCGCCCGGCCGGGAGGCCGTACACGGGCGCACCTTCGGCGACGCCCCGCCGGGCGGGCTGGTGGTGCACGCCGACTCCGCCGGCCGGGTCGCCGTGGCGGTCAACGGCGGCCGGGCCGTGGACCTGCTGGCGGTGGCGCCGGGCGACCTGCTGCGCGTCGCGGCCGGCTGAGCGGCCGGGTCGCCGCCCGACGTGGCCGGGCACCGGAGCGGGCCGCCGCCGGGGCGCCCGGCCGGTCCGGCCCGGTCACCGCGCCGGGCCGGGCGGATTCCGCCGACCGGCCCGGCGGGCGTACGGGGTGGCGGTCAGCAGAGCGGCACGGTGCCGCCGTAGACCGCCGAGACGTACGCGTGGCTGACGTACTGGCCGCTGGCGAGGCGGTTCCACCGGTTGGTGGTCCGGTACGGGCCGGCGACGGTCTGCCCGGTCACGTAGCACTGGATCGGCACGTTGGCGTACCGGGCGGCCAGGCCGCGCACCGCGTAGCCCGTACCGGCGCCGGTACGGATGTTGAGCGGGCCGTCACCCACCACGCCGCGCGGGCCGCTGCCGGTCCACAGGTACGCGACGTCCACCCAGGCGTTCGTGGTCAGCTGCAACCCGTCCCAGAAGGTGCCGTCGGCGAGGTCGACGCCGGCCGGGTTCAGGACCACCCGGCCGAACTGGTCCCGCCCGCCGTTGTAGCCGGACTGGTAGGCCGCCTGTGCCTGCGGCCGGCCCTGCGGCAGGTCCTTCCAGTTCTCCCGTACGGCGCTGAGGTTCCAGTGGTCGTCGCGGGTGTTCCACGGGCCGACGTCCCAGACCGGGGCGTACTCGCAGCGGCTGCCGGTGGTGGTGCAGACCCGGACGGTGTAGTCGCCGGTGTTCGCCGGGGACAGGCCGCGCCGCGACGGCAGCGCGACGAAGTGGTCCCGCGCCACGATGGTGTGCCCGTTGGCGGTCACCTCGCCGACCAGCCCGATGCGGGTCGCGTACACCCGGTAGGTGAGGCCGGGCGTGGCGGCGGAGACGGCGGCGACGGTGTCGGCGGCGAGCCGCACGGCGCGCACCTCGGCGCTGGCGCCGGGCCGGCTCGCGGTGAGCACCACCCGGGTCTGCACGCGGGTGACCGGCCGGTCGAAGACCGCCCCGCCGGTGGCGTCGCGCCACTCGGTCCAGCCCGCCGCCCGCCACCCCCGCACCTGGACCTCGGCGGTGCCACCGGCGACGGTACGGGCGACGACGGTGGCGCTGACCCGGGTGGCGGGCCGGGTCAGGATGCGCGGCGGCGCGAGGAAGATGCCCTCGGCGACCGCGCTGCGGGGTGAGCGGGCGGGCGCGGGGCGGGAGTCTGCCAGGCGGAGCCCCGCGCGGGTGTGCCGGACGTTGACGTCGTCGCCGTCGACGCGGGAGAGGTCGGCGCTCCACCGCTCGCCGTCGGCGGCGGCGAGCGCGGGGCTCGGGGAGGGCAGGAGGGCGAGGGCGAGGATGACGGTCAGAGCGGTGGTACGGGCACGACGTTGGGGCAGAATCATGGGCATTCTCCTCAGAACCCCCTGATCGTGCCCTTGTGGGTAGATCGATGGGAACCTCCATACAAATAGCGACACATGCGAATTCGACTCGGACGAGGAAGGATGGCCGGGTGCCCGAAGGCGACACCGTCTGGAACACCGCCCGCGTACTGCACCGCGCCCTGGCCGGCGCCCGCCTGACCGGCAGCGACTTCCGGGTGCCGCAGCTCGCCGCCACCGACCTCACCGACTGGACCGTGCGGGAGTCGGCCAGCCGGGGCAAGCACCTGCTGCTCCGGCTCACCGCCCCACCGAAGGTCGCGCCCCCGCCCACCGGGGCGACTTCCTCGGCGGGCGCGGGCGCGGGCCCGGCCGCGGCCGCGGGCGACGACGCCGGGGCGCGCTGGACGCTGCACTCACACCTGCGCATGGACGGCGCCTGGCGGGCGTACGCGCCCGGGGAACGGTGGACGGCCCGGCCGGCGCACCTGATCCGGGTGGTGCTGCGCAGCGCGCGGGCGGTCGCCGTCGGCTACCACCTGCACGACCTGGCGCTGGTGCCGACCGCCGAGGAGGAGTCCCTCGTCGGGCACCTCGGCCCCGACCTGCTCGGCGCGGACTGGGACCCGGCGGAGGCCGTACGCCGGCTGGCCGCCCACCCGGACGCCACCATCTCGGAGGCGCTGCTGGACCAGCGCAACCTGGCCGGCGTCGGCAACCTCTACAAGTGCGAGGTGCTCTTCCTGCGCGGCGTCTCGCCCCGGACCCCGGTACGCGCGGTGCCGGACCTCGCGGGCACCGTGGCGCTGGCGCGCAAGCTACTCGCGGCCAACCGGGGCCGCTGGACGCAGAGCACCACCGGATCGCTGCACCGGGGACAGACCAGCTACGTCTACGGCCGGCGCGCCCAGCCCTGCCGCCGGTGCGGCACCGCGATCCGCAAGGAGGAACTGGGCGAGCGGGTCACCTACTGGTGCCCGGTCTGCCAACCCGAACGCCAGGCGGACTGACGCCCGGGTCGGCGTGTCGGGCGGGACACTCCGGCGCTGCGGCGGCGAGTCGCATCCCCGCCACAGAAACGGACGATTGGGTACTTCCTAACCCCACCGTCGAGGTCGCATGCTGCGGTTGACTCCTCACGCATCGTCAGCGACGCGCGACGGGTCCGCCACGTCGCGGTGGCGGCCGCCGCGCCCGACACCGGGGAGAGCCATGGAGCTGTTCCGCAGACTCCGCGTCCCGTGGGCGCAGCGGATGCCGGCCCGCCCCGACGACGGGGCCGCCGACGGGGCCGGGGCGGGTCCCGTCCCGGCGGCCCGGCGCGCGACGGAGCCGGTCGTCGCGCCGGCCAGCCTCGATCCGGCCGCCGTCCCGCGCTACTTCGGCCCGGTGCCGAACCACGCGCGCAGCCCGCTGCCGGTCGTCGACGCCGACGGTTCCGTGGTGCCCGGCACCGGCATCCGCAAGTTCGTCGACGCGCTACCGCGCCTCGGCACGCCCGGCCGCACCGAGCTGGGCGCCCGCCTGCCGGTGGCGGTGCCCGACACGGTCAGCTACCCGGGCTGCGACTACTACGAGATCGGCCTGGAGCAGTACGCGCAGCGGCTGCACCGGGACCTGCCGGCGACCCGGCTGCGCGGCTACCGGCAGCTCAACCTCGGCACGGACGCCCACGGGCACAACACGGTCGTGCCGGCGGGGCGGCCCTGGCACCTGGGTCCGTTCATCCTGGCCCGGCGGGGCCGGCCGGTCCGGGTCAAGTTCATCAACCAGCTGCCAACCGGCCGCTCCGGCGAGCTCTTCCTGCCGGTCGACGCGACCGTCGACGGCGCCGGGACCGGCCCGCTCGACGGCCCGGCGCCCTACCCGCAGAACCGCGCGGTGCTGCGGCTGGCGGGCGCGCACACCGCCTGGACCAGCGCCGGCAACCCCTGGCAGTGGACCACCCCGGCCGGTGAGATCACCCCGTACCCGACGGGACCCGGCCTGACCCACGTGCCCGACATGCCGCCGCCCGGCGCGGGCGCCACCACCCTCTACTACCCGAACGAGCAGAGCGGGCGGCTGTGCTGGTTCCACGACAACACCGTGGGCCTGGCCCGGCTCACCGTCTACTCCGGGCAGCTCGCGCTCTACCTGCTCACGGACCCGGCCGAGGAGCGACTCGTCGCCGACGGGGTGCTCCCCGCCGACCAGCTGCCACTGGTGTTCGAGGACAAGACCTTCGTGCCGGAGGACGCCCAGCTCGCCGCGGAGGACCCCACGTGGGACCGGGACCGCTGGGGCTCCCGGGGCAGCCTCTGGCACCCGCACGTCTACCAGCCCCGGCAGAACCCGCACCGGGCCGACGGGGCGAACCCGACCGGCCGGTGGGACTACGGCCCCTGGTCGCGTACGGCCGACGACACCGGGCAGCGGGACCAGCCGGCAACGCCCCACCCGGCGGGCCCGGTGCCGAACCCGCACCACGATCCGGTCGCCGAACCCGACGAGCCGCCGCTGGCGCCCGGCGTACCGCACCCCTCGGCGGTGCCCGACGCGTTCGGCGACACCGTGCTGGTCAACGGGATCGCGTACCCGTACCTGGAGGTCGAGCCGAGGACGTACCGGTTCCGGATCCTCAACGCCTGCCTGGACCGCGCCCTGAACCTCCAGCTCTACCGGGCCCGCTCGGACGGGCCGATGTGGCACGCGGACGGCGCGCTGGCCGACGCCGACGCCGGTGAGGTGCCGATGGTGGAGGCGGTACGCGCGCCGGACCGGCCGGCCCGCTGGCCGACGGACGGGCGCGAGGGCGGGGTCCCGGACCCGCGCGCCGCCGGCCCGCGCCTCGTCCAGATCGGCAACGAGTGCGGCCTGCTCCCCGCGCCGGTGCCGGTGCCGAACCAGCCGGTCGGCTACCGGTACGACCGGCGCGACCCGACCGTGCTCAACGTCGACTCGCACGCGCTGCTGCTCGCCCCGGGGGAGGTCGCCGACGTGCTGGTCGACTTCTCCGCCGTCGCGCCCGGCGGCACGCTGATCCTCTACAACGACTGTCCCGCCCCGCTGCCCGGCTTCGACCCGCGCGCCGACCACTTCACCGGTGGCCCGGACCGCACCGCCGAGGGCGGGGCGCCGCCGACCCGCCCCGGGTACGGGCCGAACACCCGCACCCTGCTCCAGTTCCGGGTGGCCGGGACCCCGGCGCCGCCGTACGACCTGGCCCGGCTGCGCGAGCGCCTGCCCGCCGCGTACGCGGCCAGCCAGCGGCCACCGATCGTCCCGCAGCCGGCGTACGACGCCGCGTTCGGCACCCGGACGGCGCGCGACACGGTGGTGCCGGTGCACGCCGCGACGGTCAGCTTCGTCCCGGCCGGCGCCGCCGCCCCGGTGCTTCTGCCGATCGAGGTCAAGTCGGTGCAGCAGGTCTTCGAGCCGGAGCACGGCCGGCTCGTCGGCCGGCTCGGCGTCGGGCACCCGCACGCCGGGCCGCTCTCCCCCACCGTCCTGCCGCTCGGGCCGAGCGATCCGGCCACCGAGGTCCTGCACGTCAGCGACCCGGCCGTCGCGGTGGGTGGGCCCGCAGACGGCACCCAGCTCTGGCGGATCCGCGGCAACAGCCGGCAGACCCAGCCCGTGCGGTTCACCGGCTGCGACGTGCAGGTGATCGGCCGGGTCGGCTGGAACGGCGCCACCCGGGCGCCGCATCCGGCGGAGCGGGGCTGGAAGCAGGTCGTCCGGGTCGACCCGCGCGAGGACGTGATCGTCGCGCTCCGGCCGGTCGCGCCACCCCTGCCCTTCAAGATCGGCGACAGCGTGCGGCTGCTCGACCCGCTCCGGCCGGCGGGCGCCCGGACGGGCTCGACCCCGGTCAGCCCGGTGGACGGGCGGCCCGCGCTGGTCGTCAACCAGCTCGTCAACCTGGGCTGGGAGTACCACTGGCACAGCCAGCTCGGCGGCCACCGGGACCAGGGCATGATCCGGCCACTGGTGCTGCGGATGTCGCCCCGGGCACCGACGGGGCTGACCGCGACCCCGGCCCCCGGCTCGGCCACCGCGCTGCCGGCGATCGCGCTGACCTGGACGGGCAACGGCAGTCGTCCCCCGGCCACCAGCCACCTGCTCCAGCGGGCCACGGACGCCGCCTTCACGGACGGGCTCATGTCGATCACCGTGGCGGCCACGGCGACCCGCTACACCGACGCCACCGTCACGCCCGGGGTGACCTACCACTACCGCATCCGGGCGGAGAACGCGGTGAGCTGCTCCACGTGGTCCAACAGCGTGCCGGCCTCGGTGCAGCTCGCCGCGCCGGCCGGACTGACCGCGACGATCCCGCCCGCCGCGCCGCTGCGGATCGCGCTGCGCTGGGCCAACCGTTCCTTCGCCACCGGGATCGACGTGCAGCGGGCCACCAATCCGACGTTCAGCAGCGGGCCGGGCACCACGGCCATCGGGGTCGGCGACAACCACCTCGACGCCGCCGTGGCCCCCGACACCACGTACTACTACCGGGTGCGGACCACCTACCTCGGCGCCGCCTCGGCCTGGTCGACGGTGGCCCGGGCGACCACCCCGCCGGCACCGGGCCCGCCGACGGGGGTGACCGCCACCGCGACGGCCCCCGGGCCGGACACGGCGACGGTGATCCTCGGCTGGGCGGCGAACACCCCGGCCGCGCCGGGCGCGGGATTCATCGTGCAGCGGGCGCTGGACCCGGCGTTCAGCCGGGAGGTGGCGACCTTCACCGTCACCGGCCGGGGCTTCACCAACACCGGCCTGGCGCGCGGCGTCACCTACCACTACCGGATCCGGTCGTTCAACGTGGTCGGCGCCTCCCCGTTCACCGGCCCGATCCCGATAACCACGCCGCCGTGACCCGCCCGCGCCGGATCGTGAGGCAGGGCGGCGTCAGGGGGTGCGGAGCGGGGCGTTGACGGCGCGGAGTTCGGTCAGGGCCGAGGCGACGCCGTGCAGCAGGTCGGTCGCCTCGGTGAGGCGCGAGGCCGCCGGGTGCGCGGCGTCGGGGTGCGCGTCCCCGGCGACGTAGCCGGCGGCGGCCACGACCAGCCGCTCGTACGCGGTGACGCCCTCCTCCAACTGCGCGGTCAGGGCGCGGTGCGCCTCGGCCAGCGGCGGACGGGACTCGGCCGGGGCGAGCCGGAGCGTGCGCTCGACGCTGGCCACCCGGTCGGCGAGGTCGCGCAGCGACCGGTCGGCCTCGGCGGCCTCCAGCACGGCCGGCGACGCCAGCCCCGTCAGCCGCCCGGTCATCCCGGCGAGGGTGAGGGCGGCCCGGTCCAGCCGGGCCCACGGCTCGGCGGCGCTGGTGCCGCGCAGCGCCACCCGCGAGCGCACCCGCCGGACCTCGGCGAGCACCCCCGGGCCGACCGGCAGCCGCTCCACGGCGGCGACCAGCTTGGCGCGCGACCGCGCGGCGGCCTCGGCCGGGTCGAGCGGCGGCGGCGCCGGCTGGGCGGCCAGCGCCCGCAGGTCGATCCAGCGCCAGGCGGCGAGCACCAGCGCGCCGCCCGCGCCGGCCGCCCACGCCGCGTCGGGCAGCCCGAGCCCGGCGTACGGGGTCAGCACGGCGGCGGCGCCGCTCAGGCCACCGGCCGTGACGCTCCACCGGCGTGCGGAACCCCGCAACCGGCTCAGGCGCCGGAAGTACCGCGTGCGCTCGTCTGCCACCTCTGCCTCCTCGACCCGGCCGCTCAGCCGGCGGCGGTGGTGTCCCCGGTGCCGCGCTCGCGGCCCATGCTGGCCCGGATCTCGTCCAGCCGGGCGGCGGCCGCGGGGTCGGCGGCCGGCGCGGCGGGCTGGGTGTGCTCCACGGCCGGTCGTTCCTGCTTGCCGCCGAGTTGCTCGCCGGCCATGCTCGACCGGATCTGCTCCAGCCGGGAGGAGCCGGCCGAGTCGAGCGTGGACTTCTGGATCTCCAGCATGCGGCCCTCGACGGAGTTGCCGGCCAGCTCGGCGCGGCCCATCGCCGTGGCGTAGCGCTGCTCGATGCGGTCACGCACCTCGTCGAGCGAGGGCGTGTTGGCGGGGGCGGTCAGCGACGACATCGACTCCAGCGAGCGGGCCACGCTCTCCTGCATCTTGGCCTGCTCGAGCTGGCTGAGCAGCTTGGTGCGCTCGGCGAGCTTCTGCTGGAGGATCATCGAGTTGTTCTCGACCGCCCGGCGGGCCTGGGCGGCGGCGCCGAGCGCCTGGTCGTGCAGGGTCTTGAGGTCCTCCGTGGCCTGCTCCGCCGAGACGAGCTGGGTGGCCAGGGTCTGCGCGGACTGCTCGTAGCGGCCGGCCTCAGTCTCGTCGCCCCGGGCGCGGGCCTGGTCGGCGAGGACCAGGGCCTGGCGGGCGTTGGCCTGCAGCCGCTCGACCTCGGACATCTGACGGGACAGCTTCATCTCCAGCTGCCGCTGGTTGCCGATCACGGCGGCAGCCTGCTGCACCAGCGCCTGGTGCTGGCGCTGCGCCTCCTCGATGGCCTGCTGGATCTGCACCTTCGGATCGGCGTGCTCGTCGATCCTGGCGCCGAAGAGCGCCATCAGGTACTTCCACCCCTTGACGAACGGGTTCGCCATCTTTGCGTTGTCCCCTCAGTAGCGTCGCTCCGCCTCGACCGCGCCGGATGCTCCCGGCCGGCTCCGGCGCGGCAGTGGCTCCATCGTCCCAGCCGGACGCCACCCGGGCACCCGTACCGGCGAGCGAAGCGAGCGCCGACGCCGTCCGCGATCAAGGGTACGCGGCGCCGTCGAGGCCGACCACGTGGCGCGAGAGCGGAAGGTGGATCAGGCGGCGCAGACCACGTCGCGCTCGCTGCCCCGGACCCGGGAGCTGCGCAGGGTGGCCTTGAGCGGGGAGTCCTGACGGACCTGGACGGCGACCGTGCCGTCCGAGCTGACCTGGTGCACGCCCCGACCCGTGCTCCTGCGCACCGCGACGGGGGCGGCGGGCACGGCCGGCTCGTCCTGAACCGGCACCAGCACGCCGGGCATCTGCTCGGCGAGGGCGACCGTGTCGCTGACCTCGCGCAGCAGCTCCGACAGGCGCGCGCCGAGCGCGTCGCAGATCGCCGCCAGCAGCTCGCTGGAGGGCTCCTTCTGGCCGCGTTCGATCTCGGAGAGGTAGCCGAGGCTGACGTTGGCGGCGGAGGAGACCTCCCGCAGGGTGCGGTGCTGCCCCTGCCGGCGCGCCCGCAGTGCGTCACCGATCACGCGGCGTAGCAGGACCATTCGCACCTCCCCCTGAGGGACACCACTCTTTCACGCGGCCCGTCCGGCGCGTCGAGCCGCACCGGTCGCCGGAGCCTTCCCGCAACCGTACCCGTTGCGGGCCCTCACGACATCCCACCCCGCCCCTCGGATCCGGGGAGAACCGTCACCGGCGACCCGCGCCGGCCGCGTCGGTCCGCCCGCCGTCGGCCCCGGCCGTCCGGGTGCCGGACTCCGCCGGCTCGGCGGCGTCGGCCTCGTGGATCCGCCCGGCGAGCAGCCGCAACGCCTCGACGACCGTGGCCGAGCGGATGTGGTCGCGACCGCCGGCCAGGTCGAGCTGCCGGACCTCGGTGCCGGACGGCCCGGCCACGGCGACGTAGACCAGCCCGACCGGCTTGCCGTCCTGCGGTTCGGGACCGGCCACCCCGGTGGTCGCCAGGCCCCAGTCGGCCCCGCAGCGTCGCCGTCCGCCCTCCGCGAGGGCCACCGCCACGTCCGGGTCGACCGGCCCGCGGTCGGCCAGCAGATCCTCCGGTACGTCGGCGAGCAGCGACTTGAGCTCGGTGGCGTAGACCACCAGGCCGCCCCGGTAGATCCCGCTCACCCCGGCGATCTCGACGATCGAGGCGGCCAGCAGCCCGCCCGTGAGCGACTCGACGGTGGCGAGGGTCTCGTGCCGCTCCGAGAGGCTGTGCACCACGCCGGCCGCCGGGCTCCCGACCGGCCGTGCTCCGTCCGCGTCACTGTCCATGTCCCGGATCCTTTCCCCTCCCGGCGGGCCCTACGCATCCTCCCCGACCGGCGCGGGGGTACGTTCCGGAGCCGTCGACATCCGGGCGGCGGCTCAGGTGGTGGGGCGGCGGAGCCGGAGGGCCTGGGCGACGTAGTCGAAGCCGGTGACCACCGTGACGCCGACGGCGGCGGCCATGATCCACGGGCCGACGGCGGCGAGCACGGCCGGCATCGGCCACAGGTACCACGTGATGGCCAGGATCTGGAGCGCAGTCTTGATCTTGCCGCCCCGGCTGGCCGCGATGACGCCGTGCCTGATCACCCAGAAGCGCAGCGCGGTGATGCCCAGCTCGCGGGCGAGGATCACGGCGGTCACCCACCAGGGCAGCTGGTCGTACCAGGAGAGCAGCAGCAGCGCCGCCCCGGTGAGGGCCTTGTCGGCGATCGGGTCGGCGACCTTGCCCACCGAGGTGACCAGGGCGAACCGGCGGGCGATCCAGCCGTCCACCAGATCGGTCGCCGAGGCGACAGCGAAGATCAGGCAGGCGACCATCCGCCAGCCGGCGTGGGTCATCGCCGAGGCGACCACGGACGCCGCGAAGACCGGCACCAGGACGAGGCGCAGCGCGGTGAGCGCGTTGGCCGCGTTCAGCACGGGCACGCCCGCCACCACCGGCGCGGGAGTCGAGTCCGTCGCCCCGGTCACCGCCGCACCCCGCTCCGGCCGCCGTGGCGCACCTGGCACCCCACCACGTGGCTCCCCCGCTCCGTCCGGGCCCGCCGTCACCGTGTTGCGCCGGGCGCAGCCGAGATCATCTCATCCGGGACCGCGACCAGGTCCACCCCTTCGGTGCCGGTGACCGTCGCCCGCACCAGGTCGCCCGGGCGCAGCGCGGCCAGGTCCACCCCGCCGGCCGACGGGGCCACGAGGGTCGTCGAGCCGTCGACCTCGGGGGCCTGGTGGGCCGCCCGCCCCTCGACCACGCCGTCGTCGACCGAGTCGACCAGCACCTCGACCGTGGAACCCAGGCGCTCCTCGGCGCGCTGCGAGCAGAGCTCGTCGGCGAGCGCACTGAGCCTGTCGTAGCGGCGCTTGACCGTGGCGGCGGAGACCTTGCCCGACAGCCCGGCGGCCTCGGTGCCGTCCTCGTCGCTGTAGTCGAAGACCCCGATCGCGTCCAGCCGCGCCTCGGTCAGGAACCGGACCAGCTCCTGGTAGTCGGCGCGGGTCTCGCCGGGGAAGCCGACGATGAAGTTGCTCCGCGCGCCCGCCTCCGGGGCCAGCGCGCGGGCACTCGCCAGCAGCTCCAGGAACCGGTCGGTGGAGCCGAAGCGGCGCATCCGGCGCAGCACCGGCTCGCTCGAGTGCTGGAACGACAGGTCGAAGTAGGGTGCCACGCCGGGCGTGGTGGCGATCGCCTCGACCAGGCCGGGCCGGGTCTCGGCCGGCTGGAGGTAGCTCGCCCGCACCCGGACGATGCCGTCGATCGCGGCGAGCTGGGGCAGTAGCTTCTCCAGCGCCCGGGGGTCGCCCAGGTCCTTGCCGTAGGAGGTGGAGTTCTCGCTGACCAGCACCAGCTCGCGTACGCCGGTCTTGGCCAGCCACTCCGCCTCGGCGAGCAGCTCGTCGGGCGTACGGGAGACGAAGGCGCCGCGGAAGGCGGGGATGGCACAGAACGCGCAGCGCCGGTCGCAGCCGCTGGCGAGCTTGAGCGAGGCGACCGGGCCGGTGTCGAGCCGGTGGCGCAGCACCTGGCGCAGGTGGGCCGGGGTGTGCTCGTCGGTCTCGGTGACGCCCCGGACCGGGGTGCCGTGACCGGGCAGCGACACCGCGCTGTCGCGCCGCGAGACGGGGGTGAGCGGCAGCAGCTCACGCCGGTCGCGCGGGGTGTGCGCGCCGATCCGCTCGCCGGCGACCACGGCGTCCAGCCGGGCGGCGATGTCCGGGTAGTCGTCGAAGCTCAGCACCGCCTGCGCCTCGGGGAGGCTGTCGGCCAGCTCGCGGCCGTACCGCTCGGCCATGCAGCCGGCGGCGACCACCTTGGCGCCGGTGTCGGCGGCGGCCAGCAGGGTCTGGATGGAGTCCTGCTTCGCCTTCTCCACGAAACCGCACGTGTTGACGACCACCACGTCGGCGCCCTCGCCGTCGGTGGTCACCTGCCAGCCGTCGGCGTGCAGCCGGGCGGCCAACTCCTCCGAGTCGACCTCGTTGCGGGCGCAGCCCAGGGTCAGCAGGGCGACCCGACGGCCGTCGGCGGGGGAAGGGGAGGTGGCAGACACCATCCGAGGGTACCGGGCCGGCGGGCGGCGACCGTCAACGGCGGGCCGCCGCATCGACCGCCTCACACTCCCTCGCCGCGACGGCCGGCTCAGGCCACCGCCGCGCCGACC
Organism: Micromonospora echinofusca; assembly: GCF_900091445.1. NCBI lineage: Bacteria > Bacillati > Actinomycetota > Actinomycetes > Micromonosporales > Micromonosporaceae > Micromonospora > Micromonospora echinofusca. The sequence continues at coordinate 4,721,608 of NZ_LT607733.1, forward strand.
CGGACCAGCCGGTCGAGCAGGAAGACCTCCGTGCCGGCCAGGCCGGTCGAGCAGAAGACCGAGACCTGGTCCGCGTCGGTCCGGCCGGGGACCGCGCCGGCCAGCACGGCGCCCAGGTCGCGCAACCGCCCGGCGTACGCGGGCAGCGCCGCCAGCATCGGCGGGTCGTACGCGGCCGCCTGCGCGGGCGAGTCGGTCACCAGCAGGTCGGCGGCGTCCAGCAGGTCGGCGCCGAACTCGTGCCGGTCGACCTGCTTGAAGCCGACCGCGTTGACGTGGGTGCCGGGGGCCAGGTCGGCGGCGTCGAGCACCGGGGTGACGGCGGTGGTGGCGAGCACCACGACGTCGCGGTCGCGGACGGCGGCGCGGGCCGACTCCACCGCCCGCGCCGGCACACCCAACTCGGCGCGGACCCGGGCGGCGAACGCCTCCCGCCGGGCGACGGAGCGGCTGTGCACGGTGACCTCGCGCAGCGGACGGACGGCGGCGGCGGCCCAGACCTGGGTCCACGCCTGTCCGCCCGAGCCGATCACGCCCAGGGTGGCGGCGTCCGGTCGGGCCAGGGCGTCCACGGCCACCCCGCCGAGCCCGCCGGTACGCCGGGAGCCCAGCTCCTCGCCGACCGCCACCGCCCGGACCGCCCCGGTACGCCCGTCGTGCAGCACCACCACCTGCTCGCTCCCCGGGTGTCCGAACGTGTCGTACGAGCGGTAGCCGTACCACTCGCCGGTGAGGTGCCCCGCGGTGAGCACCATCCGTCCCCCGCCCAGCGGCGCGGCGGCCCGGGGCGGGGCCACCAGGCGGCCGGCGTACGCGGCGAGCAGGGCGTCGCGCATCGCGGCCACCGTGGTGGGTGCGTCCAGCGCGGCGGCGACGTCGGAGTCGGCGAAGAGCAGCGGCATGGTCCGATACTGCAAGTTGAAGCGAGGTTCACGTCAAGTCGTGGTGGCCCGGCTCACCCGGGCCGCCGCCCGGCCGGTGCTAACGTCGGTCGTGGCGGCCACGGTCGCCCCGGACGAGTGGTGGGCGTACCCGGTCAGGCCAAGACGCCCCGCGTGTGTGTACCGACCCACTCGTCCCGGCCCGACGGTCCGGGCGCCGACGCAGAGGTGATTCCCCATGGCCTGGATCGTGCTGGTGATCTCCGGACTTCTCGAGACCGCGTGGGCGATCGCCCTCGACCGCAGCGCCGGCTTCACGCGGCTCGTCCCCTCGCTGGTCTTCGGGGTGACCCTGGTGCTCAGCATGGCCGGGTTGGCGTACGCGCTGCGCGAGATCCCGGTCGGCACCGGCTACGTCGTGTGGGTCGGCATCGGGGCGGTCGGCACCGCCCTGGTCGGCATGCTGGCGCTGAACGAGCCGGCCAGCCTGCCCCGGATCGCCTGCCTGCTGCTGGTGGTCGCCGGCGTCGTCGGCCTGAAGGTCTTCCACTGACCGGCGTCCCCGGGCCAGGCGTGGCGGACGACCACAGTGGGTAGAGCTGTGCCTGGCACCGAAAGGCTCTCACCCACGGAGGCAGACATGGCCAACATGCACTCGACCGCCCGCCCGCGCACCAACGCCGCCCGCATCTGCACGATCCTGGCCTTCGTGTTCGCGGTCCTCGCGCTCCTGCTCAGCCCACTCATCTTCGGCGTGATCGGGCTGGTCCTGGGCATCGTCGGCGCCGTCCTGGGCGACAAGCCGCTCGGCTGGTACGCAGCCGCCGCCAACGTGGCCGCCATCATCCTCAGCCTGCTGATCGTCAGCGCGATCATCAACAACTGACCCCCGCTCCCCCGGGCGAAGACCGGGCCCGCCGGCGTGCCGGCGGGCCCGTCGCCTGTGCGCCCCGCCGGGTGGCTGCCGGCGCAGCCCCGCCTGGCGACGGTCGGGAACGGCCCCCCGCGCCATCAGCAAGCCGGTCCTACTCCTCGCCGCCGCGCAGGCCGGCCAGGACCTCCTCCAGCTCGTCCGGCTTGACCAGCACGTCACGGGCCTTGGAGCCCTCCGACGGGCCGACGACGCCCCGGGTCTCCATGAGGTCCATCAGCCGCCCCGCCTTGGCGAAGCCGACCCGCAGCTTGCGCTGGAGCATCGAGGTCGAGCCGAACTGCGAGGTGACGACCAGCTCGACCGCCTGCACCAGCAGGTCGAGGTCGTCGCCGATGTCCTCGTCGATCTTCTTCTTGCCGGCGTCGGGCGCGACGAGCACGTCGGGGCGGAACTCCGGCTCGCGCTGGTCCTTGCAGAACTTCACCACGTCGGCGATCTCGCGCTCGGTCACCCAGGCGCCCTGGATGCGGATCGGCTTCGAGGCGCCCATCGGCAGGAACAGGCCGTCGCCGCGGCCCAGCAGCTTCTCCGCGCCCGGCTGGTCGAGGATGACCCGGGAGTCGGCGAGCGAGGAGGTGGCGAACGCCAGCCGCGACGGTACGTTCGCCTTGATCAGGCCGGTGACCACGTCGACCGACGGGCGCTGGGTGGCCAGCACCAGGTGGATGCCGGCCGCGCGGGCGAGCTGGGTGATCCGGACGACCGAGTCCTCCACGTCGCGGGGGGCGACCATCATCAGGTCCGCCAGCTCGTCCACGATCACCAGCAGGTACGGGTACGGGCGCATCTCCCGCTCGCTGCCCGGCGGCGCCTTGATCTCGCCGTTGCGGACCTTGCGGTTGAAGTCGTCGATGTGCCGGACCCCGTTGGCGGCGAGGTCGTCGTAGCGCATGTCCATCTCGCGCACGACCCACTCCAGCGAGTCCGCCGCCTTCTTGGCGTTGGTCACGATGGGGGTGACCAGGTGCGGGATGCCCTCGTAGCCGGTCATCTCGACCCGCTTCGGGTCGATCAGCAGCAGCCGCACCTCGTCCGGCGTGGCCCGGGTCAGGATGGACACCAGCAGCGAGTTCAGGCAGGACGACTTGCCCGCACCCGTCGCGCCGGCGATCAGAATGTGCGGCATCTTGGCGAGGTTGGCCACCACGTAGCCGCCCTCGATGTCCTTGCCGAGCGCCACCACCATCGGGTGGTGGTCGCTGGTGGCGGCCCGCGAGCGCAGCACGTCGCCGAGCGCCACGTTCTCCGGGTCCGTGTTCGGGATCTCCACCCCGACCGCGCTCTTGCCCGGGATCGGGCTGAGGATCCGCACGTCGGGCGACTTCACCGCGTACGCGATGTTGCGGGAGAGCTGGGTGATGCGCTCGACCTTGACGCCCGGGCCGAGCTCCACCTCGTAGCGGGTGACGGTCGGCCCGCGGGTGAAGCCGGTGACGGCGGCGTCCACGCCGAACTGCTCGAAGACGCCGGTGAGCGCGACGATGACCTCGTCGTTGGCCTTGCTCCGGGACTTCGGGGCCGCACCGCTGCCGAGCATGTTGGCCGGCGGCAGCGTGTAGTCGCCCGACAGCCCGGTCAGCGCGAGCTGCTCGGCCCGGGTCGGGGCGGGCGAGTGCTCCGGCGGCTCGGCCGGCTTGCGGGTGGCCGGGACCCGGCCCGGGGGCTTGCGGGGCAGCACCAGGGTCTCCTGGAGGTCCACCCCGTCGAGGTCCTCGTCGAACTCCGCCGGGTCGAGCGGCGGCGGGGCGGCCCGCTTCGCCGGACGCTTACGGCGCGCGGGCTTGGCGGGCGCCTCGTCGGTCTCCTCCGGCCCGACCGGCGGGGCGATCCGGGTGCCGAACAGCAGACCGAGCCGCTCCGGGACCTTGTTGATGGGGGTCGCGGTGACCACCAGCAGGCCGAAGACCAGTAGCAGGATCAGCAGCGGCACGGCCACCCAGGCGGTGACCGCCCGCTCCATGAGGCTGCCGACGCCGGCGCCGACCAGGCCGCCGGCGAAGTCGCGCTGGCCCGCGTCGGCCGGCTCCTGTCCGATGTGCAGCATCGCGGCGGTGGCGACCAGCATGGACGTCCAGCCGACCAGCCCCCGGCCGCGGTGCTCGGGATCGACGGGCTCGCGCATCAGCCGCCAGGCGCCGATCATCAGCAGCACCGGCACTACGACCGAGATCGCCCCGAGGAAGAGCCGGACGGTGTCGGCCAGCCGCGCGCCGACCGGACCGGCGCCGGAGAACCAGAGGGCCACCGCGCTGAGCAGGGCCAGGCCGAAGACCAGCAGGCCCGCGCCGTCACGGCGCTGCTCCGGGTCGAGCCCCCGGGCGGAGCCGGCCTGCCGGAACGCCCAGCCGACGCCGTGCGCCATCCCCATCCACAGTGCGCGGACCGCCTGCCCGACGATCGGGCCCGGGCCGGGCCGGGCCGCCGGCCGCCGCCGGGGCGCCGCCCGGCCGGCCTTCTTCGCCGGCTGACGGGCACGACTGTTCGTGGTGCCACGCGGCGACGCGCCGCGCCGCCGGCTCGCCTGAGAGGTACGGCCCGCCATAGCATCAACCTAATGGCGTGACCCGGCAGAACGCCGCCTTTCCGGGTCGTGTCCGCGTGTCGCAGCGCGGGCCCGCCGCGTCACGTGATATCTGCCTCAGAAGGGATGCCCCCATGCCGTCGCCGGAGACCGAGGACGGCCGGGACGGCCCCCTGACCGGACACCCGGGGGCGCTGGAGCCGCTGACCGGCGAGCTGATCGCCGCCGTGCTGCGCAGCCGGGGATACCACGTCGGGGCCGACGCCGACGGCGACCTGGTCGGCCGCTGGGACGACAGCCTCATCTGGTTCCTGCGCCCCGGCACCGCCGGGGAGCTGCTCCAGGTCCGCACCCTGACCGCGCCGACGTTCCCCATCGAGTACGTGCCGGCGCTGCACGCCTTCTGCAACGCGTGGAACCACGACCGGCTCTGGCCGAAGGCGTTCGTCCACGTCGAGGACGACGGGCGGGCCCGGATCTGCGGCGAGGTCATCACCGACCTGGAGCGCGGCGTCACCGCCCACCAGCTCGACCAGCTGCTCGACTGCGGCATCGCCACCGGCTGCCAGCTCGCCACCGAGGTGGCCCGGCTGCCCGGCGGGGTGGTGGCGTGACGGGTCAGGGCGGGGGCGCGGCCGGCCGCGGCCTCGACCCGTTCGGGCTGCCCGGCTGGTGGAGCGGGCTGCGGCGCGGGGGCCGGCGGCCCGACCCCGCGCTGGCCGGCGCGCTCGCCGACGCCCGCGACACCGGAGACGGCGAGGCCCGCAGCACCGAGCTGGAGCGGATCGCCGCGCACGCCGACGCCACCGGCGACGACCGGACGGCGCTCGCGGCCCGGTTCGCGCTGATCGAGGCGTACCTCCTGCACGGGGAGCGGTGGCGGCTGGTCGAGCCACTGCGCCGCTGCCTCGCCACCGCCGGGCGCCGCCCCGAGCTGCTGGCGGGCGACCAGGCCGAGCTGCTGCGGCGCCACCGGCGCTACGCGGTCGAGGCCCTGCTCGGCTCGCCACGGGTCGGGCTGGACCAGGCCCGGGCCATGTTGGACGATCTCGCCGCGTGTGCCGCCGACGACCCGGCGGTCCTCGCCGAGCTGCGCTGCCGCATCGCCGACCACCTCGGCGACGAGCCGACCGCCCGGCGGTGCTACGAACGCTGGGCGGCGGAGGATCCGGGCCCGGTCGGCGGCTGCCCGGACTGCGCGGCGGCCCGGCGGGCGGAACTGCTCGCCGGATGGGGCGACCATCCGGCCGCGCTGACCGCCCTGGGGGACGTCGCCGACGGCTGCACCGAGCAACCGGAGCGGGCGCTGGCCGCCGGGATGCTGTCCTGGCTGCGGGCCGGTCAGCCGGAGCGGGCGGCCGAGGCGCACGTACGGGCGTACCGGCGGCACCGGCGGGAGCGGGCGGCCTTCCCGCTGCTCGCCGCTCACCTGCGGTGGTGCGCGCTGGCCGGACACCCCGCCCGAGGGCTCGACGTCCTCGCCGAGCAGTTGCCCCAGCTGGACCGGCCGCACGACGACCTGTCGGCGATGGAGTTCGCCGCCGCCGGGGCGCTGGTCTGTGCCCTCGCCGTGCAGGCGGGGCTCGGCGGCCGGACGGTGCACCGCCCGGCGTACGGGGTGCGGCCGGCCGCCGACCTGGACGTGGCGACGCTGGGCGCGACCCTGCTCGGGGTGGCCACCGCGCTGGCCGGCAGCTTCGACGCCCGCAACGGCACCGGCCACCAGTCCGGCCGGATCGCGTCCTGGCTGGCCGAGCGGCCGGCCGCCGCGCCGGTGCCCCTGCCGTCCGACGACGACCCCGACGACGTCGACGACCCGGCCGAGGAGGCCCCGCCGCCGGACGACGAACCCCGCCCGCTGGGCGTGGCGATGATCACCGCTGCCCTCGACCGACGCGGCGACCGCTACGAAGTGGACGACCGCGGCGCCGTGACGGGCCGGTGGGGCGAGGCGCTGATCCAGTTCCGGCGCGGCGGCGAGCGGGGCGAGATCCTCCAGGCCCGGTCCGTGGCGAGCCGCCGGCTGCCGGCCGACCGGCTGACGGAGGCGTACGCCTTCTGCAACTCCTGGAACCACGACCGGCTGCTGCCGAAGGCGTACGTGCACGAGCAGGACGGCGAGCTGATGCTGGCCGGCCACGTCGCCACCGACCTGGCGCACGGGGTGGCCCCCGCCCAGCTCGCGGTCCTGCTCGACGCGGCCGTGCAGACCTGCGTCGCGTACGCCGACGCGGTGGCCGCCCTGCCCTGACCGGCCGGCGGCCCACGGGTGGTGTCCGAAACCCGCCGGACGATCTCCTCGCGCCCTGGTGGACTGGTGCCCATGACGACGACGCACCAGCAGCACGCCGCCCAGCTCCTGCACTCCCTGCACCGCCCCGGCACACCGCTCGTCCTGCCCAACGCCTGGGACGTGGCCAGCGCCCGGATCGTGGCCGACTGCGGCGCGGCGGCGGTCGCCACGACCAGCGCCGGCGTCGCGTGGAGCCTGGGCGCCCCCGACGGCGACGAACTGGACCGGGAGCACGCCCTCGCGGTGGTGGCCCGCGTCGCCGCCGCCGTCACCGTCCCCGTCACGGCGGACATCGAGAGCGGGTACGCCGCCGACCCGGCCGGGGTGGCCCGCACCGTGGCCGGCGTGCTGGCCGCCGGCGCGGTCGGCGTGAACATCGAGGACGCCCCCGCGGCCGGGACGTCGGCACTGCGGCCGGTCGACGAGCAGTGCGCCCGGATCCGGGCGGCCCGGGAGGCCGCCGACGAGGCGGGGGTGCGGCTCTTCGTCAACGCCCGCACCGACGTCTACCTGCGGGCGGTGGGCGACCCGGCGGACCGGTCGACGGAGACGCTGCGCCGGGCGGAGGCGTACCGGGCGGCGGGCGCGGACGGGATCTTCGTGCCGGGCGTCGTCGACGCCGAGACCATCGGCGCGCTGGTCGCCGGGATCGACGGGCCGGTCAACGTGCTCACCGGGCCGGGTGGGCTGCCCGTCGCCACGCTGGCCGCGCTGGGGGTGGCCCGGGTCAGCCTCGGCTCGGCCGTCGCCGGGGCCGCGTACGGGCTGGTCCGGCGGGCCGCCGAGGAGGCGCTGCGCTCCGGGTCGTACGACTCGCTGGCCGGCGCGATCAGCTACGGCGAGCTGAACGCGCTGCTGGCCTGATCGGCGGAGGCCGGTCCGGTGCCCCACGACGACGCCCGCCGGCACACAAGGTGCGGGCGGGCGTCGTCGGCGCGGGTCAGACCTCGACGACGGTGGGAACGATCATGGGTCGACGCCGGTACGCGTCGTTCACCCACCGCCCCACGGTGCGCCGGACGATCTGCTGGAGCTGGTGCGGGTCGGTGATGCCGTCGGAGGCCGCGCGGTTCAGGGCCTCGGTGACCAGCGGGATCACCGGGCTGAACGCCTCCGGGTCCTCCGAGAAGCCCTTCGCCGAGAGCGTCGGGCCGCCCACCACCTTGCCGGTCACCGAGTCGACCACCACCGTGGTGGCGATGAACCCGCCGTCGCCGAGGATCCGGCGCTCGGTGAGCAGCGACTCGCTGACGTCACCGACGGCGAGGCCGTCGACGTAGACGTAGCGGCTCTTCACGTGCCCGACCAGGCTGGCCCGGCCCTCGACGAGGTCGACGACGTCGCCGTCCTCGCAGAGCACCACCCGGTCGGGGGCGACGCCGGACTCGATGCCGAGCCGGGCGTGCGCGCGCAGGTGCCGCCACTCGCCGTGCACCGGCATCAGGTTGCTGGGACGGACCACGTTGAGCAGGTAGAGCAGCTCGCCAGCGGGCGCGTGGCCGGAGACGTGCACCTTGGCCACGTCCTTGTGCACCACCACGGCGCCGGCCCGGGCGAGCCGGTTGATCACCCGGTAGACCGAGGTCTCGTTGCCGGGCACCAGCGACGAGGCGAGCACCACCGTGTCGCCCGGGGCGATGGTGATGTGCCGGTGGTCGCCGCTGGCCATCCGGCCCAGGGCACTCATCGGCTCGCCCTGCGAGCCGGTGGACATCAGCACGATCTGCTCGGGCGGCATGTTCGTCGCCTCTTCCAGCCCGACGACCAGCCCGGCCGGGATGTTGAGCAGCCCCAGATCGCGGGCGATGCCCATGTTGCGCACCATCGAGCGGCCGATGAGGGCGACCTTGCGGCCGTGCTCGGCGGCGGAGTCGAAGACCTGCTGCACCCGGTGCACGTGCGAGGCGAAGGACGCGACGATGATCCGTCCCTTGGCCTTCGCGAAGATCGAGTCGAGCACGGGCCCGATCTCCCGCTCGGGGGTGACGAAGCCGGGGATCTCCGCGTTGGTGGAGTCCGAGAGCAGCAGGTCCACGCCCTCGGCGCCGAGCCGGGCGAACCCGGCCAGGTCGGTGATCCGGCCGTCCAGCGGGAGCTGGTCCATCTTGAAGTCGCCGGTGTGCAGCACCAGGCCGGCGGGCGTACGGATGGCCACCGCGAGCGCGTCGGGGATCGAGTGGTTGACCGCGAAGAACTCGCACTCGAACGGGCCGAGCCGCTCCCGGCCCCCCTCCCGCACGGTCAGCGTGTAGGGCTGGATCCGCCGCTCGGCCAGCTTCGCCTCGACCAGGGCGAGGGTGAACTGGGAACCGACCAGCGGGATGTCGGGCTTGTGCGCGAGCAGGTAGGGCACCGCGCCGATGTGGTCCTCGTGGCCGTGGGTCAGCACGATCGCCTGGACGTCGTCGAGCCGGTCCAGGATCGGACCGAAGTCGGGCAGGATCAGGTCGACCCCGGGCTGCTCCACGTCGGGGAAGAGCACCCCGCAGTCGACCACCAGCAGCTTGCCGTCGTACTCGAAGACGGTCATGTTGCGACCGATGGCGCCGAGCCCGCCGAGCGGGATGATCCGCAGCCCACCCTCCGGCAGCGGCGGGGGCAGTTCCGTCTCGAAGTGCGCCTCGGTCACGCGTCCACCTCATTCTGCGACGCCGTCACTCGGCGTCCGTCGTGTCGTTCGGTCATTCGGGCAGTTCCAGGCCCGCCGCCGCGCTGTCGGCGCGGAGCTGGGCGATCTCGTCGTCGGTCGCGTCCACCAGCGGCGAACGCACCGGTCCGGCGGGCTTCCCGGCGGCCGCCAGGCCCGCCTTCACCAGGATCACGCCCTGGGCACGGAAGATGCCGGTGTACAGCGGCAGCAGCCGCCGGTGCAGGCTCAGCGCGGTGGCGGTGTCCCCCGCGTCGTACGCCTCGATCATCTGCTTGGTGAGCGCGCCGGTGAAGTGGGTCGAGGTGCCGACCACGCCGACGCCGCCCACGGCCAGCGAGGGCAGGGTGAGCGAGTCCTCGCCGCTGTAGAAGGCGAGGTTCGTCCGGCTGGTCACCCAGCTCGTGGCGGTCAGGTCGCCCTTGGCGTCCTTGACCGCGACGACCCGGGGGTGCTCAGCCAGGCGCACCATCGTCTCGGTGGCGATCGGCACGCCCGCCCGGTGCGGGATGTCGTAGAGCATCACCGGCAGGCCGGTGGCGTCCGCGACGGCGGTGAAGTGCCGCAGCAGGCCGCTCTGCGGCGGCTTGTTGTAGTAGGGGGTGACCACGAGCAGGCCGTGGGCGCCGGCCTTCTCGGCGGCCGCGGATAGCTCGATGGTGTGCCGGGTGTCGTTGGTGCCGACCCCGGCCACGACCTTGGCGCGGTCACCGACGGCCTCCACGACGGCCCGGATGAGCTGTTCCTTCTCCGCCTCGGTGGTGGTCGGCGACTCGCCGGTGGTGCCGTTGACCACCAGCGCGTCGTTGCCCTGCTCGTCGACCAGGTGGCTGGCGAGCTGCGCGGCGCCGTCGAGGTCGAGCGAGCCGTCGGCGGTGAACGGGGTCACCATGGCCGTGAGCACTCGCCCGAAGGGGCGGGACACCGCCCGGGCGGGCGTGTCAGGGTGGTCGTGCGTCATGCCACCAACCTAGCGGACGACCACCGGCGCCCCGCCGGGGAAGGCCTCAGGACAGCTCGGCGTGCGGGCTCGCCGCCACCTCGGTGCCGTCGGGCAGGGCCGAGATGACGAAGTCGGCGAAGACGTTCGGGGCGACGCCCTGGAGCTGCCGCAGGCACTCCACCGCCAGCTCACGGATCTCCACGTCGGCGTGCTCCGTCGCGCGCATGGCGATGAAGTGCCGCCAGGCCCGGTAGTTGCCGGTGACCACGATGCGGGTCTCGGTGGCGTTGGGCAGCACGGCGCGGGCCGCCTGACGGGCCTGCTTGCGCCGCAGCGTGGCGTTCTCCACGTCGGCGAAGCGCCGCTCCAGCCCCTCCAACAGCTCGTTGTACGCGCGCACGCTCGCCTCGGCGGCCTCCACGAACTTCTTGTGCAGCTCCGGATCGTCGGCGATCACCGAGGGCTCGACCATGGCGGCGTCGCGCTCCGGCACGTACCGCTGCGAGAGCTGCGAGTACGAGAAGTGCCGGTGCCGGATCAGCTCGTGGGTGAAGGAGCGGGACACCCCGCTGAAGTAGAAGCTGACCGAGCCGTGCTCCAGCACGCTCAGGTGCCCCACCTCGAGGATGTGCGCGAGGTAGCCGGCGTTGGTGGCGGTGGCCGGGTTGGGCTTCTTCCAGCTCTGGTAGCAGGCCCGGCCGGCGAACTCCGCGAGCGCCTGGCCGCCCTCGGCGTCGGTCGACCACGGCACCTCGTCGGGGGCCTCGAAGTGGGTCCACGCGACGAGCTTGACCTGGGGCTGCACCATCTCCGGCATTCCTGGGACTGTAGCGGCGGCGCCCCGGGCCACCCAAGCCAGGCTCGCCGGGTGCAATGTCGGTCACCGGCGGACGGACGGCACCGACGGGCGGATCACGGTCGACCGGCCGAGTGAGCGGGTGGCGGCAGGTGCGTTGGCGCGACCGGCCGACGAAGGCGCGGACGTCGGGCCCAGCGCGCCGCCGCCAAGCGGCCGGCGTGGACGTCGGGCTCGGCCCGGAGGGGTCAGACGTAGAGGGAGGTGAAGGGCGCCCAGGGCAGGTTGCGCAGGATCGTGAAGGCGAGCCAGGCGGCCAGGAAGACGCCGATCACCCGGGAGCTGATCCGCAGCTCGGGCAGGCGCCAGCCGAACGCCTGCTTCCCGGCCCAGGCGACGAAGAGGTAGGCCAGGAAGGGCAGCGCGAAGACGAAGAGGAAGTGGTGCCGGGCGGCGGCCGGCAGGTCGCCGTGCAGGACGTACCAGAGCGCGCGGGTGCCGCCGCAGCCCGGGCAGTCCAGCCCGGTGGTGAGCTTGAGCAGGCAGGTCGGCGCGGCGTCCGGCGCGGAGCGCGTGGGGTCGCTGATCAGCGCGTAGCCGATGCCGGCGGCGACGCAGCCGAGCGCGGCCAGCGGCACGGCCCAGCGCGGTGAGCGGTCGTAGAGGCGGACGACGAAGCGGGTGAGCCGGTCCGGCTCGGCGACGGGGTAGGCCGCCGCCCCCGGATAGGGCGAACCCGGATGGTCCGAACCCGGATAGGGCACCCCGGGGTGGGGCGAATCCGGATAGGGCGAACCCGGGTGGGGTGGCGCCTGGTCCGTGGGCAGTCCGCCGGCCGGTGCCGCCGGGCCCGCCTGGGGCGGGGCGTCGAGCCCGCCCGTCTGCGGATGCGACGGGGAGGCCGGTCCGTCAACGCTCGTCACGTCGCTCACCGTACACCGGCCACGCCCACCAGCGCGGCGGCCAGCGGCGCGGCCAGGTCGCCGGCGGCGGGCGGGGCCACCGCGTCGAGCCCCAGCCAGCCGGCGAGGCGGTGCAGCTCGGCGGCGAGCGCCAGGGCGGTCTCGCCCCGGTCGACGCCCGGCTCGCCCCACGCGGCCGGCACCAGCAGCACGCCGGCCTTCCGGTCGGCCTTCAGGTCGACCCGGGCGGTGAACCGCTCCCCCTGGAGGAAGGGCAGCACGTAGTAGCCGTGCACCCGCTGCGCCGCCGGCACGTAGATCTCGATGCGGTAGCTGAAGTCGAAGAGCCGCTCGGTGCGCGCCCGCTCCCAGACCAACGGGTCGAACGGGCTGACCAGGGTGTTGCCGCGCACCCAGCGGGGCAGTCGCGCCCCGGCGTGCAGCCAGGCGGGCCGCCGCCAACCCTGCACGGCGACCGGCAGCAGCTCACCCGCCTCGACCAGCTCGGCGATGGCCTGCCGGGCGCCGGCCACCGGCAGCCGGAAATAGTCGCGCAGCTCCGGCTCGGCGGCCACCCCGAGCGACCGCGCGGCGATGCCCACCAGCGCGCGGTGGGCATCCGCACCGGTCGGCGTGGGCGCGTCGAGCACCGCGGCCGGCAGCACCCGCTCCGGCAGGTCGTAGCGGCGGGCGAACGACGTGGTGCGGTCGGCGGCCGTCACCTCCCCCGCCCAGAACAGGAACTCCAGCGCCCGCTTCACCGCCGACCAGTTCCACCCCCAGTTGCCGGTCTCCCGGGGCGCGTCGTGCTCGATGTCGGCGGCCGTGAGCGGCCCCCGGGCGGCCACCTCGTCGCGGACCCAGGCGACCAGGTCGGGCTGATCCTCGACGATGCGCCGCATCCCGCCCCAGGCCTCCGAGCGGGCCCGGGCCATCCGCCAGCGCAGCGCGGGGTGCAGCCCGACGGGCACCAGCGACGCCTCGTGCCCCCAGTATTCGAACAGCTCCCGGGGGCGGCGGTAGGCGGCGGCGTCGAGCAGCGACGTCGGGTAGGGCCCGAGACGGCTGTAGAGCGGCAGGTAGTGCGCCCGTTGCAGCACGTTGACCGAGTCCATCTGGATCAGCCCGACCCGGTCGAGCACCCGGCGCAGATGCCGGCGGGTGGGCACCCCGGTGGGCGCGGGGTCGGCGAAGCCCTGGGCGGCGAGCGCCACCCGGCGTGCCTGGGCGAGCGAGAGCGATTCCGGTGCGGTCATCGTCGGGCACCCTAATCCAGACGTACGACACCGGTGCGGACGCTGGACCGGTGGCCCGCCGAGGCATACAACGGACACATGCTCACGATCCGTCGCGAGGAGCCCGACGACGCCGAGGCGGTCGCCCGGGTGCACATCCACGGCTGGCAGGCGGGCTACGCCGGCATCATGCCCGAGGAGGTGCTGCGGCGGCTCAACGTCACGGCCTGGGCGCAGCGCCGCCGGGACGTCGGCACCGCCGACCCGGAGCACCCGTTCACCACCCTGCTCGCCGAGGTCGAGGGGGCGCTGGTCGGGTTCACGACGTTCGGCCCGTACCGCAACAACCAGGACCGGGGCGACCTCGACGCCGCGCACGGCGAGGTGGTGGCGATGTACGTCGAGCCGGCGTACTGGGGCGACGGCACGGCGCGGGCGCTGCTGGCCGCCGCCCGGGCCGGGCTGGTCGAGCGGGGCTGGTCGGACTACCGGCTCTGGGTGCTGGAGGCCAACCACCGGGCCCGCCGGTTCTACGAGCGGGCCGGGCTGTCAGCGGACGGTGAGCGCTCGACCTATCCGGTGCCGCTGGCCGGCGGGGCTGCGCCGGTCGGGCTGGTCGAGCTGCGGTACGCCGGCCGTCTCGACGGCTGACCCGGCCGGCTCCGCCCAGCGACGGATGGGCAGGAACGCCAGCAGCGCCAGGCTGATCCAGACGTAGGTGTTGCTGCCGAGGAAGCCGTCGAGGCCGGTGAAGTCCTTCTCCCAGGCCCAGACGATCCGGCTGATCAGGAGGCCGTACCCGACGATCGCGGCGCCCAGCAGGACGCGGCGCCGGCGGCTGCCCGTGGGCGCGGCCGTCCCGTTGTCCACCAGCAGGATCAGCGCGGGCAGCAGCCAGACCAGGTGGTGCACCCAGGTGACCGGGCTGACCAGGCACATCACCGCGCCGGTGAGCGCCAGGCCGGTCGCCTCGTCGCCGGCGGCCACGGCGGCGCGGGAGCGCCAGGCCCACAGCGCCAGGGTGGCGAGCACCAGGGCCAACCAGGCCAGGGTGCTCGGGTGTTCCGGGTTCAGCCGGGCGACCACGCCGCGCAGCGACTGGTTGGAGACGAAGGCCAGCTCACCGACCCGGCCGGTGTTCCACAGCGCCTCCGTCCAGAACTCCCGCGAGGCGTCCGGGAAGAGCGCGGCGGCCAGCAGCGTCGTGCCGGCCGCGGCGGCCATCGAGGTGACCGCGGCCCGCCAGCGGCGGGTGACCAGCAGGTAGACGATGAAGATGCCCGGGGTCAGCTTGATCGCGGTGGCCAGGCCGATGCCCACGCCCGCCCACCGGCTGCCGGCCGGCAGCAGCCGGAGCAGGTCGATCGCGACCAGGAAGAGCAGCAGCATGTTGACCTGGCCGAAGTTGACCGTCTCGCGCATCGGCTCGTACGCGGCGGCCAGGCAGAGCGCCACGGCGAGGGCGAACCAGCGGGTCCAGCCGCAGCGGCGGGAGATCGGGTCGACCAGCCACCAGAACAGCACGGCGGTCACCACCACGCTGGCCGCCACGCTGACCGCGATCGCCGCCGTCCACGGCAGGTACGCCATGGGCAGCATCACCAGGGCGGCGAAGGGCGGGTACGTGAAGCCGTACTGGGTGCCGGGCTTGAGGAAGTCGTAGATCTCCCCGCCGTCGTGCACCCACCAGGTCAGCGCGCCGTAGTAGACCTTGAGGTCGAAGAAGCCGTGCCGGACGGCCGCCACGGACAGGAAGGCGGTCACCGCGACGGCGAGCGCGACGACGCCGGTGACCTGCCCGATCGTCCTTCTGGCACCCTGCGCCACCATCGCCTCCCTGGCCCTGCGTAGGCTTCCGTCCCATGGCTCTCGGGTACGTCCGCCCGGCGCGTCCGGAAGACGCCGGCGAGATCGCACGCATCCAACTCGCGACCTGGCGGGTCGCCTATCGCCGGATCCTGCCCCGGCACGTGCTCGACAACCTGGACGAGGCGTGGCTCGCCCGTCGGTGGAGCGCGGCCGTGCAGGAGCCGCCCTCCGGCGCCCATCGGGTGCTGGTCGCCGTCGAACAGGCCGAGCAATCGTATCTGGTGGGCTTCGCCGCCTCCGGTCCGGCCGACGCCGAGGCGCTCGCGCCGGGCGAGCCGGCGGAGGTCCTCGGGCCGGACGTCGCGGCGGTGACGGACCTGCTGGTGGAGCCGCGCTGGGGCCGGCGGGGGCACGGCAGCCGGCTGCTCGCCGCGACCGTCGACCTGTGGCGTGCCGACGGGTTCACCCGCGCGCTGGCGTGGGCCTTCGACGGCGACGCGGCGACCCGGAAGTTCCTCACCAGCACCGGCTGGGAGCTCGACGGGGCGGCCCGCGCGCTGGACGTGGAGGACATGCTCGTCGGGCAGGTACGCCTGCACGTGGCGGTGCCCGGTGACGCGGACCCGGCGGACGCGACGCCCGCCGAGGCGACGCTGCCGGACCTGCGGCCCGACGAGTCGTCGCCCGTGACGCCCGGGGACTGACCGACCGGCGTTCCCGGAGCACGCCACGCGGTGCCCACGTTCCGCCGGAAACCGTCGGGGGCGTCGCCTACGGTGACCCCATGGTCGCGGTGACGGCGTCCACGACAGGGAGGCAACGGGCATGTTCACGGACACGAGGGCGTGGAGCAGTTTCTCGGTGGACGACACCGGGCAGGCCGAGCGGTTCTACACCGACACGCTCGGTCTGCGGGTGTCGCGCGACGACGACATGGGCGGCCTGCTGACGCTGCACCTGGCCGGCGGCCGGGACGTCATGGTCTATCCGAAGGCGGACCACACCCCGGCGGCCTACACGGTCCTCAACTTCCCCGTCGAGGACGTCGGCCGGGCCGTCGACGAGCTGACCGCGCGCGGGGTCCGTTTCGCGCGCTATCCCGCGATGCCCCAGGACGAGCGGGGCATCATGCGCGACAACGGGCCGACCATCGCGTGGTTCACCGACCCGGCCGGCAACATCCTGTCGGTGATCGAGGAGGGCTGACCCGCCGGGGCGAGGAGGGTCGGGTCAGGTGCGCGGTCAGCCCCGCGCGGACGGCAGGAGCTCGACGACCAGCTCGTCGTCCTCCATCGCCCCCGTGGGCACGAAGCCGAGGCTCGTGTAGAGGCGGGCGGCCTGGGCGTTCTCGGGGTGGTAGGAGAGCCGGACGGGGTGTCCGCCGTCCTGGTCGCCCAGCCACGCGGCCAGGGTGCGCACGGCCGCCCGGCCGACGCCCCGGTCCTGCTCGGCCGCGTCGATCACCATGCCGCCGATCCAGCGCGACCCGTCGTCGTCGACGCCCCACATGACGTGCCCGACGACGGTGTCGTCCGCGTACACCGCCAGCGAGTTCCACACGTCGGAACGCATGGTCAGCAGCAGGTAGCGGGCGGCCAGCGCCGCGACCCACGCGCGCTGGTCGTCGCGCGGGGCGACATCGGCCACCGCCCGCCAGTTGTCGTCGTCCACGGGGCGCAGGGTGACCCGGCGCCCGGCCCGGTCGGAGAGTCCAGATTCGATCATCCGGGCAGCCTAGGGACCGCCCGGGTGCTCCGCGAAGGGTTTACCGTCAGTCGAGCAGGGCGTCCAGGCCGACCGTCAGCCCGGGCCGGGTGCGGACCGCGCGGACGGCCAGCAGGACGCCCGGCATGAACGAGACCCGGTCGTACGAGTCGTGCCGGATCGTCAACGTCTCCCCCACGGTGCCGAAGAGCACCTCCTGGTGGGCGACGAGCCCGGTTGCGCGCACGGCGTGCACGCGTACCCCGTCGATGTCGGCGCCCCGGGCGCCCGCGACCTCGTCCTTCGTGGCGTCCGGGACGGGGCCGAGCCCGGCCTCGGCGCGGGCGGCAGCGACCAGCCGCGCGGTGTGCGTGGCGGTGCCGCTGGGGGCGTCCAGCTTGCGGGGATGGTGCTGCTCGACGATCTCGACCGACTCGAAGTGCCGGGCGGCGCGGGCGGCGAACTGCATCATCAGCACCGCGCCGATGCCGAAGTTGGGGGCGATCACCACGCCCACCCCGGGCTTGTGGGCCAGCCAGCCGCGCACCCGCTCCAGCCGCTGCTCGGTGAAGCCGGTGGTGCCGACGACGGCGTTGATGCCCTGGTCGATGCACCAGTGCAGGTGGTCCATCACGACGTCGGGGGTGGTGAAGTCGACGACCACCTCGGCCCCGGCGTCGGACGCGGCGAAGAGGCCGTCGCCCTGGTCGACCATGGCCACCAGTTCCATGTCGGCGGCGGCGTCCACGGCCCGGCACACCTCGACGCCCATGCGCCCCCGGGCGCCCAGCACGCCGACCCGGATCAGCTCGTCCGGGCTCTTCTCCTGCTCGTCACTCACGGGGCACAACCTATCCCAATCGGGACGCGCGCATCCGAGCGGACCGTCAGCGGCCGGGACGCACCCGTCCCGGGCCGACCGTCCCCCGCCGGGCAGCACCCAGCCAGACGGGCCGTCAGCCGCCGGGACGCGCCATCCGGGCGGGCCGGTGCCGGGCAGGAGTGCGGGACGGGTCAGCGGGTGGCGAAGTCGTTCGCGCCGAACGGGCCGACCACGGCCAGCGACATCGGCCGGCTCAGCAGCTCGGCGGCCAGGGTGTTGACGTCGGCCACGGTGACCGCGTCGACCCGGCCGAGCAGCTCGTCGACCGGCATCAGGTGGCCGTAGAGCAGCTCGCCCTTGGCGAGCCGGCTCATCCGCGAGCCCGTGTCCTCCAGGCCCAGCACGAACGAGCCCTTGCTCATCCCCTTGCCCCGGGCCACCTCGGCCTCGGTCAGGCCGTCGGCCGCCACCCGCGCGAGTTCCGCCCGGGTCAGCTCCAGCACCTCGTCGACCTTGCCGGGCGCGCAGCCGGCGTAGACGGCGAAGAGGCCGGTGTCGGCGTACTGGCTGGCGTAGGAGTAGACCGAGTAGGCGAGGCCGCGCCGCTCGCGGATCTCCTGGAACAGCCGGCTCGACATGCCGCCGCCGAGGATGTTGTTGAGCACGCCGAGGGCGAAGCGCCGCTCGTCGAGCCGGTCGATGCCGGGGCAGCCGAGGATGACGTGCGCCTGCTCGGTCTCCTTCGGCTCCACCA
This sequence comes from Micromonospora echinofusca, assembly GCF_900091445.1. Classification (NCBI taxonomy): domain Bacteria; kingdom Bacillati; phylum Actinomycetota; class Actinomycetes; order Micromonosporales; family Micromonosporaceae; genus Micromonospora; species Micromonospora echinofusca. Next base: position 4,739,850 of record NZ_LT607733.1, read on the forward strand.
GCGTGGTGGCGGGCTTCGTGCGTACGGCCGGGGTGGCCGACCGGTGCGACGCGGGCGCCGCCGGGTCGGTGTCCAGCGGGGTGCCGCGCAGCGCCTGGCGGACCAGCTTGACCACCGTGGCGTGGTCGAGGTTGCCGGCGGCGGCGACGACGATCCGCGACGGCGTGTAGTGGCGGCGGTAGAAGCCCTGGATCTGCCGCCGGGTCATCGGGGTGACGGTCTCCTCGGTGCCGGAGATCAGCCGGCCCAGCGGGTGGTCGCCGTAGGCGGCGCGGGCGAAGAGGTCGTGCACCTCGTCGCCGGGCTCGTCGTCGTGCATGGCGATCTCCTCGAGGATCACGCCCCGCTCGGTCTCCACGTCGGCCGGCTCCAGCAGCGAGTCGGCGACCGCGTCGCACATGACGTCGATGGCCAGCGGCAGGTCCTCGTCCAGCACGCGGGCGTAGTAGCAGGTGTATTCCTTGGTGGTGAAGGCGTTGGTCTCGCCGCCCACCGCCTCGATCTCGGCGGAGATGTCGAGCGCGCTGCGCTTGTTGGTGCCCTTGAACAGCAGGTGCTCCAGGAAGTGCGCCGCGCCGGCCTGCGGGCCGGTCTCGTCGCGCGAGCCGACCGCGACCCAGACGCCGAACGAGACGCTGCGCATCGCCGGGATCGCCTCGGTGAGCACGCGCAGCCCGCTGGGCAGCACGGTACGCCGTACCGTGCCGCCCAGCGGGTCGTCGCTGATCGTGCGGGTCACCGCCCGTGCGGCGCCGCCGGAGCGGGCCGCTCCGGTGCTGCGGCGCAAGGCCCCCGCGGGGCCCGGGACGGACGCCACCCCCCGTCGATCCGGCGGAAACGGCGCGCTGACGGCCCGACTCACGTGTTGCTCCCAGATCGACGAGGGGTGGGTGATGCGATGGTGCGGTGGGTCAGCTGCGTCGGGTGCGGCGGCGCGGACGCTCGCCGCCCTCGCCACCCTCGCCGCCGCCCTCGCCGCGCTCGCCGCCGCCCGGGCCACGACCGCCCCGGTCGCCGCCGCGCTCCCGGTCGCCCCGGTCACGCGGAGCCCGGTCGTCACGGTCCCGGCCGGCCGGACGCTCGCCGCCGGCGGCCTCGCCTGCGGCCGGCGCCTCGGCGCCCTCCGGGCGGACCTTGTCCAGGTAGATCTTGCCGCGGGCGTCGATGTCCGCGATCTCGACCTCGACCCGGTCGCCGACGTTGAGGAAGTCCTCGACCTTCTCGACCCGCTTGCCGTCGCCCACCTTGGAGATGTGCAGCAGGCCGTCGCGGCCCGGCAGCAGCGAGATGAACGCGCCGAACGCGGCGGTCTTGACCACGGTGCCGAGGAACCGCTCCCCGGCCTTCGGCAGGGTCGGGTTGGCGATCCCGTTGATCCGGTCCACCGCCGCCTGGGCCGACGGGCCGTTGGTGGCGCCGACGTAGATGGTGCCGTCGTCCTCGATGGAGATCTCGGCGCCGGTCTCGTCCTGGATCGCGTTGATGGTCTGCCCCTTCGGGCCGATCACCATGCCGATCTTGTCGACCGGGATCTTGACGGTGGTGACCCGCGGGGCGTACTCCGACATCTCGGCCGGGCCCTCGATCGCCGCCTGCATCACACCCAGGATGGTCTGCCGGGCCTCGTACGCCTGCTGAAGCGCGGCGGCCAGCACGTCCGACGGGATGCCGTTGAGCTTGGTGTCGAGCTGGAGCGCGGTGACGAACTCCGGCGTGCCGGCGACCTTGAAGTCCATGTCACCGAACGCGTCCTCGGCGCCGAGAATGTCGGTCAGCGTCACGTACTGGGTCTTGCCGTCCACCTCGTCGGAGATGAGGCCCATGGCGATGCCGGCCACCGGCGCCTTCAGCGGCACACCGGCGGAGAGCAGGCCCAGCGTCGAGGCGCAGACCGAGCCCATCGAGGTGGAGCCGTTGGAGCCGAGCGCCTCGGAGACCTGCCGGATGGCGTACGGGAACTCCTCGCGCGACGGCAGCACCGGGATCAGCGCCCGCTCGGCGAGCGCACCGTGGCCGATCTCGCGCCGCTTCGGCGAGCCGACCCGGCCGGTCTCACCGGTCGAGTACGGCGGGAAGTTGTAGTTGTGCATGTAGCGCTTGCGGTTCTCCGGGGACAGCGTGTCCACCATCTGCTCCATGCGCAGCATGTTGAGGGTGGTGACGCCCAGGATCTGGGTCTCGCCACGCTCGAACAGCGCCGAACCGTGCACCCGGGGCAGCACGCCGACCTCGGCGGTCAGCGGGCGGATGTCGCGCGGGCCGCGGCCGTCGATGCGGACCTGCTCGCGCAGCACCCGGTTGCGCACCTCGGACTTGGTGAGCGACCGGAAGGCGGCGCTGAGCTCCTTCTCCCGGCCCTCGAAGCGACCGCCGAGCTCCTCGGCGACCTTGGCCTTGATCCGGTCCAGGGCCTCCTCGCGGTCGGCCTTGCCGGCGATCTGGAGGGCCTCGGCGACCTCGGCGCGGGCCACGTCGGCCACCGCCTCGTAGACGTCGTCCTGGTAGTCCAGGAAGACCGGGAACTCGGCGACGGGCTTGGCGGCCACCTCGGCCAGCTCGGCCTGCGCGCGGCACAGCTCGCGGATCGCCGGCTTCGCGGCCTCCAGGCCGCTGGCCACGATCTCCTCGGTCGGGGCGGTCGCGCCGCCCGCGATCAGGGTCACGGCGTTCGGCGTCGCCTCGGCCTCGACCATCATGATCGCGACGTCGCCGTCCGGCAGCGAGCGGCCGGCCACGACCATGTCGAAGGTGGCCCGGGCCAGTTCCTCCAGGGTCGGGAAGGCGACCCACTGGCCGTCGATGTGCGCGACCCGGGTCGCCCCGATCGGGCCGGAGAACGGCAGGCCGGAGAGCTTGGTCGACATCGAGGCGGCGTTGATCGCCACGACGTCGTAGGGGTGCTGCGGGTCGAGCGCGAGGATGGTCTCGACGACCTGGACCTCGTTGCGCAGGCCCTTGACGAAGGACGGGCGCAGCGGCCGGTCGATCAGCCGGCAGGTGAGGATCGCGTCCTCGCTGGGGCGGCCCTCGCGGCGGAAGAACGAGCCGGGGATGCGGCCCGCGGCGTACATCCGCTCCTCGACGTCGACGGTCAGCGGGAAGAAGTCGAACTGCTCCTTCGGCTGCTTACCGGCGGTGGTGGCGGAGAGGACGACCGTCTCGCCGAGCTGGGCGACGACGGAGCCGGCGGCCTGACGGGCCAGCCGGCCGGTGGAGAAGGTGATCTCACGGGTGCCGAAGGACCCGTTGTCGATCACGGCGGTGCGGGATTCGGTGCCGAGGTTGGTCTCGGTCATGGTGCTGTCGTGCTCCTTCGCATCGGGGGCCCACGACGCGGGAAGCTGCTCAGACGGCCGGTCTTCGATCGAAGCGCCCGGGTGGCCGGCGCGAGGCCGGGGTGCCCGGGGGCCACTACCGGAGACCGGTACGCTGACCGGCTCCCTTTTCAGGTGGTCGCGCGGCCCGGTTTTCGTGTGGCGGCGAAGCGGGGGAGCGGCCCGGTCGGGCCACTCCCCCGTCACGTCACCGGCGCAGACCGAGCCGCTCGATGAGCGACCGGTAGCGGTTGATGTCCTTCTTCTGGACGTAGTTGAGCAGCCGACGGCGACGGCCGACCAGCAGCAGCAGCCCACGGCGGCTGTGGTGGTCGTGCTTGTGCACCTTCAGGTGCTCGGTGAGCTCGGCGATCCGCTTGGTGAGGACCGCGACCTGCACCTCCGGCGAACCGGTGTCGCCCTCGGCGGTCGCGTACTCCGCGCGGATCTTGGCCTTGGCTTCCTGGTCGAGCGCCATGTTCTCCCTGTTTCGTGGGTGGTTCGATGATGTCCGTCGGCTCGGTCAGTGGACCGGAAACGGACCGGTACCTCGCACCCGCGGCGTCGTGCAGGCACGCGAGGCCCCACGTCGGTCAGCCGACGTCGCAGCCAGACTACCAGCCCGGCCGGGTGGCGGCCTGTCAAGGGCCGCGACGCGGTCAGCCGAGCACGCGCCGGGTCCGCTCGACGTCCTGGTTCATCTGGGCGATCAGGGGCTCGATCGCGTCGTAGCGGATCTGCCCGCGCAGGTGCGCCACGAAGTCCAGCGCCAGCCGCTCGCCGTACAGGTCGCCGGTGAAGTCGAGCACGTACGCCTCCACCCGCCGCTCCCGCCCGGAGAACGTCGGGTTGGTGCCCACCGACACCGCCGCCGCCAGGGGCTCGGGGTGGCCCCGGCGCACCAGCCGGGCGGCGTAGACGCCGTCGGCGGGGATCGCCGCGTACCGGTGGCAGAGCAGGTTGGCGGTGGGGAAGCCCAGCTCGCGGCCCCGCTGGTCGCCGCGGACCACCACGCCCTCCACCCGGTGCGGGCGGCCGAGCGCGGCGGCGGCGGCCGTCACGTCCCCGGCGTCGACGCAGGAGCGGATGTACGTGGAGGAGAAGACGGTGCCCGCCTCGGCGACGAGCGGCGCCCCCTCCACGCCGAAGCCGAAGGTGCGCCCTAGCCGCTCCAGCAGCGCCACGTCGCCGGCGGCCTTGTGCCCGAAGCGGAAGTTGTCGCCCACCACGACCAGGGCGGCGTGCAGGTGCTCGACGAGGATGTCGTGTACGAACGCCTCGGCGGGCAGCCGGGAGAACTCCGGGGTGAACGGCACCACGCAGAGCACGTCCACGCCGAGCGCCTCGATCAGCTCCGCCTTGCGGGCGGTCTCGGTGAGCACCGCCGGGTGCGAGCCGGGGCGCACCACCTCGGCCGGGTGCGGGTCGAAGGTGACCACCACCGACTGCACGCCCAGCTCGCGCGCCCGGGACACGGTGTGCCCGATGGTCGCCTGGTGCCCCTTGTGCACGCCGTCGAAGACGCCGATGGTGACGACGGACCGCCCCCAGCCACCGGGCGCCGCGTCGTACCCCCGCCACCGCTGCATGCCGCTCCTCCCCTGCCTCCGCGGCGGCCCGCGCCGGCCGCCGGTCCTACGCCCCGTGCCCGTCAGGCGGGGGCGAGCACGATCTCCGCGCGGGCCCGGCCGTCCCGCTCGCTGACGATAGCGATCAGCCCGCCGTCGGGGCCGAAGACCGCGTAGGGGCCGGCGATCCCCGCCGGGTCGAGCGGCCCGCCGTGGGAGAGCACCTTCGCCTCGTCGGCGCCGGCGTCGCGGCGCGGGAAGAACCGGTCGGCCGCCGCGGCCAGCGGCAGGTTCACCACCTCGGGGGCGCGCTGCTCCAGCTCGTCGAGGGTGGCGGCCTCCGCGAGGGCGAAGTTCCCCACGGCGGTACGGCGCAGCGCCGTCAGGTGGCCGCCCACCCCGAGCGCCAGGCCCGCGTCGCGGGCGATCGCCCGGATGTACGTCCCCGAGGAGCAGGTCACGTCGATGTCCACGTCCACGACGTCCGGCGCGTCGCGGCGTACCGCCAGCAGCTCCAGCCGGGACACGGTGACCCGGCGGGCGGGCAGCTCGACACTCTCCCCCTCGCGCACCCGCTTGTACGCCCGCTGCCCGTCGATCTTGATGGCGCTGACCGCGCTCGGCACCTGGTCGATCTCCCCCGTCGACGCGGCCAGCGCCGCCCGGATCGCCTCGTCGGTGACCGCGACGGCGGGCGTGGTGGCGATCACGTCGCCCTCGGCGTCGTCGGTGACGGTGGCCTGGCCGAGCCGGACAGTGGCGGTGTAGCTCTTGTGCGCGCCGATCACATAGGTGAGCAGGCGGGTGGCCCGCCCGACCCCGATCACCAGGACGCCGGTCGCCATCGGGTCGAGGGTGCCGCCGTGCCCCACCCGGCGGGTCCGCGCCAACCGGCGGATGCGCGCCACCACGTCGTGCGACGTCATGCCGCCGGGCTTGTCGACCACGATCAGACCGTCTGTGCTCACGACACCCCAGCCTGCCAGACCGGGCCGGACGCCCCGCCGCCGCCGTACGGGGTCGGGCGGACGGCCGTCGCGGCGTCCACGTCCTGGAGCGCCAACGGCGCGGCTCAGCGCACCGCGCCGACCACGACCCAGCCCCCGGAGCGCAGCCGCAGCAGCAGGGCCACCAGCCGGATCACCACGAACAGCGTGAGTCCCGCCCAGATGCCGCCGAGGCCGAGGCCGAGCCCGTACGCCAGCCAGATGGCGGGCAGGAAGCCGCCGAGCGCGGCCACGATGGTGAGGTTGCGCAGGTAGCGGACGTCCCCGGCGCCGATCAGCACGCCGTCGAGGGCGAACACGACACCCGCCAGCGGCTGCATCGCCACGAACCACGGCCAGGCGAGCATGGCCTGCTCGCGTACCTGCGGATCGGAGCTGAACCAGCCGGGGACCACGCCGGCGCCGGCGGCGATGAGCACGGCGAACGCCACGCCGCAGACGCCCCCGAGCAGCCCGATCCGGCGGGCGACGTCCCGGGCCGCGGCGGCGTCGCCCGCCCCGAGGGCCGCGCCGACCAGCGACTGGGCGGCGATGGCGAGCGCGTCGAGCACCAGGGCGGTGAAGAACCACAGTTGCAGGGCGATCTGGTGCGCACCCACGGCGGCGGCCCCGAACCGGGCGGCGACGGCGGTGGCGGAGAGGAAGCTGGCCTGGAACGCGACGCCCCGGATCAGCAGGTCCCGGCTGAGCGCCAGTTGCTGCCCGATGAGCCGGGGCCGGGGCCGCAGCGACACCCGTTCGGCGACCAACGCCCCGGCGAAGAGCACCCCGCAGACGGTCTGCGCGATGACGTTGGCCACGGCGGAGCCGACCAGGCCCAGCCCGACCGGATAGACCAGCAGCGGGCAGAGCACGGCGGAGAGCAGGTTCGGGCCGAGCACGAACACCAGCGGTCGGCGCATGTCCTGCACGCCGCGCAGCCAGCCGTTGCCGGCGGCGGCGAGCAGCAGGCCGGGCGCGCCGAGCGCCGCGACCCGCAGCCACTGCGCGGCGGCGTCGGCCACCTCGCCGGGGCCTCCGGCGAGGGTACGTGCCAACGCCCCACCGCCGATCTGCATGCCGAGGGCGACCAGCACCCCCACCGCCAGGGCGAGCCACGACGCCTGGACGCCCTCGGCGACGGCGGACGCCCGGTCACCCGCCCCGAAGCGTCGGGCCGAGCGCCCCGTGGTGCCGTACGCGACGACGGTGCCGAGCCAGGCGATGAGCGTCAGCACCGTCCCGCCGACGGCGAGGGCGGCCAGCGGCACCCGACCGAGATGCCCGACCACCGCCGTGTCCACGAGCACGTAGATCGGTTCGGCGGCCAGCACCACCAGCGCCGGCAGGGCCAGCGCGGCGATCCGGCGGGGCGCGGCGGCCCGGTCGAGGGCGACGGAGTGGCTCATCGCCGCCGATCCTGACACGGCGCCGGTAAGGATCGCAAGCTAGCCGATCACTTACCGGGAGCCGGTCCGTCCGGAGCTGGCTGGACGCCCCTCGACGGCCCCGAACAGGAACACTCCCCCAACGAGCACCGGCACGGGCGGCGGCTCCCCGACGAGCCGGCCCGCGAGCAGCACGGCGGCGCGCGCCTCCGCCCGGGTGCCCGCTTCTCCGACTCCCCGTCTCGCCGGGCAGCTGCGCCGGGGAGACGGGGAGACGACGCGGCGGCACCGCCGCGACCGGCGACGACCGGCGACGACCGGCGACGAGCAGCGGCGACCAGGGCGGGGCGGGGCCGCCCTGCTCGCCGACGCCGGGGCGTACGCCCTCGCCGTGGCACGGGGCGGACCAGGGCCGACAGGCACGGCCGGGCCGCCGGCACCGTCGGGGTGTCGCGTGACACGAACGGCAACCCGATCAGCGCGACCAGGGCCGCCCTGAGACCCCTCACCCTCACCCTCACCCGACGCGAGCCACCGCCCCGCCTGACACCGCACGAGCGCCCCGGTGATCAGGACGCCATGGACGCTACCCGGCCTCCTTCAGGTCCATGGCGTCCTGATCACCGGGCGTCCCGGCGTTCTTGACTGCGCCGGCGCTCAGCGGGCGGACATTCCACCCGGTCCGCGGCAGGCGGGCGGCATACGGGCAGCGGCGGGCAGGCGGCCAGCGAACGACAGACAGACATGGGACGGGCGGCGGGCGGCGGGCGGCAGGCGGCAGGCGGCGGGCTGCGGGCGGCGGGCGGCAGGCGCAGGCGGCCAGTCGCAGGCGGCGGGCTGCGGGTGGCGGGCGGCGGGCGGCGGGCGCAGGCGGCCAGTCGCAGGCGGCGGGCTGCGGGTGGCGGGCTGCGGGTGGCGGGCTGCGGGCTGCGGGTGGCGGGCTGCGGGTGGCGGGTGGCGGGTGGCGGGTGGGGGGTGGGGGGTGGGGGGTGGCAGAGCGTCAAGCAGGTGGTGACCGTGTTCTACGCCGAGTCCGTCCGACGTCGCAGGCGTGGCTCAGCCTCAGACGTGGCGTGTGGCATAGCGGCAGGGCACCGAGCAGGCGGCAGGCCCTCGGCGCAGCCCCGGTGCCGGGCTACCAGAAGGCGCGGGCTTTCGTGGCGGGCACTCGGGAACAGGGCTACCGGGAAAGGCGCGGCCACCAACGCGGGGCGCGCAGGCGCCAGACCACTCGAAGGCGCGGGCCTCCGTCGCGGGCACGCGGGGAGCGGGGCCACCGGAATGCGCGAGCCTCCTGCGGGCCTGCGGGCGCCGGGCCAATGGGAGAGCGCGGGACGTCCCTGCGGGCACGCGGGCGGCCACCGGATGCGCGCGGGCTGCCGTGGCGGGCACGCGGGCCGGGGCACCAGGAGGCGCGGGCTGCCGTGCTGGGCATTCGGGCGCCGGGACGGGCAGGAAGGGTGAGGGACGAGGTGGGCCCGGAGTGGGGCGGGACGGTGCTCAGGGCCGGTGCGGGGTGACGCTGTCGGCGCGGGAGGCCGGCAGCGTCACCGCCGGTCGGCGTCTGTCACTGACGGGTGTCCATGGACGTCTGCAGTGCGCGGCGCATCTGCTCGCGGGCCTCGTCGGTGGTCTGCGGCTTGGGCTTGCTGGGCATGGTGGTCCCCTTCCAGGGCTTGGGCAGCCGCTGAGCGGCAGCCCTCACGGGCGGTCGTGCTGAGCGCCTGGCAGCGGCCCGGGGTCACCGGAGCGGCTGGTGGGCAGCGTTAGCCCGGGTCGGTTCGACCCTGGAGGGAGGCGCCGCCGGGTGTGGCGACACCGCCCACGGCCAGCGCCGCCACACGACGCCGACCGATTCCCAAGCTATCGTTCAGTTCCACATACTGCCTGTTGTTCCCGCGATCTGGACTCATGTTCGCCCGGAGCGGCCGCGGTACGGCACTCCGAGGGAACGCGGAGGGGGTCAGCAAGCACGGAGGGGGTCAGCAAGCACGGAGCCGAGCCAGCAAGCACGGAGCCGGGTCAGCGGGCCAGGAAGTGCCAGCCCAGCCACCACCAGAAGCCGAACAGGCCGATCCGACCGACCGGCACCGGGCCCACCTCGTAGCGCATCACGTAGGCGCAGACCTCGCCGAGCGTGGGGATCCGGGAACCCTCGCGGCGGGCCGCCCACTCGACGGCGGCGAAGAGTACCAGGGAGACCAGGAAGCCACCGATGGCCAACGTCCGCATCATCGCCGCACCAGTCCCCAGAACGCCGACAGCCAGCCCAGCCAGGCCGCCGAGCGGACCAGGCGGTCCTCCAGCAGGGGATCGGCCAGCCGCGAGAAGGTGGGAAAGTCGTCCCCCGCCGCCAGGACGAACGTGGTCCCCTCGAAGACCCCGAAGACCACCACCGGCAGGGCCCACCAGGCGGCCGGGGCGCCCAACCGGCGCGGCGCGGGCCGCCGGGGCACCCGGTTGCTCAGACCCAACCAGATCAGCACCCCGCCGGTGCCGAGGGTCCATAGATTGGCCTCGGTCGAGAACGACGGGAACCGGCCGCCGACCAACGAGAGGCAGACGAGCACCGGCACGGCGACGGCGGGACGGTCCCAGGCGCGGGGCGCCTCGACGGTGAGGTCGTGGGGCTGTTCCATCCCGCGATTCTCCCCGTACTCGCCGCAACCGGGAAGACGGACACTCCCCGGGCTCGCCCTGATCTTCCCGCCCCGCCTGTCCGGGTCAGTGCCGGCCGGCGCCGGTCAGCGCGCCGTCGAGCTCCGCGCGGATCCGGCCGACGACCTCGTCGAGCGTGCCGGAACCGGTGAAGCCGGCGGCGAAGCGGTGCCCGCCGCCACCCAGCGCGACCGCCACCCGGCTGACGTCCACAGCGCCCTTGCTGCGCATCGACACCGCCCAGTCTCCGGTCGTGGTCTCCTTGACTACACAGCTCACGTCGGCCTCGGCGGTGCACCGGACCGAGTCGATCAACGGCTCCAGCACGTACGGGCGCTGGTCGTGCCGGGCCAGGTCGTCCTGGGTCGCGTACGTCCACACCAGACCGTGCCCCGCGGCCACGGCGGGCTCCAGGCGGGCCCGGCCGAGCACCTCGCCGAAGAGACGGACGGCGCCGAACGGCCGGGTGTCGAAGACCCGGCGGGAGATGTCGCCGGGCCGGATGCCGGTGGCCAGCAGGCGTGCCGCCAGCTCGTGCACCGCCGGGGTGGTCGCCTCGAACCGGAACGAGCCGGTGTCGGTGCTCAGCGCGACGTAGAGGCACTCCGCGATCCCGGCGTCCAGCTCGATGCCGAGGCGGCCGAGCAGCCCCTCGGCCACCACCGAGGTGGCCGCCGCGTGCGGGTCCACGAGGTTGATCCGGCCGAAGTGGGTGTTCGACGCGTGATGGTCGAGCACCAGCGCGGCGCGGGCGGTCTCCAGCCGGTCGACCAGCTCGCCGAGGCGCGACCCGCTGGCCGCGTCGAAACAGATGACCAGGTCCGGGTCCGGGTACGCCTCGGTCGCCGGCACCAGCAGGTCGAGCCCGGGCAGCTCCTGGAACGGCTCCGGCACCTCCGGCGGGCCGGGGAACGTCGCCTGCATCCGCCGCACCCCGAGCCGGCGCAACCCGAGCCCGAAGCCCAGCATGCTGCCCAGCGCGTCCCCGTCCGGGTTGACGTGGCAGATCAGCAGCACCCGCCCGTCCGCCGGCAGGTCCCGCACGGCCGCGACGGCGGCGGTCCAGTCCGCCTCGGTCGGGCCGGCGTCGAGCGGTGGCGCGGCCTCGGCGAAGGCGCCACCAGCCGGTCCGCCGGAGGGCTCGGTCACCGCGCTTCCCCGCTCCGCGAGGGGGCCTCGTCGGCGTCCTCGGCGGGTGCCTCGTCGGCGTCCTCGTCCTCGTCCAGCCGGTACGGCTGGGGCTCGCCCGCGTACTCGGCCCGGGCGGCGATGCGCTGCACCTCGGCGTCGGCGCTGCGGGCCTGGGCGAGCAGGTCGTCGATGTGCTTGACCTGATCCTGCACGTCGTCCAGGACGAAGGTCAGCGTCGGCGAGTGACGCAGACCGAGCGCCTTGCCGACGGTGCTGCGCAGCATCCCCTTGGCGCTCTCCAGCGCCGCCGCCGTGCCCGCCTGGGCCGCCGCGTCGCCGAGCACCGTGTAGAAGACGGTGGCGTCGCGCAGATCGGCGGTGATCCGCGCGTCGGTGATCGTGATCATGCCGAGCCGGGGGTCCTTGATCTGGCTGCGCACCACCGACGCGACCAGCTCACGCACCCGCTCCGCGTGCCGGCGTACCTTGGCCGGATCCGACATCTCGCCACCTCCACGGCGTCCCGCTCCCGGCCGCCGTCCGGCGACGCGGAGCGCCCCGGAGCCGACGGCCCAACAACTCGAACACTACCCGCGCGGCCACCCGCGTCGCGCGGCGCCGGCTCCGTCCCGGCTTCGGCGGACAGCGCCGCTGGTCAGTCCTCTTCGCCGTACAGCCGGTGACGCACCGAGAGCAGCTCGGTCTCCGGCCGGCCGGCCACCAGTCGCTCGCAGGAGTCCAGCACCTCGCGGACGTGCGACGCCTCGGCGGCCACCACGGCCACGGCTATCTCGGCCCGACCGTGCAGGTCGAGCGCTCCCACTTCGGCGGCCGACACCTCGAAGCGGCGCAACGCCGCGACGATCGGCCGTACGTATGATCTCTTGGCCTTGAGCGACCGGGAGTCGCCCGGCAGCAGCAGGTCGAAGACCGCGGTTCCGGTGAACATCGCCCCGGACGATACCCGTACGGACCCCCACATGATCAAGGGGTTTACGCCCTGCGGCGTAAACCCCCCGATCAGTGGTTCACCGGATCAGGCGCGAACCTTCTCCCGCATCTCGAAGGTCTCGATGATGTCGCCGACCTGGACGTTGTTGTAACCACCCAGGGTCAGACCACACTCGAAGCCCTCGCGCACCTCCGTGGCGTCGTCCTTGAACCGCTTGAGCGAGCTGACGGTGAGGTTGTCCGCCACCACCGAGCCGTCGCGCAGCAGGCGCGCCTTGGCGTTGCGCCGGATGATGCCCGACCGGACGATGCAACCGGAGATGTTGCCGATCTTGGACGAGCGGAAGACGTCGCGGATCTCCGCGGTGCCCAGCTCGACCTCCTCGTACTCCGGCTTGAGCAGGCCCTTGAGCGCCGCCTCGATCTCCTCGATGGCCTGGTAGATCACGGTGTAGTACCGGATCTCCACAGCCTCGCGGTCGGCAATCTCGCGGACCTTGTTGGCGGCCCGCACGTTGAAACCGATGATCGTGACCGGCTCGGACGACGCGCTCGCGAGCATGACGTCGCTCTCGGTGATCGCGCCCACGCCCCGGTGGATGATCCTGAGCTGGACCTCCTCCGGGATGTCGAGGTTGAACAGCGCGTCCTCGAGGGCCTCCACGGAACCGGAGACGTCGCCCTTGAGCACCAGGTTGAGCGAGGTCTTCTCGCCCTCCTTGAGCTGCTCCATGAGCGTCTCGAGGGTGGCCCGGCCGCGGGAGTTGGCGAAGGACGCCGCCCGCCGCCGTGCCTGCCGCTGCTCGGCGATCTGGCGCACCGTGCGGTCGTCCTCGGCCGCCAGGAACGTGTCGCCGGCACCGGGCACCGCGGTCAGACCGAGCACCAGGACCGGACGCGCCGGACCGGCCTCGGCGACCTGGTTGCCGTTCTCGTCGAGCATCGCCCGGACCCGGCCGTGCGCCCCACCGGCGACGATGGAGTCGCCCGCCCGCAGGGTGCCCTTCTGCACCAGCACCGTCGCCACCGCACCGCGACCCTTGTCCAGGTGCGCCTCGATGGCCACACCCTGCGCCGGCCCGTCGATCGGAGCGGTCAGCTCCAGCGACGCGTCGGCGGTCAGCAGGACCGCCTCGAGCAGCTCGTCGATGCCGATGCCCGGCTTGGCCGCCACGTTGACGAACATGGTGTCGCCGCCGTACTCCTCGGCGACCAGGCCGTACTCGGTCAGCTGCTGGCGGACCTTGTCCGGGTTCGCCTCCGGCTTGTCGACCTTGTTGACCGCCACCACGATCGGCACGTCGGCCGCCTTGGCGTGGTTCAGCGCCTCGATCGTCTGCGGCATGACGCCGTCGTCGGCCGCGACGACCAGCACCACGATGTCGGTGACCTGGGCACCACGGGCACGCATGGCGGTGAACGCCTCGTGACCCGGGGTGTCGATGAAGGTCACCGCGCGGTCCTCGCCCTCGTGCGGCACGTGGACCTGGTAGGCACCGATGTGCTGGGTGATGCCACCCGCCTCGCCGGCCACGACGTTCGCCTTGCGGATCGCGTCGAGCAGCTTGGTCTTACCGTGGTCGACGTGACCCATGACGGTCACGACCGGCGCACGGCTGACCAGGCGGTCCTCCGCGACCTCGGCGTCGAGGTCGATGTTGAACTGCGCGAGCAGCTCGCGGTCCTCGTCCTCCGGGCTGACGATCTGCACGTTGAAGCCGAGGTGCTCACCCAGCAGCAGCAGGGTGTCGTCGGAGCACGACTGGGTCGCCGTGACCATCTCGCCCAGGTTGAACATCTCCTGGACCAGCGAACCCGGGTTGGCGTTGATCTTGTCGGCGAAGTCCGACAGCGAGGCGCCACGGGAGAGCCGGACGACCTGACCCTGACCCCGGGGAGCACCCGAGCTCATGGTCGGGGCCGACAGGTTGTCGAACTCCTGTCTGCGCTGCTTCTTGGACTTGCGACCGCGCGTCGGCCGGCCACCCGGACGCCCGAAGGCACCCGCGGCGCCGCCGCCACGGCCACGGCCGCCACCGCCGGGGCGACCGCCGCCACCGGCCGGAGCGCCCGGACGGAAACCGCCGCCCGGAGCACCGCCGCCGCCACCGGGACCGCCACGGTAGCCACCGCCACCGCCGCCGCCACCGGGACCGCCGCGGAAGCCACCGCCACCGCCGCCGCCACCGGGACCGCCGCGGAAGCCACCGCCACCGCCGCCACCGGGACGACCCGCGCCGCCGCCGGGACCGCGACCGGCACCACCGGGGCCGGGGCGACCGGTGGCGGGGCGCTGGCTCGGCATGGAGGCCGGGCTCGGACGGGGCGGCATGGAGGCCGGGCTCGGACGCGGCGGCATGCCGGCCGGGCTGGGCCGGGGACCACCCGCACCGGCGGCCGGGGGCCGCTGCTGCTGCTGGCTGCCCTGGATGCCGAACGGGTTGTTACCGGCGCCGCGCGCCGGCGGACGCCCGCCCGGACGGCCACCCGGGCCCGGCGTCGGCGCGCCGGGACGACCGGCGGCCGGGGAACCCGGGCGGGGCGGCATGGCACCCGGACCCGGTCGGGGACCGGGACGGTTGCCACCGTCGGCCGGGGGCTCCCGGCGGACGTTCTCACGCTGCTGCTGCCGAGCGGCCTGGGCGGCCTTGACCGCCGCCTCCTGCTCGGCCTTCAGCGCGGCGGCACGCGCCTCGGCGGCCGCCACCTCGATGTCGTGGGCACTCGCCGGCTTGGCGACCGGGGCCGCGGGCTGCGGCGGACCGGGCACCGGGCCCTTGGGCTTCGGGCCGGGCGTCGGCGCGGCCGGCCGCCGGGGCGGCATCGGCTTGGCCGAGACCCGGGGCCCACCGGGGGCCGGGGAGGGCGTCGGGGTCGGGGTCGGCGCCGGGGCGGCCGCCGGTGGGGCGGCCGGCGCCGGAGAACCGGCGGAGGCGACGAACGCGCTACGCAGCCGTCGGGCGACGGGCGCCTCGACGGTGCTGGACGCGGACTTCACGAACTCGCCCATCTCCTTGAGCTTGGCGAGAACGGTCTTGCTTTCGACCCCGAGCTCTTTTGCAAGCTCGTGTACGCGGGCCTTACCTGCCACTGCACTCCTCACTCCGAGGTCGTGCGGGCAGCACCCGCAGCGACCTCACTCGTGCACTTGAAGCCTGGTCATTTCAGGGACTTCATCGTGTGCTCATGTCGGTCGTCCTACCTTGCTAGCGACCCTCGTCCGATCGGGCTGACCGGACGTAGTGGTTGGCGCATCGACGTGCTCCGCGAGCTCACCGTGGTCGGGGACCCCGGTGATGCGCAGCGCACGCCCGAAGGCGCGTCGCCGCACCGCTTGCGCGAAGCAGGCCGGATCCGGGTGCATGTTCGCTCCCCGACCCGGCAGCCTGCGGGCCGGATCGGGCCGAAGGCTGTGACCAGCCTCGTCGCCGACCGCGACGATCCGCAGCAATTCGCTGGCCGGCGCACGTCGCCGGCAACCCACACAGGTGCGTTCCGGCAGCGCGCGTCGTACCACTGGAGAAAGTCTACCCCTAGGCGCCCGAGATCGCGCCGCCCGGCTCCGGGACGTGATCAGCCCCGGCCCGGCCGGAGCCGCCAGCCTGCTCGGCGTCGGACCGGATGTCGATCCGCCAACCGGTCAACCGGGCCGCAAGTCGGGCGTTCTGCCCCTCCCGGCCGATGGCGAGGGAGAGCTGGAAGTCCGGGACGGTGACCCGGGCGGTACGGCTGGCCAGGTCGACCACCTCGACCCGCAGGGCCTTGGCCGGCGACAGGGCGTTGCCGACAAACGTCGCCGGGTCGTCCGACCAGTCGATGATGTCGATCTTCTCGCCGTGCAGCTCGCTCATCACCGCGCGGACCCGCTGCCCCATCGGCCCGATGCAGGCGCCCTTGGCGTTGACGCCCTGGGTCATGGAGCGGACCGCGATCTTCGTGCGGTGACCTGCCTCACGTGCGATCGCGCCGATCTCGACCGTGCCGTCGGCGATCTCCGGCACCTCGAGCGCGAAGAGCTTCTTCACCAGCGCCGGGTGCGACCGGGAGAGGGTGATCTGCGGGCCGCGCATCCCCTTCGCCACGTGCACCACCACGCAGCGGATCCGCTCGCCGTGCGCGTAGCGCTCGCCGGGGACCTGCTCGGACTGGGGCAGCACGCCCTCCAGCTTGCCGAGGTCGACGCTGACGATGCCCTTCTCGCTGCGCGCCTCGTGCGCCTGCACCACGCCGGTGACCAGGTCACCGTCGCGGCCGACGTACTCGCCGAAGTGCACCTCGTCGGTGGCCTCCCGCAGCCGCTGGAGGATCACCTGCTTGGCGGTCATGGCGGCGATCCGCCCGAAGTCGTGCGGGGTGTCGTCCCACTCCCGCACCACGGTGCCGTCGTCGTCCAGCTCCTGGGCGTAGACCAGGGCCGCGCCGGACTTGCGGTCGATCTCCACCCGGGCGTGCGACTCCGCCCCCTCGGTGTGCCGGTAGGCAGTCAGCAGCGCGGTCTCGATCGCCGCGAGGATCGTGTCGAACGGGATCTCCCGCTCGCGCTCGAGTGCGCGCAGCGCCGCGAGGTCGATGTTCACCTCTCCTCGTCCTCCACATCATCATCTTCGTCGTCGAAGTCGTCGGTGTCGTCCATGTCGTCGGGTTCGTCCGTCTCCTCGATCTCGTCGAGGCGGTGGAACTCGACCTGCACCCGGCCGGGGCCGAGCTCTGCGTACGTCCAGGTGGCGCGGCCGGCGTCGGTCTCCAGCACCACGCGCTCGTCGTCGGCCTCGACCACCCGGCCGGTGACCTGCCGGTCGCCGGTGGCCTGCTCGGCCTGGGCGCCCGCACCGCGCGCGGTCACCTTCACCAGCCGGCCGACGTTGCGCCGCCAGTGCCGGGGCAGGGTGAGCGGCCGGTCCACGCCGGGGGAGCTGACCTCCAGCTGGTACTCCCCGGCGACGATGTCGCCCCCGGCCTCCTCGGCGGCGTCGAGGGCCGCCGAGACGGCCCGGGACACCTCGGCGACGGCGTCCAGCCTGATCCCGCCGTCGGCGTCCACGATCACCCGCACCACGTGCCGTCGGCCGGCCCGGGAGACGGAGAGCTCCTCCAGGTCGTAGCCGGCGGCGGTGACCACCGGCTCGATCACGTCACGCAGCCGGGCCCGCCGGGCGGCGAGGTCGCCGCGCGGGCCGCCGGCACGCTCCCCGCCCCGTGGGGCGTCGGCGCGTCGGGGCCTCCCCGCCGGACCCGTCGACCTCGTGGCACGGCCACGCTGCGTCATCTCCGCACCCTCCTGCTGATCGACGGCACCCGGTCGGCCGCCATGCCGGCACGCCACCGGAGCTGACGCGCCGGTGGCTGCGCAGAGCGTAACGCGCCTACCGGGCGCCGGGCCGGGCGGCGCACCGACGCCGGTGGCCCACGTACGGCCGGTGATGGTGTTGACTTGTCCGGTGGCGACGGGCAGAACGACACGACGCGGCGAGACAACCGGGCATTCCCGGCGCAACGTGCTGCGCGCCGGGGCGCTCCTGGCGCTCGGCGGGGCCGCGGCGCCGCTGACCGGATGCGGTCTGCTCGACCGCGGCGACGAACCCGCCCCCGAGCCCGACCCGCTCACCCCGCTGCTCGACGAGTCGCTCCGGCTCGCCGCCGGGCACCGGGACGCCGCCGCCGCGCACCCCACCCTCGCCGCCCTGCTCACCCCGATCGCCGAGGCGCACCGAGCGCACGCGGCCGAGCTGGCCCGGCTCGTCGGCGTACCGCTGCCCTCGGGATCCGCCCCCGCCACGACCGCCACGCCGGGCGATCCGGCGGCGGCGCGGGCCGCCCTGCGCGAGAGCGAACGGGCCGGCCGGGAGGCGGCGACCAGTGCCTGCGCGGCGGCCCCGGCGGAGCGGGCCGCGCTGCTCGCCTCGATCGTCGCCGCCCGGGCCACGCACGTGGAGGCGTTGAAGTGACCACACCGACACCGACCGGGCCCGCCGGGGCGCTCGCCGCCGCCCTCACCGCCGAGTACGCCGCGATCTGGGCGTACGGGCCCATCGGGGTACGCCTCACCGGCGCCGCCCGGACCGCCGCGAGGGAGGCGGAGGCCGCCCACCGACGCCGCCGCGACGAGCTGATCGTGCAGTTGAGCACCGGCGGCGCGAGCGTCCCGGCGGACCGGGCCGGCTACACGCTGCCGTTCCCGGTCACCGACCGGGCGAGCGCGCTGCGGCTGGCCGTCGAGGTGGAGGAGCGCACGGCCGCGTTCTGGCGGGCCGCGGTGCCGGCCACCATCGGCGCCGACCGGGACCGGGCCCTGGCCGCTCTGGTCGAGTACGCCCTGCGGGCCACCCGGTGGCGACGGATGGCCGGGATCACCCCGCTGACGGTGCCGTTCCCGGGTCGCCCGGCCTGACCGGCCCGACCCCGTCGACCCCGCTCCGGTTGCGGGTCGCATACCAGGTATGCATACTCCGTTGCCATGTCCATCCGTCACGGGCTGCTCGCCCTGCTCGAACGCGGCCAGATGTACGGCTACCAGCTGCGCGCCGCGTTCGAGGAGTCGACCGGCTCGACCTGGCCGCTGAACATCGGGCAGGTCTACACCACCCTGTCCCGCCTGGAGCGGGACGGGCTGGTCCGGTCGCTGCCCGAGAGCGACGCCGGGCAGCGCCCGTACGAGATCACCGACGCCGGGCGGGCGGACCTGGCCCTGTGGTTCGCCACCCCGATCAGCCGCACCGACCGGCCCCGGGACGAGCTGGCGATCAAGCTGGCCCTCGCGCTGACCACCCCCGGCGTCGACGTCCGGTCGGTGGTGCAGACCCAGCGCAGCGCGACCATGCGGGCGTTGCAGGAGTTGACCCGGTTGAAGTACGCCAGCGACCGTCCCGAGGACCTGCCGTGGCGGCTCGTGCTGGACGCCATGGTCTTCCAGGCCGAGGCCGAGGTGCGCTGGCTGGACCACTGCGAGACCAGCCTCGTGCGCTACCGTCCGGCACAGCCCGGGCGCGTCCCGACGACGCCTGCCGAGGCGGTGGACCGGGCCGACGAGGAGGCGCGACGGTGACCACGGGGAACGGGCCAGCGGCCGGAAGCCCGACCACGCCCGTGCTCGACGTGCGTGACGTGCACCGCACGCACGGCGCCGGCGCGGCGGCCGTGCACGCCCTGCGCGGGGTGAGCCTCACCGTGCGCGCGGGGGAACTCGTCGCCGTGATGGGCCCGTCCGGCTCCGGGAAGTCGACCCTGCTCGCCCTGGCCGGCGGGCTGGACGGCCCGACCGCGGGCGAGGTGTACGTCGAGGGCGAGCCGCTCGGCGCCCTGGACCGGCGGCGGCTGGCCCAGGTGCGGCGACGGCGGATCGGCTACGTCTTCCAGGATCTCAACCTGCTCGGCAGCCTGAGCGCCGTGGAGAACGTCGCCCTCCCCCTCGAACTCGACGGCACGGGCGTACGGCGGGCCCGCCGCCTGGCGCTGGACTCGCTGGCCGAGGTGGGCCTGCCCGAGCTGGGCGACCGGTTCCCCGACCAGCTCTCCGGCGGGCAGCAGCAGCGCGTGGCGATCGCCCGCGCGCTCGTCGGCGAACGGCGGCTGGTGCTCGCCGACGAGCCGACCGGCGCGCTGGACTCGCAGACCGGTGAGGCGGTGCTGCACCTGCTGCGCCGACGGGTCGACGCCGGGGCCGCCGCCGTGCTGGTCACCCACGAGGCGCGGCACGCCGCCTGGGCCGACCGGGTGGTCTTCCTGCGCGATGGGGTGCTGGTCGACACGACGGCCCCGCTGGGCAGCGTGGAGCAGCTGCTGAGCGGCAGCGGTCGGTGAGCGCGGGCCGGGGCGGCCGGCTCGCCCGGGCGGCCGGCTCCTGGTGGGTGGCGCTGCGGATCGCCCGGCGGGAGGCCCGGCGGACCCGGGGGCGTACGGCGCTGGTGCTGGCGATGATCACGCTGCCGGTGCTGGTGCTGACCTTCACCGCGGTGAGCTGGCGGATGTCCGAGCTGACGCCGGTCGAGCGGGCCGACCGCCAGCTCGGCGCGGCCGACGCGGAGCTGAGCTGGGTGGTGCGGGTCCCGATCGTGCAGAGCGCCTGGGCCGAAACCTGGCGCTCCGACCCGGAGGACGTTCCCTCGGCCGGGCCCGTCACCGCCGGCCAGGTGACCGCCCTCCTGCCGCCCGGGAGCCGGGTGGTCCCGCTGCGCCGCTGGGTGGCGTTCGACGCCCGGGTCGGCGGGCGGGTCGACGACGGCCTCACGGGGCGCGCCGTGGACCTCGGCGATCCGCTCGGCCGTGGGCTGGTCCGGTTCCACTCGGGGCGGGCGCCGGCCGGGCCGGACGAGATCGCGGTCAGCCCGGCGGCCCTGCACCGCCTCGACGCCCGCCTCGGCGGCACCGTCACCTCCGGCGACGGCGCCCGCTCCTGGCGGGTGGTCGGCGTGGTCGAGTACCCCGACGACCTGGGCCCAATGGTGACGCTGCACCCGTCGGAGGGGCGGATGGAGACCGAGCCGGGCACGAGTTGGCTGGTCGACCTGCCCGGGACCGCCGACGAGGCGCTGTTCCGCCGGCTCAACGCGCACGGCGTCCTGGTGCACGCCCGCGTCCCCGCCCCGGCGTCGGCCACCGTCACGTTCGCGCCGTACGGCCGCTCCGCCATGGACGTGGAGGGGATGAGCGTCTCGGTGCTCGTCGGCGGGCTGGGGCTGCTGGAGGTGGTGCTGCTCGTCGGACCGGCCTTCGCGGTCGGCGTACGGCGGCGGCGCCGGGACCTCGCGCTGGTCGCCGTGGCGGGCGGGGACGACGCCCACCTGCGCCGGATCGTGCTGGCCGACGGCGTGGTGCTGGGTGCCGTCGGCGCCGCCGTCGGGGTCGCGCTGGGCGTCGCCGCCGCGTTCGCCGGCCGCCCCCTGGTGGAGCAGCACCTCTTCGGCGCGCGCTTCGGCGCGTACCGCTGCTGGCCGGAGGCGCTCGCGGCGATCGCCGCCGTCGCGGTGCTGGCCGGGGTGCTGGCCGCGCTGGCCCCGGCCTGGACGGCCGCCCGGCAGGACGTGGTGGCGGGGCTGGCCGGCCGGCGCACCCCGCCGGCCCACCGGCGGCGCTGGCTGACCGTCGGGGCGGCCCTGGCCGTCGGCGGCGCCGCGGTGGCCGCGTTCGGGGCGGCCCGGACGGCCCCGGCGGTCATCCTGGCCGGCCTCGTCCTCGGCGAGCTGGGCCTGGTCTTCGCCACCCCGACGCTGGTCGGCGTGCTCGCCCGCCTCGGGTGGTCGCTGCCGCTGGCGCCCCGGATCGCGCTGCGCGACGCCAGCCGCAACCGGTCGTCGACCGCGCCCGCGATCTCCGCCGTGATGGCGGCGGTCGCCGGCAGCGTCGCCGTCGGGGTGTACCTGGCCAGCGACGACGCCCGGTCGGCGACGATGTACCTGCCGACCCTGCCGTCCGCCACGGTGCTGGTCACCGGGTCGGACCCCGACCGCCCGCCGCCCGACCTGTCCCGGGTCAGCGAGGCCGCACGCGACCACCTGGGGGCCCGCACGGTGGCGCCGCTGGTGGAGCCCCGGTGCGGGTCGGACACCGGGCTGTGCATCGTCTCGCCGGTGCTGCCCGCCGAGCGTGTCTGCCCGTGGACGCCGGGCGACCGGCTCACCCCGGCGCAGCAGCGTCGGGCCCGCGCGGACGCCCGCTGCGCGGAACCCGAGGACCAGTTCGGCGGGACCTTCCACGTGCTGGTGGACGACGGGACGGCCCTGCCGGTGCTCACCGGCGCCGCCCCCGCCGACGTCGCTGCCGCCACCGCCGTGCTGCGGGCCGGCGGCGCGGTGGTGACCGATCCGCGCTACGTGCGCGACGGGCGGGTCGACGTGCGGGTGACCCGCACCGGGCAGGCCCGGCCCGACCCCCCGGCCGTCACCGCCGTCGCCGGGTATCCGCTGCCCACCGGGCTGGGGGCGGACCGGATGTTGCTCTCCCCGGCGGCCGCCCAGCGGCTCGGCCTGAGCGTCCAGCCGTTCGGCTGGGCGATCGCCGCCGACGGCGTGCCCGGCGAGGACCGGCAGGGCCGGTTCGTCGCCGCCGTACGTCCGCTCCGCGCACATGTCGAGATCGACCCGGGTACCCAGGGCGACGCGGGACGGCCGCTGCTGCTCCTGCTGGCCGCCGCCGCCGGGGTCGTCACGGTGGGCGCCGCCGGCATCGCCACCGGGCTGGCCGCAGCCGAGGGTCGGGCGGACCTGTCGACCCTCGCGGCGGTCGGCGCCGGGCCGGGGCTGCGCCGGCTGCTGTCGCTCTGCCAGTCCGGGGTGATCGCCGTGCTGGGCTCCGTGCTCGGCATCGCCGCCGGCCTCGGCTCCGCGTTGATCATCCTGACCGCCCTCAACCGCCGCTACGCCAGCCTGTGGCCCGTCCCGGAGCCGTACCCGGTGGTGGTCCCGTGGGTCACGCTCGGCGTCCTGGTGGTGGTGCCGCTGGTCGCGATGCTCGGCGCGGGACTGTTCACCCGCTCCCGGCTGCCGGTCGAGCGACGTCTCGACTGACGGGCGGACAGGGGGCAAACTGGGGCCGTGCCCGTACTGGGAGCCCTCACCCGCCGGGTCGGCCACCACCGCTGGTTCGGCGCCGCCGTCCGCCTGCTCGTCCCCGCCGACCGGCTGGTCGGGCGGCTCACCCGGGGCCGGGTGGTCGCGCTCGGGCTCATCCCGTCGCTGGTCGTCACGACCACCGGCCGCCGCTCCGGCAGGCCGCGCAGCAACCCGCTGCTCTACGTGCCCGACGGCGACGCGTACGTGGTGGTCGGCTCCAACTTCGGCCAGGCCCACCAGCCGGGCTGGGCGATGAACCTGCGCGCCGATCCCGCCGCCGAGGTGGCCGTCAAGGGCCGCCGCGTGCCGGTGCGCGCGGAGGTCGCCACCGGCGCCGAACGGGACCGCCTCTGGCGTCTGCTGGTCACCGAGTGGCCCGCCTACCGGGCGTACGCGCGGCGGGCCGGCGGTCGGGAGATCCTCGTCTTCCGGCTGGTGCCCACCGGGCGCGGCGTGCCGGGCGGGCCGGGCGCCCCCGCATAGGCTGGCGCGGTGACCGGCGCCGACGGCGAACCCCACCCCGACGATCCACGGTGGGCGGTGGCCGGACGGGTAGCCGACGCCGTGCGCCAGCGGTTCCCGGCCGACGTGCTGGCGGTCGCGGTGCACGGCCCGCTGGCGCACGGCGACGACGACGGCGGCGGAGACGGCGAGGTCGGGCTGCTGGTGGTGACCTACCGGCCCGGCGGCGGCCCCTCGCCCGCGACCCGGCGCGTCGACGGCGTCCTGGTCGACCTGACCGTGGCGGGCGCCGACGACTACCTGTGCCAGGCCCGAGTGATCTCCTCGCTCTGGCCGCTGACCGCCGACCGGTACGTCAGCACCCGCGCCCTGCACGATCCGACCGGCTGGCTGCGCACGCTACGCGACGAGCATCTCGGCCGGCTGGCCCGGGCCCGGCCGGGCGAGTTCAGCACGGCGGCCCGCCGGGCCTGGTACCGGGGCAGCGCGGCGCACGCCCGGGCCGCCCGGCTGGCCGAGTGGTACGAGACCGACCAGGCACTGCTGATGCTCGGTGAGGCACGACTGGCGGCGGCCACGGTCAACGGCCTGCTCAGCCGCACCTACTTCCGTGACCCGGGCGACGCCGTACGCCGCACCGGCCTGGCAGGCGCGGACATGACGGAGGTGGGTGCCGTCCTGGCCCGCCAGGCGGCCGAGCTGACGGCCCGGGGCCGCCCGGTCGACGGCACGGTCGACGACCTGCTCGCCGGCTGACCGGGCGCCACACTCAGCCGAGGCCGCCCTGGACGCCGATGAGGGCGCCGATCAGGTACGTCGCGCCGGCCGCCGCCGCGCCGAGCAGGAGCTGGCGCAGGCCGCCGGACCACCAGGAGCGGGCGGTGAAGCGGGCGACCACCGCACCGGCCAGGAAGAGCCCGAGCCCGCCGACCGCGAGCGCCAGCCACAGGCTGGTCGCGCCGAACAGGTAGGTCAGCAGCGGCACCAGCGCCCCGACCGAGAAGAACAGGAACGACGAGATGGCCGCCGCCCAGGGGCTCGGCTGGTCGTCCGGGTCGACGCCGAGTTCCTCCCGGACGTGCACCCGCAGGGCCTCGTCCGGGTTGCGGCGGACGGCCTCGGCGACCTGCATGGCGAGATCGGGGGCCAGCCCCCGGGCGACCCACGCCGCAGCCAGTTCGCGTGCCTCGGCCTCGGGGTGCCGCTCCAGCTCGCGGCGTTCCTTGGCGACCTCGGCGGCGACCTGTTCGTTGGCCGAGCGGACGCTCGTGTACTCCCCCAGCCCCATCGAGATGGCGCCGGCGACCAGGCCGGCCACGCCGGTGAGCACGACGCTGCGGGGCGACACCCCGCCACCCGCCACGCCGGCGATCAGGGCGATGTTGGTGACCAGACCGTCCATCGCCCCGAAGACGGCCGGGCGCAGCCAGCCGCCGGAGACGTCCGCGTGGTGCGCCTCACGCAGTGCCGCCGGAGTGTCCGTCACGGCAGGGTGAGGATCTCGTGACCGTCCTCGGTCACCACGATGGTGTGCTCGAACTGGGCCGTCCAGCGGCGGTCCTTCGTCACCACGGTCCAGCCGTCGTCCCACATGTCGTACTGGTGGGTGCCGAGGGTGATCATCGGCTCGATGGTGAAGGTCATCCCCGACTCCATCACGTCCGTGGGACGCGGGCTGTCGTAGTGCGGCACGTAGAGCCCGCTGTGGAAGGCCTCGCCGATGCCGTGGCCGGTGAAGTCGCGTACGACGCCGTAGCCGAAGCGCTTCGCGTACGACTCGATGACCCGGCCGATCACGTTGATCTGGCGGCCGGGGGCGACCGCGCGGATGCCGCGCATCATCGCCTCGTGGGTCCGCTCGACCAGCAGCCGGGCCTCCTCGTCGACCTCGCCCACGCAGAAGGTGGCGTCCGTGTCGCCGTGCACGCCGTCGAGGTACGCGGTGACGTCGACGTTGATGATGTCGCCGTCGGCCAGCACGGTGGAGTCGGGGATGCCGTGGCAGATCACCTCGTTGAGGCTGGTGCAGCACGACTTGGGGAAGCCCTTGTAGCCCAGCGTCGACGGGTAGGCGCCGTGGTCGCAGAGGAACTCGTGCACGACCCGGTCGATCTCGTCGGTGGTCACGCCGGGCTTGCAGTGCTCGCCGGCGAGCTGGGTGGCCTGCGCGGCGAGCCGGCCGGCGAGCCGCATCTTCTCGATCGTCTCCGGTGTCTGCACGTGCGAGCCGCGCCATTCCTGGGGACGCTTCTTGCCCACGTACTCCGGGCGGACGATGTGGGCGGGCACGGGCCGCAGCGGGGAGAGCGTGCCTGGGGTCAGCGGCGCACGGACGGTCATGGCCCGAGTTTATCGCCGCGACGATGGTGACCCCCGCCACCGCCCGCCGGAAACGGTTGTTGCCGTGCAAGGTCCGCTGTGCCATTGTGGCTCCGTGGATCAAGGGGGCGGCACGTCTCCCGTCTTCTCCGCCAGCGCGGAGATCGACGGCGCCCACCTTCGTGTCCTGGTGACCGGCGAGGTCGACATGGCCACCGCCGACGTCATGTACCAGGCCGCGCTGCGGGAGCCGGCCGAGCGGGTGACGCTCGACCTGCGGGCGGTCACCTTCTTCGACTCGGCGGCGATCCACGCGGTGGTCCGGTTGGCCCAGCAGTTCCCCGGCACGCTCGCCGTGCTGCCGTCGCGGCAGGTCCACCGGGTGCTGGAGATCTCCGGCCTGGCCGACCAGGCCTGGCTCCGCCCGGCCTGAGCCCTCGTGCCGGGCGGCGCCGTCGGTCGCGCGCTCAGTCCGACAGCCGCCGGCGCAGCGTCACTTCGGTCCCCCCGGCGGTACGGGTCACCGACAGCTCCCCCAGCGCCTCGATGAGGGACAGCCCCCGCCCCCGGAAGCCCGAGCCGGTCGACTCCCGCCACCGGCCGCTGTCGCGTACCGAGGCCACCACGGTGCGGTCGTGGATGGTCACCTCGACGCTGATCGTCGGCTCGGCCGGCTCGACGGGGTGCTCGATGGCGTTGGCCGCCGCCTCGGAGATGGCGACGGTCAGGTCGAACAGGTCCGTCTCGGTGACCTGGTGCGCGACGAGGAAGTCCTCCAACCGCTTGCGCAGCACGCTGAGCCGGGTGGGATCGGCCGGCAGCCGCAGCGCGAACCGGTTGAGTTCCGCCGCCTCCAGGGCGAGCACCGCGACGTCGTCGCGCAGGGGCCGGCCGGCGACCCGCTCCACCACGGCGTCGATCAGGTCGGTCACGTGCTCGCCGGGGGTGGCCGCGTCCTGCCGCAGCAGGTCCAGCGAGGCGTCGATGCCGAGCTGCCGGTCCTCGATGAGCCCGTCGGTGTAGAGCAGCAGCCGACTTCCGGCGGTCAGCTCCCCCTCGACCGTCCGGTAGGTCGTGTCGGGGATCGCCCCGACCGGCGGCCCGAGCGCCCGGCCGTGCAGGAACGCCACGTCGTCTCCTCGGATCAGCAGGGGGGACGGGTGACCGGCGCTGGCGTACCGCATCCGGCCGGTGCGCGGACTGAACCACAGGCAGAAGACGGTCGCGAAGGACCGACCCTCGGTCGTGCCGACGAGCCGGTTGAGCCGGGTCAGCGACTCACCGGGGTCGAAGCCCTCCAGCAGGTACGCCCGCAGCCCGTTGCGTAGCTGGCCCATCGCCGCGGCGGCCGGTACGCCCTTGCCCACCACGTCGCCGATCGCCAGCACCAGCTCGTCGTCGCCGAGCGCGACGACGTCGTACCAGTCTCCGCCGACCTCCACGTCGGCGCTGCCCGGCAGGTAGCGGCTGGCCACCAGGGCGCCCGGCAGCTGCGGCAGCGACCGGGGCAGCAGGCTGTGCTGGAGCGTGGTGGCGATGCGGTGCTCGGCCTCGTAGAGCTGGGCGTTCTCCAGCCGCACCCCGACCAGCCGGGCGAGCTGGGTGAGCGCGGCCTCGTCGGTGTGGGCCCCGTCGCCGTCCGGGCGCCAGACCCGCAGCTCGCCGAGCCGTTCGCCGGTGGTGCCGGTCAGCGGCAGCACGAAGGACGGCTCGATCGAGGCCAGCCCGCCGCCGTCGGCCTCGAAACGCATCCCGGTGGCCGAGACCACCACCCGGGCGGCCTCGGCGAGGCTCAGGGCGTGCCGCGCGGCGACCTGGAGCACGTCGGCGGTGGAGCGGGCGGTGTTGACCGCCACCGCCGCGTCGGCCAGGGCCCGCAACCCCCGGATGATCTGGCCACGGAGCTGGCCCAGCTCGACGTTGGCCCGCACCCGGGCGGTCAGCTCCTGGCCGGAGAAGGGCTTCGTCAGGTAGTCGTCGGCACCCACCGCCAGCCCGGCGACCTCCTCGGCGGAGCCGGCGCGGGCGGAGAGCAGCACGATCGGCACGTGGCGGGTACGCGGATCCGCGCGCAGCGCGGCGACCAGGCCGAACCCGTCCAGCCGGGGCATCATCACGTCGGTCAGCACCAGGTCGAACGAGCCGTCGGCGGCGTGCCGCAGCGCCTCCACTCCGTCGGTGACCGCGACCACCTCCCAGGACGGCGAGAGCAGCCGGGTGACGTGCTCGCGGAGGTCGGCGTTGTCGTCGGCGACCAGGATCCGGCCGGCGGCGCCGGTCCCCCGCGTCCCCCCGGCCCCGTCGGCGGGGCCCGCGGCGCTTGTCCAGAGCGCCGTCTCCGCGACGTAGAGGTCGGCGTGCGCCAGGTCGAGCTGCGCGGTCGGCTCGGCGTGGGCGATCCGCTCGGCCGGCAGGTGCCCGGCGCCGAACGGAACGGTCACCGTGAACGTGCTGCCCTCGTCGACGCGGCTGCGCACGGCCACCTCGCCGCCGTGCATCTCGACCAGCTCGCGGACCAGCGCCAGGCCGATGCCGGTGCCCTCGTGGCTGCGCGAGCGCATCCCGGGCACCCGGTGGAAGCGCTCGAAGATCTGCGGCAGCTCCTCCGGCACGATGCCGACGCCGGTGTCGGCGACCTCCAGCCGCGCGGCCCCGTCGACCGCGCGGATCCGTACCCGGATCTCGCCGTCGAAGGTGAACTTCACCGCGTTCGAGACGAGGTTGAGGACGACCTTTTCCCACATGTCCCGGTCCACGAAGACCGGCGCCGGCAGCGGTGGGCAGTCCACGACCAGGCGCAGCCCGGTGCGCTCGGTGGCCGACCGGAACGTGCTGGCCAGTCGGGCGGTGTAGTCGGCGAGGTCGGTGGGCTGGTAGCGGGCGGTCAGCCGCCCGGACTCCAGCCGGGAGAAGTCGAGCACCGTGTTGACCAGCTTGAGCAGTCGCAGCGCGTTGCGGTGCATGATGGTGAGCCGGTCGGTGTACGCCTCGGGCAGCGCCGGATCGGCCAGCAGGTCCTCCAGCGGGCCGAGCACCAGGGTCAGCGGGGTACGGAACTCGTGGCTGACGTTGGCGAAGAAGTTCGTCTTGGCCCGGTCGAGGGCGGCCAGCTCGGCGGCGCGGGCGCGTTCCTGCTCGTACGCCCGCTGCCGCCCGACGGCCCGGGAGATCTGCGCGGCGACCAGGTCGAAGAAGTCCCGGTACTCGTCGGTGAGCGGCTGCCGGCGGGCCACGCCGACCGCCAGAGTGCCGACGGCCTCGTTCCCGGCGGTGACCGGCAGCACCAGTGCCTCACCGGTCGCGTCGTCCGGGGCCTCGGCGAGCAGGTCGGTCACCGCGACGGTGGCGGCGGTGCCGGAAGCCACGACCTCGGCGACCCGCGCCGGCGCGGACGTGACGACCGTCCCGGGATCGACGCCGCTGCACCCGGCCAGCACCACGTCGCCGGTCCCGCCGGGCAGGTGCACCACCGCGAACGGCACGTCCGACCGGTGCCGGTCCAGCACCGCCGCGGCCGCCCGGCCCAGCGCGGGGCTGCTGTCGACCTCGGCCAGCTCGGTGCCCAGCTCGGCCAGCAGCCGCAGCCGGCGTTCCCCGACCACCCGGCCAGTGGTCTCGTTGACGATGCAGAAGACGCCGTCGACCGTGCCGTCGGTGCCCAGGATCGGGTCGTAGGAGACGTCGAAGTACGTCTCCTCCACGAAGCCGCGGCGGTCGAGCGGGAAGGGGTGGTCCTGCGCACGGTACGACCGGCCGTCGCGCCGGACGCCCTCCAGCAGGGGTCCGAGCACGCTCCAGGTCTCCACCCAGTGCTCACGGGCCGGCCGGCCCAGCACGTCGGGGTGCTTGTCGCCGATCGTGGGGCGGTAGGCGTCGTTGTAGAAGGCGAGTTCGTCCTCGCCCCAGAAGATGACGATCTGCGCGCTCGAGGCGAGCATCAGGCCGATCGCCGAGCAGAGCGTCGCCGGCCAGCGGTCGGGCGTGCCGAGCGGATGGGCCGACCAGTCGACGCGGCGCATCAGCTCGCCCATCTCGCCACCGCCGGCGAAGGCGGCGGCCAGCATCGGGGGGAACTCGGCGTCCTGCCCTCCCGCGGCCGGGCAACCCTCGTCCACGCCCCCCTGGGCCGAGCTCATAGTTCCTCCCGCTCCGGCCATCACCGCCTCGGCCCGGTGATCCAACCGGCCCTGCCCCGCTTGGTACCCCGACGGACGAGCAACGTAACGCATACCGCCCGTCGTGCGCTGGTTACGTCCGCCGCATCGGGCCGTCGACTCCTCGCAGCGGCGTCGCGCGGCCCGATCCACACGCGACGGCGCTCGCCCGAATCCCCACCAGCGCGGCATTTCAGTCCCGTCGACGGGACCACACCGGGCCTACCCCGCACCCCTCGACACGCGGCTGTGATCTGCGACACCTACCTGCTGGTGGCGTCCCGCGCCCGGCCGGGCAGGGACGTCACCGGGAGGGCCGGACCGGCCCGGTGCTCCCGGGCCGACCGGTGCTCCCCGGCCGCCCGGACCAGGGCGGCGATCGGCCGGGGGTCGGGCTCGTTCTCCGGGTGCCACTGCACACCGAGCAGGAAGGGGCGGTGCGGATCCTCGACCGCCTCGACCACCCCGTCGTCGGACCATCCCGTCGCCGTCAGCCGGCCCGGGTCGGCCACCGCCTGGTGGTGGTACGAGTTGACCCGGACCACGCCGGCCAGCACCGTCGCGGCCAGGCTGCCCGGGGCGAACCGCACGCCGTGCCCGCCGTAGACGCCGGGGGCGGGACGGTGCAGGTCGTGCCCCACGACGTCCGGCAGGTGCTGGTACAGCGACCCGCCGGCGGCGACGGCGAGCAGCTGCATCCCCCGGCAGACGCCGAGCACCGGCAGGTCCGTGTCGAGGGCGGCGGTGAGCAGGGCCAACTCGCCCGCGTCGCGCCCGGGGCGGCTCTCGGTGCGGGGCGCCGGCAGCTGGCCGTACCGGGCCGGGTCGACGTCCGCGCCGCCGGCCAGGAGCAGCCCGTCGAGCACCCGCAGCACGTCGGCGTCGCGGTCGTCCGGCGGCAACACCACCGCCCGGCCGCCGGCCGCGGTGACCGCCCGCACGTACGCCTCGGGCAGCAGCACCGCCGGCACGTCCCGCCACACGCCCCAGCCGACCGGCTCGACGTACGCGGTGATCCCGATCAGTGGCCGGCTCACAGCGGCGTGACGTACGCGCCGGTGATGCCGCCGTCCACGACGAACTGCGCGGCGGTCATGAAGGACGAGTCGTCGCTGGCCAGGAACGCCACCGCAGCGGCGATCTCCTCCGGTTTCCCGAACCGCCCCATCGGCACGTGCACCAGCCGGCGGGCGGCGCGCTCCGGGTCGGCGGCGAAGAGTTCCAGCAGCAGCGGGGTGGCGACCGGGCCGGGACAGAGCGCGTTGACGCGGACGCCCTCCCGGGCGAACTGCACGCCCAGCTCCCTGGTCATCGCCAGCACCCCGCCCTTGCTCGCCGTGTACGCGATCTGCGAGGTGGCCGCCCCCATCAGCGCCACGAACGACGCAGTGTTGATGATCGAGCCCCGGCCCTGCCGGCGCATGTGCGGGATGACGTACTTGCAGCAGAGGTAGACGCTCGTGGTGTTAACCCGCAGCACGCGCTCCCAGGCGTCCAGGCCGGTGGTCAGGATCGAGTCGTCCTCGGGCGGGGAGATGCCGGCGTTGTTGAACGCCACGTCGATGCGCCCGTGCCGCTCGGCCACCCCGTCGAACAGGTCCCGCACGGCCGACTCGTCGGCGACGTCCGTGGCGACGAACTCCCCGCCGACCTCCTCGGCGGCCCGGCCGCCCGCCTCCGGGTCGACGTCCACGCAGACCACCCGGGCCCCCTCGGCGGCGAAGCGCCGCACGGTGGCCAGTCCGATCCCGCTGCCCGCTCCGGTGACCACCGCCACCCGGTCCTCAAGTCGACCCCGCACCTGATCACTCCTCCGTCGCGATGAACACGTTCTTGACGTCCGTGAAGGCGTGCAGCGCGTCCGGACCCAGCTCGCGGCCCAGCCCGGAGCGCTTCATCCCGCCGAACGGCGTCCAGTACCGCACCGAGGAGTGCGAGTTGACGCTGAGGTTGCCCGCCTCCACGGCCCGCGCCACCCGCACCGCCCGGCCCACGTCCCGGGTCCAGACGGAGCCCGACAGGCCGTACTCGGTGTCGTTGGCCAGCCGGATCGCGTCGGCCTCGTCGTCGAACGGCAGCACCGAGACGACCGGGCCGAAGATCTCCTCGCGCCAGTGCCGGTCCGCGGGCGAGTCGGCGAGCAGCACCGTCGGGGCGTACCAGAAGCCGGGGCCGTCGGGGCGGGAGCCGGCGAAGGCCACGTTCGCCCCGTCGACGTACCCGGCCACCCGGTCCCGCTGGGCGGCGGAGATCAGCGGCCCCATCTCGGCGGTCTCCCGGGCCGGGTCCTCCACCCGCAGCGCGCGCACCGCCGGTTCGAGCAGCTCCAGGAACCGGTCGTACGCCGGCCGCTGCACCAGGATCCGCGAGCGGGCGCAGCAGTCCTGCCCGGCGTTGTCGAAGACGGCGTACGGGGCGGTGGCCGCCGCCCGCTCCAGGTCGGCGTCGGCGAAGACGAGGTTGGCGCTCTTGCCGCCCAGCTCCAGCGTCAGCCGCTTCACCTGCGCGGCGCAGCCGGCCATGATCCGGGTGCCCACCTCCGTGGAGCCCGTGAAGCAGACCTTGCGTACGGCGGGATGGGTGACGAAGCGCTCCCCCACCACCGACCCGGCGCCCGGCAGCACGGTGAACACGTCGTCGGGCACCCCCGCCTCGCGTGCCAGCTCGGCCAGGCGCAGCGCGGTCAGCGGGGTCAGCTCGGCGGGCTTGAGCACCACGGTGTTGCCGGCCGCGAGCGCCGGCGCGAAGCCCCACGCGGCGATGGGCATCGGAAAGTTCCAGGGCACGATCACGCCGACCACGCCGAGCGGCTCGTGGAAGGTCACGTCCAGCCCGCCGGGCACCGGGATCTGCCGCCCGGTCAGCCGCTCCGGCGCGCCCGCGTAGTAGTCGAGGACGTCGCGGACGTTGCCCGCCTCCCACCGCGCGTTGCCGATGGTGTGCCCGCTGTTGCGTACCTCCAGCCGCGCCAGTTCCTCCAGGTGCGCGTCGACGACCGCCGCGAAGCGCCGCAACACCCGCGCCCGCTCCCCCGGCGCCACCGCGCGCCACCGTACGAAGGCCGCGTCCGCGCGCGCGATGGCCGCGTCGACCTCCTCGGCCGACGTGGCAGCCACGCGCCCCACGGCCTCCCCGGTGGCCGGATCCACCACCTCGCTCACGTACCCACCCCTTCGCGGCGTCGATCATGCAGTTGTGGTGCCTCCACCGCAGGGGCGGGGTCAGAGGCGTTCGAAGCCACGGTGGAGTTCCCAGTCCGTCACGGCGGCGTCGAAGGCCGTCAGTTCGACCCGCGCCTGGTTGGCGTAGTGGGCCGCCACCTCGTCCCCGAACGCCTCGGCGGCCAGCGTCGAGCCCTCCCAGAGGGCCAGGGCGTCGCGCAGCGTGCCGGGGACCCGCTCGGCGGTCGGGTCGTCGTACGCGTTGCCGGTGCACTCCTCTCCCAGCTCCAGCTCCCGCTCGATGCCGTGCACCGCGCCCGCGACCAGCGCGGCGATGGCGAGGTACGGGTTCACGTCCGCGCCCGGCACCCGGTTCTCCACCCGCATGCCCTGCCCGTGCCCGACCAGCCGCAGCGCGCAGGTGCGGTTGTCCGTGCCCCAGCGCAGCGCGGTGGGCGCGAAGGACCCGGGCTGGTAGCGCTTGTACGAGTTGATGTTCGGCGCGAACAGGAGGCTGAACTCGCGCATGGTCGCCAGCAGCCCGGCCAGCACCCGCTGCCCGGTCGTCGACAGGTGTGCCGGACCGTCGCCGAGCATCGCCGAGCGGCCGTCGGCGTCACGCAGCGAGAAGTGGATGTGGCAGGAGTTGCCCTCGCGCTCGTTCGGCTTGGCCATGAAGGTGATCGACATGCCCTCCTGGGCGGCGATCTCCTTCGCCCCGTTCTTGTAGATCACGTGGTGGTCGGCGCAGGCCACCGCCTCGTCGTAGCGGAAGGCGATCTCGTGCTGGCCGAGGTTACACTCCCCCTTGGCGCTCTCCGGGGTGAGCCCCGCCCCGGCCATCTCCCGCCGGATGCGGCGCAGCAGCGGCTCGACCCGGGCGGTGCCGAGCAGGGAGTAGTCCACGTTGTACTGGTTGGCCGGGGTCAGGTCGCGGTAGCCGCACCGCCAGGCCTCCTCGTACGAGTCGCGGAACAGCACGAACTCCAGCTCGGTGCCGGCGTACGCGGTCAGCCCGTGCGCGGCCAGCCGGTCGAGCTGCCGGCGCAGGATCTGCCGGGGTGAGGCGACGACCGGGGAGCCGTCCAGCCAGGCCAGGTCGGCCAGAAGCAGCGCGCTGCCCGGCTGCCAGGGCACCCGGCGCAGCGTGTCGAGGTCCGGCACCATGGCGAAGTCGCCGTAGCCGCGTTCCCAGCTCGACATCGCGTACCCGTCCACGGTGTTCATGTCGACGTCGACAGCCAGCAGGTAGTTGCAGCCCTCACTGCCATGCGCGGCCACCTCGTCGAGGAAGTAGGGCGCGTGGAACCGCTTGCCCTGCAACCGGCCCTGCATGTCGACCAGGGCCAGCACCACGGTGTCGATCTCACCCTCTGCGACGGCGACCCGCAGCTGTTCCAACGTGAGCGGAGCTCTTCTCATCGGCGGGCCTCCATCACCAAGGTCTACTGGCTAACCGGATGCCCGTCAATGCCCCGCCCGGCGTCCCGGCAACCGCCCCCAGGCCGCCGGGTGTGGCCGCCGGACGCCTGTGCCGACGCGGTGCCCGCCGTGCGCCGTCGTCTTGCCCGGCGGCCGCCGCTGCTCCCGGGCGGCGGCCCTGTCGAGCTGCCCCGTTTATGAGACCGACGCCCGTCTGCGACCGAGCCAGGCAAGCCGTGCCGCGCGGCGAGGCGCCTCGCGGGGATGGCAGGTCGGCGATCGGAGCGGGGTGCGAAGCCGCGGTCGGCCCGCTCGGCGCTACCGGCCGGCCCGGCGACCGGCCCGGCGACCGGCCCACCGACCGGCTCGGCAGCGGCCCACCGGCCGGCCCACCGACCGGCCTGGCGACCGGGCAAAATGCGTTGCCGTGGCGGCGCGTGCGCCGCATGCTTGAGCCCGTGACCAGGCCCGATCGCGACGGGCCACCGCCGGGCGCTCGGACCGCCCGGCACGCGGCGGCGCGGGGCACGTCACCTCTCTCTCACCCGTACGGCGCTGCGCCGTACCCGACGCCCGCCCCGCGCCGTCGCCCGCACCGCCCACCGCCCCGCACCGCGCTGCCCCGCACCGCACCGCCCGCACCCGCCTGCCCCGCACCGCGCTGCACCGCCCCACACCGCTGCACCGCCCCACACCGCGCTGCACCGCCCCACACCGCTGCACCGGCTCGCACCGCGCCGCACCCGCACCGCGCAGGCTCAGGTGAGTAGCAGGCCCGCCACCCAGAGCCCGGCGACGAGCAGGCCGGCGAGGAACTCGACCAGCATGGACAGGCCGGCCGCCGTCACCGCCTGCTTCGTGGCGGGCCAGGCCAGCCGGGAGTCGCCCAGGCGCAGCCGCTCCGCCGCCCACACCCCGCCGACGAAGCCGAGCACCAGCCCGACCACCGGGATCACGAAGAAGCCGACCAGCCCCAGCAGCCCCCCGGCGAGCAGCGAGGAGGTGGGCACGCCGGTACGTTTCAGGTTCCGCCCCGGCCAGGCGTACTTGACGACGGTGCCACCGGCCACGACAACGGTCGCGGCGGCGAGCACCGCCCACCGGCCGGGCCCGGCGCCGCCGAAGACCGCCCAGATCAGCACCCCGCCCCAGCACAGCGGCAGCGCAGGCAGGCCGGGCACCACCACGCCGGCGAGCCCGGCGAGGATCGCGATCCCGGCGAGTACGGCGACCGCCGCCTCGCTGTCCGTAAGGCTCATGCCGTCGCTCCCCGGTCCTCGGCGCGCAGCCGCTCGGTGATCTCGCTCGCCGGGGCGGGTGGGCCGAAGAACCGTCCCTGCCCGGTGTCGCAGCGCAGCGCGCGCAGCCGCTCCGCCTGCACCCCGGTCTCCACCGCCTCGGCGGTCACCCACAGCTCCAGCGCGTGCGCCAGCCGGACCAGCGCGTCCACGATCCGCTCGTCGCGGTGGTCGGCCGTCGCGTCGGCGTCCTCGCCCCGGATGCCCTCGACGAACGGCCCCGCCAGCTTCAGGCAGTGGATCGGCAACCGGCGCAGGTACGCCAGGTTGGAGTAGCCGGTGCCGAAGTCGTCGATGGCCATCCGTACGCCCAGGGTGGCCAGCCGGTGCAGCGACCGCAGCGGCTCCCCGGCGGTGCCCATCACCGCGCTCTCGGTCAGCTCCAGTTGCAGCAGGTCCGCCGGCAGACCGGTGGACGTCAGCGCGTCGGCGACGGTGTCGACGATCCCCGGGTCGTCGGCCTGCCGGGCGGCCAGGTTGACGCTGACGACCAGCTGGGCCCGGGGGAACTCGCGCCGCCACGCCTCGGCGTCCCGGCAGGCCTGCCGCAGCACCCACTCGCCGAGCCGGACGATGAGGCCGGTCTCCTCGGCCAGCCCGATGAAGCGGTCCGGCCCGATCAGCCCCAGCTCAGGGTGCTGCCAGCGCACCAGCGCCTCCACGGCCAGCATCGAGCCCTCCAGCAGGGACACGATCGGCTGGTAGTGCACCACGAACTCGCCCCGGTCCAGCGCCGCCGGCAGCCCGGCGGCGAGGGCGGAGCGGGCGATGTCGCGGGCGCCGCGCTCCGGGTCGTAGACCGCCCACCGGCCGCGCCCCTCCGCCTTGGCCCAGTAGAGCGTGGTGTCGGCGGCCTTCATCAGCTCCGAGGCGCTCGTCCCGCCGACCGGGCACTCGACGATGCCGATGCTCGCCGACACCGCGAGCTGGTGCTCGCCGATGCGGACCGGGGCGGACACCGCCGCCAGGGCCACCTCGGCGACCCGCACCGCGTCGTCGATCCCGGCGCCGTCGTCGACCAGGATGACGAACTCGTCCCCGCCCATCCGGGCGACGAGGTGGCCCCGGCCGGCGACGCAGTCGGCCAGCCGCCGGGCGATCACCACGAGCAGCCGGTCGCCCAGGTCGTGGCCGAGGCTGTCGTTGACCGCCTTGAAGCCGTCCAGGTCGAGGAAGCAGACCCCGACACGCCGGCTCGCGTCGGCGACGGCGAAGACCCGGCCCAGGGTCTCGAAGAACAGGGTCCGGTTGGGCAGCCCGGTGAGCGGGTCGTGCAGCGCCTGGAAGCGCAGCCGCTGCTGGAGCTCGTACCGCTCGGTGATGTCCTCGATCATCGCGACGGTGAACCGGGGCCGGCCGTCGTCGTGGCGGATCAACGAGACGGACAGGTCCGTCCAGACCACGCTGCCGTCCTTGCGGTAGTAGCGCTTCTCCACCCGGGCCCTGTCCTGCTTGCCCTCGATCAACTCCTGGTAGAGCTCCCACATCCCGGCCGCGTCGTCGGGGTGGAACAGCGCCGCCACGTCGGTCTGCCTCAGCTCCTCGATGGAGTAGCCGAGCATGTCCGCGAACGCCTGGTTGACGTCGATGATCAGACCGTCGACACCGGCGATGCCGATCCCCGTGGCCGCACCCACGAAGACCGCCCGGAACCGGGCCTCGCTGTCACGCAGGGCCTGCTCCACGTCGTCGCGGGCCTGCCAGGCGGAGCGGGCGATCCGCTCCTGCTGGGCGAAGGTACGGTCGCGCAGGGCCCGGGCGAAGCCGGCGGCGAGCCCGCCCTGCAACGCCGCGACCCGTTCCGCCGTCTCGTCCCGGTGGGCCCGACCCGACAGCACCCGGGCGGCGAACCGGTCGCCGAGGGCCCGCACCGACCAGTCGAGCACCCGGGGCTCGGTCAGGTGCTCCTCGACCAGCGCGCGCCCCACCTCCTCGGCCGGCAGGGCCGAGAACGGCTCGGCCAGCAGGGCCTGGGCGAGCCGGACGGTGTGCAGGTGCAGCAGCCGTTCGGTCTCGGCCGCGCTGAGCGGCACGAAACCGAGCCGGCGCACCGCCCGGGCCCACTCGGCCGCGTACCGCTGGGCGCCCGACCGGCTGAGGTCGTCGCCGCCGGGCTCCGGGACGGCGGCCATCGGATCAGGCGGTGGGCTGATCGTACCGGGCGACGCCGCCGAAGGCGCCGAACCGCTCCGGGTGCTCGTCCACGTCGGAGGGCGAGTCGGGGCGCCACAGCGGCATGTGCACCACGCCCGGCTCCAGCAGCGTCCAGTCGCCGAAGAAGCTCGTCACCTCGGCACGGGAGCGCAGCGTGATCTCGGTGTCGGTACGCGCGGAGAGGCGCTGCGCGTCGAGCATCTCCTGCGGCTGGTCCTCGAACGTGGAGTGCGAGATGACCAGGTGGCTGCCCGGCGCCGCGGCGGCCCGGAGGGTGGCCAGGACGTCGCCGGGGCGGTCGGCGTCCGGGATGAAGTGCACCACCCCGGCGAGCAGGATGCCCAGCGGCCGGTTGAAGTCGAGCAGCCCGAGGTCACGGGCCCCGGCCAGGATCCGCTCCGGCTCGCGCAGGTCGGCGTGGATGACCCCGGTCAGTTCGTCGCCGGCGAGCAGCTCACGGCTGTGCGCCACCGCGACCGGGTCGATGTCGACGTAGACCACGCGCGCCTTGGGGTTGGCCGCCTGCGCGACCTCGTGCACGTTGCCGACGGTGGGGATGCCGGAGCCGACGTCGAGGAACTGGTCGATGCCGGCGTCGAGCAGCGTCCGTACGGCGCGACGCAGGAACTCCCGACCGGCGCGCATGGTCGCCGCCAGGTTCGGGGTCATGCTCGCGATCTGCTCGGCGAGCTGCCGGTCGATCTCGAAGTTGTGCGCCCCGCCGAGGAAGTAGTCGTAGACCCGGGCCGCGCTCGGCCGGGACAGGTCGATCTCGGCGGGAAGTCCGTCCGGCATCTGCACTGCTGCACCTCATGGTCGTCGCCGCGGTGCGGGAGGGGACCGGTGCCGGGGTGCGTGAGCACGCGGGCACCGGCCGACCCGCGGGTCGTGTGGTGCTCACCACTCTAGGCCGCGAACTCCCGGCTCCGGGAGGTCCCACGACCCACTTCGTCGGCCCTTGCGGCCCTCGTCACGGTCCGTACGACCCACCGGACCGACCCGTCACGGTCGGGGCACCCGACGCGCACGCGCGGGCCGGACCCCCGCGGGTGCCCGGGAGCCCGGCCCACGTGGCTCAGGCGGCCTCGAGCAGCAGCGAGATGCCCTGCCCGACGCCGACGCACATGGTGGCCAGCGCCCGCCGGCCGCCCCGGCGGCGCAGCTCCAGCGCGGCCGTCAGCGCCAGCCGGGCGCCGCTCGCACCGAGCGGGTGCCCGAGCGCGATCGCCCCGCCGTTCGGGTTGACGTGCTCGGCGTCGGTCGGCAGGCCCAGCTCGCGCAGCACCGCGACGGACTGCGCGGCGAACGCCTCGTTCAGCTCGATCACGTCGACCGCGTCGAGGCCGAGGCCGTGGCGGTCGAGCAGCTTGCGGGTGGCCGGCACCGGCCCGACGCCCATCACGCGCGGCGGTACGCCGGCCGCGGCGACCCCGGCGACCCGGGCCAGCGGGGTCAGGTGGTAGCGGGCCACGGCCGCCTCCGAGGCGACCAGCAGCGCCACCGCGCCGTCGTTGACGCCCGAGGAGTTGCCGGCGGTCACCGTGCCGCCCTCGCGGAACGGGGTGGGCAGCGCGGCGAGCTTCTCCAGCGAGGTCTCCCGGGGGTGCTCGTCGACCTCGACGAGCTTCGTCTCGCGCCGACCCGCCGGCACGGTCACACCGACGATCTCCTCGGCGAACCGGCCGTCGGCCTGTGCCTTCGCGGCCCGCTGCTGCGAGCGGTACGCGAACTCGTCCTGCTCGGCGCGGCTGACGCCGTACTCGGCGGCGACGTTCTCCGCCGTCTCCGGCATGGAGTCGATGCCCCAGTGCTTCTTCATCAGCGGGTTGACCAGCCGCCAGCCGATGGTGGTGTCGTAGACCTCGGCGGTGCGGGAGAACGGGGTGGTCGCCTTCGGCATCACGAACGGGGCGCGGCTCATGCTCTCCACCCCGCCGGCCACCACGAGGTCGGCCTCGCCGGCGACGACGGAGCGGGCCGCCGTGGCGAGGGCGTCCAGGCCGGAGCCGCAGAGCCGGTTGACGGTGCTGCCGGGCACCTCCTCGGGCAGCCCGCCGAGCAGCGCCGCCATCCGGGCCACGTTGCGGTTGTCCTCGCCGGCCTGGTTGGCGCAGCCCAGGACCACGTCGTCCACCCGCGCCCAGTCCACCGACGGGTGCCGGCCGACCAGCTCGCGGATCACGTGCGCGGCCAGGTCGTCGGGGCGGACGCCGGCGAGGGCGCCGGCGTACCGGCCGATCGGGGTGCGGACACCGGCCACCAGGTATGCCACGGTCATCAGCGCGATCCTTCGGGGGGTGGGAAGGGCGGGGGCGGGGCGGTTCCGGGTCGCGGGGACGCCCGGCAGCCAGGATATCCGCGCGGGCAGCGGATAGGTTGGCGGCATGGCCCGGGCCCAGTTCAGCGCAGAGACCAGCGGCGGCGGCGAGTTCGTCCGCCAGCCCAACCGGTTCACCGGTCGGGTCACCCCGGACTCCGACTCCCCGCCCGGAGGCGGGCCCGACGCGCAGGGCCGCTGGCCGCTGGAGGCGGGACGCTACCGGCTGATCTGGTGCCGGGCCTGCCCGTGGGCGCACCGGGCCCGGATCGTACGCGACCTGCTCGGCCTTCAGGACGCGATCTCCCTCGGCACCGTGGACCCGATCCGCGACGAGCGGGGCTGGCGGTTCGCCCTCGACCCGGACGGGTTCGACCCGGTGCTCGGCATCGGCTTCCTCTCCGAGGCCTACCTCGCCACCGACCCCGACTACACCGGTCGCGTCACCGTGCCGGCGCTGGTCGACACGCGCACCGGCCGGGTGGTCACCAACGACTATCCGCAGCTCACCCTGGACCTGTCCACGCAGTGGCGCGGCCTGCACGGGCCGGGGGCGCCGGACCTCTACCCGCAGGCGCTGCGGCCGGAGCTGGACGCCCTGATGGCGGAGATCCACCGCGACGTCAACAACGGCGTCTACCGGTGCGGCTTCGCCACCTCCCAGGCGGCGTACGAGGAGGCGTTCACGGCCCTCTTCGCACGGCTCGACGCGCTGTCGCAGCGGCTCGCGGGGCGCCGCTACCTGATGGGCGACGCCATCACCGAGGCCGACGTGCGGCTTTTCACCACCCTGGTCCGCTTCGACGTGGCGTACCACGGTCACTTCAAGTGCAACCGGCACAAGCTGACCGAGATGCCGGTGCTCTGGGCGTACGCGCGGGACCTGTTCCAGACGCCGGGCTTCGGCGAGACGGTCGACTTCGACCACGTCAAGCGGCACTACTACGGCACCCACGCGGCGATCAACCCGACGGGGATCGTCCCGCTCGGCCCCGACACCTCCGGCTGGACCACGCCGCACGGGCGTGGCTGAGCCGCGCCGGGCCGGCCCACGCACCGCACCGCCCCGGGCCGCCGCCGCGTCGGCCTCCGCCGCCTGCGTGGTCGGGGGCGCGGTCGCGGTGACCGTCGCCGTGGTCGCCGGTCCGGGGCCGGGCCTGACCGGGTACGTCAGCGAGGCGGGCGTCACCGACAGCACGTACGCCCCGGCGTACCGGATCGGGGTCTTCGCCCTGACGGCCGGGTTGTTGCTGCTCGCGACGGCGCTGCCCCCGGTGCTGCGGGCGGCGGCCGGGCTGCTCGCGGCCGGGAGCGTCTTCGCGCTGGTCTCCGGGGCGGTGACGTGCAGCGCCGGCTGCCCGCTGCCACCGTTCGAACGGGCGACCACGGCGGACCTGGTGCACGGCGCGGCGAGCATCCTCGCGGTGGCCGCGGTGGTCCTCGCGATGCTGGCGGTCACGCTCACCCGGGCCGCGCCGTCGGCGCTGCGCCGGCTGGCCGCGGTGGCCCTGGCGGCGGCCCTGCCGCTGGCGGGCGCGACCGCCGTGGCCCTGGTCTTCGTGGGGCGTGGCGGCCTGATCGCCGTCCTGGAGCGGCTGCTGCTGCTGGTGGCCGTCCTCTGGGGCGCGGCCACCGCGACCGCCGTCGCGCTCCGCCGGTAGGCGGGGGCCACCCCGGTCGACACCCCGCGTCGGGGAGGAGCCCCGCCCCGGGCCGCTGTAAGGAGCGTCACCGCATGGGCTCCTTCCGCTGCATCGACGGCCGGCGTTATCCTCGGCGACGATGACCAACGTCTGGCACCTGACCGTGCGCCTGTATGTCGACCTCCGACTGCAGGCCAGCGGCGTCTGTCCGGCGCAGCCGCTCTCCTGACGCTGCCCGTACCGACCCTCCAGACCTGGGACACACCCTCATGGCTTCCGCCCTGCGCAAGATCCCCTTCTCCGTGCAGATCCTGCTCGGTCTCGTCCTCGGCGTCGCGCTCGGCTTCCTCGCCCGCGCCAACGACCTGAGCTGGCTCACCAGCACCCTCGACACCGTCGGCGGCCTCTTCGTCCAGCTGCTCAAGCTGGCCGTGCCGCCGCTGGTCTTCACCGCCATCGTGGTCAGCGTGGTCAGCCTGCGCGGCGTGACCAACGCCGCCCGGCTGGCGCTCAAGACCCTGCTCTGGTTCGGCGTCACCGCGCTGATCGCGGTGGGCGTCGGCATCGGGCTCGGCGTGCTCACCGACCCGGGCCGGGGCGTCACCCTCGACGCCGCCGGCGCCACCGCCCCCACGAAGACCGGCTCGTGGACCGACTTCCTCACCGGCATCGTGCCGACCAACCCGGTCGGCGCGTTCGTGGACGGCAACGTGCTCCAGATCGTCTTCCTGGCCCTCGTCGTCGGCGCGGCGGCGCTGCTGGTGGGCGAGCCCGCGGAGCCGTTCGTGGCGATCAACCGCGCGCTGCTGGAGATCGTCCAGAAGGCGCTGTGGTGGGTCATCC
Organism: Micromonospora echinofusca; assembly: GCF_900091445.1. Classification (NCBI taxonomy): domain Bacteria; kingdom Bacillati; phylum Actinomycetota; class Actinomycetes; order Micromonosporales; family Micromonosporaceae; genus Micromonospora; species Micromonospora echinofusca. The sequence goes on from NZ_LT607733.1 coordinate 4,782,163, forward strand.
GGCTCGCCCCGATCGGCACGCTCGGCCTCATCGGCAACGCCGTCGCCTCGTACGGCTGGGACCTGGTGGCCCCGCTCGCCAAGTTCACCACCGCCGTCTACGTCGGCTGCGCGATCGTGCTCTTCGTGGTCTACCCGCTGCTGCTGGTGGGCGCCGGCCGGCTCAACCCCCTGCGCTTCTTCGCGGGCGCCTGGCCCGCGATCGAGCTGGCCTTCGTCTCCCGCTCCTCGGTGGGCACGATGCCGGTGACCCAGCGCTCGGTCGAGCGCCTCGGCGTCCCCCGCGAGTACGCCTCGTTCGCGGTGCCGTTCGGCGCCACCACGAAGATGGACGGCTGCGCGGCGGTCTACCCGGCGCTGGCGGCGATCTTCGTCGCCCAGGTCTTCGGGGTGCAGCTCGGGATCACCGACTACCTGCTGATCGCCTTCGTATCGGTGGTCGGCTCGGCCGCCACCGCCGGCCTGACCGGCGCGATCGTGATGCTCACCCTGACCCTGAGCACGCTGGGCCTGCCGCTGGCCGGCGCCGGCCTGCTGCTGGCGATCGACCCGATCCTGGACATGATCCGCACCGCCACCAACGTCGCCGGTCAGGCGCTGGTCCCGACGATCGTCGCCGCCCGCGAGGGCACCCTGGACCGGGCCGCGTACGACTCCGCCGGCCGGCGCCCGCTGCTCGCCCCGACCGACGCCGACACCGACACCGGGCCGCGCCGGGCCGAGCAACCGGCCCCCGTACCGGCCTGAGCCACCCGCCGCGTCCGAGCGACCCCACGACGCGGGGAGGGCCCCACGGCGGGCCCTCCCCGCCTTCGGAGAGGATGACCACATGAGTGTCCTGTTCACCCCGTTGACCCTGCGCACGGTGACCCTGCCCAACCGGATCGCCATGGCGCCGATGTGCCAGTACACGGCCGGCCCGGACGGCCTGCCCACCGACTGGCACCTGGTGCACCTGGGCGCCCGCGCGGTCGGCGGCGCCGGCCTGGTGATGACCGAGGCCACCGCCGTGCTGCCCGAGGGGCGGATCAGCCCGCAGGACACCGGGCTCTGGTCCGGGGCGCACGTCGACGCCTGGCGGCCGGTGACCGCGTTCGTCGCCGCGCACGGCGCGGTGCCGGTCGTACAGCTCGCGCACGCCGGGTTCAAGGCGTCGACGTACCGGCCGTGGGCGCCCCGGCGGGGCGGGGTGCCCGACGCCGAGGGCGGTTGGACGCCGGTCGGCCCGGGGGCCGCGCCCTTCGTCCCGGACTACCGGGTGCCGACGGCGCTGGACGAGGCCGGGATCGCCGGCGTGGTCGAGGCGTTCGCGGCGGCGGCCGGTCGGGCGGTCGACGCGGGGTTCGCGGCCGTGGAGATCCACGCCGCGCACGGCTACCTGCTGCACGAGTTCCTCTCCCCGCTGACGAACCACCGCGACGACGGCTGGGGCGGGGACCGGGCCGGCCGGATGCGGCTGACCCTGGACGTGGCGCGGGCGGTCCGCGCGGCCGTCGGCGAGGACGTGCCCGTGCTGACCCGTGTCTCGGCCACCGACTGGGAGCCGGCGGGTTGGACGCCCGAGGACAGCGTGGTGCTCGCCGGTGAGCTGGCCGCCGCCGGGGTGGACCTGGTCGACTGCTCCTCGGGCGGCGCCTCGGCCACCGCGAGCATTCCGGTCGGCCCGGGCTACCAGGTGCCGCTGGCCGCCCGGGTACGCCGGGAGGCGGGAATCGCCACCGGCGCGGTCGGCCTCATCGTCGAGCCGGAGCAGGCCGAGCAGATCGTCGCGTCCGGCGACGCCGACCTGGTCCTGCTCGGGCGGGAGCTGCTGCGCGACCCGTACTGGCCGCACCGGGCGGCAGCCAAGCTCGGCGCCACCCCCGCCTGGCCCGCCCAGTACGCCCGCGCCTGACCCCAACCCCGCCCGCCGGGGCGGGCGGGGTTCGGGTGGGTCAGCCGGCCAGGTGGAACCACTGGGGTTCCAGGTCGTGCCACGGCCCCTGGGCGGCGACCGTGCCGGAGCACAGGACCACGACGTGGTCGGCCCGCACCAGGGCGGCCCGCTTCGACGTCGAACCCACCACGGTCACCCCGTGCTCGCGCAGCGCCTGCCACAGCGCCAGCTCCGTGGTGACGTCCAGCGCCGAGGAGACGTCGTCGGCCACCAGCAGCTCCGTACGCGGGGCGAGCGCCCGGGCCAGCGCGAGGCGCTGCAACTGACCGCCCGAGAGCCGGGTGCCCTTGTGCCCGATCAGCAGCCCGAGCCCGCCGCCGGCCGCCGCCAGGTCGTGGTCGAGCTGGGCGGTCGACACCGCCGCCGCGGCGTCCACCTGGTGGCCGAGGGTGATGTTGTCGGCCACCGTACCGGAGAGCACCCGGGGCAGCTGGCCGACGTAGCCCACCTGCTGGGGGCGCAGGAACAGCTCCGGCTCGGTGACAGGGTCGCCGTTCCAGGTCAACCGCCCGGTGTGCGGGGCGATGCCGGCCAGCGCCCGCAGCAGCGACGACTTGCCCGAGCCGACCGGGCCCACGACCAGCACCAGCTGTCCGCGTTCCACCGTCAGGTCGACGTCGCGTACGGCCACCGTCCCGTCGGTGTGCCGGACACCGAAGTCGGTCAACTCCAGCCGGCGCAGCGGGTGCCGGGGCGGCACGACGGGCGCCGGGGCCGTCCCCGCGCCGAGGTCGACCCCCGGCACCGACGCCGAGTACGCCTCCACACCGGTCATCGCCACCGTCCGCCGGGTCCACACCCGCGCCGACGGGATCTGCGAGATCAGCGAGGCCGTCGTCCAGGCGAACCAGCGGGCGGCGGCCAGGGTGGCGACCGCGACCAGGGTGGCGCCGGCCGAGAGGTGCCCCGCCAGGAAGAGCGCCCACGCGCCGATCGGCAGCAGGCCGCTGACCAGCGACGGGGTCGACCGGGACCAGACCTGCACGGAGATCTCCCGGCGCTGCCGGTCGCTGCGCACCACGTCCAGGTCGGCCAGGTGGGCCAGCACCGGACGGGTGGCGCCGGCGAGTTTGACCGTACGGGCGGCCGACAGCGAGGAGACCAGCGCGGTGGCGAACGCGGCCCGCGCCGCGACGGTGGCCCGCGCGGAACGTTCCAGGTGGGGGCCGAACAGCGTCGCGGCCAGCCCGGAGACCAGCATCGTGCCCGCGAAGAAGAGCCCCGGCACCACGCTGCCGGTGACGGCGGTCATCGTGACCAGGAGCAGCAGCGAGAGCCCCTGGTCCATCAGGTTGTCGGCGAGCTGCACCACCCGCTCGGTGTCGCCGCCCTGAGCCACCACCTCCGCCGGCGTGTGCCGGCTGACCCGGCGGGGGCCGGTCTGGCCGTGCACCAGGCGCAGGCTGATCCGCAGCATCTGCCGGACCCACCACTGCGGGAAGCGTAGGCCGTTGAAGTACGGCACCGGCAGGGTCACCAGCAGGCCGACGACGATCCCCAGCGCGGGCTTCCACGGGTCACCGGTGCCGTCGACCACGTCCGCCCAGAGCCACGGCAGCACCGGCCCCTCCAGCCCGAGGAGCACGAGCAGCAGGAACAACGCCAGCGAGGCCAGCCCGTACCGCGCGTCGTTGAGGCACAGCCGCAGGATCTCCCGCAGCTCGCGCAGCCCGCGCGGGGACGTCGGCGCCGGGTCCCCGCAGGCGGCGGACCCGCCCCCGTCCGCCCGGCCGTCGACCGACCCGACCGACGCCGTCGGGGTCGCGGGGGCCGACCCGACCGGCGGGACGGCCGACGCCTCGATCGGCGGCACGGCCGAGGACGTGGCCGACGAGACGGCCGGCGGGCCGGGAAGGGGCGCCTCCGGTGGGAGGGACTCGTCCCGGCCGGTGGTCGGCCACGGGTCCGACGGGCCGGTCAGCAGGTCGACCCCGCCGGAGCGGCCGCCCGGCGCCGCGTGGGCGTACGCGGTGGCGTGGCTGGTGGCGAGCAGCTCGGCGAAGCGTTCCGAGGAGTCCAGCGGCCCGGCCTCGACGACCGCTCCGTCGGCCATCACCACCACCTCGTCGCAGCGGCGTACGGAGGAGAGGCGGTGGGCGATGACGATGCCGATCCGGTCACGCAACAACCGCTCGGTGGCCTGCTGCACCCGCGCCTCGGTGACCGGGTCGAGGCGGGCGGTGGCCTCGTCGAGGATCACCACGTGCGGATCGCGCACCAGGATCCGGGCGAAGGCGACCAGCTGCTCCTGCCCGGCCGAGAGCACGTGCCCGCCGTCGCCCAGCCGGGTCTGCAACCCGGCGGGCAGCTCGGCGATCCAGCCGTCGAGCCCCAGCTCGCGCAGCGCCCGGGCCGCGGCGTCGAGCAACTCCGGATCGAACAGCGCGACGTTCTCGGCCAGGGTGCCGGCGAGGATCTCGGTGCGCTGGGGCACCACGGCGATCCACCGGCGCAGCGCCTCGACGTCGAGGCCGCACACGTCGTCGCCGGCCAGGAAGACCGTGCCCGGCGGCACGTCGACGGCCCGGGTGAGCACCTTCGCCAGGGTGGACTTGCCGGAGCCGGTCCGGCCGACCAGCGCGTACGAGCGGCCCCGGGTGAAGGTCAGGTCGACGTCGCGCAGCGCGGGGCCGCGCCCGTCGTCGGCGCCCCCGTAGCGGAAGGTGAGGCCCCGCACCACCAGGTCGCCCTCGGCCGGGGCGCCCCCGCCCACGGGCTCCTGCCGGGAGCCCGCCAGCAGCTGCACCCGCCCCCAGGCGCCGAGGGCGTACTGGAGTTCGGGGACCATCCGGCTGACGTGCTCGACGGTCATGCCGAAGCCGATGGCCAGCAGCCAGATCGCGGTGAGCCGGGCGCCGTCGACCCGGCCGGTGACCAGCGCCCACGCGCCGCCGAGCACCACGGCCGCGATCCCGGCCCGGATCACGCCGGCGGCCACGGTGGTGACCTGGGCCGACATCCGCCACACGCGCACCCCGCGACTGAGCACCTCGGCGGCCCGCCGGGCGTAGAGGCGCAGCACGTACGGCCGGGCCAGGCTGGTGCGTACGTCGTCCTGGCCGTGGATCGCCTCCTCCATCACCGCGGCGAGGTCGGACCAGGCCTCCTCCTCGGCCATCCGGGCCGGACCGATCCGCGCCGTGGGCTTGCGCAGGCCGAGGGCCAGCAGCACGGTCAGCACCAGCATCCCGACGCCGGCCGGCCACCACACCGCGAGGGCGACGACGGTCGACAGCACACCCGCGGCGAGGCCCTGCGCGATCCGTACGCCCTGGTTGCGCACCGCGGCGGCGACCTGGTAGACGTCGCCGTCGATGCGGTCGAGCAGTTCGCCGACCGGGGTGGTCTCCAGGGTCGGCAGGTCCTGCCCGAGCGCGACCCGGCACAGCCGGCGGCGCACGTCGGCGGACCAGTCGGCGGTCAGCCCGGCCATCAGCAGGCTCACCGCGAGGTCGGTAAGGACGGCGGCGACCAGCGCGACGGCGAGCAGCGCGAAGAACCCGGCGGCGCGGTGCACGAGGACGGGGCCCGCCAGCGCGGCGGCGGCGGCCTGACCGCCGGCGCCGAGCACGATCAGACAGGTCACGATCGCCATTCGGCGGGGCGAGGTGGCCCACATGTCCCGGAGCAGACGCATGACGGAGTCCCTTCGGGCAGATCGGGCGGAGCATCCAGCCTGCTCGGTGGAGCCGGCCGGCTCAACGCATTTACCGGCCGTTCACCTGCCCGGACACCGGTGGCGAGGGCCTGCGCCGGACGGAGGGTCGGGGCCGCGCCGGTCGCGACAGCGGGGCCCGACCTGCGGGCGGACGCCGTGCGCGCCCGCGTCCGCAGCGCGTCCAGGTCGCCGCCGTGGCCGGTGGCTCAGAAGAGCACGGTGGCGAGCGTGCCGACCGGGCGGAAACCGCAGCGCTCGTAGACCCGGCGCGCCGGGAGGTTGAAGTCGTTGACGTAGAGGCTGACGGTCGGGGCGACCCGCAGCAGCGCGTCGCGCACCACCGCCGCCATGGCCGCCGACGCGATGCCCCGGCCCCGCCACTCGGGGGCCACCCAGACGCCCTGCACCTGGGCGGTCCGGCGGGTCACCACCGCCAGCTCGGCCTTGAACACCACCTGGCCGTCGACGAACCGGGCGTACGCCCGGCCCGTCCGGACCAGGTCGGTGACCCGCCGCCGGTAGCCGCGCCCGCCGTCGTCGGCGAGCGGCGACACGCCGACCTCCTCGGTGTACATCGCCACCGCCGCCGGGAAGAGCCGGTCGATCTCGCCGGCGCGCACCAGCCGCACCTGCGGGTCCGCCCGCAGCGCGGGCAGCGACTCGGTCGCCAGCAACGGCTGGTTGGGGCGTACGTCCCGGGCCGGCCCCCAGACGGCGGAGAGCCGGTCCCAGAGGCCGAGCACCGCGTCGGCCCGGCCCACGATCGACGAGCAGAGCCGCTCCTCGCCGGCCAGCAGATCGGCGTAGGCGGCGACGGCCGGCTCGGTGGCGAGCACGGGGGTGAGGTTGCCACCCAGCCAGCAGATCGACTCCAGGTTACGGCGGCTGCCGTAGCCCAGCACCCGTCCCTCGGCACGCCACCAGGCCAGGCCACGCGCGGTGATCCGCTCGGCGACCTGCGCGCCCGCGAACGGGTCGAGGTCGAGCAGCCGCTCGACCGCGCGGCGCTCCGACTCCCCCAGTTGCCGTACCGGCACCGTCAGCACGGCTACCAGCCTGCCAGATCCGCCCGGTGCCGCGCGGGCCGTGTGACGAGTGGGACCACGGCACCGGCACCGGACGGGCCGGCTGCGGGACGGGTCAGTGCACGCTGACGGTGGCGCCGGGGAGCAGGCCGCGCAGCTCCTCGGGCAGCTCGGCGCCCATCTCGTCGGCGATGCGCAGCGCCTCCTCGATGAGGGTCTCGACGATCTGCGCCTCCGGCACGGTCTTGACGACCTTGCCCTTGACGAAGATCTGGCCCTTGCCGTTGCCGGAGGCGACCCCGAGGTCGGCCTCGCGGGCCTCGCCCGGGCCGTTCACGACGCAGCCCATCACGGCGACCCGAAGCGGCACCGGCAGCCCCTCCAGGCCGGCCGTGACCTCCTCGGCGAGCTTGTAGACGTCGACCTGGGCCCGGCCGCAGGACGGGCAGGAGACGATCTCCAGGCCCCGCTCGCGCAGGCCGAGCGACTCCAGGATCTGGTTGCCGACCTTGATCTCCTCCACCGGCGGCGCCGACAGCGAGACCCGGATCGTGTCGCCGATCCCCTCGGCCAGCAGCGCGCCGAAGGCGACCGCCGACTTGATGGTGCCCTGGAAGGCCGGGCCGGCCTCGGTGACGCCCAGGTGCAGCGGGTAGTCGCACTTCTCGGCCAGCTGGCGGTACGCCCGGATCATGACCACCGGGTCGTTGTGCTTGACCGAGATCTTGATGTCGCGGAAGCCGTGCTCCTCGAACAGCGAGCACTCCCACAGCGCCGACTCGACCAGCGCCTCGGCAGTGGCCTTGCCGTACTTGGCGAGCAGCCGCTTGTCCAGCGAGCCGGCGTTGACGCCGATCCGGATCGGCACGCCCGCGTCGCCGGCCGCCTTGGCGATCTCCTTGACCTTGTCGTCGAACTGGCGGATGTTGCCCGGGTTGACCCGGACCGCCGCGCAGCCGGCGTCGATCGCGGCGAAGACGTACTTCGGCTGGAAGTGGATGTCGGCGATCACCGGGATCTGCGACTTCCTCGCGATCGCCGGCAGCGCCTCCACGTCGTCCTGGCTGGGCACGGCGACCCGGACGATCTGGCAGCCGGACGCGGTCAGCTCGGCGATCTGCTGGAGCGTGGCGTTGACGTCGGAGGTGAGGGTGGTGGTCATCGACTGCACCGACACCGGCGCGCCCCCACCGACCGGCACCGGGCCGACCATGATCTGGCGGCTGACCCGACGCGGGGCGAGCGGCGGGGGCGGTACGGCGGGGATACCGAGACTGACAGCGGTCACTTCAGGCACTCACCTTGAGAAGAGCGTGATCGGGTTGACGACGTCCGCGGTGATGGTCAGCAGCGTGAACACGCCACCGATCAGGATCACCACGTACGTCAGGGGCATGAGCTTGAGGTAGTCGACGCGCCCCGGGTCGGCGCGGCCGATGCGGGCGTAGAGCCAGGAGCGGGCCCGCTCGAACCAGGCGATGGCGATGTGCCCGCCGTCGAGCGGCAGCAGCGGCAGCAGGTTGAACACGCCGATGAAGAAGTTCAGCGAGACGAAGAGCATGAAGAACAGCAGCCAGGCGTCGTTCTCGACGGCCTCGCCACCGAGCCGGCTGGCGCCGACCACGCTGATCGGGGTGTCGATGTCCCGCTCCTCGCCGGTGATCGCCGCCCACAGGGCGGGGACCTTCTGCGGGATGCGCTTCATCGCCTCGTACGTGTTGACCGCCATGTCGCCCGTGAAGTCGGCGGTCGCGCCGACCGCGCCGACCGGTCCGTACGTGATCCGGGTCGGCGTGCTGGGCACGAGGCCGACGCCGAGCGCGGCGACCGGGGCGACCTGGCCCTTCGGGTCGTCGAGCGGGGGCCGCTGGGTCTGCGCGAGCACCGTGCTGGTCGTGGCCGGCTGCCCGTCGCGCACGTACGCGATCTGCGCCGTGTCGCCCGGCTTGAGGGCGCGCAGCGTGGTGAGCAGCTGCCCGTAGTCGTCGATCGGCGTGCCGTTGATGGCGGTGATCCGGTCGCCGTCGCGCAGTTGCGCCTGGGCGGCGGGGCTGGCCGGGTCGGCGGTGGTGCACTCGCGCAGGGTGTTCTCCGGGACCACGCACTTCGACAGCGCGATGACCGCCGGCTCCTTGCGGATCTCCGCCTCGGTGCTCGGGAACTGCGGGTTGGGCAGGCCGGCGCTGATCGCGATGATCCAGAGGGCGATCACGGCCAGGGCGAAGTGGGTGATCGAGCCCGCGGACATCACGATCGTCCGCTTCCAGACCGGGAACCGCCACATCGCGCGCGGCTCGTCGGCCGGGTCGACGTCGTCGTCCTGGGGGGTCATCCCGACGATCTTGCAGAAGCCGCCGAGGGGGATGCCCTTGACGCCGTACTCGGTCTCGCCCCGCTTGAACGACCAGAGCGTGGGGCCGAAGCCGACGAAGTAGCGGGTGACCTTCATGCCGAAGGCCTTTGCCGTGAGCATGTGCCCCGCCTCGTGCAGGCTCACCGAGACGAGGATCGCGAGGGCGAAGAGCACCACCCCGAGCAGGTACGCCATCAAGCTCCTTCCACCGAACCCGCGATGATGATCTCCTGCGCGTGCGCGCGCGCCCACGACTCCGCCGCGAGCACGTCCTCGACGGTACCCGGTTCGTCGAAATCGGGAGCGTCCTCCACCACCCGCCGGAGGGTGTCGACGATGCCGAGGAAGGGCAGCCGGCCGGCCACGAACGCGGCCACGCACTCCTCGTTCGCCGCGTTGTAGATCGCCGGCCGGCAGCGCCCGGCCTCGCCGGCGGCCTTGGCCAGCGCCACCGCCGGGAACGCCTCGTCGTCCAGCGGCGCGAACTCCCAGGTGTGGGCCGTCGTCCAGTCGACGGCGGCGGCGGCGTCGGGCACCCGGTCGGGCCAGCCGAGGCCGAGCGCGATCGGCAGCCGCATGTCCGGCGGGCTCGCCTGGGCGAGGGTGGACCCGTCCACGAACTCGACCATCGAGTGGATCACCGACTGCGGGTGCACCATCACGGCGATGTCGGCGTACGGCACGTCGAACAGCTCGTGCGCCTCGATCACCTCCAACGCCTTGTTGACCATCGTGGCGGAGTTGATCGTGACGACCGGCCCCATGTTCCAGGTCGGGTGGGCGAGCGCCTGTTCGGGCGTGACCCGCGTCAACTCGTCGCGCCGTTTGCCCCGGAACGGCCCGCCGCTGGCGGTGACGACCAGCCGCCGCACCTCGCCCCGGGCACCGCCGCGCAGGCACTGGGCCAGCGCCGAGTGCTCCGAGTCGACCGGCACGATCTGCTCCGGCCGGGTCACCGCGGCCTTCACGAGCGAGCCGCCGGCGACGAGGGACTCCTTGTTGGCGAGCGCGAGCGTACGCCCGGCGCGCAGCGCGGCCAGGGTCGGCGCGAGCCCGAGCGAGCCGACCACGCCATTGAGCACCACGTCGCAGGGCCACTGCGCCAGCTCGGCCATCGCGTCCGGGCCGGCCACGATCTTGGGCAGCTTGAAGTCGCCGGTGGCCCAGCCGCGCCGGCTCGCCTCGGCGTAGAAGGCGAGCTGGAGGTCCTGCGCGGCGGACGCCTTGGCCACGCCGACCGCGTCGACGCGCAGTTCGAGGGCCTGGGCGGCGAGCAGCTCGACGTTGCCGCCACCGGCGCCGAGCGCCACCACCCGGAACCGGTCCGGGTTGCGCCGGACGATGTCGACGGCCTGTGTGCCGACCGAGCCGGTGGAGCCGAGCAGGACGAGTTCCCGGGGCGAAGTCACCGGGCCATTCTTCCCCAGCGTCGCCGGCCGCCCGCCGGGAGCCTCAGTCCTCGGCCCCGGCCTGCCCCGCCGACACTTCCACACCGTCCTCGGCTGCTTCCTCGTCGAGGAGGTCGGCCGGGTCGACGGCGAACGCGAACGGCTCACTCATGGTGAAGGTGCTGCCGGCCGCCGCCGCGCTGAGCGGTGCGTACTCGCCCTCGGTCAGCTTGAACAGGGCCATGGTCGGCACCCGGTTGCGCAGGTCGACCCGGAGGAAGAAGGGGACACCGGCGGCGGCGTACTCGCGCGGGCGGTCGATCACGTCCTTACGCCGATTACCTGGTGACACGATTTCGCCCAGCAGGACGGCCTGGCCGATCTCGACGGCTGACCGACCACCACCGGAGGACCGGAGCACGGCGACGTCGGGGATGAAGAGGTCCTCACCCGAGACCACGTTGATCTCGGGGTAGGCCCACAGGCCCGCCCGGCGGGCGGCACGGTGCAGGAGATAGGGGAGTTCACGTTCCACCGACTGGTGGTCGACTCCAGCGTGTGGGGTCACGATCACGCTTCCGCTCAGGACCTCAACCTTGGGGCCGTTGGTCTCCGGCAACAGGTCGAGGGCGAGCTGCGCGGTCCACGGCTCGTCGCGCCACCGCAGCACGTCGAACGACGGCTCGGTGGGCTGCGGCGCCGGCTCGGGCGCAAAAGCGGCCTGGGCCATCCGGGCTCACCCCCTCAGCGGGACATTCTGCACAGGTCAGCCTAGCCGCCGCAGCCCTCGCCGCACGCCATCGCACACCTGGTCCGACTTTCTAGCAAGAGCAGGCGCTGGACACGTAGATGTGGCGGGTCTCGTCCTGCGCGTCCCACTGCTGTGCGGGGGCGGCGCCGTCGCACGCCGGTTCGCGGCGGACGGGATGATGCGGATCTACCACCCCTCGAAGACCGACACCGGAGGGCCGGTGAAGGTCGTCCTGGGCGACGACTGGCGGGGCGTGAGGCCCTTCGGCTGAGGTCAGGGCACCGCTGACAGCACGCGACGGGCCCGGAGAGACCACTCTTCAGGCCCGTCGTCGTCTGCGACGCCCGGTTCGCATGCTTCTTTCACCACATAGATGACTGTGGTTGAATCGGGCATGCGAAGAGGTCTCGTCTGGCTGGCGGCCCTGCTGGTCGCCGCTCCCCTGCTCGTCAGCCCGGGCGTGGCCCAGGCCGCCACCACCACACCCTCACTGGTCATCGCCAGCGACTTCCCCGATCCCGACGTCGTCAAGTTCGGCGGCACCTACTACGCGTACTCGACGAACAACGGGCACGGCAACGTCCCCGTCGCCACGGCCAGCTCGCTGACCGGGGCGTGGACCAGGCGAGGAGACGCGATGCCGACCCTCGGCGCCTGGGCCAACGGGGGCCTCACCTGGGCACCCGACGTGTCGCAGCGGGCCGACGGGCGCTACCTGCTCTACTACACCGCCCGCAGCCGGGCCACCGGCCGGCAGTGCATCGGCGCCGCGCTGGCCACGTCACCGCTCGGGCCGTTCGCCTCCGTCGGCACCCAGCCGCTGGTCTGCAACGCCGGCGAGGGCGGCGACATCGACGCGGCGAGCTTCACCGACAGCACCGGGCTGCGTCACCTGCTCTACAAGGACGACGGCAACGCCATCGGCCAGCCGACGAGCCTCTGGCTGCAACGGGTCGCCGCCGACGGCGTGACCCTCCAGGGCGCCCGCGTCGAGCTGCTGCGCAGCGGTCGCGCCGAGGAGGGCGGCATCATCGAGGCGCCGGTGCTGACCAAGGTCGGCGCGCAGTACGTGCTCTTCTACTCGCTCGGCGGTTACGGCGGCGACGGCTACCAGACCAGCTACGCCACGTCGACCTCGCTGACCGGCCCGTACACCAAGGCGTACCGCTCGCTGATGACCACGGCGTCGCTGGACTCGGCCGTGCGGGGGCCGGGCGGCGCGGACGTGGTCCGCGAGGCCGGCGGCGACCACATCGTGTTCCACGGCTGGATCAACAACTACTCCGCCCGCGGCATGTACGTGGCGGCGCTGGGCTGGGCCGGCGGCAACCCCGTGGTGCGGGGGAGCCGGGTGCGGTACGAGGCCGAACGCGGCACGCTCAGCAACTGCGCGGTACGCGCCGCGCCCAACACCTCGCAGGGGCAGGTGGTGGCCTACATCGACCACGCGGACAGCTGGGTCGACGTCACCGTCTTCGCGCCCCGGGCCGGCGGGTACCGCGTCCACGTCGCCTACGCCGCCGGCTACGGCGACGCCCAGCACACGCTGACGGTCAACGGCGCGAACCCGAAGGTCGTCACCTATCCCGACACGGGTTGGGACGTCTGGCGGCAGGTGGGGGTGGACGTCACGCTGAACGCGGGCTTCAACACGCTCCGGTTCACCCACCTGAGCCGCTGGGCGGAACTCGACTTCGTCGAGGTGGCCTAGCGCGCCCCGCCGCGCTCCGCCGGAGGCGCGTGGAGATCTTGGCGGGAAAGTGCCCCTGCGGGGGCCGATTCCTACCAAGATCTCGACGCGGAGCGGGACCGGGGCCGGGCCGCCCCGTCGTACGGACAGCCGCCGCGGGGCCGGGCGTCGAACGGCTCAGTCCCCGGCAGCGGTCAGCACGAAGGTCTCCAGGGACTCGCCGCCGTACCAGTCCGTGCGGCGGCCCACGTGGGTCATGCCGAGCCGGCGGGCCACCGCCATCGACGCGGTGTTGCCCGGCGCCACCACCGCGTAGACCTCGCGGGTGCCGGCGGCCAGTTCCCGCGCCGCCGCCGCCCGGGCGGCCTCGGTGGCGTACCCGTGGCCCCACGAGTCGGGGTGCAGGTGCCAGCCCACCTCGATGTCCCCGGTCGGCACGTTCTCGTCCCGTCCGGGCAGCGGCTTGAGCAGCACCGTGCCGACCACCACGCCGGTGTCGCGCACCTCGATCGCCCACGTGCCGTACCGGTCGCCGTGGTCGGCGTGCCGCGCGCCACGTCGCCAGCCGGTCGGCGGCCTGCGCCGGCGCGGTCAGCGGCAGGCCGGGCGCGCCCAGCCAGCGGGTGACCTCGGGGCGGGAGTAGATGTCGAAGATCCGGTTCAGGTCGGCCGGGTCGGCGGTCCAGTTCCGGACGACCAGGCGTTGCGTGGCGAAGATCCCCATTCCGGCGATCCTAGTGAGCGGTGTCGCCCCGGGAGCGACGAGCGCTCCCACTCAGACGCGACGGGGACCGGTCGGCCGTCCGGGGGCGACGTGCCGTACGGCACCCACGCGGGCGGCGATCTCGTGCGTGACGCGGGGCGGTACGGGGAAAGAAGCCGCGATGGGCGACGGATGGCGATGGGCGAAGCGGATCACCAGTGCGGCGTTCCGCCCGCTGCGGGGGCGGGACCTGTCCCTGCACGCCGCCGCCATCACCTTCTACGGGGCGATCGCCGTGGTGCCGGTGGCCCTGCTGGCGATCTGGCTGACGTCGCTGCTGGCGGGAGCCGAGCGGGTGCGCCGGCTCACCTCGTACGCCGTGGACACGCTGCCGGACGCGATCGGCGCGCCCCACGCGGTGCAGGCGCTGGTCGGGGCCGGGGTGGGGTTGACCCCGTTGCTGGCCCTGGCGTCGTTGCTGCCGGCGTCGCTCTACGGCGAGGGGCTGCGCCGCGCCTTCGTCTCGGTCGCCGTGCCGCGCAGCGAGGAGTCGCTGGTCGGCTGGCGGGGCCGGCTGCTGCTGCTGCCCCTGCTGGCGCCGGCCCCGGCCCTGCTGCTGTCGATCCTGCTCGCGCTGCCCACCACCACCGGGCTGGTACGGCAGGGCGGCTGGACCGGCGCGCTGGGGGTGGTGCTGTCCTTCCTGGCGGTCTGGCTGGTGCTCACCCCGGTGCTGCTCTGGGTGTTCCGGGTGGTCGGCCCCGCGTCGCCGGACTGGCTCTCCGCGCTGGGCGTCGGGTCGTTCACCGCGGCCAACCTGTCGGGCTTCCTGCACGGCTTCGTGCTCTTCGCCTCGCTCCCGATCGACCTGGGGGTGCCGTTCGGGGGCTTCGACGAGATCGGCGCGGGGGTGGCGGTCCTGCTCTGGCTCTACCTCTTCCACGTGATCGTGCTGGCGGGCTACTCCGCCACCCTCGCCCTCTCCCGCTGGCGCGACCGCCGCGCCGGTTGAGCGTGTCGACGGTCAGGGCCGGAACGGGCCGGTGACCTCGTAGGTGATCCCGTCGCTGCCGATGGAACTGCCGGAGGCGCCGCGCTGCGACGAGAAGTAGAGGCGTGACCCGTCCGGGGAGAACGCCGGGCCGGTGATCTCCGAGCCGGACTGGCCGAGGACGCGCAGGAACGGGGCGACCACGCCGGCCCGGGTGATGACGTTGATCTCCATGTCGCCGCCGTCCTCGGCGACGTAGAGATCGCCGCCGGCGGTGCCGGTGATGTTGTCGACGCCGGTCAGCGGCGCCGCCCCGGCCGGCACCAGCGAGTCGTCGTACGCCAGGTCGAGACGCTGGTTGACCGCGTCGTACGCCCACACCCGGTTGTCGCCCTTGGTGGTGAACCAGCAGGTGCCCCGGTCGTACCAGCACCCCTCGCCGCCGTCGAAGTGTCGGGCCGCGCCGACCTGCCGGCGGGTCGGCACCGGGAAGCCGTCCCGGTCCGGCAGGTCGCGCCAGGTCACCGGCCCGGCCACCTGGTCGGCCGGGGCGCAGAGCACCTGCACCTTCCCCGTGCGCAGGTCGCCCCAGGTGTCGGGGACGAAACGGTAGAAGCAGCCGTCGTCCTCGTCCTCGGTCAGGTAGACGACCCGTCGATCCGGGTCGCAGGCGGCCGCCTCGTGGGTGAACCGGCCCATCCGGGTCCGCTCCTCGGCCGCCCGGCTGCCGTCCGGCCAGGTCTCGAACACCCGACCCAACGGGACCTCCTCGCAGGACAGCCAGGTGCCCCAGGGGGTTGCCCCGCCGGCGCAGTTGACGTTGGTCCCGCCGAGGATCCGGTACGCCGCCGCGATCGAGCCGTCGGCCCGGAAGCGCACCGCGGAGGCGCCGCCGACCAGCGGCACCTCGGAGTTGGAGACGTAGATCCAGCCGTCCCCGGCCGGGAAGCAGGCGCCGCCGTCCGGAGCCAGGTGCCACAGGTACGAGGTGCCGGGCACCCGCTGCCCGGATCGGGCGACGACCCGGCTGGTGAAGCCGGCCGGCAACTGGAGGCCGTTGCCGTCGGCGCCGAGCAGGTCGCCGTACGGGCCGGGTCCGGGTTGGGCGGGGGCGGCGAGCGCGGCGCCGGCCCACAGGCTGCCGGCGAAGGCAGCGCCGCCGGCGACGGTGACGCGCAGCAGGGTACGACGGTCCATCGGAGGCTCCCGGAGGGTGCGGGGACGATGCCCCGTCGACGCTAGGGCCGACGGGGCATCGATGGAAGCCTCTATTTGGTGAACGCGGGGCGACGGGCCTCCGGAGCCGCCGGCCCGGGCTCGTCGTCGGACTCCTTGATGCCGAAGCGGCGGTAGACGCGGGCCAGCGGGCCGGGGGCCCACCAGTTCCAGCGGCCCAGCAGCCGCATCGTGGCCGGGACCAGCAGCGCCCGCACCAGCGTCGCGTCCACCACGATCGCCACGATCATGCCGATGCCGATGAGCTTGATGTACGCCATCTCGCCCGTGGCGAAGCCGGCCACCACGATGATCAGCAGCAGCGCCGCTGCCGTGATGATCCGCCCGGTGCGCTGGAGCGCGGTGGCCACCGACGCGGTGTTGTCGCCGGTGCGGTCCCACTCCTCGCGTACCCGGGAGAGCAGGAACACCTCGTAGTCGGTCGCCAGCCCGAAGAGCACGGCGAGCATGAGGATCGGGTTGCTCGGTTCGATGAACCCGGTCGGGGTGAAGCCGAGCAGGTCGGCGAAGTGCCCGTCCTGGAAGATCCAGACGACCACGCCGAACGACGCGCCGATCGACACCAGGTTCATCAGCACCGCCTTGATCGGCAGCACCACCGAGCCGAAGGCGAGGAAGAGCAGGACCAGGATCGCGGCGGCCATCAGCAGGGCCATCCAGGGCAGCCGGTCGGCGAGGCTGTCGATCAGGTCGAGGTCGACGCCGGGCCGGCCGCCGACCAGCACCTCGGCGCCGCCCGGCGCGGGCAGGGCGCGCAGCGCCCGGACCACGTCGTGCGCGGCGTCACCCGTCGGCTCGCCCGGGTAGGTCACCGTCAGCAGCGTCGACGTGCCCCGGTTGGCCGCCACCTGCACCCCGGTCACGCCCGGCACCGCGGCCACCCGGTCGGCGAAGGGCTGCACCTGCTCCGGGGACACCCCGGAGACCAGCACGTCGATCGGCGCGATCGTGCCGCCGGGGAACTCCGCGGCGATCCGCTCGGAGACCACCCGCGGCTCGGCGCTCGCGGGCAGCACCCGGTCGTCGAACCCGCCGAACTCCATCCGCAGGATCGGCGTGGCCAGCAGCAGGAGCAGCACGGACACCCCGACCAGGTAGCGCACCGGGCGGCGCATCACGCTGTGCGCGATCCGGGCCCAGGCGCCGCCCGTCTCCCCCGCCGCCGGCCGCCCACCGCGCGCCCCACGCCGCCACGGCAGCGGTACGCGCAGCGCGTCGATCCGGTGGCCGAGCACCGCGAGCAGGGCCGGCAGCACGGTCAGCGCGGCCAGCATGGCGACCAGCACGGCGGCCATCCCGCCGAGCGCCATCGAGCGCAGGAACGCCTGCGGGAAGATCAACAGGCTGGCCATGGCGGTCGCGATGGTCAGCCCGGAGACCAGCACCGTCCGCCCGGCCGTGGCCATCGTCCGCCGGATCGCGGCCGGGGTGTCCCGGCCGGCGGCCAACTCCTCGCGGAACCGGCTCACCACGAACAGGGCGTAGTCGACCGCCATGCCCAGGCCGATCAGGGTGATGACGTTGATCGCGAACACCGACACGTCGGTGACCATGTTGACCAGCCGGACGGCGACGAACGCGCCGAGGATGGCGAGCCCGCCGATCAGCAGGGGCGTGGAGGCCGCCACCAGCCCGCCGAAGATCAGCACGAGCAGCACCAGCAGCACCGGCATGGAGAGCAGTTCCGCGCGGGTGATGTCCTCGGTGGTCTGCGCGTTCGACTCCTGAAGGGCCGCCGTGGCGCCGCCGACCTCGGTCCGTACGCCGGGCGCCGTCAGGGCGGGCCGCAGTTCCTCGTACGCGGCGGCCTTGTCGTCCTTGTCGGCGGCCCGGAGCTGGATCAGCGCGTAGGTGGCCCGGCGGTCGGTGGAGAGCAGCGCGGGAGCCTGGGTGTCGTACCAGGTGGTGACGCTGGTGATCTCCGATCGCTGGCGCAGCCCGGCGACGGTGGCCGCGACCGGGTCCCGGAAGGCGGGCTCATCGACGGTCGGCCCGTCGCTGGACCAGAGCACGACGAGGTCGGCGCCCTGCGGCCCGAGCTCGCGGGTGATCCGCTCGGCGGCCCGGCTGGACTCGCTCGCCGGGTCGTCGAAGCCGCCACCGGTGAGCTGCCCGAAGACCCCGACCCCCCAGGTGGAGCCGACCGCGACGAGCACCAGGGCGGCGGCCAGCACCGACCAGCGCAGCCGTACGACCATCTGTCCCCACCAGGCGAACATTCGCCTCCCCCTCCGACGACGGCTAGGCTGTGACCATCGCTCATTTGAGTGAACGCCGTTAACTATGGCAACGGCGGTCGATTCGGTCAAGGGAGTCAGCCGGATGGACGCACCGAGCCGACGGGAACGCCTACGCTCGGCGACGGTCGCCGAGATCAAGGACGGGGCTCGGCGGCTGTTGGTGACGGGCGGGGTCGACGCCGTCTCGCTGCGGGCCATCGCCCGCGACATGGGCATGACCGCGCCGGCCATCTACCGCTACTTCCCCAGCCTGGAGGCCCTCGTCGCGGCGCTGGCCGGCGACCTCTACGACGAGCTGCGGCTGCTGCTGGAGGCGGCCCGGGACGACGCCGGCCCCGACCCGGTCGGCCAGCTGCTCACCATGTCCCGGACGTTCCGCGCCTGGTCGGTGGCGCACCCGGCCGAGTTCGGGCTGATCTTCGGTGCCCCCACCCCCGGCCGCAACGCGCTCGACGGCGGCGACGACCAGGGCCACCCCGGTTCCCGCTTCGGCGCGGTCTTCATCCAGCCGATCCTCGACCTGTGGCACCGCTCCCCGTTCCGCACCCCGCCGCCCGAGCTGCTCCGGCAGCGCCTGGGTGGGCGGCGACTGGAGCCGCTGCGGATCAGCCACGGCGAGGTGCCGGTCGAGGTCGCGTACGCCTTCCTCTCCGGCTGGACCCGGCTCTACGGCCTGGTCGCCATGGAGGTCTTCCACCAGTTCGACTGGGCGGTCACCGACGCCGAGGCGCTCTTCGAGCTGGAGCTGGAGACGTTCACCGCCCAGCTGCTGGCCGCCCCACCGACGGACGACCACCCTTCGACGGCCGCCCCGGCGGTGAAGGGCTGACCGGCGGTGGAGGGCCGACCGGGTGGTGAAGGGCTGACCGGCGGCGCCTGCGGGCAGTAGGCTCCCCCGGCATGGGTGACGAGCTACCGACCCGGGCCGACGTGGTGATCGTCGGCGCCGGGCACAACGGTCTGGTGTCCGCGATCCTGCTCGCCCGCGCCGGGCTCGACGTGCTGGTGCTGGAGGCGGCCGACGTCATCGGCGGGGCCACCCGCACCGAGGCGCCGTTCCCCCGGGTGCCGGGGCTACGCCACTCCACCGGGTCGTATCTGCTCGGGCTGATGCCGCCGGAGCTGCTCGCCACGCTGGACGTGCGCATCCCCGTGCTGCGCCGCGACCCGCACTACTTCCTGCCCACCCCCGGTGGCCCCGGCTCGCCCTACCTGCTCTTCGGCAGCGACACGGCGGCCACCCGGGCGCAGCTCGCCGAGTTCTTCTCCCCCGCCGACGTGGCCGCCGACGACGCCCTCCAGGCCGAGCTGGCCGCGCTGCGCGACGACCTCGCCCCCGCCTGGCTGGCCGAGCCGCTGCCCGTCGAGGAGACCGCCGAGCGGTACGTCCGGCCGGCGCTGCGGCAGGTCTTCGTCGACCTCGTCCGCGGCTCGGTCGCCGCGCACCTGGCCCGCTTCGACTTCCGCTCCGAGCTGCTCGTCAGCATGTACGCGGTCACCGACGGCCTCTCCGGGCTCAACGCCGGCCCCGACGACCCGGGCACGGGGCACAACTTCCTCGTCCACAACATGTGCCGGCTGCCCGGCTCCGACGGCACGTGGATGATCGCCGAGGGCGGGATGGGCACCGTGTCGCGTACCTTCGCCGACGCCGCCCGCGCCGCCGGCGCGACGATCCGCACCGGCACGCCGGTCAGCGCGATCGCCCTGGACGGCGGCGCGGCCAGTGGGGTCGTCCTCGCCGACGGGCGGGAGGTCGCCGCGCGGGTGGTGCTCGGCGCCTGCGACCCGTACCGGCTGATGGACCTGCTGCCCGACGGCGCGCTCCCGGCGCCGCTGGCCGAGCGGATGACGGCGGTCCGCCGCCCCGGCACCACCCTCAAGCTCAACCTGGCGCTGACCGGCCTGCCCCGGTTCTCCTGCCTGCCCGAGGGCGCGCCCAGCCCGTTCGGCTCGACGATCCACCTGCTGCCCGGCTCGGACTCGCTGACCGGCGGGGGCGGGGAGTCGCCGATGACGGCGCTGCGCGCCATGTGGGCGGACGTGCAGGCGGGGCGGCTGCCCGACGAGCCGACCATCGAGTGGTACCTGCACACCACCGTCGACGAGTCGCTGTCCGACGGCCGGGGGCACCACTCGTCGGCGCTCTTCGTGCAGTCGGTGCCGTACGCGCTGGCCGACACCACCTGGGACGAGGCGCTGCCCGGCTACGTCGACCGGCTGGTCGGCATCTGCGAGCGGTACGCCCCCGGCACGGGTGACCTGATCGCCGACGCGGTGCCGCTGCCGCCGCCCGGCATCGAGGCGCACTTCGGCATCACCGGCGGGCACATCCACCACGTCGACAACACCGTCTCGTTCACCGACCGGATGCCGTACGCCACCGGCGTCGACGGCGTCTACGCGGGCAGCGCCGGCTGCCACCCGGCCGGCAGCGTCATCGGCGCCGCCGGCCACAACGCCGCCCGCCGCATCCTCACCGACCTGGCCCGCTGACCCGCTTCGGAGCTAGCTGAGGACCTCGCCGGCGGGGGCGGGGGTTTCGGCGTCGACGCGGTGGGCGCGGACCTTGTGCCCGACGCTGGTCAGGCAGCGGCCGCTGGGCAGGTCGAACCGCCAGCCGTGCAGCTGGCAGGTGAGCTGGTCGCCGTCGACGATGCCGAACCGGGTCAGGTCGGCCTTCAGGTGCGGGCAGCGCCGCTGCACCACCCAGTCGCCGAGGGTGATGTCCTCGGCGTCGCTGGAGCGCTCGTGCTCGTCGTACCAGCCCTCGGCGTACTGGAGGCGCTCGGTGGAGAGGCACTTGAAGAACGCGTAGACGAACTCGTTGTACTGGCCGATCCGGGCCGCCGAGAAGCGGCAGGAGAGGAAGAGCGAGTTGACCCAGTCCACCTCGCCGATGTGCAGCAGGTGCTCGATCAGCGCCCGCTCCGTACGGAACCGGTAGCGGACCTTCTCGTCGGCGTACGGGCGGACCTGCTTGCCGGGGAAGTCCACCACGATGGATTCGACGGTCTCCCCGCCCGAGCTGTCGGTGCCCACCAGGTCGAAGCGGACCGGGCCGCCGACCCCCTTGGCCAGGTAGATCGACTCGTCCAGCAGCGGCTCGATCCGGCGCTGCATCTCCTTGAGCACGTCCACCTCGGGGTGGCGCCAGGACGCCTTCTCCGCCTCGATGACCGGCCGCTTGCGCTCGCGCATCTCCTCCAGGTGGGCGACCTTGTTCGCGAAGAACTCCTCCACCGGCACCGGGTGACTGGTCTCGCAGCTCTCGGTGGTGATCTCCGCGACGCTGCCCGGGAGCAGCACGACGCCGTTGGTGCCGCCGACCTTGGCGTACTCGCTCAGGAAGACCGACTGGTCGGGGAAGATGTTGCCCTCGTCGCCGTGGATGTCGTTGAACTGCCACAGCTCGTCGTCGAGGAAGCACGGCGGGCCGGCGATCGGGAAGACGTGGTCGGCCTTCAGGTCGTCGATGTAGCGCCAGGTGCGGTCGAACTGCCGGTCCCGCTTCTGCTTGCCGAACGCCGTCTTCGCCGCCTGCGGCAGCTCGTAGACCATCGGGTACCAGATCGCGCCGGAGAACTGGAGCATGTGCGCGTGCACGTGCCCCAGCTCGGCGAAGACACCCAGGTCGGTGGGGCGGGCGTCGTTCTGGTTGAGCAGCCGGACGCCGTCGTACTCCACCCAGAGCGAGGAGTCGCCGATCGGGCCGTCGGTCGGGCTGGTCAGCGCCTGAATCATGATCTTCAGGCCGCCGTCCAGCTCCACGACCTGCTCGTTCGGCGCCTTGAGGAACTTGGTGAAGCCCAACTCCCGCAGCTCGTCCTCCATCTCGGAGGTGGGGAACGCGGGCAGCAGCACGGTGGCGTCCTTCGACACGAAGCGCTTCAGGTGCGCCGCGTCGAAGTGGTCCCGGTGCAGGTGGGAGACGTAGAGGTAGTCGACGTCGCCGAGGGCCTCCCAGTCGAGCAGCGAGTTGTCCGGAAACGGAAACCAGGAGGCGAAGTAGGCCGGATTGACCCACGGGTCGCACAGGATGCTGCCCGCGGCCGTGTCGATCCGCATGCTGGCGTGTCCCGTACCGGTCACTCGCACCGCAGTTCCCCCTCAAAACGACAAACAAGGTGTACGCCAGAAACGCTACCGGAGGGAGTCTGGCCACCCACCCGCGACGCCGGTAGTGCCGATGCGCCCGGGTGACGTCGGGACCTTGGTCCCCCGCCCGCCACCCTCGTACGCCCTCCGGCTGACGCCCGTCTCGACCGGGCGGATCGTGCGGTCCGCCCCATCGGTCGGACCCAGCGCCGGGCCCGGCACGGGGCGTGCCAGACTAACCGGAGATCCGATCGCGAGGGAAGGACCGACAGTGGCAGGAAGCGAGCCGGTAACGTCGCCAGACCAGCACAAGCCCGGGCACCGCAAGTCCGGGCGGATCGGTGCGGTGGTCTCCGCGCTGGCCCTGTTGGCGATGCTCTGCGGCAACCACGAGGGCATGGTCGAGAACATCTGGCTGATCGGCCTGGCCGTGCTGCTGCTGGTCATCGTCATCGGCGACGCCGTGCTGCGGCGCAACGGCCTGCGGTCCTGACGCACCCGCGCCAGCCGGCGTCGCACCGGTCCGCGCGCCGGAGACCACACGCACGAGGGCCCGCCCCCGATCGGGGAGCGGGCCCTCGCCGTACGCGGATCAGCGCCCGAACAGGATGTCCTGCACGTCCTTGAGCGCGGCGTCGACCTCGGCCTCGAAGTAGCCGCCCGGCACCAGCGGGAAGCGCAGCGTGTCCAGCTCCTTCGGGTTCACGGGCATCGCGTTGCGGCCCTGCATGCCCCCCAGCAACGTGTCGAAGAACCGGTCGACCTGGTCCGGGTCGTAGCCGCTGCCGAACCGGCGCACCTGGAAGCTGCGACGGATCTGGTCGACGCGGTAGAGGTCGCTGCCGGGCGGGCCAGCCATCGGCGGACCGACCATCGGCGGCGGGCCACCGACCGGGGGGCCGCCGACCGGAGGGCCACCCACGGGCGGGCCGGCGTTCGGCGGGCCACCGAAGCCCGGCTGCGGGGGCGGGCCGGCCGGGCCGCGGTCCCGCAGGTCGCGCAGGTCGCGTTCCGGCATACGGATCTCGGCGGTCATGTCGGCGCGAGCGCGCCGGCCGGCCTCGAACCCGTCGAAACGCGGCTCGTCGCCGTAGCCACCGGGACCATCGCCGTAGTTGCCGGGACGGTCGCCGTAGCCGCCACCCGGACCGTCGCCGTAACCACCACCCGGACGGTCGCCGTAGCCGCCGCCGGGGCCGTCGCCGTAGCCGCCACCCGGACGGTCGCCGTAGCCGCCACCCGGGCCGTCGCCGTAGCCGGTGGGGCCGGCGGGAAGGCCGCGCGGCGGCGGGCCGCCCTGGCCCATCGGGCCGCCCGGTCCCATCGGGCCGGGGCCGCCCGGGCCGCGCGGCGGCTCGTAGCCGCCGCGGGGCCCGTCGTATCCGCCGGCGAAGGCGCCGGTGGGCTCGTCGTAGCGGCCGTAGCGGTCGGCGGGCGGCCCGGCCTGCGCGGGCATCGCCCGGGGCGGCATCGGCTGCGGGACCGGCGACATGCCGCGATCGTCACGCGCCGGCGGCCCCATCCGGTCCGGCGGGCCCAGGCGGTCGGGCGGGCCCAGGCGGTCTGCGTCCCGGGGGTCGCCGCCGCGTCCGCCGACGCCGCCGCGCTCCTCCAGCTCGGCCAACTGCCGCTCGACCCGGTCGAGGTGCAGGTCGACCTGCCACTCGTCGTAGCCGTTGAAGCGGACCCGGAAGACGACGTCGTGGACCTCTTGGGAGGCGACGGGCGCACCCACGGGCCGGCCGTCGAGCGTCGCCTCGACCCGGTCCAGGAAGGCATCGACCTCGTCGACCTTGTATCCCCGGCGGAGCGCCTTACGCCGGAAACGCTGACCCTGACTCGCCACTATGTCTCCTGGTCTCGTTCGCTACGCCCGGTCACGCCTTCTCCCCGGCCCGGTCGGTGTCCATGTCCTCGGCGGCGGCGAGCTGCCCACACGCTCCGTCGATCTCGCGACCCCGGGTGTCCCGTACCGTCGTCGACACCCCGGCCTCCCGCAACCGCCGGACGAACTCGCGCTCGACCGGCTTCGGGCTGGCGTCCCAACGGCTGCCCGGAGTCGGGTTCAGGGGGATGAGGTTCACGTGGGTCAGCTTCCCGGCCAGCAGCCGCCCGAGCAGATCGGCTCTCCACGGCTGGTCGTTCACGTCTCTGATCATCGCGTACTCGATCGACACGCGACGCCCCGTGCGGTCCGCGTAGTCCCAGGCCGCATCCAGCACCTCGGACACCTTCCAGCGCTGGTTGACCGGCACGAGTTCGTCGCGCAGCTCATCATCGGGGGCGTGCAGCGACAGCGCAAGGGTCACCGAGAGGTCTTCGCTGGCCAGTCGGCGGATGGCCGGGACCAGCCCGACCGTGGAGACCGTGATGTGGCGCTGCGACAGCCCGAGCCCCTCGGGCGCCGGGGCGACCAGCCGACGGATCGCCGCGACCACCCGGGAGTAGTTGGCCAGCGGCTCGCCCATGCCCATGAAGACCACGTGCGACAGGCGCGGCGGCGAACCTGCCACCGCTCCGGAGGCGGCCACCCCAGCCAGGTAGACCGCCTGGTCGACGATCTCGGCGGTGGAGAGGTTGCGGGTGAGCCCCGCCTGGCCCGTCGCGCAGAACGGACAAGCCATGCCGCAGCCGGCCTGGCTGGAGATGCAGACGGTGACGCGGTCCGGGTAGCCCATCAGCACGCTCTCCACCAGCGAGCCGTCGTGCAGCCGCCAGAGCGCCTTGCGGGTCGCGCCGTCGTCGCACGCCAGCTCCCGGACCGGGGTGAGCAGCCGGGGCAGCAGCTGGTCGGCGAGCTTCTCGCGGGTGGCGGCCGGCAGGTCGGTCATCTGCCCCGGATCGCGCACCAGGCGACCGAAGTAGTGGGTGGAGACCTGCTTGGCGCGGAACGCCGGCTCCCCCAGCTCGGCGACCAGGGCCCGGCGGCCGGCGAGGTCGAGATCGGCGAGGTGACGGGGAGGCATCGCGGGCCGCCGCCCGGGGGCGTCGGGGTCTGCGGGGATCAGGGGCAGGCTCGTCATGGCCCGTCCAGTCTGTCACGCCGGACTGTCGACACACCTGTCCGGAGGTGGCGAATCGCCCTCCGCCGCCCGGGCGGGACCGCTGACGACGGGTGATTCACGCCTCACTCCAGCACCGGGACGAAGACTGCCAGGAGCAGGTACGCGGTCGGCAACGCGAAGAGGATCGAGTCCAACCGGTCCATCAGGCCGCCGTGGCCCGGGAGCAGGTTGCTCATGTCCTTGACCCCGAGATCACGCTTGATCATGGATTCGGCGAGGTCGCCGAGGACGGCGGCGCCGGAGACCGCCAGCCCGAAGAGCGCGCCCCACCACGGGGCCACGTCGAGCAGCAGCCAGAGCAGCAGGGCGCTGCCCAGCGCCGCGGCGGTGACCGAGCCGGCGAAGCCCTCCCAGGACTTCTTCGGGCTCACCGAGGGGGCCATCGGATGCTTGCCGAAGTTGACGCCGGCCGCGTACCCGCCGGTGTCGGAGAGGACCACCGCGGCCAGCGTCACCAGCACCCGCAGATGCCCGTCCTCGGGCGCCGCCGCCAGCAGCGCGGCGAACCCGCCGAGGAACGGCACGTACACGGCGATGAGGGTGGCGGCGGTCAGGTCCCGCTGGAAGCCGCCCGGCCCGTCGCCGAGTCGCCAGACCATGGTGCCCAGCACGGTCACCAGCAGGCCGAGGCTCAGCGCGTCGGGACCGGAGAACCAGGCCAGCCCGACGGTGAGCACCCCGCCGGCGATCAGCGGCACCAGCGGCGGGTGCGCGCCGCTGCGGCGTACCGCCCGGGCCATCTCCCAGATGCCGACGCCGACCGCCGCGGCCACCACCACCAGGAAGACGGGCGGATAGAAGAAGAGCGGCACCACGACCAGGGCAGCGAGGGCCACGCCGACGGCGATGGCCGCCGGCAGGTTGCGTCCGGCCCGGCTCGGGGCGGACTGCTGGGTCGGTGGCCGGTCGAGACCGGCCCGGCGCCGGCCGCGCTGCCGGCGGCCCGGGGGCGGCGCGGGGATCGGCTCCGGCTCGACGTCGCGGACCGGCTCTAGCTGGGTGGTCGGGTAGTCGGAGTCGTCGGGGTCGCGATGGCCGTTCGACGTGGCCGCGTCACCGCCCGCCGGCATCCCGGCCTGCGGGCGGGGGCGGGCCGGCGCCTCGGCGTACGCGTCGGGGAGGACGGCGGGACCGCGGTGCCACTGGCCCGGCTCGATCTCGGGCTCCGGCCAGGGAAGGGCGGGCGCCGGTGCGGGGGTGTCGGGACGGTCCCAGCCGCGGGGCTCGGCGCTACCGTGGGGCTCGAGGTGGGACATCACGCACCGAGCGGGACCGGTACGAGATCCACCGACTGACGCACAACCACAACCATTCCCCTACCCGCGCGACTGTTCCGTCCGGTTGACCCGCCCGACGGCCGGCCGATCCCCACCGTTCACCGCAGGGTGGCCGGGAATCCTGCCGAGCCTACTGCACCCACCGATTCCTCACGTCGGACCGGGCCCGTGACGGCCCTCGGACGTCGGTGGCACCGGGCCCCGCCGCCCGAGCGGACGGCGGAGCGCCGGTGCCACGATGCCGTCGTCGGCGGCGGAGGCCGGCGTACGACTCACACCTCGAGGAGTTCGTTCTCCTTGTGCTTGACCAGGTCGTCGACGGCGGCGACGAAGCGCTGGGTCAGGTCGTCGAGTTCCTTCTCGGCGCGGCGGCCGTCGTCCTCGCCGACCTCGCCGTCCTTGACGAGCCGGTCCAGCTCCTCCTTGCCCTTGCGGCGGATGTTGCGGATGGCCACCTTGGCCTCCTCACCCTTGTGCCGGGCGACCTTGATCATTTCTCGGCGGCGCTCCTCGGTCATCTGCGGGAGCAGGATGCGGAGCTGGTTGCCCTCGTTGTTCGGGTTGGCGCCGAGGTCGGAGTCGCGGATCGCCTTCTCCATGGCGTTGATCTGCGAGTTGTCGTACGGCTTGATGATCACCATGCGCGGCTCGGGGACCCCGATGGACGCCATCTGGGGCAGCGGCGTAGGGCTGCCGTAGTAGTCGATGATGATCTTGGAGAACATGGCGGCGTTGGCGCGACCGGTACGGATCGCGCCGAACTCCTCCTTGGCGTGCTCGATGGCACGCTCCATCTTCTCCTCGGCCTCGAGGAGGGTGTCGTCGATCACCGGTCTCCTCGCCTCCTTCTGTGCTCGTCGTGGGCTTGTCGTGTCGGAGGGACCGCTGAGGTCGGGGTCACGCGACCGCTCAGGCGGTGATCAGGGTGCCGATCTTGTCGCCACCCACGGCCCGGATGATGGTGTCGTCGCCCTGCGCGCCGAAGACCAGCATCGGCAGGCCGTTCTCCATGCACAGGCTGAACGCGGCGGCGTCGGCCACCCGCAGGTTACGCCGCAGCACCTCGGAGAAGGTGATCGAGTCGAACTTGCTGGCGGTCGGGTCGATCCGCGGGTCGGCGGTGTAGACGCCGTCCACGCCGTTCTTGCTCATCAGCACCACGTCGGCGCGGATCTCCAGCGCCCGCTGGGCGGCCACCGTGTCGGTGGAGAAGTACGGCATGCCGGCGCCCGCGCCGAAGATCACCACGCGGCCCTTCTCCAGGTGCCGGATGGCGCGCAGCGGGATGTACGGCTCGGCGACCTGGGCCATCGTGATCGCGCTCTGCACGCGCGTCTCGATGCCCTCCTTCTCGAGGAAGTCCTGCAGGGCGAGGCAGTTCATCACGGTGCCGAGCATGCCCATGTAGTCGGCCCGGGCCCGGTCCATGCCGCGCTTCTGCAGCTCGGCACCCCGGAAGAAGTTGCCGCCGCCGACCACCACCGACACCTGCACGCCGCGGCGGACCACGGTGGCGATCTGCCGGGCGATGGCCTGCACGACGTCCGGGTCCACCCCGATCGCGCCCCCGCCGAACACCTCACCGGAGAGCTTCAGCACCACCCGGCGGGCCCGGCCGGGAGGTGGCGCCGTCGGATCGTCCGCCGCCAGACTCCGGTCACTCACAACCTGCGTCATCCGCCCGCCCTTCCCCATGCGCACGTCCCGTACGCCCCGTAACCGCGAAACTGCCGTAGCCGACCCTATGTGACGAGGAGGCCGCGGTGCCTGTCACGTACACCGGCGGCCTCCTCGTCGACGTTCCCCTGCCCGCGGCGCGCGAAGCGCCCGGGGCGGCTCAGGCCTGGCCGACCTCGAACCGCACGAAGCGGGTGACGTCGATGCCGGCCTCGGCCAGCAGCTGCTTCACCGTCTTCTTGTTGTCGGCGACGGACGCCTGCTCGAGCAGGACGTAGTCCTTGAAGAACGCGTTCACCCGACCCTCGACGATCTTCGGCAGGGCCGCCTCGGGCTTGTTCTCCTCGCGGGCGGTCTGCTCGGCGATGCGCCGCTCGGACTCGACGACGTCGGCCGGCACCTCGTCGCGGGTGAGGTACTTCGGGCGCATGGCCGCGATCTGCATCGCGACGCCACGGGCGTCCGAGTCGGAGGCCTCGTCGCCGGCGGTGCTGGTGTACTGCACCAGCACGCCGACCGCCGGGGGCAGGTCCTGGCTCTTGCGGTGCAGGTAGACGGCGGTGGTGCCGTCGAGCTTGGCGAACCGGTTGAGAACGAGCTTCTCGCCGATCTTGGCGGACTGCTCCTGCACCAGGTCGGCGACGGTCTTGCCGTCCAGCTCGGTCGCGAGCAGCTCCTCGGCGGTGCCGACGCCGCTGCGCTCGCCGTGCTCCACCAGCTGCTGGGCCAGCTCGATGAAGGCGTCGGTCTTGGCGACGAAGTCGGTCTCGCAGTTGAGCTCGAGCAGCGCCTTGCCGGAGTGGGCGATCAGACCGTTGGCGGCCGTACGGCCGGCCCGCTTGCCGACGTCCTTGGCGCCCTTGACGCGCAGGATCTCGACGGCCTTGTCGAAGTCGCCCTCGGCCTCGGTCAGCGCCTTCTTGCAGTCCATCATGCCGGCGCCGGTGAGGTCGCGGAGCTTCTTGACGTCCGCGGCGGTGAAGTTGGACATGGCTCTCTCTTCGGTGTTGAGACTGCGGGTGGGTTGGTCCTGGTGCCGGTTACCCGGATCCGGGCGCGACGTGCCCGGCGTACCTGCCGCTTCCCCGCCGCCCGGGAGAACGGGCGGCGGGGAAGCGGCGGTGCGGTCACTCCGCGGCGGCGGTCGCCGGCTGCTCGGCCTGTGCCTGCGGGGCCTGCTCGGCCTGTGCCTGCGGGGCCTGCTCGGCCTGCGCCTGCGGTGCCTGCTCGTCGGCCTTCTTCGGCTCCTCGAGCAGCTCGCGCTCCCACTCGGCCAGCGGCTCGTCGGTGGCGACGCCCGGCTCCGGCTTCTCGTCACTGCCGCGACGACGGCCGGAACGGGCGATCAGGCCGTCGGCGACGGCGGCGGCCACGACCTTGGTCAGCAGCTCGGCCGAGCGGATCGCGTCGTCGTTGCCCGGGATCGGGAAGTCGACCTCGTCCGGGTCGCAGTTGGTGTCGAGGACCGCGATCACCGGGATGCCCAGCTTGCGGGCCTCGTCGACGGCGATGTGCTCCTTCTTGGTGTCGACCACCCAGATCGCGGCCGGAAGCTTCTGCATGTCCCGCAGACCGCCGAGGGTGCGGGTCAGCTTGATCTTCTCGCGGGAGAGCTGCAGGGTCTCCTTCTTGGTGTACCCGGCGGCGGTGCCGCTCAGGTCACCGAGGGCCTCCAGCTCCTTCATCCGCTGGAGCCGCTTGTAGACCGTCTGGAAGTTGGTCAGCATGCCGCCGAGCCAGCGGTGGTTGACGTAGGGCTGACCGACCCGGGTCGCCTGCTCGGCGATGGCCTCCTGGGCCTGCTTCTTGGTGCCGACGAAGAGGATGCTGCCACCCTCGGCGACGGTCCCGCGCACGAACTCGTAGGCCTTCTCGATGTAGTCGAGGGTCTGGCGCAGGTCGATGATGTAGATACCGTTGCGCTCGGTGAAGATGAAGCGCTTCATCTTCGGGTTCCAGCGCCGGGTCTGGTGCCCGAAGTGGACACCGCTCTCCAGCAGCTGACGCATGGTCACGACGGCCATGGTGGGGTACTCCTCGTGGTCCCTGGTTGTTCCGCCCGGCCAGGCGGCCGGGCGTCCTGGCGCCCGGTCGGCGGCCATGGCGGGCCCGACCAAGATCGGGACCAGGGAGGCCGTCGCCCCACGACGGCTCGTGGAGAGGGCGCGCGAGGTCGACCGCGCGAGGCGGTCGCCAGTCGACCAGTGTACGCCCCTTCCCCGCCCCCGATGCCTCGGGTGCGGGGAAGGGGTCGGATCGCCCATTTCCGGCACTCGGCGCGCCCGCCCCGACCGGTGCTCGCCGTCGGCGGAGCGGTCCCGCGGGCGTCGCGCCAGCCGCGTTGCCGGGCGGCCGGTCCGCGCTCGGCGGCCTGCTGATCGCCGTCGGCGGCGAGGCGGATGAAGCGGTCCGCGGGCACCGCGCGGTGCCGCCCCGCGGGCCCGGGTAGCCGCCCCGGCGGTCGAGGGTCAGCCGACCGCGAGGGCGGCGGCGACGAAGAGCACCAGGCCGACGGTCAGGTACGCCGTCGGCGGGCGCAGCCAGCCCCGGCTCCCCTCCGCCAGCGACAGCCCGCCGGTGCGCAGCCCGTACAGGCCGATCGCGAAGATCGGCAGGCCGCAGACCAGGAAGATCCCCACCACGACGTCGGCGGCCGAGACCGGGTCGCCGGTCACGCCGCTGAGCAGCACCCGCAACGCGGGCACCTCGAACACCAGGACCAGCAGCGTGAAGAGCGCGGCCAGCGCCGGCCGTCGGGTCCGGTAGACGCCGTCGCCCGCCGGGGCTCCCGGGTGCGGGGCGACCACCGGGGGGTACGCCGCCAACTCTCCCGGCGCGAGCTCGGTGCGGGGCGCGATCGGCGTCATCGGCCCGGTCGGCATCTCCAGCGGGTTCGGGGGCTCGACCGGCCGGGCGGGCTCGTCGACCGGCGTCTCCACCGGGCTCGGGGCTTCGGCCGCCCGGGCGGGCGCGACGATCGGATAGCCGCCCAGCGGCGCCGGGCGGGTCGGGTCCACGGCCCGCTCGACGGGCCCCGCCCCGGCCAGTGCGTCGACGCCGGAGGTCGACAGCGCGTCGCGGGCGTCCCTCGACTCCCGGGCGGCGCGTCGCCCCGGGCGGTCGGCGGGCAGTTCCCCCGAGACGTCCGGGTCGGCCCCGGCCCGACGCGAGCGGCTCGCCCGGTATCCCTCGGTCTCCGACCGGGCGTCCCCGAGCGGCGGCACCGCCGCGAAGCGTCCCGAATCGCCGTCGCCGAACCTCCCGGACTCCGTCCCCGTGACGGCGAACCGACCGGAGTCCTCGGGGCCGGTCACCGCGAACCGGCCGGAGTCCTCCGCTCCGCCGACGGCGAACCGACCCGAGTCCTCCGGCCCCGTGACCGCGAACCGACCCGAGTCCTCCGGCCCGCCGAAGCGGCCCCGGTCGGCGTCGACGGCGCCGAAACGGCCGGAGTCGGGCTCGACGGCGCCGAAGCGGCCCGAGTCGGGCTCTGTCGACGCGCCGAAACGTCCTGCTTCGCCACGCCGGGTGCCCACGGCCTCGCCGAAGCGGGCGTCCTCGGCGGCCCGGCGCGGTTCGGGGGCGCTCAGGTCGTCGTCCCGGTACCGCGTCTCGGCCGGGCCACGCCAGTCCGCCTCCCCGAAGCCGCTCTCACGGTCACGGTCGCGATCGGCCGGATACCAGCGCGACTCCTGATCTTCGACAAAGTTCCGTCGTCCGTCCACGTCCGGCACCGTATGCGACCGGCTCCACGGGCGCCATTCGCCCCCTGGGCACCCGCGTCCCCCCGCGCACCGGGTCACCGCCCGGCGACGCTCAGGGACGGCGGTCCGGCCGCATAGCACGGCGAGGGCATGATCGTCCGTTCGTCCACAGCTCGTCCACCGTCCACAGATCACGGGACGCGGGGCGGCGCCGCCGCGCCCGCCGGGGGCACCGTGCCGGACATGACGAAGCGGAACCAGGCGGTCGGCGCGTACGGGGAGCGGTGTGCCGTCCGGCACCTGATCGGGGCGGGACTGCGCCCGGTGGCCCGGAACTGGCGATGCGCCGCCGGGGAGATCGACATCATCGCCTGGGACGGGCCGGTGCTCGCCTTCTGCGAGGTCAAGACCCGCCGGACCGACCAGTTCGGGCCGCCGGCCGAGGCGGTCGTACCGGCCAAGGCGCGGCGGCTGCGCGGGCTCGCCGCCCGGTGGCTCGCCGACACCGGCACCACCGCCGACGAGGTGCGCTTCGACGTCGTCTCGGTACGCCTCACCGGCGCCGGCGCGGCCAGGATCGAGCACCTCAAGGGGGCGTTCTGATGGGCGGGCGCGACCGGACGGGATCGTGCGGCGGGCGCCGGCGGGCGGCGTCGTGAGCTACGCGAAGGTGCTCTGCGTGGGCCTGGTCGGCGTCACCGGGCATCTGGTGGAGGTCGAGGCCGACCTGGCGGCCGGGCTGCCGGCCGTGGTGATCTCGGGGCTGCCGGACACCGCCCTGCACGAGGCCCGGGACCGGGTCCGCGCGGCCGTGGTCAACTCGGGTCAGCGGTGGCCCAACCGGCGGATCACGCTCAACCTGCTCCCCGCCGACCTGCCGAAGTTCGGTTCCGCGTTCGATCTGGCGATAGCGGCGGCCCTGCTCGGTGGCTCCGGCGAGCTGCCGCTGCTGCCGCTGGAACACGTGGTGGTCCTCGGCGAGCTGGGGCTCGACGGCGCGGTCCGCCCGGTGCGCGGCGTGCTGCCGATGGTCGCCGCCGCCGCCCGGGCCGGCGTCGGGAAGGTGATCGTCCCGGCCGGCAACGCCGCCGAGGCGGCGGTCGTCCCCGGGGTCCGGGTCCGGGCGGTCGACACGCTGCACCGGCTGGTCAGCTTCATCCGCGACGGCTCGCCCCTGATCGAACCGGGGTCGGACGGCCCGCCACCGACCCGCGGTGGGCCAGACCTGGCCGAGGTCGCGGGGCAGGGTCTGGGCCGCAGGGCCCTGGAGGTGGCCGCAGCGGGCGGGCACCACCTGGCACTGGTCGGGCCGCCGGGAGCGGGCAAGACCATGCTCGCCGAGCGCCTCCCGTCGATCCTGCCGGAACTGGACGACGAGGCCGCGCTGGAGGTCACCGCGCTGCACTCGATCGCCGGGCTGCTGCCGCCGGGCGGCCGGTTGCTGCGCCGCCCGCCGTTCCAGGCGCCACACCACACGGCGACGGTGCCGTCGCTGGTCGGCGGCGGGTCCGGGCTGGCGCGCCCCGGCGCGATCTCACTCGCCCACCGGGGCGTGCTCTTCCTCGACGAGGCGCCCGAGTTCAGCAGGGGCGCGCTGGAGGCACTGCGCCAACCGCTGGAGCACGGCCGGGTCCGGCTGGCCCGCAGCCGGGGCGGCGCCGAGTACCCGGCCCGTACCCAGCTGGTGCTGGCGGCCAACCCGTGCCCGTGCGCCAGGCCGGCCGGGGACGCGTACTGCGAGTGCCCGCCGCAGGCCCGGCGGCGCTACCTCAGCCGGCTCTCCGGGCCCCTGCTGGACCGGATCGACGTGCAGGTGCGGCTGCCGCCCGTCCGGGCGGCCGAGCTGATGGAGGCCACCGTCGAGAGCGAGGCCTCCGCCACCGTCGCCGAACGGGTGGCGGTGGCCCGGCAGGCGGCGGCCGCGCGCTGGGCGGTGCTCGGCCACCGCGTCAACGCCGAGATACCCGGCCCGTACCTGCGCCGCCCGCCCTGGCGGTTGCCCGCGCCGGACACCGCCGAGCTGCGGGCCCGGCTCGACTCCGGGTCGCTGTCGGCCCGGGGCTTCGACCGGATCATCCGCCTGGCCTGGACCATCGCGGACCTGGACGGTCGGGACCGTCCCGACCGGGAGGACGTACGGGAGGCCATTCAACTGAGGACGGGGGACGCGACGTGAGCATCGACGAGGAGACGCTGGCCCGGGTGGCGCTCACCTGGCTCGCCGAACCGGGCACCCGGTCGGTGCACCGGCTGGTGGACCGGCTGGGTCCGGTGGCGGCGCTCGACCTGCTGCTCGACGGGGGCGCGCCGGACGAGACGTTGCGCAACAGCGTGGCGGCCCGTTGCGCGGCCGGCGACGCCAGGGCCGTCGCGGCCGAGGCGCTGGCCCGTACGGACCGGCTCGGCGCCCGGCTCGTCGTCCCCGGCGACGAGGAGTGGCCCGTCCGGGTCGACGAGCTGCGCCGGCTCCGGCTGCCCGAGGCCTACCGGCGGGTGGACGTCGAGACCGCTCCCCCGCTCTGCTTCTGGGTACGCGGCTCGTGGCCGCTCGGGGAGGCCTTCGACCGCTCCGTTGCGGTGGTCGGTGCCCGCGCCGCCAGCGGCTACGGCACGCACGTCGCCACGGAACTCGGCTACGGGCTGGCCGAGCGGGACTGGACCGTGGTCTCGGGCGGCGCCTTCGGCATCGACGCCGCAGCCCACCGGGGCGCCCTCAACGCCGGTGGGCGCACGGTGGCGGTGCTCGCCTGCGGCGTGGACCGCCCGTACCCGATGGGCAACGCGGCGCTGTTCGACCGGATCGCCGACACCGGGCTGCTGGTCAGCGAGTGGATGCCGGGAGCCGACCCGCTCCGGCCCCGGTTCCTCATCCGCAACCGGGTCATCGCGGCGGGCACCCTCGGCACGGTGCTGGTGGAGGCGGCCGCCCGCAGCGGCGCCACGCAGACCACGCACCGGGCGCTCGCCCTGGGCAAGCCCAGCATGGTGGTGCCCGGCCCGGTCACGTCGGCGATGTCCGTCGGCGCCCACGAGACGCTGCGGGAGCATCCGAAGGCCCGGCTGGTGACCGGCGTCGCGCAGGTGCTGGAGGAGGTCGGGCGGATCGGTGACCTGGCACCCGTACCGCGTGGCCCTCAGCGGCCGGCCGACCTGCTCGACGACGACGCGCGGGCCGTCGTGGAGGCGTTGCCCCGCCGGGGCGCGGTGGGCGTGGACGTCCTCGCCGCGCGGGCGGGAGTGCCCGTCCGTACCGCGCTGCGGAAGCTGTCGATGCTCGAGGAGCTGGCGTTGGTGCTCCGCCGCGACGACGGGTACGCCCTCGCGCCACCGCCCAGGGAGCAGACCGCGAGGCGAGCGGCGACGCCGGACGGAGCGTGAGGTGCCGGACGGAGCACGAACCGCCGTCAGTCGCCCTCGAAGCGGATCTCCGTCGCGCGCTCCTGCCGGCAGCGCCGCACCAACCGGTCGAGTAGGCGCACGTGCGTCATCTCCGGCGTCGACCGGGCCACCTCGGCGAGGCAGCGCACCTCGGCGAGGAGCTGCGGCACCTGTCCGGCCGCGCAACCCGGCCGAGATCGTCAACCCGACGGCGCGCCCCGGGGCGAGGTCGGCACCGACCTGGTCCTCCCCGGTACGCCGGCCCGGTGTCCTGCCGGTTCCGCCGGCCGTCCGTAGGCT
This sequence comes from Micromonospora echinofusca, assembly GCF_900091445.1. Lineage (NCBI taxonomy): Bacteria > Bacillati > Actinomycetota > Actinomycetes > Micromonosporales > Micromonosporaceae > Micromonospora > Micromonospora echinofusca. The sequence continues at coordinate 4,817,632 of NZ_LT607733.1, forward strand.
GGGCCCGTGCCGCCCGAGGATCCGCCGTCCACCGCCGTCACGGCCTCGACCCGCACCGCCGCGCCCGCTCGACCGGGCGGGACGCCGCCGCGAGGTGCGCCGGCCGGCCGGCGGGTGCCCGGCAGGGAGCCGCGGTGAGCCGGGAGACGAAGGGCACCCGGGCGACCCACGAGGCTCTCCCGCCGGGCATGCGGGAGGCGGTGGACGACTTCGCCGCGCACCTGGCCGGGGTGCGCAACCGTTCCGCCCACACCGTGCGGGCGTACGTCGGTGACGTGGTGTCGATGCTGGACCACGCCCACCGGATGGGGTGCGCCGACTTGCCGGAGCTGGACCTCTCCGTGCTGCGCAGTTGGCTGGCGAAGCAGCGGACGACGGGGGCGGCCCGGACGTCGCTCGCCCGCCGGGCGGCCTCGGCGCGGACGTTCAGCGCGTGGGCGCACCGCTGCGGGCTGCTCCCCGCCGACGTGGCCGGCGCCCTGGCCAGCCCACGGGCCCACCGGGACCTGCCGACCGTGCTGCGCGCCGACCAGGCTGCCGCCCTGGTCGAGGCGCCGGGCCGGCTCGCCGCTCCCGGGCCGACGCCGCCCACCCGGGACGAACCCCGGTCGGCGTCACCCGCCGAGGACGACTCCGGGTCCGCGTCGCCGGCATCGCCGGAGCCGTCCCGTACGCCGGACGGGGCGGCCGAGGCGGTGCTGCTGCGCGATCGGGCGCTGCTGGAGCTGCTCTACGGCACGGGGGTGCGGATCAGCGAGGCGTGCGGCCTCGACGTCGCCGACGTCGACCACGCGCGCCGGGTCGTGCGGGTGTTCGGCAAGGGCGGCCGGGAGCGCGCGGTCCCGTACGGGGTGCCGGCGCAGCGGGCGCTCGACGAGTGGCTGCGCCACGGCCGGCCGGCACTGACCGCACCGCGCTCCCGCGACGCGCTGCTGCTCGGCGCCCGCGGCGGACGGCTCAACCCGACTACGGCACGGCGGATCGTCGGCGGGTACGCGCAGGCCGCCGGCCTGCCTCCGGTCAGCCCGCACGGGCTGCGGCACTCGGCGGCCACCCACCTGCTCGAGGGCGGCGCCGACCTGCGGGCGGTGCAGGAGCTGCTGGGGCACTCCTCCCTGGCGAGCACCCAGATCTACACGCACGTGTCGGTGGAGCGGCTCCGCGCCGCCTACCGCCAGGCCCACCCCCGCGCGTAGCTGTTTCAGAAGGGTCAACACCCCGACCAGCCGGCCGGGCAGCATCCGCTCCGCTGATACCTGTGGGGCATAAAAATACCTGTGTGGTATCGGGCGAGCGGGCTGCACCGCCGTCGTCGCGATCCGGCGCAGCCAGTCACGGTTGAAACGGACCGTAGCGGCGATGGTGCCGTCGTGGCGCGGGAACGGGCGGCCTGCCCGTGTTCGAGGAGGCTGGGCCCGGATCAGCCGCGGAACGGCGGCGGGACATCGACGGGTCGCTACGATCATCGGGTGAGCCTGCCGCAGCCGCCCGAGCCGATCGTGGCAGCCCGCCTGCTCTTCTCGCTCGACCCGGCGGTCAGCCACCTGAACCACGGCTCCTTCGGCGCGGTGCCGCTCGTCGTGCAGCGGGCCCAGCAGCGGCTGCGCGACGAGATGGAGGCCAACCCGCTGCGCTTCTTCACCCAGGGCCTGGTCGACCGGATCGCCCACGCCCGCCGGCACCTGGCCGGTTTCCTGGGCGCCGACCCCGACGGCACCGCCCTGGTCCCGAACGCGACCACCGGCGTGGCGGTGGTGCTCCAGTCGCTCGGCCTGCGCCCCGGCGACGAGGTGCTCGCCACGGACCACGGCTACGGCGCGGTCGGCCTCTCCGTCGCGCGGGAGTGCCGGCGTACAGGGGCCGTCGCCCGGGTGCTGCCCGTGCCGTTGACCGCCTCGGACGAGGAGATCGTCCAGCTCGTCCGCGCCGGGCTGCGCCCCGGCCGGACCCGACTGCTCGTCGTGGACCAGCTCGCCTCGGCGACCGCCCGGTTCTTCCCCGTCGCCGCGCTCGTCGGCGTGGCCCGGGAGCACGGGATTCCGGTCCTCGTCGACGCCGCCCACGCCCCGGGCATGCTGCCGACGCCGGTCAGCGACGTCGGCGCCGACTTCTGGGTGGGCAACCTGCACAAGTGGGCGTACGCGCCGCGCGGCACCGCCGTGCTGGTGGTCGCCCCGTCGTGGCGGGAACGGATCGAGCCGCTGGCCGTCTCGTGGGAGCAGGAGTCAGGGTTTCCCCGCCGGGTCGAGTGGGCGGCGACGCAGGACTACACGGGCTGGCTGGCCGCGCCGGTGGGCCTGTTCACGCTGCGCAGCCTCGGCCCCGACCGGGTACGCGGGCACAACGCCGCGCTGGCGGCGTACGGCCAGCGGGTGCTGGGGGACGCGCTCGGGGTGGCCCCCGCCGACCTGCCGGACCCCGGCGGGCCGGGGGTCGCCATGCGCATCGTGCCGCTGCCGGCGGGCCTCGGCACCACGTTCGAGGCGGCGCGGGCGCTGCGGGAACGGATCGCCGACCGGCTCGCCACCGAGGTCGCCGTCATGGCCTGGAACGGACGGGGCTGGCTGCGGCTCTGCGCGCAGGTCTACAACACCCCGGACGAGTACGAACGGCTCTCGGTGCGGCTGCCCCCGCTGCTCGCCCAGCGCTGAGGGCCGGGTCTGCGCCGTCGAGCGGCAGCAGCCGCACGGGTCCCAGGCCGAGCAGGGCCAGCGGATCGAGGTATTCGGCGCCGCGCCGCAGCCCCCAGTGCAGGCAGGCGGGGGCGGGGCAGCCCGGGTGGCCGGCGAGGAGGACGCCCAGCGGCGCCCCGACCGCCAGTGTCTCGCCGGCGCGGACCGCCGGCGACACCGGCTCGTGGGTGGTCCGCAGGCCGTCGGTGTGCCCGACGGTGACGACGGGACGGCCGGCGACCAGGCCGGCGAAGAGCACCGTGCCGGCGCCGGCGGCCCGCACGGTCGCGCCGGGCGCGGCGGCCAGGTCGACTCCCCGGTGCCCGGGCAGCCACGGTCGCGGCGGCGGGTCGAACCGGCGCACCGGGCGCGGAACGCCGTCGAGCGGCCACCGGAACCGCGCCACCCCGGGCGACACCGCACCGGCCGGCACGACCGCACCGAACGGCCGTGCCGCCGGGACCGGCCGGACCACCGGCGTGGACGGCCAGGAACCGGGCGCGGACGGCCGGACGCCAGACGCGGCCGGCCGGGGGACGGGTGCGGCGGGCCCGAGGGACAGCAGGGCGGCGCAGAGCGCGACGGCGGTACGGGCGGCAGGTCGCATGGGCGCAGCCTGCCCGGCGCCTGCCCGCACCCGCCACCGGCGACACCGTCACCTGTGGACGACTGTCGTCCTGTGGACGGCCCCCCACGGGGCCGGGCAGTCTGCTAGGCACGCCGTCTGGTCCAGCGTTTCCTCGGCGTACCCCGCGCCCTGCCGCCCGGCGCGACGATGTTCACGTTCGTCGGCTGACGGCCGGCACGCGTCCCCGGCGATCTCGCCGCGGGTGGCCGCCTGCGGCGACGCGTCGGGGCGGTGCGGGTTAGCCCCTCGTCCGGCGGGTATGCCGCCGCCTGCACCTGGCCAGAGGGGGCTGGAGGTCGAATTCCGGTGACCGAAGCGTTCTTCGAGCAGTTGGCGAGCACGGAGTTTGAGCCGCGGCTGTGCCGGCTGTCCGGCAGCGTCCGGTTCGACATCCGCGACGGTGATCGGGTGCGGAGGTGGCTGCTGACCATCGACCAGGGCAGGCTGCGGCTGTCCCAGGACGATGGTCCCGCCGACGCCGTGTTCACCATGTCCTCCGAGGTCGCGGACACCATGGCGCGGGGTGAGCTGAACGGGCTGGCCGCGATCCTGCGCGGCGAGATCATGGTCGACGGCGACTTCGGCCTGGCGCTGCGGATGGGTCTGCTGTTCCCCGCGCCGGCCGTGCCGCGCGAGGCCGGTGCGCCCTGGACGCGGGGGGCGGCCAGGTGAGGGACATCGCGGGCACCGTGTCGTGCATCGACGGCAACTCGTTCATCGTGTCCGACTCCAGCGGTGACGTGGACGCCGCGCCCGACACGCCGACCGGGTTGTTCGCCGCCGACACCCGCTTCCTCTCCCGCTGGATCCTCACGATCGGCGGCGAGCGGCTGACCGCGCTGTCGGTGGACGACAGCCAGTACTTCGAGGCGGCGTTCTTCCTGGTTCCGGGCGGGCAGACCGACTACGTGCAGGCCGACGTGTCGGCGATCCGGCGGCGGCGGATCGGGCCGGACCTGACCGAGTCGGTGACGGTGTTCAACTACGGCGAGCACGACGTCGACCTCGACGTGCGGCTGGAGGTGGCCGCCGACTTCGCCGACATCTTCGACATCAAGTTCGACGTCCGCGAGAAGGCCGGCACCTACTACTCCGAGGTCGGTGACAGCGAACTGGTGCTGGGCTACCGACGCGGCACGTTCCGGCGGGAGGTGCGCGTCTCGGCGAGTGAGCCGGCCAGCGTCGATGCGCGCGGCGTCCGGTTCCGGCCCCGGCTGCGGCCCGGGCAGCAGTGGTCCACGCAGCTACGGGTGACGATGCGGGTGCTGCGTCCCGACGGCCACGACTGGCGCGCGGCGGTGCGCGCGCTGCGCCCGGACGACTCGACCCTGCCGGACGCCGTACGCGCGTGGGTCACGCAGGCACCCCGGCTGGACACCGACAACAGCGCTCTGCGGCAGGTGTACCAGCGCAGCATCGTGGACCTGGCGGCGCTGCGCTTCGCACCGCTGTCCCTCGGCGGCGCCACCGTGCCAGCGGCGGGGCTGCCCTGGTTCATGACCCTGTTCGGCCGCGACAGCCTGCTGACCTGTCTGCAGACCCTGCACGTCACACCGTCGCTGGCCCCGCCGACGCTGCGCATCCTCGCGTTCCTCCAAGGCGGTCGCCGGGACGACATCCTCGACGAGGACCCCGGGCGGATCCTGCACGAGCTGCGCTACGGCGAATCGGCCGCCTTCGAGGAGCAGCCCCACTCGCCGTACTACGGCACCGTGGACGCCTCGCCGCTGTTCGTGGTGCTGCTCGACGAGTACGAGCGGTGGACCGGTGACGGGGCGCTGGTCAAGGAGTTGGAGAAGGAGGCCCGGGCGGCCCTGGAGTGGATCGACCGGTACGCGGACCTGACCTCCACCGGCTACGTCTGGTACGAGCGGCGCAACCGCGCCACCGGCCTGGAGAACCAGTGCTGGAAGGACTCCTGGGACGGCGTCTCCTACGCCGACGGCAGGCTGCCGGGCTTTCCCCGGGCCACCTGCGAGGTGCAGGGCTACGCCTACGACGCCAAGGTCCGCGCGGCCCGCCTCGCGCGCGCGTTCTGGGACGACCCCGCGTACGCCGACCGGCTGGAGCGGGAGGCGGCGGCGCTGAAGGACCGGTTCAACCGGGACTTCTGGATCGACGAGCGCGGCTACTACGCGCTCGCCCTCGACCACGACGGCACCCCCGTGGACGCCCTGTCCTCCAACATCGGGCACCTGCTGTGGAGCGGCATCGTGCCCCCGGACCGGGCCCCGCGCATCGTCGAGCACCTGATGGGCCCCGCGCTCTTCTCCGGCTGGGGGGTACGCACCCTCGCCGAGGGTCAGGGCCGCTACAACCCGCTCGGCTACCACAACGGGACCGTCTGGCCCTTCGACAACTCGTTCATCGCCTGGGGCCTGCGCCGCTACGGGTTCGCCGCCGAGGCCGGTCGCATCGCCGAAGGCATCATCGCCGCCGCGACCTACTTCCACGGCCGCCTGCCGGAGGCCTTCGGCGGCTTCGACCGCCAGACGACCCGGTACCCCGTCCGCTACCCCACCGCCGGCAGCCCCCAGGCGTGGTCCAGCGGCGCGTCCCTGCTCCTCATCCGGGCCATGCTCGGCATCGACCCGCACGAGGGGCACCTCGCCGTCGACGCGGCGCTCCCACCGAGCTTCCAGCGGATCGCGCTGCTGGACATTCCCGGCCGCTGGGGCAGGGTCGACGCCTTCGCCCGTCACCGCCCCGACCAGCCGCCGACCGACGCCACCGGCGGCTACCCCTCCCCCCTGCTCGGCTAGCGACCGGCGGCGCCCACCGGGGACGACGGTCGGAGCCGCACAGCACGACGGTCGGAGCCGATGGGCGCAGCGGTCGGAGCCCGTGGAGCGTGACGCCCGGAGCCGGAGGGCGCGGTGGGTGACGGCGTGGGGAATCACCCGGCGTCCCCGGCGCGGCGGCGTCGGCCCTAGGCTGGGACGGGCGCACGGCGGAGCCGCCGCCGTCGGCCGGGGGAGGCCTCGATGACCACAGTGGACGACGCCAGCGGGGCGTCACGCGTGGCGGAGCCCGGCGAGGGGATCACCGCCGAGGAGTTGCAGCTCGCCGCCCGCAACCACGGCATCCCGCTGGAGGCGCTGCGCTACGACGTGACCCCGGCCGGCCTGCACTACCTGCTCATCCACTACGACATCCCGGACCTCGACCCGGCCACGCACGCGCTGACCGTGGCCGGCGCGGTGGACCGGCCGCTGACGCTCGACCTGGCCGCGCTGCGCGAGCGACCCCGGGTCACCCGACGGGTGACGCTGGAGTGCGCGGGCAACGGGCGCGCCCTGCTGCACCCGCGGCCGGTCAGTCAGCCGTGGCTGGTCGAGGCGGTCGGCAACGCCGAGTGGACGGGCACGCCGCTGGCGCCGCTGCTGCGCGAGGCCGGCATCGCCGCCGACGCCGTGGACGTGGTCTTCACCGGCGCCGACCACGGGGTGGAACGCGGTGTCGAGCAGGACTACCAGCGGGCGCTGCCGGCGGCCGACGCGCTGCGCGAGGAGGTGCTGCTGGCGTACGAGATGAACGGGGCCCCGCTGCTGCCGCAGCACGGCGCCCCGCTGCGGCTGATCGTGCCCGGCTGGTACGGCATGGCGCACGTCAAGTGGCTGCGCGCGATCGACGTACGCACCGAGGCGTTCGACGGCTACCAGAACGCGGTCGCGTACCGGCTGCGTGAGGACGCCGACGACCCCGGGGTGCCGGTGACCCGCATCGAGCCGCGGGCGCTGGTCCGTCCGCCCGGCTTCCCCGACTTCATGTCCCGCACCCGCGTGCTGCGTGCCGGTCCGTGCACCCTGGACGGTCGCGCCTGGTCGGGCCACGCACCCGTCGCCTCGGTGGAGGTCACCACCGACGGCGGGGTCAGCTGGCGACCGGCCACTCTGGACGAGCAGGTCGGCGGGGAGTTCGCCTGGCGCCGGTGGCGGTACGAGTGGACGGCCACGCCGGGCAGGCACGTCCTCGGGGCCCGTGCCACCGACGCCTCCGGCCGCAGTCAGCCGGTCGGGCAGCGGTGGAACCGGGGCGGCTTCGCCAACAACCTCGTCCAGCGCGTCGAGGTCGTGGTGCCGTCGGACTGAGGCCGGCCGCCGGGGCGGAAGGCAACGACGGCCGCGCGGCGGTGGGGACGCCGACGGGGCCGTACGCCCGGCGGCGGGACCGTCGGGCGGGACCGGCGGTGGGTCAGCCGCCGAAACCGGAGTCGGCGGGCAGCGAGATGTCGGGCTTCTCCAGCTCCTCGACGTTGACGTCCTTGAAGGTCATCACCCGGACGTTCTTCACGAACCGGGCGGGACGGTACATGTCCCACACCCAGGCGTCGTGCATCTCGACCTCGAAGTAGACCTCGCCGTCGGAGTTGCGCACGTGCAGGTCGACCTGGTTGGCCAGGTAGAACCGGCGCTCGGTCTCCACCACGTAGGAGAACTGGCGGACAATGTCGCGGTACTCCCGGTAGAGCTGGAGCTCCATCTCGGTCTCGTACTTCTCGAGGTCTTCCGCGCTCATCGCACTCCGCCTTCCATGACCACATCTTCCCCCACCGACGCCGGAGGCCGAGGCTGCTCGCCCAACGCCACGCCGACGGTACCCCCTGGCGGGCAGGAGCGCTCCATCGGCTCGTCCCGCCTCGCATCCGCCGGCCGACGCGCGCGGGGCGGGGCGCCGTCGCGACCGGACACCGCCGCCACGTTGACGTACGAGAACCGGTGCTCCCGGCACGGCCCCCGCTCCCGCAGCGCCGCGGTGTGCTCCGCGGTGATGTAACCCTTGTGCTCGGCGAACCCGTAGCCCGGGAACGCCCCGTCCAACTCGACCATCATCCGGTCCCGGGTCACCTTGGCCAGCACGCTCGCCGCCGCCACGCAGGCCGCCACCCGGTCGCCCTTCCACACGGCCAGCCCCGGCACGTCGAGGCCGTCCACCCCGAAGCCGTCGGTCAGCACGTAGTCGGGCCGGGTCGTCAGCGACGCCAGCGCGCGGCGCATCGCGGCCAGGTTGCACACGTGCAGGCCCCGCTCGTCGACCTCCTCGGCGGGAACGACCACCACGGCGTACGCGAGCGCGCGGGACACGACCTCGTCGTGGATGCGCTCCCGGCTCGCGGGGGTGAGCAGCTTGGAGTCGGCCAGCCCGTCGATCTCGCCGCGCCGCCCTTCGGGCAGGATCGCGGCGGCGGCGACCAGCGGCCCGGCGCAGGCGCCGCGACCCGCCTCGTCGGCCCCGGCGACGTGCCGGAAACCGCGCCGCTGCAGCGCGCGCTCCAGCGCGTAGAGCCCGCCCTCGCGGCGCACCACGGTGCGCGGGGGCGTCAGCACGGCGCGTCCTCGTGGCCGTCGACGCCTTCCTGGCGCCCGCCCACCCCGACCGTCGGCGCCGCCGGAGCGGCCAGCGCCCGGGCCAGCACCGCCGGCAGGTCCGGCGGGTAGTACCGCTCCCCGCTGGCGACCAACTCGTCCGGGAGCCACCACCGGTGCGCGGCGACGCTGGCCCGCTCGACGTCGCTGAAGCCCGCGGTGTCGACCTCGTGACCCGTCACCCGCACCAGGAAGAACTCCTGTTCCTGCCGGTACCACACGCCGTCGAAGGGGAACTCCGTCACGTCGCGGTGCACGGGCGCCCCGAACGCCGTCGCCGGCAGCCGCAGCCCGGTCTCCTCGGCCAGCTCCCGCGCCGCGCACTCGGGGTAGGTCTCCCCCTCGTCCAGGCCGCCGCCGGGGGTGAACCACCAGCGCCCGTGCTCGGGGCGGGCCGGGTCGGAGCCGCAGAAGAGCAGCACCCGACCCGTCGCGTCGACGAGCAGGACGCGCGCCGCGCGCCGAGGGGTGTAGACGGTCACCGCACCAGCCTGCCAGACGCCGCCGACAACGCCCACGCCCGGCGGCCCCTATGGTTCGGGGATGGCCTCGTACGACTCGGGCACGCTCAGCCAGGTGGCCCGGCCGACGGGCCAGAAGACGGTGAAGGCCCGCCCCACGACCTCGCCCTCGGGAATCGTGGCGACGGTGATGTCCTGACCGGACTGCTGCCAGTGCTCCAGCGAGTCGCCCGACGCCTCGCGGTGGTCGCCCATCACCCAGAGCCGGCCCTTCGGGACGGTGATGTCGAACTCCTCGGCGGTCTTGTCGCCAGGGTAGATGTAGGGCTCGTCCAGCGGCTTGCCGTTGATCACCAGCCGGTCCTGCGCGTCGCAGCAGACCACGTGGTCGCCGCCGACGCCGATGACGCGCTTGATGAAGTCCTCGCCGTCGGGGTTGGCGCTCCACTCCATGGGGGCCTTGAAGACGATCACCTCACCCCGGCGCGGGGACCGGAAGTCGTAGACCAGCTTGTTGACCAGCACCCGATCGTCGATCTGGAGGGTGTTCTCCATCGACGGGGAGGGGATGAAGAAGGTCTGCAGCACGAAGGCACGCACCAGCACCGCGACCAGGATCGCCACACCCAGGAGGATGGGCAGCTCCTTCCAGAAGGAACTGCGCGGCTTGTCGGTCTGCTCGTCAATCACGGCACGAGCCTACGTTGCCCGGCCGGACGCCACCGTCCGGAACGCGCGAGAACGGCGAGCGCGGCAGCGGTCGGGGCCAACAGCACCAGATTGCCGTCCGGCGTGGGGCGGACCGGGGGCGGCGCGCCGGTGGAGGCGGCCGGTGGGTCGGCGACGTCGTCGAAGGTCGCGGGCACCGACAGCCCGCTCCACCGCGACGACGGCCAGACCACCGTGAACGCCCGGCCCACCACGTTCTCGATCGGCACCGGCCCCTGGCAGCGGGCGTCCTGGGAGACCATCCGGTGGTCGCCCATCACGAAGATCTGCCCGGGCGGGACCACGACCTCCTCGAAGCGCCGGGAGCGGCACTCGCGGGGGTTGGGCGGGATGTCGAGCGGCGAGTCCCGCAGGACGTACGACGACTCGTCGAGCGGGGTGCCGTTGACCAGCACCCGCCCCTCGGCGTCGCAGCACTTCACCCGGTCGCCGGGCAGGCCGATGACCCGCTTGATGAAGTCCTTCTCGCCAGGGCGGCTGACGCCGACCAGGTCGCCGACGGTCCGGCTGAGCTTGGCCGCGAACCCGGGCTCGGGCTCCTCGTCGACCTGCGGGGCCCAGCGCTCGGTGCCCCGGAAGACGACGACCTCGCCCCGCACCGGGTCGCGTACGTCGTAGACGACCTTGTTGACCAGGACCCGGTCGCCGACGAGGAGGGTGTCCTCCATCGAGCCGGAGGGGATGAAGAACGCCTGGAGCAGGAAGGTGCGGATCAGCACCGCCAGGCAGAACGCGACGACGAGCAGCAGCGGCAGCTCCTGCCAGAGGGGCATCTGTCGGCGGGGCCGGCGGGCCCGACGTCGCCACGGGTCGACGGCGCCGTCCTCGTCAAGCGTCTGCACCACGCCACTCTCCGGTCAGCAGAAATGACACTACCGCCCGGGAACCCCGTCGGGGCTCCCCGTGCGGTAGTGGCCGTCGCTCCGCCGTGGTGGCGGGACGTCGCCCGGCTGCGCCCGTAGCGACCAGGGTAGTGCGGTCCGGTCGGTACGACATACGCGCAGCTCGGGCGGCGTGGCGAGCGCGAGGGTCAGCTGGGCTGCTTCTCGCGCTTCTCCTTGATCTTGGCCTTCTTGCCGCGCAGCTCGCGCAGGTAGTAGAGCTTGGCCCGGCGCACGTCACCGCGGGTCACGACCTCGATCCGGTCGATCGCCGGGCTGTTGATCGGGTAGGTGCGCTCGACACCGACACCGAAGCTGATCTTGCGAACCGAGAAGGTCTCGCGCAGACCGTCACCCTGGCGGCGGATGACGACGCCCTGGAAGATCTGGACACGGGACCGGTTGCCCTCGACGACCCGGGCGTGCACCTTCACGGTGTCACCGGCACGGAAGTCGGGGAGGTCGGTGCGCTTCGACTGGGCGTCAAGGGCGTCCAGGATGTTCATCGCTGCGTCCTCGTGAGGCTCACGGCGCACCGTCAATCGGTGCGCGGGTGGGTGATTCTGATCCCCGGATGGTGGTCGGTGACCCGACCCCGGTCGAGGATCCTCGCAGCCGGCCGCGGCGCGGCCGGTTGCGGCAACCCCCCTACTTTGCCACATCCCCCGACGGCACCTGAAATCCGGCCCGGTCCAGCGCGGCGACGTCCCGCTTGTCGAGCCGGCCCGGGTCCAGCGCCGCGAGCATGTCGGGCCGGCGGTCCGCGGTGCGGGTCAGCGCCTCGTCGCGCCGCCAGCGGGCGATCCTGCCGTGGTCACCGGAGCGGAGCACCTCCGGCACCTCCAGCCCGCGCCAGGCCGCCGGCTTCGTGTACATGGGGGCCTCCAGCAGCCCGTGCGCGTGCGACTCCTCGGCCAGCGAGCCCGCGTTGCCGAGCACGCCGGGCAGCAGCCGGGTGACCGCCTCCAGGATCACCAGCACGGCCACCTCCCCGCCGAAGAGGACGTAGTCGCCGAGGGAGACCTCGGTCACCGGCATCCGGGTGGCGGCGTGGTCGAGCACCCGCTGGTCGATGCCCTCGTACCGGCCGCAGGCGAAGAGCAGGTGCGGCTCGGCGGCCAGCTCGTGCGCCATCGCCTGGGTGAAGGGGGCGCCGGTCGGCGCCGGCACCACCAGCCGGGGCGCGGTCACCTCCGCCGGGGCGAGGGCGTCGAGCGCCTCGCCCCACGGCTCCGGCCGCATCACCATGCCGGGCCCGCCGCCGTAGGGCGTGTCGTCGACCGTGCGGTGCACGTCGTGGGTCCAGATCCGCAGATCGTGTACGGCCAGCCGCAGCGTGCCGTTCGCCCGTGCCCTCCCGATCAGCGACAGGTCGAGCGGGGCGAAGTACTCCGGGAAGATCGACACGATGTCGACGCGCATGCGGGGGTGCTCCAGCGGTTCTACAGATCGAGCAGACCGGCCGGCGGGTCGACGACGACGCGACCGCCGGCGAGGTCAACCTCGGGGACGATCGCCTTGACGAACGGGATGAGCGCCGTGCCGCCCTCGGGTCGGCGCAGCACCAGCAGGTCGGACGAGGGGGCGTGCTCGATCCGGGCCACCTCGCCCAGCCGGTCGCCGTCGGGGTTGACCACGGCCAGCCCGACGAGCTGGTGGTCGTGGAACTCCTCCGGGTCCTCCGGCGCGCCGACCTCGCCGCTGTCGACCCCGATCAGCGTGCCGCGCAGCGCCTCGGCGACGTCCCGGTCGAGAATGCCCTCGAACGCGACCAGCATCCGCCCCTGGTGCCAGCGGGCGGACTCCACGACAAGTTCGGCGGGCACCCGGAAGGCCTCCCCGCGCTCGGACGCGGCCGGCGGCGGGGCCGCCCCGGGCTCGGTGCGCAGCACCTTCCCCGGGGCGAACCGCGCTTCGGGCTCGTCGGTCCGCACCTCCACGGTGACCTCACCGCGGATGCCGTGCGGCTTGCCGATCCTGCCGACGATGAGCAGCATCAGTACGAGTCGACGATGTCGACGCGCACACCGCGCCCGCCGATGGAGCCGATCACCTGGCGCAGCGCCTTGGCGGTCCGCCCGGACCGCCCGATCACCGTGCCGAGGTCCTCCGGGTGCACGCGGACTTCCAGCCGCTTGCCCCGACGGGAGTCGACCATCCGGACGCGTACGTCATCGGGGTGGTCGACGATGCCCTTGACCAGGTGCTCCAAGGCCGGACGCAGAGGCATGTCAGGCCTGCTCACCGGCGTCGGCAGCGGCAGCCGGGGCCTCGGCCGCAGCCTCGGTCTTCGGCGCCTCGGCCAGAGCCTCCGCCTTGGCGGCCTTCTTGGCCGGCTTGGCCGGCGTCTCGGCCAGCCCGGCGGCGGCCTTCGCCTCGGCCTCGTACGCCGCGGTGCGGTCGACCCGCTCCGGGGCGACCTTCAGCGGCGGCGGGGCCGGCAGGCCCTTGAACTTCTGCCAGTCACCGGTCAGCTCCAGCAGCCGCTGCACCGCCTCGCTCGGCTGGGCGCCGACGGACAGCCAGTACTGGACCCGCTCCGACTTGACCTCGATCACCGAAGGGTCTTCCTTCGGCTGGTAGACCCCGACGAACTCGATCGCCCGGCCGTCGCGCTTGGTGCGCGAGTCGGCGATGACGATGCGGTACTGCGGGTTGCGGATCTTGCCCATCCGCAGGAGCCGGATCTTTACGGCCACAGTTGTTTCGCTCCTGTTGCGATCTCACCTGCCCGAACGGGCGGTGCACGGGTGAGTGTCGACCGGCACAGTGGGGTTGGGCCGGAGACTGCTCGGTGGACTGGCGACGTGCCCGGGTTAGAGGGCGCCGGACGCGCGCCGGATACCAGCCAGCCATTCTGCCAGATCCGGCCCGGATCTCTCACACCGGACCGCCCCCGGTCACCCGCGCGGCGGCGGAAGTGACCGAAAGCACAGTCGCCGGCCGACTGCGGCGGGCGCGGGATCAGCGCACCGGGGGGCGGTCCCAGCCCGGCGGCAGCTCGTCGGGGACCAGCCAGTCGGACGGCGGGGTGAAGTCGCACCAGGTGCCGTCGAACGGGAACTCCCCCGCCTCGGCCAGCGCGATCACCCGCTTCCCCTCGGCCCGCACCGCGTCCGGGTCGGGCACCCAGTAGTGGTCGGGGAAGGCCAGCCGCTCGGCGAACTCCTCCTCGTCCTTCCACTCCCAGCTGCGGTCGGGGCGCACCAGCACGTCGAGGTCCTGGTCCACCATGTCGACGCCGGCGAGCGTGCCGTCGTCCCAGCGCACCCCGGGCTCCTCCAGGTTGACGTACCAGGTGGCGAAGCGGTCGTGCGCGTCGCGGAACCACCACACCGAGTGGGCGGCCCCGGCGGGCAGGAACTTCAGCACGGACGGGCCGTCCCACCGGCCGGTGGCCAGCCCGTACGACGAGGAGATCCACTCGGTGAACGGCACCGCCCGCATGCCCAGCCCGGCCTCGGTGACCTCGCTCGCGACCGGCGCGTCGCGGGGCACCCAGAGCAGCAGGCCCCGGTCGTCGTCGCTGACCACGCGCGCGGTGCGGGCCCAGCCGATCCGCCCCCGCCGCACGTTGCGGTGCACGATCAGCCGCCCAGGTTCGAATCTCACGCCCCGACCCTACCGGCGCCCGGCGGGCTCCCGCCCCGTCGACCCGCGGGCGCCGGGACGCGCACGGCCGGCCCCGCGAGGCGGGACCGGCCGTGCGGCGTACGGGTCGGTCAGTAGGCGCGGGCCAGGATGGCGACCAGGTCGGGCTCGTCCTCGGAGTCGGGCACCGAGCCGTCGGCGCGCAGCAGGCAGCGCACGGTGACGCCCTGGCCGTTCGCCTCCGCCTCGCCCTGCACGCCGACCGCCGACCACGGCACCCGGGCCCAGCCGGTGGCCGCCGCCTCGATGGCCTCGGCCAGCGTCGAGACCTCGACGGTGCGGGACTGCCGGTGGGCCAGCGCCTGGTCGTGCAGGGCCCGCTGGTCGGCGTCGAGGGCGGCCAGCACGGCGGTGACCACGTCGGCCACCGGCGTCGGGGACTTCGAGCCGTCGGTGCGCCGGACCACGACCGCGTTGCCGGCGGCCAGGTCGCGGGGGCCGACCTCGACGCGTACGGGATAGCCGCGCAGCTCGGCGTCGACGGCCCGGCGGCCGAACGGGGTGTCGGTGCGGTCGTCGAGCGCGACCCGGACCCCGGCGTCGCGCAGGGCGTCGCGCAGCTTGGCCGCCGCTTCTCCGACGCCCTCGCCGTCCTTGACCACCATGACGTACGCCTGCACGGGCGCCAGCTTCGGCGGCACCCGCAGGCCGTTGTCGTCGCCGTGGCACATGATCAGGCCGCCGAGCATGCGGGTGGAGGTGCCCCAGGAGGTCGTCCAGGCGTGCTCCCGGCCGCCCTCGGCGGAGGAGTAGCTGATGTCGAACGCCTTGGCGAAGTTCTGCCCCAACTCGTGGCTCGTGCCGAGCTGGAGGGCCTTGCCGTCACCCATCATGCCTTCGCAGGTGTAGGTGGCGGTGGCCCCGGCGAAGCGCTCCCGGGCCGTCTTCAGGCCGACGACCACCGGGATGCCGAGCACGCTGACCATCAGGTCCTCGTACGCCTCGTGCAGGATCCGGCGCGCGTAGGCGCGGGCGTCGGACCGGGTGGCGTGCGCGGTGTGCCCCTCCTGCCAGAGGAACTCGCTGGTGCGCAGGAAGATCCGGGGGCGCAGCTCCCAGCGGACCACGTTGGCCCACTGGTTGAGCAGCAGCGGCAGGTCCCGGTAGGAGTCGATCCACTTGGCCATGAACTCGCCGATGACGGTCTCGCTGGTGGGGCGCACCACCACCGGCTCGGCGAGCTGCTTGCCGCCGCCGTGGGTGACGACCGCGAGTTCCGGCGAGAAGCCCTCGACGTGCTCCGCCTCACGCTTGAGGTAGCTCTCGGGGATGAAGAGCGGGAAGTACGCGTTCTCCGCGCCCGCCGCCTTGATCCGGGCGTCCATCTCGGCCTGCATCCGCTCCCAGATGGCGTAGCCGGCCGGTCGGATGACCATGGTCCCCCGGACCGGGCCGTTGTCGGCCAGCTTCGCCTTGGCGATCAGGTCCTGGTACCAGCGGGGAAAGTCCTCCGCACGGGGAGTGAGCACGCGTGCCATGACCGCACATCCTATGCGTCGGCCGAAGGGACGACGCCATCGGGCGCGACGTCGCCGGTGTCCGCCGTGCCGGCCGGTGTGGCGGGTCGTAGGATTCGACCACCATGGGTGACGTGAGGGAGGGCATCCGTTCGCGGGAGGCGATCGTCGAGGCCGCCCGGGCGTTGACCATCGCGACTGGCTGGGACGGCGTCCGGATGGGTGCCGTCGCGCGCGCGGCGGGAGTGAGCCGGCAGACGGTCTACAACGAGTTCGGCACCAAGGCGGGGCTGGCCGAGGCGCTCGCCCGGTGGGAGGTCGACCGGTTCGTGGGCGCGGTTCGCGCCCTGCTGAACGCCCATGGCGACGACGTCCGGGCCGCCGCGCACGCCACCATCTCGCACACCCTCGTGGAGGCGGCCAACGACCCGCTGATCAAGGCCGTCCTGACCAGCACCCGGGGCGGCTCGGACGAGCTGCTGCCCTACCTCACCACCCGGTCGGAGCTGGTCCTGACCGAGGCCACCGAGGTGCTGCTGGAGTGGGCCGACCGCGTGTTGCCGGGCGCCGACCGGGACGCGGTCGCCTTCGCCACGGACTCGGTCGTCCGGTTGGTGATCAGCCACATCGTCCTCCCGGGCGCCCCCGTCGCGCAGACCGCCGCCGCCCTCGCAGACCTGGCGGTGTTCCTGCTCGCGCACGCGGTCACCCGGGGCGACGGGACCGGCTGACCGGCCGCCGGGGTCAGCGCACGACGCGGCCGCGCAGCACGATGCGGGCGGGGTCGCGTACGGCGCGCAGGTCGGCGCGCGGATCCTCGGCGTAGACCACGAGGTCCGCCAGGCCGCCCTCGACCAGCCCGGGGAAGCCGAGCCACTCGCGGGCCCGCCAGGACGCGGCGGCGAGCACCTCCGTGGTGGACATGCCGGCCTGCTCGTGCAGCAGCAGCATCTCCTCTGCGGCGAGGCCGTGGTCGATGCCGCCGCCGGCGTCGGTGCCCACGAAGATCGGCACGCCGGCCTCGTGCGCCGAACGGACCACCTCGGGGAAGCGGTCGCGCAGGGCGAGCATGTGCTCGGCGTAGCCGGGGAACTTCTCCCGGGCCTGCTCGGCGATCCCGCCGAAGGTCCGGATGTTGATCATCGTGGGGACGAGGGCGGTGCCCCGGCGGGCCATCTCGTCGATCAGGTCCAGGCTCAGGCCGGTGCCGTGCTCCACCGAGTCCACCCCGGCGCGCACCATGATCTCCACGGCCGACTCGGAGAAGGTGTGCACGGCGGCGCGTACGCCGGCGGCGTGCGCGGCTTGGACGGCGGCCGTCATGGTGTCGGCGTCCCACGCGGGGGCCAGGTCGCCGACCCCCCGGTCGATCCAGTCGCCGACCAGCTTCACCCAGCCGTTGCCGGCGCGCGCCTGCGCTGCCACCGTCGCCGCCACCTCCGCCGCCCCCACCTCGACGCCGATGTCGCGCAGGTAGCGCTTCGGCGGCGCGACGTGCCGGCCGGCGCGGGCCAGCCGCGGCAGGTCGGGCTCGTCGTCGAGTTCGGGGTACGGGTACGGCGACCCGGCGTCGCGGATGGCGAGGACCCCGGCGTCCCGATCGACGCGGGCCAGCTCGCGGGCCTGGTCGAGCGAGGTGACCGGGGCGCCGCCGCGGGCGATGCCGATGTGGCAGTGCGCGTCGATCAGACCGGGCAGCACGAACCCGCCGTCGGCGATAGTCTCCGCGCCGGGCACCGGGGTGAAGGTGACCCGGTCGCCGACCAGCCACAGGTCACGGACCTCGTCGTCGGGCAGCACCACGCCGCGTACGTGCCAGGCCATGCGTCCTCCGTCTGCGCGCAAATGGGCGGTCCGTCCGCCATTCTTCCCGGTCGGCACGGGCCGGGGACGCCCGGGTGCAGCGGGTCCGCCGGTCCGCCGGCCGCGCCCGGCCCCACTCGGCGCGGCCGGCCTCGACTGCACTGCGTAGCCCTACCGCCACCGGGCGACACGAACGGTCGATTGACAGATTTCTTTATTTACGCATGTCTTGATGAAGAGATCCTTCGTCACCAGGATGCTCCCAGGCGTCCGGACACGGGCGTCCACAGTGTCGCCTCACCCCAAAGGAGCGTCGGGACAGTGTCACCACGACGATGGCGAATGGCCGCGGTCGGCCTGGCGGTCGGCCTCACCCTGCCGATCGGCACCGCGGCGCCGGCCGCCGCCGCACCGGACTCCGCCGACACGAAGGGCAGGGCGGTGGCCGCGAAGGTCGACGGGAAGGTCACCACCCGGCTCGCCCGCGAGGGCAGGGCCAGCTACTGGGTCTTCCTGGACAGCAAGGCCGACCTGTCCGGCGCGGCCAGCCTGCGCGGTAAGACGGAGAAGGCCGCCCACGTCCACCGCACCAAGACCGCCCACGCCGAGCGCAGCCAGGCCGGCCTGCGCGCCATGCTGGCCCGCAAGGGCGCGGAGTTCACCCCGTTCTGGCTGGTCAACGCGATCAGGGTGACCGGCGACGCCGGGTTGCTCGGTGACCTCGCCGTGCGCACCGACGTCGCCGAGATCCTCGCCGACGACCCGGTCGAGATCCCGAAGCCGCTGCCCGGCGAGACCGTCCCCACCACCAACGCCACCGAGTGGAACATCGACCGGATCAACGCGCCGCGGGTCTGGAACGAGCTGAACGTACGCGGCGAGGGCATCGTGGTCGCCAACATCGACAGCGGCGTCGACGTCACCCACCCCGCCGTGGCGGCCAGCTACCGGGGGCGCAACGGTGACGGCACCCTCGACCACAACTACAACTGGTTCGACCCGGCCGACGTCTGCCCCACCGACGCCCCGTGCGACAACAACAACCACGGCACGCACACCATGGGCACGATGGTCGGCTCGGACGGCGCCAACGTGATCGGCGTGGCCCCGGGCGCCCGTTGGATCGCCGCCAAGGGCTGCGAGACCAGCGGCTGCTCGCGAGCGTCGCTGCTCGCCTCCGGCCAGTGGATCGTCGCCCCCACCGACCTCAACGGCGCCAACCCGCGCCCGGACCTCGCCCCGGACGTCGTGAACAACTCCTGGGGCTCCAGCGCGTACGACCCGTGGTACACCGAGATCGTCTCGTCGTGGGTGGCCGCGGGCATCTTCCCGGCCTTCTCCAACGGCAACAGCGGCCCGAGCTGCAACACCTCGGGCAGCCCCGGGTCGTACACGATCAGCTACAGCTCCGGCGCGTTCGACGTGAACAACGCGATCGCCAGCTTCTCCAGCCGGGGCACCGGCGAGAACGGCGACATCAAGCCGAACATCGCCGCGCCGGGCGCCAACGTCCGCTCCTCGGTGCCGGGCGGCTACTCGGCGCTCAGCGGCACGTCGATGGCCTCCCCGCACACCGCGGCGACCGTGGCCCTGATGTGGTCGGCCTCGCCGGCCCTGCAGGGTGACGTCGCCGAGACCAAGCGCATCCTCGACGACACCGCGATCGACGTCGACGCGCTCACCTGCGGCGGCACCGTCGACGACAACAACGTCTTCGGCGAGGGCCGGCTCGACGCGTACGCGGCGGTCGACGCCACCCCCCGGGGCGCCCTCGGCGCGCTGGGCGGTCGGGTCACCTCCGGCGGCAACCCGCTGGCCGGGGCGGACGTGACGGTCACCGGCCCGATGACCCGCGTCACCAGCACCGGCGCCGACGGCTCGTACGCGCTCGACCGGCTGATGGTGGGCAGCTACACGGTCTCGGTGAGCAAGTTCGGCTACACCACGGCAACGACCTCGGTGGCGATCACCGAGAACCAGACGGTCGACGCGGACGTCGCCCTCGAGGCGGCCCCCTCGGCCACGCTCAGCGGCACGGTGCGCACCTCGAACGGCACGGCCGGCGGCGCCACCGTCGCCGTCCTCGGCACCCCGCTCACCGCCACCGCCGACGCCGACGGCCGCTACTCCGTGACCGTGCCGCACGGCACGTACGACGTCCGCTTCGCGCACACGTACCGCTGCTCGGACGAGGTGACCAGGTCGGCGCAGGTCGGCGCGGACACCGTCCTGGACGTCACCCTGCCCGACCGGGTCGACTCCTTCGGGTACGCCTGCGGCCCGGCCGGTGGCTCGTTCGTCGCCGGCACCCAGCTGCTGGAGACGCTGACCGGTGACAACAGGTCCGTCCCCGTCACGCTGCCCTTCCGGGTCCCGCTCTACGGCAACTCCTACCGGCAGGCATGGGTGAGCACCAACGGCGTGCTCGGCTTCGGCACCTCGTCGACCAGCCGCCTCAACACCGCCCTGCCGAACACCACCAACCCCGACCTCGCGCTCTTCCCGTTCTGGGACGACCTCTACGTGGAGGAGGACTCGGGGGTCTACACGGCCGTCACGGGTGCCGCGCCGCGCCGCACCTTCGTGGTGGAGTGGCGCAACGTGTCGATCTTCGCCGACCGGTCGATGCGGCTGACCTTCAGCGCCGCCATCGGTGAGGACGGCTCGATCACCTACCGGTACGCCGACATCGACGGCGACGGCGCGGAGACCGGCACCGGCGCGACGATCGGCCTGGAGAACGTCGACGGCACCGTCGGCTTCGAGTACTCGTACAACGCCCAGGCGGTCGCCGACGGCACGGCGATCACGTTCCGCGCCACCCGCAGCGGAGTGCTCTCCGGTGTGGTCACCGACGCCAACGACGGGCGCCCGGTCGCCGGGGCCACCGTGACCGCCCGGGTGGGCGACGCGACGGCCACCCAGACCACGGAGGCCGACGGCACGTACCTGATCCAGGCCCCCGCCGGCACGGTCGAGTTCGCCATCGACAAGCAGCACTACGAGGCGGCGTCGGGCTCGGTGGCGGTGCAGGCCGGCGCGGCCGAGGTCCGTTCGGCGGCGCTGCGTACCGCACGCGTCGGCACCCCGACGAGCGAGCTGACCGTCGTCTCGGGGGCCGAGCAGACCCGGAGCCGACAGATCACCCTCAGCAACACGGGGGTGCTCGACACCGACGTCACGGTCTCCGAACTGAACTCCGACGGCACGCCGCAGGACGTCAGCTGGCTCGGCCTGTCGGGTGCCACCGTCACCCTGGGCAGCGGCGGCCGGCACACCGTCGGCGTGGCGACCAGCACCGCCGGCCTGGCCCCCGGCAGCTTCCACCAGGCCAAGCTGCGGATCTCCTCGGCCAGCGGACGCCAGCCCGTCCTGGACGTCCCGGTCACCCTGGTGGTGCCGCGCACCACCCTGGCGATCGACGCCGGTGCGACGTCGGCCCGCGCCGACGTCGAGGGCCAGACCTGGTCGCCGGACCGGGCCTGGGCCGCCGGCGGCGCCGGCTACCTCGGCACTTCCAGCCGCCGGACGACCAGCACCCCGATCACCGGCACCAACGACCCGGCCCGCTTCGCCAGCCAGCGGGAGGGGATGTACGAGTACCGCGTCGACGGTCTCGCGGACGGCCACTACACGGTGGAGCTGGACTTCGCCGAGGTGAAGCGGCAGTACCCGGACCGGCGGGTCTTCGACGTGCTGATCGAGGGCCAGGAGGTGCTGCCGTCGCTGGACGTGGCCGGTGAGGTGGGCAGCTACGCCGCGCTGAGCCGGACGTACACGGTGCGGGTGATCGACGGCCAGCTCAACGTGCGGTTCGTGACGCACAAGGGCTACAGCGTGCCGATCGTGAACGCGCTGCGCGTCACCGACCGGCCGGACCTGCTGTCCTGACGGTCGTACGAGAAACGGGGCCCGGCCGGTGACGGCCGGGCCCCGTCCGTGTGGACCGCAGGGCGCTCAGCCCTCGTCACGCGCCAGTAGCCCGGCCCGCCGCGTCGTCAGTGCGGGCAGGTCGACGGAGACCTTCCAGGGCCGCTCGGTGACGAAGAGGTCCTCGGTGTGGGTCAGCACCTCGTACTCGCCGGTGGGGCCGAGCGTGTACTCCGTCAGGGTCATCCGCTCGTGCAGCGGGTCGACCACCCAGTACGTCCGCACCCCGGCGTGCGCGTAGACCTTCGCCTTGTCGTAGAGGTCGCGGAACGTGGAGGTCGGCGAGAGGACCTCGACGGCCAGCAGCGCGTCCTCGACGGGGACGGGCGAGCGGTCGGCGTGCTCGCGGCGGATGGCGACCACGTCGGGGCGCGGCTCGTTGCGGCGGTCGATGCGCATCGACAGGTCGATGCTGACCAGGTATTCGGCGGGGCAGTTGACCCGGAGCGCGAGCAGCAGCTCGACGCACAGGTCCTGGTGCACGGCGGTGGGGTACGGCACGATCAACCTTCCGTTGACCAACTCGTACGGAAGGTCCTTCGGCAGGTCACCGAGGTCGTCGACCGTCCACTCCGACCGCTCGGGCAGGATGGGTGCCACGGTCATGACTCCTCCTTCCAGGGGCGACATCACCCTAGGCAAGGATCATGTCACCCGCGGTCAGCGACACGCCTCAGCGGGGCCGGCCGTCGCCGCCCTTGCCGAGCTTGTTGAAATCGATCTTCGGCAGCTTGAAGCCCGGCGGGAGGCCCTGGCCGGCGGCCAGGTCGTTCGGGTCCATGCCCGGCGGGAGCTGCGGCATGCCGCCCGGGAAACCGCCCGGCATCCCGGCGCCCGCCCCGGCGCGCGGCCGGTTGCCGCCCTTGGTGCCCTTGCGCTTGTTCTTCGGCGACTTGGTCGCCTTGCGCCGGCCGCCGCCCGGCAGGCCCATCATGCCGCCCATCTGCTTCATCATCTTCTGCGCGTCGGCGAAGCGGTTGAGCAGCTGGTTGACGTCCATCACCGTGACGCCGGAGCCGTTGGCGATGCGGGCCCGGCGCGAGCCGTTGATGATCTTCGGGTTGGTGCGCTCGGCGGGGGTCATCGACCGGATGATCGCGGTGACCCGGTCGAAGTGCTTGTCGTCGACCTCGGCGAGCTGGTCCTTCATCTGCCCCATGCCGGGCATCATGGCCAGCACGTTGGCGATGGGGCCCATCCGCCGGACCGCGATGAGCTGGTCGAGGAAGTCCTCCAGGGTGAACTGCTCGCCGCCCATCAGCTTGGCGGTCATCTTCTCCTTCTGATCGGTGTCGAAGGCCTGCTCGGCCTGCTCGATCAGAGTGAGGACGTCGCCCATGCCGAGGATCCGGCTGGCCATCCGGTCGGGGTGGAAGACGTCGAAGTCCTCCAGCTTCTCGCCGGTGGAGGCGAAGAGGATCGGCTGCCCGGTGACCTCCCGGACCGACAGCGCGGCGCCACCGCGGGCGTCGCCGTCGAGCTTGGAGAGGACCACGCCGGTGATGCCCACGCCGTCGCGGAACGCCTCGGCGGTGCGCACCGCGTCCTGGCCGACCATCGCGTCGATGACGAAGATGACCTCGTCCGGGTCGACCGCGTCGCGGATGTCGGCGGCCTGCTGCATCATCTCGGCGTCGATGCCGAGCCGGCCGGCGGTGTCGACGATGACGATGTCCCGGGCGGCCCGCTTCGCGTGCTCGATCGAGGCGCGGGCCACCTGCACCGGGTCGCCGGTGCCGTTGCCGGGCTCGGGGGCGTACACCTCGACGCCGGCGCGGCCACCGAGCACCTGGAGCTGCCCGACGGCGTTGGGGCGCTGGAGGTCGGCGGCGACCAGCAGCGGCTGGTGGCCCTGGGCCTTGAGCCAGCGGGCCAGCTTGCCGGCGAGGGTGGTCTTGCCGGAACCCTGGAGGCCGGCGAGCATGATCACCGTCGGCGGCTGCTTGGCGAACTGGAGCCGCCGCCCCTCGCCGCCGAGGACGTTGACGAGCTCCTCGTTGACGATCTTGATGATCTGCTGCGCCGGGTTGAGCGCCTGGGAGACCTCGGAGCCGCGCGCCCGCTCCTTGACGTTGGCGATGAAGCCCTTGACCACCGGCAGCGCGACGTCCGCCTCCAGCAGCGCGAGGCGGATCTCGCGCGCGGTGGCGTCGATGTCGGCGTCGGTGAGCCGACCCTTGCCGCGGAGCTTGGTGAAGATCCCGGACAGGCGGTCACTCAAGGTGTCAAACACGCGAACATCCCGTTTGTCAGTGTTCCGGCAGGCACATCGGCGACCGGGCGAGGTGTCCGGCCACCGCTAGGGTAGCCGGCCGGCCGCACGGCCGCTCCGGGCCGGGCACAGCCGGGGCGACCGACGCGGGCCACGGCGCGCCCGGGCCAAGGCGCTGGGCGGACTCCCCCGGGGCCGGCCGTGGCCCCCTTCTCACACCGCCGCCAGCACCGCGGCCTCCAGCCGGGCCCGGTCCGCCTCGGCCGGCCAGCCGCCGACGAGGTAGAAGGCGTCGACGACGTCCCCGCCGAGGGTGGAGATGCGGGCCGCCCGCACCTGGGCGCCGGCCTCGTCGAGGGCGCAGGTCACCCGGTAGAGCAGGCCGGCCGCGTCGGCGGCCCGCAGCTCCAGCAGTACGGCGTCGGTGGCCGCCTCCCGGTGCCACACCACCCGTGGCGCGGCCCCGCCGGCCCGCGCCGCCAGGGCCCGGCCGCGCAGCCGCTGGGTGACCGAGACGTCGCCGTTCACCGCGCGGCGCAGGTCGGCGCCGAGGGCGATCGGGTCGGGCGCGAGCCCGTAGCGGGGCTGCACCCGGCACTCGACCAGGGCCCGGCCGTCGACGGTCGAGGCGTCGGCGGAGAGCACCTCCAGCCGGTGCAGCGCCAGGCAGCCGGCCACCGTCGCGAGCAGGCCGCGCCGGTCCGCCGCGGCCACCGCCACCCGGTCGGCCGACAGGTGTACGACCGGCAGGGGCCCCGCCAGCAGCGCCGGGTCGGGGGCGGGCGGGGCGGGCGGCACGCCGGTGTCCAGCGCGGTCCGCACCCGGGCGACCAGCTCGGCCACCAGCCGGCCCTTCCACTGCGACCAGGCGGCCGGCCCCGTGGCGGCGGCGTCGGCACGCACCAGACCGTGCAGCAGGTCCAGCGTGGCCGGGTCGCCGACCCGTTCGGCCACGCCCGCGATGGTGACCGGGTCGGCGAGGTCCCGCCGGGTGGCCACGTCGGGCAGGAGCAGGTGCAGCCGGACCAGCGTGCCGATCAGCGCCACCTCCGGGGCGGGCAGGCCGATCCGGGCGGCCACCGCCTCGGCCAGCGGCGCCCCGACGGTGCTGTGGTCGCCCGGGAGCCCCTTGCCGACGTCGTGCAGGAGGGCGCCGAGCAGCAGCAGGTCGGGGCGGTCCACCTCGCGGGTGTGCCGGCTGGCCTCGTACGCGGTCTGCACGAGGTGCCGGTCGAGGGTGAACCGGTGCACGGGGTTGTGCTGCGGGAGGCTGCGCAGCCGCGTCCACTCGGGCAGCCAGCCCTCGATCAGCCCGTACCGGTCGCAGGTCTCCCAGGCCGGCACCAGGCCGGGGCCGGCGCCGAGCAGGGTGATCAGCGCGGCCCGGGCCTCGGCCAGCCACGGCGCCGGCAGCGGCGGGCAGTACGCGGCCAGCCACTCGCAGGTGGCCCGCGCGATCGGCAGCCGGGTGACGGCCGCAGCGGCGGCGACCCGCAGCGACAGGCTCGGGTCGGGGCGTGCCCCGATCGCCGTGCGGGCCAGCACCAGCTCGCCGTCGTGCTCGACGACGTCCCGGGCGACCGGTCGGCGCAGCGGCCGCCCGTCGGCGCCCCGGCGGCGACCCGAGCGCAGCCGGTCGGCGGCGCGGAAGGCGTCGTCGAGGGCGTGGCCGACGGTCCGGGCGTCCCCGGCGACCCGGCGCAGCAGCGCGTCGCCGTCGCCGACGACCCGGGCCCCCCACGGGGCGTCGGGCGGGTCCGGCCGCGCGGGTTCGGACGGCGGAAGGTGCCGCAGGCCGAGCAGCGCGGCCACCCCGTCGCGCTCCTGGGCGACCAGGCGGTCGACCCGGCGGCCGACCTGCCGGTGCAGCGCGTCGCGGGTGTCCAGCAGCCGCAGGTGCGCGGCGCGGACGGCGGGGCGCAGCGCGTCGGTGATCCCGGCGGTGGCGACCGCCCGCAGGATGCCCACGTCACGCAGCCCGCCGGCCGCCTCCTTCAGGTCGCCCTCCAGCAGGAACGCCAGCTCGCCGTGGGCCGCCCAGCGGGCGGCGGTGATCTCGCGCAGCGCCGGGAGCTGCCGCACGGCGGTCCGCCGCCAGTGGTCGACGGCGGTACGCACGAGCGTGTCCGCCAGCGCGGCGTCCCCGGCGACCAGCCGCGCGTCGAGCAGCCCGAGGGCCACCTTCACGTCGTCCTGGGCGACGGAGAGCGCCTCGGCGACGGTCCGGACGGAGTGGTCCAGCCGCAGTCCGGCGTCCCACACCGGATACCAGACGGAGGCGGCCAGCTCGTCCACGCCGGGCACCCCGGCGTGCAGCAGGACCAGGTCGAGGTCGCCGTGCGGCGCGCACTGCCGGCGGCCCAGCCCGCCGACGGCGATCAGCGCCACCCCGGGCCGCCGGGGCAGCAGCCCGCGCAACCACCGGTCGTACGCGTCGGCCCGCGCCGCCCGCGCCGCCTCCCCGACGCCGACGACCTCGTCGACCAGGAGTCCGGCGCCGCCGGTGTGTTCCGACGCGTCCTTCCTGGTCGACGAGGTCATGTCGGTCGGCGCCCGGTCAGAGCGCGTCGAGGCCGCGCTCGCCGGTACGGACCCGGACGACCTCCTCGACGGCGGTCACCCAGACCTTCCCGTCGCCGATCTTGCCGGTCCGTGCGGCGCCGACGACGGCGTCCACGATCTTGTCGACGTCCATCTCGTCGGTGAGCACCTCCACCCGGATCTTGGGCAGGAACTCGACCGTGTACTCGGCACCCCGGTAGACCTCGGTGTGCCCCTTCTGCCGCCCGTACCCCTGGACCTCGCTGACGGTCAGGCCGGCCACGCCGAGGGCGTGCAGGGCCTCCTTCACCGCGTCCAGCTGGTACGGCTTGATGACCGCGGTCACCAGCTTCATGTCCAACCCCTCCATCCCAGGAACGTTAACCGGCGACCTTCTCGTCGACCGGCGCGGCGGGTGCGGCCGGCTCGGTCGACTCCGCGGGCGCGGGTGCCGTCGGCGGCTTGGCGCCGGTCAGCCCGGCCATGGCGAACGCGCTGCCCCCGCCGCTGCCGGCGGCCGGCGACAGGTCGTAGCCGCTCTCGGCGTGCTCGGCGATGTCGATCCCGTCGACCTCGTCCTCGGCGCGCAGGCGGAAGCCGATCGTCTTCTCGATCGCGAAGGCCAGCACCCAGGCCACCGCGAAGGACCAGGCGGTGACGATCAGGCCGGCCAGTGCCTGCCGGCCGAGCTGGGTGACCCCGCCGCCGTAGAAGAGCCCGTCGGAGGCGCCGATCACGTCGCCGATCGCGCCGTTGACGGAGTTGGTGGCGAAGAGGCCGAGCCAGAGCGAGCCGATCCAGCCGCCGACGAAGTGCACGCCGACCACGTCGAGCGAGTCGTCGTAGCCGAGCTTGTACTTGAGGCTGATCGCCAGCGCGCAGACCGCGCCGGCCACCAGGCCGAGCAGCACCGCCGCCCACGGCGCGATGAAGCCGCAGGCCGGGGTGATGGCGACCAGACCGGCGACGGCGCCGGACGAGGCGCCTACCAGGGTCGGCTTCCTGTCCTTGATCCATTCGACGACGATCCAGCCGAGCACCGCGGCGGCCGTGGCGAGCTGCGTGTTGACGAAGGCCAGGCCGGCGACCGAGTCGACGGTGAGCTCGGAACCGGCGTTGAAGCCGAACCAGCCGAACCAGAGCAGCCCGGCGCCGAGCGCGACGAGCGGGATGTTGTGCGGCTTCATGCCCTCCCGGGGCCAACCGAGCCGCTTGCCCAGCACCAGCGCCAGGGCCAGGGCCGCCGCGCCGGCGTTGATGTGCACCGCGGTGCCGCCGGCGAAGTCGAGCGCGTGCAGGTCGCCGCCGATGATGCCGCCGCCCCACACCCAGTGCGCGACCGGGAAGTAGACCAGCGTCGCCCAGCCGAACGCGAACAGCAGCCAGCCGGCGAACTTCGCCCGGTCGGAGACCGCGCCGCTGATCAGCGCGACGGTGATCACGGCGAACATCATCTGGAAGGCCATGAACACGTAGAGCGGGACGCCGATGCCGCTCGGGTTGTCGGCCGTGGCGCCCCAGAGGTCGGTCTCGGCGAGGAAGGTCTTGGTGCCGAGGTAGGCACCCGGGTCGCCCCAGAGCCCGTTGACATCGCTGCCGAAGGCGATGCTGAAGCCGTAGAACCACCACAGAACGGAGATGAGCCCGATAGCGGAGAAGCTCATCATCATCATGTTCAGTACACCCTTGGCCCGGTTCAGGCCGCCGTAGAACAGCGCCAGTCCGGGCGTCATGAGCAGCACGAGCGCCGTCGACACCAGCAACCAGACGGTGTTGCCGGAATCGATCGTGGGTGCCTCAGGCACGCTGGCCTCCTAAAAGGTGAAGTTCCCTCCTTCACGGCTTCCGGGGCAGCGTCGCCCGTACGCCGGATGCGCGGAAGCCTGCTCGCCTCCTGTTTCCCCCAGCGTCACCCGTCGATTTCCGAACTGTGACGGGTTGTTTCGGACGTGTGAAGAGGACCTCACCGCCGGCCGGCGCGGCCGACGGCACGACCGCTCAGCGCAGCGCGTACTCCAGGGCGTTGCGCTCGTAGTCGAGCAGCCGCAGGTCGCGCATCGGCCGGCGCAGGTGCCCCTTGTGCACGATCCGGACGAAGGCCGGCTCGCCGGCGGCGGCCATCCGGCGGATGCCCTCCACGTGGTCCACGATGCGCTTGCGGATGGTCCGGATCAGCCGGTGCCGGTCCCGGGGGATCAGCCCGTACGCGTCGGCGAAGAGGCGCAGCCGGCGGGGCCGGTCGGGGTGCTTCCAGCCGAGCGTGATCGAGTCCCGGTCGGAGAAGATCGGCACCCAGGTCCAGGCCGCGTACGCCACGTCGTAGATCCGGGCGCCGGGCGAGGCGAGGTCGAAGTCGATCAGCCCGAGGGTGCCGTCCGGCCGCCAGATCACGTTGTGCGGGGCGGCGTCGTGATGGCAGATCACCTCGGTGTCCGGCGGCGGCGGGCCGAACGAGCGCCACACCGCCCCGGGCGGCGGGACGAAGCCGTACTGGGCGTCGTGGAACATGCGGAGCATGGTGGCGACGGTCACCAGCGCCTCGTCGGTGACCCAGTGCGGGGCCAGCGGATATTCCCCGCACTCCCCCTCCAGGTATGACAGGACCTCCCGGTTGCGCTCGTCCATGCCCAGCGCGCGGGGAGCGCCGGTGAACCCGACGTACTCAAGGTGGCGCAGCAGGGCGTGCACGGACGGCGTCCACGGCCCGGCGTTGCGCCGGACCGTGTCGCCCACCCGGACCACGGTGCTGACGTTCCCGCCGTGCAGCGGGATCTCCTGCGAAGTCACGTACGGTCTCCCGAGGCGCGGCGACGGGTGGCTGGGGTCGCGCCACCCGGCGTAGGCGCGATCGTCGGTCGTCACTGCGAGGTTACGCGTCCCGGGCGAGCGGCTCGGTACCGAGCAGCGCGTCGACGAACTGGGCGGGGTCGAACGGGGCCAGGTCGTCCTTGCCCTCGCCGAGCCCCACCAGCTTGACCGGGATGCCCAGCTTGCGCTGCACGGCGATGACGATGCCGCCCTTGGCGGTGCCGTCGAGCTTGCTGAGCACGACGCCGGTCACGTTGACCACCTCGGTGAAGACCCGGGCCTGCTCCAGCCCGTTCTGCCCGGTGGTGGCGTCGAGGATCAGCAGCGTCTCGTCGATCGGGCCGTGCTTCTCGACCACCCGCTTGACCTTGCCCAGCTCGTCCATCAGGCCGATCTTGTTCTGAAGGCGGCCGGCGGTGTCGATCAGCACGGTGTCGACGCCGGTGTCGATGCCCCGCTTGACGGCGTCGAAGGCCACGCTGGCCGGGTCGGCCGCCTCGGGCCCACGGACGGTCTCCGCGCCGACGCGCCCGCCCCAGGTCTCCAGCTGGTCCGCGGCGGCGGCCCGGAAGGTGTCGGCGGCGCCGAGCAGCACGGTGCGCCCGTCGGCGACGAGCACCCGGGCGATCTTGCCGCAGGTGGTGGTCTTGCCCGCGCCGTTGACGCCGACGACCAGCACCACCGCCGGCACGCCGTCCTTGGGCGCGGTCCGCAGCGACCGGTCCAGGGTCGGGTCGAGCGCGTTGACCAGCTCGGCGGCGAGCAGGGCGCGCAGCTCGCCCGCGGAGCGGGTGCCGAGGACCCGGGTCCGCTCGCGCAACCGGTCGACGATCTCCCGGGTGGCGTCGATGCCGACGTCGGCGGTGATCAGGCTGTCCTCGATCTCCTCCCAGGCGTCCTCGTCGAGGTGGTCGCGGCTGAGCAGGCCGAGCAGGCCCTTGCCGAAGGCGTTCTGCGAACGGGACAGCCGCGAGCGCAGCCGGACCAGCCGCCCGGCGGTCGGCTCGGGGACCTCCAGCACCGGGGCCGGGGCCTCCACGACCGGCGGCTCCACCAGGATCCCGGTGGACAACTCGGCCTCCGGCGCCTCCACCGGCGGGCCGGCGAGATCCTCCTCGGCCCGGGTCTCGACCTCCGTCTCGGGCAGCGGCGGCTCCGGTCGCCGGCGCAGCCGCGGCACGACCAGCCCGATGCCGCCAAGGATCAGCACGCCGAGCAGGGCGAGCGCGATGAGGAGGTATTCGGTCATGCCGGAATCCTGTCAGATGCCGGCGAAGCTGTCCCAGCCACCGCTCCCGGCCGCCTGCGGGAAGCCGGCGGTAGGCTCGGTCACAGCCAGCAGTGGTGCGACCGCCGGCCGGGTAGTAAAGATGAAGTCCGCTCATCTGGAGGTCGACCATGCCCGCGGCACACCTGCTCATCGGCCCGCTGCTCCGCAGGGTGGTGGGCACGCGGGCCACCGTCTGGGTCGAGACCAGCGCGCCCGCGGTGGTCACCGTCCGCACCGCCGACGGCGCCGGCGGCACCGCGCCCACCTTCTCGGCGTACGAGCACCACTACGCGCTCGTCGTGGTGGAGGGGCTCACCCCCGACAGCGCCACCACCTACGAGGTGCTGATCGACGACGAGGTCGCCTGGCCGGTGCCGAAGAGCAAGTTCCCGCCCAGCGTGATCCGTACCCGGGCGGCCGACGACCTCGACCAGCCGGTCCGGTTGGTCTTCGGCTCCTGCCGGGAGACCACCCAGCACGCCACCACCCGGCGGCTGCCCCCGGACGCGCTCGACGCGTACGCCCGGCGGCTGATGGCCGACCCGGACGCGACCGACCTGCCCGACCTGCTCGTGCTCCTCGGCGACCAGGTCTACGCGGACGTGACGTCGCCCACTGTCCGGCGGCTGCTGAAGCGGCGCCGCCGGCGGCCCAAGGGCGCGCCGGGCGACCAGGTGGTCAGCTTCGACGAGTACACGAAGCTCTACCTGGAATCCTGGCGGGACCCGGAGATCCGCTGGCTGTTCTCCACCGTGCCGAGCGTCATGATCTTCGACGACCACGAGGTCATCGACGACTGGAACACCTCGGCCTCCTGGCGCTCCGACATGCGCGAGCAGCCGTGGTGGGCGGAGCGGATCACCAGCGGCCTCGCCTCGTACTGGGTCTACCAGCACCTGGGCAACCTCTCCCCCGACGAGATCGCCGCCGACCCGGTCTACGCCAAGGTCGTCGCGGCGGAGGACGCCACCGGCGTGCTGCGCGAGTTCGGGCAGCGGGTCGACACCGAGGCCGACCTCGCCCACGACACCGAGCGGTGGCGCGCCGTGCAGTACCAGTGGAGCTACGCGCTGGACCTGGGCCGGACCCGGCTGGTCATGCTCGACAACCGGTGCAGCCGGGTGCTGGAGCCGGGCCAGCGGGCGATGCTGCCCCCGGGCGAGTGGTCGTGGTTCCTCGACCGGGCCCACGGCGTCTACGACCACCTGGTGGTCGGCGCGTCCCTGCCCTGGCTGCTGCCGCCGGGCATCCACCACGTGGAGGCGTGGAACGAGAAGCTGGCCGACTCGCGGCGGCCCTGGGTGGCCCGGCTGGCCGAGAACCTGCGCCGGGGGCTGGACCTGGAGCACTGGGCCGCGTTCCGCCGCTCGTTCGACGCGCTCGGCGCCCTCTTCGCCCGCCTCGGCAGCGGCACCCCCGGCGAGCCCGGCGAGCGCGTCGGGGCCGGCCCCGCGTACGCGCCACCGGCGTCGATCAGCGTGCTCTCCGGCGACGTGCACCACTCGTACGTGGCGCGGGCCCGGTTCGACGACCGGAGCGTGGTCACCCCGGTGCACCAGCTCACCTGCTCGCCCATCCACAACCAGGTCCCGGCCGGGATGCGCCCGCTGATGAAGCTCGGCTGGTCGTCCGGGCCGTCCGGGGCCACCCGGGCCCTCGCCCGCACCGCCGGGGTACGCCGCCCACCGTTGCGATGGAAGCGGCTCGCCGGGCCGTACTTCGGCAACGCCGTCGCCACGCTGGTGCACGCCGGCCGGACGGCCGAGGTGACCATCGAGGGCACCACCAGCGAGGGCCACCTGCGCGAGGTGATGCGCCAGCGCCTCACCCCCGGCGGGTGAGCGGGCGGTCTGGCGCCTGGATAAGCGGTCGCGGACTGTCGGGGGTGCCCGCCAGGATGATCGGCATGACCTGGAGAGCACCGGAGATCACCCGGACCCCCGAGCCCTACGTCGGCGACGAGCGCACCATGCTGGAGGGCTGGCTGGATTACCACCGGCAGACCCTGCTGCTCAAGTGCGCCGGGCTGACCGCCGAGCAACTGCGCACGCCGAGCGTCGAGCCCTCCGGGCTCACCCTGCTCGGCCTGGTCCGGCACCTGGCCGAGGTGGAGGCCTGGTGGTTCCGGGAGAACTTCGCCGGCCAGCAGGTCGACTACCCCTACTTCACGCCCGACAACCCGGACGCCGACCACGACGTCAGCACCGCCGACGCCGAGGCCGACCTCGCCACCTTCCACCGGGAGGTCGCGCTGGCCCGCGCCGCCACCGCCGGCCGGTCGCTGGACGAGACCTTCACCGAGGTCGGCCCGAAGCGCCGCACGTTCAACCTGCGCTGGGCCTACGTGCACATGATCGAGGAGTACGCCCGGCACAACGGCCACGCCGACCTGATCCGCGAACGCATCGACGGCGTCACAGGCGAGTAGCCCGCGCCGGGGTGGACGGCTCAGCCGGTCAGTACGCCAGTGCCGCCCGCGCGTACCGCAGGTCGGCCGGGCCGCTCCAGCGCAGCGCCGACAGGCCGGCGACGCGCGCGCCCCGAATCGCCCAGTCCTCGTCGTCGAGGAAGAGGACCCGGCCCGCCTGGGTCTCCAGGGCCGCGCAGGCCGCCTGGAAGTACTCCTTCGCCGGCTTGTTGACCCCGATCCTGGACGAGTTGACCACCGCGTCGAACTCGTCGGTCAGGTCGAGCGCGGCGAGGTCGGCGTCGAGCAGGTCGGTGGCGTTCGTGCCGAGCCCGATCCGGATGCCGCCGGACCGCGCCTCGCGGACGAAGGCGAGCACCTCCGGGTCGACCTCGCCCCGGTAGCGCTGCCACTGCTCCACGCCGGCCCGGGCGCGCTCGGGGCCGCCCACGGAGTCGGCCAGCGCGTCGGCCACGCTGCTCATCCAGTCGGCGTGGCTGACCCGCCCGGTCAGCACCGGCTGGAGCCGCCCCCACTGCATGGCGATCTCGGTGAGCACGCCCTCGGAGAGGCCGTACTCCCGCTCCACCCCGGCGGCCACCGCCGGGTCCCACCGGCGCAGTACGCCGTCGAAGTCCACCAGGAGCGCCGTCGCCCGTTCCCGACCCACTACTCGTTCTCCTCGCCGCGGTCACGCCGCTCGTCTCCGTCGGCCCGGTTGAGCCGCTGGCTGATCACCTGGGTCACCCCGTTGCGCATGGTCACGCCGTACAGGGCGTCGGCGACCTCCATCGTCCGCTTCTGGTGCGTGATGACGATGAGCTGGCTCTTCTCCCGCAACTGTGCCAGCAGCGTGATCAACCGGCCCAGGTTGACGTCGTCGAGCGCCGCCTCCACCTCGTCCATGATGTAGAACGGGCTGGGCCGGGCCCGGAAGATGGCCACCAGCATCGCCACCGCGGTCAGCGAACGCTCGCCGCCGGAGAGCAGCGACAGCCGCTTGATCTTCTTGCCCGGCGGGCGGGCCTCGACCTCGACGCCGGTGGTGAGCAGGTCGTCGGGGTCGGTGAGCACGAGCCGCCCCTCGCCGCCGGGGAAGAGCACCGTGAAGACCTGCTGGAACTCCCGGGCGGTGTCCTCGAACGCGCTGGCGAAGACCTCCAGGATCCGGTCGTCGACGTCCTTGACCACGGTGAGCAGGTCGCGGCGGGTGGCCTTGAGGTCCTCCAGCTGCTCGGAGAGGAACTTGTAGCGCTCCTCCAGCGCGGCGAACTCCTCCAGGGCCAGCGGGTTCACCTTGCCGAGCAGGGCCAGTTCCCGTTCCGCCTTGGCCGCCCGCTTCTCCTGCACCGGCCGCTCGTAGCGGACCGGCTCGGGCACCGGCAGGCCGTCGCGTTCGGCCGCCGCCACGTCGGCCTGGGTGGGCGGGACGGGCTGGGTCGGGCCGTACTCGGCGACGAGGGTCTCCACGTCCAGCCCGAAGTCCTCGGCGGCCTTCGCCTCCAGCTGCTCGATGCGCAGCCGCTGCTCGGCGCGGGCCACCTCGTCGCGGTGCACCTGGCTGGTCAGCCGCTCCAGCTCCGCGCCGAGCCGCTTGGCCGCGCCGCGTACCTCCTGGAGCTCGGCCTCGCGGGCGGCGCGTTCGCGCGCCACGGCGTCGCGGTGCTCCTCGGCCGTCGCGATGGAGGTGGCCAGCCGGGTGAGGGCCTCCCGGGCCCCGCCCGCCACGGCCCGGGCGATCCCCGCGCCCCGGGTGCGGGCCGCGCGCCGGGCCGCCGCGCGTTCCCGCGCGGCCCGCTCGGCCGTGGCCTGCCGGCGCAGCGAGTCCGCGCGGCCGGCGATCGAGGAGACCCGCTCCTCGGCGGTACGCACCGCGAGCCGGACCTCCATCTCGTTCTGCCGTGCCTGCGGCACCATCGCGGCGAGCTGGTCGCGTTCCTCGGTCGACGGTTCCGCGTCGACCGGCGTCTCCTCGGCCAGCCGCAGCCGCTCCTCCAGCTCCGCCAGGGTGAGCAGGTCCCGCTCCCGGGCGGCCTCGGCGCGGGCCCGGGACTCGCCGAGCCGGTCGGTCTCCGCCTTCGCGGAGCGGGCCGCCGCGCCCAGCTCGGCCAGCCGGCGGGCGGCAGCGTTGCGGTGGCTCTCCGCCTCCCGCTTGGCGGCGGCGGCGTGCTGCACGGTCTCCTTGGCGGCGGCCACCTCGGCGCGGGCGTCGACGAGCTGTTCGCGCAGCTCCGCGCCGGTCTGCTCGGCGGCGAGCCGGTTCGATCGGGCCTCCTCGACGGCGGCCTGCACCTCGATGAAGCTGGGTGCCTTGGCCGATCCGCCGGCCGCCGCGTACGCCCCCACCACGTCGCCGTCCGGGGTGACCGCGCGCAGCTCCGGGTTGCCGGCGACCACCTCGGCCGCCGCCGCGAGGTCGTCGACCAGCACCACGTCGCGCAGCGCCCGGTGTACCGCCGGGCGGATCTGCGGGGAGCACTCCACCAGGTCGGGCGCCCAGCGGGCGCCGTCGGGCAGCTTCGGCCGCAGCGCGTCGACCGGGGCGTCCATGCCCGGCCCGGCGGGGCTGCCGACCAGCAGGCCGGCGCGGCCGGCGTCGGAGATCTTCAGCAGCCGCATGGCCTCGACCGCCTCGTCGACGCCGCTGACCGCGACCGCGTCGGCGAGCCCGCCAAGGGCGGCGGCGAGCGCGGCCTCCTGCCCGGGGGCGACGGTGAGCAGCCCGGCCAGGCTGCCCAGCAGGCCGGGGACCTCGTCGGCGCGGGCCAGTAGCGCCCCGGCGCCGTCCTTGCGGCGCAGGCCGAGGGCGAGCGCCTCCTCCCGGGCCTTCCAGGTGGCGGCGTCCTTCTCCGCCGCGCGCTCCGCGTCGGTCAGCGACCGTACGGTGGCCTGCGCCCGCTCCTGGGCGGCGACCGCCTCGGCGTGCCGGGCGTCGAGGTCGGCGTTGTCCCGGTCCGCCTCGGTGGACTGCTCGGCGACCGCGTCGAGTTCGGCCTGGGCCTGGTCGGCCCGGGCGAGCGCGTCGGCGTGCGCGGTGGCGAGCCGCTCGATCTCCTCGCCGGCGCTGGTGGTGCGGGCGCGGGCGGAGTTGACCTGGCCGGTCAGCCGGGCCAGGCCCTCCCTGCGGTCGGCGATCGCCTTGGCCGCGGCGACCAGCTCGCGCTCGGCGGCGGCGAGCTGCCGTTCCAGCTCCTGGCGGTGCTCGACGGCCTCGGCCAGCCGGATCTGGTCGTCGGTGAGCGCGCCGCGCAGCTCCTCCTCCTGCTCGCGGATCCGCTCGGCCTCGGCCTCCAGCTGGTCGGGGTCGCGCCCGGGGCGCTCGTCGTCGGGCGTGGCGCTGAGGTGCCGCAGCCGCTCCCGGGCGAGCTGCTCGACGGAGCGGAACCGCTCGGAGAGGGCGGAGAGCTTGTACCAGGTGTCCTGGGCGGCGGCCAGCAGCGGCGCGTCCTCGGCGAGGGCCGCCTCCAGCTCGGCCAGCCGCGCCTGCACCTCGGTGTGCTCGGCCTCGACCTGCTCGCGCCGCTCACGCACCGCGGTCTCGTCGGCGATCTCCCGGTCCAGGGTGGCCCGCAGGGTGGCCAGGTCGTCGGCGAGCAGCCGCAGCCGGGCGTCGCGCAGGTTGGCCTGGATGGCGGCGGCGCGGCGGGCCACCTCCGCCTGCCGGCCCAGCGGCTTGAGCTGACGGCGCAGCTCGGCGGTGAGGTCGGTGAGCCGGTTCAGGTTCGTCTGCATCGCGTCGAGCTTCCGCAGCGCCTTCTCCTTGCGCTTGCGGTGCTTGAGGACGCCGGCCGCCTCCTCGATGAACGAGCGCCGGTCCTCCGGCTTGGCGTGCAGCATCCCGTCGAGGCGGCCCTGGCCGACGATGATGTGCATCTCCCGGCCGATGCCGGAGTCCGACAACAGCTCCTGGATGTCGAGCAGCCGGCAGGTGTCGCCGTTGATCTCGTACTCGCTCTCGCCGGAGCGGAACATCCGACGGGTGATCGACACCTCGGTGTACTCGATCGGCAGCGCGCCGTCGGTGTTGTCGATCGTGAGGGTCACCTCGGCGCGGCCCAGCGGTGCCCGGCCGGCGGTGCCGGCGAAGATGACGTCCTCCATCTTGCCGCCGCGCAGCGCCTTGGCGCCCTGCTCGCCGAGCACCCAGGCAATGGCGTCGACGACGTTGGACTTGCCGGAGCCGTTGGGGCCGACCACGCAGGTGATCCCCGGCTCCAGCTTCAGCGTCGTCGCGGAGGCGAAGGACTTGAAGCCCTTCACCGTCAGGCTCTTGAGATGCACCTTCTCGATCCTCGTCCGGTGGCCGCCGTACCGTCGCCGGCTGCGCGGACCTGGGTGAACCCGCAGACTAACCCGGGACGGGGAACCGCCGGGCACGCGACCCGCCTGGCGACCACGGGGCGCTCATCCGGCTGACGCGGGCCGGGGTGGCGGAAGAGAGGCGCGGACAGAGCTGCGCGCCGGCACGGAAGTGTCGGCGCGCTCTTTTTGCGTGGTGCGATTCAGTTGTGCGATCCGGAGATCAGGTCAGTGCGGGCTCGGCCAGACGGAGCAGGTCGTCCGTCTCCGCCGCAGCCGCCGCGAGCCGATCGTTCTCGGCACGCAGCCGCGTGATCTCGAACTCCAGAGACCGAACCGTGGCACGCAGTCGGGTGACCTCGTCGAGCAGGCGCCGATCGGACGCCGCACCTACGTGGCCGTACAGGGCCTTAGCCATGTTGACTCCTTGATATGCGCTGCCGGAAGGGCCGGCCAACGCGCGCCCAAATGTGTACGCGGCTGTCATCCCAGACGATTCTGGGCATGACCGGGCGCGACTGGCGACACCTACATATTGAGCCGACACCCCCTCTTTCGTCAAGTTCTCGCAGGCCGTAGATCATTTCCACGTCGACCTGACCACTTGCCGGGGGGCTGCCACAAGGCGCGGACACACTCTGTCCGGACACCCTGACTCTACGCCCCGGATCCCGGGAAGTCCCCACCCTGGCGTCCGGCTTCCCCTTAACTCTTCCTTAGCCACATTGCCGCTGTTCGCGCCCGCCACGTAGCGTCACCCCGGCCCGCAAGCGACCCCTTGGAGGCACAGGCGTGTACGGCTGGACCGATCCGAACGACCCGGCCGGCGCCCCCCGGCGCCACGAGCAGCCGCTGGGCGACGAGCCGCCGGCCTGGCTCACCGACCGTCCGGAGCCGAGGTCGGCCTACCTGTTCGGGGACGACCCGCAGCAGCCCGCCGACGAGTGGCACCGCGACCAGCCGGCCGCACGCTGGCAGCCGGAGCACACCGACGCCCGCCCCGGGCACTGGCAGGCCGGACCCGCCGACGCCCCCACCGCGCGCTGGCAGGCCGCGCCCGCCGGCGCCCCGACCGCTCCCGTCGACCTCGCCGCGCTGCGGGCCGCCCCGGCTGAGGCGACGCCGGCCGCCGCCGAGGGCCGCCACCGCCCGCGTCGGCGGATCTCCCGCCCGCTGCTGATCGGTGGCGCCGCCGCGGCCGCCACGCTGGTGGTGAGCCTCGGTGTGGGCGCGGTCGCGCTGACCGGCGACGGCCCGGCGACCGATCCGGCCGCCGCCGACGACCCGATCGCCGCCGCCCCGGTGCTGCCCGACACGGAGCCGACCCCCGGCGACGCGCTGGCCCCGCCCAAGCCGAGCACCGCGCCGACCACCGCCAGGCCCACCCCGTCGGCCACGAAGACCGCCAGGCCGACGCCGGCGCCGTCGCGTACCACCGCGCCCTCGCGGCGCACCGCCGAGCGGAGCACGGCGCCGGCCGGCGGCGGTACGAGGACCCCCACCGGCAGCACCGCGGCCGGCAGCCAGGCCAGCCAGGTGGTCGCCCTGGTCAACGCCGAGCGCGCCAAGGCCGGCTGCGGCGCGGTAGGCGTCGACGACAAGCTGATGACCGCGGCCCAGCGGCACAGCCAGGACCAGGCCGACCACCGGAACATGTCGCACACGGGCAGCGACGGCAGCAACGTCGGGACCCGGCTGGACCGGGTCGGCTACTCCTGGCGCACCTACGGCGAGAACGTCGCCTGGAACCAGAAGACGCCCGCCGCCGTCATGGACGCCTGGATGAACAGCCCCGGGCACCGGGCCAACATCCTGAACTGCGCCTTCACCGAGATCGGCGTCGGCGTCGCCAGCAGCAACGGGCCGTACTGGACGCAGGTCTTCGCCGCACCGCGTTGAACGCGAGTCGTGGCCGGGTCCGCGCTCGTTTGACCGGGTGAGGTACGCCGACACGGCGTACCCGCCCGGGGCGGTGTGCCGCCGCCCGCGACCTGCGGAGCTGCCGATGCGGATCCGGCCACGTACGCGCGCCGTGGGGCGGGCCCTGCCAGCCTGTGTCGCGCTCGCGCTGCTGAGCGTGGTCGCCGCCTGCCGGGTGGGCCTCACCGCGCCGGGCGCCCCGACCACCTGGCCGGCCTCGTCGGCGGGCCGGTGGCAGTGGCAGTGGCAGCTCAGCGGCGTGCTGGACCCGACCGTCGACGCCGACGTCTTCCTGCTCGACCCCGTCGCCACCACCGCCGCGCAGACCGCCGAGCTGCGCTCCCGCGACCGCCGGCTGGTCTGCCAGGTGCACGTCGGCTCGTTCCTGCCGAGCGACCCGGACGCGGACCGCTTCCCGGCAGCCGTACGGGGTGCCGCGTCCCGCCGGCCACAGAGCCGCTGGCTCGACGTACGGCAGTGGGACGCGCTACGCCCGGTGCTGGCCGACCGGTTCCGGCTCTGCCGGGGCAAGGGCTTCGGGGCGGTCGCGCTGGCCGACGCCGACGGGTACGCGAACCGGTCCGGCTTCCCGCTCGGCTTCGACGACCAACTGCTGTTCAACCGCCGGTTGGCCGGACTGGCCCGCTCGCTGAGCCTCTCCCCCGGCCTGATCAACGACCTGGGGCAGGTGGCCGCGCTGGCCCCGGACTTCGACTTCGCCGTCAACGAGGAGTGCGTACGGCGCGACCAGTGCGCCCGGCTGCTGCCGTTCGTCGAGGCGGGCAAACCGGTGTTCCACGTGGAGTACGCCGGCTCGACGACGGACTTCTGCGTCACCACGGTCGGCTACGGTCTCTCCTCGATCCGCAAGGAACGCGAGCTCGACGCGTGGCGGATCCCCTGCCCGGCGCCCTGAGCGGCGGCGGGGTCAACCCCGAAGCGCCGCCCGGGGGCGGGGCTGACAGCGCGGGCAGCTGTACGACGAGCGGTTCATGAACGCCTCGCGCCGCACGGGCGCGCCGCAGCGGGGGCACGGTAGCCCCTCCCGCCCGTAGACGTTCAGCGCCCGGTCGAAGTAGCCGCTCTCCCCGTTGACGTTGACGTAGAGGGCGTCGAAGCTCGTGCCGCCGGACTTGATCGCCTCGGCGAGGACGTCCCGGACGTGGCCCAGCAGCCGCAGCGCGGCCGGGCCGGTCAGCGCGTCGGTGGGGCGGGCGCCGTGCAGCCTCGCCCGCCACAGCGCCTCGTCGGCGTAGATGTTGCCGACGCCGGAGATCAGCGTCTGGTCCAGCAGCGCCCGCTTGACCTCGGTACGCCGCCGGCGCAGCGCGGCGGCGAACGCCGCGTCGGAGAACTGCGGGTCCATCGGGTCCCGGGCGATGTGCGCGATCTCCGCCGGCAGCTCCGCGCCCCCGGCCGAGACCGACAGGCCGCCGAAGGTGCGCTGGTCGACGAAGCGCAGCTCGGGACCGTCGTCGGTGAACCGGAACCGGACCCGCAGGTGCGTCTCGTCGGGCGCCT
This sequence comes from Micromonospora echinofusca, assembly GCF_900091445.1. Lineage (NCBI taxonomy): Bacteria > Bacillati > Actinomycetota > Actinomycetes > Micromonosporales > Micromonosporaceae > Micromonospora > Micromonospora echinofusca. The sequence goes on from NZ_LT607733.1 coordinate 4,858,188, forward strand.
CGGCCGGCTGCACCAGCAGCTGGCCGGACATGCCCAGGTGCCCGATCACGGCGTCGCCGCTGTCCAGCGGCAGCCACAGGTACTTGCCGCGGCGGCGCACGTCCAGCACCGTCCGGCCGGCCAGCACGTCGGCGAAGTGCCCACCGCCGGGGGTGTGCCGGCGTACCGCGCGGGGGTGGCGCACCTCGACGGAGGAGATCCGCCGGCCGGTGACCCAGCGGGCCAGCCCCTGCCGGACGGTCTCGACCTCCGGCAGCTCAGGCACGGCCCAGGCCCGCCTCGGCGGCCTGCGCCGTCCCGTCCCCGGCCACCGGGTCGACCGCCCCCGCCGGCTCCCGCTCCGCCTGCTCGTTCAGCGTCCGCCAGGCCGCCTCGGCGGCCCGCTGCTCGGCCTCCTTCTTGCTGCGCCCGTCGGCCCCGCCATAGCGGTTGCCGGCGACCACCACCCAGGCGGTGAACGTCTTGAGGTGGTCCGGGCCGGCGCCCTCGATGCGGTACTCGGGCACGCCGAGCCCGAGCGCGGCCGTCAGCTCCTGGAGGCTGGTCTTCCAGTCCAGGGCCGCGCCCCGGCCGGCCGACTCGGCCATCAGCGGGTCGAACAGCCGGTGGATCACGATGGCCGCGGTGTCCAGCCCGTACTGGAGGTAGATCGCGCCGAGCAGCGCCTCCAGGGTGTCGGCGAGGATGCTCGCCTTGTCCCGGCCGCCGGTGGTCTCCTCGCCCTTGCCGAGCAGCAGGTAGGCGCCGAGCCCGTCCGGGCCGAGGCCCCGGGCCACGTCGGCGAGGGCGCGCATGTTGACCACGCTGGCCCGCAGCTTGGCCAGCTGCCCCTCGGGCAGGTCGGGGTGGTTGTGGAACAGCGCGGTGGTGATCACCACGCCGAGCACCGAGTCGCCCAGGAACTCCAGCCGCTCGTTGGTGGGCAGGCCGCCGTTCTCGTACGCGTACGAACGGTGGGTCAGGGCGCGCTGGAGCAGCTCCGGATCCAGGCTGACGCCGAACGCGGCTTCCAGGTGACCGACGGACGCCCGCCGCCGCTTGTCGTTGCTCATGATGTGGGTACCTCGGTGTCGGTGGTGCGGTCGGTGCGTTCCTCGCGGTCGCCCGCCTCGGTGCCGTCGAGCAGGGCGCGTACCTGGTCGGTGGCGCGACGCCGCCAGAGATGGGCGGCCAGCCCGATGCCGGCGGCGACGTCCTCGGGCCGGGCGGCGCCGTGACAGACGACCACCGTCCCGGCGACCCCGAGCAGGGCCGCCGCGCGGGGGGCGCCGCCGCCCGTCGGGGGCCCGCCGGCCATCGCGTACGCGCCCTCGATCGCCTTGAGCAGCACGTTACCGGTGAACCCGTCGGTGACCACCACATCGGCGCGCGCGCCGAGGGAGACGTCGTACCCCTCGACGAGGCCGACGTAGCGCCCGTCGCAGGGCAGCGACGTGGCGGCGAGGATGGGATCGGCGAGGCGGCGGGCGCGGTCGCCCTTGCCCGCCTCGGTGCCCACCGACAGCAGCCCCACCCGGGGCGCGGCGACGGCGTGCGCGACCGCCGCGTAGGCGGTGCCGAGCGCGGCGTGGCGGGCCAGGGTGGCCGGGCGCGGCTCCAGCGAACCGCCCACGTCCAGCAGGACCACCGGGCCGGCGACAGCCGGCAGGGTGGCGATCAGCGCCGGACGGCGCACGTCCGGCCAGCGGCCGAGGCCGAGCGCCACGGCGGTGACGGTGGCGCCGGTGGAACCGGCGGAGACGAGCGCGTCGGCGGCGCCGTCGCGGACGGCGTGCACCGCGCCGCGGACCGTGCTGTCGGCACGGGCGGCCACGGGATGGTCGGCCATGCCGACCACGGTGCGGACCGGCCGTACCGTGACCCGGGCGCGCTGCGCCGGGTCGAGGGCACGGATCACCTCGCCGGCGGCCTCGGCCGGGCCGACGAGCAGCAGGTGCAGGTCCGGGTCGGCGCGCACGGCCCGCAGAGCGCCGTCAACCACGACGGCGGGAGCGTCGTCCCCGCCGAGGAGGTCAACGGCGATCCGCGCGGTGCCCGACTCCATCGGAACGCCGGCCGGAACGGGCCGGCCGGCGTCGGAGGGAGCCGGGACACCGGGCGAGTGCCAGGGTGCGCGTGCCGCCCGACCAGGGGTCGGGGGCGTCACTCGGCGTCCAGGTCAGACCTCGAGGACCTGGCGGCCGTTGTAGGTGCCGCAGACGGAGCAGGCGGCGTGCGGCAGCTTCGCCGACTTGCACTGGGGGCAGGCCACGGTCGCGACCACGGTCGCCTTCCAGTTCGCCCGGCGGGCGCGGGTGTTGCTGCGCGACATCTTGCGCTTGGGGACGGCCACGGTTCCTACTCCTCTTTACGGTTCAGTTGCGACAGGCCCGCCCAACGCGGGTCGATCTGCTCGTGACTGTGGTCGGCCGGCAGATCGTCCCAGTGCACCCCGCATTCGGGGCACAGTCCTGGGCAGTCCTCCCGGCAGAGCGGGTTGGTCGGCAGCGTGAGCACCACCGCGTCCCGCAGCGCCGGCTCCAGGTCGATCAGATCGCCCTGCATCCGGCCCACCTCGTCCTCGTCGGTCGTGGAGTCCGTGGTGCTGTTCTCGTACGCGTACAGCTCCTGGACCCGCACAGCCAGCGAGTCGTCGATCTCGCGTAGGCAGCGACCGCACTCGCCCCGGACGCGACCGCTGACGGTCCCGGAGACGAGCACGCCCTCGGACACCGACTCCAACCTCAGGTCGAGGTCGAGGTCCGCGCCCTGCGGCACGGCGATCATCTCGCCGCCGAGGTCCGCCGGTGCCGGCACCACCCGCTTGACCGTACGCAAGGCTCCAGGCCGGCGCGGCAGCTCCCTCGTGTCGAGGACCAGCGGCGACCTGGGGTCGAGTGTCGAAGGCGTGTGTTTGGGCATAGTCAGACTCCGGCCGGTGAGAGGCCGACAAAAGAGGTTACCTGGGCGACCGCCGGACCGTCGAACCGGGGGCGACGCCCGCCCCGTCTGCCGGCTGGTGAGGTGCCGCTCAGAAGGGTAGCGGGCGTTCCGACTCCTCCCCACCGAAGGTGCCGATCTCGCGCAGCGCGTGCATCTTGTCCCGGCCGCGCTCGATCGAGGCCAGCGCCCGGGTGAGGAACTGCTCGAAGTTGGCCAGCGCGGTGTCGACGTAGTCGTCGACCTCCTCCCGCAGGCGCTGCGCCTCGGCGCGGGCCTCGGCGATGATCCGCGCACCCTCGTGCTCGGCGGAGACAGTGATCTCGTTCACCGAGACCAGCCGGGCGTGTTCCGCCTCACCCTCGCTGATGATCCGGTCGGCCTCGCGCTTGCCGGCCTCCATGATCTTGTCCCGCTCCTCCAGCAGCGCGGCGGCCCGGCGCAGGTCGGCGGGGAGTTCGGCGCGCAGCTCGTCGAGGACCGCGATGAACTCGCCCCGGTCGACCATGCAGTTGTTGCGCGACATCGGGACGGAGCGGGCCTGCTCCACCATGGCGATCAGTTCGTCGATGCGATCGAGCGGGTCCACCGGTACCTCACTCCTGTCGTTCGTCGGGCCGACCTACATGATGCGGGCTACGGCCGGTTTCCCGCTCCACACATCATGTCGCGCCCCGACCACAGCGCGCCGCTCACCCCGGCCCGGCGCGTCGCGGTGCGCCACGGCGCCATCCCCGCCGGGCACGGCGCCGGCGGGGTGGTGGCGGGGCGGTCGCCCCGGACGCTCAGTCGCGCGGCGGCCGGACGAGCCGGGCGCTCAGCTCCTCGCGGACCCGGTCGGGCACGTGGGCGGAGATGTCGCCGCCCCACTTCGCCACGTCCTTGACCAGGCTGGAGGAGAGGAACGAGTAGAGCGGATTGGTCGGCATGAACAGGGTCTCGACGCCGGCCAGGCCGATGTTCATCTGCGCCATCTGCAACTCGTAGTCGAAGTCGCTGACCGCCCGCAGGCCCTTGATCAGCACGCTCGCCTGCTGCGCCCGACAGAAGTCGACCAGCAGGCCGCGGAACGACTCGACCCGGACGTTGTCGTAGGAGGCGGTCACCTCGCGGAGCATGTCGATCCGCTCCTCGACGGTGAACAGGCCGCTCTTCGACTGGTTGACCAGCACGCCCACGATCACCTCGTCGAACAGCCGGCTCGCCCGGCCGACGATGTCGAGGTGCCCGTTGGTGACCGGATCGAACGAGCCGGGACACACCGCACGTCTCATGATCGGCGACCGTACCAAAGGGTCGTCTCGCCGTAGCGCCGGCTGCGCTCGCCGGTGATTCCCTGCACCCACCCGACCGGGCCCGTACGGCTCGACCGTTCCACCACCACCAGGGCGTCCGGGGCCAGCCAGCCGCCGTCGACCAGCGCGACGAGCATCGCCGTGATCTCCGCGTCCGGCACCGCGTAGGGCGGGTCGGCGAAGACCACGTCGTACGGGTCGACGTCCGGGCCGGCCGCCAGCACCGTGGCGACCCTGCCGGTGACCAGCCGGGCGGCCGGGGCGGCGCGCAACGTCGCCACGTTCTCCCGGACCACCCGGGCCGCCCGGGGGTCGGACTCCACCAGCAGCACGTGCGCGGCCCCCCGGGAGAGGGCCTCCAGGCCGACCGCGCCGGAGCCGGCGTACAGGTCGGCGAAGCGGGCGCCGGCCAGGTCGACCTCCGCCTGCACGGCGCTGAACAGCGCCTCGCGCACCCGGTCCGACGTGGGCCGGGTGCCCGCGCCGGGCGGCGCGGCGATCCGCCGCCCGCCGAGGGTTCCGGCCACGATCCGGGTCACCGTCGCTCCCTGCGCATGCCCCGACGCTACGCGACGGCCCGGCCGGTGGACGAGGCACCCGAGGCGACGACCGGACCCTCCACGACCTGTCGGTCTCCCTGGCCCGCACCGAGGGCGCGTCCGCCACCCGGTCGGCGTCCGTACACGATCAACGCACCTCGGCGGGACCGAGCACCGACGTGATCGTGACCGGTTCGACCTCGGCCTGGTTGGTCAGCAGCACGAGCCGCTGGTCCGAGTCGGGCAGCCAGGCGGCGAACGCCTTGTAACCGCCGTTGTCCCCCGAGTGGTGCAGCGCCCGCCTCCCGGCCAGCGGGCCGACGAAGAACCCGTAGCCGTACGCCTCCCCGGGCCGGCCGGTGGGCGCGTGTGGGGCGGTCATCGCCGTCACCGAGGCCTGGGCGAGCAGCCGGCCCCGGCGCGGCACGTCGAGCCAGGTGAGCAGGTCCGTACCGGTGCACCAGACGTCACCCGCGCCCATGCTCACGGTCGCCAGGTCCCAGGACGGCACCGGACGGCCGCCCTCGTGTCCGACCGCCACGTCCGGCCGTCCGTCGCCCGCACCGGCGAAGCTGCCCGTCATGCCCAGCGGCGCGAAGACCTCCTCGGCGAGGAACTCGGCGTACGGCCGGTCGGCCGCGCGCTCGACGGTCCGGGCCAACAGCACGTAGCCGGGGCTGCTGTAGTGCCAACCGGCTCCGGGCCGGAACAGCGGCGGCACCGCGGCGAACAAGCCGAGCAGTTCGTCCGGCTCGGCCGGGTCGACGAGATCGACCGCCGGGTACTCCTCCCAGTGGCCCAGGCCCGAGGTGTGGGTGAGCAGGTGGTGCAGCGTGATGCCGGACCATTGCGGCGGTGGGCTGGGCAGCCAGCGCACGACCGGATCGGACAGGCTCAGCACACCCCGCTCGGCGAGCGACAACACCGCCGCGGCGGCCATCTGCTTGCTGATCGAGGCGATCTGGAACCGGGTCTCGGGAGCGCAGTGGACACCGGTGCTCCGATCAGCCACCCCGGCGACCTGTTCCGTCAGGATCTCGTCGCCCCGGGCCAGCAGGAGCACGCCACTGTCCAATGAGGATACGGACATCCGTCGAAGCCTAGATCAGCCCTTCTCCAGGTATTCGGCGCGCTCCTCGTCGACCAGGGCGGCCACCGACGCGGCCAACGCCGGGTGCCGGGCCAGCTCCGGATCCTCCTCGACCAGGGCGATCGCCTCGGCACGGGCGTCGCGGATCAGGTCGGCGTCGCGCAGCAGCGAGAGCAGCCGCAGGTGCGAGCGGCGCCCCGACTGGGTGGCGCCCAGGACGTCGCCCTCCCGGCGCTGCTCCAGATCCAGCTCGGCGAGCTTGAACCCGTCGGTCGTGGAGGCCACCGCGTCCAGCCGCTCCCGCGCGGGCGTGCCCTCCAGCGCCTCGCTGACCAGCAGGCAGAGCCCCGGGGCGGACCCCCGACCGACCCGGCCGCGCAGCTGGTGCAGCTGGGAGACGCCGAACCGGTCGGCGTCGAGCACGATCATCACGGTCGCGTTCGGCACGTTGACGCCGACCTCGACCACGGTCGTGGCGACCAGCACGTCGAGGTCGCCGTCGGCGAAGGAGCGCATCACCGCGTCCTTCTCGTCGGGCGGCAGCCGCCCGTGCAGCACGCCGATGCGCAGGCCGTGCAGCGGCCCCTCGGCGAGCAACGGCGCCACCTCGGTGACCGCCATCGGCGGCCGGCGCCCGTTGTCGTCCTCCGCCGGCGGCTCCTCCTCGCTCGCCGGCCCCTCGCCGATGCGGGGGCAGACGACGTACGCCTGGTGGCCGGCGGACACCTCCTCGCGCACCCGGCGCCAGGCCCGGTCCAGGAAGGCCGGCTTCTCGGCGGCCGGGACCACGTGCGAGGCGATCGGCGAGCGGCCCTGCGGCAGCTGGGACAGCGTGGAGGTCTCCAGGTCGCCGTAGACGGTCATCGCCACCGTGCGCGGGATCGGGGTGGCCGTCATCACCAGCACGTGCGGCGGCTGCTCGGCCTTGGCGCGCAGCGCGTCGCGCTGCTCCACGCCGAAGCGGTGCTGCTCGTCGACCACCACCAGGCCGAGGTCGGCGAAGTCGACGCCCTCGTAGAGCAGGGCGTGGGTGCCGAGCACGATGCCGGCGGCGCCGCTGGCGACCTCGGCCAGCGCCCGCCGACGGGCCACCGCGCCCAGCGAGCCGGTGACCAGCTCGACCCGGGTGGCGTCGTCGGCCGCGCCCAGCTCGCCGGCCCGCCCGAGCGGCCCGAGCAGGTCGAGGATGCCCCGGTGGTGCTGCGCGGCGAGCACCTCGGTCGGGGCCAGCAGCGCGGCCTGCCCGCCCGCGTCGACCACCTGGAGCATCGCGCGCAGCGCGACCACCGTCTTGCCGGAACCGACCTCACCCTGGAGCAGCCGGTGCATCGGGTGGGCCGTGGCCAGGTCCGCCGCGATCTCCACCCCGACGTCGCGCTGGCCGGGCGTCAGCTCGTAGGGCAGCCGGGCGTCGAAGGCGTCGAGCAGGCCGCCGGGCCGCGCCGGGCGGGGCCGGGCCGGCGAGGCGGCGGCGCGGTGCTTGCGCTGCACCAGGGTGAGCTGCACGGCGAACGCCTCGTCCCACTTGAGCCGGTGCCGGGCCCGGTAGAGCGCCTCCTTGCTGGTCGGCCGGTGGATCTCGCGCAGCGCCGTGCCGATGCCGCCCAGGTTGCGGCTCGCCCGCAGGGTCGCGGGCAGCGGGTCGTCCGGCGCGGTGAACGTGTCCAGCACCACCCGGACGCAGCGGGCGACCACCCAGGTGGGCACGGCCGCGGCGGCCGGGTAGACCGGGATCAGCGCGCCCGCGAACTCCTCGATCTCCTCGTTGGCCGCCGCCTCGCCGTCGCCGCCCTCGCCGAGCAGGACGTATTCCGGGCCGTTGAGCTGCCGCTTGCCCCGGAACTCGGTGACCTTGCCGGCGAAGAGCCCCCACCGGCCGGGGCGCAGCTCGCGCTCGCGCCAGGCCTGGTTGCCGAAGAAGGTCAGGGCGAGGGTGCCGCCGGCGCCGTCGCCGACCGTCACCTCCAGCAGGTTGCCCCGGCGCTGGCGCATCGGGCGTACGGCGGTGCGCTGCACCTGGGCCAGCACGGTGGCCTGCTCACCGACGTCGAGTGAGCGGATGTCGGTGTGCTCGCCGCGCTCGTCGTAGCGGCGCGGGAAGTGGTAGATCAGGTCGCCGGCGGTGTGCAGGTCGAGGTGCCCGGCGAGGGCCTTCGCGGTCTTCTCGCCGACCAGCTTCTTCAGCGGCGTGTCCATCGTGGACGGCTCGGACGTCATTCGACCCCCACCAGGAGCGGATAGTGCGGCTGCCCGCCCGGGTAGGCCTGCACCTCGACGAACGGCCAGCGCTGCCCGACGTGCTCGCGGACCGCGTCGGCCAGCCCGGCGGGGGCGTCCGCCCCGGAGAGCAGCGTCACCAGCTCACCACCGCCGCCGAGCATCCGGTCGACCACGGCCGCGCAGGTGTCGGCCAGGTCGGAGCCGATCAGGTGCACCTCCCCCTCGACCAGCGCCAGCACGTCGCCGGGGCGGCACGGGCCGGCGACGGTCAGCGCCTCGCGGCGGGCGTAGCAGACCTCGGCGTAGCGGCAGGCCCCGGCCGCCTCGGCCATCGCGATCACGTCGTCGGAGAAGCGTCGCCCCGGGTCGCGCACCGCGAGGGCGGCCAGCGCCTGCACGGGCGAGCGGGTCGGTACCACGCTGACCTTGATGCCGAGCGCGTGCGCCTCCCGGGCGGCGGCGCTCGCCACCGCCTGCGTGTCGGGGTCGTTGGGCAGCACCACCACGCGGGCCGCCCCGGTGACGCGGATCGCGTCCACCAGCTCGCCGATCGACGGGTTGCCGGGCACCACCGTCGCGCCCTCGCCGGCGAAGAGCCCGGCGATGCCCGCGCCGGTGGCCACCACCACGGCGGCCCGCCCGTCCGCCGCCACGGCAGGCGGCACCGGTGCGAGCTGGTCGGCGAAGCGGGTCACCGAGATCCGGTGCGGCCGGCCGGCCACCACGCCCGCCTCGATCGCCGCGCCCACGTCGTTGACGTGCACGTGCACGTTCCAGGTGCCCGTGCCGGCGCTGCCGTCGCCGACGACCACCAACGAGTCGCCCAGCGCGGCCAGCTCGGCGCGCAGCCGGGCCACCTCCTGCGGCCCGGCGTCGAGCAGGTACTGCACCTCGTACGCGTACTCCTCGGAACCGGTCTCGCGCACGGCGTCGGCCGGCGGACGGACGGGGCGCGGCGCGGGCACGGGCCGCTCGGGGCTCTCGCCGGTCACGACCTCGACCAGGGCGTCGAGCAGCAGGCACAGGCCCCGGCCGCCGGCGTCCACCACGCCGGCCCGGGCCAGCGCCGGGAGCTGCTCGGGGGTGCGCGTCAAGGCGTGCGCCGCCCCGCCCGCCGCCGCCCGGGCCACCGCGCGCAGGTCGTCGCTGTCGGCGCGCTCGGCGGCGTGCGCCGCGGCGGCGACGACGCTGAGCAGCGTGCCCTCGACGGGGCGGGCGACCGCGGCGTAGGCGGCGGCCGTGCCGTCGCGCAGGGCGGCGGCCAGCTCGCGCCCCCGCACGGCCGGCACGGCGGCCACGGCGTCGGCGAAGCCACGCAGGATCTGCGACAGGATCACCCCCGAGTTGCCCCGCGCGCCCAGCAGCGCGCCCCGGGCCATCAGCCGCAGCGCGTGCCCGTGCGCGGTGGGCCCGTCCTCCGGCAGGGTGCCGAGGTCCATCGCGAGCGCCTGCTGGGCGGAGGTGAGGGTGAGCACCATGTTGGTGCCGGTGTCGCCGTCGGGCACCGGATAGACGTTGAGGTCGTCGATCTCGCCCTGGTGGCGTTTGAGTGCCACCAGCCCGCCCGCGCACCAACGGCGGACCGCGGCGGCATCGAGGGTGTCCAGCACGGCGAGAAGCCTACTGGCGCGCACCGACACGCGCCGGTGTCGCCGGCACTCGCGCGGCGTGTCCGGCCGTCCGCGCGTACCCGCCGTCCGCGTGGCCCGTCCCAGCGCGCGGCGACGGCGCAGGGGGCGGTACGGTCCGACCTGTGCCGCACCCGTGTCGGGGCGCGACGCGTCGGGCCGGTGGACGAGGGAGCGCGGCGAGGGCGCCGGCTCGGGCCGCCGTCCGGGGCCGGTTGGTCGGCACCCGGACCATCGGGTAACCTGGCCAGGTTGCCCGGGCTGCGCCTGGCGGCGACCTCATGAACGTTTCAATCCCAGGAGTATCCCGTGGCTAGCGTGTGCGACGTCTGTGGCAAGGGACCGGGCTTCGGCCACAACGTGTCCCACTCGCACCGGCGGACCAACCGCCGCTGGAACCCGAACATCCAGTCGGTGCGTACCCCGGCCGGTGGCGGCAACACCAAGAAGTTGAAGGTCTGCACCTCCTGCATCAAGGCGGGCAAGGTCACCCGCGCCTGACGCGGTAGGCCCCACCCTCGTCACTCGTCATTGCCGGCGGGCCGTCACGGCCCGCCGGCTCTGTCGCGTCCGCCGACCGACGCCTCTGCGGCGCACGGCGGGCGTGCAGCGCGACGGGTCGCGGCGCGCGCGTCCCGGCGATCGGGTTACGGCGACGGGTCGGAGCGGCCCGCGACGGGGCCAGCGCGTCCGGGGGACGGGGTCAGAGCGTCCGGGCGAAGGAGATGCAGCCCGGGGCGTCGCGGTAGAAGCCGAAGTTCGGGATCCGCTCGTAGCCGGCCGCCGTGTACATGGCGATGGCCTCGGGCTGCTTGTCGCCGCACTCCAGGACGATCCGCTTGCGCCCGTGCTCCCGCGCGGAGCGCTCCACCGCCGCCAGCACCGCCCGGGCCACGCCCCGGCCCCGGGCCGCCGGCGCGGTGTACATCCGCTTCAGCTCGGCGGTGTCGCCCTCGTCACCGTGGCTGCGCCAGCCGCCACAGCCGACCGGCTCGCCGCCGAGGTGGGCCACGAGGAAGGCCCCGGCGGGCGGCTCGAACTCGCCCGGATCGACCGGGGTCTCGTCGCCGCTGCCGCCGTACCGGGCACCAAGGTCGGCCAGGGCGGCCCGGATCAGCCGCCGCGCCACCGGCGAGTCGAAACGCTCGGCCCGAATCTCGATCTCACTCACGCAGTAAAGGGTACGACGCTGATCGGCCCTTACCGGAAGTGGTCCCAGCCAGCGGGTCCGTCGTACGGGCGCCCGTCGACCGTCACGCCCGAGCCCTCCGCGACCCGCCCGATCGGCCGCCAGTCCGGCGGCAGCGCCACCGCCGACGGGAAGGTCGCGGCCAGCGCGTGGTCGTCGCCCCCGGCGAGGAGCCAGGAGTACGGGTCGACGCCGAGCGCCTGGGCGGCGTCGCGCATCTGCCGGGGCACCTCGAAGGCGTCCCGGCGCACGTCCACCGCGACCCCGCTCGCCTTCGCGACGTGCCCGACGTCGGCGAGCAGCCCGTCCGACACGTCGATCATGGAGGTGGCGCCGAGCCGGGCGGCGTGCGGCCCCGCCGCGTAGGGCACCTCGGGCCGCCGGCAGGCCTCCACCAGCAACCGGGGCGTACGGAAGCCCCGGGTGAGCACGGTCAGCCCGGCCGCCGCGTACCCGATCCGGCCGGCCAGGGCCAGCACGTCACCGGGCCGCGCGCCGGAGCGCGTCACCGGCGGCCGGCCGCCCAGGTCGCCGAGGGCCGTGACCGCGATGGTCAGCGTGGGGCTGGCCGACATGTCCCCGCCCACCACGCTCGCTCCGACCTTCGCCGCCTCGGCGGCCAGCCCGTCGGCGAGTTCCTCGGCCCAGCCGGTCTCCAACTCCGGCGGCATGCAGAGCGCCACCAGCAACGCGGTCGGCTGCGCCCCCATCGCGGCGATGTCCGCCAGGTTCGCCGCCGCCGCCCGGTGGCCGACGTCACGCGCGCCGGACCAGTCCCGCCGGAAGTGCCGGCCCTCCACCAGCACGTCGGTCGAGGCCACGACCCGGGCGTCCGGGGCGGCCACCACCGCCGCGTCGTCCCCGGGACCGAGCAGAACGGTCGATCCGTACGACAACCGGGCGGTCACCCGATCGATCAGGCCGAACTCGCCGACTCCCGCGACACTCATACCGGCCCTCCGCCGCGCTCGCTCACCGCTTCTCCTCGACCACCGATAGGGATCAGACCTGGTCCGTAAGGTACTTTCTCCCTTCGGGCCGCCCCGCAGGCGGCGACGGACGGAGGTCGAGTCGTGGTACAGGCGTACATCCTCATCCAGACGGAGGTCGGCCGCGCGCGCGACGTGGCCGGTCTCATCTCTGACCTTGCCGGCGTGGTGCGCGTCGACGCCGTCACCGGGCCGTACGACGTGGTCGTGCTCACCGAGGCGAACACCGTCGACGAACTCGGCAAACTCATCGTCAGCAAGGTGCAGATGGTGCCCGGCATCACCCGCACCCTCACGTGTTCGGTGGTGCGCCTGTAAGTGGACAAGATCACTGACTCTCCCGTGACCGATTCCGACCAGCCGGACGAGGTGGCCCCCGACCGGCCGGCCCGCGACCGGACGACCCGGGGCGCCGCGCTGATCGCGACGCTGATCGCGCTGCCGGTCACCGTGCTGGTGGGCGCGCTCGCGTTCACCCAACTCTCCCCCGACGAGCGGGCCGATCCGGCCGCCACGCCGAGCGCGACCGCCACGAGTGTCGGCCCGCGCTCCACCGCCCCGGTCGAGATGGCCGCGCCGGCGCTGGCCGAGCGCCCCGCCACGGTCTGCCGGGCCCTGCTCTCCCAGCTGCCGGCCACGGTCAACGACCTCCCGCAGCGCCCGGTCACCGCCGGCCCGGAGCAGAACGCCGCGTACGGCGACCCGGCGGTCACTGTCGCCTGCGGCGGGGCCAAGCCGGCCGTCGACGACACCGACCACGTCTGGACGGTCAACCGGGTCTGCTGGTACGCCAGCGAGGAACGCGACGCCACCGTGCTCACCACCATGGACCGGGAGACCGCCGTCACCGTCCGCGTGCCGCACTTCTACGGACAGGGGTTGCAGTGGGTGGCCCCCGTCTCGGACACGATCGTGGCCTCGGTGCCCTCCGTCGCCGACCCCCCGAGCGGCTGCCGCGCCTGACACCCTCCCGCCCCTGCCTTGCCCCGCGTGCGCGGGCAGGGGCCGGGAAGGGCGTCTTCCTGTGCATCGGTCGCCGGGAAGGTGCCCTTCCCCGCGCGAGCGGCTCAGTGCAGGCCGACGCCGCGGTGCAGGGCGGTGCGGATGAGGCGGTTGACCAGCTTCGGGTACTCCAGGCCGGAGGCCGCCCACATCCGGGGGAACATCGACGTCGGCGTGAAGCCCGGCATCGTGTTGATCTCGTTGAGGTAGACGTCCAGGTCGGGGGTGACGAAGAAGTCGACCCGGGCCAGCCCGGCGCAGTCGAGCGCGGTGAAGGCGCGGACGGCGTACTCGCGGACCTGGCGGGTCACCCGCTCCGGCAGGCCGGCGGGGATGTCGTACTCGCAGGCGGACTCGGAGTCGATGTACTTCGCCTCGAAGTCGTAGAAGTCGTAGTCCCCGACCACCCGGACCTCGGCGAGCACGGACGCCTCCGGCGCCCCACCGGCCTCGCCCTCCAGCACGCCGCACTCGATCTCGCGGCCGACGATCGCCCCCTCGATGAGCACCTTCGGGTCGATCTGCCGGGCGGGGGCGACCGCCGCGTCGAGGTCGGCCCAGTCGTCGACCTTGCTGATGCCGAACGACGAGCCGGCCCGCGACGGCTTCACGAAGACCGGCAGGCCGAGCCGCTCCTTGTCCGCCTCGCTCAGCGTCATGCCGTTGCGCAGCACGGCGTACGGGCCGACAGGGATGCCCTCGGCGGCGCAGAGCTTCTTGGTGAACTCCTTGTCCATGGCGGCGGCGGAGGCGAAGACGTTCGCCCCGACGTACGGGATGCCGGCCATCTCCAGCATGCCCTGGATGGTGCCGTCCTCGCCGTACGCGCCGTGCAGCACCGGGAAGACCACGTCGACGTCGGCGAGCGCCCGGGGCCCCTCGGTGGGGTCGAGCACCATGAGCCCGTTGCCGGTCGGGTCGGCGCGCAGCACGATGTCGGTGCCGGACTCGGCGGTGATCTCCGGCAGCCGGCGCGCGTCGATCGCCAACTGGCCCGGGTCGCCGCTGGTCAGCACCCACTGGCCGGCCCGGGTGATGCCCACCGGCACCACCTCGAACTCGTCCGGGTCGAGGGCGCCGAGGACGCTGCCGGCGCTGACGCAGGAGATGCCGTGCTCCGGGCTGCGGCCACCGAACACGATCGCCACGCGGGTCCTGCCTGGGGTGGTCACTGCGTCACCTCTTCGTACGCGACTGCTCCGGTCGTGGCGCTCACCCGGTTGACCTTACTGTGCGTGGCGGGCGCCGGATGCCGATACCCGGGGACAGCCGAAGCGTCGCGGCATTCGGTCAACAAAGGATATACGTAGCGTTACCACGCACCCGGCGATGCGGGACGGTGACGGCGCCGGACGCCCACTACGCTGCACGTCCTATGAGCGCAGATCCCCTCATCGAGTCCCTGTCGGCGGCCCTGGACGCCCGCCCGGACGACCTGCCGCTGCGGCTGCACCTCGCCGCGCTGCTGCTCGACGCCGGCCGGGCCGGGGAGGCGATCGCGCAGGTCGGGCAGGCGCTCGCCCGGGATCCGGGCAGCGCCGAGGCGCAGGCGTTGATGCAGCGGGCGCTGGCGGGCCCCGTACCGCCGCCGCCCCCGGCGGATCCGCGACCGCCGGCGCGGCGCGCGGCGCCGGACGGGCCCAGCGGCGCCGCGACCGCCGACCACGATCCCCTCGCGGCCTACGAGCAGGAGTTGGCCGACGTGGTGCCGCCGCGCTTCGCCCGCGCCGGCGACGAGCCGGAGCCGGTGGCCGGCGACGCCGACCGGGTGTACGACGTGGAGGCCTCCGGCATCCGGCTGGCCGACGTGGGCGGCATGTCGGCGGTCAAGGAGCGCCTGGAGCTGGCCTTCCTCGGCCCGCTACGCAACCCGGAGCTGCGCAGGATGTACGGCAAGAGCCTGCGTGGCGGCCTGATGCTCTACGGTCCGCCCGGCTGCGGCAAGACGTTCCTGGCCCGGGCGGTCGCCGGGGAGATGGGCGCGAAGTTCATCTCCCTGTCCATCGTGGACGTGCTGGACATGTGGATGGGCAACTCGGAGCGCAACCTGCACGAGCTGTTCCAGGCGGCCCGCCGCAACGCGCCGTGCGTGCTCTTCCTCGACGAGGTCGACGCGCTGGGGCACAAGCGTTCGCAGGTCGGCTCCAGCTCGATGCGGACGCTGGGCAACCAGCTGCTGGCGGAGCTGGACGGGATGGAGGGCAGCAACGAGGGGGTCTTCGTGCTGGCCGCCACCAACACCCCGTGGGACGTCGATCCGGCGCTGCGCCGGCCCGGGCGGCTCGACCGGGTGGTCCTGGTGCTGCCGCCCGACGCCGAGGCACGCCGGTCCATCCTGGAGTACCACCTGCGGGAGCGGCCGATCGCGGGAATCGACCTGCGGAAGATCGTCGCCGCCACGGAGGACTACTCGGGCGCCGACCTGGCCCACCTCTGCGAGACGGCCGCCGAGTTCGCGATGGCCGACTCGGTACGCACCGGCGAGGTGCGGATGATCGAGCACCGGGACCTGGAGCGGGCGGTCAAGGAGGTCCGGCCGTCGACGAAGCCGTGGATGGCCACCGCCCGCAACGTGGCGATGTTCGCCAACGAGGGGGGCGTCTACGACGATCTGGTGGCCTACCTGAAGCGGCGCAGGATGCTGTGACGCTCCCTGCGGCCCCCGGACGGGACGGCCGCCGGACGGACCTTCACCGGAGGGCTGACGCCGGACGGCCCGGCGGGGCGCCGGGCCGCGCCTCCCGCCGGGCCGGGCCGCCTGCCGGACGGTGTTGCGCCCGGCGGGGCCGTCTCCGTCGACCGCACCGCGGGCGGCGTCAGCCGCGCGCGTGCCGCCGGCCGATGGCGATCACCTTGACCCGCTGCCGGCCGGCCCGCACCATGCCCAGCGCCATGAACGCGCCCGCGATCCGGTCGGCCGCCTCCCGGCTGCTCGCCCCGACGACCTGACGGCGCCGCTCGGGGCAGTTGCGTTCGTCGCGGCCGGCGGCCCCGGTCGGCCGCACGTCGGTGAGCACCACCAGGAACCGCGTCATCGGAGCCCGCCGGCGCGGTCGGCGCGGGCCTGTCGAGCAGTACGCACGTCGAATCCCTTCCGGCGAGCGGACCACGGGGCGTGGCACGCGGCGATCGGGTACGGGGGAGAAACCCGATCGCCGCGCGCCCCATCCCCTCCGGTCACTCACCACCACCGTCGCCACGACAACCGGCGGTGAGGACGCGATGACAGACTGACATGTATACAGTCATGAATGCAACTCTCATCGACGCTCTCTCATCTACACCTTCCCGGAAAGATGTGCGACGATCGATGCATGGCTCCCAAGACCGCCCGTGCCCGGCGACTGGGCATCGCGCTGCGTACCCACCGGGAAGCCGCCGGCCTCACGCTGGAGGCGGCGGCGGACGAGATCAGCAGCACCCGCAGCACCCTGTCCCGCTACGAGAACGCGCAGACGCTGGTCAGCCCGGCCACCGTGCGCGCCCTGCTCACCCTCTACGGCGTCGGCGCGGACGAGGTCGCCGCCGCCGTGCAGCTCGCCAAGGACGCGCGCAAGCCCGGCTGGTGGGTGTCGTACTCGTACCTGCTGGACCGGCGCACCATCGACTTCATCGCGCTCGAGGCCGAGGCGACCGGGATCGCCAACTTCGAGCCGTCGGTGGTGCCGGGGCTGTTGCAGACCGCCGACTACATCCGGGGCGTGATGCGGGGCGGCCCGCACACCC
The DNA here is from genome assembly GCF_900091445.1 of Micromonospora echinofusca. Taxonomy (NCBI): domain Bacteria; kingdom Bacillati; phylum Actinomycetota; class Actinomycetes; order Micromonosporales; family Micromonosporaceae; genus Micromonospora; species Micromonospora echinofusca. The sequence continues at coordinate 4,874,785 of NZ_LT607733.1, forward strand.
TCGGCGACGACGAGGTGGAGCAGCGGGTCCAGTTCCGGCTGGACCGGCAGCAGCGGCTGACCAGCGACCAGCCGCCGATCCTGGACGCGATCATCGACGAGGGGGCGCTGCTGCGACCCGTCGGCGACCGGTCGGTGATGGAGGCGCAGCTGCACCACCTGGTCAAGATGGGCGAGCTGCCCAACATCACCGTCCAGGTGATCCCGCTGGCCGCCGGCTACCACCGGGGCACCCGGGGCTCGCTGCACATCCTGGAGTTCGCGGACCCGGAGGACCCGATCATCGCCTCGGTGGAGACGGTGGCCGGGCAGATGGTCCTCGACCGGCCGGGCGACCTGCGTACCTGCACCAAGATCATGGAGCATCTGCGGACCGTCGCGCTCAGCCCGGCGGCCAGCCGCGACCAACTCCTCCAACTGTTGAAGGGACGGTAGGACCATGACACCGACGATCAGCGCGGCGCTGGCCGTGGCGCGGTGGCGCAAGAGCAGCCACAGCGGCGACGAGGGGGCGTGCGTGGAGATGGCGGTGCTCCCGGGAACGGTCGCCGTCCGCGACTCCAAGGACCCCGACGGCCCCGCCCTGCTCTTCCCGCCGGCCGCGTGGGCCGCCTTCGCCGGGGCGCCGCCCCGGCACTGACCCCTCCTCCGGGGGCGCCGGCGCGCCCGTTGACCACGTCGCGCCGGTGCCTCGCCGGCGACGGTCCCACCGATGGGAGCCGGTGGGGCCGTCGTCCGGCGGGGTTCGGCCCCATGCGACGACCGGCCCTACCGTCCCGCCACCGGGGGGGGCGGCGGAGCGCCCTCGCCCGACGGGGAGGCGGGCGGGTCAGCCCGCGACGACCGGGCGGGGCGCGGGACCCGCCCGCAGCGCCTCCAGCGCCGCGATGGCCACACCCCGGGCGCCGGCCATGTCCCGCTCGGGCACCAGGGCGAAGGTCGCCGACGCGGCCTGCTCCACCCGGAGCACCGTGTGCTCCCGCACCGTCGCGAGGAACCAGTCCCGGAAGTCGGGGGCGGCCTCCACCACCCCGCCACCGACGAAGTACGCGTGCGGATCGGTGAAGTTGGCCGCCACGGTGAAGAGCCGACCCAGCGCCATCGCCTGCTGGGTGAACACCTCCCGGGCCAGCGCGTCGCCGCGCTCGGCGTAGCCACGGACCAGCTTGGCCGCCCGCTCCGGCGCCTCGCCGGCCAGTGGGTGGTCGGGAAAGCGACCCAGCCAGTACGGCAGCAGGTTCCGCCCGATCGCGGTCAGCGACGCCACGCTCTCCACGTCCCCCGCGAAGCCGCAGGCGCACGTGGGCACCGGCTGGTCCGGCGCGAGCAGCCCGGTCAGCGGGATGTGCACGTGCCCCAGTTCGCCGGCCATCCCCGCCGCGCCGGCGACCACCCGGCCCGCCTCGACGACGCCCCCGCCCAGCCCCGTGCCGACGATGGCCGACACCGACGAGCGGCGCATCGCCTCCGCGCCGAAGTGCGTGTGGTGGGCGTAGAGCGCGGCGGCGTTGCCGTCGTTGTGGTAGAGCACCGGCAGGCCGAGCCGCAGCTCCAACGCGGTCCGCACGTCGTAGCCGCGCCAGGCGGGCTGGGAGAAGTTGGTCGACCCCCGGGAGGAGATCACCCCGGTGGCGCTCGCCGGCCCGGGCGTGTCCAGCCCGACCGCGCGCACCGCCGCGCGGGGCACCCCGGTCAGCGCCAGCACCCCGTCGAACGCGCGGGCCAGCGCCTCGATCGCCGCCGCCGGGCCGGCGCGTACCTCGCTCGGGTTCTCCACCAGGCCGTCCACCAGGAAGCGGCCGTCCAGGGTGAGCACGGTGGCGTTGTTGCTGGTGCCCCCGTTGTCCAGCCCGACGACCACCGGCACGTCCGTACCGCCCACGACAACCCGCCTCCCGCCGCCCACGCCTGCCGTGAGGCTAGTGCCCCGCCCCCGGCCCCGCCAGGCAGCGCCCGCCGGCGGTCCCATCGACGGGGCAGCTCGACAGCGCCACGACGCCAGCACCCCGACCGGTCGGGCGCCCTCCCGAGACGGACCGCGGGTCAGCCCGGGCGGCGGGCCGTCACGGCCAGGGCGTCACGGTCGTCGTCCCGGACGACTGCGGGGTGCAGGCCCACGGCGGTCAGCGCCGCGCGCAGCGCGTCCACCTGGGTCTCCCCCGCCTCCACCACCAGGTGCCCGCCCGGGGCCAGCCAGCGCGCCGCGCCCTCGGCCACGCGGCGCAGCACCGCCAGCCCGTCCGGCCCGCCGTCGAGGGCCACCGGCGCCTCGTGCAGCCGCGCCTCCGCCGGCATCAGCGCCACCGCCGCCGTCGGCACGTACGGGCCGTTGGCCAGCACCAGGTCCAGCCGTCCCCGCCAGCGCACCGGCAGCGGGTCGTACAGGTCGCCCTCGAAGACCGGGACGGCCAGCGGGGCGAGGTTGCGCCGGGCGCACGCCACGGCGGCGGGATCCACGTCGGCGGCGGCCAGCCAGCGCGGCGCGAGCCGGCGGGCCAGGGCCACGGTGGTGGCGCCGGAACCGCAGCACAGATCCACCACGGCCGCCGCCGGCCCGGTCACCGCGACGGCGGCGTCGACCAGCAGGGCGGTACGCGCACGCGGCACGAACACGCCGGGGTCGACGGCGATCCGTTCGCCGCAGAACTCGGCCCAGCCGAGCACGTGCTCCAGCGGCAGCCCGGCGACCCGGCGCTCGACCAGGTCGGCCAGCGCCTCGGCCGAGTCGGCGGCGGCGATCAGCAGCTCCGCCTCGTCCTCGGCGTAGACGCAGCCCGCGGCGCGCAGCCGGTGCACGAGAGCGGGCCGGTCGGGGCGGAAGGAGAAGACGGTCATGGGAACCTCCGGGCCCGGCGCGCGGGGTGTCAGCGGCTGGCGTCCAGCGCGGCGGCCACGTCGGCGACCAGGTCCACGGGATCCTCGACCCCGCAGGAGAGCCGGACGAAGCCGGGCGCGGTGTCGTCGCCCCACTGGGCCCGCCGGTCCGCCGTGGTGTGCAGGCCGCCGAAGGAGGTGGCGGCGGCCACGAGCCGGGCCGCGTCGAGGAACCGCGCCACCCGCCCGGCGTCGCCGAGGTCGAAGCAGAGCACCCCCGGGATCCGTCGCATCTGGACCGACGCCACGGGGTGGGCCGGGTCGCCGGGCAGCCCCGGCCAGCGCACGCCGGTCACGTCGTCGCGCCCCGCGAGCAGTTCGGCGAGGGCCCGCGCGTTGGCGGTCTGCCGGGCCAGCCGCAGATCCAGGGTGGCCAGCGACCGGTGGGCGAGCCAGGCGTCGAACGCGCCGGGCACCGCCCCGGTGACGTTCCGCCAGGCGGTGACCGCGTCGCGCAGCTCGGCCGAGCGCGTCGCCACGTAGCCGATCAGCAGGTCGGAGTGCCCGGTCAGGGCCTTCGTCCCGGAGGCCACCACGACGTCGGCGCCCAGGTCCAGGGGACGCTGCCCGAGCGGCGTGGCCGTGGTGTTGTCGACCGCGACCAGGGCGCCGGCGGCGCGCGCCCGGGCGGCCAGCGCCGCCACGTCCGCGACGTCCAGGCCCGGGTTGGCCGGGGTCTCCAGCAGCACCAGGCGTACGCCGTCGAACGCCGGGTGCGGGCCGGCGGTCGGGGCGAGGAGCACCCGTACGCCGATGCCCTCCAGCGTGTCGGCGGCGAAGGCCCGGACGGAGAAGTAGCCGTCCGACGGCAGCACCACGGTGTCCCCCGGCCGCAGCACCGTCAACAGCAGCCCGGTGATCGCGGCCTGCCCGCTGGCGAAGACCCGGCAGTCGCCGCCCTCCAGCTCCCCGACCGCCGCCTCCAGCAGCCGCCGGGTGGGGTTGTCCGGCCGGCCGTAGCCGTCGGGCGCCGCCGCCGGCCCCGCCCACGGGTCCAGGTGGTACGGCGCGGCGAACACCGGCCCGGGCAGGAACGGCTGGCCGGGGGCCGGCTCGGGCAGGCCGGCGCGGACGCAGCGGGTGCCGTCCCGGTCTTCGGTCATGTCCCTCACTCCGGCTTGGTGGTGCGGCTCATCAGGGCCTCGACGGCGAGTCGCGGGTCCATGCCCTCGTGGCAGACCAGCTCGACCTGCTCGGTGATCGGCATCTCCACCGCGTGCGCGCGGGCCAGGTCGCGCAGGGCCAGCGCGCTCTTGACGCCCTCGGCGGTCTGCCGGGTCGCGATGCGGGCCTCCTCCAGGGTCGCGCCCCGGCCGAGGTGCTCGCCGAAGGTGCGGTTGCGGGCCAGCGGCGACGAGCAGGAGGCGACGAGGTCTCCCATCCCGGCCAGGCCGGCGAAGGTGAGCGGGTCGGCGCCCAGGGCGACGCCGAGCCGGGCCGTCTCGGCCAGTCCCCGGGTGACCAGCATGGCCCGGGTGTTGTCGCCGAAGCCCATCGCCACGGCGATGCCGTACGCCAGGGCGATCACGTTCTTCACCGCGCCGCCCAGTTCGCAGCCGATGACGTCGTCGTTGGTGTACGGGCGGAAGTAGGGCGTGGTGATCGAGCGCTGCACCAGCGTGGCCCGGTCGGCGTCGGTGCAGGCGACCACGGTGGCGGCGGGCTGCTCGGCGGCGATCTCCGGGGCCAGGTTGGGGCCGGAGACCACCACCACGCGGTCGGCGTCGACACCGGCGGTCTCCACGATCACCTCGCTCATCCGCCTGGTGGTGCCCAGCTCGATGCCCTTCATCAGCGACACCAGGGTGGCGTCCGGGTGCAGGTGCGCGGTCCACTCGGCCAGGTTGCCGCGCAGCGTCTGCGACGGCACCGCCAGCACCACCTGCTCGGCCCCGGTGATCGCCTCGGCGGCGTCGCCCGTCGCTGTGACCCGCGACGGCAGCAGCACGTCCGGCAGGTACTCCGGGTTGCGCCGCTCGGCCCGGATCGTGTCGGCGACCGCCTGGCGGCGGGCCCAGACGGTGACGTCCCGGCCGGCGTCGGCCAGGATCTTGGCGAACGCGGTGCCCCAGGAGCCGGCCCCCAGGACCGCGACGTGCCCGCTCACGCCGCCGCCCCCGGCCGCCGCTCGCCGGCGGGACGGGCCGGGCGTTCCCACAGTGGGGGCGGGGTGCCGCCCCGGATCTCGGTGAGCATGTCACGAAGGCGCAGCATGATGGTGTCGGTCATCTCCTCGAGGACGGCCTTCGTCGGAGTCGACCCGGCCCACCGGGCCAGGTCGACGGGGGGCCCGGCGACCACGGTCACCGGGATCCGGGGGCGCGGGTCCAGTCGGGACCGGCGCGGGTCGAACATCCGCTCCGGGCCCCACATGACGAGCGGGACCACCGGCGCCCCGGTGGCGAGCGCGAGCCGGGCGGCACCGGTCTTGCCCTTCATCGGCCACAGCTCCGGTTCGCGGGTGATGGTGCCCTCCGGGTAGATCACCACCGCGCCGCCCTGGTCGAGGGCGGCGACGAGGTGGTCCAGCGACCGCACCGCCTCCACGGTGTTGCGCTCGACCGGGATCTGCCGGCACCGGTGCAGGATCCAGCCCATCACCGGGACCCGGAACACACTGGCCTTGCCGAGGAACTGCGGCCAACGGCCGGAGTCGTAGACGAAGTGGGCCGCGACGAGCGGGTCGGCGTGCGAGATGTGGTTCGGCACGATGATCACGCCGCCGTCGCCACGCAGGTGCTCCATGCCGCGCCAGGTGCGCCGGGTCCAGACGGTCAGCACCGGTTTGACCAGCACCACGGCGAACCATTGCCAGAACCCCAGCCTCGGCCGTGCCACCCGCGCCTCCTCGTGCCGCCCCGCCCCGCACCGGGTCCGGACCCGGTGACGCCCCGCAGCGGAAATCATGCCTGCTCGACCCGGGTCCGGCCAGAGAGGGTACCGCCGTACGGCTGGCAGGATGGCGGTGTGAGTCAGCCGAGGTGGACCGTGGTGGTCCCGGTGAAGCGCCTCGCCGCCGCGAAGAGCCGGCTGCGCGGGGCGCTGCCGGCCGTACCGCACGAGGAGCTGGCGCTGGCCCTGGCCGCTGACACGGTCGCCGCGGTGCGGGCCTGTCCGGCGGTCGCCGGGGTCCTCGTCGTCACCGACGACGCCCGCGTGGCCGAGGCCGCCCGCCGGGCGGGCGCCCGGGCACTGCCCGACGCCCCCGGCGCCGGGCTGAACGCCGCCTTCCGGCACGGCGCGGCGGCTGCGGGCGGCGGCTGGGTGGCCGGGCTGACCGCCGACCTGCCCGCGCTACGCCCGGCCGAGTTGGCGGCGGCGCTGCGGGCGGCGCAGGCGGCGCCCCGGGGCGTACGCCGGTTCGTGGCCGACGCCCCCAGCCGGGGCACCGTGCTGCTGGCCGCGCCGCCGGGCGTGGGCCTGGATCCCCGCTTCGGGGTCGGTTCGGCCGCCGCGCACGCCGCGAGCGGGGCGCTCGCCCTCACCGGGGACTGGCCGAGCCTGCGCCGGGACGTGGACACCGCCGACGACCTGGCCGCGGCGGCCCGGCTCGGGCTGGGGCCCCGCACGGCCGCGCTGGCCGCCGCCGGCTGCGCGGCCTGAGGGCGTGTAGCGTGCGGGGCATGCAGGGCACGGTGGCCACCTACGACGCGGCGACCCGCAGCGGGACGCTGCTCCTCGACGACGGCACCGAGTTGGCCTTCCCGGCCCGGGCGTTCGACGCCTCCGGGCTGCGGCTGCTCCGCCTCGGTCAGCGGTTGCGCGTCGACACCGACGCCGCCGGCGAGGTGGTCCGGGTGACATTGCCGACGATGGCCTGAGCGGCTGGCCGAAGTTCATTTTGCGTTAACCGCATCCGGGTGATTATGGGCGGGTGAGCACCCCTCGCAAGCCCTCCGCCAACCGCCCGCACACCGACCCCGCCGCACCCCGCAACGGCGCCCGGTCCCGCGGCGCCGACGGCCGGTTCCACGCCGACCCGGCCGCCGCGACCCCGGAGGAGGCGCCCGCCGCGCCTCCTGGGAAGGCGACCGCCGCGACCCCGGGCGACACGCCCGCCGCGACCCCCGGGGCAGCGCCCGCCGCGACCGGCACGGCCGACGTCGCCGGTACCGGCGGTGCGGCCGCCTCCGCCGGGCTGGAGGAGGTGCTGGACGCGGCGCCGCCCGCCGAGGCGCCGGCGCCCGACCTCGTCGACGGGCCGCCCCCGCCGGAGCCGCTGCCGGAGGACCGCTTCCTCAACCGGGAGCTCTCCTGGCTCGACTTCAACGCCCGGGTGCTGGCGCTCGCCGAGGACCCGCGCACGCCGCTGCTGGAGCGGGCCAAGTTCCTGGCGATCTTCGCCAGCAACCTCGACGAGTTCTACATGGTGCGGGTCGCGGGGCTCAAGCGCCGGCTCCAGGCCGGCCTGCCGGTACGCGGCGGCGACCGGATGCCGCTGCGTACCCAGTTGGAGCTGGTCGCCGGCAAGGCCGCGACGCTGGTGGCCCGGCACTCGGCCTGCTTCACCGACGACGTGCTGCCGAAGCTGGCCGCCGAGGACATCCGGATCCTGCGCTGGGCCGAACTGGACGACCCCGAGCGGGAGCGGCTGCGCACGTACTTCCGGGAGCAGATCTTCCCGGTGCTGACCCCGCTGGCGGTGGACCCGGCGCACCCCTTCCCGTACATCTCGGGGCGGTCGCTCAACCTCGCGGTGGCGGTCCGCGACCCCGACGGCGGCTCGGAGTTCTTCGCCCGGGTCAAGGTGCCGAACAACGTGCCCCGCTTCGTCCGGGTGCACCGTGGCCTGCCGGGCCTGCGGATGCTGCCGGTGGAGGACCTGATCTCGGTGCACCTGGGGCAGCTCTTCTCCGGCATGCAGGTGGTCGAGTGCCACCTGTTCCGGGTCACCCGCAACGCCGAGGTGGAGGTCGACGAGGACCGCGACGAGGACCTGCTCCAGGCGCTGGAGCGGGAGCTGGCCCGGCGCCGGTTCGGCCCGCCCGTGCGGCTGGAGGTGGCCGCCTCGGTCTCCGAGCACGTGCTCGAGCTGCTCGTCCGCGAGCTGGACATGCACGACCAGGAGGTGCTGCGGGTGCCCGGCCTGCTCGACCTCTCCGCGCTCTGGCAGCTCTACAACGAGGCCGACCGGCCGGACCTGAAGGATCCGCCGTTCGTGCCGGCCACCCACCCCCGGCTCACCGAGGGCGAGGTGCCGCGCAGCGTCTTCGCGACCCTGCGCGACGGGGACATCCTGGTCCACCACCCGTACCACTCGTTCGCCACCAGCGTGCAGCGCTTCATCGAGCAGGCCGCCGCGGACCCGGACGTGCTGGCCATCAAGCAGACCCTCTACCGCACCAGCGGCGACTCCCCCATCGTGGACGCGCTCGTCGACGCGGCGGCCGCCGGCAAGCAGGTGGTGGTGCTCGTCGAGCTGAAGGCGCGCTTCGACGAGGTGGCCAACATCGGCTGGGCGCGCACGCTGGAGCGCGCCGGCTGCCACGTCGTCTACGGCCTGGTCGGGCTCAAGACGCACTGCAAGACCGCCCTGGTCGTACGCCAGGAGGGCAACCAGATCCGCCGCTACTGCCACATCGGCACCGGCAACTACCACCCGAAGACCGCCCGGCTCTACGAGGACTTCGGCATGCTCACGGCCGACCCGGAGATCGGCGCCGACCTGACCGACCTGTTCAACGTGCTGACCGGCTACAGCCGGCAGACCGCGTACCGGCGGCTGCTGGTGGCGCCGCAGGGCATCCGCAGCGGGCTGATCGAGCGCATCGAGCGGGAGATCGCGCACGTCCGGCTGGGCATGCCCGGGCTCGTGCAGATCAAGGTGAACTCGCTGGTCGACGAGGAGATCACCGACGCGCTCTACCGGGCCTCCCGCGCCGGCGTCCACGTCGACCTGGTGATCCGGGGCATGTGCACGCTGCGCCCGGGGGTGCCCGGCCTGTCGGAGAACATCCGGGTCCGCTCGATCCTGGGCCGGTTCCTGGAGCACTCCCGGATCTTCCGGTTCGGCAACGACGGCGACGCCGAGTTCTGGATGGGCTCGGCCGACCTGATGCACCGCAACCTGGACCGCCGGGTCGAGGCGCTGGTGCGGGTGAGCGATCCCGTCGCCCGCGCCGAGCTGGACCACGTGCTGACCGCCGCGATGAGCCCGGACGTGGACGCCTTCGAGCTGGCACCGGACGGCACCTGGAGCCGGCGTACCGGCACGGCCGACGAGCCGCGGGTCCACCTCCAGGAGTTGTTGCTGCGTCGCGTCGGTGGCACGGCGGGCTGACCCGTACGCGCATAGGCTGACCAGATGCTGGATGAGCGGGACGCGGCCGGCCCCGGTCGGAGCTGGCCGACCGCAGGCGGCGACGCGAGGCCGCCGGTCCGGGCGGCGGGCGGTGTCGTGTGGCGTCCCGCCGGCGACCCCGGGCCGGCCGACGGGCACGCGCGCGGCGGGGTGCTGGTCTGCCTGGTGCACCGGCCCCGCTACGGCGACTGGTCGCTGCCCAAGGGCAAGCTGGAACGCGGCGAGCATCCGCTGCTCGCCGCCGTCCGGGAGGTGGCCGAGGAGGCCGACGTCCGGGCGGTGCCGCAGGTACGGCTGCCGACCGTGCGCTACCGCAGCGAGGGCCGCCCGAAGGTGGTCGACTACTGGTCGATGCGGGCGGTGGCCACCGGCGGCTTCCAGCCGGCCACCGAGGTCGACGACGTGCGCTGGCTGGGCGTCGACGAGGCGGTCCGGCTGGTCAGCTACCCGCACGACGCCGAGGTGCTGGCCGCGTTCGCGGCCCTGCCGACGGTCACCGGGACGGTGACGCTGGTCCGGCACGCCCACGCCGGCAAGCGGGCCACCTGGTCCGGCCCCGACACCGCCCGGCCGCTCGACGCGCAGGGCTGGGCGCAGGCCCACGCGCTCGCCCCGCTGGTGGCGCTGTCCCGCCCGGGACGCCTGCTGTCGGCGTCGGCCCGCCGCTGCGTACAGACCCTCGATCCGGCGGCGGCGCTGCTCGACCTGCCGATCGAGGTCGACGGCGACCTGGACGAGCCGCGCCCCGGCCAGCACCCCGACGAGTGCACGCTGGCCGCCGCCGCCCGCCTGGCCGCGCTGGCGGCCACCGGGGAGCCCGCCGCGGTGTGCAGCCAGGGCAAGGTGATCCCGGGCGCCCTGGCCAAGCTCAGCGGGCGGCCGGACGACCTCACCACGCCGAAGGGCGGCGGCTGGCTGCTCGCCTTCGCGGGCGACCGGCTGCTCGCCCTCGACCGCCTCTGACACGGATCAGGCCGCCCTCGACCGCCTCCGACGGGGACGACGCGGAAGCGGGTCACCGGCCGGGCCGCCCCGGGACGGCACGGACGCGGGCGCGTGCGGGCGGGTCAGCCCCGGGGCAGGGTCAGGGTCACCGCGACCGGCAGGTGGTCGCTGGCCGTCCCGGGCGGGGCCGCCGCCTCGCCGGCCGTCAGGTCGGGCGTGACGAAGACGTGGTCGATCTGCTGGCGCGGGGCGTCGGCCGGGCTGGTCGGCAGGGGACGGGCGGCGGCCAGCGCGTCGACCAGACCCGCCCGGGTGAACTCCGCGAACGCCGGGTCGCCCGGCTCGGTGTTCAGGTCGCCGGCGACCACCAGGGGCCGGCCGGCCGCGTACCGCACGGCGAAGTCGGCGACCGCGCGGGCCTGGACCACCGGATCCTCGCCGGGCGGCGGTTGCAGGTGGGTGGCGACCACCGCGAGGCGGACGTCCTCGCTGAAGTCGACCGTGATCCCGAGCGCCTGCGCCCCGGTGGGCGCGCCGACCGCCGGCAGCGGCCGGGTCCGCGCCGCGTCCAGGGGCCACCGGCTCAGCACGGCGTCGCCCCAGAGCGGATCGGCGGCCGGCGCGAAGACGTACGGCATGTCCAGCCGCTCGGCCAGCAGGTCGAGCGTGTCGTGCCCGCCGTTGAGCAGCCAGCCCCGGTCCACCTCGCTGAGTGCCACGACGTCGGCCCCCGCGGCGGCGCGCGCCAGCGCGTCCGGGTCGAAGCGGCCGTGGATCCCGAACCCCATCCGGACGTTGTACGCCACCACCCGCACCGTCTCCGGCGGTCCGTCCCGGTTGCTGGCGGACAGCAGCTCGTCGCTGGCCACCGCCGCCAGCAGCGTCAGTACGGCGGCCGAGGCGGCCGTCCACACCGGCGGCAGCGACGGGCGGAGCGGACCCGGGGCCGGACGACCGGCCGCGCCACCCGCCCGGGCGGGGCCGCGCGGAGGGGCGGGCCGGGTCGCCAGCGCGACGGCGGCGACCAGCACCGCCACCGCCACCGGCACCCCCGCGTTGGGGTGGCCGAGGTCGTACGCGGCGTAGTAGGCCACCGCCGCGACGGCGAAGACGAGCATCCCGGCGGTGGCGGCGTACCCGCGCCGCCCGGCCGCCCGTGCCGGGTCCTGCCCGCCGCCGTCCTGGGCCCGGCCCTGCCCGCCGCCATCGCCCTGGGCCGGGTCCTGTCCGCCGTGGTCGGGACCCGGGGCGCCGGTGGCGTCGGTGCCGCCCCGGGTCCCGCCGTCGGCCGCGCCGGCCGACGCCAGGCACGCGCCGAGGCCGACGGCACTGAGCAGGACGGCCGGCAGCAGCAGCTCCCCGCGTTCGAGGGCGACGAGGACGGCCCCGACGACCAGCGCCACCGGCCCGAGCCACCGCCAGGCACCCCGGCGGGGCGACGCCAGCGCGGCGAGCAGGAACCCGCCGACGGCCACGGCGAGCGGGGCGGCGCCGAACAGCGGCACCGTGGCCACCCCCACCGCGTCGGCGGGGTCCGAGCGCAGCAGCCCGAACTGGTACGACGTCGCCGTCCGGGCGACCGCCGGGGAGAGCGCCACCATGCCGGCCAGCAGCAGCGCGGGCCCGGCCAGCAGCCAGCTCCGTACGCCGCCCGGGCCGGCCGCCGACGCGGGCCGCGCCTGCCCGGCCAGGAAGAGGCCCGAGACCGCGACGGCGGCGAGCCACGCCGGCCAGTCCCCGAAGAACGCCGAGCGGTACGTGTCCAGCGCCGTATGCAGCAGGGCGCCGACCGCCAGCCCGAGGGCCAGCCCGGGTACGGGGCGGTCGGTGGTGGCGGCGGCGCCGGCGAGCCAGACCAGCCCGGCGAGCAGCCCGGCCGTGGCGAGCCAGAGCTGGAGGGGCCCGCCCGGCTGGCCGTTGACGGCGAGGCGGGCCACGACCAGCAGCACCGCGGCGGTGAGCGTGACGGGGCGGGCGCCGACCCGGCGGATCAGCGCGGGCGCGGCCAGGGCGAGCAGGAACCAGCCGAACGCGAAGGCCCCCAGCAGTTCGGCGGGGGTCGAGGCGGCCTGCCCGAAGATGGTGATGACCGCCGGCAGGAAGACGCGCAGGACGTCGACCAGGAGCACGACGCCGAGGGCGAGGGTGACGGTGGGGAAATGGCGGTAGCGCACCGGGGGGCTGCCTTTCGCCGACCGGAAGGGGTGCGGCGATTCTGCGGGCGGGGCACCGTCCCGGTCAACGGTCGGGGGCGGACACGACGAAGGGCGTCCACCGGCCGGTGGACGCCCTTCGTCGTACCGCTGGGCTCAGCGCTTGGCCGCGGCCTTCTTGGCCGGGGCCTTCTTCGCGGTGGTCTTCTTGGCCGCCGCGCTCTTGCTCGCCGTCGTGGCGGTCTTCTTCGCCGCCGTGGCCTTCGTCGCCGCGGTGGTCTTCTTCGCCGGGGCGGCCTTGGTGGTCGCGGTCTTCTTCGCCGCGGTGGTCTTGGTCGCCTTCGCCGCGGGGGCCTTCTTGGCCGCCGTGGTCGCCTTGGCCCCGGTCGCCTTCGCGCCCGCCGCCTTGGCTCCGGTGGCCTTGGCTCCAGTGGCCTTCGCCCCGGTCGCCTTGGTCCCGGTGGCCTTGGCCCCGGTGGCCTTCGCCCCGGTCGCCTTGGCCCCCGTCGTCTTGGCCGCCGCCGTGGTCTTGGCGGCGGACGTGGTCTTGGCGGCGGCCGCCGTGCTCTTCTTCGCCGCCGCCGTGGCCTTCGGCACCTTGCCGCTGGCCACCATCTCCTTGAACCCGGCGCCGGGACGGAAGGTCGGGACGGATGTCTTCTTGACCTTCACCGCCTCGCCGGTCCGCGGGTTGCGCGCTGTTCGGGCGCCCCGGACGCGCTTTTCGAACGCTCCGAATCCGGTGATCGCCACCTTCTCGCCCTTGGTGACCGCCGCCTGGACCTCAGCGAGGACCGCGTCGAGCGCGGCCGTCGCCGTCTTCCGGTCCCCCAGGCGAACGGCGAGCGCCTCGATGAGCTCGGCCTTGTTCACGACTTCCTCCCGATTGTGCAACTGACTCGACGCGAGCCATTCTGCGCGCACCGTATGCCCTGTGCTGCCGGGACACAAACATTCGGTCGAAAAAAGCCCTTGTGTCGTAACGGATTCGCCCCCACCGGTGAGACCGGTGGGGGCGGAAACCGCTGTGCGATCGGGCGTACGGCTATGCGACCGAGGGCAGGAACGGCGGCCGACCGGCCTCGAAGGCACTGATCTGCGCCTCGTGGCGGAGGGTGAGTCCAATGTCGTCCAAGCCCTCCAGCAACCGCCAGCGGCTGAAGTCGTCCAACGGGAACGACCAGGTGGCCTCCCCGAGACGCACCTCGCGGGCGGTCAGGTCGACCGTGACCGGAGTGCGCGGGTCGGCCTCCACCCGGTCCCAGATCTCCTCGACCGCCTTCAATTCCAGCTCGACCGGGAGCAGACCCTCCTTGAGGGCGTTGCCGCGGAAGATGTCGCCGAAGCGGGGCGAGATCACGGCGCGGAAGCCCCAGTCGCGCAGCGCCCAGACGGCGTGCTCCCGGGAGGAGCCCGTGCCGAACTCCGGACCGGCCACAAGAATCGACGCACCCGAATGGGCGTGATCGTTGAGGACGAATTCCGGGTCCTCGCGCCAGGCGCTGAACAAGCCGTCCGCGAAACCGGTCCGGGTCACCCGCTTGAGGTACACGGCGGGGATGATCTGATCGGTGTCCACGTTGGACCGCCGCAGCGGCACGGCGGTGCCCGTGTGGGTGGTGAACCTCTCCATCTGGGTGCCCTTCTACAGGTCGGCGGGAGCGGCCAGCCGGCCCGCCACGGCGGTGGCGGCGGCGACCGGCGGGGAGACCAGGTGGGTGCGTCCGCCCCGGCCCTGGCGGCCCTCGAAGTTGCGGTTGGAGGTGGAGGCGGAGCGCTGCCCCGGCGAGAGCGTGTCGGGGTTCATGCCGAGGCACATGGAGCAGCCGGCGAAGCGCCACTCGGCGCCGGCGTCGGTGAAGACCTTGTCCAGCCCTTCCGCCTCCGCCGCCTCGCGCACGGCGGCGGAACCGGGCACGACCAGCATGCGTACCCCGTCGGCGACCCGGTTGCCGCGCAGCACGTCGGCGGCGGCCCGCAGGTCCTCCAGCCGGCCGTTGGTGCAGGAGCCGACGAAGACCACGTCGACCGCGAGGTCCCGCAGCGGGGTGCCGGGGCGCAGGTCCATGTACTCCAGCGCCCGCCGGGCGGCCGTCCGCTCGGCCTCGGTGCCGAACTCCTCCGGCGTGGGCACCACCGCGCCCAGCGGCGCGCCCTGACCGGGGTTGGTGCCCCAGGTGACGAACGGGGTGACGGCGCCGGCGTCCAGGGTCACCTCGGCGTCGAAGGTCGCGCCCTCGTCCGTGGGCAGGGTCCGCCACCACTCGACCGCCGCGTCCCAGTCGGCGCCCTTCGGCGCGTTGGGCCGCCCCTTCAGGTACGCGAAGGTGGTCTCGTCCGGCGCGATCATGCCGGCCTTGGCGCCCCACTCGATGGACATGTTGGCGATCGTCATCCGCCCCTCCATGGACAGCGACCGGATCGCCTCGCCGCGGTACTCGACGATGTGCCCGCGCCCGCCGCCCGTGCCGACCTGGGCGATCAGCGCGAGGATCAGGTCCTTGGCGGTGACCCCCGGGGCGAGCCGCCCCGTCACGTTCACCGCCATCGTCCTCGGCCGGGCCTGCGGCAGCGTCTGGGTGGCCAGCACGTGCTCGACCTCACTCGTGCCGATGCCGAACGCGAGCGCGCCGAACGCGCCGTGGGTGGCCGTGTGCGAGTCGCCACAGACGATGGTCATGCCGGGCTGGGTGACGCCGAGCTGCGGGCCGATGACGTGCACGATGCCCTGGTTCTCGTCGCCCAGCGGGTGCAGTCGCACGCCGAACTCGGCGCAGTTGCGCCGCAGCGTCTCGATCTGCGTACGCGAGGTGGGGTCGGCGATGGTGAGCAGGTCGCCGCGCCGCTGCCGGAACGACGGGTCGGCGTACCCCGTCGGGGTGTTGTGGTCCTCCGTCGCGAGCGTGAGGTCGGTGCGGCGCACGCGGCGCCCGGCGAGGCGCAGCCCGTCGAAGGCCTGCGGGCTCGTCACCTCGTGCAGCAGGTGCAGGTCGATGAAGAGCAGATCGGGCTCGCCCTCGGCGGACCGTACGACGTGCGCGTCCCAGACCTTCTCGGCCAGGGTCCTCGGCTCGGCAGTAGTGACTCCCACCATCTGGACATCCTAAATTCTGGGAGGTAAGTTTCGGCTTGTGGGACACAGTATGAGCGGTGTCGGCGTTCTCGACAAGGCGGTGGTCATCCTGGCCGCCTGCGTCGACGGCGCCAGCCTGGCCGAACTCGTTGAACGCACCAAGCTGCCCCGGGCCACCGCGCACCGGCTGGCGCAGGCGCTGGAGATCCACCGGATGCTGGTCCGGGACACCCAGGGTCGCTGGCGTCCCGGCCCGCGCCTGGGTGAGCTCGCCAACGCGGCGCCCGACGTGCTCCTGACGGCGGCGGAGCCGCTGCTCGCGGCGCTGCGGGACGCGACGGGCGAAAGCGCCCAGCTCTACCTGCGCCGCGCCGACGAGCGCATCTGCGTGGCCGCCGCCGAGCGGGCCAGCGGCCTGCGCGACACCGTGCCGGTCGGCTCGGTGCTGCCGATGACGGCCGGCTCGGCGGCGCAGATCCTGCTCGCCTGGGAGCCGCCCGAGGCGGTGATGCCGCTGCTGCCCCGGTCGAAGTTCACCGGCCGCACCCTCGCCGAGGTACGCCGTCGCGGCTGGGCGCAGAGCGTCGCCGAACGCGAGGCCGGTGTGGCGAGCGTCTCGGCGCCGATCCGCGACCGCACCGGTCGGGTCATCGCCGCGATCAGCATCTCCGGCCCCATCGAGCGCCTCGGACGCCGCCCCGGCGAACGCCACGCGATGGCCGTGGTCCGGGCCGGCCAACGCCTCTCCGGCCTCTGACCACGGCTCCCCCCACCCCAAGCCGCCCCCGCCACCCCACCGCCCATCGGCCCCGCGTCGATCAAGGAGTTCGCGTCCGGATTCGACGCCGGATCGAACGGGAACTTCTTGATCGACGCGACCGACAGCGGCACGGTGCGGTGCGATCGGGGGGTGCAGCCCGGGTGGGAGGGATGGAGAGCCGAACGGCCCGCTCCACCGGAGTGGAACGGGCCGTTCGAGTTGTAGCCCCGACCGGATTCGAACCGGCGCTACCGCCTTGAGAGGGCGGCGTCCTGGGCCGCTAGACGACGGGGCCAAGACTTCACTTGCTTCCACCACCCTTGCGAGCGGTGCCGCTGTAGTCTAGCGGCGTCCCCTCCGGAGACGGAAATCGGGGCGACCGCACGGTCGACACGGCACACCACCGCCCCGTCGGGCCGGCCGTGGAGGCGCCGGAGCGGGAGAATATGAAACGGCCCGCCCCACCGGAGTGGAACGGGCCGTTCGAAATGTAGCCCCGACCGGATTCGAACCGGCGCTACCGCCTTGAGAGGGCGGCGTCCTGGGCCGCTAGACGACGGGGCCAGAACCTGCTCGCGGCACCACTCTGTCGAGCGGTGCCGCTGGACTCTATCAGAGAGAACCCCGATCCCCTGACGGGAACCGGAGCCGTCTCCTACGAGATCCAGCGCCCGAGACTCTTGCGAACCTCGGCTGCGCTGGGGTACCAGGACTCGAACCTAGACTAACTGAACCAGAATCAGTCGGGCTGCCAATTACCCCATACCCCATTGGCCCCTTGCGGTGCCGGGATCAAACTTTACCCTCCCGGCGCCAGCGGGCCAAATCGAGCCCCCCCAAACCGCCCCTGAACTGCGGAAACAGGGCCTCGACGCGGATCAGGCGACGGGCACCACCGGGTTGGTCAGGTCCCCGATCCCCTCGATCCGCACGGTGACCGTATCCCCGTCCAGGAGCGGGCTAACCCCGGCGGGCGTGCCGGTGAGCACCACGTCGCCGGGGAGCAGCGTCATCACGTGCGAGACGTACGACACGAGTGCCGGCACGTCGAAGACCATGTCGCGGGTCCGGCCGAGCTGGCGGACCTCCATCTCCTCCGGGTTGCGACCCACCTCACAGCGGATCTCCACGTCGCGGACGTCGAGCCCGGTGGTGATCCACGGCCCGATCGGGCAGAACGAGTCGAAGCCCTTGGCCCGGGTCCACTGGCCGTCGGAGCGCTGAAGGTCCCGGGCGGTGACGTCGTTGGCGCAGGTGTAGCCGAAGATGGCCCGCTCGGCGGCGGCCCGGTCGGCCCGGCGGGCGCCCGGCGCGCCGATCACCACGGCCAGCTCGGCCTCGTGCTCGACCTGCTTGGAGAAGATCGGCAGCCGGATGGCGTCCCGGGGGCCGATCACGGAGGTGGACGGCTTGAGGAAGAGCAGCGGCTCCTTGGGCACCTCGCTGCCGTGCTCGGCGGCGTGCTCGGCGTAGTTGCGGCCGACGCAGACGACCTTGCTGGGCAGGATCGGCGAGAGCAGGCGGACGTCCGACAGCGCCCAACGGGCACCGCTGAAGGTGATCTGGCCGAACGGGTGGCCCTCGATCTCGGCGACGGTCAGGCCCTGCGGGCCCGCCTCCGGCTCGCCCTCGACGACCCCGAACGACATTCCCTTGGCATGAGCAAAACGAGCGATACGCACCAGGCCAATCTAGCCCCGGCGAACCGCGCCCCGGCCGAGGCCGCGACGAGGCGCGCGGACCGACCACCGGCGCACCCTGGAGGTCCGGCCGTGCACCATACGTCTCCGCCCGCCCGGCCGGGCCGAGTTCGCGACTTCGTACCCGCCCGGCGTCGCCGCGCCCCTAGCGTCGGCTCCGGAGGTTCGTTCGTATGCCTGCATCGACACGACACCACAGGGCCCTCGCAGTGTTCGTACACTGCCTCGGCATTCTCGCCGCCGTGCCGGCACTGCCCGCGGCGGCCCCACCAGCGGCGGCCGCGCCGGCACCACCGGTGGTCGCACCGACGCCGGAGCCGGCGATGCCGTCGGCGCCGCCGGCGGTGCCCAGCCCGACCCGGGCCGCCCCGCCGGTGGCGAAACCGCCCGTCACGGTCGCGGTGGTGCCGGAGAGCACGCCGGCGCCGCGCTACCGCATCCAGGTCCGCAACAGCGGCGGTACGCCGGTTGACACCACGGTCCGGCAGGAGCTGCCGCCCGGCGCCTCGGCGACCGCCATCACCGACGGGGGCCGGGCCACCCGGGGCACCGGGCAGTCGGCCACCGAGGTGACCTGGCAGCTGAAGCTGCCCGCCCGCAGCACCACCACCCTGGGCACGGCGCTCACCACCACCGCCCCGGCCCGGCCGCTGACCGCGCCGGCCTGCGCGTTCGCCCGCGACGGCAGCCGACCGTACGACTGCGCGACCGCGACCTGGAGCGCGACCGCGCCGGCCGCGGCGCCCGAGCGGACCGAGGCACCGCCGTGGCGCCGGACGCCGGTGCTGCTGGCGGGGCTCGCCACGGTGGCGGTGCTCGCGGTGGGCGGGGCCTGGACGTGGCGCCGACGCCGCCGACCGGTCGCGGCGGCCCTGACCGGCGATGGGCCGGGGACGGTCTACCCGCGCCCGGCCGCACCGCGCCCGGAGCAGCTGCGCCGAAAGCCGTCCGTCTGGTTGATCGTCCCGGTGGCCGCCGTGGTGCTCGCCGGCACGCTGGGCACCGCCGCCTGGACGGCCACCCGCAAGGTCGCCTCCGTCGACCCCGACAGCCAGCCGACCAGCGGCGCGTGGGTCGGCCGTGGGGTCAACGGCGCGGTGGGCGAGCCGCTGCGCGAGTCGGCGTTCGAGTTCACCGTGTACCGGGTGGCGTGCGAGCCCGGCACGGCGGCCCGGCAGTGCCAGGCCACGGTCGGGGTGCGCAACCTCACCCCCGAGCAGCAGAGCTGGCACGGCCGGCTGCAACGGGCGTACCTGCCCGACGGCAACTTCGTCAGCACCGACGAGCAGGCGACCCGGGCGGCCAACCAGGGCCGGGACGTCTTCGCCCAGCCGATGGCCGCCGGCAGCCGGACGGTGCTGCCGCTGGTCTTCACCGTCGACGGGAAGGCGCCACCGCAGCAGTTGGAGCTGCGCAGCGGGGTGTTCTCCGCCGGGGTCCGGGTGGACGTGCCCTGACCGGGCGCGGGGCGGCGGTCGTACCCTGGGGTCCGTGACCGTCGCCCTCGCCCCGACCGCCGTGCTCGACGCGGCGCGCTGGCAGGCCCGGCGCCGGGCGCACGAGCGGGACGACGAAGGTCCGGACCGTTGACCAGCATCCCCGCCGCAAGCTGGCTTCCCCTCCTCGAAGCTCACGAGAAGCGCGCCGACTCACTTACCGCAGGCCACCGCGCCCGCAAGGCCACGAGGGAGCGCCACGCGATCGATGACTTCTTGTACGACTACTACGGCACCCGGCCCTCCGTGCTCCGACGGTGGCACCCCGGCGTGGGCATCTCCTTGGAACCGGGACCGCACGGATCTGCCCCACACCGGCAGTGGCGTTGGTATGCCACGGACGCGGACGGGATCGTGAGCTTCGACGTCGCAGCGTTCCTCGCCGACCGGGCCGAGTCGGTGCGCTTCATCCATCGACTGTTGTCCGCCATCTCGTCACGACCAGCCTTCACTGGCTGCTTCGGCCTGCACGAGTGGGCGATGGTGTACCGCCAACGTGAGCATCGGCATCCACTCCCCTTGCGACTTGGGCAGGAGGGAACCGACGCGGTGGTCGAGTCCCACCAGATCCGCTGCACGCACTTCGACGCGTTCCGGTTCTTCACCCCTGAGGCGATTGGCCTCAACCGGCTCCAACCAACGAGGGAGAGCCAGGTAGAGCTTGACCAGCCGGGCTGCCTGCATGCCTCGATGGACTGCCACAAGTGGGCAACCAAGCTGGGCCCTGCGGTTCCGGGAGATCTGGCGCTCGACTGCTTCGAGTTGGCGAGGGACATCCGGCTGCTCGACATGCAGGCGTCCCCGTACGACTTCTCCTCCTACGGGGAACCGGCGGTAGCCATCGAGACTCCTGAGGGCAAGGCCGAGTACGTCGCACGGCAGCGCGAGTTCGCGCAGCGTGCCGCGCCGCTGCGGGCGCGACTGGTCGCCGAGTGCGACCGGCTGCTGTCGACGACCGACGGGTGAGCGGGCCCGCCCGGCTACCGGCTGCTTCATGAGCCGTGACTGGCTGCGCCGAATCTCGACGACGGCGGCACAGTGCGCTCGCCTGATACCACACAGGTATTTTTATGCCCCGCAGGTATCAACGTTCCGGCGGCAGTGGTCCATCGGCCTGCGTGCCTTCCAGGCCCGCCGCCTGCCTACCACTTCTGAAACACGCCTAGTCGCCGTCGACGCGGCGGTCGCGCTTGCGCTGTGACCGGCGCTTCTTCTCGGCCAGGCGGCGCTCCTTCGCGCCGCGCGAGGGGCGGGTGGGCCGGCGGGGCGGGGGCGGCGGGGCCGCGGCCTCGCGCAGCAGCGCGGCGAGTCGTTCCCGGGCGGCCTCCCGGTTGGCCAGCTGCGCCCGGTGCTCGCTGGCGGTGACGGTCAGCACACCGTCGACCAGCCGGCCGGCGAGGCGTTGCAGGGCGCGCGCCCGCAGCGGCTCGGGCACGCCGGGCGAGGCGGCCAGGTCGTAGCTCAGCTCCACCCGCGAGTCGGTGGTGTTGACGCCCTGCCCGCCGGGCCCGGACGACCGGGAGAAGCGTTCCCGCAGCTCGGCGGCGGGCACGGTCCATCGGTCGGTCACCCGCAGTCCGTCGTCCACTCCCCGAGGCTAACGCCCCTGCCGCTCGCTCGGAGTGGCGGACGGGCCGGGGGTCCGCCCCGGTGCGGCGGGGTCGTCGCCGGGGCCGGCGGCGGCGTACGCGACCGCGCCCACCAGCAGCAGGGCGATGATCCCGATCTTCGTGGTGGCCACCTTGATCAGCAGCCACGCGGCGCGCCGGGCGCCGGGCACGGTCTTCCTCACCGTCTGGTAGTCGGCCCACCCGCGTCGTGCCCGGGCGTACGCCGACCCCACACCGGTTCCGATCAGCAGGCCCACCAGCAGGAGGGCCACGATTTCAGGACGCTCCACCCACGCCAGTATCCATACTCAGCGTAATATTTCCATTGGCCGATCCTTACGGGCCGGGTATCCGACAGTTTTCACATTCCCGGGCCGCCCCGCGCGGCCCGTACGCAGCTCAGCCGCCCTTGCCGATGATCGTGTCGGCGGTCTGCTGCACCTGCTCGATGGGAATGGCGAAGCCGATGCCGATCGAGCCGTTGCCGTCGATCGTGGCGATGGCCGTGTTCACCCCGACCACCTCGCCGCGGGCGTTCACGAGCGGGCCGCCCGAGTTGCCCGGGTTGATCGAGGCGTCGGTCTGCACGGCGGTGTGCCGGTTGTCGCCGAGGCGCACCTGGCGGTCCAGGGCGCTGACGATGCCGGCGGTGACGGTGCCGGGCAGCCCCAGAGGCGAGCCGACCGCCAGCACCGGCTCCCCCACCCGCGTGGCGCCCGGCTTGGCCAGCGGCAGCGCCGCCAGGCCGGCCGACGGCGGCACCCGGAGCACGGCGAGGTCGCTGCGCGGCTCCCGCCCGACCACCTCGGCGGCGAACCGCCGCCCGTCGGGCAGTTCCACGGTCACCGATCCGCCGCGCCCCTTGGCCAGGATGTGGTCGTTGGTGATGATGTGCTGCTGGTCGTCGACGGCGAAGCCGGAGCCGGTGGCCGAGGCGCCGCCCGCCCCGCCCACCAGCACCGACACCACGCCCGGCACGGTCTTGCCGGCCGCGGTCACCAGCTCCGCCGGGACGGGGGCCGCCGAGGCCGCCGCCGGGCCGGGTGCGGCGTCGCGTCCGGCCACGACGCCGCCGGCCACCGCGCCGGAGACGGTCGAGAGGGCCACCACCGCCAGCGCCGCCAGCACCAGCCCGCCCGGACGCCGTCGGGCCGGGCCACCGTCCGGTCCGGCCCCGTCCCACCGGGGCCGCCCGTGGAGATCCAGCTCCGGCGAGATGAACCAGGGGCCGCGCGGTTCGCCCAGCCCGGTCTGCACTGCCATGCGTACGCTCCTCACGTGTCCTTCTCGACGGTGGTCGTACGGGATCAGGGCAGCCGGGCGAACCAGCGCATCGAGCCGGCCGCGGCGCCCATGGCGAACACCAGCCCGAGGCCGATGAACCGGGCCGAGACGTCCTGCCGTTCGGTGCGGTAGCCGACCGAGGTGCCGATGTCGTCGTAGACGGCGCGCAGCTCGTCGCTGGTGCTGGCCTCGTGGAACCCGCCCCCGGTCTCCTCGGCGACCGCGCGCAGGGTCTGCCCGTCGACGGGCACCTGGATCGGCCGGCCGCCCCGGTCCACGGTGCCGCTCGGGGTGCCGAACGAGATGGTGTGCACCGGCACCTTCATGTCGATCGCCTCGGACGCGGCCTCCATCGGGTCCATCCCGGAGGTGTTCGCCCCGTCGGAGAGCAGGATGATCCGGGCCGGCGGCGGGTCCTTCGCCGCCTGGCTGTCGAAGCCCTTCACCGCGCCGAGCGAGGTGCTGATGGCCTCCCCGATGGCGGTGCCCTGCACCCCGGTGGCCCCCTCGACCAGCCGCTCGATGCCCTCGTGCAGCGCCTCCCGGTCCGTGCCCGGCGGCACCAGCACCGCCGCGCTGCCGGCGAACGCGACCAGCCCGACGTTGAACTCGTCCGGCAGGCCCTCGACGAAGCGCCGGGCGGACTCCTTGGCGGCGCTGAGCCGGTCCGGTTCCACGTCGCCGGCGAGCATCGAGGTGGAGACGTCCACGGCGACCATCACCGTGGCCCGTTCGCGGGGCACCCGTACCTCCGCCGTGGGCCGGGCGAAACCCACCACCAGCAGCGCCAGCATGGCCAGGAAGAGCCCGGCCGGCACGTGCCGCCGCCAGGCGGGGCGGTGCGGCGCGACCCGGTCGAGCAGCCGCAGGTTGGTGAAGCGGACGGCGTACCGGCTGCGTCGGCGCTGCATCAGCAGGTAGCCCACGGCCAGGGCGAGCACCCCGAGCAGCAGCCAGAGCCGGACGGGCGACTGCCAGATCACGCCGCACCTCCCCGGGCCGCCCGGGCCGGGGCCGCCGCGAGCCGCCGCTGGGCGTGCACGTGCCGCACGATGTCGGCGCCCCAGTCCCGGTCGGTACGCAGCGGCAGGTGCGTGGCCCCGCTGCGGCGCAGCGCCTGGCGTACCTGCTCGCGCTGGGCGCTCGCCGCGGCGGCGTAGCGCTCGCGCAGCGCGCGGTCGCCGGTCCAGACCTCGCGCCGCCGCCCGGTCTCCGGGTCGACCAGGGTGACCAGGCCGACGTCGGGCAGCTCCAGCTCCCGGGGATCGGTCACCTCGACGGCGAGCACCTGGTGCCGCACGGCGAGGCGACGCAGGGGCGCCTCCCAGGACGGTGCCCGCCCGGGGTCGTCGGGCAGCGCGTCGAGGAAGTCCGAGACCACCACGACGAGGCCACGGCACAGCGCCACCCGGTGCACGGCGGCCAGCCCGTCGGCCAGGTCGCCACCCGCCGGCGGCGGGTCGTCGCCGTCGTGGCCGCCGACGCGTGGGGCGGTCAGCAGGGCCCGGAGCAGCCCGAGCAGGTGGGTGCGCCCGCTGCGGGGCGGGAACCGGCGCAGCCCGTCCGGGCCGAGCACCTGCGCGCCGAGGCGGTTGCCCACGCCGGCGGTCAGGAAGCCGATCGCCGCCACGGCCACCACGGCCAGCTCGCGCTTGTCCAGTTCGGCGGTGCCGTACTCCATGCTGGCGCTCGCGTCGACCAGCAGCCAGGTGGTCAGCTCCCGGTCGGCGTCGACCTCACGTACGTGCGGGACCGTGGTGCGGGCGGTCACCGCCCAGTCCATCCGGCGCACCTCGTCCTCACCGGGCCGGTACTCCCGGCTGCCGGCGGTCTCGCTGCCCGGCCCGGGCAGCAGGCCACGGTAGCGGCCGTGCAGCAGCCCGTCGAGCCGGCGGGTGACGGTCAGTTCCAGCCGGCGCAGGCGCCGGTCGGAGGTGAGGTCGGCCAGTCCCGGTGCGGTCGCCGCGCCGGCCGGCGCGTTCCCGCGCCACCTCATGCCGCCGCCAGGTCTGCCGCGTGTTCCGGGTGGCCGGCCGCGACGCGGGGCGGCGGTACGGCCTCCACGAGCCGCCGGACCACCGCCTCGGCGGCCACCCCGTCGGCGACCGCGTCGAAGGAGAGCACCAGCCGGTGGGCGAGCACGTCCACGGCCAGTTCCCGCACGTCCTCGGGGAGCACGTACTCGCGGCCACGCAGCAGCGCCTGGGCCCGCGCGGCGCGGACGAGGCCGAGGGTGGCCCGGGGGCTGGCCCCGTACGCGAGCAGCGGGGCGAGTTCGGGCAGGCCGAACCGGCCGGGGTCACGGGTGGCGAAGATCAGCCGGACGACGTACTCGGCGATCGCGTGGTGCACGAAGACGTGGGCGGCGCGAGCCTGGAGTTCGCGCAGCCGCTGTGGGTCGAGCACCCGCCGGGCGACGGGCCGGTCGGCGCTCATCCGGTAGAGGATGGCGAGTTCGTCGGCGTCGCTCGGGTAGTCGACGACGATCTTCATCAGGAAGCGGTCGCGTTGCGCCTCCGGCAGCTGGTAGACCCCCTCCGACTCGATCGGGTTCTGGGTGGCCAGCACTAGGAACGGGTCCGGTACGGCGTAGCTGTGCCCACCGATCGAGACCTGACGCTCGGCCATCGCCTCCAGCAGGGCGGACTGCACCTTTGCCGGGGCCCGGTTGATCTCGTCGGCGAGCACCAGGTTCGCCATGACCGGGCCCAGTTCGATGTCGAAGTCCTCGCGCGACGCCCGGTAGATCCTGGTGCCGACGATGTCGGAGGGGACCAGGTCCGGAGTGAACTGGATCCGGGAGAAGGTGCCGCCCACCACGGTGGCCAGGGTCTGCGCGGCCAGCGTCTTGGCCACCCCGGGCACGCCCTCCAGCAGGCAGTGCCCGTTCGCGACGAGGGCGGTGAGCAGGCGCTCGACGAGCCGATCCTGCCCGACGATCACGCGTTTGACCTCGAAGAGCGTCTGTTCCAGGTCGGCCGGGGTCGCATCGGGATCGGCCGGGCTGGGCACGCTGGCCAGGGTGTCCGAGATGTCCGTCACGGTGCTTGCTTCCCGTGCCGACGGCCGGACAAACGTCGGATTATCAGCGCCGGGCCGGCCCTTACACACCCGAACCGGGACGACCCTCCCGACCGTACGCCGACGCGCCGGGCACTGCCCGCCGCGGGCGTCGATCAGGCAGTTGGGGCGCCCCGCACAAGGCGCGATTCAGGGCACGACTCCCACCACAACTGCATGCTCGACCGATCTGAAGGGCAGGGCGGAGGGTGGGGTGGGGCGGGGCGGGGGGTGAGTGTGGCGGCGCCGGCCCCCACAGGTGAGGGGGCCGGCGTCGTCAGCGGGTGCTCAGTTGGCGATGACCAGGTGGAACGGCCGGTCGGCGTAGCTTCCCGACGAGTTGCGGGTCTGGACGAAGACCGCGTTCGGCGTCTGGAGCCGAGGCGCGACGGAGATCTCGCCGCCCGGGGGCACGTTGTACGGGTCGGTGGTGCCGATGGTCGCCACGAACGTCTCCAGCGAGACGTTGTAGTTGAACAGCACCTGGTACTGACCAGGGCCGTACCGCGTGGCGGAGACCGCCTCGGGCGAGCCGCGGAGCAGGGTGCCGCCGCTGGAGACGACGGCGGAGGCGACGGTGCCCGGCGCGGTCGCCTGGGCGGACGGGCCCTGCGCCAGGGCGGCCTTGGCCTTGCGTGCCTCGGCGGGGGTCACGGCGGGCTGGCTGCCGGAGCCGGGCTGCCGGACTGCCGGCTGGGCGACCTCGGCGGGCGCCTTGGCCGCCGGCTGGGCGACGGCGATCCCGCCCCCGGCCAGGGTGAGCGCCAGCGCGGCGAACGCCACCGCCACCGCCTTGCGTCGGAAGAGTGTGGTCATGACAGGTCTCCCTTTTGTTGACCGTGCGGATTCGGCCTGCCCCACTGATCGAGGGACGGCTGATTTCCATTTCTTGGGCCCGGGGAAAATGAGCGACAACCGCCTGGAGCCCGCACCTCAGGCCGCACCCTAGATGTTGTCATCTCAACAATTTTCACCGGCTCTGAGCTGGCATTACTACTCAGAGTTTCGACGTCTCAACCCACTGGAAGGTAGCACCACAAAAAGCGGGGCGTCAATAGTTGATCACGTTCTGATAATGGCCGGAAAATTGTGAGAAGCGAACGCTCAGCCATTCACGAATGTGTCGGGACGGCGCGTCCGTACGCCTGGTGTCGCCCCGTCCGGGGCCGCCACGGGGGGTGCGCGGCGCTACCCTCCAGCGGTGATCATCGAGGCTCCACGGCGGGCGCCGGGCGGCCGGGCGGCACGGTTGCGCACCGCGCTCTGCTGGGCCGCCGTCGCGCCCGGGGCCGCCTGGGCGGCCGTACGACTCGGCGGGCTCGACCGGGGACCGCTGGTGCAGTTGCTCGCCTTCACCCCGTACGCCGCCGCCGCGAGCGTGCTGCCGCTGCTGCTCGCGCTCGCCCTGCGGCGCCGCTGGCCCGCGGCGGTCGCGGCGCTGGCCACGGCGGCCCTGGTGGCCGTGGTGGCGCCCCGGGCCCTGCCGTCCGGGCAGCCCCCGGTGACCGGCCCGACGGTGCGGCTGTTGACCGCCAACCTGCTGGCCGGGGCCGGCGACGCGCGGGCGCTGGTCGACCTGGTCCGGCGGCACCGCGTCGACGTGCTCGCCGTGCAGGAGTTCACCCCGCAGGCCGGGGCGGAGCTGGACCGGCTCGGCCTGGACCGGCTGCTCCCCCACCGGCAGCTCGACCCGCAGGTCGGCACCGTCGGCTCCGGGCTCTACGCGCGGTTCCCGATCGGCGAGGGCGGCGTCCGGCACAACCGGGGCGGCTGGGGCTTCGACCAGTCCCACGGCACGGTGGCGGTCCCCGGGGCGCCGGCGGTACGGGTCGAGTCGGCGCACCCGTCGGCCCCGTACGCGCTGGACCAGGTCGCCCACTGGCGCGCCGACCTGGCGGCGCAGCCGCCCGCCACCCCGGACGGGCCGCTGCGGATCCTCGCCGGCGACTTCAACGCCACCCTCGACCACGCCCCGCTGCGCGCCCTGCTGGACACCGGCTACGTCGACGCCGCCGACCAGGCCGGCGCGGGCCTGGTCGGCACGTGGGGCCCGTACGACGGGGACCCGATCCCGCCGGTGACCATCGACCACGTGCTGGTCGACCGGCGCATCGCCGTACGGGCCGTCACGGTGCACCGGGTCCCGGGCAGCGACCACCGCGCCGTCCTGGCCGAGCTGCGCCTCCCGGCGCGGTGACGCCCGGGGTCGCCCCGCGGCTTCCGGCGGCGCGGGCGGCCGGGGCGGCTCAGACCCGGGCCCGGTCGAGGCCGTAGGTGAGCGCGTCGACGAGGGCGTGCCAGGACGCCTCGACCACGTTGGGGTGCACGCCGACGGTGGTCCAGTCGCGGCCGGCCCCGTCGACCGTCTCCAGCAGCACCCGGGTCACGGCACCGGTGCCGTGGGTGCCCTCCAGGATCCGCACCTTGTAGTCGGCCAGCACGAAGTCGCGCAGCTCCGGGTAGTGCCGGGCCAACCCCACCCGCAGCGCCTCGTCCAGGGCGTTGACCGGACCGTTGCCCTCGGCGGTGGCGATGACCCGCTCCCCGCGTACGCGGATCTTGACGGTCGCCTCGGAGACCACCGACCCGTCCTCCCGGTGCTCGACCAGCACCCGGTACGACTCCAGCGCGAACGGTCGGGCGGGCGCGGTGTCCAGCTCCGAGCGGACCAGCAGCTCGAACGACGCGTCGGCGGCCTCGAACGACCAGCCGCCGGCCTCCAGCTCCTTGACCCGCCGGGTGACCCGCGACAGCGCCTCCGGATGGCCGGCCAGGTCCAGGCCGAGCTCGCGGCTCTTGAGCTCGACGCTGGCCCGGCCGGCCATCTCGGTGACGAGGATCCGCATGTCGTTGCCCACCACCTGTGGGTCCACGTGGTTGTAGAGCAGCGGATCCACCTTGATCGCGCTCGCGTGCAGCCCCGCCTTGTGGGCGAAGGCCGCGGCCCCGACGTACGCCTGGTGGGTGTCGGGGGCGATGTTGGCGATCTCGGCGATGGCGTGGGAGACCCGCACCATCTGCCCCAGGCAGCCGTCCGGTAGGACGGGCAGCCCGAGCTTGAGCTGGAGGTTGGCGACCACGGCGAAGATGTCCGCGTTGCCGGGGCGCTCGCCGTAGCCGTTGGCGGTGCCCTGGAAGTGGCGTACGCCTGCCTCGACGGCGGCGACGGTGTTGGCGACCGCGCAGGACGTGTCGTTCTGGCAGTGGATGCCGAGCAACTCCGGGCCGACGCCGAGCCGCGCGGTCACCTCGGCGATGGCGGCGGTCACCTGGGACGGAAGCATCCCGCCGTTGGTGTCGCAGAGCACCACCCGTTCGGCACCGGCGGCGAGCGCCGTCTCCACCACGGCGGCGGTGTAGGCCGGGTCGGACCGGTAGCCGTCGAAGAAGTGCTCCCCGTCGACGAAGACGCGCCGCCCCTCGGCGACCAGGTGCGCGACCGTGTCGCGGATCATCGCCAGGTTCTCCGCCGCGGTGGTGCGCAGCGCCCGCTCGACGTGCCGCAGGTCCGCCTTGGCGACCAGGGCGACCGCCGGCGTCTGCGCGTCGAGCAGCCCCCGTACCTGCGGGTCGTCGGCGACCGGCACCCCGGCCCGCCGGGTGGCCCCGAACGCGACCAGCAGCGCGTGCTTCAGGTCGAGTTCGGTGCGCGCCCGCCGGAAGAACTCGGTGTCCTTCGGCACGGCGCCGGGCCAGCCTCCCTCGATGAAGCCGACCCCGAACTCGTCGAGCAGCCGGGCCACCGCGAGCTTGTCGACCACCGAGTAGCTCAACCCCTCGCGCTGGGCGCCGTCGCGCAGCGTCGTGTCGTAGACCTGGAACGTCATCAGGGAGTCCTTTCTCAGAGCAACAAAAAGACCCCCCGCGGATGCGGGAGGTCTGCGCGCTCGGCGGAGGGGAGGCCGGCGCGCTAGGTGCGAATAATCAGGTGGGTGCTGGTCACGGTCGCCACTCTGCCACCCGCCCCCTGGTTTTGGGAGGCACAATCCACATGGCGGGACGGTGACGGAGGGTCGCGATACCGCATCGACGGGCCGTGCGCCGGCACAACCCGCCGCCGGTGATCGACTTCACAAGTCACCTGGCCGCCATCCGGCGGAAACGGGGCTACGGCAGTATCTGGAATTGATCCAGTTACCGGCCTTCGTGCCGCTGTCAAGGAGGACCTGTGCTCACTGTCGGTGACCGCTTCCCCGAGTACGAACTCACCGCCTGCGTGTCGCTGGACGCCGACAAGGCGTTCGAGTCGATCGACCACAAGTCCCACCAGGGGAAGTGGCGCGTCGTCTTCTTCTGGCCGAAGGACTTCACCTTCGTCTGCCCGACCGAGATCGCGGAGTTCGGCCGGCTGAACGAGGAGTTCGCCGACCGCGACGCCCAGGTCCTCGGCGTGTCGGTGGACAACGAGTTCGTCCACTACGCGTGGCGCAAGGACCACCCGGACCTGCGCGAGCTGCCGTTCCCGATGCTCAGCGACGTCAAGCGCGAGCTGACCGCCGCCTGCGGGGTGCTCGGCGAGGACGGCGTGGCCCAGCGGGCCACCTTCATCGTCGACCCGGACAACGAGATCCAGTTCGTCATGGTGACCGCCGGCTCCGTCGGCCGCAACGTCTCCGAGGTGCTGCGGGTGCTCGACGCCCTCCAGACCGACGAGCTGTGCCCGTGCAACTGGAACAAGGGCGGCGAGACCCTGGACGCCACCAAGCTCCTCGCCGGCGCCGGGGCCTGACCATGGGTCTGGACGCGATCAAGGCGGCTCTGCCGGAGTACGCCAAGGACATCAAGCTCAACCTCGGCTCCACCATCGCCACCAGCACGCTGACCCCGACCCAGGCCTGGGGCACCGCCCTGGCCTGTGCGGTGGCTGGGCGCAACCCGGAGGTGCTGCGGGAGATCGCCGCCGAGGCGGCCGACCACCTGAAGCCGGAGGCCGTCGAGGCGGCCAAGGGCGCCGCCACGATCATGGCGATGAACAACGTCTACTACCGGGCCAAGCACCTGATCGGCGACGAGCAGTACCAGTCGATCCCGGCCCGGCTGCGGATGCAGATCATCGCCAAGCCGGGCGTGGACAAGGCCGACTTCGAGCTGTGGTGCCTGGCGGTCTCGGCGATCACCGGCTGCGGGGTGTGCCTGGAGTCGCACGAGAAGACCCTGCGCAACGCGGGCTTCAGCCGCGAGCAGGTGCACGAGGGGCTGCGCATCGCCGCCGTCGTGCACGCCGCCGCGGTCACCCTGGACGCCAAGGCCGCGCTCGCCTGACGCGTACGCCCGGTGGGCCGGTGCCGCAATCGCGGCGCCGGCCCACCGTCGTCTCCGGCCCCGGCGAGCGCCGTTTCCGGTGCCGACCGCCCGGGTAGCTCCCGGAGGAGGCAGAGGACACCGGACCGGCGAGACGACTGGCGACAGTCGGGGCAGGAGTTGTCAGATGGACAGGCTCGACCCGCACAGCACCCACGGCAGCCCGGACCCGCTGCGCGGCGGCGGCCAGGGCGAGTTCGCCGGTGGCGCCCCCGCCGGCACGTTCGACCCGTGGCGGTACCGGGACACCGCGAGGGTGGCCGACGCCGACCTGGTCGGCTACAAGGTCGAGGCCACCGACGGTGGCATCGGCAAGATCGACAGCGCCAGCCACGAGGTCAACGACAGCTACCTGGTGGTGGACACCGGCCCGTGGGTCTTCGGCCGGAAGGTCATGATCCCGGCCGGCACCGTCAACCACGTCGACCACGACGAGCGCAAGGTGCACGTCGACCGCAGCAAGGACCAGATCAAGGCCGCCCCGGAGTACGACGAGACCGCTGACACCGACCCGACCTACCGGGACCGGCTCGGCGGCTACTACGACGAGACGTACTCGGCCATCCCGCCCGGCACCGCCCGCTAGCCCGGCAGCACCGGCGCACCACGGCCCCCCGCGGATCGCGGGGGGCCGTTACCGTGTCGGGGTGGACGCTGTCGAGGTCGGTCGCCGGATTCCCTTCACGACGATGTTCAACTTCCGTGACGTGGGCGGCCATGCCGGCCACGACGGCCGCCGGGTACGCACCGGGCGGCTCTACCGCTCCGACTCGCTGCACCGCATCGACGACACCGACCGGGAGGCGTTCGCCGCCCTCGGCGTCCGCACGGTCATCGACCTGCGCCGCCCCTACGAGGTGGAGCGCGACGGCCGCGTCCCCCACTTCGACGGTCTGACCTGGCACAACATCCACCCCGAGCACGCCGAGTGGGGCGAGCGGCCCTACCGCCCCGGCACCGACCTGGCCCGCTACCTGGCCGACCGGTACGCCGACCTGGCCGGGACGGGCACCGCCGGGCTCGCCGAGGCGATCGGGCTGATCGCCGAGGACGCCAGCGCCCCCGTGGTGGTGCACTGCGTCGCCGGCAAGGACCGCACGGGCATCGTCTGCGGGCTCACCCTCGCGGTGCTCGGCGTCGCCGACGACGAGATCGCCGCCGACTACGCCCTGAGCACCGAGGCCGGCGAGCGCTACCGCGCCTGGTTCGAGGCCACCGGGCGGCAGAGCGGGCACACCCTGCCGGTGCTGACCTGCCCCGCCGACGCCATGACGTTATTCCTCGCCGAGCTGCGCGAGGCCCACGGCTCGATCGAGGGCTACCTGCGCCACGCCGGCGTCACCGACGCCCAGCTCGCCGCCCTCCGCGAGCACCTGCTGGGTTGACCCCGCCGCGCCCTGGCCGTCACCCGGGACGGGCGACGGCTTCGGGCACGGTCAGGACGTGACGTCGCGGCGGGTCAGGGCGATCCCGGCCGCGCAGGCGGCGGCCAGGCAGTAGCCGGCCAGGGTGACCAGGGCGCGGGCGGTGCCCGGGCCGCCCGGCTCCGGGTCGAGCAGGCTCTCCAGCAGCAGGCCCGGAAACCACTCGGCGGCCGGCCCCCACGCCTCGCCGAGCACCTGCTCCACCGGCCCCGCCCAACCCACGCCGATGCCGACGGCGACCGGCACCGAGGGCACCAGCACCCCCAGGGCCGTGCCGAGCAGCGCCCAGCCGGTGACGGCGAGCAGCGCACTGCCGTAGTCGCCGGCCATCGCCCGCCACCCCGCGGCGGTGAACCACTCGGCCGTGGAGATGTCCTTCGCGGCGGCGAAGAGCACGGCGGCGACCACGCTGACCGCCTGGGTGACGGCGACCGTGACGGCGGCGAACAGCAACAACGCGGCGAGCTTGCCGGCGACCAGGCGCAGGCGGCCCGGCTGCTGCATGAGCAGCGTCCGCAGGGTGCCACGGGAGAACTCCACGCCCACGGCGCCGGCGAAGACGGCCAACAGGAAGGCGCCGGCGAACGACGCCGCGACGGTGAACGACAGGGTGCCGCCGCCCGCCCGGGCGAGGTCCTCCGGTGCCGGGCCGCCGACGGCGGCCGGCTCGGCGTTGAGGATCCCCGCCGCAGCCGAACCTACCGCGAACGCCACCGCCACGACCGCGGTGATCCACAGCATCCGGAAACGGGCGATTTTGATCAATTCGGCGCGGAACGCACGCGTCACCGCTTACCTCCCGTGCGCGCCAGGACCTGGTCCTCCAGGCTCGGACGGTGCCGGTGCAGGACGCTCAGGACGACGCCGCCGGCGTGGGCGATCCGGTTGACGTGCGCCGCCGCCGTCCGCCCGTCACGGTCACCGAGCTGCACGACCAGCTCGTCGCCGCGCCGCCGCACGGGGTACCCCGCGGCGACCAGCAGTTCGGCCAGACGCCCGGTGTCCGCGCTGCCCTCGGCCGCCACGCTGAGCTCGACGCCGACGGCGAACGCCTCGGTCGCACCCTGGTAGACCAGCTCGCCGTGGTCGAGGATCAGCAACCAGTCGCAGACCTGTTCCAGCTCCCCGAGCAGGTGGGAGGAGACCAGGACCGTACGCCCCTGCCCGGCGAGGCCGGCGATGAGCTCGCGCATCTCGGACATCCCCAACGGGTCGAGGCCGTTCGTCGGCTCGTCGAGGATCACCAGCTCGGGGTCGCCCAGCAGCGCGCCGGCGATGCCGAGGCGCTGCTTCATGCCCAACGAGTACTGGCCGAACCGGCTGCGTCCGCGGCCGGCGAGGCCTACCTGTTCGAGCACGCGCGGGATCCGGGCGACATCGTGGCCGCCCATGGCCGCGAGCACCCGCAGGTTTTCCAGCCCGGTCAGCGCCGGGTAGAACCCGGGGGTCTCGATCAGCGCGCCGACCCGACCGAGATAGCGCGCGGGGTGTGAGATCGGGTGGCCGAGCACCGTAGCGGTGCCGGCGGACGGACGGACCAGGCCGAGCAGCATGGCCATGGCGGTGGTCTTGCCGGCGCCGTTGGGACCCACGAACCCGGCGACGGATCCTCGCGGGATGTGCATGGTGAGCTGGTCGACCGCCGTGCGGGCACCGTAGCGCTTGGTCAAGCCGTCGAGGGTGACCGCCGCGTCCGGCGGCACCGGCGGGGATGTGATCGTCATGGCGTACAGCCTCGGCGACCGGCCGCCGCACGTCGTCCGCGTGCCGTGGGGATCGCCCTACGTCAGATGTGCAGACGCACTCAGCGTCGTGGCACCCGGACCAGGCCACTGTGGTACGCGAACACCACCAGCTGGGCCCGGTCCCGGGCGTGCAGCTTCATCATCGCCCGGCTCACGTGGGTCCGCACGGTCGCGGGCGTGACGAAGAGCCGCGCGGCGATCTCGTCGTTGGACAGGCCCTCAGCGACCCGCGTCACGACCTCTCGCTCCCGGTCGGTCAGCACCGCCATCGACGACGGGACGGCGGCGGGCGCCGGCCGCGCGGCGTACTCGGCGATCAACCGTCGGGTCACCCCCGGCGACAGCAGGGCGTCACCGTCCGCCACCACCCGCACCGCACGCACCAGCTCCGCCGGGTGGGTGTGCTTGACGAGGAAGCCGCTCGCCCCGGCGCGTAGTGCCTCGAACACGTACTCGTCGAGGTCGAACGTGGTCAGGATCAACACACGGACGCCGGACAGGCGGTCGTCGGCCACGATCCGCCGGGTCGCGGCGATGCCGTCCGTCCCGGGCATCCGCACGTCCATCAGGACCACGTCCGGGACCGTGGCGACGACCGTGGCGAGGGCGGACGCACCGTCGTCGGCCTCACCGACCACGGTGATGTCAGGCTCCACCGCCAGCAGCGCCCGGAAGCCGGCCCGGACCAGCAGCTGATCGTCGGCGAGCACCACCCGGATCACCGGTCCGCTCCCTCTACGGCACGTGCCGCGGCGGCGGGCCAGTGGGCCGTGACGGCGAACCCGCCATCCGGCCGGGGGCCGACCACCAGGCAGCCGCCGGTCGAGGCAGCCCGCTCACGCATCCCGATCAGGCCGACCCGCCCGCCGGGTCGCCCGGCGCCGCCCCCGTCGTCCATGACCGCGACCCGCAGCCCGTCCGCGTCGTCGTAGGTCACGGTCACCCGGGCCCGCGCCCCTACGGCGTGGCGGGTCACGTTCGTCATCGACTCCTGCACGATGCGGTACGCGGCAAGCGCCACCGGTCGTGCCACCCGACCGGGTGGCACGGTGACCCGCAGCTCGACCGGCGTGCCGGCCAGCTCGGTGGAGCGTGCCAGCGCGGCCAGGTCCGTCAGCCCCGGCACCGGGCACAACGGCGACCGCTCGTCACCGGCGCGCAGCACCCGCACCATGGCGTTCAACTCGTCGAGGACCGCGCCGCTGACGCCACGGACCACCTCGAGCGCCTCCCTGGCGAGGTCCGGCCGGCTGTCGATCACCTGCCCGGCCATGCCGGCCTGCACGTTGATCGTCGCCATCGCGTGGGCCACGGTGTCGTGCAGGTCCCGGGCGATCCGCAGCCGCTCCTCCGCCAGGAGGCGCTCCTCGTCCCGCTGCCGGGCCTGCGTCCGCAGCCGGGTCCGCTCCTCCTGCGCGAGCCGTCGCTCCCGAACTCCGCGCACGGCGTCGGCGGCGAACACGGCCGCCGCCGCCCACCCGACGAACGCCAGGTCCACCACGCCCGGCCCGCCGTCGACCAGGGCGCCGGCCGCCACCACCACGACGGCGGTGCCGGCCGCGAACCCGTAGGCCAGCCGCCTGGACCGCACCGAGCCGAGCCCGTACAGCACCACCAGGCCCGCCAACAGCACCGGCCCGTCCGGATAGTGCCGCCCGTTGTACAGCAGCAGGGTCACCGTCACCGCGCCCGCCGCCTGGACCGGCCAGCGCCACGACACGGCGACAGCCGCACAGGCGCCGGCCACCGCGAGGTGGGCCGGGGCGTCGACCGCCCGCTCTCCGTCGTCCGGACGGACCTTCGTCGTGCCGACGACGACCAAGACGGTTCCGCACAGCCACAGTCCGACCCGCCAGAGCCGGACCAGGGCACACCGTTGCGGCGACAGCATCACCGGCACATTGTGTCCGCCAGACACCGTGCGGTCGTCAGCGCCGTGTGGAGATCGCGGTCGTGCTGCCAGCCGTTGTCGTGACGACACCCGAGGCCGGTCGGCGGGCGGCCTGCCGGCCCCACCGTCAGAGGATGCGGCGCACCCAGCCGTGCGGGTCGTCGGCCTTGCCGCGCTGGAGGTCGACGAGCTGCTGGCGCAGGGCCATCGTGACCCGGCCGGGCTCACCGCCGCCGATGAGGAACTCGCCGTCGGGGAAGCGCACCTCGCCGATCGGGGTGACGACCGCGGCGGTGCCGCAGGCGAACACCTCGCGCAGCCGGCCGCTCGCGGCGTCGGCCTGCCAGTCGGCGAAGCTCACCGGCCGCTCCTCGATGCGGTGCCCGGCGTTGGCCGCCAGGGTGAGCACCGACTCCCGGGTGATGCCGGGCAGGATCGTGCCCGTCAGCGGCGGGGTGACCACCGTGCCGTCGTCGTAGACGAAGAACACGTTCATGCCGCCCAGCTCGTCGACGAAGCGGCGCTCCACCGCGTCCAGGAAGACCACCTGGTCGCAGCCGTGCTCGATCGCCTCGGCCTGCGCCACCAGCGAGGCGGCGTAGTTGCCGCCGCACTTCGCCGCGCCGGTGCCGCCCGGGGCGGCCCGGGTGTAGTCCGGGGAGACCCAGACCGTCACCGGCTTCACCCCGCCCGAGAAGTACGCGCCGACCGGCGAGGCGATCACCACGTAGAGGTATTCGTTGGCCGGCCGGACGCCGAGGAACACCTCGCTGGCGAACATGAACGGCCGCAGGTAGAGGCTGCCGTCCTCGCCCTCGGGGATCCAATCCCGGTCGATCTGGACGAGCTGGCGCAGCGAGTCGACGAACGCCTCCTCGGGCAGCGGCGGCATCGCCATGCGTCGGGCGGACGCGGCGAAGCGGGCGGCGTTGGCCTCCGGGCGGAACATGGTGACCCCGCCGTCGGCCGTCCGGTAGGCCTTCAGCCCTTCGAAGATCTCCTGCGCGTAGTGCAGCACCGCGGCGGCCGGGTCCATCGGGATCGGCGCCCGCGCCTCGACCCGGGCGTCGTACCAGCCCTTGCCGTCGGCGTAGCGGATGGTGACCATGTGGTCGGTGAAGACCCGGCCGAAGCCCGGGTTGGCCAGCAGGGCGGCCCGGTCGGCGACGGATACCGGCGCGGGATTCGGACGGATCTCGAAGTCGAGCTTGTCACCACCGCTCATCGCGCTGACCTCCCTGCGGGACAACGGCACGCGGGTCCGCATGCCGAGAAACCTGGTGCGAGAAACTTACCCCGAACGGTCGTTCAGGGGGTAGCGCCGCCCGGGCGTACCGGCAGCGCCGGACGGGTGGACGCCGCCGGGCCACGGTGCGGCCGGGCGGCGTCGCGGGAACTGCGGGTGGGTGGCCGGCGGCCTCAGGCGGTGGCGTACCCGGCCAGCCGGTCGCCGACCTCCTCGGTGCGCAGTGCCGCACCCGGGGTCCGGCCGGCCAGCTCCACGCCCACGGCGGCGGTGACCCGGGCGGCGGCGTCGGCGTGCCCGAGCTGGTCGAGCAGCAGCGCCGCCGAGAGTACGGCCGCCACCGGGTCGGCCACGCCGCGCCCGGCGATGTCCGGCGCCGAGCCGTGTACCGGCTCGAACATCGACGGGTACGCCCCCTCGGGGTTGATGCTGCCGCTGGCGGCGAGCCCGATCCCGCCGGTGACGGCGGCGGCGATGTCGGTGAGGATGTCGCCGAACAGGTTGTCGGTGACCACCACGTCGTAACGCTGCGGCTGGGTGACCAGGAACATCGCGGCGGCGTCGACGTGCTGGTACTCCGTGGCCACGTCGGGGTGCTCGGCGGCGACGGCCTCGAACGCCCGCGCCCACAGCGAACCGGCGTGGGTCAGCACGTTGGTCTTGTGCACGAGGGTGACCTTGCGCCGCTCCCGGCGCGTGGCGCGGGCGAAGGCGTCGCGGATCACCCGCTCCACGCCGTGCCGCGTGTTCAGGCTCTCCTCGGTGGCGACCTCCGCCGGGGTGCCCCGGTGCAGCGCGCCGCCGGCGCCCGCGTACAGGCCCTCGGTGCCCTCGCGGACCACCACCAGGTCGACCTCGCCGGGCTTGACGCTCGCCAGCGGCCCGGGCACGCCGGGCCAGAGCCGCGACGGGCGCAGGTTGACGTACTGGTCGAAGGCGAAGCGCAGCTTGAGCAGCAGCCCCCGCTCCAGCACGCCCGGCGGGACGGTCGGGTCGCCGACGGCGCCGAGCAGGATCGCGTCGTGCCCGGCCAGCTCGGTCAGCACCGAGTCGGGCAGCACCTCGCCGGTGCGGTGCCAACGGGCGGCGCCCAGGTCGTACTCGGTGGCGTCCACCCCCGGGAGCACGGCGTCGATGACCTTGCGGGCCTGCGCGACCACCTCGGGTCCGATCCCGTCCCCGGCCACCACCGCGATCCGTGCCACGTCCCTGTGCTCCCTCGCCTAGCCGTTTCGTCGACCGTACGCCGCCGTCCCGTCCCCCGGTACGAACCTTCCAGAATGCGGGAAAGGCGGATGCACAGGATCCTCCCAGGTGGCATTCATGGGGAGGTCATCTCCGCTGCCTAGCGTGATGGCGTGCGGGTCGACGGGGGCCCGTGACGGAGGCCACGACGACGCGGCCGGCGTCAGCGAGGGAGCAGCGTCATGCGGATCGACCAGCAGCCACGGACCCGCTGGGTGGACCAGTCCGCCTTCCAGCCGCGCCGGCCCGACCTGCGGCTGGGCGCCCGCAGCCACCGCGTCGACCGGCCCGGCACCGTCGGCGGGGACCGGATCGCCGTCCGGCACACCGTACGCACCTCGACGGCCGAATACACGCTGCTGCTCAACGCCCCCGAGTGGCTGGGCCGGCGCGGCATCGGGGAGGCGCTGCGCGACGCGGTCGCGGAGCTGCGCGCCATCGACCTCACCTACGGCCCGACCCGGCCGGAGAGCCTGGTCTCCCGGCTACGCCGGGGCGAGATCAGCCCCGACTCGTACCCGCCGCTGGCCGACCTGGTGGACCGCTGCGCGGCGATGCGGGCCGCCACCGACGGCTGGTTCGACGCCTGGGCGGTGCCCGGCGGCTTCGACCCCGGAGGGCTGCTCGGCGGGTGGGCGGTGGAGCGGGCCGCCGCCCGGCTGCGCGCCGCCGGGGTGCACGACTACGCCGTGCTCACCGGCGCCGACCTGGTCGTACGCGGGCACGCGGCGCACGGCGGCCCGTGGCGGGTGGCGGTGCACCACCCGACGGACCGGCAACGGGCGCCGCTCGTGCTGGAGATGACGGCGGGCGCGGTCGGCACCTCGGGGGTGAGCGGCCGGCAGGGGCACGTGGTCGACCCGCACACGGGGGAGCCTGCCGACCAACTCGTCGCCGCGACGGTCGTCGGGCCGGACCTCGCCGTCGCCGACGCCTACGCCACCGCGCTCTACGCCGCCGGGCCGGCCGGGCTGGCCTGGTTCCGCAACGGGTCGGACTACCGCGCGCTCTTCGCCCACCGCCGCTGAACCCCCACCCGCCCTGCCGCGCCACCAGCGAGGTGTTGCGCGGGGGTGGGTGCGGCGTTTGGCGGGTGCGGTGCCGGCGGGAGGAATGCGCGATCGGCCCCCACGGTCTCGGCAACGACCGTGAGGGCCGGTCAGCGACGAGTGCGCGTGGCTCGCGCAATCGAGGGGTGCGGGCCGGTCGGCCGGACGTCGACCTCGCCACCCGAAGACGGGCCCACGTCGCGAGCTCGGCCAGTGACCGCACCGGTACGCTAGCGAATCGACGCAACTCAACGCAAGGGTCTCCACTGCGGACCGTCGCCACAGGAGCGTGCCGAGCCGGCGGCGGGGCGATTTCGACGCGGTGAACGGGGAATGGCACGCTGTCCGCCGTGAGTTTCGATCTGAGCGTGTGGGCCCTGGCGGACGGGGCGACACCCGAGGACGTGCGGGCGGCGGTGCTGCGGTGCCGGCAGGGGCAGCATGTCGACCGGCACCCGGACCCGCGGGTGGTGGCCTTCTACCGGGCCATCACCGGCAGCTACCCCGACCGCCCGGCCGGCCCCGGCAGCCCGTGGGCCGTGACGCCGCTGCACGCGGCCGCCGACCACGTCGAGCTGAACCTGCACCCGACCTGCGAGGACCAGGTGCTGCTCGACATCGAGCGGCTGGCCGGCGCGTACGACCTGATGCTCTTCGACGCCCAGGACGGCTCGGTCTACCCGCCGCCGGCCCGGCTGCCCGGCTGACCACTCCCCGGGTACGACGAAGGGCCCGGCGACATCCGCCGGGCCCCCGCTGTCGTGCGCTCAGGTCACTCGTCGCGCAGGTCCGCCGCGCTGGCCGCGACCGCGCCGATCGAGTCCGCCGCCGAGGTGAGCAGGTCCGCGCCGAGCGCCTGGTCGACGGTGAGGGTCATCAGGGTCTCGCCGCCGGCCTCGCGGCGGGCCACCTGCATCGCCGCGATGTTGACGCCGGCCTCGCCGAGCAGCGTCCCGACCGTGCCGACCACGCCGGGGCGGTCGGCGTAGCGCAGGAACACCAGGATCCCCTCCGCGCCGATCTCCACGTCGAAGCCGTCGACCTCGGTGAGCTTGAGCACGTCACGGGCGCCGGCGGTGGCCACCGTGCCGGAGACGCTGACCGTACGGCCGTCGGGCAGCGCGCCGCGGACGGTGACCAGGTTGGGGTGCTCGACGGTGTCGGTCTGGGCGACCAGGGTGACCTCGACGCCACGCTCGGCGGCCAGGTGCGGGGCGTTGACGTAGGTGACCTGCTCCTCGACCACCGAGCTGAACAGCCCCTTGGTGGCGGCGAGCTTCAGCACCGACACGTCGTGGTTGGCGATCTCGCCGCGCACCTCGACGGTGACGCTGGCGGCGACCCCGCCCGCGACGGCGGTGAAGGCGCGGCCGAGCTTCTCGGCCAGCGGCAGCAGCGGGCGCACGTCCTCGGCGACGACGCCGCCGGCCTGCACGTTCACGGCGTCCGGCACGAACTCGCCCTGCAACGCCAGCTTCACGCTCTTGGCCACGGCCAGGCCGGCCTTGTCCTGCGCCTCGCCGGTGGAGGCGCCCAGGTGCGGGGTGGCGACCACGTTGTCGAAGGCGAACAGCGGCGAGGAGGTGCAGGGCTCCTTGGCGTAGACGTCCACGCCCGCGCCGGCGACCCGGCCCTCGGCGATCGCGTCGGCCAGGGCCTGCTCGTCGACCAGCCCGCCCCGGGCGGCGTTGATGATCCGGACGCCCGGCTTGACGACGGCCAGCTCCTTCTCACCGATCAGGCCGACGGTCTCCGGGGTCTTCGGCAGGTGGATCGAGATGAAGTCGCTCTCCCGCAGCAGCTCCTCCAGGCCCACCAGGCGGACGCCGAGCTGGGCCGCGCGAGCCGGCTGGATGTAGGGGTCGTACGCGATCAGCCGGGTGCCGAAGGCGGCGATGCGCTGGGCGAAGAGCACGCCGATGCGGCCGAGGCCGACCACGCCGACGGTCTTGCCCTGGATCTCGACGCCGGTGTACTTCGACCGCTTCCACTCCCCCGCCTTCAGCGCGGCGCTGGCGCTGGCGGTGTTGCGGGCCA
Source organism: Micromonospora echinofusca (assembly GCF_900091445.1). NCBI lineage: Bacteria > Bacillati > Actinomycetota > Actinomycetes > Micromonosporales > Micromonosporaceae > Micromonospora > Micromonospora echinofusca. Next base: position 4,915,978 of record NZ_LT607733.1, read on the forward strand.
CAGCGAGCAGCAGCGCGAGGGCCTGCTCGGCGGCGGAGACGATGTTCGAGGTGGGGGCGTTGACGACCATGACGCCCCGCGCGGTGGCGGCCGGCACCTCGACGTTGTCCAGACCCACGCCCGCCCGGGCGACGACCTTCAGCCGGGGCGCGGCGGCGATCGCCTCGGCGTCGATCTGGGTGGCGCTGCGCACGATGACGGCGTCGGCCTCGGAGAGCGCCGAGAGCAGGGCCGGACGGTCGGTGCCGTCGACGTGGCGGACGTCGAAGTCGTGGGCGAGCACCTCGATGGCGGCGGGGGCGAGTTCTTCGGCGATCAGTACGACAGGAGTCATTGGTCCTCGTAGTTGTCGTCAGAGCGGTGGGCCGGGCTGCGGGACGCCGCGCTGCGCCCTGCGCTGATCCGGGCCATGGCCGTCAGGTGCCGGCTACGCACCTACCCGCGATCGTAGGTGGCCGGCCGGCCGGCAGGTCCCGGACCGTGGGGTGAGTGCCCTCACAACGGGTGACGACGCGCCGGTGAACGGCGCGCGACGGGTCGCCCGGATCACCTCAGGCGGCGGGCCGGCGCGGCGGGCGGTGGTGCGGCGGACAGAGGGCGGCCCGGTCCGGGCGCCGGGGAGAGCGCCCGGGCCGGGCCACGGGGGTGACGCGTCAGGCGGTCTCGGTGATCGGGCGGTCGACCCAGCTCATCATGCCGCGCAGCTTGCGGCCGGTCTCCTCGATCGGGTGCGCCGCGCCCTCGGCCTGCCACTTGCTGAAGTTGGGCCGGCCGGCCTCGTCCTCGGCCACCCACTCCCGGGCGAACTCGCCGGACTGGACCTCGCTGAGGATCTTGCGCATCTCCTCCTTGACCCGGGCGTCGATGACGCGCGGCCCACGGGAGAGGTCGCCGTACTCGGCCGTGTCGGAGATGCTGTAGCGCATCTTGGCGATGCCGCCCTCGTACATGAGGTCGACGATCAGCTTCAGCTCGTGCAGGCACTCGAAGTAGGCCACCTCGGGGGCGTAGCCCGCCTCGGTGAGCACCTCGAAGCCGGTCTGCACGAGCGCCGCCGCGCCGCCGCAGAGCACCGCCTGCTCGCCGAAGAGGTCGGTCTCGGTCTCCTCGGTGAAGGTGGTCCGGATCGCGCCGGCCCGCGTGCCGCCGATGCCCTTGGCGTACGACAGGGCCAGCGCGAGGGCGCCGCCGCTGGCGTCCTGCTCGACGGCGACCAGGCAGGGCACGCCCTTGCCGTCGGCGTACTGGCGGCGGACCAGGTGACCCGGGCCCTTCGGCGCGACCATCGCGACGTCGACGTCCGCCGGCGGCTTGATCAGGCCGTAGCGGATGTTGAAGCCGTGGCCGAAGAAGAGCGCCTTGCCCGCGGCCAGGTTCGGCGCGATCGACTCGGCGTAGATGCGGCGCTGGGCGGTGTCCGGGGCGAGGATCATGATGACGTCGGCCTCGGCCGACGCCTCGGCCGGCGTGAGCACCCGCAGGCCCTGCTCCTCGGCCTTGGCCCGGCTCTTGGAGCCCTCGGGCAGGCCGACCACCACGTCGACTCCGGAGTCGCGCAGCGACAGCGCGTGGGCGTGGCCCTGGCTGCCGTACCCGATCACCGCGACCTTGCGGCCCTGGATGAGGCCCAGGTCGGCATCGTCGTCGTAGTACACCTCAACGCTCATGGTCTCCCTTTCGTACGGCGGCCCGGGCGGCCCGTCGTGGATCTGTGCGGTGTCGGTCCCGGGCGGCGCGCGCCGGCCGGGTCGGGCGGTCCCGGCCGGCGCGCGGGGCGCCGGCCGGGTCGGGTCAGGCGGCCCGGAGCGAGGGCCCGGCGGTGATGGAACGCGAGCCGCGCCCGATCGCCACCAGCCCGGACTGGACCATCTCCTTGATCCCGAAGGGTTCGAGGTCGCGCAGGAGCGCGTCGAGCTTGTCCGGTGTGCCGGTCGCCTCGATGGTCAGCGTGTCCGGGGCCACGTCGACCACCCGGGCCCGGAACAGGCCGACGGTCTCCAGCACCTGGGCGCGGGCCGCGCGGTCGGCGCGCACCTTGACCAGGAGGAGTTCGCGGGCGACCGAGACCTGCGGGTCCAGTTCGACGATCTTGAGCACGTTGACCAGCTTGTTGAGCTGCTTGGTGACCTGCTCCAGCGGGGACGACTCGGCGTTGACCACGATGGTGATCCGCGAGACGTCCGGGTTCTCGGTCTCGCCGACGGCGAGGCTGTCGATGTTGAAGCCCCGCCGGGAGAACAGGCCGGAGACCCGGGCCAGGACGCCCGGCTTGTTCTCCACCAGGACGCTCAGGGTGTGCATGGTCATGTCAGATGTCATCCTCGTCGAAGGCCGGGCGGACGCCCCGGGCGAACATGATCTCGTCGTTGCTGGTGCCGGCGGCGACCATCGGCCACACCATGGCGTCCTTGCCGACGACGAAGTCGATGACCACCGGCGCGTCGTCGATCGCCATCGCGGCGGCGATGGTCCTGTCGACGTCCTCGGCGTTCTCACAGCGCAGCCCCACGCAGCCCAGGGCCTCGGCCAGCTTCACGAAGTCGGGGATGCGGTGCTTGTGGGTGCCGAGGTCGGTGTTGGAGTAGCGCTCCCCGTAGAACAGGGTCTGCCACTGCCGCACCATGCCGAGGTTGCCGTTGTTGATCACGGCGATCTTGACCGGGATGCCCTCCAGTGCGCAGGTGGCCAGCTCCTGGTTGGTCATCTGGAAGCAGCCGTCGCCGTCGACCGCCCACACCACCGTGTCGGGCTTGCCGACCTTGGCGCCCATCGCCGCCGGCACCGCGTAGCCCATGGTGCCGAGGCCGCCGGAGTTCAGCCAGGTGTACGGCTTCTCGTAGGAGATGAACTGCGAGGCCCACATCTGGTGCTGGCCGACCCCCGCCACGTAGATCGCGTCCGGGCCGACCAGCTCGCCGAGCCGCTTGATGACGTGCTGCGGGGAGAGGGTGCCGTCGGCCGGCTCCTCGTAGCCCAGCGGGTACCGGTTGCGCAGGTCGTCGAGCTGGGTCCACCAGTCGGCGAGGTCGGCCCGCCGGCCGGCCGCCTGCTCGCTGTCCACCGCCGCGATCAGCTCGTCGATCACGTGCCGGGCGTCGCCGACGATCGGCACGTCGGCGTGCCGGTTCTTGCCGATCTCGGCCGGGTCGATGTCGGCGTGCACCACCGCCGCGTCCGGGGCGAACGAGTCCAGCTTGCCGGTGACCCGGTCGTCGAAGCGGGCGCCCAGGGCCACGATCAGGTCGGCCTTCTGCAGGCCGTAGACCGCGGCGACCGTGCCGTGCATGCCGGGCATGCCCAGGTGCTGCGGGTGCGAGTCGGGGAACGCGCCGAGCGCCATCAGCGTCGTGACGACCGGGATGCCGGTCAGCTCGGCCAGCCGCCGCAGCCCCTCCGTGGCACCGGCCTTCAGCACGCCGCCGCCGACGTAGAGCACCGGGCGGCGGGCGCTGGCCATCAGCCGGGCCGCCTCGCGGATCTGCTTGCCGTGCGGGTGCAGGGTGGGCCGGTAGCCGGGCAGGTCCAGCGTCGGCGGCCAGGTGAAGGTGGTGGGCGCCTGGAGGACGTCCTTGGGGATGTCGACCAGGACCGGCCCGGGACGGCCGGTGGCCGCCAGGTGGAACGCCTCGGCCAGCACCCGGGGGATCTCCTCGGCCTCCTGCACCAGGAAGTTGTGCTTGGTGATCGGCAGGGTGATGCCCTGGATGTCGGCCTCCTGGAAGGCGTCCGTGCCGATCGAGGGCCGCGCGACCTGGCCGGTGATCGCCACGATCGGCACCGAGTCCATGTACGCGTCGGCGATCGGGGTGACCAGGTTCGTCGCCCCGGGGCCGGAGGTGGCCATGCAGACCCCCACCCGGCCGGTCGCCTGGGCGTAGCCCGTCGCCGCGTGCCCGGCGCCCTGCTCGTGGCGGACCAGGATGTGCCGCACGGTGGAGTCGTAGAGCGGGTCGTACGCCGGCAGGATGGCGCCGCCCGGGATGCCGAAGACGACGTCGACGCCGAGCGCCTCCAGCGACCGCACGAGCGAGCCGGCACCGCTGACCTGGGCCGGGGCGGGTGTGCGTACCCCCGGGACGGCCGGGGTGGCCGCGGCGCGGACGGCGCCGGCGTGCTCGGCGTCGCTCGCGGGCTCGGCGGCCGTGCGGGCCCGCCGGGCGGAGTGGGCGAGTGTCTCTGGCGTGGGTCTCGTCATGGCGGTTCAGGCCTTCGGCTGGAGTGGGTGCGGCTGTTCGAGCGGGTGACGCGGGCGACGCCCGGCGTCGATGGGTCCGACGGCAACAAAAAAGCCCTCGTGCAGGATGCACGGGGCCAGCGCACTCTCGACGGGGAGAGTGCGCTCAGGTAAGTACTCGCAGCGACCGGTACGACGACATGCGGTCAAGCCTGACGCATCTCACGCGATGAGTCAACTGATCCCACATGTTGGTTCACGGGTCGCCGGCTTTCACCCGTCCGGGGCGCCTAGGGACCCCACTCCACCTGCGCGGACCCCTGCTCCGAGGGGCGCTGGGCGGGCAGCCTCGGCAGCCGCCGGGGCGACGCCGCGGGCGGGCCGGCCGGGGCGGGCGCGGCGGGGGCCGGGGCGGGGCGGGCGCCCGGGGACGTGGCCGCCTCCAGCATCGCCTCCAGGTGCTCGGCCGGTACGCCCCAGCCGAAGAGCGCTCCCTGACCGAACCGGCAGCCGGCGGCGACCACGGCGGCCAGCTCGGTCGGCGTGGTCACCCCCTCGGCGATGACCTCCAGACCGAGCTGGTGGCCGAGGCGCATGACGATGTCGACCATCGGCGCGAACGCGGGGCCGTCCCTGCCCACCGGCCGTACCGGCTCGTGCTCCGCGACCAGCCCGTGGTCGATCTTGAGGATGTCGATCGGCAGCCGGCGCAACTGCCCGAGCGAGGAGTAGCCGGCGCCGAAGTCGTCCAGGGCGATCCGGACACCGGTGGCCCGCAGCGCCGTCAGCCGCCTGATCAGCTCGTCCAGGTCCGTCGCGACGGCGTGCTCGGTGACCTCCAGCACCAGCCGCTGCGGCGGCACGTGGTGGGCCCGCAGCGCCTCGGCGACCTGGACCACGTACTCCGGGGCGTGCAGCTCCCGGGGCGAGACGTTGACCGAGACCCACACGTCGTGCCCGTCGGCCAGCCAGCGGGAGAGCTGGTGGCACGCCTGGTGCAGCACCCAGGCGCCCAGCTTGGCGATCATCCCGCACTCCTCCGCCAGCGGGATGAACTCGTCCGGGCCGACGTTGCCGAGCACGGGGTGGCGCCAGCGCAGCAGCGCCTCCGCGCCGACCGGGCGTACCGAGGGCAGCGAGGCCACCGGCTGGAACGCCAGTCGCAGCTCGTCGCGCTCGATGGCGCCGCGCAGCTCGTGCTCCACCGTGGTGCGCCGGCGCAGCAGCTGGTCGTACGCGGCGTCGTAGCGCTCGATCCGGTTCTTGCCGCGCTGCTTGGCGTAGCGCAGCGCCAGGTCGGCGTGGCGCTGCAGCAGCTCCACGTCGGGCTCCCCGGCCCAGCCGGCCACCCCGATGCTCACCGACAGGAAGACGGGCCCCTCCGGCTGCTCGTAGGCGCACCCGAGCACCCCGAGCAGTCGCTCGGCGACCCGGTCCGCTTCGGCGGGCTGGCCGTGCATCAGCACCGCGAACTCGTCGCCGCCGAGCCGGGCCGCCACGTCACCGGGGCGCAGGTTGGCGCGCAGCCGCTCGCCCACCTCGGCCAGCACCGCGTCGCCCACGTCGTGGCCCCGCATGTCGTTGACGTGCTTGAAGCCGTCGAGGTCGAGCCCGAGCAGCACGCAGGGGGTGCCGGCACCGGCGCAGCGGTGCAGCGCCTGCAACAGCCCCCGCCGGTTGGCCAGCCCGGTCAGCTGGTCGGTGTGCGCCAGCTCGCGGAAGTGCGCCTCGCGCTCGGCCAGCCGCCGGGCGTAGCCGCGCACGTCGTGCAGCGTCAGGTACTGCCGGGTGACCAGGGCGAAGCCCTCCACGCTGCCGGCGACGATGCCGAGGGCGTCGAACCGGCCGTCCTGGAGCAGGTGGTACATCGCCGAGGCGGCCATGGCGAACATCGGGACGAACGCGTACGCGCCGTCGCGACGGATCAGGTCGTGGGCCGGCTGGACCGCCGCGTCCAGCCGACGGGCGGCCCACGCGACGGCGACCAGGCCGGCGGCGAGCACCCCCGCCCCGGCCAGCGCCACGGTCGGCCCGGCCTGGCAGAGCCCGGTGGCGACGCCGAGCCCGCCGCAGGTCACGGCGGTGGCCCCGGCGCCCAGCCAGGCGGCGCGACCGCGCGGCGGCGGGGCGCGGAAGGCCACGATCAGGGCGAGCCCGGCGGTCAGGGCCGCGCTGATCGTGGCGAGCAGGATCGGCACGCAGGCCGCCGGGGTGGCGTCGCCGAGCAGCCGGGTGGGCTCGGAGAAGAGCACCCAGCCGACGAACCAGAGCGCCGCGGCCATCACCAGGCCGTCGAGCGCCAGCCGGGCGGTGGCCGCCGCCGGGGCGGCCACGCCGGGCAGCCGGAGCAGCCCGGCGGAGAGGAGCAGCCCGCCCACCGCCGTGCCGATCGACACGACGCCGGCCCAGCCGGTGCTACGGCCCGGGGCGTGCCCGTCGTGCCCGGCCGTGGTGAGCGCCACGCCCACCCCGAGCAGCAGGGTCACCAGCGCCACCCCGGACGCGCCGGCGAGCAAGGCGTACGGCTGCCGGTGCGGCCCCGAGTGGCGGCGGGCCTCGACGGCCGACAGCGCGGCGGCCGCCGTGGCCACCAGCCCGCACAGCACCGCGACCGCGACCATGCCCGGGGGGAACTGCACGTGCCAACTGTGCCGGATGCGCGCCCGGCGCGGGAGCCCGGGTGTGCAACCTTTGGGACACGGCGCGCACGCCCGCCGGCCGCCGGGGCGGCGATGTCACACTGGTGGGCATGCCTGAGCTGCGGTCGAAGACCTCCACGCACGGTCGGACGATGGCCGGCGCCCGGGCCCTGTGGCGGGCCACCGGGATGACCGACGACGACTTCGGCAAGCCGATCGTCGCCATCGCGAACAGCTTCACCCAGTTCGTACCCGGTCACGTGCATCTCAAGGACATGGGCGCCCTGGTCGCCGAGGCGGTGGCCGAGGCCGGCGGGGTGGGCCGCGAGTTCAACACGATCGCGGTCGACGACGGCATCGCCATGGGCCACGGCGGCATGCTCTACTCCCTGCCGAGCCGGGAGCTGATCGCCGACGCGGTGGAGTACATGGTCAACGCGCACTGCGCCGACGCCCTGGTCTGCATCTCGAACTGCGACAAGATCACCCCGGGCATGCTGCTGGCCGCGCTGCGGCTGAACATCCCCACCGTCTTCGTCTCGGGCGGGCCGATGGAGGCCGGCAAGACCGTGGCGATCGAGGGCGTCGTGCACTCCAAGATCGACCTGATCGACGCGATGATCGCCTCCTCGAACGAGTCCGTCACCGACGACCAGCTCGGCGAGATCGAGCGGTCGGCCTGCCCGACCTGCGGCTCCTGCTCCGGCATGTTCACCGCCAACTCGATGAACTGCCTCACCGAGGCGATCGGCCTGGCGCTGCCCGGCAACGGCTCGACGCTGGCGACCCACGCCGCGCGCCGGTCGCTCTTCGTCGAGGCCGGCCGCACCGCCGTGGAGATCGCCAAGCGGTGGTACGACGGCGACGACGCCGCCGTGCTGCCCCGCGCGATCGCCGGCCGGGCCGCGTTCGAGAACGCGGTGGCCCTGGACGTGGCGATGGGCGGCTCGACCAACACGATCCTGCACCTGCTCGCCGCCGCCCGCGAGGCCGAGCTGGACTTCGGCGTCGCCGACATCGACGCCGTCTCCCGCCGGGTGCCCTGCCTGGCCAAGGTCGCCCCGAACTCCCCGCAGTACCACATGGAGGACGTGCACCGCGCCGGCGGCATCCCGGCCATCCTCGGCGAACTGGACCGGGCCGGCCTGCTGCACCGCGACGTCCGCGCGGTGCACTCCCCCAGCCTTGAGCGCTGGCTCGCCGACTGGGACGTCCGGGGCGGGTCGGCGACGGCGCAGGCGGTCGAGCTGTTCCACGCCGCCCCGGGCGGGGTGCGTACCGTCGAGCCGTTCTCCACCACCAACCGCTGGTCGTCGCTGGACACCGACGCGGCCACCGGCTGCGTACGCGACCTCGCGCACGCCTACAGCGCGGACGGCGGGCTGGCCATCCTGCACGGCAACCTGGCGCCGGAGGGCTGCGTCGTGAAGACCGCCGGGGTGCCCGAGGAGTGCCTCACCTTCCGCGGCCCGGCGAAGGTCTACGAGTCCCAGGACGACGCCGTCGAGGCGATCCTCAACAAGCGGATCGTCGCCGGCGACGTGGTGGTGATCCGCTACGAGGGGCCGAAGGGCGGCCCCGGCATGCAGGAGATGCTCTACCCCACGTCGTTCCTCAAGGGCCGGGGGCTGGGCCGCTCGTGCGCGCTGCTCACCGACGGGCGCTTCTCCGGCGGCACCTCCGGGCTCTCCATCGGGCACGTCTCACCGGAGGCGGCCTCCGGCGGGCTGATCGCCCTCGTCGAGCCCGGTGACGAGATCGTCATCGACATCCCGGCCCGGTCGATCGAGCTGAACGTGGCCCCCGACGTGCTGGAGGCCCGGCGGATCGCGCAGGAGAAGCGCGACAGGCCGTACACGCCGGTCGACCGGCAGCGGCCGGTGTCGGCGGCGCTGCGCGCGTACGCCTCGATGGCCACCTCGGCCAGCGACGGCGCCTACCGCCGCGTCCCGGAGTAGCCGCCGCGGCGCGTTCGCCAGTGCCTCGTCCCGCAGCCTTGACCGGGTGATCCGTGCTCCCTGGGGTGGTGGTCGCCGCGTCCGGGCCGCGCTGTGCCACCAAGCCGTGGGAAGCCCATTGGATACGTAGTACGCGGGTGCGGCGGCACCTGGGGGTCGCCGCACCCGCGAGGCCAGAAGGATTACCCGGCGAACAGCGTCCCGAGATCCTTGTACGCCTGGTCGAAGCGGGCCATCGCCGACGCGATGTTGGGCTCCGGCTGCGGATCACCGAGCGCCTTCTGCATCAGCCCGAGCCCGCCGGCCAGGTTCTCCCCGCTCGCCACCAGCGACGGCTGCGGGTCCGGGTCGCCGTGGAACTTCTCGTTCTTCAGGTCCGCCCAGCCGACCTGGCCGAGCTTCACCTCCGAACCGTCCATCAGCTTCGCCGACGACCGGAAGCTCTCCGTCGCCAACTCCCGCAGATGCTTCGCCTTGACCGGGTCCACGGCCTGCGCCGCCTCCCCCAGCAGCGACAGGCCCCGACCCAGCCGGTTCAGATACTCGAATCGCTTCTCCGGGTCGATCCGGTCCCACAGATCGAAGACGGGCGGACAACTCAGACACTCGATCGGCCCGATCGGCTTCGGCTCGAAGTCCGGCAAGACAATCGTGTGACAGTCGAAGATCGGCCGGCCGCCGAACTCGCCGACCTTGAAACAGACCGTCACCGGCCGACCCGCGGCACTGGCCGGATTGGCTGGCACCAGCAGCGTCGCGGTGACGACGAGCGCCACCGCGAGCAGTATTCGACCAACTCTGACCATGCGATGCCTCCTGCGAAGAACGTCAATGCCTTCATTCTGGCCCGCTGGCGCGTCGAGGCATAGGCCGAACATAAGTCTGAATCCGCAGGCTCGGGCCGCCGAGATATTTCCGTTCATTGACTCCGCAATCAGGCAATTCCAACGCCATGGCGCGCCTGTCCCACATCCCGAAACTCGATCATGGCTGTCGTCGTCCCCTGCTGAGGACCCCGCTCAGCGCGACGCCACGGGGTCGGGCAGCACGACGGTGCGGGCGTACCGGATGGCGGCCGGGGTGTCGGGGAAGACCAGGCCCTCGCGGCGCAGCCGGTCGGCGACGCCGAGGGTGGCCAGCACCTGGTCGTGGCCGGGGTCGATGCCGGAGAGCAGCACGGTGATGCCGCGTTCGGAAAGCCGGAGGATGGCGTCGCCGAGCACCTGCGCGCCGGTGGCGTCGAGGGTGGTCACCCGGGACATCCGCAGGATCACCACGCGCACGTCGGCCACGTCGGAGAGTTGGAGCAGGAAGTTGTGCGCGGCGGCGAAGAAGAGCGGGCCGTCCAGCCGGTAGGCCACGATGTGGTCGGCGAGCAGGGCACGCTCCTCGGCGCTGTGCTCGCCGGGGTCGAGGGCGACCTGTTCCACGCGGGCCGTACGGGCCACCGCGCGGAGGGCGATCACGATCGCCACGCCCACCCCGACCGCCACGGCGGTCACCAGGTCCAGCGCCACCGTGACCGCGAAGGTGAGCACCAGCACGAGGGCGTCGCCCCGGGTGGCGCGGGCCAGCGCCCAGAGCGACCCGGCCTCGACCATCCGGACGGTGGTGGCCAGCAGGACGCCGGCCAGGGCGGCGAGGGGGATCCGGCCGACCAGCGGGGCGGCGGCCAGCACGATCCCGGCGAGGGCGACGGCGTGGGTGAGCGCGGCCAGCTTCGAGCCGGCGCCGGCACGCACGTTCACCGCCGTACGGGCGATGGCGGCGGTGGCCGGGATCCCGCCGAACGCCGGGGCGGCGAGGTTGGCCAGCCCCTGGCCGAACAGCTCGCGGTCGGGGTCGTGGCGCTGGCCGACCGTCATCCCGTCCGCCACGGTGGCGGAGAGCAGGCTCTCCAGGGCGGCCAGCGCGGCGACCGCGAGGGCGGAGGGCAGCAGGACCCCGACGGCGTCGAGGTCGAGGAAGGACAGCGAGGGCGCGGGCAGGCCGGCGGGCAGGGCACCGATGCGGGCCAGCTCGACCGGGGCGGTCTCGGCCACGACCGTCGCGGCGGCCACCCCGAGCAGGGAGAACGGCCAGCCGGGACGCCAGCGGGCGCCGAGCAGCATCACCGCCGCGACGCCGAGGGCCATCGCGATCGGGACCGGCCGCGGGTCCGCGACGAACCGGGCGACCGCGTCGGCGGCCACGGCCCAGACGCGGTCGCCGTGCGCGTCGGTCACCCCGAGCGCCGCCGGCACCTGTTGCAGGGCGATGACCACCGCGATGCCGGCGGTGAATCCCTCGATCACGGGGACGGGGAGGTAGTGGACGTACCGGCCGAGGCGGGCGAGGGCCAGCGCGATCAGCACCAGCCCGGCCAGCGCCCCGACCATCAGCACACCGGTGGGGCCGAACTGCTGGACCACCGGCACCAGCACCACGGTCATCGCCCCGGTCGGCCCGGAGACCTGGAGGTGGGAGCCGCCGAAGACGGCAGCGACGGCGCCGGCCACCACCGCCGTCACCAGCCCGGCCTGCGCCCCGAGCCCGGAGGTGACGCCGAAGGCCAGGGCCAGCGGCAGCGCCACCACCGCCACGGTCAGCCCGGCGAGCAGGTCACGCCGGGGCGAGCGGCGGACGGCCTGCCAGTCGGCGCGCGGCGGCAGCAGCCCGAGGAAGCGCTCGCGCAGCCCGAGTGCCTGGCTCACCGCTGCGTCCCGGAGGACCGCAGCTCGTCCAGCAGCGCGTCCCGGTCGGTGAGGACCGCGCCCAGGATGCGCCGTCCGGCGGCGAGCAGGTCGGCCACGTCGGGGGTGCTGAGCGCGTACATCACCAGGGCGCCCTCGCGACTGGAGGTGACCATGCCGGCCCGGCGCAGCACCGCGAGCTGCTGCGACAGGTTGGACGCCTCGACGTCGATGGCCGCCAGCAGGTCGCGGACCGGCTTCGGCCCGTCCTGGAGCAGCTCCAGGACCCGGATCCGAACCGGGTGGCCAAGGGTGCGGAAGAGCTCCGCCTTGGCCTGGTAGAGCGGTACCGACACGTCAGCCTCCGTCATGGGACCCACATCCGGTTGCCAACTTTAGCACTTGCGAAAACCTTCAACTTACATTGCAAGCGGCGCCCACCCTGGCTGGATCACGAACAGGGGCGATGACCAGCGAAATCACGACAGTAGCGAGCAGCACCACCCAGCGCCGAGGTCGACCACCGCGTTGACCGCGACGGCCCGGGCCCGACGATCCCGAAGTACGGCTGGTACGGCGTCGAAGGCCGCGGGGCCGGCCCAGTGTTGCCAGGTCAGGATGCCGCGGGCGCTCCCCCGTGAACTGCCGGGGATGGTCGGGCCGCTCCGTTCGGGCCCATGAGGTGACCGAGCCCGCCGCCCATCGCATGACGACAGCACCTGGAGCAGTCACCTGGCTGACATCCGGCACGGATTACTTCCATAAGGTCCATACTGCCGAGGGTTGATCAACCGTCAGACGAAGACGCATAGCCAACAGGTGAAAGGACCTCCTGCACGGTCGGATCTTCGTGTGCGGAAGGGCAGCCGGTCCGACTGGTATCCGAACGAATAGCAGGTAGTTTCTCGTACACCACCGCGACGAGGAGTTTGTGCATGTCTGAGGAGACCTGGCTTGCCGCTCGCTTGATCCCTACGTCAGGCATCAATGGGGCTGAGGAGCAGGAACGCCGAGCAACTTCCGCCTTGCTTGCGGTCATGAGCGCGGTACGCGAATTCGGCCGGGTGATCACACAGTCGGTCGGCGCTCCAGCCGGGACGGTGCAGACCTTCATCGAGGTGCCCTTCAAGCTCGGCACTCAGCAACTGTTCCCGGATGGGTTGATTCGTGTCAGTCGGGGCCAACGGCAATGGACCGCACTGGTCGAGGTGAAGACCGGCAACAACGCGCTGAAGACCGAACAGCTTGAGGCGTACCTGGATGTGGCTCGCGAGCAAGGCTTCGATGCCTTGATCACCATTTCTAATGAGATAGCACCTGTAGCTGGCCAACATCCGACCCCGGTCGACCGACGTAAGTTGAAGAAGGTCGCACTCCATCATCTGCCGTGGACCGAGATCCTCACACACGCCGTTATCCAGAAGGAATACCGTGGTGTCGCCGACCCGGATCAGGCGTGGGTCCTCGGGGAGCTGATCCGGTACCTGGAGCATCCGCGCTCAGGCGCGATGGAGTTCAGTGACATGGGGCCCACCTGGGTTCAGGTCCGCGAGGGCGTCTCCACCGGCACCCTCCGCGCCACCGACAGCGGCGCAGCCGAGATCGCGGGCCGGTTCGATGCTCTGATCCGATACGCCTGCCTGCGGCTGGGCAGACGCCTCGGCACCGAGGTGACGCCCGCCCTGAGCCGGCGGGACGTTGCGGACCCGAGCGCTCGGACGCAATCGCTTGTCAACCAGTTGGCCTCAACCGGGACGCTGACCGGAGGCATCAAGATTCCTGGCTCGGTGGGCTCGCTCCACGTGTCAGCAGACCTTCGCGCAGGGCAGATCATCTGCCACGTGGACGTCGATGCCCCACGTGCGGGTCGGCCAACGACTCGGGTCAACTGGCTTGTACGCCAGTTGAAGGACGCACCCGATACGACACGCATCGAGGCCTTCGTCATGCACTCGCGCGGAGGAGGCGCCACCGAACTGCTCCGTGAGGTGCGTACTGACCCGACCGTTCTGATCATGGATCCCACCCGCGAGCTCCGCACCTTCCGCGTCGCTCGCTCCACGGCATCCGGCACCAAGCGCGGTACTGGCCGAGGCGCATTCATCGACTCGGTGCTGAACGCCATCGACGACTTCTACGAACAGGTCATCCAAAATCTCAAGCCTTGGATGCCGACGCCACCGCGCCTGCGCGCCCCAGAAGAGGTGGAGCAGGCAGAGCCCGTAGCCGCCAGTTTGATTTCTACCGCGATCTCGTCCCAGGACACCCCCGACTTCGGCCCGGACCCGCAATCGGAAAACCAGCAAGGGTGACGAGCCGTCACCAGGACAGCACGACGGAGATCTTGGTACGGAGCGGCCCCTCCGGGGGCCGTAACTTGCCAAGATCTCCGTCGCGGCTCCCCCGGCCACGCCGTCACCTCAGTCGGCGACGGTGTCGTTGACGCAGCGCAGGACGGGGCGGGTGGTCAGGGCCGCCGGGTCCAATGGGACGCCGGTGCTCACCGTGAAGGTCGCCGTCTCCCCCGGTAGCAGGGTGACCAGCGCGTCGTCGACCTCGGTCGCCGGGTCGAGGCGGTCCGGGAAGAGCGTCACGTCGCGCAGGACCGTGCGGGCGGTGACCCGGACCCGCTGGCCGCCGTCGACCGGCTCGACCGACGCGTCGTACCCGGCCGCCGGCCAGTGCGCGTCGCGGTCCTCGGCGAAGAACCACAACGCCCGCCCGGCCGTATCGCCCGCCTCGGCCACCAGCAGCTCGCGCCGGGCCTCCTCCGGCCGCGCCAGCTCCGCCGGCAGCGCCAGCTCGATCCTGGCGTACGCGGCGACGTCCAGCTCCAGCGTCGTCTTCGCCCGTGGCTCCCCGGCCAGGGTCAGCCGGGTCACCGACGCGCCCGCCCGCCACGGCACCGGCCCGTCGTTGACGGCGACCAGGGCCAGGCCGCCCGCGCGGGGCTGGACGGTCAGCAGCCGGTCGGCGTACGCCCGGCGCAGCGCGTACCACAGGGGCTTGCGGCGGCCGTCGCCGTCGACGGCCGACCACGAGGTCACCGGCCAGCAGTCGTTGAGCTGCCAGACGATCGTGCCGGCGCAGACGTCCCGGTGGGAGCGGAAGTGCTCGACGGCAAGCTGGATCGCCCGCGCCTGGTTGAGCTGGGTCAGCCAGTGCCAGTCGTCGAAGTCCGCCGGCGCGGGCAGGTGCGCGTCGAGCCCCCGCCGGAGCTTGGCGTCGCCGTCGATCGCCTTCTGGTGGTGCGCCATGCCGGGCGAGTCGGGTGCGAGGGGATCGTCCGACAGCGCCCGGCGCAGCGTCGCGTACGCGGGCGGGGCCTGGTAGCCGAACTCGGCGACGAAGCGCGGCACGTACTCGCGGTACTTCGTGTAGTCGTCGGTGTTCCAGACGTCCCAGATGTGCGTGGTGCCGTGCGCCGGGTCGTTGGGGTGGATCTGCTCGCTGCCCGACCACGGGCTGCCCGGCCAGTACGGCCGCGTCGGGTCCAGCTCGCCGACGATCCGGGGCAGCAGGTCGAGGTAGTAGCCGCGCCCCCAGCTGCGCCCGGCGAGGGGCTCCTGCCAGTCCCAGTCGTGCCAGCCCCAGATGTTCTCGTTGTTGCCGGTCCAGAGCACCAGCGACGCGTGCGACGCGAGCCGCACCACCTGCTCGGCGGCCTCGGCGGCCACCTCGGCGCCCAACGGCTCCTCCTCCGGGTAGGCGGCGCAGGCGAAGAGGAAGTCCTGCTGCACGAGCAGTCCCGCCTCGTCGGCGAGGTCGTAGAAGTCGTCCGACTCGTACCGGCCGCCGCCCCAGACGCGCAGCAGGTTGACGTTCGCGTCGGCGGCCTGCCGGAACCGGTGCGCCAGCCGGTCCCGGGTGATCCGGGTGGGGAACGCGTCGTCGGGGATCCAGTTGACCCCCCGGACGAAGACCGGGGTGTCGTTGACGTGCAGGGCGAACGGGGTGCCGTGCGCGTCGGGGGTGGTGTCGAGGCGTACGGAGCGGAACCCGATCCGGCGCGTCCACGTGTCGAGCGGGAACGCGTCGGCGTCGTGCAGCGTCACCTCCAGCGGGTGCAGCGGCTGCTCGCCGTACCCCCTGGGCCACCACAGCGCCGGGTCGCGGACGGTGAGGGTCAGCACGGCCGTGCGTTCGCCGGCCGGGATGCTGGCCTCGGCCGTGACGCCGGCGACGGTGGCCCGCACGGCGAGCGGCGCGTCCCCAACCCGCTCGACCTCGACGTGCAGCTCCACCCGGCCGTCGCCGGCCTCGACGGTCACCAGGGGACGTACGACGGCCAGCCGCGCCGTCGACCAGGCGTGCAGCCCGATCTCCTGCCAGATGCCGGCGGTGACCAGGGTCGGCCCCCAGTCCCAGCCGAAGTTGCAGGCCATCTTGCGGATGAACGGGAACGGCTCCGGGTAGGCGTTCGGCCGGTCCCCGAGCCGGTCCCGCTGCGCCTCGGCGTAGCGGTAGGCGGAGTCGAAGCGTACGGCGAGGGTGTTGGACCCGACGACCAGCCGCGACCGGACGTCGAAGCGGTGGCCACGGTGCATGTTCTCGGCGCGGCCGACCTCGGCGCCGTTGAGGGTGAGCGTGGCGACGGTGTCGAGGCCGGCGCAGACCAGGTCGACCCGCTCGTCACCGCCCGGCTGATGGTCGAAGGTGGTCTCGTAGACCCAGTCGGTCCGGCCGATCCAGGCCAGGCCCTTCTCGTTGTCGTCCAGGTACGGGTCGGGGATCAGGCCGGCGGCGAGCAGGTCGGTGTGCACGCAGCCGGGTACGGTCGCCGGCACCGCGCGCCCCGCGATCGCGGCCGGCACCTGCGGCCCCGGTACCGCCCGCAGGGTCCAGCCCTCGTGCAACGCTTGCCGGGTCACGACTTCACCGCACCTTCCATGATTCCGCGGACGATCTGACGGCCGCCGATGAAGAGCATCACCAGCAGCGGGAGGGTGGCGACCAGGGCGCCGGCCAGCACCCGCCGGTACAGCACGTAGTTGCCGCTGGCCAGGTCGGACAGCGCGACCATCGAGGTCGGGTAGTCGGTGCCGCCGAGGGTGATCAGCGGCCACTGGAACTCGTTCCAGGTGGCGACGAACGTCAGCAGGCCGAGCACCGCCATGGCGGGCCGCACCGCCGGCACCACCACGCTCCAGAAGATCCGCATGGTGCTCGCGCCGTCCATCCGCGCGGCCTCGACCAGCTCGTCGGGCACCGCGTCGAGGATGAACTGCCGCATGTAGAAGACCCCGAACGCGCTGACCAGACCGGGCACGATCACCGCGAGGAGGGTGCCGTTCCAGCCGCCCTCGCCGGGCATCCGGCCCATCAGGATGTAGAGCGCGACGACGCCGAGCTGGTTCGGCACCGTCATGGTCAGGACGACCATGACCATGAGCGCGTTGCGCCCCTTGAACCGCAGCTTGGCGAAGGCGAAGCCGGCCAGCGAGCAGAAGAAGAGCACGGACGCCGTCACCACGGACGACACGATCACGCTGTTGCCGAGGGACTGGAGGAAGAACACGTCCTGCATGGAGAAGACCTCCCGCAGGTTGGTGGCCAACTGCCCGCCGGGCAGCACCTGCGGCGGGATCTTCGCCAGCGCCTCGTCGGTGTTCGTGGCGATCACGAACATCCAGTAGAGCGGGAACGCCGAGAACGCGATCACGACGCTCAGGAACAGGTAGGTCCAGACGGTGCCGGGCAGGTGCTGCGGCGCCCGGCCCGTCAGCGCCCCCCGCCGGGGATTCGAGGCGCTCACCAGTGCCACCTTTCGTTGGCGACTGCGGGGCTCGCGAGCTCACTCCTCGCGCTCACCGATTCCCTCCGCCCAGGCGGTTGGTGAGCAGGGCGTTGAGCGCCGCGACGAGCAGGATGACCAGGAACAGCGCCCAGGACATGGCGGCGGCGTAGCCGAGGTTGAGGTCCCGCCAGCCGACCTTGTAGATGAGCTGGGCGACGGTCTGCCACTGCCCGTCGTCGCCGCCGAGCCCCAGCGCCGGGTTGGCGTCGAAGAGCATCGGCTCGGTGAACAGTTGCAGGCCGCCGATGGTGGAGAGCACGACGGTGAAGATGACCACGGGCCGGATCATCGGCACGGTGATCCGCCACAGTTGACGCCACGGCCCGGCCCCGTCGACGGCGGCGGCCTCGTAGACGTCGCGCGGGATGGACTGCATGGCGGCCAGGTAGAGCAGCGCGTTGTAGCCGATCCACTTCCAGTTGACCATCGTGGCGATGGCGACCCAGGAGGACCACTTGGCGGAGCGCCAGTCGATCGGCTCGGTCCCGCCGATGCCGAGCAGCGACAGGGCCCAGTTGGCGATGCCGGTGTCGCGGGCGAAGACCACCGAGAAGATCAGCGTCGACGCGGTCACCGGGGTGATGTACGGCAGCAGCACCCCGACCCGGAACCAGGTCTGGGCCCGCAGCTTGCGGTTCAGCAGCGACGCGACGATCAGCGCCAGCAGCAGTTGCGGCACGGTGGAGAGCAGGAAGATGCCGAAGGTGTTGGAGAGGGCGTTGAAGAAGTCGTCGTCGGTGAAGAGGCGGCGGAAGTTCTCCAGCCCGGCCCAGCCGGTGAGTGTCGGGTCGTCGAGCCGCCAGTGGCGCAGGGCGACGACGCCGTTGAAGACGATCGGGAAGAGCCCGAAGGCCGCGAAGAGCAGGAAGAACGGGGCGATCAGCAGGTACGGCACGTAGCGCACGTCGAAGCGGTGCAGCCGCGTACGCCAGGGGCCGGGCTCGTGCGGGCGGTCGCGGCGGCTGGCCGTCGCGCCGGGGTCCCGGCCGGGCCGGGGCGTCGCGGGATCGGCACGGGGGGTGGACATCGGGGACCTCCAGGGACCGAAGGGGTACGGCCGGCCGGCCGGGGCGGGTCGTGGGGCGGCCCGCCCCGGCCGGGGTCGGCGTGCGGTCAGGACTTGGCGGCCTTCTCGGCCTCCTTGACCGCCTCGGTCCACGCCTGGTCGGGCTTGCCCTTCAGGTTTCCGGTGGCCAGCCGGTTGAGGACGTTCTCCACCGCCACCCGGGTGGGGCCGTTGCGCCGGCCGAGGTACTGCGGGGTCAGGTTCTCGGCCGTCTTCGAGAAGATCTGCCCCACCGGGGCGTCGTTGAAGAAGGGGTTGGTGAAGTCCCTGATCGCCGGGTCCTGGTAGAGCGCCGGCTGGGAGGGCAGGTTGCCGACCTTCTTGAAGATCTCGACCTGCTGCTCGGGCTGGATCAGCCACTCGACGAACTTGTACGCCTCGTCGACGTTCCTGCCCTGCTTGGGGATGGTCAGGAAGGAGCCGCCCCAGTTGCCGCCCCCGCCGGGGATGGCGGCCACGTCCCACTTGCCGCTGGTGCCGGGGGCGGTGTTCTTGATGTGCCCCTGCATCCAGGCCGGGCAGGCGAGCACGGCGAAGTTGCCCTTGACGAAGCCGCTGTTCCACTCGGGGGAGAACGCGGTGAGGTTGGCCGAGAGGTCGGCGGCGATGGTCCGGGCCGCGACGTCGAAGGCGACCTTCGGGCCGCCGTCCATCTTCAGGGTCTCGCTCTCGTCGTAGAAGCCGACGGGCTGCTGGCCGAGGACGGGGTTGAAGACGTTGGTGCCGGAGTCGATGAACTTCTTGCCGCTGCGGGCCGTGTACTGCTGACCGACCTCGATGAACCTCTCCCAGGTGGGCCAGAGCGCGGAGACCTGGTCGCGTGCGGTGGGCAGGCCGGCTGCGGCGAACAGGTCGGTGCGGTAGCACATGGCCAGGCCGCCGACGTCGGTGCCGAGGCCGATCTGGGCCTTGCCGTCGGGTGTCAGGGTCTGCTTCCACTTCCACGGCAGGTACTTCTGCTCGTACGTGCCGGCGCCCTTGTCGAGCAGGTTGACGAACTTGTCGGCCTGGCCACGGAACTGAACGACGAAGCCCTCGTCGACGGCGGCGATGTCCGGCGCGCCGGAGCCGGCGACGAGCTTCTTCTGCAGGTCCTCGTGCTGGGCGTTGTACTCGCCGGTGTTCAGGCTGATCTTGACGTTCGGGTTCGCGTCCTCGTACTTCGCCTTGAGCTCGTCGAGCCCGAAGTCGCCCCAGAAGTTGATTTTGAGGGTGACGGGCCCGCCCGCCCGGGAGTCGCCGCCACCCCCGCTGTTGCCGCTGCACGCCGCGACCATGACCAGGCTGACCGCGCCGACGGCGGCCACCCTGGCCCAGTGCGTCAGGGACCGTCTCATGTCATCCTCCGCGCCAGATGGGATCGCTCCCGGACATCGAGAGCCGTTGACTTAACCGGATAAGTGACGTCACCGTACGGGCCGGTCCCGGTAGTGTCAACGGGCCGTGAACGCCGCCGCCTCGCGGTAACCTGCCTGCATCATGGGAGCGAGATCATGGGAGGTGAGGCCGCACCACGAGGCGGCGGAAGCTCGCGCCGGGAGGGCGGATGGCGCCGCCGGCGCATCGCGACAGATCGACT
Source organism: Micromonospora echinofusca (assembly GCF_900091445.1). Taxonomy (NCBI): domain Bacteria; kingdom Bacillati; phylum Actinomycetota; class Actinomycetes; order Micromonosporales; family Micromonosporaceae; genus Micromonospora; species Micromonospora echinofusca. Next base: position 4,935,863 of record NZ_LT607733.1, read on the forward strand.
TAACCGGGAAAGGCGTCGGCCGGGCCGGCGCCGCCTGCCGGTCGGACCGGCCCGGCCGCCGGTCGGTGCAGTAGCGTGGACCGCCGCCGGTCGTCCCGGCCTCGCGGTGACACCCGCCCGGGCGGGAGAAGTGGAGGTGTACGCCGGTGAAGCGACCCACGATCGCCGACGTCGCCCGACGCGCCGGGGTGTCCAAGGGGGCGGTGTCCTACGCGCTGAACGGGCAGCCCGGGGTCTCCGAGGCCACCCGGCAACGGATCCTCGCCATCGCCGCCGAGATCGGCTTCAGCCCGAGCCGCGCCGCCCGCTCCCTCTCCGGCGCCACCGCCGACGCGGTCGGCCTCACCCTCTGCCGCCCGGCCCGCACGCTCGGCATCGAGCCGTTCTTCATGGAGCTGATCAGCGGCGTGGAGGCCGAACTCTCCGCCCGGTCGTACGCCCTCACCCTCCAGGTGGTGGCCGACCAGGAGGCGGAGGTCGCGGTCCACCGGCGGTGGTGGGGCGAGCGGCGGGTCGACGGCGTGCTCGTCTGCGACCTGCGCGCCGACGACCGCCGGGTGCCGGTGCTGGAGGAACTGGGCCTGCCCGCGGTGGTGATCGGCGGCCCGGGTGGCACCGGCGGGCTGGCCAGCGTCTGGTCCGACGACGCGGCGGCGCTGGTCGAGACCGTGGAATACCTGTTCGCCCTCGGCCACCGCCGGATCGCCCGCGTCGGCGGCCTGCCCGCCCTGCTGCACACCGAGATCCGCACCGAGGCGTTCACCGGGGTGTGCCGGCGGCTCGGCCTGGCCGACGCGGTCACCGTGCCCGCCGACTACACCGGCGAGGAGGGGGCGCGCGCGACCCGGCGCCTGCTCAGCTCGGCCGGCCGCCCCACCGCCGTGATCTACGACAACGACGTGATGGCGATAGCGGGACTGTCGGTGGCCCAGGAGATGGGCCTCGCCGTGCCGGGCGACCTGTCCATCGTGGCCTGGGACGACTCGCCGCTCTGCCAACTGGTGCATCCGCCGCTGACGGCGCTCGGCCGGGACATCCCGGCGTACGGCGCGCACGCCGCCCGGCAACTGCTCGCGGTGATCGGGGGCGCGCCGGCCGAGCGGGTCCAGGACGAGACGGCCCACCTGACGCCCCGGGGCAGTACGGCCCCGCCGCGCGCGAGCTGAGGCGGAGCGCGCCGACCTGGGCGCCCCGCCCTCCGATCAGTGTGGACGTCTGGTGTCGAGACGTTGATGGTGGTAACTTTCTCGCCACTTGCAAGACCTTGCAGAAACATTCGTCATCTCGTGACGCGACCCGTCACGTCACTGTCCGGTCCGGACAATCCCCCGCTGCCGACGGCTGTCACGCAAGGCACCCCGTCCCCCTCGGCCCCGCCGACACCACCCCCGAGGAGCTCCGATGCACCCCCGCACCGGACGACGACGGCTGATCGCGGCGGCGCTGGCCGCCGGGCTCGCCGTCGGACTGGCCCCACTGGGCACGGCCTCCGCCGCGAACACCGTGACCGTCTACTACCGACCCACCGCCACCTGGACCGGCCAGGTCAACATCCACTACGCGCCCGACGGCGGCGCGTGGACGGCCGTACCCGGGGTGGCGATGGAGGCGGCGTGCGCCGGCTGGCGCAGACGCACCGTCGACGCCGGCACCGCCACCGGCCTCCAGGTGGTGTTCAACCACAACGGCACGACCTGGGACAACAACCGGGGCGCGAACTACCGCACCGGCACCGGGACGGTGACCGTCGCGGACGGCGTGGTCGGCACGGCCGACCCCTGCGCCGGCTCCCCCGCGCCCACCCCGTCGGACCCGTCGACCGGCCGGACGGCCGACGTCTGGTACCACCTCGGGACGCGGGGCTGGGCCACCGCCAACATCCACCACCAGGTCGCCGGCGGCGCCTGGACCACCGTTCCCGGCGTACCGATGGACGCGGGCTGCGCCGGGTGGGCCCGCCGGATCGTCGACCTCGGCACCGCCGGCACGCTGCGGGCGGCGTTCAACGACGGCGCCGGCGCCTGGGACAACAACAACGGCGCGGACTACACCCTGGGCGCCGGTTTGAGCACCGTCAAGGCGGGGGTGGTGACCCCCGGCGCGACGTCGCCGTGCGCGCCCGGCACGCCGGACACCACGGCGCCGTCCGTACCCACCGGCCTTGGCGCGACCGCGAACGGGCTGCGGGTCGCGGTGACCTGGGCGGCGTCCACCGACGACCGGGCGGTGACCGGCTACCGGCTCACCCGCACCGGCGGGCCGCAGGGCACCACCACGGTGAGCACCGCCGCCACCGGTCACGTCGACGCCGCCCTGAGCCCGCACACCCGCTACGAGTACACCGTCCGGGCGTACGACGCGGCCGGCAACACCTCACCGGCCAGCGCCCCCGTAGCGGTCACCACCGGGGCCACCGCGCCCCCGCCGGCCGCCGGCACCCCGCTCGGCGGCGACCCCCGCGAGGACAGCATCTACTTCGTCATGACCGCCCGGTTCGCCGACGGCGACGCCACCAACAACCGGGGCGGCAGCCAGCACGTGAAGTCGGGCAACGCGGCCAACGACGACCCGATGTTCCGCGGCGACTTCAAGGGCCTCATCGACAAGCTGGACTACGTCAAGGGCCTCGGCTTCTCCGCTCTCTGGATCACCCCGGTCGTGCTGAACCGCTCCGACTACGACTTCCACGGCTACCACGGCTGGGACTTCCAGCGGGTCGACCCCCGGCTGGAGAGCCCCGGCGCGAGCTACCAGGACCTGATCAACGCCGCGCACGCCAAGGGCATCAAGGTCTTCCAGGACGTGGTCTACAACCACAGCTCCCGCTGGGGCGCCAAGGGGCTGTTCACCCCGACCGTCCACGGCACCCGCGACGAGCAGTGGAAGTGGATGTACAGCCGGCAGGAGGCGGGCCGCGAGTACGACCCGACGGTCGAGCACCCCGGCACCGACCCGGAACTGACCCCGGCGCAGAACGCCCTCGCCAAGGGCCGGCCCTACAACGGGGACGTCTGGTCGGGCGCCGCCCCGGCCGGCAACCAGTGCCCGCGCTGGGGCGCCCCGGCCGGTACCAGCCCCGAGGGCTTCCGCCTCTACGAGTGCCAGTGGCCCACCCCGACCAGCAAACTGTTCCCCGCCGACCTCTACCACCAGTGCTGGATCGGCAACTGGGAGGGCGAGGACGCGCGCAGCTGCTGGCTGCACGAGGACCTGGCCGACCTCAACACCGAGAACGCCACCGTGCAGAAGTACCTGATCGACGCGTACAACAAGTTCATCGACATGGGCGTGGACGGCTTCCGCATCGACACCGCCGTACACATCCCCCGGGTCACCTGGAACCGGCGGTTCCTGCCGGCCATCCAGCAGCACGCGCTCGCCACGCACGGCGAGTCCGGCCGCGACTTCTACGTCTTCGGCGAGGTCGCCGCGTTCGTCAACGACAAGTGGAACCGGGGCTCGGTCAACCACTCGGCGCAGTTCTTCACCTGGAAGGAACGCAAGGAGTACGGCCCCGACGACGTGCGCGCCGCGATCGAGCAGTACGACCACGAGCAGCTGCTCGGCCCGAATGGCCAGCCCACCAGCGACAACGCGTTCCTGCGCGGCAACACGTACCACGCGCCGGACCACTCGAAGTTCTCCGGCATGAACGTCATCGACATGCGGATGCACATGAACTTCGGCGACGCGAACAACGCCTTCGGCAACGGCAAGGACTCCGACGACAGCTACAACGACGCGACCTACAACGTCGTGTACGTCGACAGCCACGACTACGGCCCGAACAAGTCGAACACCCGCTACACCGGCGGTACCGACGCCTGGGCGGAGAACATGAGCCTGATGTGGACGTTCCGGGGGATCCCGACGCTCTACTACGGCTCGGAGATCGAGTTCCAGAAGGGCGCGAAGATCGACTGTGGGCCGACGTGCCCGCTGGCCACCACCGGACGCGCCTACTACGGCGACCACCTGGCGGGCACGGTCACCGCGACGGACTTCGGCCGGGTCGGATCCGCCACCGGGCCCGTGGCCAGCACCCTCGACAAGCCGCTGGTCAAGCACGTGCAGCGGCTCAACCAGATCCGCCGGGCGGTGCCGGCCCTACAGAAGGGGCAGTACTCCACCGAGGGGATCAGCGGCAGCTCGATGGCGTACAAACGGCGCTTCACGGCCGGCGGGGTGGACAGCTTCGCGCTGGTCACGGTCTCCGGCAGCGCGACCTTCACCGGCGTGCCCAACGGCCGGTACACCGACGCGGTGACCGGTGACGTCCGTACGGTCACCAACGGGACGCTGACGGCGACCGTCAGCGGCAAGGGCAACCTGCGCGTGTACGTGCTGGACCTGCCCGGCAACCCGGCGCCGGGCAAGGTCGGCGACACCGGCCCCTACCTGCGGTGACGCTGGCGTCGGGGGACCTGGCCGGTCCCCCGACACCGCCGGTGGCCCGACCCGCGCCTGCGGGTCGGGCCACCGGCGGGTCTCCCGTCAGCGCGAGGCCGTCGGGAACTCCTCGAAGTACGCCTCGACCCGCTCCGCGGTGGCCGGGCGGGCCAACGCGAAGCCCTGCCCGTACCGGCAGCCGGCCCGCCGCGCGCCGTCGACCAGGCCGGCCGACTCGAGCTCCTCGGCGACGATGTCGAGCCCCAGCCGGTCCCCCACGTTCACCACCACGTCGATGAGCGGGCGCTGCGGGTCCGCCGGGTCCACCAGCTGTGGGCCGACCTTGAGCAGGTCGATCGGCAACCGGCGGAGCTGGGCCAGCGAGGCGTGCTCGGCCCGGAAGTCGTCCAGCGCGGTGCGCACGCCCAGCGAGCGCAGCCCGGCCAGCCGGGCCACCACCGTCGGCAGTTCGGCGCCCACCCGGGGCTCCGCCACCTCGACCACCAGCTGCTCCGGCGTCAGCCCGAACGCGTCCAGCACGGCGGCCGTGCGCGGCACGAAGTCGGGGGCGGTCAGCTCCCGGACGGTCACGTTCACCGCCATCCAGAGCTGCCGGCTCCCGGCCGACCAGGCGGCGAGCTGCCGGCACGCCCGGTCCAGCACCCAGCAGCCCAGCTCCCCCACGATGTCGAGGTCCTCGGCCACGGGCAGGAACTCGGCGGGCAGCACCGTGCCGAGCACCGGATTGCGCCATCGCAGCAGCGCCTCCGCGCCGACCGGCTGCCCGTCGGCCAGGTCGAGCACCGGCTGGTAGACGAGGTCCAGCTCGCCCCGGGCCACCGCACCGGGCAGCTCCCGTTCCAGGTCGAGCCGGCGGACGAGCTGCTCCTCCAGGTAGGCGTCGTACCACTCGACCCGGTCCCGGCCGAGCTGCACGGCCCGGCGCCGGGCCAGGTCCGCCTGGCGCAGCACGTCCTCCGGGCCGCCGTTGCCGATCTCGGCCAGCCCGACACCGGCCCGCAGCCGCAGCACCGCACCGGCCACCTCGTAGGGCTGGGTGAGCGCGCCGAGCAGCCGGGTGCCCAGCGCGTACGCCAGCACCGGGCCGGCCTCGGTGACCACGGTGAAGCCGGTGACGGTGACGTCCGCGAACAGGTCCCGGGGGCCGACGACGGCGCGGGCGCGGCGCAGGGCCTCGGCCAGCACGGCCTCGCCGACCTGGTGCCCGTCGGAGGCGGGTCCGGCGTTGTGCAGGTCGACGACGAGCAGCGCGCCGGGGGCCGGCGCGTCCCGGAGGGCGGCGAGGGCCCGCAGCAGCGCCGGGCGGTCCAGGGGCGCGCCGGGCCGGCTCCGGTCGGTCGATCCGGACCGCTCCGGCGCGGCGTCGGCACGGGCCGGCGGCGGCTCGTCCGAGCGCAGCAGGTCGCGCAGCACCAGCGGCGGGGCCAGGGCCAGGGCGAGCAGGATCGCCGTCAGGTCCGGCGGACCCCCGTCGCGCAGCTGCCAGCCGATGGCCGCCACGGCCGCGACGGCCGGGACCACCGCCCGGGGCCACACCGTGGTCGGCACCTCGGGCGGGGCCGGCTCCGGGCGGGTCGCCCGCCGCGCCCCGGCCGCCGTCAACAGCACCCCACCCACCAGCGGAGGTACGGACAGCAGCGCCGCCCGCTCCGGTGCCGCCCCGGCCGGGAGCGCGGCCAGCAGCACCAGCCCGGACAGGGTGAGTGCCGCCCCGGCCCGGCAGCGGGCCGCACCTGTGCGCCGGTGCGGCCCGGTCAGCACGACGAGTACGGCGAGCGCGAGCCCGCCCAGGGCCACGGCCACGGCGAGCCGGACCGACGGATCGAGGGGGTCGCGGGGCAGCAGCAGCCAGCCGGCCAGGACCAGCCCCAGGCCGGCGGCGCTCGCGTCGACGGCCCCGCGCAGGCGGGCCCGGGCGGACGGGTGGGAGGAGCGCGGCACCGCGGGCAGCCCCGCCACGAACAGCGCGGCGGCAGCGGCGAGCCCCGCCACGGCGACGGCGGACCGGTGGCCCGGCCCGGCGAGCGGCAGCACGGCGGCGGTGAGCCCCGCCGTCACCACCGCGGCGTCGAGCAGCACGGCGACGCGGCGGGACGCGGCCGGGCGCCGGCGGGCGGCGCGGGACCGGGCCGGAACCTGCGCGGGGGCGGGGAGCGGGGGCGCGGCGGCGAGGCGGGAGAGCCGCGTACCCGCCAGTGCACAGCTGGCGGCGGCGGCCAGCGCCACCACGGCCAGGGCGGGCATCCGACCGAGAGCGCCAGCGAGCAGGAGCAGCGTGACGGCGGCGAGGACGAGGACGTCCAGCCGGGAGGGACGAGGGATGGACGCGTGTTGCGGGTACGCGAGGGGCACGGCGGTCGCCTTCGTGAGGGGGCACGGGCGGTGCGACGGTGCAGGGCATCGGACCCGGGGTGAGTCCGCTGCCCATCAGTCGGGAACGATCGGCCGCGAAGGCGGTGACGCCCGCCAGCCAGTGATCTCCGTCACCGACGTCGGCGGTCCGCCCGGCTCGGCCCGCCGCGTACCGGCGCCGGCCGGAGTGGGATCATCGGAGAGTGACCAGCCCAGACACCGTCCACTTCCGGCACAACCAGGCGATCCTGGCCGCCGCGATCGTCGCCTTCTTCGGCGCCCTGCCGGTGGCCGGCGCCCGGTGGTACCTGCTGCCGGTGCTGCTCGTCCCGCTCGCCGTCGCGGTCTGGGCGTGGCGGGCCGGCACCGACGCGGACTCCCGCGAGCTGCGCCTGCGGGCCCTGGTCGGGCAGCGCCGGATCGGCTGGGAGCGGATCGTCGAGCTGGCCGCCGACCCGCGCGGTCGGGCGGTCGCCCGGCTCGACGACGGTCAGCAGGTCACCCTGCCGGCCGTACGCGCCGCCGACCTGCCCCGGCTCGTCTCGGCCACCGGTCAGAGCCTGCCCGGCGCGGCCGGCTGAGCACCCCCGGGCCGCTCAGTAGCCGTCCACCACCGTGTTGATCAGCGGCTCGCCGGCCGCGAACCGGCGGACCTGCTCGGCGACCAGCCGGTACGCGCGCGGCAGCAGGCCGCGTACCGAGCCGGCGACGTGCGGGGTGAGCAGCACGTTCGGCATCGTCCACAGCTCGTGGTCGGCCGGCAGCGGCTCCGGATCGGTGACGTCCAGCGCGGCCGAGATCCGGCCGGTACGCAGCTCGGCGACCAGCGCCTCGGTCCGGGCCACCGGCCCACGGGCGGCGTTGACCAGCAGCGCGCCGTCCCGCATCGCGGCGAGGAAGCTCTCGTCGACCAGCCCCCAGGTCTGCTCGGTCAACGGCACCAGCAGCACCACCACGTCGGCCTCGGGAAGCAGCCCCGGCAGCTCCCCGACGCCGTGCACGCCCTGCTCCGGGCGGGCGGTCCGGGCCACCAGCGTGAAGCTCACCTCGAACGGCGCCAGCCGGTCGCGTACCGCCGTGCCGATGGAGCCCGCCCCGACGATCAGCACCCGCTTGCCGGCCAGCTGATCGGTGGGGGCCACCTCGCCGTACGCCCACTCGCGCCGGGCCTGCGCGCGGGCCAGGGCGGGGAAGGCGCGCAGCTGGGACAGGATCGCCGCGACCACCCACTCGGCGGTGGACGGATCGTGCACCCCCCTGGCGTCGCAGAGCGTCACCCCGGACGGGACCCGGCCGGCCCACGCGTCCGCCCCGGCGGAGAGGAGCTGCACCACCGCCAGGTCGGGCAGCTCGCGCAGCAGCGCGGTGGCGTCCCCGCCGGACAGGAAGGGCGGCACCCAGAACCGGACACCGGACGTCTCCGAGGGCAGCCGGGAGACGTCCTCGGCCACCTCGACCGTGACCTCCGGCGGCAGCTCGCCGAGGAGCGCCTGACCGTCCTGGTGCGGGATCCATACCTTCACGCCCGCCGACGATAGGCTCCCGGTGCCTCCGCCCGTCGGGCGGGGCGGCTGCGGCACCCGGACGGGTGGACCACCGGCGCAGTGATCAGGGCGACCCCACAGCGACCGAGGCGATTGCGGCCCGGAGGGGGTATAAGGGAGGACCGGAGTGCCGGTCGGCCTCCATCCGCACGGACAGGTGGTCAATGACGGACGGCTCCCGCGACGACGCCCCCGAGCGGGCCGGGTCCATCTCTGCGCTCCGCGACCCGGATCGGCTGCGCTCCCTCGCGGAGACCCGGCTGACGGCCGCCCCCGACGAGGCGTTCGACCGGTTCGCCCGGCTGGTCGCGGACCTGCTCGACGTGCCGGTCGCCCTGGTGTCCCTGGTCGACGCCGAGCGCCAGTTCTTTCCCGGCGAGGTGGGCCTGGCCCGGCCGTGGGCCGCGCGGCGGCAGACGCCCCTGAGCCACTCGTTCTGCCAGCACGTCGTCGACCTCGGGACCCCGATGGTGCTGCCCGACGCCCGGCTGCACCCCGCACTGCGGGACAACCTCGCCGTGCCCGAGCTGGGCGTCGTCGCGTACGCCGGGATGCCGCTGACGGACCTGGAGGGTCGCGTCCTCGGTTCGCTCTGCGCGATCGACGACAAGCCCCGCGAGTGGACCGCCGAGCAGTTGCGGACGCTCGACGACCTGGCCGCCGCCTGCTCCTCCGAGCTGCGGTTGCGGATCGCCCTCGACGGCGCCGAGCAGGCGCGGCGGCGCGCCGAGGAGGCCAACGGCCGGCTGGAGCTGCTGGCCGGGCTGGCGGGGACGCTGGCGGGCACGCTCGACGTGGCCACCGCGCTGCGCCACCTGCGCGACACGATGGTGCCGCTGCTGGCCGACTGGTCCCTGGTGACCCTGGTCGGGCCCGACGGGGCGCCCCGCGACGTGACCTCCGCACACCGCGACCCGGCCCGGGCCCCGGACGTCGCCCGCTTCGCCGAGCTGATGCGCACGGGGCTGAGCGCCCGCTCGATCACCCGGGCGGTGCTGCGCACCGGCCGGCCCGTACTGGGCGCCGCGGCGACCCTCGACGACGTGCGCCGGGGCACGGTCGGGCCGGAGATGCCGGAACTCGCCGCCCGCCTCGGTTTCTCCTCGCACCTCAGCGTGCCGATCATCGACGCCGGGCGGGTGCTCGGCTGCGTCACCCTGATCAACGGCCCGCAGCGGCGCGACTTCGACGAGAGCGACCTGCTCATCGCCGAGGACATCGGCCGCCGGGCCGGTCAGGCGATCGGCAACAGCCGGATGTACGGCGAACAGCGGCACGTCGCGCACGTGCTGCAACACAGCATGCTGCCGGAACTGCCGGTCACCCGGGACCTCGAACTGGCCGCCCGCTACCAGCCGGCGGCGGACCGGGTCGAGGTCGGCGGCGACTGGTACGACGCCTTCCGCCAGCCGGGCGGGGAGCTCATCGCGGCGATCGGCGACGTGGCCGGGCACGACATCGAGGCCGCCGCGACCATGGGGCAGCTGCGCAACCTGGTCCGGGGCAACGCGTACGGCCGGCCCGACGCGGTCGACGAGCTGATGAGCCGCCTGGACGAGACGATCCGCGGGCTGCACCTGCGGACGGCGGCCACGGCGGCCCTGGTGCGGCTGCACGCCGACGACGCCGGCGGCCAGCGGATCACCTGGTGCAACGCGGGGCACCCCCCGCCCCTCGCGGTCCGGGTCGGGGGCGCGGTGGAGGTGCTCGCGGGGGCGCCGGAACCCCTGCTCGGGCTGAACCGGCCGGTACGGCGCACCACCCGGCACACCCACCTGGCCACCGGCGACACCCTGCTGCTCTACACCGACGGGCTCATCGAACGGCGGGACCGGCCCATCGACGAGGGGATGACGGAGCTGCTCGCCCGGCTGGCCGGCACCGACCGGCTGCCGCTGGGCGATCTCTGCGACCTGCTGCTGACCACCGCTCCCCGGCGGGAGGACGACGTCGCGCTACTCGCCGTCCGGGCGATCTGACCGCACCACGGAGCCGGTCCGATCCGACGGCCCCGGTCCGTCGCCCTGGCCGGCTACCCTGGGCCGGGTGAGCGCCCGTCCCCCGTACCCTCGCACCCGCCGTCTGCGGACGGCCCTGGCGGCCTCGTGCGCGGCGCTGCTGCTGGCGACCGCCGGTTGCAGCTTCGGCGAGCCGGAGCCCGATCCGGCCGGTGAGCCGCCCACCTTCCCGACGCCGTCGGCGACGGCGAGCCCTGGCGGCGCCGGCCAGGAGGTGGTCACCACGGTGCTGGCCAAGGGGCTGCGGGTGCCGTGGGCGATCGCCTTCCTGCCCGACGGCGCGGCGCTGGTCACCGAGCGGGACAGCGGCCGGATCCTGCGGGTCGGCCCCGAGTCGGGGCCCGACGGGCTGAAGGTCACCCCGGTGCAGACCATCTCCGACGTGGCGGCCTCGGGTGAGGGCGGGCTGATGGGCATCGCCGTCTCGCCCGACTACCAGCGGGACAAGGCGATCTTCGTCTACTACACGACCGAACGGGACAACCGGATCGTCCGGCTGGAGTTGGGCGGCACGCCCACCCCGATCCTCACCGGCATCCCCAAGGCCGGCATCCACAACGGCGGCGGCCTCGCCTTCGGCCCGGACGGCCTGCTCTACGCGAGCACCGGCGACGCCGGCGACCGGCCGCAGGCGCAGGACGTCAAGCGCCTCGGCGGCAAGATCCTGCGGATCACCAAAGACGGCAAGCCGGCACCCGGCAACCCGTTCCCGAACTCCCCGGTGTGGTCCCTGGGCCACCGCAACGTCCAGGGCATCGCCTGGGACGCCGGCAAGCGGATGTACGCCGTGGAGTTCGGCCAGAACACCTGGGACGAGATCAACCAGATCACCAAGGGGCGCAACTACGGTTGGCCGACGGTCGAGGGACGTGACGACGACAAGCGCTTCGTCAACCCGATCGCCCAGTGGCCGACGTCCGACGCGTCCTGCTCCGGGCTGACCGCCGCCGACCGGCTGCTCGTCACCGCGTGCCTGCGCGGCAAGCGCCTCTGGCTGGTCGAGCTGACCGCCACCGGCACCGTGCTCGGCCAGCCACGCGAGCTGCTGACCGACCGGTTCGGGCGGCTGCGGGCCGTGGCCGCCGCGCCGGACGGCTCGATCTGGGTCAGCACCTCCAACCACGACGGGCGGGGCCAGCCGGCGCCCGAGGACGACCGGCTGCTGCGGTTGGTCTTCGCCGGTGGCGGGGCCGGCCGGAGCTGACGCACCGGCTGGTCCGGGTTTCCCAAGATCCTTCAGTGGGCAGGTCAGAATCTCACCATGGACGGCCAGGAGAACGAAGAGCACGCGAACCGGGGCGAGGACGTCCCGGCGACCGATCGCGCCCCCCGTCCGGCGCCCCGGCGCGACGGCGCCGGGAGGACCGGCCGGCGAGCGCTGCGCAGGACCGGGGTGATCCTGGCGGTCCTCGCCGTCGCCCTGGTCGGCGTGGTGCTCGGCGTGCTCGCCGGCGGCCGGGTGAGCACCGACATCGGCCCGTTCCAGGCCGACCTCTCGGTCGCGCCGGCCTTCGGCGGCGGCACCAAGGTCGACATCCCGCCGCTGGGGGCGCTGCTGCTCGACAGCCACGACGGGCCGACCCACCTGACCGTGGAGTTGGGCGCGCTGGACCAGAGCCGCACCGAGGCGCTGCTCGACGATCCGGCGAGCATCAACCGGGCGAGCCAGTCGGCCGTCGACGACGTCCGCGAGGGTGTGCTGCGGCTCGGGCTGCGGACGCTCGCCTCGGCGGTGCTGGTCACCCTGCTGCTGGCCCTGCTGGTCTTCCGCGACACCCGCCGGGCGGCCTGGGCGGGCGCTCTGGCGCTGGTGGTCACCGCCGGCAGCCTCGGCACCGCCGCCGCCACCATCCGGCCGGAGGCCATCGAGGAGCCGCGCTACGAGGGGCTGCTGGTCAACGCGCCCGCGATCGTCGGTGACGCCCGGCGGATCGCGAACGACTACACCCGCTACGCCGAGCAGCTCCAGCGCATCGTCGGCAACGTCAGCCAGCTCTACACCACGGTGTCGTCGCTGCCGGTCTACGAGCCCGCCCCCGGCACGACCCGCGTACTGCACGTCTCGGACATGCACCTCAACCCGACCGGCTGGCAGCTCATCCGCACCGTCGTCGAGCAGTTCGGCATCGACGTGGTGATCGACACCGGGGACATCACCGACTGGGGCTCCGAGCCGGAGGCCTCCTACGTCGGCTCGATCGGCCTGCTCAAGAAGCCGTACGTCTACATCCGGGGCAACCACGACTCGGGCCGGACCGCGGCGGCCGTGGCCCGCCAGCCGAACGCGATCGTGCTGAGCAACACGACCACGACGGTCGCGGGGCTGACCATCGCCGGCATCGGCGACCCGCGCTTCACCCCCGACAAGAACACGTCGCCGGCCGGCAGCGGGCTCACCCAGCAGACCGCGGACCAGCTCATCGGCGTCGGCGACCAGCTCGCGACCACGGTACGCAGCTCGCCGCGCCCCGTGAACATCGCGCTGGTGCACGACCCGGCCTCCGCCGGCCCGCTCTCGGGCACCTGCCCGCTGGTCCTCGCCGGGCACACCCACGACCGGCAGGTCTCGAAGCTGCCGGAGGTACCCGGGAAGGGCCCCACCCAGCTGATGGTGCAGGGCTCCACGGGCGGCGCCGGCCTGCGCGGCCTGGAGGGCGAGAAGCCCACCCCGCTGACGATGACCGTGCTCTACTTCGACAAGGACAAACTGCTCCAGGCGTACGACGACATCACCGTCGGCGGCACGGGGCAGGCGCAGGTGAACCTGGAGCGGCACGTCGTGGAGGACCCGCAGGCCGGCGTGCCCGCCCCGGTCACCCCCACCCCGACCCGCTGACCCTCATCCGCGCTGAGCGCCGGGTGCCGAGCGGGCCGCGCCAGTAGCCAGCCTGTCGGTGTCCGGGTGGCTCACCGCCCGCTGCAGGTCGCCCTGACCAGTTGCCGCAGCGCAACTCCGATCGCGGTCGTTACGCTGCGTGGTCCACTTGCGTCCGCAGCCACCCAGGCCCTCGGACGCTTTGCTCTGCAGCCACGGACGCACCAGTAACTCCAGGTAGCGATCTGCGGCCAGCCGCCGGTCGGTCGAATTGACATCTCCCCTGCTCAGGAGAGCGGTGCGTCGGTGGCTGCAGAGCAAAGGGCGCGAACGTGCACCGTCGCACCCCGCACCGCCCGCCACGCTCCGTGACGCCAAACAGCAATTACTATCCGTTACAGCACGTTGATCGCCGTCAGCTCCGCGCCGCAGTCCGCACGACCCTGATCGAAGCGGCCCCTCCGCGCCCGCGACAGGCACGACCTACCGGCGTAGCCGTCCACGACCGAGGTCCGCAGCCGCCCACGCCCCGAGCTCGCGGCCGTCCGCACCAAGAGCCGACGGTGGGGGGTCAGCGCAGGGACAGGGCCGCGAGGGCGGCGTTGACGATGCTGCCGGGGAGCAGGTCGTGCAGGTCGTACAGCTCGTGGACGCTGCCGGACTGGCCGAACTCGTCCACGCCCAGCGGCACCGCCGGGGCGGCGAGCGCCGAGCCGAGCCACGCCATGGCGTGCGAGGCGGCGTCGTGCACCGTCACCACCGGCACCCGGTCGGCGAACGCCGCCCGGAGCGCGCCCGGCACGCTCGGCACCGTGGCCGTGCGTACGCCCTGGCGGAGGGTGCGCTGCCAGGCCCGGTAGAGCCGGTCCAGCGAGGTGACGTCGACGACGTGCGCGGCGATGCCCTCCTCGGCCAGTTCCGCCGCCGCCGCGAGCACCTCGGGCAGCACCGCGCCGGAGGCGGCCAGCTGCACCACCGGGGCGTCGGCCAGGTGCGGGTACGCCTCGTGCGCGTCGACCAGGCGGTACGCCCCGGCGACCGCCTGCCGGCGCAGCACCGCGTCGCCGAGGCGGGCCCGCGCCGCCTCGAAGGGCGCCTGATCGATCGGGCGGGTGCTGAGCCGGAAGTAGTACGCGCCGTCCTCGGCGGGAGCGGCCGTCGCCGACGGGGCCGCCCCGCCGGCGATCTGGCCCAGCGCGTCGCAGAGCAGCCAGTCCAGGGTGGCCGCGTACGCGGGTTCCAGGAACGTCACCCCGGGCAGCTCCAGCCCCACCGAGGCGGTGATGGTCGACTGGTGGGCGCCACCCTCCGGGGCGAGCGTGATGCCCGACGGGGTGCCGGCGACCACGAACCGGGAGCCGGAGTACGTGCCGTAGAGGAACGCGTCCAGCCCGCGCAGCACGAACGGGTCGTAGACCGTGCCGACCGGCAGCAGCGGCTGCGCCGACAGGTCCCACGACAGGCCGAGCTGCCCCAGCAGCAGGAACAGGTTCATCTCCGAGATGCCCAGCTCGATGTGCTGCCCCGCGGGGCTCTCCGTCCAGCGCAGCATCCGGTCCTCGGTCCAGGAGCGCTGCTCCGTCGGGGCGAAGACGCCGGTCTTGTTGATGAACCCGGCCAGGTTGGTGGAGGTCGCCACGTCCGGCGCGGTGGTGACCAGGTAGCGGCCCACCTCGGGGTTGCGGGCCAGCTCGACCAGCACCCGCCCGAAGACCTCCTGCGTCGAGATCGGCTTGTTCGCGCGTACCCGTGTCGTGTCGGGGACCGTGACGCCCAGCGCCCGCTCGCGGGGCGCGCGGGACAGCGCCTCCCGGCGCTCGTTGGCCCGGATGCCGGCCGGAGACGCCGGGTCCAGCCGGTCCCACTCGGTCTCGCGCGTCAGCCCCCGCGCGGCCCGCAGCGCGTCGACCTGCTCCGTGCTCAGCAGCGCCGAGTGGTTGCGCGGGTTGCCAGCGATCGGCAACCCCCACCCCTTCACGGTGTACGCGAAGATCACGCTGGGCCGGTCCGTGACCGCGTCGCACTGGGCGTACGCGTCGAGCATCGCCGCCATGTCGTGCCCGCCCAGGTCGGTCACGAGCGGCCCCAGCTCCTCGTCGCCCACGTCGGCGATGAACGCCCCGATCCCGTCGGGCGCACCGTCGAGGAACTGCTTGCGCAGCGCCGCGCCGGTCAGCCCGAACAGCGACTGGTACTGCTCGTTGGGCATCGCGTCGATCCAGTCGCGCAGTGCCTCGCCGCCCGGCCGGGCGTACGCCTCGGCGAGCCGGCGGCCGTACTTGACCTCGACCACGTGCCAGCCGGCGGCCTCGAACTGGCCCCGCCACTGGTTGATCCGCACCCCGGGCACCACCCGGTCCAGCGACTGGCGGTTGAAGTCGACCAGCCACGTCACGTTGCCCAGCCCGGTGGTGGCCGGGTCGGCGACCGCCTCCCAGATGTTGCCCTCGTCCAGCTCGGCGTCGCCGATCAACGCGACGAACCGGGAGTGCGGGCGGGCGCCGAAGTGCGCGTCGACGTAGCGGCGGGTCGCGGCGGCGAACAGCGGCGCCGCCGCGCCGAGCCCGACGGAGCCGGTGGAGAAGTCGACCTCGTCGGGGTCCTTCGTGCGCGACGGGTACGACTGGAGCCCGCCCCGGGCGCGCAGCTTCGTCAGGTAGGAGCGGTCGAGGTTGCCCAGCAGGTACTGGATGGCGTGGAAGACCGGCGAGGCGTGCGGCTTGACCGCCACCCGGTCCTCGGCCTCGAGGTGCGCGAACCACAGCGCCGTCATGGCGGTGACCAGCGAGGCGCTGGACGCCTGGTGCCCGCCCACCTTCACCCCGTCGCCCGTGTCCCGGTCGTGGTTGGCAGCGTCCACGATCCGGGTCGCGAGCCAGAGCACCCGCTGCTGGATCTCTTCGAGGACGTCGAGGTCGGTACGGTTCACGGTCGACTCCAGGGGTCCGGCAGTCACCGTTGACAGCCGGTCGGGGGCGGGTGGGTCGCGAGAGGTGGGCGTCTGCGGGTGCGCAGCCGCCGCGTGCGACGGGCGCACGCGGCGGCTCGATGCGGTGGAAGGGGCCCTCCCGTGCGGAGGGCGTCAGGAAGGTCCCCTCCCCTGCCGGGTCAGGCGCCGAGGCGCTCCAGGATCAGCTCCCGGACCGTCTTGGCGTCGGCCTGGCCACGGGTGGTCTTCATGACCGCCCCGACCAGGGCGCCGGCCGCGGCGACCTTGCCGCTGCGGATCTTGTCGGCGATGTCGGGGTTGGCGGCGATCGCCTCGTCGACGGCGGCGGTGAGCGCGCCCGTGTCGGAGACGACCTCCAGGCCCCGGTTGGTCATGATCTCGGTCGGCGAGCCCTCGCCGGCCACCACGCCCTCCAAAACGGTACGGGCCAGCTTGTCGTTGAGCTTGCCGGCGTCGACCAGGCCCTGGAGTTCGGCGACCTGCGACGGGGTGGCCCCGATGTCGGCCAACTCCACGCCGGTCTCGTTGGCGCGCCGGGACAGCTCGCCCAGCCACCACTTGCGGGCCGCCGCCGGGGAGGCGCCGGCGGCCACGGTCTGCTCGATCAGCTCGACCGCGCCGGCGTTCAGCACCGACTGCATGTCCAGGTCCGACAGGCCCCACTGCTCCTGGAGCCGGCGCCGGTGCAGCCGGGGCAGCTCCGGCAGCGCGGCCTTCAGCTCGGCGACCCAGGCGGCGTCCGGCGCCAGCGGCACCAGGTCGGGCTCCGGGAAGTACCGGTAGTCGGTCGCGGTCTCCTTGGACCGGCCCGGCGTGGTGTCGCCGGTGTCCTCGTGGAAGTGCCGGGTCTCCTGGGTGATCCGGCCACCCGCGTCGAGTACGGACGCCTGCCGGATGATCTCCGACCGGACGGCCCGCTCGACCGAGCGCAGCGAGTTGACGTTCTTGGTCTCGGTGCGGGTGCCCCACTCCTCGCCGGGCAGGTTGAGGGAGGTGTTGACGTCGCAGCGCAGCGAGCCCTCCTCCATCCGCACGTCGGAGACGCCCAGCGAGCGGATCACGTCGCGCAGCTCGGTGACGTACGCGCGGGCCACCTCGGGGGCGAGCGTGCCGGTGCCGGGGACCGGCTTGGTGACGATCTCCACCAGCGGGATGCCGGCCCGGTTGTAGTCGACCAGCGACTCGGTGGCGCCGTGGATGCGCCCGGTGGCGCCGCCGACGTGCAGCGTCTTGCCGGTGTCCTCCTCCAGGTGCACCCGCTCGATGCCGATGCGCACCAACTCGCCGTTGACCTCGACGTCCAGGTAGCCCTCGAAGCACAGCGGCTCGTCGTACTGGCTGATCTGGAAGTCCTTCGGCATGTCCGGGTAGAAGTAGTTCTTCCGCGCGAACCGGCACCACTCGGCGATCGAGCAGTTCAGCGCCAGGCCGATCCGGATGGTCGCCTCGATGGCGGCCTTGTTGGCGACCGGCAGCGAACCGGGCAGGCCCAGGCAGACCGGGCAGACCCGGGTGTTCGGCTCGCCGCCGAAGTCCGTCGGGCAGCCGCAGAACATCTTGGTGTTCGTGCCCAGCTCGACGTGGGTCTCCAGGCCGATCACCGGTTCGTAGCGCGCCACGACCTCGTCGTACGCGGGCAGCGTCGTCGTCATCTGAGCTCCTGCCTCACAGTGCCGGTGGGGTGAACGTGCCGACGGCGCTCTCCAGCGCGGCGGCGACCCGGTACATGCGGTCGTCGGCCATCGTCGGGGCCATGATCTGGAAGCCGACCGGCAGCCCGTCGGAGAGCCCGCACGGCACCGAGATGCCCGGCCCGCCGTACAGGTTCGTCGGGATGGTGAACAGGTCGGCCAGGTACATCTGGTAGGGGTCGGCGGTGCGCGCGCCAATCGGGAACGCCACGAACGGGGTGGTCGGCGAGATCAGCGCGTCGACCTGCTCGAACGCGGCGGTGAAGTCCCGCGTGATCAGCGTACGGACCTTCTGCGCCTGCCCGTAGTAGGCGTCGTAGTAGCCCGACGAGAGCGCGTACGTGCCGATCATGATGCGGCGCTTGACCTCGGCGCCGAAGCCGGCCTCCCGGGTCAGGGACATGACCTCCTCCAGCGACCGGTTGCCGTCGTCGCCGACCCGCAGGCCGAACCGGACGCCGTCGAACCGGGCCAGGTTGGAGGAGGCCTCGCTCGGGGCGATCAGGTAGTACGCCGGCAGCGCGTACCGGAAGTGGGGGCAGGACACCTCCACGATCTCGGCGCCCAGCTTGGTCAGCGCGTCGACCGACTCGCGGAACGCCGCCATCACGCCCGGCTCGGCGCCCTCGCCGACGAACTCGCTGACGATGCCGAGCTTCACGCCGGTCAGGTCGCCGGTCGCGCCGAGCCTGGCGGCGGCCACCACGTCCGGCACGGGCTGCGGGATCGAGGTGGAGTCGCGCGGGTCGTGCCCGCCGATCACCTCGTGCAGCAGCGCCGCGTCCAGCACGTTGCGGGCGCACGGGCCGGGGGTGTCCAGCGACGACGAGAACGCCACCAGGCCGTAACGGGAGGTGCCGCCGTAGGTGGGCTTCGCGCCGACCGTGCCGGTGACGGCACCCGGCTGGCGGATCGAGCCGCCGGTGTCGGAGCCGATCGCCAGCGGCGCCTCGTACGCGGCCAGCGCCGCGGAGCTGCCGCCGCCCGAGCCGCCCGGGATGCGGCTGAGGTCCCACGGGTTGTGCGTCGGCCCGTACGCCGAGTATTCCGTGGAGGAGCCCATCGCGAACTCGTCCATGTTGGTCTTGCCGAGCATCACCGTGCCGGCGGCGCGCAGGCGCTGCACGATCGTCGAGTCGTACGGCGGGCGCCAGCCCTCCAGGATCTTCGACCCGACGGTGGTCGGCACGCCCTTGGTAGTCAGCACGTCCTTCACGGCGACCGGCACGCCGGCCAGCGGGCCCAGCTCCTCGCCGGCGGCGCGACGGGCGTCGACGTCGGCGGCGGCGGCGAGCGCGCCCTCGGTGTCGACGTACAGGAACGCGTTCACCCGGTCGTCGACGGCGCCGATGCGGTCCAGGTGCGCCCGGGTGACCTCGACGGCGGAGGTCTCACCGCTGGCGACGAGCCCCGCGATCTGCGTCGCGGTCAGTCTGGTCAGATCGGTCATGACGCCACATCCTCGTCCAGGATCCGCGGTACGCGGAACCGCTGCTGCTCGGCGTCGGGCGCGCCCGACAGCGCCTCCTGCGGGGTCAGCCCGGGCACCACGACGTCCTCGCGCAGGACGTTGGTCAGCGGCACCGAGTGCGACGTCGGCGGGATGTCCGCCGCGGCGACCTCGCCGACCTGCGCGACCGCCTGGAGGATCACGTCGAGCTGGCCGGCGAAGGTGTCCAGCTCCTCCTCCGTTACGGCGAGCCGCGACAGTCGCGCCAGGTGCGCGACCTCCTCGCGGGAGATGGCGGCCATCGGTGCCCCCTTCGTGACGGTGCTTGCGGGTCGGACCGGGTGTCGGCCGCGCGGCCGAGGTGCGTGACGCGCGGTGACCGGAGCGAGTCTATTGTTCCGTCCCGGCGGCGCGTCCCCGACTCCCCCTCCGGCGCGGCGGGAGGGGGCGTCGTCCGCCGCCGCGCCGCGCGGGCGGTCGCCCTGGTGCCTCGACCGACGCGCCGTGCCACCGGTGTCCCGGGTGCGCCGGGTGGGCAGCTCAGCGGGCGTGTCGGCGGGGAATCTCGGTGTCGGGGCTGGGCGTCGGGCGGACGGGCCGGTAGCGGGCCAGCCAGCCGACGAGTTCCTCGGCCGGCATCGGCCGGGCGTAGAACCAGCCCTGCGCCGCGTCGCAGCCCGCCGCGTGGAGCATGCGCCAGGTGCGCTCGTCCTCGACGCCCTCGGCGACCACCCGCAGCCCGAGCGCCTTCGCCAGCTCGATGGTCGACTTGACGATCGCCGCGTCGTCGGCGTCGTCGGCCATCCCCAGCACGAAGGAGCGGTCCACCTTCACCTCGGACAGCGGCAGCCGCCGCAGGTGTTGGAGGGAGGAGTAGCCGGTGCCGAAGTCGTCCAGGGCGATGCCCACGCCGATGCGGTGCAGCCGGGTGATGGTGGCCAGCACGCGACGCGGGTCGGCCATCAGGGCGCCCTCGGTGATCTCCAGTTGCAGCCGCTGCGGCGGCACCCCGTAGCGGGCGAGCCGGTCGGCGATCTGGTCGGCGATCTCGCCGGTGTGCAGGTCGCGCACGCTGACGTTGAGCGCCGCCGGCAGGTGCGTCCCGGCGGCCGACCACTTGGCGAGCTGTTCCACCACGTCGTCCACCACCCGGCGGGTGAGCAGCCGCATCACCGCACTCTGCTCGGCGACGCGGATCAGCTCCTCCGGGTCCACCATGCCCCGACGGGGGTGCCGCCAGCGCAGCAGCGCCTCCACGCCGACCACCTCGCCGGTCGCGATGGCGACCTGCGGCTGGTAGTACATGGTGATCTCGCCCGCGTCGGCGGCCGCAGCGGCGTCGGGGTCCCGCCGGCCGGTCGCGTCGTGGCGGGGACCCCGCCGGCCCGTCGGGGCGCGGCCGCCGCCGGGCGCCCCCGCGCCGTCGTCGACGGGCGGGCCCTGCCGGCGTACGACCCCGGCGCCCTGCCCGCCGGGGTGCCCGGCGCCGTTGCGGCGGCCCGGGCCGTCGCCTCGGTCGGGGCCGTCCGTCGCGGCGGTCGCCGCCCGACGGCGGATCGGGTCGGCGGCGGTGACGATCCGGTTGATCAGCTCGTCTCCGGGCGGCGGCCCGGGCCGCTGCCGACGGCGACGTAGCCGCCAGCGACCGGCTCCGGGGGTGAGGTCCCCGACGTCGGCGGAAAGCGTGGCCCCGTCGCCGCCCCGGGTGGCGCCGGCCCGCCCGGCACCCGGCAGGCGGCCGGCCGGCGTCGCCCCGGCCGCGACGGCCACCGCCCCGTCGCCCGGGGCGCCGTCGGCGCCGACGTCGGCCAGTTCGGCCGCGACCTGTCCGGCGGGCGGGGCGGCCGCCGGACGGCCCGCCTCCAGCACCCGGCGCAGGTCGGCGAGCAGGCCGAGCCGCTCGGCGGAGTTGTGGTCGGACTCGGCCGCGTAGACCGCCACGGTGTCGTTGCGGTGCTTGGCGTCGTACATCGCCACGTCGGCGTGGCGCATCAGGGTCGCGAAGTCCTCGCCGTGCTCGGGGAAGAGCGCGATGCCGATCGAGCCGCCCACGTCGAGCGGCAACCCGTCCAGCGACACCGGTTCGGCCAGCGCCCGGACCACCCGGCCGGCCAGCTCACGGGCCTCGTCGGCGTCGGTCAGGCCGGTCATCACGATGGCGAACTCGTCCCCGCCCAGCCGGGCGACCATGCCTTCACCGACCACGCCGGTCAGCCGGGCGCTCACCTCGACCAGCAGCCGGTCGCCCACCGCGTGCCCGAGCGCGTCGTTGACGTTCTTGAACCGGTCGAGGTCGATCAGGAGCAGCGCCAGCCGCGCGCCGGGCTCGCCCCGGGCCGCGCGCTCGGCGTGCACGTGCACCTGCTCGCCGACCTCGGCCAGCAGCGCCTTGCGGTTGGGCAGGCCGGTGAGCGGGTCCAGGGACGCGAGCTGCTGCTGCTCGACGCTGAGCCGGGCCATCCGGTAGACGGCGAACAGCGGCACCAGCACCAGCGGGATCAGCGCGGCGCTGGCCCGTGCCGCCGCGACCAGCACCGGGGCGAGCAGCAGCAACGAGCCGGTGGAGAGCAGCTCGAAGCCCAGCCCCTGCCGCAGGCTGGGCCACCAGCGGTCACCGAAACGCAGCCGGACAGCCGCGCTGACCAGCGTGTAGTTGACGGCGAACCAGGCCACCGTCGCGCCGCCCACCGCCAGCACGTCCGTGCCGCGCAGCCGGCCGCCGTCGAAGATGCTGCCGGGCCCCAGCCACGTGACCACGTAGGCGGCGCCCAGGGCGGCCGCGTACTGGGCGGCGTTGAACGCCGTGCGCCACGGGGCGTGGCCCATCCGCCAGCCGGAGACGACGACGGCCACGGCCTGCACCAGCAGCGCCGGGCCGAAGCCCCAGCCGAGCAGGATGGCGAAGGTGAAGCAGGTGGACGGGAAGACCGCGGAGGTCTGCCTGCGCCCGGGGGGCACGAACGGGCGCGCGTCGCAGCCGACAGCCAGGGCCGCCATCACCCAGAACGCCACCGGCAGCCGCGGCAGCTCGGCCGGAAGGTCGAGCAGCGGGCGTACGCAGAGCACCGCGGCCAGCGCGACGACCGACCAGACGAAGGCGAAGAACGGGCGCGCCCGGCCAGGCGGAACGGAGTTGCGCGAGTCGGCGGACTCCATCACACCTCCGAGGGCTCGGTCCACGGGGCGTGACCGGGTCGCACGCCGTGCCACCAATGAAACGCCCTCCGTGTCGCAATGCCCGGCACGACAGTCGCGAATCGGTCGTAGTCGTAATTAAGTTGGTATCTCGACCTGCCCCGTCGGGTCCACGCGCGACGTGCCGCGCCCGCCGTCACTCCTCGACGCGGGCGACCTCCCGGGCGGCCTCCGGGCCGGCGTCGAGCAGCACCCGGAAACCATCCTCGTCCAGGACCGGCACCTTGAGGCTGGCCGCCTTGTCGGCCTTCGAGCCGGGGTTCTCCCCTACCACCACGAAGGACGTCTTCTTGGAGACCGACCCGCTGACCTTGCCGCCCCGGCTCTGGATCGCCTCGGACGCCTGGTCACGGCTGAACCCGGGCAGGGTGCCGGTCACCACGACGGTGAGGCCCTCCAGGGGGCGCGGCCCCTCGTCGACCGCCTCCTCGGCCATTCGTACGCCGGCCTCGCGCCACTTGCGGACCACCTCGCGGTGCCAGTCGACGGCGAACCACTCCCGGATGCTCGCCGCGATCGTCGGCCCCACGCCGTCGACCGAGGAGAGCTCCTCCTCGCTCGCCCGGTCGATCGCCTCGATGGAGCGGAAGTGCCGGGCGAGCGCCTGCGCGGCGGTGGGGCCCACGTGCCGGATGGACAGGCCCACCAGCACCCGCCACAGGTCGCGCTCGCGGGCCACGGCCAGGTTGTCGAGCAGCTTGGCGGCGTTGCTGCCGAGCGTGCCGTCCTTGTTGACGAAGAAGGGCGACCGGGCGAGCTGCTTCTCGTCCAACGAGAACAGGTCGCCCTCGTCGGTGATGACCTGCGCGTCGAGCAGCGCCGCCGCGCCCTTGTAGCCGAGCGCCTCGATGTCGAACACCTTGCGGCCGGCCAGGTGGAAGACCCGCTCCCGCAGCTGACCGGGGCAGGTGCGGGAGTTGGGGCAGCGGATGTCGACGTCGCCCTCCTTCGCCGGCGCGAGCGGCGTGCCGCAGGCCGGGCAGGTGGTGGGCATGACGAACGGCCGGGCGTCGGCGGGACGCAGGTCGACCACCGGGCCGAGCACCTCGGGGATCACGTCGCCGGCCTTGCGCAGCACCACGGTGTCGCCGATCAGGACGCCCTTGCGTTCGACCTCCCGGGCGTTGTGCAGGGTGGCGTACGCGACGGTGGAGCCGGCCACCTTGACCGGCTGGAGAACGGCGCGCGGCGTGACCCGGCCGGTGCGGCCGACCTCGACGTCGATGTCGAGCAGCTTCGTGTTCACCTCCTCCGGCGGGTACTTGAAGGCGATGGCCCAGCGCGGCGCCCGGCTGGTCGAGCCGAGCCGGCCCTGGATGGGGACCGGGTCGACCTTGACGACCACGCCGTCGATCTCGTGCTCGACGTCGTGGCGGTGCTCGGCGTAGTGGGCGATGTATTCGGCGACACCGGCCAGGTCGGGCACCACCCGCCAGCGGTCGCTGGTCGGCAGCCCCCACGCCCGCAGGGCCGCGTAGGACTCGGACTGCGCCACCGGCTGGAAGCCGCGGCGGGCGCCGATGCCGTGCACCACCAGCCGCAGCGGCCGGGAGGCGGTGACCCGCGGGTCCTTCTGGCGCAGGCTGCCGGCGGCGGCGTTGCGCGGGTTGGCGAACGGCGGCTTGCCCTGCTCGACCAGCCCGGCGTTGAGGTCGGCGAAGGCGGCCACCGGGAAGTAGATCTCGCCCCGGACCTCGACGAACTCGGGCACGTCGCCGAACTCGGCCGACGTGGCGAGCTGGCCCGGCACGTCACGGATGCTGCGCACGTTGGCGGTGACGTCCTCGCCGGTGCGCCCGTCGCCCCGGGTCGCCGCCCGCACCAGCCGGCCGCGCTCGTAGGTCAGGTTGATGGCGAGCCCGTCGACCTTCAGCTCGCAGAGGTAGGGCACCGGGCCACCCGCGTCGCGCTCGACCCGCTCGGCCCAGGCCGCCAGTTCCTCGTCGGCGAAGGCGTTGTCGAGGGAGAGCATCCGCTCGGCGTGGGCGACGGGGGTGAAGTCGGTGGAGAAGGTGCCGCCGACCCGCTGCGTCGGCGACTCGGGGGTGCGCAGCGCCGGGTACTGCTCCTCCAGCGCCTCCAGCTCGCGCAACTGCCGGTCGAACTCGGCGTCGGGGATGGTCGGCGCGTCCAGCACGTAGTAGCGGTACTGGTGTTCCGTCAGCTCCTGACTGAGCGTCGCGTGCCGTTCCCGGGCATCGGGGGTCGGCTCGGCGCCGGCGGCCGCCTCCTGTGCCGGAGTGACCTGCTGGGCGATGGCTTCCTCGGACACCGTGCGACCTCCCGTGATTCCGCTACCTCGGCACCGTATCGGTCCGGTGGGACAATCCGGCGGCCACCCGTCGCGCCCGGGCGGCGTCGGGGCCCCGGCCGTGCGAGGATCGCCGGACGGCGGTGCCGCGCGGGCGGGTCCGCGCACCGTCGACGCCGCGGCCCGCGCGCCGCACCCACTGACCAGGCGGGGGTACGGATGCCGGAATGGCTGCTCTGGGCGGCGGGGATCGTGCTGGCCGTGGCCGCCGGCTGGGCGTGGAACGACCGGCGGCGGGGCGACCGCGACGACGCCGGGCGACCGCCGAGGCGTCCGGGTGCCCGCCCCGGCCGCAGGACGCCACCGGGCGGGCCCGGCCGGTCGAGCGCGCCGCCCCGGCCGCGCACCGCCGAGCGGGCCCCCGACGGGGCGCCGCGCCCGGGCGAGATCTGGTGGGCCGACGTCCCGTACGCCGACGGCACCGGCTCGAAGGTGCGGCCCTGCCTGGTGCTGCGCGCCGACGGCGGGGGCGCCGACGTCCTGAAGATCACCAGTCAGGACAAGAGCGCCCGGGACGACCACGTGTCCATCCCCACCCGTCGGTGGGATCCCGACGCCGACCACGACAGCTTCGTCGACCTGGCCGAGCCGGTGCACGTCGCGCTGGCCGACTTCGCCCGCCGCGCCGGCGACTGCGATCCCGCCCTGTGGCGTCGCATCCGCCGCCTCCCCCACCTGCCGGGCGCCTGACCCTCAGCCCGGCCTGCCGGGTGCCTGACCCGCCCCGCCCGTCGGTCACCCCAGCGGCGACGGCGCAGGCTCAGTCCCAGGCCCGGGAGAGGGCGGTGAGCTGGTCGGCGTACTCGATGCGGGCGGCCCAGGGCGCGGGCCAGGCCGCCATGCCCCGGGCCGTGCCGACGAAGGCGCCGGCCAGCGCGGCGATCGAGTCGGAGTCGCCGGCGGTGGTGGCGCCCCGGGCCAGCGCGGCCACCGGGTCGTCGGCGTGCCGGATCGCGCAGAACAGGGCCGTGGCCAGCGCCTCCTCGGCGATCCACCCCTCGCCGGTGTGCCGGCACGGGTCGCCGCCGTCGTCCGGGGCGGCGAGCGCGGCGTCGAGGCGGCCGAGGACGGCGAGGCACTCGTCCCAGCCCCGGGCGACGAAGTCCTCCGGGGTGTCCACCCCGGGGCGCTGCCAGAGGTCGCCGAGCCAGTCGGCGCGGTAGACCCGCCGCTGGTCGCGGGCCCGGTCGGCGAGCAGCCGGGGCAGCTCCGCCAGCGCCGCGCCGTCGCGCAGCAGCCGCACCGCGTACGCGGTCAGTTCGCTGGCTGCGAGGCCGGTCGGGTGGCCGTGGGTCAGCCCCGCCTGGAGCTGGGCCAGCCCGGCGAGGGTGTCGAGGTCGACGTCGACCAGGCCGACCGGGGTGACCCGCATGTTGGCCCCGCAGCCCTTCGAGCCGGCCACCGTCGCCTCCTGCCAGCGCACCCCGCGCTCCAGTTCGGCGCAGGCCCGCAGGCAGGTCATGCCCGGCGCCCGGTTGTTCTCCGGGCTGGCCGCCCAGTCCAGGAAACGCTTGCGCAGCAGCGGCTCGACCGCCTCCGGGGTCAGCGCCGGCGCGTCGTGCAGCGCCCAGCCGACCGCCAGCGCCATCTGCGTGTCGTCGGTCACCAGCGCCGGCTCACCGGCGAGCTCGCGGGGGCCGGCCGGCCCGTACCGGCGAACGATCTCGGCGACGGTCAGGAACTCGGTCGGCTTGCCCAACGCGTCACCGTAGGCGAGGCCGAAGAGCGAACCCGCGGCCCGCCGGAGCGAGGTGTCGATCATTCCGCGATCATGCCCGCCGCACGCAACCCGCACCACCGGGGCGGATGTCGGCGCAGGAACAGGTCGCGTGCCGGCGGACGTGGGGGAAACGCATCCGTCGGGGCCCTCGCGGTCCGGCGGCGGCGCAGGGATCGGCCGGGCCCGGCCTTGGTGCCCGGCGGGGTCGCTCAGGCGGAGAAGACCAGGCAGAAGGGGTGACCGGCCGGGTCGGCGTAGACCCGGAAGTCGTCGCCCTCGCCGGGCAGCCGCCGGGCGCCGAGCGCCAGCACCCGCTGCTCGGCCGCCTCCACGTCCGCCACCTGCACGTCCAGGTGGAACTGCTGCGGCCGCTCCGGGTCGGGCCACGCCGGCGGGCGCAGGTCGGGCGCCGTCTGGAAGGCGAGACGGTGACCCGAGCCGGCGATCACGACCCAGCCGTCGTCGCTGGCGTCGGCGTCGACGGGCAGGCCCAGCAGCTCCGAGTAGAACCCGGCCAAGGCCCGGGGATCGGGGCAGTCGATGACCACGGTGCGCAGTTGTCCCATCATGCCGGCCATCCTGCCCCGCTCGTACGACGGGAAACCTCAGTCCTCGGCGAGCCGCCGTCCCGCGTCCCGGCAGGCGGCGAGCACGGCGCGCGCGTGCTGCCCGGAGGCGCTGGCGAGGCCGCAGGCGGGGGTCACCACGACCTGCTCGGCGAGCTGCCGGCGGGGGAACCCGAGGCGGTCCCAGAGCTGGCGTACGCGATCGGCGACCTGCGCCGAGGTCGGCGCGCGACCGGCGGACGACGGCGTGGTGGAGACGGCGCCGGCCAGCAGCCCGAGCCCCGCGTCGATCGCCTCGCCCAGCGGATCCAGGTCGGTGACCAGGCCGAGGTCGAGGGCGACGCCGATGGCTCCCGTCGAGCGGATCAGCTCCAGCGGCACGTCCGGCGCGCAGCAGTGCACCACGGTCGGCACCCCGGCCGCCTCGACGACCGTGCGCAGCAGCGACGCGGCGGCGCTCGGATCGACGGCCCGGTACGCGCCGAGCCCGCTCTCGGTGGGCACCCGCCCGGCGAGCACCGTCGGCAGCGACGGCTCGTCGAGCTGGAGCAGCACGGTGGCGCGCGGCAGCCGGCGGGCGACCGCCGCGACGTGCCCGCGCAGCCCCTCCGCGAGCGAGTTCGTGAGATCCCGGACGGCGCCGGGGTCGCGCAGCATCCGGCCGCCGATCGGCAGCTCCAGGGACGCGGCCAGGGTCAGCGGGCCACCTGTCTGGATCTTGACCGGCCCCGCGTACTCCTCCGCCTGCTCGGCGAGCTGGTCGAGGTCGCGTTCCATCAGGTCGCGGGCGCGGCGCACGTCCCGCCCCGGGCGCGGCGCGATCCGCCAGCGGGCGGCGTACAGCTCCACCGGCAGCTCGACCAGCAGGCCGGCGGTCCGGCCGATCAGGTCGGCGCCGGGGCCCCGCGCCGGCAGCTCCGGCAGGTGGGGCAGGGCGGGAAGCTCACCGAGGACGATCCGCTGTGCCTCGGCGATGTCGGTGCCGGGAAGCGAACCGATGCCGGTCGCCGCGCCGGCCGGCCAGGGCCACGCCTGATCTGTCACGGCCGAAGACTATCCGGTGCGCGGACGCCCGCCACTCGGCCGCCCGGGACCGGACCGGGGTGCCCTGCCGGACGCACGCTCCCGATCGGGCGTCAGCCGGCGATGGTGGCGGAGCCGAGCACGACGTCGCCGGCCGGGTCCGGCCGGTACGCCACGATCGCCTGGCCGGCGGCGACCCCCCGCACGGGGCGGCGCAGCTCGGCGCGCAGACCGTCGGCGGTCAGCTCGACCGTCGCCGGCACCACGTCCCCGTGCGCCCGCAACTGCACCTCGCACTCCAGCGGCGCGTCGGGGCGCGGGCCGCCCGTCCACACGGGGCGCTCCGCGCGCACCCGGGAGACCTCCAGCGCCTCGGCCGGGCCCACCGTCACGGTGTTGGTCTTCGGCGTGATGGACAGCACGTAGCGCGGCCGGCCGTCCGGCGCCGGCCGGTCCAGGTGCAGCCCGCGCCGCTGCCCGACCGTGTACGCGTACGCGCCGCTGTGGCTGCCCACCACGGCGCCGGTGGCGGCGTCCACCACCTCGCCGGGCGCCTCACCGAGACGCTCGGCGAGGAAGCCGCGGGTGTCCCCGTCGGCGATGAAGCAGATGTCGTGGGAGTCCGGCTTGTCGGCCACCGCCAGCCCGCGCCGGGCCGCCTCCTCGCGCACCTGCGCCTTCGTCGAGTCGCCGAGCGGGAACACCGACCGGTCCAACTGCTCGCGGGTGAGCACCGCCAGCACGTACGACTGGTCCTTGGGCAGGTCGACGCTGCGACGCAGCAGGCCGTCGGCGCCGAGCCGGGCGTGGTGGCCGGTGACCACGGCGTCGAAGCCCAGGGCCACGGCCCGGTCCAGCACCGCAGCGAACTTGATCTTCTCGTTGCAGCGCAGGCAGGGGTTCGGTGTACGGCCGGCCGCGTACTCGGCGACGAAGTCGTCCACCACGTCGGAGTGGAAGCGGTCGGCCATGTCCCAGACGTAGAACGGGATGCCGATGACGTCGGCGGCCCGCCGGGCGTCCCGGGAGTCCTCCAGGGTGCAGCAGCCGCGCGCACCGGTGCGGTAGGTCTGCGGGTTGCGGGCCAGCGCCAGGTGCACGCCGGTCACGTCGTGCCCCGCCTCGACGGCCCGCGCCGCCGCGACCGCCGAGTCCACCCCGCCCGACATCGCCGCCAAGACCCTCACCGGCTCACTCCCTTCACCCCACCGACCCTATCCCCATCCCCGACCCGCCCAGCCACCGGCGATCATGCAGTCGTGGCGGGGCACGAATGCCGCAGGAGACCACGCTCCGGGCACCACGACTGCATGATCGACCGCCTCGCGGCGAGGTCAGCGGGGCGTGCGGAGGGCGGCGGCGCGGCGGGCGCGGTCGACGGCGGCCGGAAGGGCGGCGATCAGCGCGTCCACGTCGGCCGCCGTGCTGGTGTGGCCGAGGGTGAAGCGCAGTGAGGAGCGGGCGCGGTCGTCGTCGGCGCCCATGGCGATCAGCACGTGCGACGGCTGGGCCACCCCGGCGGAGCAGGCGGAACCCGTCGAGCAGGCGATGCCCCGCGCGTCCAGCAGGAGCAGCAGGGCGTCGCCCTCGCAGCCGGGGAAGGAGAAGTGCGCGTTGCCCGGCAGCCGGTCGGTCGGGTCGCCGTTGAAGACCACCTCGGGCACCGCGTGCCGGACCCGCTCCACCAGGTCGTCGCGGAGCGCGGCGATGCGGGCCGCGTACTCCTGCTGGCCCTTGACCGCCGCCTCCACGGCGACCGCGAAGGCCACGATGCCGGCGGTGTCGAGGGTGCCGGAGCGTACGTCCCGTTCCTGGCCGCCGCCGTGCAGCAGCGGGGTGGCCGACACGTCGCGGGCCAGCAGCAGGGCGCCCACCCCGGTGGGCCCGCCGAGCTTGTGCCCGGTGACGGTCAGCGCGGCGACCCCGGCGGCGGCGAAGTCGACCGGCACCTGCCCGACCGCCTGGATGGCGTCGGTGTGGAACGGCACCCCGTGCTCGGCGGCGACGGCGGCCAGCTCGGCGACCGGCTGCACGGTGCCGACCTCGTTGTTGGCCCACATCGCGGTCACCACGGCGACCCGGTCGCCGTGCGCGGCCAGCTCGGCGCGCAGCTCGTCGGGGCTGAGCCGGCCGGTGGCGTCGACGGTGAGCCAGCCCACGCCGGCGTCCTCGTGCTCGACGAGCCAGTCCACCGCGTCGAGCACGGCGTGGTGCTCGACGGCGCTGGAGACCACCCGGTCACGCCGCGCGTCGGCGGCGCGGCGGGACCAGAAGATGCCCTTCACCGCGAGGTTGTCGCTCTCGGTGCCGCCGCCGGTGAAGACGACCTCGGAGGGGCGGGCGCCCAGCGCGGCGGCCACCCGTTCCCGCGACTCCTCCACCCGCCGCCGGGCACGGCGGCCCGCCGCGTGCAGTGAGGACGCGTTGCCGACCTCGCGGGCGGTGGCGACGTACGCCTCGAGTGCCTCGTCGAGCATCGGAGTGGTCGCCGCGTGATCCAGGTAAGCCATCGCCGTTCAGCCTACGACCGGTTGGTGGCGGCCCGGATGCCGGAGGGCCCCGTGCGAGGGCCACGGATGCCGGCGCCGGGCGGGGAGGGCGCTCCTCCCCGCCCGACGCCGGGCCTGCCCGGTGCGAGGCCCCGCCGTGTCGCAGGCACCGCCGTGCGCCCGGTCGGGCGGGCACCGCCGTGCGCCCCGGTCAGGCGGGCACCGCCGTGACGACGATGTTGTCGCGGTACTTGCGGACCTTCGCGTCGAACGGCCCACCGCAGGTGATCAGGGTCAGCCGCGGCTTGCCGTCGCGGGCGAAGTACCGGTCCAACGGGATCCGGGTCTTGTCGTACTCCTCCCGGGCGACGACCCGGTACCGCCGGGCCTCCCCGTCGCTGCCGGTCGCGGTGAGGGTGTCGCCCTCGTCGAGCTCACGCAGGCGGTAGAAGGCGCCCTTGCCCTGCGTGGCGCTGTCCACGTGGCCGGCGACGACCACCGAGCCGGCGTCGGTCTCCAGGCCCGGCCCGTACCGGTACCAGCCGATCTGGTCGACGCTGGGCGGCACCTCGAACTCGTTGGTGCGCTCGTTGATGCCGACCGCGTTCACCGTGGCGGTGACGTCGATCGTGGGGATCTCCAGCCGTACCGGCGGGACGACCTTCGTACCGGCCGGCAGTTCCCCCGTGGTGACCGGGACGCTGGCGGCGTCGCCGGTGGTGACCGACGGGGCCGGCGTGGGGCTGGCCAGGGCCGCCGCCTCGTCGGCGCCGACGTCCTCGGCCGGCCGGGAGCCGCAGGCGACGAGGGTCGCGACGGTGAGCGCGGCGACGCCGGCGGCCATGGCCGCCAGCGCCCCGCGGTGGCGCACCGTCACCTGCGACCGGTCCGGGCGGTGGCCACCCGCGCCCCGCCGCCGATCAGCAGCAGCGCGCCGGCGCCGGTCAGCACGTACCACCAGGTGTCCACGCCGGTGCGGGCCTGGCCGCCGTCGCCGCTGGGCACCCCGGCCGGGGCCGAGTGCAGGCCGGTGATGGTCTGCGCCACGACGCCGAGGTTCTTCGCGTCGGCCGAGCCGATCGCGTACACGATCGTCGCGGTGCCCTCCTTGAGGTCGAGGTCCGCCGGCCCGATCGCCACGGTGTCGGTGCCGGCGAGCACCACGTCGGCCTTGACGGCACCCGCGTCGACGTCGCCCTTGGCCTCGTTCGGGTTGGTGAGGCCCTCGAAGACCGGGGTGCCGCCGGCGCGCACGTCCACTGCCGGGGCGGCCGCGGTGTGCCGGACGATCAGCCGGGCCTTGCCGGCGGCGACCTTGCCGGTGTCGTTGACGAACGGCGTGATCTTCGGCTTGCCGGCCGCGTCGAGGTGGGCGGCGATGCTGATGTTCGCGCCGCCCGGCACCGCGGCGTCGTCGACGCTGAGGATGGCCTGGGCGATCGGCTCGCCGGGCTTGGTGAGGGCGATGTCGTACGCGCCCTCCTCCAGGTTCAGCGGGCCGGCCACGTCGCCGGGCTTGAAGTTGTCCAGCGTCTTCTCGCCGTTGACGTACACGTCGACCGGGGTGTCCGGGATGCCGTGCACGACG
The DNA here is from genome assembly GCF_900091445.1 of Micromonospora echinofusca. Lineage (NCBI taxonomy): Bacteria > Bacillati > Actinomycetota > Actinomycetes > Micromonosporales > Micromonosporaceae > Micromonospora > Micromonospora echinofusca. The sequence continues at coordinate 4,967,985 of NZ_LT607733.1, forward strand.
GAGACCTTGGACGAGGCGGCGTACGCGGGGGTGGCGGTGAGGGCGCCGGCTCCGGCGAACGTCAGCGCGGCGACCGCGCCGCCCGCGGCGACCCGACGGAAGTACGAGAGCTGCATGTCTGCCTCCTGGTAGTTGGTACTGATTCGTCAGGCCTGGTGTGCAAAACGAGTTACGCCCGGCCCACCGTCGCCGGATGCGCCCGGGAGCAACTTCTTTTCGTCCGCCTGATCCGCATCCGGCGGCCGCCTCCGGAGCGAAGAGCTACCGAGACCAGACCGACCGGAAAGGCGGGGGCGATGACTGTGGGAGTTACAGTCGGGCATGCCCCCTGGAAGGCGAGCCGCCCTGTGACAGCGGCACGGCAGGAGCCGGACCCACCCGAGGACGACCTGGCCGCGCGTTTCCGCGCAGGCGACGAACTGGCGCTCCGGCAGGCGTACGACCGGTACGGCCGCGCCGTCCTGCACCTGGCCACCAGCACCCTGGCCAACCGCAGCGACGCCGAGGACGTGACCCAGACCACCTTCGTCGCCGCCTGGCTGGGGCGGGACACCTTCGACCCCGGCAAGGGCTCGCTGGTCGGCTGGCTGCTCGGCATCGCCCGCCGCAAGGTGATCGACCGGCTGCGGGCCTCGGCCCGCGAGACCCGGGTGGTCGAGACGGTCCGGCAACTGCCGGAGCAGGCGCGCACGGGCCCGGATCCGGACACCGTGGTCGACCGGCTGGTGGTCGCCGACGAGCTGGCCCGACTGCCCGACGACCAGCGGCGCATGCTGGAGTTGGCGTTCTTCGACGACCTCACCCACCAGCAGATAGCGACGGTGACCGGGGTGCCGCTCGGCACGGTCAAGAGCCACATCCGCCGCGGTATGGCGAGCTTGAAACGCAGATGGGAGGTGGACGGTGCCGCACCTGGACCACGACCGGCTGGTCTTCCTGGCGCTCGGTGAGACCGAGGCGGACGCCACGGAGACCACCCACCTCGACACCTGCGCGCACTGCCGGGCCGAGATGGACACCCTCCAACACGTCGCCGGCCTCGGCGCCGGCACCCAGGGCCTGCACGACCTGCCCGATCCGCCGGAGCACGTCTGGCAGGGCATCGTCGCGGAGATCCGCGCGGCGGAGGCCCTGCCGGCGCTGCCCGGGCCCCGCGCCGAGCGGTCCGCCGACGAGCGCCCCCCGACCGACCGGCCGGACGACGCCGACGGGGCGGGCGGCGTGGTCCTCGCCCCGGCCCGCCGGCGGGGCCGGTGGTCACGCTGGGCAACGACCGCCGTGACCGCGACGGCCGCCGCCGTGGTCGGCGTCGTCGGCACCCTCGTCGCGATCGACGGGACCGGGCCGGCGCCGGAGCCCGCCCCACCGCAGGTGGTGCTGGCCAGCGCGCCCCTGAAGGCGTACGGCGAGACGCCGCCGGACGCCAACGGCGAGGCCCGGGTGTTCGACAACGGCCGACTGCACCTGCACCTGGCGAATCTCCCGGACGTCCCGGGGTACTACGAGGTGTGGCTCATCAACCCGCGGAACATGCAGATGTTCTCGGTCGGTGTGCTCGGCGACGCGACGGACGAGCTGCTGCCGCTGCCACCGAACGTGGACCTTGAGGCATACTCGGTTGTCGACGTCTCCGCCGAGGCGTACGACAACAACACCGCCCACTCCGGCAAGAGCCTGTTGAGGGGCACCCTGACGGGCTGATCGGCGGGCCGGCTCAGCTCCCCGGCCCGCCGATCAGCTCCCATCGCGGCCCGGCCGCCGCCACCTCCGCAGGTCAGCCGAGGCGGCGGCCGGACCCACGCCCGGCCCGCTCGGCGGCCGGAGCGGAAGATCAGCCGAGGCGGCGGCCGAACCGGCCGAACCGCTTGTCGAGCGCGACGACGGCCGAAGCCACGACGGCTATGCCCAGGATCCGCAACCACGCCTGCCCGTCGATGGGCGCCGTACGGAACAGGTCGTTCATGACCGGCAGGTAGGTAAGGGCGAGCTGGCCGAGGGCCTGCACGAGCACCCCGGCGATCAGCCAGCGGTTGCTGAACAGGCCCAGGCGCCACGGCGAGCGGGTCAGGGAGCGGCAGCTGAACAGGTAGAACGCCATGACGGTGACGAAGAGGTTCACCGCGGCGGTCCGCGCCTGCGCCAGGTCGGCCCCGCCGGAGCGCTCCCACTCGAACAGCCACCAGGCGCCCACCACCAGCAGCGCGGAGACCAGCAGCACCCGGACCACCAGCGCGACGGTGAGCAGGGGCTGACCGGGATCGCGGGGCGGCCGGTCCATGATCCCGGGCTCCTTCGGCTCGAAGGCGAGCGTCAGGCCGAGGAACACCGCCGTGGTCATGTTGATCCAGAGGATCTGGCTCGGCAGGATCGGCAGCGCCGAGCCGAGCACGATCGCGACGAGGATGACCAGCCCCTCCGCCGCGTTGGTGGGCAGCGTCCAGGTGATGAACTTCGTCAGGTTGGCGAAGACGCCCCGCCCCTCCGAGACGGCCGCCTCGATGGTCGCGAAGTCGTCGTCGGTGAGCACGACGTCGGCGGCCTCCTTGGCCACCTCGGTGCCGCTGCGGCCCATCGCCACCCCGATGTTGGCCGCGCGCAGCGCGGGGGCGTCGTTGACCCCGTCGCCGGTCATCGCGACCACCTGGCCGTCGGCCTGCAACGCCTCCACCAGCCGGAGCTTCTGCTCGGGCGAGACCCGGGCGAACACCGACGCCCCCCGTACGGCCGCGGGCAGCTCCCCGGCGGGCAGCGCCGCCAGGTCGGCGCCGGTCAGCACGTCGCCCGGACCGGGCTCGGCGCGCAGCAGCCCGATCCGGCGCGCGATGGCGCTGGCGGTGGCGAGGTGGTCCCCGGTGATCATCTTCACGTCGATCCCGGCGCGGTGGCAGGACGTCACGGCCGCCGCCGCGGCGGCCCGGGGCGGGTCGAGCATCGCGTGCAGCCCGGTGAAGACCAGCGTGCCGGCCAGTTCCTCCTCGACGAGCCCGTCCGTCGGACCGACCGCCCGCATCGCGGTGGCGAGCACCCGCAGGCCCTCGCCGGCCAGCTCGTGGGCGGCGGCCAGCACGGCCGGGGCGTCGAGCGGTCCCGTCGAGCCGTCGGGGCGCAGGGCCGAGCCGGACCATTCGACCACCCGCTCCACCGCCCCTTTGACGAGCACCACCCGCCCGCCCTCGGGACGCTCGTGCAGGGTCGCCATGAACTGCCGCTCCGAGGTGAACGGGACGGCGGCCACCCGGGGCAGTTCGGCGGCGACCTCGTGCGCGTGCAGCCCCACCTTGGCGCCCGCCACGAGCATCGCGCCCTCGGTGGGGTCGCCGAGCACGACCCAGCGGCCGTCCTGCTCGTCGAGGCGGGCGTCGTTGCAGCCCACGCCGGCCAGCAGCGACCAGCGCAGCGGGCCCTCCCCCGTCGGGGCCGGGCCGCCCGCCGGATCCCGGATCTCGCCGGTGGGGACGTAGCCGGTCCCGCCGACCTCGTAGCGGCCCTGCGGGGTCCACAGCACCTGGACGGTCATCTGGTTCTCGGTGAGGGTGCCGGTCTTGTCGGTGCAGATCACCGTGGTGCTGCCCAGCGTCTCCACCGCCGGCAGCCGCCGGATCACCGCCCGGCGGCGGGCCATCCGGGACACGCCGATCGCCAGGGTGATCGTCACGGCGGCGGGCAGCCCCTCCGGGATCGCGCCCACGGCGAGTGCCACGGCGGCGGTGAACGTCTCCCCGGCGTCCTGCCCCCGCACCAGACCGATGCCGAAGGTCACCGCCGCGAGGAGCAGGATCGCCGCGGTGAGCAGCCGGCTGAACCGGGCGAGCTTCACCGTCAGCGGCGTGTCCAGCACCTGCGCGCCGCCGACCAGGCGGTGGATGCGGCCCAGTTCCGTGTCCGCCCCGGTGGCCACCGCGACGCCGACCGCCGTGCCGCCGGTGAGCAGGGTGCCGGAGTGCAGCAGGTTGCGGCGGTCGGCCACCGGCGCGTCGGCCGGCACCACCAGCTCGTCCTTGCGTACGGGCAGCGACTCGCCGGTCAGCGCCGACTCGTCGGCGCGCAGCTCGGCGGCGCGTACGAGCCGCAGGTCGGCGGGGACCTTCTCCCCCGCCTCCACGAGCACCACGTCCCCGGGGACCACGTCGTCGGACGACACGTGGCGTTGCCGGCCGGCGCGCAGCACCCGGGCCTGCGTACGCACCATCGCCCGCAGCGCGTCGAGGGCCGCCTCCGCGCGGGACTCCTGGAGGAAGCCGACGACGGCGTTGACGAGCACCACCCCGAAGATCACCGCCGAGTCGACGTACTCGGCGAGCAGCAGGGTGACCACGCCGGCGGCGACCAGCACGTAGATCAGCGGGTTGTGGAACTGCCGCAGCAGCCGGCGCAGCGCCCCGCCCTCGGCCGCGCTGGGCAGCACGTTGGGCCCGTACCGCTCGAGCCGCGCCGCCGCCTCCTCGTCGGTCAGCCCGTGCTCGGTGTCGGTGCCGAGCAGCAGCACGACCTCGTGCACGGCGAGCGCGTGGTGATCGCCCTCGGGCGTCCTGGCCGGCATCGGCACACTCCTGTTCGACACGGGGACGGCCGCGCTGGGGCACTCCGGGTAGAGCGCCTCCATGGTCGCAGGCCGACGCGGGACCCCGCGGGTCGTTCCGGGGTGCCGCCTGCGGAAAAAGGCGCGGGCCGGGAACCGCGTCGCGGTTCCCGGCCCGCGCCCGGACGGGCGTCAGCTCACTTGCGCTTGCGGATCTCGTCCGCGGCCTGCGGGACGATCTTGAACAGGTCACCCACCACGCCGAAGTCGGCCAGCTCGAAGATCGGCGCCTCGCCGTCCTTGTTGACCGCGACGATGGTCTTCGAGGTCTGCATGCCGGCCCGGTGCTGGATGGCGCCGGAGATGCCGAGAGCGACGTAGAGCTGCGGGGAGACCGTCTTGCCGGTCTGTCCCACCTGGAACTGGTGCGGGTAGTAGCCGGAGTCGACGGCCGCGCGGGACGCGCCCACGGCGCCGCCGAGCAGGTCGGCCAGCTCCTCGACCAGCTTGAAGTTGTCGGCGTTGCCGACGCCCCGACCACCGGAGACGACCACGCCGGCCTCGGTGAGCTCCGGGCGGGAGCCCTTCTGCTCGGCCACCCGGTCGACGACCTTGGCCAGCTTGTCGGTGTCGGCGACCGCGACGGTGAGCTGCTCGACGGCCGGGCTGGCCGCCGCCGGGGTCGGGTTGACCGAGTTGGGCCGGACGGTGACCAGCGGCAGGCCGCGGGTGACCTTGGACTTGACGATGGCGGAGCCGGCGAAGGCCACCTGGGTGGCGGTGCCGTCGGCGGCCAGGCCCACCACGTCGGTCAGGATGCCGTTGTCCAGCTTGACGGCCAGCCGGGCGGCGATCTCCTTGCCCTCCTGGGAGGAGGCGAGCAGCACGGCGGCCGGCTGCACCCGCGAGACCAGCTCGGCCACCACGGTCGCCTTGGGGGCCACCAGGTAGCCGTCGATCTCCTCGCTCTCGGCCGCGTAGATCTTCTCCGCGCCGTACTCGCCCAGCTTGGCGCTCAGCGCCTCGGCGGCGCCGGGGCCGCCGAGCACGACCGCGCTCGGGGTGCCCAGCTCGCGGGCGAGGGTGAGCATCTCCAGGGTGACCTTCTTGACGCCGAATTCCCGGGTGGCTTCGACGACGACGAGAACCTCAGACATGTCCAGACCTCTCACACGAACTTCTCGGTGGCGAGGAACTCGACCAGCTTCACGCCGCCGTCGCCCTCGTCGGTGATCTTCGCGCCGCCGGAGCGCGGCGGACGCTTGCTGTGCTCCAGCACGGCGCTGGTCGCGCCCTCGAAGCCCACCTCGGCCGGGGCGACCCCGAGGTCACCCAGGGAGAGCGTCTGCACCGGCTTCTTCTTGGCGGCCATGATGCCCTTGAAGGACGGGTAGCGCGGCTCGTTGATGGTGTCCCAGACGGAGACCACGGCGGGGGTGGTGGCGGTGACCACCTCGTAGCCCTCCTCGGTCTGCCGCTCGACGGTCAGGGTGGAGCCGTCGACCGTGAGCTTGCGGGCGCCGGTGAGCGCCGCGACGCCCAGCCGCTCGGCGAGCATGTGCGGCATGACCTGCACCCGGCCGTCGGTCGACTCGCTGCCGCAGAGCACCAGATCGGCGTTGAGCTGACCGAGGGCGGCGGCGAGCACCTTCGAGGTGGCCACGGCGCAGGAGCCGTGCAGGGCGTCGTCCACGACGTGCACGGCCTTGTCCGGGCCCATGGAGAGCGCCTTGCGGATCGACTCGGTCGCCCGGTCCGGACCCATGGTCAGGACGGTCACCTCGCCCCCGTGGGCCTCCTTGATCTTCAACGCCTCCTCGATGGCGTACTCGTCCATCTCGTTGATGACGTTGTTCGCCGAACCGCGGTCGACGGTGTTGTCGTCACTGCGCAGGTTGCGGTCCGCGCCCGAATCGGGCACCTGCTTGACGAGTACGACGATGTTCATCGCGCTTCGACGACCCTCCTGTTGGTGTTGCGATCGCTCGCCCGGTCTGGGGCGCAGCCTCGCGCTTCCGTTGACGCCGGTCAACCGCGCGGTGCTGTGCAGTTGCCCACGGCGCAATGTTACCTGCCAGTAGCATCCGGCTCCGGCGCCCTCAGGGTGACACAGCTCACCGGCGGCCATGCGGGCGGGTAATCTGACGAATCGGGAGGTGTCACGAAATGTCAGAAAACACCAGTACCGGCCGCGCCGACACGCCGCGGCACCGCTGTCGCCGGACCCGACCCGAGGCGTACCGGTGCGCCTGTGGCCGGCTGCGCGAGCGGTGCGTGCGGGCCGCCGTCCGGGCGCTCTGGTCGCCGACCCGACGCACCGCCCACGGCGAGTACGCCCACCCCGGCGCGCCCCGCGCCCCGGGCCCGGGGCGCGGGGGCGACCACGGCGGCCGCCCGCACCGGGACGCCGGCGCGGCTCACGCCGGCTGATCCAACGCGTCCCTGATCCGCTCGATGGCCGCCGCCTCGGCCGGGGCGACCCCCCGGTGCGCGCCGGCCACCCGCTCGGCCGCCGAGAGCACCACCTCGCGGTAGCCGGCCACGTCCCGGGGCGACTTCTCCCGCAGGATCCGCACCGAGCGGCCCAGCGCCGGCAGCACCACCGCCTCGATCTCCAGGGCCGAGTCCCGGGGCAGCTTCGGCAGCGGACCGCTGGTCAGCGCCTCCTTGACCACCCCGCTGCTGTCGGCCATCGCGCCGGAGGCGGCGAAGCTCTCCCGGAACAGGGCGAGCATCCCCGGGTCCGCGTTGGCCACCAGGAACACCGCCCCGAACGCGCCCGTCTTGAGGGTCAGCCGTTCCTCGGCCGTCAACCGCTGCTCCATGATCACGGAGTGTAGACGTACGGGGTGGTGGTCGTGACCGGGACGAGACCGAGCCGCTGGAGGATCGGCCGGCTCTCCGGCGAGCAGTCCACCTGGAGCAACGTCCTGCCACGCTGCTCGGCCAGGCGCGCCCGGTACGCGACCAGCGCCCGGTAGACGCCCCGCCGCCGCCACTGCGGCAGGGTCGAGCCGCCCCAGAGGGTCGCGAAGCCGGTATTCGCCTGGTAACGGACCCAACCGGCGCTGACCACCGTCTCGTCCGCCTCGGCGACGACGACCGTGATGCACTGCGGGTCGGCCTCGATCTCCCTCGCCAGGCCGGTCACCAGGTGGCTGCGGTCGTCGTGCCAGACCGCCTCCTCCATCGCGGCGATGCGCTCCAGGTCCTCCCGGGCACTGACCTCGCGCAGGCGTACCCCCTCGGGCAGCACGGGCACGGCGGCGGCCAGCGCCGCGACCGGACCGACCACGACGGTCTCCTCCGCCTCCGCGACGAACCCGGCGGCGCGCAGCCGATCGGGCAGGTCGACCGGCTGGTCGTGCCCGTTGAGCTTCCACTCCACCGCCTCGCCGCGCCGGCGGAAGAACTCCACCTGCCGGGCGATCAACGCGTCCAACTCGGCCCCGACGAGCCCGTCCAGCGTGCGGTACGTGAGGAAGCCGCGCTGGTCGAGACCGAGGACGCGGACCAGCGGGCCGTCCCGTTCGACGGTGACCCCGGCCGGCAGCGGATCCGGAATCTCCGGGCGGATCTGGGCGTCGTAGGCGTCACGCAGCGTGCGGGCGTCAAGATCGGTCATCCCACGAGGCTACGGCCGGCCGGAAACGGATAATGGTCACGTGTGGCAGGCGATCAGGCGGTGGTTCGACCCGCGCGAGCTGCGGGCGGTGGGCAGCACCCCCGACTACCGCTTCTCGCTGGCCAACGAGCGGACGTTCCTGGCCTGGCTGCGTACCGGGCTGGCGCTGGTCGCGGGCGGGCTGGCCGCCGCGCAGTTCCTGCCGCCGGCGCACCTGCGGGAGGTGATCGCCATCGCGCTGCTGCTGCTCGGGGGCACGGTGGCGGTGCGCGCGGTCGACCACTGGGCGCGTACGGAGCGGGCCATCCGCCTCGGCGAGGAACTGCCCGCCTCACGCTTCCCGGCGGTGCTCGCCCTCGCCGTCGGCCTCGGCGCGCTGCTGCTGGTGGCGGCGGTGCTGGCCCGGGCGGTCGGTGGCCGGTGAACCGGCCCGGCGGAGCCGGCGGCCACGGGACGCAGCCGCCGGGGCGGGACCGGCCGGCGCGCGACCCCGGGCTGCAACCCGAGCGCACAAGGCTGGCCTGGCGGCGTACGGCCCTGGCGCTCACCGTGATCATGGTGCTGACCGTGCGGCTCGCGCTCACCGGGCCGCCCGCCGGCGGGGCGTTCGGCGCGCTCGTCGCCGGGGCCGCCGTGCTGGGCTGGGGCGCGGCGCTGACGGTCTGCTGGCGGCGGGCCACCGGCACGGGCCCGGCCCCCGGCTACGGGCGCTCGCTACCCCTGGTCGCCCTCGCCACGGCCGGCTTCGCGCTGCTCGGCACCCTGCTGGCGGCGCGCGGACTGGGTTGACGGGAGCCGGTGCGCCATGATTGACCCATGGCCCGGCTCTACGTCCTCCTCTTCGTCGTGCAGATCGTCCTCGCCGTCTGCGCGCTGATCAGCTGCCTCTCCGCCGAGGAGGGCGAGATCAAAGCCCTGCCCCGGATCGCCTGGGTGCTGATCATCCTGTTCTTCCCGCTGCTCGGCTCCCTCGCCTGGTTCGCCGCGGGGCGCGAGCGCGTCGCGGGCCGACCCGCCGGCGGAGCGCCGAAGGGTCGGCTCCTGCCGCCCCGGGAGCGGCCCCGCCCGGTCGCCCCCGACGACGACCCCGAGTTCCTCCGCTCCCTCGGCGAGCGCTCCCGGCAGGAGGACGGGGAGCTGTTCCGCCGCTGGGAGGAGGATCTGCGCCGCCGCGAGGACGAGATGCGCCGCCGCGACGGCGAGCCGCCGCGCGAGGAGGACCGCCCCGAGGGTTCCACTCCCGGCGCCTGAGCCCCGCCGCCGCCGCCGTCGCCGGTCGCCCGGCGACGGCGGCGGGCCCGACTCAGGCCAGGTTCGACGAGCGGGGGTACGCGTCCGCCGGGTCGGTGAGCACGTTGACCAGGTACGGCACGCCGGCGTCGAACGCCCGCCGCAGCGCCGGCCCGAGGTCGCCGGCCTTCGCCACCGTCTCGCCGGCCCCGCCCAGGGCGCTCACCACGTGGTCGTAGCGCAGCTCCGGCTGGAGGTCGGCGGCGACGTCGTAGCCGTACATGGCGCGCATCGGGTGCTTCTCCAGCCCCCAGATGCCGTTGTTGCCGACCACGATCACCACGGGCAGCTTCTGCCGGGCGAGGGACTCGACGTCCATCAGCGAAAAGCCGGCCGCGCCGTCGCCCATGAGGACGCAGATCTGCCGGTCGGGGTGGCTGACCCGGGCGCCCATCGCGTAGCCCATGCCGGTGCCGAGGCAGCCGTACGGGCCGGGGTCGAGCCAGGTGCCGGGCTGCGCGGGCTCCAGGTAGCGGCCGGCGTACGAGACGAAGTCGCCGCCGTCGCCGATGGTGATGGCGTCGCGGGCGAGGACCTTGCGCAGCTCGCCGTAGACCCGGGCGGGCCGGATCGGGTCGGACTCGGCGGCCATCTCCTCGGCGTCGCGGGCCTTGGCGGCGTCCTCGGCCGTACGCAGCTCGGCGATCCAGTCGGCGTGGTCGGCCCGGTCGCCCGGGTGGTCGGCCAGCGCGGTGAGGATCAGCCGGAGGTCACCGGCGGGGGCGGCGGCCGGCTGCACGTGCCCGGCGCGCTGGCTGGGCGCGTCGACGACGTGCACCACCTTCGCGTCGCCGAAGTCGCCGAAGCTGAGCCGGAAGTCGAGCGGGGTGCCGATCACGACGACCACGTCGGCGCCCTTGAGCGCCACGCGACGGGCCTTGGCGAAGGCGAGCGGGTGCTCCGGCGGCAGCGCGCCCCGGCCCATCCCGTTGGTGAAGACCGGCACCTGGAGCGACTCGGCGGCCGCGCGCAGGGCGTCGACCGCGTCCCCGGCGTAGACGTCGGAGCCGGCGATGACGACCGGGCGGTGGGCGGCGGCGATCAGGCCGGCCGCCTTCGTCACCTCGTCGGGGTCGGGCTCGACCGGCGCGATGCCCGGCAGCGGGGGCAACTCGGCGTCGGAGACCGAGAAGACGGCCTCCAGGGGGAAGTCGAGGAAGACCGGGCCCCGGTGCGGGGTGAGCGCGGTGGTCAGCGCCGCGGTCACCGCGCGCGGGATGTCGTCGGGGCTGAACACCGTCTCGGCGTGCTTGGTGACCGGGGCGACCAGCGGCAGGTGGTCCATCTCCTGGAGGCTGCCCGAGCCCCAGCGGAACTGCGGGGCCCGGCCGCCCAGCACCAGCACGGGCGAGGCGTTGAAGTAGGCGCTGGTCAGTCCGGAGACGCCATTGGTGACGCCGGGGCCGGCGGTGAGCACGGCGAGGCCGGGGCGGCGCTGGAGCTTCGCCACCGCCTCGGCGGCGAAGACGGCCGACTGCTCGTGCCGCACGTCGTAGATGGGGAAGCCGGTCTTGTGCGCGGCGTCGTAGAGCGGAAAGACGTGCCCGCCGGAGAGGGTGAACATCTCCCGCACCCCGTACGCGCGCAGCGCCGCGAGCGCGAGCTCCCCGCCGTGACCTTCGATCCGCTCCGTCATCCCGCTCTTCCCTTCGTCCGCGTGGCCGGGGTCACACGCTACTCACCGGTAGGAGAAATGTGAACAGTTCTCGTTCGACGCCCGGGGGCCGGCGGGTCGCCCCGCCGGCCCGGGCCGGTCAACGGCCGGTGAAGTCCGGCTTGCGCTTCGCCACGAACGCCGCCATGCCCTCGCGCCGGTCCTCGGTGGCGAACAGTGCCGCGAAGAGCTGGCTCTCCCAGGCCAGACCGGAGTTCAGGTCCATGTCCAGGCCGCCGTCGACGGCGAGCTTGGCGGCGCGCAGCGCCTGCACGGGCCCGGTGAGGTACGGGCGGACCAGCTCGACCGCGGTGTCGTAGACCTCAGCCGCCGGGGCGACCCGGTCGGCCAGGCCGATCCGCAGGGCCTCCTGGGCGTCGACCATCCGGCCGGACATGATCAGGTCCTTGGCGCGGGCCGGGCCGACCAGGCGGGCCAGCCGCTGGGTGCCGCCCGCGCCAGGGATGATGCCGAGCTTGATCTCCGGCTGCCCGAGCTTGGCGTCCTCGGCCACCACCCGCCAGTCGCATGCCAGCGCCAGCTCGCAGCCGCCGCCGAGGGCGTAGCCGGTGATCGCGGCGACGACCGGCTTGGGGATCCGGGCGATCGCGCCGAGCGCGCTGGACAGGTCGGCCGCCCGGTCCGCCATGTCCACGTAGGACATGTCGGCCATCTCCTTGATGTCCGCGCCGGCCGCGAAGACCTTCTCCCCGCCGTACACGATGACGGCGCGGACGCCCGGGTCGGCGGTGGCCGCCGTGGCGGCGGCGCGCAACTCCTCCTGCACCTGGGTGTTCAGGGCGTTCATCGGCGGCCGCTCCAGTCGGATGGTGCCGATGCCGTCCTTGGTCTCCAACCGCACGAACTCGCCCACGCTGGCCCTCACTTCCTCGTCGAAGTCGCGTGCCAACCTTACGGCTCGGATCGTTGGGGTAAGTAGTGTGGTGTCAGGCCCGCCACCGGGAGTACCGCCATGATCACGTACTACGACGACAGGTCCGTGCAGGTCACCTCGACCGCCGTCCGGGTGGACGGCCGGACCTTCCGGCTGGCCGAGATCAGCATGGTGTGGCATCGGCGTGGCAGCCGGTCCTGGCGGGTGCTCGCCGGACGCGGCGCGATCGGCGCGGCGCTCGCCGGCCCCCTGGTCGCCGCCGCCCTCGGCATCGCCCTCGCGCTCTGGCTGGACCGCTCCCTGACCGTCACCATCGCCGTCGTCGGCGCCTCGGTGCTGGTCGGGCTCGCGGTCGGCCCCGTCGCGGACTTCCTCTTCGAGCACCTCGACCGCTCCTACGCGCGGGGCAGCCGGCAGTTGGAGATCTGGGCCCGCTGGCGCGGCCAGCCGGTGCGGCTGCTGTGCACCCGCGACGCGCTGCGCTTCGGCCAGATCTACCGGGCGGTGCAGCGGGCGGTCGAGGCGGGGCAGCCGGTGTCGCCCCGCCGCCGCTAGAACCCGATCGGCCCGTCCGGCAGCATGCCCAGGCCGCGCAGCAGTCCGAACAGGTCCTGCTCGCCCCAGAACTGCACGATCCGGCCACCGTCCAACCGGTACATCTTGCACGCGCTCTGCACCGCCGTCGCGCCGGTCGCGTCCCGCCGGTAGGTCTGCGCCAGCGACACCACGACGCGGTCGCCGGCGGCGAAGATCTCGACGATCTCCTGGTCGAGCACGGTCAGCCCCGGCGAGGCGACGGCCCCCTCGACGTGGTGCCGTCCCCGGACCCCGGCCCCGGAGCCGTAGATCAGCACGTCCTCGTCGACCACCGCGCGCAACTCCGCCAGGTCCTTGGTGACGAAGGTCCGCAGGTAGCGGCGGACCACCTCGACGTTGCGCACCTGCTCCGTCATGACGGTCACGCTAGCCATCCCGCCCGTCCCGCGCTGCCCCGAACCGCCGGACCCGGCACCGCCCGAACCGTCTCGCCCGGCGCCGCGCCTGTGGGCGCAGTCGCCTCGCTCGCGCTGTCGAGCTGCCCCCATGGACGGGGCAGGGCGGCCGTCCCGGACTCCCGGTGGCGCGGCGGCACCCGGCGGTGACGATCGGTCTCATCGACGGGGCAGCTCGACAGCGCGGACACGGCCACTCCGCGCTCCGGGCCCTGGCCTCACCAGACCTCGCATCCCGGTTCCTCCGGCTGCCGCCCGCCGCTTCCCCGAAGCCGACACCCGCCCCGGCCGGGACCGGCGGCGGTTGCCCGCCAGCGGTTAGGCTTAGTGATGACCATCTATTACCGGGACGACGCGGTGCAGGTGACCTCGGAGTCGATCCGGATGGGCGGCCACGCCGTGGCGATCGCCGACGTGACGTACGTCTGGCACGCGCAGGGGCCGAAGACGCTGGCGGTACGGGGGCGCGTGCTGGGCCGCGGCGTCCTGGTCCTGCTCCTCTCGCTGCCCCCGCTGGTCGCGGTGGTCTGCGTGCTGTCGCTGGCCTGGTCGGCGCAGGACCGGGGCGAGTGGCAGCTGGCGCTGATCATCCTCGCCGCGTGCGCGGTCGGCGCGCTGGCCCTGACCCCCTTCCTGGAGATCCCGCTCGGCTGGCTCGACCGCTCCTACGAGCGGGGCAGCAAGGTGCACGAGCTCTGGGTCCAGCACCACGGGCGGGAGATGCTGCTGCTGCGTACCCCCGACGCGCTGCGGTTCGGGCAGATCTACCGGGCGGTGCAGCGCGCGGTGGAGCAGCACACGGACTCCTGACCTCCCGGCCCGGCGGCCCGTCCGGCGGTCCGGGCGCGGACGACGCACACTTGGTGCCATGGTGATTCCCCTCCCCCGGCCCGGCGCGGTCGTCGGCCTGACCCGCTCCGCCCTCGACCAGGCCCTCGGCTCGGCCGCCTCGTTCGCCGCCGTGCCCGCCCGTGCGTTCGCCGTGCTGGACTCGGTGGAGGCCCTGCTGAAGCGGGTCGACGGCGTGGTGGGCCGGATCGACGGCGTGGTGGACCGGATCGAGCAGACCCTCGACCGCACCGACCGGGTGCTCACCGACGCCGAGGGGGCGGTGCGGGAGGTGGCCGTCGTCAGCGCCGCCGCGACCGCCGCGATCGACACGGCAACCGAGGTGGCCGCCGCCGCGGCCGTCGTGGTCGGCGAGGCGGAGAAGGTGTCCCGCGCGGCCGGCGCGGTGGTCGCCGAGGCCGGCGCCGTGGCCGGCCGGGCCGCCGGCACCGTGGGCACCGCGGCCGAGGCGGCGGCCACCGCCGCCGAGCTGATGACGGCGTACGAGCCGGCGCTGCGCCGGGGCGCCCCGATGGCGAACCACTTCGTCGAGCAGCTCAGCCACGAGGAGGTGACCGCCGCGATCCGGCTCGTCGACGAGTTGCCGAAGCTCAAGCGGCACCTGACGGCGGACGTCCTGCCGATCCTCGCCACCCTGGACCGGGTCGGTCCCGACCTGCACGACCTGCTCGACGTCACCCGCGACCTGAAGCTCGCCGTCGCCGGCATCCCCGGGCTCGGCATGCTCCGCCGCCGGGGCGAGAAGCTCACCGACGACGCCGAGGCCTGACCGAAGGACGTACGGCCCGTGGCCGGGCGGCTCAGGCGGGGACGTACAGCTCGTCGATCTCCGCCCGGCTGGGCAGCGCCACGGAGGCGCCGAGCCGGCGGGCGCAGGCCGCCCCGGCCGCCGCCGCCCAGCGCACCGCGTCGACCACGTCCCGGCCCTCGCCCCAGGCCACCGCGAGCGCGGCGGTGAAGGCGTCCCCGGCGGCCGTGGAGTCCACGGTGTCCACCTTGACCCCCGGCACGTGCACGGCGGTGCCGGCCCGGTCGCCGTACCACGCGCCCTGCGCGCCGAGGGTGAGCACCGCCCGGGGCGCCAGGTCGAGCAGGGCCGACGGCTCGTCCCGGCCGCGCCCGGTGAGCGCCTGCGCCTCGGTCTCGTTGACCACGAGCAGGTCGGTGGCCGCCAGCAGCTCCGGCGGCACCGGCACGGCCGGGGCGGCGTTGAGCACCACCCGGGTGCCGGCCGCCCGGGCGGCAAGGGCCGCCTCGGTCACCGTCGCGACCGGGATCTCCAGCTGCGCGAGCAGCACGTCCGCCCCGCGTACGGCGGTCAACTCGGGCTCGGTCAGGCCGGTCATCGAGGCGTTGGCGCCCGGGCTGACCAGGATCGCGTTCTCGCCCTCGGCGTTGACCATCACCAACGCCACCCCCGACGTGCCGTACGTCGTGCGCAGCTGCCCGGTGTCGACCCCGGCGGCGGTGATCCGCGCCCGCAGGGTGACGCCGAACGAGTCGGAACCGATCGCCCCGAGGAAGGCGCAGGAGGCGCCGGCCTTGGCCGCAGCGACGGCCTGGTTGGCGCCCTTGCCGCCGGGCACCATGACGAAGTCGGTGCCGAGCAGGGTCTCCCCCGGCCGGGGCAGCGCGGGGGCGGTGCCCACCAGGTCCATGTTGGCGCTGCCCACCACGACGACCCGGGTCTGCCGCATCGCCACCTCCCCGTCAGGCCGCGCGGGCGGTGAACCGGTCGCCGGAGCGCTGGACGACCAGCGGCAGCCCGAACGTCTTGGAGAGGTTGTCCCCGGTCAGCGTGTCGTCGAGGAGCCCCTGCGCCACCACGCCGCCCTCGCGCAGCAGCAGCGCGTGGGTGAAGCCGGGCGGGATCTCCTCCACGTGGTGGGTCACCAGCACCAGCGCCGGGGCGTCCGGGTCGTACGCCAGCTCGGCCAGCCGGGCGACCAGGTCCTCCCGCCCGCCCAGGTCGAGCCCGGCGGCGGGCTCGTCGAGCAGCAGCAGCTCCGGGTCCGTCATCAGCGCGCGGGCGATCTGCACCCGCTTGCGCTCGCCCTCGGAGAGGGTGCCGTAGGTGCGCTCGGCGAGGCCGCCGATGCCGAGCTGGCCCAGCAGGGCGCGGGCGCGGGCCTCGTCGCTGCTGTCGTAGCTCTCCCGCCAGCGCCCGAGCACCGACCAGGCGGCTGTGACGACGACGTCGCTGACCCGCTCGTCGGCGGGCACCCGCTCGGCGAGGGCGGCGGTGGAGAGCCCGATGCGGGTCCGCAGCTCGTTGACGTCGGTGCGGCCGATCCGCTCGCCGAGCACGTGGGCGGTGCCGGTGGTGGGGTGCAGCCGCCCGGCGGCGAGGTTGAGCAGGGTCGTCTTCCCGGCGCCGTTCGGCCCGAGCACCACCCAGCGCTCGTCCAGCTCGACCCGCCAGTCGACGTCGTGCAGCAGTGCGGTGCCAGCCCGGCGTACGCCGACGCCGTCGAGGCTGACCACCAGATCCTCGTCCCCAGTCACCCGCCCATCCAACCACGCAACGCCGGGGCTCCCCCCACGGGCGGCGTCCCGGCCATAGGGTGGGGCGCCGTGTCGTTGGTCACCACAACCGGAGGACGGTCCATGCCCGGTCGCAGCGGGGAGCCGCGCCGATGAGCGCGGTCATCGAGATCGAGGGTCTGCGCAAGACCTTCCACAGCGTGCGGCAGGGCCGCCGGGTGGCGGTCGACGGCTTCGACCTGCTGGTGGAGGCCGGCGAGATCCACGGTTTCCTGGGCCCCAACGGGTCGGGCAAGACCACCACGCTGCGCGCCCTGCTCGGGCTGGTGCGCGCCGACGCGGGCCGGATGACGGTGCTGGGCGTCCCCTCGCCGGGCGGGCTGCCCCTGGTGGCCGGGCGGGTCGGGGCCATCGTGGAGAGCCCGCAGTTCTTCGGCAACTTCACCGGCCACCGCACCCTGCGCCTGCTCGCCCGGGCCGGCGGCGTGCCGGTCGCCCGGGTCGACGAGGTGCTGGAGCGGGTGGGTCTGCGGGACCGGGGCGACGAGCGGGTGAAGGGCTACTCGCTGGGCATGAAGCAGCGGTTGGCGGTGGCGTCCGCCCTGCTCAAGGACCCGGAGCTGCTGATCCTCGACGAGCCGGCGAACGGGCTGGACCCGGCCGGCATCCGGGAGATGCGGGACCTGATGCGTTCGCTGGCGGAGGCCGGCGTGACCGTGCTGGTCTCCAGCCACATCCTCGCCGAGATCCAGTTGATCTGCGACCACGTGACGATCATCTCGCGGGGCCGGCGGGTGGCCGCCGGGCGAGTCGACGAGGTGCTGGCCGGCTTCGACCGGCACGAGTTGCTGGTACGGGTGGACGATCCACAGCGGGCCGTGGAGCTGCTGACGGCGGCCGGGCTGGCGGCGACCGGGCACGACGACCACCTGGTGGTGGGCGACGTGGACGACGCCACCGAGGTCAGCCGCACCCTCGGCGAGGCGGGCCTCTGGGTACGCGAGCTGACGCCGCTGCGGCCCGACCTGGAGAGCGCCTTCCTCGAACTGACCGGCACGGCGGCGCACCCGGCGCTGCCCCGGCAGGTGGACGACTCGGTGCTGCCCGAGAGCGGGTCCCGGGAACCGGTGATCGACCTCGACGTACGGGGAGTGGACGCGTGAACCTGGTCCGTGCCGAGCTGGAGCGTCTCGGCGCCCGGCGCTTCGTGCAGCTCATGCTCGTGCTGCTGGTGCTCGCGTTCGGCGTCACGGCGGCGACCACCCTGGCCAACTCCCACCGGCCCAGCGCCGAGGAGATCTTCGAGGCCCAGCGTGGCGCCGCCGCGGCGCGCAGCGAACTGGAGCACGCCTACCAGCGCTGCCTGGAGCAGCGTCGCGGGCTCGCGACCGCGGACGACATGGACGAGCAGGAGGAGCCGGAGTACTTCCCCGCCGACTGCAGCGAGGTCGACCCGGCCCTGATGGAGCGGGCGCCCGTGGCGGCCGACTTCCTCGCCGGGGTGTTCACCTTCGCCGAGCAGGCCGGCCCGCTGCTCTACTTCCTCATCGCCTTCCTCGCGCTCTTCGGGTTCCTGGTCGGCGCCTCCTACATCGGCGCAGACCTGAACTCGGGGGGCGTGGTCAACCTGCTGCTGTGGCGCCCCCGGCGGATGACGGTGCTCGGCGCCAAGCTGGGCACGCTGCTCGGCGGGACGGCGCTGCTGTCGGTGCTGGCCTCGGCGGCGTACCTCGGGACGTTCTGGCTCATCGGTCGGTTCGCCGGGCGGCCAGGGCGGCTCGACGGGGAGTTCTGGGGCTCGCTGGGCGAGACCTGGGGGCGCGGCATGCTGCTGGTGCTGCTGCTCACCGTCGTCGGGTTCGCCGTGGCGACCCTGGGGCGGCACACCTCGGCGGCGCTCGGCGTGGTCGCCGGCTACGTGGTGGTGTGGGAGCTGGGCGCCCGGCTGGTGATGGAGATCCTGGACGTCGTCAAGGTGGACCGGTACATGCTCTCCAGCCACGTGGCCGCCCTGCTCAACGGCCGGATCGAGTTCTGGGACCACCAGGCGTGCGACAACGGGGTCTCCAATTCCTGCACCGGCCTCTACGTGATCACCTGGCAGTCGTCGCTGGTCCTGCTGCTCGGGCTGACCGCTGCCCTGACTGCCACCGCCTTCGTGGCGTTCCGCCGCCGCGACCTGATGTGACGCCCGGCCGCCGGCGACGTCGCGGGCACGGGGCGCGGGGCACGGGGCGGGAGCCGCGCGGACGCGGCAAGACCTTGCAGCATGCCCGCCCGCGATGAAATATTCCTTCACATGTCGCCCGCCCGCCGCCGCACCCGCCGAACCCGGTCGGCGGCCGGCGGCGCGCGGCCCGCGCCGACGGGCGGCCGGTCCCGGTCAGCCGACGGTCGAGCCGAAGACCTCGTCGCGGACGGCGTCCAGGGCGGTACGCAGCGCACCCCGCAGGATCGGCTCCTCGGTCAGCCCGGTGGGCACCACCCGGGGGCGGACCAGCGTGATCGCCGCGACCTCGTGCTGCACCCGCTCGGCCAACGCCGCCCCGCCGGCCTGGCCGACCTCGCCGGCGAGCACCACCAGCGGGGGGTCCAGCACCACGCAGGTGCTCGCCACGCCCAGCGCCAGCCGGCGGGCCACCTCGTCGAGCATCGGACCGCCGGCCGTGCCGTCGGCCACCGCCGCCCGCACCGCGGCGGCGGCGCTGTCGTCCGGGTAGCCGTGGGCGCGGGCCAGCTCGCGGACCGCGTCCCCGCCGATCAGCTGCTGGAACGCCGGCTTCGCCCGGCGGGAGACGTCACGCGGGATGGGCGCGCCGGGCACCGGCAGGTAGCCGATCTCGCCGGCCGCGCCGCTGCTGCCGTGGTGCAGCCGGTTGCCCAACACGATCGCCAGGCCGACACCGGCACCGACCCAGACCAGGACGAAGTCCGTCAGCCCCTGGGCCGCGCCCGACTGCGCCTCGGCGACGGCGGCCAGGTTCACGTCGTTCTCGAAGACCACCGGGGTGTGCAGGTCGTCCCGGAGCGCCGCGAGCAGACCGGTGTGCCAGCGGGGCAGGTTGAAGGCGAACGTGATGTCCCCGGTGCCGGGGTCGACGAGGCCCGGGGTGCCCAGCACGATCCGCCGTACGCTCGACAGCTTCGCCCCGGCGCTGCTCGCGGCCTGGACCACCGCGTTGTGCACGACCCCCACGGGGTCGTCGGTGTCCTGGGTCGACTGCTCGACGCGGCCGATCACGGCCCCGGTGATGTCCGCGCAGGCCGCGACCACCCGGTCGGCGCCCACGTCCACCCCGACCACGTGCGCGCTGCCCGGCCGCACGGCGTAGAGCTGGGCGTTCGGCCCCCGCCCGCCGGCCTGCTCGCCGACGCGGGTGACCAGCCCCCGCTCCTCCAGCCGCTCGACGAGCTGCGAGGCGGTGACCTTGGACAACCCGGTCAGCTCGCCCAGGCGGGCCCGGGTCAGCGGCCCCCGCTCCAGCAGCAGCTCCAACGCCGCGCGGTCGTTGAGCGCCCGCAACAGGCGGGGGGTGCCGGGCAGCCGGGTCGCACTCATGCCACGTCCTCTAGTTTTGATAAACCTTGCTAACTGTAAACCGACCTGCGAGCGGGTAGCCGATAGCGTATCGGCCGCCCGGGAGCGGGGCGCTCGGCCGACCCGGTACGTCACCGACCCCCGCCGGTACGGACCTTCGTACCGCGGGGACGAAAGGGGAAGATCACGTGGGGCTGGATCCAGGACTGCGCCGGCTCGCGCTCGGCACGCTGCTCGCCGCGTACCCGGGGCCGGTTCCCCCGGGCTGGGCGGTCGACCTGGTCGCCGAGGGGCTCGCGGGGCACACCCTGTTCGGCACCAACGTCCACGACCCGGCGCAGGTGGCGGCGAGCACCGCCGCCCTGCGGGCCGGCCGCCCGGACGTGCTGATCGCGATCGACGAGGAGGGCGGTGACGTCACCCGGCTGGCGCACGCCACCGGCAGCCCGTACCCGGGCAACGCGGCGCTCGGCGCGATCGACGAGGTGGCGCTGACCCGACGGGTCTACGAGGCCATCGGCGCGGAGCTGGCCGCCCTGGGCGTCACCGTCAACCTCGCGCCCACCGTGGACGTGAACACCGCCGACGAGAACCCGGTCATCGGCACCCGCTCGTTCGGCGCCGACCCGGCCCGGGTCGCCGCGCACTCCGCCGCCGCCGTGACCGGGCTCCAGGCCGCCGGGGTCGCCGCCTGCGCCAAGCACTTCCCGGGGCACGGCGCGACGGTCGCCGACTCCCACCACGAGCTGCCCACCGTGGACGTGCCGCTCGACGTGCTGCGCTGGCGCGACCTGCCGCCGTTCGCCGCGGTCGTCGAGGCCGGCGCGCGGGCCGTGATGACCGCGCACATCCGGGTGCCGGCGCTGACCGGCGACGGCCCCGCCACGTTCAGCCGGGCGGTCCTGGTGGACCTGCTGCGCGGCGAGTACGGCTTCACCGGCACGGTCATCACCGACGCGCTGGAGATGAAGGGCGCCGCGGTGGCGGCCGGCGGGGTCGGCCCGGCCGCCGTCCGGGCCCTCGCCGCCGGCGCCGACCTGCTGTGCATCGGCGCCCAGGTCGACGCCGAGCTGGTCGAACGGGTGGTCGCGGAGATCGTCGGCGCGCTCGGCGACGGCCGCCTGGACCGGGCGCGGGTGGAGGAGGCGGCCGGCCGCGCCGCCGCGCTCGCCGCCTGGACCCGGGCCGCCGGCGCGACGTCGACCGCCCCCGACGGACTCGGGTACGCGGCGGCGCGCCGCGCCGTCCGCGTGGAGGGCGAGCTGACCGGCCTGGACCGCCCGCTGGTCGTCCAGCTGCACGCCACGTCGACCATCGCCGAGGGACGGGTGCCGTGGGGCCTCGGGCCGCACCTGGACGGCGCGGAGGAGCTGCGGGTGGTCGCCACCGAGACCGGGCCGGCCGCCCTGCGCCAGCTCGCCGGGGACCGGCCGATCGTGCTGGTCGGCCGCCACCTCCACCGGTTGCCGGGCGGCGCGGACCTGGTGACCGCGCTGGCCGCCGAGCACCCGGTGACCGTGGTCGAGATGGGCTGGCCCTCCCGGTGGCGCCCGGCCGGCGTGCGGGCGTTCGTCACCACGTACGGCGCGAGCCACGCCTGCGGCCGCGCGGCCGCCGAGGTGCTCGGCCTGGCCGGCTGACGCCGGCGCCCGCCGTCGCATACCCCGAGCTGGCCCGATCGGCTTCGACCGGGCCCGGTCGGGGTATGCGACGGCATGACCGCCACCGATCCCTGGCACCGGGCCCTGGCCGACCTCGTGTCCCGGTCCCACCGGTTGCCGCCGGACGAACTCGCGGCCACGGTCGACGCCGCGCTCCGGCCGCTGGGCGCGGCGGCGACCGTCTACCTGGTCGACGCCGAGCAGCGCGACCTGCGCCCACTGCCCGATTCGCAGCGGCCGGCGCCGGCGGTGCTGCCGATCGACACGAGCCTCGCCGGCCGCGCCTTCACGCAGGTCGAGGTGCACGCGAGCCCCGGGCCGCCGCCCCGGCTGTGGGTGCCGATCGTCAACGGCACCGACCGGCTGGGGCTGATGGAGGTGTTCCCGCCGCCCGACGCCGACCTCGCCGACGAGGCGCTGCGCGACGGCTGCCGGCTCGTCTCCGGACTGGTCGGTCACCTGGTCACCAGCAAGCGGGACTACGGCGACGTCCTGCACCGGGCGCGGCGCAGCCGGCCGATGGCGGTCTCCGCCGAGCTGCTGTGGCACCTGCTCCCGCCGCTGACCTTCGCCACCGGGGAGGCGGTCGTCAGCGCCCTGCTGGAACCCTGCTACGAGGTCGGCGGGGACGCCTTCGACTACGCGGTGCACGGCGGGGTCCTGACCCTGGCGATCCTCGACGGCGTCGGGCACGGCCTGCCGGCGGTGCTGACCACCTCGGTGGCGCTGGCGGCGCTGCGAGCCGCCCGGCGTGCCGGCGCGGGCCTGCCGGCTCTGGCGCGTGCGGTGGACGCCGCGATCCTCGCCGAGTGGCAGGACGCGCGGTTCGTCACCGCGGTGCTCGCCGAGTTCGACACCGGCAGCGGGCTGCTGCGCTACGTCAACGCGGGGCACCCGCCGCCGGTCCTGCTGCGCCGGGGCCGGGCCGTGCGGGAACTGGCCGGGGGCCGTCGGCTGCCGCTGGGCCTGCCGGGCGGCGACGTCGAGGTGGCCCGTGCCCGGTTGGAGCCCGGTGACCGGCTGCTGCTGCACACCGACGGGGTGACCGAGGCGCGCGACCCGGCGGGCGAGATGTTCGGGCTGCCCCGCCTGGCCGACCTCGCCGAACGGCACATCGGCTCCGGGCTGCCGGCTGCGGAGACGCTGCGCCGGCTCAGCCACGCGGTGACGGAGCACCAGGGCGGTACGCACCAGGACGACGCGACGCTGATGCTCGTCGAGTGGTCCGCAGCGGCGTCGGCGAACGCGGAGCCCTGAGCCCGGTCAGTCCAGCCCGCGCCACCCGCGCGCGACGGGCCGGCCCGTCTCCGCGTCGGCGAACCCGAGCAGGGCGCCGACCCCGGTGATCCGCAGGACCCGCGCCACCCCCGGCTGCGGGGCGGTCACCCGCAGCGGCACGTCGCGCTCGCGGCCCACGGCGGCGCCGTGCACCAGGACGCGTACGCCGCTGGAGTCCATGAAACGCACGTCGGCGAGGTCGACGACGACCTCCCGGACGCTGGGCCGGCGCAGCGCCTCGGTGAGCGTCGCCTCCAACTCGGGGGCGTTGGCCATGTCGATCTCACCGGCCGGGCGCAGGACGACCCGCCCCGGCTCGGTGTCCCGCGTATCCGGGTCCATGGCCCGCCTCACCGTCGAAGGGACGCGCCGGCACCGGCGCGCCTCGACGATACCGGCCCCCGCCCGGCCGGGGCGCTTCGAGGGCCCGGGGAGCTACTTGAACACGTTCAAGAAGTCGCCTACGCTCAGGCGGCAAGAGTTGAACACGTTCAAGAAGGGCGTCCGCGATGGACACGAAGGTCTGGATGTACCTGGTCTACCTGGCGATCAGCATCGGGTTGATCGTGTGGGTGGCCCGGGCGCTGTCGCGCAACGGGTTGGTCTTCCTCGAGGAGGTGTTCGCCGACGAGCGGCTGGCCAAGGCCGTGAACAGCCTGCTCGTCGTCGGCTTCTACCTGCTCAATCTCGGCTACGTCACGGTGGCCATGAAGCACCCCGACCCGGTCGGCTCGACCGCCCAGGCGATGGAGGAGCTCTCCCTCAAGATCGGTCTCGTGCTGCTGGTGCTCGGGGCGCTGCACTTCTTCAACGTCTTCGCGCTCGGCCGGTACCGCCGCGGTCGGCTCCGCCAGTACGCCACCCACCCGCCCGTCGCCCCGGTCGGCCGGCTGCCGATGCCACCCGCGCCGCGCGACGCCCAGCCCGCCGGGGCCCGGCCCGTGGGGCCGTACCCCACGGGGGCGCAGCCCACCGCCGGGCCGCACCCCGCCGGGCCGGGGGCGGGGACCGGGCCGGCCGGCGGACCGCCGGCCCGATGAGCGCCCGCCCCACGGGCGGGTCGGGCGGAGTCCCGGACGCCACCGCGCACGGGGGCGGTGGCGTCCGGGGGTTCACCGTCCTCTACGACGCGCACTGCCCGCTCTGCCGCTCCGCGCGGCGCTGGCTGGCGTCCCGCGCCCAGCTCGTACCCCTGGAGTTCGTGCCGGCCGGCTCGGCCGAGGCCCGGCGGCGCTTCCCCGGCCTGGACCACGACGCCACGCTGCGGGATCTCACCGTGGTCGCGGACACCGGCGAGGTGTACGCGGGCGACGGCGCCTGGTTCGCCTGCCTCTGGTCGCTCGCCGACCACCGGGCGACGGCGGAGCGGCTGGCCCGCCCGCACCTGCTCCCGCTGGCCCGGCGGGTGGTCGCCGCCGCCTCCTCGGTCCGCCAACGGGTGCGCGAGCCGTGGGCGGAGCCGGCCGACGACCCGGCGGGATACGGTGGCCCCGATGACCGAGCAGACTGCGCCGACGACCGCTGCGGGTGAGCCGGCGACCGCGCGCGGCGAGCAGACCCGGCAACTCATCCTGGACACCGCCATGCGGCTGTTCCGCGAACGCGGTTACGCCCGGACCACCATGCGCGCCATCGCCCAGGAGGCCGGGGTGGCGGTGGGCAACGCCTACTACTACTTCGGCTCCAAGGAACACCTGATCCAGGAGTTCTACGCCCGCGCGCAGACGGAGCACCGGGCGGCGGCCGGGCCGGTGCTCGCCCGCGAGAGCGACCTCGCCGCCCGGCTGGCCGGGGTGATGCACGCCGGGATCGACGTGCTCACCCCGTCGCACTCCTTCGCCGCCAGCTTCTTCAAGACGGCGGCGGAGCCGACCTCACCGCTGAGCCCCTTCTCGGCCGAGTCCTCCGGGCCGCGCGAGGCGGCGATCGGGCTCTTCGCCGAGGCGCTGGACGGCTCCACCGCCCGGGTCGACCCGGAGTTGCGCCCGCACCTGCCGGAGCTGCTCTGGCTGGCGTACATGGGGGTGGTGCTCTACTGGGTCTACGACCACTCGCCCGGCCAGGCCCGCACCCGGCAGCTCATCGACGGCGCGGTGCCGCTGGTCGACCGACTGGTGGGGCTGTCGCGGTTGCGCGTACTGCGCCCGGTGACCCGGCAGGTGCTCGACCTCATTCGTACGCTGCGTCACTGACCGCCGGACGCGGCCATCCCCCGAGTAGTCGCAGGTCAGAGTCCGTTAGTCGACACCCGGATCGCAACAGTGGCACCTTGCCGACGCCCCCACCGATACGTAGCGTGATGGGTGCGCACACCACCTGCGGGCCCTGGGGGAGACTGCGGACCGTGGATCCGGCCCGGGAACCACGGTCCGCGCCCCGCCCTCGGGCACGCTCAGGGCGGATAGACGCCGAACGACCGCCAGCCCCGGTCGGCGAAGCCGGCAGCGGTCGCCACCCGGGCGGAGGCGGTGTTGGCGGGGTCGTGCAGGTACGTCGGGACGGCTCCCTCGTCGAGCACCCGGCGCGCCGCCTGGGCGACCAGCCGCCGGGCCAGTCCCCGCCCCCGGGCCGCCGGCACGGTGCCGACCGCCAGCTCGTGGCCGTACGCGTCGTGCCGCTTGATCCCGACCCCGGACAGGTAGCGGCCCTGGGCGTCGCGTGCCACCAGGACCGGACGGTCGAACAGGCGCAGCCAGGACGGCAGCCCGGCGGCGGTCGGGGCCGTCCACTCCCCCGCGTCCGGCAGCGGGGTCGGCGCCACGCTCCACCGGAACACGTCGTCGTGCACCGCCCAGCCGGGTCGGCCGACCGCGGCGGGCAACGCCGCGAGCGGCGGGCCGCCCGGCCGCCGGGCCAGCTCGCGGACCGCCGCGACCCGGTCGGGGGCGACGGAGAGCACGGTGCTGGCGCCGGCGGCCACCGCGACGGCCGGCCGGAGCCGGCCGTCCCAGGCCGGTCGGGCCCGCCGGTGCGAGCCGACCACGTGCAGCCCGGGCCCGGCCGGCCACTGGCCGAGCCAGCTCGCCAGGTGCAGGTGCAGCCGCCGGTCGAGCATCGCCGGTCACCTCCCACGGCCGTCGGTCGTCACCCGGAGGTCGGGCCGCCGACGCCGCCCGCCTCGCCGACGATCACCGTACGCGGGCGCGGGGCGGCGCGCGCGCGAACCCGTCGGGGGTGGACCGGCGCGGAGCCCCGTGAACCGACGGAACCCGCCCCGCGCAGCGGGGACGCGCGCGATGATTGGACGGCGTGCCGGGCGGGTAGACGTATCGACACACCGATGACCGCCGATTCATGGGACGAGGGTCGATCACGGGAACCAGACGCATCGATCGGCCGTCATATTCATTTTCATACATGGACAACTTTGTTTGGGACGGTATGGTCATGCCGAATCAGCCGAACGACCGGTACCACCAGGACCCGGAGCGACTCTGGCGATGCACCGAGGCCACCGGATGGTTCCCGGCCCAGTCGGCGTACCGGGGCCACCGCGCCGGGCCCGAGGCGCTCCCGTGGAGCGAGGTCGACAAGCAGCCCGCCGGCGCCGCGTCGCGCGGCGGCCGGAACTTCCGCTGACCACCCCGCGCGCGGCCCGGTCGTCCCGCGACACACCCGGACGGTCCACCGGCGGCTTTCGCACACCTGTCGGGTAATTTCTTCTGGTCCGGCATCCCGGCCTACGACAGGAGAAGCTCCGCGCATGGGCAAGAAGACGATCCACGTCTCCGACTTCAGCGGCACGGTCATCCAGCCCGACGACGAGGTGGTCCGCGTCGTCGTCCTGGAGCACCCGGACCTGGTCGCGGGGCCCGTGCGGCTGGACGCCACCCCGGTCGAGGTGGAGAGCATCGACGACGCCGCGCTGGACGTCGCGGTGGTCGAGATCCACGACCGGCACGGCGACGGCGAGCCGCGCCGGGTGGTGCTCACCGCGAGCGAGTTCGACGCGATGGCGACCGACGTGCCGATGGCGCAGCTGCTGAAGACCGCCGAGCGGGTCCGCCCGCCGAAGGCCCGCAAGGGCGCGGAGCGGGTCGACTACGGCACGATCGAGCACGCCGGCCGGCCGCACCGGGGCCGGGTCACCGAGGAGGAGGCCCGGCTGGTGCGCGAGCGGCTCGACGAGGTCAACAAGCGGCTCGCCGACGCCGGGATCCGCCAGGTGGACCCGACGGACCCCGAACACGCCGCCCGCTACGGCTTCCCCGCCGCGCCCTGAGGCGGGTCATTCCCGCATCTGGACGGCCCGCAGGGCCGCCGCCACCCACTCCTCGGTCGCGGCCTTGCTGACGCCGAGCCCGCTGAGGACCCCGGCGCCGTTCTCGTGCTCCAGCAGCGCGAGCAGGATGTGCTCGGTGCCGATGTAGTTGTGCCCGAGGCGCAGGGCCTCCCGGAAGGTCAGCTCCAGCGCCTTCTTGCCCTGGGCGTCGTACGGGATCAGGTCGGGCACCTCGGCGGACGAGGGCGGCAGCGCCGCCGTCGCGGCCTCGCGTACGCGCTCCAGCGGCATCCCCTGGGCGACGATCGCCTTCGCGGCCAGGGCCTCCGGCTCGCTGAGCAGCCCCAGCACCAGGTGTTCGGGGCGGATCTCGGCGTGCCCGGTGGCCCTGGCCTCGTTCTGCGAGGCCATCACCACGTTGCGCGCGCGGGGGGTGAACCGGGAGAAGCCCTGCTGCGGGTCGAGCGGCGTCTCGTCGGCCTTCGGGACGAAGCGCTTCTGCGCCGCCTGCTTGCTGACGCCCATGCTGCGGCCGATCTCGGTCCAGGACGCGCCGGAGCGGCGTGCCTGGTCGACGAAGTGGCCGATCAGGTGGTCGGCGATCTCCCCGAGGTGGTCGGCCGCGATGACTGCGTCGGTGAGCTGGTCGAGCGCGTCGGTGTGCGCCTTCTTGATCGCCCGGATCAGGTCGTCCAGGCGTACGGGGTTGGTCATCTGCACTGGATCCGTCATGCGTCAACCATAGGTTGACGGGTGAGCATCGTCAACCAAAAGTTGACGGTCAGGGTCGGCGAGCCTCGTCCACCTCGACGGATGACGGCCGGTGACCACGCGTAGGAAAGTTTCACCATTGCCTCGCTCGATATAGAAGTTTTACGATTCGGCCCTCATCGTCCGCCCTCCCGCACGGTACGAACATCGGAGGCAACAATGTGTGACACACCGGAGCCAGGCAAGCTGCTCCACGTACCGGCCCGGCGCCGCGCCCTGTTCACGGCGCTGGGCGTCGGCGCCGGCATCGGGGTGCTCGGTCTGCCCAGCCCCGCGCTGGCCGCCGTCGCCGGCTGGAGCAACCCGACCCGCGGCACACTCACCTCCGGCTACAAGAGCCCCAGCCGGCCCGGTCACCTGGGCTGGGACGTGGCCAACAGCCAGGGCACCCCGATCTACGCCACCGCCGACGGAACCGTCCGGGACGTCAAGACCAACTCGTACCCGGGCGACACGACGAGCGGCCCGCTGGCCGGCCGCACCGGCAACAGCGTCCACATCAACCACGCCGACAGCTACTTCTCCTACTACGGCCACCTGCACCGGGTGCTGGTCAGCGCCGGCCAGCGGATCAGCTGCGGGCAGCTGATCGGCCTCATGGGCAACACCGGCAACTCGACCGGCCCGCACCTGCACTTCGAGATCCACCGGCCCCGGCTGACCTCGCTGGACCCCCGGGTCTTCCTGGCCAACCGGGGCATCACCCTCGGCTCGACGGCCCCGGTGGGCAGCACCGGCTACCCGAGCGTCAGCCAGGGCGCCTCGGGCTGGGTGCCCCGGGTGATCCAGTACCTGGTGCGGGCCCGCGGCATCTCCGTCGTCGTGGACGGCATCTACGGACCAGGCTGCACCGCCTCGGTCAGGTCGTTCCAGAGCAGCCGGGGCCTCTACGCCGACGGCATGGTCGGCCCGATCACCTGGACCGCGCTCGTCCTGCCCCTGCGCGAGGGCAACTCCGGCGACCTGGTGCGCGGCCTACAGACCGCCCTCAACGCCCGGGGTGCCAGCCTCCTCGTCGACGGCGGCTTCGGCTCGGTCACCGCCAGCGCGGTGCGCGCCTTCCAGAGCCGCAACGGCCTCGTCGCCGACGGCCTCGTCGGGCCGGTGACGTGGAGCGTGCTCATCTGAGCGGCACCGTCAGAGCCAGCCGTTGTCCCGGGCGGTGCGGAACGCCTCCGCGCGGTTGGCCACGCGGAGCTTGCTGACCGCGGCGGAGAGGTGGTTGCGGACGGTGCCCGCCGACAGGTGGGTACGCCGCGCCACCTCCGCCACCGGCGTGTCGTACTCGGCCAGCCGCAGCACGTCCAGCTCGCGGGGCGTGAGCGGGCACTCCGGCGCGGTGAGGGCGTCCGCGGCCAGCGCCGGGTCGACGTACCGGCCGCCGGCGTGCACCCGGCGGATGACGTCGGCCAGCGTCCCGCCGGGCGCGCCCTTGGGCAGGAACCCCTTGGCCCCGGCGGCCAGCGCGCGTTGCAGGTGGGGCGGCCGGCCGTGCCCGGTCAGGATCACCACCTTGCAGGCGGGCAGGACGCGCGCCAGCTCCGCGGTCACCTCCAGCCCGTCCAGGGCCGGCATCTGGAGGTCCACCACGGCCACGTCCGGCCGGTGGGCGAGCGCGGCGGTCACCGCGGTCCGCCCGTCCGACGCCTCGGTCACGACCTCCAGGTCGGACTCCAGACCGAGCAGGGCGGCCAGCGCCGCCCGGATCAGGTCCTCGTCGTCGGCGAGCAGCACCCTGATCACGGGCGGGTCCGTACCGTCACGTCGAGGCGGAACACCCCGTCGTCTGTCCGGTGCCGCAGCGAGCCCCGCGCCTCGGCCATCCGCTCGGCCAGCCCGCGCAACCCGAAGCTGTGCCGGTCAGGCGACGCACCCTCGGCGCCGTCGTTCGTCATGGTCATCCGTACCTCGTCCTCGTCCTGGCTGATCTCGATGGTGCACCAGGTGGCCCGGCTGTGCCGCAGCACGTTGGTGCTGGCCTCCCGCAGCACCGCGACGAACTGCCGGGCGATCTCCGACGGTACGTCGTCCGGCGGCAACGCGACCGCGCAGCGGATGCCGGAGGAACGCAGCACCTGCTCCACCGCGGCGATCTGGTCCCCGAGGTCCACCGCACGGTACCCGTGTACCACCTCGCGCAGCTCGACCAGCGCCGACGCGGCCAGTCGCTGCACCTCGGCCGCCTCCGAGCTGGCCCGCCCGGCGTCCGTCGCCGCCAGCCGGGACGCCAGCTCCGCCTTGAGCGCGATGACCGAGAGGCTGTGCCCGAGCAGGTCGTGCACGTCGCGCGCGAAGCGCAGCCGCTCCTCGGTCGCGGCGAGCCGCCCCTGGGCGGCCCGCCCCCGCTGCGCCTCGACGAGCAGCCCCCACAGCCAGAGCTGGAGGGCGTTCCACGCGGCCATGGAGACGCCGGCGACCAGCACGATGGTGACCTGGCTGCGGACGGGAGCCCCATTCCAGGCCGCCACCCCGGCGGCCACCGCCACGGTCAGCAGCGCCGCCGGGCCGGCGGCCCACCAGCGCGACAGCATCGGTACCGAGCCGATCACCGACGCGCCGAGGAAACCCCAGGTCGCCCACTCCGGCGCCCCCACCGGCCCCACCAGGGGTACGGAGACCACGGCCGCCACGACGAACACGACGAGCAGGCGGCGCCGCACGGCCCCCGCCAGCCACGGGGTGATCGCACCGTAGAGCGCGCCGGCCTGCGCGACGACGAACAGGACGATGCCCACCGCCCCGGCTGCCGTCCACCCCGGATCGTCCTCCCGCGACAGCCCGGCGGCGGCCAGCAGCAGCGTCCCCAGGACCCCGCTGCCGACGGTGGTGAGGGTGACGACGCGGGCGCGGCGCAGGCCGAGATCCCGCTCGACCTGCGCCCGGTCCATGTTCACGTCCCCGTGGCCGGGTGACGCGATCGCTGCCCCGATCATCCGTGCCGGGGCTCCCACCGGAAGTACCGGCCCGCCAGGAACACCGACACCACCAGCCAAACCAGCAGCACCCCGAACGAGGGCAGCGTCTCGACGATGGTGCCGGCGAAACCCAGGGTCTGGCCCTCGTCGGTGCGGCCGAGCCAGCCGACGCGCATGACCTCGGTGAACGGACCGTTGGGCAGGAACCAGAGCGCCCGCTCCAACGACTCCGGCAACACGTCGAGCGGCAGCAGCGCACCCGGCGTGGCGAGGAAGATCACCACAGTCGGCATGGTGGTCAGCATGGCCGCCTCGGAGGTGCGGGTGATCGCGGAGAGCGCGGCCGAGAACGCCGCCATGATCGCGGACCCGAACAGCAGGGCCAACGCCATGACCAACGGGTTCCTGGGCAGCGGCAGGTCGAGCACCAGCAGGGCGTAGAGGGCCAGCAGGACGAACTGGACCAGGAAGATCACGACGGTGCTGGTAGCCGTGCCGATCAGGATCGTGCGGTCCGAGGGGAGCCCGGCACGCAGCCGCTTGAGCACCAACTCCTGGCGGCGCGCCGCGTACACGGTGGTCAGGTGGTGGTGCACCAGGAAGACCATGATCAGCGTGGTGACGCTAGCGACCCGGCGGACGCCGGGCACCGTCTGGCCGGCGTGCTCGCTGACCAGCAGCAGGGCGATCAGCAGCGGCGTCACGACGGACATCACGGTCGACGTCCAGTTGCGGCGCAACGCCAGCGACTCCATCTTCAGCATCGCGACCACCTGCCAGAACGGCTTCCGGCCACGGTCCCCGCGTGCGGCAGGGGCGGTGGTGGTGGGGTCCTGCGTCGTCATCGTCCCGCTCATCGGACGGCCTCCGGTTCCGCAAGCTGATCGGTCAGGTCATGGTCAGCGGCGATGTCCAGGAAGACATCCTCCAGGGTCGCGGGTCGGGCCGACAGAGCTGCCAGCCGGATGTCACCCGCGTTGGCCCACTCGAGCAGCCGGGTGAGATCGGCTTGGAGCTGGCGGGACTCGTAGACCACCCGGTCGCCGTCGACCAGGCGGGTGGCGTGCGGCAGGTCGGGCAGCACGTCCGTCCCGAGCAGCCGGAAGCTGATCCGGGCGGGCAGGGTGCGGACGACGTCCTCCGGAGCGCCGGTGGCGACGATGTTTCCGCCCCGCATGATCGCCACCCGGTCGGCGAGTACCTCGGCCTCCTCCAGGTAGTGCGTGGTGAGCAGGACCGTGGTCCCACCCTTCTGGAGCTCACGGACGACGTCCCAGGTGCGGCGCCGCGAGGCCGGATCCATCCCGGTGGTCGGCTCGTCGAGGAAGAGCACCTCAGGCCGGCCGAGCACGGCCAGCGCCAGCTCCAGCCGCCGGCCCTCGCCGCCGGAGAGCTGCTCGACGGCCACGTTCATCCGGTCGCCGAGGTCGACCAGGTCCAGCACCTCGGCGGTGCTCTGCGGCCGGACGGTGAGCGACCGCCAGATCTCCACCGTCTCGCGGACGGTGAGCGAACCCGTGAACCCGCCGTGCTGGAGCATCACCCCCGTGCGGGGGCGCACCGAGTTGCGGTCCCGGACCGGGTCCAGCCCGAGCACCCGGACCCGGCCGGAGGTGGCCGGTTGCAGCCCCTCCAGCACTTCGATGGTGGTGGTCTTGCCGGCACCGTTGGTGCCCAGCAGGGCGAACAGCTCGCCCCGGCGGATCCGCAGCGAGATGCCGCGCACCGCCTCGAACTCCCCGTAGCTGCGGCGCAGCCCGTCCACTTCGATCACGACGTCATCCATGCTCATCAGGCTGCCGTCGGTGGGCGACAGTTCCAACCCCCGTCGCGTCATGTTCCCACCGTGTCGTACGCATGCCCGACCCGTGTGTCCCCCACGTCCGGAGCAGGCGGGCCGCCCGGTAGCAGCGGACGCGCGAACGCGGACACGACGCCGAGCGGCCGGTGGCCCGGTGCTCCCCGGGGGCTCAACCGGCCGGGTGGGCGGCGAACGGCGGCACGTCCACCGGAAGTTCCGGCAGCACCCCGGCGAGCGCCTCGACCTTCGTCCACGTCATGGTCACCTGGTCGAGGTCCCCGTCCCCCAGCGGGACGCCCAGCTCGCCGAACGCCCGCGCCAGCCGCTCCCGCCGTACGGGGTCGACGCCGTCGGCCGGTGCCTCGGGCACGCAGACGGACGCGAGGTCCGTCACGACCTCCAGCTTCGGCTCCCGCTCGTGCCAGCCCGTACGCCGCTGGTAGACGTCGGCGACGGCGGCCAGCTCGAAGTCGCGGCCGGGCGCGGCGGCGAGTTGCAGCGACAGCGGCATCCCGTCGCCGTCGACGCCCATCGGCAGCGCCAGCGCGGGGAAGCCGACCGCGCTCCAGGCGCTGGGCAGGAAGGAGATCATCTGGAGGCTGGCCTGGTCGTCGTAGCGGGGGGCGCCGGACGGCCAGGCGGGCGTGGCGACGACGTCGACGTCGCGCAACCGCGCCCGCAGGGCGTCGGCGCCCCAGCCGCGCACCCGCTGGGCCCGCAGGTACGTCTCCGCCGGGAGCACGCCGCCGAGCGCGACGTTCCACCGGAAGGGTCGCCCGTAGTCGCTCCAGCGCGCCCGCAGCTGCGCCCCGTGCACCTCGAAAGCCTCCACCAGCATCGTCACGAGCTGCGCGGCGAAGAGCGGGAACGCCTCGTCGAACGGCACGTCGACGACCTGCGCCCCGGCGGCCCGCAGCTCGTCGAGCGCGGCGTCGAAGGCGGCGGCGGTGTCCTCGGTCAGCGCGGCGGCGTAGCGCACCAGGTCGCCCGGGACGCCGACGCGTACGCCCGCGAGGTCGGCCAGCGGCGGCCGGGACAGCTCCGCGGGCCGGTCCGCCATCACGGCGAGCAGCCGCGCGCACTCCCGGGCCGTACGCGCCAGCGGGCCCGTGGTCTCGACCGAGCGCGCCAGCGGGCGGACGCCCGTCGCCGGCAGGAGGCCCTGCGTCGGCTTCAGCCCGGTGACGCCGCACAGCGCGGCCGGGATCCGGATGCTGCCGTTGCTGTCGGTGCCGATGCCCGCGTCGAAGAACCCGGCGGGGATGCCGTTGGCGCTGCCGCAGCTCGACCCGCCGGTGAACCGGTGGGGGTCCCACGGGTTGCGGGGCACCGGGAAGGGCGCCTCCGGGTCCGGCCGGGACAGCGCGTGCTCGCCCATCGTGGTCTTGCCGACGATCAGCGCGCCCGCGGCGCGCAGCCGTGCCACCACGGTCGCGTCGCGGTCGGCCCACCAGTCCGCGTCGTGCACGACGCTCTGGCAGGTGCTCGGCGCGCCGGCCACGGCGACGACGTCCTTGACGCCGATCAGCGTGCCGCGCAGCGGCCCGTCCGCGCCTGCGTCGACGGTCGGGAATCGGTGCAGGAAGGTGCCGAGCATCGGCCCGAGCCGGTCGGCCCGCTCGGCTGCGGCGGCGACGTGGTCCATGTCAGCTCACCGCCGCGTGGCCCGGCCGGCCGGTCGCGACGACCCGCGGCGAGGGCCGGTCGCCGGCCAATTCCGATTCCGTGCCCATTCTTGTGTGCCGGAAGAAGTCGCTGTACGGAAAAACAAACGGCTCGGCCGTGACATCGTCACGGACCATGACGTCCGTCTTCGCGTCACCGTTCGACGAATGACGGCCACTGTTCCGCTTCTGGCGTGCCACGAACACCTCCCCGCACCGGCCACAAAAAAATGCGCGGCCCAGGACCACGACAACTCCGACGATGGCGGCGCGGCCGTCGCGGGGTAACCCCTACGGTCACCCCTCACCACCCCGGAATGAGGCGCCTCGGACGCCGATCCTCGCGGCGACGGCCCCGGAGTTCCTGGCTCCCCGCTCCGCGGCGCTGATAAATACTATTCGCATACCCGCACCGATCTAAATGGGGAAATCAATGAGCAACGCAATCGCGAACCTCGTGGCGACACCCACGGCCGGTGCGGTGGAACCACAGGCGATCGACGTTTCGGCCGTGCACAAGAGATACGGCGACGTGCGGGCCGTCAACGGCATCGACCTGCGGATCGCGCCCGGCGAGGTGGTGGCGCTGCTCGGGCCCAACGGCGCGGGCAAGTCCACGCTCGTCGACATGATCCTGGGGCTCACCCGCCCCGACCGCGGCGAGATCCGCGTCTTCGGGCACACCCCCCGGGAGGCCATCGCCCGGGGCGTCATCGGGGCGACGCTCCAGGACGGCGCGCTGCTCGACGACGTGTCGATCCGCGAGCTGCTCACGATGGTGGCATCGCTGCACGCCGCCCCGCTGCCGATCGCCGAGGTGCTGCGCCGCACCGACCTGACCGACATCGCCGACCGCCGCAGCCGGCTCTCCGGCGGTCAGCGCCAGCGGCTGCGGCTGGCGATGACTCTCGTGTCCGACCCGAAGCTGCTGGTCCTGGACGAGCCGACGGTGGCGATGGACGTCGAGTCGCGCCACGTGTTCTGGGCCGCCATGCGGGAGTTCACCGACTCCGGGCGCACCGTGGTGTTCGCCTCCCACTACCTGGAGGAGGCCGAGGAGTTCGCCGACCGGGTGGTGCTCGTACAGGCCGGGACGGTCATTGCCGACGGCACGGTCGCGGAGATCCGTTCCGTGGTGGCGGGCCGCTCGCTGGCGGCCACCGTCCCGGACGCGACGGTGGAGCAGCTGCGCCTGCTGCCCGGCGTGCTGAGCGCCGAGTCCCGCGGCCAGCGCTTCGAACTCGTCTGCTCCGACTCCGACGCCGCCGCCCGGGAGCTGTTCGCACGCCATCCCCGGGCGTACGACGTCGAGATCGGCGCCCTCGGCCTGGAACAGGCGTTCCTGGCCCTCACCTCCACGAAGGGCGGGGCCGCCTGATGAGCACGGGCTTCCTCAAGCTCGAAGTGAAGCGGGTGATCCGTGCCCGCAAGTTCTGGATCGTCGCGTTCCTGTTCCCGACGCTGCTCTACCTGATGCAGGCCAACCTGTTCCGCGGCGAGGTCGTCGAACGCACCGGCATCAACTTCAGCGAGCACCTGCTGGGCGGGCTCGCCGCCTTCGGCGCGCTCTTCGTGGCGTTGAACGTCGGCACCCGGGTGGCGATCGAGCGGTCGACGGGGTGGCAGCGCCAGTTGCGCATCACCCCGCTGTCGCCTACGTCGTACCTGACCGCGAAGCTGGCCGCCGCGATGGTGGTGGCGCTGCCGGCGATCACGGCGGTGGCGCTCACCGGCGCGCTGTTGCAGGGCGTCCGGCTGCCGCTGGGCGGCTGGCTCCAGCTGGTGCTCGGGGTCTGGGTCGGCACGCTGCCGTTCGCGCTGCTGGGCGTCTTCATCGGCCAGGTCGCCACGGCCGAGAGCGTGCAGGTCCTCACCTCCGTCTCGCACATGCTGCTCGGGGTGCTCGGCGGCGCGCTGTTCCCGTCGGTCGCGTTCCCCGAGTGGCTCCAGGCGGTGTCCGCCGTCATGCCGAGCCACTGGCTGGCCGTGGTCGGCCACAGCCCGTTCGAGGCCGACTCCCGCCTCGGGCTCGCGGCCCTGGTGCTCGCGGGCTGGACCGTCGTGCTCGGCGCCGCCGTGACCCTGCGGTACGTGCGCGACAGCGCCCGCGTCTGAGCCGGGAGCCGACGGACCTCCCACACCCCCACACGACGAACGTACGCACCGCTACGACGAGGGATTGCATCGTGAAGAAGAACTCCTGGCAGATACTGCGCAAGGGCGGACCGGGCGGCCTCACGCTCACCGTCGACTTCACCAGCACCGGCCGCACCCAGGCGTGTTTCCGCGACCTGGTCCCCCTGTTGAGCGCACCCGGCGAGATCTGGGAGACCGTGGCACCCGCCTCCGGCGCCGAGGACACCATGTCCGGCGCCGACTACGTCGAGCGGTGGGCGAAGGGCGTCCGCCGGCGTGAGCGCACCGTCGACACCGTGATCGGCTACTGCGTGGGCGCGGTCTTCGCCGCCGGCCTCGCGTCCCGGCTGGCCGAGAGCCAGGACGAGGCCCCCAGGCTGGTCCTGCTCGACCCGGAGCTGCCGAACATCGTCGGGCTCTACCGGGACTTCCACGCCGCCGCGGACGCGCTGCGCACCATCCTCTCCCCGGAGGAGATCGCCGCGTTCCACGCCGACGGCCAGGCGGTGCAGGAGAAGTACGGGCTGGACGACCTGACCCTCATCGGTCCCGCGCTCGCCGGGATCTTCCGCGACGCGATCGACGTGGCGGGCCGCAGGCTCGGGCTGGACGACGACGTCCGGGGCGAACTGGGCGGCAGCTTCGCCTCGTTCGTCGGGTACCTGCGGGCGGCGACGGAGATCGACCCTCTCCCGGTGTGGCAGACGGCGACGGCGATCACCTCCGCGCACTCCACCCAGCGGGGACAGGTCTTCGGGCGCACCATCGCGCTCGACGTCGACCACGACCAGATGCTGCGCCACCCCGACGTCGCCGCGGCGGTCTCCGGCCTGATGACCGGCGCGGACGCCGGCCTGCGGATCGCGGGGTAGCGCGGTGGCACCGGGCCCGGCGGGCGGCGAGCCCGCGCTCTTCACCGACCTGTTCGCGCAGCAGGTGCGGCGCACCCCGCACGCGACCGCCGTCGTGTGGGGCGAGCACCGCAGGACGTACGCCGAACTGGACGCCGAGGCGAACCGGCTCGCGCACCGGCTGGTGTCGCTCGGCGCGGGCCCGGACCGGCTCGTCGCGATCGGCATCCGCTCCGCGCATCTGGTGGTGGCCGCGCTGGCCACCCTCAAGGCCGGGGCGGCCTACCTGCCGCTGGACCTGAGCTACCCGCCGCAGCGACTGGAGCACATGCTCAGCGACGCGCGGCCCATGCTCCTGCTGACCACCGGCGACGACCAGCACGCGCTGCCGGCGTCCGACACGCCACGGGTCCTCCTCGACGATCCGGACGCGTACGCCGGCCAGCCGGACACCGACGTCACCGACACCGACCGGCTCACCCCGCTGCGGCCCGCCAACACCGCGTACGTCATCTACACCTCCGGCTCCACCGGCAGCCCCAAGGGCGTGGTGATCGAGCACCGCCAGCTCGGCACGTACCTGCGTCACGTGGTGGCGGCCTACCCGGGCGTACGCGGGCGGGCGCTGCTGCACTCCTCGTTCGCGTTCGACCTGACGGTCACCGCGTTCTACGCGCCGCTCATGACGGGCGGCTGCGTGCACGTCGGCGCCCTGGAGGAGATGGGCACGCCCGCCGCCGGACCCTCCGGGCAGGAGCGGCCCACGTTCGTCAAGGTGACGCCCTCGCACATCCCGCTGCTCACCGCGCTGCCCGCCGAGGCGTCCCCGAGCGGGGAACTGATGGCCGGCGGCGAGCTGCTGCTCGGCGAGACCGTCGACGCCTGGCGCCGCCGGCACCCCCGCGCACGGGTCGTCAACGAGTACGGTCCGACGGAGACGACCGTCGGGTGCAGCACCGTGGTCATCGAGCCCGACCAGCCGGTGCCGCCCGGACCGCTGCCCATCGGCCAGCCCATGCCCGACGTGCGCTTCCACGTGCTGGACGAGGAACTGCGCCCGGTCGCGCCCGGCGAGATCGGCGAGCTGCACATCGCGGGGACCCAGTTGGCCCGGGGCTACCTGGGCAGGCCGGCGCTGACCGCCGAGCGTTTCCTGCCGGACCCGTTCGGCCCGCCCGGCTCGCGCATGTACCGCTCCGGCGACCGGATCCGGCCCACCGAGGACGGCGAGTACGAGTTCTGCGGGCGGGTCGACAACCAGGCGAAGATCCGCGGCTACCGCATCGAGCTCGGGGAGATCGAGGCGGCGCTGCTGCGCCGTCCGGAGGTGCGGCACGCGGCGGCGGTGATCCGCACGGACGCCCCGGAGGTCAAGCAGCTCGTCGCGTACGTCGTGCCCGGGGAAGGCGCGAGGATCGACGCGCAGCAGCTGCGCAAGGACCTCGCCGAGACCCTGCCGGAGTACATGGTGCCGAGCGCCGTGGTGAGCCTCCCGGCGCTGCCGCTGACCGTGAACCGCAAGCTCGACACGGCGGCCCTGCCGGCGCCGGAGGTCTCGGCGACGCCGGGCGGGCGGGCGCCGGCCGACGAGTTGCAGGCGCTGCTGTGCGAGCTCTTCGCCACCTACACGGCCGTCTCCTCGATCGGCGTCGACGACGACTTCTTCGTCCGGGGCGGCACCAGCCTCGGCGCCGCCCAGCTGGTCAACGAGGCACGCCGGCGCGGGCTCACCCTGTCGCTGCGTGACGTGCTGGAAAACCGGACCGTGGCGCGTCTCGCCGAGGTCTGCGCCGACACCGACCGAGGGGACGAGTGAGCATGAGCATCGCGGCCAGCAGGAAGGAAGCAGCCATGTGGCTGCTCGAGCGGCTGGTGCCGGACACCGGGGTCAACAACGTGGCGGTCGCCTTCGAGGTGGCCGGCCGGATCGACCGCGAGCTGTTCACCGCGGCGCTGCGGGCGGTCCTGGCCCGCCACGAGGTGCTGCGCACCGTGTTCCGCACCGACGACGCGACGCTGACCAGGGAGGTGCTCGCCGCCGACCGGCTCGACGTGCCGGTGGTGGACGTCCCGGCCGGCGACGACGGGATGGACGCCGACCTGACCGCGTTCGCCGCCGAGCCCTTCGCGATCGACGGCCGCCCGCTGGTGCGGGCGGGCATCCGCGCGGGAGCCGACGGCGACGTGTGCTGCGTCGTCGTGCACCACCTGAACTTCGACGCCATGTCGACCACGATCCTGCTCCGCGAGCTGCTCGTCGCCTACGAGACCCTCGCGGCGGGACGCCGGCCGGACGACGCCCCGGTGGCGGCGCTCGCGGAACGCCCGCCGAACGAGCGCAGCGTCGCGTACTGGCGGAAGAACCTCGACGGGCTGCGGCCCGCCGAGGCGGGTCTGTGGTGCGCCCGCCCGCCCGTCGGGGCCCCGTCCCTGCGCGCGCGGACCGTCCACCACGAACTCTCCGGGCCGGCCCGCGCCGTGGTACGCCGCTTCCAGCGCGAACTGCGCGCCTCGGAGGCGGTGGTGCTGCTCGCGGCGTACTCGGTGCTGCTCGCCCAGCACGGCGCGGGTGCGGACGTGGTCATCGGCACCCCGGTGAACGTCCGGGACCAGCGCAGCATGAACGCCATCGGCTACCACGCGAACCTGGTGCCGCTGCGGGTCCGGCTCGACGCCGACGCCGACTTCCGCGCCGTCGTGAAGCAGACGCGCAGCACCTTCCTGGAGGCGATCAGCCACGCCGACGTACCGCTGGAGCACGTGTCCCCCGCCGTGCTCGGCGACGCGCCGTCGTCGTGGCGCAGCTCGTTCTTCCGGCACCTGTTCAACTACGTGCCCGGCACCGTCGACACCTCCGCCGCGCTGACCGGGATGCCGGTGCGCCACGTCATGGTGGAGAACGGGTACAGCCGCTTCGACCTGGAATTCTTCATCATGCCGGGCGAGGACTCGACCACCATTCGCGCGGCGTTCTGCGTCGACGCCTTCGACGCGGCCGACGTCGTGCTGCTGCTGCAACGCTACGACGCGCTGCTCGTGCAGCTGGGCGAGGAGGTGGACCGGCCGGTGGCCCAGCTGTCCCGCAGGGGCGCGAGCGACCTCGCCCTGCCGGCGTCGCCGTCGGCGACGGCCGCCACGGCGTCCGTGCTCGACGCGGTGCACGCGACGGTGGCGGCGAGCCCGGACCTCGTCGCCGTGCAGGACGGCGCGCACGCCGTGTCGTACGGCCGGCTGTGGTCGGCGGCGCTCGCCACCCGGGACCTGGTCGCGGCCTCGGGCGGCGGCACGGTCGCCGTCCTGGCGCCGCGCGGCGCGCAGCTGGCCGCCGCCTGGCTCGGCGTGTGGCTGGCGGGCGCGCGCTGCGTCCTGCTCGACCCGACCCAGCCGATCCCCGACCTCGCCGCCCGGCTGGCCGACTCGGGTGCCGCCCCGGTGCTGGCGGGCGACGGCCTCCCCGTGCCCGGCGCGGTGCCCATCCCCGCCGTCGCGGACACCACCGACGCGATCCGCACCGACGCGCCCGCTGGCGGTGACCTCGACGCGGTGGCCTACCTGGAGTACCACCGCGACACGCCCGCGCCACTCGCGGTGACGGTCACCCACCGGGCCCTGGCCGGCGCGGTCGCGCGACTCGTCGACCAGCTCGCCGCCTCGCCGGCCGTCACCCTGTGGCTGAGCAGCGCCGCCACGGACGCGGCGCTGACGGAGCTGCTGGTCGCGCTGACCACCGGCGGCCGGGTCGTCGTCGCGCCCGACGG
This sequence comes from Micromonospora echinofusca, assembly GCF_900091445.1. Lineage (NCBI taxonomy): Bacteria > Bacillati > Actinomycetota > Actinomycetes > Micromonosporales > Micromonosporaceae > Micromonospora > Micromonospora echinofusca. Next base: position 5,008,888 of record NZ_LT607733.1, read on the forward strand.
GGCCCGGACCGACGGCCACGCGCTCGGCGAGCTGGTGCAGCGGCACGCCGTGGACGCGGTGCAGGCGCCGCCGACGGTGTGGCGCCAGGTGGTCGAGCACGCGGGCGACCGGCTCGCGGGCCGCGCCCTCCTGGTGGCGCACGAACCGCTCCCCCGCCCGCTGGCCGCGCAGCTGCGCGCCACCGGCGGCACGCCGAACCACGGCTACACCACGCCCGGCGTCGCCGGCTACGCCGCGCTCGACGGCGGCCGGGACGAGCCCGGCGTCCGCCCGGCGACCGGAGTGTTCGTCACCGAGCCCGGCACCGGGCACGAGCTGGGCATCGGCGTACGCGGTGAGCTGTGCGTCGCGGGCGACACCCTGGCCTCCGGCTACCACGGCCGGCCGGAGCTGACCGCCGCGCGCTTCGGCGAGCACCCGACGTACGGGCGGTTCCACCGCACCGGAGACCTCGCGCGTCTGCTGCCCGACGGCCGGATCGACGTGGTCGGCCCGCTGTCGGCCCAGGTACGGGTCGGCGGCCAGCTGATCCACCTCGCCGACATCGAGTCCGTCCTCGCCGCCCACCCGGACGTGGAGGCGGTCGCCGCCGTCGGCTCCGCCAGCGACGCCCAGGACGTCACGGTCGTCGCGTTCGTCGAGTCCCGCAAGCCCGACATCGCGGAGCGGCTGCGCGAGCACGCCCGCGCCGCCCTGCCGCTCACGCCCGAACTGGTCGTGCTGAACCAGCTTCCGGTCACCGTGGCCGGCACCGTGGACCGCGTGGCCCTCGTGGCGCTCGCCGCCGCGAGGGCGTCGGCCGACGCCGACCCGCCGGACGAGACGACCGTCGCCCTCGTCGGGATCTGGACCGAGATGCTCGACCGGCCGGGCCTGCACGCGGACTCGAACTTCTTCGCCAGCGGTGGCCACTCGCTGCTGGGCGCCCAGCTCGTGCAGCGGGTGCGGACCGACCTGTCGATGCCGGTCCAGCTCGCCGACCTGTTCTCCAACCCGACGCCCCGGCAGCTCGCGGAGCACCTGCAGAACGCGTTCTGGGACGACGAGGACGACGACTGACCGATCACTCAACCCCACACCGTCTCGAACCTCAGCAGAGGAGGCTCGGCGTGACCGTCGACGTCCAGCCCACCCGCGGCACCGACCGCATGATCACACTGACCAGAGAGGAGAACATCGAGGTCGACACGATCGCCCGCTACCTGGCGGGCCGGCCGCCGCGCCTGGTCGATGCGACCGCCTGGCTCGCATCGGCCCGCGAACTGTCCAGCAACCTGCCCGTACGACTGCGCCAGATGGTGCGGCACTTCGCGTGGGATCCCGGGCTCGACGCCGTGCTGCTCGTGCGGAACCTGCCCGTCGACATCGACGAGTTGCCCGCCACGCCCACCGTGCCCGGCTCGGTGCAGCGGGAGTCCACGGTGCCCGCCGCCGCCCAGGTGCTGCTCGGGCTGCAACTCGGCGAACTCATCGCCTTCAAGGAGGAGAAGAGCGGCGCGCTCGTACAGGACGTCGTGCCGGTGCCGGGCATGGAGAAGTTCCAGGGCAACGCGGGCTCGGTGGCGCTGTCCATGCACGTGGAGAACGCCTTCCACCTGCACCGCCCGGACTACGTCGGCCTGCACTGCCTGCGCAACGACCACGACAACGTCGCCGGGTTGCGGGTGACGTCCGTCCGCAACGCGCTGCCCCTGCTCTCCGAGCAGGTCCGGCGGGTGCTGCACGAGCCGCGGTTCGTCACCGAGCCGCCGGCGTCGTTCGGCGAACTGCGCAGCGCGCCGGAGCCGCACGGCATCCTCGTCGGCAGCTTCGAGGACCCGGACGTGCGGGTCGACTTCGAGAGCTCCTTCCCGCTCGACCCCGAGGCCACGCAGGCGCTGTCGATGCTCGGCGACGCGCTGCGCACCGTCCGCCGCACCTTCATCCTGGAGCCCGGCGACCTGGCGTTCGTCGACAACCGCCTGGCCCTGCACGGCCGCACCGAGTTCACCCCCCGCTACGACGGCCGCGACCGCTGGCTCCAGCGGATCTTCGTGCACCGCGACTTCCGGCGCTCCCGCGCCATGCGGCCGGCCGACGGCCACGTGCTCAGCAGCGCGAACTGATCACCCAACCCCGGGGCGAGGAGCGAATCGTCTTCGGGGCGCGGACCAGTTGAAACCAGATTCCGACAGCTGTTCCTTCCACCGATCACAGCGAGGACGACATGGCGAGCAAGTGCCCGGTACACGGATTAGAGAAGCTGATGGACGCGGACTACTTCGCGACCCCGTACGCGCCGTCCGAGCGCTTCGTGGCGCTACACGAGCGGGGCGCGGTCCACCAGACCTGCCTCGACGACCACGGCCGGGTATGGCTGGTCACCGGGCACGCCGAGGTCTTCGCCGCGCTGCGCGACAAGCGCCTCGCGCGCCCCCGCGAATACTCCAACGGGGACTTCGCCAGCCACCGGTTCCCGGAGGGCACGCCGACCGGCACGATCATCACCCTCGACCCGCCGGAACACACGCCGCTCAAGAAGATGGTCAACTTCACCTTCCTGCCCCGCCACCTGGAGACCTTCCGGCCCCGGATTCACGCCGTGGTCGCCATGCTGCTGGACAAGTTCGAGGCGAATGGCGGCGGCGACCTGGTAGAGGACTACGCGGCCATCGTGCCGATCACGATCGTCTGCGACGTACTCGGCCTTCCCGAGAGGTTCCGCAAGAACCTCAAGCAGTGGGCGGACCTCGGCTTCGGTAGTGACGACGAGACCAACGTCAAGATCCGGGAGAGCATGTTGGGGATGCTCGAGGAGGTCCGACAGCAGAAGACGGCGGAGCCCAGCGAAGACCTCTTCTCGTACTGGATCCACTACCGGGACGCCGACGGCAAACCGGTGCTGAACCCCCAGCAGTTGTTGATCATGGCCGCGCTGACGATCCTGGGTGGCTACGACACCACCGCAGGCATGATCAGCCGAGGCGCCCTGGCCCTGCTGGACTCCCCGGAGACGCTGGAGCGACTCCAGCGGGATCCCGATCTGTTCCCCGAGGCCATCGAGGAGCTGTTGCGCCGCAACGGCTCGGTGCACCACGGCTTCCGCCGCTTCGCCACCGAGGACATGGAGATCGACGGCAGGAAGATCAACAAGGGCGACACGGTGCTGTTGCACCTGACTGCCGCGGGCAACGACCCGAAGCGGTTCCCCGATCCGCAGGTGCTCGACATCGACCGCGCCGACAAGGGGCACGTGGCGTTCGGCGGCGGCCCGCACTTCTGCGCGGGAGCGGAACTGGCCCGGATGGAGATCAACATCGCCCTCCGGGAACTGTTCACCCGCTTCCCCGACATCAAGCTGGCCGTGCCCCAAGAGTCGCTGAAGTTGCGTGCCTACCCGTTCATTCCCGGGATCGTCTCGCTACCGGTCACGGTCTGACGCGTTCCGCCCCGGCCCGCAGCACAACTCCTGTCCGACAAGAGGTTGTTCAACATGCCGCGCACCGATCTGCTCCGCCCGCTGCCCGAACTGATCCAGACCAACGCCGCCGAGTCCAGCACCCGAATCGCGTACGTCGACGCACGGCGTGGCATCACCCACGGCGAGTTGGCGACGCGGACAGCGCGGCTCGCCGGGCACCTCGCCGACCTCGGTGTCTGGCCGGCGGACCGGGTCGTCGTCCTGCTGGACGGCGTCGCGGCGGTGGAGGGCGTGCTCGCCGTCGTCCGCGCCGGCGGGATCGCCGTGCCGCTGGACCCGGCTCTCGACGACGCCGAGCTGGCTCGGCTCGTCGCGGACTCGGGCGCCGACACCGTGCTCACCGACGCCGCGCACGCCGGCCGGGTACGGGTACCCAACCTCATCGTCGACGGCGGGTACGACGGCGACGCGCACTCGTTCGAGCAACTGGCGACGACCGAGCCGTCGTCGCCGCCCCGCGACGACACCGGCCTCGACGACCTGACGTTCCTCACCTACACGGCGGGGACGACCGGCGCCCGCAAGGGTGTGCTCGCCACCACCCGCAACGCGCTGTGGCCCGCCGTGGCGGCGCAGTTGGCCGGGCTCGGTTGCACCGAGGACGACCGGGTGCTGTGGATGCTGCCCGTGCACGTCTGGTTCGGACAACTCGTCGCCGCCGCGGCGGCGGGGGCGACGGTACGGCTCGCCGGCGACCTGTCCCCCGACGAGATGCGCGCCGCGCTCACCACGCTGGACGGCACCGTGCTGGTGGGCAGCGGCGCGACGCACCGCGCCCTGCTGGCCACGCCGCCCTCCGACGTGGCGGGGGTACGGGTCGGCCTGGCCGTCGGCCCCGTGGACCCGACGCTGCGCCAGCGGTTCGAGGCCGCGTTCTCCGCGCCGCTGCTCGCCGGCTACGTGACCGCCGAGACGTCCGGCCTGATCGCGGTGAGCTGGCCGGGCGGCGACGCGGAGCGGCGCTGCCTCCCCCTGCCGGGCCTGAACGTCCGGGTGGTCGACCCCCGCTCGGGCGCCGATCTCAGCCCCGGTCAGGAGGGTGAGGTCTGGGTCAGCGGCCCGAACGTGATGGCCGGCGGCTACCACAACCTCGCCGCCCGGACGGCCGAGGCGATGGGCGGAGGCTGGTACCGCACGGGTGACCTGGCCCGCCGCGACGACTCCGGGCACCTCACGGTCACCGGTCGGCTGGTCGACATGGCCGACGTCCGCGGTGAGCGGGTGCGGCTGGACCGGATCGACACCGTGCTGCGGGGCGTGTCCGGGGTCGTCGACGCGGCGACCCTGGCCGGGCCGGACGGGCCGGTCGCGTACGTGGTCGGCTCCGACGTGGACGCCGCGCTCCTGCTGGCGACGTGCCGCGCGGAGCTGTCCACCGCCGCGGTGCCGGTCGAGACGTACCTGGTCCGGCGGATCCCCCGCACCGCCCTCGGCAGCCCCGTCCGCCACCGGCTCCCCGAGCTGCCCGGCCGACTGCTCTGCGCGGCCGGGTCGCAGCACGACGCGCTGCACGCGCTGCGCTGGGAGCCGGCGCCGGAGCGGCCGGCAGGCCAGCTCACCTGGTCGGTCGTGGGCCCGCCCGAACTCGTCGCCGGCCTCACCGACGACGGACTCACCGTCGACAGCTACCCCGATCCCGTCACCCTGTCCGAGTTGCTGGAGCGGACGCTCGACGAGGACCGGCCGGCGGACTCGCGCCTGGTCGTGCTGACCCGAGGTGCCCTGCACGGCGCCGACGCCACCGCTGCTCGACAGGCCGCCGCGTGGGCGGTGGCGCGGGCGCACCAGCTCCGCCGTCCCGACCGGCTCGTGCTGGTCGACGCCGACGGGGTGAGCACCGACGTGCTGCGCGCGGCCGTGGCGTCCGGCGAGGACGTGCTGGCCGTCATCGCGGGTGAGCTGTTCCTGCCCCGGTACGCGGCCGTCCCCGCCCGGCCCGGCGGCGCACCGCAGCAGGGCACGGTCGTGCTCGTCGCCCGTTCGTACGACGCGGCGCTCGCCCGTCATCTCGTGGCGGCCCACGACGTACGCGAACTGGTCCTGGTGGGGACGGAGGACGTCCCCGCCGGCGCGCCGGCGGAGCTGGCGACGTTCGGCGCCGAGGTCTCCGTGCACCCCGGCGTGCCGTTCGACCGGGAGTCGCTGGTGGCCGTGCTCGGCGACCGGCCGGTCACCACCGTCGCGGCGGTGGACCTCACGGCCGAGGAGATGCTGGCGCTGCACGACGCGACGGTCGAGCGGGACCGGACCGGCCTCGTGCTGCTCTCGGACGGCCGGGACGCCGCCGTCACCCTCGCCGCCGACGCGCTGGTGCGGCACCGGCGCGCGCTCGGCCTGCCCGGGGTCTCCATGGCGTGGACCGCTCCGGGGTTCATCCGACTGCCGGTGGCACGACGTACCGCCCTCCTCGACGCCGCGCTGGCGGCGGCCGAGCCCTGCGTGGTCGCCGCGCGCCCCGTGCTGACCGCCGAGGGCGACGCCGAAGGTGCCCGGAGCGTCCTCGTCGAGCGGCTGCTGGCGACGCCCGAGAGCGACCGGCTCGACCTGCTGCGCGACGTCGTGCGGACCGCGACCGGCGAGGTCCTGCGAGACCAGGCGCCCGCGACGATCGACGGCGAGACGCCGTTCCGTCAGCTCGGCTACGACTCGCTCACCGCCGTGCAGCTGCGCAACCGGCTCTGCGCCGCGACCGGGCTGACCCTGCCGGCGAGCCTGGTCTTCGACTACCCGACGCCGGACATCCTCGCCAGCCACCTGCTGGACGCCCTGGGCCTGGGCGCGACCGAGACGGTGCCCGCCGCCGTCGAGGCGCACGACGACAGCGAGCCCATCGCGATCGTCGGCATGGCCTGCCGTTTCCCGGGCGGCGTCACCTCCCCGGACGACCTGTGGCGGGTGGTCGAGAGTGGGACGGACGCCGTCGGCGACTTCCCCACCAACCGCGGCTGGGACCTCGCCGCGCTGTTCGCCGGCGACGGTCCGGGCACCTGCAAGGCGACCGCGGGTGGCTTCCTGCACGACGCGGACGAGTTCGACGCGGAGTTCTTCGGCATCAGCCCCCGCGAGGCGCTGGCGATGGACCCGCAGCAGCGGGTGCTCATGGAGACCGCGTGGGAGGCGCTGGAGCACGCGGGCATCCCACCGACCTCGCTGCGGGGCAGCGACACCGCCGTCTTCACCGGCCTGCCGTCGCAGGACTACGGCCGGGTCGGGCACAGCGAGGAGGACGGCGTCGACGGCTTCCTCATCACCGGCATCGCGAACAGCGTGGCGTCCGGCCGGATCGCGTACGCCCTGGGCCTGGAGGGCCCCGCGATGACCGTCGACACGGCCTGCTCGTCGTCGCTGGTCGCGCTGCACCTGGCCGTACGCGCGCTGCGCTCCGGCGAGTGCGCGATGGCGCTGGCGGGCGGGGTGACCGTGATGTCCGGCACGGAGGCCTTCACCGAGTTCTCCCGCCAGAACGGCCTCTCCCCGGACGGCCGGTGCAAGGCGTTCTCCGACGACGCCGACGGCACCGGCTGGGCGGAGGGCGTCGGCGTGCTGGTGGTCGAGCGGCTGTCCGACGCCCGCCGCAACGGCCACCCGGTGCTGGCTGTCGTCCGTGGGTCGGCCGTCAACCAGGACGGCGCCTCCAACGGGCTCACCGCGCCGAACGGGCCGTCGCAGCAGCGGGTGATCCGGGCCGCGCTGGCCAACGCGGGCCTGAGCGCCGCCGAGGTGGACGCGGTCGAGGCGCACGGCACCGGCACCGCCCTGGGCGACCCGATCGAGGCACAGGCCATCCTGGCCACCTACGGGCAGGACCGCCAACGGCCGCTGTGGCTGGGCTCGCTGAAGTCGAACATCGGCCACACCCAGGCCGCCGCCGGCGTCGGCGGGATCATCAAGATGGTCCTCGCCCTGCGGCACGGGCTGCTGCCGCGCACCCTGCACGTCGACGAGCCGAGCAGCAAGGTGGACTGGTCGGCGGGGGCGGTGTCGCTGCTGACCGAGCCGGTGCCCTGGCCCGCCGGCGACCGTCCGCGCCGGGCCGCTGTCTCCTCCTTCGGAATGAGCGGGACGAACGCACATCTGATCATCGAGGAGCCGCCCGCCGACGCGGTCCCGGCCGCCGACGCCCCCGCGGGTGCGCAGCCGGTGGTGCCGTGGCTGCTGTCGGCGCGCTCCGAGCCGGCGCTACGGGACCAGGCCCGCCGGCTGCACGACCATCTCGTCGCCCACCCCGACCTGCGGGTCGCCGACGTCGCCCGCTCGCTGGTCACGACCCGGACCACCTTCGCCCACCGCGCCGCCGTCACCGGGGCCGAGCGGCAGGAACTCCTCGCCGGCCTCACCGCCCTCGCCGGCGGCAGCAGCGCGGACGAACTGGTCACCGGCACCCCCTCCCCCGGCGGGCTGGCCTTCCTGTTCACGGGGCAGGGCGCGCAGCGGGTGGGTATGGGCACCGAACTCGCCGCCGCCCATCCGGTGTTCGCCGCCGCGTTCGACGAGGTGTGCACCGCGTTGGACGCGCATCTGGACCGGCCGTTGCGGGAGGTCATCGACACCGACGACCTGCACCAGACCGGCTACACCCAACCCGCGCTGTTCGCCTTCGAGGTCGCCCTCCACCGCCTCCTCGAATCGTGGGGCATCCACCCCGACGCCGTGGCCGGGCACTCCATCGGTGAACTCGCCGCCGCCCACGTCGCCGGCGTCTGGAACCTCACCGACGCCGCCCGGCTCGTCGCCGCCCGCGGTCGGCTGATGCAGGCCCTACCCACCGGCGGCGCGATGGTCGCGGTCGAGGCCACCGAGGAACAGGTCAGCCCCCACCTCGACGACCACGTCGGCATCGCCGCGATCAACACCCCCACCAACCTGGTCATCTCCGGCGACGAGGCCGCCACGCTGGCAGCCGCGCAGGAACTGGCCCGCGCCGGACACCGGACCAAGCGACTCACCGTCTCCCACGCCTTCCACTCCCACCTGATGGACCCGATGCTCGACGACTACCGCGCCGTCGCCGAGTCCATCACCCACCACGAACCCCGGATCACCCTGATCTCCACCGTCGACGGTCAGCCGCTGCGTCCCACCCCCGACCACTGGGTCGACCAGGTCCGCCGGGCCGTCCGGTTCCACGACGCCGTCACCACCCTCACCAGCACCCACCGCGTCGGCACCTACCTCGAGGTCGGCCCCGACACCGTCCTCGCCACCACCACCGGCGACACCACCGGCATCGCCACCATGCGCCGGGGACAGCCCGAGACACACAGCCTCGCCAGGGCCGTCGGCCACCTCTTCACCACCGGCACCAGCCCCGACCCCGACGCGTACCTCGCCGACACCCAGCAGGTGGAACTGCCGACGTACCCGTTCCAGCGGCGGTCGTACTGGCTGCGGCCGACCGGCGCGGGCGACGTGAGCGCGGCCGGCCTCACCGTGACGCGCCACCCGCTGCTCGGCGCGGTGCTGAGCGTGACCGACACCGACCGGCTCGTGCTCACCGGGCGCCTCTCCCTGCGCGAGCAGCCCTGGCTGGTCGACCACGCCGTCCTCGACACGGTCCTGCTCCCCGGCACCGCGTTCCTGGAGCTGGCCGCGCACGCCGCCGAGCACACCGGCAGCACCATGGTCGAGGAACTCACCCTCCAGGCCCCGCTGACACTGACCGAACAGCAGCGGGTCAACCTCCAGGTGTGGGTCGGCCGGCCCGACGAGCAGGGCCGCCGCGAGTTCGGCGTCCACTCCCAACCGGCCGACCAGGCGTCGGACGCGGAGTGGACGTGCCACGCCTCCGGCATGCTGGCCGACGCGCCGGCGCCGGCACCGGCGGTGGAGGAGTGGCCACCGGCCGGCGCGGAGACGGTCGACATCGGTGACTTCTACGGCTGGCTGCTGGCCCGCGGATTCTGCTACGGCCCCGCGTTCCAGGGCGTCCAGGAGGTGTGGCGGCGCGGCGACGAGCTGTTCGCCCGGGCCACCCTGCGTACCGAGGAGGAACCGGCCGCCGTGCGGTTCGGTGTGCACCCGGCGCTGCTCGACGCCGCCATGCACCCGCTGGTGCTGCACGTCGACGGCGGCGAGGGCCCGGGCGGCCAGGCGTGGCTGCCCTTCTCCTGGCGGGGCGTGCGACTGCACCGCCGGGGGGCGTCGACGCTGCGGGTCCGCCTGACCCCGGCCGGCGAGAACGCCCTGCGGGTGAGCACCACCGACGACGACGGCAACCCGGTGCTGAGCGCGGACGCGGTCGCCGTCCGTCCGGTCGCGACGAGCGGACTGGCCGGCGCGAGCGGGCCCGCCCCGGCGCTGTACCGCCCGGAATGGGTTGCGGTGGCCGCCCCGACCGGCGCCGGCGCGCCCGACGTCGAGGTGTTCCGGGTCGAGTCGGGCGACACCGCCGACGCTGTACGGCGGTCCCTGCACGAGACCCTGGCGACCGTCCAGCGGACGGCGGCCGGCACCACGCGGCTGGCCGTGGTCACCCACGCCGGGGATCTCGCGGGCGCGGCGGCGTGGGGTCTGGTCCGCTCCGCCCAGGCCGAGCACCCGGACCGCTTCGTGCTCGTCGAGACCGACGGCGCCGAGAAGTCCGAGCGCGTCCTCGCCGCGGCGATCGACACCGGGGAGCCGCAGCTCGCCATCCGGGACGGGGCGCTGACCGTGCCGCGACTGGCCCGGTACGCCGTCTCCCCCGGCGCCAATCACAGGCTGTTCGACCCGTCGGGGGCCGTCCTGATCACCGGTGGCACCGGGACGCTCGGCGCCGCGCTCGCCCGTCACCTGGTCACCCGGCACGGCGCGGAACACCTGGTCCTCGTCTCGCGCCGGGGCCAGGACGCGCCGGGCGCCGCCACCCTGGCCGAGGAGCTGAGCACCCTCGGCGCCGCCACGGTCGACGTCGTCGCGTGTGACACCGCCGACCGCGAGGCGCTGGCCGCGCTGCTCGCCGGCCTCTCCCGGCCGCTCGTGGGCGTGGTGCACACCGCGGGCGTACTCGACGACGGCGTCCTGGAGTCCCTCACGCCCGAGCGGCTGGACGCCGTCCTGCGACCCAAGGTCGACGCCGCACTCAACCTGCACGAGCTGACGGGCGACGTCGAGCTGTTCGTGCTGTACTCCTCCGTCGCGGGCGTCGTCGGCACCGCCGGACAGGCGAACTACGCGGCGGCGAACACGTTCCTGGACGGCCTGGCCACGCGGCGGCGAGCCGGGGGCCGGGCCGCGACCTCCCTGTCCTGGGGTCTCTGGGCGGAGAGCAGCACGATGACCAGCCAGCTCGGCGAGACCGACCTGGCCCGGATCGCGCGCGGAGGGCTCCTTGCGCACAGCGTCGAGGAAGGACTCGCGCTCTTCGACGCCGCGACCCGCTCGGACGAGGCGCACCTGGTGCCCGTCACCATCGACGTCGCCGCGGTACGCGCCGCGACGAACGCCGCGCCACCGCTGCACGGCCTGGCGAAGGTGCCGCGCCGGCGGCAGGCCGCGAACCGGCCGGGCGCCACCGCGCTGGCGCGCAAGCTGGCCGGCCGCAGCGAGGAGGAGCAGCGCAGGCTCCTGCTCGACATCGTGCGTACGCAGGTCGCGACGGTGCTCGCCCAACCGGACGTGGACGCGGTCTCCGTGACCGCCCCGTTCCGCCAGCTCGGCTTCGACTCACTGATGGCCGTCGAGTTGCGCAACCGGCTCAACACCGCGACGGGCCTTCGGCTGCCCGCGACGCTGACCTTCGACTACCCCGTCCCGGACAGCCTCGCCGGGTTCCTGCTCAGCGAACTCAGTGGCCGGGAGGACGAGCGGCAGCCGGCCGTGCCGACGGTCGCTGCCCGCCCCACCGACGAGCCGATCGCGATCGTCGGCATGGCCTGCCGCTACCCCGGCGACGTCGACTCGCCGGACGAGCTGTGGCAACTGCTGGTCAACGGTCGCGAGGGCATCACCGGTTTCCCGACCGACCGTGGCTGGGCGCTGGACACGTTGTTCGATCCCGATCCGGACACCCCAGGCACCAGCTACGTCAGCCAGGGCGGCTTCCTGCTCGACGCGGCCGGATTCGACGCGGAGTTCTTCGGCATCAGCCCGCGCGAGGCCCTGGCGATGGACCCGCAGCAGCGGATGTTCCTGGAGACGTGCTCGGAGGCGCTGGAGAACGCCGGTCTGCGGCCGGACGCGCTGCGTGGCTCGGCCACCGGTGTGTTCACCGGCCTCATGACGCACGACTACGCAACCGGGTCGAGCACGGTGCCCGACGGCGTCGAGGGGTTCCTCAGCACCGGCACCGCGGGCAGCATCACCTCGGGCCGGGTGGCGTACACCTTCGGGCTGGAGGGTCCGGCGATCACCGTCGACACCGCGTGCTCGTCGTCGCTGGTGGCCCTGCACCTCGCGGTGCAGGCGCTGCGCTCCGGCGAGTGTTCCCTCGCGCTGACCGGCGGGGTGACCATCATGTCCACGCCCAGCCTGTACGTCGAGTTCTCCAAGCAGCGGGGTCTCGCCCGCGACGGCCGGTGCAAGTCGTTCGCCGCCGCCGCCGACGGCACCGCCTGGGCGGAGGGCGTCGGCGTGCTGGTGGTCGAGCGGCTGTCCGACGCCCGCCGCAACGGCCACCGGGTCCTCGCCGTCGTCCGTGGTTCGGCCATGAACCAGGACGGCGCCTCCAACGGGCTCACCGCGCCGAACGGGCCGTCGCAGCAGCGGGTGATCCGGGCCGCGCTGGCCAACGCGGGCCTGAGCGCCGCCGAGGTGGACGCGGTCGAGGCGCACGGCACCGGCACCGCCCTGGGCGACCCGATCGAGGCACAGGCCATCCTGGCCACCTACGGGCAGGACCGCCAACGGCCGCTGTGGCTGGGCTCGCTGAAGTCGAACATCGGCCACACCCAGGCCGCCGCCGGCGTCGGCGGGATCATCAAGATGGTCCTCGCCCTGCGGCACGGGCTGCTGCCGCGCACCCTGCACGTCGACGAGCCGTCTCCGAAGATCGACTGGTCGGCGGGCTCGGTCGCGCTGCTGACCGAGCAGGCCGAGTGGCGGCGGAACGGCCACCCGCGTCGCGCGGGAATCTCCTCGTTCGGGGTCAGCGGGACGAACGCGCACGTGATCATCGAGGAGCCGCCCGCCGCCGTCCCGGCCACCGCCGACACCCCGCCGCCGGTGGTGCCGTGGCTGATGTCCGCCCGCTCCGAGCCGGCCCTGCGGGACCAGGCCCGCCGCCTGCACGACCACCTCACCGCCCACCCCGACCTGCCGGACGCCGACGTCGCCCGATCCCTCGCCACCCGGGTCACCTTCACCCACCGGGCGGCCGTCACCGGGGCCGACCGGCAGGAGTTCCTCGCCGGCCTCACCGCGCTGGCCACCGGACAGGGCGCCACCAACCTGGTCACCGGCGTCCCCGAGACGGGCGGGCTGGCCTTCCTGTTCACGGGGCAGGGCGCGCAGCGGGTGGGTATGGGCACGGAACTCGCCGCCGCCCATCCGGTGTTCGCCGCCGCGTTCGACGAGGTGTGCACCGCGTTGGACGCGCATCTGGACCGGCCGTTGCGGGAGGTCATCGACACCGACGACCTGCACCGCACCGGCTACACCCAACCCGCGCTGTTCGCCTTCGAGGTCGCCCTGTACCGGCTCCTCGAATCCTGGGGCGTCCGCCCCGACCACCTGGCCGGGCACTCCATCGGTGAACTCGCCGCCGCCCACGTCGCCGGCGTCTGGAACCTCACCGACGCCGCCCGACTCGTCGCCGCCCGCGCCACCCTCATGCAGGCGCTACCCACCGGCGGCGCCATGGTCGCCGTGCAGGCCACCGAGGAACAGGTCACCCCCCACCTCGACGACCGGGTCGGCATCGCCGCCGTCAACACCCCCGCCGACCTCGTCATCTCCGGCGACGAGACCGCCACCCTCGCCGCCGCCGAACACCTCGCCGCCCAGGGCCACAAGACGAAACGACTGACCGTCTCCCACGCCTTCCACTCCCACCTGATGGACCCGATGCTCGACGACTACCGCGCCGTCGCCGAGTCCATCACCCACCACGAGCCCGCCATCCCCGTCATCTCCACCCGCACGGGCCAGCCGCTCGACCCCACCCCCGACCACTGGGTCGCCCAGGTCCGCGACGCGGTCCGCTTCCACGACGCCGTCAGCGCCCTCACCAGCACCCACCGCGTCGGCACCTTCCTCGAGATCGGCCCCGACACCGTCCTCGCCACCACCACCGGCGACACCACCGGCATCGCCACCATGCGCCGGGGACAGCCCGAGACACACAGCCTCGCCAGGGCCGTCGGCCACCTCTTCACCACCGGCACCAGCCCCGACCCCGACGCGTACCTCGCCGACACCCAGCAGGTGGAACTGCCGACGTACCCGTTCCAGCGCCAGCGGTACTGGCTGATCGCCGACGACGGTCCGGCGTCCGCCACCGGGCTCGGGCTCGGCACGGCGGACCACCCGCTGCTCGGCGCGGTGCTGGGGCTCGCCGGCTCGGAACGGACCGTCCTCACCGGACGGCTGTCCCTGCGCGAGCAGCCCTGGCTGGCCGACCACACCGTCCTCGACACGGTCCTGCTCCCCGGCGCCGCGTTCGTCGAACTCGCGCGGCGGGCCGCCGAGCACGTCGACCTCGACCTCATCGAGGAGCTGACCCTGCACGCGCCGCTGGTGCTGCCGGCGGACGGTGCGGTACAGGTGCAGGTCGAGGTCGGGGAACCCGACGAGTCCGGGCGCCGGTCGCTGCGGGTGCACTCCCGGCGTGAGGACGCGGCCGACGGCGAGCCGTGGACGCAGCACGCGAGCGGCCTGCTCGACACCGCCGCAGAGGCCGGCGGCGACTGGCCCGGCGAGTGGCCACCCGCCGACGCCGTCCCGGCACCGGTCGAGGACCTCTACGACCGGGTCGCCGAACTCGGCGTCGACTACGGGCCCGCGTACCGGGGTCTGGTGGCGGCCTGGCGACGCGGCGACGAACTGTTCGCTGAGGTCACGCTCCCCGCCGAGGCCCCGGCTGGCCGGTTCGGACTGCACCCGGCGCTGCTGGACGCGGCCCTGCACCCGATCTTCCTGGCCTCCGGCACCGACGGGCCGCTGCGTCTGCCGTTCAGCTGGCACGGCGTCCGGGTGCTGACCGCCGAGGCGACGTCGCTGCGGGTACGGCTCACCCCCACCGCCGGGGACGCGTACACCCTGGCACTCGCCGACGGCACCGGCATGCCGGTGGCCACGGTCGAGTCGCTGGTGGCGCGGCCGGTGACGCTCGAACAGCTGCGTACCGCCGCCGGCCCGAACGGGCTGCACCGACTGGAGTGGCTGCCCGTACCCGCGCCCGTGGCCCCCGCCGACGGGTTCGACGTCTTCGAAATCGGCACCGGCGCGGACGCCGAGGCGGTACGGACCGCCGTGCACCAGGCGCTCGCGGCGATCCACGAGTGGCTGCCCGGCGACCGCTCCCCGCTGGTGTTCGTCTCCCGGGGTGCGGCCGACGGCACGAACCCGGCGGGTGCGGCCGTCTGGGGCCTGGTCCGCTCCGCGCAGACCGAGCATCCCGACCGTTTCGTCCTCGTCGACACCGACGACCCGGCACTCGTCGGCGCGGCCGTGGCGACCGGTGAGCCGCAGGTGGCCGTCCGCGAGGGTGCGCTGTCCGTGCCACGGCTCGCGACGTTCGCGGCCGCGTCGGAGCGCCGCCTGTTCGACCCGGCGGGCACCGTGCTCGTCACCGGCGGCACGGGTGCCCTGGGCGCCGCGCTGGCCCGCCACCTGGTCACCAACCACGGTGCCCGTCACCTCGTGCTGACCTCCCGTCGCGGGCCGGCCGCGCCGGGCGCCGCGGAGCTGTCGGCCGAGTTGGAGTCGCTGGGCGCCAGGATCACGGTGGCCGCCTGCGACGCCGCCGACCGGGCCGCGCTGTCGGCGCTCCTGATCTCCCTGCCCGACCTGGTCGGTGTCGTGCACGCGGCGGGCGTCCTGGACGACGGTACGGTCGAGACGCTCACGCCGGAGCGGGTGGACACGGTGCTGCGCGCCAAGGTCGACGCGGCGCTGAACCTGCACGAGCTGGCCGGCGACGTCGAGTTGTTCGTGCTGTTCTCCTCGGCGACGGGGGTGCTGGGCACGGCGGGTCAGGCGAACTACGCGGCCGCGAACGTCTTCCTCGACGCGCTGGCCACGCGGCGCCGGGCAGCCGGCCTCGCGGCGACGTCACTGGCCTGGGGCCTGTGGCGCAGCGGTGGCGAGATGACGAGTGGGCTGACCGATGCCGACCTGGCCCGGATCGGCCGCAGCGGCGTGCTGGCGCACACGGTCGAAGAGGGGCTCGCGCTGTTCGACGCGGCCTGCCGGACGGACGAGCCGTGCCTGGTCCCGATGAAGCTCGACGTGAGCGCCCTGCGGACGAGCACGACGGCGCCGCCACCGTTGCGGTCCTTCACCCGCCCGCGGCGCATCACCTCGACGGGTACCGCGCAGTCGCTGTCCAGCCGGCTGGCCGGGCTCGCCGAGCCGGAACAGCGCGACGTGCTGCTGACCCTGGTACGCGCGAACGTCGCCACGGTGCTGGCTCACGGGTCGGTGGAGACCATCCGGGTGGACCAGGCGTTCAAGCAGATGGGCTTCGACTCGCTGACGGCGGTGGAGTTGCGCAACCGACTCAACCAGGCCACCGGTCTGCGGTTGCCGGCGACGCTGATGTTCGACCACCCCACGCCTGCGGCGCTCGTCAAGCACCTGATGGAGGAGCTGGGCGGCAACGAGGCGAAGCTCAAGCTGCGCAGCCTGGTGGACACCATCGCCAAGTTGGAGGCGACGCTGGAGTCGGTGGACGCGGCGCAGACGGCGGAGACGGACATCGCCGCAGCCCTGCAACGGCTGCTGACCAAGTGGCGCGACAAGTCCAGCCCGGCCGAGGCCACGGACCTCGCCTCGGTCACGGCGGACGACCTGTTCGACATCCTGGACAGCGAGCTGGACAACGCCTGACCCGAAGCAAAAAGAAGATCATTCGATGCCTGGAGCGCCACGTGGTCCGTGAACGCTTAGGAGCACCCGGCGATCTGCGGACCGGCCTCCCACCTCTGGGCACGACCTGGGTGGGAGGCCGGCGACCGCGAGCGGCCTGCCCGCGTCCACCTGCCCGACGAGGAACGGCCCACCGGCTCCAGGACTGCGCCTGGTGCCGGTGGGCCGTTCGAACGTCTCCTGCGGTCACCGGTGGTTCGACCGGGCGTCCGACTCCTCCAGCCCTCCGCTGGGCCCTCCTCGGGCCGGACGGGTCGGGTGGCTACGCGGTTGGGGGCGGCACCAGCTTCGGGGCGATCTGCGTTCCGGTTCGCGCGTCGAGCACCAAGATGGCCTCCACCGGACAGCACTCGGCGGCCTCGACCACCGCGTCATCCGGCGCCACCACGTCGGCCGACGGCCGGGAGACCTGCTCCATCGTGAAGTGGTCCGGCGCGCTGCCGACGCAGAAGCCCGAGGTGACGCATCGGGCCGAGTCCACCGACAGCCGCCACCGGGTCTGGCTCTCCGCGTCCGCGCTCGTCGCTGCCTCGTCCCGTCGCACGTCCGCGGTGCTGGGCCCGTTGGTCACGAGTGGGTCCACGTCAGCTCACCACCGAGTACTTCTGCCAACCGGTCGCGATGACCTCCGGTGCGGACATCGTCGCGTCCGGCCGGTCCGGGGCGAACTTGCCGTTGTGCAGGTGGACCACGAGCGTGCCGTCGGCGCGTACGGCCAGCAGGTCCGGCCGGCCGTCGAGGTCGATGTCGGTCACCGAGATGTGCGCGAACTCCTGCCAGCCCCGGCCGAGCGTGTACCAACGGCCCTCGCCCTGCCACCATTGGCCCTCGCCGGAGGTGTTGTGCGCGAACTCGTACAGGTCGAGGTCGCCGTTGGCACGGCGGACCAGCAGATCGGGGCGGCCGGTGCCGGTGATGTCGGCCATTGCGAGCGGGAAGTCGTTGACGTCGACGGTCACCAGTCGGTGCGCGGTGCGGTCGTACGTCTCGTTCTGCTTGACCTCCCGCTGGTTGAAGAACGCGTCGACGTTGCCCGCGTTCTGTTCCCGGCCGAACATGTCGTCGCAGCCGTCCATGTCGACGTCCGCGATGCCCAGGGTCTCCCACTTCTTGTCGTCGCGTGCGCCGGAGATGCGGATCGGCTCGCCGAGGGTGTCGAGGCCGTTCAGCCCGCCCTTGTTCGGGTAGAGAAAAATGCCGTGGGTCGCGTTCGCATAGGTCATGCTGACGCCGATGACGTCGGCATAACCGTTACCGGTGACGTCGATGGGACGGACCACCACGTGGTTCCGCTGCGGATGGAAGCTGGTGCTGATCAACTCCGGCTTGTCGAAGGTCTCGCTGCCACGGAAGCTGCCGGTGTGCGGAAAGACCAGCAGATGGCCCGTGGCGTCGTCGCGGGCCATGATGTCCATCCTCCCGTCCCCGTTGAATGAACGGCAGTGGCCATTCCCGCTCATGCGTGCCACAAATACCTCCAGGTATGCTCCGAAATACGACAGTCCGATCATTACGAACGGGAGATGGGGCAGGTACCCCTACCCGCACCCCTCACCACCCGGGAAGGCGGCGTCCCGACCGCAGAGTCGCGAAATCAGCGGAACTTGATGTGGGAACGGTTCAACTCGTCCATTGAACCGACCCCGAGCAGCTTCATGGTGATTTCGATCTCCCGGCTGAGAATCTCCATCGCGCGTACGACGCCGCGCCGGCCGCCGGCCATCAAGCCGTACTGGTAGGCCCGACCGACCACCGCGGCGCTGGCGCCCAGCGCGATCGCGGCCACGATGTCCGCGCCCGAGGTGATGCCGGTGTCGACGAGCACCTCGACCCGGTCACCGACCTCGTCGACCACGTGCGGCAGCAGCTCGACGGGCACCGGTGCCCGGTCGAGCTTGCGCCCGCCGTGCGTGGACAGCCACACCCCGTCGACCCCGACGGCCGCGACCCGCTTGGCGTCCGCGACGCTCTGCACGCCCTTGGCGACGAGCTTTCCCGACCAGGCGCCGCGCAGCCACTCGACGTCCTCGATGGACAACCGCGGGTTGAACACCCGTTTGATCATGTCCGACGCGGACCCGCCGGTCGCCTTCAGCACCTGCGGCGACGGGGCGCCCGCCCGGAACTGCCGCACCCACCAACCCGGGTGCAGGCACGCCTCGGCGAAGGTGGCGACGCTCATCGACGGCGGGATGGTGAGCCCGTTGCGGATGTCGCGGCGGCGCGGGACGGAGATCGGCGTGTCCAGCGTCAGCAGGATCGTGTCGAACCTGGCCTCCTCCGCGAGCGCGAGCAGCTCCTTGACCATCGCCCGGTCCTCGGCGAAGTACAGCTGGAACCAGTGCCGGCCCTCCGGCGCGGCGGCGGCGACGTCCGCCAGCGACGTGGTGGCGAGGGTGGAGACCGAGTACGGCACACCGAACTGCTGCGCGACCGAGGCGACCGCCGGCTCGCCCTCGGCGTGCATCACCCGGTTGAACCCGACGGGCGCCAGGGCGAACGGCAGCTTCTGCCGCTTTCCCAGCACCGTACGGCTGGTGTCCAGTTTGGACACGTCGCGCAGAACCGACGGCTGGAACTCGATGTTCGCGAAGGTCTCCCGCGCGCGGCTGAGGCTGCGCTCGCTGTCCGCCGCCCCGTCGCAGTAGTCGAACACCATCCGCGGCACGGCCCGGCGGGCGACGGCGCGCAGGTCGGCGATGCCCGCCGCGCGCAGCAGCCGGCGATCCGTCGGGTTCCACGCCACCTTGGGCGGCTTGATCAGGGTGCTCATCCGAGCGGACTTGCTCATGTGGGCTTCCTTATGTGAGGGGGGTGAGGAAGGGGGCCGCTCCACGTCGTGGGGGGGGGTCGGCTACGCGACGAGGGCCCGCTGGGCGAGCAGTTCCTCGACCACCTCGGCGGGTGTCGGGTGGTCGTAGACGAGCGCGGCCGTCAGCTCCAGCCCGGTGAGGGCTTCGAGCCTGCGGCGCAGCTCCACGGCGGTGAGCGAGGAGAAGCCGATGTCGAGGAACTCCCGGTCCTCCTCGACGGTGGCCGCCGACGGCAGACCGAGCGTGTACGCGGTCTGTGCCCGCACCACGTGCGACAGCACCGTGCGGCTCTCCGCCTCGTCGGCGCCGTCGAGCAGCCGACGCACGGCGTCCGGGCTGTCCACGTCGAGCGTGTCCTCGGCGGACTCGGAGATGTGACGCATCGCGTCCGGCAGCTCCCGCAGCAGCGGGCTCGGCCGGTAGCGGGTGTAGTCGGGCACGAACGAGGCCCAGTCCACGTCGGCCGCGACCCGGCCGACGGCGCCCGCGCCCACCGCGGCGGCGAACCGCTCGACGGTGAGGTCCGGCCCGACCGCTACGCACACCGCCCCGTCACGCCGCTGGGCGATCGCGTCGAACACGGCCGCCGTCTCGGCGGCGCCGGCGACCCCGAACAGCTCGTCGACCGTGTGCACGAGCACGAGCCGCTCCGCCTCGGCGGCGAGGGCGGTCGCGACCGCGTCGTCGGCGTCGCTGGTGACGACCACCGTGTCGGCGGCGCCCGTGGTGACCGTCGCGCCCGCCGCCTCCAGCAGGGCGGCGATCCGCTCCGCCAGCGGCCCACCGTGCAGCGCGACCGTGCCGGCCGGCCGCCACGGGTCACCCGCGTGCGCGGGTGCCGCGACGAGCCGGCGGGCGAAGACGCCCGCCGGGCGCAGCGCCACCTGGTCCTCACCCGCGCCCCGGGTGAGCACCCGGCACAGGGCGCTCAGGGTCCGCTCGTCGAGCGCCTCCGGCAGGTCGACGACCCCACCCCAGGCGCGGGGCGTGGTGACGGCGGCGGCCCGGCCGAAGCCCCACGCCGCGGCCCCGGTCGGGTCGGCGACGCGTTCGCCGGGGGCGACCGCGACCGCCTGCCGGGTCAACGCCCACACCGGGGCGTCGATGCGGGCCTCGTCGAGGGCCCCGAGCAGCTCGGCGGGGGCGGGTCCGGTGGGCGTCGTCAGCACCCCCGACACCACGTGGTCCGGCGCGAGGTCGAGCAGTTCGTCGGCCGTGCCGGCGCGGTACACGCGGACGTCGGCGCCGTGCCGGGCCATCGCCTCGGCGATGGGATCGACGCCCTCCGGCACCAGCCAGACGCCCGGGAGCGCGGCGGTCGGCAGCGCGGTGACCGGGGACCACCGCAGCTGGTAGCCCGGCGCGGGCCCACGCCGCCACGTCGACAGGGCCACCGCCACGTCCTTGAGGGTCGCGGTGTCGTCCAGACCCAGCAGCGCGCCCAGGTCGTCGCGGTCGACCGCGGCCCAGAAGTCGTCGCCGGGCGCGGCGACGGCGGGCGCGTCCGGCCACAGGCGGGTGCGCTGGAAGGCGTACGTGGGCAGCGCCACCGGGCGCGCGCCGGCGAAGAAGGCCGCCCAGTCGACGACCACACCTCGACTGTGCAGGCGGGCGAGGGCCTCGACCACCACCAGCGCACCGTCGCGGTCGGCGCGCTGCGCGGGCACGAACTCGGCGTCCGCCACGCAGTCCCGGCCGAGGGCGGTGAGCACCGCGTCCGGACCCAGCTCCAGGAAGGTGCGTACGCCGCGTGCCGCCAGTGCCTCGACCGCCGCGGCGAACCGCACCGTCGCCCGCACCTGGGTGACCCAGTACTCGGGCGTCAGCTCGGCGACGTCGCCGGTGACCGTGGAGAGCACGGGGATCGTCGGCGGCTGGTGGGTGACGGACTCGGCGACCGCGCGGAACTCGGCCAGCATCGGCTCCATCAGCGGCGAGTGGAACGCGTGCGAGACGGTCAACCGCTTCGTCTTGCGACCGCCGCGGGTCAACTCCTCGGCGACCGCCAGGGTGGCCGCCTCCTCGCCGGAGAGCACCACCGACTGCGGTCCGTTGACCGCGGCGATGGCCACCCCGCCGGAGAGCAGCGGCGCGACCTCGTCCTCCGTGGCCCGCACCGCCACCATCGCCCCGCCGGTCGGCAGCGCCTGCATCAGTCGGCCGCGGGCGACCACCAACCGGGCGGCGTCGGCCAACGTGAAGACCCCCGCCACGTGCGCCGCCGCCAACTCACCGATCGAGTGCCCCGCCACGAAGTCGGGCCGCACACCCCACGACTCGAACAGCCGGAACAACGCGACCTCGACCGCGAACAACGCGGGCTGCGTCCACCCCGTCTGGTGCAGCTCCTCGCTGTCGAGGATCTCCCGCAACGGCCGGTCCAGATGCCCGTCCAACTCCCGGCACACCTCGTCGAACGCCCGCGCGAACACCGGGAACGCCAGCAGCTCCCGCGCCATCCCCGCCCGCTGCGCCCCCTGACCGGTGAAGATCAGAGCGGTCGCCCCGGCGGTGTCGGCGACCCCGCCGACGACCCCGGAGGCGTTCTCGCCGCGCGCCAGCGCGGAGAGGCCGGCGCGCAGCTCGTCGAGGTCCCCGCCGAGCACGGCCGCCCGGTGCCGCAGCGCGGTCCGGGTGGTGGCGAGCGAGTAGCCGACATCGACGGCGGACGCCTCGTCGGTGAGGCGCGCGGCGAGCCGGGCCGCCTGGTCGCGCAGCGCGGCCTGGTCGCGGCCGGACACCAGCAGGGGCACCACCGGCACCTCGGCCGTCGAGTCCACCACCACCGGCTCCGGCGCCTGCTCGATGATCGCGTGCGCGTTGGTGCCGGAGATGCCGAACGAGGAGACGCCGGCGCGGCGCGGGCGTCCCGTCTCCGGCCAGGGCACCGCCTCGGTCAGCAGCCGGACGGCCCCGTCGGCCCAGTCCACGTGCGGCGACGGCGCGTCGACGTGCAGCGTCTGCGGCAGCACGCCGTGCCGGATCGCCTCCACCATCTTGATCACCCCGGCGACACCGGCAGCGGCCTGCGTGTGCCCGATGTTCGACTTGATCGAGCCGACCCAGAGCGGCTGCTCGCCCCGGTCGCGGCCGTACGTCGCGATGAGCGACCGGGCCTCGATCGGGTCGCCCAGCGTGGTGCCGGTGCCGTGCGCCTCCACCGCGTCCACGTCGGCGGGACGCAGCCCCGCGTCGGCGAGCGCCTGGTTGACCAGTCGCTGCTGGGAGGGGCCGTTCGGCGCGGTCATGCCGTTGCTCGCGCCGTCCTGGTTCACGGCGGTGGCGCGGACGACGGCGAGCACCGGATGGCCGTTGCGGCGCGCGTCGGAGAGCTTCTCGAGCACCAGTACGCCGACTCCCTCGCCCCAGCCGGTGCCGTCCGCGCCGGCGGCGAAGGACTTGCACCGGCCGTCCGGCGCGAGGGCCCGCTGGCGGCTGAAGTCGATGAACGCGTTGGGCGTCGCGAGCACGGTCACGCCGCCGGCGAGGGCGAGGGCGCACTCGCCCCGACGCAGCGACTGGGCGGCCAGGTGCAGGGTGACCAGCGACGACGAGCACGCCGTGTCGACGGTGACGGCCGGCCCCTCCAGCCCCAGCGCGTACGACACCCGACCGGAGACCACGCCGCCGGCGACGCCGGTGCCGATGAACCCGTCGAGCTCGGCGGACAGGTGCTGGAGGTGGGCCACGTAGTCGTGGTACATGAGGCCGGCGAACACGCCGGTGCGGCTGCCGCGGAGGCTGGTGGGATCGATGCCGGCGCGCTCGACGGCCTCCCACGAGGTCTCCAGGAACAGCCGCTGCTGCGGGTCCATGGCCAGGGCCTCGCGTCGGGAGATGCCGAAGAACTCGGCGTCGAACAAGGCCGCGTCGTACAGGAACGCGCCCTCCGCGCAGTACGTGCGGCCGGGCTTGTCCGGGTCGGTGTCGACAAGGTTGTCGATGTCCCAGCCCCGGTCGGTCGGAAAGCCGGCCACCGCGTCGACGCCCCCCGCGACCAGGTCCCACAGCTTCTCCGGGGAGCTGGCGCCGCCGGGGAAGCGGCAGCCCATGCCGACGATCGCGATCGGGTCGTCGCCGCCGTCGGAGGAGGCCACCACCATGGCGGCGGCCGGCCCGCCGTCGAAGAGCTCCGCGTCCAGGTGCTCGGCGAGCACCGTCGGGTTGGGGTAGTCGAAGACCAGGGTGACGGGCAGCCGCAGGCCGACCACCGCGTTGAGTCGGTTGCGGAACTCGACCGCGGTGAGCGAGTCGAAGCCCAACTCCTTGAAGGCCGTCGTGGCGCCGACCGCGTCGCCGCCGCCGTGCCCCAGCACGACCGCGACCTGCGCGCGGACGATGTCCACGAGTTCCTTGCGGCGCTCCGCAGGGCCCCGCCCGGCCAGGGTCGCGACCAGGTCGGAGGCCGCCGCGGCGTCGGCCGAGACCTGGCGTCGCGCCGGGGTGCGGACCAGGCCGCGCAGCACCGTGGGCAGCACCCCGCCGGTCGCCTGCTCCCGCAGCGCGGCGAGGTCCAGGTGGATCGGCACGAGGGCGGCCTCCGGCGCGCCGAGCGCCTCGTCGAACAGCGCGAGACCGTCCTCCGTGGACAGCGGCCGTACGCCGGAGCGCCGCATCCGGGCCAGGTCGGCGTCGTCGAGGGCGCCGGTGAGGCCGGTGCGCTGCGCCCACATGCCCCACGCCAGCGAGACGGCGGGCAGGCCCCGGGCACGCCGGTGGGCGGCGAACGCGTCGACGAAGGCGTTGGCCGCCGCGTAGTTGCCCTGCCCGGGGCCGCCGAGGACGCCCGCCGCCGAGGAGAACACGACGAAGGCGCTCAGGTCACCGGCCAGCTCGTGCAGGTTGACCAGCGCGTCGACCTTGGGGCGCAGCGCGGTCGCGAGCCGCTCCGGCGTGAGCGACGCGATCATGCCGTCGTCGAGGACGCCGGCCGTGTGCACGACCGCCGTGGGCGGGTGCTCCGCGACGAGCGCGGCCAGCGCCTCGCGGTCGGCGGCGTCGCAGGCGGCCACCGTCACGTGCACGCCCTGGGCGGTCAGCTCGTCGTGCAGGATCGCCAGGTCCTCGGTCATGCCGCGGCGGCCGGCGAGCACGAGCCGGCGGACGCCGTGGCGCGCGACGAGGTGCCGGGCGACGAGGCGGCCGAGCGTGCCGGAGGCGCCCGTGACCAGGACGGTTCCGGTGATCTCCGGCGGCGTGCCCGGTTCGCCCGCCGCCTTGGCGAGGCGGGGCGCGAGCACCTCGGCGTCGCGCAGGACGAGCTGCGGTTCACCCGTACGCAGCGCGGGCACCAGGTTCGCCTGCCACCGCTGACCGGCGACGTCGACCAGGACGAACCGGCCGGGGTTCTCGGACTGCGCCGAGCGCACGAGCCCCCACACGGCGGCGAGCGCCGGGTCGGTGCCGTCCGTGGCGCCCTCGGTGAGCAGGACCAGCCGGGCGTCGGCGAACCGGTCGTCGGCGAGCCACTCCTGGACGGCGGCGAGGGTGCGCTCCGCCACCCGGTAGGTGTCCCCGACGAGGTCGTCGCCGTCGCGGGTGATCGGGAGGACCACGTGGCCGGGAACCTCGGTGATCGCGGCGAGGCTGTCGTACGTGGTGGCGCCGGGCAGGTCGCCGCCGACGACCGCGACCGTGGCCGCGCCGTCGGCCACCGGGACCGGCACCCAGTCGAGCACGTGCATCGCCTGGTGGCGCGGGTTGGTCAGGGCGGCGAGCGCGCCCGCGGGCAGGCGGCGCACCGCCAGCGCCTCGATCGCGGCGACGGGCGCACCCGCATGATCTGCGACGGCCACCGCGACGGCGTTGGGGCCCGCCGGCCGGATGGTCACCCGCAGCCGGGCGGCACCGGTGGCGTGCAGGCTCACCCCGTGCCAGGCGAACGGCAGCCACGGCCCGCCCGCGCCGTCGTCCGCGGTGAAGACGCCCAGGCCGAGCGGGTGCAGCCCCGCGTCGAGCAGGGCGGGATGCAGGCCGAAGCCGGCGACCTTCGCCGTGTCGGGCGCGGTGACCTCGGCGAACAGCTCGTCGCCCCGCCGCCACACCGAGCCCAGGCCGCCGAAGGCGGGGCCGTAGGTCACGTCGAGCGACGCGAACCGGTCGTACAACTGCGCGGTGTCCACCGCCTCGGCGCCCTCGGGCGGCCAGACACCCGCCGGGGTCGCCGCACGGTCGTCGGCGCCCGCCGCGCCGGTGGCGAGGGTGCCGGTGGCGTGCCGGGTCCACTGGCCGTCCGCGTCGGGCCGCGAGTGGACCGTCAGCCGCCGGACGCCGTCCGGGCCGGGCTCGCCGACGCGGAGCTGGACCTGCACCGCACCCCGCTCCGGCACCACCAGGGGCGCCTCGAGCGTCAGCTCCTCGATCCGGGTGGCGCCGACCTCGTCGCCCGCCCGGATCGCCAGCTCGACGAAGGCGGTGCCGGGCAGGAGGATCCGGCCCGCCACCCGGTGGTCGGCGAGCCAGGGGTGCGCCGAGGTCGACAGTCGGCCGGTGAGCAGCACCCCGTCCGCTCCGGCGAGCGACACGGTCGCGCCGAGCAGCGGGTGCCCGGTGGAGCCCAGGCCGAGGCCGGTGGCGTCGACCGGGCCGCCCGCGCCGCTGGGCCAGTAGGTGCGCCGCTGGAAGGCGTACGTCGGCAGGGCGACCCGCCGGGCGGGGGCGGTGACGAGCGTGGCCCAGTCGGGCCGTACGCCCCGGGTGTGCGCCTGCCCCAGCGACAGCAGGAACCGGCGCAGGCCGCCCTCGTCGCGGCGCAGCGTGCCGACGACGGAGCCGCCCTCGGCCTCGTCGAGCAGGTCCTGCACGGCCGGTACGAGCACGGGGTGCGAGCTGACCTCGATGAAGGAGTCGACGCCGTCGGCGACCAGGCCGCGTACGGTCTGCTCGAACTCGACGGTCTGCCGCAGGTTGCGGTACCAGTAGTCGGCGGTCAGCTCCGCGGTGTCGAGCAGTTCGCCCGTCACGGTCGAGTAGAGCGGGATGTCGCCGGTGCGCGGGCGGACGGGGGCGAGGATCCGGAGCAGTTCGTCGCGCATCGACTCCACGTGCGCGGAGTGCGAGGCGTAGTCGACGTCGATCCGCCGGGCCCGGACCTCATCGCGCTCGCACTCGGCCAGCAGCTCGTCGAGCGCCTCGGGCGACCCGGAGACCACCACGGTGGCGGGCCCGTTCACGGCGGCGACCGACAGGCCGGGCCGCAGCCGCCGGGCGGCCTCCGCCACCGGCTGCGACACGGACACCATGCCGCCCCGGCCGGCGAGTTCCACGGCGATGAGCTGGCTGCGCCGGGTCACCACCAGGGCGGCGTCGTCGAGGGAAAGCGCGCCGGCCACGCAGGCGGCGGCGATCTCGCCCTGGGAGTGCCCGACGACGGCGGCCGGCTCGACCCCGTACGAGCGCCACAGTGCCGCCAGCGAGACCATCATGGCGAACAGCGCGGGCTGGACGACGTCGACCCGCTCGAGGGAGGCCGCGCCCGGTACGCCGCGCAGCACGTCGAGCAGCGACCAGTCGGTGTGCCGGTCCACGGCGGCGGCGCACTGCGTCATCCGGTCGGCGAAGACCGGCGAGGTGTCGAGCAGTTCGGCGGCCATGCCCAGCCACTGCGAGCCCTGCCCGGGGAAGAGGAACGCGGTGCGGTCGCCGACGTCGGCGAGGCCGGTGACGAGGTTGCGGGCGGCGTCGCCGTCGGCGAGCGCGTCGAGTGCGGTGGACAGCTCCGTCCGGTCGCCGACGAGCACCGCGCGGTGCGGCAGGCGGGCCCGGGTGGTGGCGAGGGCGTGCGCGACGTCGTGCTCGGCGTGGTCGTCGGTCAGGTGTCGGCGCAGCCGGACCGCCTGCTCACGCAGCGCCGCCTCGGTGCGGGCCGACAGTACCCACAGGGTCGGGCCCTCGGCCGGCGCGGCGTCCTGCGGGGCCTCGACGGCCGGGGGCTCCTCGATCAGCACGTGGGCGTTGGTGCCCGAGATGCCGAACGACGAGACGCCCGCCCGGCGCGGGGTGTCGCCCCGCGGCCAGCCCACCGGCTCGTCCAGCAGCCGCACCGCGCCGTCGGTCCAGTCCACGTGGTGCGACGGCTTGTCCACGTGCAGCGTGCGGGGCAGTTCCTCGTGCCGCAGCGCCATGACCATCTTGATCACGCCCGCGACGCCGGCGGCGGCCTGGGTGTGCCCGAAGTTGGACTTCACCGAGCCCAGCCACAGCGGCCGGTCGCGCTGCTGACCGTAGGTGGCGATGAGCGACTGGGCCTCGATCGGGTCGCCCAGCGTGGTGCCGGTGCCGTGCGCCTCCACCGCGTCCACGTCGGCCGGGGTGAGCCCGGCGCTGTCCAGGGCCTGCCGGATGACCCGCTGCTGCGACGGCCCGTTGGGCGCGGTCAGGCCGTTCGACGCGCCGTCCTGGTTGACCGCCGAGCCCCGTATCACGGCCAGGATCTGGTGGCCGTTGCGGCGCGCGTCGGAGAGCTTCTCCAGCACGAGTACGCCGATACCCTCGCCGAACGCCGTGCCGTCCGCGGCCGAGGCGAACGCCTTCACCCGCCCGTCCGGGGCGAGCCCCTTCTGGCTGGAGAACTCGATGAACGTGCCCGGCGTGCCGATGACGCAGCTGCCACCGGCCAGCGCGAGGTCGCAGTCGCCGCTGCGCAGCGCGTGCGCCGCCACGTGCATCGCCACCAGCGACGACGAGCACGCCGTGTCGACGGTGACGGCCGGTCCCTCCAGCCCCAGCACGTACGACACCCGGCCGGACACCACACTGCCGGCGACCCCGGTCATCGTGTAGCCGATCAGCGCGTCCATGTCCTGCTGCATCGCCGACAGGTACTCGACGCTGTTGGCGCCGACGAACACGCCGGTCCGGCTGCCCCGCAGGGATTGCGGGTCGATGCCGGCGTGCTCGAACGCCTCCCACGACGTCTCCAGCATCAGCCGCTGCTGCGGGTCCATCGCCAGCGCCTCACGAGGGCTGATCCCGAAGAAGCCCGCGTCGAAGTCGATGGCGTCGGAGATGAAGCCGCCGCGTCGTACGTAGCTGGTGCCGGTGCCGCTGTCCGGGTCGAACAGGTCGTCCAGGTCCCAGCCCCGGTCGGTGGGGAAGTCGGTGATGCCCTCCCCGCCGGCCGACACCAGCTCCCAGAGCTCTTCGGCGGAGCGCACGCCGCCCGGGAAGCGGCAGCCGATGCCGACGATGGCGATCGGCTCCCGCTCCGTCGCGGTCCGCAGCTTGCGCCGCGTCTCGTGCAGGTCGGCGGTCACGCGCCGGAGGTACTCGACAAGCTGTTCTTCGTTCGCCATCAGTAGCCCTCCTCAGCGCCTCCGGCTCAACCGGTGCCGAGTTCGTCGTCGATGAACCGCAACAGGTCGTCGGCCGATGCGGTCTTCAGCGCCAGGCCGACGTCCAGTCCGTCGGGTTCGGTGTCCACGTCGGACCTGCCACGCCAATTCGACATCACCGCGTGCAACCGATCGGTAATCCGTGCCTTGACCGCGTCCGCCAGGCCCGCCGCTCCGGCCTGGGCGAACGACCGCTCCAGCCGGTCCAGCTCGGCCAGCAGCCCCGCCGCCGGGTCCGCCTCGGCCGGGGCCAGCCCGGCCAGCAGGTGGTCGGTGAGCGCCCCGGCGGTCGGGTGGTCGAAGACCATCGTGGCGGAGAGCTTCAGGCCGGTGGCCGCCTTCAGCCGGTTGCGGAACTCGACCGCCGTCAGGGAGTCGAAGCCCAGCTCGGTGAAGGGCCGGTCGGGGTCGACGGCGCTCGCGCTGGCGTGCCCGAGCACGGCGGCGGCCTGCGCCTTGACGAATTCCAGCGCGGTGTGCCGCCGCTGCGGGCCGCTCTGGCTCGCGAGGTGGTCCCGCAGGGCGCCGGGCGACTGCGCCGCCTGCTCCACCGCCCGCCGGGACGTGCCCCGGACCAGGCCGCGCAGCAGCGGGGGCAGCATGCCGACCCGGCCCAGCTCGCGCAGGGCCGCCGGGTCCACCGGCATCGGCACCAGCAGCGCCTCGTCGATCAGCTCCGCCGCGTCGTAGAGCGCCATGCCCTGCGCCACGGACAGTTCCAGCAGCCCGACGCGGGCCATCCGGGCCCGGTCGGTGGCGTCCAGGTGCGCGGTCATCCCGCTCGCCTCGCCCCACAGTCCCCAGGCGAGCGAGCGGGCGGGCAGCCCGGCCGCGCGCCGGTGGGCCACGAGCGCGTCGAGGAAGGTGTTCGCCGCCGCGTAGTTGCCCTGCCCGGGGCCGCCCATCGTGCCGGCCGCCGCGGAGAACACCACGAACTCGGCCAGCTCGGCGTCGAGCGTCAGCTCGTGCAGGTTGACCGCCGCGTCGACCTTCGGCCGCAGCACCGCGTCGACCTGCTCCGGGGTGAGCGCGGTGACCAGGCCGTCGTCGAGGACGCCCGCCGTGTGCACCACGGCGGTCAGCGGGTGCGCGGCGGGGACGCGGGCCAGGGTCTCGGCCAGCGCGTCGCGGTCCGCCGCGTCGCAGGCGGCGACCGTGACCTGCGCCCCGTACCCGGTCAGCTCGGCCACCAGGTCGGCGGCGCCGGCGGCGTCCGGGCCCCGGCGGCTGGTGAGCAGGAGGTGCCGCACCCCGCGCCGGGTCACCAGGTGCCGCGCCAGCAGCCCGCCGAGGGTGCCGGTGCCGCCCGTGACGAGCACCGTGCCGTCGGGGTCGCGCCGGGGCGGCGTGGTGAGCACGAGCTTGCCGACGTGCCGGGCCTTGGACATGGTCCGGAACGCCTCCGGGGCGCGGCGCACGTCGTACGTGCGCACCGGCAGCGGGGTGAGGCGGTCCTCCACGAAGAGCGCGAGCACGTCCCGCAGGATCGCGCCGACCCGCTCCGGGTCGATGGCGAGCAGGTCGAACGCCTGGTACTCGACCCCCGGGTGGTCCTCGGCGACCCGCCCCGGGTCGCGTACGTCGGTCTTGCCCATCTCGATGAACCGGCCGCCGCGGCCCAGCAGCCGCAGCGAGGCGTCGACGAACTCCTTGGCCAGCGAGTCGATCACCACGTCGATGCCGGCCCCGCCGAACCGCTGCTCGAACTCCAGGGTGCGGGAGTTGCCGATGTGCGAGTCCGGCAGCCCCATCGCGCGCAGCGCGTCCCACTTGCCGGTGCTCGCCGTGCCGTACACCTCGGCGCCGAGGTGCCGGGCGAGCCGGACCGCGGCCATGCCGACGCCGCCGGACGCGGCGTGCACCAGGACCCGCTCCCCCGGCTTCACCTGGGCCAGGTCGACCAGCGCGTAGTAGGCGGTGCAGAAGGCGATCGGGGTCGACGCCGCCTGGGCGAACGACCACCCCGCCGGTACCGGCACGACCATCCGCGCGTCGGTGACGACGTCGGTGCCGAAGGCGCCGTAGAACAGGCCCATGACGCGGTCGCCGACCGCGACGCCGCTCACGTCGGGTGCGGCCTCGACGACCACGCCCGCGCCCTCGCCACCCATCACCCCGCCGCCGGGGTACATGTCGAGGGCGATCAGCACGTCGCGGAAGTTCAGGCCGGCGGCGCGCATCGCGATGCGCACCTGCCCCGGCGCCAGGGCGGGGGCCTGTTCCGCCTCGGGCAGCAGGGCGAGGTTGTCCAGCGTGCCCCGCTCGGTGACGTCCAGCCGCCAGCGATCGGCCGTGGGCGCCGTCAGCGCGGGGCTGCTGGCCGCCCGGGCGAGCCGGGGCGCCAGGGCGACGCCGTCGCGGATCGCGAGCTGCGGCTCGTCGGCCGCGAGCACCGCCGCGAGCGCCCGGTGCGGTTCGCGGTCGTCGACGTCGAGCAGGACGAAGCGGTCCGGGTTCTCGCTCTGCGCCGAGCGGAGCAGACCCCACACCGGCGAGCCGGCCAGGTCCGCCGCCGCCTCGTGCACGCTCACCGCGTCCCGGGTGACGACGACCAGCCGGGCGTCGGCGAACCGCTCCTCCGCCAGCCACTCCCGCAGCACCGCGAGGGTGTCGTGCACGGCCCGGTGCGCCGCCCCGGCGAGGTCGCCGGCGGCGTCGGCCGCGCAGGCCAGCACGACCAGGGCGGGCATCGGCGCGCCGTCGGCCACGCCGGCCCGCAGCGTCGCCAGATCCGGGTACGCGTCGGCGACGAGGCCGGCGTCCTGGGGCAGGGTGCAGCCGCCGAGAGCCGCCCAGCGGGCGTCCGGCGGGGTCGCCGGGGTGGCGGCCGGGGTCCACTCCAGGCGGAACAGGGCGTCGTGGTGCGTACTCGGCTGCGCGGGGGCGGCGGCCTCCCGCAGCACCAGCGACTCCACCTCGGCGACCACGGTGTTGGTCTGGTCGGCGACGGTCACCTCGACCGTGTTCCGGCCGCGCGGACGCAACCGGACGCGCAGCTCCGTCGCCCCGACGGCGTGTACGGACACACCGCTCCACTCGAACGGCAGCAACGCCTCGGTGCTCGAGGTGGCGAGCGCGATCGGGTGCAGCGCGGCGTCGAGCAGCGCCGGGTGCAGGCCGTAGCCGGCCGCCGCGCGGGCGGCCTCCGCCGGCAGGGCGACCTCGGCGAGGATCTCCTCGCCCCGGCGCCACACCCGGCGCACCCCCTGGAACGTCGGGCCGTACGCGAGACCGGCCGAGGCCAGGGTGGCGTACAGCTCGTCGGCCTCGACGGGCTCGGCCTCCGGGGGTGGCCACGTGGCGTCGAAGTCGCCCGCCGGCCCGCCGGGGGCGAGGAGGCCGACGCCGTGGCGCACCCACGGCGTCGCGTCGGTGGCGACCCCGTCCGGACGGGAGTGGATGGTGACCTGCCGCTGCCCGTTGTCGTCGGGCGCGTCGACGCGCATCTGCACCTGGACGCCGCCCCTGTCGGGCAGCACCAGGGGCGCGGTCAGCGTCAGCTCCTCGACGCGGCCGCAGTCCACCTCGTCGCCGGCCCGGACGGCGAGGTCGACGAACGCGGTCCCGGGGACGATCACCTGACCGCCCACCCGGTGGTCGGCCAGCCACGGGTGCGCGGCCACCGACAGCCGGCCGGTGAACAGCAGGCCGTCGGTGTCGGCCAGGGCCACCGCCGCGCCGAGCAGCGGGTGCTCGGTGGCGCCGAGTCCCAGCCCGGCCGCGTCGGCGGCGACCGTCGCGGCTGCCGGCCAGAAGCGCTCGTGCTGGAACGGGTAGCCGGGCAGCCGGACCCGACGCGCCCCATCGTCGTCCCAGCGGACGCGTACGCCGTGCGCGTGCGCCTCGCCCAGGGAGAGCAGGAAGCGCGCCATGCCCCCCTCGTCGCGGCGCAGCGAGCCGACCACCGTGGCGGGGGCCTCCGCGTCGTCGACGACGTCCTGCACGCCGATGGTCAGCACCGGGTGCGGGCTGACCTCCACGACCGTGGTGACGCCCGCGTCGAGCAGGGCGCGGATGGCCGGCTCGAACCAGACCGTCTGGCGCAGGTTGCGGTACCAGTACTCGGCGTCCATCGGCTCGTCGTCGAGCCAGCGGTCGTCCACCGTCGAGTAGAGCGGCACCTCGGGCCGGCGGGGCTCCAGCCCGGCCAGCACGTCGAGCAGCTCGTCGCGGATCTCCGCCACGTACGCCGAGTGCGACGCGTAGTCGACGTGGATGCGCTTGGCGCGCACGCCGTCGCGCTCGCACTCGGCCAGCAGTTCGTCGAGGCCGTCCAGCTCGCCGGCCACGACCGTCGTCCGGGGCCCGTTGACGGTCGCCACGGTCACCCGGCCGGCGAAGCGCTCCAGCCGGTCGCGCACCTCGGCCGCCGGCAGCGGCACGGACACCATGCCGCCCTTGCCGGACAGGCGCAGCAGGGCCCGGCTGCGCAGGGCCACGACCCTGGCCGCGTCCGAGACGGAGAGGGCGCCCGCCACGCAGGCCGCGGCGATCTCCCCCTGCGAGTGCCCCGCCACGGCGGCGGGCTCGACGCCGTGGTGGCGCCACAGCTCGGCCAGCGACACCATCACGGCGAACAGGACGGGCTGCACGACGTCCACCCGGTCCAGGTCCCTGCCCTCGCGCAGGACGGCCTCCAGGGACCAGTCCACGTGCGGCGCCAGGGCGTCGGCGCACTCGGCCATCCGCGCGGCGAACACCGGCGAGGCGTCGAGCAGTTCCACGGCCATGCCGATCCACTGCGAGCCCTGCCCCGGGAAGGAGAAGGCCACCTTGCCCGGCGTGCCGGCGGCCCCGGTGACGAGGTTGGGCGCGGGCTCCCCCGCCGCGAGCGCGGCGAGGCCGGCGCGCAGCTCGTCGGCCCCGCCGACCACCACCGCGCGACGCGGGTGCGCGCTGCGCCGGGCCAGCGAGTACGCCAGGTCGCGCGGCGGCACGTCGGCCAGCAGCGGCGCGATCCCGGCGGCCTGCTCGCGCAGCGCGCCGTCCGAGCGGGCGGAGAGCACCAGCGCGACGGGCCCGTCGTCGGGCGTCCGTTCGGTCTCGGGCGCCTCCGGGGCCTCCTCCACGAGGACGTGGGCGTTGGTGCCGCTGAACCCGAAGGACGAGACGCCGGCGCGGCGCGGGTGCCCGTTGCGTCCCCACGGCTGTGCCTCGGCCAGCAGCCGGACGCCGCCCGCCCAGTCGACGTGGGCCGTCGGCTCGGCCACGTGCAGGGTGCGGGGCAGTTCGCCGTGCCGCAGCGCGAGCACCATCTTGATCACTCCGGCGACGCCGGCGGCGGCCTGGGTGTGCCCGATGTTCGACTTCACCGAGCCGAGCCAGAGCGGCCGGTCGCCGGCACGGTCCCGGCCGTAGGTGGCGAACAGCGCGTCGACCTCGATCGGGTCGCCCAGCGTCGTGCCGGTGCCGTGCGCCTCGACCACGTCCACGTCGGCCGTGGAGAGCCCGGCGTCGGCCAGCGCCTGCCGGATGACCCGCTGCTGCGACGGCCCGTTGGGGGCGGTCAACCCGTTGGACGCGCCGTCCTGGTTGACCGCGCTCCCGCGCACCACGGCCAGCACCTCGTGGCCGGCGGCGAGCGCGTCGGAGAGCCGTTCGAGCACGAGCACGCCGATGCCCTCGCCCCAGTTGGTGCCGTCCGCGCCGGCCGCGAACGCCTTGCAGCGCCCGTCCGGGGCGAGCCCGCGCATGCGGCTGAACTCCAGGAACGCGCCCGGCGTCGCCATGGCGGTCACGCCGCCCGCCACCGCCATCGCGCACTCGCCCGAGCGCAGCGCCTGCACCGCCAGGTGCATGGCGACCAGCGACGAGGAGCAGGCGGTGTCCACCGTCACCGCCGGGCCCTCCAGCCCCAGCACGTAGGAGAGCCGGCCGGAGAGGATGCTCGCGGCGTTGCCGGTGGCCATGAAGCCCTCGGCGCTCGTCCCCGCGCCGCCGGTGATCCGGGCGTAGTCGACGTTGTTGGCGCCGACGTACACCCCGGTGGCGCTGCCCCGCAGCGCGGTGGGGTCGATGCCGGCGTCCTCGAAGGCCGCCCAGGACGCCTCCAGCACCAGCCGCTGCTGCGGGTCCATGGCCTCCGCCTCGCGAGGGCTGATGCCGAAGAACGCCGCGTCGAAGCCCGGCAGGTCGGCGAGGAAGCCGCCCTCGCGGACGTAGCTGGTCCCGGAGTGCTCCGGGTCGGGGTGGAACAGGCTGTCGAGGTCCCAGCCGCGGTCGGTGGGGAACGGGCCGATGCCGTCGCGGCCCTCGCGCAGCATCGCCCACAGCTCCTCGGGGGAGCCGACGCCGCCGGGGAACCGGCAGCTCATGCCGACGATGGCGATCGGCTCGTCG
This sequence comes from Micromonospora echinofusca, assembly GCF_900091445.1. Classification (NCBI taxonomy): domain Bacteria; kingdom Bacillati; phylum Actinomycetota; class Actinomycetes; order Micromonosporales; family Micromonosporaceae; genus Micromonospora; species Micromonospora echinofusca. The sequence goes on from NZ_LT607733.1 coordinate 5,043,838, forward strand.
GCGGCGACGGCGCCGACGAGCACCTCGGTGCGGCCGGTCTCCAGCAGGTGCTCGGCCAGCGCGACCGGGGTCGGGTAGTCGAACGCGACGGCCGCGGAGAGCCGTACGCCGGTGGCCTCCACCATCCGGTTGCGGAACTCGACGGCGGTGACCGAGTCGAAGCCCAGCTCCTTGAACGCCGACGTCGGCTCGACCGCCTCCGGGCCCGCGTAGCCGAGCGTGAGCGCCACCTGCGTACGCACCAGCCCGACGGCGTGCTCCAGGCGATCCGCCTCCGGCAGGGCGGCGAGCCGGCGGGCGAAGTCCGAGGAGGTGGACGTCGCGGTCGGCTCCGCGTCGGCGACCGCCTCACCGATGGCGTCGAACAGCCGGCTCGGCCGCAGCGCGGTGAACGACGGCGCGAAGGCCGACCAGTCCACGTCGGCGAGCACGACGTTCGTGTCCCCGGTCCCCAGGGCGGTACGCATGGCCGCGACGGCGCGCTGCGGCGCCATCGGCGCCAGGCCCCGCTTGCGCAGCGAGGCCGAGATCTCGTCGTCCACCAGGGTGCTCCCGGCCCACGGGCCCCAGGCGAGGGCGGTGGCCGGCTGTCCCCGGCCGCGCCGCGCCTCGGCGAGGGCGCACAGGTGCGCGTTGCCGGCGGCGTAGGCGGCCTGGCCGCCGCTGCCCCAGACGCCGGCCACGGAGGAGAAGAGCACGAACTCGTCGAGGTCGCGATCCGCGAAGATCGCGTCGAGGTTGGTGGCGCCGGCGACCTTGGCGGAGACGACGTCGGTGTACTCGGCGTGGTCCATGTCCGTGATGGCGGTCAGCTGCGCCAGCCCCGCCACGTGCACCACGGCGCGTACGTCGGGGTAGCCGTCGACGACCGCCGCCAGGGCGGCCCGGTCGGCCACGTCGCAGGCGACGACGTCGACCTGTGCGCCCAGTTCGCGCAGCTCGTCGAGGGCCTCGGCGGGGGCGGTGCCGCGCCGGCTCAGCAGCACGACCCGCTCGGCGCCGTGGCGCGCGTACAGCCGGGCGGCCTCGATGCCGAGGGTGCCGGTGCCGCCGGTGACCAGCACGGTGCCGGACGCGCCGCGCCAGCGCGGGGTGCCGGTCACCGGCGCGCGGTGCAGCCGGCGGACGAACACCCCGTCCGGGCGCACCGCGACCTGGTCCTCCCCGCTGCCGGCGAGGACGCCGGCCAGCGCGGCGGCGGTGCGCCCGTCCAGCTCGGCGGGCAGGTCGACCAGGCCGCCCCAGGTGTCGGGCAGCTCCAGCGCGGCGACCCGGCCGAGGCCCCACACCTGCGACTGCGCCACCCCGGTCACCGGGTCGGCCGGCGAGGTGGCGACGGCGCCACGGGTGACGCACCACAGCCGGACGCCCCGCCCGGCGAGGACGCGGATCAGGTCGAGGGTGGCGGCCGCGCCCGCCGGGACGCCGGGGCGGCCGGGCAGGAACGTCTCGTCGAGCGCGAGCAGGGAGACCACGCCGGCCGGCTCGCCGTCGAGGTGGCCCGGCAGGCCGTCGGGGTCGGTGGTGACGACGGTCGCGCCGTGCGCGGCGAGCGCGTCGGCGACGGCGGCGCCCGCGTCCCCGGTCGCCGCCGGGTCGCCGGCCACCAGCAGCCAGGTCCCGCTCAGCGCCGCCGGGGTGCCGCCGGGGAGGCGCTCCCAGCGCGCCTGGTAGCGCCAGCCGTCCAGCGCGGAGCGCTCCTGCCGCCCCCGGCGCCACGCCGACAGCGCGGGCAGCACCGACGCCAGGGGCGCCTGCGGGTCCACGTCGAGCGTGGTGACCACCGTGTCGAGGTCGCCGCTGTCCACGGCCGCCCACAGGCCGTCGTCGTCGCCGGAACCACCGGCGGCGGCCGGCTCGACGCTGTCCTGCCAGAACCGCTCGTGCTGGAAGGGGTACGTCGGCAGGTCGACCAGGGACGGTCCGGACCGGTGGTAGAACGCCTCCGGGTCCACGGTGACGCCCCGGGTCTCCAGCCGGGCCAGCGCCTCGATCAGGGCCCGCGGCTCGTCGCGGTCGCGGCGCAGCACCGGCGTGGCCAGCACGTCGCCATCGAGGCAGTCCGCCGCCATGGTGGCGAGCACCGAGTCCGGGCCCAGCTCCAGGAACGTGGTGGTGCCGGTCGCGGCGACGGCGCGTACCGCGTCGGCGAAGCGTACGGTCGCGCGGACCTGCCCGACCCAGTACTCCGGCGTCGCCAGCTCGTCGCCCACGGGCGCGCCAGTGACCGTCGAGACCAGCGGGATGGTCGGCGGCGCGTACGACACCGTCTCGGCCACCGCCCGCAACTGCGCGAGCATCGGGTCCATCAGCGGCGAGTGGAAGGCGTGCGACACGGTCAACCGTCGGGTCCGGCGGTCGGTGAACCGGGCGGCCACCGCCGCCACGGCCTCCTCGGTGCCGGAGACGACCACCGAGTCCGGGCCGTTGACGGCGGCGAGGTCGACGTCGGAGCCGAGCAGCGGCGCGACCTCGGCCTCCGTGGCCTGGACGGCGAGCATCGCGCCGCCGGTCGGCAGCGCCTGCATCAGCCGGCCCCGGGCCGCGACCAGGCGGGCCGCGTCGGCGAGCGGGAACACGCCCGCGACGTACGCGGCGGCCAGCTCGCCGATCGAGTGCCCGGCCAGGACCGACGGGGTGACGCCCCAGGACCGGACGAGCCGGTACAGGGCCACCTCGACGGCGAACAGGGCGGGCTGCGTCCAGCCGGTCTCGTGCAGTTCCTCGGTGTCCAGGACCTCGCGCAGCGGTCGGTCCAGGTGCGGGTCCAGCGCCGCGCACACCCCGTCGAACGCCACCGCGAACTCCGGGTACGTCGCGTACAGCCCACGGCCCATGCCGAGGCGCTGCGCGCCCTGCCCGGAGAAGAGCATCGCGACCCGGCCGTCCGCCGCCCGGCCGCGTACCAGGTTGGCGGCCTGCTCGTCGCGGCCCAGCGCGGCCAGGCCGGCGGCCAGTTCCTCGTTGGAGGTGCCGAACACGGCGGCCCGGTGCGGGAAGCGGGACCGGGTGGTGGCCAGGGCGTAGCCCAGCTCGGCGGGCTCGACCCGCGACACCACGGCGGACAGTCGTCGCGCCTGGTCGCGCAGCCCGTCGGCGTCGCGGGCGGTGACCAGCAACGAGGTCACCGGCGCGGAGGCCGGTGCGGGCGCCTCGGCGTGCGGCGCCTGCTCCACGATCACGTGGGCGTTCGTGCCGCTGAACCCGAACGAGGAGACCGCCGCGCGGCGCGGCTGCCCCGTCTCGGGCCACGCGACGGCCGTGGTCAGCAGCCGCACGTTGCCGGCCGTCCAGTCCACCTGGTCCGACGGCTGGTCGGCGTGCAGCGTCGCGGGCAGGACGCCGCGCCGCATCGCCTCCACCATCTTGATGACCCCGGCCACCCCGGCGGCGGCCTGGGTGTGCCCGATGTTCGACTTCACCGAGCCGAGCCACAGCGGGTCCGCACGGTCCTGGCCGTACGTGGCCAGCAGCGCCTGCGCCTCGATCGGGTCGCCCAGGGTCGTGCCGGTGCCGTGGCCCTCGACCACGTCGACCTGGCGCGTCGACAGGCCCGCGTCGACCAGCGCCGCCTCGATGACGCGCTGCTGCGACGGCCCGTTGGGCGCGGTGAGCCCGTTCGACGCGCCGTCCTGGTTGACCGCGGAGCCCCGGACGACCGCCAGGACGCGGTGGCCGCGCTCGATCGCGTCCGACAGCCGCTCCACCAGCAGCACGCCGGCGCCCTCGGCGAAGCCGGTGCCGTCGGCGTCCGCCGAGTACGACCGGCACCGCCCGTCCGGCGACAGGCCGCGCTGGCGGGAGAACTCGACGAACGTCAGCGGCGTCGCCATCACCGAGACGCCGCCGACGAGCGCGAGCGTGCAGTCGCCCCGGCGCAGGGCCTGGATCGCCAGGTGCAGCGCCACCAGCGACGACGAACAGGCGGTGTCGACGGTGACCGCCGGTCCCTCCAACCCCAGCGTGTAGGCGACCCGACCGGAGACCACGCTGCCCGAGCTGTTGCTGCCCGCGTAGTCGTGGTACATCAGGCCGGTGAAGACGCCGGTGGGGCTGCCGGCGAGCGAGCCGGGTTCGATGCCGGCGCGCTCCAGCGTCTCCCACGCGACCTCCAGCAGCAGCCGCTGCTGCGGGTCCAGCCCGACCGCCTCGCGGGGGCTGATGCCGAAGAACGTCGGGTCGAAGTCCGCAGCGTCGTACAGGAAACCACCGCGCGAGGTGTAGGAGGTGCCCTCCCGGCGGGACTCCGGGTCGTACAGGGACTCCAGGTCCCAGCCGCGGTCGGTCGGGAACGCGCCGGTGGCGTCGGTGCCCGACTCCACCAGCCGCCACAGGTCCTCGGGGCTGGTCACGCCGCCCGGGTAGCGGCAGGCCATGCCGACGATCGCGACCGGCTCGTGCGCGGACGCCTCCACCTCGTGCAGGCGCTGCCGGGTCTTCTGCAGGTCGACCGTTACCCGCTTGAGGTAGTCCCGGAGCTTGTCCTCGTTGGCCACTACAGTCGCCCTCCTCGCACTGTCATGAGATGCCGAGTTCGCTGTCGATGAGAGCGAAGACCTCGTCGTCGGTCGCGGAATCGATGTCGTTGCCGGTGGGGGCGGGCTCGCCGCCCAGCTTCGAGAGCACGTCGCGCAGCCGCAGCGACAGCCGCGTACGGGACTGCTCGTCGACGTCCGACAGGACCGCCTCGAGGCGGTCGAGTTCGGCGAACGCGGCCAGCACCGCGTTGGTGTCGGCCGCCTCGCCGGCGAGTTCGGCGCGCAGGTGCGCGGCGAGCGCGTTCGACGTCGGGTGGTCGAACACCAGCGTCGCGGACAGCCGCAGCCCGGTGGCGGCGTTGACCCGGTTGCGCAGCTCGACCGCGGTCAGCGAGTCGAAGCCGAGCTCGTTGAACGGCCGGTCGGCCGCGACGGCGCCCGGGTCGGGGTACGCCAGCACGCCCGCCACGTGGGTACGCACCAGGTCGAGCAGGATGGCCTCGGCCTCCTCGACGTCCCGGCCCGCCAGCCGCTGCCGCAGCGCGTCGACCGCACCCGCGTCGGCGTCGGCCGCCCGCCTGGCGGGCACCCGGACCAGGCCGCGCAGCAGCGGCGGCACCATGCCCGCGACCGCGCGCTCGCGCAGGGCCCGGTGGTCGAGCCGGATGGGCGCCACCATGCCCCGGTGCGACAGCGCCGCGTCGAACAGGGCCAGCGCCTCCTCGGCGGAGAGCGCGCCGATGCCCGAGCGCGACATGCGCCGCAGGTCGGCCTCGGTGAGCTGCTCCGCCATGCCCGCCTGCTCCCAGCGGCCCCAGGCCAGCGACACGGCCGGCTGGCCGTTCGCCCGCCGGTGCTGGGCAAGCGCGTCCAGGTAGGCGTTGCCGGCCGCGTAGTTGCCCTGGCCGGGCCCGCCGAGCACCCCGGAGGCCGAGGAGAACAGGACGAACGCGGTCAGGTCCCCGGTCAGCTCGTGCAGGTTCGTGGCGGCGTCGACCTTGGGTCGCAGCACCCGGTCGACACGCTCCGGGGTGAGCGAGGAGATGACGCCGTCGTCCACCACACCCGCCGTGTGCACCACCGCGCGTACCGGGTGTGCGGCGAGCAGCGCGGCGAGCGCTTCGGAGTCGGCGACGTCGCACGCCGCGACGGTGACCTCCGCCCCGAGGGCGAGAAGTTCGTCGCGCAGCTCGCCCGCGCCCTCGGCGGCGGGGCCGCTGCGGCTGACCAGCACCAGCTCGCGTACCCCGTGGCGGTCGACCAGGTGCCGGGCGACGAGCCGGCCGAGCACGCCGGTGGCGCCCGTGACCAGGACGGGCCCCGCCAGCCCGGCGGCGGGGGCGGGCGTGACGGCCGTCCGCGCGAGGCGGGGCACGAGGACGTCGGCGCCCCGGACGGCCAGTTGCGGCTCGTCGCAGCCGAGCGCTGCCGGCAGCCCCGGGCAGTCCTCGGCGTCGACGTCGACCAGCACGAACCGGTCGCCGTGTTCGGACTGGGCGGAGCGGATCAGGCCCCAGGCCGCGGCCCCCGCGAGATCGGTGACGTCGGCGTCGGGGCGGGTGGCCACCGCGCCGCTGGTCAGGACGGCGAGGCGGGAGGTGGCGAAGCGCTCGTCGGCGAGCCACCGCTGCGCGAGGGCGAGGATCTGGTGGGTTGCCGTGTGCGCGCGTACGTCCTGCGCCACGCCCCGGTCGGGGGCGCATCGCGCCACCACCACCTCGGGCACCGCGGCGCCGGCGTCGACGGCCCCGGCGAGGGCCGCCAGGTCCGGGTACGCGGTGGCGTCGACGCCGCCGATGCCGTCTCCGAGCACCGCGACGGTGAGCGGTCGGGGCGCGGCGGTCAGCGGCGTCCACTCCAGGTGCAGCAGCGACTCGTGGCGGTCGCGGCGCAGGGCGGAGAGCTGTTCCGGCGACACCGGGCGCACCGCCAGCGCCTCGACGGAGGCGACCGGGGCGCCGGCCGCGTCGGCCAGGGTGACCGTCGCCGTGCCGTCGCCCGACACGATCCGGGCCCGCAGGCGGGTGGCGCCCGTGGCGTGCAGGGTGACGCCGCGCCACGAGAACGGCAGCACGGGTTCGCCGTCGCCGGTCGACGCCGCCGCGTGCAGGGCGGCGTCCAGCAGCGCCGGGTGCAGGCCGAAGCGGGCGGCGTCGTCGTGCGCCTGCTCGGGCAGGGCGATCTCGGCGAACACCTCGTCCCCGCGCCGCCACGCCGCGGTCAGGCCCTGGAAGACCGGGCCGTAGCGCAGGCCGCGCGCGAACAGGTCGTCGTAGGTCGTGGAGACGTCGACCGGGTCGGCGTCCGGCGGCCAGGCCCGCAGGTCGGCGCCGAGGGTTTCCGCCGGGGTCAGCCGGCCCGCCGCGTGGGTCGTCCAGCCGTCCTCGTCCTCGACCCGCGAGTGGACGCCCACGTCCCGGCCACCGTCTGGCGCCGCCTCGCCCACCGACACGCGCACCTGCACGCCGCCGGCGTCCGGCAGCACCAGCGGCGCCTCCAGCGTCAGGTCCTCGACGCGCGGGCAGCCGAGCTCGCGGCCGGTGTGCGCCGCCAGCTCGACCAGCGCCGTGCCGGGCAGCAGCACCAGGTCCGCGACCGCGTGGTCGGCCAGCCACGGGTGGGTGGCCAGCGCGAGCCGGCCGGTGAACACGGCGCCGCCGTCCGGCAGCTCGACCGCCGCGCCCAGCAGCGGGTGGTTCGTCCGCGTCTGACCGAGCCCGCTCGCGTCGCCGGTGCCGGCGCCCGCCCGGGGCCAGTACGGCTGGTGCCGGAACGCGGAGGTGGGCAGCTCCACGGTCCGCCCCGGCACCACCGTGGACCAGTCGATGGTCGCGCCGCGCGCCGCGAGCCGGGCGAACGCGGTCGCCACGGTCTCCGGCTCGGCGTGGCCCTTGCGGCACACCGGGATCCACTCGCCCTCGGCCACGTTGCGCCCGAGCGCGGTGAGCACCGCGTCGGGGCCGAGTTCCAGGAAGGTGGTGGCCCCGGACGCGGCCAGCGTGGCGACCGCGTCGGCGTAGCGGACGGGCTCGCGCACCTGCCGCACCCAGTAGTCGGCGTCGAGAGTGGTGACGTCGCCCGTCACCGTCGAGACCAGCTCGATGGCCGGCTCCCGGCACTCCACCTGAGCCACGACCGCGCGGTACTCGTCGAGCATCGGATCCATCAACGGCGAGTGGAACGCGTGCGACACCGTCAGCCGCTGCGCCTTGCGGCCCCGCCCGGTCAGCTTCTCGGCCACGGCGAGGGTGGCGGCCTCCTCGCCGGAGAGCACCACCGACTCCGGTCCGTTGACGGCGGCGATGGCCACGCCGCCGGAGAGCAGCGGCACGACGTCGTCCTCGGTGGCCCGTACGGCCACCATCGCGCCGCCGGCCGGCAGCGCCTGCATCAGCCGGCCCCGCGCCGCGACCACCTTCGCGGCGTCGGCGAGCGACCAGACCCCGGCGACGTGCGCCGCCGTCAGCTCACCGATCGAGTGCCCCGCCACGAGGTCCGGCCGCACACCCCACGACTCGAACAGCCGGAACAGCGCCACCTCGACCGCGAACAACGCCGGCTGGGTCCACGCGGTCTGGTGTACCTCCTCGGCGCCGAGCACCTCCCGCAGCGGCCGCTCCAGGTGCCGGTCCAGCTCACCGCACACCTCGTCGAAGGCCCGCGCGAACGCCGGGAAGTCCATCAGCTGCGCCGCCATACCGACCCGCTGCGCCCCCTGGCCGGTGAAGACCATCGCGAGCTTCCCGCCGTCGACCGTGCCGGTGAGCACCTGGTCACCGAGCAGCACCGCGCGGTGCGGGAACCCGGCCCGCCCGGTGGCGAGCGTGTACGCGACGTCGACCGGGCGCAGCGTCGGATCGGCGGCGACGTGGGCACGCAGCCGCGGAATCTGCTCGCGCAGCCCCTCCTCGGTCCGGGCGGAGAGCAGCCACGGCGTGAACGGGACGTCCGGCTCTTCGACCGGCGCCGCCGGCTCGACCTGTTCCAGCACGACGTGCGCGTTGGTGCCGCTGATGCCGAAGGACGACACGGCGGCGCGCACCGGGCGGTCGGTGGCGGCGAGCGGCACCGGCGTCGCGGCGACGCGTACCGCGCCTGAGGTCCAGTCGACGTGCGGCGTGGGCTCGTCCACGTGCAGGGTCGGCGGCAGCAGGCCGTGCCGCAGCGCCAGCACCATCTTCATGATGCCGGCCACCCCGGCGGCGGCCTGGGTGTGCCCGAGGTTCGACTTGACCGAACCGAGCAGCACCGGTGCCGCGCGCTCCTGGCCGTACGTGGCGAGGACGGCCTGCGCCTCGATCGGGTCGCCCAGGGTCGTGCCCGTGCCGTGCGCCTCGACGACGTCGACCTCGGACGGGGACAGCCGGGCGTCCGCCAGGGCGGCCCGGATCACCCGCTGCTGGGCCGGCCCGTTCGGCGCGGTGAGCCCGTTGGAGGCGCCGTCGGAGTTCACCGCCGAGCCCCGCAGCACGGCGAGCACCGGGTGCCCGTGGCGGCGGGCGTCGGAGAGCCGCTCCACCACCAGCACGCCGACGCCCTCCGAGAGCGAGGTGCCGTCGGCGGCGCCCGCGAACGACTTGCACCGTCCGTCGGGGGCGAGGTTGCGTTGCCGGGAGAACTCCAGGAACGTGCCGGGCGTCGACATCACCGACACGCCGCCGGCCAGCGCGAGGGAGCACTCCCCGTTACGCAGCGCGGAGATGGCGAGGTGCAGGGCGACCAGCGACGACGAGCAGGCGGTGTCGACGGTCATCGTCGGGCCCTCCAGCCCGAGCGTGTACGAGATCCGGCCGGAGATCACCCCGCCGGAGTTGCCGGTGGACAGGAACCCGTCGACGGACTCGGCGGAGCTGCTCAGCACGCTGCCGTAGTCGTTGTACATCACGCCCGCGTACACGCCGGTGCGGCTGCCGCGCAGCGTGGTCGGGTCGATGCCGGCCCGCTCCAGCGCCTCCCACGAGGTCTCCAGCAGCAGTCGCTGCTGCGGGTCCATCGCCAGCGCCTCGCGGGGGGAGATGCCGAAGAAGCCGGGGTCGAACTGGGCGGCGTCGTAGAGGAAACCGCCCTGGTCGACGTAGCTGGTGCCGGGGTGGTCCGGGTCGGGGTCGAACAGCGCGTCGAGGTGCCATCCCCGGTCGGTGGGGAACGGCCCGATCGCATCCGCGCCGCCGGACAGCAGCCGCCACAGGTCCTCCGGCGTACGCACGCCGCCCGGGAACCGGCACGCCATCCCCACGATCACGACCGGCTCCTGGTCGTGCCGCGCCAGCGCGACGTCCGTCGTCGCGGTGCGCCCGCCGCCCAACTGCTCCACGAGGTGCCCGGCCAGCACCTCCGGCGTCGGGTAGTCGAACACCAGCGTCGCGGGCAGCCGCAGCCCGGTCGTCGCGTTGAGCTGGTTGCGCAGGTCGAGCGCGGTGAGCGAGTCGAAGCCGAGCTCCTTGAAGGCGCGCCCCGCCGGTAGCCGGTCCGCGCGGGCGTAGCCGAGGACGGAGGCGACCCGGGTGAGCACCACCTCCAGCACGACCTCGTGCCAGCGCTCGGCGGGCACCTCGGCCAGCCGCTGCGCCAGCGACGAGCCGCCCACCGCCCGGCGGGCCGGGGCGCGGACGAGGCCGCGCAGCAGCGCCGGCGGTTCGCGGTCGCCGCGGCCGAGCACGGCCAGGTCCATCGGCACCGGTGCCAGCAGTGCCTCGGTCGAGCGGACCGCGGCGTCGAAGAGCGCCAGACCGTCCTTGCTGGACAGCTCGGCCATGCCGCTGCGGGCCATCCGGCCGAGCTGCGCGCCGTCCACATCGGCGGTCATCTCGCTGCGCTCGGCCCAGAGCCCCCAGGCGAGCGAGTGGGCGGGCCGTCCCGCCGCCCGCCGCTGCGCGGCGAGCGCGTCGAGCAGCGCGTTCGCCGCCGCGTAGGCGCCCTGGCCGGGGCTGCCGAAGATGCCGGCGGCCGAGGAGAAGAGCACGAAGGCGCTCAGCTCACCGGCCAGCTCGTGCAGGTGCCAGGCCGCGTCGACCTTGGGGCGCAGCGCGGTGGCCAGCCGCTCGGGGGTGAGCGTGGGGATGGTGGCGTCGGCCATCACGCCCGCGGTGTGCACGACGCCGGTGACGGGGTACGCCGCGAGCAGCGCGGCGACCTGGTCCCGCTCCGCCACGTCGCACGCCGCCACGGTCACGGTCGCGCCCAGCTCGGTGAGTTCGTCGCGCAGCTCGGCCGCGCCCTCGGCGGCCAGGCCACGGCGGCTGGTCAGCACGAGTTCGCGTACCCCGTGCTCGGTGACCAGGTGGCGGGCGACCAGCGCGCCGAGGGTGCCGGTGCCGCCGGTGACGAGCACCCTGCCGTCCGGGCCGAACACGGTGGGCCCGGCGACGTCGGAGTCGGGGACCCGGGCCAGGCGCGGCGCGCTCACCACGCCGTCGCGGATGACGAGCACCGGCTCGCCGGTCGCCAGCGCCGCGGCCACCAGGGCGTCGGCGGTGTGGTCGGCCTCCAGCAGGACGATCCGCTCCGGGTTCTCGGCCTGCGCGGAGCGGGCCAGTCCGTGCACCGCCGCGCCGGCCAGGTCGTCCGGGCGGGTCACCACGACGAGCCTGGTGTCGGCCAGGTCCGGTGCGGCGAGCCACTGCTGGATCGTGGTCAGCGCGTACGCCGTGAGGTCGGCGACCGCGGCGACGCCGGGCGCGTCGGCGAAGCACGGCAGGAACAGCGTGTCGGCGGACGCGTCGGCCAACGCCACCGGCGGCGCGTCGAAGACCGGCGCGGCGCCCAGCGTCTGCCAGGCGCCCCGGTCGCCCCGACCGACGGTCAGGGGCGCGTGCTCCAGCCGGAACAGCGACTCGACGAAGCCGCTGCGGCCGCGCAGCGCCTGCGGGGCCACCGGGCGTACGGTGAGCGCCGCCACCGTGGCGACCGGGGCGCCCGCGTGGTCGGCGACGAGCAGGGCGGCGCTGTCCGCTCCCTTCCGGGTGAACCGGACGCGCAGGTTCGTCGCGCCCGCCCCGTGCAGCGTCACGCCGCTGAAGAGGAAGGGCAGCTGCGCCGTGCCGTCGGCGACGTCGCCGGCGAGGGCGTGCAGGGCCGCGTCGAACAGCGCGGGGTGCAGGCCGAAACCGTCCACGTCGGTGCCCTGGGGCAGCGCCACCTCGGCGAATGTCTCGTCGCCCCGGCGCCACGCGGCCCGCAGGCCCTGGAACACCGGCCCGTAGCGCAGGCCGAGCCCGGCGAGCCGGTCGTAGAGGTCGCCGAGGTCGACGGCCTGCGCGTCGGCGGGCGGCCACTCGGCGAGGCGCTCCCCCTCCGTCGTGGCGGGGGCGAGGACGCCGGTGGCGTGCCGGGTCCACATGCCGACCGTCGCCTCGGCGTCGGTCTGGCCGTAGACGCCCAGCGCGCGGCGGCCGTGCTCGTCGGGTGCCTCGACGGTGAGCCGCAGGGCCACCCCGCCCTGGGGCGGGAGGACCAGCGGGGTGGTCAGGGTGAGTTCCTCGACGGCCGGGCAGTCGACCTCGTCACCGGCGCGCACGGCGAGTTCGACCAGCGCCGTGCCGGGCAGCAGGACCGTGTCCAGGACGGCGTGGTCGGCCAGCCAGGGGTGCGTCTCCAGGCTGATCCGGCCGGCGAGCACGACCAGGTCCCGCTCCGGGACGGTCAGCGCGGCGCCGAGCAGCGGGTGGCCGACGACGTCGATGCCGAGCCCGCGCGCGTCCACGGCGGACGCCGCCTCCAGCTGCCAGTACCGCTGGTGCTGGAACGGGTACGTCGGCAGCGGGGCCGGCACCCCGTTGGTGTGCCGGGACCAGTCGACGGCGACACCGCGCACGTACGCCTCGGCGAGGGAGAGCAGGAACCGCGACAGGCCGCCCTCGTCGCGGCGCAGCGACGCGACGAGCGCGGCGGGGGCGTCGGCGCGGTCCAGGATCTCGCGTACCCCCATGCCCAGCACCGGGTGGGGGCTGATCTCGACGAGGACGTCGTGCCCGTCGGCGAGCAGGCGGTCGATCGCCTCCTCGAACCGGACCGTGCCGCGCAGGTTCGCGTACCAGTAGTCGGCGTCGAGGGTGGCGGTGTCGGCGACCGCGCCGGTGAGGGTGGAGTACAGCGGCACGTCGGCGCTTCGCGGCCGGACGTCGGCGAGGACGCTCAGCAGTTCGTCCCGGATGGCCTCGACCTGCGCGGAGTGCGAGGCGTAGTCCACCGGGATCATCCGCATCCGCACGCCGTCGGCCTCGCACGCCGCCAGCAGTTCCCGCAGGGCGTCGGGCTCGCCGGAGACGACGGTGGCGGCGGGCCCGTTGACGGCGGCGACCGAGATTCGCTCGCCCCACCGGGCCAGGCGCGCCTCCACGTCCGCGCGCGGCGCCGCCACGGAGGCCATCCCGCCGCGTCCGGCCAGGCCGGCGGCGATCGCCCGGCTGCGCAACGCGACGACGCGGGCACCGTCGTCGAGGGTGAGCGCGCCGGCGACGACGGCGGCCGCGATCTCGCCCTGCGAGTGCCCCACCACGGCGGCGGGCTCGACGCCGTACGACCGCCACAGCGCCGCCAGCGACACCATCACGGCGAACAGCACGGGTTGCACCACGTCCACCCGGTCGAGCGAGGGCGCGCCGGGCACGCCCCGCACGACGTCGAGCAGCGACCAGTCGGTGAACCCGTCCACCGCCTTGGCGCACTCGTCCATCCGGGCGGCGAACACCTCGTGGGTGTCCATCAGCTCCACGGCCATGCCCGCCCACTGCGAGCCCTGGCCGGGGAACATGAAGGCGACCCGCGGCTCGGTCTTCAGGGCGGTGCCGGCGGCCACGGCGGGCGCGGGTTCGTCCGCCGCGACGGCGGCCAGGCCGGCCCGCAGCTCGGCGGGGTTCGTGCCGACCACGACCGCCCGGTGCTCGAAGCGGGTGCGGGCCGCCAGGGCGGCGGCGACGTCGGCCGGGGCGGCGGGGTGCCGGTCGAGGTGGGCCGCCAGCCGGGCCGCCTGGTCGCGCCGGGCGTCTGCGGTACGACCGGACAGCACCCAGGGCACCGGTCCGGTCGCTTCGACGGCCGGCGCCGCCTCCTGCGCGGGCGGTTCCTCGAGGATCACGTGGGCGTTGGTTCCGCTCACTCCGAACGACGAGACGGCGGCGCGGGACGACTCCGCGCCGCGCGGCCAGGCGACGGCCTCGGTCAGCAGCGAGACCGCGCCCTCCGTCCAGTCGACCTGGTCGCTCGGTGCGTCGACGTGCAGCGTCTTCGGCAGCAGCCGGTGCCGCATGGCGAGCACCATCTTGATGATCCCGCCGACGCCGGCGGCGGCCTGGGTGTGGCCGATGTTGGACTTGACGGAGCCGAGCCACAGCGGCCGATCCCGGTCCTGGCCGTAGGTGGCGAGGATGGCCTGGGCCTCGATGGGGTCGCCCAGGGTGGTGCCGGTGCCGTGCGCCTCGACCACGTCGACCTGGTTGGCCGACAGCCGCGCGTTGGCCAGCGCCGACCGGATGACCCGCTGCTGCGCGGGCCCGCTCGGAGCGGTCAGGCCGTTGGAGGCGCCGTCCTGGTTGACCGCCGTGCCGCGCACGACGGCGAGCACCCGGTGCCCGTTGCGCCGGGCGTCGGACAGCCGCTCCACGACCAGCATGCCGGCGCCCTCGGCGAAGCCGGTGCCGTCGGCGGCGGCGGCGAAGGACTTGCACCGGCCGTCGGGCGCCAGCCCGCGCTGCTTGGAGAACTCGACGTAGGTCAGCGGGGTCGCCATCACGGTGACCCCGCCGGCCAGCGCCAGCGAGCACTCGCCGTTGCGCAGCGCCTGCACGGCCAGGTGCAGGGCGACCAGCGACGACGAGCACGCCGTGTCGACGGTGACGGCGGGCCCCTCCAGGCCGAAGGTGTACGCCACCCGGCCCGAGACGACCGCGCCGGCGGCCTTGTTGTCGGCGTAGTCGTGGTACATCATGCCGGCGAAGACCCCGGCGTCGCTGCCGCGCAGGCCGGTCGGGTCGATGCCGGCGTTCTCGAACGCCTCCCAGGAGACCTCCAGCAGCAGCCGCTGCTGCGGGTCCATCGCCAGCGCCTCGCGGGGGCTGATGCCGAAGAACTCCGGGTCGAACTGGCCCGCGTCGTGCAGGAAGCCCCCCTCGCGGGTGTACGAGCGGCCCGGCGTACCGGGCGTGGGGTCGTACAGCTCGGCGACGTTCCAGCCGCGGTCGGTGGGGAACCCGGTGATCCCGTCGCCGCCGGCGGCCACCAGGTCCCACAGGTCGTCCGGGGTCCGGACCCCGCCGGGGTAGCGGCAGGCCATGCCCACGATGGCGATGGGTTCGCGCAGCACCGAGTCGAGCTTGCGGTTCTGCTCCCGCAGCCACTCGTTCTCCTTCAGCGAGGCCCGCAGCGCGGTGACGAGCTTCTCCTCCGAGTGCGCCATGTGGTCAGCTCCCCGCTTCCGTCGTCGCGTCACCGAGGTCGGCGAGCGCCATGCTGATCAGTGCGTCGGCGTCCATGTCGTCGATGGACCCGGTCGGTGCGGCGTCGGGCTCGCCGGTGGCGACCCGTACGCCGCCCAGTTCGAGCAGGCTGTCCATCAGGCCGGCGTCGCGCAGCCGGCTGATCGGGATGGCGAGCAGGATGCGGCGGACCTCGTCCTCCGGCAGCCCGCCGTCAGTGCCGGTGTCCGGCACGAGCCGCTCGTGCAGCAGGTCGGCTACCGCGCGGGTGTTCGGGCGGTCGAAGGTGAGCGTGGCGGGCAGCCGCAGGCCGGTCGCGGCGTTGAGCTGGTTGCGCAGTTCCAGCGCGGCGAGGGAGTCGAAGCCCAGTTCGGTGAAGGCGCGGGCGGGATCGACGGCGTCGGGGTCCCGGTGCCCGAGCACCCCCGCGACCTTCGTTCGGACCAGGTCCAGCAGCAGGTCCGCGCGCTCCGGGGCGGGCAGGCCGAGCAGCCGGGTGGCGAGGCCGTTGCCGGCGGACGCCGCCCGCCGCGTCCTGGCCCGGACCAGGCCGCGGTAGATGGGGCCGTCGACCACGCCGAGGTCGAGCCCGACGGGTACGAGCACCGGCGCGGCGCAGGTGCTCGCGGCGTCGAAGAGGCGCAGGCCCTCGTCCACCGACAGCGCCCGTACGCCCGCCTGGGCCAGCCGCTGCCGTTCCGCGGCGCCCAGCTCTCCCGCCATGCCCCCGTCCCACATGCCCCACGCCAGGGACTGCCCGGGCAGGCCGGCCGCCCGGCGGCGCACCGCCAGCGCGTCCAGGAAGGCGTTGGCCGCGGAGTACGCCGACTGGCCGGCGTTGCCGAACACGCCCGCCGCCGACGAGAACGTCACGAACGCCGACAGGCCCGCCGTGGCCGTCGCCTCGTGCAGGTGCCAGGCCGCGTCGACCTTCGGCGCGAGCACCCGGTCCAGCCGCTGGGTCGTCAACGACGTCAGCAGACCGTCGTCCACCACACCGGCGACGTGCACCACCGCCGACAGACCCGCGCCGGCGACCAGCGCCGTCACCGCGTCCCGGTCGGCCACGTCGCACGCCGCCCACCGCACGGCGGCGCCCGACGCCGTCAGCTCCGCCGCCAGCTCCGCCGCGCCCGGCGCCGCCGCGCCCCGGCGCGACACCAGCAGCAGGTCACGCACCCCGTGGGCCGCGACGAGGTGCCGGGCCAGGACCGCACCCAGCGCGCCGGACGCGCCCGACACCAGCACGGTGCCGGAGCCGAAGTCCGCCGGCACCGGGTCGGCGGTGGCCGCCCGGGCCAGTCGGGCGGCGTGCGTGACGCCGTCGCGGACCACGAGCTGCGGTTCGTCGTCGGCCAGCACGACGTCGCCGTCAACGAGGACGACGCGGTCGGGGTGCTCGGCCTGGACCGAGCGGACGAAGCCCCACACGGCGGCGCCGACGAGGTCCGTGACGTCCTCGCCGGGCAGGGCGACCGCACCCCGGGTACGCACGACGAGCCGGGAGCCGGCGGGGTCGGCCAGGAACGACCTGATCTCGTCGAGTACGCGGTGCAGGGCGGTGCGTACGGCGGCCGGGGTGTCCGTCGCGGTGGGACCGGGCGGGAACGTGGTGGTGTCGAGCACCGTCACGTCCCCGGCCGGCCCGCCGGTGGCCGGCACCGGCACCCAGGTCAGCTCGTACAGCGAGTCGTGGTGGGTCGGCCGCACGTCGAGCCCGGCGACCGGCCGGGTCTCCAGCCTGCCCACGGACACCACGGGCGCGCCCGTGGCGTCGGTCGCGGTGAGCGCCCAGCCGGAGTCGACGGGGACGATCCGGACCCGCAGGGCGGTGGCGTTCGTGGCGTGCAGCACCACCTGCTGCCACGAGAACGGGAGCAGGGTGTCGCCGGTGCCGTCCGGGTCGGCCAGCAGCGGGGCGTGCAGCGCCGCGTCCAGCAGGGCGGGGTGCAGCGCGAACCGCTCCTCGGCCTCGGAAAGGGTGACCTCGGCGAACAGTTCGTCGCCGCGTCGCCACACGGCCGTGACGCCCCGGAACACGCGCCCGTACCCGTAGCCCCGGTCCGCGAGCCGGTCGTACGCGTCGGTCAGGTCGACGGGCCGGGCGTCGACGGGTGGCCACTCGGCCACGGTGTCCGGCGTGGCGACCGCGTCGGCGGTGACGAGCCCGGTGGCGTGCGGCGTCCAGCTCTCGGTGCGCTCGCCGCGGGAGTGGATCTCGACCTTGCGGCGCCCCTCCTCGTCCGGCTCGCCGACCCGCAGCCGCAGTTGCACCGCGCCGTCCTCGGGCAGGACCAGCGGGGCGACCATGGTCAGCTCGTCCACCACCGGGCAGCCGACCGCGTCGGCGGCGTGTACGGCGAGTTCGACGAGCGCCGCTCCGGGAACGAGCACCCGGCCCGCGACGACGTGGTCCGCGAGCCACGGGTGCGTGCCGGTGGACAGCCGGCCGGTGTAGACGACGCCGTCGAAGTCGGGCAGCGCGACGGCCGCTCCGAGCAGGGGATGGTCGGTGTCGGCGAGGCCGAGCCGGCTGGCCGCCCCCGTCGCGGTCGCGTTCTCCGCCCAGTACCGCTGGCGCTGGAAGGGGTAGGTGGGCAGGTCGGTGGTGTGGGCACCGGCGAACCAGGTGGGCCAGTCGACGGGGAAGCCGAGGTTGTGCAGGTCGGCGACGGCCCTGGTGAGGGTCGCGGTCTCGGGCTGGTTGCGGTGGGTGGTGGCGATGGTGGTGGTGTCGCCGGTGGCGGCGGCGGTGGCGAGGACGGTGTCGGGGCCGACTTCGAGGTAGGTGTCGACGTGGTGGTCGGTGGTGAGAGCTTCGACGGTTTCGTGGAAGCGGACGGTGTGGCGTAGTTGGGTGACCCAGTAGTCGGGGGTGGAGCGCAGTGGTCGGCCGTCGACGGTGGAGATGACGGGGATGGTGGGTTCGTGGTGGGTGATGGATTCGGCGACGGCGCGGTAGTCGTCGAGGACGGGGTCCATCAGGTGGGAGTGGAAGGCGTGGGAGACGGTGAGGCGTTTCGTCCGGTGGCCCTGGGCGGCGAGTGCTTCGGCGGCGGTGAGGGTGGCGGTTTCGTCGCCGGAGAGGACGAGGTCGGTGCCGGTGTTGACGGCGGCGATGCCGACGGTGTCGGTGAGGTGGGGGGTGACCTGTTCCTCGGTGGCTTGCACGGCGATCATGGCGCCGCCGGTGGGTAGGGCTTGCATGAGGCGGGCGCGGGCGGTGACGAGCTTCGCGGCGTCGGTGAGATCGAAGATGCCGGCGAGGTGGGCGGCGGTGAGTTCGCCGATGGAGTGTCCGGCGAGGGCGTGGGGGTGGATGCCCCAGGATTCGAGGAGTCGGTGCAGGGCGACCTCGAAGGCGAACAGGGCGGGTTGGGTGTAGCCGGTCTGGTGCAGCTCGTCGGTGTCGATGACCTTGCGCAGTGGTTGGTCGAGGTGCGCGTCGAGGGCGGTGCAGACCTCGTCGAACGCGGCGGCGAAGACGGGGTACGCGGCGGCGAGTTCGGCGCCCATGCCGAGTCGTTGTGCGCCCTGCCCGGTGAACAGGAACGCCAACCTGCCGGGGGCCGCCACGGTCGGCTGCACGCCCGCCCGCAGGGCGCGGACCAGCTCCTCGGTGTCGCGGCCCACCACGGCGGCACGGTGCTCGAACGCGGTCCGCCCGACCGCGAGCGTGAAGCCGACGGCCAGCGTGAACCCGACGTCGTCGGGGTCCCGGCCGGCCACCGCGTCGGCCAGGCGCGTGGCCTGGGCCCGTACGGCCTCCGGCGTCCGTCCGGAGAGGACCCACGGGATCGCCGGCGGTCGGACGGCGTACGCCGGCTCGGGCGAGCCGTCCGGCTCGGGCTCCTCGATCACCACGTGCGCGTTGGTGCCGCTGATACCGAACGACGACACGGCGGCCCGACGCGGCCGGTCGCCGGCGGGCCACGCCACCGGCTCGGTCAGCAGCGACACCGCCCCCGCCGACCAGTTCACCCGCGGCGACGGCTCGTCCACGTGCAGCGTGCGCGGCAGCAACCCGTTCCGCAGCGCGCCCACCATCTTGATCACGCCGGCGACGCCCGCCGCGGCCTGGGTGTGGCCGATGTTCGACTTGACGGAGCCGAGCCACAACGGCCGTTCCCGGCCCTGCCCGTACGTGGCCAGGACCGCCTGGGCCTCGATCGGGTCGCCCAGCGTCGTGCCCGTGCCGTGCGCCTCGACCACGTCGACCTGGCTCGCCGACAGCCGCGCGTTGGCCAGCGCGGCCCGGATCACCCGCTGCTGCGACGGCCCGTTAGGCGCGGTCAGCCCGTTCGACGCGCCGTCCTGATTGACCGCCGTGCCCCGCACCACCGCCAGCACCCGGCGGCCGTTGCGCAGCGCGTCCGACAGCCGCTCCACCACCAGCATGCCGACGCCCTCGGACCAGCCGGTGCCGTCGGCGGCGGCGGCGAAGGACTTGCACCGGCCGTCCGGCGACAGACCACGCTGCCGGGAGAACTCCACGAACGTCTCGGGGGTCGCCATGACCGTCACGCCGCCGGCCAGCGCCAGCGAGCACTCGCCGCCGCGCAGCGCCTGGGCGGCGAGGTGCAGGGCGACCAGCGACGACGAGCAGGCCGTGTCGAGCGTGACCGCCGGGCCCTCCAGGCCCAGGGCGTACGCGACCCGGCCCGAGGCGATCGCGCCGGTGGAGCTGTTGCCCGCGTAGTCGTGGTACATCATCCCGGCGAACACGCCGGTGTCGCTGCCGCGCAGGGACGCCGGATCGAGGCCCGTCCGTTCCAGCGCCTCCCACGACGTCTCCAGCAGCAGCCGCTGCTGGGGGTCCATGGTCAGCGCCTCACGCGGGCTGATCTCGAAGAACTCCGCGTCGAACTCCGCCGCGTCGTACAGGAAGCCGCCCTCGCGGGTGTACGACTTGCCCGGCGCGCCCGGCGTCGGGTCGTACAGGTCCGCCACGTTCCAGCCCCGGTCGGTGGGGAAGCCGCCGACCCCGTCCCGTCCGGCGGCGACCAGCTCCCACAGGTCCTCCGGCGTGCGCACGCCGCCGGGGAACCGGCACGCCATGCCGACGATGGCGATGGGCTCGTGCGCCGCCTCCTCCGCGTCGCGCAGCTTCCGCCGCGTCTCGCGCAGCTCCGCTGTCGTCCGCTTGAGGTAGTCGAGCAGCTTTTCCTCGTTGTCGGGCATCGACGTCACTCCAGGGGCGGACCGGTGGGGGGGATCGGGGTGCTAGAGCGGGATGTTCCCGTGCGTGCCGCGCCGGCGGACGGGGCCGGCGGCGTCGGCGAAGACGGAGACCAGGCGGGCCCGGGTGTCCTCGGGGCGGACGACCTCGTCGACCACGCCGAGGTCCAGCGCGCGGCCGAGGCCGCCAGCGACCTGCCGGTGCTCCTCGACGAGTCGCGCGACGAGTTCGCCGCGCCCGGTCTCTCCGGCGGCGGCGATCGTCCTGCGGTGGATGATGCCGACGGCCGCCTCGGCGCCCATCACCGCGACCTCGGCGTCCGGCCAGGCCAGCACCGACGTCGCACCCAGCGCGCGCGAGTTCATGGCGATGTAGGCGCCGCCGTACGACTTGCGGGTGATCAGCGTGACGCGCGGGACGGTGGCCTCGGCGAAGGCGTACAGCAGCTTGGCGCCGCGCCGCACCACCCCGCCCCACTCCTGGGCGACGCCGGGCAGGTAGCCGGGGACGTCGACCACGACGAGCAGCGGTACGCCGAACCCGTCGCACATGCGCACGAAGCGGGACGCCTTCTCGGCCGCGACCGAGTCGAGGCAGCCCCCCTTGCGCAGCGGGTTGTTCGCGACGACGCCGATCGTGCCGCCGCCCAGCCGGCCGAGGCCGACGACCATGTTCGGCGCCCACTTCGGTTGCAGCTCCAGCAGGTCGCCGTCGTCGAGGAGCGCGGTGAGCAGCGGCCGCACGGGGTAGGCGCGCACCGGGGAGTCCGGCAGCAGCGCGCGCAGGTCTCGCGGCGCGCCGGCCCGGGCGGGGTCGAACGCCCCCGGCCGGGCGAGCAGCGCCACGAGCCGCCGCGTCTGGTGGTAGGCGTCCTCCTCCGAGTCGGCGGGCACGTGCGTCACGCCCGACTTGCGCACGTGCGCGTCCGGCCCGCCGAGCCCGGCCATGTCGATCTGTTCGCCGGTGACGCTGCGCACCACGTCCGGCCCGGTGATGAAGATCCGGCCGGCGGGCGCCTGGACGACGATGTCGGTGAGCGCCGGTCCGTACGCGGCGCCGCCCGCGGCCGGGCCCAGCACGACCGAGAGCTGCGGGATCCGCCCGGACGCCCGGACCATCGACGCGAAGATCGCGCCGATGCCGTGCATCGACTCGACACCGCCCGCCAGCTTCGCGCCGCCGGAGTGCCACAGGCCGATCACCGGCACACCCTCGGCCAGCGCCAGCTCGATGGCGTCCCGGATGCGCAGGCACTCCGGCAGCCCCAGCGCGCCACCCTTGACCGTCGCGTCGGTGCAGAAGGCGATCACCTTCTCACCGGCGATCCGGCCACGGGCCACCGTGGCGGCGACGTCGTCCGGATCGTGCAGCAGGGTCAGGGATTCGTCGTCCAGCAGCCGGGGCAGCCGGTGCAGCGGGTCGCGGGTGTCCCGCTCGCTGATCACCGCGGTCATCGCGATCAGCTCACCCTGCGCTCGTGACCCTGCCAGAACCGCTCCCGCAGCTCGCGGCGCAGGATCTTCCCGCTGGGGTTGCGCGGCACCCGGTCGATGAACTCGTAGTGCAGCGGCTGCTTGAAGCCGGCCAACTGCCCACGCAGGTGCAACGCCAGGTCGCGCTCGGTGAGCTGCTGGCCCTCCACCGGCACCACGAACGCGTAGACGGCCTCGCCCCAGCGCTCGTCCGGCACCCCCACGACCGCCGACTCGGCGACCAGCGGGTGCCGGCCGATCACGTTCTCGACCTCCGCCGGGTAGACGTTCTCCCCCGCCACGATGATCATGTCCTTGATCCGGTCGCGGATGAACAGGTAGCCGTCCTCGTCGAGCACGCCCGCGTCACCGGTCACGATCCAGCCGTCGACCAGCGTCTTCGCCGTGGCCTCCGGCATGTTCCAGTACTCCACCATCGCCGCCGGCGTACGCAGCCAGACCTCGCCCACCTCGCCGGGTGGCAGCGGGTTGCCCTTGTCGTCGGCGACCTTGACCTCGAAGCCCGGGTAGGCGCGCCCCGCCGCCTGCATCTTGCCGCTGTCGGGCGTGTGGTCGGCCGGGGGCAGGCAGATGGCGGTGTTGCCGGTCTCGGTGAGCCCGTAGATCTGGGCGAACTCACAGCCGAAGCCCTCGATGCAGCGGGCGAGGAGCGCGGCCGAGATGGGCGCGCCGCCGTAGACCACCTTGCGGAGCGAGGCGAAGTGTTCCTTGGTGACGCCGGGCTCCACCAGCAGCAGCCGCAGCATCGCGGGCACCAGGATGGCGGTGCGGACGCGGAGCGTCCTGATCAGCTCGACCACGCCCGCCGTGGTGAACTCGCGCAGCACCACGTTCGTGACGCCCGAGACGAAGCCCTGGGTCGCCCACCACAGGCCGCCGATGTGGAAACCGGCCATGCCGACGAGGTTGACCTCGCCCTCGCGCCAGTCGAGCCAGTCCAGGTCGGCCGAGGCGAGCGCGTCGCGTACCGCGAAGAAGCTGCGGTGCGCGAGGACGACGCCCTTCGGCAGGCCCGTCGTTCCGCTGGTGTACATCTGCACCAGCGGCGTGTCCGGCGTCACCCTGGTCAGGACGTTCGCGTCGGGCTGGGCCGACACCCAGGCCGCGAAGCCGGCCCGGGCCACGCCGTCGGAGTCCAGCGCGACCACCTGCTTGAGCATCGGCAGTTCCGGCGCCAGCTTGTCGGCGACGGCGGCCGAGCCGGAGTCGACGAACAGCAGCGCGGCACCGGAGTCGCGCAGGATGTGCTCGACCTCGGCGGCGGCCAACCGCCAGTTGATCGGCACGAGCACCACGCCGGTCTTCGCCGCGCCGAAGAGCAGGTCGTAGAAGTGCTCGGTCTCCCTGCCCAGGTAGGCGATGCGGTCGCCGGGGCCGAGCCCCGCCGCCTGGAGGCCGCGCGCCACCTGGTTGCTGACGCGGTGCAGGGTGGCGTAGTCGACGCGCCGGCCCTCACAGATCGTGGCGACGACGTCCGGCTGCTGAACGGCGTGCCTGCGTACCACGTCGACGAGCGTGCGCAACTGAACAGTCACCGGGTCCTCCTCAGTGGGCGTACGGGTGGGGGCAGCTCACGCCGCGTCGGCCTGGCGACGCATGCCGGGCGGGTTGACCAGGGCCATCCGCACCTCGCCCTCGGCGAGGCCGCCGTTGTCGTCCCAGAAGCGCCAGGGCATGTCGAGGATCTGGACCGGCTTGCTGCGGTTGCGCTCGCTGAACTCCGCGAAGACCACCTCGCCGTGGAACGACGACGAGTCGATCGGCCGCCGGAACTTGCTGGAGAAGTGCGTGATGAGCATGTCCGGGAGCTGCTTGGCCCAGTAGTCGTCCATCGTCCACGCCGACAGCGCGGGGACGGCCTGCTCCTGGACGCTCTTGGCGACCAGGTAGTAGTAGAGCTGGTTGAAGCAGATGTTCACCTCGACGGAGTTGAGGTGACCGGTGTCGTCGATGTAGCACGGGTACGGGATGGCGAACTCGCCCTGCGCGCTCGCCAGCCCGTTGGCCGCGGTGAAGGTCGCGGACTTCAGGTACTGGGTCTTCGCACCGGCGTACGGACGCAGGACGTCCGCCAGCAGTACCGGGTCGTTGGCAAATGTCGCCCGCCCGATCGGCGCGCTGTTCTTGACCGGCGATGTTGTCATCGCTATTCCTCCTTTGCGCACGAGTGCGAAATTGAACGTAATCGGCGCATGTCCATCACCCGGTAACAGTGGAAGAACTGGCCGCGCGGGCCCGGGCGACCAATCGGTCCAGCAGCATGTCGGAGGTGAGCGACAGGTCGGTGAGCAGTGGTTCGGTCGACAGCAGTGCCAGGTGCATCGCCTGGATCCGTTCCGAGGGCTCGATGCCGAGTTCGCCCAGCATCCGTCGCCGGAACCGCCGGTAGACCTCCAGCGCCGCCGGCGTACGGCCGGAGCGGTGCAGCGCGAGCATCAGCATCGCGTGCGCCGACTCGTGCAGCGGGTGCTCGACGACCAGCGACGCGAGCTCGGAGGTCGTCTCCCGGTGCCGGCCCAGGCACAGGTCGGCGTCGATCCTGGTCATGTACGCGTAGAACCGGCGCTCCTCCAGCCGCGCCGCCTGGGCGCGCAGCTGCGGGCCCCACTGGCCCTGGTGCACGACGTTGCCGCGCCACAGCGCCAGCGACCGGCGCAGGTGCGCTCCCGCCTGCTCGTAGTCTCCCGCGCGCATCGCCGCGGTGCCCGCCGTGACCAGGTCGTCGAACTCGAAGATGTCGAGCTGGTTCGGGTCCACCCGCAGCGTGTAGCCCCCGGAGCAGGTGAGCAGGACCTCCCGTGCGACGTCCTCGACGGACCCGCCGAGCACCCCCCGGAAGAGCTTGCGCACCTTGAACATGTACGTCTGGAGGGTGGCGTGCGCGGTGCGCGGCGCCCCCGAGCTCCACAGCTCCCGGACGAGCACCGACGCGCCGACCGGCTGGTTCGCGTTGAACAGCAACGCGGACAGGACCAGCCGCAGCTTCGGCGCGCTGGGCGCGATGTCCACCCCGTCGTACCGGATGACGAGCGGACCGAGCAGCTCGAACCGCACGCCGGCGAGCGGGTTCTCCGTCGACCGACGCGCCGGCGGTGCGGCCGGTGGCGGGTCGGGGCTGCGCCCGGCCCCCGGTGCGGGGCCGGCCGCCGACTCCAGCAACGCGGCGAGGAGTGTCAGTTTCTCCTCGTGCGACATCGAGCCCAGTTCCGCAAACTTGGTAACCATTTCGCCGACCTCGCTATCAATCGGATCCACCGCACTTTCCACCGCCGACGAGTGGCGTCGGCGTACTGGATCCGCGACGGGAGCGACGATTCCGACCAGGGGGAGTCAGGACAGGCTTCCACGCTATTCCCAGCGAGGGTCGAGCCGATAGTGACCGCGTCATGGACCGACGTGACCAAACGAGGGGCCACCCTGTGACGGCGGCACTTGCCCGCAGCCCGCGCCGCCGGGAGGCTGACTGGAGGCACGCTGGAGCGCCGCTGGAGCGGTGCTGGTCGAGCAGGGGGCAGCCATGTCGGATGGGGACGCGCAGCTTCGGGTCGGGTTCAGACGACACCTGAGGACCCACGTCGTACGCGGGGACGCCGTCTACGTGCTCTCCGAGCGCGGTGCCACCTCGGTCAGCGGCGCACACGTGGAGGCCCTGGCGCCGCTGCTCGACGGCACCCGTGGTCTCGCCGAACTCGTCCGGGACAGTCCACCCGGGATCTCGTCGGCCGAGATCGGCACGGTCGTCCGGCGGCTCGTCGACGCCGGCCTGGTCACGTTGCGACCCGCGGCGCAGGCGGCCGCCGGGGAGCCCGCGCTCGCGTACTGGGAGGCGGCGGGCCTGGACGCCACCGCGGCCGTGCGGGCCACGGCCGCCGCCCGGGTGGAGCTCGTCCACGTCGGCGGCGACCCGGTTGGCGCCGGGGCGGCAGAAACCGCGCTGCGGGCGGCAGGATTGACGGTGACCCAGGTTTCCGGGAACTATTCGGGCTCCCCCGCCGACTTATCGATTGTGCTCTGTGCGGACTATCTCGACGAGGGGCTGGCGGCCGTCGACGCCGCGCATCGCGCCGCGCGCCGGCCCTGGCTCCTCGCGAAGCCCGGCGGCGCACAGGTGTGGGTGGGGCCGGTGTTCGACCCCGCCGCCGCGACCGCGTGCTGGCACTGCCTGGCGCACCGGCTGCGCGGGCACCGTCAGGCCGAGACGCGCCTGCGCGCCGTCGCCGGGCCCGGCACGGAGGTCACCGCTCCCCCGGTGTCGCTGCCCCCGCTCGGCGCCGCCGCCCTGCACCTGGTGGCGCTGGAGGCCACCAAGTGGACGGCCGGTCTCCGCCACGACGGGCAGCGCGCGGTGTGGACGCTGGACAGCCTCACGATGCACGGCACCCACCACGAGGTGCGCGCGCGGCCGCAGTGCCCGGAGTGCGGCGATCCCGGCATCGAGCGCGACCGGGCCTTCCGCCCGGTGCCGCTGCGCAGCCGGCCGAAGGCGTCGCGCTCCGGCGGCAGCCACCGCGCCCTGCCCCCGGAACGGGTGCTGCACGACTACGGGCACCTGGTCAGCCCGGTCAGCGGCGTGGTCAAGGAGATCAGCCGCGACGGGCGGGGCCCGGCCTTCCTCAACTCGTTCCGCTCCGGGCCGAACCTGGCGATGACGACGCGCAGGAACGCCGAGCAGATGCGCTTCGCGCTGCGTGCCGAGAACGGCGGCAAGGGCGTCACCCCCCTGCACGCCGAGGTGAGCGCGCTCTGCGAGGCCGTCGAGCGGCACAGCGCCTACTTCCACGGCGACGAGGCCCGCGTCACGGGCAGCTACGCCGAGCTGGCCGGCACCGCCATCCACCCCGACGAGTGCCTGCTGTTCGACGAGCGCCAGTACGCCGACCGGGCCCGCTGGAACGCCACCTGCTCGCCGTTCCAGTACGTCTGCGCGCCGTTCGACGACGCCGCCGTGACGAGCTGGACGCCGGTGTGGTCGCTCACCGGGCAGCGGCACCGGCTGCTGCCCACCTCGATGCTCTACTTCAACGTGCCGGAGGAGCACGGCGGCGCATCGCTGTGCGCGGACTCCAACGGCAACGCCGCCGGCAGCAGCCTGGAGGACGCCCTGCTCCAGGGCCTGCTGGAGCTGGTGGAACGCGACGCGGTGGCCCTGTGGTGGTACAACCGCACCCGGGCCCCCGCGGTCGACCTGGACAGTTTCGGCGACCGCTGGATCGACGAGCTGCGCGAGGTCTACGCGGGCCTGCACCGCGAGGTCTGGGTCCTCGACGTGTCGTCGGACGTGGGCGTACCCACCATGGCCGCGCTGTCCCGGCGCACCGACAAGCGGTGCGAGGACATCATGTTCGGATTCGGGGCGCACCCGGATCCGCGTGCGGCGTTGGCCCGCGCGCTCACCGAGATGAACCAGTTGATGCCGACCGTGGCGGAGGTCGGCGACGACGACGGCGGGTACGGCTGGTCCGATCCCGACGCCGTACGGTGGTGGCGCACCGCCACCTGGGCCGGGGACGCCTACCTGCGCCCCGATCCGGCGGTGCCGGCGCGCCGGCTCACCGACTACCGCCACGCCCCGACGGACGACCTGCTGTCGGACGTCCGCTCGGTGCAGCACAGGCTGGAGGCGCTGGGGCTCGACGTGCTCGTGCTCGACCAGACCCGTCCGGACGTCGGGCTCCCCGTGGTGAAGGCCATCGTGCCGGGGATGCGCGGCTTCTGGGCGAGGTTCGCGCCGGGCCGGCTCTTCGACGTCCCGGTGCAGCTCGGCAGGCTCGACCGTCCCACGGAGTACGAGAACCTCAACCCGATACCACTTTTCGTGTAGAGCGGGCGCACGCGGCGTCACCGCCACGCCCGTCGAGGAGCCAGGTTGCCATCCGACGCCGACACCTCCCGCCCCGGACCGAGCCTGTCGCTGTGGTCCTTCCGGGACGACGTGACCATCGAGACGGCTGAGGACGGCGGTCTGACGGTCCTCAGCCGCTGGGGCGACGTCCCGGTGGGCCGTCCCGCGCCCTCGGTCGAGGAGGTCCTGCACCGGATGACGTACGGGCCGGTCGCGCTCGGCAACGTCGCCGGGTTGGACGCGCGTGCCCTCAGGTCGGTCTTCGACCGGCTGCCGGGCCGGATAGTCCGCTCCCTCGGCTCGCGGGACTCGCCGGTGCCGCTGCTGTCCGTGCAGCCGGTGTCCCCGCTGGGGGTGCTGGAGCTGCCGGAGGTGGCCGGGGACCGGCCGTTGCGGCTGTCCCGGTTCGCGTTCGCGCACCAGCGGGACGGCGAGCTGGTGATCGAGTCCCCGCTGTCGCACCACCGGGTGGTGCTGCACCGGCCGCAGGCGGCGCTGGTGCTGGGCGCGCTTCCCCGCGCGACCACCAGCGTCGATGTCGCGCGGAGGGTCGACCTGGCGCTGCCGGTCGTGGCCGACGTCGTCGCCCACCTCGCCGGCGCGGGCATGGTCGTCCTCGGCGAGGACGGCACGTCGGTGTTCCGCGAGGACACCGATCCCGCGCTGCTGCTCTGGTCGCCGTACGACCTGTTGTTCCATTCGCGCAGCAGACTCGGCACCCACGACGAGCCCGCCGGCGCGACGTTCCGGCACGTCGCGACCCTGCCTCCGCCGGCCGCCGCGAAGCCGGCGCCCGACGGGCCGCGGATCCCGATGTACCGCCCGCCCGCGGCGGTCCCGCACGGCATGACCCTCACCGATGCCATCGACGGCCGCCGCTCCGTGCGGACGTTCGCGGACGCGGCTCCGTCCGCCCGGGAGCTCGGGGAGCTGCTGTTCCACGCGGCGCGGGTCCGGATGCAGGCCACGGCCACCGCACCCGACAACGTGCGGTACACGGTGACGCGGCGTCCGTACCCCAGCGCGGGTTCGCTGTACGAGCTGGAGCTGTACCTGACGGTGGACCGCTCGCCGGACCTGCGGCGCGGCATCTACCACTACAGCCCGGCGGAGCACGCGCTGACGCTCGTCAACGCCACCCCGGCCGACGTCGACGAGCTGCTCGACAATGCGCGCGTGTCGATCGGCGGCCGGCGGCCTCCACCGGTGCTGATCACCATGACGGCGCGCGTGGGACGACTCTCCTGGGTGTACGACAGCATTTCCTACGCCACCACCCTGAAGCACGTCGGCATGCTCCAGCAGACGCTCTGCCTCGTGGCGACGATGCTCGGCCTCGCCACGAGCGCCCTCACCATGGGCGACGCCAGGGTTTCCGCGTCGGCGTTCGGGCTCGACTGGCCGGCGGAGGTCGGGGTCGGCGAATTCGCCATCGGACTACCCGAAAACGACATTTCCTGTAACGAGGAGTATCTGGGCGTGCACGGAATGTGAATGAGCCGATCGGCCTATGGTAAACGGCTTTGCGGCAGTTCACGCGAAGGCGTGGAAAAAGAGCATTCATGATACGAGCGGACGCGTGATAGAACGGGGTTAATTGCGCCGGCCCGACAGGGGATGCCAAGTTGATCAAGGTGTTGTTGGCCGAGGACATGCACATGGTCCGCGATGCGCTGGTGGCGTTGCTCAACCTCGAGCCGGACATCGAGGTCGTCGCCGCGGTCGCCTCGGGCACGGAGATCCTGCCCATGGCGCAGCGGTTCCGGCCCGACGTCGCGGTGATCGACATCGACCTGCCGGGCAAGGACGGGCTCTCCGCGATCGGCGACATCCAGGCCCACCTGCCGGAGATCCGCACCCTGGTCCTGACCGCGCTCGGCCGGCCCGGCACCCTGCGCCGGGCGCTGTCGGCCAAGGCGACCGGCTTCCTGCTGAAGGACGCCCCGACCGAGCAGTTGGTCGAGGCGATCCGCAGCGTCGCCGCCGGCCGCCGGGTCGTCGACAGTCAGCTCGCGATGTCGGCCTGGGACAGCGCCGAGTGCCCGCTCACGGCGCGCGAGACGGAGGTCCTGCGCCTCACCGCGGAGGGGCTCCAGGCCGTCGACATCGCGGCCCAGATGTTCCTGTCAGTCGGGACCGTCCGCAACTACCTCACGACGATCGTCAACAAGCTCGCCGCGCGCAACCGCGTCGACGCCATCCGCCTCGCCCGGGAGGCCGGCTGGCTGTGACCGGGACGGCTGCTGACGCTCCTGGCGCAGCGGCACCTCGGCGTGCAGCCGGAACCGGTCCGGCTGCTGCTCGACCGTCAGCGATCCGCCGATCTCCTGGGCGCGTACGGACAGGTTGCGCAGGCCGTTGCGGCCGCTGCTCGGATCCCGGCGCGGCCCGACGGCCAGGTCGTCGTTGACGATCTCGATCCAGGCGTCGTCCTGCGTCTGGCGGATGGTGATGTCGCAGCGCCTGGCCTTGCTGTGCCGCAGGATGTTGGTGACCCCCTCCCGCAGCACCGTGGCGAGCACCGTGCTCACCTGGACCGGCAGGTCGAGGTGGTCGCTGTCCAGTTGCACCTGGATGTCCGCGGCGCTGAGCACCGACACGGCCGAGCGGCACTCCTCCTCCAGCGACAGTTCCCGGTAGCCGCTGGCGACGGTCCGTGCGTCGGAGAGGGCGACCCGCGATATCTCCAGGATCTCCAGCAGGTGGTCGCTCGCCTCCTGCGGGGACTTCTCCATCAGCCGGTGCACCAGCTCGATCTTGAGCGAGATCGCGGAGAGGCTGTAGCCGAGCAGGTCGTGCAGGTCGCGGGCGAAGCGCAGCCGCTCGCGCAGTACCGCCATGCGCGCGATCTCCGCGCGGCTCTCCTGCACCTCGACGACGAGCGCGGTCAGCCGGGACAACCCGTACACCACGAGCCCCGTCGTGACGGTGGAGATCGCGGTGTAGAGCATGTCGATCGGCGCGCGGGTGAACAGCCACTGGGCGAGGGCCATCGACAGCACGATGAAGGAGAAGGCCGTCCAGGCCGGGATGGCCCGCAGCACGAGCAGCACGCTGCCGGCCAGGAAGCCCGGCATGCCGACCCACGCCTGGCCGAAGATCAGGATCGGCAGGTAGACCAGCGCCGCCTGGGCGGCCAGGAGGCCGAAGCCCAACGGCGACCGGAGGCGCCCGTGGTCCCGGCCGTACCACAGCAGCTGCATGGCCATCAGGGCGGCGATGCACGTGAACGACAGTGCGATGGCGACCGGGCCGACCGGCAGGAACATGACGTGGAGGAAGCCGATGAGACTGATG
This sequence comes from Micromonospora echinofusca, assembly GCF_900091445.1. Classification (NCBI taxonomy): domain Bacteria; kingdom Bacillati; phylum Actinomycetota; class Actinomycetes; order Micromonosporales; family Micromonosporaceae; genus Micromonospora; species Micromonospora echinofusca. The sequence continues at coordinate 5,074,539 of NZ_LT607733.1, forward strand.
CTGGCGAAGACGGCGGTGACGACGCCCATCGCGAGACGCGGCGCCGGTAGCGGCGCGGCCCCTTGCGATGATGAGCGCCCTGGTGTGACGGTGAGGTTCACGGCAGCAGCGCTCTCGTGTGCTCTAGCGCAGCCGGCGTACGTCCCGAGGCCAACTCGCCCCGCATCTCGTTCGGCCGGCCCCCCGCCGACCGCGATGCCCGCTGGCGGGCGTCGGTCCAACAACCACGGCACACTCTCCCCAGTGATCGACCCGACGGCGGGAATGGTCCTCGTCAGCCCGCGCGAGCCCGTGCGGGCGAGTGGACGCCCGCCCGGCGCCCAAAGCCCACAGAGTTGTTACGCAACGCAAACGTTTTTGAACGGATTCCCGACCGCGAATTGCAATGTGCCCCTACGGACACCTTCCCCCTTGAGGGTCGACCTTTCCACAAAAAAATGACGATCGTCAAGCACTCACCCTGCCCACCGCAGCGCGAAAGGGTCCTAATCGATGCTAGGGAACATTTGCCGCCGTCACGTCATATCCTCTAGTCGGGACATTTGAGGCGGTGACCAGTGTGGGCCGCCGGGGCAGCGCCGGACGCGGTCGCGAGGCCGGTGCCAGCACCGATGCGAGGTCGCGGCGGGCCCGCGCGACGCGGGAGCGGATCGTGCCCACGGGGCAGCCGCACAGCTTGGCCGCCTCCGCGTATCCGAGGCCGACCACCTGCGTCAGTACGAACGCGGCGCGGCGGGCCGCGGGCAGCGTACGCACCGCGAGGTTGAGCGCGACCGTGTCGTCCGGGCCCGGCAGGTGGTGGGCCCTCGACCGCTCCGCGCTGGCCTGCCAGTCCGGAACGGACACGGTCCGGGGCCGGCACGCGGCGGCGCGGAAATGGTCGGCGGCCACGTGCCGCGCGATGGCCAGCAGCCAGGCCCGCGCGTGGTGGCGCCCGGTGAACTGGTGCGCGCTGCTCAGCGCGCGTACGAACGTCTCCTGCGTCAGGTCCTCGGCGTCGGCGTGCCCCACCAGGTAGACCAGGAAGCGCCAGATGTCACGCTGCGTGCTGCGGACGAGCGGGTCCCCCGCGGAACGGTCGCCCCGCCCGACGGCCAGGACCAGAGCCGTTACCGCGCTTTCTCCCAGTGGCTCCGACATGTATTCACGTTATCGGTCCCGAATGCGGGGAAGAACGGCTTCCAGTGGTAGTCCAGCCGACCTCATCGCCGGGAACCAGAATTCGTTGGAACCGTCTGACCAGGGTGCTTCGCACAGCGGGGATCGCGCGGGGGACGGCTGCGCACGGGCGCGGGCAGACACGGCGACGGGGCCGCCGTCGGACGCGCGCCCGACGACGGCCCCACCTCCGCGCCGCCGCACAGCACGGCGCGGACGCTTACGCCGACCCCTCGACTCAGCCGGCCCGGGCCAGGGGCCGGGCACCGTACGTGACGCGGACGACCCCGTCGTCGTGACGTTCCGTCTCGGCGGTGACCCCGAAGACCCCGGAGAGCACCTGGGGCGTGAGCGCCTCCAGCACCGGCCCGGAAGCGACCACCTGCCCGCGGTCCAGCACGACGAGGCGGTCGCAGCTGCGCACCGCGAGATCCAGGTCGTGCAGCACCGCCAGCGTGGTGACCGCCAGCGTGTGCACCAGTTCCAACAGCTCGAAACGGGCCCGGATGTCCAGGTGGTTGGTCGGCTCGTCGAGCACCAGCAGTTGCGGCTGCTGCGCGAGCGCCCGGGCGAGCAGCACGCGCTGCCGCTCGCCGCCGGACAGCGAGCCGTAGATCCGGTCCGCGTGCCCCAGCATGCCGGTGCGCTCCAGCGCGTCGGCGACGATGTCGTGGTCATCGGTCGTCTCGCGGGCGAACACCCCCTTGTGCGGCGTACGGCCCAGCGCGGCGACCTCCCGCACGGTCAGCCCCGGCGGGGTGGGGCTGTTCTGCAACACGGCGGCGGTGCGCCGCGCGGCCGCCCGCGCCGACAGCGACCAGACGTCCTCCTCGCCGAGCAGCACCTGCCCACCGGCGGGCCGGACCGACCGGTAGATGGTCCGCAGGAGCGTGGACTTGCCGCTGCCGTTGGGACCGATCAGGCCGACGACCTCGCCGGGCGCGACCTCCATGCTGACGTCGCGGAGGATCGGCGTGGCGCCGATGGAGACACATACCTGCTGCACCTGAAGCTTCATGAGTGGGACAGGCTCCTATCCCGGCGCATCAGCCAGATGAAGAACGGTGCGCCGAAGAGGGCGGTCAGGATGTTGAGGGGCAGCTCGTTCGGCGGATCGACCGTCCGGCACAGCAGGTCGACGACCACGAGGTAGACCGCGCCGACGAGCGCGGCGAGGGGCAGGACCCGGCGGTGGTCCACGCCGAACGCGAGCCGCACCAGGTGCGGCACCATCAACCCGACGAAGCCGATGCCCCCGGCCACGGCGATGAGCACGCCCGCGAGCAGCGACGTCAGGACGATCGCCACGATCCGCAGCCGCTTGACGTCGATCCCCAGGGCGGTCGCCGACTCGTCGCCGGTGACGAGCGCGTTGAACTGCCGGGCGTACAGGGTCAGCAGCAGGGTCACCGCGAGGACGACCACGCCCGCGACCTGGAGTTGCTCCCAGCGGGCGCCCGCGACGCTGCCCAGCAGCCAGAACATGATCTGGCGCATGTTGTTGGGCGTCGTCTGCAACTGGAGCAGGCTCGTGATCGAGGTGAACACGTAGCTGATCGCGACCCCCGCGAGCACGAGTCGGACCGGGTTGAGCCGGCCCTGCTGCTGCCCGAGGGTGAAGACCAGCGCCACCGCCAGCATCGCGCCGACGAACGCCGCGCCCGACACCCCGAGGCCGCCGGCCGCGCCCGCGCCCAGCGCCATCACGGTGACGGCGCCGACCGAACCGCCCGCCGACACCCCGAGGATGAAGGGGTCGGCGAGCGGGTTGGCCACGAGGGCCTGCAACACGACGCCCGCCACCGCGAGCCCGGCGCCGCAGAGCGCCGCCAGCAGCACCCGGGGAATCCGGAAGGTCCAGACGATCTGGTCGTGGGCCGGGTCCACGTCGGCGGTCGAACCGGTCAGGTGCGCCCAGACGATCCGGCCGGTGTCGCCGACGGAGACCTGCACCGACCCGACGGCCGCCGCGACGAGGACCAGCACGACAAGCAGTACGCCGAGCACGAGCAGACACAGCGGAAGGGGCGCGCCGTGCAGTGGGGCCGGGCGGGCGACATTGCCCTTCGGCGCGGCCGTCGCCCGACCCTTCACGGAACGTGACATCGTGGTCATGGCGCTCAGAACGCCTCGGGGTGGGCGGCCTGGGCGATCTTCTCCACCGCGAGGTGGTTGCTCGGGCCGAGGAATACCGAGTCGGAGAGCACCACGTAGCGCTTGTTCTTCGCGGCGTCCCACTGCGGGAACTGGGCGAGCAGCTTCTGCGCGTCCGCGTCCGGGTCCTTGGACATGTAGTTGACCACGAGCAGGGTGTCCACGTCGGCCTTGGCGACCTGTTCGCGGGAGAGGTTGGCGAACGTCTGGTCCGTGGCGCCCTCGAAGGCGTTCACCGCCCCGGCCTTGGCCATGACGTCGTTCCAGAGCCCGTTGCCCCCGACGGAGCTGAACTCGCCACCCATCGCCATGCCCGGGATGATCATCATGACGTTCTGCTTCGGCAGGTTCGCGGTCTTCGCCCCGACGGCCGCGATCCGCGCCTGGGAGTCGGCGATGACCTTCTCGGCGCGCTCCGACACCCCGAAGATCGCCCCGAGGTCGCGCAGCATCCCGTAGCTGTCCTCGATGGTCGGCTTGCCCGTGACCGTGCCGACCTCGCCGCACGAACTCTTCGGCGCGTACGTGTTGGCCCCGACGGCCGCGAGGTCGTCGCGGGTGGCGAAGCCCGCCTCGGCGCGGAAGCCCCCGTCGTACGTGGAGATCACGAAGTCGGGCGTAAGCCCGATCATGGCCTCGCGCGGGATGTCCGACATGTCGTTGAGCTTGATGTTCCCCGACGGCAGTTGCTTGATCGCGTCGACCCGGCCGTCCACCTCGGAGGCGCCGTAGGACTGCGCGTTCGCCACGATCCGGTCGGCGACGCCGAGTTCCAGCAGCGCGGAGACCTCCGCCACCGACCCGCCGTTCATCACGACCACCCGGCTCGGCGCCTGCTTGTAGGTGTACGACTTGCCGCAGTTGGTGATCGTCACCGGGTAGCCCGCCTTCGGCGGCTCGTTCGACAGTTCGGCCTCGCTCCTGGCCGCCGTGCAGGCCGTCGAGAACAGCAGGGCGGCGACCGCCGCCGCGAGGGGGAATCGCTTGAGTTTCATCCGGTCCTCCGAGCAGTTGACGTGGCGACGGGCGTCGGCGCCGCCGCCCCTTCCGGTTCCGCTGCCGCGGCAGTGGGCTTGGGCAGGTGGTGCAGACGGACACTGACCAGGCCGGCGCAGGTCGCGGAGGCCGCGAGCAGGAGCGCGGTGGCCGCGAAGGCCGTCGCGTGGTCGGCGAAGGGCACGCCGGGGTCGCCGGGCGTCGCGCCGAGCACGGTGCGGTACCAGACGCCGGCGACCGCGACCCCGAGGGCGAGGCCGAACTGGGTCACGGTGGTCGCCATGCCGGATGCCGCGCCCGCCTCGGCGGGCCGGACCCGGCCGAGGATCCCGGCCACCAGCGGCGAGACGACCAGCCCCTGCCCGAAGCCGGCCAGCGTGACCACCGCGACGAGCATGGGTGCCTGCGCGGACTCGGGCGCCTGGACGACGGCCGCGCTGGCCAGCAGGACGGCGGCGAGCAGGCCGCAGCCCACGGCCGGGGTCGGCGCCGGGAACAGGCGTCCCACCCGGCGGCTCGCCGCGGAGCCCAGCGAGAAGCCGATCCCGAGCGGCACGAACATCAGCGCCGCCGTGAGCGGCGTGAACCGCAGGCCGGTCTGGAGGTAGTAGGTGAACACGAGGAAGAGCCCCGAGTTCGTGGCGAACAGCGCCAGCACCGTCAGCAGGGACAGCCGCATCCCGGGGGCGGTGACGACCCGCGGCGGGAACAGCGGCTCGCCGCCCTCGCGGTGCAGGCGCCGCTGCTGGTTGACGAGCACGACGGCCACGACGAGCGCGATGGGCACCCCGAGCCAGAGCCATGCCGGGCCGCCCGGCCCGAAGACCAGGGGCACGAGCAGGGCGGGGGCCGCCACGATGGTGAGCGCCGCGCCCGCGAGGTCCAGGCGGTGCGGGGCCTTCGGAACGGTACGCGGCAGGATCCCGCCCAGCGCCAGGATCGCGATCCCGACGGGCACGTTGACCAGCAGCGCCGGCCGCCAGCCGAGGCCGAGGATGTCGGCCTCGACGATGAGCCCGCCGCCCGCGATGCCGCTGATCACGCCCAGGCCGATGACGACGCCGTAGACGCTGATGGCCCTCGCCAGCCGATCCGGGTCCTGCATCGTGGCCCGGATGATCGCGAGCACCTGGGGTGCCATGAACGCCGCCGTGGCGCCCTGCAGGAAGCGGGCCACGATGAGCAGGTCGGCGTCCGGCGCGATCCCGCACAGCAGCGAGGTGACGGTGAAGCCGGCGACGCCCCAGAGGAACACGGTGCGGTGCCCCAGCCGGTCGCCGAGCCGCGCGCCGGTGACCATCAGGGCCCCGAACGCGATCACGTACGCCGCGCCGACGAACTGGATCTGGTCGAAGCCCGCGTCGAGGTCGCGCTGGATGGACGGGCTGGCCACGTTGACCACGAACCCGTCCACCTGGGTCATGAACGTCGCGGCGAGGACCGCGCCGAGTCCGAGCCACTCGCGCCGTTCGCTCATGCTGACCTCCGAAGGTCGTCGACAGGTGGGAGCACGGCGCCGACCCGCGCCAGGGGACCGGCGGCGAGCATCCCGTCGTGGGTGCAGTCGAGCCGGTGCACGTCGATCCGCCCGTCGACGTGTGGCTCCCAGCTCGCCGGTCCGGGCCAGTCCGGTGTCTTGCCGTCGGTCGCCTCGACGACCAGCACGTCGCCGGTGAGGCGGCGGGGCGTCCAGTCGGCGATGAGCCGCGAGTTGCGGGCGAAGGCGTCGTACGCGAGGCGACGCCCCGGCTCGTCGAGGCCGCCCAGCGCGGCCTGGCCGAGCATGGCGGCGGCCGCGTCGCGCTCGCCGGGCGGCGGCAGCTCCCGCCAGGCGGCCGGCACCGGGTACGAGTCGAGCAGCGCCAGCAGGGCCACCGACTCGCCCGACTCCGTGAGCTGCGTGGCCATCTCGTGGGCCACCAGCCCGCCGAACGACGCCCCGAGCAGGTGGTACGGCCCGTCGGGCTGGACCTCCCGGATGCGCCGTACGTGGTCGGCGGCCAACTCGGCGACGCTCGCGCACCCACCGACGGCGACCGACTGGAGCCCGTACACCGGGCGGTCGGGCAGGCTCGCCAGCAGCGCGGCGTACGACCACGCCAGCCCGGTGGCCGGCGCGACGCAGAACAGCGGCGGCCCGCTCCCCCGCGTACGCAACGGGAGCAGCACCTCCGTCGAGCCCTCGCCGGTGTCCGTGGCGAGCGCCGGCGCGAGCCTCGCGACGGTCGGCGCCTCGAACACCGTCCGAATGCTGATCTCCACGCCGAACTCCGCGCGCACCCGGCCCATGAGCCGGGCGACGAGCAGGGAGTGCCCGCCGAGCGAGAAGAAGTCGTCGTCGATGCCCACCTCCGGCAGGCCGAGCAGGTCGGCGAAGAGGCCGCACAGCACCGTCTCGCGGTGGTCGCGCGGCGCGCGGCCGCCGACCGTCGCGGTCAGGTCGGGCGCGGGCAGCGCCGCGCGGTCGAGCTTGCCGTTCGTGGTCCGCGGGATCGCCGCCAGCGCGACGAACGCGGGCGGCACCATGTAGTCGGGCAGCCGCTGCGCCACGAACTGCCGCAGCGCGGCGGGCTCCGGCGCGGCGTCGCCGGCCGGCACGACGTAGCCGACGAGCCGCAGCTGGCCCGGCGCGTCCTCGCGGGGCACCACCGCCGCCTGGGCGACGTCGGGGTGGGCGAGCAGGACCGCCTCGATCTCCCCCGGCTCGATGCGGAAGCCCCGGATCTTGACCTGGTCGTCCGCGCGGCCGAGGAACTCCAGCGTGCCGTCGGGCCGCCAGCGGGCGAGGTCGCCGGTGCGGTACATGCGGCCGTCCGGGGCCCCGAACGGGTCCTCGACGAACCGCTGCGCGGTCTGCTCCGGACGCTCGTGGTAGCCACGGGCGACCGGGGCGCCGGCGAAGTACAGCTCGCCGACCGTGCCGGGCGGCACCAGCCCGCGCGCCGGGTCCAGCACGTACGCCCTGGTGTTGGTGAGCGGCCTGCCCACGATCGGCTCGGCGCTCTCGGCGAGCCGGCACCAGAGGGTGTCGACCGTGCACTCGGTGGGGCCGTACAGGTTGTAGACGCTCATGCCGGCGTCGCGCAGCGCCGTCCAGAGCGCGGGGCCGGTGGCCTCGCCGCCGAGCGCGAGCACGGCGGGCCGGTGCCGGCCGGCGTCGAGGAACCCGTTGGCTACCAGCTCCTCGGCGTACGTGGGGGTGATGTCCATGAAGTCGATCTCGTGCCGGTCGACGTAGTCGAGCATCGCGGCCGGGTCGCGGCGCCGGTCGTCGTCGACGAAGTGCAGCTCGTGGCCGTCGAGCAGCCACAGCAGCCCCTCCCACGAGGTGTCGAACGACAGCGACGCGGAGAGCGCGGCCCGCCGCACCCGGCCGGCGGACTCCGGGCGGATCATCGTGTCGCGGTGGTGGAGGAAGAGGTTGACCAGGCCGCCGTGCTCGACCACGACGCCCTTGGGCACGCCGGTGGAGCCGGACGTGTAGATGAGGCAGGCCGCGTGCCGCGGCGCGACACCGGTGTCCGCGACGGGCCCGTCGGCCGTCCCGGCCAGCTCCGCGGCGGTCGCCGGGGCGTCCAGCAGCAGGACCGGTACGTCGGTGTCGCGGTGCCCGGCCCAGAGCGCCCCGGTGCTGACCACCGCGACGGGCGCGCTGTCGGCGAGCATCGCCGCGACGCGTCGGGCGGGCAGGTCCGGGTCGACGGGTACGTAGGCCGCGCCAGCCTTGAGCACGGCCAGCAGCGCCACGATCGACTCCGAGGTGCGCGGCAGCAGCAGCGCGACGTAGCGGTCGGGGCCGGCCCCCCGGGCGACGAGCAGGGTGGCGAGGCGGTCGGCGCGGCGGTCCAGCTCGGCGAAGGTCAGCGTGGCGTCGCCGGCCACCAGCGCCGTCCGGTCCGGCGTCGCGGCCGCCTGCGCGGCGAACAGCGCGGGTACGGTGACCGCCGGCAGGGGCTTCGCCGTGTCGTTCCACTCCTCCAGCAGCAGCCGGCGCTCGCCGTCGAGGAGCAGGTCGACGTCCCCGATCGGCGTGTCGGGGGCGTGCGTGGCGCGGCGCAGGAAGACCAGGAAGCGGTTGAGGTGGCCGGCGAGCTCGTCTTCGTCGTAGCAGTTGGGGTTGGCGTCGAGGACGATCCGCAGGCCGCTGCCGTCGGCGTGGTCGTAGACGTGCACGACGAGGTCCTCGACGAGCCCGGCGCTGACGTTGCGCACGAGTCCGCGGTGCCCGGCGAAGCGCAGGCCGTAGTCGAACGGCATGATGTTGACCGAGGGCCCGAAGAGCTTGCGCTCGCTGGCGACCAGCCGCAGATCGCGGCGCAGCTGCTCGTAGCGGTAGCGCAGGTGCGGGCGCGCCGATCGCACCTCGTCGCCGACCTGTGCGGCGAGGTCCGCCAGCGTGGCGGTGGGCTCGACCCGGACCCAGAGCGGCACGACGTTGGTCACCATGCACGGCACCCGCAGCGACACCGAGCCGAGGCGGGACATGACGGGCAGCGCGAGGGTGAGCTCGTCGGCGCCCGTCATCCGGTGCAGGTACGCCGCGAAGGCCGCGATGACCGTCTCGCTCCAGGTGGTCCCGGTGGCCTTCGCGACCGCCTTCAACGCGCCGATGCCGGCGGCGTCGAGGTCCTCGCCGACGCGGTGCACGCTGCGGGCCAGCTTGCCGGAGCGGCGGGCGAGGACGACCGGCGCCGGCCTGCCCCGCGCACGGGACGTCCAGTGCTCACGCGCGGCGGCGTACGCGTCCGAGTCCGCGTAGGCCAGGTCCTCGTCGACGACGGCGGCCAGGGAACCGAACGTCCGGGGCGGCGGTTCGTGTCCCTCGACGAGCGCGGTGTAGCGCTGCGCCACCCTGCGGGCGACGAGGGACAGCCCGTACCCGTCCAGGGCGATGTGGTGGGCGCGCTGGTACCACAGCACGTGCTCGGGGCCGAGCCGGAAGATCGTGTGACAGAACAGCAGGTCCTTGCGGAGGTCGACGGCGACCGCGAGGTCCGCGCGCATCCAGGCCAGCGCGGCGGCGAGCGGGTCGGCCTCGCCGCTGGTGTCGACCTGGTGCACCGGCCACGGCGCGTCGTTGCGGGGGCGTTGCCACGGGCGACCGTCGGCGTCCTCCTCGAACACCATGGTCAGCGCCTCGGTCTCGCCGACGGTCCCGCGTACCGCCTCCTCCAGCAGCCGCAGGTCGACCGGGCCACGGATCTCGACGTACTCGGCCGTGTTGTAGGCGGAGCTGTCCGGGTCGAACTGCTGGCCCGTCCAGATCCCTTCCTGCGCGGCGCCCAGCCGCAGCGCCCCGTCAGCCATCGCGGCCCGCCACCAGCTTCACCCAGTGCCCCAGCGTCGGCTGCTCGGCCAGCTCGACGAAGCTGACCTCGGCGCCGGCGTCGCGCCACCGCTCCATCAGCATCATCAGCCGCATCGAGTCGAGCCCGGAGTCGAACAGGTTCTCCTCGTCGGTGGTCTCGTCTGGGAGGCGGTAGAGCATCTCCGCGACGTCCGCCCTGATCGTCGTTGCCGTCAACTGATCCGCCACGTCATGCCTTCCCGTGTGTGTGAGGTGGACACGGGTGGAATCCGACGATCGACGCCGCCGGATTCCACCCGGGAAAACGAACGTCCATGAAGGACTAGGCCGCCGCGTCGACGTCGTCGTAGACGGTGACCCGGTACGACACCGCCGGCTCCGGCGTCGCGGTGTGCAGCGCGCGGTGCACCAGGGTGCGGTTGTCCCAGAGGAGCATGTCGCCCTTCTCGAACGTCTGGAGGTGGATGTTCTCGTGCTCGTAGGTGCGGTCGAGCTGGCCCGTCGCGGTCAGCAGCTCCGTCAGCAGCTCCGGCTGCTCGTTGCCCTCCGCGTCCCGCACCGACGAGGTGAAGCCCTCGCTGATGTAGAGCACCGTCTCCCCGGTGTGCGGGTGGGTGAAGGTGGTCTGGCAGGTCACCGGCGGGGTCTTCGCGTTGACCTCCTCGATGAGCTCGGAGATCGGCCGGTAGACGTCGGTGGGCCGGATCTTGAAGTACCGCAGCACGCTGTGCGTCGCCGTGGTGTCCTTCACCGCCAGCTTCAGCTCCTCGGTCAGCTTCTCGTACGCCGTCGCGAGGTTGATGAAGAACGTGCCACGGTTCTTCGACGGCACGACCTGCGGGTAGATCAGGGTGATGTCGAAGGGACGCTGCATGAACTGGTAGTCCGAGTGCCAGAACTTGCCGGTCTTCGGCACCCCCACCTGGCGGCCGTCCTCCTCCTTGACGTTGGAGGAGACGAACACCTCCTTGACCTCGGGGTGGTGGTAGACCGGCTCGTAGTACTCGGCGACCCGACCGAGCCGCTCACCGAGCGCCAGGAACTGCCGCGGCGACAGGTCCTGGTTCTTCAGCACCACGATCTTGTTGGTGTAGATGGCCTTCTTGAGTTCGACGATGTCCTGCTCCGGGGCGGTCTCCGCGTCGAAACCCTCCACGATGACGCCGAACTTCTTTCCAGCCTGCGGGGTGATTTTCATTCGCACTCCTCTGAGCGGTGGCGCCGCGAATCCGACACCTCAGTAGTCGCGTCCGATCGGACAACAGTTCCCGCCCCGACAGGTGCCCGGGGCCGAAATTCCAGGTCAATTACCACGTCGTGGGTTCACATTTCCGCGGACTCCTTCGCGAAGGTCGGCCTGCCGTTCCCACAGCTGGGCATGGCAGGCGTAGATGACGGCCGCCGCGCCTTCCGGGTCGTCGCGGACGACGAAGTGACCGCTGCCGGGGATGACGAAGTGCTGTGCCCTCGGCAGCATCCGCCGGGCCCGGACCGCGTCACGCAGCGGCACGACGCGGTCCTGGTCGGCCCAGACGAGGTTCACCGGAGTCGTGTCGTCGACCTCGGCGGCCCGGAACGCGTAGCGGCCGGCGTACCGGCACAGCGTCGACACGTCGCTGGCGATCATCGACGTCACGTCGGCGGCGACCGCCTCCGCCCGCAGGGCGACGGGCCGGGCCGACACGTTGCCCATGACGATCCTGCGGACGCAGTTCCTGGCGAGCAGCCGCCCACGCGTCCGGGGCCCCACCGCGGCGGTGATCCGGAGGACCGCGTGGGTCCGCACCACGCACACGCAGGCGCGGCAGGCCGCCCGGAACCCGATGCTGCACAGGGCGGTCACCGCCGCGACGGGCACCCGCCGCGCCAGTTCGAGCGCGATCACCCCGCCGAGCGAGTGCCCGACCACGTGCGGCCGGCGCAGTCCCAGCGCCGCGATGCGCTCCGCCACGTACTCGGCGAGGCGCGGCACGACGTCACGGCCCGACGCGAGCCCCGGCACGCCGCCGTGACCCGGCAGGTCGATCGCGAGGGTCCGGGCGAACCCGGGAATGCGTTCGACGACGGCGTCCCAGCTCGCCCGGCCGAGACCGGCCGCGTGCAGCAGAAGGAGCTGCGGGTCCTCCGCGAGCCGGCTCGGCTCGGCCATTGTGCGGCTCCGTTCTCTCCGTCCGGACGTGGCCGTCGCGGTACGTGGACGCGTCAGGAGGCGCTGACCATCGGCGCGCGTGACGCCTCGGTCGTGTCGGCCCGCTCCGGCAGGTCGGCGCCCGCGTGTGCCTTGAACCGCCGCAGGCGCAGGCTGTTCGTCACCACGAACACCGAGCTGCCGGCCATGATCAGGCCCGCCAGCATGGGATTGAGCAGCCCGCTCGCCGCGAACGGGATGGCCGCGACGTTGTAGGCGAAGGCCCAGAACAGGTTGCCCTTGATCGTGCCGAGGGTGCGGCGCGACAGCCGGATGGCGTCCGCGACCACGCGCAGGTCACCGCGGACGACCGTCAGGTCGCCCGACTCGATCGCCACGTCGCTGCCGGTGCCCATCGCGATGCCCAGGTCGGCCTGCGCGAGCGCCGCGGCGTCGTTGACGCCGTCGCCGACCATCGCGACGACCTTGCCGTCGACCTGGAGCCGCTTGACCAGGTCGACCTTGCCGGCGGGGAGGACGTCGGCGACGACATCGTCGATCCCCACCTCCGCCGCGATCGCCGCCGCGACCGCGGCGTTGTCACCGGTCAGCAGGATCGGGTGCAGCCCCAGTCGCTTGAACTGCGCCACCGCCGCCCTGCTGGTGGGCTTGACCCGGTCGGACACGACGAGGATGCCGCGCACGGCGCCGTCCCAACCCACCATCACCGAGGTACGGCCCGCCGCGTCGGCCGTCGCCTTGGCGGCGGCGACCTCCGGGGGCAGGTCGGCGGCCCACGAGCCGAGCAGCGAGGCCCGGCCGACGATCACCTCGTGCCCGTCCACCGTGCCGCGCACGCCCACCCCGGTCTCGCTGGTGAAGTCCGCGACCGCGGGCAGTTCGCCGCAGCGGTCCCGCGCCCCCGCCACCACGGCACGGGCGATGGGGTGCTCCGACGCGTTCTCCAACGCGCCCGCGAGCCGCAGCAGCTGGGCGTCGGTCACCCCGTCGACGGGCACGACGTCCACGACGGACATCTCGCCGGTGGTGACCGTGCCGGTCTTGTCGAGCACGACGGTGTCGACGGTCCTCGTCGACTCCAGCACCTGCGGGCCCTTGATGAGGATGCCGAGCTGCGCGCCCCGGCCGGTGCCGACCAGCAGCGCGGTCGGCGTCGCCAGCCCCAGCGCGCACGGGCAGGCGATGATCAGGACGGCCACCGCCGCGGTGAACGCGGCCGCCGCGGGTTGGCCTGAGCCGAGCCAGTAGCCCAGCGTGGCGAGCGACAGCGCGATCACCCCCGGTACGAACACCGCCGACACCTGGTCCGCGAGCCGCTGCACGTCGGCCTTGCCGGTCTGCGCCTCCTCGACGAGCCGGGCCATCTGCGCGAGCTGCGTCTCGCCGCCCACCTTCGTGGCGCGGACGACGAGCCGCCCGCCGGCGTTGACCGTGGCGCCGACGACCTCGTCGCCGGGCCCCACCTCGACGGGTACGGACTCGCCGGTGAGCATGCTCGCGTCGACCGCGGAGGAGCCCTCCTCCACGACGCCGTCGGTCGCCACCTTCTCCCCCGGCCGTACGAGGAACCGGTCGCCGACCGCGAGCGCCGAGATCGGCACCAGCACCTCGACGCCGTCGCGCAGCACCGTCACGTCCTTGGCGCCCAGCGACAGCAGCGCCCGCAGCGCGGCGCCGGAGCGGCGCTTCGCGCGTGCCTCGAAGTAGCGGCCGCAGAGGATGAACAGCGTCACGCCCGCGGCGACCTCCAGGTACATGTTGCCCTCGCCGGGCGTCCGTTCCAGCGTGATGCGGAACGGGTGACGCATGCCGGGCTCGCCGGCGGTGCCGAGGAACAGCGTGTACAGCGACCACACGAACGCGGCGATGGTGCCCACCGAGACCAGCGTGTCCATCGAGGCGGCGGCGTGCCGGAGGTTGGCGAAGGCGGCCCGGTGGAAGGGCCACGCCCCCCACACCACGACCGGCGCGGCCAGCGTCAGGCAGGCCCACTGCCAGTACTCGAACTGGAGCTGGGAGAACATCGACATCGCGATGACCGGCACGGCCAGCACGGCGACGACCCAGAGTCGGTGCCGGGCCGCCCGCAGCTCACGGTCGTGCTCGGCCGCCTCCGCGGCGGCCGGGTCCGGGGCGTCCGCCGCCGGGGCCGAGGGCGGCTGCACCGGCCGGGCCGTGAAGCCGATCTCCTCGACGGCGGCGATCACCCTCTCCTGCGTGATCTGCGGCGCGACGAGCACCTTCGCCTTCTCGGTGGCGTAGTTGACCGTCGCCTCCACCCCGTCGATCGCGTTGAGCTGCTTCTCGATGCGCGCCGCGCAGGCCGCGCACGTCATGCCGCCGATCAACAGTTCCAGTTGGTTGTCAGGCCTGGCCGCGCGCGGTGTCACCAGCCGGGCCGTGAAGCCGATCTCCTCGACGGCGGCGATCACCGCGGCCTGCGAGACCTGCGGCGCGGCCAGGACCTTCGCCTTCTCGGTGGCGTAGTTGACCGTCGCCTCCACCCCGTCGATCGCGTTGAGGCGCTTCTCGATGCGCGCCGCGCAGGCCGCGCACGTCATGCCGCCGATCAACAGCTCCAGTCGGTTCTCAGCCGTGGCCATGCGGGGTGCCTCCCTCCGTGGCGCCGCCGGACGTGTCGGCGGGGACAGCGGCTCCGCCGTTGCGCACGGCCTCCTCGTTGCGTGCCTTGGCCGCCGCGAATGCCTCCTCGCTCAGGCCGTGCGGCGGCGGGTTGGGGCCGTTCACGCGCAGGGTGAACGCCGCCGTGCGCACGACGCCCTGGTGCTGGAAGTCCAGGAACAGCCGGTAGTCGCCGAAGCTGGGCGCGGTGGCGTGGAAGAGGATGTCCGGGCCGGGGGCGGTCTGCCCGTCGCCCGGCGTGCCGTCCGGATGCACGTGCAGGTACGCCATGTCGCCGTCGCGGAGCGCGACCAGGTGGCCGAAGGCGCCGAGGTACGGCTCCAGGTCGGTCACCGGCTTGCCGCCCTTCGCGACGCTGAGGGTCAGCTTGCCGCTCTTGCCGGGCGTCAGCTCCCCGCCGAGCGTCACGGTGTAGCCGTCCACCGTCGCGGTGGTCGAGGGCGCGGGCAGCGCCTCCGGCCGGAAGTCGCCCGACACGGACACGTCCGCCCCGAGCGTCTCGCCGTGGATGCCCCACAGCGGCATGTAGTCGGCGAAGATCCGGTACTCGCCCGCCGCCGCGAAGGTCAGCGGCACCCGCCACACGCCGTCGGAGCCGAGGTTCGGGTGGACGTGCTGGAAGTTCGTCAGGTCGCGCCGCGCCACGATGAGGTGCATCAGCTTCTCGTGCTGCGGCTTGTACTTCATCAGCGGCGTACCGTCGTGTTGCAGGACCTGGAAGGCGAAGGTCTGCTTCGTGCCCGCCCGGACGTTGTCCGTGATCACCTTCAGGTTCATGCTCTCGTGGGTGATGGCCAGGCCGTACGAGGACTCCTCGGCAGCGGCGGCCGGCTTGGCGGCGGGTGCGGGCGCCGGTGCCGCCGTCGGCGGTGGCCCCACCACACGGCCGACGGTGTAGGCGCTTCCCAGCACCAGCACCAGGGCCAGTGCGAACGCACCGAGTTTCGTCACTATCTTCATGATCATCCGTCCTGAGTCGACGCGATTGGCGTGGAGGCCGCCCCGCTCCACCGCAGCAGGCAGGCCCCGAACGACATGCCGCCGCCGAACGCCAGCAGGAGGACGAGGTCGCCGTCGGAGAGCCGTCCGGCCCGGTTGGCGTGGTCGAGGGTGAGCGGCACCGAGGCGCTGCCGGTGTTCGCGTACTCCTCCACCGTGCGGTGGGTCTGCGCGGCGGTCAGCCCGCACGCGCGTACCAGTTCGTCCAGCAGCATGCCGTTGGGCTGGTGGGGCACGACGTGGGCGATGTCGGCCGGGTCGACGCCCGCCCTGGCCAGCAGCTTGTCCACGAACGGCGGGACCTCCTGGAGGACCAGTTCCGTGACTCCCCGGCCCTGCATCCGGAAGAAGTGGCCGCCCTCGGCGAGCGTCGCCGCCGACGCCGGCAGCCTGCTGCCGCCCGCCGACACCCGGATCAGGTCACCGGCGTCGCCCCGGCTGGCCATCTCGTACTCGATGACGCCGCGCCCCGCGGGCACCGCCCCCACGACGGCCGCGCCGGCGCCGTCGCCCAGCAGCACGGCCGTGCGCCGGTCCTCGAAGTCCAGGATGCGTGAGTAGACGTCGGCGCCGACCACCAACGCGTGGGTGCCCGGCCGGTCGGCCACCAGCGACCGCGCCAGCACCAGGGCGTGCACGAATCCCGCGCACACGGCGTTGACGTCGAAGCAGGCGGCCCCGTACGCGCCGAGACGTTCCTGCACCAGGCAGGCTGTCGGCGGCTGGGGCTGGTCCGGGGTCGACGTGGACACGATGAGGTAGTCGACGCGGTCGACGCCGAGGCCCGCGTCCCGCAGCGCGCGGGTCGCGGCGTGCACGGCGAGGTCCGAGGTGGCCTCCTCCGCCGCCGCGAACCGGCGCGAACGAATGGCGGTCTTACGCACGATCCATTCCGGGCTCGCACCCGTTACGCGACGTGCGATTTCCTCGTTCGACAATGCTCGCGTGGGCACCCAGGATCCGGTGCCCAGAATTCCGACGGATGAGGACACAACAGCCTCCACAGAGAAAAGGCGTTCCTTGCCTGCAAATTAGCCGAGCGGAAGCATCGACCGCAATCACGAACGCCACCGCCCCACAGCGGCCGTCGGGCAAATTACCGGACGATGGCGGAAACAATTTCGCGGCGATGGAACGCGCAATTTCCCGGCCCTTCGGCACACGGTTCACCCGTGCAGTTCCTCCCGGGCCGGACATGACACCGCGCGGGTGGGACGTGCCGATGACCACCGCCATGCTGGCGGGACGACCGATCGCGTGGCGGGGCCCCGCGGCCCGTGCGGCGCCCCAGCACGGGCGGGCCGGCCGACGTCGGCGCCATTCCCCGTCGGGCAGGACCACGACCGGACGGAGAGCATCCGATGACAGCGCACACCGCCGAAGGGAGCCGCCCCTCGGCTGGCTCCGGGGAGGGCCGCCGGCCGGCCGCGACGCCACGGGCGGATCAGCAGATGCCCCGACCCAAAGTGACGGATACGATCCCTTCCGTGTCGGACGAGAGCATGATGACGTCCACGCCCACCCAGCCGCGGGCGGCCTCGGTGCGTCCGACTGTGGTGGGCGCACCGGGGCGAGCCGCCCCGGGCCACGTGCGCCGGGAGTTCCTGCGTTGACGGTGACCGGGGAGCAGCCCGCCGACCTGACGCGGTGCGCCGCCCTGCCGGCGCGCCCCCCGTCGACCCCGGGCATGCGTCAGGCGAGGCTGTGCACGTTGGTGAGCGCCGCGAGCGGGGTTGCCGCGTGCCTGGCACTCACGGTCCTGCAGCTGCTCCGCAGCCCCGACGGGCGGTGGCTCGCGCTCGGCACCACCGGCTGCCTCCTCCTGGCCGTGGCGCTGGCCGGCGCGCTGTACCGGACGGTCACCCCGGGAACGGCTCCGACGACCAACGGCTGGACGCTCGCCGTTCCCGCGCTGGCCGCGGCACTGTCCGTGCCGCTCGTCGGGCCGGCGGGCGACACCCCGGGTCTGGCGTGGTCCTTCGTGGGCGCCGCGCTCGTCGGGGTCGCGCCGCTGCTGCTGCCGGCCCGGTACGCGGTGACCCCCATGGCCGCCACGGTCCTGGTGTCCGCGGCGACGGTCTGGTGGCTCGGCGGCCCCGTGCGCGACGCGGTGACCGTCACGGTGGTGCTCGGGCTGTCGGTGGCGATGTGGAACGTGCTGCACCTGTGGTTCTGGACGTTCCTCGGGCAGGCCTGGGAGGGACGCGACGCGCTGGCCCGCCTGGCCGCGACCGAGGAGCGGCTACGGTTCGCCCGCGACGTCTACGACCTGCTCGGCAACCACCTGGCGGCGATCGCCTTCAAGGCCGAGCTGGCGTCGCGGCTGGCCACGGTCGACGGGGAGCAGACGAAGAAGGAGGTCGCCGAGATCCGGGCGCTCGCGGCGGCCGCGCTGGCCCGGATGCGGGAGGCCGTGCACGGCTACCGCGGTGTCGACCTGCACGAGCAGGTGCTCGCGGTGGCCCGGGTGCTGCGGGCCGCCGACGTGCGGTGCACCGTGACCCAGCCGAGGAAGGACCTGCCGCCCGCGCTCACCGGGCCGCTGATGTCCGTGCTGCGCGACGCGGGCGCCCATGTGCTGCGCGACGGCGAGGCACGGTGGTGCACGATCGAGGTGGCCCGCGAGGCGGACGGAGCACGGTTGACGGTCGTCAGCGACGGCGCCGGCCCCGCGGACGCCGACGACGCCGTGCTGCCGGGACTCGCCGACCGGCTGCGGGACGCGGGCGGCGCGCTGCGTACCTGGCGGGAGGACGGGACGTTCACCGTGGAGGCCACCGTCCGCGCGAAGCGGTGACCGGACGGCGTACGCCGGCGGCGGGTCGCCCGCCCCGTCGGCGCGTGGTCGCCGGACGCGACGCAGCACCGCGCCCCACCCGTCGGTGGACACGGTGCTGCGTGGTCAGCGGGTCGCCGGCAGGGGCCCGCCGGGCAGGAGGCACTCGTCGGCCGTGGGCCAGCGCGTCGGATCCTCGCCCAACGTGACGAGCTCGGCGACCTGGAGGCGGCACCACGGCGACAGGGAGATGTCCCCCGTGTTCACCGCGTAGACGAAGTCCGCCCAGTCGGCCCACTCGAAGTCGGCGATGGCGGCCGGGTCCGGGGTGGGACGCTCGTCGGTCACCACCCGGAACACCGGCGCGACGGCATTCTCCGCCACCCCGTTGTCCATGACCGCGCGGTAGCGAAACGCGGGCAGCACCAGCTCGGGCACGGACGCCGTCAGGCCGAGTTCGGCGCGGACGGTGCGCGTCACGGCCGCGGACACCGGTTCCCCCGGCGCGGGATGCCCGTAGCAGGAGTTCGTCCAGATCCCCGGCCAGGTCCGCGTCCGGTCGCCGCGCAGCGTCAGGAGCAGCTTCGCGTCGCTGGTGAAGACGTAACAGGAGAAGGCCAGGTGCAGAGGCGTACGCGAGTGGTGCACCGTCGCGCCCTCGGTGGCGCCCACGGGCTGCCCCTGTTCGTCGAGTAGCACGACCTGCGGCATGGTCATCGGGTCCCTTCCCGTACGGGATTCAGCTCGCCTGCGCGGAGGCGACCGCGATCACGGTTCCCCAGCCGGTTCCGCCGGCGCGACGTCACGCCGACGTCGCCTGCCGCGCGCACCCTTCGGTGGATCGATGTGCACCAACTCCGTACGCGTGCTGATCTTCAGCTTCCGGTAGGCCCGCGTCAGGTGCTGCTCGACCGTGCTGACGGTGATGAACAGCCTGTCGCCGATCTCCCGGTTGGTGTGCCCACGGGCGGCCAGGTTCACGACGCGGCGCTCGGCGTCGGTCAGGGTGGCGAGCCCCTCCTTGGCGCCGGCCACCGGAGGGTCGAGGGTGTCGTGGGCCGGCCTGAGCTTGCGCCGCAGCAGCTCGGCGTGGCAGCCCTCGGCGAGTTGGAGGGCGTGGGCGCTCATCATCTTGGCGCGCCCGAACTCGCCGAGCGCGTGCCCGGTCTGGCTGAGGTCCGCGAAGACGTGCGCGAGTTCGTGCCGGTCCCCGCTGGCGTGCAGCAGGTCCATCGCCTCGCGCAGCATCACCTGGCGTTGCTTCGGCGCGTACGCCGCCGCCAGTGCCCGCAGCCCCATGCCCTTGGCGCGCGGGGCGTCCCCACCCGGCAGCGCGAGGTGCTCGGTGACCAGCTTGCGGGCCCGGTCCGGCCGGCCCATCCGCACGTGCAGCCGGGCGAGGTCGACCCGCCACGGCAGCGCGCAGGGGTCGTCGACGCCCCAGGTCACGGCGAGCTGACCGGTGGTCTGGAAGTCCGCGAGCGCGGCGTGCCGCCGGTCCACGGCGTCGTAGTAGACGCCCCGGGCCCGCAGGTACTGCGGCCAGAACAGGCTCTGTCGCATCGCGGCCGGTGTCGACTCGCGCAGGGCCGTCTCCGCCAGCGGCAGCTGCCCGGTCATCGTGCGGGCGAGCACCAGGTGCGCGAGCGGCGAGCCGACGGCGACGCCCCAGGCCGCGGGCGGCATCGTGGCCAGCGCGTCGCGCGCGTGCCGCTCGGCGACGCCCAGGTCGCCCCGGCACAGGGCGATGGCGGCCCGCACGTCCGACAGGACGGCCCGCCAGCTCGTGATCTCGTACGCCTCGGCCTCCTCGGCCAGCTTCTCGCACCAGTCGGCGGCGCGGTCGAGGTGGTCGGCGTGGACCAGCACCCGCAGCGCATCCCACACCGACACGAGGAGGGAGTCGCCCGCGCGGGCGCGTTGCAGCACCTCCTCGGCGCGGTCGACCGGGCTGCCCCGGTCGTCGCCGGGGGATCCGACGGGGTCGCCGCCGTGCGGACGGCAGTATCGCAGCCACCGCCGGGTGGCGAGGTAGTCGGCGCCGAGGTCGGGGTCCGGGTGCGCGGCGAGGTCGCCCAGGCCACCGAGCGCCTCCTCGGCGTCGACGTGCCTGCCGTGCCAGGCGAGCGACCGGGCGAGCAGCAACGTGTCGGCCTCGTCGAGCAGGCCGGCGCGACCCGCCTCCAGCAGCGACGACAGGTGACGCGGGACCGCCTCGGGGTCGGCGCGCCAGTACGCCCGCACGAGGGCCGCCTCCGCGACGGCCCGCACGCGCCCGTCCCGGGTGGACCGCAGCGCCAGGTCCAGGCAGTCCACCGCGTACCGCACGGCGCCGGCGGCGACGGCCTCCCCCGCGGCCGTGACCAGCACCGGCGCGGCCCATGCCTCGGCCGGCTCACCGATGCCCACCAGGTGCGCGGCCACCTCGGCGGCGGACGCGCCGTCCTCGTGCAGCAGCCGCGCGGCGCGCGACCGCAGCGCCGACTGGGTCTGTTGCGGGCAGTCCTCGAGGACGGCGGCGCGCACCGCCGGGTGGTGGTAGACGTGTCCCTGGGTGAGGCCCGCCTCGGCGAGCGCGCCGAGCACCTGCCGTACGGCTGCCGCGCTCAGGCCAACCAGCCCGGCGACGAGCCCGACGGACACGGACGGACCGACGATCGCGAGGACCCGGGCGACGTCGAGCAACCGGGGATCGCTGCGGTGCAGGCACGCGAGCGCGGCCTGCACGAACGACTCGCCGACCGTCGGCGCGGCGTCCACGGCGCCCCCGGCGAGCGAGTCGTCGGCCAGCGCGTGGACGAGCATCGGGTTGCCGCCGCTGATGAGGTGCGCGGACGCGGCGAGCTGCCGGGCGGCCTCCGGCCGGATCCGCTCGGCGAGCAGGCGTCCCACCCCGTCGCGCGACAGCGGCAGCAGTCGCAGGTGACGGCAGTGGGGTTGCCGTGTGAGCTCCGCCCGGAACGCGGCGGCCTCGGGCCGCGCGCCGACACATCCGCTGACCACGAGCAGCATCCGCGCGAAGCGGATCCGCCGTTGCAGGTACAGCAGCGCCTGCAGCGACAGGGGGTCCGCGAACTGCACGTCGTCGACGACGACCACCAGCGTCCGGTCGGCGGCGACGTCCAGGAGGGCCTGACAGACGTCTTCGAGCAGTTGCGCCTCACCGTGCCGCAGGGCGGGGGTGTCCGACTCACCCGAGGGGGCGTCGTCTCGCCGGAGCAGCGGCAGGTGGTCGGCCGTGGCGGTCTGGGCCCGCAGGCTGTGGAACAGCTGCCCGACGACGCCGAGGCGGATGCCGCTCTCGGCGACCGAGCAGGCGGCCGTCAGCACGAGCGCGCCGTCGCCGGCGGCCACCTCGGCGGCGGCGTTCACCAGCCTGGTCTTCCCGCTGGCGACACCCCCGTCGACCAGCGCCACCCGGCCCTGACCGGCGGCGGCCGTCGCGTACGTCTCGGCGAGGTCGGACAGCAGGTGTTCTCTCTCGATCAGTGCCATGTGGGACACCTCCGGACACTCCTGAGGCTCGGTCGGCCGGCGACTCACCCCGGTTGTACGGCGTGGGCGAAAGCGGCGCCGCCGGGCGGCGCCGGGTTGAGCGCCCGGGTGTGCGTCCGGATCCGGCGCAGCACGTCGGGCATCTTGTCGTTGAGGTAGAAGTGACCGCCGGGATGCACGACCAGCTCGAACCCGCCGCCGGTGTGTTCCTGCCACGCCTGCGCCTCGTCGACCGTGACCCGGGGGTCGCAGTCGCCGACGAGGGCGACGATCGGGCAGTCCAGGCGTGGTCCGGGCCGGTACTCGTAGGTCTCGGCGGCCGTGTAGTCGGAACGGATGGCAGGCAGCACCATCCGCACCACGTCCTCGTCGTCGAGCAGCGCGTCGTCGGTGCCCGACAGCGCGCGCACCTCGGCGATCAGGCCGGCGTCGTCGCGCAGGTGGACCCGCTCGACCTTGCGCCGGTGCGGCGCCCGCCGGCCGGAGGCGAACAGGGCGGTCGGAACGACGCCCTGCAGGCCCAGCCGCCGCGCGACCTCGAACCCGATCGTCGCGCCGAGGCTGTGGCCGAAGATGGTGACCGGCCGGTCGAGCAGGGGCGGCAGCGCCGCCACCAGCTGGTCCGCGATCTCGTGGACCGAGGTGAGGCCCGGCTCCCGCCAGCGGTCCTGGCGGCCGGGGTACTGGACGGCCAGCACGTCGACCTCGGGGGCGAGCGCCTTGGCCGCCGCGAGGAAGTAGCTCGCCGAGCCGCCGGCGTGCGGCAGGCAGAGCAGCCTGGTCGCCGCCTCGTCGGCGGGGTGGAACCGTCGTACCCACAGCTCGGTGTCTGTCATCTCGTCCACCCCGCGAATCCGCTCGTGCTCGTCAGTGCCGGTTGCGCCCGGAGCGGTCAGCGGACCGCGTCCACCCGCGCCTCGCTCCAGCTGATGGTGGTGGGCCGGACAGCCGCCAGGTCGCTGGTGGTCCAGCTGTCCACGACGTCGATCCGCACGTCGCCGTCCGCCGGAGCGTCGGCACCGTCGAAGAAGAAGGCGTTCAGAATCTCGACTGCATTGACCGACATGGAGGAGGTCCTCTCTCGCGCTGCAACGGCCTCGTTGGTGAGGAACGCCACTTAAACCTCCTCGATGGGTGCGTGTTTCAACAAGGTCTGCACTCACCGTCTCGGTGCAGGTTCATCACAGCGCAATCGTGAAACGCTCATACCCACGCCGCACGGCAGGCTCAGCGAGTCTTGTCAATACTCCGAACTGCCAGAACAGCGTCACGGGTGTTTCGACGACGCGGTTTTCCCTGGCCGGACGGCCCCGGGAAACATCGGCCCGACACCGGGTGCTCCCGGCGGCACGTGGGGCGCGGCAGCCCGGATGAATCGCGCTCCCGCCCGGACCAGGAACAACGTCAGGGATTCGCAGGGCGCCGTTCCCCGCCCCGTGGTGCGCAGGTCACCTGGCCGGTATGACGGCCTCATGCCCCACCGCCGGCCCACGACACCTGACCAGCACCAGCGCACTTCCGCACCAATGACCACCACCAACCCCCACCACCTCCTGCGGGGTGCCCTAGGGGTGCCCCACCAATGACCACCAATGGGAAACTCCAAACCCACCAACACGCCGCCACCCACCCGGAGGAACCATGCAATTCTCCGTACTCGGCAGCACCGAAATCACCAACGACAACACCCCACTCGAACTCGGCGGAATCCGCCAACGCGCCATCCTCGCCTACCTCCTGCTCAACGCCAACAAAGTCGTCGCCACCAGCCAACTCCTCCACGCCATCTGGGACGGCAACCCACCCCCCACCGCCCGCAAAATGATCCAAAACGCCGTCTCCGCCATCCGCCGCACCCTCACCACCAACACCGACCCCACCACCACCGCCACCCTCCACACCCACGCACCCGGCTACCAACTCCGCCTCAACACCGAAACCATCGACCTCTACCGCTTCCGCCGACTCGTCCGCGAAGGACGCCACGCCACCGCAACCAACAACCCCCACCACGCCGCCGACCTCCTACACCAAGGACTCGCCCTCTGGCGCGGACGCGCCCTCGCCGACCTCGTCGAAACCGGCATCACCTGGTCAGAAATCACCGCCATCGAAGACGAACGACTCTCCGCCATCGAAGACCGACTCGAAGCCGAACTCGCCTGCGGCCGACACCGCGAAATCACCCCGGAACTCGAAATCCTCACCGCCACCGAACCGCTACGCGAACGCCTCTGCCACCAATTCATGCTCGCCCTCTACCGCAGCGGACGCCAGGTCGACGCCCTACGCGTCTACCGCCGCACCCGCGAAGCACTCATCGACGGCCTCGGCCTCGAACCCGGCCGCAGCCTCCAAGAACTCCAACACCGCATCCTCGAACACGACACCAAGATCCAGGTACCGGCGTTGGTGGGGTGAGCGACACCCACGTGAGGGCCGTGGCCGCCTCCGCCACCGGACGCGTCGACCCGGCCCTCTCCCCCGCGCCGCCGCGGCGGCAGCCGGGCACGGTCAGGCGCGGCAGTCCCCGGCGGTCCGTCGACCGTCGTGTGCTGCCGCGCCTGACCGTGCCCACGCCACCGCCCCGGCCCGGGTCCCCGGGCCGGGGCGGCGCGATGGTCGCCTAGCTGTGTCGCAGCAGCACCGGCAGCGACGCCACGTCGTTCGCCATGAACGAGCGCAGCGGCTCGATCTCGTCCGGTGGCACGGCCAGCGCGAGGTTCGGGAAGCGCGCGAACAGCGCCGGCACCGCGACGGCCGCCTCCAGTCGCGCCAGGCGGGCACCGGGGCAGAAGTGCGGGCCCGCCCCGAACGCGAGGTGCTCCTTGTTCTCCCGGTCGATGTCGAACACCCCCGGGTTCTCGTGGACGGCCGGGTCGCGCCCGTGCGCCAGGTAGCTGATGAGGATGGCGTCGCCCGCCCGGATGACGGTCCCCTCGCCGAGGTCGATGTCCTCCTTCGCCCAGCGCATCGGCAGCGCCGCCACCGGGCAGTGCGCCCGCAGCGCCTCCTCGATCGCGTCCGGCCAGCGGGCCGGGTCGGCGAGCAGGGTGGCCAGCTGGTCCGGGTGGGCGAGCAGCTCGCGGACCGTGTGGTCGATCAGCGTCACGGTCGTCTGGCTGCCGCCGCCGATGAGCAGCAGCAGCATGTCGACCAGCTCCTGCTCGCTGAGCGGCTCCTCGCCCTCCACCCGGGCCGCCATCAGGAAGCTCGTCAGGTCGTCGGAGGGCTCGCGGCGCTTCAGGTCGATCAGCGTACGCATGGCGACGTTCATGTCGACGTAGACGGCGGCCGACTCCTCCTCCGGCACGTTGTCGGTGTTCAGCACCACGCGCAGGATGCGCAGCACCTCGGACCGCAGATCGTCCGGCACCCCGAAGAGGTCGCAGATCACCCTGGTCGGCAACTGCTGCGAGTAGATGGTGTGCAGGTCGACCGGCTCGTCCGGCGGGCGCGTGGCCAGGTCGTCGAGCAGCCGCTCGGCGACGAGCTCCACGTGCGGGCGCATCGCGTCGATCCGCTTCGGTGTCAACGCCGGCGCCACGAGCTGCCGTAGGCGCTGGTGTTCGCGACCCTCCGCCGTGGACATGGACTCGACGTCCACCCACGGCGACAGCCACTTGATCTCGCCGGGGGTGTAGCTGGGCACGTTCTTCGTGACGTTGCGGGAGACCCCGGGGTGGGTCAGCAGGCGCCGGACCACGTCGCCGCGGGTGATCGACCAGGCCAACATGCCTTCCGGCAACTCGACGGCCACCGCGGGGCCGGCGGCGCGGAACTCGTCGATCTGCGCGTACAGGCACTTGCCGCCGCGGCTGTCGATCTGGGTGGTGGGGGCAGCGCTGAAGTCGACCATAGTGCGCCTCCTAGCTGATGAGTTAACGCAAAAAAAGGTAACTGTCGATCGGGAACTGCCGGGTAACGACCCTCTCGCGCCCGCCACGAATTCGACTGGACAAAGGCGCGGATCATTGCGTCGGACCAGCGGCCCAGCCTATCGTCCTTCCACGACACTTGTCAGGAGCGGCGATCCCGCCCTACTCACCGAAATCCGCGGAAACCCATTTGTTAACGCGTGTGCGGAGGCAGAAGCATGGACAGGATTCGCCGGATCGGCGTCGTCGGGTGCGGGGTCATGGGCGCCGGGATCGCCGAGACGTGCGCGAGGGCCGGGTTGGACGTGCTCGTCGCGGTGTCACGACCGGCCTCCGTCGCGCCGGGTCGGGCGCGGCTGACCGCGTCGCTGGACCGCGCCGTGGGCCGGGGCAAGCTGAGCGAGGCGGATCGGGACGCGGCACTGGCCCGGGTGGCCTTCACCGCCGATCTGACCGACTTCGCCGACCGTCAGTTGGTGATCGAGGCGGCGTCGGAGCAGGAGTCGATCAAGCTCGACGTGTTCGCCACGCTCGACAAGGTCGTCGAGGACGAGGAGGCGATCCTCGGCTCGTGTACGTCGTCCTTCCCGATCGTGCAGCTCGGTGGCGTCACCAGCAGGCCCGAGAAGGTGGTGGGCATCCACTTCTTCAACCCCGCGCCGGTGCTCGCGCTCGTGGAGGTCGTCGGCTCGGTCCGCACCGACCCGCGGACGGTCGACACGGTGGACGCCTTCGTCACCGACGTGCTCGGCAAGCAGGTCGTCCGCGCCCAGGACCGGGCGGGCTTCGTGGTGAACGCGCTGCTGATCCCGTACCTGATCTCCGCCGTCCGGATGGTGGAGTCCGGCATGGCGTCGGTCGCCGACATCGACAAGGCGATGACGCTCGGCTGCGCGCACCCCATGGGCCCGCTGCGCCTCATCGACCTGATCGGGCTCGACATCGTGGCCGCGGCCGGCGAGTCGCTGTACAAGGAGTTCCGGGAGCCGCTCTACTCGCCGCCGCCGCTGCTCGCCCGCATGGTGGCCGGCGGTCTGCTCGGCAAGAAGTCCGGGCGGGGCTTCTACGAGTACGGGCGATGAACACCTACCAGCGGCTGACCGGCCTGCTGGAGTCGCACGACGCGCGGTTCCGGCTCATCCCGCACGAGCCGCAGGGCGTCACATCGCCGGCCAGCCGGCTGCGCGGCCACCCGCTGTGCCAGGCGGCGAAGTGCATCGTCGCCCGGGTCAAGCTCGGCAAGAAGGTGAACCGCTTCGTGCTGGCCGTCGTCCCCGGCGACCGGCTGGTCGCGCTCGACGCCGTACGGCAGATGTGGGACGGCACGTACGTGTCGTTCGCGACCAGGGAGACGGCGGAGGAGCTGTCCGGCTGCGTCAGCGGCACGATCATTCCGTTCAGCTTCCGCGACGACCTGGAACTCGTGGTGGATCCCCGGCTGCTCGACGAGCCCGAGATCTACTTCAACGCCGCCCGGCTCGACATGTCGATCGCCCTGGACACGCGGGACTACGTACGCCTGGCCGGGCCGAGGATCGCGTACATCGCCGGGACGTCCCTCGCGGAGGTGGGCTGAACCATGGACCTCGCCGACCGGCTGCACCGCGTCCTCGCCGACGCGAAGTACCTGTCCCTGTCCACGATGTCCGCCGACCGCCGGCCGTGGACGTCCGTGCTCCAGTACGCGTGGCTGCCCGACCCGCTGCGCTTCCTGTTCGGCTCCGCCACGCAGTCGCGGCACAGCCGGCACGTGGCGGCCCGGCCGAGGGTGAGCGGGGCGCTCTTCGTCACCGGCGGCGCGCTCACCGAGGTCGACGGCGCCCAGTTCACCGGCACCTGCCGGGAGCTGACCCCCGACGAGGTGCGCACCCACCACGCCACCTTCTACGACGCCCTGCTGCCCGACGAGGCGAGCAGGGCGGAGTACACGCTGCCGGTGTCTGCCCTGCTGCCGCCGGCCGAGCACCGCATCTACCAGGTCACGGTGGACCGCGTGTGGCTCGTCGACACCAGCACCTGGATCGAGGACCGGATCGACCGCCGGATCGAGGTGGACCTGCCCTGAGGGCGGGTCCACCCCGGTCCCGGCCTCACCCGGTCATCGTCGCCCAGAACACCGCCTCGTAGGCGTGCACCATCCGCGCCACGCGCAGGGCCTCCACCGGGTCGTCGCCCGCCGCCAGGCCCGCCGACACCACGCCGGCCGCCTGCTCCAGCACTTCGGCCGGCGTCTCGGCGAAGTAGCGGAAGTGGGCGACCGCCACGTCGGAGAACCCGTACCGCGACTGGAGGGCGTCGGCCACCCGGGCGTAGAAGCCGCCCGATTCCTCGACGTTGACCAGCAGGGCCAGCGGGATCGCCGAGCGCGGCCCGAACACGGCGGTCCGGACGATGAAGGAGGGGTACGCCTGGGCCAGCGGCTGCGGCTCGTACGCCCGCAGCTCCTTCTCCCCCACTCCCACGGCGGCGGCGAAGTCCGGCAGTAGCCCCAGCGCCTCCTCCTCCGCGCCGGCCATGGCCAGGAACAGCGGCTCAGGGAAGCGGGCCGCCAGGAACGCGAAACTACTCCGGTCGCTGGACACCAGGTGGTGCAGCTCGCCGGCCAGGGCGGCCAGCCGGTCCACCGGCACCTCGCCGCGTTCCAGCTGCTCCAGGAACCGGTTGGGCGCCATCTCCAGCGACCGTCGGCCCTGCGCCACCAGCTCTGCCACGTGTTCGTCCACGGGTCACCTCCGAATCGTGCGGTGCAGGTTCGGGCGGGTCGCCGGCCCCGGCGCGGGCTCGGCGATCCACGGCCCCTCGATGGACGCGTCGAGCACGCCCTCTTCCAGCCAGGTGAAGTCCCCGCCCAGCACCCGCCGGGCGAACGCGACGTCGTCGCCGTCGGTGTCGTCCCGCAGCCGCCGGCGAAGCTCCGCCACCCGCTGCCGGGACTGCCGGCAGAACGCGTCGGCCAGCTCGGGCGCGCTGCCGCCGAGCGCCCTGGCGTACACGCAGGCGGCGGTCATCGCGTACAGCTCGGCGGCCACGTCCACGACGCGGCCGAGGAACAGCTGCCGCTCGGCCACCGCCTCACCCCAGCGCTGCCGGCCGTCGGCGAGGTGCCGGGCCAGCTCGGCGCCCGTCGCGGCGACGAACGACAGGTGCCCGGCCAGGTCGCCGAAGCCGGGCGGCGGCGTGACCGGCACACTCCACTCGACGGGGGTCTCCTCCTCGTCGGCCAGCGCGTCGGTGGCGACGAACACCCGCAGCGCCTCGCTGGAGCCGTCGAAGATGCGGCCGACGCGCAGGTCCCGGAACAGCTGCTCGACGGGGACGCCGCGCTCACCGCGGGCGGCGGCGGACTCCGCGGTCTCGTACCCGCGGCCGCCCCGGATCTGCAGGAGCTCGTCGGCGACGCGCCACGCCTGCTCCGAGGCGAACAGCTTCGCCAGCTCGGCCTCCGTGTGCGTGTCCAGCAGGCCGGCGTCGGCGTGCCGGCCGGACACCTCGACCATGGCCTCCAGGGCGAAGGCGGTCGCCGCGATGTACGCGATCTTGCCCGCCACCGCCTCGTGCTCGCCGATGGGCCGGTCCCACTGCACGCGTACGCCCGACCACTCGCGGGCGATCTTCAGGCTCCACTTGGCGGCGGCGGCGCAGACGGCGGGCATCGACAGCCGGCCGGTGTCCTGCGCGGCGAGCGCCACCTGGAGCCCCTGCCCCTCCGGCCCGATCCGGCGGCTCTGCGGCACCCGGACCCCGTGCAGCCGGACGACCCCGTTCTCCAGGCCGCGCAGGCCCAGGAAGGAGCTGCGGTGCTCCACCGTGACCCCCGGCGCGTCGGCCTCGACCACGAACGCGGACATGCCTCCCGGGCCGCTCTCCGACGGCGGGACCAGTGCCATCACCACGATCAGGTGGGCGATGGTGCCGTTGGTCGTCCACAGCTTCACCCCGTCGAGGCGGTAGCCGCCGTCGTCCGTGGGGGTGGCGGTGGTCCGCATCCGGAAGGGGTCGTTGCCGATGTCGGGCTCGGTGAGGGCGAAGGCGGAGATCTCGCGTACGCACCTCGGCAGCAGCTCGCGCTTCTGGTCGTCGGTGCCGAACAGCCACAGCGGCTGGATGAGGCCGATCGCCTGGTGCGCGCCGAGCAGCTCGCCGATCGAGGAGTGCGCGGTGCTGACGATCATCAGGGCGCGGTGGTAGCAGACTCCGGACAGGCCGAGTCCGCCGTACTCCCGGGGGAGCTTGATGGCGAACGCGCCGAGGTCGCGCAGGCCCTCGACCACCTCGTCGGGGATCCGGTCGTCGCGCTCGATGAGCCGGCCGTCCACCTTGTCCGTGCAGAACGCGCGCAGCCGCGCGAGGAACGCCTCGGCGTCGGCGTCGATCCCGGCGTCGGGCAGCGGGTCGAGCAGGTCGATCCGCAGCCTGCCGCGCAGCAGTTCGTTGCCGAAACTCGGTCTGGACATCGTTGCCTCCCCGTCGGCGGGTGCTCTGGTGCGGGACGCGCACGGGCCACGTCCGCCCGCCGGGGCGGTGCGGACGTGGTCCGTCGTCGGCGCGTCAGCTGGCCGGCACGGCCTTGATCAGCGAGAGGGGGCCGGCGGCGCCGTGGCCGCACCACTCGACGGTGAAGCCGGTATCGGCGAGCAGGGACCGGAACTCGCTCTCGGTCCGCTCCCGGCCGCCGGCGGTCACCAGCATGTTGATGTCCGTGTAGAACATCACCGGGTTGTCGGTGTTCGCGGTGTCCGGCAGCACGGATCCGACGATCAGCAGGGTCGCGCCGGCGGGCAGGTGCGCGCGCACCGTGGCCAGCAGCTTGCGGGCGTTCTCGTCGTCCCAGTCCTGGAAGACGCTCTTGATGATGTACAGGTCGCCGCCGCCCGGCACCGACGAGAAGAAGTCGCCCGCGACGATCTCGCAGCGCTCGGAGACCCCGGCGGCGGCGAGCACGCCGGCGGCCTCGGCCACGCCCGCGGCGCTGTCGAAGCACACCCCCCGCAGGTGCGGGTGGGTGCCGAGGATCGCGGCGAGCAGCGTCCCGTCGCCGCCGCCGACATCCACGACCGTGCGGACGCCGGAGAAGTCGTACCCGTCGGCGACGAGCTGGGCGGACGCCCTGGACTCCTGTCCCATCGCCACGTTGAACAGCGCGGACAGCTCGGGGTGCTCGGCGAGGTGCACGTAGGCGTTCTTGCCGTGCACGTGGTCGAAGGCGCACTCACCGGTCTCGATGGAGTGCCGCGCCTGCTGCCAGGACGAGAACAGCGTCGGGTTGGTGAAGAACCGGGTGAACGCCCACAGCGAGTTCGGCGAGTCGGTACGCAGCTGCTCGCCCACCTCGGTCAGCCGGAACTCGCCCGGCGTCGGCTCGGTCAGCACGCCGACGGCCACGAGGGTCCGCAGCAACCGGTGCAGCGACGGCGCGTGGGTGCCCGTCGCCTCGGCGAGCTGCGCGCTCGTGACGCGGCCGTCGTGGATGTGGTCGGCGAGCTTCAGCTCGGCGGCGAGCGCGAGCGACTGCGAGGCCATGTACCCGCCGATGATCTCGATCAGCGCGGCACGGTTGCGGATCTTGGAGGCCAGGGTGGCCGGAACGGTGCTGGTCATCGGTCATGCCTTTCCGCGAGAGGGTGTCGAACCCACACGTTGGGCTCGATGTAGACGGCGTGGTCGTGCTCGACGTTCACCGCGACCGGGGTCAGGGCACCCGGCACGACGACCGGTCCGCTGGTGTCGAACGGCAGCCCCGTCCAGGCGCGCCACTGCGCGAGGCTGCCGGAGATCGTCATGGAGGCCGGGCAGACCTGGAGCACCCGCCCGCCCGCCCGGACGTGCACGCGCAGCCACGGGTCGACCGGCAGCCCGTCGTCGCGGGTCCGGGCGGCGTACCCCGTCATCGGCTCGTGCGGCTCGGCGTGCTTGCCGCTGGGCCGGACCGGGCCCACGACGTCGCGCAGGCCGTGCCGGCGGGCGTTGTCCTTGACCGCTGCCAGGACGCGTCCCGACATGTTCCGCGCCTGCATGCCCGGCACCACGGCTATCTCCAGCGCGCACAGCGCGGTGAGCTCGCGGCCGGCGGCGGTGTCGAGCATGCTCAACCCCAGCACCGCGTCCCAGCCGGTGTCGGGCAGGCTCGCCGGGTCGCCGTCCCAGGCGAACGGCACGCTGGCCGCGCGGGCGATCACCGTGTCGTCGGCGTCGAGCACGACGAGCTGGTGTTCCGGGTACCGGTCGAGGGCCCAGCCGACCACCATCGGCTCGGGCGGGATGTAGTCGGGCCAGGAGGCCTCCATGTGGAGCATCCCGTCCCGCAGGTCCGGTCGCTCGGCGAGCGTCAGCACGCGCATGCGGGTCACCTCCCGTCGGTCAGGCGGCCAGGCTGCGCGCGGGCAGCGGGTCCGCGGGCATGGCGCAGTTGTCGTCGGCGTGCTTGCGCAGCAGCGCCAGGTATTCGGTACGGGGCACCGCGACCGCGCCGATGAGCTTCGCGTGGTCGCCGTCGTGCTGGACGTCGACCGCCACGCCACCACTGTCCGCGACGCGGCGCACCAGGCACGCGACCGCGACCTTCGCGGCGCCGCTGCGCAGGGCGAACTGGGAGTCGGCGCTGAACAGGCCGCCGACGCGTACGCCGAAGGTGCCGCCGACCAGCTCGTCGCCCTCCCACACCTCGACGCTGTGGGCGTGCCCGGCCGCGTGCAGCTCGCGCAGCGTCGAGACGAGCCGGTCGGTGAGCCACCGGGGCTCGCGGCCGACGCGGCAGTGCTGCACGACCCGGTCGAAGCAGGCGTCGAGCGTCGTCGTCCACTCGACCTTGTTGCGCAGCTGCCGCCGCAGGCTGCGCTGGATGCGGGCCTGGTCGACGTGGATGACCGGACGCGGGTCGGGCGAGCACCAGGCGACGGCGTACGGGTCGGTGCTGCCGGCGAGGACGGCGATCCGACCGGCGGCGACGTCCCCCTCGTAGGTGAACTCGCTGACGATCTTCCGTTCCTCGGTGTCCGCCGGGAACGGGAACAGCCCGTGCCGGTACGCGTCCAGCAGCGTCGTCGCGGACAGGTCGTCGCCGAACGCGACCGGCCCGTCGATGGGGGCGTCGGTGAGGTCGAGCGTCTCCCAGCCCATCACGCGGCCCGCAGGAACTCGGTGCGGGTCAGGTAGCCGATGTAGCGGTCGAGCATCCCGGCGTCCACGGTCGGGATCTCGATGCCGCTGCCGTGCAGCGCCCGCTCCACGTTGGTACGCGAGAAGACCGGGAACGTCGTCTCCAGGTACATCTCCGCGACGCTCATCTGGCCGGTCGCGCAGCGGTCGATGAACAGCGGCGCGAAGGGGGTCATCGGGTGGTCGGGCTGCTCCACCGCGACCCGCACCATCTCGTCGAGCCACTCGGCCCACGGCACCTCGCGGATGTCGTGCCCGTGCGCCCGCAGGCGCTCGACCAGCACCGAGATGTTGACCTTCCCCGGGTTGGTGAGGTGGTAGACCTCGCCGGCGGGGCGGGACGCCCGGGCGATGTGCGCGACCGCGGCGGCGAAGACGTCGACCGGCGTGTAGTCCAGCGGCAGCTCCGCGACCGGGGCGGTGCCCGTGTCCACCACGAACTTCTTCATGGCGCACATCTCGGTGGCGATGTTCCACGCGCCGTTGACCCGGTCGCCGGAGATGTCGGCGGCCCGGTAGATCGCCACCGGCAGCCCCTGCTCGGCCGCCCGGTGCAGCAGCGCCTCGGCCACCCACTTGCTCTCCACGTACCCGACGGAGAGGTGGTCGGCGTACGCCAGGGGGGTGTCCTCGTCGACGTGCCGGACGCCGCCGGTGCCGAAGCCCGCGACGACCGCCATGGTCGACGTGTAGTGGATCGGGACGTTGCGGTGCCGGGCGGCCATCCGGATGATCTCGCGGGTTCCGTCGACGTTCGCCGGCCGCATGTGCGAGTACGGGTAGATGAAGTTGACGGTCCCGCCGGGATGGTGGATGACGTCGACCGTGCGCGCCAGCTCGTCGAAGGCCGCCTCGGACAGGCCGAGCCCGGGCGTCGCGAGGTCGCCGGGGACGGCGACGATCCGGCCCGCCGCCCGGTGACCGGCGAGGTCCTCGCCGAAGTAGTGCCGCGCGTTGGCCTGGATGCGGGCCAGGCCCTGTTCCGGGCCGTCGGCGCGGACGAGGCAGTGCACGACGGCGTCCGTGGTGTCCAGCAGCTCCCGCAGCAGGTAGATGCCCAGGAAGCCGGTGGCGCCGGTGAGGAACACGTGGCGGGGGTCCTGCCAGCGCGGCTCGTCGGACACGTCGCGCCGGATCTCCACGTCCAGCTGCGTCTCGGCGGCGAAGTCGACCCGCTTGCGGGTGTCGTCGCCGGCGAGCGTGCCGGCCCGCGCCTCGCGTACCGCCCGGGCCAGGCCGCGCGGCGTCGCGTCCTCCAGCAGCAGCCGGATCAGCGGGCGCACCTGGGTGATGAGCACGCCGAACGAGCCGCGGATCTTCGCGAGCAGCTCGGCGGCGAGGATCGAGTTGCCGCCCTGGGCGAAGAAGTTGTCGTCCGGCAGCACCCGGGGCACGCCCAGCACCTGGCCCCACAGCCGGGCCACGCCGCGCTCCACCAGGTCGACGGGGGTGTCGTCCACGCTCTCCGCCGCGACCGCCGTGGCCTGCGGCGCGGGCAGCGCGGCCAGGTCGACCTTGCCGTTCGCCTTCAGCGGCAGCTCGTCGAGGGCGACGAACGCCGTCGGCACCATGTAGTCGGGCAGGTAGCGGCCGACGAACCCGCGCAGCTCCGCGACGTCCAGCGGCCGTGGGCCGGTGTGGTAGGCGACCAGGCGCCGCTGGCCGTCGTGCTCGTACGTGGTGACCGCCACCGTGTCGACGCCGTCGTGCGCCGCCAGCGTCGCCTCGATCTCGCCGGGCTCCACCCGGAAGCCACGGATCTTGACCTGCCGGTCGATGCGCCCGACCACCTCGAGGTTGCCCTCGGCGGTCCAGGCGCCCAGGTCGCCGGTGCGGTACATCCGCGCGCCGGGTTCGGGGGCGAACGGGTCCGGCCGGAAGCGGCCGGCGTCGTCCTCGGTCAGGTAGCCGCGCGCCACGCCGCGACCGCCGATGTGGATCTCACCGCGCTCGCCGGGGGCGACCGGTCGGTCGTCGGTGTCGAGGACGTACACGGCGGTGCCGGGCAGCGGCCTGCCGACGGGGGCGGCGCCCCGGTCGGGCAGCACGTCGGCGGTCAACTCCATCAGGCAGGAGGTGATGGTGGTCTCCGTCAGCCCGTAGGCGTTGACCAGCCGCACCCCGGGCATCAGCGCCAGCGCCGTACGGCAGTCCTCCGCGTTGACCGCCTCGCCGCCCACGATGACCATGCGGACCGGCAGGTCACCGGCTTCCGCGCCGGCCTCGGCGAGGAAGCGGCGCCAGTACGCGGGGGTCAGGTCCATCACGGTGACGCCGTGGTGCCGCAGCCGCTCCGGCAGTTCGCTGGGCGCCCAGCTCAGCTCCGGCAGCACGAGCGTCGCGCCGCCGAGCAGCGCGACCGTGATCTGCTCGATGGAGGTGTCGAACGAGAGCGCGCCGAACTGCAACACCCGGTCGTCGGGCGTGACGCCGTAGCGGCCGGCCAGTTCGCCGCACAGGTGGCTCAGCGAGTGGTGCTCGACCACGACGCCCTTCGGCGTACCCGTGGAGCCGGACGTGTAGATGACGTAGGCGGCGTCCCCGCCGCCCACCGTCACGGCCGGGGCCGTCGCGACGCCGGCCGCGACGGTCGCGGTCAGCGCCGTGACCGGCAGATCCGCGAAGCGCGCCACGTCCCGCTCGTCGGTGATGACGATGGTGCAGTCGGTCTCCTTCACGAACGCCTCGACCCGGCTGTCCGGCAGCCCCGGATCCACCGGCAGGTAGGCCGCGCCCGCCTTCCAGGTGGCGAGCAGGCCGACGACGGCGTCGATGGACCGTTCCAGGTGGACCATGACCACGGAGTCCGCGCCGGCGCCCCGATCGACGAGGTGCCGGGCCAGGCCGTTCGCCCGGCGCTCCAGGTCCGCGTAGCTGATGCGCGCGTCGCCCTGCACGACCGCGATCCGGTCGGGCTGCGATGCCGCGCGGACGGCGATAAGTTCGTGGACACGCGGTTGCGTACGGATGTTCATGTTTTCCCTCGGGTGTGAGCACGGTCGTACCCGTGGATTTACCTGCCGCTGACCCAACGAATTTCGATACGGGCGACACTACTGCCTGACGGCGGTTCCCCCGACTACCAGAATGAGCACCCGACCGATTCGGCACTACTCATCAGGGTAGTCATTTCGGCACGGTCGAACCCACGTCGAATTCGGCTTGAACGGCGCCGGAAAACGCGATGTGGCGATGGCTCCCGGAGGGCCGGACCGCCGCCACGCGGCGGAGGAGAGGGGCTACGCGGCGGAGGAGAGCGGCACGTGCCGCACGAGTTCCGCCCGCGAGGAGATGCCCAGCCGGCGGAACAGGCCGCGCAGGTGGTAGTTGACGGTGTGCGGCGACAGCCGTACCCGGGTCGCGATCTGCCGGTTGGTCATGCCCTCGGCGACCAGCCGCGCGATGGCCCGCTCGACGCCGCTGAACGACTCCCACGCGCCGCCGGCGTCCGGGCGGCGCTCCCGGGCGGCGGACGCGGAGCGCAGCCCGATCCTGCGTCGCAGGTCGGCGGGGGCCACGGGCTCGGCCGACGGCTCGGCGACGCGGGGCGCACCGGCCACGGCCCGGCGCAGGCGCAGGCGTTCGCGGTCGGCGCGCAGCGCCTGCCGTACGGCGGGCGGCAGGGCGTCGAGCACCGCCCACCACACCAGCTCGTACCGGAAGGCGAGATCGTCGCCCGCCCAGTCAAGCAGGCCGGCGTCGAGCAGCGCGTCCAGGTCGGGCAGCATCTGGGCGGTGTTCCGTCCGGTCATCGCCGCCAACTCCGCGAGCTGGCAGCGGCGGCCGAGCACGGCGGCCACCCGCAGCAGCTGCCAGGAGCCGGTGGGCGTGCCGCGCAGCATGGCCCGGACCACCTCCTGGACCCGTTTCGGCGTCCGCGCCCGCCCGGGCCCGTCGGTGACGCCCTCGGCGCGGATCCCTTCGAGCAGCGCCGTCAGCAGCAACCGGTTCCCCGCCGCCGCGGCGACGAGCACGTCCACGGTCGGCTCCACCGCGATCTCCGACGCGTCGGCGACGAGCCGACCCACGGCCGCCGCGGGCAGCGGGCGGCCCGCCTCGGCGAGCGTCCCGACCACCTGCGACACCTGCTCGTCCTCGTACACCACAACGCAATCGTGCATGTGAATGTCTGTCGCTCTCAACATTGCCTTACCGCGAGGTGCGTCGAGCAATTACCCGCACATGGGGGAGGCGGGGTCCCAGCGACTTCCCGGCCGGTGACCGGGGATTGCTTCGATCAATGTATTGACGTCGCGAGAGAGGCGGGCAGCTGTGGAACCCGTTGTGGTCCAGGATTTCGTACCGGCGATCGACCTGTCGGGCCGCGCCACCGCTGAGGGGCGCGCCGCCATCGCGGCGGCCATCGGCAAGGCGTGCGAGAGTTCGGGGTTCTTCACCGTCGTGGGGCACGGCGTGCCCGCCGACCTGGTGAACCGCATGTACACCACCACGAAGGGCTTCTTCACCCGCCCGGAGGAGGAGAAGGACCGGAGCGCGAACCGCGGCTCCGGGGTGTCGGGGCTGCGCCGCCCCGGCGGCCCGTACGAGGCGTTCGCCGCCCACGTGACGGGCGACCTGAGCGACGAGGAGCGCGCGGCCCTCGGTACGCACCCGGCCACCTGGAAGGCGGCGAACATCTGGCCGGACGACGACTTCAAGACGGTCTGGCACGAGTACATCGCCGCCATGACCGAACTGTCGGCGGACATCATGCGGCTGTTCGCGCTCGCGCTCGGGCTGCCGGAGGACTTCTTCGACAGCAAGTTCGACGAGCACGTGTCGCTGATCATCGCCAACTACTACTACCCGGCACCCGACGACGGCGTGCTGCGGCGGGAGATGCACACCGACTGGGGCAGCCTGACGGTGCTCTACGTGGAGGACGAACTGGGCGGGCTCCAGGTGCGGCGGGACGACGACGACTGGCTGGACGTGCCCGCCATCCCCGGCAGCTTCGTGGTGAACATCGGCGACCTGATGGCGTTCTGGACCGGCGGCCGGTGGGCGTCGACCGTGCACCGGGTGGTCAACCCGGAGGGGACCGACGCGCCCTCGCGCGTCTCCATCCCCTTCTTCTACCTGCCCAACCACGACACCACCATCGAGCCGATGCGCCCGCTGGCGCAGGAGAGCGCCGAGGCCGGGCTCGACCGGGTGACCGTCGGCGAATGGTTCTCGCACAAGATGCAGTCGACGTACCAGGCGTCCGCGTAGCCCGTACCCGCCACCGGCCGCCGCGCCCCCGCCGCGCTCCGGCCGGCGGCGGGCCGGGTCGCCGGTGGGCCCGGGCCGTCGCCGACCCGCGCCACGCGGTCGGCACACCCGCCGGCCGTACGCCTTCGCGTCATCCGTCGACGCGGTAGGCGGCGAGGACCGTCTCGGAGATCAGGTGCGGGGCGTCCGCCCGGTCCACCTGCCCGCTGGCCACGTCGACGGCGGCGCCCTTCATGATGTGGTGCAGGACGCTGGTCAGCCAGCTGGCCGGGAGGTCGACCCGGAACACCCCCTCGTCCTGGCCCCGGCGGATCAGCTGGTCGACGCGCCGCGCCGGCTCGGCGTGCAACTCGTGCACGCGCTCGGGCGGCAGGGACGCCTGCGCCGCCTCCAGGACGGCGCTCGACTGGGCGATCAGCAGCCAGCTCGACCGGATCAGGACACGCAGCGCGTCCCGTGGGTCGCCGGTCAGGTCGAGGCCCGCCAGGAGCTCCTCCCCCTCGGCCAGCACCCGGGTCAGCGCGGCCTCGACCAGGGCGTCCCGCGACGGGAAGTGGCCGTAGAGGGTCACCCGACCCACCCGCGCCGCCTGCGCGATCTCGCTGACGCTGGCGTCGGGGTCACGGCTCAGGCAGCTCACCGCCGCCTCCAGGATCCTCTCGACGTTGTGTTGGGCGTCGGCCCGGCGGGTCGGCTTGGCGAGTGGGCGTGTCATGGAACTTCCCCTAACTCGAACAGGCGTGCATGAGTTAACGTGTCACCGTAACTTGAACACTACCGTTCAACTTGGCGGAGGAGCCTGGCAGCCATGGCGGAACCTGTGACCGCAACCGAAACCACCGCGCCCGCGCACCCACACCCGCAGCGCTGGCGGATCCTGGGCCTCGTCGGCATCGCCCAGCTGATGCTGATCCTGGACGTCACCGTCGTCGCGATCGCCCTGCCGCACATGGGGTCGGACCTGGGCATGGAGCGGGAAGCCCTCACCTGGGTGGTGAGTGGCTACACCCTGACCTTCGGCGGCCTGCTGCTGCTCGGTGGCCGGGCCGCGGACCTGTTCGGCGCCCGGCGCCTCGTCCTCGCGGGGCTCCTGCTGTTCAGTGCCGCGTCCCTGACGGCCGGGCTGGCCACCAGCGGTCCCATGCTGCTGGGCGGTCGCATCGGCCAGGGCCTCGCGGCGGCGATCCTCTCCCCCGCCGCCCTGTCCCTGGTCGTCACGATCTTCGACGGCGACGAGCGCAACAAGGCGCTGGGCATCTGGTCGGCGCTCGGCGGCGGCGGCGCCGCCCTCGGCGTCCTCCTCGGCGGCCTGCTCACCGCCGGGCCCGGCTGGCCCTGGGTGTTCTTCGTCAACGTGCCCGTCGGCATCATCCTGCTGCTGGCCCTGCGGATGCAGCTTCCGCCCCAGGCGCCCACCGGCGCGACGGCCCGACTCGACGTGCCCGGCGCCCTGCTGGTGACGGCGGCCACCGGAGCGCTGATCTACGCGCTGATCCGGGCCGGCGACGTCGGCTGGGGCAGCCCGACGATCCTGCTGCTGCTGGTCGCCGCCGTCCTCCTCTACGCCGCGTTCTTCGTCCGCCAGCGCCTGGCCGCGAGCCCGCTGATGGACGTACGGCTCCTGCTCCGCCGGCCGGTGGCGGTCGGGGCGCTGCTGATCCTCGTCGCTACCGCGTTGATGATCACGGTCTTCTTCCTGGGCACGTTCTACCTTCAGAACTACCAGGGCTACGGCGCCCTGCGCACCGGGCTGCTCTTCCTGCCCGTGGCGATCACGACCATGCTCGGCGCGAACGCCGCCGGCCGCGCCATCGGCCGGACCGGGGCGCGCACCCTCGGCGTCCTGGGGCTGCTCGTCGCGGCGGCCGGCATGGCGGTCCCCGCCTTCGTCGACGGGACCCTGGCCCTCGTCGTCGGGGTGGCCGTCGCCGCCGCCGGCACGGGCGTCCTCTTCGTCGTGGCCTCCGCCGTCGCGCTCGGTCAGGTCGCGCCGCACGAGGCCGGTCTCGCGTCCGGCATCGTCAGCACCTTCCACGAGTTCGGCGCCTCGCTGGGTGCCGCCGTGGTGTCGAGCATGGCCGCGGCCAGCATCGCCGGCACCAGCACCGCCGGCTTCTCCCGGGGCTTCACCACCGGCGCCGTCATCGCCGTCGTCGCCGCGGTCCTGGCCTTCGTGCTCACCCCGCGACCGGCCCGCTGACCCCGGACCGGTGGTCGGCGGGGGCCCGCCCGCCGACCACCGGTCCGGACACCCCGCGCCGCCCGTACGCCCGGCCCACCGCGCGCTCCGGCCCTGCCGGCGCCGAACCTCGCGCCGCCGCTGCCGGCGTGATGGCCGCTACGACTGGTCGGGCAGGCGCACCCCGTAGCCGGCCAGGGCCAGCCCCGCGAGGCCCTACAACACGTGTCACCAGTCCCGGAAGTCCACGACCACCGACTACCCAGCGGCCGGGCCGCGATCACCGACGGACCCGCGGGGCGATCCAGACGCCGGTGCTGTCGCCGTGGCACTGGTCGAGGTTGGTGGTGCTGACCCGCAGGGACACCTGGGTGGCGTCGCTGATGTCCACCTTGACCGGTCGGGTCCGCCCCGGCACGACGGTTAGTCTGCCGTCATGGCGAGCGGGGAACTGGATGAGTTGATCGTCGTGGACGCCGGGGCGCTGCGCGCGTGGTTGTCGGCCAACCACGCCACGTCGCCCGGCGTCTGGCTGGCCCTGACCAGGAAGGGCGGCACCGTCACGAGCCTGACCTGGCAGCAGGCGGTCGACGAGGCCCTGTGCTTCGGCTGGATCGACGGGCAGGCCCGCAAACGGGACCAGGAGACCTCCTGGATCCGGTTCACCCCTCGCCGGCGCCGCAGCTCCTGGTCACAGCGTAACGTCGCCCACGTGGCCCGGCTGGAAGCCCAGGGGCGGATGCTGCCCGCGGGCCGGGCCGCGGTGGAGGCCGCGAAGGCGGACGGACGGTGGGCAGCCGCCTACGCCCCACCGTCGGAGGCCGAGGTGCCGGCCGACCTCCTCGCCGCCGTCGCCGCCGATCCCGCCGCCCAAGCCATGTTCGACGTACTCACCAGGACCAACCGGTTCGCTCTCATCCACCGTCTCAACGCCGTCAAACGCGCACAGACCCGCGAGCGGAAGATCACCGAGTTCGTCGCCATGCTCGCCCGCCACGAGACGATCTACCCGCAGAAGGCCATGCCTCCGCACTCACCGTCGTCGTGATCAGAGACGCTCGGTGAAGAGCCGGCTCCCTGAACCACCAGGTCGCGTCGAGGTGGCATGGCCGGCTCAGCCTGCGACCACGGACAAGCCGGTTCATCCCGTTGGTTGCGTCCACGGGAGTGGTGTACGACTTGCCCGTGATGGCGGCGGGGCCGCTCCCGCAAGGAGCAGCCCCGGAGTTCGACGTTCAACCCATTCGATCAGTCCAGGCGGCATCGAGGATCACCTGGTACGCGCTGATCCGCACGGGCGACAGCGTCAGTCGCTCGTGGGCGAGCAGCTCACCCGTCTTCGGGTCGAAGATCAGCAGAGACTGCGCGTCGTGTTCGCGGTCGTCGAAGGTGACGGCGACCCCGTCCCGACCGGCGCGGTCCGTCACCTGTCCCCGCCAGCGGAAGCCAGGCACATCGGCGAGGACCCGCAGGATCTCCGCTCGGGCCGCACGCGGTACGACGAACCGGGCATAGAGACTGCTGACTTCCTTGCTCGCGGCGCCTGGCCCGTACCCGACCTTGAGCAGTTCGCGCAGCCGCGACGGGTCTGCCGACGGTGGCGTGAGCTCCATGGGCGGCAGCGGGATCATGGCCGGAGCCGCCGTGGCGCCAACTGCGGGACGCGAGTCCGGATTGCGTTGCCAGTAGTCGCGGGACTCCTGGTCGGGGTACTGCGGCTCCAACTGTTTGTTGAGCTGGCTGCCGGTCCCGTCGGCGGCCTGCCAGACCTTCGTCTCGCCGGCGAAGGCGACCTGGTGACGGCCATCGGCGGAGGTCATCACCGGATCGCCCCACACCTTCGTATGGTGGTACATGAAGCGCCCGCCGACGCGGTCGTACTCCGCGTCCTTGATCTTGCCCGCCAGCGCGCGCAGCTGCGGGCCAGCCTCCGGCGGGTCCGCATCGAACTGGTACGAGACCGGCACGAGCACCGATCCCGCCGTGCTCCCGGGCCCGCCCGGAACGTCCGGTGAGGGCCTGTCGAACGGCTGGAGAACGGCCACGGCACCGACCGCGACCGCCAGCGTCCCCGCCGTCAGAACCAGCCGGCGGGTCGGACGTACGCGACGACGCCCGGCGACCGTCTCGGTGGTGCCGGAGCGGTCGATCAGCTCGTGTGCCGAGACCAGCGGCGGCGCGACGACGGCGGTCCGGGCCGGATCGACCGGGCCGAGGAGGGTACGGGTGCGCTCTGCTCCGAACATCACAGTTCCTCTCGCGTGGTCGCCAACACGGGGCGGCGCCGGGCCTGAGCGGGCCGGCCCGACATCGCTTCGGCGAGGCGGCGGCGGGCGCGATGCAGGCGCACCGCCGCGGTCGCCCGAGTACAGCCAAGAACCTGGGCCGCCTCGGACACCGTCAACTCCTCCCAGCCGATCAGCCGGAGAATCTCCTGATCGAGTTCGCTGAGGATGGCCAACGCGGCCCGGACGTCGGCGACCCCGACGGTGGTGTCGGCACCCGACGAGCTGGCGACCCGTGCCAGGTCGGCACCAGCGATGGGCAGGACATCGGGGGCGCCGCGCCGCGACCGCCAGTGGTTCGCAAGGAGCCGCCGGGCCACCCCGTACAGCCAGGGCAGGCTGCGGTCCGGCACCTCGTTGCGACGCCGCCAGGCGACGACGAAGACCTCCTGGGCGAGTTCCGCCGACGCGTCGGAGTCCGCGAGTCGACGCAGGCCGTACCTCACGACGTTCGCGTACTCGGCGACGTAG
The DNA here is from genome assembly GCF_900091445.1 of Micromonospora echinofusca. Classification (NCBI taxonomy): domain Bacteria; kingdom Bacillati; phylum Actinomycetota; class Actinomycetes; order Micromonosporales; family Micromonosporaceae; genus Micromonospora; species Micromonospora echinofusca. Next base: position 5,117,399 of record NZ_LT607733.1, read on the forward strand.
AGGCCGGTAAACCAGCCCTCGTCCCTCTTCTTCGGTTTCTTCGGTGGACCCACCCGAACCCCCATTGCCTCGGCGACTCTCACCCTGGCTTGTGTCACAACGGGCCCAACGATTACCGGCGAGCTTCCCGTGATAGCGCCACAGCGTCTCCCCAGGGCCGCCAGGCCCGCCTCGCCAGCGGGACGACAGCGGCCACCGGCTCGTCCCGCTCACCCAGGTAACGACCTGGCCCTACCGCACACTCCGCAGCAGTTCCGGCAACATCGCCGACACCGCAAGGTCGTCAGGTGTGGCGTAGGCCCGGTCCGCGCTGGGTTCCCTCATGCCGCCGGCCCAGGGCAACAAGACGGTAGGGCGAAGCCGACTCCACACAGATGGTCGCGCGTCTTCCCACCCGCATCCTGAACGATGATCAGCGCCGGTCCCAACCGGAACCGCGTTCGTCCAACCGCTCCCGAGCACCCACCGCGCGACCACCAACGGCGTACGCGAAAAAGGCTCCGGCCGGGTGGAAACCACCAGGCCAGAGCCTTTATTGCTGGTGCGCCGCCAGGGACTCGAACCCCGAACCCGCGGATTAAGAGTCCGCTGCTCTGCCAGTTGAGCTAGCGGCGCTCGTTGGCAACGGGGAGAACATTAGCACGCCTCCCGAGCGGGGTTCCAATCCGATCCCCGGGTCCCCCCTTCGGCCGAGCTTAACGGGCATCCACGGACAAAACCTCCCGGCGCACGATGACAGGGGGCGGACAACGGGCGAGCATGCGGCACGATGTGCGCCAGGTACGCGAGAACAGAGGTGGGGATGGGCATGTTCGCGCGGGCCGGGGCGATGGTGGGCGCCCTCGGCCTGGTGGCGTCGCTGGCTCTGACGGGCTGCGGCACGGAGCAGAAGAAGAACGCGCAGTTCGTCGGCGGCACCGCGCCGGCCACGTCCGCTGCGCCGGATGCGTCGGGCACGCCGGCGGAGCCCGGCACCCCGGCCGCGCCGAGCGGGCCGCCGCTGACGGTGAGCCCGGCCGACGGGGGAAAGAACCGGCCGGTCAGCTCCGAGATCAGCGCCGAGGTGCCCGGCGGCGGCAAGGTGTCCAGCGTCACGCTGACCACCGCCAACGGCAGCCGGGTCGAGGGGCGCCTGCGCGCCGACGGCTCCTCCTGGGTGCCGTCGAAGCCGCTGAAGTACGGCACCCGTTACACGGCCACGGTCACCGCGACCGGCTCCGACGGGGTGACCAGCCAGGGCACGAGCACCTTCACGACGATGGCGAAGCCCAAGTCGGTGATCAGCTCCGGGCTCTACCTCTTCGACGACAAGACCTACGGCGTGGCGATGCCGGTGGTCACCGAGTTCCACCCGGGGATCCCGAAGAAGGACCGCGCGGCGGTGCAGAGGCGCATGTTCGTGCAGACCGACCCGCCGCAGCCGGGCGCCTGGCACTGGGTGGCGAACGGCACCCAGGCCTACTACCGCGCCCCGGAGTACTGGAAGCCCGGGACCACGCTCACCGTCCGGATCGCGCTGGCCGGCATCCCGCTCAGCAACGGCCGCTACGGCAACGTCGACCGTACGGCGACCGCCAAGATCGGCCAGGCCTTCGAGATGAAGGTGGACAACGCCACCAAGAAGATGACCGTCTACGAGGACGGCCAGGTGGTGCGCACCCTGCCGGTGAGCCTGGGCAAGAAGAAGACCCCCTCCTCCAGCGGCACGATGGTCGTGATGGAGAAGAAGGAGTCCACGGTCTTCGACACCCGCGACGATCCGGACCCGGCGAACCGCTACGTCACCGAAATCGACTTCGCCCAGCGACTGACCTGGGGCGGCGAGTACATCCACGCCGCGCCCTGGTCGGAGCACGTGCAGGGCCGGCAGAACGTCTCGCACGGCTGCGTCAACGTCTCCATGGCCAACGCCCGCTGGCTGTTCGGCAAGACCAAGGTGGGCGACCCGATCACCATCAAGGGCACCGAGCGCACGCTGGCGCCGGGCAACGGCTGGACGGCGTGGAGCCTGACCTGGTCCGAGTTCGTCAAGGGCAGCGCCGTGCCGGTGCCCGAGGCCGGCGAGGGGTCGCCCTTCTGAGGCACGCCCCACCGACGATCGGCGACCGGCCCGCGCCAGCGGGCCGGTCGCCGTCTTCCTGGGCCTGCTCCGACCCGCTCCGGGTCGGCGGCGCCGCGCGAGCCGCGCGCGGGCCAGCCGCGGTGGGCGTACGCCGGAAGCGAGATCGTCTCGGAAAGGCCCCGGATCTTATCAACATCCGGACATCCCGTACGGCGTGTTTCGGTTCACCTTGCGGAACGGGTACCTGTCCCCGTGCGTCAGTGAGGGACGATGGGCAACCGGGGACCACGACTGTGAGGAAATCATGCGAGCTGTCCACAACCAGCTGATCCGGCGCGGCGACGACCGGCGGGACGGCCGACGTCGCGGGTTCGCGGCGGCGGTGCTCGCCGTGACGCTCGCGCTGGCCTCGGGCTGCACCGACGGTGGCGGGGGCAAGCCCTCGGGCTGGCAGAACGGCGCCGACCAGCCCGCCGCGCCGAAGGCGGCCGCCGCAATCGTCGAGCCCAAGGCCGACGCGAAGGACGTGCCCGCGTCGACCGGCATCACCTTCACCGCGACGGAGGCCGAGGAGACCAGCGTCGAGCTGAAGGACTCCGCCGGCGCGGCCGTCGAGGGCGAGCTGGCCGCCGACGGGAAGAGTTGGCTGCCCGCCGGCGCCCTGAAGTACGGCGAGACGTACACCGCGACGGTGACCGCGACCGGCGACGACGGCAAGCCGGCCACAGCGACCAGCACCTTCACCACCATGGCGAAGCCCGGCAAGCAGGTGCGGATCAGCAGCTTCCTCGGCGACGACCAGGTCGTCGGCGTCGGCATGCCGCTGATCGTCAAGTTCAGCCGGGCCATCCCGGAGGACTACCGCGACGACGTGCAGAGCCGGATGACGGTCACCTCCTCGCCGGCGCAGGAGGGCATCTGGCACTGGGTCAGCCCGACCGAGATCCGCTACCGCCCGAAGGAGTTCTGGCGGGCCGACAGCGAGGTCACCTACCGGGTCCAGGCCGGCGGCCTGCCGCTGGGCGACGGCTGGTACGGCCGGGCGGACCTCAGCGTCGGCATCAAGATCGGCCCGGCGGTGGTCATGACGGTGGACAACAAGACCAAGCGGATGACGGTCACGAAGAACGGCTCCGTGATCAAGACCATCCCGGTCAGCCTCGGCAAGAAGAGCACCCCCTCCTCCAGCGGCACGATGGTCGTCATCGAGAAGCTGCGCAAGACGGTCTTCGACACCTTCGAGGAGCTGGGCCCCGAGGAGGGCTACCGCACCAAGATCGACTATGCCCAGCGGCTGACCTGGGGCGGCGAGTTCATCCACGCCGCGCCGTGGTCCGAGGGGCAGCAGGGCCGGGTCAACGTCTCGCACGGCTGCGTCAACGTCTCGATGGCCAACGGCGCCTGGCTGTTCGCCAACACCCGCGTCGGCGACCCCATCACCGTCAAGGGCACCGAGCGCAGGCTCCAGAACGGCAACGGCTGGACCGACTGGAACATGAGCTGGGAGCAGTACGTCAAGGGCAGCGCCCTGCCGTACGAGCCGCAGAGCGACGTCGCCCCGGAAGCGAGCGGCGAGCCCACGGTCACCCCGACCAACTGAGCCCGCGAACGCCGAAGGCCCCCTCCGCGAGGAGGGGGCCTTCGGTCACCGGGTGACTGATGGGAATTGAACCCACGACAACCGGGACCACAACCCGGTGCTCTGCCAACTGAGCTACAGCCACCATGCCGTTCACACCCGACGGATCCGCGCCCGGTCGATCGCCCCGGGCGGGGTGCGGACCAATAATAGCCCCACCCCCGCCCGCCGCGTCCAGCGGGTTCCGCCGAGCGGGTTGTGCCCGGCGGCTCAGAGTCCGGCTGCTATTGCCTTGGCGGTCTCCACGTCCGGCCCGGGCAGCGGCACGAAGACGGTCCGCCGGTAGTACTCCAGCTCCCGGATGCTCTCCCGGATGTCGGCCAGGGCCCGGTGCGCGAGCCCCTTCTGCGGCTGGCCGAAGTACACCCGGGGGTACCAGCGGCGGCACAGCTCCTTGATCGACGAGACGTCGATCATCCGGTAGTGCAGGTGCGCGTCGAGGCGTGGCATGTCCCGGGTGATGAAGCCCCGGTCGGTGGCGATCGAGTTGCCGCACAGCGGGGCGGTGCGGGGGTCCTTCACATGGCTGGCGACGTAGTCCAGGACCATGTCCTCGGCCTCGGCGAGGCTCACCGTCGAGCGCCGGACCTCCTCGGTCAGCCCCGACTTGGCGTGCATCGTCGCCACGATCTCCGGCATCGCCTCCAGCGCCGCCTCGTCGGCGTGGATCACCACGTCGACGCCGTCCCCGAGCACGTTGAGGTCGGGATCGGTGACGAGCGCGGCGACCTCGATCAGTTTGTCCCTGCCGAGGTCCAACCCGGTCATCTCACAGTCGATCCAGACGAGAAGATCAGCCACCGGGACAGCCTACGCGCAGCCCACCCGGCCGCGCGCCCGCGCACCGGGGCGCGCGGTGACCGCTAGGGTTTCCCCGTGCCAGCCGAACCCGCCGCGCCGCCCGCCGTCACCGACGACGATCCCGGTGGCCGTACGGTCCGTCGGCTCGTCGCCGTCCTGGCGCTGGCCGCCGTGCTGCCGGCGCTCTACCTGCCCGGCCTGGTGCACGACTTCTTCGACCTGAAGATCTACATGCGGGCGATGGACTGGTGGTCGGCCGGGAACCCGCTCTACGACTACGCGCAGCCCGACCGGGTCCAGGGCGAGCTCTACTTCACCTATCCGCCGTTCAGCGCGCTGCTGCTGCGCCCGTTCGCGCTGCTGCCGCTGGGCGCCACCGTGGCGATCTTCACGGTCCTCACCGGGCTGGCGGTGGTGGTCACCACCCGGTGGCTGCTCGCGCCGGTGATCGCCCGGCACGGCCTGCCCCGTGTGTTCAGCCTCACCGTTGCGGTCCTGCTCGTGCTGGCCGTGGAGAGCACCCGCGAGACGATCACGTTCGGTCAGATCAACATGCTGCTGGTCGTGCTGATCCTGGCGGACCTGCTCTTCGCCGTACCCCGGGCGAGCCGGTGGGCGGGCGTGGGCGTCGGCCTCGCGACGGCGCTCAAGCTCTTCCCGGGCATCTTCATCGTCTACCTGCTGGTCACCCGCCGGTGGCGGGCGGCGCTGGTGGCGAGCGTGACGGCCGCCGCGGCGACCCTGCTCGCCGCGGCGGTCGCGCCCCGCGACTCGTGGCGGTTCTGGACGCACGAGCTGTGGGCGACCGACCGCGTCGGTCGCACGGACTACACCGGCAACCAGTCGCTGTTCGGCCTGCTCAGCCGCATCACCGCACCCGAGAAGCCCAACCAGGTGATCTGGCTGCTGCTGGTCGCGGTCGTCGCCGCGTACGGGCTGTGGCGCGCCGCCCGGGCCGCCCGCGCGGGGGACGCGCTCACCGGCCTCGCCCTCACCGGGCTGGTCGGCGCGCTGGTCAGCCCCATCACCTGGACCCACCACATCTACTGGTTCATCCCGGCCGTCGTGGTGCTGGTGGACGCGGCGCTGAGCGCCGACCCCGCGACCGGCGAGGGCACCCGCCGGCGGCGTGGGATGGCCGCGCTCGCCGTCGGCACCTCCGCCCTCATCGTGTACGGGGTGGTGACCTTCCACGACTGGGGAGTCGCCCCGGTGCGTACTGACTCGCCGGGCGAGTTCCTGGTGCGCAACACCTACGTGCTGCTGAGCCTGCTGCTGCTGGTGGCCCTGCCGGTGCGACGCGAGTGCGGCAAGTCACCTCAATTGGACAGTCTTCCCAAGTAGCGCCCTTCGTCGCTAATCTGGTCGCAACTACCTCAGGCGTCTCTCGGGTAGCACCGATCCCCCGGTGAGGACGGCCCTCCGCGTCGGCAGCGCGGAGGGCCGTTCGCCGTCGCGGCTCAGCGCCCGTCGTCCGGCGGCTGCCGGTCGGCGCCGAGGGGCGCGGTGACGGCGGAGGCGGCACGCGCGGCGGAGGCGTCGGCGGTCTCGGGGGTCTCGGAGGCGGCAGGGGCGTCGGGGACGGCGGGGCGGAGGCGAGCCTCCGCGGCGACGGGGTCGGCCCCCTGCTCGGGGGCGACGGGCGGCCAGGCCAGCGTGAGGTTCACCTCGGGCGGCCGGAGCGCCGGATCGTCCCCGACGAGGTCCGCGAGCGTCGCGGGCCGACGGGCGGGCACCGGCCCGATCGCCGGCCGGGCCCCCGGCGCGGCGGCGCCGACCGAGGCGAGCTGACGCCCGGCGAGGCGGGACCGGTCGCTGTCCCGGGTCGGCTGCGCGCCGAGGCCGCTGAGCGAGGTCACCCCGAGGCGGCCGGCGAGCACCGGCACCTGGTCGGGCTCGACCACGAAGACGACCTCGCGGGGGCGCACCGGACGCAGCAGGAGCAGGGCCAGCACCACGGTCAGCACCCCGCCGGCCAGCAGCCCGGCGGTCGCCGGGGCGGTCCAGCCGGCCCGCAGCCCCGCGCGCAGTTCCAGGGTCAGGTCGGCGCGCCCGTCGGGGCGCATCACCACCAGGCTCAGCCCCCGGTCGGCCAGCTCCGCCGGGGTCCACTCCAGCCCGCCGATCCCCTCGCGTACCCAGAAGGGCTGCCCGATCGGCGCGGGAGCGGCGGACGGCGCGGGACCGGCGGACGGCGCGGGACCGGCGGACGGCGCGGGACCGGCGGACGGCGCGGGACCGGCGGACGGCGCGGGACCGGCGGGCTCCAGCCGGACCGGCAGCGGCCCTCGGGCCAGCGCCACCCGGCGCACCTCCGCGTGCGCGACGGGGTCGAGCCAGCGCCGCACCTCGTCGGTCGGGGCCAACCCGACGAAGGCCGGGCCGTCGGGCGTCCGGGCGTCCAGCCGGAGCCGGGCCTGCCCGGCGCGGGCGAACGGCGCCTCGGCCCGCAACAGCTCGTCGACGTCCCGGACGACCACCGCGTGGCCCGGGGTCTGGACGGTCTCGAACCGGGCGCTGAAGGCACCACCGGGGTCGGTCTGCCGGGCGAGCAGCGCGAGCGCCCCGCCGGTCAGCAGCCCCGTGATCCCGACCGTCAGCAGCAGCATGGCGGCGAGCACCCGCACGAACCGCATTCGCCTCGTCCCCCTCCGTAGCCGGATACCCGGCCGACCTTACCGACGAGGGGCGACTGATCAGCGGATATCCACGGCACGGGCCCGGAAAGCAGCCGGCCCGCCGGGTGGTCCGACGGGCCGGGCAGCGGTGCGGGGTGGCTCACTCCCGCGACGTCGGCGCCCGCCGCGTACGCGAGAAGGCGAGCCCGCCGAGCAGCAGGCCGCCCACGCCGGCGACCAGGCCCGCGACCGCGAGCCCGGTGGCCACTCCGTCGCTCTCGGCGTCGTCATCGTCGTCGTCGGCCTGCGGCGCGGCGGCGCCGGTGGGGGCGGCCGACGGCGAGGCCGCCGTCAGGTTGAGCACGGGGGCGGGGGTCTCCGGCTCCTCGCCGCCGGGGAGCGGCTCCTCGATCCACCGCTGCACGTTGCCGTCGGAGTAGGTCTGCAACGTCTTGAAGACCATCGTCTCGACCTGCGGCAGCGGCCCCATCGAGACCGGGAACTCCTGGAACTGGCCGGGCTTGACCCCCGCGGCCCCGGCCGCCGTCCAGGTGATTCTGGAGACGACCTCGCTGAGCTGGCTGCCGTGCACCTCGACCGGCGGGTCCACCTTTCGCTTCTCCACCGCCACCGTCCAGCCGGGCACCGGCATGGTCGACACGGAGCCCACGGGCGCGTTCTCCGGCAGAACCACCTCCAGCTTCGTGGTGGAGGCCGTGTCGCTCTCGTTCGGCACCCGGAAGGCGAACCGGCCGTAGCCGCCCTGCGTGGCCTCCTGCGGGTCGACCGTGACGTGGGCCGAGGCGGGCGCCGCGAAGCCGAGGACGGCGGTGGCGACGGCGCCGAGCGCCAGGGCGGCGGCGGCGCTTGCGGTACGCCGGAGACGGATCATGGTGCGAGCCTTCCTGTTACCTGATCGGCACGGTGGCGGTCACCGTGGCCTGGTCGATGTCCGACGTGCGGACGGTGATGCGCAGCTGCCACTCCCCGGCGGCCGGGAAGTTGATCTCGCCGGTGGCGTGGTTGTCGGTCAGTGGCAGCAGCGGGACCTGGATGGGCTCGATCCCCGCCGCCGGCAGGGCGGCCGTGGCCCGCCACTCCACCACCGGCTGGGGCCGGTTGTCCTTCGTGTACGCGTAGAAGTGCACGGTGTTGTTGCCCCGCTCGGCCGGGTCCAGCTCGATCTGGAGCGAGTAGTTCGGGCTGGACAGCGTCGTGGAGAAGTAGCGGGGCGTCGAGCCGGCCACGTCGGCGCCGGCGGTGCGGGCGGGGGTGGTCTGCACCAGGACGGCGGACAGGCCGAGGACCACCGCCGTGATCGCCAGCTCCGCCCAGACCGCCCGCCGCATCGACGTCGGCCGGCCGGCCGCGGTGCGCCGGCGCACCAACTGCCGCGAGTACGCGGCCACCGCGATCACCAGCACGAAGAGCGCGATCTTGCCCAGCACCAGCCGCCCGTAGAAGGTGTCGACCAGCGCGCGGGGGGTGGCCACCTCGATCAGCGCCTGTACGGTGCCGGCGAGCAGCAGCACCGAGACGGCCAGCGCCGCCCAGCGCGACCAGATCGGCAGGATCGCGCCCAGCTCCCGCTCGTCGGCCCGGGGCAGCAGGAAGACCGCGAGCAGCACGAGCCCGCCCAGCCAGACCGCCATGCCGCCCAGGTGCACGGCGTCGACGACCACGGAGACCGCCGGGGCGGGCGAGGCCGCCGGGTGCCCGGCCAGCGGCCAGGTCACCAGCGCCGCCGCCCCGAGTACGCCCAGGATGACCAGGTCGCTGCGTTCGACCGGCCCCGCCATCAGGGGCCGGAGCAGGAACGCCGCCGCCGCCAACAGGCCCAGCCGGACCAGGTGCGCGGCGCCGAAGGCGCTGCCCAGCACGTCGCTGAGCCCCTGGCCGGTGACGTCGAGCACGCCGCCGCCGGCGGTGTACGGCACCTGGAGCAGGAGGTTCGCCACCGTGGAGACCGCCAGCAGGCCGAGCCCCGCCCAGGCCAGGCGGGCCGGGCCCCGCCGGGGCAGCCGCCGGGGCCAGAGCGCGGCGAGCACCAGCGCCGAGCCGACGAGCAGCAGCAGGCCGACGTAGCCGGCGTACTTGGCGACCTTGACCGCGTTGCCGACGACCGGGTCGGCCCGGCTGTCGTCCCCGCTGTCGACCGGGGGCGTCGAGGGCGCGCCGACGGAGTAGGTGAACGCGCCCGAGACGGGATGGCTGTCGGCGGAGATCACCCGGTAGCTGACCAGGTAGGTGCCGCGTGCCCCGGCGGGGTCGACCGGCACGGTGACCACGGTGCCCTCGAAGGTCGGTTCGCCGCGGTCGGCGCGGGACCCGTCCGGTGCGATCACCCTGATCTTGCCGGGCACCTTGCGGACGGACTCGCTGAACGTGAGCACGACCTCCGCCGGCGCGTTCGACACCACGGCCGAGGCGATCGGGCTGCTGCTCACCAGCACCGCGTGGGCGCTGGCGGGGCCGGCGGGTGCGATCAGCAGGGCGACGACGGTGACCAGCAGCCCGGCGATGGCGAGCAGCCGGGCGATCGGGCGGCGGTTGGCGACGTTCATGCCGGCAATGCTCTCGAATCCGACCGGTCCGGCGCGACTCCAACCATGCCCGATGCCGCCGGCGCGACCGCGAGCGACGATGCCGGTACCCGTCCGGCCGCGCCCACGTCCGGCGGATTCGCGCCCGGCCCGGTCGGCGCGGCGTCAGCCATGGTGGGCCAGGAGGGCGGCCGACGGCCGGCGGTCCGGCTCGTCGCTGACCCGACCCAGCGCCCAGAGCAGCCCCGCCTGCACCACGGCGGCCAGGTGGCCGACCTCGTGCACCAGGGCGGTCGTCGAGTTCGCGATGTCCACCGCGCTGGTGCCGGCCAGGCAGACCGCCAGCACCAGTGCCACCGGTACGAACGCGCGGGCCCGCTCGGGCCGCCACGCGGCGAGCGCGAAGCCGACGGCCAGCGCCACGTCGAAGGAGGCCATCTCGCGGCTGGCGTGCGGATCGACGCTCACGCCCAACCCGGCGAGCAGCACCGGCAGGGCGATCGCCAACTGGGCGACCGCGGCCACCGCGACCGCGACCCGCAGCACCTGCCGGCGGGCCGCCCGGGCCGCCACCCGGGCACGTCCCGCCGCGAGCGGGTCGGCGGCGACGGCCGCCAGCACCGACGCGGTCAGGTCCGGCACCGCCACCGCCTGAACCCGGACCAGCCGGGTCACCTGCTCGGCCCGGGCCAGCCAGGCCCGGCAGCCGGGGCAGCTCTCCGCGTGCGCGTCCAGCACCGCCGGCGCCGCCAGCGGGTCCTCGCCGTCCAGCCGCGCCGACAGCGCCGCGCGTACGTCGTCGCATGTCATGTGGGGGTAGTCGGACGACGCGGCGGAATAGTTCCCGAGGTGGCGCAGGCCATGGAAGGGCCGAAGGACCCTCCCGCCCCCGACACCGCCGCGTAACCTGGATTGTCGTGATCCCCGCCCCGCGCGAGACCCCCGCCGCCAGTCCGACCGGTGACGCGGGCGCCGCCGCGCGGGAGTCGGCGACCGAGTGGGCCCTGGCCGCCCGCGACGGGGACCCCGTCGCCCAGGCCGCGTTCGTCCGGCTTACCCAGGCCGAGGTGTGGCGCTTCACCGCCGCGCTGGTCGACCCGGACAGCGCCGACGACCTGACCCAGGAGACCTACCTGCGGGCGTTCCGGGCGCTGCCGGCGTTCGAGGGCCGCTCCAGCGCACGCACCTGGCTGCTGGGCATCGCCCGCCGGGCCTGCGCCGACCATCTGCGCACGGTCGTCCGTCGCCGCCGGCTCGGCGAGCGGCTCGCCGCCAACGCCTGGACGGACCGGCCGCACCCGGACCCCGCCGGCCAGTTCGGCGCCGCCGACCTGGTGCGCCGGCTGCCCGCCGAACGACGCGCGGCGTTCGTGCTCACCCAACTGCTCGGCCTGTCGTACGCCGAGGCCGCCGCCGTGGAGGGGGTGCCGGTGGGCACCATCCGCTCCCGGGTGGCCCGGGCCCGCAACGACCTCGTCGAGGCGGTCGGCGACGCCCTCGCCGGATGACCGGGAACTTCCACCGGGGACGGGACGACCAATGATCGTGACCGCACCGCACACCCGGGTCGCCCGCTGGCCCGCCGTCCGTCCCTGGCTCGGGGTCGCCGTCCGGCTGGGCCTGGCCGCCGTGTGGCTGGTCGCCGGCGGCAGCAAGGTCGGTGACCTGGCCGCCTCCGGTCGCGCCGTCAACGCCTACCAGGTCATGCCGTACGACCTCGCCACGGTGATCGGCGCGGCGCTGCCCTTCGTCGAGCTGGCGCTGGGCCTGCTGCTGCTGGTCGGGCTGGCCACGCGACTCTCCGCCGGGATCTCCGCGGCGCTGCTGGTGGTCTTCATCGTCGGCATCGTCTCGGCCTGGAGCCGGGGTCTCGCCATCGACTGCGGCTGCTTCGGCACCGGCGGGGAGCTCGCCGAGGGCCAGACCCCGAGCTACCTCCCGGAGATCCTCCGGGACCTGGGATTCCTGGCGCTGGCCGGGTTCCTGCTGATCTGGCCCCGCACCCCCGTCTCCGTGGACGGTTGGCTGGCGGGGGACGCATCCGTGGAGGACGAGGATGAGTAGTCGCAAGGGGCAGAAGGGCGCCGCCCGGGTGGTCCGCGAGCAGCTGGCCCGGGAGCGGCGGCGCAAGCGCACGCTCTGGGTCTCCGTGGCCGCCGTGGCCCTCCTGATCGTCGCCGGCCTCATCGGCTGGAGCGTCTACTCCAGCCAGCGCTCGGACGACTTCACCGCGCCCACCGGCTCGAACGAGGCCGGCACAGGGATCGTCGCCGGTTCGGGCCCGGTCACCGTCGACGTCTACGAGGACTTCCTCTGCCCGGCCTGCAAGCAGTTCGAGCAGGCCAGCGGCCCGACGATCGACCAGCTCATCAGCGAGGGCAAGGTCCGGGTCGTCTACCACCCCGTGGCGTACCTGAACCGCTTCTCCACCACCCAGTACTCGACCCGCTCCTCGGCCGCCTCCGGCTGCGCGGCGGAGGGCGGCCGGTACCGCGAGTACGCCAAGGCGCTGTTCGACCGGCAGCCGCCGGAGGGCGGCGCGGGGCTCAGCGACGCGGAACTGGTCGACATCGCGGCGGGGGCCGGCATCGACCGGGACGGCTTCGCCTCCTGCCTGCGGGAGGGCACCTTCAAGCCGTGGACCGAGCACGTGACGGAGGAGGCCAGCAAGGCCAACATCACCGGCACCCCGACGATCCTGGTCGACGGCGAGGAGATCGCCGACCGCAGCCCGGAGGGGATCAAGGCGGCGGTGGAGGCGGCCGGCAAGTGATCCGCCACCTGACCCGCGCCGGGCTGGTGCTCGTCGGCGCGCTGGCCGCGACGGTCGCGTTCGCCGGGCCGGCCGCCGCGCACGGCGCGGACGCCCCCGACGGCACCGACTACCGCGCCGAGGTGAACGCCGTCACCCCGGCCCGCCCCGGCCTGAGCGTACGGATGATCGAGGCGGGCGCGCGGCTGGAGCTGACCAACACCGGCGACCGCCCCGTCGAGGTGCTCGGCTACTCCGGCGAGCCCTACCTGCGGGTCGGCCCCGACGGCGTGTACGAGAACGCCCGCTCCCCCGCGACCTACCTGAACCGGACCATCGCCGGGGACACGCGGCTGCCGGCCGAGGCCGATCCCGCCGCCGCACCGGACTGGCGGCGGGTCGACGGCTCCGCCACGGTGCGCTGGCACGACCAGCGGGCCCTCTGGCGGGAGTCGGCGCCGCCGCCGCAGGTGCGTGCCGCCCCCGACCGGGAGCACCGGGTGCGGGACTGGACGGTGCCGCTGCGCGCCGGCACCGAGGCGGGGGAGATTCGCGGCACCCTCGACTGGGTGCCGCCGCCGGACGCGTACGTCTGGTGGGTGGTCGCCACGGTCGGGCTGCTGGCCGTGGGGGCGCTCGGGCTGCTGCCGGCCCGCTCCGGGCCGGGCGCGCGGGCGCTGGCCGGGGTCGGCGGGCTGCTGGTCCTCGGCGGGGTGGCGGCGGTGGTGTTCACCGTCGGCCGGGAGCTGGACGCCGGCGCGCGGGGCGTGCTCGGAGTGCTGACCGGCCTGCTGGGCGGCCAGGTCTGGGCGCTGCTGACCGGGCTCGGCGCCATCGCCGCCGGGGTCTTCGCGCTGGCCCGCCGCCCGGCCGCCGACTTCGCACTGGCACTGGCCGGGGCCTGCCTGGCGCTCTTCGCCGGGGTGGCCAACGCCGCCGTCTTCGCCCGCGCCGTCGCCCCCGTGCCCTGGCCGGCGACGACGGCCCGGATCCTGGTCGCCCTGATCCTCGTCGCCGGCGTCGGCGCCACGGCAGCCGGCGCCCTCCGCCTCCACGCCGCCCGCCCCTCTCCCCACCCTCACCCCCCGCCCCTCGTCCGCTGACGGTCAGGGGACGGCGTGCCGCCTGGGAACGGCCGGAGGCGGCGGTAGGGTCGTGCCATGACCGCGCCCGACCGCCTCTCCCCCGGTAACCCCGCTCCGGAGTTCAGCCTCCCCACCGACACCGGCGAAACGCTCTCGCTGGCCGACCTGCGCGGCCGCAAGGTCGTCCTGTACGCCTACCCGGCGGCCATGACGCCCGGCTGCACCACGCAGGCCTGCGACTTCCGCGACTCGCTCGCCTCGCTCCAGGCCGCCGGCTACGAAGTCGTCGGGATCTCCCCTGACAAGCCCGAGAGTCTGGCGAAGTTCCGCGAGCGCGACGCCATCACCTTCCCGCTGGTCGCCGACACCGACAAGTCCGTGCTGACCGCCTACGGCGCGTACGGCGAGAAGCAGTCGTACGGCAGGACGGTGACCGGCGTGATCCGCTCGACCTTCGTGATCGACGCGGACGGCAAGATCGAGCGCGCGCTCTACAACGTCAAGGCCACCGGTCACGTCGCCAAGCTGCGCCGGGACCTCGGGTTGGACTGAGGCGCCGGCGCACGCCGTCCGCCCGTTTCGCGGCCCCCGGTGCCCGGTCGCGCCGCCGGCCGGGCACCCGGGGGGTCGACCTCCGTGGCCGGGCCCACCACCGTTGCGGCACGACACTCTAGACTCAGCGGGTCGGCGGGAGTGGCGTAATGGCAGCCGCGGTAGGTTTAGGTCCTATTGTCCGAAAGGACGTGGGGGTTCGAATCCCCCCTCCCGCACCGAGCACCGCCTGTCGCGCGCATCACGATCGCGGGTCGGCGCGGGCCCGCGCGGTCAGGATTACCGGGTGAGCCTGCGCTTCGTCCTCGATCCCGAGCTGACCCCCGAGCTGCGCGAGCAGATCGTCGACCTCTGGGGCGACGTCACCAACGCCGGCGGCGCGGTCGGCTTCGTACCACCGGTCACCGCCGCCGACGTCCGGCACACGGCGGAGCCCACCTTCGCCGACATCGTCGACGGCCCGGACCGCCTGCTCACCGGGTACGCGGGTGAGCGACCCGTCGCCGCGCTGATCTTCTGCGACAACCGGTTCGACCTCAAGGCACACTGGTGCGTGCTGAAGCGGGTGATGGTCCACCCCGACACCCAGGGCCACGGGTACGGTGCCGCGCTGATGCGCGAGGCCGAGCGCCTCGGCCGCACGATGGGCTGGGAGGCGCTGCACGTGACCGTCCGGGACGGGCTGGGGCTGGACCGGTTCTACCGGCGCCTCGGTTACCGGGAGATCGGCCGGCTGCCCGGCGCGCTGCGGGTCGCTCCCGGCGACGACCGCGACGAGATCCTCATGTGGCTGGACCTCACCGCCCCGGGGGCACCTGCCCGCTGAGCGGAGCGCGTCCGCACCGCAGCCCCGGACCGGTGCGCCCCGCCCCGGCGGTCAGCCCACCAGCAGCTCGTCGCCGAGCGCGATGCTGCCCGTTTCCTCCGGAACCAGGTGCAGTCCGAAGAGGAGCTTCCGGTTGACGTTGCGGTGGCGGCCCAGGGTGCGCAGTGGTTCCTTCCCGCGTACGCCCGTCTCCTGGTCGGTGGTCGTGACCACGCAGCGGTCGCACGGCCCGGCGGCGCGGAAGCGGACGCCGCCGATGCGCAGCGGGCGGCCGGCCCAGTCGTCCTCGGCCCAGGCCGACGCACCCTCCACCACCAGGTTGGGGCGGAACCGCGCCATCGGCACGGGCTCCTCGCCGGCCTCGGCGAGCCAGCCGTTGAGCGCGTCGAGCGAGGCGGCGGTGGCCAGCAGCAGCGGATAGGCGTCGGCGAAGCTGACCTGGTCGCCGGTGTCGTGCTCCCGGCCCCCCGGCGGGATGTGCCGGGTCGGTCGGGCGAGCCAGACCAGCCGGGCGGCGCGGCCCAGGACCTGACCGACCCAGGCGTCGGCCGCCGGCCCGGCGGGGAGCGCGGGCACCGGCAGCTTCCGGTTGCGGAACGTCCGCACCGCGACCGGCTCGCCGCCCGTCGGCTCGGGCACGTCCAGCTCGGGATGCCCCTCGGCGCGCAGCAGCAGCCCGCCGCCGTGCGGCGTGGCGTGCAGGGCGACCAGACGCACGGTCTCCCGCTGGGTGACGCCGACGCCCCCGGCGTCGACGATCATCCAGCGCCGGTCGCCGGCCAGGCCCCACGGCTCGACCGGCGCGACGTCGTGGTCGAGCCGGTGGCAGCCCTTGACGGGGTACGTGTGGATGGCGCTCAACCGCATGCGCCCACCCTGCCACGGCCCGCGGCCGACCGTTGCCCCGGAGAGTGCTGGGCTGCCCACCCGGACGTCCGCGCCGGGTCTGAGGGGGCGCCTCACCAGGCGACGCCGATGCCGTCTCCCGGATACCAGTGGTTGGCGGGGGTCTCCCGGTAGGCGAGGAACCGCCGGCCGGTGCGCTCGGCGTGCTCGGCGAGGACGTTGGTGGCGGTGACGTTGTCGGTGAGCAGGAACGCCCCCGGCGCCAGCCTGCTCTCGACCGCCTCGAACTCGCGCTTCTCGTGGGCCCGGCTGTGATCGCTGTCGTGCAGGAAGAGGTCGACCGGCCGGTCGAGCGCGGCGATGGAGGCGATGGAGTCGCCGATGACCAGGTCGACCACCTCCGACCAGGGCGCGGTACGGGCGAGGTAGCCGGCCTCGGGGTTGATGTCCAACGAGGTGACCCGGCCGGGGTGGCCGTCGGCGACGTTACGCAGCAGCGCGGCGGCGAGCACGCAGCTGCCGAGCCCCTTGTCGACACCGGTCTCGACCACGTGCGTCGGCTTCGTGGCGCGCACGATGGCGTACCAGCCGATGCGGCGGGCGTAGCGGACCTGCCTGTCGGCCAGACCCCGGCGGGCGGCGCCGGCGGTGGCGGACTCGATGTGCCGGCGCAGCACGTCGTCCGACTCGATCTCGGCGAAGTACGCCCGGACCTGCTTGACGGGCACGTCGCAGACCACGCTGACGAACCAGGCGAGGTGGTGGCGGCTCAGTTTGGTCAGCTCGTACGTGTAGTTGTGATGCTCCCGCGAGGTGACCAGCCAGCGGGCCGACGTGCGCAGCACCTTGGCGTCGTGGCGGGCGACGCGGGCCAGGCGCTTGGGGAAGGCCGCGACGGGGGCGAGGCGGGTGCGGGCGATGGCCCGTCGGAGCTTCGTTGCGTCCACGCAAGGGTTCTACCAGCCGGAAGCGAACAGGTGTAGGGGAAAGCTCCGTTGGCCCGGGTGAGGTGGACGGTGTGCGACGGAATGGGACGGGTCGGCACGGATGGGGGCCGTCACCAGCCGGATGAGGGTACGCGCACGTCCACGCGGATAAGTAGCATCGCCGCCATGCCAGTTCCACAACAGTTCGTCGAGCCGGACGCGGTCGCCGACCAGACCGAACGCCAGCCGGGCAAGCACGCGAAGCCTCGTCGCCGGTGGCGGCGCGTCGCCCTCGTCAGCCTGCTGGTGGTTGCGCTGCTCGGCGGCGGCGGCCTGATCGCCGGCGGGCTCTACCTGCGTTCCGTGGAGTCGGACATCGAACGCGTCGACGCCTTCGCGGACGTTCCCGAGCAGGGCCGCCCGCAGGCGGTGGCCAAGGGCGCGATGAACATCCTGATCCTGGGCAGCGACACCCGTGACCCGGAGAGCACGTCGGGCTCCCGCACGGACACGATCATCCTGGCCCACCTGCCGAAGGACCGGTCGAGCGCCCAGCTGATCTCGATCCCCCGGGACACCTGGGTAGCCGTGCCCCGGTCGAAGGACGGCAGCCAGGGCGGCCGCGACGCGAAGATCAACGCCGCGTACGCGTGGGGTGGCGTGCCGTTGATGGTGCAGACCGTCGAGAAGTTCACGAGCGTGCGGATCGACCACGTCATGATGGTCGACTTCGCCGGCTTCAAGGAGATCATCGACGCCCTGGGCGGCATCGACATCGACGCGGAGAAGTCCTTCACCTCGATCCACCCTCCGTTCCGCACCTTCCGGCAGGGGGTGCAGCGGATGGACGGTGAGACGGCGCTCGACTACTCACGCCAGCGCAAGCAGTTCCCGGACGGGGACTTCGCCCGCATCCGGCACCAGCAGCAGGTCATCAAGGCGATCCTGGACCGCGCCGTGTCCGGGGGCATCGTCACGAACCCGGGAAAGCTGAACTCCTTCGTCAAGGCGACGTCGAACGCGGTGTCGGTGGACGAGAAGATGTCCCTGTTGAGCATGGCGACCGACCTGCGTGGACTGCGCGGCGACAACCTGCGCTTCATCACCAGCCCGACGAAGGGCACCGGTCGGGTGGGTAGCGAGAGCGTGGTGTTCGCGAACACCGAGAAGGCCAAGTCCTTCTACGACGCGGTACGACGCGACGCCGTAGCGGAGATCGTCAACGCCGGAAAGTAGGAGGTCGTACTGCCGTCCCGGCTCTGGTGACACGCGCGAACCGGTCGTATCCTTCGTTCGCCTCGAAGCTGCCGCGCGCCGCCGGGGCAGTCAACGGGGAAGGACCGACCATGTCCAGGCAACAGGCGATGGGCCACCACGCCACCACACCGCAGCGCGACGACATGGCGGCGCAGGGCATGAGGGCGGAGGTGCGCGGCGGGGTCGACGCCGGAGGCGGCGCCACCGGAACGCTGCCCACCTCCACGCCGCCGGCAGGCGGTCGGGCGAGCGACGCCCCGCCCCGCCCCGGCCTCGACGTGACGGCGGTGCTGCCGTACGCGAGTTCCCGCGCCTCCACGCGCACCCGGGGGCTGCGGGCCTGGATGATGACTGCGCCCGTCGACGTGGCCGCCCTGCTGGCGCCCCTGCTGATCAGCCTCCAGTACTGGCGCGGGACGCTGGCCATGGCCGGCCTGACGGTGGCCATCTTCGCGGCGGGCGGGCTCTACCGGGCCCGTCGCCACGTGAGCATCCTCGACGAGCTGCCGAGCCTCTGCGGGCGGCTGCTCGCGTCCGCGGCCGTGATCACCATCATCGCGGCGCTGCGTCACGACTCCGCGGAGTACGTGGGCGGGTTCGCCCGCGGGGTGGTCATCGCGGCCGGGCTGGTCATCGTCGGTCGTGTCTTCTCGCGGGAGTTCGCCACCATCGCGCGCAAGCGTCGGTGGGTGGAGCACAACGCCATCATCATCGGCAGCGGGCCGATCGCCGTGGAGCTCGCCCGGCTGCTGCGCCGCTATCCCCAGTACGGGCTGCGCTTCGTCGGCTGCGTCGACTCCACGCCTCCGCAGGTGTCGGCGGCGCTCCCCCTGATCGGCACCCTGGACCAGCTGGAGCCGCTCGTCCGGATGGTCGAGTGCGACGTGCTCCTCATCGCGGACCCGAGCTGCCCGGAGCTGACCCTGATGGAGGTCCTCCGCCAGCCGCGAAGCGCGAGCTGCGACCTGTGGGCCGTGCCCCGACTCTGGGGCTCCCGCTCGCACGGCGACCACATCGGCGCGATCCCGATCGTCAAGGTCGGCGACATCACCCTGTCCGGGCCCCGCTGGGCGCTCAAGCGCGCGTCGGACATCCTCTTCTCCGCCACCGCGTTGCTCCTGCTGAGCCCCGTCCTCCTGCTCTGTGCCGTCGCGACGCTCCTCGACGGCGGCCCGGGCATCTTCTTCTACCAGGAACGGATCGGCCGCCACGGCAAGCCGTTCCACATCATCAAGTTCCGCTCGATGCGTCCCGTCGACGAGCACGAGTCGCAGACGAACTGGTCGATCGCGCACGACCAGCGGGTCGGGCCGATCGGCCGCTTCATGCGCCGCACGTCGCTCGACGAGCTGCCGCAGCTCTGGAACATCCTGCGGGGCGACATGAGCGTGGTCGGGCCGCGCCCCGAGCGGCCGTACTTCGTCGAGAAGTTCTCCGCCGAGTACCCCAACTACGCCATGCGCCACCGGGTCGCGGTGGGGCTCACCGGGCTGGCACAGGTCAGTGGCCTGCGCGGCGACACGCCGATCTCCGACCGGGCGCGCTTCGACAACTACTACATCGAGAACTGGTCGCTGTGGCTCGACGCCAAGGTGCTCATCCGGACGGTGGCGGAGGTGTTCCGCGCCGGGGGTCGTTGACAGGCTCGGCCGACGCCAGCCGCGACCGGCCGCGTCGCCGCTGGTCGCTGCCTCGGTCGAAAGCCTCTAGTGGACGGTGTCCAGCGCCTGGGTGAGGGCCGAGTGCCAGTCCGCCAGGGGCCGCAGGCCTGCCGCCGCCCAGCGGTTGTGGGCCAGAACGCTGTACGCGGGACGGGGAGCCGGGCGCAGGTAGCGGTCGCTGGTGGTCGGTCGGATGCGGTCGGCGTCGAGGCCGCGGAGGGTGAACACGGCGCGGGCGAGGCCGTACCAGGTGGTCTGGCCCGATGCGGTGCCGTGGTAGACGCCGGGGGCTGCGCGGCCGGCGAGCACCGCGTCGGCCAACGCGACGAGCTGCTCGGCCAGCGCGTACGACCAGGTCGGCTGCCCCCGCTGGTCGTCGACCACGTCGAGGTGCTCTCGCTGCTCGGCCAGCCGCAGCATGGTCGCGACGAAGTTCGGTCCGTGTTCGCCGTAGAGCCAGGCGGTGCGCACGATGTAACCGGCGTCGGGGAGGAGTCGGCTGACGGCGAGCTCCCCGACGAGCTTGCTGCGCCCGTACGCGTTGACCGGGGACGTGGCGGCGTCCTCCGCATACGGTTCGGTGGCGTCGCCGGGGAAGACGTAGTCGGTGGACAGGTGGATCATCCGCGCGCCGGTTGCGGCACAGGCTGCGGCGAGGTGGGCGACGGCGTGGCCGTTGACGGCGGTGGCGGCTTCCTCCTGCGCCTCGGCCCCGTCCACGTCGGTCCACCCGGCGGTGTTGATCACCACGTCGTGTCCGGCGACGGCGGCTCGTACCGCCTGCGGGTCGGTGATGTCGAGCTCGGCGCGGGTGGTGGCCCTGACGGAGAGGTCACCTCGGGAGCGCAGGACGGCGACCAGGTCCCTGCCCAGCATGCCGCCAGCGCCGGCGACCAGCAGCCGGCTCACGGGGCGATCAGCGGCTTGGTGCCCGCCTTCAGCGGCTCCCACCAGGCCCGGTTGTCCCGGTACCACTGCACGGTCTGCGCCAGGCCGCGCTCCAGGTCGATGCTCGGGGCGTACCCGAGCTCGGAGCTGACCTTGCTGATGTCCAGGGAGTAGCGGCGGTCGTGGCCCTTGCGGTCGGCGACGGGCACGACCTGGTCCCAGCTGGCGCCGCAGGCCTCGATCAGCCGGCCGGTGAGTTCGAGGTTGGTGAGTTCGGTGCCGCCGCCGATGTGGTAGACCTCGCCGGCGCGGCCCTTCTCCTGGACCAGTGCGATGCCCCGGCAGTGGTCGTGCACGTGCAGCCAGTCCCGGATGTTGCCGCCGTCGCCGTAGAGCGGCACGGTGCCGCCGTCGAGCAGGTTGGTGACGAACAGCGGGACGACCTTCTCGGGGAACTGGTACGGCCCGTAGTTGTTGGAGCAGCGGGTGACCACGACGTCCATGCCGTGGGTGCGGTGGTAGGCCAGCGCCAGCAGATCGGAGCCGGCCTTGGAGGCCGAGTACGGCGAGTTCGGCGCCAGCGGCCAGTCCTCGGTCCAGGAGCCCTCCGCGATGGACCCGTACACCTCGTCGGTGGAGACGTGCACGAACCGGGAGGTGCCGTGCCGCAGCGCGGCGTCGAGCAGGTTCTGGGTGCCGAGCACGTTCGTGGTGACGAACGGGGCGGCGCCGTCGATCGACCGGTCGACATGGGATTCCGCGGCGAAGTGCACGATCACGTCGTGGCCGGGAACGACCTCGTCGACCACGGCGGGGTCGCAGATGTCCCGCTGCACGAACCGCAGCCGGGGATCCTCGGCCACCGGTGCGAGGTTGGCGAGGTTGCCCGAATACGTCAGCACGTCGAGCACGGTCACCGCCGTGGGTGCGACGGCCGGCACCCT
Source organism: Micromonospora echinofusca (assembly GCF_900091445.1). NCBI lineage: Bacteria > Bacillati > Actinomycetota > Actinomycetes > Micromonosporales > Micromonosporaceae > Micromonospora > Micromonospora echinofusca. Next base: position 5,138,799 of record NZ_LT607733.1, read on the forward strand.
CGCGGCGTCACCGCCGGGCGCGCCCAGCAGCATCCGAACGTACTCCGACCCGATGAAGCCGGCACCGCCGGTGACGAGGATCCTCACGGGTCGGAGAGTGTACGCGAAACCCCAGGACAACAGGGGCAGCGAGCCCATTCTCAGGTGCCCGCCGGTGCGGGTAGTCTCCCCCGGTGCGCGGAATCCTTCTCGCCGGTGGCACCGGGTCCCGGTTGTGGCCGATCACCCGTGCCGTGTCGAAGCAGCTGATGCCGGTGTTCGACAAGCCGATGGTGTACTACCCGCTCTCCACCCTGATCATGGCGGAGGTGCGGGAGATCCTGATCATCACGACGCCGGAGGACCAGTCCCAGTTCCAGCGGCTGCTCGGTGACGGCAGCCAGTGGGGCCTGCGGTTGGAGTACCGCACGCAGGCCCGCCCGGAGGGCATCGCGCAGGCGTTCCTCCTGGGCGCGGACTTCATCGGCGACGAGTCGGTGGCTCTCATCCTCGGCGACAACATCTTCCACGGCGTCGGCCTGGGCCGGCAGCTCCCCGGCCACGGCGACCTGGTCGGTGGACGGATCTTCGCCTACCCGGTGGCCAACCCCGGGGAGTACGGGGTGGTCGACTTCGACCCGGCCGGGCGCGTGCTGTCGATCGAGGAGAAACCCGCCCACCCCAGGTCCCGCTACGCCGTGCCCGGCCTCTACTTCTACGACAACCGCGTGGTGGACATCGCCGGCAAGCTGACCCCCAGCGCCCGTGGCGAACTGGAGATCACGGCGGTCAACGAGACCTACCGCGAATGGGGCGAGTTGTCGGTGACGGTGCTGGACCGGGGCACCGCCTGGCTCGACACCGGCACCTTCACCTCGATGATGCAGGCCGCCGAGTTCGTACGGGTCATCGAGGAACGCCAGGGCCTGAAGATCGGATGCGTCGAGGAGGTCGCCTGGCGGGCCGGCCTGATCGACGACCAGCAACTCCGCACGCTCGCCCAGTCCCTGAGCAAGAGCGGATACGGCGACTACCTGCTCGGCCTGCTCGCCGAACGCCAGCCCGGAGACACCCACCGATGAAGATACGACCGCTGAGCATCGACGGGGCTTGGGAGATCAACCCGCAGCAGCACGGCGACCCACGCGGGCTGTTCATGGAGTGGTACCGCTTCGACCAGCTCGCTGCCGCGGTCGGGCATCCGCTCCGACTCGCCCAGGGCAACCTCTCGGTCTCCGCCCGCGGCGTGGTCCGCGGCATCCACTTCGCCGACGTCCCACCCGGCCAGGCCAAGTACGTGACCTGCGTACGCGGTGCCGTCATCGACGTAGTCGTGGACATCCGCGTGGGCTCGCCGACCTTCGCGCAGTGGGAGGCGGTCCGCCTCGACGACGTCGACCGGCGCGCCGTCTACATCGGCGAGGGGCTGGGCCACGGCTTCTGCGCCCTCACCGACGACGCCACCCTGAGCTACCTCTGCTCCACCACGTACAACCCCACCGCGGAGCACACCGTGCATCCCCTCGACCCCGAACTGGCGATCGACTGGCCGGCGGGGTCACCGCAGTTGTCGGGCCGGGACGCAGCCGCGCCGAGCCTGGCCGAGGCGCTGGAATCGGGACTGCTGCCGGACTACCGGACCTGCCGCGCGTTCACCGCCAGCCAGCGGGTGGGAGCTGACCCCGCCTACGGCGGACGATAGCCGCTTCCGCCTCACGGTGACCGGCGTCCCGGGCGGGTGGGCCAGCGTGCGGCGTTGCGCCCGCGGCGGGACCGGTGCTCGTCGCCGCGCGCCCGGCAGGGCGCTCACCAGGGGCCAGGTCTCAGTCGCGCGGGAGGAACGGCAGCATCTTCGGCTCGTACCCGCCGAGATAGCGTGCCGGGTCCGCATCCAACACCGAGGCCAGCAGCGTGCCGAAGACGTCTCGGAAGTCCGTCGTCGCCTTGAGGTCGCCGTCGTCCAGGTCGGTCAGGCTCGGCTGCTCCCCGTAGAGTCCGCCCGCGACCTGAGGACCCAGAACGAAGACGGGCCCGGCGGTTCCGTGGTCAGTGCCGTCGGAGGCGTTCGCACGAACCCGCCGACCAAACTCGCTGTAGACGACCACGGACACCCGCTTACCGGCCTCGGTCTGCGCCAGCCGGCCCACGAAGCTGGTCAGCGCCTGGTCGAGCTGACGCAACAGCAGCTCGTGGCCGGGCCTCTCCGCCGCGTGCGTGTCGAATCCACCGAGGCTCACCGAATACACACGGGTGGGGACCCCGGCTTCGACGCATTGAGCCACCCGGGAGAGCTGTTCGGAAAGGAGGTTCGCCCCGCCCGTGCCCGTTGCCGCGATGTCCGGTTCGGCGGGGACGTCCGCCCGGGCGTCCACCGCTTCGGCATCCCGGATGAGCTGGTCGATCTTGATGAGGTTCGCATAGGCGTCCGCAGCCCGTGCCTGCATCTCGGATTCGTTCGGCTCCCGCCGCCCGAGCACCCCGATCATGTCGGTGGTGACCCCGGGCGGCAACTTGAGCCCACCGATACTCACACAGGCTCCGGTGCGGGTCTCTCCCACGAGCAGGGGCGGGAGCATGGGCTCGAAGCTCACCGCGGCCTCTGGCGCGGCCTTGATGCCGTCCAACCATCGACCGACCCAGCCGGAGGTGGCCGGACCGCTCGGTGAGGCGGTCTGCCAGATGTCCATGGACCGGAAATGACTACGGTCCGGTTTGGGATACCCGGCCCCGAGAACGACAGCCAGGCGCTGCCCGCTCCACAGTCGACTCAAGCCCTTCATCACCGGATTGAACCCGAGCGAGTCGTCGATCCGAAGCACCCGATCAGGCTCGTAGGCCAGCTCTGGTCGGGCCGCGTGGTACGCCGGGTCCGCGTAGGGGACGACCGTGTTGAGCCCGTCGTTGCCGCCGTACAGCGTGACGACGACCAACTTGCGTGTCTTCCGGTTGTCTTCCCCGGCGGACGCGTCGCTCGCGGTCCGCAGGAGCTCCGCCAGGCCCAGACCCCCTACCCCGGCGGCGATGGCGCTGCCGCCGACGACGCCGGAGGCCAGGAGGAACCTGCGCCGGGTCAATGCGTCCATGTCACGTCACCAGGTATTCCGGGCTGGCCAACCCGAGGGTCAGCAGACGCTGCGGATCGGTGGTGCCCTTCAGGGCCGAGTACGTCCTGTTGGTCCACGTCTCGATGGCCAGGACGTGCGCCACGCCTTCCGGAGTCAGCCGCTGGGCCGGGACCAGCTGGGCGATCCGACCGGCGAGGTTCAGGCGGACCTGCGCCGCCCCGACCGTCAGCCACTCCGCTCCGGCGGCCCACCCCTCGACGCTCGGGGGTGCGAACGGCAGCTGCCCCAGGCGCTCCAGGGCGTTGAGGGCGTACGTCAGCATATCGTCGGACAGCCTCCCCGGCCGCAGACCCAACTGCCGCATCGCGCCGACGAACCACTCCGTCGGCTGCTTCACCAGCCTGCCGGCGCTGGCCTGGAATGCGTCGTCCTCGAAGAGCTTCCGCAGCATCGCCATCGAGTCCGGGAACGCGCGAACCATGTTGTCGCGGGTGGACATCGGGAGCAGGTCGGCCGACGAGGCGTACCGGAACCACAACCGCTCGGCGATGAACCCCGGGCAGGCCTCGTGGTTGAGCAGCAGATCCACCAGCGAGTGGGCGTCGAAGTCCTTCGTGACACCGAGGATGCTCTTCCTGCCGCCGTCGTGTGAGGCGGGACTGAAGTACGCGCGCCCGCTGTCGTAGTCGATCTTCCAGCCGGTCAGCGCGCGGCCCGCCTCCTTCACGTCCCGTTCGGTGTACCTGCCGATGCCGAGCATGAAGAGTTCCATCAACTCGCGGCCGAGATTCTCGTTGGGCGCGGTCCGCGTGTTGAGTTGCCCGTCGAGCCAGTAGATGAGCGCCGGGTCGGTGATCATCCGATGTGCCATCGTCGCGAAGTCGAGCGAGCTGCGCAGCGTCCTGTGCTGCTGGAGCATCAGTTGCGGACGGATCACCTTCCGGACCGAGGTCGCCCAGTGCCCGTGCCAGAAGAACCACAGCTTCTCGCGGGTCTGGTGGTCTGCGACAGTGAGGCGGTCCAGCCACCACTGGGTGATCCGCTTCGTCTGCTCCCGCCGCTTCTCATCGCCCTTGCTCCGCTGGCTGGGAGTGGGGTTCGACAACCCGGCGAAGGGATCCGGGCCGAGTCCCGGCACGGGGGCCTTCAGGGCACCCACGTCCGGCGCTGTCGGCGCTGTCAGGGCGGCGACCGTTGCCTCGTACCCTGCCTTCTTCGCGGCAGCCAGTTCGGCGGACGTGGGACCGAAGCCGGCGCGGCGAAGGAGCAACGAGGCGTCGGCCATGCAGCAAATGTATGCGAAGCCCGTGGTGCGGGCGGACCCCGGGGCCCGTCACCAGCCGGTCGCGCCCGGAGGGTCGCCGTGACGCGATGGGCCGCCGAGACGCGCATCGCACGTGTCTCGGCGGCCCACTGGATCCGTCGCGTCGGGACGGGCCCTAATTCGCTGATCAGCCGACCTTCAGGACCTCGTAGGTGAACATCGTCGAGGCGCCCGGATCGGCCACGGTCGGATCGAAGTTCGCGATCAGCGCCGAGTTGCCGTTGTTCGGTGCCTGCACCAGGTTGTAGTTGGTCTGGGACTGGAACAGCAGGTTGCCGTCACCCCAGTGGAAAAGCCAGAAGGACTGCGCCGTGCCGATCGCGGTGGCGTTGGCGATGAGCGGCTGGGTGCCGCCCGACGGCGCGCTGACGAAGCGCTTGTTGACGTGCGAGCGGAAGGCGACAGCGTCGCCGCCCATGTCGAGCATGTCGAACTTCTGCCAGTCGCTGGTCGCGGTGGTGGAGTTGGCGATCAGGGGGCTCCTGCCGGCCTCCGCCGCCGTCACGAACTTGCCGTTGACGGTTGCTCGCAGCACGACGACCGCAGCGGGTGAGGCCCAGATGAACTTCTCGGCCACACCGATGGTGGTGGCGTTGTTGATCAGTGGCAGGGAGCCACCGGACGGGGCGGTGACGTACTTTCCGTTGATCTTGGCGATCAGGCTGGTGGTGCCGTCGCCGTTCATGACGACCTGGAACCGCTGGGCGTCGGTGATGGTGCTGCTGTTGGCGTACAGCGCGGCGGTGCCGCCGGCGGTGGCGGTGACGTGCTTTCCGTTGGCCCAGGACGCGAGCGCGATGTAGCCGCTGCCGGCGTCGATCACGGTGAACTTCTCCGAGTCACCCATCTGGTTCATGGGCTGGGTGGGGGTCAGCGGCTGGGTGCCGCCGGCGCCGACCGAGACGTTCTTGCCGTTGGTCAGGGACCGCAGGCCGGTGACCTGCGGCACGGCGGTGGTGCCGATGCGCAGCATCACGTCGCTGGTGTTGTAGGCGGCGGTGTTCCGCACGACCCGCCGGGTGCCGCCGTAGACGATGACGTTACGCACCTGGGTGGGCGCCCAGGACGGGTTCGCCGACAGCAGCAGCGCGGCGGCGCCGGCGACGTGTGGGCTGGCCATCGAGGTGCCGCTGTACTTGCCGATCGCGGTGTCGCTGGTGATTACCGAGGACGGGATGTGGTGCCCCGGCGCGTGAATGTCCACGCACGGCCCGTAGTTGGAGAACGAGGCGCGGAAGTCGACCTCGTCCGTGGCGCCCACGGTGATCGCCGAGGCCGCGCGGGCCGGCGAGTACGAGCAGGCGTCGTCCTGGCTGTTGCCGGCGGCGACGGCGTAGGTGATCCCGGAGGCGATGGACGCCTCCACCGCGGCGTCGATCGCGGTGCTGCCCCCACCGCCGAGGCTCATGTTCGCCACCGCCGGCTTCACCGCGTTCGCCGTGACCCACTCGATACCGGCGATGACACCGGCCTGCGTGCCGTTGCCCTCGCAGTCGAGCACCCGCACGCCGACCAGCTTCACTTCCTTGGCCACACCGTAGTTGGTGCCGCCGATGGTGCCCGCGACGTGCGTGCCGTGCCCGTCGCAGTCGTTCGCGACCGGGTCGTTGTCGATGAAGTCGTAGCCGTTGCTGGCGCGCCCGCCGAACTCCTGGTGCGTGATCCGGATGCCGCTGTCGATGACGTAGGCGCGCACGTTGCTCGCCGTGTTCGGGTACGTGTACCGCTTGTTCATCGGCGCGAAGATCTGGTCCAGCCGGTCCAGACCCCACGACGGCGTGTCCAACTGGGTGTCGTTCTTCGACACCTTGCGGTTCTGCTCCACGTACGCCACCTCGGGGCTGGCCGCCAGCCGCTTGGCCTGCGCCTCGTTCATCCGCCCCGCGAAACCACGGATCGTGCGCGTGTACGTACGCGACACCGTGCCGCCGTACCGCTTGGTCAACGCGGTGGCGTTCGCACCGACCTGGGCCGGCGTGGCCTTGGCGTCCTTGAACACCACGATGTAACTGTCCTTGATGGCGCCCATGTCGGCGGCACCCAGGATCCCCGCAACCTTCTTGTCGTCCGGCGGAGCCGCGGACGCGGCACCCCCGCCGGACACGGTTGCCGCGGTCGCGACAGCGGCGAGCGCGAGCCCTGCCACGACCGACCGACAAGCTCGACGAACTTGATACACGCAAGACTCCCCGTGGGATGAACGTCCACCGTTGACAATGGACAGCGTTGCCCTTCGGCACAGACGCAGCCCATCTTCGTCGATCAACGTCATCGGCGGCTCAGCCGTTCGGACCAACTGGTGGCGAATGCCAAGGGGTGCGCCCCCGCCCCTATTACCAAGTGGCGGACGAAGACGACGGGTGATTACCACCGAGCTCGACTCAGAATGCGAGCAGCCTGCCTATTGCTCACGCAACCGGTACCGACAACTCACCTTGGCAGGTCGCCGATCGGTACCACGGTCGCGACAGGACGCTGCGCGCCAGCGGGCCTGGGCCCGCCGGCGCGCAGCGTCGTCATCCAGCGTCCGCTGGCTCGGCTCACCGGCCGGACGCGCCGTCCATCTGCGCACCGGTGGAAAGCGAGGCGTACGCCGCCTGCAACTGCAGGCGAACCGCCGCCGAGCTGTGGTGTGCCGCCACCCACTCCCGTCCGTTGGCGGCCAGTCGCGCGGCGGTCTCGGGGGCGGACAGCAGCCCACTGACCGCCGCGATCCAGCCAGCCCTGTCGTCGGCGACGCGGACGTGGACACCGTCCGCCACACCCGCGCGGTCGGCCACCATGCTGGTCGTCACGCTCGGCACTCCGGCCGACATCGCCTGGATGAGCTTCAGCTGGACGCCGGTACCCCGGAAGATCGGCGCGATGGCGACGGCGGCATCCGTGTAGTGGGGCTCGACCGCGGGCGCGTTGGCGTGCAGTTCGATGCCGTTTCCGACCAGTTCCTGCACCGCCTTGGGTGGGTCCGTGCCGACGATCCGGAGGCGGGCGTCCGGGACGGCGTCACGAATGCCCTGCCAGCACTCACGCGCGAACCACATCAGGCCGTTGACGTTCGCCTCGTAGCTGAGCCGACCGACGAACAGGACCGTCGGCGCGATCGGGCCCGCCTGCCGCTGGACGGAGAAGTCGCAGGGGCTCCTGACGAGGAAGGTGTTGGGCCGCTCCTGGCCAGGCAGGGACGGAGCGGAGAGCATCAGGGGAACCCCCATGCCGACCAACTTGTCCTCCCGGGCCCGCATCCGGGGTGCCTCCACGCGGCCCAACGCCCGCCAGGCGGGGCTGGGCCCGTGCGAGGCGAGTTGCTCGTAGTACTCGCTGCGGAACTCGTCCAGGTCGACGATGACCGGCGTCGAGCCACAGGCCTCGACCAGGTGGACGGTACGGAAGACGTTGAGGTGCACGACGTCCGGCTGGAAGTCGTCCAACTCCCGCCGCAGCGCGTCGGTGAGCGCCTTCGGGCTCGCGTACCCCGTCTGCAACGAGACCCCGGTGCCGAGTGCCCGCGCGGAGCGCAGCATGGAACCGACGCGTGGGTTGGGGACGAGGGTGCGCTCCTTGACCGGCAGGAGCTCCGCCAGCCGCGCCTCTTCCTCGTCGTGCACCAGTCCCAGGAAGCGGACGTCATGCTCGGCGGCGAGCATCTCCAGGATCACGAGGCTGCGCGGGCGGACCGATGCCGGGATCCACGGCGCCACAAACAGAATCTTCAAATCGGCAGCCTCCTCAGGGCGGACGCGAGGAGTCGCTGACCCCGCGTGCCATGCTTCGCGAAATAGACATACATGCCGGACCGGTACAGGGGGTTCTTGCCGACCGCACCGGTGCTGGTGCTCTCCTTGTGTTCGGCGACACTCGTCCCGACCGACGCGACACCCCAGCCACCGGCGCGCAATTGCGTGCACAGGTCGACGTCCTCGAAGTAGAGGAAGAAGCTGGGGTCGAACCCACCGATGGACCGGAACGCCTCACCTCGTACGAGCATGCAGAACCCGGACACCCAGGCGGTTTCGCGCACCTCGCCGGTCGGTTCGACATCGAGATACTCGAGCATCTGGAACTTCTTGCGCAAGGGCGTCGCCCGGGCCAGATACTGCTTCAGTCGCCTCGGCACGAGATGGTCGACCTTCAGCGCCGCCAGCCATTCCTTCGCGATGCTCGGCTCGGGCCCCGCCGAGATCCCGAAGCGCCCGTCCGGGTACCGCATCAGCGGCGCGACCACACCCAGCTTCGGGTCGGCCCGCAGGGCCTCCACGAGGTGCGCGAAGGACTCGGGGTTGATGTGGCAGTCGGGGTTGAGAAGGAAGTAGGCGTCAGCGCCGGGGAGGGTCTCCGCCGCGGCGTTGATCGCCTTGCCGAAGCCCACGTTCGGCAGCGAGACGACCGGATACCCGAAGGACTTCGCGACCTCGACGCTGTCGTCCGTCGAGGAGTTGTCCACGACCACGACGTGGTCCACCGGCAGGGCGCCCAGGCAGCCCAGGCTCTGGGGAAGCTCCCGGGCCGAGTTGTAGGAGACGATGATGGCTGCGATTTTCACTGTCGACTCGCAATCCCGTAGGCGTCGAGGTACGAGCGGACCGTGTCGTCCCAACGGAACGTCCGCTCGATGTGTGCGCGGGCACGCCGACCACGCTGTGCCGCGTCGTCGGGTGATTCGACTGCGGCCCGGACCGCCGCCGCGATCTCGTCGGCAGTCGACGCGGTGTACAACATCGAGGCGTCACCGCGTACCGACGCGGCCGGTCCTTCCGACGTGATGACGGGACAGCCGAGGGCCATGGCGTGTGCCACCTTCATCAGCACCCCGCCGCCCACGATCGACGGCACGACGACGGCGTGGGCGTCGAGCATCTCCGACCGGAGGTCGGGCACCGCACCCGTCACCACCACCCTGCTGTCGCTCTCGCCGAGGCCGACCACGTCGGCGGAGGGCTCCGCCCCGACGATCCTGAGTTCCGCTTGCGGCAGGCCCTGCCACACCAGGGGCATCACCTCACGCGCGAGGAACTGGGCGACGAGTGCGTTCGCGCGTCGCCACATCGCCCCGGCGAACACCAGTCGCGGTCGCTCCGTCGCTGGCGGCGGCGACCAGGACCGGTCGCCGACGTGGATTCCCGGCCGGGCGAGCACGGTGTTCGGGTTGCGTGCGGCAGCGACCGCGAAGTCGGCGTCGGACAGGGTGATGACGGCGTCCGCCTGGCGGATCGCGGCGCGTTCGAACCGTCGCGTCCGAAGCAGCTCGATGAGACGGTACGGCCGTTCCAGGCCGGACGACGCCCGGTAGGACTCCAGCATCACCTTCTCGGTGATGTCGTGCAGGCCCAGCACCGACGCGGGGCTGATCCCGACGACCTCGGCGGACTGCAGATACTCCGAGTGCACGACGTCAGGCCGGATCCGGCGGATGAGCTCGGCGGCCTCCCGGGTCGCTTCCCGCGGCCACGCCTGGCGGAGCCATGCCGGTTCCAGGCGGAGACGGTCCCGGTGGCTCGGACGAGCGGTGACCGTGGCGGGCAACAACGTGTACTTCAGGTCGTCCGGCTCCGTGGGCGCCGTGTGCTCCGGCGAGTAGACGAAGAGTTCGACCTGCTCAGCCAACCGCGGGGTGAGCTGCACGATCGTGTCGGCCGCAGCATGGTAGTGGTGCGCGTTGGGCGCGAACGGAGTGAGCAGGAGGACGCGCATCAGCCCAGCCGCTTCACGAGCGCCGTGACGAACCCTTGCGCGATGCGCCCCTGGGCCGCGACCCGCTGGGCGGCCTCCCGGAACTGCTCGGCGGACGCGGCAGCCGCGGTCGCCGTGCGGTAGAGCGTCTCGGCGTCGACGTCCGGTGGCACCAGGAACTCGCGGAGCCCAAGGTCGACGAAGGCGTCATGGACCTTCCGCTCGTACGCGATCGCCACCGTCGGAACGCCGATCGCCACGGCGAGGAGTGCGGCATGCAGGCGGGTGCCGAGGACGAGCTGGTTCGTCGCGAGCGACTGCAACCAGTCGCGGAGCGCTCCGACGAGAGGTCGGCTGCCGTCCAACGGGGTGGAGTCCAGGTCCAGCAGGTCGCGGAAGGCGCGCTCGTAGATGACGCGGTCGTCCTCGCCGTGGGCTCCTCGGCCGAAGGCCATCGGAAGGAAGGTGCCCGACCATCCCTCCTGGCGGAGCCGACCGGCGCATGCGGAGGTCGCCGCCAGCAGTGAGCCCTCGAGGTCGGGCGCGAGCGGTCGCATCGACAGCGCGAAGCGGCGGCCGGAATCGGCCCGGTCCAGATCGGGTAGCGGCAGGGTGTACGCCATGTCGCCGATGACCTCTGCGCCGGAGCCGAAGTGCGACGCGGTCCGCTCGTCGCGCACACCCACCGCGACACAGGATGCGCCGATGAGACGGAGCACCTGACGACCGAACGGCGTTCCGCCCTCGCGCACGCCGACGCCGACGGTGGCGACGGGCGTTCCCGCCAACTTGGCCATCGCGATGATCCGGGCGAACATCGGCAGGGTGCCGGGCCAGGACAGGTTGGGGGAACGCTCCTGGAAGACCGTTCCAGGGCCGAGCAGAAGCAGTTGACACGACTTGATCGCGCGCTGCACCGCGACCTGACGCTCGGAGGCACCACGAGCCCGCAGTACGGGCATGTGCTCCGTCTGCACGCCATGAAGTTCGGCGACCCGGTCCGGGTTGGGGCAGAAGACCACGAAGGACGCGTTCTCCTTGACCTCGCGGACGCAGGTGATGAGCGAGTGGAGGAGGATCTCGTCTCCGAGATTGTCCGATCCGAACCACCCGACTATTCCGACCCTCACATGTCCTCCGTCGTTGCGGCCCGCAGTTTGCCTGCGGCCCTCCGTTGTCCCACAAATCTGACGGTAGCCAGAGCAAGGATGACGCCCCCGAGAGTGGCGGACGCCGAGGCGGATCCCATCACGGTCAGCAGTCCGGCGAGCGCCCATGCCGCCGCCGCCACATGTCCGAACGAGATGAGGACCGGCCACACCAGTTCCCTGATCCGCAGGAACCACAGCAGCGACCCGGCCACGACAAGCTCGTTCAACACCATCGCGCAGGCGGCGCCGTAGGCGCCGTACCTGCCGTCGAGGGCAAGGTTGAATCCCACACTGCCGCAGATGCTCAGTACGAGCACCACCAACCGGCTGGCGGCACGGCCCCGGGCAAGCAGGATGGCGGACAGACCAAAGTTGGCGAATCGCAGGGCGAGGAACAGGGTGAGCACCATCGCGAGTTCCGGGATGTTCCCCGCCTGGTCACCGAACAGCACCACGGTCGCGATGGGAAGACCGATGAACATGACGCCGGCGGCGCCCTGACCCGCGAGCCCGAAGAACTGGAAGATCGTGAGCGGGTCGTTCGCCTGGGCGGTCCCGGAAGTCCCCTTCGGCGCGGCATAGGCGAGGGCGCCGAGGCCCATGGACGCCGCGACCTGGACCGCCGGTCCGATGATGGCCGCGGCCGAGACGTACTCTCCGACTTCCACGGCGGTGACGAAGAACGCGAGGATGAAGACGTCGCCGCGGAAGTAGAAGAGACCGAGCAGGTCGGAGGCGAAGTACGGCAGCGCCAGCCTGATGTGCTGGGCCGAGCGGACACCTCGGGAGGCGCGCAGCGACGGCAGGATCCGCACGACGAGAACCGCGGCCGTCGACCGGAGGACGGACGTCATGAGGAAGTAGACGGCAGCGTCACCGAGGGTGAGCCCGTCCATCAGCCACACGTCGATCGCGCACGCGCCGACGAGCAGGAGGCCGGTGGAGGTGTTCGTGAGCGGTTCGAGCCAGGCCGAACGCGTGCCTCGGATGAGGACCCACGCCGTCTCGTTCCACTGTTCGAAGAGGCTGGCGACGAAGACCAGGAAGAAGGCGAGCTGCGCTTCCGGGGGAAGGAGCACGCCGATCACCACGTACGCGACGGCGGCGGCCGCCATCAGCACGACGAAACGGCCGCCATGGATCCGGGCGACCACGGGCGGCGAGACCGAACCCGCGGCGGCCTCCCTCGTCAGGTAGGTCGGCAGACCGAGGGAGAGCGCGGCGGCGGCGAAGGACGCGGAAAGCGTGGCCATCCCGTAGAAGCCGACGGCCTCGACGCCGGCGCCCCTGGTCAGCAGCGCCATGACCACCAGGGTGGTGAACCGCGTGGCCAGGGTGGAGAGCCCCAGCAGGCCCGACACGACCGTCAGGGACGTGCGCCGCCCCGCCAGCGCCCTGGCCTCAGTCGCGACCATTGCCAGTCGCAACCGCCGAGAACCGCGTCCGGGCATGGAAGTAGCCCGCCACGAGCGCCAGCATCAGAAAGTAGGGTCCCTGCATCAGGCCCCAGCCCGTCATACCGACGAGGACGAGAGCCGGCAGAGCGCTGACCAGGACCCTGGGTGCCAGCTCCGAGGTCCGCGTACGAAAGACGGCGCGGATGGCCGCCGTCGCGGTCCCCACGAACGGCAGCCAGAGGAGCAGTGCGCCGACGATGCCCACCTCGGCGGCGCTCAGCAGCAACACGTTGTGTACGGGCACGCCGCTCGCGGTGAGCGGATCCGAGGCGCCGACGACGGCGACGTAGCTGTTGGGTCCCACCCCGGCCCACGGATGCGCGCGGATCGCGTCCGCCGCGACCGCAAGGAGGTGTTGCCGGGAGCCCCCACCGGGGTCCGTCATGAATCGCTCGATCAGCCACGGCAGCGACGCCACGCCGAGCACCCCGGTAAGGCCGACGACCACGAAGTACTTCTTCTGCCACCGCCCGGTCATCAGCTCGAGCAACATGAAGATGAGGATCATGGAGACCACGGCTGCGAGAACCGTGCGACTCTGGGTGAGGGAAACGCCGATGAGGACGACACCGAGCGTCGTCCAGGCCACCCATCGTTCCCGCACCGTCCGCTGCGGCAGCGTCAGCGCGCACAGGCCGCAGAAGAACAACAGCTTCGCCAGTTCGCCTGGATGACTCGTCAGGCCCGTGGCACGCCCGAGCACGTCGAGCGCCTGCTGGCCGGAGACGCGTCGCAGCGGAAAGCCGAGGACCGCGGCGGTGATCGCGAAGAGTTGGAGCCACGCCACGGCCGCGAAGGCCCAGAGCAGGACCGAGTGCCGCCGGTCCGCGCGCTCGGCCGTGGCCCCGACGGCGAACACGATCGCCGCCAGACAGAAGTGCAGCAGGCCGCTCACGGTACGCAGGGACGCGTCCCAGTGGAACGCGGCGAACAGGGCCAGCCACCCGAGGAACGGCACCCACAGCAGGAGGGCGCGGACGAATCGACGGCGCGTGTGCATCATGACCAGCACGAACGCCACAGCGATCGCGATGGTGTACGAGTAGAGCGTCGGCGTTCCCGTCGACACACCGGCGTAGATGACGACATCGGCGGGAGCGAGGGCGATCGGCACCAGTCCGAGTGTCGCCACCAGGAGCGCCAATGCGGCGACGATGCGCTGATCCGGGTCGGAGCGCAGCCCTGCGGCGATCGACCGGCCGGTCCGGATCAGCTGGACGACCACGCTCGGGGCCCGGTGGCGGCCCGGCCCACGGGCTCCGCCATTCTCGCCGCCCGGGCCGGCAGCCGGGTCTACGTGTGTCCGAACTGGCTCCCGACCGCCGCTGCGCCATGTCGCCGGGGCATGGCGTGGATCACCCTGGGGATGACCGCTGGCCGTACCGGTGAACATGACATCTCCGTATCAGCCTTGGTCGGCCAGTCGCTGCCACGGCTGCGCTGGTCGTGCCGCCGTGCGGGGGTTTCGCTCACGCCCAGAGGGCGGGATCCAGAGCCGATGACGGATCGCTCCGGGCCGAAGCGGGACTTCGCGCGCTCATCATAGAGGTGGGTGTCAGCGAGGAACCATAGGTCCCGGGCCCGCTCACGAGGACTTCCGACCCGCACGCCGGCTGTACCGGACACACCAGCGTCACCTGCGCGACGACGTTCCCCCGTGGCTGCTCCTGGGCGGCGTCGTCGGGGTGGCGCTGCTGCTGGCCTACGCCGTGCACCGGTTCGTGGAACGCCCGCTCAGCCGGGCGCTGCGAAACGGGCTGAAGAGCAGTTTCCAGAAGGCCCGTGCCGCCTCGGAACCCAGCGGCCCTGATGCCGTGCCCGTCGGCGATGCGCTCGTCCACCGGCAGCGGCCCGACCCGATCCGGTGACCGCTGCCGCCCACCACGGCCCGCGGTCGGATCGCTGCGGGCTCCCTCTCCGGCCGGTCCGGATGCCGATCAGAAGCCGGCGTTGTCACGGATGGAGTTGACCACGCGCCGGATGACGTCGATCCAGTCCTCCGGGGCGGTCATTCGCAGCACGAGCTGCCGGTCGATCGCACCGTCCGGCTCCGAGCGCCAGAAGGCGACCACGACGATGCCGTACTTGTTGGCGCCGTTCAGCTTCACGGTCTCGGCCAGGACGACGTACGGCCCGCCGCTGCGCCACTGCAGTCCCCACGCCTCCTCCGCCTTGCGCAGGGCGTCGCGCTGCTCCTCGCCGCATTCAGGACAGTTACGGACGATCAGCTCGCCGCCGATCTCCGCGTTGTCCCCGATCGAGGCACCGCAGTTGTACTTGACCTGCCCCTCGGTGCTGCCGCCAGGAGTGCACGTCCAGTCCGCCGGTGCCACGAAATCGAAGCCCAGGCCGTCCGGGGTCAGCGTTCGTACGGCATCGCTCCTGCCGAAGACCTGCCATTTGGGCCAGTCCCCCGGCCGTGGCGGCTCGAGGCCCGGCTGCTGGGGACGCGCGCTCGGTGACCACTCCGGGGCGCCGGACTGGACCACGCCGGTGGGTGAGGGGTTCGCCGTCGGCTGCTCGGTCGTGTCCCTGAGTCCGACCCAGGCGAAGGCGCCCGCACCGCCGAGGAGGACCAACACCAGTGCGACGATCCCGACCCGGAGCCCGGTACGGCGCCGGCGCGTGTCGGAGGGCGTGATGCGGCGGGCGGGTGCGGCGAGCGGATCGTACGGCGGGACGCCGGCCGGCGTGGGAGCCTGGGCGGCGGCAGGCGACTGGGGCGTCTCGGCGACCGGCTGCGCCGGCATCGCGGTGGTCGGCGCGTCCCAGCCTGGCGCCGGCGGACCCGAGGCGGGGTGCGGGTTCGACGACACCGGCTGGGTGGGGTTCGGACCCGCGTGCATCGCCCACGGCAGATGCGGCGGCCCGGAGGTCGACTGCGGAACACCGGAGACGGGGTGGGCCACCCCGCTGACCGGCTGGGGCAGCCCGGAGACCGGCTGAGGCATCCCGCTGACCGGCTGGGGCACCCCGGAGACCGGCCGTGCGGCCGACGGGTCCGGGGTGTACTCCACGCCGAGTGCACGCAGCAGCTTCTCCGCCCCCGGCCCGACCTCCGCCGAGTACGCCACCCAGGGTGCGGCGGCCGAGAAGTCGGCGTAGGCGTAGGGCAGGGGGTCCGCGGCCTGCGCCAGCGAGTTCGTCATCCCGACGAACGCCTCCCGCCAGCCGGGGGCCGCGGCGACGGTGGCGTCCAGGACGGCCACGGTGACGAGGCGTCCCTGCTCGTCGATCGCCGCCCACGCCTTACCCACCGGAGACCCGCCCAGCACGTGGGTGAACCTGTAGGGACCTGCCGGCTGCATGCCAACTCCTCTGCTCAACCGCCGTGCGGATCCTACAGAGGCGGCGCCAGCAGCTCCGCCCACCCGTCGTCGGCCCGACACGCACTGGGACGCCCGGCAGGCCGCGCCTCTCCACGTCCCTCCTCACGCCACAGGTCGTCCGCGGCGACAGGGGTGTTGCCTGTGAAAGTTTTCATGCATACAGTCGCGACATGAATGAGGGAGCTGTCGTGGCGCCCACCGAGCAGGTGCTCGACCTGTTCCAGGGGGTCCGGCTCACGCCCACCCAGCGCCGGATCGCGCACTGCCTCGTGCAGCACGCGTCGGCCGCCGCGTACCTGTCGGCGGCCGAGGTCGCGGAGCTGGCGGGGGTCAGCCAGCCGTCGGTCACCCGGTTCGCGGTCGCGCTCGGCCACGACGGCTATCCCGCGCTGCGCCGCCGGCTGCGCGAGCTGACCGCCGGCACCGCCGGCGACGCCGCCGACGGCGGCAACGAGCTCCAGCAGGCGGTACGCGCCGAGATCGGCAACCTCGACCGGCTCGCCGGGCAGCTCGCGGACCGCGACCGGATCGCCGAGACGGGCCGGCTGCTGGCCGCCAGCCGTCCCCTGCCGGTGCTCGGCCTGCGCGCCGCCGCGCCGCTCGCCGCCTACTTCGCCTACTTCGCGGCCAAGGTGCACCCCGACGTGCGGGTGCTCGACGACGGCGGCAGCCTGCTGACCGACCGCATCGAGCAGGCCGCCGAGGCCGGGGCGGGCGCCCTGCTCGCCTTCGTCCTCCCCCGCTACCCCCGGGAGACCCTGGACGCGCTGCGCGAGGCCCGGGCCGCCGGCCTCACCGTGGTGGCCATCACCGACTCGCCGGTCAGCCCGGCCACCGAGCACGCCGACGTGGTGCTGCCCGCCGCGGTCGGCGCGCGGCTCGTCTTCGACCTGCACACCGCGCCGATGACCCTGGCCATGGTGCTGCTCCAGGCCATCTGCGACGCCGCCCCGACCGACACCCAGCGCCGGCTGGAGGCCTTCGAGGCCTCCGCCGCCCGCCGCCAGTTGTTCCTCGGATGACCCGGAGGAGAGCCGAGATGACCCAGCCCGTCCGCGCCGCACGCGGCACCGAACGCACCGCCCGTGGGTGGCCCCAGGAGGCCGCGCTGCGGATGCTGATGAACAACCTCGACCCGGAGGTGGCCGAGCGCCCCGACGACCTGGTGGTCTACGGCGGCACCGGCAAGGCCGCGCGGGACTGGCCGTCGTACCACGCGTTGGTGCGCACCCTCACCGACCTGCGCGACGACGAGACCATGCTGGTGCAGTCCGGCCGGCCGGTGGGCGTCATGCGTACCCACGAGTGGGCGCCCCGGGTGCTGCTGGCCAACTCCAACCTGGTGGGCGACTGGGCCACCTGGCCGGAGTTCCGCCGCCTCGAACAGCTCGGCCTGACCATGTACGGGCAGATGACCGCCGGTTCCTGGATCTACATCGGCACCCAGGGCATCCTCCAGGGCACCTACGAGACGTTCGCCGCCGTCGCCGCGAAGATCGCCGGCGCCCGTGGCGACGGGCAGGAGCTGAGCGGCGGCACGCTCGCCGGCACGCTGACGCTGACCGCCGGCTGCGGCGGGATGGGCGGGGCGCAGCCCCTCGCGGTCACCATGAACGGCGGCGTCTGCCTGGTCGTCGACGTGGACCGGACCCGCCTGGACCGCCGGGTGCACGACCGGTACCTCGACGAGGTCGCCGACTCCCTGGACGACGCCGTCGAGCGGGCGCTGGCCGCGAAGCGGGACCGGCGGGCGCTGAGCGTGGGCGTGGTCGGCAACGCGGCCACGGTCTTTCCGGAGCTGCTGCGCCGGGGCGTGGAGATCGACGTCGTCACCGACCAGACCAGCGCGCACGACCCGCTGTCGTACCTGCCGGAGGGGGTGGAGCTGGCCGACGCCCGGGACTACGCGGCGGCGAAGCCGGCCGAGTTCACCGACCGGGCGCGGGCGTCGATGGCGAAGCACGTCGAGGCGATGGTCGGTTTCCTCGACGCCGGCGCGGAGGTCTTCGACTACGGCAACTCGATCCGGGGCGAGGCGAAGCTCGGCGGGTTCGAGCGGGCCTTCGACTTCCCCGGCTTCGTGCCCGCGTACATCCGGCCGTTGTTCTGCGAGGGCAAGGGCCCGTTCCGGTGGGCGGCGCTCTCCGGGGACCCGGCCGACATCGCGGCCACCGACCGGGCGATCCTGGACCTGTTCCCGGAGAACGAGTCGCTGGCCCGGTGGATCCGGATGGCCGGCGAGCGGGTCGCCTTCCAGGGCCTGCCGGCGCGGATCTGCTGGCTCGGCTACGGCGAGCGGGACAAGGCCGGGGTGCGGTTCAACGAGATGGTCGCCTCCGGCGAGCTGAGCGCGCCCGTGGTGATCGGGCGGGACCACCTGGACTGCGGGAGCGTGGCGAGCCCGTACCGGGAGACCGAGGCGATGGCCGACGGCTCCGACGCGGTGGCCGACTGGCCGCTGCTCAACGCGCTGGTCAACACCGCCAGCGGGGCGTCCTGGGTGTCGATCCACCACGGCGGCGGGGTCGGCATCGGCCGTTCCATCCACGCCGGGCAGGTCTGCGTCGCCGACGGCACCGCGCTGGCCGGGCAGAAGATCGAGCGGGTGCTGACCAACGACCCGGCGATGGGCGTCATCCGGCACGTCGACGCCGGCTACGACGCCGCCCGCGAGGTCGCGGAGGCCACCGGCGTACGGGTGCCGATGGCGGAGGGCGGCAACCTGTGAGCGCGAGGAGTGCAGCGGAGCGGAGCCCCGCAGTCGCGAACGACGGAAGTGCGGTGAGCGACCTCGCCGGCCGGTTCCGGGCGCTGTGGGACGAGATCGCACCGGTCGGGCGTGACGATCGCAGCGGCGGCTACCTGCGGTACGCCCTGACCGAGCCGGAGCTGCGGCTGCGGGAGTGGTTCCGCGAGCAGGCCGACCACCGTGGGATGCCGGTCACCGAGGACGGCAACGGCAACCTGTTCGCCCGCTGGGGCGAGCCGGGGGCCGGCGACGCGGTGCTGACCGGCAGCCACTTCGACTCGGTGCCGCACGGCGGGGCGTACGACGGGCCGCTCGGCATCGTCAGCGCGTTCCTCGCCGTCGACGAGCTGCGCGCGGCGGGCGTCGCGCCGGCCCGACCCGTCGTGGTCGGCGCGTTCGTCGAGGAGGAGGGCGCGCGGTTCGGCGTACCGTGCCTGGGGTCCCGGCTGCTCGCCGGGGAGATCGCGGTGGAGCGCGCGGCCGGGTTGCGCGACGCCGACGGGGTGAGCTTCGCGGAGGCGCTGGGCGCACGTCCGGCGGGCGCCCGCCCCGAGCTGCTGGGCGGCTTCGCCGCCTTCGTGGAGCTGCACGTCGAGCAGGGCCGCGCGATGGTCGACGCGGACGCGGCGGTCGGGGTGGCCAGCGCGATCTGGCCGCACGGCCGCTGGCGCTTCGAGTTCACCGGCGAGGGCAACCACGCCGGCACGACGCGGATGGCCGACCGCCGCGACCCCATGCTGACGTACGCCTTCACGGTGCTCGCGGCCAACAAGGAGGCGCGGCTGCGCGGCGCGCACGCCACCGTCGGCCGGGTGGCGGTGGAGCCGAACGCCACCAACGCCATCCCGTCCAAGGTGACCGGCTGGCTGGACGCCCGGGCCGCCGAGCCGGAGACGCTGACGGGGCTGCTGGACGCGGTGGGCGCGAAGGCCGCCGAGCGGGCCCGCCGCGACGGTACGGAGGTGGCGCTGACGCAGGAGTCGGCCACCCCGCTGGTCGCCTTCGACGGCGGACTGGCGGACCGGCTCGCCACCCTGCTCGACGCGCCGGTGCTGCCCACCGGGGCCGGGCACGACGCCGGGGTGCTCGCCGCACACGTGCCCACGGCGATGCTCTTCGTACGCAACCCGACGGGGGTGTCGCACGCGCCCGCCGAGTCCGCCAGCGACGCCGACTGCGCCGCCGGGGTGACCGCCCTGGCCCGGGTGCTGGAGGAGCTGACGTGCCGCTGACCGGGGTCCAGGGCCGCCGTTGGTGGCCTGTCGAGCTGATGTCGCAGACGACTCGCCCCCGTGGTGATCGACTGATGTCGCAGACGATTCAGCTCGACAGGGGGCGCACGAGATGACCCGGACCCGCTGGCTCGCCGAGTACGCCTGGCTGCCCGACCACGCCGAGCCGACCGCCGACGTGCTGATCGAGACGGCCGACGGGCGGATCACCGGTGTGACCCCGCTGACGGCCGGGAGCACGCCGCCCGCCGGCGTCGAGGTCATGGCCGACGCGGTGCGGCTGCCCGGGCTGACCCTGCCCGGGCTCGCCAACGCCCACTCGCACGCGTTCCACCGGGCGCTGCGCGGGCGCACCCACGGCGGGCGCGGCGACTTCTGGACCTGGCGTGACCGGATGTACGACGTGGCGCGGCGCCTCGACCCGGACTCGTACCTGGCCCTGGCCCGGGCGGCCTACGCCGAGATGGCGCTGGCCGGGATCACCTGCGTCGGCGAGTTCCACTACGTGCACCACGATCCGGACGGCACCCCGTACGCCGATCCGAACGCGATGGGCGCGGCGCTGGTCGAGGCCGCCGCGCACGCCGGGATCCGGATCACCCTGCTGGACACCTGCTACCTCACCGCCACGGTCGACGGGGAGCCGCTCGCCGGGCCGCAGCGGCGCTTCGGCGACGGCGACGCGCTGCGCTGGGCGGAGCGCGTCGACGCGTTCCGCCCCACGGACGACCACGTCCGGGTGGGTGCGGCGATCCACTCGGTGCGGGCGGTGCCGGCCGGGCAGCTCGCCACCGTGGCCGGCTGGGCGGACCGGCGCGGCGCGCCCCTGCACGTGCACCTCTCCGAGCAGCCGGCCGAGAACGACGCCTGCCGGGCGGTGCACGGCTGCACCCCGGCCCGGCTGCTCGCCGACCGGGGGGCGCTCGGCCCGGGCACCACGGCCGTGCACGCCACCCACCTGACCGGCGGCGACCTCACCCTGCTCGCCGACGCCGGCACGGGCGTCTGCCTCTGCCCGACCACCGAGCGGGACCTGGCCGACGGCATCGGCCCGGCCCGGCGGATGGCCGACGTCGGCCTGCCGCTCAGCCTGGGCAGCGACAGCCACGCCGTGGTCGACCTCTTCGAGGAGGCCCGCGCGGTGGAGCTGGACGAGCGGCTGCGCACCCGCCGGCGGGGCCACTTCAGCGCCGCCGAGCTGCGCGACGCGGCCACCGTGGGCGGTCACGCCGCGCTGGGCTGGCGCGACGCCGGGCGGCTCGCCGTCGGGGCGCGCGCCGACCTGGTGAGCGTGCGGCTGGACAGCCCGCGCACGGCCGGCGTACCGCCGGTGGGGGTGTGGTTCGCGGCGGGCGCGGCCGACGTCACGCACGTCGTGGTGGACGGCCGGCCGGTGGTGCGCGACGGCCGGCACCTGACGGTCGACGTGCCGGCCGAGCTGACCGCGGCGATCGAGGAGGTGACCTCTTGAGCAGTCTGCTGGTCGACGACATCGGCGAGCTGGTGACCAACGACCTCGGGGGCGAGGACGGACCGCTGGGCATCCGGCGCGACGTCGCCCTGCTGGTCGAGGACGGGCGGGTGGCCTGGATCGGGCCGTCCCGCGACGCGCCGGCCGCCGACCGGCACCTGGACGCGCGGGGCGCCGCCGTGCTCCCCGGCTTCGTGGACAGCCACGCCCACCTGGTCTTCGCCGGGGACCGGGCCGCCGAGTTCGCCGCCCGGATGGCCGGGCAGCCGTACACCGGCGGCGGCATCCGGACCACGGTCGGCGCCACCCGGGCGGCCGGCGACGACGAGCTGCGGGCCACCGTGCGGCGGCTGCGCGGCGAGGCGCTGCGGCAGGGCACCACCACCATGGAGATCAAGAGCGGGTACGGCCTCACCGTCGCCGACGAGGCCCGCTCGCTGCGGATCGCCGCCGAGGTCAGCGAGGAGACCACCTTCCTCGGCGCGCACGTGGTCCCCGCCGAGTACGCCGACCGCCCCGACGACTACGTGGGGCTGGTGTGCGGGCCGATGCTGGCCGCCGCCGCGCCGCACGCGCGCTGGATCGACGTCTTCTGCGAGCGGGGCGCGTTCGACGTGGACCACGCCCGCGCCATCCTCGCCTGCGGGCAGGCCGTCGGGCTGGGCGTGCGGGTGCACGCCAACCAGCTCGGCCCCGGGCCGGGCGTCCAGCTCGGCGTGGAGCTGGGCGCGGCCAGCGTCGACCACTGCACCCATCTCACCGACGCCGACGTCGACGCGCTGGCCTCGGCCGGCGAGACGTGGGTCTCCGGCTTCGTGCCGACCACGGTCGCCACCCTGCTGCCCGGCGCCGAGTTCTCGACCCGCTCGCCGTACCCGGACGCCCGCCGGCTGCTCGACGCCGGCGTCACCGTGGCGCTGGCGACGGACTGCAACCCCGGTTCGTCGTACACCTCGTCGATGCCGTTCTGCGTCGCGCTCGCCGTACGCGAGATGCGGATGACCCCGGCGGAGGCCGTCTGGGCCGCGACCGCCGGCGGCGCGCGGGCGCTGCGCCGCGACGACATCGGGTGGCTCGGCGTGGGGGCGCGGGCCGACCTGATGATCCTCGACGCCCCCTCCCACCTGCACCTGGCCTACCGGCCGGGGGTGCCACTGATCCGCCAGGTCCTGCGCAACGGAGTGCTCCAATGACCGTGACCATCCTGCCCACCGGGATCTCCCCCGCCGACGTGCTCGCCGTGGCGCGCGGCTCCGCCAAGGTCGTGCTCGACCCGGCCACCGTGGACGCCATGACCACCAGCCGGTCGATCGTCGACGGCATCGAGGCCGCCGGCCGCCCGGTCTACGGCGTCTCCACCGGCTTCGGCGCGCTGGCGAACACCTTCGTCGCGCCCGAGCGGCGGGCCGAGCTCCAGCACGCGCTGATCCGCTCGCACGCCGCCGGCGTGGGCGCGCCGATGCCGCGCGAGGTGGTCCGGGCCATGATGCTGCTACGGGTCCGCTCGCTGGCGCTCGGCCGCTCCGGGGTCCGGCCCCTGCTCGCCGAGGCGCTGGTCGACCTGCTCAACCACGACGTGACGCCGTGGGTGCCGGAGCACGGCTCGCTTGGCGCCTCCGGCGACCTGGCGCCGCTGGCGCACTGCGCGCTGGTGCTGCTCGGCGAGGGCTGGGTGCTCGGGCCGGCCGGCGAGCGGCTGCCGGCCGCCGACGCGCTGCGCCGGGCCGGGCTGACGCCGGTCGGGCTGGCCGCGAAGGAAGGGCTGGCGCTGATCAACGGCACCGACGGCATGCTCGGCATGCTGCTGCTGGCGATCCACGACGCCGCGCACCTGTTCACGATGGCCGACGTCACCGCCGCCCTCGCCATCGAGGCGATGCTCGGCTCGGAGCGGCCGTTCCTGCCGGAGCTGCACGCCATCCGGCCGCACCCCGGGCAGTCGGCCTCGGCGGCGAACATCCACCGGCTGCTCCAGGACTCCCGGGTGATGGACTCGCACCGCGACGACCTGGCGCACGCGGTGCAGGACGCGTACTCGATGCGGTGCGCGCCGCAGGTCGCCGGGGCGGCCCGGGACACGCTGGACTTCGTCCGCACGGTGGCCGGCCGGGAGCTGGTCTCGGTGGTGGACAACCCGGTGGTGCTGCCCGACGGCCGCGTCGAGTCGACCGGGAACTTCCACGGCGCGCCGCTCGGCTTCGCCGCGGACTTCCTCGCCATCGCCGCCGCCGAGGTGGGCGCGATCGCCGAGCGCCGGGTGGACCGGCTGCTCGACGTCACCCGGTCCCGGGACCTGCCGGCCTTCCTCTCCCCCGACGCCGGCGTCAACTCCGGGCTGATGATCGCCCAGTACACGGCGGCCGGGATCGTCGCGGAGAACCGCCGGCTCGCCGCGCCCGCGTCGGTGGACTCGCTGCCCACCAGCGGGATGCAGGAGGACCACGTCTCGATGGGCTGGGCGGCGGCCAAGAAGCTGCGCACCGTGCTGGACAACCTGACCAGCCTGCTCGCCGTCGAGCTGCTCGCCGGCGTACGCGGGCTCCAGCTGCGCGCGCCGCTCGACCCGTCGCCGGCCGGCCGGGCCGCCGTCGCGGCGCTCGGCGGCATCGCGGGGGAACCCGGGCCGGACGTCTTCCTGGCCCCGCTGATGGAGGCCGCCCGGGCCGTGGTGGCCGGGCCCGACCTGCGCGCCGCCATCGAGCGCGAGATCGGGACCCTGGACTGACGGCCGCCCGGGCCACCGTCGCGCCACGGTGGCCCGGGCGCCCGCCGGGTGTCAGCCCGCCAGCACCGCCACCCCGATCAGCACGGGCACGGCGGTCACCGTCGACAGCAGGATCGAGTCGCGCGCCAGGACCGTGCCCCGGCCGTAGCGGACCGCGTACACGAAGACGTTCTGCGCCGTCGGCAGGGCGGCGGTGACCGTGCAGGCCAGCACGAGGGCGGCCGGCAGCCCCATCGCGAAGCGCGCGACGAGGTAGGCGACGGCGGGCTGGGCCACGGTCTTGAGGACGACCGCGAGGCGTACGTCCCGACCGGTGTCGCCGGAGCCGGGCCGCGGCGCGCCGTGCAGGGAGACGCCGTACGCGATCAGCGTGGCGGGGACCGCCATCGCCGCGACGAGTGCGATGGGCCGCAGCACCGGCTCCGGCGGCAGCCACCCCGTCAGGCTGGCCGCGACGCCCAGCGCGCACGCGACGGTGACCGGGTTGGTGAGCGGCTGGAGCACCACGGTGCCGAGCGACGGTCGCCTCTTCGCCGTCGCCGCCTCGAGGAAGGCGAACGCGACCGGCGTCACGACGACCAGCTGGAACATCAGGACGGGCGCGACGAACGCGGCGTCGCCGAGGACGTAGACGGCGACCGGGATGCCGATGTTCGCCGCGTTGACGTACGACGAGGCCAGCGCCCCGATCGTCGACTCCGCGACGGGGCGGCGCCAGCAGAGCCGCGCGACGGCCACGTACAGCGACGCCACGGCGATGGTGCTCGTCACCGTCACGACCAGGGCGGACGAGACGATCGCGGGCACGTCGGCCCGGGCCACCGTCTGGAACAGCAGCGCCGGGGTCGCCACGAAGAACGCGACCCGGGAGAGGACGGTGGCCGCCTCCGGCCCCAGCACCCCGCCGCGACCGAGCGCGTAGCCGACGGCGATGACGGTGGCGATGACGGCGAAGCCCGTCAGCACCCCTCCCACCGGGGCGGGGCCGTCAGCTCGCGGGCGGCAGCACCTTGGCGACCAGCTTGGCCAGCTCCCGCAGCGCCTTGCCCCGGTGGCTGACCGCGTCCTTCTCCTGCGGCGTCAGCTCCGCGTTGGTGCGGTCCTGCCCGTCGCCGAGGAAGATCGGGTCGTAGCCGAACCCGCCGTCGCCGCGCGGCGCCCGCAGCAGCCGCCCGGCCTGCCGGCCGTCGACCAGGTGCTCCTTGCCACCGGGCAGCACCAGCGCCACCGTGCAGACGAAGGACGCGGCCCGGTGCTCGTCGGGCAGGTCGGCGATCTGGTCCAGGACGAGCTGGAGGTTGGCCTGGTCGTTGCCGTGTCGGCCGGCCCAGCGGGCGCTGAACACCCCCGGCATGCCGTTGAGGGCCTCGACGGCCAGCCCGGAGTCGTCGGCGATCGTCGGCAGGCCGGTGCGCCGGCAGCCCTCCCGCGCCTTGATCAGCGCGTTCTCGCCGAAGGTCAGGCCGGTCTCGGGCAGTTCCGGGTACTCCTCGACGTCGTCCAGCCCGATCAGGGCGACGCGGTGCGCGCCGAGCGCGCCGTCGAGGATCCGCTGGAGCTCGACGAGCTTCTTGCGGTTACGGGTGGCGAGCAGCACCTTGTTCATGAGAAGAGCGCCTTCCGCTGGGCTTCGGCCAGTTCCACGCAGCCGGCGACGGCCAGGTCGAGCAGGGCGTCGAGTTGCTCGCGGGCGAAGACGCCCGCCTCACCGGTGCCCTGCACCTCGACGAACTCGCCGGTGCCGGTGCACACCACGTTCATGTCGACCTCGGCGGCCACGTCCTCGGCGTAGTCGAGGTCCAGCCGGGGCTCGCCGTCGATGATCCCGACGCTGATCGCGGCCACCGAGCGGTGCATCACCTTCTCGGGCTTGCCGACCAGCGACTTGCGCCCGGCCAGCCAGGTCACCGCGTCGTGCAGCGCCACGTACGCGCCGGTGATCGCGGCGGTGCGGGTGCCGCCGTCGGCCTGGAGCACGTCGCAGTCGAGCACGATCGAGTTCTCGCCGAGGGCCTTGAGGTCGATGGCGGCCCGCAGGCTCCGGCCGATCAGCCGGGAGATCTCGTGCGTACGCCCGCCGACGCGGCCCTTCACGCTCTCCCGGTCGGAGCGGGTGTTGGTGGCCCGCGGCAGCATCGCGTACTCGGCGGTCACCCAGCCGAGCCCGGAGCCCTTGCGCCAGCGGGGCACCCCCTCCGTGACGCTGGCGGTGCAGAGCACCCGGGTGCCGCCGAACTCCACGAGCACCGAGCCCTCCGGATGGGTGCTCCAGCCCCGGGTCAACGTCACAGGTCGGAGTTCGTCGGGTCGCCGCCCGTCAGGTCGTGCCATCCCTGCACCCTATGCGGTGCCCCGAGCGGTGCGCCCCGGGGTGTCCCGCCCCGGCGCGCGGCGGCCGGTCAGATCTCGTAGCTGGCGCCGGGCCGGACCACCTCGAGCGGCCCGTCGAAGGCGGCGCCGGCCGACTCCACGGTGTGTGCCTCGCTGCCCCAGGCCGCCACCAGGTGGGTGAGCAGCAGCCGGCCCACCCCCGCCTTGGTCGCCGCCTCGCCGGCCTCCCGGCCGGTCAGGTGCAGGTCCGGCGGGTTCTCCACGCCGTCGAGGTAGCTCGCCTCGCAGAGGAACGTGTCGGCGTCCTGGGCCAGCCGGAGCAGCGCGTCGCAGGGCGCGGTGTCCGAGGAGTAGCAGAGCACCCGGCCGTCGTGCTCCAGCCGGACGCCGTACGTCTCGACGGGGTGGTTGACCCGGTCGACGGTGACGGCGAAGGGGCCGATCGGGAAGGTGCCGGGTTCGAGGGCGTAGAACTGGTAGACGTCCTCGACCGTGCTGTCCTCCTGCCCGTAGACGGCCGCCAGCCGGTCCGGCGCGCCCGACGGGGCGTAGACCGGCAGCGGCGGGCAGGGGCCGTCGGGGGCGTAGCGGCGCACCACCACGTACGAGGCGGCGTCGAGGATGTGGTCGCAGTGCAGGTGGGTGAGGACGATAGCGTCGGGGGCGTGCAGCCCGGCGTAGCGCTGGAGGTTGGACAGCGACCCGGAGCCGAAGTCGACCAGCAGTCGGAAGCCGTCCGCCTCGACGAGGTAGGCCGAGCAGGGGGACTCGGGACCGGGGAAACTGCCCGCGCAGCCGAGGACGGTCAGTCGCATCGAGTCATCTCACTGTCACGCTGTGTAGTCTTCGCGTCGACGGTCCCGCCGTGGATGATCTCTACCGACGCGTACGCCACGCAGGGCAGCCTACGCGCGCCCGCGCGGCGACAAGAGTCATCCACTGGAAGTTGTCATCAACGTGACATCCCGCCGCGCCGGCCGCACCGCCGGCGTGACGAGACGCCGTCCGGCGGTAGCGCTGGGTGAGTGGACCGGCCGGGCCACGAGCCCCGACGCGTGGCCGGGCCGCCGACGGGTGTCGGCGGCCCGGCCACGGGACGTCAGGCCCAGAGCTGGCCCTCCAGGGCGTCCTCCGCGTCGGCGAGGGTGCCGCCGTAGGCCCCGGTGGAGAGGTACTTCCAGCCGCCGTCGGCGACCACGAAGGCCACGTCGGCCCGCTGCCCGGCGCGGACGGCCTCGTGCGCCACCGCCAGGGCGGCGTGCAGGATCGCGCCCGTGGAGAACCCGGCGAAGATGCCCTCCACCTCGACGAGCTGCCGGGTCCGCAGCACCGCGTCGCGGGTGCCGACGGAGAAGCGCCGCGACAGCACCGACGCGTCGTAGAGCTCCGGGACGTAGCCCTCGTCGATGTTGCGCAGCCCGTAGACCAGCTCGCCGTAGCGCGGCTCCGCCGCGACGACCTGGATGCCGTCGACCTTCTCCCGCAGGTAGCGCCCGGTGCCCATCAGCGTCCCGGTGGTGCCGAGACCCGCCACGAAGTGCGTGATCGTGGGCAGGTCGTGCAGCAGCTCGGGGCCGGTGGTCTCGTAGTGCGCCCGGGCGTTGGCGTCGTTGCCGTACTGGTAGAGCATGACCCAGTCGGGGTGCTCGGCCGAGATCTGCTTGGCGGTGGCCACCGCCTGGTTGGAGCCGCCGGCCGCCGGCGAGAAGATGATCTCCGCGCCGTACATCCGGAGCAGCTGCACCCGCTCGGTCGAGACGTTCTCCGGCATCACGCAGACCAGCCGGTAGCCGCGCAGCTTGGCCACCATCGCCAGCGAGATGCCGGTGTTGCCGCTGGTCGGTTCGAGGATGGTGTCGCCCGGCCGCAGCCGGCCCGCCTCCTCGGCCGCCCGGACCATGAACAGGGCCGCCCGGTCCTTGATGCTGCCGGTCGGGTTCCGGTCCTCCAGCTTCGCCCAGAGCCGCACCGGCGGCGCCCCGTCGGGCACCGTCGGGGAGAGCCGGGGCAGCCCGACCAGGGGCGTGCCCCCGCAGGCGTCGAGCAGGCTGTCGTACCGCGCCATGGCGACCGCCGCCGTCAGCGGGCGGCGACGGCCGACCGCGCGGCCACCGCGGCGCCGTGCTGGGCGATCGCGGCGGCGGCGGCGAACCCGAACGCGCCGCCGGCGACCGCCGGCAGGATGGTCACGCTGTCGCCGTCGTTGAGCTTGGCGTCCAGCGCGCCCAGGAAGCGGACGTCCTCGTCGTTGACGTAGACGTTGACGAAGCGGTGCAGCGCACCGGCTTCGGTGACCAGCCGGGCCCGCAGGCCGGCGTGCCGGGAGTCCAGGTCGGCGAGCAGGTCGGCCAGCGTGTCGCCGGCTCCCTCGACGACCTTCGCGCCGCCGGTGTAGCTGCGCAGGATGGTGGGGATGCGAACCTCGATGGCCATGGTGTCGTGCTCCTTGACGATGGTCGGGCGTGCCGGAAGGTGACGGGACGTGGACGGGTGGGACGGCGCTGGATCAGCGGCCGGAACACTCGTAGTCGACCGTCGCCGGGCTCTGCCCGAACATGTAGGACTGCACGGCGTGCGGGTCCACCCCCGCCTCCACGATCCGGACCGGCTCCTCGGTCACCACGCCGTCGACGATCCGGAAGGAGCGGATCTCCTCCGAGTCGGGGTCGCGGGTGGAGACCAGCAGGTAGTGCGCGCCGGGTTCACCGGCGAAGGAGATGTCCGTCCGGGACGGGTACGCCTCCGTGGCGGTGTGCGAGTGGTAGATGACGACGGGCTCCTCGTCCCGGTCGTCCATCTCGCGCCACACCCGCAACTGCTCCATCGAGTCGAACTCGTAGAACGTCATGGAACGGGCGGCGTTGTCCATCGGGATGTGCCGGGCGGGGGTGTCGCTGCCGGCGGGACCGGCGACCACGCCACAGGCCTCGTCGGGGTGGTCCCGACGAGCGTGGGCGACGATCGCCTCGACGATCGACCGGTCGATGCTCAGCACGTGCTCCAGCCTAACGCGTACCTGCCGCGACCTTAAGGTGGCGACGGTCACGACTAGTCGATCAGGGCGTTGAGCAGGGATTCCTGGAGATAACCGAGGTACGCGTAGACCGACAGTTGGAACACCCGGCTGGAGGTCGGATCCTCCGCGACCGCGTCGTCGAGCTCCTCGCCGAGGTCGGTGCCGTCCTTGATCTCCAGCCGGACGCCCATCGCCAGCCGGGCGTCGTTGAGCGCCCGCAGCCACGCCTCGGCCGCCTCCGCGTCGAGGCGCACCTCGCCGCCGGCCGAGTCGGGCAGCGAGGCGAGGATCGCCCCCGCCTGGTCGATCTTGGCGGTCTTCAGGTCGCCCTCGGTGTAGCGGCGGAACTCGGCGGTGCCGGACGCGTCGTCCGGGTAGACCTCGGGAAAGAGCCGGCCCACCACCGGATCGGTGTGGTCGAAGCCGTCGGTGAGCAGCCCCACCACCTCGGATGCCACCTTGCGCAGCACCCGCACCTCGTCGACGGCGAAGGTGGCGACGTAGCGGTCGCCCTGGCGACGGAACATGCTCACGACCGGTCCACCGTCGCCCACAGCCCGTACGCGTGCAGCTGCGACGCGTCGTGCTCCATCCGCTCCCGGGCGCCGCTGGAGACCACGGCGCGGCCCTTGTGGTGCACGTCGAGCATCAACTGTTCCGCCTTCTCCCGGCTGTAGCCGAAGAGCTTCTGAAAGACCCAGGTCACGTACGTCATGAGGTTGACCGGGTCGTCCCACACGATCGTCACCCACGGCCGATCGGACGCCGGCACCTCGTCGGTGTCCGGCGTTTCGACAGGTGCAACCTGCGGAGCCGCCATGCCCCCCATCGTGCCACCGGATTCGGCGAACCGAGGAACCGGAACGCCGGACCGGCGTGGATCACCGCGTCCGGCCTGGTCAGGGGCGTCGGCGGCAACCAGCGGCGGCCTCGGCCCGGTGCCGACGCCGCGAGCGGACGGGCCGCCCTCAGGCGAGCAGGATGCCGTGGTCGACAGCATCGGAGAGCACCCCGTCCAGGGAGAGCCGGACCACCTCGAACCGCCGGGACACTTCCCGGGACAGCTCGAGTTCGACCTCGCGCAGCGCGCGCTGTGCCCAGGCGCGGGCGGCGTTGGAGTCGCGGTTGCCGGGGCTGCGCCAGTGCTGCCAGCAGCCGCCGGAGAGGGCCACGGCCACCGGCGGGAGCACCTCCACGCGCTCCACGCAGGGGTGGCTCGCCAGGGCGTCGGCCGCCCCGGCGCCGGTCAGCCCCGCCACACCGCCGGTGCTGGTGACCAGCAGCACCCGGTCCAGCTCGTGCTCGCCCCGGTGGTCCGTCAGGGCCCAGCGCACCGGGGCGTACAGGCGCCGACGGACGCCTACCGGCAGCGGCGCGCCGAAGACCCGGCCGGCCGCCTCGTCGATGAGCCCCCGCACCGCCTCGTCGCACTGGGCGGTCGCCAGCAGCGACAGCGCCTCCATCTCCCGGTCGAGCAGCTGCGGCAGGCCGGCGCAGCCGACCCCGAAGACGATCTCCTGGACCACGCGGAGGTGGATGCTCGCCAGCTCCAGGGCGAGGTGCTGGCGGATGCGCCGGGAGGAGGAGCGGGCCTGCCGGTCGAGCTGCTCCGACCAGTCGCCCGGCTCGGCCACCACCGGCACCCGGCCGTGCGAGCCGGGCAGCACCGGCGGTTCGGCGCTCGCGCGCCGCAGCCCCTCGTCGGCGGCCCAGCCGACCAGGGCCCGGCGCAGGTCCGCCCCGTCGTCCGCCGCCGCTAGCGGGAACCAGCGGGCGCCGGCGAGCCCGGGGACGGCGGCCAGCAGGGCCGCCCGGTGCGCCTCGACGGTGACCGCGACGGAATCCACCGGCGCGGTGGCCAGCCCGACGGACACCCCCGTGTCCTCCGTCGTCGCCGCGTCCTCTCCCAGCGGGGCCCAGCCGCCCGCGCCCGGGGTCACCGCGAAGACGACCTCGACCCCGGCGCGGGCCAGGTCGGCGAGCAGGTGCAGCTCGACGGCGGCGAAGGCCTGGTCGGCGGCGATCACGAAGAGCACCGCCCCGGACCGGACCGCCGCGTCGAGCAGCAGTTGGCCGCCGGCCACCCCGAGCGACCCGGTGTCGGGCGTGTCGACGAGGCTGAAGTGCCGCAGCAGGGGCTCGGGCAGGCTCAGCTCGACCCGGCGCGGCGGGCGCGCGAGCGCCGGCCCGGCGGCCAGCCGGTCGGCCCCGTAGGAGTGGGGCTGGCGGTAGCCGGGCACGTAGGCGGCCCGCGTCGGCACCCGGGAGTGGCTCACCACGAGCCAGCTGCCGGCCGGCACGGCGAGCATGGCGGGATCGAGCTGGAGCAGGCGGGCGAGCACCTCGGGCCGCCCCGCGCCGGCCGGGCCGACGCCGATCACGGCCAGCGGCTCCTCCGGCCGGGGTTCGGTCGCCCCCAGCCGGACGGGCAGTCGCCCCCGACGGGGCAGCTCGGCCGCCGCGGCGACGTCGCCGTCGGGCACTCCGACGGCGGGGAGAGGGCCGGGCTTCATCGAAAGCGGCCTCCCGTGGCAGGCGACCGGCAGCGGCCGGCCGCGTGGAAACGTCCGGTGAGGGCACCCGGATGCCGGAAGAGTACGGGCGACCGGGCCCCCGGACCGAACACTTCGAATACTCAGGGGTAACCACGAGACTACTCAACTTCGGTGCGTGACGAAGTGCACGCGGACGGATTCCGGTCGATATGCTGCCCCGATGAGTCGGTGGGGTTTCGTCGGCCGTACGGATGAGCTCAACCGTCTGCTGTCGGCGGTGACCGGCGCGGAGGGGCGGGGCCTCTTCTTCTGCGGCAGCGCGGGCATCGGCAAGAGCCGGCTGCTGCGCGAGGGGGTGGCGGCCCTGCCGCGCGACGGGTACGCCGTCTGGTCGATCGCGGCCAGCGCCACCACCGCCGCGCTCCCCTTCGGCGGTCTCGTCCAGGTGCTCCCCACCGAGCAGCCGCACGGCCTCTCCCCCGCCGGCATCCTGCGCTGGGCGGTGGACGTGCTGCAACAGCAGGCCGCCGGCCGTCGCATCGTGCTCGCCGTCGACGACGCGCACCTGCTCGACCCGCCGTCCGCGGCGCTGGTGCACCTGGTCGCGCGGGCCGACAACGCCACGGTCATCGGCACCTCGCGCGACGGCGAGCAACTCCCGCTGCCGATCCGGGCCCTGTGGACCGACGGTCTGGTCGACCACGTCGAGCTGAAGCCGCTGCCGCCGGCCCAGACCACCCGGCTGCTCTCCGAGATCCTGCGGGGACCGGTCGACGCCACCTCCGCCGACCGGCTCGGCCGGCTCTCCGAGGGCAACCCGCTGCTGCTGCGCGAGCTGGTGTTCGCCGCCGACCGGGGTGAGCTGACCCGCACGTACGGGATCTGGAAGTGGACCGGCCGGCTGGAGCTGGCCCCCAACCTGGCCGACCTGATCGACATCCGGATAGGCCAGCTCACCTCGGGCGTACGCGGGGTGGTGGAGCTGGTCGCCTTCGGCGAGCCGCTCGGGCTGCACCTGCTCAACCAGGCCGCCGACCCGGTGGACGTGGAGACCGCCGAGGAGCGCGGGCTGATCGCCGTGGAGCACGACGACCGGCGGGCCAACGTGCGGCTGGCCCACCCGCTCTACGGCGAGGTGATGCGCCGCCGCTGCCCGGTGAGCCGGACGCGGCGGTTGCAGGCCCGCCTCGCCGAGCTGCTGGAGCTGGTCGGCAAGCGACGCCGCGACGACCTGCTCCGGGTGGCCGTCTGGCGGCTCGACTCGGGCACCGCGCAGGATCCGGCCCTGCTGCTCGACGCGGCCGGGCAGGCGTTCGCCCGCTACGACGTACCGCTGGCGACCCGGCTGGCCCGCGCGGCGCTCGACGCGGGCGGGGGCTTCGACGCGGCGGAGCTGCTGGCCACCATCCTGATGTTCGGCGACCGCCCGGACGAGGCGATCGAGGTGCTGGACGCGGTCGCCACCGACATCGAGGGCGACCGGCGGTTGAGCCGCTGGCTGACCGTGCGGGGCATGGTCAGCTACTGGGGGCTGAGCCGGGAGTCCACGGTGGAGGAGATCGCGGCCCGCCGGTCGACCCTCGCCGACTCCGCCGACCAGGCGCGGGTGCTGGCCTTCGAGGGCATCATGCGGCTGCACCGGCTGGACACCGGCATCGCGCTGCGGCTCGGGCAGACGGTGCTGGACCGGCCGGCCGCGAGCGTCGCGGCCCGGGAGCTGGCCCGCAGCACGATCGCCCACCTCCAGGCGGCGCAGGGGCAGCTGCACCGCAGCGCCACCGCGATCAACAAGGTGCAGGCCGAGGCGGGCCGGTGGCGGGGCGACATGCCGTACCTGCAACTGGCCCTGGAGCTGGCCCGGGGCACCCGGCTGGCGCTCGCCGGCGACCTGGCCGGCATCGACGCCATCGTGGCCGACGAGTTCGCCGACCTGGCCGGCGCCGGGGACTTCCGGCTCGGCACCGGCTACCTGGCCATCCTCCAGGCGTACGCGGCCCGGCTGCGCGGCCAGAGCGACACGGCGCTGCGCACCAGCCTCGGCGCCTGCGCGGTGCTCGCCACCAGCCGGGTGTACGCGGGCCTGGCCCAGGCCGAACGCGCCCAGGCGGCGGCGCTGCGGGGCGACGCCGCACAGGCGGCGGAGGCCATGGCGGAGGCCGACCGCACCCACGCCCCCGGCATGGTCGTGCTCTACCCGTGGCTGGAGCAGGCCCGCAGCGCCGTGCTCGCCGCCGGTGGCGACGTGTCCGGCGCCGTCAAGCACCTGACCGGGCTGGCCGACCGGCTACGCGCGGACGGCCTCGCCGGCCACGAGGTGCACGTGCTGCACGACCTGGTCCGGCTGGGCCAGGCGGCCGCGCCGCTCGGGCCGACCTGCTCCGACGGCAGCCGGCGCACCGTCGCGCAGCGGCTCGCCGAGCTCTCCGAACGGGTCGACGGGGTGCTGCCGCCGCTGCTCGCCCGGCACGCCCGGGCCGCCGTGGGCGGCTCCGCCGACGAGCTGCTGGCGGTCGCCGACGGCTTCGACGCGCTGGACCTGGCCGTCTACGCGGTGGAGGCCACCGCCGCCGCCCTGGACCGGCTGCGCCGGCAGCGGTCCCCGGCGGCGGCCCCGGCCCGCGAACGCCTCGCGGCCCTGCTCGGCCGCTGCGACCTGATCCGCACCCCGGCGTTGCGGGCGGGCTGCCCGGCGCTGAGCGAACGCGAGTGGCAGGTGGCGCGCCTCGCCGCCGACGGGGTGACCAGCCGGGCCATCGCCGAGCGGCTCTTCCTCTCCGCCCGCACGGTGGAGAACCACCTCCAGCGCATCTACGGCAAGCTCGGCGTCGCCGGGCGGGCGGAGCTGCGGGCCGCCCTCCAGGCGATCCCGGGCCACGAGGGCGGCGAGAGCGGGTGAACCCTAGGCTGGGGAGGTGAGCACCCTTCGCCCCGCGCTGCTGACCGACCACTACGAGCTGACCATGGTCAGTGCCGCCCTGCGCGACGGCACCGCCGACCGCCGCTGCGTCTTCGAGGTGTTCAGCCGTCGGCTGCCCGCCGGCCGGCGCTACGGCGTGGTCGCCGGCACCGGCCGGCTGATCGAGCTGATCCGCGACTTCCGCTTCGACGCCGACGAGGTCGACTTCCTGCGGCGTACCGGGGTGGTCGACGAGCAGGCCGCCGCCTGGCTGCGCGACTACCGCTTCACCGGCGACGTCGAGGGCTACGCCGAGGGCGAGCTGTTCTTCCCCAGCTCGCCGATCCTCACCGTCTCCGGCGGCTTCGCGGAGTGCGTGGTGCTGGAGACGCTCATCCTCTCGGTGCTCAACCACGACAGCGCCGTCGCCGCCGCCGCCGCGCGGATGGTGACCGCGGCGCGCGGCCGGACCCTGATCGAGATGGGTTCCCGGCGCGCGCACGAGGAGGCGGCGGTGGCCGCGGCGCGGGCCGCGTACCTGGCCGGGTTCCGGTTCACCTCCAACCTCGCCGCCGGGCGGCGCTACGGCATCCCGACCGCTGGCACGGCCGCACACGCGTTCACGCTGCTGCACTCCGACGAGCGGGCCGCGTTCGCCTCGCAGGTCGCCACGCTGGGCAAGGACACCACGCTGCTGGTCGACACGTACGACATCAGCCAGGGCATCCGCAACGCGATCGCGGTGGCCGGGCCGGACCTGCGGGCCGTGCGGATCGACTCGGGTGACCTGGCGGTGATCGCCCAGCAGTCCCGCGAGCTGCTCGACTCGCTGGGCGCCACCGAAACCAAGATCATTGTCTCCGGCGACCTCGACGAGTACGCCATCGCCTCGCTCGCCGCCGAGCCGGTCGACATGTACGGCGCGGGCACCGCCGTCGTCACCGGCTCCGGCGCCCCCACCGCCGGGCTGGTCTACAAGCTCGTCGAGGTCGAGGGCCGCCCGGTGGTCAAGCGCTCCGAGCACAAGGCCACCATCGGCGGCCGCAAGGTGGCCGTACGCCGGCACAAGCCGACCGGCACCGCCACCGAGGAGATCGTCGTGCCGCAGGGCGTGCCCGACCCCCGACCCAACGACCGGCTGCTCCAGCACTCGTTCCTGGCCGGCGGCGAGCCGGTCGAGCGCCCGACGCTGGACGAGTCCCGGGAACACCTGCGCCAGTGCCTGATCTCCATCCCCTGGGAGGGTCTGAAGCTCTCCGCCGGCGACCCGGCCATCCCGGTCACGGTCGTCCCGGCCGACTGAAAGGAGCACCACGGTGAGCAACGCGCTGATCGTCGTGGACGTGCAGAACGACTTCTGCGAGGGCGGCTCGCTGGCCGTCGGCGGCGGGGCGGGCGTGGCGGCCGGGATCACCCGGCTGCTCGCCGCCGAACCGGGCCGCTGGGACCACGTGGTCGCGACGAAGGACTACCACGTCGACCCGGGCGCCCACTTCGGCGACCCACCGGACTTCGTGGACTCCTGGCCGCGGCACTGCGTGGTGGGCACCCCCGGCTCGGAGTTCCACCCCGAACTGGCCACCGACCGGATCGAGGCGATCTTCCACAAGGGCGAGCACGCCGCCGCGTACTCGGGCTTCGAGGGGCACGCCGACGACGGCGAGTGCCTGGCCGACTGGCTGCGCCGGCACGGGGTGGACCGGGTCGACGTGGTGGGCATCGCCACGGACCACTGCGTACGCGCCACCGCCCTGGACGCCGCCCGCGAGGGCTTCGCCACCACCGTGCTGCTGGACCTGACCGCCGCGGTCGCC
Organism: Micromonospora echinofusca; assembly: GCF_900091445.1. Classification (NCBI taxonomy): domain Bacteria; kingdom Bacillati; phylum Actinomycetota; class Actinomycetes; order Micromonosporales; family Micromonosporaceae; genus Micromonospora; species Micromonospora echinofusca. The sequence continues at coordinate 5,175,500 of NZ_LT607733.1, forward strand.
CCGGACACCACCGACGTGGCGCTGCGCGCGATGGAGGGGGCCGGGGTCGCCATGCGCGGTACGCCTGTGATCAGGGCCGCATGAGACGGTAATTCGCTGGCGGGTGTCGTACCTCCGGCCGAGGATGTCCGGCGGAGGTACGCACCGACATGAACCTGAAGCCTTACCGGGAGGCGCTCGCCCTGCCCGGTCTCCGGTCGTTGCTGCTGGTGTCGGTGCTCGCCCGCGTCCCGCTCACCGCCACCGGGGTGACCCTGACGTTCTACGTCGTGCTCGATCTCGGGCGCGGCTACGGTGCGGCCGGGCTAGTCGGCGCGGCGATCACCGTGGGCGCCGCCGTCGGCGGCCCGCTGCTCGGCCGCCTGGTGGACCGGCGCGGCCTGCGGCCGGTGCTCGTACTCACCGCGATCGCCGAGGCCGTCTTCTGGTCCACCGCGCCGATGCTGCCGTACCCGGTGCTGCTTCCCGCCGCGTTCCTGGCCGGTTCGCTCGCCCTGCCGATCTTCTCCGTGATCCGGCAGTCCATCGCCGCGCTGGTGCCGCCGGAGCGGCGCCGCCCCGCGTACGCGCTGGACTCGATGTCGGTGGAGCTGTCGTTCATGGTGGGTCCCGCGCTGGCCGTGGCGGCGGTCACCGCGATCTCCGCGCGCACCACGCTCTACCTGGTCGGCGCCGGCATCGTCGCGGCCGGGGTCGCGTTCTGGGTGCTGAACCCGCCCACCCGGGCCGGGGGCGAGCCGGCCGGGCCGCAGCCGCGGGTGCCCCGCCGGTCGTGGCTCACCCCGCGCCTGCTCGCCGTGCTGGCGGTGAGCGCCGCCGGCATGCTCGTGCTCGGCGGCACCGACGTGGCCGTGGTCGCCGTGCTACGGGAGAGCGGCGACGTGGGGTGGACGGGCGCCGTCCTCGCCGTCTGGGCCGTCGCCTCGCTGGCCGGCGGCTTCGCGTACGGGGCGGTCACCCGCTCCGTCCCGCCGCTGGCCCTGATGGCCGCGCTCAGCCTCTGCACCATCCCGGTCGGGCTCGGCGGGGCGCACTGGTGGCTGCTCTGCCTGGCGCTGATCCCCGCCGGGGCGCTCTGCGCACCCACCATCGCGGCCACCTCGGACGCGGTCAGTCGGCTGGTTCCCGCCTCCGTACGCGGCGAGGCGATGGGCCTGCACGGCTCGGCGGTCACGGTCGGCATGGCGGTGGGCGCGCCCCTCGCGGGCGCCGTCATCGACGCCTCCGCGCCGGCCTGGGGCTTCGCGGTCACCGGGGCGATCGGCGCGCTGGTGGCGCTGGCCGTGTTCCCGATCGAGCTGCGCCGCCGCCGCACCGCCGCAGCCCGCACACCCGCCCCCGAACTCGCCCCGGCCCCCGCCGCCTGAGTCGAGCCCGGCCGCCCGGCGACCCTTGAGTCGGCGCGCAGGTGTCCGGCGGCGCATGGCGCCGCGCGGTGTCGCCGACCTCGGCGGCGGCGGTGAGGTCCCTTTCACGCCGATACCACACAGGCATTTTTATGCCACAGAGGTATCAAGCCTTCCGGCGGTCATGGGTCAGGAGCTTCACGCGCCTTCCACGTCTTCCGTTCCGCCGGAACGCCACCGGGACCGCGATCAGAACCGACGATTTCTGAGACGCTCCGCAGGCGCTCGGGGCGCTGGCCCGGGGTGGCGTGCGGGAGTTCCACGGTCAGGCTGCGTGGCAGGGCGGCGCCGGGCATGCGCCGTCAGCACCGCTGTGGGCGTACCTCTCGGCAACGCGAACGGGCGCCACCCCGGGTGGGGGTGGCGCCCGTCGTGCGCGGTGCGGAGCGTCAGCGCCGGTCGGCGTCGCTCGCGGTGTCCTCGCGGTAGCTGGCTCCCCCGTCGGACTCGCTGGTCAGCGGCTTGGCGCCGCCCTCCGGCGGGCCGGCCAGGCTCTGGCCGCCGGCGGCCAGCTCCGGGAACTTGAGGTCGAACGCCGGCCGCTCGGAGCGGATCCGCGGCATCCGGTCGAAGTTACGCAGCGGCGGCGGGGAGGTGGTCGCCCACTCCAGCGAGTTGCCGTGACCCCACGGGTCGTCGACCTCGACCACCGGGCCGGCCTTGTACGACTTCCAGCAGTTCCAGATGAACGGCAGGGTCGAGATGCCGGTGATGAACGCGCCGATCGTGGAGACCATGTTCAGCGTGGTGAAGCCGTCACCGGGCAGGTAGTCGGCGTACCGACGCGGCATGCCCTCGTTGCCCAGCCAGTGCTGCACCAGGAACGTCGTGTGGAAGCCGATCATGGTCAGCCAGAAGTGCACCTTGCCCAGCCGCTCGTCGAGCATCCGGCCGAACATCTTCGGGAACCAGAAGTAGATGCCGGCGAAGACGGCGAACACGATCGTGCCGAAGAGCACGTAGTGGAAGTGGGCCACCACGAAGTACGAGTCGTGCAGGTGGAAGTCGAGCGGCGGGCTGGCCAGCAGCACACCGGTCAGACCACCGAAGAGGAAGGTAACCAGGAAGCCGATCGAGAAGAGCATCGGCGTCTCGAAGCTGATCTGGCCGCGCCACATCGTGCCGATCCAGTTGAAGAACTTCATACCGGTCGGCACGGCGATCAGGTAGCTCAGGAAGCTGAAGAACGGCAGCAGCACCTGGCCGGTGGCGAACATGTGGTGCGCCCAGACGCTCATCGACAGGCCGGCGATGGCGATGGTCGCGGCGACCAGGCCCTTGTAGCCGAAGATCGGCTTGCGGGAGAAGACCGGGATGATCTCGGAGATGATGCCGAAGAACGGCAGCGCGATGATGTACACCTCGGGGTGGCCGAAGAACCAGAAGAGGTGCTGGTAGAGCATCGGCCCGCCGGTCGCCGGGTCGTAGACGTGGGCTCCCAGCAGGCGGTCGGCGGCCAGCGCCATCAGCGCGGCGGCCAGCAGCGGGAAAACCAGGATCACCAGGAGGCCGGTGACCAGGATGTTCCAGGTGAAGATCGGCATCCGGAACATCGTCATGCCGGGCGCGCGCAGGGTCAGGATCGTGGTGATCAGGTTGACCGCGCCGAGGATCGAGCCGAGGCCGGAGATGACCAGGCCGACGACCCACAGGTTCGCGCCGACGCCGGGCGCGTGCTCGACGGAACTCAGCGGCGCGTAGGCGGTCCAGCCGAAGTCGGCGGCCCCGCCCGGGGTGAGGAAGCCGACCATCGTCATCGAGCCGCCGAGCAGGAACAGCCAGTAGGCGAAGCTGTTCAGCCGGGGGAACGCCACGTCGGGGGCGCCGATCTGCAGCGGCACCACGTAGTTCGCGAAGGCGAACACGATCGGCGTCGCGAAGAACAGCAACATGATCGTGCCGTGCATGGTGAACAGCTGGTTGTACTGCTCGGGCGACAGGAACTGCAGCCCGGGTCGGGCCAGCTCGGCCCGCATGATCAGGGCCATCAGGCCGCCGATCATGAAAAACACGAACGCGGTGACCATGTACATGATCCCGATCTGCTTCGCGTCCGTGGTACGCAGCAGCCGCGCGATGGCCGACCCCTTGACCGGCGCTCGGACCGGCCAGGGCCGGGTCACGACCGGCTTGGGTGCGACGGTGGTCACGAGTGGCCTCCGGTTCTGGGTTGTCCCGCTCGGCACGCGCTGGTTATCTGCGGGCCGTCATCCGCAAGGAGGATAGTCCCCGGCAGGTGGCTGCGCCGCGTGGGGTGGTCGGGTAGCCTGCCGCGCCCCGCCGCGGAGGGCTCCCGGTCGCCGGCGTCACAGCGGGCCGAGCAGCAGCCGGTAGTGCTCGCCGAAGATGCGCGCGCCGCGTCCGCGCAGCAGCGGATCGCGCAGCGCCGGCGGCACGTCCCGGGTCCGGTTACGGTCCCGGGTCCGGTCCCGCACCCAGCGCGTACGGGGACGACGACGACTCTCGTACGCCGCCAGTGCCGACTCCACGTCGCTCCCGGTCGCCCGGAGGGACTCGGCGAGCACCACGGCGTCCTCCAACGCCATCGCCGCGCCCTGCGAGAGCGTCGGCGCGGTGGCGTGCGCGGCGTCCCCGACGAGCAGCACCCGCCCCCGGGACCAGCACCCCAGCTCCACCTCCTCGGTGACGCCGACGTGCACCCGGTCCAGCGCCTCCAGCACGGCGGGCACCGGTCCGCCGTAGCCGCCGAACAGCTCGCGCAGCCGGGCCGCCGGGTCGGCCGGCGCGGTGGTGCCGGCCTCGTCGGCGTAGCAGTGCAGCCGCCCGGCGCCGAGGGGTACGACCAGGAAGCCGGCGCGCTGACCGAGCAGCGCGGTCCACTCGGCCACCGGCGGTCCGTCGCGCACCACGCAGCGGTAGACGACCTGACCGGCGGGCCGGGGCGGGCCGCCGAGCGCGGCCAGGGCCCGGATCGAGGAGCGCGGGCCGTCGGCGCCGACGACGAGGTCGTACTCGGCGGCGGTGCCGTCGACGAAGGTGACGCCGACGGAGCGCGGCAGCAGGTCGAGGGTGCGCACCTCGGCGCCGTGCCGGACGGCGCCGCCCGCGCCGCTGAGCAGCACCCGGTGCAGTTCCGCCCGGGGCAGCGCCCGGCACTCGCCGACGCCGGACCAGAGGGCGTCGAGGTCCACCTCGCACAGCGGCACCCCGGCGGCGTCGAGGAACCGTTGCCGGTGGATGACGCGCCCGAGCGGGCGGACGGGTCCGTCGAGGTCGAGCCGGCACAGCGCCCGGGCCGCGTTGCCCGGCAGGTAGAGACCGGTCTCGGCGTTCTCCCCCGGGGGCAGCCTCTCGGTGACGTCGGGCCGGAAGCCGGCCATCCGCAGCGCCCGGGCCACGGCCAGGCCGGCGATGCCCGCGCCGACGACGAGGATGCGCAGGGGAGAGCCACCCATGGTGGTGTACGCCTCCGGAGGGGTTCGGCACGCGTTGGAGGCAAGACACTACTCGGCGCAATCGGCACACACCAGAGCCAATCGTCCCAGCGGAAACATTCCTCGGCGGCGCTCCCCGCCGCTTCGAAGGACCACCTGCTCGCCGACCGGATCGGGCGTGACAAACCTCACTTACCTCCCCAATACCCCGGCCCCATTGCGCCAGGGTTTCAGAGGTGTAAATGTGTCGAAGGAATGTGGGAGCGCTCCCGCGTTCGCCGGCCGACTCCGTCCGGCGTCCCGCGCCGAAGCCGAAGGAGCATCATGAAACGTCCACTCCGGGCCCTCGCGGCGGCCGCGCTGCTCGCCACCGGCTCGATCGTCGCCGTGGCCCTCGGCGGCACCGCCAGCGCCGACACCCAGATCTGCGAGCAGTACGGCTCCACCACCATCCAGGGCCGCTACGTGGTGCAGAACAACCGCTGGGGCACCACCGCCCAACAGTGCATCAACGTCACCGACAGCGGCTTCGAGATCACCACCCAGAACGGCAGCAACCCGACCAACGGCGCGCCGACGGCGTACCCGTCGGTCTTCCTCGGTTGCCACTACACCAACTGCTCCCCCGGCACCAACCTGCCGATCCAGGTCAGCCAGATCAGCAGCGCCACGAGCAACATCTCCTACCGGTACGTCAGCAACGCCGTCTACAACGCCTCGTACGACATCTGGCTGGACCCCTCGCCCAAGCGCGACGGGGTGAACCAGATGGAGATCATGATCTGGCTGAACCGGCAGGGCCCGATCCAGCCCATCGGCTCCCCGGTCGGCACCGCCACCATCGACGGCCGCAGCTGGGAGGTCTGGCGCGGCAGCAACGGCTCCAACAACGTGATCTCGTACCTGGCGCCGTCGGCGATCAGCAGCGCGAACCTCAACCTGCTGGCGTTCATCAACGACACCCGCAACCGGGGCGCGATCACCAACTCCTGGTACCTGACCAGCATCCAGGCCGGCTTCGAGCCGTGGCAGGGCGGCGCCGGGCTCGCGGTGACCTCGTTCTCGGCCGCGGTCAACGGCGGGGGCAACCCGCCGCCCACGACCGCGCCGCCCACCACGCCCCCGCCGAGCACTCCCCCGCCCGGCGGCAACGGGTGCGCCGTGAAGTACACGCCGAACTCCTGGAACAACGGCTTCACCGCCGACGTGCAGATCACCAACACCGGGTCCAACGCGATCAACGGCTGGACGCTGAACTACAACCTGCCCGCCGGGCAGCAGGTCACCAGCGCGTGGAACGCCACGGTGAGCCAGAGCGGCTCGGCGGTCACCGCGCGCAACATCAGCTGGAACGGTTCGCTCGCCCCGGGCGGCACGGCCAGCTTCGGCTACCAGGGCACGCTGAGCGGCCAGTACTCGTCGCCGACGAGCTTCACCCTCAACGGGGTGCCCTGCTCCCGGTCCTGACCTGACGCCCTCCGGACGCCGACGCGGGGGCAGTGCGCCCCCGCGTCACCGGTCCCCGGCGCCGCGGCGACCCGAGTCCCCCACGGGCCGCCGCGTACGGCCGGAGACGCGACGTCCGCCAGGCCACCCCCGGGCCTGGCGGACGTCGTGCGGGGCCGGCCGGCTCAGACCCGGGTGAGCCGGACGGCGTCGGCGATGACGAGGCCCGGGGCCGAACTCCACCGGCTGACCGCGACCCGGTTGGCGTCCCCGGCCGGCAGCGTGAAGGTGCCGAGGCTGCGCCACTGTCCACCGGTGACCCGCTGGTCGACGATGATCGTCCGGTTCCCGGTCGTGGTGGACACGATGTACGGGGTGGCGGAGTTGTAGCCGCTGACCGCCGGCCACCAGGCGTCGACCCGGTAGTTCGCGGTCGCCGGGACGTTGAACTTGTACCAGGCGGCGTCGCTGGCCGCGACCGGGTTCGCGAAGCGGTAGTCGGTGCCGTATCGCTGGGCCGAGTACGACGAGGTGCCCCAGTTCGCGCTGGCGGTGAAGCGTCCGGCGGTGGAGTTGTCCACCACGGCGCTCCAGGTGCTGCCGCCCGCCATCTTCGCGGCCACGTCCGCGCGCATCGAGTTCAGGTCGATGAAGGACGGGTCGATCTTGCCCGTGGTGCTCGTCTCACGGTGGCCCCGGGCGTAGCTGGCGTCCTTGCCCAGCCGCTTGAGCACGGCGGCCGTGGCGGCGATCGACGCGTTGTACTGCGCCGCCGTCATCTCCTGGTTGACCCCGTTGTAGTCGATCTCCCAGCCGATCATCAGCGTGTTGCCGTCGCCAGCGGGGATCGGCCCGCTGCCCCGGCTGACGCCCGCGTGGTTGCAGCGCCCGGCGGAGATGACGTGGAAGACGCCGTGGTAGTCGACCAGCGCCTGGCACAGCGGGCCGGGCAGGTCGGACCGGCCGTTGATGCAGATGTTGAGCGCCGGGTGCGGGTTGCTGGCGCTGGAGGTGGCGGCGGTGTGGTGCCAGAGCACGCCGATCGGGTTGAAGTCGCCCGGGCGCATCCGGTTCAGCCAGTCGCCGTGGGTCACGACCTGGACGCCCGCCCCCCGCAGGACGTCCACCAGCCAGGGAATGGTGGCCATCAGGACTCCCCGAGCAGGTCGGCGAGGCACTCGGCCTTCGGAGCGGCGAGCGGCGCGGCGCTCGCCGCGGCGGGCTTGGCGGCTACGGCCACCGCGGTGGCCACCAGGGCCGACATGCCCAGCACCCCACGTCGGGGGAGACGGGCGGGTCGTGACGCGTTCATGGCGCTCCTTCAGACAAGGGCGGAGGGGTTCCGACTCATCGATGAACTGGTGACGCGCACGGTATATCGTCACGAGCATCTATGTCGATACCCTTCATCGCCCCTATTCAGGCTGAAGGAATTTGGCAAATCCGGTCCGGGTCCGGCACCCGGACCGGGCCACCGTCACAGTGGCCGGAAGGGGTCCGTCAGGGGTTGCCGAGCGCGTCGATGTCGCGCATCTCCTCGGCGGTCAGCGAGAAGCCGAAGACGTCGGCGTTGACGCGGATCCGCTCCGGGGTCACCGACTTGGGGATGACCACGATCTCGTGGTCGATGTGCCAGCGCAGCACCACCTGGGCCGGGGAGACGTCGTGCGCGGCGGCGATGCGGGTCAGCACCGGGTCGGCGAGGTCGCTGGTCTTGAACGGGCTGTAGCCCTCCAGCACCACCCCCCGGTCCCGGTGCTCCCGGTGCCGCTGGCGGTCGTACAACGAGGGGCTCCACCGGATCTGGTTGACGGCCGGATTCTCCTCGGTCGCCTGGATCAGCTCGTCGAGCTGGCCCGTGGCGTAGTTGCTCACCCCGACGGCGCGCGCGAGCCCCTCGTCCCGGGCGGCGAGCATCTCCCGCCAGACGGGGATGTTGTCCGCGGGGTTCGCCGGCGGCCAGTGCACCAGCCACAGGTCGACCTGGTCGACGCCGAGCGCGGCCAGGCTCGCCTCGATCGTCTCCCGCTCCCGCCCCACCCGGTCCGGCGGCAGCTTCGTGGTGAGGAAGACGTCCTCGCGGCGCAACCCGCTCTCCCGGACCGCCCGGCCGACCTCCTCCTCGTTGCCGTACATCGTGGCGGTGTCGACGTGCCGGTAGCCGGCGTCGAGCGCGGCGAGCACCGCGTCGTACCCGGCCTGGCCGGTGGCCTGCCAGGTGCCGAAGCCCAGCAGGGGCATCCGCACGTCGCCGGGGAGCGTGACGGTGGGCTGGTCGTCGTGGTCCATGCCCCGGGTCTTACCCGGGCTGACCTACCCCATGCCCGCCGAACCGGACACGCGGGCGGCCGGCGGGTCGGCGCGGATTGCCGGAGAATGCGGGTGTGGCTGACCCGCTGGAGGAGTACCGGCGCAGACGGGACGCGGCGCGCACCCCGGAGCCGGTGCCGAAGCGGCCCCCGCGACGCGGGCGGCCCGCCGACGGTACGGCCCGCTTCGTCATCCAGCAGCACCACGCCCGGAGCCTGCACTGGGACCTGCGGCTGGAGCACGAGGGGGTGCTGGCCTCCTGGGCGGTGCCCCGCGGGCTGCCCCGCGACACCGGCCGCAACCACCTCGCGGTGCACACCGAGGACCACCCGATGGAATACCTCGACTTCCACGGCGAGATCCCGGCCGGCGAGTACGGCGGCGGGCGGATGACCGTGCACGACCGGGGCACCTACCGCTGCGAGAAGTGGCGCGACGACGAGGTCGTCGTGGTGCTCGACGGCGAGCGCACCTCCGGGCGGTACGTCCTGTTCGCCACCGGCGGCAAGGGTGGACGGGACTGGATGGTCCGCCGCACCGACCCGCCCCCGGAGGGCTGGACGAGCATGCCGGAGCTGCTCCGCCCGATGCACCCCACCCGGGCGGCGAAGCTGCCAGCGGACGAGGCGCGGTGGGGCTACGAGCTGCGCTGGGACGGGGTTCGCGCGGTCGCGTACGTCTCGGGCGGACGGCTGCGGCTGCTCGCGGAGGACGACGAGGACGTCTCCGGCGCGTACCCCTGGCTGCGGGAGCTGGCCGAGGAGCTGGCGCCCACGGAGGTCGTGCTGGACGGCGTCCTGGTCCGCATCGACACCGCCGGCCGGGTGCGCCCGGCGCGCGGCGGACGCCGCACCCCCGACGCCCAGTACCTGATCTTCGATCTGCTCTGGATGGAGGGCGTGAGCAGCGTCGACCTGCCGTACGCGCAGCGCCGCGAGCTGCTCGACGCCCTGGCGCTCTCCGGCGGGCACTGGCAGACTCCGCCCTGGTTCCCGGGTGCCGGCCGGGAGGCGCTGCGGACCGGGCGGGAGCAGGGGCTGCCCGGCGTGGTGGCGAAGCGCCTGGACTCGGTCTACGAGCCGGGCCGGCGCAGCCGGCGCTGGTTGAGCATCGACGCGAGCCGAGACCCGAGCTGAGACGGCGAGGAGCATCGTGTACCTGACGCACCTTGAGTGCCCGCGCTGCGGGCGGGAGCACGACGCCGGCAAGCTGGCCAACATCTGCGACTGCGGCTCCCCGCTGCTGGCGCGCTACGACCTGGCTGCGGTGGCGAAGGTGCTCACCCCGGAGCGGTTCCCGCTGCGCCCGGCCGACCTGTGGCGCTACCGGGAGCTGCTGCCGGTGGCCGACCCCCGGCACGAGACCACGCTGGGCGAGGGCTGGACGCCGCTGCTGCGCACCCCGAACTACGGCGCGGAGATCGGCATCGCGGACCTGATGGTCAAGGACGAGGGGTTGACCCCGACCGGCTCCTTCAAGGCGCGCGGCGCGGCGGTCGGCGTCAGCCGGGCCCGTGAGCTGGGCGTGCGGCGCATCGCCATGCCCACCAACGGCAACGCGGGCGCGGCCTGGGCCACCTACGCCGCGCGGGCCGGGCTGGGCGCGACCATCGTCATGCCACTGGACGCCCCCACCATCTGCCGCCGCGAGTGCGTGGCCGCCGGGGCCGACCTGCGCCTGGTCGACGGGCTGATCAGCGACGCGGGCCGGCTGGTCGCGGGGCTGGTCGCCGACTCCGGCGGCGCGATCTTCGACGCCGGCACGCTGCGGGAGCCGTACCGGCTCGAGGGCAAGAAGACGATGGGGTACGAGATCGTCGAGCAGCTCGGCTGGCAGGCGCCGGACGTGATCATCTATCCCACCGGCGGCGGGGTCGGCCTGATCGGCATCCAGAAGGCGCTGCACGAACTGCGCGAGCTGGGCTGGATCGAGGACAGGCTGCCCCGCCTGGTCGCGGTGCAGTCGACGGGGTGCGCGCCGATCGTGCGCGCCTTCGCCGCCGGCGAGCGGCGGGCCCGGCCCTGGGCCGACGCGCACACCGTCGCGTTCGGCATCACCGTGCCCGCCCCGCTCGGCGACGAGCTGATCCTCGACGCGCTGCGCGCCAGCGCCGGCACCGCGATCGCCGTGGACGACGCCGAGATCCTCGCCGACCTGCGGGACTTCGCCGCCCGCGAGGGCCTGCTGCTCTGCCCGGAGGGGGCCGCCTGCCTGACCGCCGCCCGGCACCTGCGCGCCGGCGGCTGGATCCGGGCCGGCGAGCGCGTGGTGGTACTCAACACCGGGGCGGGCGTGAAGTACCCGGAGACGGTGGACGTCAGCGGCGTACCGGTACTGCCCGCCTGACGCGCCGACCCCGCCGTCACTCGGTGCCGGGGTCGGTCAGCCGCCAGGCCGCGCTGACCAGGCCGATGTGCGACAACGCCTGCGGGGTGTTGCCGAGCTGCGCGCCGGAGCGCGGGTCGATCTGCTCGCTGAACAGCCCGACGTCGTTGGCGTGCTTGAGCAGCCGCGCGAAGAGCGCCTCGGCCCGGTCCCGCTCACCGGCCATCGCCAGGTACTCCACCAGCCAGAACGAGCAGGGCAGGAACCCCGCCGGGTCGGTGCCCCAGCGGCGGAGGAGACCGTTGCCGGCGCCCAGCTCGCGCTCGACCGCCTCGACGGTGGCGCGCATCCGCGCGTCGGTCGCCGGCAGGAACCCCACCAGCGGCAGCAGCAGCACGGAGGCGTCCAGGTCCGGCGAGCCGAACGCGCCGCCGAACGCGCCGGTCCGCTCGTGCCAGCCGTCGCGCAGCACGACGGCCCGGATCTCGTCGCGGATCGCCGCCCAGCGCCGGGGGTCGGCCCGGGCGCCGAGGCGGGGCGCGAGCGTCACCGCCCGGTCCAGCGCCACCCAGCAGAACACCTTCGACGTCAGGTAGTGCCGGTCGGCGTCGCGGGTCTCCCAGATGCCCCGGTCGGGCAGGTGCCAGGTCGCGGCCACCTGCTCGGTCAGGCCGAGCACCATCTCGCGCAGCTCCATGTCGAACGCCTCGCCCAGGTGGTCGCGCAGTTGCCAGACCGCCGAGATCACCTCGCCCGGCACGTCGAGCTGGCGCTGCCGCCAGGCGTCGTTGCCGATTCGCACCGGCAGGCTGCCGCCGTAGCCGCGCAGGTGGGCGCACTCGTACTCGGAGAGGTCCCGCTCCCCCTCCAGGCCGAAGAGCACCGGCACGGGGTCGGGGCCGACCCGGCCGATCGAGCGGGCCGCCCAGGCGAAGAGCCGGGACGCCTCGGCGGGGCAGGCCGCCACCCAGAGGGCGCGCAGGGTCATCGCGAAGTCGCGCAGCCAGGAGTAGCGGTAGTCGTAGTTGCGGTCGCCGCCGACGTGTTCCGGCAGCGACGTCGTCGGGGCGGCGGCGACCGCGCCGCTGCGGGCGTACGTGAGGCCGGTGAGCACGGTCGCGCTGTGCCGGACCTGCTCGGGGTAGCGGCCGTCGTAGTGGTGCGACTCCCGGTACGCCTGCCAGGCCTGCACCGTCTCGGCGAGCGCGACCACCGGATCCAGCCGGACCGGCGCCGACCCGTACGCCTGCCCGTACGCGACGTCGAGGCCGACCACCTGCCCGGCGGCGACCTCGAACTCCTGCCGGACCCGGTCGGAGTCGACGTGCGGCGGGATCCCGCCGGTGCGCAGGGTCAGCACCACCGGGCCGGCCGCGGCCAGCACCGCGCCGTCGGGCTGCTCGTGCAGGTACGGGGTGAGCAGGCCGTACTCCGGGCGGGGGCGGAAGTCGAGCGACATCCGCACCCGCCCGGTCAGTCCCTCGACGACCCGCAGCAGCACGGCCGGGGAGTTCATCCCCAGTTGGTGCCCGCGGGCGCCGAACTCGGCGGCGAGCGCGTCGGTGACCGCGACGCTCCCCTCCGGCGTGTGGTGCACCGTGCGCAGCACCAGCGTGTCGGCCACGTACGCCCGCTCCACCCGGTGTCCGGGCAGCCCGGCGGCGGTGGGTGCCAGCCGCCAGTGGCCGGCGTCCGGGTCGAGCAGGCGGCCGAAGACCGACGGGGAGTCGAACCGGTCCGGGCACCACCAGTCGATCGAACCGTCCCGACCGACCAGGGCGCCCGACCGGCAGTCGGAGAGGAACCCGTAGTCGGAGATCGCCAGCTGCTCCACCCGCTGCGGGTACCCGGTTCCGGCCGGCTCAGGCGGCGCGGGCCGCGGGGACGGTCAGGAGGTGGGCGGCTCGTCCTCGCCGGCGGCCTCCGCCGCGTCGGCCTCCTCCTTGGTGCGGTGCACCGCCTGGTCGGCGTGCTCGGGCGGGCCGTAGACGGTGTAGAGCACCAGCGGGTTGGGGCCGGTGTTGACGAAGTTGTGCTTCGTGCCGGCCGGCACCACCACCAGGTCGCCCTGCACGACCTCGCGCTTCTCCCCCGCCACGCGGGCCTCGCCCGTACCGCTGACGAAGGTCAGGATCTGGTCGATTCCCTCGTGGACCTCCTCGCCGATCTCACCACCCGGCGGGATCGTCATGATCACCAGCTGGGTGTGCTCACCGGTCCACAGCACCCGCCGGAAATCCGGGCTCTTCTCGGCGACGGTCGCGATCGTGAAATGCTCCATGCCCACGCACATACCCGCTCAGGCCCGGCACCACGCCGGGACCCGCAGATGGTGGAATTCGCCACTCGTCGGGGGTTTCGATCCCGTACGGAGGGGGATCGAGGAAGTAGCCGGCGCACGGTGGCCGGTCGAGCCAGGTCCCCGCCGGCGTACCGCCGTACGGCTGCGGTGGTGGGAGACGGCCAGAGCGCGGCGACGTTCGATCCCCGGGATCCGGACGGCGCCGCGCGCTCGTGTGCGGGCCCTGGGCCCGGCGGACCCGTGCCGCCGGGGCCGGCCCGGGCGCGTCAGGCCAGCACCGCCAGGTGGAACGGGCGGTCGGCCGGACGGCCGTCGTCGGCGAAGGTGGAGACGAAGACGGCGTTCGGAATGCCGGTCCGCCCGGCGACCACGATCTTTCCGCAGGGCGCGACACCCGTGCTGCCGGGCAGGCCGACGGTGCCGACGTAGCCGGCGGCCGTTACGTCCTGGTCGAACACCACCTGGTACATCCCGGTCGCCAGCCGGCTCGCGGTGGCCACGCCCAGCCCGCGCGCCAGGCCGCCGCTGGCGTGCACCACCGCGAAGAGGACCCGTGCGGTCGCGGGCAGACCGACGCCGGCGCAGGTGGTGGTCTCCGCGTCTGCCCGGGCCGCGTCGTCGTCCCTCGGCACGGGCTGCGCCGCCGGCGCGCGCCGAGGTCTGAAGCTGGACATCTCGGTCCTCCCTCGTGGCCCCTGCTCGGGGCGGCGATGAGGCAGTCGTGGTGGCTCAGGGGGATCAGCGGCGATCGGCACCCTTTGTGGTCGAACGTATGTCGCCGCAGCGGCCCGCAACCACCGCGACGGGTGTCCGATCACGGACAGTCGCCACCGTCCACACCACCGCTGACCTGCGGCGGAACGCTCAGTCGTCGTCCTCGGCCGCCACCGGCTCCGAACCCACGCAGCGCACCTTCAGCTCGAACCCGCCGGACGGGCCGGTGAAGGTCACCTCCACGTCGTCGTCCGGCCCCGGCTCCGCGTCCGAGACCCGGTAGCCCGGCACGGGCGTCCAGGAGACCAGCCGCGCCCCGCCCGGCCCGCACTCGGCCACCGCGCTGCCACCCGTCGTCGCGAAGGCCCGACGCGTTCCCGCCGGGGACGAGCCGCCCGCCACCGGCGACGACGGCCCGCCGGTGCCGGTGGCCGCCGGCGCGGATCCGCCCGGTGCCGCGGGGGAGGCCAGGGCGCGCTCGACCTCCTCCTGGCTGAGCACCCCGCCCGGGGTGCCGGCGATGCTCTCGCCCACCCACCGGATCGCGGCCACCCCGATCAGGGTGGCGACGACGGCGGTGGCCAGCCACCCGGCGACGGCGAGGAACGAACGGCGGCGCATCCCCCCAGTCTCCCCGATCGGTGGTTGGCCCGAGCCCTGGACGGGGCCCAGGGACGGTCAAGGTCCGCCGCCGGCCCGCCCGGTGGCGGCTAGCCTGCCACTGTGGCCCGCCTGCTGCTCATCGAGGACGACCTGACCATCCGTACGCCGCTGCTGCGGGCACTGCGCGAGCGGGGGCACGCGGTGGCCGCCGCCTCGACGGCGATGACCGGCCTGCGCGACGCGCTCGACGACCGGCCCGACCTGGTGGTGCTGGACCTGGGACTGCCCGACCTGGACGGCCGGGAGCTGCTGCGGATGCTCCGCGCGGTCAGCGCCGTGCCGGTCATCGTCGCCACCGCCCGCGACGACGAGACCGAGATCGTCCGGGTGCTCGACGCCGGGGCGGACGACTACGTGGTGAAGCCCTTCACGGCCGCGCAGCTCGACGCGCGCATCCGGGCGGTCCTGCGGCGCGGGACGGGACCCGCCTCGGAGGGGGACCCAGCGCTGGTCGTCGGCGGGCTGCGGGTGGACCCACGGTCGAGGCAGGTCACCCTGGACGGTACGCCCGTCGAGCTGACCCCCCGCGAGTTCGACCTGCTGCACCACCTCGCGGGTCGGCCCGGCCAGGTGGTCACCAAGCGGGAGCTGCTGGCCGAGGTCTGGCGGGTCCCGTACGGCGGCGCCGACAAGACCGTGGACGTGCACCTGTCCTGGCTGCGACGCAAGCTCGGGGAGAGCGCGCAGGCACCCCGCTACCTGCACACCGTGCGGGGCGTCGGGGTGCGGCTCGAGGCGCCCGGGAGCGCCGGATGAGGGCCCGGCTGGCGCTGCTCGTCGCCGCGGTCAGCGTCCTCACCCTGGTCGCCTTCCTGGTGCCGCTGGCGCTGCTGGTGCGCACCGTCGCGGCGGACCGGGCCACCGTACGGGCCACGGCCGACGCGCAGAGCCTCGTCACCGTCGTCGGCACCGCCGACACCGCGACGATCCGGCTGACCGTCGAGCAGTTGGCCACCGAGTCCGAGCGCTCCGTCACGGTGTTCCTGCCCGACGGCACGGTGCTCGGCGCCCCGGCGCCGCGTACGCCCGCGGTGGCGCTGGCCGCGCGGGGGCAGAGCCTCACCGCCGAGTCCGGGCGGGGGCGGGAGGTGGTGATCGCCGTGCAGGGTCGCCCGGACGGCACCGGCGTGATCCGCACGGTGGTGCCGCCCGCCGAGCTGACCGCCGGGGTTACCCGGTCCTGGCTGGCCCTGGCCCTGCTCGGCGTGCTGCTGGTGCTGATCGGGCTGGCCGTGGCCGACCGGCTGGCCCGCACCCTGGTCCGGCCGATCGGTGAGCTCTCCGAGGTGTCGCACCGGCTGGCGAACGCGGAGCTGGACGCGCGCGTCACCCCCGCCGGGCCGGCCGAGCTGCGCGAGGTGGCCGGCGCCCTCAACCACCTGGCCGGCCGGATCCAGGTGCTGCTGGTGCAGGAGCGTGAGGAGGTCGCCGACCTCTCGCACCGCCTGCGCACCCCGCTGACGGCGCTGCGCCTGGAGGCCGAGTCGCTGCGCGACCCCGAGGACGCGGCCCGGGTGACCGCCGCCGTGGACGGGCTGGAGCGGGCGGTCACCGGCCTGATCCGGCAGGCCCGTTGGCGGGTGCCCACGGCCGGGGCGGCCAGCGCCGACGCGGCGGCCGTGGTGGCCGAGCGGGTGGCGTTCTGGTCGGTGCTGGCCGAGGACACCGGGCGGGCGGTGACGCTCGACCTGGCGCCGGGACCGCTGCCGGTGGGCGTGCCCGCCGACGAGTTGGCGGCGGCGGTGGACGCGCTGCTCGGCAACGTCTTCGCGCACACCCCGGACGGCACCGCGTTCGCCGTCCGGCTGGCGGCGGAGGCGGGCCGCACGGCGCTGACCGTCGCCGACGACGGGCCGGGGATGCCGCCCGGCACGGTCGACCGGGGCGCGAGCACCGCCGGCTCCACCGGCCTGGGCCTGGACATCGCCCGCCGGGCCGCCCAGGCCAGCGGGGGCCGCCTCACCCTGGGTGCCGCGCCGTCCGGCGGCGCCGAGGTACGCCTCGAACTCGGCCCGCCCCGGCCCTGACCCCTCCCCGCCTTGCCCCGGCGAGGCGCCCTCGCGCGGCCCGGCCCGTCCTCGGCGCACCCCCGGCGAGGCTTAACCCTGCCTTAGCGTTCGGGCAGCGTGGCGCTATCCGGGCGGGCGTGATCCTGGGACACGTAGACCGAGGAAGGGTGAACGAGATGAAGCGCAAGTCCCTGATGCTGGCGTCGCTCGGCGGCGCGGCCGTGCTGGCCGTGACCGGCGCGTCCGTCGGCGTCGCGGCGGCCGACAACGGCGCGGCCCGGGCGACGACCCTGGCCGCCGCCACCACCGCCCCGGGCACGCCGAGCGGCACCGGGAGCGGCGCCCCGGCGACGAGCGGCGCGCCGACCACCGGCACCCCGTCGGCGCCCGCCAGCCCGTCGGGCAGCGGCACCCCGTCGGGCAGCGGCGCGCCGGCCACCGGCGGCGACGCGGTGAGCGAGCAGCGGGCCCGCGAGATCGCGCTGGCCCGGGCGGGTGGCGGCGAGGTCGTCGAGGTCGAGCGCGAGGACGAGGACGGCCGCGCCGTGTGGAGCGTCGAGATCGTGTCCGGGCAGACCGAGCACGAGGTCGACGTGGACCGGGGCGACGGCAGCGTGGTCAAGGCCGAGCAGGAGCCGGTCGACGACGACGATGACGACGATGACGACGCGTCGGACGACGACTCCGACGATGACGACGACGACGACCGCGACGACGACTGATCCGGCGCCCTGCCCGCCGCCGTCCCGATCCTGGGACGGCGGCGTCGCCGTCTCCGCGGACGCAGCCGCCCCGGGCCCGGCCCGCGGATCCGTTGTCCCCACGGATCCCGCGCGGCACCCCCGGGCAGGCGGTGCGGGCCGATCGACCCTGTGACGGACACCGATGTCTGGCTACATTGGGGTATGGTGCCCGCCCACCGGGGCCGGGCGGCGGAACCGGTCTACCGCCCCATCCTCGCCAACCGGCGGGGTGAGCTGGAGGCGCTCGGTCATCTCGACGACGTCGTCGTGCCCCTGCTCGCCCCGGTCCTCCAGGTGTCCACCCTGGACCGGCTCACGATCGACGTGCTCCGTCGGCTGCCCGACGGGCTGCTCACGGCCGTCGACGTCAGCGCCCTGCCCGACGCCCCCGAGACCGAGCTGGCCCGCTGGGGCGTACCGCTGGTGCCGGTGATCGGGCTCGCGGACAGCGACCGGCGCCTCGTCGCGCACGGTGCCGCCGCCCGGGCCCACGCCCGGCGGGCGGTCGTCCGGCTGCGGGTCGGCCACGACCGCGGCGGCCCGGACGCGACCACGGCGGCGGCCGAACGGGTCTGGCGGTTCACCCGCCTGGTGCCCGAGCAGTGCGACCTGCTCCTCGACGCGGGCGACGTGTGCTGCCGGGCCGACGTGCGGGTGGCCGAGCCCCGCGTGCGCCGGCTGCTGGAGTGGGCCCGCCGGCACGCCTGGCGCTCGGTGAGCGTGGCGGCGGGCGGCATGCCCCCGGCGGTGTCCGCCCTGCCGACCGACGAACCGGTACGCGTCGACCGCTGGGACTGGCAGCTCTGGCAGCGCCTGGCCGACCTCGGCGTCGGGTACGGCGACTACGGCGTCGGCTCCGCGGTGCCCGGCGCCGACCAGGAGGGCGACCGGCTGCCCACCCTCCGCTACACCACAGACGGCGCCTGGTGGGTGTACCGCTGGTCGCGGCGGGGCGGCCGCGGCGACGACCGGTTCGCGGACCTGTGCCGCACCGTCGTCTCGGCGCCGCACTGGCCGGCCGCCGGCGCGGCGTTCTCCTGGGGCGACCACGAGATCCTGCGGCGTGCCCGCAGGGGCGCCGGCGCCGGTTCCGCCAGCAACTGGGCGGCGTGGAGCACGTCGCACCACCTGGCGCACGTGCTGGCCACGCTGCCGCACCCGGGACGGGAGTCCCGGCCGGGGCCGTGGCGATCCGGTCAGGCGCCGCCGGAGCGGGGCCGCCCCGCCCGGCCGCACCGCAACGGGGAGACCCGGCGGGCCGGCTGAGCGCCGTCGGGCCGGGCACCGGTACGCACCGGCGTCACTGCTTCTCGGTGAACCCGAACTGGATGACGCCCTCGTCGTCGACGCTGGCGTCCACCGAGGCGTCGCCGAGCAGTTCGGCGGCGTCGGAGTCCAGGAAGATGCGCGCGCCCTGGTTGTCGACCACGTGGTCGCCGTCGACGGGCTCGGCGACCAGCTCGACGGTGAGCGAACCCGCGTCGGTGTCGGCGGCGATCCGCACCCCGCCGTCCTCGGCGACGTCCTGCTGGTTGGCGAGGTCTCGGATGACCAGCACGGCGTTGTCGGTCATGGTGAGCATGGCGGAACTCCTCGTGGATTCTCGGATTCACGGTGCGGGACCGGGCATCGGCCCGCGGGCGAGCACACGTGGGAGGCGATGGCGGGCGACGCGTACGCACGTCGCCGTCGCTCTTCGGGGCAGCTGAGGGCCCCTCCACGGCCTACGTTGCCCCCTGCCGGGGCATCCGTCAAATAGAGCGGATTAAGTGCGCCTGCTCTGCGGCGCTGGCCCCGTAGGGCTTCCCGACACGGGCGCCACACCGGCCACAACTGGCATCTACGCAGGTAGAGCCGCTTTTGCGCCTAGGCTGGGAGTCATGGACGACGCCCGGCGCTACGCCTGCGAGTTCCTCGGCACCCTGCTGCTGGTGTTCTTCGGGGTGGGCAGCGCGGTGGCCGCACGGGTGCAGGGTGGGGTCGTGGTGGTGGCGCTCGCCTTCGGGTTCATCATGCTCGCGCTGGTCTACACCGTCGGCCCGGTCTCCGGCAGCCACGTCAACCCGGCGGTGACGCTGGGCGTTCTGCTCTCCGGCAAGATCTCCATGGTCGGCGCGGTGGCGTACTGGGTCGCCCAGTTCGCGGGGGCCACCGTGGCGGGCTTCCTGCTCTGGGGGCTGACCCGATGGGGCGACGTGGTGGATCAGACGGGTGCGCTGGGCAGCAACGGCTACGGCGCGCACATCAACCTAGGCGGCGCGGCGGTGCTGGAGACCGTCCTGACGTTCCTGTTCGTGCTCGTCGTGCTCGTCGTCACCAGTCGCACCGAGCACGCCGCCGTCGCCGGGACCGCCATCGGGCTGGCCCTGGCTGCCGCACACCTCGTGGGCGTGACGCTGGACGGTACGTCGGTCAATCCGGCGCGGTCGTTCGGGCCGGCGCTGTTCGAAGGCGGGACGGCGTTGCGCCAGCTCTGGGTGTTCATCGTCTTCCCACTGCTCGGTGGGGTGCTCGCTGCCCTGGTGGCACCGCTGATCATCGGGCGGGGCCGGCGCTACCGGGGCGAGCCGGAGGAGCCGGTCAGACCCGCCCCAGGCACCGCCTGACCCCGGAAGCGCCCGGCGTCCTGCGGCGGCGGCGCCCGTTCTGCACATTTCCTTTTCGCGTACGGTCTTTCCTGGCAGATACCTGCATGGCAGCATCACCCCATGCATCGTCGTCTCTTCCCCCGGACGCTCGCGCTGGTGGCGCTGGTCGCCGCCGCGGCCACGGCGGGCGCGCCCACCGCCACCGCCGAGTCCCCGACCCCCGCGGCGACCCGCCTGAACGCCACCATCGACGCGATCCTCGCCGACAGCCGGTTGGCCGGGGCGCAGGCCTCGGTGGTGGTCAAGGACGCGACCACCGGGGAGACGGTCTACCACCGCAACGGCGACCGCCGGCTGGTGCCCGCCTCCAACACCAAGCTGCTGACCTCGGCGGCGGCGCTGGAACTGCTCGGGCCGGGCCACCGCTTCAGCACCGAGGTGCGCACGAGCGGCGCCCGCCGCGCGGGCCTGGTCTCCGGCAACCTCTACCTGCGCGGCGGCGGCGACCCGACCATGCTGGCCGCCGACTACGACGCGCTGGCCGCGCAGGTCGCCGAGGCGGGCGTCCGGGTGGTCACCGGCAACCTGGTGGCCGACGACACCCGCTACGACAGCACCCGCCTCGGGCCGGACTGGACCTGGGACGACGAGCCGTACTACTACGCCGCGCAGGTCTCGGCCCTGACCGTGGCGCCGGACACCGACTACGACGCCGGCACCGTCATCGTCCACGCCGCCCCCGGCGCGACCGCCGGGGCGCGACCGGTCGTCACCACCACCCCGCCCACCAGATACCTGAAGATCGACAACCGGGCCGAGACGGTCGCCGGCGGAGCGACGTCGATCTCCTTCGAGCGCGCGCACGGCAGCAACACCGTCGTGGTCACCGGGCAGATCGCGCTCGGCACCGCCCCGGAGAGCGACTGGGTCAGCGTCTGGGAGCCCACCGGCTACGCCGCCGACGTCTTCCGCTCGGCGCTGCGCCGGCACGGCGTACGGGTGCTCGGCCGCACGGTGCTCGGGCAGCCCACCCCCGAGGGCGCGGCCGAGGTGGGCCGGCACCGCTCGATGCCCCTGGCCGAGCTGATGGTGCCGTTCCTCAAGCTGTCGAACAACGGGCACGCCGAGGTGCTGACCAAGGAGATCGGCCGGGTGCTCTCCGGCGCCGGCACCTGGTCAGCCGGGCTGACCGCGATCAGCGAGTACGTCGCCGACGCCGGGATGGACACCGGCACGCTGCGCCAGCGGGACGGCTCCGGGCTCTCGCGGCGCAACCTGATCCCCGCCGACGAGTTCGTGGACCTGCTCACCGCCGTCCGCGACGAGCCCTGGTTCGGCACCTGGTACGCGGCCCTGCCGGTCGCCGGCGAGGCGGACCGGTTCGTCGGCGGCACGCTGCGCAGCCGGATGCGGGGCACCCCGGCGGCGGGCAACGTGCACGCCAAGACCGGCAGCCTGACCGGCGTCTCCGGCCTCTCCGGCTACGTCACCGACGCCGACGGGCGGGTGCTGGCGTTCTCGATCCTGCTCAACAACTACCTCGCCTCCTCCGTGAAGACGCTGGAGGACCAGATCGCGATAGCCCTGGCCTCATACACGGCAAGGAGCGTGACCGGCGCGCGGGTCGCGCCCCCGGCGGCGCCGGACGCCCCCCGGGTCCCGGAGGGCCTGGAGTGCGCGTGGGTCAAGCCGAACGCCTGTTGACGGGCCGGCGGGGCCCGGTGCGAGGGCCCCGCCGGCGCTAGGCGCCGGGACGGTGCGGAAGCTCGGCCGCCGGGTCGCCGCGCTCGATCAGCGCGGCGATCTCCGCGGGACGCAGACCGCGCTGCGTCAGCACCCGGGTTCCCCAGCGGTGCAGCCGGCACGGGTGCGGGCTGGCGTCGTTGCGGCAGATCGTCCCGCCGGACCAGAGCCGGGGCGCGTGCACCACGACCGCCCGCACGGCGAACTGGGCGTCCTCGACCGTCACGTACGGCGGCATCGGGATCTCCCGGAGCACCTCCCCGGACGGCTCCCGCACGCCCCGGTGGGTCCTCGGACGGACGGTGCGGGTGGTGGTGCTGCTCATCGGTGACGCCTCCACAGGGGATGGTCGGACGTGGACAGCAGAAAGTTACGGCGGGATCGACGCGGTGCGACGGACAAACTGTCCCGAAGCGTGGACACGGGCGGCAGGCGGCGGGCGACGTCGTCGGGGCGGAGCCGCCGGTCAGCCGGCCGCCCGGGCCCGCAGCCGCGCGGCCGTCCGGCTGGCGTCGTAGTCGGGGGGCACGCCGTCGACGATCAGCGTCGCGCCCGGGATGTGCCGGGTGCGCAGCGGCAGGATCTCCCGGTACGCCGGCGAGTCGTACCAGGCCCGGGCCCGCTCCACGTCGGGGAACTCGACGATGACCACGGTGCCCGGCCAGTCGCCCTCCTTGACCTCCACCTCGCCGCCGTGCACCCGGAACCGGCCGCCGAACGGGTCCAGCGTGGCCTGGATGCGCTCGATGTAGGTGAGGATGTCCTCGTTGATCGGGGCGTCGTGCAGGTGGGCGAGCGCGAACGCGGGCATTGTGCCTCCCGGGGGCTGGTCCGCCCGGCCGGATCACCGGTGCGGTACGCCGAGTCTCGCGCCGCCGCCCGCCCGACGTCGATTACCCGTGGGGTAACGACGGGGCGACCGTCCAGGTCAGGCGCGTTCGAGCACGACGACCGGGATGTCGCGGTCGGTCTTCGCCTGGTACTCGTCGTACGCCGGCCAGATGGCGGCCATCGTGGACCACATGCGCGGCTTCTCCTCCGCCGTGGCGGTACGCGCCCGCGCGGTGAAGCGCTCGGCGCCCACCTGCACCTCGACCAGCGGCTCGTCGTGCAGGTTCAGGTACCAGGCCGGGTGTTTCGGGTCGCCGCCCTGCGAGGCGACGACCAGGTAGGCGTCCCCGTCGCGGCCGTAGATGAGCGCGGTGCGCCGCAGCTTCCCGCTGCGCCTGCCCCGGGTGGTCAGCAGCAGCGTGAAGACCCCGGGCTGCCACTCGTGCCCCTCGGCGCCGTCGGTCTCGACGTAGCGCCGGATGTGGTCGGCCACCCAGCCCTGCGGGCTGTCCAGCACCTGCTCGCTCATCGACTCTCCGTTCGCCCGCACCCACCGGTCGTCGCGCCCACGCTACTGTGGGTCATGGCCGGTCGGCGGGCGAACGACGACACTGGTGCCGAGTGCCGCGACCACCGAGGTCAGCGCGCCGCGACCACCCGGGTCAGCGTGGCCGGGGTCAGCGCGGCCGGGGTCAGCGCAGCGCGACCGCCTGGACCCCGACGCTGCCGCAGTCGTCGCTGAAGGCCTGCTCCACCGTCCAACTCAGCACGAGCCGGCCGCCCTTCGGCGCCTGGAACCGGATGGTGAACTCCGTGGACCGGCTGGTGTGCCGGTCCTCGATCCGCAGGGTCCGGCTCGGACCGCCGACGGAGAGGCGGGCGTCCAGCCGGCCCCGGGCCATCCACACCCCGGCGTAGAGACGGACGGTGCGGGGCTGGCCGTCGGCGGTCACCGCGAGCGTGAAGCCGCTGCCGACGCCGCACCGGTAGACCCCGTGGGACGAGCCACGCACCGAGGCGACCGGGCTGCCGTCGCGCCAGCTGAAGCTCTCCTGGTTGTCGTCCCAGCCGCCGCGCCGGCCGGAGCCGCCCTCGTCGCGGATCTCGCCGGAGCCGCCGCGCTTGCGGACCGTCGAGTCCGCGCCGCGCAGGCCCCAGTGGACCCAGTCGCGACCGCCGACCCTGGTCAGGTCCACCTCGGCCGGTGCTTCGGCCATGCCGGCGTCGAGCACCGCCGGCACCGCCGGGGCGGACGTCGGCGGCGTCGGGGACGGGCTCGGCGGACGCTGCCGGGGCCGCAGCCCGGGCGAGACCAGGCCGGCGTCGAGGTCGCGCCCCTCCAGGCCGGGCAGGCCGCTCGGCCGGCCGGCACCCCCGGGCACGCCGCCGGCGCTCTGCCCGCCCGGCTCCGGGTCGCCGGCGATCAGGTACGACGCGAGGGCGACCAGGCAGACGACCACGGCGATCCCTCCGACGACCCACCGGCGACGCTGCCGCGCCCGGACCAGTCGCCGCAGGTCGGCACGGGTGCGCCCGGCCAGGGGGAGGAGGGGGTGGCGGGCCGGGGACGGGGCGCCGTGCCGCGACGGCCGGATGCGCTGCCGGGTGAGGTCTTCCTCCGCCACCGACCCTCCACTCCCCACCGGCCCGGCCGGACGCGAACGTCCGCCGTGGGCGTTCCCGGCCCGCACCGTCCCGCCCGTCGCGCCGTGCGGAACGGGTGTGTCCAGTTCGTCACCGGACCGTAGCGGACATCGATCGGGACCGTCGTCGCGGGTCCTGCGGGCGGGTCGGCTCCCGTCAGCGGATCTCGAAGCCCAGCGCCTGCGCGATCACGATGGCCTGCGCGGCGTCGACGATCGCCCCGGCCCGCTCCACCGCCGTCGGGTCGAGCGCCGTGAGGTCACTGCCGCGCAGGTCGGCCCCGGCGAGCCGGCAGCGGTGCAGCTGCGCGGCGGAGAGGTCGACGCCGGTGACCGTGGCGCCGGTCAGGTTGGCCCCGGTGAGGTCCGCCTCGCGCATCCGGACGTCGGTCAGCCGGGCCCCGCGCAGGTCGGCACCGGGCAGCCCGACGAACGACCAGTCGCCGCCGGCGACGGTCAACGGCCGCAGGTCGCACTGGGCGAAGGTGCTGCCCACGAGCTTGCAGCCGGTGAACTGCACCTCGAAGAGGTTGCACCGCTGGAAGGTGCAGCGGGTGAAGGCCGAGTCGGTGTGCCGGGAGGAGTTGAACCGCACGTTGCCGAAGGTGCAGCCGTCGAAGACCGCGCCCCGGCTCACCGCCTCGGTCAGGTCGACGTCGAAGAAGGTGCAGCGGACGAAGTGCCGGTCCACGAGCTCCTCGCCGTACCAGTCCTCGTCGCGGAACGTCGCGTCCTCGGTCACCTCGGGCATCGGACCAGGCTACCGAGGAGCTGGGACAACTGGCGGCGGCCCTTCCGGCACGGCGTACCGGCTAGTAGTTTCGGCGGCGTGAGTGTGGCACGCAGCATCGACCCGGACCAGATCGGCTTCGACCCGGCGCGGTTGGCGCGCATCGACGAGCACTTCGGCAGGTACGTCGACGACGGTCGCCTCGCCGGCTGGCAGGTGCTGGTCACCCGCCGCGGCGAGATCGCCCACTCCTCGACGTACGGGCTGCGCGACGTCGAGGCGGGCAGTCCCGTCGAGGCGGACACGCTCTGGCGCATCTACTCGATGACGAAGCCCGTCACCTCGGTCGCCGCGATGATCCTCTGGGAGGAGGGCCGCTTCGAGCTGACCGACGAGATCAGCCGGTGGCTGCCCGAGTTCGCCGACCTGCGGGTCTACTCCAAGGGCTCGGCCCTCGAGCCCTACACGGTGCCGGCGGTCGAGCCGATCCGGGTCTGGCACCTGCTCACCCACACCGCCGGCCTGACGTACGGCTTCATGCAGACCTCGGTGGTCGACACCATCTACCGGGCCGCCGGCTACGACCTGTACCCGCCGGCGGACGTCGACCTGGCGACGGCCTGCCAGGCCTTCGGCGAGCTGCCCCTGCTGTTCCAGCCCGGCACCGCGTGGGGCTACTCGGTCGCCACCGACGTGCTCGGCCGGCTCGTCGAGGTGGTATCCGGGCAGAGCCTGGACGCGTTCTTCGCCGACCGGATCTTCCGCCCGCTGGGCATGACCGACACGCACTGGTGGGCCGAGGGCGACGCCGCCGAGCGGCTCGCCGCCCTCTACGCGCCCGACCCGCGCACCGGCCGCGCCTTCCGCTACGACACGCTCGGCGCCCTGGCGTACGAGAAGCCGCTGCTGCTCTCCGGCGGCGGCGGCCTGATCTCCAGCGCCGCCGACTACCACCGGTTCACCCAGATGCTGCTGCGCGGCGGGGCGCTCGACGGGGTGCGCCTGCTGGGGCCGCGCACGGTGCGTTTCATGACCCGCAACCACCTGCCCGGCGGGCAGGACCTGGAGACCCTCTCGACCGGCGGCTTCGCCGAGACCACCCTCGACGGGATCGGCTTCGGGCTCGGCTTCGCCGTGGTCGACGACCCCGTCCCGAGCCGGGTGCCGAGCAGCCCAGGCGAGTACTACTGGGGCGGCGTGGCCAGCACGGCGTTCTGGGTCGACCCCGCCGAGGAGGTCACGGCCCTGTTCTTCACCCAGCTCATGCCGTCGAGCACCTACCCGATCCGGCCGCAGCTGCGGCAGCTCGTCTATTCCGCCCTGGTCGACTGAGCCGGCCGTACCCCGCCGGCGCGGGTGCGCGGCGGCACGGTCCCGGCTCGGCGCTCCGGTCGCCGGGTCACCGCCGCCGGCACTCCTCCGTCCCGTCCGGGGACGTCCAGCACTCCGTGTGCACCCCGGCCGTGCCGGTGACCCGGAAGGGGCGTCCCGCGTCGTCGACCGTGACGGTGCCGATGCGTCCCTGCGCCGCCCAGTCCACCTCGACCTTCCAGTCGCAGTCGCAGTTCTCCGTGTAGCCGATGACGAGGAACGTCTCGGCATCGGACAGGGACACCCGGTACGGGAAGCGGATCTCCTTGCGCTCGTGCTCGGGAACGAAATCCTCGCCCTCCTCGAAGATGCCGGCCGTGAGCAGCGGAGGGTCCTCGTCCAGGTTCGCGTGGACCCACCGGTAGGCGGTCGGGCCGCCCCCGCCCGGGGCGGCGAACACGCCCCGCGGGGCGGGACGCCGCGCCACCACCCGCACCCGCAGGTCGGTGAGGGTCACCTGGGCCTCGTCGACTCCCTGGACGGTGAAGGAGACGTGCTGCCGGGAGGCCGGGGCTCCGGCAGCCTCCCGGGCCCACTGCGTCCAGTCGCCCGACCAGACCGGTCGGGTGGGGATGTCCGCCAACGGCGCCTCGACCACCCAGCCGTCCGGCGGGTCGTGGCCGACGCGGACCGCGACCGTGAACGGCAGCGCGTCGGGGTCGGGCGGGGGCGGCGGGGGCGTGACGGGAACGAGTCCCCAGGCGAGGAGCCAGGCGGTCAGCACGGCCGTGACGACGGCCGCGAGGACCCCGGCGAACCAGCGGCCGGCGGGCGGGCCGGCGGGTGAGAGCCGACGCAGCATCGACCACAGCCGGTCCGACCGGCGCGGCCCCGGCCCCTCCGCCGGTTCCGGCGACGGACCGGGGGGCACGGGCGTCTCGGCGGGCGCGTCACGTTCCTCCGTCATCGCGTCCACCCCCGTCCTGCGCGGTCGGTCCGATACCAGTGCACCCCCACACCGTGCGACGGCGCAAGGGCGATTGCGCCGGCCGGGATCCCCGGTCCGCCAGCGCGCGGCGGCACCGGTCAATAGCCTGGAGACGGGCTACGTCCGCCGGGCCGGACGGGCCGGGCGGGAGGCGGTATGAGCAACATCGTCGTTTTCGGCGCGGGTGGCACCGCGGGCTCGCGGATCACCGCCGAGGCGGTCGGCCGGGGCCACCGGGTCACCGCCGCGGTGCGCCGGCCGGAGGCCACCTCGTACCTGCCACCGGCCGTCACGGTGGTGACCGGGGACGCCACCAGCGAGCGGAGCGTACGGGAACTGGCGCCCGACACGGACGCCATGGTGGTGGCGATCGGCGGCGGCGAACACGACCTGTGGCTCGACGCGGCGCGGAACCTGGTCGGCGCGCTGCGGGGCATGCCGGGCGCGCCCCGGATCATCCACGTGGGCGGCGGGTCGACCCTGCTCACCCCGAAGGGCACCCGCTACCTCGACGAGCCGGACTTCCCCGAGGATTACCGCGACGCCGCGCTGGGGCAGGCCGACGCCCTCGACTTCTACCGCTCCTCGGCCGACGGGGTGACCTGGACGTACGTCTCCCCGCCGCCGCTGGAGTTCCACCCGGGCGAGCGCACCGGGCACTACCGCACCGGCGGCGACGAGCCGGTGACCGACCACGAGGGCCGCTCGGTGCTCAGCTACGAGGACCTGGCGGTGGCGATCGTGGACGAGATCGAACAGCCGCGCCACGAGAACGCCCGCTTCACCGCCGCGTACTGAGGGCGGGGGCGGGTCAGTCGGCGAGGTGGGCCGGGAAGCCGCCGGTGGCGATCGGACCCCAGGCGTCGATGGTGACCCGGATGAGCGACTTGCCCTGACGCAGCATGGCCGCCCGGTACTCGTCCCAGTCCGGATGCTCGCCGGAGATGCAGCGGAAGTACTCCACGAGCGGTTCCAGCGCCGCCGGCAGGTCCAGCACCTCGGCGGTGCCGTCGAGGTGCACCCACGGGCCGTTCCAGTCGTCGGAGAGCACACACGCCGACACCCGTGGGTCGCGGCGGACGTTGGCGACCTTGGCCCGCCCGGGATAGGTGGAGACCACCAACCGCCCCTCGCCGTCCACCCCGGCGGTGACGGGGGACGACTGCGGCCGGCCGTCGGCGCGGGTGGTCATCAGCACCACCCGGTGCCGCGGGCGGAGGAACTCGGTCAGCTCGGCCCGGTCGACCCGGGTGTTCGTCGCGATGCTGCGTGCCATCGTTCGTTCCTACCAGGGCGCCCGCCGCGCGGCGACCTCACCGGGGTCGCGGGGCGGCGCGGCGGGCGGCGGGCTGGGCGGGCACGCGGGGGCGGACCGACGGCCGCCAGGCGCGGCCGTTGGCGTAGATCACCCGGAAGCCGAGGTACGAGGCGAGCGGCGCCCAGTGCGCCGAGCCCATCCGCAGCTCGGCGGCGTTGTGGCGCTGGCCGTTGGCCAGCACGTCGAGCAGGACGGTTTCGAAGGCGGCCGATTCGACCCAGTCCACCTCGCGGGTGTACCCGCAGATCAGCGCCGCCCCCGTGGCGTCGAGGAAGCCGCGCAGCACCGCGTCGGAGGCGCGCAGCACCGAACAGCTGCCGAAATAGAGCCGCCGGCCTTCGCAGCGACCCGCCATCAACTCCGCGACGTCGGCGAGCGCCACCGATTCCCAGTCGGTGAGGCAGAGCCGGCTCGGCTCGCCGTGCATGGCGAAGAAGCCGACCCGGTGGTCGGCGTACTGCTTGAGCAGCCAGCGGTCCACGAAGTAGAACAGCTCGTCGCGGGTGGCCGCGTCCTTGTGGATGAAGCGGATCTTTCCGAGCCGTTCGAGCAGTTCGAGGGTGGGCAGGACGGAGCCGCGCTCGTTGAGGTCGCGGTGCCACTGGCCCTCGATGCAGAAGACGCCACCACGTGCCATGCCGCCCCCTCCCCCGGTCCCCCCGGCGCTGACGTTACCGGGTCGGACCGGCCGGCTCACATCACCCTGCGTGTGCCCGGCTGCCGCTTTCCGTGCCTTTCGCGGTTCCCTGTCGTCGAATGCCGGCACTTGGGTGTTTCGCAATTCGCGTAATGCCCTGGCAACACCCAGGAACGGCGAATCGTGAGGACAATTCTTGTTAATCGCCGCGAAAGGTCGGTCGGCCTGCCAGGGTGGAAATCACGGGACGGGCAGGCCGATGTCCCGGACGCCACCCCAATCGCACTCCTATCGGGAGGACTTTCTGTGCGCGTTAACACCCTGAAACGGGCCGCTGTCGCATTCGCCCTGGCGTTGCCGGCAGCCGCTGTCGCCACGGTGGTCGCCGCGCCAGCGGCCCACGCCGACGGCTGCTACACGTGGCAGCGCAACCTCTACCAGGGGCGCTCCGGCGCCGACGTCCGCCAGTTGCAGATCCGGGTGGCCGGTTGGGCCGGCAACCGGGACATCGTGGAGAACGACGGACGCTTCGGACCGAAGACCGCCGCCGCCGTCAAGCGGTTCCAGTCCGCGTACCGGCTGCGCGTCGACGGCGTCGCCGGACCGCAGACGTACCGCAAGCTCTACGACCTCCAGGACAACGACTGCACGCCGCGGCACTTCAGCTTCCGCGAGATGGACGACGGCTGCGGTCGCGGCGGCTGGAGCGGCGGTCCGCTCTCCCCCGCGCAGACCAGGCAGAACGCGCTGCGCACGATGTGGAAGCTGGAGGCGATGCGGCGCAGCCTCGGCGACAAGCCGCTCTACGTCAGCAGCGGCTTCCGCAGCCGTACCTGCAACAACCAGGTCGGCGGGGCATCGGACAGCCAGCACCTCTACGGCAACGCCGCCGACCTGACCTCCCGCACCAGCTCCCTCTGCCAACTGGCCCGCGACGCGCGCAGCCGGGGCTTCAGCGGGATCTACGGGCCCGGCTACCCGGACCACGACGACCACGTGCACGTCGACTCGCGACGGGAGAACGACCGGGACGACACACCGAACACCACCAGCTGGTCCGCGCCGGACTGCGGGATCGGCGCCGGCAACGACTGACCGCCCGGGACGGCCACGCCGGGCGACCGGGCGGCGACGGTCACCGGCGGGCGACGGGCGACGGGCGAGAGGTGACGCCGGCAGTGGCACGGCGACGCCGGCCCGGGACGCGGGATGACACCCCGTGTCCCGGGCCGGTTCCGTTCCCGGTCGTGCCGGCGGGCGTACCCCCGCTCAGCTCGCCCGGGGCCAGCGCGGCGCCGTGGCGGGGGAAGCCACCGGCCGGCCGGGGCCGGCGGGCCGGGCGCCGGGCGCGACCGCCCGCGGACCGCCCGGGCGCCCGGCGGACGCGCGGGAAGCCGGCGCGGGGCCGGTCACCGTGAACGGGAACGGCACGTGCACGAAGGGGTTGCCGTGCCGCACCAGCGCGTCGACCTGCCGCTCGTTGAGCCCGTGCCGCTCCAGCACCCGCCGGCCCCAGCGGTGCAGCCGACACGGGTACGTCGCGCCGTCGTTGCGGCACAGCGGTCCCGCCGGCCACTCCTCGGCGGCGTGCACCACCACGGCCCGCACCGCGAGCCGGACGTCCTCGGGGGTCAGCGACGCCGGTACCGGCACCTCGCCCAGGATCTGGTCGATGGGATCCGTCGACTGCTCACCAAATCGCACGGCAGGCCTCCCGCGGCTCCGGCAGCGGTGCGGCCGACCCGCCGCACCGCATCCTCGGCGACTGGTACGGCCCGGCGCGCCAAAAGGTTCAACCCCGCCTCAGACGAAGCCGGCGTCGTGCACCAGCAGGGCGACCTGGACCCGGTTGTTGAGGTCGAGCTTCACCAGCAGCCGCGACACGTACGCCTTCACGGTCGCGACGCTCATGAACAGCTCGGCGGCGATCTCCGCGTTCGTCCGGCCCCGCCCGACCGCGACCGCGACCTCGTGCTCCCGCTCGCTGAGCCCGGCGAGCTGACGCCGCGCCCGATCCCGGCGTGGCTCCGGGCCCCCCGGCGCGCCGGGCGCGGTCACGTGGTCGATCAGCCGGCGGGTGACCGCCGGGGAGAGCGTCGCCTCCCCCGCCGCCACCCGGTGCACAGCCCGCACGATCTCGGCCGGCGGGGTGTCCTTGAGCAGGAAGCCGCCGGCCCCCGCCCGCAGCGCCCGGAGCACCTGCTCGTCGGCGTCGAAGGTGGTCAGCACCAGCACCTCCGGCGGGTGCGGCGACGCGCGCAGCGCCTCGGTGGCCGCGAGGCCGTCGACCCGGGGCATCCGGATGTCCATCAGCACCACGTCGGGCGCGCAGGCGGCCACGGCGGCGGGCACCTCGCCGCCGTCGGCGGCCTCCCCGACCACGAGCAGGTCCGGCACGCCGCCGAGGATCATCGACAGGCCGGCGCGGACCAGCGCGTCGTCGTCGACGATCAGCACCCGCACCGGCCGGTCGGCGGTGGGGCCCGGCCCGCCCCCGCCCGGCCCGCCCCCGCCCGGCCCGGTCACGCCCGGCCCGGTCACGCCGGCCACGGCAGCCAGGCGGCCAGCCGGAAGTCGCCGGAGTCGTCCCGCCCGTACTCCAGCCGGCCGCCGGCCAGGCTGACCCGCTCGGCGATGCCGACCAGGCCCGTGCCGGCGCCGGGGATCGCCGGGTCGGCGACGCCGCCGACCGGCCACCGGTTGCGTACCTCCACGGTCAGCCCGGCGCCGGGTGCGCCGGCGACGTCGACGGTGACGGCCGCCCCGACGGCGTGCTTGCGGGCGTTGGTCAGGCCCTCCTGCACGATGCGGTAGACGCTGCGCCCCACCGCCGCGGGCACCTGCTCCCCCGCCGTGACCACGTCGCGGACACCGACCCGCACCCCGGCCGCCCGCGACTCCTCGACGAGCGCGGGCAGGTCGCCCAGGGTGGGCTGCGGGCGCTCCGGGTCCTCCGCCGTGACGGTCTCCGCGCGGAGCACCCCGATCACCTCGCGCAGGTCCTGCAACGCGGCGTGGGCGCTGCCCCGGATCACCCCGGCCGCCCTCGCCACCTCCTCCGGCGGCGCGTCCGGCCGGAACTCCAGCGCGCCGGCGTGCAGGCTGAGCAGCGAGATCCGGTGCGCCAGCACGTCGTGCATCTCCCGGGCGATCCGGGTGCGTTCCAGGTGCCGGGCCTGCGCCACCCGCAACTGCTGCTCCGCCTCGGCCCGCTCGGCGCGCTCGCGCAGCGACACGACGAGCTGCCGCCGCGCCCGGACGAACATCCCCCACGCCAGCACGCAGAGGCTGATCACCACTCCCCAGAGCGTCGTCGCCCAGTACGGCATCTGGGGGTCCGGGCGCAGGTAGCTGAAGGCGAAGTTGGTGACCAGACCGGCGGCGGTCACCCCGAGCGCGACAGCCGTACGGCGGTGCACCACGGCCGTGAAGTAGAAGATCAGCAGCGGGACCCCTGCCGCCATCGAGAACACGGTCAGCGGCAGGGTCGCCACCGCCAGCCCCAGCGGCCAGCGACGGCGCGCCCAGATCAGCGCGCAGCAGACGAGCCCGAGCACGGCGTCGACCGGGACCATCCAGCGCTGCGGCAGCGGGGCGGCGAACTCGGGGTCGGGTGACGCCGCGTCGGCCGTGGCGAGCAGGACCCAGCCGAGGGAGAGCAGGAAGCAGAGGCCGTCCACCACCCAGTCGCGGGTGGTGCGCCGCGGCAGCCGCCCGGCCCGGGCCGTCGGGTCGACGCTCAGCGCCCCCGGCAGCAGCCAGGGGTGCTCCGGTACGGCGGCACTGGTCACGCCCGCAATGCTAGGCAGCCCCGCGACGGGCCGACCAGCTACCAAAGTCGAGACCAGGGTGTCGACCAAGGTAGCCACCGGACTGCACCGTCGGCCGCAGCGCACGGCCGGGTGGCTCCGGCAGCGTGACCGGCATGATCGACGTGGAACACCTCACCAAACGGTACGGGCGGCACACGGCCGTCGACGACGTGTCGTTCCGCTGCGAGCCGGGCACCGTCACCGGCTTCCTCGGGCCCAACGGCGCCGGCAAGTCCACCACCATGCGGATGATCTGCGGCCTCACGCCGCCCAGCGGTGGCGGCGCCACGGTCGGCGGCCGGCCGTACCGGGAGCTGCCGAACCCGGGACGCGAGGTGGGCGTGCTGCTGGACGCCTCGGCGCAGCACGCCGGACGCACCGGACGGGAGGCGCTGACCGTGGCCGCCGCCACGATGGGGGTGGACCGCCGGCAGGTGGCCACCAAGCTCGACCTGGTCGGGCTGAACGAGGTCGCGGCCGGGCGCCGGCTGCGGGCGTACTCCCTGGGGATGCGCCAGCGGCTCGGCCTGGCGCACGCCCTGTTGGGCGACCCCCGGGTGCTGATCCTCGACGAGCCGGCCAACGGCCTGGACCCGGAGGGGATCTTCTGGATGCGCGGCCTGCTGCGCGACTTCGCCGACCGGGGCGGCACCGTGCTGCTCTCCTCCCACCTGCTGCGCGAGGTGGAGGCGGTCGCGGACCGGCTGGTGGTCATCGGGGGCGGCCGGATCGTGGCCCAGGGCGACAAGGCCGAACTGCTGGCCGGCGGCGGGACGCTGGTCCGGGCCCGCGACGGCGTGGCGCTGCGGGGCGCGCTGGAGCGGTCCGGGCTGGCCGTCACCGAGGGCACCGAGGGGCTGCTGGTGCACGCCGACGCCGAGGCCGTCGGGCAGGCCGCCGCCGACGCCGGCGTCGCCCTCACCGAGCTGCGGGCAGCCGGCAGCGGCGGCCTGGAGCAGCTCTTCCTCACCCTGACCGCCGGCGCGTCGACCCAGGAGGCCGTCCGATGAGCACCACCACCGCCAGCCCGCCCACCGCCGCCTCCGCCCCCGGCCGTCCGGGCGTACGCCGGCCGTCGCTGCTCCGGCTCACCGGGGTGGAGCTGCGCAAGCTCGTCGACACCCGGGCCGGGCTGTGGCTGCTGATCACCATCGGGCTGCTGGCTGCCGCCCTCGTGGTGGTCCAGTTGATCTGGGCGGACGACGCCGCGCAGACCTTCGACAACTTCTTCGTCCCCTCGATGCTGCCGATCGGCCTGCTGCTGCCCGTGCTGGGCATCCTGTCGATCACCGGGGAGTGGTCGCAGCGTACGGCGCTGACCACGTTCGCCCTGGTGCCCCGGCGGGGCCGGGTGATCGTCGCGAAGCTGGCCGCGATGGTGCTCGCGGCGCTGGCGTCGGTGCTGGTGAGCCTCGGTGTGGCCGCCGCCGGCACGCTGGTCGCCGGGGCCACCGGCGGCGCCGGCACGTGGCGCCTGGAGTGGGCCCTGGTGCTGCACGCCGTGGTGCTCCAGGTGGCCAACGTGCTGATGGGGGCCGGCTTCGGCCTGCTGCTGCTCAACACCCCGCTGGCGATCGTCGGGTACCTGCTGCTGCCGGCCCTCTGGTCGATCCTGGGCGAGATGATCCGGCCGCTGCGTGGCCCGGCGGGCTGGCTCGACACGGGCCGGACCATGGAGCCGCTGCTCACGCCGGACGTGACCGCCGGGCAGTGGGGGCGGTTCGCCGTGTCGCTGCTGGTCTGGCTGGCCGTTCCGCTGGTCGCGGGGCTGATCCGCACGCTGCGGCGCGAGGTGTCCTGACGGTGGACGGCTACGGCGCACCCACCGTCGTCGACGGCGGCGCGGCGGAACTGGCGATCCTCTGGGGCGGCATCCCGGCGCTCGGCGCGGGCGCGGGCTGGCTGCTCGTCACCGGCGCGGAGTGGATCGCCGGGCTGTCCTGGGCCCCGGCTCAGGGCCTGTTCGAGGCGGTCGCCCGGCTACCGGACCCGCAGGCCGGCATCGGCGGAGTGGCCCTGGGCACGCTGGGCGGCCTGCTGGTCGCCGCCGTGGGCACCGCCGAACGGCTCGCCGTCAGCGTCGACGCCGAACGCGTACGGCTGCGTCGCGACCGCGCGGACCGGGAGGTCGGGCGGCGGGCGGTGCGCGCGGTCTTCGTCGACGGCAAGGACCTCGTGCTGCTCGGCGCGGACGACGAGGAACTGCTCCGGGAGCGTTCGGACCTGGCCGTCGCCCGGCTGCGCGACGCGTTCCGCGCGCACGGCTGGCCGTGGACCGACGGTGACCCGCACCGGGACGCGTACCGACGGTGGGTGCCCGGCCTGCCCGGGCTGCCGACCGGCGCGGACGCGCTGCTGCGGGCCCGGCAGCGCGCGCTCGACGCCGACCGGGGCGGCGAGGCCCGGGAGCTGCGCGGCGAGCTCGGCCGCGCGGGGGTGGTGATCCGCGACGACGGGCGACGGCAGTACTGGCGGCTGACCCGGGCCGCCCCGCGTCCCCGACCGGAGGACGCGACGTCGGCCGAGCCGGAGGTCGACGGCCGGTAGCCCGCGCCGCAACCCGGCCCGGGTGTCCTCGTTGGAGATTTACCGGCGTCGTTGCCGGGTACCCGTATGTGGTTCTCGATGAGCCGGGACGGTCTGCTGCCGGGCTGGTTCGCCAAGCTGCACCCGGTCCGCCGGGTGCCGAGCCGGGTCACCTGGATCGTCGGCGTGGGCTCGGCCCTGATCGCCGGCTTCCTACCGATCCGGGAGGCGGCCGAGCTGACCAACATCGGTATCCTGCTGGCCTTCGTCGTGGTTTGCGTCGCGGTGATCGTGCTGCGCTACCGCCGCCCGGACGCGCCGCGTACCTTCCGGCTGCCCGGGATGCCCGTGGTGCCGGCGCTGGGCGCGGCCTTCTCCCTCTGGCTGATCACCTACCTGGCGCCGGAGACGTGGCTGCGCTTCGCCGTCTGGTTCGTGCTCGGCGCGATCGTCTACGCCCTCTACGGCTACCGGCGCTCGGCACTGGCCCGCCGCCGGGGCTGAGGGCGGGCCACCGACGCCAGCAGCTCGTCGAGGGCGTCGACCTCGGCCCAGCCGTTCACCGCCACGCGGCCGGCGGCGTCGACGGTCACCTCGACCCGGTCGGGGCTGCGCGACACCTCGTCGAGCAGGCCCGGGAAGCGGTCGTCGAGCAGCACGAACTCCTGGTTCGTGGAACCCACCCAGGGCCGTCGGGTGTCGATCCGGTCGGCCAGGAACGGCCCGGCGACGAGGAGGTCCGTCGCCGCGAGCAGCGCCGCGACGTCGTCGCGGCCCTCGTCGACCGCGCGGCGCAGCCGGGCCGTGGTGTAACCGGTGAAGGTCATCACCGAGCGCCCGGCGGCGCGCACCCCGGCCGCGACGACCGCCAGCGGGGCGGCCTGGTC
Organism: Micromonospora echinofusca; assembly: GCF_900091445.1. Classification (NCBI taxonomy): domain Bacteria; kingdom Bacillati; phylum Actinomycetota; class Actinomycetes; order Micromonosporales; family Micromonosporaceae; genus Micromonospora; species Micromonospora echinofusca. Next base: position 5,211,827 of record NZ_LT607733.1, read on the forward strand.
GAAGGGCTCGCCGCCCAGCAGCGTCAACCCCTCGGTGCCGGCGTCGAGCACCCGGCGCGCCAGGTCGTCGGGGGCCACCCGCTCCCCGCCCCGGAAGGTCCACAGGTGCGGGTTGAAGCAGCCGGGGCAGCGGATCTCGCAGCCCTGCGCCCAGACGGCCGTCCGCTCGCCCGGCCCCTCGGCACGGGTGGCAGCCAGGAAGCGGGCCACCGCCACCGTCCGCGCCCCGGCCGACGGGCGGGGCCCGGGACCGTCGTCAGACATCGAGGACCCGGCCGGGCGGCGGCTGCTCGGGCGCCGGCCCGGCGGGCGGGACGCAGTCCAGGGCGTCGCGCAGGCGCGCGTACTCGTGGGGGGCCAGGTTGGCGGCGGCGGCGAATTCGGCCAGGCTGCCGAAGGACCCGCGCCGCTCCCGCTCGGCCACGACCTGCCGGGCGCGCTGCGGGTCGAAGCCGGGCAGCGCGGCGAGCGCCTTCGGCCCGACCGTGTTCACGTCGACCCGCCCGGCCTCCCCGTCGGCCCACGGGTCCGACGGCGGCGCGAGCGGCTCGGACCCGAAGGAATCGACCGGCTGGTACGGCACCATCGTCGGATCGGCCGCCGGCGGCGGATACCCGGCGGGCTGTCCCACCGGCGACCCGGGCGGCTGGGCCGCCGGCCCGAACGGCTGGGGCGGGTACGCCGGCGCGGCTTGCGGGTACCCGGCCGACGGGGACGGGTAGGCGGCCGACGGGTACGGGGACGGGTACCCCGCCGGTGAACTGGGCGGGTACGTCAGCGTCATGCCCGGGTAGGGGGCGGGCCCCGGGCCGGGGGGAGCCGCCCGGGGCAGCGGGGCCAGCGGGTACGCCCCGGCCGGCCACGCCGCCGCCGACCTGGCCCGGCGGTGCGTGAGCCAGCGCAGCCACGCCGGGTTGATCAGCGCGGCGTGCAGGATGCTGGACGCCCAGACGGCCAGGAGCACGCCGACCGCCCAGTCGCTGACGGCGCTCTCCTTGTCCGACTCGCCGACGAGCATGAACGCCGTCCAGCCCACCACGGCGTAGACGATGCCGGGGACCCACCACGCCGCGCGGCGGGCTCGCGCGCCCACGTAGATGAACCCGAAGCCGCCGAGGCAGCTGCACCCGAGGACGGGCAGCAGCAGCCACCAGCTCTGCAACACCTGCCAACCGGCGCTCGGCCTCGGCACGGCCGGGGGCGGCCAGCCGGGGCTAGGCGCGTTCGACATCGCGCTCCTCCTGCCGCGCGGGCACGGCGGCGCGCTCGTGGTCGGCGGTGTACGCGCTGCGTACCGTGCGGGCCGCCAGCAGGTCCTCCAGCACGGCGACGTAGTCGAGGCAGCCGTCGCCGAGCACGTCCCGGGTCTCGGCGCTCACCACGCCCTCGCTGGTCACGGTGACCACGATCCGTGGCTGCCGCGCCGTCACGACCGGCCCTCGACCGCGAACACCAGCCGGACGCTCGCGTCCTCGGCGACCTCTTCGGACTCCAGGCGCAGCCCGGCGGCGGGCGCCTGCTCACGCAGCCGCTCCAGCACCGCCCGCTGGACCTGCCGCCCGTACGCGGCGTCGATCGCCCGGACCGCCTCGACGGCCCGCTGCTCGTCGACCTCGCCCGTGAAGTGGGCCGACCAGATGCCGTCCTCGCCGCGCCGGAAGCCGGCCCGCACGTCGGCCCAGTCCGCGACGATCGCGTCGGGCTCGGCGGTGACCACCGCGGCGGTGTCGCGCAGCGCGGCGACGAGCAGCGTCTCGTCCCGCATCCGCGTCTGCACCTCGCAGACGACGTGATCCTGCCCGTCCCGCCCGGCGGTGGCGGCGTGGGTCGCGGCGACGGCGGCGACGGCCAGCGGCAGGAGTATCAGTGAGACGCTCATCAGGACCCTTCCGTTCGTGTCGACGCCCACACTAGAACTCGACCGCCCGTCCGCCCTGACCCCGCTGCGGCCCCGGACCGCCGGGCCGGGACCCGCCGGGACGGCCACCGAGATCCCAGTCCTCGGCGGCGGTGGCGGCGACGGCGCGGGCGTCGGCCCAGGAGCGTACGGCGTCGATGCGTTCCGCCTGGGTGACGCTGAGCGGCACCATGGCGACCAGGGCCCGGATCAGGTCGTCGCGGCGCAGCGGACGCCGTTCGGCGAAGGCGTCGAAGAGCCCTCCGACGACGGCCTGCTCGATCTCGGCCCCCGAGTACCCCTCGCTGAGCCCGGCCAGCTCGCCGAGCAGCGCGTCGTCGGGCGTCAGGGCGCCGGCGACGGCCGGGTTGCGCAGCCGCCGGGCGAGGTGCACCCGCCAGATCGACGCGCGCTCCGCGCGGGTCGGCAGGTCGACGAAGAAGATCTCGTCGAAGCGCCCCTTGCGCAGCAGTTCCGGGGGCAGCCGTTCGAAGTCGTTGGCGGTCGCGATGACGAAGACGGGCCGGGACTTCTCCTGCATCCAGGTCAGGAAGGAACCGAAGACCCGGGCGGAGGTGCCGGAGTCGTTGGCCCCGCCGACGAAGCCCTTCTCGATCTCGTCGACCCACAGCACGCAGGGGGCGGTCGCCTCGGCGGTCCGGATGGCGGTGCGCATGTTCTGCTCGCTCGACCCGACGAGCCCGGCGAAGACGCGCCCGACGTCCAGCCGCAGCAGCGGCAGGCCCCAGGCCGAGGCGATGGCCTTCGCGGTCAGCGACTTGCCGCAGCCGGGCACGCCGGTGATCAGCACGCCCCGGGGGGCGGGCAGCCCGTACGCCGCCGCCTCGGCCAGCCAGGAGCCGTCCCGCTTGGCCAGCCAGCGCTTCAGGTTCTCCAGCCCGCCGACGTCGGCGAGGTCGATCGGGGCGTCGACGAACTCCAGCAGCCCCGACTTGCGTACGGTCTGCCGCTTCTCCTCGTGCACCACGGCGAGGTCGCCGCCGTCGAGCACGCCGTCGTTGACCATGGCCCGGGCGAACGCGTTCTCCGCCTCGTGCAGGGTGAGCCCGAGGGCCGCCTTGGCGAGCCGTTCCCGGCCGAGGTCGTCCAGCGCGATCCGGATCCGGCCGGTCGCGGAGTTGGCGGCGATCATGCCGTCCAGCACCCGCCGGATCTCCGTCTCGGTGGGCAGCGGGAAGTCGACGATCGTCACGTCCTTCTCCAGCTCCACCGGAATGTGCAGCACCGGCGAGACCAGCACGAGGGTGCGCGGCACCGGGCCGGCCTTGAAGGCCGCCACCACGTCCCGCAGCCGGCGGATGACGCCGGGGGTGCCGGGCCGGTCGCCGCTGCCGTGCGCGGGATGCAGATCCTTGAAGATCAGCACGCTGGGATGGTCGACGCGCAGCGCCGCGGCCAGCGCGTCGTCGGGGTCGGTGGTGCCCTTGCGGGTGGTGCCGTCGGGCTGCACGAGGCCCGTCGTCAGCGACCAGGCCCACACCGCCCGGGGTGTACGGACGAGGTTGGCGTCCCGGGCGACGGCGCAGACCTCGGCGACCACCCGCTGTTCCTCGGAGGACTCGACGTAGAGGACCGGGAAGCGCGCCTTGAGCAGCTGCGACAGCGTGTCGCGAAACGGCACCACAAGCGCCCCCTTCCCCCGGACCGCAGAGCGACGCGACTCTAACAGCCCCACCCGCCACCGGCCCGGCGTCGATCAGGAGGTCGTCGGCGCGTACTCCGGCGTCTCCCCCGCCGACCTCCTGACCGCCGTGCGCCCGTCCGCCGGGCGCGGGGTTCAGGGGCGGGCGATGATCATCACGGCCAGGGCCGCCAGGAGCACCGAGAAAACGCCGCCGAGGTCAGCCGCCGCCACGGCGGGGCGCCGGCCAGCGGCGGCAGCCCCCGCCAGCGGTACGCGGCCAGCACGATCCCGGCCGCCGAGAGGCCGACGCCGAGCGACCAGAGCCAGCCGGGCACCACCGACCAGTTACGAGCAAGAGCGGGTCGCCGGAGCGGGTGCCGCACCGTTCCGGCGGCCCGCTACCGTTCCCGGTCTGGGGAGGTGCCGGTGTACGTCGTATCGGTGATCAACTACAAGGGTGGGGTCGGCAAGACCACGGTGACCGCCAACCTCGGTGCCGAGCTGGCCAACCGGGGGATGAAGGTGCTGCTCATCGACCTCGATCCGCAGGCCAGCCTGACGTTCGGCTTCTACGATCCGGACGACTGGCGGGACCGGCTGCGCGACGGCCGGACGGTGAAGCGCTGGTACGACGGCCTGCGCGGGGACGTCCCCGCGACGACCCTGGGCGAGCTGGTCGTCTCACCCGGCCCCGCGAACGCGCGGCTCACCGGCGCGGGCCGGCTCGACCTGATCGCGTCCCACCTCCAGCTCGTCGACATCGACCTGGCGCTGGCCCGGGCCGTGGCCGACGGCGACGAGTACGACCGCGAGCTGTTCCGGGTACGCGGCTCACTGGCCGAGGGGCTGCACGACGACGCGCTCGGCGGCTACGACATGGTGCTCATCGACTGCCCGCCGAACTTCAACGTCGTCACCCAGTCGGCCATCATCGCCAGCGACCACCTGCTCATCCCGGCGAAGGCCGACTACCTGTCCACGCTGGGCATCGACTACCTGCACGGCAACGTCCGGGAGCTGGTCGACCAGTACAACGCCGACGCCCGCCGGTTCGCCACGACCCGCCGGCACCACAAGGTCGCCCCCGGCGTCGCCGGCGTGGTGTTCACCATGATCCAGGTCATGGCGCAGCGGCCGATCGCCGCCCACCAGGGCTACATGGACCAGGTGCGGGCGCTCGGCCTGCCGGTCTTCCCCACCTCCCTGCGGGAGAACGTCACCGCGTTCGCCACGAACGCCCCGCGCGGCGTGCCGGTGGTGCTCCGCGACCGGGTCGCCACCCCGGCCGTCCGCGACGAGCTGCGCCAGCTCGCCACCGAGTTCCTCGACCACCTCCAGCCCGAGCGGGTGGGGACGTGACCGGGCCCGCCCGCGACGTCGCCGAGCTGGTGGCCGCGCTGCTCCGCGCGCTGCCCGCCGCCGACCTCGCCGCGCTGGCCGAGGGACGGGCCCGCCTCGCGGTGGTGCCGGTCGACGCGACGCCGCCCGCCGCGCCGGCCGATCTGCTCGCCTCCGCCGGCAACGCGGCCACCGACGGGACCGCCCCGGCCACCGCGCTCCCCGACCGGACCGCCCCGGCCACCGCGCTGGGCGCCCGGATCACCCGCGCTGGGCGCCCGGGCACGACGGCCGCCGCCCCCGCCCGGCCGTCCGCCCGGCGGGCGGCACCGGCGCCGGAGCCGGCCGAGGCCCGCGCCGCGCTGGCGGCCATGGTGCGGCGCGACGACGGTACGGCGTACCTCTCCGGCTGGACCGCCCGCGACCTGCGGGTGCTCGCCGCGAGCCTGGAGCTGCGCGGCGTCGCGGGGCTACGCAAGGCGGACCTCGTCGGCCGGATCGTCGACCGCACCATCGGCTACCGGCTCGACTCCGCCGCCATCCGCCGGCTCTGATCCGACCGTGGCGTCCACGGCCACCGGCCGTCCTCAGAAGTGGTACGCGGTGTGGTACCTGGGCACGATCACGCGGCTGCGCGGGGAGACCCGGCGTACGGCCGCGACGAGCGCGTCGAGCCGCTCGCGGTCCGACGGCGCCACGGGCACCGGGTTGCGCAGCTCCGTCTCGAAGTTGTCGAAGTGCACCGGCACCACGACCTTCGGCCGGTCCAGGGCGTCGAGCAGCCGCTCGGCGTAGTCGGCGGTGGCCGTGCTGCTGGGCAGCGCGACCATCGCCACGTCGGGGGCCAGCCCGGTCAGGTTGCGCTCGGCGAAGTCGCTCGCGCCCATGAAGAACACCGACGGGCCGTCGGAGACCCGCAGCAGGTAGGCGAGGGTGTCGCCCTCGGGCAGGTCGGCGATGGTCGCCGGCTTCGGCGGCGGGCTGACCCGTACGCCGGGGAAGGCCATCGAGTAGGACGCGTTGCGGCTGTGCAGGGAGCTGACGACCTCCACGGTGTACGCGCCGAAGTCCAGCACCTCCCCGCCCCGCACCGGGCTGAGCCTGCCCGACGGCAGCCCGTACGCGAGCCCCAGGTGGTAGGCGGTGAGCGTGCCGATCACCCGGGCGCCGGTGCGCCCGACGATGTGCGGGGTGTCCATGTAGTGGTCCCAGTGGGTGTGCGTGACGAGCACCGTCTCGGCCCGGTCCACCAGGGAGTCGACGACGTCGGCGCGGACCCTCAGCTCGGTGGCCTGGTCGAAGGCGCCCTTGAACAGCCCGGTGTCGATCCGGCTGAGGAAGGGGTCGACCAGGACGGTCCGGTCGCCGATGTCGATGCGCCAGGCCGACGTACCCCACCAGCGGAAGCTGACCGGGCCACGGCGGCGGCCGGCCGGGGCGGCGGCGACCGGCGCGGTCGTCGGCGGCGCGGCGTGCGCCGGGGCGGCGCCGGCGAGCCCGCCAGCGGTGACCAGCGCGGTGCTGGCGGCGGCGTCGCGCAGGAAACGGCGGCGGTCGAGGTTGGGCATGCGGAACTCTCCCCGTCGTGGTGCTGATCGGTCGGCGCCGAGCCAATCAGCACGAACCCCGCCCGGTCCAAGATCCGGCTCCGACACGCTCGATATCCGCCGGCATATCGGGCCAGCTCAGCGGGGCCTTCGGCGGGGTGGCGCGGCCGGAAAGTCAGCCGGCGCGCAGGGCCTCGACGGCGGTCCGGGCGGCCTGGCCCATCGCCAGGTCCACGTCGATGCGACGGGTGGCGAGTTGGCTGGCGCGGACGAAGACGGCGACGGCGTACCGGCCGCCGTCGGGATACTCGACCACGCCGGCCTCCAGGTGCAGGCCCGGCAGGGTGCCGGTCTTGCCGGCCACCCGTACGCCGGGCGGGAAGCCCGAGGCCAGCCGGGTCCAGAAGAGCTGCCGGGCCATCCAGCCCCGGACCATCCCGCACGCCTCGGGCGGGCCGGCCTCGTCGCGCCAGATCAGGCCGAGCAGCCGGGTGATCTCCCGGGCGGTGCTCGACGTGGTGTGCGCCGGGTCGAACATCCGCATCGCGCGGACCCGCTCGGGCGGCAGGGTCGGGAAGATCCGGGCGAAGTCCGCCTCGGTACGCGCGCCGACGTCGGCGAGCATCGTCTCGACCAGTTGCCGGGGGCCGCCGACGATCCGGGTACGCGGCAGCCCCAGCTCGGCGGCCAGCATCGGCAGCACGTCCGCCCCGACCCGGCGCAGCAGCAGGTCGGCGGCCGTGTTGTCGCTGACCGACATGGCGAAGTACGCCAGGTCCCGCAGCGACACCTCGGCGTCGTCGGCGCAGCCGGCGATCCCCCACCCGCCGAGCCGGTCGGCGGCGGTGACGAGGACCCGCTCCCGGGGGTCGAGCTGGCCGGCGACGACCTGCCGGGCGAACTCCAGCACCAGCAGCACCTTGAAGATCGAGGCGATCACCACCTGCTCGTCCGCCCGGAGGGCCACCTCCCGCCGGCCACCCGGCCGCCCCGCTCCCGCGAACCCCGGCCCTCCCGGCCCCGCTTGTTCGTCGGCCGCGTCGCGGCTTCCGTCGGCCGCGTCGAGGTCGACGGCGTGCAGGCAGCCGACGACCCCGGCCCGTCCGAAGATCCCGCCGATCCGCTCCGTCGCCACCTGCGCACCGTAGCCGCCGGCGGCCGGCCCGCGTCGGGGCGCTGGCGTAGGGTCCGGCCGTGGACCTGCTCCGGCACCTGCGCCACTTCGTGGTGGTCGCCAACGAGCTGCACTTCGGCCGCGCCGCCGAGCTGCTCGGCATGGCCCAGCCGCCGCTGAGCCAGTCCGTGCAGCGCCTGGAGCGGGAGCTGGCGGTCGAGCTGTTCGACCGCTCCCGCCGGCAGGTGCGGCTGACCGCCGCCGGCCAGTTACTCCTCGGCGAGGCCGAGGAACTGCTCGCCGGGGAGGGCCGGCTGCGCAACCTGATGCGGCAGGTACGCGACGGGGTGTCGGGGGTGCTCCGGGCCGGGGTGTCGCCGGAGACGCCCGCGGTGACCCTGCGCGAGCTGCTCGACCGGCTGGCCGGGCGCGCCCCCGGCCTCGACGTGGATCTGCACGAGCTGACCAGCGGCGAGCAGGAACGGATGCTGGGCGAGGGGCGGCTGGACGTCGGCCTGCTCCACCACCCCGTCACCGACGACGGGCTGCGCCTCGGCGCCGCCGTCGACGTACCGCTGGGGGTGCTGCTGCCGCGCGCCTCGACGCTGGCCCGGGGCCGGGAGGTCGAGCTGGCGGCGCTGGCCGGCCTGGACCTGGTGACCGCGCCCCGGGCCACCGCGCCCGGCTGGCACGACCACCTGCTGGAGGTCTGCCGCCGGCACGGGTTCACCCCCGGCCGGGTCCGCCCGGCGCGCAACCCGGAGTTCCTCTTCGGGCTGGTGCTGGCCGGCGGCGGGGTGGCCGTCGAACCGGCGGCGACGGCCCGTCGGGAGCCCAGGATCGCCTGGCGGCCGATCGCCGGATCGCCCCTGGTCCGACGCACCTCGGCGGCCTGGCCGCGCCGGGCCGCGCACCCGGCCGCGCCGATGTTCGGGCAGCTCGCGGCGGAGGTGCTCGCCGACGGGTCGGCGCCCCCGCCACCGCCGCCCGCGCCGTCGCCCCGCCCCTGGCCGGTGCTCTTCGACGAGCCGGCCTGACGCCCGACGCCCCGCCAGTTCCGATCTGGCGGGGCGCTGGCCGTCGTCTAGCGCCTCCCGGGTGGGACCGGAGCCGGGAGGGGGAAGCCCGACGTACAACCACAGCTTCCCGGGCTCGTTGAAACAGGGTCGACCACGCGTACGACGAGTGGCCGAACCGGTCGGCAACGTGTCGTACGGGTGCGGTTCCATCGGCCGGTACCCGACCTGCTCCGTACGGTCGTCACCGCCGCACGCCCGGCACGACGCGCGACGTCGTCCGCGTGGACCCGCGCGACGGTCGTGCCCCGCGCGCCCGTACGTCTCCTGAACGTGTCACGCATGAGGAAGGTAGAGCGCATGAAACGCACCACCGGCCTGGCCATCGAGGCCGAGGGCCTGACCCGGTCGTTCGGGGACACCCGGGCGCTCGCCGGCATCGACCTCCAGGTCCCGGCCGGCACCGTCTACGGCCTGCTCGGGCCCAACGGCGCCGGCAAGACCACGGCGGTACGGGTGCTGGCGACGCTGCTGCGCCCCGACGGCGGGCGGGCCCGCGTCTTCGGCCACGACGTCGTCACCGAGGCCGACGCCGTACGCGCCCGGATGAGCCTGACCGGCCAGTACGCCTCCGTGGACGAGGACCTGACCGGGCTGGAGAACCTGATGCTCCTCGCCCGCCTGCTCGGGCACCGCAAGCCGGCCGCCCGAGCGCGCGCGGAGGGCATGCTCACCGCCTTCGGTCTCACCGAGGCGGGCGACCGGCAGGTCAAGAAGTACTCGGGCGGCATGCGACGGCGCATCGACATCGCGGCGAGCATCCTCAACACCCCCGACCTGCTCTTCCTTGACGAGCCGACGACGGGGCTGGACCCGCGCAGCCGCAACCAGGTGTGGGAGATCGTCCGGGCCGTCGTGGCGCACGGCACGACCGTGCTGCTGACCACGCAGTACCTGGACGAGGCCGACCAGCTCGCCGGCCGCATCGCGGTGGTGGACCACGGCCGGGTGATCGCGGAGGGCACCCCGGGCGAGCTGAAGTCCTCGGTCGGCTCCGGCACCGTCCACCTGCGACTGCGCGACCCCGGGCGGCGGCCGGAGGCGGAGAAGCTGCTCCAGGCGGCGCTCGGCGTACCGGTGCAGCTCGCACCCGATCCGGTCGCGCTCACCGCCCGCGTCGGCGGGGCCGGCAGCGACCTCGACGCCGGCGCGCAGGCCGCCCGCGCGCTCGGCGACCTGGCCCGCGCCGGGATCGTCGTCGACGACTTCTCCCTCGGTCAGCCGAGCCTGGACGAGGTCTTCCTGGCCCTGACCGACCACCCCGCCGTCGCGGCCGACGAGCGGGACGACGAGCTGGAGGCAGCCCGATGAGCAACGCCACCACGACCGGGCGCGCCCCATCCGTCTACGTACCGTCGGCGGAGGCGCTCTCCACCGTCCTCGCGCCCGGCGCGCGACCGCCCCGACCGAACGCGCTGTCGGCGTCGCTCGCGTTCGGCTGGCGCGCGCTGCTGAAGATCAAGCACGTGCCGGAGCAGCTGTTCGACGTGACGGCGTTCCCGATCATCATGGTGCTGATGTTCACGTACCTGTTCGGCGGTGCCCTCGCCGACAGCCCGCGTGACTACCTCCAGTTCTTCCTGCCCGGCATCATGGTGACGAGCGTCGTGATGATCACCATGTACACCGGGGTGGGGCTGAACACCGACATCGAGAAGGGTGTCTTCGACCGGTTCCGCACGCTGTCGGTCTGGCGGCCGGCCCCGCTGGTCGGCATGATCTTCGGCGACGTGCTGCGGTACGTGCTGGCGGCCGTGGTCATCCTCGGCGTCGGGCTGGTGCTGGGGTTCCGGCCCGACGGGGGGCTGCCCGGTGTGGTGGCCGGGATCGGCCTGCTCGTGGTCTTCTCGTTCGCGTTCTCCTGGGTCTGGACGTTCTTCGGTCTCGTCCTGCGCAGCGAGAAGTCCGTGATGGGGGCGAGCATGATGGTGCTGTTCCCGCTGACCTTCCTCAGCAACGTGTTCGTCGAGCCCGCAACGATGCCCGGCTGGCTCCAGGCGTTCGTCAAGGTCAACCCGATCACGCAGCTGGTGGCCTCGGTACGCGCCGTCATGTCGGGAACGTCGGACGCGTCGGCCACGATGTGGACGCTGCTGTGGACCGCCGGCTTCGTGGTCGTCTTCGGCACGCTGACGATGTACCGCTACAACCGCCGCTGACCGACCACCGCGACGGGCGTCGCGTGGGTCGCGGCGCCCGTCCGCCGTGCCGGCCGCACGCGGCTGCCGGCGTGCGCGATAGGGATCGGTCGCGGATCGGCTACAGACGCCAGGGCACCGGGTCGGGCGGGAGGTAGCGGCAGGTGCTACCCGTGGACACGGTGTCGCGCAGGTGGCCGGCGAGCGCCGGGTGACGCTGGTCGAGCTTGCGCAGCGCGTCCCGGATGCGGGCGGTCACCGTCTTGCGGGCCCGCTCGGCCTCGTCGCCGAGGCGGCGGCTGCGACCGGCCAGCCCGGCGGCGGCGCGCAGCTCGGCGAGCAGGGCACCCCGCTCGGCGTCGAGGTCGGCCATCCGCCGCCGGTCGCCGCGCTCGGCGGCCCGGTCGATCTCGTCGTCGAGCCGTTCCAGGTGCCGCCGGTAACGGGCCTTCGCCTCGTCGTCGAGGACCGGGTCGCCGCCCATCCGGCGGGCCGCGACGAGTTCCGGCCCGGCGGTCGGGTCGAGCAGTTCGACCGCCGGGACGTCGACGCCCGGCCGGCTCAGCAGCACGTGCAGGTCGCGCAGCCCCTTCGCGTCGGGCAGGTGCACCACCACCCCGGCGTACGCGAGCTGCCACACCGGCCCGTCGCGGCGGAACCCGTACGCCCGGCCCGGCGCCTGCCCCCCGGCGGGCGCCTGCCTGCCGCCGGACGGCTGCGCCACGACGGCGCCGGCAGACACCCGCGGCCCGATCGCTACCCCCGGTTCACGCGGCCCGATCGCTACCCCCGGTTCACGCGGCCCGATCGCAGCCCGCGGTTCGTGCGGCCCGCGCGCCGCCGCCTGCGGGCCGGGCGGCCAGACGACCGCCACCTGCGGGCCGCCGACGCGGTCCGGAACTGGGCCGGTGACCGGGAGGAGGGCCCCGGAGTGGCCGGCGGGCGGTGCCCCGGCCTCCTCTGCGCCGGTGAGGCGTCGGGTCACCTGGTGCATGCCCAGGTCGGTGGCGTCGCGGGCGGTGGCCTCGCGCAGCGCGGCGGCGGCCGCCGCGTCGCCGGGGCCGTCCCGCCCGGTCAGCGCGTCGGCCAGGGCGGCGCGGGCCAGGACCGACCACGGGCGGGCGCCCAGCCGGTCGGCGGAGTCGCGGGCGGCGGAGAAACCGGCCACCGCGTCGTCCCACCGTCGCTGCGCGACGTCGACGAGGGCCAGCCAGTGGTCGACGGGGCCGCTCAGGTCGCAGCCGAACAGCGCCGACATCCACTGCCCGCGGTGCGGTCGCAGGGCCTGACGGACCTCGGCGCAGCGCCGGGGGTCGCGGGTCGCGGCGGCGACACCGGCGCGCAGCCGCAGCCACAGCGGCGACACCGCTCCCGGGTACGCCGTGCCGGCGGCCTCGATGCCGGTGACCAGCCGCAGGGCCGACCCGGTGTCGCCACACTCGACGGCGGTGATGCCCCGGAGCAGCTCGGGATGGGGATAGCCGGCCGAGGAGAGCTCGTCGAGGAGGGCGTCGTCGGAGCGGCCCTGGAGGTGCAGCCGGGACCAGCGCAGATGGTGACCCATGAAGGCGAAGTCGGAATGGTCCCACTCGCCGAGGCCGGTCAGCTCGCCGAACAGCTCGTCGGCCCGGGCGAAGTCGCCACGGAAGGCGGCGATGATGGCGTCGTCCATGGTGGCGGCGGCGCGGTGCCGCACGTCGCCCCGTCGGGCGCCGGCCACGAAGGTGGCGAACTCGTCGTGGTAGCGGGGGTCGCCCAGTTCCAGCAGCGCGACCCAGCGCAGCGCGGTGGCCCAGAGCGCGGTCTCCGCGTCGCCGCCCCGGCGCGCCACGTCCCGGATCTCGGCGGTGATCGCGGCCCGGTCGCGGGCCGAGCCCAGCCCCCAGGTGGTGTCGTGGCGGGCCCAGAGGCTGAAGGTGAGCGCCTCGTCGTCGTGCCCGCGCCGGGCCAGAGACTCCGTGGCGGCGATCAGATCGGTGACGAGCGTGCTGACCGGGACGGCGCCGGCGGACTCGCCGATCAACCGCCGGTACGCCTCCCGCACGACGCCCTCCGGATCGGGGACACGTCTGGAGCCGTCGGCGTGGCGGCTGTGCACGACGAGGGCGACGCGGGCCAGCACCACCGGGTCGTCGACCGCCACGGCCAACGTGACGGCCTCGGCGAGCAGCCGCCGGGCTTCGTCGCCGCCGCCCGCGTGGTGCAGCAGTTGACCCAGCTCGATCATGATCTTCACGCGGCCGGCCGGGTCCTCCGCGACCTCCAGCGCCCGGCGGAAGTGCACCACCGACTCGTCCACCGCCAGCCGGCCGCCCGCGTCGCGGGCGGCGGCGACCAGCAGGTCGGCGGCGCGCGACGGGTCGAGGTGGGCGCCGGCGAGGTGGGCGTGCCGGGCCAGGTCGGCGGGGATCAGCCGCTCGGCGAGCGCCGGCGCGCGGTCGACGGCCCGCACGAGCGCGGCGTGCCGGGAGCGCCGGTCGTCGTCGGGCAGCGCGTCGTAGAGGGTCTCCCGCACGAGGTCGTGGACGAAGGCGAACCGGCCGCCGCCCCGGGACACCACGAGCCGGGCGGTCACCGCCCGGTCGAGGAGCCGGTCGGCCTGCGCCGCGGGCGTGCCCGCGTACGCGGCGAGGACCTGACGGTGGAACTCCCGGCCGAGCACGGCGGCGGCGGTGAGTGCCTCGACGACCGCCGCCGGCAACTGGGCGAGACGGCGGCGCACCGCCTCCCGTACGCCCGGGGGGATCGCGCCGACCCGGCCGTCGGCACGCCAGATCCGGGCGGTCTGCTCCACGAAGAACGGGTTGCCGCCGGTGCGCCGGTGCACCTCGTCGAGGAGACCGGCGTCGGGTGCCCGGCCCGCCGTGCGGGTCATCAGCGCGGCCACCTCGTCGCGGGACAGGCCGGTGAGGGTGAGCGTGGTCGCCTTCGCCACCAGCGGCATCAGCAGCTCGCGCAGCGGGTGGTCGGGAGACTCGACCTCGGCGTCGCGGTAGGTGCCGATCAGCAGCAGCCGCTCGAACCAGGTGTGCTGGGCGGCGAACCGCAGCAGCCGCATCGAGGCGGGATCGGCCCAGTGCAGGTCGTCGAGCACCACCACGACCGGACGGCGCTGCGACGCCGCGACCAGCGCGGTGGTCACCGCGTCGTGCAGCGCGAACTCCTCCTGCTCGACGCGGTCGTCGCCGGCCGGACCGCCGGTCGCCTCGTCGGCGTCGCCGTCCGTCGGCTCCCCGGCGGTGCCGCCGGTCGCCTCGCCGAGCAGCGCCGCGAGGCCCGGCTCGGCCGACTCGCGGGCCACGGCCCAGTCGTCGGACGAGCGGCGCAGACCGCGCAGCACCTGCACCCAGGGCCAGTAGCCGGGCGCGCTGTCGGAATCCCAGCAGGCCGCGCCGAGCACCAGCGCGCCCCGCCGACGGGCCTCGCCGGCCGCCGCCGTGACCAGCGTCGTCTTGCCGATGCCCGGCTCCCCGGTGACGAGGACCAGGCCGCCGTGGCTGGCGGTCACCCGGTCGACCTCGGCGCGCAGCAGGGCCGCGGGATGCTCCCGCCCGATGACGGCCTCGTCGTACCGCAGATCCATGACGCCCAGACGGTAGCGGAACGGTGGGACATCGCGAGTCGTTTACGACGCCGCACGGCACCCGCACCGGCCGGCGGCCGCTGACCCCGCCCCGCCACCACCCCCCGACCCGGCGTGCGGGTCAGCGGGCGTCGGTGACGACGTGGGAGCAGGCGGCGCAGGCCGCCGCGCCCTGCTCCGCGTACCACCGGCAGGTCCGCCGGATCGCGCAGCGCGGCAGGTCGGCCTCGGTCGGACCGACGGTCTCCCGGTACGACGCGGCCAGGCGTTCGCCGAGGCCGCAGTGCTCGCCCGTCCAGAAGCCGCACTTCGCGGTGACGCACGGGCCGGCGAGCCGGTACCGCGACTCGACCGGGGTGTCCGTGCCGGCCTGGGCGAGCGCGACCTCGGCCGGGAGCGGCGGCGTGACGTAGGCGACCCGGCCCGCCGGAGTGATCATGCCGAGGAACAACGTGGCATTGGCCGCGGGGGTACTCGGGCACATCCGCTCCGGCGGGTCCGGCCGGTGGACGGGATCCGTCACCGCTGCATCCAGAAGCCGATGTCGTTGATCTTCTGGCCGAGTTCCTCGGCGAACGGGCCGTCGATGACCCACATGCCGTACCACTCGGGGCGGAGCTTGATGTTGGCGTGCCCGACGGCGAGCGGGTTGGTCAGCCGCTTGCCGGCGGCGGTGAGCGCGTTGAGCCCGGCCTTCTGGATCTCGCTGGCGATGAGGCTCTGCTCTTCGGTCGTCAGATCGACACCGTCGACGACGAAACGGAATTCGCTACGTGCCATGTCCTACCTCCGATGGTCAGTACGTGTCGGTCCGCAGCCCGCGCCGCAGACCCGCCCTGGTGAAGGCCGCCCAGCCGGAACGGGACGTCGGGTCGGCGGTGTGCCCGGCCCGCCCCAGGTGCTCCCGCCAGTCCGCCGCGTCGGCGTCGCGCAGCCCCCACAGTTCGCGGCAGGCGGTGACCGCGAACGCGACCTGCTCGGCCGAGCCGGTCCAGCCGGCGGGGCCGTCGATCACCCGGAGCGCGCCGCCGGCCTCGACGCGTACCGACGGGAAGTGGTGGTGCAGGCTGGCGAGGGTGGCCAGGTGAGCGGCGTCCGACCGCCCGGCGGCGAAGGCGTCCCACGTCTCGTCGTCGCGGGTGACCCGGATGGCGTGCAGCGTGAACGCGGCACCGTCCGCGCCCACCCGCCCCGACACCTGCACCGGCGGGCTCCAGGCGTGCGGTGAGTTGGCCGACCAGAAGGCCAGCCAGGCGTCGAGACGTTCGTGGAAGTCGGCCTGGAAGCGGGCCGGCGAGCCGGCGAGCCGGGCGGTGGCGATCCGGTCCCGCACGACGAGCGGCCGGGCCGGCGCCGCTCCGTTGGCGGGTGGTGCGGCGTGGGCGGGTGGTGCGGCGTGGGCGGGTGGTGCGGCGTGGGCGGCGCTCGCTGCGCCGACAGTGACCGCCGAGGCAGCGGCGGCGCCGATCAGTATCCGCCGCCGGGACAGTGAGGTATGGGAATCGTTCATGGTCCGCCTTTCGTGGACGGCCTGTGCCACGAAAGGCTATCGACCGACGTAGATCGTCTGGGCCGTCGAGCTATCGGTAGGCCGACATGAATCCAGGTGATCGACGGCGGCGCGAATCCGGCGACTGTGCTGTCGGTCGCCGTCGCCCGGTTGGGCTCGACCGCCCCAAGGCCGTGCGGGGGTGCGGCGGAAGGCGGGCGAAGCCGAGGAACCACCGACGCCGAAACGCCGATACCTCTGTGGCATAAAGATACCTGTGTGGTATCGAGCGACGAGACCACCACACCGCCGGCCGTCGAGGTCCGGCACAGCCCGTCACGGCTGATGAGACAGACCGCAGGCGGGAAGGCACCCGAGGCCGACGCCCGGTGGACACCTAACGATTGATAAGCATCCATTCCTGCTCGTAGCATCGCCACCATGCGTGTCCGTCGCGTCACCACCGCCATCGTCCTCGCCGCGCTGCTGGGTCCGCTCGGGGTGGGTGCCGCGCGGGCGGACGACGCCCCGGCGCTGACCACGCCCGGCAGCCCCGTCGTCGTGGTCAACCAGCCACACCTGCTCACCCTCTCCTGGGCGCCCTCGACCTGGGTGGGCGAGCCGGCTGGCGAGGAACCGATCACGTACGAGGTGCGGGCGCAACTCGGTCCGCACGTCTACCGCAGCCTCGGCAGCACGACCGCCACCACCCTGACGCTGACCAACCTCGCGCCCGGCAGCGAGTACCGGCTCGTCGTCAACGCCTACACCCTCGGCGGCTACTCCGACCCCTCCCCCGTCACACCGGTCCGCACGGCGTACGGGCGGGCGAAGGTCAGCTACCTCAACCTCGACTGGTCGCCGACGGACAACCAGATCCAGCACGTCCTCCAGGTCGTCAACACCGGCACCGGGCCGCTCGACCTCGCCGACGTGCGGGTGCGCTACCACGTGACCTTCGAGGGCGGGGACACCTCACTGGCGCTCAACTGCGACTGGGCGGCGCTGGGCTGCGACCGGATCCGACGCTCGACGACGTTCTTCCCGCCGCCCCTGCCGCCCGGCGGGCCGTCGACGCCGACACCCACCCCGACGCCGACCCGCTACCCGCTGCCGGGCACGCCGATCCCCGGCTGGGTGGAGCTGACCTTCACCGACGGCGTCCTCGCCCCGGGCGCGTCGTCCGGGCCGATCCAGTTGCGCCACCACCGGCCCGGCTGGACCGACATCGACGAACGCGACGACCCGAGCTGGCGTGCCGCCACCGGCCAGTGGACCGACAACAGCCGGATCACGCTCGACGTCGACGGCGTGCGCGAGTTCGGCGACACGTTCGCCTGACGCGCGGCGACGACCGCCCGTGAACGCGGGCCGGACCGGGCCGGAGTGACGGCGGCGGCCCGTACGCGGCGACGACCGCGACCGTCGCGGCCGGCGGGCGGGCCGGCGGGAGCGGCGCAGGGCGTGGGGCGTGGGGTCCGGCCGGTGGCGCCGGCCCCGGTTCGGGGCGACGCCACCGGCCCGTGCCGCCGACTACGCCGTCGCGCAGATGGCGTACGCGGTGCTGGTCCAGTTACCGGTGAACGTGTCCTCTCGTACGCGCCGATGGTGGCGGTGGCCGGCGCGGCGGCCGGGCCGCCGATGGGGCGGAAGTCGTCGACCACCGCCTCGCCGGTCGCACCGTTGAGCTCGTAACCCGTCCCGGTCAGCACCTTGCCCACCGGGCAGGTCGCCGTGACGCTGCGGAAGTCGTTCGAGTTGCTGGCGCTGGTCGCGGCGATCCGGACGAGGCCGGGGGACGGCGGCCGACGCGGGAGCGGCGGGGACGATCACCCCGGCCGCCACGGCGGCGCCGAGGAGGAGGGTGAACGCGCGGGATCGGGGCCGGCGGGCGGCTGGCTGAGCTGACATGTGAGTCTCCTGTCTGTCGCCTCGGTGGCGGCCTCCCGCAGAGTCGGGTCCAGACCGGCACGAAGGCGTTGCGATTGACGAACCTCACGCTAGGTAGTCGCCCGACCAGGCGTTATCTCCAAGATGACTACGCTAAGTAGTCGACTGCTCGCCCCGGCGACGAAGCGTCCGCCCGAACGCTGGCGACCGTCACGCCCGTTCCGCCGCACCATGTCCGGGCGGGCCGCCGGCGGTTCGCCTGCGCCCCGCACGGCGTACGCGGCCGTCAGATCGTGTAGAGGATCTTCACCCCGTTGAGGCTGGTCGCCGAGACGCCCGCGCCACGGACGCCGGAGTTGAGGTTGCGCCAGCCGTTGTTGCTGGCCGCCTCGTGCACCATGCCCCCGGCCACCGTGTAGATGTGCTTGACCCCGTTGAAGTCGATCACGGCGAGCGCGTCGTTGCTGACCCCCGAGATGCCGGTCCACAGGTTGCGCCAGCCGGCGTTGCTGGCCGCCTCGTGCACCGAGCCCCCCGCCACCGTGTAGACGATCTTCACACCGTTGAGGTTGATCGCGGCCAACGCGTTCGCGCTCACCCCGGAGATGCCCGAGTTGAGGTTGCGCCAGCCGTTGTTGCTCGCCGCCTCGTGCACCGAGCCCCCGACCACGGTGTAGATGATCTTCACACCGTTCAGACTGATCGCGGCCAACGCGTTCGGGCTCGCCCCGGAGATGCCGGTGTTCAGGTTCCGCCAGCCGTTGTTGCTGGCCGCCTCGTGCACCATGCCCCCGATCACGGTGTAGATGTACTTCACGCCGTCGACGTTGATCACGGCGAGCGCGTTGTTGCTGACCCCCGAGATGCCGGTCCACAGGTTGCGCCAGCCGGTGTCGCTGGACGCCTCGTAGACCCGGCCGTCGTTGACCGTGTAGAGCAGCTTGTTGGTGCCCATGACCATCGACGCGGTTGCCGAGCCGGTGATGCTGTTGACCGGCAGCATCTGCCAGCCGCTGTGGCTGCCGGACTCGTACACCTGACGGTTGGAGCTGACCTGGCCGCAGTTCTGGCTGGTCATGTTGCGGGCCGGCGAGACGGGGCCGGAGACGTAGAGCGGGCCGGTGTTCGAGCTGCCGTCGGAGGTGATGCCGGAGGGCACGCCGTTGAAGTACGCCTCGGTCTTGACGCCGTCGCGCGTCTGCTCGTAGTGCAGGTGCGGGCCGGTCGAGTTGCCGGTGCTGCCGACCCGGCCGAGCTGCTGACCGGTCGACACCCACTGCCCGACGCGCACCGGCGGCGACTCGATCATGTGCGCGTAGCTGGTCCGCCAGCCACCGCCGTGGTCGACCACCACGTACCAGCCGCCGCCGGTGGTCCAGCCCGCGAAGGTGACGGTCCCGGCGTACGAGGCGAGGATCGGCCGGCCACTGCTGGCGCCGCCGGTGTAGGTCATGTCGATGTCGTAGTCGTCGTGCCCGTAGTAGGTCGCCAGCCGCCAGGTCTCGCCGCAGGGGAACGGCATCTGGAAGTTCGGCCGTGGGCCGGCGGCCTCAGCCGGCGCGGCCACGACGGCGATGGCGCCCACGGCGAGCAGCGCGACGCCGGCGCCGGCGAGCGCCCGTCGGGCCGGGGCGAGGACGCGGGCGAGTAGACCCGTCATAGGGGAAGTTCCCTCCGGAGCCGGAATTTGATGTTGATGGATGCTAAGGCAGCCATCGACATCCGGCGAGAGGGCGGACGGGTGCGCGCGGTCGGGGCGCGGCCGGCGGCAGGTGGCGTACGACGGGTCAGGTGGTCGCCGTCGTGCCGGCGAGCAGGTCGAGGATCGTCTGGTTGGCCTCCCAGCCGTCGGGGAACCTGACCGGCACGTCGAGGTGCACGATCTCCGTCGACGGGTGGGCGTCCAGCAGCTCGCCGATCCCGGCGCGCGCCACGACGACGCACGCGTGCCGGTGCCGCGACGTCAGCACGCACAGCCGCCCCGACTCGAGGTGGAACGCGGTCGCGTCGCGGCGGCCCGACAGCGGGTGCAGCACGATCGTCACGTCGTACTCCCGGCCCTGGAGCCGGTTGGCGGTGTCGACGGTGATGCCCGCCCCGGCCCCGCCCAGGTGCGCGCGGATGGCCGCGACCTGGTCGCGGTGGGCGGCCCCGACGGCGATCCGGTCGGCGGTGACCGGCGCGCCCGCCGGCGCGTGCTCGCTGACGGCGACCGCGCCGCGCCGGAGCATCCGCAGCGCCAGGGCCGCACAGGCCGAGGCGGCCTCGCCATCGGTACGCAGGGTCTGCCGCGCCGGCAGCTCGTGCAGGGCCCAGCCGGTGGCGGCGGCCAACTCCACCGTCCGGTCCAGGGCGTCCCCCGGCCCGGGCTCGGCGAGGTGCAGCGCCCGGTCGGCGGGACCGGTGCCGGCGCGGAACCCGGTGAACGGGTAGAACGCCGCAGCGACCACGGGCGCCGCCGAGGCGGGCAGCCGCCACGACACCGGCAGCCGGTGCACCGGCAGCTCCGGGTTGTGCCGCAGCAGCACCGCCACCGCCGACTGCATCGGGTCCCAGGTCAGGCCCGTCCAGCGGCCCGTCTCCACGGTCGAGAACGGGTCGAGCTGACCGGGGTCGCCGACGAACAGCGCCCGCTCGAACCGCCCCGCCACGCGCAGCAGGGCGTCCGAGCGCATCTGGTACGCCTCGTCCACGATCGCCCACGGCCAGGAGCCCTCGGCGACCGTGGCCCACTTGGCGGCCGTACCGATGATGACGGCCGGACCGCCGAGGTCGGCGACCTTCGCGGCGACCCGGACCGTCTCGTGGCCCCTGACCCGCTCGGACGGCCGGTAGTCGGCGGCGGAGAGCCGGCCGATGCGCAGCTCGGGCGCCTTGCGCGCCAGGCGGTCGATGAGGTCGTCGACCTGCTCGTTGGTCTGCGCGACGATGATCAGCGGCTCGCCGGCGGCGGCCAGCTCCACGGCGGCGCGCACCACCAGGGTCGACTTGCCGGCGCCCGGCGGCGAGTCGACCACCACGCCGCGATGGTCGCCGGAGCGCAGGTCGGCCAGTACGGCGGTGATGACCCGCTCCGCCTCGACCGCCGGCGGCACCTCCAGCCCGGAGCGCATCGATCCCACCTTCCCCCCGAGGTCTACGGGAGATTACGCCCGGTCAGGCCGCGCAGGAAGGCCAGCCCCTCGACGGCGAGGGTGTCGGGGTCGGCGGTGAGGGGCCGCCACACGGACATCGGCACGGCCAGCGCCTCGGCGGTGAACGACTCGATGTTCACCTGGCCGGTGTAGCCGATGCCGGCCAGGGCGTCGAACATCCCCGGCCAGTCGAGGTGGTCGCCGCCGGGCACCCCACGGTCGTTGCCACACACCTGCACGTGCGCGAGCCGGTCGCCGGCCAGCTGGATGGCGGCCGGCAGGTCACGCTCCTCGATGTTGAGGTGGAAGGTGTCCAGGGCGAGGCCCAGGCCGGGGACGCCGGCCACCACCTCCAGCGCCTGGTCGACGGTGTTGAGCAGGCTCGTCTCGAACCGGTTGAGCGGTTCGAGGGCAATCGTCACGCCCTGGCCGGCGGCCTCGTCGGCCAGGGGCCGGAGCCGCTCGACGAGGCGCGCGACGGTGGCCCGACGGGCGTCCGCGTCCAGCAGCCACCGCCGGCCGGCCGGCGCGTAGAGCGGACCCGCCACCACGGCGGCCCCCACCCGGCCGGCGGCCCGCACGCACTGCCGCACGAACTCTTCCGTACGCCGTACGACCTCCTCGTCGTCGGCGAGCAGGTCGTGCCCGGGCAGCAGGCCGGCGCAGACGGCGGGGGTCAGGCCCAGCCCGGCGAGCAGGTCGGCGGCGCGGTCGGGGTCCCAGTCGCCGGGCGCCTGGACGGTCAGCTCGACGGCGTCGAAGCCCCAGGCCCTGATCCGTGGGGCCAGTTCGGCGAGCGCCTCGTCGGTCAGCGGTGCCGCCCACGCCCACGTGTTGATGCCGATGCGCATCCGTACCCTCTCGCCGTCACTCGATGAGACCGTCGACTGTAGAGGGCCCGTCGGCTCCGGCGTGGGCGGGCGGCGCGGGAACGCCGGAACGGGGGCGTGAACCTATGGGCCGACTGGCAGGCGGTCGACCGCAGGAACCTGCGGACGTTCCGACGCGGGATGTCCGAACGGACGGCGCCCACGTGGCGCAAGAGAGCTGACGGGCCCCGGCGTCTTGGCTCCGCCCGGCCGCGTTCCGGTGAGCGCAGGACTAGACACCGGCACACCGGGTACCCGCGGCCGGGATCTGGAGGTGGTGCCCGGATGGCGAGGTTCCTGTTCACGGCGACCTACACGGTCGAGGGGATCAGCGGGTTGATGAAGGAGGGCGGGGCGAGACGCGCCGAGGTGATCCAGGCGTTGGTCGAGAACACCGGCGGCCGGTTGGAGTCGTTCGACTTCGCGCTCGGCCCCTACGACGTGTACGTGATCTGCGACCTTCCCGACCAGCAGACCGCCGTCGCCCTGGCCGCCACGATCCGGGCGGCCGGCGGCCTGGACACCCGGATCAACCCGCTGCTGACGCCTCAGGACATGGACGAGGCGCTCCGGTTGAAGGTGGCCTACCGGCCGCCGGGAGCCTGACCCGCCGCCCCTGCCGCCACGGGAGTTCGACGTGGCGCCGTGGGCTGCCACGGCGTTCCGGCCGCCTCCCTGCGTGGAGCAGGGCGGACACGACCCGTTCGGTCATGCCCGCCCTGCCGTCATCGTCGATCTGGTCCGTGTCCTGGTGCGGTGACCGCGCGTACGACTCAGCCGACGCGCTGGCGGGGGCGGGTCAGGGCGAAGCCGACCACCCCCGCGACGGCGGCCAGGATGCCGCCGGCGATGGTCCAGTACCAGCGGGACGACAGGCTCGGCCACCGGACCCAGTCGAACCAGCCGTCGTCCTCCTCGTCGCCGGCCGCCGCCGGGGCCGGCGTGCTGGCGGTCGGGTCGCCAGCGAGCACCTTGCCCGGGTTCACCGCCGGGACCAGGGGCTCCTTCAGGTCGCCGCCCTCCGGCTCGGTGTCGCCGTCGGACTCCACCCCGACGAGCAGGCTCACCTCGATCGGCAGGCCCAGTTCCTGCTCCGGCAACTCGATGCCGGACAGCCGGACGTAGTAGGTGCCCGGCAGCGGGTCACCCGACCACGGCTCGGCCCACGAGCGCACCTGGCGCAGCTCGCAGTCGAGTTCGACGGTGGCGGCGCTCTTGGACGCCACCGGGGTCTGCGCCCCGGCGACACACGCCTGCCGGCGGCGCAGCCCGTCGAAGACCTCGACGGTCCAGGTGGAGTCGCCCTTCCGGCTCGCCGCGGCGGGCAGCGACACGGTGGCCGCCACGTGGTGGGTGTCCCCCGCCTCGGCCGTGAACGACCAGTACAGGTAGTCGCCCACGGAGGCACCGACCCGTACGGGCTGGCCGGGGCTGATGCCGGCGGCGGTGAGGAACGAGGTGCCGGCCTTGTTGATGGTGGCGGCCCCCGGCGACGGGGTGGGCGTGTCCGCGCTGGCGGCGGCCGGCAGCGCGACGGCGATACCGGTGGCGGCGAGCAGCACCGCCGCCCGGCGGGCCGAGATCAGGGCCGGAGCCTTCCGCATCGTCATCGGGTCCTCCAGACCGCTACCCACCAACGGGTCAGCCAACCAACGATCAACCCACTGAGCAGGCCCGCGAGGGTCAGTACGCCCAGCAGCACCCAGCCCCGGCCGAGACCCGGGCTGTTCGGGGCGGGCGACGCGTCGACCAGGTCGATGGTCAGTTCGAGCGGCATGCCCGGGGCCTGACCGGCACCCGCCTTGGCGGAGAAGGAGTTGCTGACGACCAGGCAGACGACGGTGGGCTCGGGAGCCTTCTCCGTCGAGTCGGAGAAGACGCCGCCCTCGTCGCCGTCCTCCGCCTCGTCCTCGTCGTCGTCCGTCGCCGCCCAGCGCACGCCGGTCGACAGCACGTCGGTACGACCGCTGCCGGCGTCGTTGCCCCGGACCAGTTCCCGTCCGTCGGTGGCAGTGGCCCGCAGCAGTACGCCGTAGTCCCGGTTCAACGGCCGGTCCAGGCCGATGCTCACCGAGGCCCGCAGCTCCTGCCCCGGCTGGACCGGAATCCGGTACCACCGGTGCTCCTCGAAGCGCTCCCGGTCGGTGTAGACGCCGGGGGTGAGCACGGGCGCCTTGGCGCAGACGTCGGTGCCGGCCACCTTCGCCGGAGTCTTGGCGTGGGTGTCCTTGGCCCGCTGCACGAGCTGCTTGATCCGCCGGGTCAGGTCGTCCTTGCTCTGCGCCGAGGTGTACGTGCCGCCGGTCGCCGAGGCGATGCAGACAAGCTGCCTGCGTACCTTCTCGTCGGGGATGAGGCCGAGCGTGTCGACCACCAGTTTGGTGCCCTGGGCGGCCAGCTCGCGGGCCACCTCGCAGGGGTCCGGCGGCGCGCAGGTGTCCTCGCCGTCGGTGATGAGCACGATGCGCCGGGTGGTCTCGCCGGTGCCGAGGTCCTTGGCCGCCTCGCGCAGGGCCAGCCCGACCGGGGTGAAGCCGGTGGGGCGCAGGGTGGCGATGGCGTTCTTGGCCTTCACCCGGTCGACGGGGCCGACCGGTACGAGCTGCTGGGTGTCCTGGCAGCCGACCTTCTTGTCGTCGCCGCCGTAGGTGGCGCCGAGGACGCGGATGCCGAGGTCCGTCGTCTCGGGCAGCGCGTCCACGACGTCGTTGAACGCCTCCTGGGCGACGGCGATGCGGGAGCGCCCGCCGATGTCCTTGGCGCGCATCGAGCCACTCACGTCGAGCACCAGCTCCACTTTGGGCGGCTCGACGGGTGCGGTCTCGTGCTCGTCGGCGTAGGCGGGAACGCCAAGTGTCGGGAAGGCCACCAACAGTCCTATGAGGACTATTGGAAGCCGTCGTTTGATCATCACGGCGCCGATCCTAGTGATCATCGTGCTTATGGCCGCCGGGTGGCGTCACTCCGTCCACTCAGGATGTGTTGGGCTGCGTGCGCTCTTCGGCGTGCCGGGTCTGCCAGGTGCGCAGCGCCTCCTTGATGCGGTGGTTCTCGGCGCGGGTGAGGTCGAGCTGGCGGGTGCGGTCGCGCAGCTCGTGGGCGAGGCGGCACAGCAGCGCGTCGACCTCGTCGACCCGGTAGCCGCGCCGGCCGAGCGGCGTACGCGGCAGGGTGACGTCGAGGACCCGGTCGGGGGTGAGCGGGCCGGGCAGGGCGTGGCGGCTGCGGTAGACGGCCATCAGGGCACCAGCTCCGCCGGCAGGTGGATGCGGTCGGCGGGCACCCCGGCGGCGAGCAGCCGCAGCCGCGCGCCGGCGAGCATCGGCGGCGGGCCGCAGACGTACACGTCCTGCTCGGGGCGGCGGTGACCGAGGGCGATCGTGAGGGCGTCGCCCCGCTCGGCGGGCTCGGCGCCGGGGTCGTGGCTGAAGGCGGGCACGACGGTCAGCCAGTCGTGGGCACGCTCGAGCTTGTCGAGGGCGGGCGCGTCGTACAGGTCCGCGAAGGTGCGCGCGCCGACGACCAGGGTCACCTGCCGGCTGTCGGGCGCGGCGGCGACCTGCTCGACCAGGGCACGCAGCGGCGCCAGCCCGGTGCCCCCGGCCACGAGCAGCAGGTCCCGCCGCGCGGACAGGTCCAGGCACAGACCGGCGTCGCGCGGCGGGCCGAGGTGGAGCAGCTCGCCGGGGCGTACGTCGTGGACGAGGCGGTGGGCGACGGCCCCGGCGGCGACGGCGCGGACGTGCAGCTCGACGGTGCCGTCGGGGCGCGGGGCGTTGGCCGGGGAGAGCCAGCGCCAGCGGCCGGGCCGGCGCGGCGTGCAGACCGGGACCGCCTGGCCGGGCCGGTGGGGCAGGCGCTGCCAGGGGCGTACGGTCAGGATCGCGATCGTGTCGCACGGCCGGTCGTGGCCGATCACCTCGGCGGGGCACCAGGCCGGGCCGTCCTCGGCGCGGGCGACGGCGCGGCGCACGGCCTCGTCGGCGCGGCGGCCGGCGCGCTCCCAGGCGTCAGGGAGCCGTGGCGTCCACAGTGGCCGGGCGTGCCGGGCGACGGCGGCGAGCAGCGCGTCGCCGATCGTGGCGGCGTGCGGCAGCAGGCCAAGCTGGCGGTACGCGCGGCCGAGCACCGCCAGCAGCGCCGCCCGCCCGGCCGGGTCGTCGCCGCCGACCGTGAGGCGGCCGAGCGCGGCGAAGAGCAGCGGCGCGTCCCGCTCGGGCAGCAGGCCGGGGCGGCGGTCCTCCAGCGTGCACCAGAAGTCGTCGGCGCCCCGCTCGACGGCTGCCTCCCAGGCGGCCACGATGCTCACGCGCCCACCTCCCCGGCGAAGGTCCGGCGGGCGCGGGCGATCCGCTCGTCGGGCACGTCGAGCGCCCAGAGCACCCCGGCCAGGTAGTCGACGATGCGCCGGTGCTGCTCCTCCGACAGGCCGAACCCGCGCCACGGGTCGGTCGCCGGCTGGCCGTCGACGGCCGCGGCGAGGCCCGCCGCCAGGTGCGCGCCGAGCCGCTCCAGGTCGACCCCGATGAGGTACGGCGACAGCTCCGCGTCCGCCACCACGAGCCGCAGCCACCGCCCGACCACCTCCTGCACGCTCACGCCCAGCCGCCCTGCTCGACCTGGGCGGCGCTCAGGCCGGCGGCCTCCAGGGTGGCGCGACCCCAGCGGGCGAGGCGGCAGGGGTACGGGACGCGCTCGCTGCGGCACAGCTCGCCCTGCGGCCAACTCTCGGGGGCGTGGGTGCGTACCGCCTGGACGGCGATGGCGAGATCCTCGTCGGTGACTGGGGTGAGCACCGGGAAGTCGTCGAGCAGGGTGGGCATGCCGGGCTCCTTGGTGTTCAGGGACGGCTTCGGGCCCCTGTCGACAGGTGGAGTGGCGCCGGGGCGGGCGGGAGCGGAGCTGTGTCGTTCGGGTCGACGCAGCTCCGGAGCCAGCACCCGCCCCGGGCCATGCGTCGACCCTTTCCGAGCTGCGGGAAGACCAGAACGACCACGCACTGCACTTGGCCGGTAACTGCGCTGCATCCGCTGCCGGTAAGGTGCACGGTGACCGATCTCGACATGATCGAAGGCGGCACGATGACACCCGTGCAGCGATGGACCGGCCGTGAGACGAAGGCACTCCGCCACGCGCTCCGCATGAGCATCCGCGACTTCGCCGTGCACCTGGGCGTGGCCGAACGGACCGTCTCGAAGTGGGAAGCCGGCGGGGACTGCGTGAACCCCCGCCCCGAGATGCAGGCGGCCCTGGACACTGCCCTCGCCCATGCTGCCGACGAGGCGCAACACCGGTTTGCTTCGGCGCTACCTCACGCGAACCCGCCGGCCCCAGGCTCCGGGGACGGACTCGACCTTGGAGCCGCCGCGCGCGAGCAGGTCGCGCGGACTCGTCAAGCTCTCGGATTGAGCGTCGGAGACTTCGCCGCCGCGCTGGCCCGGACGCTGACCTGGCGGCCGACTGGAGACGACGTCACCAACTGGGAGACGAGCACGGTCCCGCCCGGTGACGTGGTCCTCGCGCTGTCCGCGATTCTCGACCCATCCGGCGCAGGCAACGTGGGTGAGGAGCGGTTCGGAGACCTGATCGCCGTCCACCCAAACCGCTCCGAGTTCTCCACCAGCCTTCCACCCGATCGACTGCTCGGCGGCGCGAGCACCGTGCGCGCCGTTGGCCTGTCGCTCAACCTCCTGTCGCAGGGTTACCCGGATCGCCGCTGGCACGACCTGGTCGAGGCTGGTGCGCACGTCCGCCTTCTGTTCCTCAACCCGGCTGGGCAGGCTGTTCAGGCACGCGAGGCGGAGGAAGGCTTTCCGGCGGGGCAGCTGTCTGGGCTGACGAAGCTCAACATTGAGACGCTGATGCGCGTGCGTGACCGGCTACCCGACGGGCTCCAGGACCGCATGGAACTGGCGGTCTACGACGACACGTTGCGCTTCAACGTGATCCTGGTCGACGATCTCTGCGTCGCGCAGCCGTACTTGGCGGAGAGCCGAGGGGTCGACTCCCCCGCGTTCGTCGCCAGACGGAGCCAGGCTCGCGGCGGCCTGTATCCGGTGTTCGAACAGCACTTCGAGACGCAGTGGCGACGGGGGCAGCAGTTGTGAGCGACTACGGACCACTGTTGCCTGTTGCGATCCAGGCGGTTGCACGGGCGGCCGAGGACATGCGGCGTAAGCCACCGGGCGCGCTCACAGCCAAGGGCGACCGCGACATGGCGTCCGCGTTAGACTACGAGATCGAGCGCAGCGTCCGCGAGCTCCTCCGTGTCGCAACTCCCGACATCGGGTTCCTCGGCGAGGAGGACGGCATCAGCGGGTCGGGAGAGCTGCAATGGGTGCTCGATCCGATCGACGGGACGGCCAACTTCGTCCGAGGCATCCCGCTCTGTGCGGTGTCGCTCGGGCTGCTGCACCACGGCGAGGCGGTCCTCGGGGTCATCGAGCTGCCCTTCCTCGGCAACCGTTACGCCGCCGCCCAGGGCGACGGCGCAACGGTTGACGGCAAGCCGATTCGGGTGAGCCAAACGAGCCGGCTGAGCATGGCGATCGTGGCGATCGGCGACTACGCCGTGGGTGAAGATGCTGCGGCCAAGAACCGACTTCGACTCGCACTAACTGCACGGCTCGCCGAGTCCGTGCAGCGTGTACGCATGACTGGCTCGGCGGCGCTCGACTTGGCCTGGCTAGCCGAAGGCAAGGTCGATGCCGCACTCACGCTATCCAACCGACCCTGGGACATGTCGGCAGGGGTTGCAATCGCTCGGGAATCAGGTGCCCTGATTGTCGATTGGGACGGCACGAAACATAACGCCCACTCTGCAATCACCTTAGCCACTAACGACACGCTATTAACAGACATTCTTGGCTATGTAAATCCGTTAGGACAAGGATCCGACGCAGCTTTGATCAACCCTAAAATGTGAACCGCAGCGCGTTGAGGCTATCCATATTCCCATGCGAATTTCACGCCCTGCCAACCACTCGATCATACTTTTCCTCTCGATTATCGAAGGCCGCCCGGGTGCCCTCAAGCACATCGATAGACTGCGAGCCAATTGAGCTCCGAGCAAGTGACCCCGACTCATATGAGAAGGTGCCACTATTCAACGTTGCAACTATCAGCTGATCAGCGTCGCCCACTACAGCCAAATTCGGATTATGCGTCACTACTATCACCTGACGCCGGTCAACAGCCGCACGAAGAGCCGGGATGAGGAGTTCTCTCACCGTCTGGTTATCTAGATTCTCCTCAGGCTGGTCCAACAGCAGCGGCTTATCAGATTTATCAATCAACAGGTAAAACATCAGGAGCACAAGGCCCCGCTGGCCAGGCGACAGCTCACTAAGCTCCGCCCCCGATGATCGAATCACATACTCGCCCTCCAGCCACTTAAGGTCGAACATGGCCAAGAGTAAGTCGGAGGCCGAATAGCTAGCCCGGACCACGGAGGACAAGGCACGTCGAGCTCCAGCCCTATTACCCCTCTCTCGACCAATCCGATCTTGCAACTTCAGCAGTGCCGTAAATACTTCCTCGGCAGAGGCAAGGTTCACGCCCTCAAGAAGAGACTCCTCATTTGGATTCTCGAAGACTGCGTGGAGATCCGAAAGTCGCTGTTTGTTCACGATGTCGCACCACGAAGCGGTGAAGCCCTTGATGCGCAGCTCAACGTCAAACTCAAGGCCGACCTGTCTTGCAAGAGAATGCGAGGCGACGTATGCGGTGGCATCCGAATACGCCTCCTTCTGGATCGCAAATATCGACATGGCGGCCCTATGAGCTTGAAGAAAACCTTCCCTTAGCTCTCCTCGCGCTCGGTCCTCCGCTTCAGGAATGGCTTTGAGTTCGGCTGCCAGAGCCTCCGCTCCGCGCAAGCAACCCGGATTCGCCACGTCACCCAAGAGGTAGTCTCGGCGCTGAGTCAAATCGGCCGCCTTTCTCATCAGGTCTTCCGAGCCTTCCGCCCTTGCCTGTAACTCTTCCTCACATCTCCTAACCTTTTCGTCAATAGTGGCAATGCGCGAGTCGATTCCTTGCTTCGGATCAGAAATCCCTCGGCGCGCGTCAGCGATGTTGTTAATCAGTTTGGCACGCCACGCCTCCGACTCTCCACTGTGGTAGACAATGCTGAAAATAGCATCTCCGTCAATACCCATCCTTCGCGCCAACTCTTCGGCCGCAGCGCGTGCAGCCTCGAAATGGTCCAGGAATGACGCTTCGAGGCGAGAGATATCGTCGATAGATTCCTCGCTATTCCGAATCTCTTGCAGGAGCTTTACCTTTTGTCCCCCAAGGGCTAGTCGCTCTTCCCTTAACCCCTCAAGCTCCCTCTGTAGCGCATCGGCACCTGCGGCCACCTGCAGCTCAGACAATTCCTTTTGGGTTTGATCTACCTGCCGCTCAATCTCATTTACCTGTGAAGACAGTGAGTCAATCCGGGCGGGCAAATGAAGCGCTTCCAGTTCCGCCTTCCGATCTTCGGAACTCGTGAGCGCTTTAGCAGCCGTCGAAATTTTGGTCCGCGCGATTTGAAGATCCCCATAAGCTCGGACCGAGCGCGCCTCCAAAAACTGGCGCAGCGAGGTCGCGTTTCCTCGGTCTTCAGGAGGGATATGACCCAGTACCACGCGCTCAATCTCTGCCTCAAACTGTCGCTCCTGCTTGCTGTAAGGGTCCGCTAGACACACTCTCTCGATAAGAGATTGAGGGAGGTAATCTACACCGACAGGCGCTCTAGCAGTAAACGGCTCGTCCAAGGAAGCAACTGCGCTAGTCCCGTCCGCCCAACAAATAGCGCCCTCATAGTGCCTAGCCTCACCATTCTTACGCCGGAATCGTGCTGGCGTAAGGAAGGAGTAGTCATCATAACGGTCGCTATTTGCCGCAGCGGCTACGATATCAAGAAGAGCAGATTTTCCTTGACCTTTATTACCCAAGATTACAACGAATCCTGGGTTAAGGTCTACTTCACAATTGAAGAGCCTGTGACTGTCGTCGCCACTGACTTTCGGACGCACCGAAACCTTATCGATTACAGTGGTTGGCCGGGTAGCTCGTCTTTTCAGGGTAGAGGGACGGTCATCGACAGTCACGCGGTGCCCATATTCCTGAACCGCATGCTGAAGACCCTTGAAGGTAGGGTCTGCGTTTATCCACGTGAGCGCGTTCCCCAAGCGATCCTTCTCGTTCGCGTCCTTCCAAGTGTGGGCATCACTGCAGTCCAGAAGTCTGGCGTTCACGCCAGCGCTCGCTAGGGCCTGCTGCGAACGCCGAAATTCATCTCGATTCCCGGCCGCCGTGAAAACCACATTGGCAGAATTAATTAGCGTCTTCTTTGTAGCGATCGACTGGTCGTTCCATTTCAGTGCAGCCCATTCAGTTTTCCCTACCGCGATTAGCACTCGATCCGCTAGGGCGCTGTTGTCGCGAACCGACTTAATAGTCTCATTGAAGGGCACACAGACATTATTGAAGCCTTCAATAATGTCTGAACCGTATCGACTGCGCTCCCCCTCAGGCACCTGACTCTTAATTTTCTGCCCCAGATCCGTCAGAGCTTCGCGCGTCACAACCTGGCTCCAGGTTTCATACGGGTCCGTATTAGTCAAACGATACGTAGGCCTAAGCGATGCGATCAACTGTCGTTCGATTACGCCCACCGAAAGAAGGGGGTCGCAGATGAAATGCAAGTTAATCCGCTTCAGCTTGCCTTCGGTGCCGCCAAAGTTCTCCGTTCTCACCTCGATAACCGGGAAGACCGCAGCGAGGTTGGGAAACCTGCCGCTGTCGAACTCCGCGCGCACCCGACTATACCCGTCAAGGAACCAATAGTCGTTTATGCCGAGAACTGCAATCTCTGGTGGAAGCTGCGCCAGTTCGGAGAAAAACCTGTCCCATGGGTCTGCCCCAGAATAGTTTTGACGGAGAGAATCGGGCGTATGGACATGCAAATCCCACTTACGCCATTCCGTGCCGCGGCGATACATCCGTTACGCCCCTTCCTCAACGGACAACACTCAAACGGGTCGTGCTGACGTTCACGGTAAGTCCGCGAGTTCCTTCCCATTGGAAGGTTGCCATTCGACATACAGCCAACACAGCCGCCGATTACTAAGAGTTCCAGATAGAGCTAGCAGGCCGCCCGGTCTGACGCTATACATTTACTTTGCAAAGTAGGGTGACCGACTGCCCGCCTTAAGTTTTGAGCCAACCGAGCCAGGGCGCAGCCCTTGAATAGATTTGCCGGCGTTGGTCAACGACCATAAGCTGCGATCAGTGCCATCGTCCATGCACTGGTCAGCTAACGCAACAGCCATAACGCGTTTCTGTTTCTGAGCATAGGCGGCAGTTCCAGTCCAGACGCTGCTAATCACCCCCACAAGGCGTGCCGAAGACCCTACCGGACAGAGTCCCGCCAGCGGGACGCGGGTCTTCACCTGATCAGGCAGCAATGATTCATCTGTCTGAGCTGTCAACTGCCTGAGAGGGTCGTACTGTCACTGCAACTAGCGTCTGAAAGCAGCTGTCGCCCCAGTTCAATCACCTGGTGCGCTCAGCCTTCCACGTCGGCAGGACGTCTGGGCGTCTGGGCGTGTGCATCTGGAGCTTCTTGGAAAGAACGGCCTTGGATCGAGTTGTCCAATACCTGACACCACTTTCAAGGAGGCGTAGCAGGGATAGCCGCTTGAGGGTGAAATTGGCTATCTTGCCATGGTGATGGATCTTGAGCGGGGCGTTTACGAGCACCTCATCACCGGCGAGCTGGCTGGCCGCCTCCAGCACGTCGACCCCGCCCTCGTCCAGCATCAAAAGCTCGACCCCGCCGACGCGCCCGACGCCCTCGCCCGTCACATCGCCACCCTGGCCCTCCGCGCCCTGCACGCCGTCCCCAGCGGCGACGACAAGCTCCACCGCCAGATCAAACTCGCCAACCGCATCGCCGACGCCATCGCCTCCGGGAGCCCGCAGGCGTCGACGGCACAGGACCAGGTGACCGACGCCAAGCACCTCCTGCACGCCATCGCCGCCCCACCCACCCCGCCCGCGCAACCAGCCTTCCCCCAACGCCCCACCACCCCGCTCTCCACCGGCGCGCTGCTGGTCAACGGCCGCCACCAGCCCCGCATCGGCCACGAGGTCACCCACGAAATGGCCTCGGCGGAGCAGGTCGACCTGCTCTGCGCGTTCATCAAGTGGTACGGCCTGCGCATCGTCGAGCCCGCCATCCGCGAGCTGATCGCCCGGGGCGGCAAGCTGCGCGTCATCACCACGACCTACCTGGGCGCGACCGATCAGCGGGCCCTCGACCGGCTCGCCGAGCTGGGCGCCGAGATCAAGGTGTCCTACGAGACCAGGACCACCCGGCTGCACGCCAAGGCGTGGCTGTTCCGCCGGGGCAACGGCATGAGCACCGCGTACGTCGGATCGTCCAACCTGTCGAAGACCGCGCTGATCGACGGCGTGGAGTGGAACGTACGCGTCTCCAACGTCGAGCAGCCGCACGTCATCAACACGTTCACCGCCACGTTCGAGGACTATTGGAACGACCCGGCGTTCGAGGACTACGACGCCACCCGGGACGCCGAGCGGCTGCGGAACGCCCTCAGCGGGGAGCGGCGCGAGGACTCGCCGACGCAGATCGCCAACCTGGACGTGCGTCCGTACCCGTACCAGGCGGAGATCCTCGCCGACCTCGACGCCGAGCGCCAGGTGCACGGCCGGCACCGGAACCTGGTGGTGATGGCGACCGGCACCGGCAAGACGGTCGTCGCGGCGCTGGACTTCCGGCGCCTGCAACGCAAGGGCCAGGTCGACTCGTTGCTCTTCGTCGCCCACCAGGAGCAGATCCTCACCCAGAGCCTGGCGACGTTCCGGCAGGTGATGCTCGACGGCAGCTTCGGCGAAACGCTGGTCGGGGGCAAGACCCCGACCAGGTGGCGGCACGTCTTCGCCTCCATCCAGTCGCTACACCGGCGGGAGATCGACCCCGAGGCGTACGACATGGTGATCGTCGACGAGTTCCACCACGCGGAGGCACCGACGTACGCCCGGCTGTTGGAGCGGCTTCGGCCGCGCGTACTGCTGGGGCTTACGGCGACCCCCGACCGGGCCGACGGTCGGGATGTGCGGCGGTGGTTCGACGGCCGCGTGGCGGTGGAGCTGCACCTGTGGGAGGCGTTGGAGCGGCAGTTGCTCGCGCCGTTCCAGTATTTCGGGCTGCACGACGACGTGGACCTGTCGCGGCTGCGCTGGAAGCGCGGCCAGGGGTACGACATCGGCGAGCTTGACGGCCTCTACACCGGCAACGACGCGCGGGCGCGGCTGGTGCTGAAGGCGGTACGCGACACGGTCGACGTGGACCGGATGCGGGCGCTCGGGTTCTGCGTGAGCATCGCCCACGCCCGCTTCATGGCGGAGTGGTTCACCCGGCACGGGGTTCCGTCGGCGGCGGTGACCTCCCAGGTCGACCGGCCCGTGCAGCATGATCTGCTGCGGGAGTTCAAGGCCGGCAAGCTGCGGGTGCTCTTCACCGTCGACCTGTTCAACGAGGGCGTCGACCTGCCGATGGTCGACACGATCCTGATGCTGCGGCCCACCGAGAGCGCCACGATCTTCCTCCAGCAGCTCGGCCGTGGGCTGCGCCTGGACGACGACAAGCCCTGCCTGACGGTGCTCGACTTCATCGGTGGGCAGCACGCCAACTTCCGCTTCGACCTGCGCTGGCGCGCCCTGACCGGGGTCAGCCGCCGGGAGATCAGGGATGCCGTCGAGCAGGGCTTCCCGTCGCTGCCCAGCGGCTGCCACATCCAACTCGACCCGGTCGCCCGCAGGGTCGTGCTCGACAACCTGCGTACCGTCATGCCGACCTCGAAGAACGGCCTGCTGGCGGAGCTACGCCATCTCGGGGACGTCAGCCTCGCCGGGTTCCTGCGGGAGACCGGCGTGGAGATCGAGGACGTCTACCGGTCGGCGACCATCGGCGGATGGACCGGGCTGCGGCGGCTCGCCGGGCTGGAGCCGTCCACGCCGGGGCCGGACGACCGGGAGCTGGGCCGGGCCATCGGGCGGATGCTGCACCTCGACGACCCGGACCGGCTGGCCCTGCTGACCCGGGTGGCGGCGGGCGACCGGCCCGGTGCCGGACGGCTGTGGGACATGCTCCACTTCGACCTGTGGGGGCCGAACGTGCCGCTGACCTCGCGGGACGAGCGGCTGACGCGGCTCTGGGCCGAGCCGGCACGCTGCGCCGAGCTGCGGCAGGTGGCCGAGGTGCTGCGCGAGCGGATCCACCGGGTCACGCCGCAGCCGCTGTCGGCGGAGGTGCCGCTGCGGGTGCACGCCCGCTACAGCCGCAACGAGGCGTGCGCGGCCTTCGGCATGCCGAACCCGGGTTCGCTGCGCGAGGGCGTGAAGTGGCTGCCCGACGCCAAGGCGGATCTCTTCTTCGTCACCCTGGTCAAGTCGGAGGCGCACTACTCTCCCACCACCATGTACGCCGACCGGGCCATCACCGACAGCCTGTTCCAGTGGGAGTCGCAGAGCACCACGTCGTCGGCGTCGGTGACCGGTCAGCGCTACATCCACCACGCCTCGCGCGGCTCGACGGTGCACCTGTTCGTACGGGAGACCCGGGTCGCGGACCGGGACCTGGGCGCGCCGGCCTACCTCTACGCCGGCCCGATGACCTATCGGGAGCACACCGGCGACCGGCCCATCCGGATCATCTGGCGACTGGCGCACGCCCTCCCCGCCGACGTGTACGCCACCGCCCGCACCATCGCCGCATGAGCATCCGCCAGGAGGTGTTGGACCGGCTGACCTCGCTGCGACTGCATCAGCAGCGTGGCCGACGCGCACCGCACAAGCCACTGCTGGTGTTGCTGGCACTCGGCCAGCTCGACCGGGGAGGATCCAGCGAGCTGGCGTGGTCGCAGACGCAGGAGCGGCTCAGCGACCTGATCGCGGAGTTCGGCCCGGCGTCGAAGACGGGGCGGGCGCAGAGCGCCGCGTACCCGTTCACCCGGCTCCGCAGCGACGGCGTGTGGACGCTGAACCGGGACGTGCCGATGGATCTGGTCGGACCGTTGGCGGCCCACGACGTGGTAGGCCGCCTCGATGCCGCCACCGAATCCGCCCTACGCAAGGACCCCGATCTGGTACGGCGCGTCGCCCGCGCCCTGGTGGAGCAGCACTTTCCGCCCACCATCGCGCCCGACGTGCTCACCGCCGCCGGGCTCGATCCCGACGACATCCTCCAGGCGCCGGGCGTCATGCCAGTTCCCGCGCGGCGGCGTGATGCCTCCTGGCGGGTGGCGGTACTCCAGGCATGGGACAGGCAGTGCGCGTTCTGCGGGTACGACGGCCAACTCGGCCACGCCTCGGTTGGGGTGGAGGCGGCGCACGTGCGCTGGTGGGCCTTCGACGGCCCGGACAGCCCCGACAACGGCCTGGCTCTCTGCGTGCTGCACCACAAGCTGTTCGACTTTGGCGCGCTGGGCCTCGACGGTGACCTGCGAATTGAGGTGTCGGCCGCCTTCACCGCCCGTACGCCGGCGGGTCGGTCGACCTATGACCTGCACGGCAGGATGTTGCAGCCTCGCCCCGGGACGCAGGTTCCCGCTATCGTGCACATCTCCTGACACCGCCGTGAAGTGTTCAAGGGCGAGTCCCTCGCCGCATAGGGACGGGCGAACCGATTCGGGGAGGGGCGCTCAGGTAGCGTCTGCGTCCGGAGCGAATCTGACATCCAATTTCATGCTAAGCGCACGTGCGAAACACTCCAGTACCGGCAGGGTTGGCACGGTGCCGCCAGCCTCGAACCGGGCCACGGCGGGCTGGGTCATTCCCGCAGACTTCGCTAACTGACTCTGGCTCCACCCCTTGTGTTCCCTCAGGTGCCGCACCTCTTGCCCAAGCTCGAAGGCGATGCGCGTCACCTCGTAAGCCTCGGCGGCTCCGGGCTCCGCCATTCGGCGATCACGCAGGTCGTTCCAGTCGACGCGATCGCTCATCGCTTCACCCTCTCATTCGCGCCATCAGGTAATAGCAGCGATGCTATGGCCCGCTCCCACCACATGTCTCGCTGACAGCCCGAGGTACTTCTCTGGACGGAAGCGCGATGTCACAGCCGAGTGGTAGCAACGGCTTCGTGATCAGCATTCGGCACGGCGACCTGCTCGACGCGGACGTCGAGGCACTCGTCAATCCCGTCAACACCGTCGGCGTGATGGGCAGGGGCCTCGCCCTGGCCTTCAAGCAGGCCCATCCCGCGAACTTCACCGCATACCGCGCGGCCTGCGCAGCAGGCACCGTCCGTCTCGGACGGATGTTCGTGTACGACTCGGGCACGCCGGGCCGGCACCGCTACGTCGTCAACTTCCCGACCAAGGGTCACTGGCGCTCGTCGTCCCGCCTTGCCGACATCGAGGCCGGGCTGCCCGATCTGGTACGCGTCCTGCGCGACAACTGCATCGCCTCGGTGGCGGTGCCGGCGCTCGGCTGCGGCAACGGCGGCCTCGACTGGGCCGAGGTCCGCCCCCTGATCGAAGCAGCTCTCGCCGACCTGCCGAGCGTGCAGACGTTTCTGCACGAACCCGGATGACCTGTCAGAGAACACCGGTGACGGCCATGCGCTCCAACTGGCGGCTGGTTGCCGCCTGGATGCGCCGCCCAGCATCTGCGCATCGGGCCACTCGGCTGAGAGGTCCTGGCCCTGCCCGGAAGGCGCTCGCCCGACTACCGCCGTGGCCCTGCTGGCACCGCCACGATGGAGGCTCAGTTTTCAAGCTGTCTGCGGAAGCGCTCCTCCTCGGCCTTCTTACGGCTCTTGACGACCTCCGTCGCGTTGATCTGCGGATCGGTCCTGTCGAAGACTGCCTTCTTTCCGTCGGGGCTCACGAGCAGCGGCACTGTGGCGCCAACTGCGACCCCGAGGGTGCGGGAGTCCCCCATGACCTCGAGCCTGGTTTTTTGCCCGTCCGGCCCCACGAACTGGACAATGAAGGCCCACTTCGCATGCGAGTTCTGGACGCTGTGGAGCCGCGAGTCGAGCACGCGCCCCATGGCCTTGACCCATTTGCGGTGAAAGAAGCGAAAGAACATGGGGCTCATTTCTGCGACAGATCGTTGACCGGAGACTTGCTGCTGGCGCTAATGTGCCAGCCATTGTCAAAGGCCCGGTCGGTGCGCGCAACGAGCGCGGCAGCAAGCCCACTTCATCGTGACGCTGCTGGTCACGGGTCACCGGGCAGCGGGTGCGAGCGCCTGCTGCAGGTATCTGTCGACGTCCGTGGCGTGGTAGATCCGTTCGCTCGCCTCGATGCCGTCGAGGAACATCGCGTACACCGCCGCCAGCCGCAGCGCCGCGACCGGCCGCAGCAGCTCCACGGCCCGCTCCGGCTCGCACCCCGGCACCTCGGCCCGCCACCGCGCGCACCACTCGGCGAGCACCGGGGCGGCGACGTCGTCCGCGAGCCCCTCGGCCAGCCGCAGCGCGTCGAACGCCGGGTGTCCCACGAACGCGTCGCCCCAGTCGATGACCACGTGCCGCCCGGCGTCGGCGCGTACGTTGCCGGGGTGCAGGTCGCCGTGCACGAGGGTGTCCGGCAGCCCGCACCCGCGTACCTCGTCGAGCCGCGCATCCAGCCCCGCCAGCAGCGCCCGCACCGACGAGGCGTCGTGGCCGGCCAGCCGATCGCGGATCCAGCCGGGCAGGGCGTCGGCGCGCAGGTCGGGTACGCCCGCCGCGACCAGGTCCGCCACGTCCGGGACGGACCGCACCTGCACCGGATGGAAGGCGGCGGCCATCGCCAGCCGCTCCTCGATCGGCGCCCCGTAACGGTCCTCGCCGGGCACGTGCGCGATCAGCATCCGGCCGTCGCCGTCGTCCGCGAGCAGCGTCGACGTCCTCCCCGGCGCGGCCCGGCCGAGCCAGCGCAGCACGGCCGCCTCGTGCCGGAAGAACGCCGGCACCTGCTTCAGCCAGGCCGTCCCGCCCGGCCCGTCGAGCCGCCAGACGGCCGACAGGTTCCAGGTGCGCTGCTGGGTGACGGCCTCCGCCGGGCAGCCGAGCCGCCGCAGCTCGGCCGTCGCCCACGCGAGGCTGCGCGCCGGGCCGCCGGGCTCGGCGTAGGGGGCGCGCAGCGGGTCCGCCGACAGGTCGAGCGTCGCCGGTACGAGCGGCGTGGCGGGCGGCCCGTCGACCTGTGCGAGGTACGTGACCGAGCCGCCCATCGGCTGCGGCGCGTCGCCGGTCAGCAGGCGGAGCACGGCCACCTCCACGCCGTACCGTCGGCGGGCCTCGGCCACGACGGGGCCGACCTCCTGCCACCAGGGCGACGGGACGTCGAAGGGCGGCAGCACGCCCAGCGGGGCGCCAGCGGCGTCGACCAGGACGAGGGTGACGGAGCGGGACACGCCGGCACGCTACCGCCGGCCACCCGGCCCGAGCGAGGGGTTAACGGCGGGCGCGGGCCAGGGTGCCGACGACGGCGAGGGAGGCGGCCGCCGCCCCGGCGAGCACCACGGCCATCGGGACGGCGCTGCCCTCGCCGCCCAGCCCGACCAGCGGGGCGGCCATCGCGCCCACCAGCGACTGGATGGTGCCGAGCAGCGCGGCGGCCGTCCCGGCGTGGGCGGGGTGCCGGTCCAGGGCGAGCGCGGTGCCGTTCGGCATCACCATGCCGAGGGAGCCCATGAAGACGAAGAGCGCGACGGCCACCAGCGGCAGGCTGCCGAGCAGCGCGCCGGCGAGCAGGACGGCGGCGGCCAGCAGCCCCACGCCCAGCGGGCGCAGCAGCAGGGTGCGGGGCGCGAAGCGGTCCAGCAGGCGGGCGTTGAGCTGGCCGGCGGCGACCAGGGCGAGCGCGTTGACGCCGAAGATGAGGCTGAACGCGCCGGCCGAGACGCCGAAGACGTCCTGGAAGACGAAGGACGACCCGGAGATGTAGGCGAAGAGCGCGGCGAAGGCGAGGCCCTGCGCCAGCGCGTACCCCAGGAAGATCCGGTCGGCGAAGAGCGAGCGACCGGCGGCGGCCGTGGCGGCGAGGCCGCCGGTGCTGCGCCGCGCGGCGGGCAGCGTCTCCGGCAGCCGCCACGCGACGGCGGCGGCGAGCAGCGCGCCGATCACCGCGAGGGCGACGAAGACGGTACGCCAGTCCCCGAAGCGCAGCACCAGGCTGCCGAAGGCCGGCGCGGCCATCGGGGCGACGCCGAAGACCAGGATGAGCCGGGAGAAGTACTTGGCGGCCTCGCGCCCGGAGTAGAGGTCGCGGACGACGGCGCGGGCGACGACGACGCCCATGCCGCCGGCGAAGCCCTGCGCGAGGCGCGCCGCCGCCAGGGTCTCGGCTGTCGGCACGGCCGCGCACACCAACGACAGCAGGGTGTACGCGGCGACGCCCACCAGCACGGGCCGGCGCCGCCCGAAGCGGTCGCTGAGCGGACCGGTGACGAGCTGGCCGAGGGCCATGCCGATGAGGCAGGTGGTCAGCGAGAGCTGGATCCGCGCCTGGCTGGCGGACAGGTCGCCGGTCATCTCCGGGAACGCCGGCAGGTAGGTGTCCAGGGAGAGCGGCCCGACGGCGGTGAGCGTGCCGAGCAGCACCAGCAGCACGACGGCGGCCCGCCCGGTGGGCGCGGCGACGCGCTCGCCCGGTCGTACGGGTGGCGCGGTGGCGTGCGGCATGGTGGTCCCTCACTGACGGCTCGGCCCGGCTACGATAGCTCTGACTACAGAGCTATTGCGCCGACGAAGGGCCTGACTGTGACGGACGAGACGGTCGACCAGCTCGGCGGAGCGCTCGGCGACCTGCACCGGATGCTGCGCCGGACCGCCATCCAGCGGGTCGGCCGCACCGCCCTGCCGGACGCCCAGGTGGAGGTGCTGCGGCTCGTGCAGCGGTGGCCGGGAATCGGCGTCCGTGAGGCCGCCGAGCGACTCGGCACCGCGCCGAACACGGTCAGCACCCTCGTCGGCGAGCTGACCACCGCCGGCCTGCTGCGCCGGGAGCGCGACCCGGCCGACCGCCGCACCGTCCGGTTGGATCTGACCGACGCGGCCCGGGAGCGGATGGCCGCGTACGGGCGGCACCGGCGCGACCTGCTCGCCGCCGCCCTGGCCGAGCTGGACGGCGCGGACCGCGAGACGCTGCTCGCCGCC
Source organism: Micromonospora echinofusca (assembly GCF_900091445.1). Lineage (NCBI taxonomy): Bacteria > Bacillati > Actinomycetota > Actinomycetes > Micromonosporales > Micromonosporaceae > Micromonospora > Micromonospora echinofusca. Next base: position 5,252,709 of record NZ_LT607733.1, read on the forward strand.
GCCCCCGCCCTGCGCCGCCTCGCCGACCGGATGACGGCACGGGACTGAGCCACCGGAGCCGGGACGGCCTGTCGGGCGTCGACGCTACGGTGGCGGTGGACGGTGCCGGGTCGTAGGTGGAGGGTCGCCGGGTGATGGAGCAGCGGATCAGCCTCGTGACGCTCGGCGTCGCCGACGTGGCCAGGGCACGCGCCTTCTACGAGCGGCTCGGCTGGCACGGCCAGGAGGTCGAGCAGACCGTCTTCTTCCAGGCCGGCGGCCTGGCGCTGGTGCTGTGGAGCCGGGAGAAGCTGGCCGCCGACGCGGGCGTTCACGACCTGGGCGCGGGTGGCTTCGGCGGGACGACGCTGGCGCAGAACGTCCGCTCCCGGGACGAGGTCGACGAGCTGCTGACGGCGGCGGCCGACGCCGGGGCGCGGGTGACCGTGCCGGCGCGCGAGACCTTCTACGGCGGCTACGCCGGCTGCTTCGCCGACCCCGACGGGCACGTCTGGGAGATCGCCTGGAACCCGGGCCTCCCCCTCGGCCCCGACGGCGCCCTCACCATCCCCGACCTCGGTGCTGGTGCCGGTCCCGCCGAGGCCGGCAGCGGCCCGGAGTGACTCAGGCGTCCGGCCGGCCGGCCCGGGTGGGACGACGCCGCGACCTACCGGGACCGCGCCGATGCCCGCGCCGCCATCGGGCAAGGGTCGCCGCGGTGATCAACCCGGTGCCCAGCAACGCGATCACCGTGCCGACGAGCCACTGGGTCACCACCCAGCCGCCGCGGGTCGCCTCGCGCGCCGTGTAGGCGCCCGTCCTGGTCACCGTGAGCTCGATGTCCACCCGCTCCCGGGGTATCAGCAGCGTCTCGGAATCGCCCGCGAGAACCGACACGCTCGCGACGAGCGGGTACGTGCCAGGTCGGGTGGCCTTCACGAACCAGGCCCAGTAGGCCACGTCGTCGCGTTCGGTCAGTGGCTGTGCCGGATCCCCGGTCGCGTCCACCGACCTGACAGTCATCGCTTCGGGGTTGCCGCCGGTCAGGTCGATCCGCACCCGGGCACCGAGCGGGACGGCCACCGGTTCACGGCTCGCGTCCGGGACGGGCCCGGACGTCGCCGTGGCGGCCGGGCAGGCCACACCGCTGTCCGGGCCGCACGCCCAGATCCCGATCCTGCTTTCTGCGCCCACCGGCACCCGCCGCTCGGCCTCCACGTGGAGGGTGCCGGGGAAGAGACCGGACCGGCCGGCGCGGATCCGCGCCTGGTACTCGACCTGGTCGGAGGGCCCGCCCACTTCGTCCGACGAATGGACGATGGCGGCGACGGCGAAGGCCAGTGCCACGAGGGTGACCCCGGCACCGAGCAGCCCCACCGTCCAGACCCGTCGCGACGACCACCGTCGGATCTCCGTCCGCTCCTCGTCGGCCATCCCGCCCCCTGCGGTTCGTCGTCCGTCCAGTGTCGCCGCCACCGCCCCACGCGGTGACCCGGTAGGCGGAAAATCGACTTGCGAGCAGGCCGACCGTCAGCAGGTGGCGCGGTGGGGGTACGCGTCGGTTTCCCGCGCCCACTGCTCGGCGGCCATGGAGAGGGCGTCGGCGGAGACGGTGAGCGTCAGCGGGTAGACCGCGCCCGACGGCTGGCGCCGCATCCACGGCGGCAGCGACTCGTACGCGAACTCGACGGTCAGCGCCAGCCGGCGACGCCGCAGCACCCGGGTGCGGAAGGCCAGGTTCGGCTCGGTGAAGCGGGCCACCGCCAAGGGCTCCGCCGGGTCGCTGGTCGTCTCGGCCTGCTGCCGCAGCCAGCCCGCCAGCGCGTACGCCTCGGCCACCGTCAGGCAGGGTTCGAGATGCGACCAGGCCTGCCCGTCGGCGGTGCGGGCGTCGGTCTCGACGAGCAGCCAGTCGTCCCACTCCGCCGCCTCGTCCGGGTCGTCCGGCGGCTCGACCCCGGGCTGGTAGCCCACGGGCCGGATCCTCACCCGGGCGCCGTCGTCGGAGCGGATCTCCATGCTGTCATCATGACCGATCCCGAGGCGCGGATGGGGGCATCCCCGCAGCTCAGAGCACCCCGACGAGCAGCGCACCGGTCGCCGGCACCCGGTCAGCGCACCGGGTCGTGGGTGCCGCGCGGCACGTCGGGCCGGCAGCGGCGCACCCGGTCGGCGGCCATCCGCCCGCCGACGGCCAGCCCGTGCCGCTCGACGACGGCGAGCCCGTACGCGCTGCACGTCGGGGTGAAGCGGCACTGCCCGGGCCAGCGGTGCGACAGCCAGCGCCGGTAGCCCAGGATCGCGGCCCGTCCGGCCCGGTCCACCAGCGGCGCCCGCCCGGCGGCGACGGTGGGTCCGGCCGCGACGGTGGGCCCGGCGGCGACGGTCGACGGCGCCGAGGTCCGGCCGGGCGAGACGAGCCGGGCGGCCAGCGCGCCCAGGGTCAGCAGGGTGGAGAAGAGCCCCAGGTCGCAGCAGGGAATGTCGCAGTTGCAGGCGTCGCAGTTGTCGAAGCGGCTCTTCTTCTTGCGACGCCCGTCGCTCGGGAGGTAGATCACCGGAACATCATGCGACGGCCGCGCCACCCGGGATCCCTCGGATGGCACCGCATCGCCTCGGCGGTAGTCGGCGAGCCGGCCCGACCGGCCGGCAGGGTCAGCGCCAGACGGTGCGGCGCACTCCGTCGTGTGCGGCGCAGGCGTCGCGCCGCCCGCCGGTGAGGCTGACCGAGCCGTCGCCGCACTGAACGAGGTGGCCCCGGCCGGCCCAGAACTCGGGTACGCAGTCGAACCAGTCGCACACCTCGACGGCCGGCCTGCGGATGCGCTCGCCGCCGCAGAAGTCGTACCCCATCGGGTTGGCCGGGGCGCCGCAGCGCGGTTCGCGGGCGGGCGTCGGCGTGGCGGCGGTGCTGCCGCGTCGCGGCTTCGACACGGCGGGCGGCGCCTTCGCCGGCGCGGCCGGCAGGACGACCGGCGGGGCGGCGGTGCTCGGCGCGGGGGTCGCGGCGACGGCGACCTCGGAGCCGGTCGGGTCGGAGGGATCGGTGTCCAGCAGGGCAGCGGGCACCAGCAGGGCGATGCCGGCGGCGACGGCCACGGTGCGCCGGCCGCCGGGCACGAACGCGAAGTGCCGGGCCTGCGCGGGGGTGGCGATCTGCGGCCGGAACGGCTTGAGCTGCGCGTGCTCGGCGATCGCCTCGTCGAGCTGGTCGAGCACCGCGCCGCGCTGTTCGATGGCGTCGGCGAAGGCCAGGGTCAGTTTGAACCGGAAGTCCGCGGCGACGTCGGCGGGGAGCATGAGACCGGAGGTGCGCCGCCGGTCCAGCACCTGCATGAGGGTGACCGGCGCGTGCGGGTCATGGGCCAGGCCGGTCATCCTGCCGTACGACCAGTCGCGCCGGCCGCGACCGCCGAGCAGCACCAGCCGGCGGTTGGTGATGACCGCCATGCCGGCGTCGGCGATCCGGACGCCGTCGGGCCGCCGTGGCCGTGGCGGCGCGGCCGCCGGGGCGACCGTCAGGTCCGGCGCCGGCAGCACGGTGGTGTGTCGGACCTCCACCAGCTGCGCGGCCGGCAGCACCCAGAAGACCACCTCGTCGGGCGCGAGCTCCAGGGGCAGGCCGGCGCCCGCCTCGGCCGAGCCCTGGAACTCCTCGGCGAGGGTACGCAGGCGGCGCAGTTCGTCGTCGCGTCGTCGCCATGCCTTGTCGGCGCTGCGGAACTCCCGCCGCCGCCGTTCGTTCTGCCGGTGCACCCACCGGTACCGCCACGTGGAACCCGTCGAATCAGTCCTTGCCACGCCGACTCCTTCGCCGCGCAGGCCACCAACCGGGGTGTCACAGCTGTCAACTGCGACAACGCCCGGCGGGGACACGCCGTAACGGGGCAAATTGACCGAACGGCGGCCGAAATCGGGCGAGAGGAGGATTTCGCCGAGGCGATGCGCATCCGTCGGGCGTGTCGACGCTGCCGGGTGAACGGTGGAGATCTTGGTACGAAAGGGCCCTTGGAGGGGCCGTTCCGTACCAAGATCTGCGAGGACCCCAGCGGCGGACGCGAGCGTGGGTCAGTGGCGGCGGCCCTCCCCCACCCGGTAGGTGCGCAGGTTCGGGTCGGCCTTGATCTGGGCCTCCGTGTACTTGATGGTGTCCCAGCCCTTGCCGGAGTAGAGCCGGGTCTGGTCGGCGTACCAGGGCGAGTTCGGGTTGCTCGACTGGGAGTAGGTGAGGATCTGGCGGCCCGAGGGGCCGTCGCGACCCAGCTCGACGGCCATCACGAAGGACGAGCCGTGGACCACCTTCGGGTAGCCGACGCCGGGCGCCAGCGGACTGATGATCATGTTGAAGACGCCGGCCTCGGCGCGTCCACCGTGGATCGGGACACGCCGGTCGCCGCGCGGCTCGGTCTGGATGTCGCCGAGGCGCGCGTCGAGCGGGATGCCGGCGAGCTTGCGGACGGCGTCGGCGAGGGCGGTGAGCACGCGCGGGTCGGCGGTGTTCAGTCGGCTCGGCGTACGCACCGGGTCGGCGGCGTCGAACGCGTCGGCGAACCGGACGCCGCCGGCCAGGGCGAACTCGGTGAACAGGTGTGCGCCCCGGCTGTCCAGGTCGACCCGCAGGTCCCAGCCCTTCAGCGCCGCGCACGCCCCGCGCAGGTCGACGGTCGTCCCGTCCGAGGCGGTCGCCGTCGGGTGCGCGGCGCACAGCGCCACCAGGTCGTCGCGCAGCAGCTCGCCGCCGTACGCGCGGTTGCCGAAGACCGTCTGCCAGAGCCGGGACGTGGTGTAGCCCCGCCCGGGCAGCCCGTCGGTGCCGGCGAGCCGCTCCCGCACCTGCTCCACGCCGAGGCGCGTACGCAGGCTGCGCTCGGTGCGCTCGTTGCCGATGATGCGCGGGAAGCCCTCCAGCGGCGCCTCGGGGTTGGCCAGCCAGTGGCTGTCGTTGGAGTTCGTCACGTAGTCGGCGCGGAAGCGGATCGGCAGGTTGGCCGGGCCGAGGATGCCGGGCACCACCGCGTCGCGGTCGCGGCCTAGCGCGCAGACCGACCGGGAACCGTCGAGGACGGCCTGGCCGCTGGAAGCGTAGAGCGGCTGGAACGGCGCGGGGATGCAGGCGGCGGCCAGCTCGTCGGTGACCCGGGGCACCACCGAGTGGTCGGCGTAGAGCGCCTCGCCACGGGCGTCGGCGGCGATCACGTTCACCCAGGGCAGGAACTGGTGCCGGTCGAGGACCCGCTTCAGCTCGCGTACGGTCTTCGCCCGGCCCATCTCCAGCCAGCCGTCGAAGGCGCGGTTGTTGGTGGCGTTGACGTCGGTGATCGCGTACGCGGCGGTGGCGGTCCAGTCGAAGGTGCCGGGGACGACGACCACCGGCCCGAAGTGGGTGTCGTGGAAGGTGCGGCTGACCGGCACCGTGCCGCCGCCCGGGGCGGGCACCTGGACGGTGACCGTACGGGTGGTCATCTTCCGGGCTTGGCCGTCCACGTAGTACGAGGTGGGGTCGCCGGGGACCAGGGCGAGGCGGTGCCAGACGAAGCGGCGGGCGGTGGAGACGGTGTGGCTCCAGGCGAGCGTGCGGTTGTGCCCGATCTCGATGATCGGGTCGCCGACCAGCGCCGCGCCCTCCACGTCGTAGCGGCCGGGAACCTTCAGGTGCATCCGGTAGAAGCGCTCCGCGCCCTCCCACGGGAAGTGCGGGTTGGCCAGCACCATGCCGCCGCCGTGGGTGGTGGCCCGCGCGCCCAGCCCGTACGCGTTGCTGCCGACGCCGGCGGGCGCGCCGTCACGGGCGGCGACGACCGCCGCGGCGCCCGGGGCGTCGAGGACGGCGGCCGGGCCGGTGGCCGTGGGCGGGGCGGCGGCGACGATGCCGTCGAGCACCGCCCGGGAGCTGGCCCGCACCATGCTGGCCCAGCTCGTGCGCCACATGTCCAGCTCGGTCAGCGGGCGCACCCACGGCTTGCCCCGGCAGGCCGGGTCGGTGAGGTTGGCCGCGCCGGTGCGGCGCAGGTAGCTGTTGTAACCGGCGACGAAGCCGCGGATCTGGTCGCGGACCTCGTTCGACGGGGAGTGCACGCCGTCGCGGGGGCCCTGCAGCAGCCGCTCGGCGGTGCGGTCGTCGATCGCCTTGCGGTGGAACAGGTCGCTGCGCACGTTGGCGTCCGTGGGGCTCGCGGCGCCGAAGTAGCGGGACCGCTCGGCGTTGACCGTGACGACCTTCTCCGCGATCACGCAGATGTTGTCCTCGGCCTGGACGTGGCCGACGCCGAAGCCGAGGCTGGCGAAGTTACGGGCGGTGATGTGCGGAACGCCGTACGACGCCCGGCGGACCTCCGCCGAGTAGCCGCCGTCCTGGTGCCGCGCGGCGGCGGGCGGGACGCCGGCGACCGCCGTGGTGGCGACCGTGGCGAGGGCGGTGACCAGCGCGCAGAGCGGCTTCGGCCTCATCGTGACTTCCTCCCCGTCGGGTGGACGTGTGAAGCGTTCACACTGACGGGCATTCGCGCCGGGCGCGGGCGTGCCGAGGAAGACCCGACCGGGAAACCGGGTTGTTCCCCCTACGGACCACCCGGACGCTGGGTAACGTCGGCGGCACCCAGGGCCGACGAGGGGGTGGGACCGGTGGGTGACCCGCTCCGCCCGGTGGTGATCGGCGTCGACATCGGCACCACCAGCACCAAGGCGATCGCGTACGACGTGGACGGTGTGCGCCTCGCCCACCACTCGGTGGGCTACCCGCTCGACGAGCCGCACCCCGGCTACGCCGAGCATGCCGGTGCGCTTCCCTGCCGGGCACGAGGGCTCCGGTTTCGGCGCGGCCCTGCTCGGCATGCAGGCGCTGGGGCTGATCCCGTCCGTCGACGTCGCCGCCGACCTGGTGCCCTAGTGACCCGGCCCGGTCAGGGCGCCTCGACCCCGGAGATCAGGTAGCGGTGCACCTCCGCGCCGCGGATCGCCACCGTCTGCTCCTCGGCGGGGCCGGATCCCCGGAAGTCGAGCAGTTGCTCCTCGGACTCCCAGCGCTCGTAGACGTTGATCCGGCCGGGCTCGACCAGGTCCGCGCCGATCGCGAAGTCGACGCAGCCCGGCGCGGACCGTGCCTGCCGGACGACCTCCACGCAGTCGGCGAGGTAGGCGTCCCGCTGGTCCGGGTCGACGTAGAGACTGCCGGCGACGATGAGCACTGCTGACCTCCGGGGTCGGCCGCGCCTCAGGCGCGGGTGATCGCGTTGGCGTGGATGGCCTCACCCAGGTACGCGGCCATCCCCGGTTTGATCGTCTCGAAGTACGCGGTGAACCGCTCGTCCGACACGTACATGTCGGCCAGGCAGGTGTGCAGCTCGACCGGGCAGTCGTAGAACCAGCGGCTGATGAGCTGCCGGTGCTCCTCGGCCAGGTCCATCGCCGCCGGCCCGTCCGCGGGTGCCCCGGAGGACATCACCTCGACGAACCGCCGCGCCCAGTCCTCGTTCTCGGCCTTGTTGCGCAGCCAGTCGTCCTTCGTGTAGCGGGAGACCCGCTCGTTCGACTGGCGGTACGCGTCGGTGTCGCCCCAGCGCTGCTCGACCTCCTCGGCGTGCGCGTCCGGGTCGAAGTCGCCGAAGACCTCGAAGCGCTCCTGCGGGGTGAGTGGAATGTTCAACTTGCTCGCCTCCATCGCGAACTCGATCGCCGCGACCATCTCCTGGAGCTTCCTGATCCGTACGGACAGCAGCTCGTGCTGGCGGCGCAGGTGCGCCGCCGGGTCGCTCGCCGGGTCGTCGAGGATCGCGGCGATCTGCTCAAGCGGGAACCCCAGCTCCCGGTAGTAGCGGATGTGCTGCAACCGCTCCAGGTCGGCGTCGTCGTAACGCCGGTAGCCCGTGCCGCTGCGTCCGCTGGGCGAGAGCAGTCCGATCTCGTCGTAGTGGTGCAGCGTCCGCACGGTCACGCCGGCCGCCTTCGCCACCTGTCCCACCGTGTAGGCCATGGTTTCCCTCCCTTCCGCCAACGAGGCTCCCGCCTGCCGTTACGTGAGGGTCAAGCCCGATTCCTCGCCCGAGTCGCCGGTGACGGCCGGCGGGCCGCCGTGCGTCCACGGTGTCTCCTCCGGCGCCGGGAACGTCCCCGCCGGCATGAACGCGTCCGACAGGGTCGTGTAGCAGAGGCGCTCCCCCACCTCGGGCACGCTGCCCGGCGGCGCGGTCAGCCCCCGCCCCATCCCGCCGGAGAGCTCCAGCACCACCTCGGTCTTGCCGTCCGGCGCCGGGGTCACGAAGACCACCCGGGCCTTCTGCGCCGGCCGGGCCGGCGAGTACAGCGCCGCACCGGCCGGCATCGGCACCGGTTCGGTGGTGACCAGCTGGATGCGGGGTCGCAGCACCGGCCGCTTGCCGGTGTCGTCCACCCGCTTCGGGTCCACCAGGGTCACCTCGCCGACGAACGCCTCCCCGGTCAGCCGGTGCTCCGCCATCACCAGCGGGTCGTCGTAGGCGCGCTGCACCGCGTACGAGGTCAGGGCCCGTTCCAGCCGGTGCAGCCGCTGGGCGGCGGTGACCGCCCCGTCCCGGCGGGGCTGCGGCGCGCCGCCGGCGTCGACGTGCTCGGCGTAGCCGGTGAAGGCGTCCTTGTCGCCGTCCCACCGGCCGGCCACCCGGGCGCCGGGCGGCAGGGCACGCAGCAACCCCACGCCGCGCCACATCAGCTCCCAGGTGGGCGCGAGCTGCTCGTGCAGCAGGCGCCGCAGCTCCGCGTACGCCCCGGCGCGCGCGACCGGGTCGTCCTCGGCGGCGGTGTACGCGGCGATGGCCGGGGCGAGGAGCGTGTTGTCGAAGTCGGGGTCGGTGGCCGGGCCGGCGGGCGGACAGGTCGCCGGGTCCTCGGCCCGGGCCGCCGCCTCGGCGCCGGTGAGCCCGGCGGGCGGGTCGATCCAGCCGAGCAGCGCCGGCAGGTGCAGGTCCTCCACCACGCTCTGCCCGGTGGCCCAGTGCAGGCTCAGCGCGTCGGTCATCGCCAGCAGCGCCGACGAGCCCGGGTGCTCGGCCCGCTCGGCGAAGAAGGTCAGCCAGCGCCCGAGCACCGGCACCGACGGGTGCACCGGGTACTCCCCGTCGGGGCGGCGGAACCGGGTGGAGCGGCCGAGCAGCCGCAGGAAGGTGATCCCGGCGGGGTTGGGCACCAACAGCTGCGGGGCGTCGACGTGGCGGTACCGCACGTCCCGGCCCCGGTCGACCGGAACCGCCTCGGAGACGCCCCGGAACCCGTCCAGGTGGGGCAGCACGATCGCGGCCAGCTCGGCGGCGAACGCGAACCGCTGGTCGCGGTTGCGGGGCTGCGGCACGATCAGCAGCCGCGCCGCGTCCGGGGCGTCGCCGACCAGCGCCGCCAGCGGCGCGTTCGCCTCGCCGGCCATCGCCAGCGGCACCAGCACCAGCGGCCGCTCGGACAGGTGCAGGTGCCGGACGGTGGCGACCGGCTGGGCCACGCCGGCGGCCAGCGCCTGGGCGCGGGCGAAGGCGCGCAGCGTACTCACGCGTGCCCACCCCACCCGGCGGGCGCGGCGCTCGGCGTGGTCGGTCGGGGCGCGTGGGGCGTACTCATGCGGGGGTCCCGGTGAGGGCGTCGGCGCGCAGCCGGGCGGCGGCCCGCAGCAGCGCGGCGGCCTCCTCCTGCCCGGGCTCCGGGGTGCGCTCGCCGGCGGCCAGCGCCAGCACCTCGGCGACCTCGGCGATCCCGCCGAGCGCCTCGCGGACCGGCCGGCCCAGCGCTCCGGTGTGCCCGCGCGCCTCGTCGCGGCAGAAGTACGCCAGCTCGCAGGCCGCCAGGCAGTCGGGCGCGTAGCGGGCCGCCACCCCCGACAGCGCGGCGAGCAGCGCCGCCGGCTCGGCCGTCACGTCGGCGGTGAAGTCCTCGGGCACGGCCGCCAGCAGCGCGTCCAGCCGGGCCATCCGGTCGAGCTGGCGGCGCAGCACCAGCAGTTGCTTGCGCACGTCGACCAGGCTGGCCACCGGCTGGTTGGCGAAGTCGCGCGGGCAGACCAGCACCGCGTCGTGCGACACCAGCTCCGGGTCGTGGCCGGCGGCGGCGAGCAGCTCGCGCAGGGCCAGCACGTAGACGGCGGCCTGGATGGCGGCGGCGGACACCTTGGCCGGGTCGGCCTGGCCGTCGACCACCGGGAACGACTTGATCTCGACGACGTGGAACCTGCCGGCGAGCCGGGCGGCGACCAGGTCCGGCTCCAGGTGCACCCGGCGGCCGGCGACGTCCAGGCCGAGCAGCGGGTGGTCGAACAGCGCGGCGGTGTCGTCGGGCCCGCCCGGGGTGGCGTCGGTCAGCAGCGCGGCGGAGCGTCGGTGCCGGGCGGCCGTGTCGTCCTCGACGCCGTCGCCGAGGTCCGTCCAGCTCGCCGCCGCCGGCACCGGTACGCCCAGCCGCTCGGCGACCAGCCGCAGCAGCTCGGCCCCGCCGTCGGCCTTGACCTGTGCCTCGAAGGCGTTGCCACGGGTGATGGCGAACCGGGACTGCCCGAAGCGGGCCGGGAACCCGATCCGCTCGGCCAGTCGGGGCTTGTCCACCCCGGCGCCGTCCAGCACGGCCCGCCGGGTGCAGCCCGGGTTGCCGGTCAGGGCGGCGATGGTGCGCGCGTTGTGCCGCCTCGGTGGCACGCCGCCGCGGATCGCGGCCAGTCGTTCCTCGGTGCTCGTCACGATCCGCCACGATAGGCGGTTCCCGCCGCCCGTGCCCGGCGCCGCCCCGGCCGGTGGCACCCGGCGCAGGGGCCGACGGGGGCGGGACCGGCTCAGAGCATGGTGGTGAACGGCCCCAGGGCACCGCAGCAGAGCAGCCCGAAGATGCCGAGTGTGAGCAGCGCGATGCTGTAGTTCGACCAGAGCCCGAACTTCGTCACGTCGGTGCCGTACCCGTCGTAGGCGCGGTTGCGCCAGCCACCGAAGCGGAACGACAGGTGGTACGCCACGCCGGGCTGGGCGACCAGTGCGGTGGTGATCAGCGGCATGCCCAGGAAGTCGGTGTACCGGACGTCGTGCGGCCCGGCGGGGATCACCACGTACCAGGTGCCCTCACCGGGGATCGGCACCGACTGGCCGTCGATCTTGAACTTGCTCGTGGTCGGTGCGGGCACGATGTAGGGGCCCCGGTTCACGGAGACGACGAGCACCGCGTAGCCCGGCGGGGGCGCGACCGGGTGGGGGTACGCCATTGGCGTCATGGGGCCGGGCATGTGCGGGTACGACGCAGGAGGGGGGTACGACACCGCCACATCCTGGCACGCCCCGACCAGCCTGCCGAGAGCCGACGGATCACGAACCGGTCAGCGGCCGGCCGAACGGTTCCAGGGCGACCGGGGCAGGGCGGTGCCGGCGAGCGGCCGGCGGTCGCGACGACGGCGGCGACGCCCGGGGGTGCAGGGCGGCCGCGAGACGGTGTGTACGGGCGCGGGCGCGGCGGGCTGCCGGCCGATCAGCCAGCAGAGGAAACGGGCCATCGGGGGTGTTCAGCCGACGGGGAGGCGCTCGGCCTCGGCGCGGGAGATGTCGTACTGGACGCCGCAGAAGGTGCACTGCTGCACGTAGCGGGTGCGGATCGGGATGATCGGCACGAAGAACAGGCTGAACTTCGTCGACCGGCGCGTGATCACCTGCGCGGCGTGGTTGCGGCAGTTGCGGCAGACCTGCTGCACCACGCCGGACTGGCTGACCTTGGTACGAAGGCCGAAGATGAAGAACATCGCCTCTCACTACCCACCGAAGGCCCGACTATCACCTCGAATTCCGACCGGTTCCGGGCGTGGTCCAGGGCTGGACCACGCCCGGAACACGTACGTCAGCTCGTCGCCTTCGCGGACTCCGGTTCCAGGCCCGGCACCTCCGCGGGGAGCCAGATGGGCTGCCAGTCCTTCATCTCGTGGAAGCGGCGCAGCTCGAACAGCCCCGAGACCGACCCGGCCCAGGCCCCGTACGGCGGGTTCTGCTCGTCGAAGCCGGACTGCACGAAGGTCAGCTTCGTCCTTCCCTGCGACTCGGCCAGCTCCCAGGTGCTGACGCCCGTCGGCCCCCAGTCCACCGACAGCTTCCGGTCGGGCTCCAGGTCGACGATCTTGGCCGCGTAGCCGGACTCGAAGCCGCCCATGGCGTAGCGCCCGCCGACCCACGGCTCGATGCCGATCGGGTAGCCGAACCAGGCGCTGGCCTGCTCGGAGTCGGTCAGCGACTCGAACACCTTCGCCACCGGCGCGTCGATCAGCAGCTCGCCGCGCATCTCGGCGGAGGTGAAGTCGACCTTCGGCAGCAGCGGCTGGCCCTCCAGGTGGGCGGCCAGGTTGGCGATCGACAGGCTCCAGAACGTCTGGAGCACGCCCCGGATGGTGCTGCCGCTCATCGCCTCGGCGAAGTCGAAGTGGCTCTGGGTCAGCGTCAGCACGGTGGTGTCGGGACCCTCCGCGCGCAGGGCGAACTCGGCGGTGGTCTCGACCCCGTCGAGCAGCCAGGCGAAGCGCAGCGTGTCGTCGTCGACGTGCAGCAGCCGCTGGTGCGGCGCGTCGCCCTCCGGGGTGTGCCGGCCCCAGAACTCGTACCGTCGCGGCAGCTCGACCTCGACGTGCTCGGCGAGCCAGACGCGCAGCTCGGCCGGGTCGGTCAAGGCGCGGCGGACGGCCTCGGCGGGCGCGGCGAGCCGGACGGGCAGCCTCATCGGTTCAGTCACGGTCTTTCCCCTTCGGATAGCAGGCCACGGCGAGCTTGAAGGCGTCGCCATCGGCGCCCCCGTAGCGCGTGAACAGGTCCCGCAGAGTGCTCTGCAGGTCGTGCAGGAACTGCTGGCGCAGCTCCGCCGGCACCCGGATCTCGCCGGCGACCCCGATCGAGGGGAGCTCGGGGGCGGCGCGGTCCAGCCCGGCGATGTCCTCCTGGACCTCCTCCATCAGGTCCAGCAGGTGGCCGAGGCTCAGCTCGTCGCGGGCGCGGCGCAGGCCGATCCGGCCGACCAGCCGGGGCGACAGCCAGTAGGACCGGGCGGCGGCCTGGTAGATGCCCTCGGTGATGCCCCGGACCTTGCGCTCGTCGACCAGCTCGACGAGCCCGGCGGCGACGAGCTGCTTGACGTGGTAGTAGACGCGCTGCGGCGTCTGCTCCAGCCGGGTGGCGACCTCGGTGCAGGTGCGCGGCTCGGCCAGTTGCCGCAGCACCTCGACGCGGTGCGGCTTCAGCAGGACCTCGGCCTGCTCGATCTGTTCCAGGTACAGGACGTCTCTCATGGCAAAATCAGCTTGTACGTAAAAAATTTGTTTGTCAATCGGTTCGACGACAGCCGCGCCGGAGGCCGGCGCGGCTGTCGGACGCGGATCAGGGCAGCCAGTCGGGGCGCAGCGGATAGCCGCTCGCCCCCTCCGGGCCGTTGCGGGTGGCCAGCACCTGGTGCAACTGGATGCCGTTACGCTCGAAGGCCAGCCGGGAGCCGGCCATGTAGAGGCCCCAGACCCGGGCCGTGCCGGCCCCCACCTCGGAGACGCAGAAGTCCCAGTGCGCCACGAGGTTGCGGCACCAGGCGGCCAGGGTCAGCGCGTAGTGCAGCCGCAGGTTCTCCTCGTGCTGCACCTCCAGCCCGACGTCGTGGATCTCGCCGACCAGGCGCCCCGGGCCGGCCAACTCCCCGTCCGGGAAGACGTAGCGGTCGATGAACGCGCCCGAGCGGTGCGGCGCGCGGTTGTCGGCCCGGGTGATGCAGTGGTTGAGCAGGCGGCCGTCGGGCCGCAGCCGGTCGGACAGGGCACCGAAGTAGGCCGGGTAGTTGCGCACTCCGATGTGCTCGGTCAGGCCGATCGAGGAGACCGCGTCGAACTGCTCGCGCGGCGCGTCCCGGTAGTCGAGGTGACGCACCTCGGCCAGGCCGGTCAGCCCCTCCCGCTCGATCGCCGCCCGCGCCCACTCGGCCTGCGCCCGGGACAGGGTCACCCCGAGCGCCTTCACCCCGTACTCGCGGGCCGCGTGCCGGACCATGCCGCCCCACCCGCAGCCCACGTCGAGCAGCCGCATCCCCGCCCCGAGCGCCAGCTTCTGGGCCACCAGGTCGTACTTGGCCGCCTGCGCCTGCTCCAGCGTGTCGTCGGACGAGCGGAAGACCGCGCAGGTGTACGTCATCGACGGGCCGAGCACCTTCTCGTAGAAGGCGTTCGAGACGTCGTAGTGGTGGGAGATCGCCGTGCTGTCCCGCAACCGGGAGTGCCGCAGCCCGTTCATCAGGCGCTTCCAGCGCGGCTGCGCCTCCTGCGGCGGGGGCGGCGGCGGCATCAGCCGCTCCCAGCCCAGCCCGCGCACCAGGGCCAGCGCCTCGGCCAGCGACGGCGTACGCAGCCGCAGCTCGTCCTTGAGCACCCGCAACGCCTCGTACGGGTCGCCCGGGTGCACCCCCTGCAACGCCAGGTCGCCGCCGACGTACGCCCGGGCCATGCCCAGGTCGCCCGGCGCGGTGAGCAGGTACGTCAGGCCCCGCTCGGAACGGATCGACAGGGTGATCCCGGCGTCGGCCGGGCCCACCGCACTGCCGTCGTACCCGGTGACCCGCACCGGCAGGGCACCGGTGGTCAACGCGCGGACGACGTCCGCGACGGTCGGACCCGGGCGCCGGCTCCCCGCCGGCGGGCTGGCGGGAGCGCTCGCCGCCCCCTGGTCTCGATCGGTCAGGCTCATGCTCGTGCTACCGCCTTCTCGTACAGTCCGGTGAGCCGATGGTCCGGGTCGTAGCGGTCCCTCACCACGCGCCACGTCGCGCCGCCGTATAGCCGGTCGAAGGAATCCCGGTCGTAGTACGCGTCGGAGTAGAGCGACTTGTGGCCGCCCAACTCCGACACCATGCGCTCGATCGCCCGGTTGACGTCGCCGTCGGCGGCGCCCTCCTTGATCGGCACGCTGCCCCAGAAGCCGATGTTCACGTAGTTCTGACCGGCTCGGAGCGGATACAGCGGCCAGGCCCGACCCGATCCGGGACCGGCCGCCTCGCGCAGCCGCAGCGGGCACAGCCAGACCGGGGTCATCCCGACCGTGCCGGCGAACCAGCGCAGGAACTCCGCCGTGCGCTCCAGCGGGATCTCCACGTCCTGCACCACCCGCTCGCGCGCCGGCTGACCGCGCAGGCGGTCGATCCGGGCGGCCACGCCGTGCCGGTGCTCCAGCCGGACCAGCCGGTGGTAGACGTCGCTGCGTCGCCACCGCGCCGGCCAGACCCGCCGGAGGACCGGGTGCTGCACCCCGAACGCCGCCGAACACCAGAACCAGTCGGTGTCCCAGCGCCAGAGATAGTCGTACGTGGTCAGTGCGTCGCGGGTGCGCCGGCGCAGCGACCGGTAGTAGATGTCCTGGCCCGTGTAGTCGCTAGCCGCCGGCACGTCGTCGGTGAAGGTGCCGAGCACGAGGTACGCCTCGCCGGGGCTGAACATCACCCCGTCCATCGCGTCCACCGCCTCCCCACCCCAGGACCGGGTCGCGGTGACCTCGGCGAGCGCGTCGGCCAGCGCCTCCAGCCGGGTGAACCGGACGTTGCGCAGGGCCACGAAGCGGCGTACCGGCTGAAGCTCGATGCGCAGCCGGGTGGCGTAGCCGAGGCTGCCCAGCGAGTTGGGGAACGCCGCGAAGAGGTCGGCGTGCTCCCCCTCCGCACGGGCGGTGACGAGCGCACCCGCCCCGGTCAGCACGTCCATCTCGACCACCGACTCGTGCGGCAGGCCGTTGCGGAACGAGGTCGACTCGATGCCGAGCCCGGTCACCGCCCCGCCGAGGGTGATGGTGCGCAACTGCGGCACCACCAGCGGCATCAGCCCGTGCGGCAGGGTCGCGTCGACCAGGTCCTCGTAGGTGCACATGCCCTGCACGTCGGCCGTGCAAGCGACCGGGTCGACGGCGAGCACGCCCGTGAGCCCGGTGACGTCCAGACCCGGCGCGCGCGGGGCGGACCGGGGGCGGAACAGGTTCGAGGTGCGCTTGGCGAGGCGCACCGGCTCGCCCGCGGGCACCGCCGCGTACGACCGTCGCAGCCGGGCCACCGCGCCCTCGTGGTCGACCGGATGATGATCCACACGGACCGCACACATGCGATCACTGTACGCGCCACGACGCCCGTCGCGGGGGACGTGACCAGGGCGCGTCCGCGACGTGACCGGACGACTGGCCGCAGCCGGCCGACCGGCATAGCGTGGAAGCCATGCCGAGAGCCGTCTGGAACGACCTGGTCGTGGCCGAGAGCGACGACACCGTGCTGGTCGAGGGGAACCACTACTTCCCGCGTACCGCCCTGCGCGACGACCTCGTCCGCGAGTCCGACACGCACACGGTGTGCCCGTGGAAGGGCACCGCGTCCTACTACACCCTCGAACACGAGGGCCGGACCAGCACCGACGCGGTCTGGTACTACCCCGAGCCGAAGCCGGAGGCGGAGCAGGTCCGCGACCGGGTCGCCTTCTGGAAGGACGTCCGGGTCGTCGACTGACGAGGCCGAGGGCCCACCCGGCTCACCTGGCGGTGTCTCAGCCGGCGCGCAGCATCCGCAGTTGGGCCAGGTGCTTCGGCAGGTGCACCCGGGTGTGCAGGTCCAACGTGCGGGCCCAGGGCAGCGGCTCGTCCACGACCAGGTCGAAGCCCTCGCGCAGGTGGGTCTCCACCGGAGTCTGGGCCGCCGGGCCGAGCCGCTCGGTCAGGGCGCAGAGCTTCTGGCTCGTGGCCCGCAGCAGGGTGGCCAGCCCGTCCAGCCCACCGCACTCGGCGACCAGCGCGTCCACCTGGGGACGGTGGATGGTCTCCAGGTCGTAGTACGCGAACGGCGAACCGGCGAGGACCGCCTCGGTGGCCTCCGTCATCAGCTCGTCGTTGGCGGCGAGGTGGGCGACGATCTGCTCGGCGCTCAACTGCCCGGCCGGCGGCGCCGCGAACCCGCCCGCCTCGACCTCCGCGAGCACCTCCGCGTACGCCCCCCGCAACGCCCCGCTGTCCATGCCCCCAGTCAATCCCGGCCCGCGCTGTCCGGCCCGGCGTTCCCGCGGACGGTTCACCCGGAAGGGACCGGCCGGGAGGGACCGGCGGAACGCGTGCCGGAACGGCGCCGGCCGAAGGGCTGATCGGGCGCTGTCGAGCTGCCCCGTCAACAGGACCAGGGGCAGCGGCCGAAGGGAGAGCCCCAGCAGGCGACGCGCGTCGAATCGGCCCGCAGCCCCGGACGAGGCCCCGGGTTCGGAACGCCCTCCGGCCGGCGTTGAAGCCTCGCCATCGGCCCCGACTCGCGGATGAGGCCGCGGCATCGACATGGGCCGTGGTCTCACCAACGGGGCAGCTCGACAGCGTTCGAGGTGGCACCATCCCCGGGCCGAGCCGAGCCGAGCCGAGCCGGGCCGCGCCGAGCCGGGCCACGGGACGCAGCCGCTCGGTTCCCTCGAATCCGCCGGGTCAGCGGCGGCGGGGCTGACGGGTGCGCAGGTAGTCGGAGACCACGTACTCGCCGAGGTCATCCAGGTCCGGCGTGAACATGCGGCCCTTCGATCGGCGGGCCACCGCGTCGACGAAGCGGCGCAGGCCGGGGTCGTCGCCGAGCATGAACAGGTTGAGCGTGGCGCCGTAGCGGGTGAGCCGGTCCACCTCGCGTACGGTCGCCTCGATCGTCTCCGGCAGCGGCGGCCAGTGGAACAGCGCCTCCCCGTCGTCCGGGTCCAGGTGGGCGGTCGGCTCCCCGTCGGTGACCACCAGCACCACCGGCTCGGCGTCCGGGTGCCGCCGCAGGTGCCGGGCGGCCAGCCGCAGCGCGTGCTGGAGGTTCGTGCCCTGCCGCAGGTCGGGCTCGACGGCGGCCAACTCCTGCTGGGTCAGCGGCAGCGCCTCCAGGCCGAAGCCGACGATCTGCAACGCGTCCTGCGGGAACCGGGTCGCCATCAGGTGCGCCAGCGCCAGCGCGGTCTGCTTCATCGGGCCCCACCGGCCCTGCGAGATCATCGAGTAGGACAGGTCGACGCAGAGCACCACCGCCGCCGAGGCCCGCCGCTCGGTCTCGACCACCTCGAAGTCCTCGACGGCCAGCTGCACCGGCACGCCGGATCCGGCACGGCGGACCGCCCGGGTCAGCGTCCGCACCACGTCGAGGGGCTGCTCGTCGCCGTACCCCCACGGCCGGGAAGCGCCGCTGACCTCGCCGGCGGCGCCCGCCGCGCGCAGGTCGTGCTGGCCGCGCGGCCCGGCCGTCAGGTCGGCGAAGACGCGCCGCAGCGCCGTGCCGCCGAGCCGGCGCAGCGCCTTCGGGCTCAGGGTCAACCCGTCGGCGTCCCGGCTCACCCAGCCCTGCCGGCGCAGCTCCCGCTCCAGCTCCCGCAGCCGGCGTACGTCGTCGGCGGCGTCCCGACCCAGCGTCCGGGCCACCGCGTCGACGTCGACGTCGTCCAGGGTGGCGCCCGGATGCTCCTGGTCGAGCTGGTCCAGCAGGTCGTCCAGCTCGGCGATCTCGCCGAGGGCGCCGGTGGCCTCGCCGTAGCCGAGCGGCCGCTCGCCGCGCACCCGCTCGCCCGGGCCCCGGTGCAGGTCGGGGCGGAGCGCGCGCAGGTTGGCGTCCAGCGCGGACAGCTCCCCGGCGAGCCGGTCGCCGAGCGACTGCCGCATCAGGCCGGCCAGTTCCTCGCGCTGGCGCTCGGACAGCGAACGCATCAGCCGCTCGCCGGCGGCCGACCGCCGGGCCAGTACGTCGACCAGCTCGTCGACGTCGGCCGGCTGCTCCGGGAAGAACTCGCCGTGCCGCCGCATGAACTCGGCGAAGGCGTCGGTGGTGTCCTCCGACCGGGCGTGCCGGGCGAGCAGGTCGTTGAGGTCGCGCATCATCTCGGCCAGCCGCTGCTGGGCGGCCGGGTCCGCCGAGGCGCGCACCGCGTCGCGCAGCCCGGCGAAGCGCTGGCCGAGCACGTCGTCGCGCAGCCCGTCGAGGATCCGCTGGTAGGTCTCGCGGGCCTCGTCGCTGGCCCACCGGTATCCGGTCAGCTCCTCCACGGCCCGGGCCGTCGAGCGGGGCAGGTTGTCCAGCACCGCCTCGGCGAACCGCGCGTCGTCGTCGCCGCGCCCGCGCAGCTCGTCCCGCTCGGCGGCGAGCGCCTGGTCGAGCAGTGCCCGGGCCCGGGTGACGGCCCCGTCCAGGTCGCCCCGGCGCAGCGCCTCCCGACGCAACCGCCTGGCCCGGGCGGCGAGGTCGTCGAGCCCGCCGCGCCCCTGGGGCCCGTGCCGCAGCAGGCCGCGCAGCGCCTCCCGCAGGCTGCCGCCGGCCAGCACCTCGGCGCCGACGGCGTCCACCGCCCCCCGCACGTCGTACGGGGGCGCGAGCGGGTCGGGGCCGCCCCGCCACTGCCCGTACCGGAACCGGTTGCCGGCCATGCTCAGGCCCGGCCGCCGTAGCGGGTCCGGCCGGAGTCGGTGACGTCCTTGCCGAGCCGGCGGGTCAGGTGCAGCCCTTCGAGGACGAACTCCACGCCGGCCGCCGCCTGCTCGGGGCTGGGCGCGTCGCCCAACCCCAGCCGGTCCAGGGCCTTGGCGAGCCCGGGGACGGTGCCCACCTGGCGCAGCAGCTCGGCGGAGCCGACCAGCTCCCCGGTCTCGATCACCGCGTCCCCGTCGACGAGGGCGGTGAAGCCGGAGAGGTCCAGCCCGGCCAGCCGGGCCCGGAACGTCTCGGCGGTCGCGGTACGCAGCAGGTGGCCGAGGATCTCCACCTCCCGGCCCTCCTCGCCGCTCTCGAACTCGACCTTGCCGCGCAGGGTCGACGTCACCGGCACCGCGTCGCCGACCCGGGCGACCGGCGCCTCGGGGCGTACCCCCTCGGGGGTGTCGCCGGCGGCCAGCAGGCCGGCGCGGCGCAGCGCGGCGGCGGCGACCGTCTCGGCGGCGGCGATGGCGAAGCGGGCGGAGACCCCGGAGCGCGGGTCCACCGACGGCGACTCGCGCACCGCGCGGGCGAACCGCGCGAGGACCTCCAGCACGTGCTCCGGCACCTCGGCGACCAGGTCGGCCTCCTGCCGGATCAGGGCCAGCTCCAGGTCGAGGTCGACCGGGTAGTGGGTGCGGACCTCGGCGCCGAAGCGGTCCTTCAGCGGGGTGATGATCCGGCCCCGGTTGGTGTAGTCCTCCGGGTTGGCGCTGGCCACCAGGAACAGGTCCAGCGGCAGCCGCAGCTGGTAGCCGCGGACCTGGATGTCCCGCTCCTCCAGCACGTTGAGCAGCGCCACCTGGATCCGCTCGGCCAGGTCGGGCAGCTCGTTGACGGCGAAGATGCCCCGGTTCGTACGCGGGACGAGCCCGAAGTGGATGGTCTCCGGGTCGCCGAGGGTGCGCCCCTGGGCGATCCGGATCGGGTCGACGTCGCCGATCAGGTCGCCGACGCTGGTGTCCGGGGTGGCGAGCTTCTCGCCGTAGCGCATCGAGCGGTGCAGCCACGCCACCGGCAGGGCGTCGCCGACCTCGGCGACCAGCGCCCGCGAGCCCGGCGTGAGCGGGTGCAGCGGGTGCTCGTTGAGCACCGAGCCGGCGATCACCGGGGTCCACTCGTCGAGCAGGCCGACCAGCGAGCGGATGAGCCGGGTCTTGCCCTGGCCGCGTTCGCCGAGCAGCACCATGTCGTGGCCGGCGAGCAGGGCCCGCTCGACCTCGGGCAGAACCGTGTCGTCGTAGCCGACGATGCCGGGGAAGCGGTCGGCGCCGGAACGCATCCGGGCCAGGAGGTTGTCGCGGAGTTCCTGCTTGACCGTGCGGTACGCGTGGCCGGCCGCCCGCAGCTCGCCGAGCGTGCCGGGCAGGTCGGCCGGTGGGGCCGGGGTAACCGGGGAAGGCGCAGTCACCCGACCCACGCTAGCTCACGAGGCGACGCGGCGACCTCGTCGAAAGCTCACTTCCCCATCCCGGACAGCGGCGGGCGGGGCGCCGCCGACCGGCCGCTCGCGCGCGGCCCGTCGACGACACCCCCGTCCGCCACGCGTCCCGGGCCGGGCACCCCCCGTCAGGTCCCCCGGCCCGCAACCGCGTGCGGAAGGCCTCAGCCGCGCCCGCAACGCCGGCAGGCGCCCCGGCGGCGCAGGTGGTACGCGTACGTGGCGGCGCCGAGCGTGACGCCCCAGAGCGGCCAGAGCAGCATCGGGGCGGTGGCCAGGCTGAACCCGCCGGAGAAGTCCCAGAAGTCGGGGCTGGCGAGCAGG
Source organism: Micromonospora echinofusca (assembly GCF_900091445.1). NCBI lineage: Bacteria > Bacillati > Actinomycetota > Actinomycetes > Micromonosporales > Micromonosporaceae > Micromonospora > Micromonospora echinofusca. The sequence continues at coordinate 5,273,878 of NZ_LT607733.1, forward strand.
CCGAGGCTCGCCGCGGTGACCGCCACCGCGACCAGTGTCGCCGGGACGACGGCCAGCGCGACCGGCACCGGCCGCCCGGCCAGGCCCACCGTCCAGCGCGGGAACCGCTCCCCCCAACGCTGCACCAGCCCGAGGGTGAGCACCGCGCCCACCAGGGCGAAGCCGCCCAGCCCGGCACCGGCCCAGACCAGGCCGGACTCGCGCATCTCGGCGAGGAACGACCGTTCGATGCCGAGCGGGACGCCGAGCGCCCAGGCGAGCCGGGTGACCGCGTACAGGGCGGGGATGGTGGCCGCCGTCCAGGCCGCCACGCGCCCCCAGCGGGCGGCCGAGGCGGGCGAGGTCCAGCCGTGCTCGACGCCGTCGCGTCCGCACGCCGGGCAGACGCCAGCGGTGCGCCGCTGCCAGCGCAGCGCCGCCCCGGCCAGGAGCACCCCGCCGACCACGGCCGCGAAGCGGGCGGCCAGCGCCCAGGTGAACACCTCGGCGTAGTCGACCGGCGGCCAGCCGAACGACGCGCCGACGATCAGGATCGGGGCGTAGCCGAGGATCGTCAGCACCCCCACGTCCGGCACGACGACGGCGAGCAGGAAGGCGACGGCCCAGGCGTACGCCAGCAGCAGGGTGCGCAGCGGCCGGGCCGGGCGGCGGGCCGGCCCGGTCATGGCGAGCGCGGCCACCGCGGCGCCGAGCAGCAGTACGGCGAACAGGGGTGGCCCGAGGTCGGTGGGGACCAGCCGGAGCAGGTTGGCCTCGCCGCCGCGCGGATCGTTCGCCCCGAACGGGTAGCCGGCGCCGGTGACGGCGCTGACCAGGGCGAGCAGTCCCCAGAGGCCGAGCCAGCCGGCGGCGGCCGGGGCGAGCCGGTCGAGGGCCGTTCGGTGGGTGGGAGCGGTGGTCGTCGTCATGCCTCCCAGCCTCGGCCGACGGGCCGCGCCCGCCCTCCCGTACGGCGGTGAACCGGCTCCCCCTCGGGAGGGAAAGCTCAGCCCGACGGGGTGACGAATCCCGACTCGTACGCGGCGATCACCGCCTGGGTGCGGTCGCGTACGCCGAGCTTGGCCAGCACGTTGCCGACGTGGGTCTTCACGGTCTCCACCCCGACCACCAGGTGCGTGGCGATCTCCGGGTTGGACAGTCCGGTGGTCATCAGCCGCAGCACCTCGGCCTCCCGGTCGGTGAGCCGCGCGGACGCCAGCCGGTCGGCGCCCCGCCCCCCGTACGCCCCGGCGAGGCGGCGGATGGCGGCGGGGAAGAGCAGCGACTCGCCCCGCGCCACCACCCGGACCGCCTCCACCACCTCGGCGGGCCGGGCCCGCTTGAGCAGGAATCCGCTGGCCCCGGCGCGCAGCGCCTCGTAGACGTACTCGTCGTTGGCGAACGTGGTCACCACGAGGACCCGGGGCGGGTCGGCGGAGGTGGCGAGCAGCCGCCGTGTCGCCTGGATGCCGTCGATGCCGGGCATCCGCACGTCCATCAGCACCACCTGCGGGCGCAGCCGGGCCACCAGGGGCGGCACCTCCGCGCCGTCGGCGGCCTCGCCGAGCACCCGCAGGTCGGGTTGGGCGTCGAGGATCGCCCGCAGCCCGACCCGGATCAGCTCGTCGTCGTCGACGATCAGCACGCCCGTGCTCGGCGTCGCGGTCCCGCTCGTCATCGGCCCTCCTCGAACGGCAGCCGCGCCCGGATGCGCCAGCGGTCGCCGTCCGGCCCGACGGTCAACCGGCCGCCCAACAGCAGCACCCGTTCCCGCATCCCGTCCAGGCCCCGGCCGCCCCGGCCCGGGTCCGCGCGGCGCGGCCGGCCCAGCGCGTTGTCCAGCTCCAGCTCCAGCGCGTCGGCGTGCACGTCGAGGCGCAGCGCGACCGGCCCCCGGCCGTACCGGGCGGCGTTGGTCAGCCCCTCCTGGACGATCCGGTAGCCCTCCCGGGAGACCGCCGCCGGCAGGTCGGCCGGGTCGCCGGTGCGCCGGACGTCGACGGGCAGGCCGGCCGCGCGGGTGTCGGCCACGAGCCGGTCCAGGTCGGCGAGCGTACGCTGCGGCGCCGGCGCCGGCCGTCCGTCGGGCTCGCGGAGCAGCCCGAGCACGTGGTCGAGGTCGTCCATGGCCCGCCGCCCCGCCTCCTCGATCGCGCCCAGCGCGCGCCGGACGAATTCCGGGTCCCGGTCCAGCAGCTCGCGGGCGGCCCCGGCCTGGAGGGTGGCGACGGTGAGGGCGTGGCCCACCGAGTCGTGCAGCTCCCGGGCCAGCCGGTTGCGTTCGGCCAGGCGGGTGGCGCGCGCCTCCAGGGCCGCGATCCGTTCCGCCGGGGCCGGGCCGAGCAGCACGGGGGCCATCGACACCGCCAGCGCGCCCAGCCCCGCCACGGCGTAGCCGAGCGCCACCAGCACCACGACTCCCGCGACGGTCAGCCAGCCGGTGTCCCGCCCGTCGAGCGGCCCGAACCGGTCGCCGCCGGTCATCTGGGTGTCGAGCCCGAACTGCTGCCCGATGAAGGCCAGCGCCATGGGCACGGCGCTGAACAGCGCGGCCACCACGAGCCCGCCGCTGATCAGGTGCAGCCCGATCCAGAGCGCCGAGCGCAGCCGGGTCTCCCGGTCGGCGGCGTGTCCGGGGGCCGGGTCCGGCAGGTCGACGCCGAGCAGGGTCCGCGCGGCGGCGATCTCCAACGCCCGGGGCCCGTCGAGGAAGACCGGGACCGCCGCGATGGTCGCCGCCACGCCGAGCAGGGCCAGCACCAGCGGCCGGGGCACGTCCGAGCGGGACAGCATCTGGGCGAAGGCGACCGCCAGCAGCACGTACGGCAGCGCGAGCACCCCGCCGAGCAGCAGGAACACGCCGCGCCGCCAGGTGCTGGCGGCCACCAGCGGGGCGACGACCGTGCGGGGCTTCACCGGCCCATTCTGTCCCGGTCCCGCCCCGCGCCGACTCCCCCACGTCGGGGAGATCGCCGGCGGTCAGTGCGGCGGCGGGGTCACCGGCCGATCCGGGCCCGGAGCAGGCGGGGCGCCGCCGCGAGGCCGGTGATCGGGCGGAACTCCCTGGCCGCCCGCGCGAGCGCGGCGTGTTCGTCGTCGGCCAGGTCGATGTCGGCGGCCGCCGCGTTGCGTTCGACCTGCTCCACGCCGGACGCACCGGGGATGGCCAGCACGTTCGGGTGGCGCAGCAGGTAGGCCAGGGCGATCTGGCTGGGGGTGGCGTCGTGGGCGTCGGCCACCTGCCGCAGGGTCTCGATCAGGGTCGCGCCGCGTTCCAGGTTCTCCGGCAGGAAGTACGGGTTGGCCCGGCGTACCGCGCCGCTCGGCGGGTTCTTCGCGTCGTAGCGGCCGGAGAGGAACCCCTGGGCGAGCGGGCTGTAGGCGATGACGACGCGGCCGGCCTGCTTCGCGTACGGCAGCAGGTCGTGCTCGGGCCCACGGTCGATCATGCTGTAGCGGACCTGGTTGCTCAGCACCCGCCGGCCGAGCGCCGCCTCGGCGACCTGCCAGCGGCGCAGGCCGTAGTTGCTGACGCCGACCTCGCCGACCAGCCCGACGTCCTGCAACGCGCGCATGCCGCGCATCGTGGTGTGGTCGGCGACCAGCGGGTTGGCCTGGTGCACCTGGTAGAGGTCGAGGTGGGTGACGCCGAGCCGGGCAGCCGAGGCGACCGCCCGCTGCTGCACCACCGGGGCGACCGGCAGGATCGGGAAGATCTTGGTGGCGAGCACCACCTTCTGCCGGTCGTCGCCGAGGGCGTCGCCGAGGATCCGCTCGCTGCGGCCGAAGCCGTACAGCTCGGCGGTGTCGAAGACGGTGATCCCGAGGTCGACGGCGCGCCGGACGATGTCGGCCGCCCGGCGCTCGTACTCGGGGCCGTAGCCCCACTCCCGGGACCCGAACTGCCAGGTGCCGAGGCCGATCTTGGACAGGGGCTTCGGGGTGTCGAGCTCGACGAAACGCATGGACCCGAAACTACCCCGGCGTCCGTTGCCCCAGGCCCGTTAGCCGCGCGCCGGCGGCCGGCGGGGCTAGGCTCGGTGACCGTGACCTACCTCGCCGCGGACCAGCGCTACGACAAGATGACCTACCGGCGCAGCGGACGCAGCGGGCTACGGCTGCCCGTCATCTCGCTCGGGCTGTGGCACAACTTCGGCCCCGACCGGCCGTACGAGCGGCAGCGGGACATCGTGCGCCGCGCCTTCGACCTCGGTGTGACCCACTTCGACCTGGCGAACAACTACGGGCCGCCGCCGGGCGCCGCCGAGGAGAGCTTCGGCCGGATGCTCGCCACCGACCTGAGGGCGTACCGGGACGAGCTGGTCGTCTCCACCAAGGCCGGGTACCTCATGTGGCCCGGCCCGTACGGCGAGTGGGGCTCGCGCAAGTACCTGGTCTCCTCGCTGGAGCAGTCGCTGCGCCGCCTCGGGCTGGACCACGTCGACGTCTTCTACTCGCACCGGTTCGACCCGGACACTCCGCTGGAGGAGACGATGGGCGCCCTGGACGCCGTCGTGCGGGCCGGCAAGGCGCTCTACGTCGGCGTCTCCAACTACGACTCGGCGCAGACCGAGCGGGCCGCCGCGATCCTGCGCGACCTGGGTACGCCGCTGCTGATCAACCAGCCGTCGTACTCGATGTTCAACCGGTGGACCGAGGACGACGGCCTGCTCGACACCCTGGAGCGGGTCGGCGCGGGCTGCATCGCGTACAGCCCGCTGGCCCAGGGGCTGCTCACGGACCGCTACCTGGGCGGCATCCCGGCGGACTCCCGGGTGCGCACCAGCACCTTCCTGAGCGAGAGCGACCTCGGCGAGGCCAGGATGGCCACCATCCGGGCGCTCGGCGGCCTGGCCGAGCGGCGCGGCCAGTCGCTGGCCCAGCTCGCGCTCGCCTGGGCGCTGCGCGATGCCCGGATGACCAGCCTGATCATCGGGGCGAGCAGCGTGCCGCAGCTGGAGGCGAACCTCGCCGCCCTCGACAACCTCGACCTCGGCGCCGACGAGCTGGCCGAGATCGAGCGTCACCTCGGCTGAGCCGCGGCGTCCTCAGTAGATGTCGGCGTACGGCGACGCCCGGGAGAAGGCCCTGAGCACGTCGAGGTCGTAGCCCTCCTCGAAGTTGGTCAGCTCGGTCAGCAGGTCCTCGGGCTCGTAGCGGTACCGGCCGGCCCAGGTCTCGAACGACTCGACCCGGGCCGGGTCGGCGGCGCTGAAGCAGCGGTAGCCGCGCGGCGAGTTGCGGATCACCTCGTCGACGGCCGGGGCGAACCGGATGTCGATGTTCCACCGGATGCGGTCCGACACGTTGGGCGTCGAGCGGTGCAGCGTCGTGTCCGTGAAGATCACCACGTCGCCGGGCTCCATCCGGGCCGTGCTGACCGGGCCGTCCCCGACGGCCTCGTCCGATGTGCCGTACTCGCCGTTCGGCAGGCGGTCGCGGGAGATCCAGCCCCGGGTGTGCGAGCCGGTGACGAACTGGAGGCAGGCGGTGTCCTCGTCGACCGGCACCAGCGGGATCCACGCCGACAGCAGCGGCCCGACCGACGGGTCCCAGCCCTTGTAGTAGTAGGCGTCCTGGTGCCAGGCGACCTGCTGGGTGCGGCCGTGGGGGTCACGCGGCCGGGCGTTCCACACGCCGTGCGCGTAGACCTCGTCACCGATCAGGCTGCGCACCGGCCCGAGCAGCTCCGGGGTGCGCCACAGGTCGTACACCGGGCGTCCCACCAGGATCCGCCGCCAGGCGGCCGGCACGCGGACCTGGCTGGACTCGATCAGGCGCAGGTAGCGCTGGTCGTACGGCAGGTCGGCGAAGGTCTCGGTGACCACTCCCCGCTGCTGCCACTGCCGGGCGAGGTGGTCGACGACGCGGCTGAACGAGCCGTGCAGCGCGTCGAGCGTCGCGGTGGGCAGCACGCCCCGCAGGATCAGGTGCCCGTCGCGCCGGAACTGCTCCGACTGCTCGGCTGTCAACGCGTGGGGGTGATCCACCATCGGCTCCTTCACGGCGCGCCACGGGATCGGCCCCACCACCGGGCGGGGAAGGGCCTCCGGTGCGGCGATCGTGGCACGGGCGCCGACGGGCGACAACGCCTCATTTGTGGGACGGAACCCCTATTCCGGTCGCCGTCGGCGGGCGGCGGTGCGGGACCACGCCCGGGAAAGCCGAAAGCCCTGGTGCGGGACAACTCCCGCACCAGGGCTTCGCAAGGGTGGAGCCGAGGGGACTCGAACCCCTGACCCCCACACTGCCAGTGTGGTGCGCTACCAGCTGCGCCACGGCCCCTTGCCTCGTCCCGGTCACCCGGGCACGAGAGAACTATACACAGCGCCCGCCGCATGGTCATCTCGCGGGGGGCCACCCGTGCGCCGCTCAGTTGAGCGCCACGTCCGGCGGGAAGTGTGCGACCGCCGCCATCATGCCGCCCTGGCGGCGCAGCACCATCGGCCACAGGTCGTCCGGCCGGTCGACGAAGGCGTCGCCGGGCAGCGCGTCGAGGACGAACCAGGAGCCGTCCTCGATCTCCTGCTCCAACTGCCCCGTGCCCCAGCCGGAGTAGCCGGCGAAGACCCGGATGCCGGTGATGCCCTCGCGCAGCGGCCCCGGGTCGACGGAGAGGTCGAGGGTGCCGACCGCACCGGAGACCTGGTGGAACCCCCTGAGCCGCTGCACCGGGTGCCGCATCCGGGCCAGGCAGATCGCCGAGTCGGGCTGCACGGGGCCACCCTCGAAGAGCACCGCCGGGTCGCGGGCCAGGTCGCTCCAGTCGCCGAGCACGTCGGCGACCGGCACCTCGGTGGCCCGGTTGAGCACCACGCCGAGGGCGCCGCCGGGCTCGTGCGCCACCAGCAGCACGACCGTACGGTCGAAGTTCGGGTCCTTCAGCGCCGGCGTCGCGACCAGCAGCCGCCCGGTCATCGACCCCGTCGCCCGCCCGCCGATGGCCTGCCCCTCTCCCTGCATGCCGGACACCTCGTCAGACCGACCGGACCGGGACGCCCGGGGGCACCGGTGTCATCCGCGCTGTGAACGCCATGCCTGGCACCATAGCTTGCCCCCGGGGCGGTGGCTAAGGTCTGACGGTCGGTTGATCGACAGACACGAGGGAGGACCGATGGGTCCCACGGCGGAACTCGCGGTGATCGGTGGTTCAGGGCTCTACGCGCTACTCGACGGCGCGACCGAGCATGTGGTGGAGACGCCCTACGGGCCGCCGTCCGACGCCGTCACGGTCGCCGAGGTGGGCGGGCGGCGGGTGGCGTTCCTGCCCCGCCACGGCCGCGACCACCGCCACCCGCCGCACCTGATCCCGTACCGGGCCAACCTCTGGGCGCTGCGCTCTCTCGGCGTACGCCAGGTGCTCGCCCCCTGCGCCGTGGGCGGCCTGCGGCCGGAGCTCGGGCCGGGCACGTTCGTGGTGCCCGACCAGCTGATCGACCGCACCAGCGGGCGGACGCAGACCTACTACGACCGGGGCGCGGTGCACGTCTCCTTCGCCGACCCGTACTGCCCGGCCGGGCGGCGTACGCTGCTGGCCGCCGCGGCCGGCCGGGACGTGCCGGCGGTCGACGGCGGGACGGTGGTGGTGGTCGAGGGCCCGCGCTTCTCCACCCGGGCCGAGTCCCGGTGGTACGCCTCGATCGGCGGCACGGTGGTCAACATGACCGGCCACCCGGAGGCGGTGCTCGCCCGCGAGCTGGCCCTCTGCTACTCCTCGATCGCCCTGGTGACCGACCTGGACGCGGGCGTCGAGGGCGGCGGCGCGGTGACGCAGGAGGAGGTGTTCCGGGTCTTCGGCGAGAACACGGACCGGCTGCGGGGCCTGCTGCTGGCGGCCGTCGCGGCGCTGCCGACCGAGCGGGACTGCGACTGCGGGCGCGCGCTGGACGGCATCGCCCTTCCCTTCGCGCTGCCCTGAGGCGCGAGGAGGCGAAAGGCCCGGACCGCCCGAGTCGTCCCGATAGATTGGGAGGCGATGGCTACGGTCCGCGACACCACGTACGACCTGCTCCGTGCCCTCGGCCTGACCACCGTCTTCGGCAACCCGGGCTCCACCGAGGAGCCGTTCCTGCGGGACTTCCCCGACGACTTCCACTACGTGCACGCCCTGCACGAGGCGTCGGCCGTCGGCATGGCGGACGGCTACGCGCAGGTCACCGGCCGGCCGGCGCACGTCAACCTGCACACCGCCCCCGGCACGGGCAACGGCATGGGCAACCTGGTCACCGCGTGGCACAACCGCACGCCGCTGATCGTCACCGCCGGCCAGCAGACCCGGGAGATGCTGCTGGCCGAGCCCCGGCTGACCAGCCGGCGGGCCACCGAACTGCCCCAGCCGTACGTCAAGTGGAGTCACGAGCCGGTGCGCGCGCAGGACGTCCCGGCGGCGCTGATGCGGGCGTACGCGACGGCCGTGCAGCCGCCCGCCGGGCCGGTCTTCCTCTCGCTGCCCCTCGACGACTGGGCGCAGCCGGCCGACCCACCGCCGGCGGTGCGGACGGTGGCCACCCGGTTCGCGCCCGACCCGCACCGGCTGCGCGATTTCGCCGACGTGCTGGCCGCCAGCCGCGCGCCCGTGCTGGTGCTCGGCGCGGCCGTCGACCGGGCCGACGGCTGGCCCGCCGCCGTGGCGCTGGCGGAGCGGCTGGCCGCGCCGGTCTGGTCGGCCCCCGCCCCGGAGCGGGCCGCCTTCCCCGAGGACCACGCGTCCTTCCGGGGGGTGCTCCCCTTCGCGATCGGGCCGCTGTCGCAGGCGCTGGACGGGCACGACACCGTGCTGGTGGTGGGGGCGCCGGTGTTCCGCTACTACCCGCACGTGCCGGGCGAGCACCTGCCCCCCGGGGCACGCCTGCTGCACGTCACCGACGACCCCGACGAGGCGGCCCGGGCCCCCGTGGGCGACAGCCTGCTCGGCGACGCCGGGCTGGCCCTGGCCGCCCTGGTCGACCTGCTCCCGGCGGCGGACCGGCCGGCGCCGCCCGCGCGCCCCGACCCGCCCCCGCCGGCCGACGGGCTGCCGCTGGAACCCGATGCCCTCTTCGCGGCCCTGGCCCGGCACTGGCCGGCCGACGGGATCCTGGTCCAGGAGTCGCCGTCCAACCTGCCGGCGCTGCGCCGCCGGCTGCGCGCCACCCGCCCCGGGTCGTACTTCACGATGGCCAGCGGTGGCCTCGGGTACGGCCTGCCGGCAGCGGTCGGTGTCGCGCTCGCGCAGCGCGACACCGGACGGGGACGGCCGGTGGTGGCGGTCATCGGGGACGGGTCGTTCCACTACTCGGTGCAGGCGCTCTGGACGGCCGCGCGGCTGCGTCTGCCGCTGGTCGTCGTGGTGCCGGTCAATCAGCAGTACGCCATCCTGAAGGCCTTCGCCGCGTTCAAGGACACACCCGGGGTGCCCGGGCTGGACCTGCCCGGGCTGGACCTCACCGCCATCGCCCGCGGCTACGGCTGCGCCGCCACCGTCGCGGAGACCCCGGAGCAGCTCGGCACGGCCCTGGCCGCCGGGCTGCGCGCGGACGGCCCGACGGTGCTGCCGGTGCCGGTCAGCACCGAGGTGCCCCGCCTCCTGTGAGCCGCCCGGTCCGCGCCGGGCGGCCCACTCCGTCAGCCCGCCGCGCGGTGCCGGTCTCGCCGGCCGGGGCCGGTGGCGTGACCGCCCTGTGCCGGCGGCTGCGCGAGCGCGGCAGGACCGGCACCCGGCGCGTCAGCTCGACGCGAGGCGCAGCGGCGCGCCGGTGAGCACGTCGAGGACCGGCCGGCCGCCCAGCGGCGCCTTCAGCGTGGCGGTGACCGGTTCGAGCTTCAGCATCGAGTTGCACACACCGGTGGCGGTGACCACGCTGCCGCCCACCACCACGACATCGTCGCGCTCCTGCACCAGCGGCGTGATACCGGTGTCGCAGCTGCCCACGCCGAGCCGCCAGGTCAGCTCGGCGCCGTCGACGGACTGGACGTCCTGGGCGCCGACCACGCCATGCGGGGCCGGGCCGGCCGGCGGGGCGGGCTCGGGCGGTGCGCTGACGGCCTGCGGCGCCACGGCGAGCCGGGCGACCGGCGCGGCGAGTTCCTCGACGGTGAACAGCCACGCCGGCACCTGCGCCTCGCCCCGGCTGGTGCGCACCGGCGCGGTGCCCAGCTTCACGGCGGTGACCGTGAGCGGGACGCAGGCGGTCTGCGGGGCGCTGCTCACCGGGCCGTCGGGGCCCGGCTCGATGGTGGGACCACCACCGGGGAGCTTCGGCCCGGGGTCCCGGGGACGGCCGTCGCACGGCGGCGGGTCGCCCTGGTCGAGCTGCCCGTACGCGGTGGCGGCGCTGACCAGCGGGACGCTCAACGTGCCGTCCGGGAACCGGATGGCGCCGTCGGCGGGCTTCGCGGTCGGCAGGTCGATCTGGTCGCGGTACCAGCCGCTGCGGAAGGCGACCCTGGTCTCGTCGGTGAAGCCCGGGTCGCCGACGAGCACCGTCGGGTCCTGCAACGGCACGTAACCGGACTTCCACGCGGGGAGCGGTCGCCACGCGTCGGCCACCTCGGTGGCCCGCTGGGCGAAGGCGTCCCGGCGCGGGTCGGCGGCGGGCGCGTCGACGGCGGGGTCGGAGCCGGCCGGCGCGCACCCGGCGACGATCATCAACAGCGGAAGGCCCAGCAGGGCGGCGGTACGGCGCATGTCGGTTGGACGCCGGCACGCGCACGCCGGTTCCCCGCGATCAGGTCTCCCCGCCGAGATCCGTCTCGTACGCCTCCCAGAGCAGGTCCGCGCCCCGCTGCCGGTGCCCGGCGAGGGCCCGCAGCAGGTACCCGGCCCGGCCGAGCAGGTCGTCGACCGAGGCGTCCGGCGCCTCCGCCGCGTGCTGGAGGGCGGCCAGCGCGGTGGTGATCATGACGTGCTCCCGGGCCAGCAGCCGTACGCCGCGTGCCAGCCGGGGCGCCTGGCCGAGCAGTTCGGCGTACAGGCCGGCGGGCCCCTCGGTGACCCGGACGTGCTCCGCGAAGCTCCGCCGCACGGGGCACAGCCCCACGAGGAGGCGTTCCCGCCAGCGCGGTTCGGCCGGCGCGGCGGCCAGGGCCCGGGCGAACGGATGCAGGTCCCCGAGCCCGGTGACGCCGGGCGGCCGGAGCCCTCCGGGAAGGGTGGGCGGCTGCTGGATCGGACCGGTGACCATGGGCACCTCCCGCGTCGCGTCTGACCGCGTACAGCGATGGTGGACCCGCCGCGCCGCCCTGTCCAGGGGCCAGCCCCGCCTCATCGGTCCCGCCCGCCCCACCTGTCCCCTGAGGCCCAGCAACCTCACCGCCCGGGACGGCGCGGCGGCCCCACGGCCCCAGGGCGGCCCGGCGGCCCCACGGCCCCGGACGGGCGGCCGGGGCCGGACACGACGATGCGCCCCGGTCGTGTGGACCGGGGCGCATCGTCTGGTGGTGGAGGTGCCGGGAATCGAACCCGGGTCCTTCGCCGGTTTGTCAGGGCTTCTCCGAGCGCAGCTCGCTATGCCTCTACTCGGCCCCACCGCTCACGCGAGCAAGTTGGTGTGACGGGCCCAGTCGCTGATTGATCTCGCCGCACGGACCCCGCGACCGGGTCCGATTGGCCAGCCTTCTAGCTGATGCCGGCAGACTGGGTCGAAGGCGCTCCCAGGCCGACAGACTCACTACTCGCCTCAGGCGGCGAGAGCGAAGTCAGCGCGATTGTTCTTGGCGCTTATTGGTTTCCGACGACCGATTCTCGAGACGACGTCGGCTTCCTCGGCTCGCTTCCCCTGTCGCTGCGTACGAAGTCGAAACCAGTCACCCCCTCGACAGGCCGCCCATGTGGCGGCACCGACAAGCGTAACGCCTACCGCAACGGGTTTCATCCCGAGCCCCGGGGGCCGGCGAGCCGACCGGGACGAATGCGACAGATCAGTCGTCCATTCCCTTGCCGCGCCGGCCCGCGACCCGGGCGATCTCCCGGTCCGCGTCCCGCTTGGCGAGGTCCTGGCGCTTGTCGTACGACTTCTTGCCCTTCGCCAGGGCGATCTCCACCTTCGCCCAGCCGTCGGAGAAGTAGACCTGCAACGGCACCATGGTCAGGCCGCCCTCGCGGGTCTTGCCGATCAGCCGGTCGATCTCCAGCCGCTTGAGCAGCAGCTTGCGGGTCCGCCGGGGCTCGTGGTTGGTCCACGTGCCCTGCGTGTATTCCGGGATGTGCATCCCGTGCAGGTAGAGCTCGCCGTTGCGCTCCTGCGCGAACGCGTCGACCAGTGACGCGCGCCCGGCCCGCAACGACTTGACCTCGGTGCCGGTCAACGCCATGCCCGCCTCGTAGGTGTCGAGGATCGCGTAGTCGTGCCGGGCCTTCTTGTTGGAGGCGACGACCTTGCGTCCCTTTTCCCGTGGCATCGGCGCCACCCCCTTTCCGGTGATCCGCGCCGGACGTCACCGGCCGCGGGGCGGAGATCATGCTACCCGAACGACAAGGACCCTCCCGCGCCGTTTATTCCTGGCACGGAAGGGTCCTCGTCGAGCCGTACGGCGTCAGACCCGCAGGTAGAAGCGGAGCGTGACCCAGGCGGTCACCGCGCTGACCAGGGCACCGACGCCGGCCATCAGCGGGAACATGAACAGGATGTCGCCCCAGCTCACCGGCGAGAGCAGACCCTGCAACGCCTGGAGCGACCCGTCGAACAGCAGGTACTTGGCCGCTATCAGGGCCACCAGGCCGAGCAGCGAGCCGACCAGACCGGCGACCACGGCCTCCAGCACGAACGGCGCCTGGATGAACCAGTTCGACGCGCCGACCAGCTTCATGACCGCGACCTCACGCCGCTTGCTGTACGCGGCCACCTGGATCGTGTTGGCGACCAGGAGCAGCGCGGCGACGGCCATCACGATGGCGGCGGCCAGGGCGATGTTCTGGATCGAGGTGAGGATGTCGAAGATCTTGTCCAGCAGCCGACTCTGGTCGACGATCTCGTCGACGCCCTCGGTGTCCTTGTACTGGTCGTAGATGCTCTTGTACTGCTCGGGATTGTTGAGCGTGAGCCGGAACGACTCGGGCAGGCTGTCGGCCTTCACGGCGCTGAGCAGGTCCGGAGCGTCCTGGAACATCTCCTGGAAGCGCTTGTACGCCTCGTCCTTGTTGACGTAGATGACCTCCTTGACCAGCGGGTCGCCCTTCAGCTTGGCGTCCAGCGCGTCACGCTGCTCGGGGCTCACCTCCTGGTCCAGGAAGATGGAGACCTGGATGTTCTTGTAGTACAGGTCCTTCATGTCGTCGACCTGGCGGTACATCAGACCGCTGGCGCCGAGCATGGTCAGCGAGACCGCCATCGTAATGATCATCGCGATGGTCATGGTCACGTTGCGCCACAGTCCGACCAGTACCTCGGACAGGACGTATTTCACGCGCATCGGGATTTCCTCCGGGTCTCCGGCATGAGGTGTTCGTCGTCAGGCTGCGCAGGGGTGGCGTCGGCTCAGCCGTAGACGCCGCGGGCCTGGTCGCGCACGATGCGGCCGCTCTCGATCTCGATGACCCGGCGGCGCATCTGGTTCACGATGTTGGAGTCGTGCGTGACCATCACGACGGTCGTGCCGGTGCGGTTGATCCGGTCCAGCAGGCGCATGATCTCGATCGAGGTGTCCGGGTCCAGGTTTCCGGTCGGCTCGTCCGCGAGCAGGATCAGCGGACGGTTCACGAACGCCCGGGCGACGGCGACCCGCTGCTGCTCACCACCGGAGAGCTCGTGCGGGTAGCGGTGCTCCTTGCCACCGAGCCCGACCAGCTCCAGAACCTCGGGCACGACCCGGCGGGCGACCGCCTTGGTCTTGCCGATCACCTCGAGGGCGAACGCCACGTTCTCGTACGCGGTGCGGTTCGGCAGCAGCCGGAAGTCCTGGAACACGCAGCCGATGGAACGCCGGAAGTGGGGTCGCTTCCAGGAACGCATCGACGTGACGTCCTTGCTGTTGACGACGACCCGCCCCTTGTTGGGCGAGACCTCGTGCAGCAGCAACTTGATGATGGTGGACTTGCCGGAGCCGGATGGACCGATGAAGAAGACGAACTCGCCCTTCTCGATCGAGACGGACACGTTGTCGAGCGAAGGCCGGGACGCCTTCGGGTACGTCTTCGTCACTTGCTCAAGCTGAATCACGGGTGGTGAGTCTACGCGGTGTAACCGGGGAGCCAAGCCCCACGCCCCGCCGTTGCGAGTCGCGTCATCCAATTCGGGCGTACCGGAGAGATCGACGACGCGCTCCGCCCACGGTCGATCACGCAGCGTCGCCGGCGAGCTGCTGCTGCTTGCGCCACCGGATGCCCGCCTCCAGGAACTTGTCCAGGTCGCCGTCGAAGACCGCGGTCGGGTTGCCCGTCTCCTGCTCGGTCCGCAGATCCTTCACCATCTGGTACGGGTGCAGGACGTACGAGCGCATCTGGTCGCCCCAGGAGCCGGCGGCGTCGGTCTTCAGGCCCTGGAGCTTGGCCTGCTCCTCCTGGCGCTTGCGCTCCAGCAGCCGGGCCTGGAGCACCCGCAGCGCGGAGGCCTTGTTCTGCAGCTGGGACTTCTCGTTCTGGCAGGTGACCACGATGCCGGTCGGGATGTGCGTGAGCCGCACGGCCGAGTCGGTGGTGTTGACGCTCTGCCCGCCCGGGCCGGAGGAGCGGTAGACGTCGACCCGCATCTCGTTCTCGGGGATCTCGATGCTGTCGGTCTGCTCGACCACCGGCAGCACCTCGACGCCGGCGAAGCTGGTCTGCCGGCGGCCCTGGTTGTCGAAGGGGCTGATCCGGACGAGCCGGTGGGTGCCCGACTCGACGCTGAGCGTGCCGTACGCGTAGGGCACCTTGACCGTGAAGGTGGCCGACTTCAGGCCCGCCTCCTCGGCGTAGGAGGTCTCGTAGACCTCCGTCGGGTAGCCGTGCCGCTCGGCCCAGCGCAGGTACATCCGCAGCAGCATCTCGGCGAAGTCCGCCGCGTCCACGCCGCCGGCGCCGGCCCGGATGGCGACGAGGGCCTCCCGGGAGTCGTACTCGCCAGAGAGCAGGGTGCGGACCTCCATCTCCTCGATGGCCTTGCCCAGCGAGGCGATCTCCGCCTCGACCTCGGTGAGCACCCCCGGGTCGGACTCCGCCTCGGCCAGTTCCAGCAGCACCTTGGCGTCGTCGAGCCCGGAACGGAGGCTGCCGAGCTTGCTGATCTCGCCGTTGACGTACGACAACTGGGAGGTCACCTGCTGGGCCTTCGCCTGGTCGTCCCACAGGTCGGGCGCGGAGGCCTCCTGCTCCAGGCGGTCCTTGTCCGCGCGCAGCCGGTCGATGTCGAGCACCGCCTCGATGTTGCGCAGGGTGGCGTCGAGGTCCTTGAGCTGTTCGGCGTAATCGGCAGCGGTCACGACAGACAAGGGTACTGCTCGTGGGAGGAGTGAGCTTGCGAGCCCCGCAGTCACGAGCCAAAAAGGTGCCGCTCGGGCGAGGAGTGAACCTACGAGACCCCGCAGTCACGAGCCAAAAAGGTGCCGCTCGGGCGAGGAGTGAACCTACGAGACCCCGCAGTCACGAGCCAGAAAGGTGCCGTCGGGCGGGGGCGGTCAGCCGACCGGGGCGCTCTTCAGCCAGGACAGGGCGGCCTTGTGGTAGGCGACGGCGAACTCCAGCGCGCTGGCGTCGTACGCGTCGCCCTCCTTCTTGGCGTTCTTGACCTGCTCCCGGACCTTGGCCAGGGCCTCGGTGTGGTATTCGTTGGCCGCCGCCTGGAGGTTCTTGAGCTGGCTGGCCGAGTGCAGCTCACCGAATGCGATCCGCAGTGCGATCGGGTTGCGGATGGTGTCCCGCCCCGGCTCCTCGGCCAGCCAGCGGGAGAATGTCCGTTTTCCCGCTGCGGTGATCGCATACGGTTGGCTGGAGCGCGGGCCGGGCTTGCCCATCCGGACCAGGCCCCGCTCGGCCAGCACCGGCAGCTCCCGGTAGACCTGGCTACGCGTCATCGACCAGTACGGCGCCAGCCGGCGCTCGGCGGCGGCCATCAACTGGCCACCTGTCATGGGGCCCTCGTGGAGCAGCCCGAGCAGGGCCGCCGCCGTGGGGTTGACTCCGGAATCCGCCATGCCCCTCACGCTGCCACTTTGCCGACCCCGCGTCCAGGATTTGGCATTTTCGCCACCCGGTCGGGTTCCTATGTGCACTGTCGGCGCGAGACAGTCCGTCGGGGAGGCGAGCGGACGGTCCCCCGGGGAGCCCCGGGGGTCACAGTCGGCTACGCAGCTCCCACAGCTCCGGGTAGAACCGGGTCTCCACGCGCGAGCGCAGGTACGCCCCGCCCGCCGAGCCCCCGGTGCCGGGCTTCGTGCCGATCTGCCGCTCGGCCATCAGCACGTGCCGGGCCCGCCACAGCGAGAACGCCTGGTCGTGGGCGACCAGCGCCTCCGCGAGGTCCCACAGCGGCCCGAACCGCTCCCGGTCCCCCGCGATGGTGGCGTACGCGGCGAAGCGCGACTCCTCCTCGGCGACGTCGAAGCCGGCCCTGCCGAGCACGGCCAGGAAGCCGTCCCAGAGGCTCGGCTCGGCCAGCCGCCGCTCCAGGCGCTCCCGCTCGGCCTCGGGCAGGCCCCGGAAACGGCGCAGGTAGTCCGGGTCCTTCAGGCCGGAGAGGAACTCGATCTCCCGGAACTGGGCGGACTGGAAGCCCGAGGCCGGGGCGAGCTTGGTGCGGAAGGCCAGGAAGTCCTGCGGGGTCATCGTGTCGATCACGTCGACCTGACCGATCAGGACCCGCTCCACCACGTGGCAACGCTCCAGCCGCACCCGGGGCAGGTAGGTCTCGCCGGCGAGCAGCCGGTCCCGGGCGTCGGTCAGCTCCGCGAGCAGCAGCTTGAACCACAGCTCGTAGACCTGGTGGATGGTGATGAAGAGCAGCTCGTCGTGGGAAGCCGGGTCGGACTCCGGCACCTGGGCGGCCAGCAGGTCGGCCAGCCGGAGGTAGTCGGTGTAGGTGAGCAGGCCACCCTGCTCGCCGAAGTGGGGATCCTGCGCGGGGGTGGGGTGGGTCACAGCGGCCACGGTACCGCCGTACGGCTGCCCCCGCCTCTCCCCGGTAGGGGTGCGGGGAAGGGCCCCCTCCCGTGCGCTCGACGACGGGAGAGGGCCCTTCGGCACGCCTCAGCCCATGTGGGGGTAGGTGTGGTCGGTCGGCGCGACGAAGGTCTCCTTGATCGTGCGGGGCGACATCCACCGGACCAGGTTGTGCCAGGAGCCGGCCTTGTCGTTGGTGCCGCTGGCGCGGGCGCCACCGAAGGGCTGCTGCCCGACCACCGCGCCGGTCGGCTTGTCGTTGATGTAGAAGTTGCCGGCGGCGTACCGCATCTTCTCGGCCACCGCGTCGACCACCCGGCGGTCCGTCGCGAAGATCGACCCGGTCAGGGCGTACGGCGCGATCGACTCGGCCTGGGTGACCACGTCGTCGAAGCGGCCGTCGTCGAAGACGTGCACGCCGAGGATCGGCCCGAAGTACTCGGTGGTGAAGGTCTCGTGGGCCGCGTCGGTGCACTCGAAGAGCGTCGGCCGCACGAACCAGCCCACCGAGTCGTCGGCGGTGCCGCCGGCGAGGACCCGGCAGGCGTCGTCGCCGCCGATCAGCTCCAGCGCGGCCGTGTGCCGGTCGAACGCCCTGGCGTCGATCACCGCGCCGCCGAAGTTGCCGAAGTCGGTGACGTCGCCGTAGGTGAGGGACTCCGCGGTGGCGGCCAGCCGGTCGCGCAGCCCGCCCTCCCACAGGGAACGCGGAACGTACGCCCGGGAAGCCGCCGAGCACTTCTGGCCCTGGTATTCGAAGGCACCGCGGATCAGGGCGGTGTGCAGGGCGTCGACGTCCGCGCTGGTGTGCGCGACGACGAAGTCCTTGCCGCCGGTCTCGCCGACCAGCCGGGGGTAGCCGCGGTAGCGGGAGATGTTCTCGCCGACGGTCCGCCACAGGTGCTGGAAGACCTTCGTGGAGCCCGTGAAGTGGATGCCGGCCAGGTCGGCGTCGGCGAGCACCACGTCGGAGACCTCCTCGCCGCGCCCGGTGACCATGTTGATCACGCCGGGGGGCAGGCCGGCCGCCTCGAACAGCCGCATGGTGAAGTGCGCGGCGAACTGCTGGGTCGGGCCCGGCTTCCAGACCACGGTGTTGCCCAGCAGGGCCGGCGCCGAGGGCAGGTTGCCGGCGATGGCGGTGAAGTTGAACGGGGTGACCGCGTAGACGAAGCCCTCCAGCGGGCGGTGGTCGAAGCGGTTCCACACCCCCGGCGACGACATCGGCTGCGCCTCGAGCAGCTCCCGGGCGAAGTGCACGTTGAACCGGAGGAAGTCGATGAACTCGCAGGCGGCGTCGATCTCGGCCTGGATCGCCGTCTTCGACTGGCCGAGCATGGTGGCCGCGTTCAGCGTGTCCCGCCACGGGCCGGCGAGCAGCTCGGCGGCGCGCAGGAAGATCGCGGCCCGCTCCTCGAACGGCAGGGCCCGCCACATCGGGGCGGCGTCCTTGGCCGCCTTCACGGCGGCGCGGGCGTCGTCGTGGGTGGCGTGGGCGGTGACGCCGAGCACGTGCGCGTGCTTGTGCGGCTGCACCACGTCGATCGACTCGCCGCCGGCCATCCGCTGCTCGCCGGCGATGGTCATCGGCAGGTCGATCCGCTCGGCGGCCAGTTCGGTCAGCCGCCGCTGGAGCCGTTCCCGGTCGGTGCTGCCCGGCTCGTAGTTGCGCACCGGCTCGTTGCGGGGCTCGGGTACGGAGAACACGGCGTCCA
Source organism: Micromonospora echinofusca (assembly GCF_900091445.1). Lineage (NCBI taxonomy): Bacteria > Bacillati > Actinomycetota > Actinomycetes > Micromonosporales > Micromonosporaceae > Micromonospora > Micromonospora echinofusca. The sequence goes on from NZ_LT607733.1 coordinate 5,292,622, forward strand.
TCAAGGCTCCTGGCGATCTCGGCAGCGGTGGCGAAACCGGACCCGCGGGCACCGGCCGGACGACCGGCGCCGACGCCGCGCCGGGTTCACCGGTCGCGACAGCGGGGCCTTTCCCGATTCTTCCACGCCCCGCCCTCACCGCCGTCCCACCCGTGGCCGTCGCCACCGCGGCGCCGCCCCGCGCCCGGCTTCGTCGATCGAAGGCTCCTCCGCCGGGGCCGGCGGGCTCATCGACTCCGGCCCCGGGTCGGCGGCGGGAGGGCGGGCACGGGGGCCCGGGGGTCGTGGACGCGTACGCTGGGTGGCCGGTGAACTGCCGGCCCACCGGGGCCGGGCGTCCGTCGGAGGGAACACGATGACCAAGCAGCCCGGCAGCTCCGCAGCCGCGGAGTCGGACCGGTCGGCGTCGGCCGCCGACGCCGCCACGACGGACGCCGTCGGGGACGCCGCCACCGAAGCGCAGGACGCCACCGGCGCCGGACCGGTGGACACGACCGACGCCCCCGGCGCCGGGCCCTCCGCCGACCCGCGGGACGGGACGGCCGGGGCGCTCGCGCCCGGGGCCCCGGTGCTCGCCCTGCTGGCCCTCGGGTGGCTCGCCGCGATGCTCTTCTCGACCCGCGAGGTGATCAGCTCGGCGGCAGCCGGGCTCACCGCCATCAGCCTCTCCGCGTTCGCCCTGCCGGGGGTGATCTCGGCCGCGCTGGTCGCGGGCGCCAGCTTCGCCCTCTTCGGCGTGGACCTGCTCGCCCGCCGGGGCACCGACCGGGCCACCCTGCGCTTCCTGGCGGCCATCGGCACCGGCCTGCTCGTCGGGCTCGCCGCCGCGTTCGCGATCAACCTGACGTACGCCGACAACGCGACCACCAACGTGATCGCCGCCACCACCGCCGCCGCCGCGACCATCGGCGGAGCCGTCGCCGGCGCCCGCAGCGGGTCCGTGGTCGGGGCCGTGGTGGCCGCCGCCCTCGGCACGCTGATCTTCGTGGTGGCCTTCAGCCAGGCCCGCGACCCGCTCTTCGACCTGTTCGGCAGCGGCGACGGCCAGGAGTCGCTGCTGAGCGCGGCCAAGTGGGTCTCGCGCACCGAGTCCCTGCTCGCCGGCCTGGTGGCCGGGCTGCTGGCCTTCGGATACCTGACCCTGGCCCGCCGTCGGGCCGCCCGGCTCGACGCGGCGGCGCCCACGCCCCGCTGGCCCGCCTACCTGCTGGCCGGGGCCGGCCCGGGCCTGCTCCTGCTCGTGGCCGAGGTGATCATCCGGGTCGGCGGGCGGTCCCTGCTCGACCTGGCCGGTGCGCTGAGCGAGGCGGACGCGGTGGCCCAGACCTCGCTGGGCACCTCCCGGATCGACAACGCGATCTGGGTGCTCTTCGTCGGCGCCCTGACCGCGATGATCGCCTTCGGCCGCACCCTGGGGCCGGCCCACGCCGACGACGACGAGCCGGCCGAGGCCGCGCCTACCCGCTGACCCGGGCACCCGCCACGCCGCTGGCGGCGGTCGGCGCCCCGTCGGTGCGGGCGGCGGTCGGCGCCCGCACGGTGCGGGCGGCGGTCGGTCAGGAGGCGGCGCGCAGCAGCAGGTCCAGCTCGGTGACGTCGTACCACTCCAGCTCGTGGTCCTCGGCACCGTCGACCGTGAACTGCGCGTCCGCGTCGCCGGCCAGGGCCTCGGTGACCACCTCCGTCGCGGCGGTGACGTCCTCGACCGCGTCGACGCCGTCCACGTGGACGGCCGCGACGGCGCCGACCGGCACGGGGTCGCCCAGCTCGACCGCGCTGGAGCCCAGCTCCCCGTCGCCCCGGGCCACCGCCGAGGCGGGCAGGTCCACCGAGACGACCACCCGGCGGCGGGGCGCGTCCGGGTCGGCCCGCAGCAGCTGCAACGCGTCCTGGGCGGCCCGCGTGAAGGCGACGTACTCCAGCTCCTCCTCGTCGCCCTCGGCGTACCACTCGCGCAGCGTGGGGGTCACCGCGTGCGCGGCGGCCACCGGCAGCCCGGGGCCGCGCAGGAGGGTCAGCATCGGAACGGTCGCCGGCACGTACACCCGGACAAGCTGCTCGGTCACCGGTCGTCTCCCCGCTCAGGTTCCGCGCCGGCCTCCGCCGGTCCCGGCCGATCATGCCCTATCCCGTGACCGTCATACACCGCGACCTGTGCGGGCGGAAGCGCACCGCCGGTGTGTCCCGGGAAGGCGTCGCCGCAGGTCGCGACCCGTCGGCTGGGCCACGTCGGTGGTCGGTGGCAAACTGAACCAAACGACGCCAACCCCGGGGGTTCTCGTGGAGCCGAGGTTCCTGCTGCTCTCCGACGTGGCCACCGAGCTGAACGTGTCGGACTCGCAGGTCTACCACATGGTGCGCAGCGGCGAGCTGCCCGCGATCAAGATCGGCGGGCGCGGCCAGTGGCGCGTGGAGCGCGCCCGGCTGGAGGAGTACATCGAGCGCAAGTACGCCGAGACGGCCGAGTGGGTGCGGAGCAACCCGCTGACCGAACGCGACCCGGAGTAACCGGGCCGATCCGAAGGGCATTGACCGCAGGCTCTGCCATGCCCGAGAATGGAGCCCGTCGAAGGCAAACGAAAGCAAACGTAGGAATCATGGGAGGACCCCCGGATGACCGACCCCCGCCGTCCCGGGCCGGCGCGGCCTCCCGTCCGGCTGCGCCCCGCCCCCTCGTTCGAGCCGCCGTTCACCGACGACGACGCCGCCCACTGGCCGGCCCCGGGCCACGCCCAGCTCGTGCTCGACCTGTTCGAGCCGGCCCGACGCGAGGCCGACCGGCCGCTCGGCCGCCGGCAGCGACCCGCGCCGACCGGCCCCGGCCGGCGCACCGCCCCGCTGCCGCTCGACGCGCTCGTGACCGCCACCCCCGAGGCGACCCGGGCCGCGCACCGCTTCGTCAGCACCTGCCTAGAGGTGATCAACGGATACCGCCCGCCCGGGCAGCTCAGGCCGCTGCTCGACCCGTCCCGGGCCGCCGGGCTGCTGCCCGAGCTGGCCCGCGCCACCGCCCGCTCCGGTCCGGTCCGCCGCCGGTCGACCCGGCCGGCCGTACGCCTGCGTCGGCTGCGGGTCTGCGAGCCGCGCGCCGCCGCCGTCGAGGTCGCCGCGGTCCTCGCCGGCGCGGGCGGGCGCACCTGGGCGATGGCGCTGCGCCTGGAGCACCGCCGAGGCAGCTGGCTCTGCACGGCCCTACAGGTGCTCTGAGCTACCGGGCTTCGGCCACGGCGCCCGGACGTTCGCCGAGACGGAAGCGAGCCGTGGTCCACGAGGACCACGGCTCGACTGCTCCGGCGGGCGCGGGCCCGCTCAACTGCTTGTCACGCGCCGCCGTTGGGGGAGCCGTGGCAGCGCTTGTACTTCCGGCCGGACCCGCACGGGCACGGCGCGTTGCGGGACGGGCCGTTGCCGCCCTCCGCCTGCCCCGTCGCCACCCGCCGGCTGCTGGCCGCCGGGACGCCCGGGCCGCGCAGGCCGGACGCCGGACGCTGCGGCGCCGCCGGGGCGGTCGTCCCCGGCGCGGCCGGGGCCGCCGGGGCCGGGCCACCGACGCCCAGCGCCGGCGCCTGTTGCTCGGCACGCTCGACGGCCACCGCGCCGGCACCGGCCTCGCCGTCGATGGTCGGCGCGGAGTATTGCAGGCCCTGCTGCTGCGGCGCCCGGCCCAGGCCCTTGGCCCGGATCTCGACCGGCTTGTCGAGCAGCTGGACCTCCTCCGCCTCGGGCTCCGGCTCGTTGACCTGCACCTCGAGGTTGTAGAGGAAGCCGACCGTCTCCTCCTTGATGCCGTCCATCATCGTCGCGAACATGTCGAAGCCCTCGCGCTGGTATTCCACCACCGGGTCGCGCTGGGCGTACGCCCGCAGGCTGATGCCCTCCTGGAGGTAGTCCATCTCGTAGAGGTGCTCGCGCCACTTGCGGTCGATGACCTGGAGCAGGACCATCCGCTCCAACTGGCGGGTGCCCTCCTCGCCGAGCTGCTCCTCGCGCCGGTCGTACGCGGCGTGCGCGTCGTCCCTGAGTCGGGAGAGCAGGAAGTCGGCGTCCATGCCGGCCCGGGAGCCGCCGGCCTCCTCCTCCAACTCGTCGATCGTCACGCCCACCGGGTAGAGCTGCTTGAGGCTGGCCCAGAGCTGCTCCAGGTCCCAGTCCTCGCCGTAGCCGTCGGCGGTGGCCCCCTGCACGTACGCGCCGACGACGTCGTCGATCATGTTGCGGACCTGGTCGGAGAGGTCCTCGCCGTTGAGCACCCGCAGCCGCTCGGCGTAGATCACCTGGCGCTGCTTGTTCATGACCTCGTCGTACTTGAGGACGTTCTTGCGGATCTCGGCGTTCTGGCCCTCGATCTGGGCCTGCGCGCTCTTGATCTGCTTGGTGACCATCTTCGACTCGATGGGCACGTCCTCCGGGATGTTGAAGCGCTCCATGACCGCCTCGACGGCGCCGGAGCGGAAGCGCTTCATCAGCTCGTCCTGGAGGGAGAGGTAGAAGCGGGACTCGCCCGGGTCACCCTGCCGGCCCGACCGACCGCGCAGCTGGTTGTCGATGCGGCGGGACTCGTGCCGCTCGGTGCCCAGCACGTAGAGGCCACCGGCGGCGGCGACCTCCTCCGCCTCGGCGTCGCAGGCCTGCTTCCACTGGGGCAGGACCTCCTCCATCGCCTTGGCGTACTCCTCCTCGTGCTCCAACGGGTCGAGGCCCCGCTGGCGCAGCTCGTTGGCGGCGAGGAACTCGGCGTTGCCGCCGAGCAGGATGTCGGTGCCACGACCGGCCATGTTGGTGGCGACGGTGACGGCGCCCTTGCGGCCGGCCTGGGCGACGATCTCGGCCTCACGGGCGTGGAACTTGGCGTTCAGCACGGAGTGCGGGATGCCGCGCCGGCGCAGGAGCTGGGAGATGATCTCGGAATTCTCGACCGAGACCGTGCCCACGAGCACCGGCTGACCCATCGCGTGCCGCTCGGCGATGTCCTCCACCACGGCGTTGAACTTGGCCTTCTCGGTCTTGTAGATGACGTCCGGCCGGTCCTGGCGGACCATCGGCCGGTGCGTCGGGATCGTCACCACACCGACCTTGTAGACCTTGTTGAACTCGCCCGCCTCGGTCTGGGCGGTGCCGGTCATGCCGGAGAGCTTCTCGTAGAGGCGGAAGTAGTTCTGGAGGGTGATGGTGGCCAGGGTCTGGTTCTCCTGCTTGATCTCCACCCCCTCCTTGGCCTCGATCGCCTGGTGCATGCCCTCGTTGTAGCGACGGCCGTGCAGGATGCGCCCGGTGAACTCGTCGACGATCAGGACCTCGCCGTCGCTGACGATGTAGTCCTTGTCGCGCTTGTAGAGCTCCTTGGCCTTGATGGCGTTGTTGAGGTAGCCCACCAGCGGGGTGTTGACCGACTCGTAGAGGTTGTCGATGCCCAGCCGGTCCTCGACCTTGGCCACGCCGCGCTCGGTGACCGCGATGGTGCGCTTGGAGTGGTCGACCTCGTAGTCGCCCTCGCCGTCCTTGCCGGGCTGGAGCCGGGCCACCACGCCCGCGAACTCCGAGTACCAGCGGGCGGAGTGCTCGGCCGGGCCGGAGATGATCAGCGGGGTGCGGGCCTCGTCGATCAGGATCGAGTCGACCTCGTCGACCACCGCGAAGTTGTGGCCGCGCTGGACCAGCTCCTCCTTCGACCACGCCATGTTGTCGCGCAGGTAGTCGAAGCCGAACTCGTTGTTGGTGCCGTACGTGATGTCGCACTCGTAGGCGGCCCGGTGCTCGGTGGCCGGCCGGTTGGGCAGCACCACGCCGACGGTGAGGCCGAGGAACTCGTGCACCCGCCCCATCCAGGCGGCGTCACGCTGGGCCAGGTAGTCGTTGACCGTGATGACGTGCACGCCCTCGCCGGAGAGCGCGTTGAGGTAGACCGGCATGACCGAGGTCAGGGTCTTGCCCTCACCGGTCTTCATCTCGGCGATGTTGCCGAAGTGCAGCGCCGCGCCGCCCATGACCTGGACGTCGTAGGGCCGCTGGCCGAGCACCCGGGCGGCCGCCTCGCGGCAGACCGCGAACGCCTCCGGCAGCAGGTCGTCGAGGGTCTCGCCGTCGGCGAGCCGCTCCTTGAACTGGTCGGTCATGCCGCGCAACTCGTCGTCGGTGAGGTTGACGTAGTCGTCCTCGATCGAGTTGACGGCGGCGGCGATGGCCTTGAGCCGGCGCACCATACGGCCCTCGCCCGCGCGGAGGACCTTTTCCAGAATCGACACGGATCAACGCTCCCCTAGACAGTCTCGAACCATCGTAGGCGCTCCATCGGCGCGATGGTCACTGGTGGCGGCCCTCCGAGTCGGCGAAACCGACATAATATGCCCGGCACGCGCACGCGCCGCCGAAATCCGGTTACGCCGTCCGCGAACGGTCCGGCACGATGGCTCGGGTGGAACCTGTGGAGATCACCGAGGACGGCCTGTTGCTGCGACCCTGGCGGGCGACCGACGCCGACGCGGTGCACCGGGCGTGCCAGGACCCGGACATCCAGCGCTGGACCACCGTACCTCGCCCGTACCTGCCCGAACACGCACACAGGTTCGTGACCGAGGTCGCCACGGCGGACTGGGCGACGGGCACCGGGGCGCCCTTCGCGGTCTGCGACGCCGCCACCGGCGAGCTGCTCGCCTCCTGCGGGCTCGTCTCGATCGACACCGGCCTGCGCTCCGGCGAGATCGGCTACTGGACCGCGCCCTGGGCCCGGGGCACCGGCGTGGCCGTCCGGGCCAGCCGGGCCGTCGCCCGCTGGGCGTTCGACGCGCTGAAGCTACGCCGGCTGATCTGGCAGGCCGAGGTGGGCAACCACGCCTCCCGCCTGGTCGCGCTCCGGGCGGGCTTCCGCGTCGAGGGCCGGCTGCGCCTCGCCGACCCCGCCCCCGACGGCAGCCCCGCGGGCTGGATCGGCTCACTGCTCCCCGGGGAGGTGCCCGCACCCGGCGAGACCGGTCCCGCCGGCCCGGGCACCCTGGAGGCCCGCCGCGCCGCCGTCTTCGGCGCACCCCAGCCCGTCCTCTTCGCCACCGCCGGCGGCACCGAGCTGCGGCTGCGCCCGATGGAGGAGCGCGACCTGGACGCGATCGTCGACACCTGCCGGGACCCGCAGACCATCCGGTGGACCAGCGTGCCCGATCCCTACGAGCGGACGGACGCCGAGTCGTACCTGGCCTACACGCGCAGCACCTGGGCCGGCGGCAGCAGCGCCTGCTTCGTGGTCGCCGACGCCGACGACCGGTACGTGGGCACGATCGACCTTCGGCTCTCCGGCACCGACCCGCTGCTGGCCGACGTGGGCTTCATGGCCGACCCCCGGGCCCGGGGCCGCGGCCACCTGCCGGCCGCGCTGACCGCGCTCAGCGCCTGGGGCTTCGCCACGCTGGGCCTGGCCCGCATCGAGTGGCGGGCCAACGTCGGCAACACCGCCTCCCGCCGGGCCGCCGAGAAGGCCGGCTTCACGGTCGAGGGCATCGCCCGGGGCGGGCTCACCCACCGCGACCAGCGGGTGGACGTCTGGGTCGGCGCGCTGCTGGCCGGGGACCTGGCATGACACCGGAGGTGATCGAGGCCGACGGGGTGCGGCTGCGGCAGTTCCGCCCCGCCGACACCGCCGACCTCGCCGCCGGCTGCGGCGACCCGGTCAACCTGCGATTCAACCCCGGCATGCCGCAGCCGTACACCGAGGCCGACGCCCGGTGGTGGATCACCGAGGGCGCCCCGGCCGCCTGGGCCACCGGCGGGGCCGCGTACGCCATCGTCGATCCGGCCACCGACCGCCTGGTCGGCGGCGCGGGCATCGGCCAGGTCGTGACGCCGCGCCGGCAGGCGGAGGTGGGCTACTGGGTCGCGCCGTGGGCGCGGCGGCGCGGGATCGCCACCGCCGCGACCCGGGCCCTGGCCGACGCCGCGCTGCGCCACGGCGTCGACCGGCTGGAGCTGCTGACCCACGCCGAGAATCCGGCCAGCCAGCGGGTGGCGCTCGCCGCCGGCTTCCGCCACGAGGGCGTACGCCGGGCGGCCGGCCAACTGCGCGGCGGCGGCCGGACGGACCTGCTGGTGTGGGTACGGCTCACCGACGACCCGCCCGGCCCGGCGCCCCGGGCGCTGCCCGACCTGCCCGAGGGCCGACTCACCGACGGAGTGGTGACCCTGCGCAGGCTCGGCCCGGACGACGCCGACCTGATGTACCGGCTGCACTCACGGCCGGAGGTGGTGGCGAACCAGGCCCCGCCGGTGCCACCGACCCGGGCGGCCATCGAGCGGCGCTGCCGGACGGCCGAGAGCGCGTGGTTCACCGGCGCCATCGCCCGGCTGCTGATCCTCGACGTGGTCACCAGCGAGCCGGCGGGCAGCTGTGGGCTCAGCATCTCCGACCCGGCGGCCGGCGAGGGATCGATCGGCTACGCGCTCCTGCCCGAGCGGCGCGGACGCGGGCTGGCGACCCGGGCGGTGCGGCTCCTGGCCGGCTGGGCGTTCGGCCCGGCGGGGCTCGCCCGGCTGGTGGCCGGCACCGTGCCCGACAACACCGCCTCGCACGGGGTGCTCAAGCGGGTGGGATTCCGCCGGGAGGGCCTGCTGCGCGGGCGCCTGCCCGGACCGTCCGGCACCCGCCTCGACGACCTGGTGTTCGGGCTGCTCCCCGACGATCTGCGCTGACCGCTACGGCCGGGAGGCGCGCCGGGCGCCGGTGTCGAGCGCCGACCCGGCGGGCGGGCCGTCCGGAGGCCGGCCCTCGGCCGTGGTGGCGGCGTGGGCCGCCACCACGGCACGTGTCGATCAGGCGTCGAGGGAGATGATTCCGTAGTCGTAGGCGTGCCGCCGGTAGACGACGCTCGGGCGACCGGACTCCTTGTCCTGGAACAGGTAGAAGTCGTGGCCGACGAGTTCCATCTGGAACAGGGCTTCGTCGACGGTCATCGGCTCGGCGGGGTGCACCTTCTCCCGCGCGATGTGCCAGGGCTGGTCGTGCTCCTCCTCCTCGACCCGGTCGGCCACGGCGGTGGCCGTGGCGGAGCCGTCGGGGGACGCACCTAGGGGCGCGTCGAGACCGGCGACCGGCAGGCCGGCGGTGGCGGCGGCGACGGAGAGCGGCGCGTGCCGGCCGCGGTGGACGCGGCGGCGGTCGGCCGCCCGGCGCAACCGGGTGTCCAGCTTGGCGATGGCCGCGTCGAGCGCGCTGTAGAAGTCGTTCGTGCAGGCCTCCGCCCGGATCACCGGGCCACGGGAAACGCAGGTGATTTCGACGCGCTGGCAGTGGTCCGCCTGGCGCGGATTGCGCTCGTGGAAAAGCTCTACATCGACACGGATAAGTTTGTGGTCGTAACGTTCGATCTTCGCGAGTTTCTCCGCCACGTGCACCCGGTAGTGATCCGGCACTTCGACGTTACGGCCCTTGACCACGATGTCCATGTGACCTCCCTAGTTCGGACGGTCGTTCGTTCCAACATCCGGTCGCGCGCCCCCGGGAAGGTCCCACTCGGCGTCGACCGGTCAGTGCGGCTACGCCTCCTTTCACCGCCGGGAGCGGGTGGAAAGACCTCCTACCCCCGACACGAAAACGCTAACTCCAATTCGCCCGACAGTCACCCCCGGTCGCCGGGACGGCCCACAATTTTTCACCGCACATACACCAACGGGTGAAAGGGAAACACGCAGCGCTACGGCCGGCGCCGTTTCTCGGTCGCGGCGAGCACCGCGGCGACCGTGGGTGACAGCCCGCTCGCCGTCAGCGCCCGCCCCACGGCGGCGAGGGTGGCGCCGGTGGTGAGGATGTCGTCGAGCACCACCACCGCCGCCCCGTCGGGCACGGACGGCACCCGCGGGCGGACCCGGAAGGCCGACTCGGCCGCCGCCGCGCGGCCGGCGCTGTCCAGCGTCACCGAGTCGGGTCGGGGCAGGGCACGCAGGGGACGGCGCACCCGCACCGGCCAGCCCGCCCGGCGCAGCCGGTCCGCGCAGTGCCGGGTCAGCCGGCCGAGGTGGTCGCCGTAGCGGGCGCGGGCCGCCGCCGCGGTGTCCGGCACCGGCACCAGCATCACCGGACGGGCCTCGCCCACCGCCGCCGCCACGACCTCGGCGAGCAGCGCCCCCAGCGGCCGGGCCAGACCGTGCCGGCCGTGGTCCTTGTACGCCAGCAGCGCCTCCCGCAGCGGGCCGGCGTACGGGCCGAGGGCGACGCAGGGCGGCAGGTCGGGCGGGGCGGGAGTGGGGCGTACGGCCCTGGGGCGCAACGCGCCGAGCGCCACCACGCACTCCGGGCAGACGCCGTGCCGCAGCCCCGGTCGGCGTTCCCGGCAGCCGGCGCACTCCACGGGCAGCACCAGGTCGGTGAGGTCCGCCCAGAGCCCGCCGAGATCCCGCACGGAGATCAGTAGAGGAAGAAGGGGGCGGTCGGGTTGCCGGCGCGCGCCCCGGCCGACGGCGGCGTGACCTCCTGCACCTGCTGCGGCTGGATCCGCTCGAACGGGCTGCTGCGGTACGCGACCCCGTTCGCCTCGTACATCGCGGCGCCGAGGCGACCCACCGCGTTCGCCGGGTACGCGGCGAGGTGCGTCACCCGGGCGCCGATCTTGTCCTCCAGCCGGCTCTCCCGGGCGCCGTCCACGCTGACCTCGTAGACCGCGGGGCGGCCGACCGCGCCCGCGAGGACCAGGGTGTTCTCGCCGTACCAGTCGACGGCCGACAGGCTGGTCAGCCGGGTGTGCAGCCGACGGGCCGGACCGGGGGTCGCCCCCGCGCCGTCAGGGCTGAGGGCGGCGACGTAGAGCGTGCCCCCGGCGATGACGGCGATCCGGTGCCCGTCCAGCGAGGCCGCCACGGCGGTCACCGGGCCGGGTACGCCCAGCGGCACGGCGGTGAGCTGCGCCTGGGCGTCGAAGCGGTAGAGGCTCCCGTCGGCGACCACGAGCCCGGCCGGCTGCCCCCGGTACGTGGAGCGCAGCCAGACCGGCTGGCCCATGGCGGCGTACCCCTTGGCGCTGCGGGTGAAGGCGGTCACCGGGTCGGTGCCGGTGCCGACGGAGAGCCACTGGCGGTTGGCGTCGGAGACCACCAGCGCCGCCAGGATCTGGTTGTCGGCGCGGCTGAGCCCGGCGGAGACGACGTTCCGGTTCGCCTTGGCGTCCACGGGCACCGGGCCGCTCGGCTCTCCCGGGTAGGCCAGTGGGTGGACGGCGCCCTCGTAGACGCAGAACCGCTGGAAGCTCTCCGGGAGCTGGTGCACCGGGCGGTCCAGGCGGCGCCGTTCCAGGTCGGGGATGAACTCCTGGGACTGGTTGCGGATCTTGATGTCGAGCGGCCCGTCGAGGTCCGACAGCGACCAGGCGAGTTGCGTGCCGAGCTGCTCCAGCCGGGCCTTGTCCTCCGGCATCTCCAGGTCGACCTCCCAGCGGCCGTCCGTCCGGGTGGCGTTGTTGATCAGGCGGGTGCCGTCCGGCAGCCGGCGCACGGCCGTGCCGAGCCAGGCCGAGGGCCCGGCGGTCAGCCACTTGACCACCTCGCTGACCCGTCGCTCGTCCGGCACGGCGAGCGGCAGGTAACGCTGGTCGGGGACGAGGCGGGTGCGGTCGTTGTTCCAGAAGTAGATCGTCCGGCTCTGGTAGTACGTCTCCAGCGCCTCGACGCTGAGCAGCAGCGCGGTCGGCGGGTTCGCCACGTACAGCCCGCCGTCCGTCAGGCCGTCCTGCCCGGCCTGGCTGCGCAGCTCGAAGGTGTAGGTCGTGGTGCTCGTCTCCGGCGGGGCCAACGTGCCGTCCGTGCGCAGCTGCCCGACCTGCTGCACCTTGAGGGTGACCTCGGTCCGGTCCGGGGCGTAGACGGGTACCGGCTCCTCGGTGAGCCGGACGACGGCCAGCGTGACCTCGCTGCCCTGCTTGGTCTGGAGGCGGTCGCGGTCCGCCGGCACGATGAACTGCCGGACCCGCTGGTACGCCCCGTCCGGCTCACCGGCCGCAGCGGAGAGGAAGTTCTGGACGAACTGCTCGGCGTCGGTGCCGGCGGCGCTGCGGCTCGGGGGCTCGCCCCGGCTGCCGCTGGTCGAACCGCCCTCGGCCGCCGGTCCCGGCCCGTCCACCCGGACCTCGGTGTTCTCCGGGATGCCGCAGCCGGTCACGCCGCCCAGCAGCAGCGCGCCGCCGAGCAGTCCGGCGAGCAGCCGACGCCTCACGACCCCACCTCCGCGTGCCCACCGTTGCCCGGCCGCCCCGGACCGACGGTCAGCGCGCCGTCGGCGCCCGGGCCGATCGCGAGGGCGCCCTGAGTGCCGGGGCCGATGGCCAGCAGCCCGCCCGACCGGGGCCCGCCGAAGGGCAGCGCGGCGTCGGCCGGCACCAGCCGCAGCGGCGAGGTGGTCAACCGGTCGCCGGCCCGCGACGGCAGGGTGAGCCGGAACTGGGCGCCCTGCCCGGGCGCGCCCCAGGCCTCCAGCCAGCCGCCGTGCAGCCGGGCGTCCTCCAGGCTGATCGACAGGCCCAGCCCGGTGCCGCCGGTCTGCCGTGCCCGGGACGGATCGGCCCGCCAGAAGCGGTTGAACACCAGCTTCTCCTCGCCCGGCTTGAGCCCCACCCCGTGGTCGCGGACGGTGATCGCCACCGCCGTGTCGTCCGTCCCGAGCGTGATCAGCACCGGCTTGGCCTCGCCGTGCTCGACGGCGTTGCCGACCAGGTTGCGCAGCACCCGCTCCACCCGCCGGGGATCCACCTCGGCGATCACCGGGGTGCTGGGGACGTCCAGCTCGATGGCCACGCCGACGCGCTCAGCGAGGCCGGCCAGCCGGTCGGCCACCCGGTGCACGACCGGCACCAGGTCGGTCGGCTCGGAGTCGAGCATGGCGAAGCCGGCGTCGAAGCGGCTGATCTCCAGCAGGTCGGTCAGCAGCTCCTCGAACCTGTCCAGCTCGGCCTGGAGCAGCTCGGCGCTGCGCGCCACCGCCGGGTCGAACTCGTCGCGCTCGGCGAAGATCAGGTCGGCGGCCATCCGGACCGTGGTCAGCGGGGTGCGCAGCTCGTGCGAGACGTCGGAGGTGAAGCGGCGTTGCAGCCGGGACATCTCCTCCAGCCGCAGGATCTGCCGTTGCAGGTTGGTCGCCATCTGGTTGAACGACGCCGCGAGCAGGGCGAGGTCGTCCTCGCCGTTGACCACCATGCGCTGGTCGAGCAGGCCGGCGGAGAGCCGCTGGGCCGTCCGGGCGGCGACCCGCACCGGGGTCACCACCAGCCGGGTGACCAGGCCGGCGAGCAGGCCGAGCAGCAGCACCAGGGCCGCCCCGGTGGCGGCCACGGTGTCCCGGACCTCGGCGGCCGTGGCGTCCTGCCGGGCCAGCGGTACGAGGTAGTAGAGCTCCACCTGACCGAACCGGGTGGGCACCGGGGAGCCGTAGACCAGGTACTTCGTGCGCTCCTCGCCGAGGCGCCCGGTGCGGATCTGGCTGGCGACCTTGCCCCCGGCGACCGTCTCGCGCAGCTCCGGGCTGATCAGCGGGCGGACGTTGACCGCGGGCGAGGAGCGGGGCTGGATGGCGTCGTTGTGGTTGTCGGCGACGAGCGCCACGATCACGCCGGTGGTCTGCTGCGGGTCACCGCCGGCCAGGTAGTTGACCGTGCCCTCGATGGTCTCCTGCAGCTGCGTCTCCTGCGGCTGGTCGTAGAGGCCGAACTGCTTCGCCGCGTAGTCCGCGCCGCTGTCCAGCCGCACCCGCACGTCCGTCTCGACGTTCTCCACCAGGATGCCGGTGATCTTGTCGGCGATCAGGTAGGCGAAACCGCCCACCAGGAGACTGGACGCGACCAGTGTGATGGTCACCACCCGCAGCTGGAGCGACCGCCGCCAGGCCTGGTGCAGGCCGGCGAGCAGGCGCGCGGCCCGGCCGTGCACGCCACGCCACAGCTCCCGCGCGGCGACGTGCCGGCGCGGGGCTGCCGTCGGGGGGTCCGGGATGAGGGAGGTGGCCACAGTGTGACCAGGCTATCCGGTGCCTGCCTTGTAGCCCACGCCCCGCACGGTGAGGATGATTTCCGGCCGCTCCGGATCCGGCTCGATCTTGGCCCGCAGCCGCTGCACGTGCACGTTGACCAGCCGCGTGTCCGCCGCGTGCCGGTAGCCCCAGACCTGCTCCAGCAGCACCTCGCGGGTGAAGACCTGGCGCGGCTTGCGGGCGAGCGCGACCAGCAGGTCGAACTCCAGCGGCGTCAGCTTCACCTCCTCGCCGTTGCGGCTGACGGTGTGCGCCGGGACGTCGATGGTGATCTGGTTGCCGGGCGGCCCGATGGTCAACATCTCCGGGGCGACGTCCTCGCCGCGGCGCAGCCGCGCCCGCATCCGGGCGACCAGCTCCTTGGGCTTGAACGGCTTGACCACGTAGTCGTCGGCCCCGGACTCCAGGCCGAGGACCACGTCGACCGTGTCGCTCTTGGCGGTCAGCATGACGATCGGCACGCCCGACTCGGCCCGGATCGACCGCGCCACGTCGATGCCGCTCATGCCGGGGAGCATGAGGTCGAGCAGGACGATGTCGGGGCGGTTCTCGCGGAACGCCGCCAGTGCCCGCTCGCCGTCGGCGACGAACGAGGGCAGGAAGCCCTCGCTGCGCAGGACGATGCCGAGCATCTCGGCGAGCGCGGGGTCGTCGTCGACCACCAGTACCCGGGCTCTCATGGGGTTAATGTTTCCATCCCCTTCAGTTCGGTGGGATCCCCGTCACCCGGCACGGTACTGCCGTGGGACGTCGCCGCCCAGCAACAGGTGCCCGGCGTCGCCGCCCCGACGTGCGGGTCCACCCGATCGGAACGGGCGTGTCACCATGATCCCCGCGTGCGCCGTCACGCGCCACCGCCGTCCCTCCCCAGGAGTACGCGTGCCCGACGCCGGCCCGACCGCCGTGCTTCCGCGCCGCCCCCTCACGGTCGGCGAGCTGCTGGACTCCGCGGTCCTGCTGCTGCGCGCCCAGGCCCGGGTGCTGGTGCCGGTCGCCCTCGCGCTGGCCGTGGCCGAGCAGCTCCTGCTGTACCCGCTGCGCCTCGCCGCCGGCACCGTACCGCCGGTCTGGTTCGTCGAGTTCGACCGGTTCGGCGTGTTCTGGCTGCTGCTGGCGGTGGGCGCGGCGACCGAGGCGATGATCATCCTGCTGCTCGGCAACCCGGCCGCCCGGGCCGCCGGGGCCGCGCTGTTCGGCCGCGCGACCTCCCCACTGGAGCTGCTCCGCCCGGCCGGCGCCCGCTGGGGCGCCACCGCGCTGCTCGCCGCCCTGGTCGGCCCGCTGATGTTCGGGGTCGCGCTGTTCGGGCCGGTGTGGATCGCCGGTTTCGCCCTGCTCGGCGCCGTGGCGCCGGCGCTGGTCGTGGACCGGGTGCACCCGCTGCGCGCCCCGTTGCGCTCCGCCGCCCTGGCCGTCCGGGGCGCCGGCCGGGCCGGCTGGATCCGGCTGCTCGGCTACCTGGTGTGGTGGATCGTGCGCCTGGGCCTCGGCATCGGCGTCTACCTCGGGCTGGACTCGTTCGACCTCGTCGACCGGGCCTGGGCCGGCTGGCTGTCGCTGGCCGTCTGGGCGGGCGTGAACGCCGTCGCCTACCCGGCCCTGGCCTGCCTCGACGCGGTGCTGCACCTGGAGACCCGGATGCGTACCGAGGGACTGGACATCCGGCTCTCCCGGGCCAGGGCGGGCACGCCCGAGGCCGTCCTGCTGGCGGCGGGGCGATGAGCTTCAGCCGGTGGTGGACCGAGACCACGGCGGCGCTCAGCGACCGGCTGCCGCTGCCCCTGGTCGCGCTGCTGCTGGTGCTCGCCACGGTGCTGGTCGCGGCCGGCTGGTACACGTTCCCGGCCTGGATCCCCCGGCGGCTGCCCCGGCTGCGTCGACGCCGCAGGCCCGCGCCGCCGGAGGCCACCCCGCAGCCGGTCGTCCCCGCGCCCCGCGAGCCGGAGCTGCCGGCCGCCGCGTACGTCTCCCTCGCGGACCGGCTCGCCGCCGAGGGCCGGTACGCCGAGGCCGTCCGGGAGCGGCTGCGGGCGATGGTCCGGGAGCTGGCCGCCCGCCGCGTGGTGCAGCCGCAGCCCGGCATGACCGTCGTCGAGCTGGTACGCGCCGCGACGGACAGCCGGCCGCAGGTGGGCCCGCCGCTCGGCGCCGCCGGGGCGGTCTTCTCCGAGATCTGGTACGGCCAGCGCCCGGCCTCCGTCGAGCACGACCACCGGATGCGGGAGCACGCCGCCGAGCTGGACCGGGTGCTGACCGGGCACCCCGAGGACGGGCCCCGAGCATGAGCGCAACCGCCACCGCCGCCCCGCCGGCCCTCCGGCCCGCCGCCGCTCCCCGGCGCCGCCGGCACCGGCTGCTGATCCCGCTGGGCCTGGCCGCGCTGCTGCTGACCACGACCCTGGTCACCCACGCGGTCGACCAGCCCGACCCCGACGACCGGGGGTTCCTCTCCCCCGTCGCGACCGGGGACGACGGCGGCAGCCGGCTCGCCGACGCGCTGCGCGAGCGGGGCGTCACCGTGCAGCGGGAGACGGAGACGCTGCCGGCGCTGCTGGCCGCCCGCAGCGGTGCGACCACGCTCTTCGTGCCCGCGCCGACCCTGCTGCACCCCGACACGGTCGGCGCGTTGGACTCGCTGCCCTCGACCACCAGGCTGGTGTTGGTGGATCCGCCGCGCCGGGTGCTGGAGGCGGTCGGGCTGCCCGTGGAGCCGGCCGGCCGCCGGTGGGCCGCGCAGGCGGTGGGGCCGGACGCGCGGGGCCTGCCCTGCCCCTTGCCCGAGCTGCGCCAGCTGGGGCGGGCGGCGGTCGGGCGGCAACGCTACGCGGCCACCCCGGACGCCTCGGCGCCCGTCCGGTTCTGCTTCGCCGACGGGCTCGCCCTGCTGCCCCGGGTCCCCGACGGCACGGTGGTGGTGGGCGCCAGCGACCCGTTCCGCAACGACCGGATCGACGAGTGGGACAACCGGGCGTTCGCCACCGCGCTGCTCGGCCGGCCCGGTCGGGTGGTGTGGCTCGACCTGGACGGCCCCGAACCCCCGCCGGTCTTCGGCAACGGCAGCACCGGCCGCCCGGCCTGGTCGCCGACGCCGGGCGGCTCCACCGGGAACGGCGGCCCCGGCACCGGAGACGGGACCGGCGACGGGCGCCCCGGCGGCTCGGCAGCCCCGGTCGGGGAGCCCGACGACAGCGACAGCGAGGGCCGGGACGGCTCCCGGGCCGACAGGCCCGATCCGCCGAACCCGCTCTGGTCCGCCTTCCCCGGCTGGCTGTGGGCGTTGCTGGCCCAGCTCGCCGTGGCCGCCCTGCTGGCCGCGCTCTGGCGGGCCCGGCGGCTCGGCCCGCCGGCCCCCGAGCCGCTGCCGGTCACGGTCCGCTCGGCCGAGACGGTGCTCGGCCGCGCCCGCCTCTACGAGAAGGCCGGCGCCCGGGACGCGGCCGCCCGGACGCTGCGGGCCGCCGCCCTCGACCGCCTGACGCCCCGGCTGCACCTGCCGCCGACCGCGCCGCCGGCCGACGTGGCCGCCGCGGTGTCCGCCCGTACCGGCGACGACCCGCGGTGGACCGACGAGGTGCTGCACGGCGCCGAGCCCGAGACCGACGGGGAACTGCTGGACCTGGCCCGCGCGCTGGACCGGCTCACCCGAGCCGTCGCACCGCACACCACCGACGGACCGTCCCCGCACGCCGGGGCACCGCACCCGGCCGCGGTGCCGTTCCACGAGGGACCGCCACCGCCCGCCGAGGGACCGCCACCGCCCGCCGAGGGGCCGCCACCGCCCGCCGCACCGCATCCGCACCGAGCCGAAGGAGACCCCCGGTGACCCGACCCGCCGGCACCGCCGAGCCGTCGACCATCGAGCCCGTCGACCCGCGCGCCGCCCTGCACCGGCTGCGCACCGAGGTCGCCAAGGCGGTCGTCGGGCAGGACGCGGTCGTCACCGGCCTGGTGATCGCCCTGCTCTGTCGCGGGCACGTACTGCTGGAGGGCGTGCCGGGCGTGGCCAAGACGCTGCTGATCCGCACCGTGGCCACCGCCCTCGACCTGGGCTCCAAGCGGGTGCAGTTCACTCCCGACCTGATGCCGGGCGACGTCACCGGCTCGCTGATCTTCGACCCGCACACCGCCGCCTTCACCTTCCGCGAGGGGCCGGTCTTCACCAACCTCCTGCTCGCCGACGAGATCAACCGGACGCCGCCGAAGACCCAGTCGGCGCTGCTGGAGGTGATGGAGGAACGGCAGGTCTCGGTGGAGGGCGAGCGGCGGCCGCTGCCCGACCCGTTCATCGTCGCCGCCACCCAGAACCCGATCGAGT
This sequence comes from Micromonospora echinofusca, assembly GCF_900091445.1. Lineage (NCBI taxonomy): Bacteria > Bacillati > Actinomycetota > Actinomycetes > Micromonosporales > Micromonosporaceae > Micromonospora > Micromonospora echinofusca. The sequence goes on from NZ_LT607733.1 coordinate 5,310,924, forward strand.
ACGAGGGCACCTACCCGCTGCCGGAGGCACAGCTCGACCGCTTCCTGCTCAAGCTCACCGTGCCGCTGCCCAACCGGGACGAGGAATTGGGCGTGCTCCGCGCGCACCACGCCGGCTTCGACCCGCGCGACCTGGCCGCTGCCGGCGTACGGCCGGTGGCCGACGCGGCCGACCTGGCGGCTGCCCGGGCGGCGGTCGGCCGGGTGCACGTGGCCGAGCCGCTCTTCGGCTACATCGTCGACCTCTGCCGGGCCACCCGCAACACCCCGGCGCTGGAGCTGGGCGCCTCGCCCCGGGGCGCGACGGCGCTGCTCAACACGGCCAAGGCGTGGGCCTGGCTGGCCGGCCGTGACCACGTCGTACCGGACGACGTGAAGGCGGTCGCCCGGCCGACGCTGCGACACCGGCTGCGGCTGCGCCCCGAGGTGGAGCTGGAGGGCGTCGGCGTGGACGCGGTGCTGGACACGGTGCTCGCCACCGTGCCGACGCCGCGATGACCTGGCGGGCGGCGCTCCTGCTGGCGGTCGGCGCGCTGACCCTGCCGGCCTGGCCGGCGCCGTTCGTCGGGCTGCTGGTGATGACCGGGACGGTGCTGCTGCTGGTACTGCTCGACCGGGCGCTGGCCGCGCCGCCGGGCGCGCTCACGGCCGCCCGGCAGGGGGACCGCGCGGTCCGGCTCGGCGGCACCGCCACCGTCGCGCTGCTGCTGCACAACCCCTCCGGCCGTACGCTGCGGGCCAAGGTCCGCGACGCCTGGGTGCCCTCCGCCGGTGCCCGCCCCGACGTGCCCCCGTCGCGGCTCGTACGCGTCGATCCCGGCGTGACGGTGGCGCTGCCCAGCCGGCTGACCCCGCTGCGGCGGGGCGACCGGCCGGCGGTGGCGCTGACGGTGCGCTCGTTCGGGCCGCTGGGGCTGGGGTTCCGGCAGCGCTCCGGCCGGCCGGCCACGCCGCCGTGGACGCTGCGCGTGCTGCCGCGCTTCGACTCCCGCCGGCACCTGCCGGAGAAGCTGTCCCGGCTGCGGGTCATCGACGGCACCCAGGTGAGCCGCGGACGGGGCCAGGGCACCGAGTTCGACACGCTGCGCGAGTACGTGGTCGGCGACGACGTCCGCTCGATCGACTGGCGGGCGAGCGCGCGCCGGGCCGACGTGCTGGTGCGTACGTGGCGGCCGGAGCGGGACCGCCGGCTGCTGTGCGTGCTGGACACCGGGCGGACCTCGGCGGTGCGGGTCGGCGACGAGCCCCGGCTGGACACCGCCATCGACGCCGCCCTGCTGCTCACCGCCCTCGCCGCCCGCGCCGGCGACCGGGTCGACGTGCTCGCCGCCGACACGGTCGTACGGGCCACGGTCACCGGCACGGGCGGGCCGGCCCTGCTCCCGCGCGTGGTGCACGCCCTCGCCCCGCTCCAGCCGACGCTGGCGGAGACGGACTTCGACCTGATCGCCGGCGAGCTGCTGCGACGGCAGCGCCAGCGCAGCCTGGTGGTGCTCTTCACCGCGCTGGAGGCGGGCGCCCTCGGCGAGGGGCTGCTGCCGGTGCTCCCCCGGCTGGCCGCCCGGCACCGGGTGGTGATCGCGGCGACGCATGATCCGGTGCTGACCGCCCTCACCACCACCGTCCCGCAGCGCCCGGCGGACGCCTACGCCGCTGCGGCGGCCTGGCGGGCCCTGGCCGAACGCGACCGCGTCCGCACCGCCCTGGGTCGCCACGGCGTGACGGTCGTGGACGCCCCGGCGGGCCGCCTGGCCCCCGCCCTGGCCGACACCTACCTCCGCCTCAAGTCCCTCGGTCGGCTCTGATCAGGTTCGGCGGCGACGGCGCGGCGGCCGAGGAGCACCACGTACGCCAGGAAGGCGAGCCAGACGGCGGCGCCCACGGCGACGCGCACCGGGACCGGCACGGGCGCCGGGGTCACGAACGCCTCGATGACGGCGGAGACCGCGAAGAGCCCCACCAGCCCGACCGCGACCAGGACTCCCTCGCGGCCGGCCCGGGCCACCGCCTGCCCCCGGGTGAGCTGTGTCGGTGGCGCGATCCAGGACCAGCCGATGCGCAGGCCCACCCCGGCGGCCACGAAGACCCCGGTGAGTTCCAGCAGCCCGTGCGGGGTGATCAGGCCGAAGAAGACGTCCGCGCGGCCGTAGGCGACCATCACCCCGCCGACCACGCCGATGTTGAGGGCGTTCTGCCAGAGCAGGTAGAGCACCGGCACGATCAGCACCCCGGCGGCGAGGCACTGGGCGGCGAGCCAGGCGTTGTGCGTCCACAGGTGGAAGGCGAAGGTCGGCGCGGCGTACTCGGTGTAGTAGCCGGCGAAGCCGGACTCGACCAGGTCGGCGGCCGCCTCGTCGCCGATGAAGGCCGCGGCCGTCTGCGGGTTGTCGGCCACGTACCAGATCAGGAAGAGGCTGAGCAGGGTGAAGCCCGTCGCCACCCCGCACCACCAGGGCCAGGCGCGGTAGACGGCGGCGGGGAAGCCGGCCACGAGGAACCGCCCGACCGCCGCCCACGACGGACGCGGGCGGCCGGTGAGCCGGGCCCGGGCGCGCAGCACCACCTGGGAGAGCTGGCCGACCAGCGCCGGGTCGGGTGAGCGGCTGCGCAGCACCGACAGCTGGGTGGTGGCCCGCTGGTAGAGGGCGACCAGCTCGTCGACCTCGGCGGCGTCGAGCCGGCCGCGCCCGGAGAGCTCCTCCAGCCGTCGCCACTGTCCGCTGTGTTCCGCGACGTACGCGTCGAGATCCACCGTCACCCCCGTCCGGGGATCATAGTGTTCACTGTCGGGGTGAGAGCACAACCGCGACCCGCACCGTGGGCGGACGCCGGGCTGGTCAGCGGGGAGGCCGTGGAGCTGGACGTCCGGGCCGCCCGGATCGGTTCCCGGGTGCTCGCGCTGCTGCTCGACGTCCTGGCCCAGGCGGCCCTCATGCTGGCGCTGTCCATGAGCGTCGGCACCGCGCTCCTCGGCCTGCCGGACGGGCTGGTCGACGGCGCCCTGGCCGGCGGGCTCGCGACGGTGGGCATGATCCTGGTGCTGGTCGGCTACCCGGTGCTGTGCGAGCGCTTCAACCACGGCCGCACGCTGGGCAAGATGGCCGTCGGGCTGCGCGTGGTCAGCGCCGACGGCGCCCCGGTCGGGGCGCGGCAGTCGCTGATCCGGGCGCTGGTCGGCGTGGCCGTGGAGTGGCCCGGCCTGGTGCTGCCGCTGCTGAGCTGGGTGGCCGGGGTGTCGGTGATGCTGACCGACCGGCGCGGGCGTCGGCTGGGCGACCTGGTGGCGGGCACGCTGGTCGTGCACACCCGCGCGGCGACCGCCTGGCGGCCGGTTCCGACGGCGGTGCCCGCGCTGGCCGGCTGGGCGTGCACGGCGGACCTGAGCCGGCTGGACGACGACCTGGCGCTGGCCGCCCGGCAGTACCTGGCGCGGGTGCACCAGCTCGCGGAGCCCGCGCGCGGGCGGCTGGGGCGCGGCCTGTGGGCCGAGGTCTCCGCGGTGATCGCGCCGCCCCCGCCCGTGGGCATGCCCGAGTCGGTCTACCTGGCCGCGGTCCTCGGCGAGCGCCACCGACGGGCGCGGTACCGGCTGGCGGTCGGCCGGACGGCCGTCGCGTCGCTCTGGCCCGAACTGGTGCCCGCGCCGCCCGCGCCGGCCGGCCCGGTCCGGCCGCCGGCACCCGACCTCGCGCCAGCGCCCCGGACCGCCGTGCCGACCCAGGCCACGCCCGCGCCGGCCGTGACCGTACGGCCTGCGGTTGCCCCGTCGGCGTGGGACGGCGGCGGGTCGATCGCCGGCAGCTGAGCGGGCTCGGCGGTCGCCCCGAACCGTCCGGGGAGGCGTGCCGCGCGTCGATTGTGGCAGGATCCGGCTCGCCCCTACCGAGACAGGATCACCGTGGCCGACGACCTGTTCACCCCCACGATCGCGCCGGCGGCGTACGAGACGCGGCGCCCGCCGTGGCGGCCCCAGTCGTTGATCTTCCCCGCCGTCTTCGGCGGCCCGACGGCCGTCACCGTGCTCGCCCTGCTCAACGGGCGCCGGCTCAGGGTGTCGCGCCCGGCGCAGATGGCGGTGCTCGGCACGGGCCTGGTCGGGTTGCTCGCCCGGCTGGCGATGACGCTCGCGATCGTCGACGACGGGGCCGGCCGACCCGTACGGCTGGTGGGGGCGCTGGCCGGCGCGCTGGTCTGGCTGGTGGCCGCCGCCACGCAGAAGCGCCCGTTCCGGTCGTACGAGCTGCGTGGCGGCCAGCCCGCGTCGTTGTGGCTGCCCGGCCTCGGGGCGGTGCTGCTGCTCGGCTTCACCGAGGCCGTCCTGGTCTTCCTGGTGGCCGTCGCGTGACCGGCCCGGAGCCGCAGCTCGCCCGGGTCGCCCACCTGCTGGAGGTGAACCGCCCGGAGCAGGCCCTGACGGAGGTCGACCGGCTGCCCGCCCCGCTGGCCACCAGCCGGCTCGCGTTCCGGCTGCGGGCGGGCGCGCTGACCGTGCTCGACCGCTGGGACGACGTGGTGACCGTGGCGCGGCAGGGGCTCGCCGAGCACGGCCCGGACGCCGAACTGCTCGGCCGGCTCGGCCTCGCGCTGCGCCACCGCCGCGAGCACGCCCTCGCCGAGCGGGCGCTGCTCGACGCGCTCGCCATCGAGCCGGAGAACCCGTGGCTGCTCTGCCAGTACGCCGACCTCTGCTCGGCCGCCGGCCAGCCGGACAAGGCGGAACGCCTGGTGGCCCGCGCGGCGGCGATCGCGCCGGGCGCGCCGGCCGTCTTCGCCTCGCGGTTCCAGCTCGCGTACGCCCGGGGTGACGACCGGGCGGCCGAGCGGGTGGCCCGGGAGTTCCTCGGGGCGTGGCCGGGCAACCCGGTGGCACTCGCCCTGCACGGTGTCGCCGCCGCCCAGCGCGGCCGGGTGGGCGCCGCGCACCGCGCCTTCGGGCAGGCGTCGGCGCAGGACCCGACCGACGCCGACTACGCCGACGCGGCCTGGGAGACCCGGGTGTACGCGCACCCCCTGCTGCTGCCGTTGCGCCCGCTCTACCGGCTGGGGATCCTGCGCACCTGGCTGCTCGCGGTCGGCGTGATCGTGCTGCTCTCGGCGGCCGGCCTGGACGTGCTCGGCGGCCTGTTCGCCCTGGCCTGGATGCTCTTCTGCGTCTGGTCGTGGATCGCTCCGCCGCTGGTCCGGCGGATGGTGCTCGGCCGGTGGCGAGCGTGAGGGCGTTCGGGCCGTGGCTGGCCGTACTCGCCGTGGTGCTGCTGCTCGACGCGCTGCGCCTGCACGTGCTGGCCGCCGTGGTGTCGGTGGCGTGGCTCGTCTGGTGCGTGTGGAGCTGGGTCCGCCCCGCCCGCCGCCGCGCCCGCCGGGACTGACCGCCCGGCGGCACGCGTCCGCCGCGCGGCAACGCCGGCCGGCTCGCCCCCGTGCCGGCGGCGCGCCCACCCCCGGAAAAGCCGACCGGGCCGGCCGCTCGGCTGGGAGCGGTCGGCCCGGTCGGTGCGGCCGGGATCAGTAGCGGTAGTGCTCCGGCTTGAACGGGCCCTCCACGGAGACGCCGAGGTAGGACGCCTGCTCCTTGGTCAGGGTGCTCAGCTTGGCGCCGAGCGCCTCGAGGTGCAGCCGGGCGACCTTCTCGTCGAGGTGCTTGGGCAGCACGTAGACGCCGATCGGGTATTCCTCGGTCTTGGTGAACAGCTCGATCTGGGCGATCGTCTGGTTGGCGAACGAGTTCGACATCACGAAGCTCGGGTGGCCGGTGGCGTTGCCCAGGTTCAGCAGGCGGCCCTCCGACAGCACGATGATGGCGTGCCCGTCGGCGAACTTCCAGAGGTCGACCTGCGGCTTGATGTTGACCCGCTCGACGTCGGAACGCTTCGCCAGGCCGGCCATGTCGATCTCGTTGTCGAAGTGGCCGATGTTGCCGACGATGGCCTGGTGCTTCATCCGGGCCATGTGCTCGTTGGTGATGACGTCGAAGCAGCCGGTGGCGGTGATGAAGATGTCGGCCTGCTCGACCACGTCGTCCAGGGTGGCGACCTGGTAGCCGTCCATCGCCGCCTGGAGGGCGCAGATCGGGTCGACCTCGGTCACCACGACCCGGGCGCCCTGCCCGCGCAGCGACTCGGCGCAGCCCTTGCCGACGTCGCCGTAGCCGAGCACGACCGCCATCTTGCCGCCGATCAGCACGTCGGTGGCCCGGTTGATGCCGTCGATCAGCGAGTGGCGGCAGCCGTACTTGTTGTCGAACTTGCTCTTCGTCACCGAGTCGTTGACGTTGATGGCGGGGAAGAGCAGGGTGCCGGCCCGGTGCATCTCGTAGAGCCGGTGCACGCCGGTGGTGGTCTCCTCGGTCACGCCCTTGATGCCGGCGGCGATCCGGGTCCACCGCTGGCCGTCCTCGGCGAGCGAGCGGTGCAGCACGCCGAGGATGACCGCGTACTCCTCGGAGTCGGCGGACTCGACCGGCGGGACGGCGCCGGCCTTCTCGAACTCGGCGCCCTTGTGCACCAGCAGGGTGGCGTCGCCGCCGTCGTCGAGGATCATGTTCGGGCCCTGCCCGTCGGGCCAGGTGAGCACCCGCTCGGTGCACCACCAGTACTCCTCCAGGCTCTCGCCCTTCCAGGCGTAGACCGGGACACCGGCCGGGGCCTCAGGGGTGCCGTCCGGGCCGACCACGATCGCGGCGGCGGCGTGGTCCTGCGTGGAGAAGATGTTGCAGGACGCCCAGCGGACCTGCGCGCCGAGCGCGACCAGGGTCTCGATCAGGACGGCGGTCTGGATGGTCATGTGCAGCGACCCGGTGATCCGGGCACCGGCGAGAGGCTGGGCGTCGGCGAACTCACGACGGATCGCCATCAGGCCGGGCATCTCGTGCTCGGCGAGCTGGATCTCCTTGCGCCCGAACTCGGCGAGCGACAGATCCGCCACCTTGTAGTCGCCCTCGGCGAGAGTGCTCGGCCGGGCCTCGGACGGCGTGCCACTGGCGGACGCCGGGAGGGTGCTGGTCATGGAATCTCCTGTCGGACGATGTGCTGCGCGACCATTCACCTTACGCTCGCGAGCCGCCGCCGCGAGGACCGGCCGGGTGAAGAGGACACGAAGACATCGGCGGACAGCGCACGGGGCGACCGGTCGTGGACGAGGTCCCGTCCATGGCCGCCCGCCCCGTGCATCCCCCCGGTTTGGTTCCCCCGCGCGCGTTCTCGGACCGTCGTCGCGATAACGCTGCGTACTCATAGAGTCACACTGCGCCAAGGTGGAGTCAAGCTATTCCGGGAAAGTCGGACTCGTGTCGCCGTCCCGGCGCCGGTCAGCGCAGGCCGCAGCTCGCGACGTACGCCTCCCCCGCGCCGCCCACCCGCAGCGCTCCGGCGGTCGCGCTGCCGACGGCGGCCCGGCCGGGCCCGAGCGTCACCGCGCCGACCCCGTCGTCGACCGAGACCTCGCCGGAGCGGCAGAGCACCACCCGGGGCCCCGGCACCTCGACCGTCACCCGCGGCAGCCCCGCGCCCACCGTCACCCGGTGCAGCGCGAAGTCCTCCACCGGCACCGGCCAGGTGACCAGCCCCGGGGCCACCTCCAGCGGCGGCACCACCGGGTCGTGGAGCACCTCGAAGCGCAGCACCCGCAGCAGTTCCTCGACGTCCACCCGCTTCGGCGTGAGCCCGCCGCGCAGCACGTTGTCGCTGGCCGCCATGATCTCGACGCCGGTCCCGCGCAGGTAGGCGTGCAGGTTGCCGGCCGGCATCCAGATCGCCTCGCCGGGCGCCAGCCGCACCCGGTTGAGCAGCATCGCCACCAGCACCCCGGGGTCGCCCGGGTAGGCGCCGGCCAGGTTCCGGGCCAGCTCCGCGTCCGGCCCCGCGACCGGCGCCGACGCCACGGCCGCCACCAGCGCGTCGCGCCGGTCGACCGGCCAGGTCAGCAGCAGCCGTACGGCGTCGCGCAGGCCGGCCGGGCCGGTGCGCAGCGCCGCCAGCACCGGCTCCAGCGCAGGTACGCCGAAACCGGTCAGCACCGCCGCCGAGGCGGCCGGGTCCCGGAAACCGCAGAGCGCCTCCATCGGCGAGAGCGCGACCAGCAGCTCCGGCTTGTGGTACGGGTCGACGTAGTTGCGCTGCCCGTCGGGGCGGGCCGCGTCGGCGGCGTGCCCGGCGCGGGCCTGCTCGGCGTCCGGGTGCGCCTGGAGGCTCAGCGGGGCGTCGGCGGCGAGCACCTTGAGCAGGAACGGCAGCCGGGTGCCGAACCGGCCGACCAGCCGCTCGCCGAGCCAGTGGTCCGGCTCGGCGAGCAGCAGGTCGGTCAGGCTCACCCGGTCGCCGTCGCGGTCGACCGCGGCCGGCGCGCCCGGGTGGGCGCCCAGCCACAGTTCGGCCTCCGGGCCGTCGCTCGGCACCGGCCGCCCCTGCAGCTCGGCGATGGCCGAGCGGGACCCCCAGGCGTAGTCGCGGATCGGACCGTGCAGCAGTTCCACCGGTCAGCTCCCGGGCCGCCCGGCGGCCTCACCCGACTCGGCCCCCGCCGCGGCGGACGACGCCGCGCCGGCACCCGCCCGCTCGGCGGCGACGCTGTAGATGTCCGGCTCCAGGTAGATCACCCGGGCCGTCGGCACAGCGGAGCGGATCCGGGTCTCGACCGTGTTGATGCTGCCGGCCAGCACCTCCGCGGTGACGCCCGCCGGCACGGCGACCTTGGCGGCCACCATCAGCTCCTCGGGACCGAGGTAGAGCGTCTTCATGTGGATGATCCGCTCGAACTCAGGCCCGTCGGTGACCGCCTTCTCGATCGCCGCGACGTCCTGCGCCTCGGCGCCCTCGCCGAGCAGCAGGCTCTTGGTCTCGATGGCGAGGATGATCGCGATCGCCACCAGCAGCACACCGATCATCGCGGTGCCGACCGCGTCCCACCGGCCGTTGCCGGTGATCAGCGTCATGCCGACGCCGAAGAGCGCGAAGACAAGACCGACCAGCGCGCCCAGGTCCTCCAGCAGCACCACCGGCAGCTCCGGGGCCTTGGCCCGGCGCACGAACCTCACCCAGGACTGGTTGCCCCGGACGAGGTTGGACTCCTTGATGGCGGTACGGAAGGAGAACGTCTCCATGATGATCGCCGCCACCAGCACCGCGACCGGCACCCAGTGCCACGAGGTGATGCCCTCCTTGTGCGACCACTTGTGGTACGCCTCGTAGAGGGCGAACAGGCCACCGACGCTGAACAGCACGATGGACACGATGAACGCGTAGATGTAGCGCTCCCGGCCGTAGCCGAAGGGGTGCTGCGGGGTGGCCGCGCGCTTGGCCCGCCGCCCACCGAGCAGCAGCAGACCCTGGTTGCCGGAGTCGGCGACCGAGTGGATCGACTCCGCCAGCATCGACGACGATCCGGTCAGCAGGAACGCGACGAACTTGGTGACGGCGATGCCGGCGTTGGCCAGCAGGGCGGCGACGATCGCCTTCGTACCACCGTTGGCGCTCACGCGGTCGCTCCGTCGCGTCGCGCGGCCCCGCCGGGCGTCGGCGCGGTGCGCCGCTCGGCCCGTTCCCTGCTATCGCTCACTGGTTTGCCAGCTCCTTCATTTCGGTGATGGCCGGTACGGCCATCGGGTCCAGTCCGTGTGCCAGGGCGAGGTAGATCGAGGCGAAGTCCGGCACGGCGACCAGCGAGGCGAGCCGTTCCAGCGCGGAGCCGCCCTCGGCGGTCACCACGTCGCAGCGCACGCCCCGCCGCTCGGCGAGGGTCTGCACCGCGTCCGCGCGGCGCTCCTCGACGTCGAGCGGCTCGTCGGCGTCGTCCTCCGGATTCAGCCCGCCGTCGCGCAGCAGGACCAACCGCAGCCGGGTGCCCGACGGCTCCTCCTCGTCGGGGTCGGCGAAGATGTCCCGCTCCCCCTCCGCCAGGCCGCCGAAGACGCCGTCGAGCAGGCCGACCCGGCCGCGCCCCGCCTCGCCGAGCGCACCGCTGACCACCGGGTAGCGGGCGTTGGCGGACAGGGTGTCGCCGAAGCGGCGGGCCGCGACGGTCGCCAGCGGCGACGAGCCCCAGACGATCGGCACCGAGCCGGCCAGGCCCAGGGCCAGCGACTTCGCCGGGTTGACGAAGGACTCGGCCGTCGGGCGGCAGCGGTCGGCGTCCGCGTCCAGCCGGGCCGCGGTCTCCGCCAGGTCCGCCTCGTTGACCTTCACGAGGCCGAGCGTACGGGCGGCGAGCAGGACCGGCACGGTGAGCGCCCAGAGGCTGGCCCGGGCCGGGGCGCGCCGGGGCACCGGGATGAACGGCGCCCGGGCCCGCTCCGCCACGGACTGCAACTGCGAGTCGGGCGCGCCGACGGCGACCAGCCGGGCGCCCCGCCGGTGCGCGGCCTCGGCGGCGCCCAGCGCCTCGGGGCTGCGACCGGAGGCGCTGACGGCGATCACCACGTCGGCGGCGCCCACCCAGCCGGGCACGCCGGCGCTGCGGTGCGGGATGACCGGCACCGGGCAGCGCGGCCCGGCCACGGTGGCCAGCACGTCGCCCGTACGCCCGGCGGTGCCGATGCCCGCGATGACGACCGCTCGCGGGCGGCCCTCGTCGGCGAGCACCTGGAGGTTGGCCTCGGCGGCCAGGGCGGCCGTCTCGCGGACCTGCGCCCCGGCGGAGGCGGTGTGCCGCAGCATGCCGCCCGGGTCGTGCTCGGCCAGCGCGGCCGGGTCGTCGAGGAGTGCCTCGTCGGGCTCGCGGCGGCCGCTGACCCCGGCCGTACCGTCGATCATGACTGCTCCGCGGGGCCGCGCGCCTCGTCCAGGAGCAGCACCGGCACGTCGTCGCGGACCTCGAAGATCCGGCCGCACTCGGTGCAGGTCAGCGTCTGCGCCTGCGCGTCGTAGTCGAGCGGGGCGTGATGCGTGTCCGGACAGGCGAGGATTTCCAGCAACTGCGGGTCCAGGGCCACGGCGCGGCTCCTTCCACGTATGCGGTTTCACCGATCGACGGTGCCGACCGGCGCAGGCGATCTTATCGGCGAACCCGGTCGAGCACCTCGTCGCGGAGGGCGGTCATCCGCTCCCGGGTCGGGGCCTCGACGTTGAGCCGCAGCAGCGGCTCGGTGTTGGAGGCGCGCAGATTGAACCACGCGCCGTCCGGGAAGCGCAGGGTCAGCCCGTCCAGCTCGTCGGCGTCGGCCTGCGGGTACGCGGCCCGCACCTCGGCCACCTTGGCGGCCTGGTCGGCCACCGTCGAGTTGATCTCGCCGGAGGCGACGTAGCGCTCGTACTCGGCGGCCAGCACGGACAGCGGCAGCGACTGCTCGCCCAGGGCGGCCAGCGTGTGCAGCGCGGCCAGCATGCCGGTGTCGGCGAACCAGAAATCGCGGAAGTAGTAGTGGGCCGAGTGCTCGCCGCCGAAGATCGCGTTCGTGCGGGCCATCTCCGCCTTGATGAAGGAGTGCCCGACACGCGCGACGACCGGCTCGCCGCCGTGCTCGCGAATGATCTCCGGCACCGCCCTGGAGGTGATCAGGTTGTGGATCACCGTCGAGCCGGGGTGCTTGGCCAGCTCGCGGGCCGCCACCAGGGCGGTGATCGCCGACGGGGAGACCGGCTCGCCCCGCTCGTCCACCACGAAGCAGCGGTCGGCGTCGCCGTCGAACGCCAGGCCGATCTCGGCGCCGTGCTCGATCACCGCGCGCTGGAGGTCGACCAGGTTGGCCGGGTCCAGCGGGTTGGCCTCGTGGTTGGGGAAGGTGCCGTCCAGCTCGAAGTAGAGCGGCACGATCTCCAGCGGCAGCGCCGGCAGGACGGTGTCGCCGAGCACGGCCGGAACGGTGTAGCCGCCCATGCCGTTGCCGGCGTCGACGACCACCTTCAGCGGGCGGATGCCGGAGAGGTCGACCAGCTGCCGCAGGTACGCCGCGTAGTCGGCCAGCAGGTCGCGGCGCTCGGCCGGCGCGACCGACGCGTCGGCCGGGCGGGCCTCGTCCTTGTCCAGCAGGGCCTGCGCCCGCTCGCGGATCTCGGCCAGCCCGGTGTCCTGCCCGATCGGGCGGGCCCCGGAGCGACACATCTTGATGCCGTTGTACTGCGCCGGGTTGTGGCTGGCCGTGAACATCGCGCCGGGCAGCCCCAGCGCGCCGGAGGCGTAGTAGAGCATGTCGGTCGAGGCGAGGCCCAGCTCGATGACCCCGCGACCCTCGGCGCGTACGCCAGCGGCGAAGGCGGCGGCCAGACCCGGACCGGTGGCCCGCATGTCGTGCGCGACGAGCACTTCCCCGTCCTGCTCGCCGAAGCCGTTCAGCACCTGCGCGAAGGCCGCGCCGAGGGCCTCGGCGGCGCGCTCGTCCCACTGGTCCGGCACCGTCCCACGGACGTCGTAGGCCTTCACGATCTGGGACAGATCAGACACCGGTCTCGCTCCTTGCGCCGCAGGTCGTCAACGGCCTGAGCGTATCGGAGGGGCGCTGCGCTCCCCGGCTCAGCCGGGGAGCCGGGGCATGAACACGGTGTGGTCGCCACCGCCGGCCTCCGGCGGCGGGTCGCCAGGCTTGCGTTGACCGGGCGGCGTGGAGGTCGGCGGATCACTCGGCCCGCCCTGACCGGACGGCGCGGCGGGCGGCTGGCCGTACTGCCCCGCGGCCGGCGGCTGGCCGTATTCCCCGGGTGCCGCCGGTGGGCCGTACTGTCCCGGTGCTGCCGGTGGGCCGTACTGCGCCGGTGCCGGGGGCGCCGACCTGGGGCTGGCGGGCGGGGCCGACACGGGCGGGGAGGCGGGCGCGCCGGGCACCACCTGGGTGGCCTCCGGCGTCGGGCGGCTGCCGTACACGCCGCCGGCCGGGCGCGGCGCGGGCGTGCCGCCGTACAGGCCGGGGGCGGGAGGTTGCTGGCCGTACACCTGACCGGGCGAACCGGGAGCGACGGTCGGGCCCTGCCCGGAGCGGTAGGTGGTGCCGCCGGGGTTGCGGGGCAGCGGGACGTGGCCCGGGTCGCCGGCCGGCTCCTTGTCCGCCCGGGAGCGGCGGAAGAGCAGGACGATGAGCAGGATCCCGACGGCGACCATCGCGATGCCGAAGAACATGACCACCGAACCGCCGGAGGACTCCTCCTCGGCGGCGTTGCTGACGGCCCCGGCGCCGGCGCCCCGGCCGGCGCCGGCGGCCAGGCTCGGGTCCTCCGCGCCGGCCCGCACCTCGGTGGCGGTCGCGCTCGGGGTCGGCGACGGCTTCTTCGAGGGCTTCGGCGTCGGCGAGGCCGACGCCCGGCCGCCGACCACCCGGGACGCCTCGGCGCCCCGGCCCAGGGCCCGCCCGAGCGCGTCGCTGGCCACGCCGCTCACGGTCAGCCGACCGGCCGGCGCCTCCGCGGCGAACGCCACCCGGTAGCGCACCGTGATGCCCTTGCCCTTGCAGAGCCTCGGGTTCAGCGGTGAGGTGGCCGACGTCGCGGCGCTGCCGCGACCCCCCGTGAGCGGCACCGGGAACCAGCGTCCGCCCACGTTGACCTGCACGCTGGCCTGGTCGGCGCGCAGGCCGGCCAGGCGCAGCCCCACGGCGGTACGCAGCAGCACGCAGCCGTCGCTGCGCTTGCGCACCTCGATCGAGACGCCTCCGGCGGAACCGCCGGCGGTGAAGCTGCCCGCCGAACGCACCCGGACCGAGTCGCCATCGGCGAGCGCCGGCGTCGCGCCGAGCGCCACCAGGCCGCTCAGCAACGTGCAGACCGTCGCGAGCCGCGCCGCGTGCCGACGTACCGCCATGATCACCTCGCCGTTCCTCCCCCGACGGGGGTCCGCCGGTCAGGCTACTACCGGGGCCTGTCAGGGCCCGGTCATAGAGTGCTCCGGATGTGCGCCGTATTACCCGGCGGCCCGGTCCGCGTACCTGGCCGGCGGCGAGACTGTCACGCGGCCTTCGGGCCGGGTCGCCGGAACCGGTGGCGGCTTCAGGCGGCGCGGGCGGCCGCTCCGGCGGCGGCCAGGGCGTCCCGGCAGAACCGGTCGGCGGTACGGGTGGTCTCCGGCAGCCGGTAGCGCGGCGTCAACGCCAGCACCCGCGCGGTCGCGTCGTCGAGGCTCATCCGGTGGCCGACGCTGACGAAGACCGGCTTCACGCCGTCGCGGGTACGTAGCACCCGACCCACGATCTCGTCCCCGTCGCGCAGCGGCGCCCACGCCCCCCGCCGGTCGTCCGGCGGCATCCACTCGCCGAGTAGCGGCGTCTTGCCCACCCCGATCGCCGGCAGGCCGGTCACCACGCCCAGGTGACAGGCGAGCCCGAACCGGCGCGGATGGGCCAGCCCGTGTCCGTCGCAGACCAGCAGCTCGGGCCGCACGGTCAGCCGGTCGAGCGCGTCGAGCAGCGCGGGCAGCTCGCGGAAGGCGAAGAGCCCCGGGACGTACGCGAACGCGGGCCGGCCCACGCTCACCGCCGAGTCGACCACCGCGAGGGTCCGGGCGTCCAGCACGGTCACGGCCGCCGCGAGCCGGTCACCGCTCTCGGCGTACGCCACGTCCAGGCCGGCCACCGTCGCGGGCTCGGCCGGACCGGGCCCGACCAGATCCACCAGCGGCCGCAACCGCTCCTGTACGGCCAGCGCCTCCGCCACGCTGCCCGGCACGACCGTCCGAGGGTCCGGCGCCCCGGTCGTCCCCACCCGCACGGCGACGGGTTCGCCCGACGTCACGACGGCCCGTCGGTACGCGACCTGTCGGCGCCCTGCCCGTCGGTACCCGGCGTCCCGGCACCCTCCGGGCTGACTCTCTGCCGCTCGGCGCCCTGCTCGTGAACGTTCTGCCCGTCGTCGTCCTCGCTGCCGGGATCGCTGACGGCGTCCTTACTGTCGTCGTCCTCGCTGTCGGCGCTGTCCTCGTCATCGCTGTCGTCGTCATCGCTGTCGTCGTCCTGGGTGCTGCCGGCTCCCAGGGCCACGGCGAAGGCGACGCCCATGGCGACACCGATTGCCACACCGGAGGCTCCGTCCAGGGCTGCCAGGCCGATGACCAGACCGAGCATGAGGCCGACCGGCCACGCCCAGGCGTTGGACTGCCACCTCCCCGGGCCGGACGACTTCTGCCCATTGTCTGATTCAGCCATTTCGCCATGGTATTCCGGCCCGGCAACCCGACCCGGTTCCGCGCCCTGCACGACCGCAGACCCCCCGGGGCGGCCCATGCGCTGCGGCGCTTCGGCGCGTCCTCGCCAGGCACCGTCCGCAGGAACGAGGCCGGTCCAGCTCCGTCAGGTGCGCCATCAGGCGAAGTCGTGACACCGTTGATGGCGGCAGGGCCCGTAGCGAGTGCCGCGCGGCTCGCCGCACCTCAGCGCAGAGGCGAGGAGCCGGCCCCGGGAGAAGGCACTATGCCTGGTTTTCCGCACCCAGGCCAGGATCAGCAGCCGGATCGCCCGATTGCTGGAGTTGCTCCTCGAACATGACGAACGTCCTGCGCTGAATTCCGGTGATCAAGGCAAGTTCCGTCGGCGTAGGGTAACGCCTTTCGCGGGCCACTTCGTCCTGGATCGCCCGTACTGTTTCGTACAGGGCGAAGACAGGGCCCTCGCCGCGCAGGTAGTAGCCACGGTCATGTTCAGTAAGTTGGATGAACTCTTCACGGGTCAACTCTTCAACCTCGTCGCTTTCGCCACTGAGCAGGATGCCCACGAGGCGGTCTGCCTCAACCCAGCCGCCCGTGTCCTTGGACAAACGCCAGGCAGCGACAGCCCCTTCGCCCGTTCCGACGATCTTGACCGGGGATTCGTAGTAGCTGTAGAAGGCCGGGACATCGACGCCAGGAGGAAGTTCCACAACAGTCACGCCCCGTTCCGCTCGTCGCCCATCGCTCGCCAGTAGGCGGCCTGGCCTTCGCGGTTCAGCCCACGCCGCACGGCTTGCTCCATCGGGGTGAGCGGTCGGTTCTGCGCTTCTGCGAGCGCCTCAAGATCTCGCCGGACCTCGTATAGCGGATGTTCCCACTCGGCAACCTCGTCGATGGCGGCAAGATGCAGACGGAGTTCAGCAACGTGCCCGTTAGGCATGCGGAGATTGACAAGGATGTCGCGGTACCCGCTGCGCATTGGCCTGAGGAAGCGATCCTTGATACCAGCGATCACCACCTTGGGGTCTCGATCCAACTGGTCCAAGGCGTTGTAGAGATCTTCGAGTCGATGGAACTCCACCTTTGCCGCTGCCAGGTCCTTGAGCCGGGACGCGTCGTTTTCGTACTCGACAAGCTTGTCCTTCACTCGATCTACACCCTTCGGCTTGGCGCGCCAGCCTGGCCTGCCTACGCCAGCGGCCAGACTAGTCGCCAGCCGGTTCAACTCCCGCTGGGCCTCCGTCGACTCGACAAAGAGACGCTGCACGAAAGCCCACCGATAGTCATCGTCGTGACGCCTCGTCGTGTCGAAGCCCATCTGCACGGGCGAATGCCCTCGAGCCGCCACACGTTCACTCAGTAGTCGCTGCGCATCGGTCAGTTCCGCAGGCCGTGGGGAGGCGACGCCTTCTCCGATGACAGCCGCTGTGCCTCGCCGATCGATGTCACTGAGCACGAAGCCGAGGACGTCGATCGCCCGCTGCTGTCCAGCTAGATTGAGCATCGTCAGCGGCCTGGCGGTCAACGAATTCAGCAGCTCGGGTGTACCCAAAACCATCCGTGCAAGGTCGGGCCGCTGTACCAGTCGTCGGACGAGGTTCTCGGCCAACATCGGCTCGTCCTTGGGCGGCTGCCGCCACGTCTCGTCCAGCATCCGCCGCACGCGTGGATCCGCAAACAGCCGTGCCACGTCTTCAGCGCCCGCGTCGTCAAGTTGCGGCACGAGTCGCCGGAGTGCCGAGGGGTCTACGCCGGCCGCCACCTCGGCCGACGTCACGCCGGCCGCGAAGACCCGTTCCAGGTCGGGCTCTGCGGCCAGGATCGCGCCGACGGCAAGCGGGTTCCCCGCCCGTTCCGCCTGCGCGCGTTCCCGCGCCGTCCGCAGGTCCTCGGACGGTGTGTCGCTGTGTTCGGGGGCCGGTCCCGCCTCGTCGGACTGTCGTGGGGGCCCCGATGGCATCGACCCGTCGGACGGCGCCGCGCCGGGACCATCGAGCAGGTGCATGCGGTTGAGGAAGATCTCGCCGTAACCCTGGTCGGTCTCGACGGGTGGGTATTCCGGCAGGTCCGGTCGCTGGCTGAACCGCCCCCGCCGCAGCCCGCCCAGCGGCATCGGTCTGCCGTCGGAGCCGATCACCAGCACTTCGGTGTCGACGGCGTTGTGCGGATGCGGGACGCCGTGATGCCGGTACAGGGGCGCCGTCGAAACGGCCCCGGTCTGCGGGTCGAGGTAGAGAATGGTGCCGTTCTGGTTGAGGGCGACCCAGATGTGGGCGCCGCCCTGTTCCCAGTTGTTGATGACGAAGGCGAAGCTGCCGTGGCCCCCGAGGCGGAGCTGGTCGTGGAGGTTGCGGTATCCCGTGTCGATGGCCCGCTGCCGCTCAACACCCTGGACGTCCTCGGTCGGCTGGCAGAGGCGCTGGAAGCGTCCTCCGGTGATGTCCTCCACCCGCCCGATGCCGTCGCGTTCGCCGTTGATGGGGCACGTGACGTCGCCCGCGACGTAGGCGTCGAAGGTGCGGGGCGCGGCGACGCGGGGGCGGGCGTGCATCCAGGTGTCGAACAGCGACAGGGTGCAGTCGATGCAGTTGATGCCGCGGGTCGGGTCGGCCTGCGGCCCGCCGTCGTTGACCAACCCGAACCAGCCACCCACTCGCGGGTCGGCGGTGCGCCGGACGCTCCCGTCGGGTGCTCGGGGCACCTGCCGCTCGATGTCGGTCTGGTGCAGGGCCAGCGGCGGACGCAGACCGCCGGGCCGACCGTAGTTCCGGGACCGGTCGATCGGCGGCGGGTAGTCGTCGCCCGTCAGCGCCGAGCGGTCGACGGTCTCCACGGCACCGTACGCCAAGTCCCCGACGTCGTCGTTGATCCGCCGGAAGTCCGCGGGATCGACGACGCCCACGACGGACGGCACGACGCCGCCGGCCAGTACGGCCTCCGCGTAGTCCAGGTGTTGCCCGTACGCCCGCATCTCGTCGTTCGCCGCCCGCTGCCACCCGTCAGCCTGGCGCGCCTGGCCCGTGCGGTGCAGGTGTAGGGCGTGGGCGGCGAAGTCCCGCGCCACCTGATGGTGCTCGTCCGCGCGTGCCCTGAGGCGTGCGGCTTCGTCGAAGCGACGCTTGTCCTCGAACCACGCTCGCTGGGATTCGTAGTAGCCGCGGTAGCGCCGCCTCTCGAAGGCCTCCCGGTCCAGGGCCCACTGCTCCGCGTACCACTCGGGGGTCCTGAACCGGGGGCCTGCCGAACCATCCGCACCGACCGTCACCGACGTGTCCGGGCGGACGCGTGGATCCCGCCCGGGTGCCGCCGCATCGGGGGTGGGCAGCGTCGGTGGCTGCGGCGGTGCCGGCACCGTGCCGGCGGCGCCTCGTTCGGCGGCGGGCGCGGCGGGCGCAGCCGGCGGAACGTGGCCCGCACCGGGGACGGACGCGGCCGTCCTCGGCTCGGGCAACGACAGGGCGGGGGGCGGCCCGACAGTCGGAGCGCCCGGCCCCACGCTGGGTCCGCTTGCCGGGGCCGTCGACGCTGACGTGTGCCACGAGGCAGCGCTGTTCGCGGCGTTGCCGGATCCGGCACCACCTGCGGCGTTGCCGGCGTTGACCGTCTGACCGTCCACTGCGGTCGGGACGCCCCCGGCGCCGAGGACGGGCGCCGCCGTCGCGGCAGAGGAGAGGGTGGGGCTCAGGGCTGACTCCGGCAGCGCGGACGAGGTGGCCAGGGAGTGCGCGCCGGCGTGTTCGACACCGCCAGCGGGCAATGGCGCGTTCGTGTCTCCGGCGCGGGCGGCGATCGTCGTCGCGGATTCGGTCGGCGTCGTCCGGGCCTCGCCCGACGGCGGAGCCGGTGGTGCCGTGTCGACGCCGCTCGCACCTCGCTGGTCGGCGACCGGCGCACCGGCCGATGTCCCTGGCCCGGGAGTCGGCGGCTCCACGCCCACACCCGGCACCACAACGGACGGCCCCACCCCCGCGCTGGGCATGACGACAGGTGGCCCATCCGCTGCCGGCACTTCGGGAGGCGTCGAGAGCCCGCCAGCTTGCGTCGACGTCAGCGGCATCCCGGCCAGGGCGCTGAGCTGGCCGTTCAGCCGTGCCTGCAACGCCGCGTCGGCCTGCGCGGTGGCGGAACCCCGGACCCCGGACGCGGCCGCACGGGCGGCGTCCTCCATCGAGGTCAGCCCCTGGCCCGTAGCCAGGCTCGCGGCCTGGTCGGCCATCACCTCACCGGCCATCTCGCGGCCAAAGTGCTCCCCGACCCGGGCACCCCGACCGGTCGCATGCCGCCCCAGACCCGCCAGCGGCGCCACCGCCCCACCGGCCATACCGCCGAGCGCCGTAGCACCCAACTCCGTCACGTCCAGCCCGTGCCGACGACCCGTCGAGTTCTGATACGCCTGCGTGGCAAGGTTGATGCCGCCCTCCTCGGCCGCCTCCGACACACCGCTCAACGCCGCCCGCCGGCTGAACCCCCGCACACCGCCCCTCGTGACCTCCTTCGCGGCCCGCTCACCGGCCTCCTTCAACCCCTGCCTGATCGACTTGCGGGCAAGCTGCGCCATCAGCCGCTTGAAGATCTGCTGCACGATCAACCTGGTGGCCGCGATCGCCGCCCCAGCGGCGGGCGACGCCGCACCCGCCGTGAGCACCGCCGCGACGGCCAGCGCCAGCAACTCGACCACCAGGATGCCCAACTCGATCCAGACCTCGAGCTTGGCACCCTCGATGTCGCAGCCGCACTCCTCCACCAGCCGACCCAGCTCGGCGCTGACCGCCAGCAGCACCGGCAACGGCGCCTCATCGCCCTCCGCCACCCGCCGCCAGGCGCTGTCGAAGGCGGCGGCCACCGCCCCGACACCGCCGTAGCCGTCACGCACCTCACGGGCGGCAGCCACCGCGTCAGCCCTCGGCCCCGCCAGGACGGTCGCCACCGCATACCACTGATCGGCGAGTTCCCAGACCGCCCGCTCGTTGCCCTCCGGCCACTCCACACCGATCACCCAGTCGAGGGCCTCGTAGACCCAGCCCGGCAACTGCCACGGCGAGTAGTCCAGCGGATGCGGAATGGGGCTCGGCAACACACTCATCCGAAACTCCTCAGCAGATCAACGCTGCTGCTGCCGGTCACCGACACGCCCGAACCGACCCGCACTCGCCGCGTCCGTCCGCAGGTTCGCGTCCACCGACCGGACCACATCGGCACCGAGGCCCTCCACGTGCCGGCCGATCCCCTCCCACGTGCGCAGGACCAACTCCTCGAAGCCGCGGTACTTCTGCTCGAAGGCGGCCCCGATGTCGTCCTTTCCCCACGGCGACCGGCCGCTCGCTGCCGCGATGGCACCGCCCGCCTGGCGGCGACGCGCCGTGATCGCCTCGCCGGACAACGAGAGGTCGGCGCCCCCACGCCGGGCGCGCTGCGGGTCGAGCCAGAGCTGACCGTCCATCATTCGCTCCGGCGCAGCACGGCGTCGGCGCGGCCCAGCAGCGACCCGAAGTCACCCGTACGCAGGAAGTCCGTCGCCCCGGAGCCGGCGGGCAGGTAACCGGCCACGAGTTCCTGGGTGGCGGCGACCGCCGCGGCGCCAGCCCGGTGGACGGTGGCGGTGATCTTGCGGCCCAACGCCTTCGCGTCCCGGTCGTTGAAGACGGACGGGTGCAGCTCCACCGAGATCACCTCGCCCCGGGCCCCGGCGGTGGCGGTCACCTGGCCGTCCTCGGAGCGCTCGGTCACCCGCAGCTCGGCGAGCCGAACCTGTAGCTCGTCCAGGCCGGACCTGAGTCGTTGATAGTCCCCGTACACCTCGTCGAACCGCGCCCGCAGCGCACGATTGGCGTCCCGGTCCACACTCTCGGCCAACGCCACCCTCCCCGATTACCGTCGGTAGGGCGAACCATACCGGCCGCCACGAATCCGTGGGGTCCGGTACTTTCGAGCCGTGATCGATCGCCAACAGGCCGAGCAACTCGCCGCCGTCTGGGCCCACCGCGAGTCACAACGCCTGGGACACGAATGCCACCACCACGTCGACGAATTCGACCTCGGCTACATCATCACCTCCACCGTGCCCATCGAGGCCAGAACCGCACCCGGCGACCTGCCCACCACCGTGGTCGACAAACTCACCGGCGAGGTGACCACCTGGCCCCGCGTGCCCGCCGACACCGTCGCGCAGATGTACCGCCGCAGCCGCCCACAAGAACCCGCCGCACCCCGCACCATCGACCCGGCGAGCCAACTGCTCCGCGAGATCCGCCGCCGGCCGGCGCCCACCACGGCGGCGCACCTGACCGTCGAAGGACGACTATTCCGCGCACAGGGCGCCAAGGGCGACGTCACGCTCAACCACCACCCACTCGTACGCTCCTATCTGGACGGACTTCCCCCCGGGCGCCTCGTACGCGGCGGCGAACGGCACGCCGAACTCATCGTCGTCTCCGACGTCCTGCACCACTACGACCACCACCGCGCCGCCGAAGGCATCGCCCCCCTCGTCATGGCCGACGCGAAGGACATCCTCCAGACCGCCCGGTTCGAGGTCTATCGCGTACGCGAGCCGGGCGATCCGAACGGCGGCCTCGCCGACCGCCCTTGCGACTCGTGCGTCGACATGCTCGTGGACTTCAACGTGCTGCCCTGGTCCGACCGGGCGTTCACGATGCCGTGGCAGCCCGACCCACAGCCGGACCCCGCCCCGGGCCGCTTCCACCCGGAGGTCGCCCAGGCGCTCGTCGCGGCCGGCTGGCGCCCGCACTTCGGCGACGAGATCGTCGCCCTGTCCGCCATCAGGGACGTCGGTGCCATCAGGGGTGAGACCTCCGCGCATGCCGACTTTCCCGCCGTCCTGGCGACTCTCACCGCCTTCCCGAGCCTGGTGGGCGCCCGGCGCGGGCCGGGCGAGCAGGTCTGGATCTCGCGCTTCGACATCCGTCCGCGACAGGTCGCCCACACCGCCGACACGCTCGCGGACTTCGCCGCCGTGCTCGGCGTACGGCTCTTCCCCATCGGCACCGAGCGGCAGGAGAGCATCTTCGCCGTCGACGAGCGCGGCCGGATCTTCGCGTTGGACCAGGCCGGCGAGTGGTTCCTCGGCGATGACATCGACGCCGCGCTGACCACCCTGCTGCTCGGCCGGGCGCCAGCCCGCGTACGCGACGACGGCACCTGGTGAGCGGGCGGCGCCGGGCGAACGGCTACAGCGACAGGCCGGTCAGCACCATCACCCGGGGCTCCGTGTAGTCGTCCATGGCGCTGCGCAGGCCCTCGCGCCCGACGCCGCTGCCCTTCACCCCGCCGTACGGCATCTGGTCGGCCCGGTACGACGGCACGTCGCCGACGATCACCCCGCCCACCTCCAGCGTGCGGTGCGCGGCGAAGGCCGTGTCGAGGCGGTGGGTGAAGACGCCCGCCTGCAACCCGTACGCCGAGTCGTTGACGGCGGCGAACGCGGCCTGGTCGTGCGCGACACGGGCGACCACCAGCACCGGCCCGAAGATTTCCTCCGTGCGGACCCTGGCGTCCGCCGGTACGCCGGAGAGCACGGTCGGCGGGTAGGTCGTGCCCTCGCGCCGGCCGCCCGTCTCGATGGCGGCGCCGGCGGTGACCGCCTCGTCCACCCACGCCTCGACCCGCGCGGCGGCGTCGGCGGAGATCAGCGGCCCGACGTCGGTGAGCGGGTCGGACGGGTCGCCGACGCGCAGTTCCCGCACCGCCGCGACGAGCCGGGGCAGGAACGCGTCGTAGAGCCATTCGTGCACGTAGACGCGCTGCACGGCGATGCACGACTGGCCGGCCTGGTAGTTGGAGAACGTCGCGATGCGGTGCGCGGCGAACGTCAGGTCCTCGTCGGTGTTCCAGTCCTCGCAGATCACGGCGGCGGCGTTGCCGCCCAGCTCCAGGGTGACGTGCTTCTCGGGCACGCGGCGGCGGATCGCCGCGCCGACCGGCCCGGAGCCGGTGAACGAGACCACCGGCAGCCGGGGGTCGACGACCAGCTCGGCAGCGCGCTCGTTGGGCAGCGGCAGGACCGAGAACATCCCCGCCGGCAGGTCGGTCCCGGCGAGCAGCTCGCCCAGCAGCAGCGCCGACAGCGGGGTGGCGGGGGCGGGCTTGACGACGATCGGGGCGCCGACGGCGATGGCCGGGGCGACCTTGTGCGCGACGAGGTTCAGCGGGAAGTTGAACGGCGTGATGCCGAGCACCGGCCCCTTCGGCACCCGCCGGACCAGGGCCATCCGCCCGGTGGCGGCGGGGTCGGTGTCGAGGCGTTGCAGCTCGCCGGAGAATCGCCGGGCCTCCTCGGCGGCCCAGCGGAAGGTGGAGACGGCGCGGCCGACCTCGGCGCGGGCCCACTTCAGCGGCTTGCCGTTCTCGGCGGTGACGAGCCGCGCGAACTCCTCGGCCCGTTCGGCGAGGCGCCGGGAGACGTGGTCCAGGGCCGCCGCGCGGGCGTGCGCGGGCAGGGCCGCGGCCTCCGCGGCCACCCCGGCGGCTGCCGCGACGGCCGCTTCGACCTGGTCGGCGGTCGCGAGGGTGGTACGACCGACGACGCGCCCGTCGTACGGGTGGTGGACGGTCAGCTCACCCTCGCCGTGGGCGGGGCGGGAGGCGACATGGAACGCGACGGAGTCCACACGCAGCAGCGTAGACCCTCCCGCAGGGAGCTGATCCGCACGAGCGGGCGGCGGCCGGGACCTCGCGAGGCGTCGATGCATTACCGCAGCTTGCCTCCCAAACACAAGTCCCCCTCACGTCTCCACTTTTTGCCGTGGAGGCCCTACGCTCGTGCTCACTTTGATCAATTGCGATCGATGGCGGGATCCGTCGTCGTGTAGCGAGAGGAACACCCGAGGGATGACACTGCCCTACACAGCCGTGCGCCGCTGGCGCGCCGGTGTGCTGACCGCCGCCGTCGCCACCGCCGTGGCGTTCGGCGCCCCGGCGATGGCCGCCCCCGCCGAGGGACAGATCCTCATGGCCGGCGGTGCCACCGCCGTCGACGAGTCGTACATCGTGGTGTTCAAGGACACCTCCGTGGGCCGGGCCGACGTCACGAAGAAGGCGCGTGACCTCGCCGGCCGGCACCGCGGCGCGGTCAACCGGACGTACCAGAACGCGCTGCGCGGATTCGAGGCGCGGATGTCCGAGGCGGAGGCCAAGCGGCTCGCCGCCGACCCCTCGGTGCGCTACGTGCAGCAGAACCACACCATGCGGATCAGCGGTACGCAGAGCCCCACCCCGTCCTGGGGCCTGGACCGGCTCGACCAGCGCGCGCTGCCGCTGAACAACTCCTTCACCTACCCGAACACCGGCTCGGGCGTGAAGGCGTACATCATCGACACCGGCATCCGGTTCAGCCACAGCGACTTCGGTGGTCGTGCCGTCTCCGGCTTCGACGCCATCGACGGCGGCACCGCCGACGACTGCAACGGGCACGGCACGCACGTGGCCGGCACGGTCGGCGGCACCGCCTACGGCGTGGCGAAGGGCGTCACGCTGGTCGGCGTACGGGTGCTCGACTGCGCGGGCAGCGGCACCAACGCCGGCGTCATCCAGGGCGTCGACTGGGTGACCGGCGACCACGCCGCCGGTCAGCTCGCGGTGGCCAACATGAGCCTCGGCGGCGGCTTCAACCAGGCCGTCAACGACGCGGTGGCCCGCTCCATCGCCGACGGCGTCAGCTACGGCCTCGCGGCCGGGAACGACAGCGGTGCGAACGCCTGCAACAGCTCCCCGGCCAGCACCCCGGCCGGGATCACCGTCGGCTCGACCACCAACACCGACGCCCGCTCGTCGTTCTCCAACATCGGCACCTGCCTGGACATCTTCGCCCCCGGCAGCTCGATCACCTCGGCCTGGCACACCGGCAACACGGCCACGAACACCATCAGCGGCACCTCGATGGCCACCCCGCACGTGGTCGGCGCCGCCGCGCTCGTGGTCGCCGCCAACCCGACGTTCACCCCGCAGCAGGTGCGCGACAAGCTCGTCGCCGACGCCACCAGCAACGCGGTGACCAGCCCCGGCACCGGCTCGCCCAACAAGCTGCTGTACGTCGGCGACGGCGGCACCACGCCCCCGCCGCCGCCCCCGCCGACCGGCTGCACCCAGACCAACGGCACCGACGTGACCGTCCGCGACAACGCCACGGTGGAGAGCACCATCACCATCGCGGGCTGCACCGGCAACGCCGGCGCCGCCAGCACCGTCGCCGTCGACCTGGTGCACACGTACGTCGGTGACCTCGTCGTCAGCCTCGTCGCCCCCGACGGCAGCGCCTACACGCTGCACAACCGCACCGGCGGCTCCGCCGACAACATCAACCAGACCTACACCGTCAACCTCTCCTCCGAGGTCGCCAACGGCACCTGGAAGCTGCGCGTCCAGGACGCCGCCAGCGGCGACACCGGCTACCTGAACAGCTGGACGCTCAACCTGGGCGGCTCCGGCTCGACGGACTGCACCGGCAGCAACGCCAACAACGTGACCGTCGGCGACAACGCGACCGTCACCAGCAGCATCGCGATCACCGGCTGCACCGGCACCGCCTCGTCGACCAGCAAGGTCGCCGTGCAGATCGTGCACACCTACGTCGGTGACCTCGTCGTCAGCCTCGTCGCCCCCGACGGCAGCGCCTACACGCTGCACAACCGTTCGGGCGGCTCCGCCGACAACATCAACCAGACCTACACCGTCAACCTCTCCTCGGAGACCCGCAACGGCACCTGGAAGCTGCGCGTCCAGGACGCCGCCACCGGCGACACCGGCTACATCGACGGCTGGACCCTGACCCTCTAGGGTTCGTCAGCTCCAGGTACGGCCCGCAGCACGGCCGCGCCGAAGGGCCCCTCGCCACCGCTCACGCGCGGCGAGGGGCCCTTCTCGCCCGCCGCCCCCGTAGGGTGCCGGCCAGCACCAGCAGCAGCGCGACCGCGAACATGGCGGTGCCGATGACGTTGACCTGCGGCGGGATGCCCCGCTGGGCGGCACCCCAGACGTACATGGGGAACGTGACGGTGGTGCCGGCGTTGAAGTTCGTCACGATGAAGTCGTCGAAGGAGAGCGAGAACGCCAGCAGCGCGGCGGCCACGATGCCGGGCAGCGCCAGCGGCAGGGTGATCCGCCGGAAGGTCTGCCACTCGCTCGCGTAGAGGTCCATCGCGGCCTCCTCCAGCCGGGAGTCCATCCCGGCCAGCCGTGCCTTGACGGTGACCACCACGAACGACAGGCAGAACATCACGTGCGCGACGACGACGGTCCAGAAGCCCTGCGGCACCCCGGCGGAGACGAAGAGGGCCAGCAGCGAGGTGCCCATCACCAGTTCGGGGGTGGCCATCGGCAGGAAGATCAGCACGTTGATCCCGTCGCGGCCGCGGAACCGGTGCCGCGCCAGCGCGAACGCCATCAGGGTGCCCAGCACCGTGGCGAGCACGGTGGCGACGAAGCCGATCTGGACGCTGCGCACCACCGCGTCGCACATGTCGGAGGTGGCACACGGGTTGCGCCAGTTGTCGAGGGTGAACTCGGCGAAGTCGTACGACAGGCGGCTGGAGGGGCGGTTGAAGGAGAGGGCGGCGACCACGGCGATCGGCAGGAGCAGATAGCCGAGCACCAGCAGGGCCACGCCCATGACCCACCGGTCGGCCAGCCAGCGTCCGAAACGGTGTCCCACCGGTCAGAGCACCTCCTGCGTGCCGGTCCGGCGCAGGTAGCCGAAGACCACCGCGAGGATCGCCGCCATCAGCAGGAACGACAGCGCCGCGCCCTGCGGGTAGTCCAGCCGGACCAGGAACGCCGAGTCGATGACGTTGCCGATCATGTATTCGTTGGGGGTGCCGAGCAGTTCGGCGTTGATGTAGTCGCCGCTGGCCGGGATGAAGAACAGCAGCGTGCCGGCGACCAGGCCGGGCGTCGACAGCGGCAGCGTGACCCGCCGGAAGGTCCGCCACGGGCCGGCGTAGAGGTCGCCGGCCGCCTCCAGCAGCCGGGGGTCGAGCCGCTCCAGGCTCGCGTACAGCGGCAGCACCAGGAAGGGCAGGAAGTTGTACGTCAGGCCGAGCACCACCGCGACGGGGGTGGCCAGCAGCCGGCCGTCGGCGCCGAGCAGGTGTACGTCGCGCAGCAGCCCGACGAGCCAGCCGTTGTCCGACAGGATGGTCTTCCACGCCAGCGTGCGCACCAGGAAGCTGGTGAACATCGGCGCGACCACGCAGACCAGCAGCAGGTTCTTCCACCGGCCGGCCTTCTGCGCGATGGCGTACGCGAGCGGGTAGCCGACCAGCAGCGCCAGCACCAGGGCGGCGCCCGCGTAGCCGAAGGAGCGCCCGAACTGCGGCCAGTACGCGGCCAGCGCGTCGGGGTAGTTGGCGAACGCCCAGCCCATCGCGTACCCGGTGGCGAGCGAGCCGGCGGGGTCGTAGAGGCTGGCGGCGGCGAGCTGCACCAGCGGCACCGCGAAGAAGAGCACCAGCCACGCCGCCGCGGGCAACAGCAGCAGGTACGGCAGGAGCCCCCGCCGTCCGGGCCGGCGGGGCGGCGCCGGCTCGCCGGCTACGGTGGGCAGCCGCGCCGGGGCGCTCACGGGGACGCGCCGACCGGCTCGTCCCGCACGGGCGCGCCCCGATCCTGCTCGCCGGCCTCCCGGGGGAGCAGGAAGGCGTGCCGCGGGTCCCAGTACGCGACCGCCTCAGCGCCCACCGGCACCGGCCGGGCGGTGCCCGTGTTGGCCACGAAGGCCGACAGCTCGCCGCCCCAGCCGGTACGCAGCAGGTACTGGGTGCTCACCCCCACGTAGGAGGCGTCGGTGACGATGCCGGTGACGTGCTGGCACCCGACGGGGACCTGGTCGGCGGAGTCGACCAGGTGCAGCTTCTCCGGGCGTACGCCCAGGTGGACCGGCCCCCGCTCGACCCGGGCCCGGCCGGCGGGCACCGAGAAGCGACGGCCGTGCGCCGACACCGACACCTCGCCGCCGCCCGCGCCGGCCGCCTCGCCGGCGAGCAGGTTGGACCGGCCGAGAAAGTTCGCCACGAACGCCGTCGCCGGGTACTCGTAGAGGTCGGCGGGGGCGCCGAGCTGCTCGATCCGCCCGGCGTTCATCACCGCGACGGTGTCGGCCAGCGTCATGGCCTCCTCCTGGTCGTGGGTGACGTGCACGAACGTGATGCCGACCTCGGTCTGGATCCGCTTGAGTTCGAGCTGCATCCGCCGGCGCAGCGTCAGGTCCAGCGCGCCGAGCGGCTCGTCGAGCAGCAGCACCTGCGGGCGGTTCACCAGGGCGCGGGCCAGCGCGACGCGCTGCTGTTGCCCGCCGGAGAGCTGGGCGGGGCGGCGGTGGCCGTGGTCGTCGAGCTGCACCAGCGCGAGCATGCCCATGACCTCGTCGTCGACGGAGCGGATGCCCCGCCGGCGCAGGCCGAACGCGACGTTCTCGAAGACGTCCAGGTGTGGGAAGAGCGCGTAGCTCTGGAAGACGGTGTTGACGGGCCGCTTGTGCGGGCGCAGCCGGGTGACGTCCCGTTCGCCCAGCAGCACCTGCCCGCCGGTGGGCTCCTCCAGGCCGGCAATCATCCGCAGCGTGGTGGTCTTGCCGCAGCCGGACGGGCCGAGCAGGGCGAAGTACGCGCCCTGCGCGACGGTCAGGCTGAGGTCGTCCACCGCCGTGACGGCACCGAACCGCTTGGTGAGGTCGGCCAGCCGCAGGTCGCCGGCCGGACCCCCGCGCGCCGCAGTCGTCCCACCCATCCCGCTCACGCCCCGATGACCTGCTGGAACTTGCCCTCGTACTCGCGTTCCTGCTTCTCGTCCAGCGCCATGAAGACCTTGGACCTGGCGAGCATGGCGTCGTCGGGGAAGATCAGCGGGTTGGCGGCCAGCGCCGGGTCGATCTTCTCCATCTCGGCCTGGGCGCCCCGCACGGGGCAGATGTAGTTGACGAACGCGGCGAGCCGGGCGGCGATCGCCGGGTCGTAGTAGTGGTCGACGAGCCGCTCGGCGTTGCCCCTGTGGCTGGCCCTGTTCGGCACCACCACGTTGTCCGACCAGATCATCGCACCGGAGTCGGGTACCACGAATCGGATCTTGTCGTCGTCGAAGCCGAGCTGGACGGCGTCGCCCGACCAGCCGATGCAGGCGGCGACGTCGCCTCTGGCGAGTTCCGGCGCGTAGTCGTTGCCGGTGAACCGGCGGATCTGCCCGGCGGCGACGGCCTTCTTCAGTTTGGCGAGCGCGTCGTCGAACTGGGCGCCGGTGAAGTTCGCCGGGTCGTGGCCGTTCGACTGGAGCAGCAGGCCCATGGTGTCGCGCATCTCGGCCAGCGCGGTCACCCTGCCCTTGAGGTCGGGGCGGGTGAGCAGTTCGTCGACCGTACGGATCTCCCTGGTCACCCTGCCGTTGTAGGCGAGGCCGGCCAGGCCGGACTGCCACGGGATGGCGAGCTGGTCCTCGGGGTCGAAGGACCGGCCGCGCAGCGAGGGCAGCAGGTTGGCCTCGACGTTGGGCAGCTTCGACGTGTCGAGCTTCTGGACCCAGCCGAGCCGGATCATCCGCGCCGACATCCAGTCGCTGAGCACCATGATGTCCCGCCCGGTGGGCTGGCATCCCGCGAGCTGGTTCTGCACCTTGCCGAAGAACTCG
The DNA here is from genome assembly GCF_900091445.1 of Micromonospora echinofusca. Taxonomy (NCBI): domain Bacteria; kingdom Bacillati; phylum Actinomycetota; class Actinomycetes; order Micromonosporales; family Micromonosporaceae; genus Micromonospora; species Micromonospora echinofusca. The sequence goes on from NZ_LT607733.1 coordinate 5,340,605, forward strand.
TTGTTGTCGTTGATGTCCTCGGTGTAGGTGACCTGGATGCCGCTCTTGGCGACGAACGCGTCGAGGGTGGGCCGCTTGGCGGTGTCGGCGTCGTCCACGTCCATGTACTGCGGCCAGTTGGAGAACGTCAGCGTCTTCTCGGTGCCGGACAGGTCCTCGCTGACGCAGCCGGCCTCCGTCCGGGTGGCGGCCCTGGTGCCGCAGCCGGCCAGCGATCCGCCCCCCGCCAGCAGCGCCGCCGAGCCGAACGCGCCGGTCAGCAGCCCGCGCCGGGTGAGGGGCCGGAGGGGAGTTCGCATGTGACGACTCCTTGAGGTCATCGTCGGCGGGCAGGCGGGAGTGGCGCGCCGACGGGACGTCAGGTGCGGTGAACGACAGATCTTGGCATGGGCCGACGGCGACGACGGACGGCGGGTCCGTGTCCGACAACGCCGCCGGGTTCCGGCGGCGACGGCGGTGCTGTCTTCCCCGTCCCGATACCCCACAGGTATTTGTATGCCACACCGGTATCAGCGCTCCGGCGGCATGGTTCGTCCGCTGCACGCGCCTTGAACGTCTTCCATCAGCCGGACCGCACCGCGAGCCCACCGGTCAAGGGGCCGCCTGGTCACCGCCTACGCCGTGACGTCGATCAGACTCGTCCACAGGTCGCCTGAGCCGAAGCTGCGTGGGCAGGCGTACGCCTGGGGCACTGCCCGGTCAGCCGGCGCGCCCGTGCCGGCCGACCCGACGAACGCCCGCCAGGCGTCCGGCGCGAAGGTGAGCACGCCCCCGGCGCGGTCCTTGCTGTCCCGCACGAGCACCCGACCGGGCAGGTTGTCGGCCACCTCGACGCAGTCGCCGCCGTTGTTGCTGCTGCGGGACGCGGTGCGCCAGCGGGCGTCGGTCACGTCCATGCCGTCGCCACCTCCCTGATCAGCTCGATCGACCGGCCGCGCGGCAGTGCCTCGCCCGCGACGCTCTCCCATCTCGCGCCCAGGCTAGCAATGTCGGCACTCTCCGTCACGACCTGACCGCGAAGTTGGTTGTCCACATAGGCCGTCTCGGCGCCGTCGGGCAGCCGGATCAGCACGAACGGCCCGGCGAGGCCGGTGTGCCACGGTGCCTCGGCGGGGATCACCCGGACCTGCACGTGCTCCTGCGCGGCGACCGCCAGCAGGTGGGCCAACTGCCCGGCCATCACCGCCCGGTCCCCCACCCGCCGACGCAGCACCACCTCGTCGATCACGGCGACGAGCTGGGGCGGGGCGTCCCGGGCGAGGATCGCCTGGCGGGCCAGCCGGCCGCCCACGATCTCGTCCACCTCGGCCGCCGGCAGCAGGCCGCCGGTCGCAAGCACCGCGCGGGCGTACGCCTCCGTCTGGAGCAGGCCCGGTACGAGCGAGGGCTGGTACGACCGGATGGTGATGGCGTCCTGCTCCAGCTCGGCCCACGGCCGGAACCACGGCAGGTCGCGGCGGCGGAACGGCTCGGGCCACAGCTCGGCGGCGTCGCGCCCGAGGACCTCGGCGACGGCGAGCCGGGTCCTGGGATGCGGGATCCGGCCCGAGGCGAGCCACCGCCCCGCCGTCTTCGGGTCGACGCCCACCTTCTCCGCCAGCGACTCGGCCGTCTCCCCCTTCTCGGCCATCGCCACCCGCAGTGCCTCGTTCACCATCCGGCCTCCCGCGCCCGCGATCACACTGGGGCGCACGCTAGCCACGCTGCGTGCCCTTGTCGTCACACTGCCGGCGTGTCGCGGCGGGATCTGTTTCGCGCGCCCGAGGTGGCCGACGACCGCCCGGAAAAGGCCCTGGACATGCCCCGCCGCAGCGTCGGACCAGGCACCGGAACGAGCGGGATCGCACCTCCGGTGGGCCGCGTGGCAGCCTTGTCCGACCACCTCACCCGCGCTGTCGAACTGATGTCGCAGGCGACCCAGCCCCCGCGTGGAGCGCCGCGATGTCGCAGACGATTCAGCTCGACAGCGCCCGGCGTGCCCGTACGGCCCGCAGGCAAGCCACCGAACCCGCGCGGACCTCCCGTCTCGGCGCCCGTGACTTCCGCACCGACCACCGGCTGCGGCCGGGACGCACCGAGGCGGAGGTGGGCGCCGACCTCCGCAGAGGCGGCGGGTCAGTGGTTCGGGGGGATGACGCGCAGGTGACCCCGGCGGCCCGTCTGGGGGGTCGAGTTGGTGGCCTGGTCGTCCTCGGGCGGGCGCGGGGCCACCGGGCGGGCGGCCTCGCGGACGGCCTCGGCGAGGGCGACCAGGTCGTCGGTGGTGGGCGGCGGAGGCTCGAACTCGCCCTCGTGCCGGACGACGTCCCAGCCGCGCGGCGCCGTCAGGCTCCGGGCGTGCGGTTCACAGAGGTCGTACGTGTGCGGCTCGGCGAACGCCGCCAACGGGCCGACTACCGCTGTCGACTCGTTGTAGACATAGGTCAGCGTGGCGACCGCTTGCCGGGGGCAGCCATTACGGGAGCAGCGCCGTGGTGACCTCACGGCGGCAGGGTATCTCCATTACCGGGTCGGGCGCACTGCTTCGCGTTGCGACACGCCCGTCACGGTGATCACAATTCGGCCCGGTCGGTCGCGCCGCGCCGCGCCAGTGCCGCTGCCGCAGGCCAGGTCGGTGCGGGCGCTAACCTTTCCTCATGACGAGCCCGGAACACCGCCGCCCCGGCCCCGGCCGGCGCGCCCACCGCGACCGGCACGGCCGCGGTCTGCGCGGGCGGCTGGTGCCGGCGACGGTGCCGTTGGCGCGTACGAAGGCGGAGATCTTCGACGATCTGGTGCTGGACACCGTCGAGACCCTCGAACGGCGGTTCGCCAAGGAGTTGGCCGGCGTCGAGTTCGCGGTGGAGGACGTCCCGCCGGACCTCAACGTCTACGACTCCGACGTGCTGGAGGACGGCGAGGTGCCGCTCGCCCGGCTGCTGCCGGGCCGGCCGGGCCGACAGGAGGTGCCGCCGCGGATCGTGCTCTACCGCCGGCCGTTGGAGTTCCGTGCGATGGATCGCGAGGACCTCGCGGATCTCGTACACGACGTGATCATCGAACAGGTGGCCAATCTGCTCGGGGTGGACCCCGACGAGTTGGCCTGAGCCGGGCGGCCCCCACCGCCCCGGCCCGGCAACGCTCAGGCGGCCCGCCGCTTGAGCTTGCGCCGCTCCCGCTCCGAGAGCCCACCCCAGATCCCGAATCGCTCGTCGTGGCCGAGAGCGTATTCGAGGCATTCCGTCTTCACCTCGCAGCGCGAGCAGATCCGCTTCGCCTCGCGGGTCGAGCCGCCCTTCTCGGGAAAGAACGCCTCCGGATCGGTTTGGGAGCAGAGCGCCCGCTCCTGCCACTCCGGCGCGTTTCCGAGCAGGTCGGCCACCTCAAGCTGGCCGTCCATCAGATGCCTCCTTGTCGCGCACCGGCGTCATCGCCGCTGCAACCCCCCACGCGGAAGGCGTGCTTGTCCGTACGGTCCCGATTTGTTGCGTTCCGTGCGAACAACCCCATTCAAATTACACGCGTGTAATGCGTGCGCCGTCAAGCCGGACTTGATAATGGAGTCGCCCTCCCGACAACACTCCGGACGGCCACCCGACCACCCGGCCCCGCAACCTGCCCTATCGATTCAGACCCCGGCCGAGTAACGCCCTCTCCGGCGAGTTGCCCGAGTTTTCTCCCGTGGCGCTTCCCCATCGGACCGACGGGGCAGGACGATGGAGACCCTCGGAAGTCACCCACCACGATCCGTTGATCTTGGTGGGGCACAGGTTAACCCGACTTGGCGCGTACCGCCCGCCGAGCCCGGGACGGCGACCGCGCCGCGCCCACCATGTGGACGCGGCGCGCCGGCGCGAGGCAGCCTCCCCGCTTCCGGTCAGCCGCCGACACGCTGCTGCGCCGGGCGCTTCCGGCGGCGCTCCACCCGCGACGGAAATCCCGCCCGATCGAAGCCCTTGGGTCCCAACAGGCGGTACGGGCACGGCCGTCGCGCCCGCCCTGACGACGGCGCGGGACGCGGAGTCCGGCGTGGACGGTCGCCACGGCCGTCGATGTCCACCGCAGCCGACCAGGGGGGACCGCCACGCGACCGGTCAGTGCGGATCGACACGCGACCGGTCAGAGCGAGACCACCGCGCGACCGCTCAGTGCGGGCCGCCGGGCGTCGGCCGGGCTATGGCCGGGGGCTGCCGTACGCCGTCGTGCGCCTGCGGGCCGGTCGACCGGCGGCCGCCGCCATCGCGATCAACTGCTCCTCGGTACGCGCCGAGCCGTTGCCGGAGCCGGCCATCCGGGAGATCGTCTCCTCCATCAGCGTGCCGCCCAGGTCGTTGCAGCCGCCCCGGAGCATCACCGCCGTGCCCTCGTCGCCGAGCTTCACCCACGAGCACTGGATGTTGTCGATCCGGCCGTGCAGCAGCAGCCGGGCCATCGCGTGCACGACGCGGTTCTCCCGCCACGTCGGCCCCGGGCGGGCGATGCCGGCCAGGTAGATCGGCGCGTTGGTGTGCACGAACGGCAGCGCCACGAACTCGGTGAACCCGCCCGTACGGTCCTGCAACCCGGCTAGCACCCGGAAGTGCGCGAGCCACTGCGCGGGGTGGTCCACGTGGCCGTACATCATGGTGGAGCTGGACCGGATGCCCAGCTCGTGGGCCGTGCCGACCACGTCGACCCAGGCGGCGGCCGGCAGCTTGCCCTTGGTGAGCACCCAGCGCACGTCGTCGTCGAGGATCTCGGCGGCGGTGCCCGGGATGGTGTCCAGCCCGGCCTCGCGCAGCCCGGTCAGCCACTCCCGCACCGACACGCCGGCCTTGGCGGCGGCGGTGACGATCTCCATCGGCGAGAACGCGTGCACGTGCATCCCCGGCACCCGCGCCTTGATCGCCCGGACCAGGTCGGCGTAGACGGTCACCGGCAGCTTCGGGTCGATCCCGCCTTGGAGGCAGACCTCGCTGGCGCCGGCCGCCCACGCCTCCTCGGCCCGGTCGGCGACCTGCTCCACGGAGAGCCGGTACGCGTCGGCGTCGCGCTCCCGCTGGGCGAAGGCGCAGAACCGGCAGCCGACGTAGCAGACGTTGCTGAAGTTGATGTTGCGGTTGACCACGTACGTCACGTCGTCGCCGACCGCCGCCCGGCGGACGTCGTCGGCGAGCCGGCACAGCTCGTCCAGCGCCGGCCCGTCGGCGGCGAACAGCGCCAGCGCCGCGTCGGCGTGCCTCGGCTCCAGCAGCGCGGCCGGGTCGTCGGCCGCCAGCCGCAGCCCGGCCCGCAGGTCGCCGTCGGTCCCGCCCCCGCCGCCGGCGGTTACCTTGCCGGCCACCTCGGACCAGTCGCCGTAGACGTGGTCGAAGTCGCCGCGCCGGTCGCCGGTCCGCCCGGTGGTGTCGATGGTCTCGTGCAGGTCGGTCCGCCCGCCGTACGTCTCGTCGGGCTCCTGCCAGGGACGGCCCACCGGCCGGGCGTCCTCGACGCCCAGCCCCGTCGCCGGGTCGGCCAGCGCACCGACGTGCGGCAGCAGGCGCGGGTCGAGCCACGGGTCGCCGGCCCGCACGTACTCGGGATAGATCGTCAGCCGCTCGCGCAGCGTGAAGCCCGACTTCTCCGTGTGTCGGGCCAGCTCGTCGATCTGCGGCCAGGGGCGTTCCGGGTTGACGTGGTCCGGGGTCAGCGGGGAGACCCCGCCCCAGTCGTCGATGCCGGCGCGCAGCAGCAGGTCGTACTCGCCCGCGATGAGGTTCGGCGGCGCCTGGATGCGGGCCTTCGGCCCGAGCAGCACCCGGGTCACCGCCACCGTGGCGGCCAGGTCGTGCAGCTCGGCGTCGGGCATGCCGCGCATCGCCGTGTCCGGCTTCGCGCGGAAGTTCTGCACGATCACCTCCTGGAGGTGGCCGTACTCGCGGTGGGCCCGGCGGATCGCGAAGATCGCGTCGACCCGCTCGGCCGGGGTCTCGCCGATGCCGATCAGGATGCCCGTGGTGAACGGCACCCCGACCCGGCCCGCGTCGTCGAGCACCCGGAGCCGTACCGCCGGCTCCTTGTCCGGCGAGCCGAAGTGCGGGCCGCCGGGCTCCGACCAGAGCCGCGTCGCCGTGGTCTCCAGCATCATCCCCATGCTGGGCGCGACGGGCTTGAGCCGCTGCAACTCCGACCAGGAGAGCACGCCCGGGTTCAGGTGCGGCAGCAGCCCGGTCTCCTCCAGCACCGCCACCGCGCAGGCGCGCAGGTAGTCAAGCGTGGAGTCGTAGCCGCGCTCGTCCAGCCACCGCCGGGCCGCCGGCCAGCGCTCCTCCGGCCGGTCGCCGAGCGTGAAGAGGGCCTCCTTGCAGCCCTGGGCCGCCCCCGCCCGGGCGATCGCGAGGACCTCGTCGCGGTCGAGGAAGGCCGCCGGCAGCCGGTGCGGCACCGTCGCGAAGGTGCAGTAGTGGCACCGGTCCCGGCACAGCCGGGTCAGGGGAATGAAGACCTTCTTCGAGTACGTGACCACGCCCGGCCGCCCAGCCTCGCGCAGCCCGGCGTCGCGCACGGCGCCCGCCACGTCCAGCAGTTCGTCCAGCGCCCCGCCCCGGGCGGCCAGCAGCGCGGCGGCCTCGTCGACGTCCAGCGCCCGCCCGGTCGCGGCCCGGTGCAGTGCCCGCCGCACGCTCGCGTCGGTCGGGCCGGGCACGGTGCGATCAACCATCCGCCCAGCCTAGGCGCTCATCCGCCCCGTTCCGCCCCTGCCCACCTGGGCCCACGACGTGAACATGCGCACCCCCGCGCCCACCCCTCGCCACCGTGCTGAGCCCGCCCCCGTCTTGCCGGCCCGCCCCTCGCAGTGCTGACCCGCCCCTCGCCGGCACCGCCCGACGACCCAGCGGTGATCAGGACGTCATGTACCTGAAGCGGGCCGGGATACGTCCATGCCGTCCTGATCACCGGGGTGCCGCGAGGCGGAGGCGGGCGCTCGGGGTGGGACTTGGGTGGTGGGACGGCGGGGCGGGACGGGTGGGACGAGGTGCGGTGGTGGGACGGCGAGCGGGGTGGGCGGGACGGCGAGCGGGGTGGGCGGGACGGCGAGCGGGGTGGGCGGGACGGCGAGCGGGGTGGGCGGGACGGCGAGCGGGGTGGGCGGGACGGCGGGGCGGGACGGGTGGGACGAGGCGGGGTGGGTGGGACGGCGAGCGCCCCGCACGGTGGGCCGTGCGGGGCGCTCGGATGGGACGTGACCTCGATCAGCGAGGGGCGTCCGGGTTGTCGCCGGGATCGATGCGCTGGGTGCGGTCGGTCTCGTCGCCGGTGGGACGCGGGATCGCCTGGGTGGGCTCGGCGTGCTCGACGGGCTGGCGCGGGATCGCCTGGGTGGGGTCGGCCGAGGGCGGCGGGCCGAACGGCGGGGCGCTCTGCGGCTGGCCGAACGGCGGCGGCGCGGGGGTGGCCGGGGGCGCGGACTGCGGCGCCGGAGCCGGGGGCGCCGACTGCGGCGCCGGGGCGAACGGGGAACCCTGCTGCGGGCCGCCGGCGAACGGCGCGGGCTGCTGACCGTACGGGGCGCCGTAGGGGCCCGGCGCCTGCCAGCCGCCCTGCTGGCCGGGGACCTGCTGACCGGGGACCTGCTGACCGGGGACCTGCTGGCCCGGGGCGGGGTAGCCGCCCTGCTGCTGGGGCCACCCGGGCTGCGGCTGGCCGTACACGCCGGGCTGGGGCTTCGGCTTGGGCACGTGGTAGAGGGTGCGCCAGATCTTGAACACGACGTACGCGGCGACCGCGAAGAGCGCCAGCCAGGCCACGCGGCTGAGCAGGCCCAGGAAGGCGTCGAGGATCTCGCCCTCGGCCAGCCGGTCGACCGTCCAGAAGAGGAAGGTCAGCCCGCCGAACAGGGCGCTGACGGCGTACTCGCCCAGGGCGACCTGGGTGATCAGCTTCGCCTTCGGCACCGGGGGCTTCACGTGCGTGGCGAGCAGTACGGCCAGCAGCGGCAGGAAGACCGCCTCCACGCCGACGAAGGCGAAGAAGGCGCTGCCCGCCCGGCCGCCGAATGTGCTGTACTCGGTCGGCGTCACCAGCCGGATCAGGCCGACGAAGAGGAACACGGCGTTCGCGCCGAGGAGCACGAACGCGGCGAGTTCACGTAGCGGCTTGGTCAGCTGGCTGGCCTGCGTCGCGTCGTTGGACGCGGGCTCGGCGGGGCTGGTCACGGGATCCCCCTCGGGGCGAATGCGGACGGTTGCCGACGTGAGCCTAGTCTCCCCGCCCATCGGCGGACCGGAGGCGGCCCGTGCGCGAGGATGGGCGACATGCGCATCGTGGTTCTGACGGGCGGCATCGGAGGCGCTCGCTTCCTGGTCGGCGTGCGGGCGTACGCCCGCGAGGTCGGCGCCGACGTGACCGCCGTGGTCAACGTCGGTGACGATCTGCTCCTGCACGGGCTCAAGGTCTGCCCCGACCTGGACAGCGTCATGTACACGCTGGGTGGCGGCGCCGACCCCGAGCGGGGCTGGGGGCGCGTCGGCGAGAGCTGGACGGTCAAGCAGGAACTCGCCGCGTACGGCGCCGAGCCCACCTGGTTCGGGCTCGGCGACAAGGACGTCGCCACCCACCTGGTGCGGACCACGATGGTCAACGCCGGCTACCCGCTGCACGCGGTCACCGAGGCCCTCGCCGAACGCTGGCAGCCCGGCGTACGCCTGCTGCCGGCGACCGACGACCGGCTGGAGACGCACGTGGTGGTGGAGCTCGACGGCGGCCAGCGGGCGATCCACTTCCAGGAGTGGTGGGTGCGCCACCGCGGTGACGTCCCCACCCACCGCTTCGTCTTCGTCGGCGCGGAGACCGCCCGGCCCGCGCCCGGCGTGCTGGAGGCGATCGCCGGGGCCGACGTGGTGCTGATCGCGCCGAGCAACCCGGTGGTGAGCGTCGCCCCGATCCTGGCCGTGCCCGGGCTGCGCGAGGCGGTCGCCGACGGTCCCGCCCCGGTGGTCGGCGTGTCGCCGATCATCGGCGGCGCACCGGTGCGCGGCATGGCCGACCGCTGCCTGGCGGTGCTGGGGGTGGAGTGCAGCGCGGCGGGCGTGGGGCGGCTCTACGGCGGCCGGCCGGCCGGCGGGCTGCTCGACGGCTGGCTGGTCGCCGAGGAGGACGCCGGCGCCGTGGTGCCGGAGGTGACGGTCCGCGCGGCGCCGCTGCGGATGACCGACGAGGCGGCGACGGCGGCCATGGTCCGCGCCGCGCTGGAGCTGACGTGAGGCTGGAGATCCTGCCGGTGCCGGGCATCGGCCACGTGTCCGAGGGCGACGACCTGGCGGCCCTGATCGCCACCGCCGCGCCCTGGCTGCGCGACGGCGACGTGCTGGTGGTGACCAGCAAGATCGTCTCGAAGGCGGAAGGGCGCCTGGTCGACGTACCGGCGGACGGCCCGGAGCGGCTCGCCGCGCGGGACGACGTGCTGGCCGCCGAGACGGCACGGGTGGTGGCCACCCGGGGCGCCACCCGGATCGTGCAGACCCACCACGGCTTCGTGATGGCGTCGGCCGGCATCGACGCCTCGAACGTCGACAAGACCCGGCTCGTCCTGCTCCCCGAGGACCCGGACGCCTCGGCCCGGGCGCTGCGCACCGCCCTGCGCGAGCGCCACGGCGTGGACGTCGCGGTGATCGTCAGCGACACGATGGGCCGGCCCTGGCGCAACGGGCTGACCGACGTCGCGCTCGGTGTCGCCGGGATGGACGCGATCCGCGACCACCGGGGCGAGGTCGACCCGTACGGCAACGAGCTCCAGCTCACCCAGATGGCGGTGGTGGACGAGCTGGCCGGCGCGGGCGAACTGATCAAGGGCAAGTGCGACCAGATGCCGGTGGCGGTGGTACGCGGCTACCTCACCGCCCCCCGGCCGGACGACGGAGTCGGCGCGTCGGCGCTGGTCCGGGACGCCTCGATGGACCTGTTCTCGCTGGGCACCGCCGAGGCGAGGGCCGCCGGGCTGGCCGCCGCCGCCACCCTGGCGGACGGCCTCAACCCGACCCCGCCCGACCCGGAGGCCGTACGCCGGGCGATCGGCGCGGTCGCGGGGGTCGTCGCGCCCGGCACGGTCTTCAGCCTGGTCGGCGACGAGGAGGCTCGCGCCGGGCTGACCGCCCGGGTGCCCGGGTGGCCGGCGGAGGCGACGACGCTGGTGCTCGGTTCCCCGGCCACCCCGGCCGGCCCGGCCGATCTGGTCCGCTTCGGCGCCGACCTGCAACGTTTCCGCACCGCCCTGGCGGCCGAGGGCGTCGCCTCCCTGCTGCTGCCCCCACCCCCCGGCACCACCGCCAGCGCCGCCCTGGCCCTGTGACGGCCCGCGCGCTCAGGAGTTGAGCATCGACCGCCCCAGCGGGGTCAGGGTGTGCAGGACGGTGTTGCGGTCGCGCTGGCTGACCAGGAGGCCGGCGTTGCGCAGCACGGTGGTGTGCTGGCTCGCGGCGGCGGCCGAGATGTTGAGCCGGCGGGCCACCTCGCCGGTGGTGCAGCCGTCGTCGCTGGCTGCCAGGACGGCGGCCCGGGTACGGCCGAGCAGCGCGGCCAGCGCCTCCCGCCCCGGGTCCGGCGTGCCGACGCCGCCGCCCTCGCCGGGGGCCGGCAGCAGGCCGCCGAGCCGGTCCACCGGATAGACCAGGACCGGCGGCAGCGCCGGGTCGAGCAGGGCGACCGGCGTCGACGCGCAGAAGAACGACGGCACCAGCAGCAGCCCGCGCCCGCCCAGGTGCAGCTCCCGGCTGTGCGGGTAGTCGCGGATCTCCAGCACCCCCGACTCCCACCGCATGGCCGGCCGCAGGCTGCCCAGCAGTCCTTCCACCCCGCCGTCGAGCAGGGCCCGGGCCCGCCGGGCCCGGTCGGCCTCCACCGCCGCCTGGATCCGGGTCCAGTACGGATCGATGGCCAGGCCGCGGTAACGCTCCATCGCGCCGGTCAGGTCGCGCAGCGTCTCCGGCTCGCCCCGGGCCAGCGGAGCGGCGCCGGCCGGCAGGGAGCTGCCGGCGGCGAGCAGCGCCAGGTCGCGTTGCAGCAGCGCCACGGGGGTGCTGCGGACCGCCTCCATGCCGGCCTCGAACCCCGACATGCTCTGGTACGGGGTGAGGAAGTCCGGGAAGTAGCCGCGGGGCGGGTTGAGCGTCAGGAGCAGTCGCAGCCCCGCCGAGTCACTGCCCTCACGCAGCCCACGCGTCACGCTACGCCGCCAGCCCGCCAGCAGCGGGTCCCGGCCACGGCCGGGCAGCAGGTGCAGGCTGAGAACCAGCTCCCACACCGGGTCCGCCGCCGGAGCCACCCGGGTCCGGAGGATGTCCTCGGCGGAAAAGTAGATCTTCAGCATGGACGGCTCCCGCGTCGCCCGGCAGGGGGGATGCCTGGCAACCGTTTGCACTGTACCTGGCCGGCACTTATCTCCGTTTTTAAGCGTGGGCTGAAAGACCTCGACGCCCCCCGGGGCCGTTGGGCATGCTTCCACTGCCCGCGCACGGGGGCGGGTGCCTCACCCGCCACGCCCGGAACCGGGCGCCCGGGGGCGGGGAAGACCGGCGTCCGGGCGACACCACGAGGGTCTGCGGCCTTGCTCCGCGGAGGTGTCGTCCGGTCGTCGGCCACCGCCGGTCAACCGACCCAGAGCGCCACCCGATGGTCCTCGTCGGTGACGTAGAAGCTCTGCCCGCCGCACTCGGCCACCCCCTCCACGTGGTGGAACGGCGCCAGCTCGGCCACCACCTCGCCGGGGACCAGGTGCCCGTCGCCGGGCGGGGGAAACCGGACGTGCCGGGAGGTGACCTCGCCGCCGGCCGGATGGTCGTCGAGCAGCACCGAGCCCTTGCCCAACGCGTCGATCGACCCGACGATCGCCGCGTAGCCGCCGTCGTCCGTGGGCGTGATCGCCCGGAAGCCGGCCAGCGCGCCGGGCGGCGTCACCCCCGTCAGGACGTACGCCCCCGACGCCTGCGGCCAGCTCGGCACGGGGTCGAACATGCCCGGCACCCCGGTCAGCTCGACCAGGATCGGCTCGCCGTCGGTGGTGACCGGGAAGCGCAGCCCGAGCAGGACACCGCCGGTCGGCGTGAAGGCCGCCGCCTCGACGTTCAGCGGCAGGTCGTCGGGGACGAGCCGGCTGACCCAGCCCTTCGCGCGGGCCGTGCCCCGGGCGACGGTCTCCCCGATGAACCGGGCCCGCACCCGCTCGCCCGGCGGCAGCGGGATGAACGCCGCCTTGAGCAGGGCGTCGTTGACCGCCCGGTGCAGCCGGAACCGGTTACGCACCACCTGCACCGGGACCGGGCCCGCCGCCGCGTCGTCCTCACGGAACCGGGCCACGAAGGCGCGTCGCGGGCGCAGCGGCCCCGCCTTCGAGCCGAAGTGGGAGCCGAAGACGTACACCCAGCCGTCGTGGTGGGCCAGCGCCTCGCCGTCCTCCGTACGGCCGTTCTCCGCCCCCGCGTCGGCGGCCACGTGATGGGCGACCCAGCGGCCGTCGTCCAGCTCCAGCAGCAGGGCCAGGCACTGCTCCACCGGCCCCTCGTCCAGCACGGTCCAGAAGCCGCGCCGGGCACCGTGCGCCCGCAGCAGCGGCGCGGAGCGCACCGGCAGCAGATCGCTGGCCTCGTTGCCGGCCACGACGAACTCCAACAGTCGCAAGGTCACCGGGCCAGGGTACGAAGCGTCGGCTCGTACAGTGTCGGCATGGCCGACTCCCCCACCGCCGCCTCCCGACCGTCGCCGGACGCGGAGGCGCGGACTGCGCCGCCCGCCGAGGCGCACACGGCGCTGCACGCCGACGCCCTCGCGACGCTGAGCCGCTGGGAGCCCACCGGCCCGGACGCCGCCGAGGCGCGCGACCGCACCCTGGCGCTGCTGGCCGCCGGGCCGGTGGCGATGAGCCGGGCGCACCGGCCCGGGCACGTCACGGCGAGCGCGCTGGTGCTCGACGCCACCGGGTCACGGGTGCTGCTCTGCCTGCACGGCAAGTTCCGGCGGTGGGTGCAGCTCGGCGGGCACTGCGAGCCGGTCGACCGGACCCTCGCCGCCGCGGCCCTGCGCGAGGCGGGCGAGGAGTCCGGCATCGCCGGCCTGCGGATCGACCCGGTGCCGATCGACGTCGACATCCACCCGGTGAGCTGCCAGGGCGGTTCGCTGCACCACGACGTACGCTTCGCCGTGCTCGCCCCGCCCGGCGCGGTCGAGCGGGTCAGCGAGGAGTCCGAGGCGCTCGGCTGGTTCCCGCCGGACCGGCTGCCGCAGCCGCTGGCCGGCGGGACGGCACGCCTGGTCGCCCCGGCCCTCGCGACACTCAGACGAGCCCCTCTTCGCCCCGTTCCTTGAGTTCGTCGACGACCTTCTTGACGTCCTGCGCCCGGTCCCGTGGGCAGACCAGCAGCGCGTCCGGCGTGTCGACGATGATCAGGTCGTGTACGCCGACGGCGGCCACCAGGCGCCCGGAGTGGGGCACCACCACGAGTCCGGTGGTGTCGCGCAGCAGCACCCCCGGCTTGGCGTCGGCGCCGAGCACCACGTTGCCGTCCGCGTCGGCGGGCAGCACCTCGCCCAGCGTGTGGAAGTCGCCGACGTCGTTCCAGCCGAAGTCGCCCGGCACGGTCGCCACCCGGCCGGCGGTCGCCGCGCCCTCCATCACCGCGTAGTCGACGGAGATCTTCGGCAGCGTCGGCCAGACCGTGCCGAGCACGTCGTCCTGCTCCTCGGTGCCCCACGCCTCGGCGATCGCGACGATCCCGGCGTGCAGGGCGGGCTGCTGGCGGGCCAACTCGGCGAGGAACACGTCGACCCGCCAGACGAACATGCTGGCGTTCCAGAGGTGCCGCCCGGAGCGCAGGTACGCCTCGGCCACCTCCGCGCTCGGCTTCTCCTTGAACTCGGCGACCGGCCGCAGCGGGCCCCCGTCGACCGGGTCCCCGGTCTGGAGGTAGCCGTAGCCGGTCTCGGCCCGCGTCGGGGTGATGCCGACCGTCATCAGCAGGCCCCGCTCGGCACCGCGTACCGCCTCCAGGACCACCTCCCGCCAGCGCTGCGGGTCACCGATGAGGTGGTCGGCGGCGAAGGAGCCCATCACCGCCTCCGGGTCGCGCCGCGCGATGACCGCGGCGGCCAGGGCGATCGCCGCGCACGAGTCCCGGGGCGACGGCTCGACCAGGATGTTCTCCTCCGGCACGCTGGCGAGCTGGCGTGCGACCGCCGCCACGTGCGCGGTCCCGGTGACCACCAGGGTGCGCTCGGCGGTGGTCAGCGGGCCCAGCCGGTCCACCGTCGCCTGGAGCAGCGAGGCGGTGGAACCGGTCAGCGGGTGGAGGAACTTGGGGTGGCCGGCACGGGACAGCGGCCACAACCTCGTGCCACTGCCACCCGCCGGAATGACGGCGTAGATCACCCGCACATCATGCCCGATTCGCCTGACCGGGGACGCATTCTCGCGACGCCGGTCGCGGCGGTCAGGACCGGGCCCGGCTCCAGGCGGCGATGTGCACCTCGGCACTGGACTCCCAGGTGAACTCCTTGGCCCGGTCGAAACCGGCCTTGGCCAGGGACAACCGCCGCTGCTCGTCGTCGAGCAGCGCGGCCAGGTCGGCGGCGATCTGGTCGGGCGCCTCGCTGGTGTACGCGACCGCGTCGCCGCCCACCTCCGGCAGCGACAGCCGGGGCGTGGTCAGCACCGGGGCGGCGCACGCCATCGCCTCCAGGATCGGCAGGCCGAAACCCTCCCCGTAGGACGGATAGGCGGCCACCAGGGCCCCGCCGAGGAAGCCGGGCAGGTCCCCGTAGCGGAGGTAACCCGGGCGGAGCAGCCGCAGGTGCGACGGGACCTCCGCCACCGCGCGGTCGATGTCGTCGTCGTGCCCCTGGCCGCCGGCGATCACCAGGGCCGGCGGGTCCTCCCGCTCGGCCACCGCGCGCGCCCAGCCGCGGATCAGGTTCGGCACGTTCTTGCGCGGCTCCTTGGCACCCAGGAAGGCCACGTAGTTGGTGCCGCCCAGCCCCAGCCGCGCCCGGACCCGGGCCTTCTCCTCGTCGCTGGGCGCGTGGAAGGCGGCATGGTCGACGCCGTGGTAGGCGACGTCGATCCGGGTGGGATCGGCGTCGAGCAGCCGGATCAGCTCGTCGCGGGTGGCCTTGCTCGGCACGATCACCCGGTTGGCACGGCGCAGGGACGTCTTGATCGCGCTGCGGAAGAAGGTGCGCCGCGACTTGTCGTAGTGCTCCGGCTCGGTGAAGAACGTCGCGTCGTGCACGGTCACCGTGACGGGACAACCGGCGCGCAGCGGGCAGGTGTAGAAGGGCGAGTGCAGCACCTGCGCGCCCACCTGCTGGGCGAGCAGCGGCAGGCCGGTCTGCTCCCAGGCGAGCCGGGCGGGGCGGTGCGCGACGGCGGCCGGGGCCGGGATGATCTCCGCGCCGGGCAGCATCCGGGTGTAGCGCTCCAGGTCGGTGCGGAGGCAGACGACGGCCAGCTCCACCCCCGACCCGCACACCTTGCCGAGGGCGCCGAGCAGGCCGTCGACGTATCGACCGACGCCGCCACGGTCGACGGGGACACTCGTGGCGTCGATGAGCACGCGGGGCGGGCGACCGGCGGTCACGGGGCGACTCCTTGCACTGACGGATCTGTGGGGAACAACACTCCGGCAAGCCTACGCCGGAGCGCGGCGCCGACGCTGACTGCGACCCGACGGTACGCCGACTTGTCGCCGTCATCGAGTACGGCCGTCGGGGGCGTATCGTTCGCGCCGATGGCCGACAACATTGCCCGGGTCTTCGCTGACGCGATCGCGACCGACCCGACCAGACCGCTGCTGACCTGGTACGACGACGCCACGGGCGAGCGGACCGAACTCTCCGGCGCCACGCTGGCGAACTGGGTGGCCAAGACGGCCAACCTGCTCGTCGACGAGGTGGCCGTGGGCCCCGGCGACGTCGCCGGGGTGGTGCTGCCCCCGCACTGGCAGACCGCCGCGGTGCTGCTCGGCTGCTGGTCGGCCGGGCTGACCGTCGCCGACACGCCGGGCGACGTGGACGTGCTCTTCGCCGCCGAGACGCGCCTCGACGAGGCGGCGGCCTGGTCGGCGGGCGAGCGGTACGTCCTCGCCCTGCACCCGTTCGCCCTGCCGATGCGCCAGGTGCCGGCCGGCTACGCCGACTACGTCTCCGAGGTACGCGCCCACGGCGACCACTTCAGCCCGTACGCCTCCGGCGGCCCGGGCGAGGCGGCGCTGCTGGGCCGCGCGGCCGCCCGCGCGACGGAACTGGGCATCGCCCCCGGCGACCGGGTCCTGATCGACACGGGCACGTACCCCGACCCGGTCGACTGGCTGCTCGCCCCACTGACGGCCGGCGCCACCACGGTCCTCTGCGCCAACGCCGACCCGGCCCGCCTGCCCTCGCGGGCCACCACGGAACGGGTGACCCGCCCCCTTCGCTGACCCCGCCGTCGCGGGCACCTCAACTCCGCGAGCAGAGCCCCCATGTGGCCACGAACGGACATTCCGGGCTCTAGGGTGGCGCACATGGGACGTCCACCAGCGGCAGGCCGTGACCGCTACCGGCGGCTGCGCGGGTTCAACGTGCTCGTCGGTCTGATCCTGGCCGTCGAGGGCGGTTGGATGTGGGCGGCCAGCAACGACCTGTCCCTGCCGGTCACCGCGTCGTACCTGACGGCCGACCCGACGACGCTGCGCGACGCCACGCTCCCGGAGGTGGCCTTCCGACTCGCCATCGGCCCGGCGGTGGCGGTCTTCCTGCTCCTCGCCGCGCTCGACCATCTCGTCACCGCGGCCCCGGGCGTGCACTCCTGGTACGCACGCAACCTGGATCGCCGCACCAACTACGCCCGCTGGATCGAATACTCGGTCAGCGCCTCGATCATGATCGTCCTGATCGGGCTGTTCGTGGGGATCCGCGATCTCGCGGCGGTCATCGGGATCTTCGGCGCGAACACCGCGATGATCCTGTTCGGCCTGCTGATGGAGCGGCAGCAGGTGCCGGGACGCGCCGACTGGAGCGCCTTCTGGTTCGGTTCGCTGGTCGGCCTGGCCCCCTGGCTGGCGATCGCCGTCTACGTCGCCCAGCCGCCGGAGATCCCCGGCTTCGTCTGGGCGATCATCGTCATCCAGTTTCTCCTCTTCGCGAGCTTCGCGCTCAACATGGCACTGCAGTACGCCCAGCGCGGTCGATGGCGTGACTACCGCTACGGCGAGGTCTCGTACATCCTGCTCAGCCTCGTGGCCAAATCCGCGCTGGCCTGGCTCATCTACGCCAACGTGCTGCGCACCTGACTGCCCGGTCCCCGCCAGGGCCTCCCGCTGCTCGGCCGGCGCGGGGTGATCGCGCCGGCCGAGCCAGGCAGCTCGCCGTCCCACCAGACGGCACCGCACCGCCGCCAACGCGGCAGCGGTCAGGGGCGGGGGCCCCGGCGTTCGGCGAGGGTGGCGAAGGCCGTCAGGGACTCCGGGTTGGCCAGGGCGCCCTTTGCCGCCGCCGAGTCCACCGGGGTGCCGGTGAGGATCTTCTTCACCGGGACCTCCAGCTTCTTGGCCGACAGGGTGCGCGGGACGGCCCGCACCTGGTGGATCTCGTCCGGCACGTGCCGGGGCGACAGGGCGGTACGCAGCTCGCGGCAGATCTTCTTCCGCATCGCGTCGTCCAGCTCCAGCCCTTCGGCGAGCACCACGAACAGCAGCAGCTCACCGGCGCCGCCCTCGTCGTCCTCCAGGTGCACGACCACCGAGTCGACGACCTCGTCGAGCCCCTCGACCACCGAGTAGAACTCGGCGGTGCCGAGGCGTACGCCGCCCCGGTTGAGGGTGGCGTCGGAGCGGCCCGTGATCACGCAGCCGCCCCGGTCGTTGATCGTGATCCAGTCGCCGTGCCGCCAGACGCCCGGGTAGAGGTCGAAGTACGCCTCCCGGTAGCGGCTGCCGTCCGGGTCGTTCCAGAAGCCCACCGGCATGCTCGGCATCGGCTCGGTGATCACCAGCTCGCCCAGCTCGCCGACGACCGGGGTCCCGTCGGCGGACCGGGCCTCCACCTTGGCGCCGAGCGCCCGGCAGGTGATCTCCCCGGCGTGCACCGCCAGCAGCGGCACGCCGCCGACGAAGCCGGTGCAGACGTCCGTGCCGCCGGAGAGCGACTGGAGCTGGAGGTCGTCACCGACCGTCTCGTACACCCAGGTGAAGCCCTCGGCGGGCAGCGGCGCGCCGGTCGAGCCGACCCCGCGCAGCGCGGACAGGTCGGCGGTCTCCTTCGGCACCAGCCCGGCCTTGCGGCAGGCCAGCAGGAACGGCGCGGAGGTGCCGAAGTACGTGGTGCCGGTCTCCTCCGCCAGCCGCCACAGCGCGCCCAGGTCGGGGTGGCCGGGGTTGCCGTCGAAGAGCACGATCGTCGCGCCCACCGCCGGCCCGGAGACCAGGAAGTTCCACATCATCCAGCCGGTGGTGGTGAACCAGAAGAACCGGTCCGCCGGGCCCAGGTCGTGGTGCAGGGCCAGCATCTTCAGGTGCTCCAGCAGGATGCCGCCGTGGCCGTGCACGATGGGCTTCGGCAGCCCGGTGGTGCCGGAGGAGTAGAGCACGTAGAGCGGGTGGTCGAAGGCGACCGGGGTGAACGTCAGCGGCTCGTCGGTGTCGGCGGCCAGCTCCGACCAGGCCAGCGCGCCCTCGAACGGGGCCGGCGTCCGGTCCGTGGCGCCACCCGGGGGCGCGGGGGCCGGGTCGAGGTAGGCGATGCCGACGGTGTGCTCCAGCGACGGCAGGGCGGCGCGGATCGCGGCCACCTCGGCCCGCCGGTCGACCGGCTTCTCGCCGTAGCGGTAGCCGTCCACCGCGACCAGGACCTTCGGCTCGATCTGCTGCCACCGGTCGGTGACGCTGCGGGTGCCGAACTCCGGCGCGCAGGAGGAGAAGATCGCGCCCAGGCTGCTGGTGGCGAGCAGCAGCACGTACGTCTCGGGGATGTTGGGCGCGTAGGCGGCGACCCGGTCGCCGGCGGTGACGCCGAGCCGGCGCAGCCCGGCGGCCACCCGACGCACCTGCTCGCGCAGCTCGGCGGCGGTGAGGGTGACCGGCGCCCGGGTCTGGCCGTGCGCGATCACCACCGGATCGTCGTCGGCCCGGCCGGGCATCCGCAGCACGTTCTCGGCGTAGTTGAGGGTGGCCCCGGGGAACCACCTGGCCCCGGGCATCCCGCGGTCGGTCAGCGTGGCCGTCGGCGGGGTGTGCGCGACCACCTCGAAGTGGTCCCAGACCGACCGCCAGAACGCGTCGAGGTCCGTGACCGACCAGCGCCACAACTCGTCGTAGTCGGCGAAGTCCAGCCCCCGGTGCTCACGCAGCCAGCGCAGGTAGCTCCCGATCCGGGACCGCTCGCGTACGTCCGCCGGCGGCGCCCACAGCACGTCACCCACTGCTCCACCCTCCCCTGGCCCCGCACGACACTGTGAAATGGGCCGTGGCGCCATCTTGCCCTACCTCAGAGCGCCATTCTCCGCACCCGACCTCCGCCGGCGCACGTGCGGAGCCCACATGCCCCGACCCCACCCTGTGTGGGCCCGGGCCGGCAGGCGCGTCAGCCGGCGCGGTGGGCCTGGATGGCGCGGCGGCGGGCCAGTCGGTGGGCGCGGCGGATCTCCGCCTCCCGGAACCGGCGCTCGTCCTCCGGGCTCTCCGCCAGCACCGGCCGGACCGCCCGGGGCGCGCCGCCGAGGTCGACGCCCACGAAGACGAGGTACGCGGTGGCGACCCGCACCGGCTCGTCCTCGGCCGAGTCCCACCGCTCCGCCACGACCCGGACCCCGACCTCCATGGAGGTCTGCCCCGTCCAGTTCACCTGTGCGTGCGCGTGCAGCAGGTCACCGACCCGGACCGCCTCGGTGAAGACGATCTCGTCGATGGCGGCGGTGACCGCCGTACCGCCGCTGTGCCGGGCCGCGGCGGCCCCCGCCACGTCGTCGATGAACTTCATCAGCACGCCGCCGTGCACCGTGCCGTAGAGGTTGACGTCGACCGCGGTCATGATCCGGCTCAGGGTGACGCGGGAGTAGGAGGTCGGCTTGCCGGCCGGCGCGGTGGAGGGGTGCTCGGTCATGTCGAAGACGGTACGGTGCGCGGATGCGACATCTCTGGAGCTTCCTCGCGGGGTTGGTGGTGGTGCCCGTCACGTGGGTGCTGGTCACCCTCGGGCAGGACGGGTCGGCGGGCACCGTCGGCCGTTGGGTCGAGATCGGCACGTCGAACTCGGCCAATCTCATCGAGCCCGCCGTGTACCTCGCCGTCGGCGGGATCCTGCTCGGCCTGCTCGGCACGCTGCGCACCTCGCCGCTCGGCCCGCTCGTGGCCGGGCTGCTGCTCGCCGCCCCGTACGTGGGGATGTTCGTCGCGCCCTTCGAGGTGCGGGACCGCATCCCGGACGGCTGGAAGGTCTTCGGCGACCCCCTGCCGCTGCACCTGCCGGTCGAGAACGGCACGCTCTTCCTGATCGGCCTGCTGCTGCTCGTGGCCACCTTCAGCGGGCAGCGCTGGCGGCGCTGGCCCCGACCGGCGACCGAGCCGACGCCGGCGCCCGCCGAGGGGCCGGAGCGCAGCGACTTCACGCTGACCGACTGGCCGCCGGCCGAGCCGGCCGACCGGGACACCGCGCCGCCGAGCCTCGGCTACCCGGACCCGACGCCGACCGAGCCGCTGCCGCGCCGCACCGGCGGGGGGTCGCCGTGGTCGGCGCCACCTCGCGCCGGCAACCGGCCGGAAGAGGACACCACGACCGAGATCCGGTGAGGATGCGGGCGGGCCGGACGACCGGCCCGCCCGCCGACCGGTCAGCCCTTCAGGAGCTGGCGGGCCATCACGATGCGCTGCACCTGGTTGGTGCCCTCGTAGATCTGGGTGATCTTGGCGTCCCGCATCATCCGCTCGACCGGGTAGTCCCGGGTGTAGCCGTAGCCGCCGAGCAGCTGCACCGCGTCGGTGGTGATCTCCATGGCCGCGTCCGAGGCGAAGCACTTGGCCGCCGCGCCGAAGTAGGTCAGGTCGGCGTCGCCCCGCTCGGACTTGCCGGCCGCCGTGTACGTGAGCTGCCGGGCCGCCTCCAGCTTCATGCCCATGTCGGCGAGCATGAACTGCACGCCCTGGAACTCGGCGACCGCCTTGCCGAACTGCTTGCGCTCCTGGACGTACCCCTTGGCGTAGTCGAGCGCGCCCTGGGCGATGCCGACGGCCTGCGCGGCGATGGTGACCCGGGTGTGGTCCAGGGTCTTCATCGCGGTGCCGAAGCCGGTGCCCTCGGCGCCGATCATGCGGTCCGCGGGGATCCGGACGTTGTCCAGGTAGACCTCGCGGGTCGGCGAGCCCTTGACGCCGAGCTTCTTCTCCGGGGCGCCGAAGCTGACCCCCGGGTCGGACTTCTCGACCACGAAGGCGGAGATGCCCCGGGACCGGGCCGCCGGGTCGGTCACCGCGAAGACCGTGTAGAACTCGGAGACCCCGGCGTTGGTGATCCAGCGCTTCACGCCGTTGAGCACCCAGTGATCGCCGTCACGCACCGCGCGGGTGGTCATCGACGCCGCGTCGCTGCCGGCCTCCGGCTCGGAGAGGCAGTACGAGAACATCGCGTCGCCCGCCGCGACCGGGGTCAGGTACTTCCGCTTCAGCTCCTCGGAGCCGGCCAGCAGCAGCGGCATCGTGCCGAGCTTGTTGACCGCCGGGATCAGCGAGGACGAGGCGCAGGCGCGCGCCACCTCCTCGATCACGATGGCCGTGGCCAGGGCGTCCGCGCCCGCGCCGCCGTACTCGACGGGGATGTGTGGAGCGTGGAAGTCGGCGGCCCGCAGGGCGTCGTAGGACGCCTTCGGGAACTCGCCGGTCTCGTCGGCCTCGGCGGCGTGCGGCGCCACCTTGGCCGCACAGACCTCACGGACCGCCTCCCGGATCGCCTCGTGTTCCTCGGGCAACCGGTAGACGTCGAACGACTGCTCTGCGGCCATGTCGGCCCCTCCCCTTCACCGCTATCATGCGCAGTCTGTAGCGTCTCCTGACCGCCGACGGCGCAGACTGAAGGATAGCGACAGAGTTCAGGTGATGTTACCGCCGCGTAGCCTCGAACGTGGCAGAGCGCCGAAGCCGCCCGGCGACGATGGAACCGACAGACGTTAGAGTCCCTCCGGTGCCCGCCCAGGCGCCGCAGCAGAACGCGACGCGACACGCGACGCCAGCGCGAGCGGAGAAGACAGGCGTGACGATCCCGTACCCCAACACCCAGCCGATGCCCGCCATCGCCGCGGTGACGCCCCCCTCCGGTGCGCAGCGACCGCGGGTGACCTTCCTGGGCACCGGCTACCTCGGTGCGACCTACGCCATCTGCTACGCCGAGCTCGGCTACGAGGTGCTCGGCTTCGACGTCGACGCCGACAAGATCGCCATGCTGAACGCCGGCGAGGTGCCGATCCACGAGCCCGGCCTCGACGAGCTGCTCAAGCGCAACCTGGGCGCCGGGCGGCTGCGGTTCAGCACGGACATCGCCGAGGTCGCCGAGTTCGGTGACGTGCACTTCATCTGCGTCGGCACGCCGCAGCGCGCCGACGGGATGGGCGCCGACCTGTCGTACGTCGAGGCGTCGGTCACCAGCCTGGCCCAGCACCTGACCCGCAAGGCGCTCATCGTCGGCAAGTCGACCGTGCCGGTCGGCACCGCCGAGTGGGTGGAGCAGCTGGTCAGCAAGCACACCCCCACCGATCTGGGGGTCGAGGTGGCGTGGAGCCCGGAGTTCCTCCAGGAGGGCTTCGCCGTCGACGACGTGCTGCGGCCCAACCGGATCGTCGTCGGCGTCAAGAGCGAGTGGGCCAACGGCATGCTCTACGCCGCCCACAAGGGCGTCTTCGACCTGGCCGCCACCGAGGACCGCGAGGTGCCCCTCGTGGTCACCGACTTCGCCACCGCCGAGCTGGTCAAGGTCGCCGCGAACGCCTTCCTCGCCACCAAGATCTCCTTCATCAACGCGATGGCCGAGGTCTGCGAGGCCTCCGGCGGCGACGTCACCCACCTCGCCCGGGCCATCGGCTTCGACCCGCGCATCGGCAACCGGTTCCTCCAGGCCGGGCTCGGCTTCGGGGGCGCCTGCCTACCCAAGGACATCCGGGCGTTCCAGGCCCGCGCCCAGGAGCTGGGCGCCGGGGAGGCGCTGCGCTTCCTGCACGAGGTCGACCTGATCAACCTGCGCCGCCGGACCCGGGTGGTCCAGCTCGCCGCCGAGCTGCTCGGCCGCCGCTCCGGGCCCGCCGGGCCCGACCTCTCCGGCATGCGCGTGGCCGTGCTCGGCGCGACCTTCAAGCCCAACACCGACGACGTACGCGACGCGCCGGCGCTCTCCGTCGCCTCGCTGCTGCGCAAGGCCGGCGCCGACGTGCACGTCTACGACCCGCAGGGCATGGAACGGGCGCGCGCCGTGGCGCCCGAACTGGTCTACGAGCCCGGCATCAACGAGGCCGTGACCGGCGCGGACCTGGTCTGCGTACTCACCGAGTGGGCCGACTTCCGCAACGCCGACCCGGTGGCCCTCGGCGAGCTGGTCGCCGGCCGCAAGGTGGTCGACGGCCGCAACTGCCTGGACTCGGCACTGTGGACGCAGGCCGGCTGGGAGTACCGCGGCATGGGCCGCCCCTGACGATCGACGACCGACGGCCGGTCACGGAGCACGCTCCGCGACCGGCCGTTTGCCGTCCGCATGGACGATCTTTGTCCTGGACCCGCCGACAATTGTCGAAATCCGCGCCCACATTGGGCATGCTGCGAGGGTGGGAGTCCACAGTGCGGGTGGAGGGGTGTCGTGGCGACCTTTCAGTGCTCCTCGTGCGGCCGGGAGATCAAGCCGGCCGTCAGCTGCCCGCACTGCGGTGCGCACCAGCCACAGTGGGTCGAGCACCTGGCACAGATCGAGCGGTCCATCGCGGAGATGAAGGCCCGCGAGGCCGCCATCGCCAGCGAGCAGCGGCAGATCGCCGCCAAGATGCAGGCCGCGCTCTTCCAGCGGGACATCCTCGCCCACGCCGGTGAGGAACGCCTCAAGCAGGCCACCCGCCCCCGCCGGGTGCTGCGCAAGAGGCCGGGCCGCCGGCCACCCACGGCCGCCACCGGCGCCCCGCCCCGGGTCCCCCGGCAGGGCACCCCGGCCGGTCCGGAGGACCCGCCCCCGCCCCCGCCGTCGGCCGCCACCTGGCTCGACGCCGACGACCCGGAGCACCCGCCGGAGGCGTCCTCCCGCGAGGTGCAGAACATCCCCCTCGGGCTCGGCGCGCTGCTGCTCGGCGTCGCCGCCGTGGTCTTCGCCGCGGTGGCCACCAGCTCCATGGACGCGCTGGCCCGGCTGGGCGTCCTGCTGCTCGCGACCGTGCTCATGCTGCTCGCCCCGCCGGTGCTGGCCCGGCGCGGGCTCACCTCGACCGCCGAGACCATCTCCGCCGTCGGCCTGCTCCTGGTGCCGCTCGCCGGCTACGCGCTGTGGGCGGTCGACCGGATCGGCAACGGCGGCGCCTCGGGCGCGATCTTCGGCGCCATCGTCTTCGCCGTCACCGCCGGCGTCTCGTTCGGCTACGCGGGTTGGACGGGGCTGCGCGCGCCCCGCTTCGCCACCGTACTGGCCGCCCAGCCGGTGCTGCCGCTGCTGGCGTACGACCGGATCACCGGCCCGGGCGGCTGGGCGCTGGTGCTGACGGCGGTGGCCCTGCTCGACCTGTGGCTGGCGCGTTCCCCCGTCACGGTGGAACGGCCGGTCCGCCAGGACCTGCCCGAGCCCCCGGCCGCGCCCGCGAGCGCACCCCGGCAGCGCCGCGCCGACGGCCGGCCCGAGGGGGCGCCCGAGGAGGCCGGCGAGGTGCTCGACGGCGGGCTGCCGGCGCAGGACCGGGCCCCGGCCGGCCGTCCGGTGCCGTGGCTGCGGGAGCTGACCTGGGTGCTGCACGGGGTGGCGGTCGCCCTCGCCCTCGCGTACGCCGTCTCCGCCCTGCTGCGCGCGGGCACCGTGCCGGGCGCGACCGGGGCCGGGCTGGTGCTGCTGCTGGCGGCCGCCGTGGGGCTGGCCGGCACGCTGGTGCTGCGCCGGCCGCCGCTGCCCGACCTCGGTGCCGGGATCTTCACCCTCGCCGTGATCGGCGCGCTGAGCCGGATCGCCTCGGTGGCCTTCCCCGGGCGGGCGCTGCTGCTGATCGCCGCCGTCATCACGCTCACCGGGCTGGCCGTGCGGGCGGTACCGGAGGCGGCCCGACGCGGGCCGCAGCTCGCCTCGGCGGTCGCGCTCACCGTCAGCGGGGTGGTGGTCGCCGGTGGCGCCCTCCGCGCCGGGGTCGCCCCCGTCCGGGCCGCGCTGCCCGCCTGGGCGGCCGACCTGGACCGCTACCCGGCCGAGCTGGCGGCGGCCGTGGGCCCGGCCGCCTGGCAGCTCGCCGCGAGCGCCTTCCTGCTGACCGTCGCGGCGGTGCTGGCCCTGCCGTCCGAGATCCGCCGGGAGTTCGCCGTGGTCGGTGCGGCGCTGACCGCGCTCGCCGTACCCGCGTCGTTCGGCCTCGGGTGGGCGGTCGCGCCCTGGCCGATGGTGCTGACAGCGGTCGGCATCGGGGTGGTCGGGCTCTCCGCCCGCACGGAACGCGCGGCGCTGGCGCACGCGGCCACCGCCGCCGGCGTCGGCCTGTTCGGCGCGGGCGCCGGACTGGCCCGGCCGGCGCTGACCACGGCGGTCCTGCTCACCCTGTTCGCCGCCGGGGTCCTCGTCGCCGTGGCGCCCCGGATGCGGCTCGCCCCGGCGGCGGCCGACACCGTCTCGGCCTGGGCCGCCGGGGGCGCGGCGTTCGCGCTGCCGGGCGCGGTGGCCGCCTTCGTCGCCGCGACCGTACCGGTCGACCCGACGCCCACCCCGGCGAGCCTGCGCGAGGTCACCGTCCCGGTGCTCGCGGCCAGCTTCCTGGCGGTCTGCGTCACCCTCGGCCACGCCGCCGTCGTGCAGGTCTCCCAGCGACGCATCCCGACGCCGCTAGCCGTCGGCACCGCCCTCGGCGCGGTCACGGTCACCGCCGCCGCGTTCGGCGCCCCGGGCGCCACCGCCGCCGACGCCTGGGTGGGTGGCCTGCTGCTCGTCGCCGGCGCCATGGTGGTGTTCGCCGGCCCCATCGACGCCGGCCGACGCTCCGACCTCACCCTGGACGGCTCCGACCTGGCCGCCGCGGCGGTCACCGCCGCCCTGATCGCCACCCTGGCCCGGATCGCGGCCGTCCTCGCTCCCGGCGGGCAGCTCGCCGTCGCCGCCGGGCTGGTGCTGGTGGTGGCCGTGGCCGCCCGGGCCATGCCGGAGGAGTGGCGACGCGGGCCGATCGTCGGCCTCGCCGTCGGCGGCGTGCTGATCGGGCTGCTGGCCGGCTGGAGCGCGCTGCGGGGCGGGCTGGGCGTGCTCGCCACCCCCGGCCCGATCTGGAACGGGGACCTGACCGGCTGGCCGGCCGGGCCGACCGGCGGGTCGACGTGGCAGGCCCCCGTGGCCCTGGCGCTGCTCGGCGTCGCCGCCGCGGTCCTGCTGCCACCACCCTGGAAGTACGACGTCTCGGGCGTGGCGGCCGCACTCGCCACGATCGGCGCGCCGGCCGCGTTCGACCTGCCGTGGTGGTCGCCCGTCCTGGTCGGCGGCATGGTCGCCACCGTCTTCGGAGCGGCCGCCGTGGCCGCCGTCGATCCCCGGGCGGGCCTGTCCCGGGCCGTCGTGGCCGGCGTCGTCGCCCTGCACGCCGCCGGAGCGGGTCTGGTCCGGCCGTGGACCACCGCGCTGGCGCTGGGCAGCATCGCGCTGATCGGCCTCGTGGTGGCCGCGCTGGCCCGGTCGCTGGCCGTGCCGCTGGTGGAGGACATCGAGAACGAGGGGATGCCCCCGCACCTCGCCCAGATCGGAGGCGCCGCGGCCGGGGCCGCCCTGCTCGCGTTCCCGGGTGCCGTCGCGGCGCTGGCCGCCGAGTTCGGACGCGCGCCGGAGGTGGTGCTCACCGCCGCGTTGGCCGCGTCGAGCCTGGGCCTGGCGGCGGTGGCCGCCGTCCGGCGGCGGGTCCCGCAGTACCTGCCCTGGGCGAGCGCGGCGGTGGCCGGCGGCGCCACGGTGAGCGCCCTGGCCGCCGTCCCCGCCAACCAGCCCGTCGGTGTGTACGCCGCCGCCGCGGCCCTGCTCGGGGTGCTCGCCGAGCTGGTCCGGGGCGCGACCGAACCGCCGGTCGGCGCGGCCCAGCCCGTACGACGCTGGTCGGTGCTGCTCGACGGCGCATTGCGGCGGCTGCCCGACGACGGGACGCAGCGCCGCTGGCGGGTCAGCCCCGCCGCCGGTGCGCTCGCCGCCGGTGCGCTGCCCACCGTCCTGGCGCTGGTGTCGATCGCCCCGGCCCTGGTCGTCGCACTGGTCGATCCGCACCGCAGCCTCGGCCGGGTCTGGCAGGGACCACCCCCGGAGCTGCTCACCCCGCCCCCTGAGGCGATCGACCCGACCCACGTGCTGACCGCGCTGCTGCTCACCGCGACCGCCGCGCTGGCCGCCACCGGTTTCAGCGGCGGGCGGCGCTCCCGGGCGGTACCGGTCGTGCTGCCCGGCGCCGCCGTGACCCTGCTGATCACCCCGGCGTCGCTCGGCAACGGCTGGCCGGCGAGCACCCTGGCGGCGCTGTCCGTGTTCACCATCGCGATGCTGGGGCTGGCGCTCACCCCGCCCCCACCGCTGGTCGAGCGGGCCCGCTCGCTGCGCCTGACCCGGGTGCTCGTCTTCGCCATCGGGCTCGCCGCCGGGAGCGCGGGCCTGGTCGGTGGCCTGGCGACGCGGGAGCTGACCCTGTTCACCCTCGGTGGCGCGGTCGGCGTCGGCACGGTGGCCGCGCTCTTCGGCACCACCCAGCGGGCGCGCATCCTCGGCTGGCTGTTCGCCTCGCTGATGGCACAGCTCTTCGTGCTCACCGCCGGCCTGGTGGCCGGGCTCGCGGCCGTCTGGTCCGCGTTCGGCGTACTGGCGGTGGGGGCGGCCCTCCAGGTGTTCGCCGCGACCCTGCCCAGGCTGCGTCGCCCCGAGGCGCAGCGGGAGGCGGCCACCGTCGAGTGGAGCGGGCACGCTGCCGCCCTGATCGCCCTGGCGCTGGCCTTCGACTCGCCCCGGCACATCGCGGCCCTGCTGGCCGGCTGGGGCGCGGTCCTCGGCGTGGCGGCCACCCGACCCGGCCGCCGGCCGGTGGAGCGGCGCATCCTGTTCTGGGCGGTCGTGGTCTGCGAGATCGCCGCCTGGTGGATCCTGATGCGGGTCGCCGACGTGGCGCTGCCGGAGGCCTACACGCTGCCCTTCGCGGCGCTCGCCCTGCTCGTCGGCGTGCTGGAGCTGCGGCACCGGCCCGACCTGAGCAGTTGGGTCGCGTACGGGCCCGCGCTGGTCGCCGCGTTCGTGCCCACCCTGGCGATCGTGCTGGCCACCGACTCCAGCACGCTGCGCCAGGTGCTGCTGCTGCTCGGTGCGGTGGCCGTCCTCGTCTTCGGATCGATGAGCCAGCAGCAGGCACCGGTTATCGTCGGCGCGGCCGTGACCGCGATCGCGGCGGTGCACGCGCTGTTCAGCCTGGGGCCGTGGCTGGCCCTGATCCCCGTCGGCATCCTGCTGCTGGCACTCGGCGCCAGCAACGAGCGCCGGCGCCGCGCCCAGGAACGCCTCCAGACAGCCCTGCGCGGCATGCGCTGACACCGGGCCCACCCGCGGGGACGGGCGCCGCTCCCGCACGCCGGCATGCCGCACAACCCGTTCCCCGTAACGGCATCGACCACCGGACCACGAAGTGCCGACCACGCGTCTGCCGACCACGCGAACACATAGCGTAAGGAACAAGGAGCAACGGCAACCTGCCCTCCGCGCCCTTTGCTCTGCAGCCACCGACGCACCGCTCACGATGCGTTACGAAGCCTGGCCACCTCGTTCCGGCAGCCGGAAGAGAAGTGCCAGCTCGGGGGCTGGTGCGTCGATGGGTGCAGAGCAAAGGGCCCGAAGGGATAAGACCTCTCCGGGTCGAGACGGCAACGCTGGGTGACGGGCCATTCAGTTACTTCAAGTGGCGGCCCCCGTGGCCTGCCGGCCTCCCGGTGGCCGGTCCGGGCTCGCGGGCAGCGGCTCGGAGCGCTGGCGAGGTGGAGCAACAACGGCATCGGCCGAGCCGCCGGCCCCGTAGCCCGGCCTCTGGCGCCGCGAGAGACAGATCCGAGGCGAAGAAGCCGCGACAAGCCCGGGCAGGGGCGCGGGCGGCAGGACCGACCGCGGCCCGGGCAGGGGCGAGGACCGACCGCCGCACGGGAGGCGAGGCGCGGAGCAAGGGCAAGAACGACGCGGAGAGCCGGGCGAGGCGCGAAGCGGCGTGGGAGGCAGAGGTCAGGCGAGGGAGGCGCGCAGGGCGGCGTCCTTTTCGGCGACCAACTGCTCCAGGTCGGCCTGGTAGGCCGACATGCGGTCGAGCAGGGTGCGGTCGGCGGCGGCCAGGATGCGGACGGCGAGCAGCCCGGCGTTGCGGGCGTTACCGATCGACACGGTGGCCACCGGCACGCCGGCCGGCATCTGCACGATGGAGAGCAGCGAGTCCATCCCGTCGAGATGCTTCAACGGCACCGGGACGCCGATCACCGGCAGCGGGGTGACCGAGGCGACCATGCCGGGCAGCGCCGCCGCGCCACCCGCCCCGGCAATGATGACCTTCAGGCCCCGGTCGGCCGCGGCGCGTCCGTAGTCGATCATCTTGATCGGCGTACGGTGTGCCGAGACGACCTCGACCTCGTAGGGCACCTCGAACTCGTCCAGCGCCTCGGCGGCGGCCCTCATCGTCGGCCAGTCCGAGTCGCTGCCCATGATCAGCCCAACGACGCTCACCGCGCTCTGCCTCTCGTTCGGGCCCTCGGGGCCGGCAAGCTCACCTGTCACGATCACTCGTGCCCCTCACGCAGCCAGCGGGCGGCCCGCGCGGCCCGCGCCCGTACGTCGTCCAGGTCGTCGCCGAGCACCGTGACGTGCCCGATCTTGCGGCCGGGACGCACCTGCTTGCCGTAGAGGTGCACCTTGGCGCCCGGCTCGGCCGCGAAGAGGTGGTGCAGCCGCTCGTCGATCGACATCCCGCCCGGATCGCCGCCGAGCACGTTCGCCATCACCGCCACGGAAGCGGTCAGCGAGGTGTCGCCCATCGGGTAGTCGAGCACCGCCCGCAGGTGCTGCTCGAACTGCGACGTGCGCGCGCCCTCGATGGTCCAGTGCCCCGAGTTGTGCGGCCGCATCGCCAGCTCGTTCACCACGATCCGGCTGCCCCCGGGTGCGGCCCGGTCGGCGACCTCGAACAGCTCCACGGCGAGCAGGCCGACCACGCCGAGCGCGGTCGCCAGGTCGATGGCGAGCTGCTGGGCGGCTACCGCCAGCTCCTCCGGCAGGCCCGGCGCGGGGGCGAGCACCTCGACGCAGATGCCGTCGCGCTGCACCGTCTCGACCACCGGGTACGCGGCGACCTGCCCGAACGGCGAGCGCGCCACCTGCACGGCCAACTCCCGGCGCAGCGGCACCCGCTCCTCGACGATCAGCCGGGTGCCGCCGGCCAGCAGGGTCTTCGCCAGCTCGTCGGCCTGCGCCGCGTCGTCGACCAGCCAGACGCCCCGGCCGTCGTACCCGCCACGGGCCGCCTTCAGCACCACCGGCCAGCCGACCTCGTCGCCGAACGCCACCAGGTCGGCGGGCTCCGCCACGGGTCGCCACGCCGGGTTCGGCGCGCCCAGCTCGCCGAGCCGCTCCCGCATGGCCCGCTTGTCCTGGGCGTGCAGCAGCGCGTCGGCCGGCGGGAAGAGCTTCACGCCCTCGGCCGCCAGCGTCCGGATGTGCTCGGTGGGGACGTGCTCGTGGTCGAAGGTGACCACGTCGCAGGCCTTGGCGAAGGTACGCAGCGCGGCGAGGTCGGTGTGGTCGCCGTACTGGACGTCGGCGGCGACCAGCGCGGCGCCGTCGTCGGGGGCCAGCGCGAGCACGCGCAGCGACTGGCCGAGGGCGATCGCGGACTGGTGGGTCATCCGGGCCAGCTGGCCACCGCCCACCATGCCGACAACGGGCAGACCGGTACGGGAATCCATAGCGGCGCCAGCCTATCGGCACGCCCCGCGACCTGTGCCGCCGGCTGCCGCATCGCCGGCCTCCGGACCGGCCGCCCCGGCCGTGCGACTCAGCGCCGGCCGAGCTGGCCGACCAGGTCGTCCACCGCCGTCACGGGACGCTCGCAGACGAAACCCCGGCAGACGTACGCGGTGGGCCGCCCGTCGACCATCGGCCGGTCGGCGAGCAGGGGCACGCCGGGCTGACCGGGGCGGCCCGCCACGACCACCGCACCGGGTGGGGCGTGCCGGTGCGCTGCCGCGACCAGCGGGTCCCCGGCCGGGTCGTCCGTGACCACCGCGATCTCGTACGGCCCGGAGAGCAGCGCCTCCCCGACGGTGGCCGCGTAGCCGGTGAAGCGGGCGTGCCGGCCGACGATGGGCGCCACGGTCGACAGGGCCGCCTCGGCGGCCTCCCGGTAGCGGGTCTCCCCGGTCAGCGCCGCGTACGCGACCAGCGCCGCGACGATCGCGGAGCGCCCGGACGGGGTGGCGTTGTCGGTGGGGTCGGCGGGGCGGCTGACCAGCCGTTCGGCGTCGTCGGCGGTGTCGTAGAAGGCGCCGCCCGGCGCGGCGAAGCGCGCCAGCGCGGTGTCGAGCAGCTGACCCGCCAGCTCCAGCCAGCGCCCCTCGCCGGTGATCTGGTGCATGGCGCAGAACGCCTCGGCGACGCAGCCGTAGTCCTCCAGCACCCCGGCGGGATCGCCGACCGTCCCGTCGCGGGACACGCGCCGCAGCCGGCCGTCGACGATGTGCACCCTCGCCAGGTGGTCGGCGGCGTCGCGCATCGCGCCGTAGGTGCCCTCGGCCACGCCCTCCAACGTCTGCGAGGCGTCGTCCGGGCCGGCCGGGCCGAACGTGTCGGCCACCCGGTTGAACTCGGCGATCGCGGTGATCGCCAGCCCGTTCCAGGCGGCCACCACCTTGTCGTCCCGGGCCGGCTGCGGCCGTTCCCGGCGGGCCGCGAGCAGCCGGTCGACGACGTCCTGCCAGCGCCGCGTCACCGCCGGGTCCGCGTCGTCCACGTCCCGGGCGAGCCGCAGCACGCTGGTGCCGTGCTCGAAGCTGCCGGCCTCGGTGACGGCGAACAGGTCGGCGGCCCAGCGGCCGTCCTCCTCCCCCAGCACCTCGATGAGCTGGGTCGGCGTCCAGACGTAGGTCGATCCTTCGACGCCCTCGGTGTCGGCGTCCAGCGCCGAGGCGAACCCGCCGGACGGGGTACTCATCTCGTCGGCGAGGAACCAGGCGGTGTCCTGTGCGACCCGGCGGGCCAGCGGGTCGCCGGTCAGGCGCCAGAGCTGGGTGTACGCCCGCAGCAGCAGCGCGTTGTCGTAGAGCATCTTCTCGAAGTGCGGCACGGTCCAGTGCCCGTCGACGGAGTATCGGGCGAAGCCGCCGGCGAGCTGGTCGTAGATGCCGCCCCGGGCCATCGCCTCGCAGGTGTGCCGGGCGATCTCCAGGCTGCGCGGGGAGCCGGTGCGCTGGTGGTGCCGCAACAGGAAGAGCAGGTTCATGTGCGGCGGGAACTTCGGCGCCCCGCCGAACCCGCCGTTCGTGGCGTCGTACTCCTTGGCGAGCTGCTCGGCCGCGGCGTCGAGCAGCGCGGCGTCCAGCGGCGCGGTGGGCCCGCCCACGGCCTGGGCGCCGCCGATCGCCTCGACCACGGCGGCGCCCTGCTGGATCACGGCGTCGCGCTGGTCCCGCCAGGCGGCGGCGACCGACTGGAGCAGCCGGACGAAGTTCGCCCGGGGGAAGTAGGTGCCGCAGAAGAAGGGCGTGCCGTCCGGGGTGGCGAAGACGGTCATCGGCCAGCCGCCCTGCCCGGTCATCGCCTGGGTGGCGGTCATGTAGACGGCGTCGACGTCGGGACGCTCCTCGCGATCCACCTTGACGGCGACGAAGTCGTCGTTGATTAGGGCCCCGACCTGCTCGTTCTCGAACGACTCGTGGGCCATCACGTGGCACCAGTGGCAGGCGGCGTAGCCGACCGAGATGAGCACCGGGACGTCCCGGCGCTTCGCCTCGGCGAACGCCTCGTCGCACCAGGGCCACCAGTCGACCGGGTTGTCGGCGTGCTGGAGCAGGTACGGGCTCGTGGCGTCAGCGAGTCGGTTCACCCGACGACCATAACCATCCCGTGGCGCGCCCGCCCGCGCTCCGGCACCCGACGGCACCGCCTCCCCGCAGGCGGCCCGGCGGGGTCAGGAGGCGCCGTCGGCGCGCAGCGGCAGGACGTTGGGTCGGGCCTCGTCGAGGAGGGTGCCCAGGACCGCGCCGATCTTGTCGGCCGGCATGGGCTTGAAGAAGTGGTAGCCCTGGGCGGCCGTGCAGCCCAGCTCGGCCAGCGCCAGGCGCTGCTCGGCGGTCTCCACGCCCTCGGCGACCACCCGGAGCCCCAGCTCGTGGGCGAGACCGACGGTGGTACGCACGATCGCCGCCGCCTCCGGGGAGTCGGCCATCCGGATCACGAAGGAACGGTCCACCTTCAGCTCGTCGACCGCGATCCGGGTGAGGAACGTCAGCGAGGAGAAGCCCGTGCCGAAGTCGTCGACGGCGAGCTGCACGCCCATCGACCGCAGGGTGGCGAGCACCTCGTCGATGACCTCCAGCTCGCTCATCACCACCGTCTCGGTGATCTCCAGGACCAGCCGGTCCGGCGGCACCTGGTGCCGGCGCAGGGCATCGGCGATGTCGGCGGGCAGGCGGGGGTCGAGCAGGCTGCGCGCCGACAGGTTGACCGAGATCGGCACGTCGAGCCCGTCGCCGGCCCAGCCGGCGGCCACGGCGAGCGCCTTGTCCAGCACGTAGCGGGTGAAGGTGCCGAGCTGTTCGCTGTTCTCCACGGGGCGGATGAAGTCGTGCGGCCCGAGCCAGCCCCGGCGCGGGTGCCGCCAGCGGATCAGCGCCTCCACCCCGGTCGGCGCCCCGGTGGTCAGGTCGACCGCCGGCTGCAACGCCAGCACGAGCTGGTCGTCGGTCTTCAGCGCCTCGCGCAGCTCGGCCAGCAGGGCGAGCTGGTCGGTGCTCGCGGCGTCCCGGGCGGAGTCGTACGCGGCGACGCTGCCGCCGCCCTCCTTGGCCTGGTACATGGCGATGTCGGCCCGGCGCAGCAGCTCGGTCAGGTCGGCGGTGCCGGCGTCGGCGACCACCACCCCGACGGAGACCTCGACGGACATCCGTACCCCGGCCACCTCGGTCGGCGCGGCGAGCCGCTCGGCGATCTCGCGGGCCTGCCGCAGCGCGTACGTCATCGGGGCAGCCCTGTCGCCGATCACCGGGACCGACGTCAGCAGCAGCGCGAACTCGTCGCCGCCGAGGCGGGCGAGCAGGTCCCCGGGGCGGGCGAGGGTGCCCAGCCGGTTGGCGGTCAGCCGCAGCAGCTGGTCGCCGGCGGCGTGCCCGAGGGTGTCGTTGACCTCCTTGAACTGGTCGATGTCGAGCAGCAGCAGCGCGACCGGGTGGTCGTGGGCGAGCTGGCGCAGCGCCTGGTCGCCCTTGCTGAGCAGGGCCGACCGGTTCGCCAGCCCGGTGAGCTGGTCGTGCACCGCCTCGTACGACGAGCGGGCCGTGACCAGCCGCAGCTCCCGGTGGGTCGCGGCGTCGTGCAGCGCGGCGGCGAGAGCGTCGCCGAACGCGGCGAGGGCGTCGTGTTCGCGGGCGTTCGGGGGCGCGGAGCGCGGGAACCGGATGCGCAGCTCGCCCACCCGGGCCGCACCCACGGTGAGGGTACGCACCAGCTCGTGGCCCTCGGGCTCGTTCCGGCCCGGCGGGGCTACCTCGCGGTCGACCAGTTGGCCGCCCGGATCACCCCGGTAGCGCCGCCACCGTCCGTCGCCGCGAGCCACGTCGACGTCGACGAGTTCGGCGTTGAAGACGGCCAGCGCGCCGGTCACTGCGGCCGTGGCGACGCCCCGCTCGTCGAGCTGGTTGAGCGCGGCGGTGGCCTCGGCGAAGACCCGCCAGGTGCGGCGTTCCTGGTCGGCGCGCAGCCGGTGCCGGTAGGTCTGCTGGAGCAGCCAGAGCGGCGGCGGGAGCAACAGCAGCCAGCGCGCGTCGAGCTCCAGCAGCGCCACCACGACCAGGCCGACGGCCACGTTCCCGACGAACATCAGCAGCTTGCCCCGCAGCGCGGCGAGCAGCGGCGGCCCGACGGGGATGCCGTGGCGCAGCGCCAGGGTGGCGCCGCCGAGCCAGGCGGTGGCGAGGAGGTAGGTGACCGACCCCGCGAGCACGGCCAGGGCGAGCGCCGGGGTGGGCGTCGCCAGCAGCGGCTCGCCGAGCCAGGTGGTGACCGAGACGGCCAGGGCGGTGGCGGCGGTCAGGGAGGCGGTGATCCGGACGACCTCCAGCACCGGCCGCCGGTCGCCGAGCAGCGACATGGCCGACCAGGCGAGGGCGGCCCCGAGGAGCGCGGCGGAGGGGAGCCAGCCGGTGGGCGTCAGGTAGAGGCAGATGATCAGCGCCGCCTCGCCCCAGGTGATGCTCACCATCCCGGCGGAGGTGCGGAACCGCAGCCGGGCCAGCTGGGCGACGGCGAACACGGCGACGGCGAGGCCGAACCGGGCCGGCCCGCCGAGCGGGTCGTCGGTGGGCAGGCGGATCGGCGCGGTCCACCCGAGGCCGGCGGCGACCAGTGCGGTCAGCGCGACGGCGACCGTGAGCAGGAGCAGCCGCGCGGGGGTGCCGCGGGTTTCGAGCCGGTCGGTCGACTCGCCGGCCCTGCCGGAGGTCACCGAGCCGCTCCGCCCGCGGGCCGCTCGCCGTCACGACGGGCGGCCGCTGCTGTGGTGGTCATCGGCGCCCCCTCCCGCGCACGGCTCGGGAACTCTTGGTCCCCCCGGCGAGAGGCTAAGGCAAACCCGGTGGCCGCAACAGGGGGCGACGACCGGGTTCGGCGTGAATCATGCGTGGACTAGCCGTTTCGGCCCTGCTGACGCCCGGTGGGAGCGGGGGTGGATGAATCCTGCGCCTGCGTGCCCTCTGTCGGATCGACGACTTCCGCGTCCGCCCGGTCGAGCGTGGCCGGCGGGCCCTGCTGGGGGAACCGGTCGGGCAGGCGACGCAGCCGGGAGTTCATGTTGCGGATCAACAGGACGGTGGCGGTCGCCAGAACGAGGATGAGGAAGAGGCCCATCGGGCCGGCCAGCCCACCCGTGCGGGTGTCCCCGAAGTTGTTCTGGGCGAGCACCTGTGCGGCGGTCAGCATGGCGTTCCTCCGGATTGCGGTTGGTGACCAGGGTAGCCCGGCCCCGGATCAGCAGGCACGGGCCGTCTCGCGCACCCCGGCGAAGAGGTCCGACTCGGGTAGTGGGCTGTCGACCAGCGAGCGCACCAGCTCGAAGTCCTCCGTCGGCCACGCCCGCCGCTGCAGCTCCATCGGCACCTGGAACCAGAAGCCGTCGGGGTCGATCTGGGTGGCGTGGGCGCGCAGCGCGTCGTCGCGGACGGGGAAGTAGTCGGCGCACTCGACCCGGGTCGTGATCCGGGGCCCCTTGTCGGGGCGGTCCTCCCAGCGCTTGATCCACTCCTCGTAGGGCGAGTTGAGGCCGGCGGCGAGCAGTTCCTCGTGCAGCGCCATGATCTTGCCCTTGGAGAAGCCGATGTCGTAGTAGAGCTTGAGCGGCTGCCACGGCTCGCCCAGCTCCGGGTAGCGCTCCGGATCGCCGGCGGCCTCGAACGCGGCCACGCTGACCTTGTGGGTCATGATGTGGTCGGGGTGCGGGTAGCCGCCCTCCTCGTCGTACGTCGTGACGACGTGCGGACGGAACTGGCGGATCAGCCGCACCAGCGGGCCGGCCGCCACCTCGACGTCCTGGAGGGCGAAGCAGCCCTCGGGCAGCGGCGGGAGCGGGTCGCCCTCGGGCAGGCCGGAGTCGACGAAACCGAGCCACGCCTGCTCGACGCCGAGGATCGCCCGTGCGGCGTCCATCTCGGCCCGGCGGACGTCGGCGATGTTGGCCCAGACGTCCGGTCGGTCCATCTTCGGGTTGAGCACGCTGCCGCGCTCGCCGCCGGTGCACGTGACCACCAGGACGTCCACGCCCTCGGCGACGTACTTCGCCATGGTCGCGGCACCCTTGCTCGACTCGTCGTCGGGGTGCGCGTGGACGGCCATCAGTCGCAGTTGCTCTGCCAACGTCGGCGCTCCTCGTCTCTGCCCGCCGGCGGACCCCCCGCAGGACCGCCCGGCTGACCTGCCGGAATCCTCCCCCGCGCCGGGACCTGCCGGTGCCGACCTGTCATATTTGACGACGGGACGGGCTGGGAGGATGGAACCCTGCCATTCTTGCCGATGCCTCCGACAACGACGCCAGGAGATACCCAGCGGTGACCGAGACGCACGCCACACTTGAGCCGGGCGCGCCCGCCTTCCCGCCGGGCCGGTACGGCCGCCGCCGGGAGCCGGGGCGCCGTCGGCCGCTGCTGGCGGTGCTGCTGGCGGTCGCCATGGTGGCCGTCATGACCCTGGTCGCGGTGCGGCTCTACCGGCAGTACGGCGACCCGAACTACGACGCCGAGGTGATCACCTACACCGGGATCACCGACAGCCAGGTGCTGGTCGACTTCCGGGTCACCGTGCCGGAGGGCGGCTCGGCGGTGTGCCTGGTGCGCGCCCGCGACCGCGACGGCGCCGAGGTGGGTCGGGAAGAGGTGACGGTGACCGCCCGGCCCGGCCAGCGGCACGTGAGCACCCAGCACCGGCTGACCACCACCGCCCGGCCCTTCATCGGCGAGGTGATGCGCTGCCGGCCCCCGGGCTGAGCAGCCACGACGCGCCCCGGACGCACCGGCACGGATGCCCGGGGCGGCCCCGGTGCCGGCGGCACCGGCGGTGCTCGAGCGCATCCTGTGTCGTACCGCACTGGTAGCTTGGAAGTTCACCTGTCAGCCAGCACGCACGAACGAGGAGACCGCCTGTGTCCACTGGCAACGAGGCGCCCGCCACCTGGCTGTCCCAGGACGCATTCGACCGGCTCCAGGCCGAGCTCGACGAGTTGATCGCCAACCGGCCGGTCATCGCCGCCGAGATCAACGCCCGGCGCGAGGAGGGCGACCTGCGGGAGAACGGTGGCTACCACGCCGCCCGCGAGGAGCAGGGCAAGGCCGAGGGCCGCATCCTCTACCTGAAGGAGCTGCTCCGCACCGCCAAGGTGGGCGGGGCACCGACCGCCGACGTGGTGTCGCCCGGCATGGTCGTGACGATCTACTTCGACGACGACAAGGACGACACCGAGACGTTCCTGCTCGGCTCCCGGGAGATCGCGTCGACCACCGAGCTGACGGTCTACAGCCCCGAGTCGGCGCTGGGCCAGGCGATCCTGGGCGGTCGGGCCGGCCAGACCTGCACCTACACCGCCCCCAGCGGGGCCGACATCAAGGTGACCGTGGTCAGCTTCGAGCCGTTCTCCGGCTGAGCCCCCGCCGCCCGCCCGGGTTGAACCGGGCGGGCGGGACAGCCGCCCGCCTCGGGGTTGACCGGGCGGCACGGCCGCCGGGGCACCGACCCCGGCCAGGCGCCGACGAGCAACCCGGGCAGGTGGCGACGACGAACGACGCGGCGTGACACCGGCCCCGGTGTCACGCCTCGCCGGCGAAGACCACCTGGTAGCCGCTGGCCCGCAACGCGCTGATCAACGTGTCGGAGTGCTCGACCCCCCGGGTCTCCACCGACAGGGCCACCTCCACCTCGCCGAGGCGCAGGTGCGGATTGGCCCGCTGGTGCTCCACGTCCACCACGTTCGCCCGGTGTTCGGCGATCTCGCCGAGCAGCGACGCGAGCTGGCCCGGCCGGTCGGAGCAGCGCACGGTGACCCGCAGGTAGCGCCCGGCGGCGGCGAGACCGTGCTCGATCACCCGCAGCATCAGCAGCGGATCGATGTTGCCGCCCGAGAGCACCGCCACCACCGGCGCCTGCACCTCGACGACGCCCGCCAGCAGCGCGGCCACGCCCACCGCGCCGGCCGGCTCGACCACCTGCTTGCCCCGCTCCAGCAGCATCAGCAGCGCACGGGAGATGTCCTCCTCGGATACGGTGACGATCTCGTCCACCAGCTTGCGGACGTGGGTGAAGGTGAGCTCCCCCGGCCGGCCGACCGCGATGCCGTCCGCGATGGTGCCGAACGCCGGGAGGCGTACGGGCTCGCCGGCCACCAGGGAGGGCGGGAAGGCGGCTGCGCCGGCCGCCTGCACCCCGATGATCCGCACGTCGGGCCGTAGCGCCTTGGCCGCCACCGCCATGCCGGAGACCAGCCCGCCGCCGCCCACCCCCGTGATGATCGTCCTGACCTCGGGGCACTGTTCGAGGATCTCCAGGGCCACCGTGCCCTGGCCGGCGATCACGTCCCGGTGGTCGAACGGGTGGATCAGCGTCGCCCCGGTCCGCTCGGCGTAGGTCTGCGCCGCGACCAGGGACTCGTCGACGGTGTTGCCGACCAGCTCGACCTGGGCGCCGTACCCCTTCGTGGCGGCCACCTTCGGCAGCGGCGCGTTCACCGGCATGAAGACGGTGGCGTGCGTACCGACGAGGCCGGCGGCGAGCGCCACCCCCTGGGCGTGGTTACCGGCGCTCGCCGCCACCACCCCGTCGGCCCGCTCCGCCTCCGACAGCCGCGAGATCCGCACGTACGCGCCACGCACCTTGTACGAGCCGGCGCGTTGCAGGTTCTCGCACTTGAGCCACGTCGGCCCGCCCAGCGCCGCGCTGAGCGGCCGGGAGGGCTCCAGCGGGGTGGTGCGGACGACGCCGGCGAGCAGTTCCCGCGCGGCCCGTACGTCGGCGAGACCGACCAGTTCCGTCATGCCCCTGATCGTGCCACCCTGCACCGGCGCCGACGCGCGCACGCCACCTCTCAGACGGCGGCGGGGACGCGGGGGTAGCCGGGCGCGTGCCGGGGCCAGGGAGCCTGCATCTCGAACTGGCCGGCGACGCCGAGCAGCAGCAGCTCGCTGCCGGGCGGGCCGATCAGCTGCACGGCGACCGGCAGGCCGTCCGGGCGGCGGCCCACCGGCACCACCAGCGCGGGCAGGCCGGCGATGTTCCACGGCGCGGCGAACGGGGCGTACCTGATGCTGGCCAGCATGTTGGCCCGCCAGGACCGGCCGGACCAGCCCGTGGCCTCCGGCGGCACGGTCGCCAGGGCCGGGGTGAGCAGCAGGTCCACCGAGTGGTCGGCGAAGAAGCCGATCGAGCGATCGCGCCAGGCGGCCCGGTCGGCCTCCCGGACGTACCCGCGCCGCTGCGCCCACTCGCCGAGGGCGACGTGGCGGCGGCTGCGCCGCTGGA
Source organism: Micromonospora echinofusca (assembly GCF_900091445.1). Classification (NCBI taxonomy): domain Bacteria; kingdom Bacillati; phylum Actinomycetota; class Actinomycetes; order Micromonosporales; family Micromonosporaceae; genus Micromonospora; species Micromonospora echinofusca. The sequence goes on from NZ_LT607733.1 coordinate 5,381,009, forward strand.
GGCCGCGCCGGTCCAGCCCGGCGGCCCGCACGTCGGCGGCCGCCGCGGCGAACCAGGTGGCGATGCCCTGCAGGCCCAGCGCCGTCGGGTAGACCGGATCGGCCGGCACGGTGTCGTGGCCCGCGCCCGCGAGCAGCCGGCCGGCGGCGGCGACCGCGTCCCGGTTGGGCGCGTCCGCGTGCACCCCCCGCACCGGCGAGCGCAGCGAGACGCCCACCCGCAGCCGCTGCGGCGGCACCAGCTTGTCCGGGCGACGGCCGGCCAGCACCGAGAAGCCGACGGCCGCGTCGGCGACCGTGCTGGTGAGCATGCCGTGCTCGGTGAGGCCGAACCAGTCGTCCGCGCCGAGCTGACACGGGACCACGCCCCGGCCCGGCTTGAGCCCGACCAGGCCGCAGCAGGCCGCCGGGATGCGGATCGACCCGAGGCCGTCGTTGCCGTGGGCGATCGGCACCAGCCCGGCGGCGACGGCGGCGGCCGCCCCACCGGACGAGCCGCCGGGGGTACGCCCGGTGTCCCAGGGGTTGCGGGTGACGGCGGTCTCGTCGTCGGTGATGCCCCAGAGGCCGAGTTCCGGCATCCGGGTCACCCCGAGGATCACCGCGCCGGCGCCGCGCAGCCGGCGGACCACCTCGTGGTCGGCCTCCGCCACCGGCGTACGCACGGCCGCCGACCCGTTCCAGGTGGGCAGCCCGGCGACGGCGGTGTTCTCCTTGACCGCCACCGGCACCCCGGCCAGCGGGAGGTTGGCCAGGTCCTCCTGCTCGTCGACCTTCTCCGCCTCGGTGATCGCCTCCCCGCCGCGTACCGTGCGGAACGCGGCGAGGTCGGCGTCGACCCGGGCGATGTGGTCCAGGTGGTCGGCGACGACCTGGGTGGCCGTGACGTCGCCCCGGCGTACGCCCCGGGCGATCTGCTTGGCGGTCGCCCCCACCCAGGTCGGCATGATGTCCTGCACGGCCACCCTCCCAGCCAGCGGTCAGCCCAGCGCCTGCTCCAGATCGGCGAGCAGGTCGTCGACCGTCTCGATGCCGACAGACAGTCGCACGAGATCGCCGGGAACTTCAAGCGGCGAGCCGGCAGCACTTGCGTGTGTCATCCGGCCCGGGTGCTCGATCAGGGATTCCACGCCGCCGAGCGACTCGGCGAGGATGAACAACTTCGTCCGGTTGCAGATCTCGACGGCGTGTTCCTCGCCACCGGCCGCCCGGAACGAGATCATCCCGCCGAAGCGGCGCATCTGCTTCGCGGCCACCTCGTGGCCCGGGTGCGCGGGCAGCCCGGGGTAGATGACCTGGCCGACCTTGGCGTGCCCGTCCAGGTAGGCCGCGATCCGCTCGGCGTTGTCGCAGTGCCGGTCCATGCGTACGCCCAGGGTCTTGATGCCGCGCAGGGTGAGCCACGCGTCGAAGGGGCCGTTGATCGCGCCCATCGCGTTCTGGTGGTAGCGCAGTTCCTCGCCGAGCCCGGCGTCGGCGGCCACCAGCGCGCCACCGACCACGTCGGAGTGGCCGCCGATGTACTTGGTGGTGGAGTGCACGACCACGTCGGCGCCGTGCGCGATCGGCTGCTGGAGGTACGGCGAGGCGAACGTGTTGTCGACGACCAGCAGGGCTCCCGCGTCGTGCGCGACGCCGGCCAGCGCGGCGATGTCGGCGATGCCGAGCAGCGGGTTGGTGGGCGTCTCCACCCAGACGATGCGGGTCCGGCCCGGCTCGACGGCGGCCCGGATCGCGTCGGGGTCGGAGACCTTCGCCGGGGTGTAGTCCAGCCCCCAGCGCTCGGCCACCCGCGCGAAGAGCCGGTACGTGCCGCCGTACGCGTCGTCGGGGATCACCACGTGGTCGCCCGGCTTGCAGACGGTACGCAGCAGGGTGTCCTCGGCGGCCAGGCCGCTGGCGAAGGCGAGCCCGACCGGACCGCCCTCCAGCGCGGCGAGGCACTCCTGGAGGGCGTCGCGGGTCGGGTTGCCGGAGCGGCTGTACTCGTAGCCCAGCCGGGGCGCGCCGACGGCGTCCTGGGCGTAGGTGCTGGTCTGGTAGATCGGTGGGATCACCGCGCCGGTGCGGGCCTCGGGGTCCTGGCCGGCGTGGATGGCGAGCGTGTCGAAGCCGTGACTCATCCCGTGAGGCTAATGCCCCGTCCCGAGGGCTGGAACGGAACGGTCCTGTCGGGTCCACGCCCGCCGGGCCGGCGGGGACGTCTCTCGGCGGGGCGGCCGGCATAGCCTGGACCGATGAGCGGGTGTGTGTTCTGCGGGATCGTGGCGGGCGGGGTTCCCGCCTTCCGGGTGGCCGACGAGCCCGACGGGGTGGCGTTCCTGGACACCCGGCCGGTCTTCAAGGGGCACGTGCTGGTGGTGCCGCGCACGCATCTGGTCGCCCTGGCCGACCTTCCCGCCGAAGCGCTGGCCGGCTACTTCGGCCTGGTACGCCGACTCGCGGTCGCCGTGGAGACCGGCTCGGAGGCCGGTGGGACGTTCGTGGCGATGAACAACAAGGTGTCCCAGTCCGTCCCGCACCTGCACACCCACGTGGTGCCGCGCACCAAGGGCGACGGCCTGCGGGGCTTCTTCTGGCCGCGCACCCGCTACGCCGACGACGCCGAGGCCGAGACGTACGCCGCCCGCATCACCGCGGCGGCGCCTCGTGCCGGTTTCGGCGGCGGCCCGCCTGAGTGTGGGCGGAGCGGGTAAGGAAGGCGGATCCGGCGGTGTTGCACGCTGGGAGAGGTACGAGAGGAGTCCCACCGTGTTCCTGCGCCGTGTCAAGGCCGAGCTTCCCACCCCCGACCAGGCCCTGCCGGGTCGCCTGATCGCGATGCCGATCGCGGATCGGCACGAGGTGCTGGGCACCCCGCTCAAGGGGCCCTTCCCGGAGGGCTCGCAGGTGGCCGTGTTCGGCATGGGCTGCTTCTGGGGCGCCGAGCGGCTGTTCTGGACCCTGCCGGGCGTGATCACCACGTCCGCCGGCTACGCGGGCGGCATCACGCCGAACCCGACGTACGAGGAGGTGTGCTCGGGCATGACGGGGCACGCCGAGGTGGTCCAGGTGGTCTACGACCCCACCAGGATCAGCTACGAGGACCTGCTGAAGGTCTTCTGGGAGAACCACGACCCGACCCAGGGCATGCGCCAGGGCAACGACGTGGGCACCCAGTACCGGTCGACGATCTACGTGACCACGGACGAGCAGCTCGCCACCGCCCAGGCGTCCCGGGAGGCGTTCGCGCCGATCGTGGCGCGGGCCGGCAAGGGCGAGATCACCACCGAGATCGAGCGACTGGGTGAGTACTACTTCGCCGAGGACCACCACCAGCAGTATCTGGCACCCACGAAGAACCCGAACGGGTACTGCAACCACGGCCCGAACGGGCTGAGCTGCCCGGTGGGCGTCGCCCGCACGTCGGGCTGAGGGCCAGCCACCGGCACAGCGGCCGGACGCACCCAGGCGGGCCGGCGCGGCGTCAGCCGTGCCGGCCGCCTGCCACCGGAACTGAGCGGTCGATCACATCCGCCCCGGACGGCGAAACGCCCCGGCCGCCACTCTTGACGCGCTCTGCCACCATGGTCGACACGGGGCGCGACGAAATCGCGCAGTGTAGCAAATCTTCAAGAAACCGTTATCATCCCAACGGGCATTCCTCGCTGCCCTCTGGCAGCATTGCCTGGCATGTGCGGACTTGCGGGAGAGTTCCGCCGTGACGGTTCACGCGCCGACGTGTCGGCGGTGGAACGCATGGCGGCCACGATGAGCGACCGGGGGCCCGACGACAGCGGCGTCTGGGCCCAGGGCCCGACCGCCCTCGGGCACCGACGTCTGAAGATCATCGACCTCTCCGCAGCGAGCGGGCAACCGCTGGTCGACCCCGGGGCGGGACTGACGGGCGTCTTCAACGGCTGCATCTACAACTACCGCGAGCTGCGCGAGGAACTCCAGGCCAAGGGCCACCGGTTCTTCTCCTCGGGCGACAGCGAGGTCGTGCTCAAGGCGTACGCCGAGTGGGGGCTCGACTTCGTCGACCACCTGGTCGGCATGTTCGCCGTGGCGATCAGCGAGCGGGACACGGGCCGGTTGGTGCTGGCCCGCGACCGGCTCGGCATCAAGCCGCTCTACGTGGCCGAGACGCCGGGTGTGGTGCGCTTCGCCAGCACCCTGCCCGCGCTGCTGGCCGGGGGCGGCGTCGACACGGGCATCGACCCCGTCGCGCTCGCGCACTACCTGAGCTTCCACAGCATCGTGCCGCCGCCGCGCACCATCCTGCGCGGCGTCGCCAAGCTGCCCCCGGCGACCGTGCGCGTCTACGAGGCGGACGGCCGCACCTCGGAGCGCGTCTACTGGGACCCGGCCTTCACCCGCTCCGCCGAGCGGGCCGGCTGGTCCGAGAAGGACTGGCAGGACGCCCTGCTGGAGTCGCTGACCACCGCCGTACGCCGGCGGATGGTGGCCGACGTGCCGGTGGGCGTGCTGCTCTCCGGCGGCCTGGACTCCAGCCTGGTGGTCGCCCTGCTCGCCGGCGAGGGCCAGCGCGGGCTCTCCACCTTCTCCATCGGCTTCGACGCGGTCGGCGGCCGGGAGGGCGACGAGTTCCGCTACTCCGACCTCGTGGCGAAGACGTTCGACACCGACCACCACCAGATCCGGGTGGCCGCCGCCGACCTGGTGCCGCCGCTGGAGGCGGCCGTCGCCGCGATGTCCGAGCCGATGGTGAGTCACGACTGCGTGGCGTTCTACCTGCTCAGCGAGGTGGTCTCGCAGCACGTCAAGGTCGTGCAGTCCGGCCAGGGCGCGGACGAGATCCTCGGCGGCTACCACTGGTACCCGCCGCTGGCGAAGGTCGGCCGGGACGAGGCGCTCGACACGTACGCCCGGGCGTTCTTCGACCAGGACGCGGCCGGGCTGGCCCGGGTACTGAACCCGGCCTGGCTGACCGACGGCGACCCGGCGCGGGAGTTCGTGGCCGCCCACCTGGGGCGGGCCGGCGCGCAGACCGCGGTCGACGCCGGCCTGCGGATCGACACCCAGGTCATGCTGACCGACGACCCGGTCAAGCGGGTGGACAACATGACGATGGCGCACGGGCTGGAGGCCCGGGTGCCGTTCCTCGACCACGAGTTCGTCGAGCTGGCCGCGAGCTGCCCGCCGGAGCTCAAGCTGGCGCAGGGCGGCAAGGGGGTGCTCAAGGAGATCGGCCGCCGTGTGCTGCCGCACGAGGTCATCGACCGGCCGAAGGGCTACTTCCCCGTGCCCGGCCTCACCCACCTGGAGGGCAAGCTCCTCGACCGGGTACGCGACGCGCTCTCCGCGCCCGAGGCCCGCCGCCGCGACCTGTTCCGCGCCGACTACGTCGACGCCCTGCTCGCCGACCCGAATGCCGAACTGACCCCGTTGAACGGAAACAAGCTGTGGCAACTCGGACTCCTGGAAATGTGGCTCCAGAGCCACGGAATCGACTGACCGTGACGGACACCCTGGCGACCGGCACCGCCCGGCCCGACCGGTCGCGCAACGGCCGGCGACGGGAGCGGGTGGGTCCCGGCGGCGACCCGATGGCGCCGGAGCCGGCGGAGCCGCCGACCCGGGAGGGCGACACCGACGTGGTGCTGGACTGCGGCTGGGGGCGGCTCGTCTTCGGGCAGACCTTCGCCGACCAGGCCGCCGTCGCCGCCGTACTGCGTTCGGAGGCCGCCGGCTCCCGGGACATCTGCATCTACCTGCGCGACCCGCACGTGCTGGTGTCGCGGCTGCCCGACGAGCTGTTCATCGATCCGTCGCTGACCTACCGACTGCCGCTCGGCGGCGACCGGCCGACCGGCGACGGCGAGGTGCCGGGGCTGTCCATCCGCCCGCTGGCCGACGCCGCCGACGCGGACGCGGTGAACCGGATCTACGCCCGCAACGGCATGGTGACCGCCCCGGTGGACGTGCTCGTCGCCAACGCGCGCACCGACCGGTTCCTGCACCTGGTCGCCGAGGACGCCACCGGCGAGGTCGTCGGCACCATCACCGGCGTCGACCACGTCGCGGTCTTCGACGACCCGGAGAACGGCGCCAGCCTGTGGTGCCTCACCGTCGACTTCAACACCGCGCCACCGGGCACCGGCCAGGCGCTGATCACCGCGCTGGCCGCCCGGCTGGTCGAGCGGGGCCGGGCGTACGTGGACCTGTCCGTGCTCGCCGAGAACGCCGGGGCGATCCGGCTCTACGAGCGGCTCGGCTTCTACCGCACGTCGACGCTCTGCGTGAAGCGGAAGAACCCGATCAACGAGCGACTCTTCCTGCCCGCCATGCCCCAGGGGTACGACCAGCTCAACCCGTACGCGAAGATTGTCGCCGACGAGGCGATGCGGCGCGGCATCCGGGTGGAGGTCACCGACCCGGCCTGGGGTGAGCTGCGCCTGAGCAGCGGCGGGCGGACCGTGCTGACCCGCGAGTCGCTGTCGGAGCTGACCTCGGCGGTGGCGATGAGCCGCTGCGACGACAAGCGGGTGACCCGCCGCATCCTCGCCGAGGTGGGGCTGTCCGTGCCGCGCGGCCGGACCGCCACCGGCGACGACGGCGACGCCGCCTTCCTCGCCGAGGTCGGCCGGGCGGTGGTCAAGCCGGCGCGGGGCGAGCAGGGCAACGGCATCACGGTGGGCGTACGCACCCCCGAGGCGCTGACGGCCGCCGTCGAGCTGGCCGCCCGCTTCTGCCCGGACGTGCTGATCGAGGAGATGCGCGCCGGCGAGGACCTGCGCGTCGTCGTCATCGACCACGAGGTGGTGGCCGCCGCGGTCCGGCGCCCCGCCTCGATCACCGGCGACGGGGTGCACGACATCGCCGAGCTGATCGAGCGGCAGAGCCGGCGGCGGGCCGCCGCCACCGGTGGCGAGTCCCGGATCCCGCTCGACGACATGACCCGCGACGTGCTGGCCGAGGCCGGCCACGAGCTGCACGACGTGCTGCCCGAGGGGCAGGTGCTGGCCGTACGCCGGACCGCGAACCTGCACACCGGCGGCACCATCCACGACGTCACCGCCCAGCTGCACCCGTCGATCGCCGAGGCGTGCGTGGCGGCCAGCCGGGCCCTGGACATCCCGGTCACCGGGCTGGACCTGCTGGTCGGCGCCCCGGACCGCCCGGAGCACGTCTTCATCGAGGCCAACGAGCGGCCCGGCCTGGCCAACCACGAGCCGCAGCCGACCGCCGAGCGCTTCGTGGACCTGCTCTTCCCGGGCACCCGCGCGCCGCAGCGGCTCTGGACCCCGGCCGGCCCGGGAGGTGCGGCGTGAGTCCGAGGCCCCTGGAGATCGACCTGGACTACCTGCGCCAGGTGCTGGTGGAGCTGCTGGAGATCCCGAGCCCGTCGGGGCGTACGGACCACGTGCAGCAGTACGTCGGCGAGCGGCTCTCCGCGCTCGGCATCCCCTCCACGCTGACCCGGCGCGGCGCGCTGAGCGCCTGCCTGCCCGGCCCGCGGTCCACCGGCGCGGACCGGGCGATCGTGGTGCACACCGACACCATCGGTGGCATGGTGAAACGGCTGAAGGAGAACGGCCGGCTGGAGCTGAAGACGATCGGTACGCACAGCGCCCGGTTCGCCGAGGGCGCGCACGTGCGGATCTTCACCGACGACCTGGAGCGGGTGATCACCGGCCAGGTGCTGCCGCTGAAGGCCAGCGGCCACCGCTACAACGACGACGTGGACCTTCAGGGGGTCGGCTGGCAGCACGTCGAGGTGCGGGTCGACGAGCCGGTCGAGGACGTCGCCGGGCTGCGTGCCCTCGGCATCGACGCGGGCGACTTCGTGGCGTTCCTGCCGAACCCGACGATCACCCCCAGCGGGTACGTCAAGTCCCGGCACCTGGACGACAAGGCCGGCGTGGCCGCCGTCCTCACCGCCCTCAAGGCGATGGTCGACGCCGGCGTACGCCCGGCGGTCACCGCGCACCTGCTGGTCACCGTGACCGAGGAGATCGGGCACGGGGCGTCGCACGGGCTCGACCCGGACGTGGCGGAGATCGTGTCGGTGGACGCGGCGGTGGTGGCGCCCGGCCAGCAGTCCCGCGAGGACGCGGCCACCCTGGCGATGGGCGACGGGGTCGGGCCGTTCGACTACCACCTGACCCGCAACCTGGCCTCGATCGCCGCCGAGCACGGGGTGGACCTGGTCCGCGACGTCTTCGAGTACTACCGCTCGGACGTGGCGGCGGCCGTGGAGGCCGGCGCGCACGCCCGGGTGGCGCTGCTCGGCTTCGGCGTGGACGCCACCCACGGGCACGAGCGCACCCACCTGGAGGGCCTGCGCCAGCTCACCCAGCTGCTCTGCCTCTATCTCCAGAGCGACCTGGTCTTCCCCGAGTGGGACGCCGAGCCGGAGGGCGACCTGGCCGACTTCCCGTCGCTGGCCGTGCAGCCGGCCAGCGAGGAGGGCCCGCGCGAGGGGCCGATCGGCATCGCCGAGAACGCCTGAGCGCCGGCCCGCCATTCCCCGACCTCGTGTGATCGAAATCCGTTGCCCGGGCCGCGGAGGGTGGATAGCGTGGCGGTACACGGGAAAGGAGGTGGTCCAGACTTGTATAGCAATCGGACTCGTGAGGTGGCTGTCCGCTAGCCGCTGTCCTCGACAGTAAACTCGTCCGCCGCGAGGCGGGCACAGCACCATCGTCGAGACCGTGTGGCAGCGGTGCGGCGAAACCACGACAGCCACCCGACCCCCGGGGTGCCGGCCCAGTCCAGCCGGCCCGCGCGCGAGCGCGGAAGCCCCGGGGGTCGACCCTTCTCCGCGGCCGGGTGGCCGACGCAGCCGGAGGTCACCGTGTCGATGCGCGAGCTGGTGGTGCTCGGGACGGCCAGTCAGGCCCCCACCCGGCAGCGCAACCACAACGGGTACGTGCTGCGCTGGGACGACGAGGTGATCCTCTTCGACCCGGGCGAGGGCAGCCAGCGGCAACTCCTGCACACCACGGTCACCGCCACGGACCTGACCCGGATCTGCGTCACCCACTTCCACGGCGACCACTGCCTCGGCCTGCCCGGCACCATCCAGCGGCTCTCCCTGGACCGGGTGCCGCACCCGGTGGCGGTGCACTTCCCGGCCGGCGGCGCGGAATACTTCGCGCGCCTGCGGCACGCCTCCAGCTTCCACGAGACCGCCGAGCTGCGCGTCGAGCCGATCGAGACCGACGGGCAGCGCATCGCGCTGGGCGTCGGCACGCTGGAGGCCCGCCGGCTGCGGCACCCGATCGAGACGTACGGCTACCGGCTCGTCGAGCCCGACGGCTGCCGGATGCTGCCGGAGCGGCTGGCCGCGTACGGCATCGCCGGGCCGGCGGTCGGGGAGCTGATCCGCGTCGGCCACCTCGACCTCGACGGGCGTCGCGTCACCCGCGAGGAGGTGAGCGTGCCCCGGCCCGGGCAGCGCTTCGCCTTCGTCATGGACACCGGCCTCTGCGACGGGGTGTACGCCCTCGCCGAGCACGCCGACCTGCTGGTCATCGAGTCGACGTTCCTCGACTCGGAGGCCGCGCTCGCCGCCGAGGTCGGTCACCTCACGGCGGGCCAGGCCGCGCGGGTGGCGGCCGAGTCGGGCGTACGCCGGCTCGTGCTGACCCACTTCTCCCAGCGGTACGCCGACCCGGCCCGCTTCGCCGACGAGGCCCGCGCACACTTCGACGGCGACCTGGTGATCGCCGAGGACCTGACGACCGTGCAGGTCCCGCCCCGGCGGGTAGCCTCGGCCGGGTGACGGTCACCCTGCGCCCCGCCACCGTCGACGACCTGCTGACGGTGGGCGCGCTGCACCAGCGTTCCCGGGTCGCCGCCTACTCGGCCTTCCTCCCGGCGCGGGCGCTGGCCGAGCCGACGCCCGAGGCGATGGGCGCCTACTGGACCGAGCGCTGGACGTGGGAGCGCGACGAGCACCGGATGACCGTGGCCGAGCGCGACTGCCGACTGGTCGGGTTCAGCTACCTCGGCCCGGATGACGAGGGCGACCCGGCGACCGGCCTGCTCAACGCCATCCACCTCGAACCCGCCGAGCGCGGGCGGGGCACCGGCCGCGCCCTGATGGTCGACGCGCTGGACGCCATGCGCGTACGCGGCTGGTCCCGCGCGGTGCTCTGGGTGCTGCGGGACAACGCGCACGCCCGGGCCTTCTACGAGCGCGGCGGTTGGACCCTCACCGGCACCGAACGCGACGAACACATCGGCCCGGCGGTCGTGCCCCAGCTCCGGTACGCCCGCCGGCTCTGACCGCCGGCGACTCTGCGGGGCCGGCGGCCGTCACTGCCCGTCGCGGTCCGCGTGCCCCCGCTGTGAACCGGCGGGCCTCCGAGCGCACGACGAGGGCCCTCTCCCGGCCGGGAGAGGGCCCTCGTGCGGACGTCCGTCCGGGTCAGCGGGCGCCGAGGTGGGCCAGCAGGTCCTGGCGGGTGAGCACACCCTTGGGCTTGCCGTCGACCAGCACCAGGGCGGCGTCGGCTTTCTCCAGCAGGCCGACCGCCTCGCTCACCGGCTGCCCGCCACCGATCATCGGCAGCGGCTCGGCCATGTGCCGCTCGATGGTGTCGTGCAGGTGCGCCTGGCCGGTGAAGAGCGCGTCGAGCAGGTCCTTCTCGGCGATCGAGCCGGCCACCTCGCCGGTGACCACCGGGGGCTCGGCCTTGAGCACCGGAAGCTGCGAGACGCCGTACTCGCGCATGTAGTCGATCGCGTCCCGGACCGTCTCGGTCGGGTGCACGTGCACCAGCTCGGGCAGGCCGCCCGGCTTGCCGGCGAGCGCGTCGGCGACCGTCGGCTCCGTGCCGGCGTTGTCCAGGAAGCCGTAGCGGGCCATCCAGCCGTCGTTGAAGATCTTGGACAGGTAGCCCTTGCCGCTGTCCGGCAGCAGCACCACGACCACGTCGTCCGGGCCCGCCTTGCGGGCCACCTCGAGGGCGGCCACCACGGCCATCCCGCAGGAGCCGCCGACCAGCAGCCCCTCCTCGCGCGCCAGCCGACGGGTCATCTCGAAGGACGCCTTGTCGGAGACCTCGATGATCTCGTCGGCGACCCCCCGGTCGTACGTCTCCGGCCAGAAGTCCTCGCCGACGCCCTCGACCAGGTAGGGCCGGCCGGTGCCGCCGGAGTAGACGGAGCCCTCCGGGTCGGCGCCGACGACCTGCACCCGGCCCTCCGAGGCCTCCTTCAGGTAGCGCCCGATGCCGGAGATGGTGCCGCCGGTGCCGACGCCCGCCACGAAGTGGGTGATCTCGCCCCCGGTCTGCTCCCACAGCTCGGGCCCCGTGGTCTCGTAGTGCGAGCGCGGGTTGGCCGGGTTGCTGTACTGGTTGGGCTTCCAGGCGCCGGGGATCTCCCGGGCCAGACGGTCCGAGACGTTGTAGTAGGAGCGCGGGTCCTCCGGGGCCACGGCGGTCGGGCAGACCACCACCTCGGCGCCGTACGCCCGCAGCACGTCCTGCTTGTCCTGGCTGACCTTGTCGGGGCAGACGAAGACGCACTTGTAGCCCCGCAGCTGTGCCACCAGCGCCAGGCCGACGCCGGTGTTGCCGCTGGTCGGCTCGACGATCGTGCCCCCCGGCTGGAGGAGGCCCGCCTTCTCCGCGTCCTCCACCATCCGCAGGGCGATCCGGTCCTTCACCGAGCCGCCCGGGTTGAGGTACTCCACCTTCGCCAGGACGGTGGCCTGGATCCCGGCCGTGACGTTGCGCAGCCGTACCAGCGGGGTGTTGCCGATCAGCTCGACGACGTTGTCGTAGTACCGCACCTCGTTGTGCCCTTCTCCTCCGGCGCCGCCGGCGGCGGCCGGGCAGACGTCTTCTCGACGCCCCAGGGTACGTGGGTTCAGGACGCCACGTGTCCGGGGATCACCGAGCTGCGCCGGGCCTCCCACTCCAGGAACCGCTCGGTCTCGGCCAGCACGCTGCCGGCCAGCCACGTCACCATGACCGCGTCGTCAGCCAGTCCGAAGATCGCCAGCGGGATCTCCGGAAGCAGGTCCACCGGCGAGACGATGTACGCCGTCGCCGCGGTCATGAGGGCCAGCCGCAGGCCGCCGTCGTACTCCCCCCGGGTGGTCGCCCGGATCATCCGGGGCAGCGCGCCCAGCCGCGCCCCGAGCGACGGCCCGCCCCGCGCCCCGGCCGCCAGGGCCCGGGCCAGCGCGCTGAACGCCGCGGTGCGCTTCAATGTCTTCCCCATGTTCGGCCCCTCTCCACGTGCCAGGATGACGCGTCGGCGCAACCGCCCTCCGGTCACCCGTACAGATACCCAGGACCGTCGACTTCCAGGCACCCGCGAGCCGGCACGACGACAGCGGCGTGTCGTGCCGGCGCGATAATGTCGCTGTATGGGGGTCGCTGGTTCCGTCGTCCCGGTTGGTTCGCGCTGGCAGCGCGCCCGGCAGGTCGCCCGCCTCGCGGCGATCGGCACGGGTGCCACCGCGGCGGCCGCGGTCGCGACCGGCGGTGTGCTCCTCGGGCAGGCCCGGCAGGCCCGCCGCACGATCCCGATGGCGGAGGCACCGCCGCCGCGCTGCGACGGCGTCTACGGCGCGAAGCTGCCCGGCCCGCCGGTCACGGTCGTCGTGCTGGGCGACTCGTCGGCCGCCGGCTACGGCGTGCACCGCCGCCGGGAGACGCCCGGCGCCCTGCTCGCCACCGGCCTGTCCCGCCGCCTGCAACGCCCCGTCCGGCTGCACCGCTTCGCCGTGGTCGGCGCCATCTCGGCCGTGCTGCGCCACCAGGTGGAGGCGGCCCTGGAGTGCCGGCCCGACGTCGCGGTGATCCTGATCGGCGGCAACGACGTGACCAACCGCACCCCGTTCGCCCTGGCGGTGCGCTATTTGGTCGAGGCGGTCCGCACGCTGCGCGCCGCCGGCTGCGAGGTGGTCGTCGGCACCTGCCCCGACCTGGGCACGATCCAGCCGATCCGGCCGCCGCTGCGCTGGCTGGCCCGCCGCTGGGGCCGGCAGCTCGCCGCCGCGCAGACGGTCGCCGTGGTCGAGGCCGGCGGCTGGACGGTCTCCCTCGGCGACCTGCTTGGGCCCCGATTCGCGGCCGAGCCGACCCGGATGTTTGCCTGGGACCGGTTCCACCCCTCGGCGGAGGGCTACGCCGTGGCCGCCGCCGCGCTGCTGCCGACCGTGCTCTCCGCGCTCGGCGCGGGGCAGGAACGGCGTCCGACCCTCCTGCGGGGCGAGGGCGTACGGTCGCTGCCGCAGGCCGCGCAGGAGGCGGCCCGCCACGCGGGCACCGAGGTGAGCGGCACCCGGGTCCAGGGGCGCGAGCGCGGCCCCGCCGGCCGGTGGGCGCAACTGCGCCGACGGGCCTTCTTCGGTGTCGGCGCGGTGCCGCAGCCCGGCCCAGCCGCCGACTCACCCACACTGGAGGGACTGGCATGAGCGAGCGCTTCATCCCCTCGGGGCTCGCCAACCGACTGGGCCGGGCGGCGACGCTCAGCCTCATCGCCGGCACGGTCGGCGGCGCCGCCGTCCTGGCCGGGCAGGCCTTCGCCGCCCGGCACCGCCGGTACGCCCAGCCGGAGCTGGCGCTCGCCCTGCGCGCCACGGTCGGGCGCGCCGACGCGCCGCCGCTGCGGCTGGTGCTGCTCGGCGACTCGTCCGCCCTCGGCGTCGGGGTCGGCCGCCTCGACGAGACCATCGGCGGGCAGCTGGCCAACCTGCTCGCCGAGGGCCCGAACGGCCGCCGGGTGCACCTGTCCAGCGTCGGCGTCTCCGGCTCCCGCTCGACGGACCTGGCCACCCAGGTGGCCCGGGCGCTGCTCGGTGAGCGTCCCGACGTGGCGGTGATCCTGATCGGGGCCAACGACGCCACCACCCTGCGTCGCCCGGTGGAGGCCGCCGCCTACCTCGGGGCGGCCGTGCACCGGCTGCGCGAGGCCCGGGTCGAGGTCGTCGTCGGCACGTGCCCCGACCTGGGCGCCGTACGCGCGATCGCCCCGCCGCTGCGCAACGTGGTCGGCTGGTCGGGGCGGCGGGTGGCCCGCGCCCAGACGGCGGCGGTGCTCGACGCCGGCGGCACCGTCGTCGACCTGGCCACCGAGACCGGGGCGGTGTTCCGGGCCGACGCCGGCACGCTGTGCCACGACGGCTACCACCCCTCCGCCGACGGCTACCGGGTCTGGGCGCACGCCCTGCTCCCGGCCGTCGCCGCCGCCGCGGCGGTCGCCTCCCGGCACTGACCAGTCGTCGCGGGCGTGACATCTCCCGGCCGGCGGGCCAGCCGCTGCCGGCGTGACATTTCCCGGCCGGCGGGCAGCTTCCACCCGAAGTTACCGACGGGTTAACGTTGGTTCATGCCGACTGAGTCGTCCCGCGACGCCGTCATCGTCGCCACCGCCCGCTCCCCCATCGGCCGGGCGCACAAGGGATCCCTGCGCGACGTCCGCCCGGACGACCTCGCCGCGACCATCGTGCGGGCCGCCCTGGACAAGGTTCCCCAGCTCGACCCGACCGAGATCGACGACCTCTACCTGGGGTGCGGTCTGCCCGGCGGCGAGCAGGGCTTCAACATGGCCCGGGTGGTCGCCACCCTGATGGGCCTGGACACGCTGCCCGGCGCGACGCTCACCCGCTACTGCGCGTCCTCGTTGCAGACGACCCGGATGGCGATGCACGCGATCCGGGCCGGCGAGGGCGACGTGTTCATCTCCGCCGGCGTCGAGACCGTCTCCCGGTACGCCCGCGGCAGCTCCGACGGGCTGCCGAAGGAGGCGCAGGCGCTGGTGGGCGGCGGTTGGGAGAACCCGCGCTTCGCCGCCGCCACCGAGCGTTCCCAGGCCCGCGCCCAGGGTGGGGCCCCCGTCTGGACCGACCCGCGCGAGGCCGGCGAGCTGCCGGACATCTACCTGACCATGGGTCAGACCGCCGAGAACCTGGCCCAGGTGTACGACGTGAGCCGCGCCGACATGGACGAGTTCGGCGTACGCAGCCAGAACCTCGCCGAGAAGGCGATCGCCGACGGCTTCTGGGCCCGGGAGATCACCCCGGTCACCACGCCGGACGGCACGGTGGTCGACACCGACGACGGCCCGCGCGCCGGGGTCACCCTGGAGGCGGTGTCCGGGCTGAAGCCGGTGTTCCGCCCCGACGGCCGCGTCACCGCCGGCAACTGCTGCCCGCTCAACGACGGCGCCGCCGCCGTGGTGATCATGAGCGCCCAGCGGGCCCGGGACCTCGGGATCACGCCGCTGGCCCGGATCGTCTCCACCGGCGTGACCGCCCTCTCGCCGGAGATCATGGGCCTCGGCCCGGTCGAGGCCACCCGGCAGGCGCTCAAGCGGGCCGGCATGACCATCGACGACGTCGACCTGGTGGAGATCAACGAGGCGTTCGCGGCGCAGGTGATCCCCTCCTACCGCCAGCTCGACATCCCGCTGGAGAAGCTGAACGTCATGGGCGGCGCGATCGCCGTCGGCCACCCGTTCGGCATGACCGGCGCCCGCATCACCGGCACTCTGCTCAACGCCCTGGACTGGCACGACAAGACGATCGGCCTGGAGACCATGTGCGTCGGCGGCGGCCAGGGCATGGCCATGGTCGTCGAGCGCCTGAGCTGAACGTACGCGCGAGCACGGGCTTCCCTGGCGAGCGCAACCTGGCGCATGCTCCACGCGGCGGGCTGCGACGCGGCGCAGGGCTGGTCTGGGCGGTGAGACCGTTCCGAGCGGACCTCGCCGCCCGGCCGTAGCCCCGACGTCCCGCGCGGGTCGCGCCCGAGGTCCTGCGGGCCGCCGTCCCCCTAGAGAGGGTCGCGGGTCGCCGTCACCTCGGCGGCGGCCCGCGCCAGCATCTCGGGCGGCGGCGCGGCGGCGACCAGGTCGGCGGCCACCACCCGGAGCTGGTCGGGCAACGCCAGGTCGTTGTCGAGCCGGGGCACCGCCCGCCGGGGCCCGCCCTCCGCGTCGGCGGCCAGGTTCGCGATCTCCTGCACCAGCCGGTGCACGAGATCGGCGCGGGACACGTTGCCACCGGCGGCCACCGCCGCCCAGCGGGGCTGCTGCCAGTGCCCGACCTGACGCACCAACAGCTCCACCGCCCGCTCCAGCTCCCCACCGCCCACGCCACGAGTCTAAGGTGGGTGGGTGGGACGCGACGGCGCCCGCCCTCGCGGGTGCGGGGGCGGGCGCCGTCGGACGGGCGGGCGAGGGTCAGTCGTCGCCCTGGAAGTAGCTCAGCAGGCGCAGGATCTCGATGTAGAGCCAGACCAGGCTGACCAGGATGCCGAAGGCGGCGACCCAGGAGTAGCGCTGGGGCAGCCCCATCCGGACGCCGTCCTCGACCTCCTTGAAGCTGAGCACGAAGCTCAGCGCGGCGACGACGATGCAGACCAGGCTGAAGCCGATCGCCAGCGGGCTGCCGTCGCGCAGCCCGGTGTTGACGCCGAAGAGCGCGAACACGAGGTTGATCAGCATGACGGCGAAGAGACCCGCCATCACGGCGATCATGCCCTTGACGAACTTCGGGGTCGCCCGGATGACCTTCGCCTTGTAGAGGATGGCCATCACGAAGAAGACACCGAACGTGGCGGTCACCGCCTGGACCACGATGCCGTCGTAGAGCGACTCGAAGAACTTGCTGACCATGCCGACGAAGACGCCCTCGACGACGGCGTACGCGACGACCAGCGCCGGGTTCGCCATCCGGGAGAACGAGATGACCAGACCCAGGACCAGGCCGACCACCGCCGCGCCGATCCAGGCCGCGCCGAGCAGGGCGTCCGGCACCAGCACCCACGCGGCCGCGGCGGAGATGCCGAGGATGCCCAGGAGCGTGACGGTCTTGACCACCACGTCGTCGATCGACATGGTGTTGACGGTCGGCGGGGCCGCCGGGTAGCCGGCCTCCGTCGGGTACTGCTGTGGATAGCCGGGCTGTCCGTACGGCCCGGTCGGGGCGTACCCGGCGGAGCGCTCCCGCTCGGCCGCCTGGCCGAGCCGGGCGAGCACCGGGTTCGAAGTCTTCACTGTCAGGCCTCCCTCAGGGGGTCGTTGCACGTGAACGTGCACCCACAAGAGTAAACGCCCAGGGCAGTCCCGTGGAGATCGCCAAGCTGAGCGGAAGCTGAGAGTGGGCGTGCCCGGGGCGGGGGTCGAACCCGCACGCCTTGCGGCAGCCGCTTTTAAGGCGGCCGTGTCTGCCGTTCCACCACCCGGGCGGGTGACACCACGCGGGTCGACACGCGTGGTGCAGTGTCACGTTAGCGGGTCGGCGGCGGCCCGGCGTACCCCGGCGTCCGGGTCGCACTAGGGTCGAGACCGTGAGCAGCACAGCCCCCACGGCCCCCGACGCCGTCCCTGACCAGGCTGTCGTCGCCACCGACCGCCCCGCCCGCCGGCTCCGGCCGGCGCGACTGCTGGCCGCCGTCCACCGCCGCCGGACGGACGTCACCGTCGCACTGACCTTCGTGGCGCTGGCCGGGTGGCTCACCCACGGGCTCTGGCCCGACCCGGCGGCCCGGGTCCTCGCGCTCAACCCGGAGGACCAGGCCCTCTACGAGTGGTTCCTCGCCGTCGACTCGCGGGCGCTGCTCGGCGACTTCGACCTGCTCACCGGGCGGCTCAACGCGCCCGACGGGGTCAACCTGATGACCAACACCACGGTCATCGCGCTCGGCGTGCTCTTCGCCCCGGTGACCCTGCTGCTGGGCGCGCCGGTCAGCTTCGCCCTGCTGGCCCTGGCGAACCTGGCCGGCACCGCGATCGCCTGGTACCTGCTCTTCACCCGGGTCCTGCGCGCCCGCCGGCTCGCCGCCGCGCTCGGGGCGGCGCTGTGCGGCTTCGGCCCGGGGATGGTCTCGCAGACCAACAGCCACCTGCACATGACGGCGCAGTGGCTGGTTCCGGTGATCGTCTGGCTCGTGGTCCGCCTGCTGCGCGCCGCCGACCCGGCGCGCGGCGACGACGGGCCGGACCGCCGGCGGATGGTCAGCTCGGCCGTCGGCCTGGCTGCGGCGGTCACCGCGCAGGTCTTCGTCGGCGAGGAGGTGCTCTTCCTCTGCGCGGTCACGCTGCTGGTGATGGCGGTCACCTACACGGTGGCGGACCGGAACCTGGCCCGACGCGCCCTACCCGGCTTCGCCGGCGGGATGGCGCTCGCCACCGGGCTCGCCCTGCTCGTACTGGCCTGGCCGCTCTGGTTCCAGTTCGCCGGCCCGCAGGGCGTCGCGGACGGCATGTTCAGCCCGCACTACTTCTCCGCGGATCTGCGCAGCTGGTGGACGATCTCGCCGCTGTCCGTCGCGGGTGACGACGACGCCGCCCGGCTGACCACGGGGCCGGCCGAGTACAACACGTTCCTCGGGCTGCCCCTGCTGGTGGTCGCCGCCGCCTGCGCGCTCTGGCTGGGCCGTCGCCCCCTGGTCGTCGCGTGCGTGGCCGGCACGCTGGTGACGGGGGCGCTGTCGCTCGGCCCCCGGGTGGTCGTCGACAGCGAACGCACCGCCGTGCCGGGCCCGTACGCCCTGCTCTCGGGACTGCCCGTGGTGGACGGTGCGCTACCGATGCGGTTCGCCCTCGCGGTGCTGCCGCTGGTGGCCACCCTGCTGGTGCTGGCGGTCGACCGGGCGCTGCGCGGCGCCGGCCTGGCCCGCCGCCTGGTGCCGGTGGCGGTGGGCGTGGCGTTGCTGCCGCTGCTGCCCACCCCGCTGCCCACGGCCGCGCGCCCGCCGCTGCCCGAGTTCGTCACCGGCGGGCACTGGCGCCAGTGCGTCGAGCCGGGCGGGGTGCTGGTGCCGGTGCCGCTCGCCACGCCCAAGCAGCCGTGGCCGATGCGCTGGGCGACCGCCGCCGACGCGGCGTTCGGCATGCCGGAGGGCTTCTTCATCGGCCCGTACGGCCGGGGTGGCACGGCGGCGATGGGCACCTACCCGCGGCCCACCTCGGCGCTGCTGGCCGAAGTGGGCAGGCGCGGCGGGCAGCCGGTCGTCGACGACGGCCAGCGCCAGCAGGCCGCCGAGGACGCGGACTTCTGGGGCGCCTCCTGCGTGGCCCTGGCCGTCGACACCCCGCACGCCGACAGCCTCCGCGGCACGCTGGAGCAGCTCTACGGGCCGGCGACCCGGATCGCCGACGCCTGGACCTGGCGCGTCTGACCTCACGCCGGGCCGCGCGGCCGCCGCGCCCGTCGACCGGCCGCAGATCACGCGAAAGGCCGCCAGGCCGGCCGTACGTGCGCGAAAGGCCCCTCCGCCCGGGGCGGAAGGGCCTTTCGCGTGACGCGGTCAGCGCCGGCCGGCGCCGACCGGCTGGGAGGCCTCGGCGAACTCCTCGCGCGGATCGTGCAGCTGCCCCAGGGCGACCACCTCCCGCTTGAGGAAGAACGCCAGGGTCCAGTCCACCACGACGCGGACCTTGCGGTTCAACGACGGGATCCGGCTCATGTGGTACGTCCGGTGCATGAACCACGCCGGCCAGCCGGTCATCTTGATCCCGTACACCTGGGCCACGCCCTTGTGCAGGCCGAGGCTCGCGACGCTGCCGGCGTGCTTGTGCTTGTACTCCACCGGCTCCCGGCCGCGTACGACGTTGACGATGTTGTCGGCCATCCGGGCGGCCTGACGGACGGCGTGCTGGGCGCTCGGCGAGCAGTAGTTGCCGGGCTCCTTGGTCAGGTCCGGCACGGCCGCGCAGTCACCGGCGCTCCACGCGCCCTCGACCACCCGGTCGCCGTCGACCACCTGGAGGGTCGGCAGGCACGTGACCCGACGCCGCTCGTCGCGCGGGAAGTCCGTCGCGTCCAGCATCGGCGACGGCTTCACGCCGGCCGTCCAGACGATGGTGTCGGAGCGGAAGCTGTCGCCGTCGGAGAGCTTCACGACCCCGTCGAGGCAGGACTCGAGGCGGGTGTCCAGCCTGATGTCCATGTTCCGCTTGAGCAGCTGCTGCACCGTGTAGGCGCCCATGTCCCGATCCACCTCGGGCAGCACCCGCTGGGTCGCCTCGACCAGCACCCAGCGCATGTCCTCCGGCTTCAGCTCCGGGTAGTACTTCAGCGCGTCCCGGGCCATGTCCTCCATCTCGGCGAGCGCCTCGATGCCGGCGTACCCGCCGCCGACGAAGGTGAAGGTCAGCGCGGAGCGACGCACGGCCGGGTCGGGGGTGGCGGCGGCCACGTCGAGCCGGTCCAGCACGTGGTTGCGCAGGTAGATGGCCTCGCCGATGGTCTTGAAGCCGATGCCGTGCTCGTGCAGGCCGGGGATCGGCAGCGTCCGGGACACCGAGCCGGGGGCGACGACGACGTGGTCGTACGGGATCTCCCGGGTGGGGCCGCTGATGGGCTGCACCACGGCGGTCTTGCGGTCGTGGTCGATCCGCGTCACCGCGCCCGCCACCACCTTGCACCGGCGCAACTCCCGCCGCAGCGGCACCACGGAGTGCCGGGGCGAGATGTTGCCGGCCGCCGCCTCGGGCAGGAACGGCTGGTAGGTCATGTGGGGCTGAGGGTCCACCACGACGACCTCAGCCTCACGGGAGCTGAGCTTCTTCGACAGGCGCAGTGCCGCGTAGAGACCGACGTGCCCGGCACCCACCACAAGGATCCGCTTCGGGTTCACGTCATCTATCTTTCCCGGCGCGGCGCGGCTAATCCCGCCCGCGCCCCTTCTCTGTGACGGAGCACAACCCCTGTGACCTGCACGACTTCCCCCGAAAGGGGGCGTCACCTGCGGCGCAGCAGCCACCCCAGCAACGCCGCCACCGCCACCGCCACGAGCAGCCCGACCACCGTCGCCGCCTGGTGTCCGGTATCACCACCCAGCCCGCCGACCTCGACCAACAGCACACCGAGGACGAAGGTGGCCAGGAGCACCCCGCCGGCCCGGGCCAGCCACCGCACGATCAGGTCGGGATCGACCACCGCGTCGTACGGGAGCACGGCGGCCAGCGCGCAGAGGGTGTGGGTGAGGTAGAGCACCGCCGCCACGGCGAGCAGCCGCCAGAGGGCGATCGGCCGGCCGTAGCCGTCGGTGGCGACCAGCCAGCCGCCGACCGTGACCAGCGCCGCGAAGGTCGGCCAGACCCGGCGCGGCCCGACCGCCGGCAGCACCGCCACCGCCACGAGCGCGAGCAGCGGCTGGCCGAGGAGCACCTCGGAGGGGTACGCCAGCACGAGGCCGACCAGCACGGTGAGGAAGATGCCGGCGCGCACCAGCAGCGGCGTCAGGCTGATCCGGGCGGCGGCGTACCGCAGCGCCCGGACCCGTTCGGTGACGGCGTTCAACTGTGCCGCCTTTCGTTCGCGACCGCGGGACTCCGCTGCGCCGCGTTCCTCGCGCTCACCGGTGCCGCCTTTCGTTCGCGACCGCGGGACTCCGCTGCGCCGCGTTCCTCGCGCTCACCGGCCCACCCTCGGGGCGGTCGCCAGGCGGGCCACGTCCCGCAGCACCTCGTCGAGGCTGCCCGCGCCGGCCCAACGCACCACGGGCACCCCGTGCTCGCGCAGCTGCCCGATCATCGTGTCCCGGTCCAGCCGCCACAGCCGGTACGCCACCTCGGCCCAGCCCCGGTCCTTCGGCGGGGCGAGGTCCGCCGGCAGGGTGTCCACCGCGACCACGAACCGCCCGGAGCGCGCCAGCCGGGCCAGCATCTGTGCCGACCGCTCGTCGAGCAGCGGGGTGAGGACCACCACCAGCGCGTCGGCCGACAGCACCTGCGGGCCGAAGACCTGGTCGTACGGCTCGTGCGGCGAGGACTCGGCCCGCACCTCCAGCAGCCATTCCAGGACCGTGAGGTACTGCCGGCGACCGGTGGCGGGGCGCAGCCGCCGCGCGGCGGGGCCGTACTCGAGCATCGACACCCGGTCGCCGCGGTGCAGGTAGTGCTCGGCGATGGCGGCGGCGGCCCGCACGGTGGTGTCCAGTACGGAGGCGGCACCGGAGACACCGCCGGAGCGGCCGGCCTCGGCGAGCACGTCGAGCAGCACCACCACCTCGGCGTCGCGGTCGGAGAGGGTGGCCGCCACGTGCAGCTGCCGGGCGCGCAGCGAGACCCGCCAATCGATCCGGCGCAGCCGGTCCCCGGGGGCGAAGACCCGTACGCCGGCCAGCTCGCCGCCCTCGCCGGGCCGGCGCGAGTGGTGCGCGCCGACCAGGCCGGCGGCCCGGGGCATCGCCTCGACCGCGTCGAACGGCTCGGTCTTCGGGTAGACCCGCACCCGGGACGGCTCGGTGATCACGGCGCGGGAGACCAGCAGGCCCTGCGCGACGGCGACCCGGGCACCCGCCGGGCCGACGGGGTGCCGGCCCCAGCGCAGCGCCGTGCCGGTCAGCTCAAGGTCCACGGCCGCGGCGGTCGGTACGGCGGTCACGAAGGGCCGTTCCGCGACGGACGGGACAGCCGCCGACCGGGCGCCGGACGCCGCGGTGGCCCCGGCGATCGTCGCCCGCTCGACGCGCAGCCACGGCGAGATCCGGCTGCGCACCACCGCCACGTCGTAGTCGAGCTGGTCGGGGTTGCCGACGGTGACCGTGGCGGTCAGTTCGCCGCCCTCGACCAGGTGGCCGTCGTCGCCGGAGATCCAGACCTGCGGCAGGGCGGTCGGCCGGCGGCGCAGCGCGTACGCGGTGCCGAGCGCGAACGGGGCGGCCAGCACGACCAGGTCGACCCGGCCGAGCAGCACCCCCGCGATCAGCAGGAGCCCGGTGAGCAGGACCGCCCGACCGAGCGCCCCGGTGGGCACCCAGCCGGTCGCGGGCGGCGGCCCCGACGACTCGACCCGGGGCGGCACGGGGGACGCGACCATCAGCGCCCGTGGCCTGCGGCGTAGCTGGGCAGCGCACCGCTGGCGGGCGCCGGGGTCGCCTCCAGCACCTCACCGACCACGAAGGACGGATCGACGCGGCGCAGCCACATCTCGGGGCGCAGCGTGATCCGATGGGCGAGGGCGGGGGCGGCGACCTCCTTGACGTCCTCCGGCACCACGTAGTCGCGCCCGGCCATCACGGCCCGTACGCGCGCCAGCAGCAGCAGCGCCAGCGAGCCGCGCGGCGACGCGCCGACCAGCACCGACGGGTGCTCGCGGGTGGCGGCGGTCAGGGCGACGATGTAGCGGCCGACGGAGTCCTCCACCACCACGTCCTCCAGCGCGGCCTGCATGGCGCGCAGGGTCTCCGCGTCGACCACCGGCTTGATCTCGGCCTCCTCGCGGCGGCGGGCCATCCGCCGGCGCAGCACCTCCCACTCCTCGTCGGCCTCCGGGTAGCCGAAGGAGACCCGGAGCAGGAACCGGTCGAGTTGCGCCTCGGGCAGCGGGTAGGTGCCCTCGTACTCGATGGGGTTGGCGGTGGCCAGCACGTGGAACGGCTCGTCCAGCTTGTACGTCACGCCCTCCACCGAGACCTGCTTCTCCTGCATCGCCTCCAGCAGGGCCGACTGGGTCTTCGGCGGGGTCCGGTTGATCTCGTCGGCGAGCAGCAGGTTGGTGAAGACCGGGCCGGCCCGGAACGCGAAGTCGCCGCTGCGCTGGTCGTAGAGGAACGAGCCGGTCACGTCGGCCGGCAGCAGGTCGGGGGTGAACTGGAGCCGGCGGAAGTCCAGCCCGAGCGCCTGCGCGAAGGACCGCGCGGTCAGCGTCTTGCCGAGGCCCGGCAGGTCCTCCAGCAGCACGTGCCCGCCGGCCAGGATCCCGGCGAGGACCAGCTCCAGCGCGTCCCGCTTGCCGACCACGACCTGACCGACCGCCTCGAGCACCGACCGGGCGAGGTGGCCGACCTCGGCGGCGGGCATGCTGCGGTCCACGTCGTTCATATCTTCTCCAGTTCGGCGACGATCGCCGCGAGGTCGCGCGGCGACGGGGGGCGGCGGGAGGGGGTGCTGAGGAAGGTCCAGACCCGGTCGCCGAGCAGGGCGCGGGCCCGCTCCGGGTCGGATTCGCGGGTCAGGCCGTGGCGCTGGCGCAGCCGCTCGTCGGCCAGCTCGCCGATCCGCGGCAGGATCCGCTCGGCGAACCGCTCCCGGTCCCTCCCGGCCCAGTCCAGCGGCCGTTCCCAGCCGTTGATCGCGGCGCGCAGCGCGTCGCGGGCGCCCCAGTTCCAGGTGCCGTCGTCGTCGGTGGTGGCCGGCGCCCGGCCGCCGGAGCGGGGCGGGGGCGCCAGGGCGGCGACGACCCGGCGCACCAGGAACAGCGCGACCACCCCGGCGACGAGGACCGGCAGCGAGACCCGCAGGCCGACCACGCGCAGGCCGGCGACGAGCACGACCACGACGGCCGCCACGCCGGCCACGGTGCGCAGCACCCGACCGACCCGCCCGCCCCGGGACGGCTCGGCGGGTGCCGGTCGTTCCTCCTCGAAGCTCAGCAGGTCGTCGATGCTGGTGCTGCTCACCGCGCCACCTCGCCACGCCGGGCGGGCACCGGCCGCGCCCCGGCCACGCCGGCATCCGTCCCGGTCACGCGGGCACCTCGGCGTCGGCGTCGGCCACCACGGCGGCGAGCTCGCCGCGCAGCCGGCGCAGCGCGGCCCGGGCCTGGTCGCGGGTGTGCTCGTCGACCTCCCGGGTGGCGTACCGGGCCTTGCGGTAGACGTGTGCGAACTCGGCCAGCACGTCGGCGCTGACGATCGCGGGGACGCCCGCCGACGGGTCGCCCCGCAGCAGGCGGCTGACCAGGTCGGTCGGGGTGTCGCCAGCCAGCCGGGGCACGCCGGCCCCGGCGGCGGCCTCCTCCAGGCGGACCCAGCAGGCGATCACCGCCGTACGGGGGTCGGTGGCCCGGTCGTCCAACTCCTCCAGGCCGGCGTCGAGGGCGGCGGCCACCTCGCGGGCGGTGCCCTCGGGCGTACGCCGGGGCCGGCGGCCCGGCAACGCCCGGGTGGTGCGCCGCATCGCGCCCCGGACCAGCGTCCAGGTGAGGTAGCCGAACGCGCCGAGCAGCGCCAGCCCGAGCAGCCCGACGACGGCGGTGACGAGCCACCCCGGGATCCGCGCCCCGGTGGTTTCGGCGGTGTCGCGCGGCTCGACGGGGATCGAGGGGTCCGGCGCGGCGGTCGGATATTCCGGGACGTACGGGATGCTGTCGGTGGCGGGCGGGATCCGGCTCGCGCCGATCGACGAGTGGGCGGACGACAGCGCGGCGACGGCCAGCAGGAGCACCACCGCCGCGACCGGCCACCACCTGCGCAGGACGCTGATCTGCATCGCGGGTTACCTCCGGGCCACCAGGGCGGGTCGCACGGGCCGACGCGTTCCGTCCGTCATCGCCACCGCCCCCGCGCCTCAGTCCACCCCGGCCAGTGCCTTCGCCCGGGCGAACACGTCGTCCAGCATCCCTGGTGTCAGCCGCCCGGTGAAGGTGTTCTGCTGGCTGACGTGGTAGCAGCCGAGCAGTTCCGGTGCGCCCGTGCCGGACCAGTGTGCCCCATGGCCGAACGCCGGTCGCGGGCTGGGCGGTCGCAGACCGTACACCTGGCGCAGTACCGGCCACCACGAGGCCCACGCGAACGCGCCCAGCGCGACCACGACGCGCAGGGTGGGCCGGATCAGCGTCACCTCGCGGTGTAGCCACGGCGCGCACGTGTCCCGCTCCTCGGGGGTGGGCTTGTTGTCCGGCGGCGCGCAGCGCACGGCGGAGAAGATCCGCAGGTCCCGCAGGGTCAGGCCGTCGTCGGCGGCGACACTGGTCGGCTGGTTGGCCAGCCCGGCCCGGTGCAGCGCGGCGAACAGCACGTCGCCGGAGCGGTCGCCGGTGAAGATCCGGCCGGTGCGGTTGCCGCCGTGCGCGGCGGGCGCCAGGCCGAGGATGGCGATGCGCGCGCCGGCGACGCCGAGACCGGGCACCGGCCGCCCCCAGTACTCCTGGTCGCGGAAGGCCGCCCGGCGGACCCGGGCCACCTCCTCCCGCCACCGCACCAGCCGCGGGCAGGCGAAGCAGTCACTGACGGCGGCGTCGAGGTCAGCCAGGTCGGTCGCCCGCGCGGCGCGGGCGACCACCTCGTCGGGCGTACGGGGCTCAGCCAAGCTTGGCCCGGAACAGTTCGAGGGTGCGGGCCCAGGCGGTGGCGGCGGCGCGCTGGTCGAAGTTCTCCGGCCGGTCCTCGTTGAAGAAGGCGTGCGAGGTGCCGGGGTAGTCGTAGACCTGGCAGGTGCCGCCGGAGGTCTCGATGGCGCCGCGGACGGTCCGTACGCCGTCGGCGGCGGAGGTGCCGTCCTCTTCGGAGCAGTGGATGAGCGCCGCCTTGCCCGCGTAGTCGGCCCACTCGGCGCGCATCCCGTCCCACGGCAGCCGGGGATAGAAGGCGGCGGTGGCGACGATCCGCTCGGAGCGCGTGGCCGCCCAGAGGGCCAGGCTCGCCCCGGCGCAGAAGCCCGCGCAGCCTACCTTGCCGGCGACCTCGGGCCGCCCGGCGAGGTAGTCGGCCGCGCCGGCGATGTCGGCGGCCGCCTCGTCCATCTGCGCGCTGTTCAGCATCTGCCGGGGTTCGTCGGGTTTGCTGGCCGGGCCGCCGTGGCGGAAGTCCGGGGCGAGGGCGACGAATCCGGCCTCGGCGAAGCGGTCGACCACCGCCCGGACGTGCGGCACGAGGCCCCACCAGTCCTGAATGACGATGACCGCAGGGCTGGTCGCACCGCCGGAGGGTATCGCGAGATACCCCTCGCTCGTCCCCCCGTTGCCGCGGTAGCCCACCATCTCGCCCATCGGCCGTCCTCCTAGCGGTCAGTCATCGTTGGCTGGTCGCACAGTGGTGTTACGTGCCGGTAGCCTGCCACGCCGTGAGCGCCCCGGGGAAGACGCCGGAACAGTGGCATTCACCTCCTGTTCGCCCGCCCGTACCCACGGACGCCGACGGCGGCGCGGACGTCGTCCGCGCCGCCGTCGACGGTGCTGTCGTAAGGGGATCAGGCCTTCTTCGTCAGGCACAGCAGGTAGCCGGTCTTGCCCGGCTCGATGCTGTAGTAGACGTAGCCCTCCTGGCCCTCCTTGATGTACTGCCCGCACGCCTCCGGAGAGCGGGCCTGCGCCTGGGTCTGCCCGTCGACGCGGCCGACCACGTTGTAGACGGCGTCGGTGGAGGTGCACTCGACGACCTTCGCGCCGTCGACCTTCTCCTCCTCGGTGCCGGTCACCTCGGGCAGCTCTGCGATGCAGTCGCCGGCCTTGGCCTCGGCGGTCTCGTCCTTGTTGAAGAAGTTGCCGATGGCCGAGCCAATGCCGAACTTGAGGCCGGCGACGACCAGGAACACGACGATCGCGCCCACGATGCCGAGCAGCTTCTTGGAACCGGACTTCTCGGCCTGGGGCTCCGCCGGGGGCGGCGCCTGGACGGCCGACGGGGGCTGGGCGGCGTCCGGCGCGGGGGGCGGTGCGACCTGCTCTGACACGCGATTTCCTTCCGGGGGGTGAGTGAGCAGACGACACCGTAGCGACCGGGACCGACAGCCGTTGCCCCGCTGGACTCATCCGTTCAGCTATTTCCCAGCTTCACGGCATGATCCGCTTCACGTCCGACCCGGGGACGGGGTGCCGGTCGATGCCTGCGTCGGCGCGGGCGCCGTGCTCGGGGCGCCGCTCGGCGTGGACGTGGGCTCGGTCGGGTCACCCGAGGCGGTGGGCGCCGGCACCGGCGGCACGCCCGTCGACGGCAGGGGACCGACCGGCGCCCGAGGCACGAAGGGCGCCTGCTGCGGGCAGTACGGGTAGGTCGACAGCAGCGGGTTGCCGAGCCCGTTCGGGTCCCGTACGGCGGGGCAGTCCGGGTAGCCGAGGCGGATCGGGTCGCCGTTCTGGTCGAAGAGCCGGACGTTCTCCACCAGCCGGCCCTCGCTGTCGTAGACGAAGACGTCCCGGACGTGGTCGTAGCGCCCGTCGATGGAGGTCTGCTCGTAGCCGAAGTCGCCGGAGCCGACGCGCCCGTTCATGTCCGCCAGGCCCACCATCCCGAAGATCACCAGCACCGCCGTGCCGGTGTGCAGCAGCCGCCGCTTGGGCCGGGTCAGGCCCGGCGTGTGGTGGCCGAGCCAGATCGAGGCGAGCACGGCGCCGGCGAGCAGCACCAGGCCGGCCAGCGTGCTGCCATTGAGCTCGGGCAGTACGCCGAACGAGTCGCCGGTCGTGACTACCGTGACGAGCATGGCGGCCAGGTAGCCGCGCAGCACCCACCACGCCGGGCGGAGCAGCCGGAGGAACTCGCTCGCGGTGCCGTACCCGAGGGGTGGCCCGAGTTGGACGTCCCAGCGGTGTGCCCGCGCGCGGAACCGGTCCACGGCGACGCCGAGGCGACGGTCCAGCCGGCGCCCGCCGGTGCCGGCGACGGCGACCCCGGCGGCGGCGCGCAGCTCGGCCGCGTACGCCTCGGGTTCGCCGAGCCGGTCGACCAGCGAGCCGCCGGCCTCGGCGGCGACCTCGGCGAGGTGCTCCGGCAGGTCCTCGGTCAACTCGTCGCGGTGTGCCGGCGCCAGGTCGGCCAGCGCGGCCCGGACCCGGGCGGCGTAGTCCGCGATTTCCTGCTCCATGACGGTCATGCCGCCATCCCCCGATCGTCGAGCAGTGCGTCCATGGTGGTGGCGAACGAGCGCCAGAGCTTGCCGGACCGGGTGAGCTGGTCCCGGCCGGCGGCGTTGAGGGAGTAGTACTTGCGGTGCGGGCCGGATTCGCTCGGCACGACGTAGGTGGTCAGCAGGCCGGCGGCGTAGAGCCGACGCAGCGTGCCGTAGACCGAGGCGTCGCCGACCTCCTCCAGCCCGGCGTCGCGCAGCCGGCGCAGGATGTCGTAGCCGTAGCCGTCCTCCTCCCGGAGCACGGCGAGGACGGCGAGATCCAGCACGCCCTTCAGCAGTTGTGTGGTGTCCACGCATTGCACACTAGTACGCAATGCGAAGTACCGTCAAAGGACATGCGGTTCAGGCCGCTCGGCGTGCCGCGGCGTCCGCGACCCGCAACAGATCCCGCAGTACCTGCACCAGCACACGAGCCTGCGTCAGGTCGATCGGCCAGCGCTCCGGGTCGCGGCTGGCCGACCTCGACCGCTTTGGTCTTGATCACCGAGCACCGAACGGGTTGCCCTCGCGGTCGCGGCGCCGCACCCTCCATTCGCAACCATCACGTTCAGTGGCGGTCCCCCGCTCGGGGCCCTCCCAGCCTCAGGCGCTTTGCTTTGCAGCCATGGACGCACCAGTAACCGCACGTGACCTTCTGCCATCACCCGCCAACCAACCCAATTTATAAAACTGCTGCTCAGCAGACCGGTGCCTCCATGGCTGCAGAGCAAAGGGCGCGGACGGCTACCGCCGCAGCCCATACGTGCAGTCACGGTATGCCACCTCGCGCGTTCATTACCGTGAGTCAGCTCGGGATGGATCGCCGCTGGCTCTTCCCGCGTAAGCCTGTGCGGACGAGGCCCTGGGCAGCGGTCGCCTGCTCGGACGGATCCTGCCGCTGGTCAGTCTGGAGACCGCGCCGCCTGGTTCCGGCCCTGGGTAGCCGTCGAGCAGGAGGCCGTATCCCGGCTTACGCCGTCAACGGCTGGCCCCGCGGGCGGAGCCGATCACCAGGAAGTTGCTGTCGGGCCACGCGTAGGAATTGGCGCCACCCGGATCGGCTGGCCGGAGGAAGACGATCCGCACGAGGCGGGGCCACCAGCGGGTCGGCTCCCACCAGGAGCACTGGGTCCGCCGCTCGCCCGCATCGGCGCAGTCCCCGACCTGTTTCCATCCGTCGAGCTGGCCGGCGACCCCGGACCGAACCTCATCCCACGTGGTAGCGGGCGGCATGGCATAGGTTTCAACCTCCGGAACACCGCGGTCGTTACGCAGATCGGTGAAGACCTCGGACGTCCGGTTGTCGACGACCATCGTGTATTCGCCCTCGGGCAGCACCGTGGACGCCCCCGCTGGCGCCGCGATAGGAACGGGCCCCCCGGCCGCCGTCCAGCGCACCCCGGCCACCGCCGCCGCACCCAGCACGAGAATCGCCCCGGCTATCGCAAGAAGACCTCGCACAGCCGGGAGTCTATGAACACGAGACCAACCGGGCGAGCCGGCATGGCCCGCCGGTTGACCGGCTGCGCGCGCTCGACAACTCGATCAAGTCTTCGTTGGATGCGATGGCGGCTGGCTCAGTCGCCAAGTGAGACGGCCGGGACCTTGTCCTGTCGACTCATCGGCGCAACCTATCCGCTCGACATCGACCTCGGAAGCCCGTCGACGTCGAGCAGTTGGTCATTCGGCAAGTCGCCGGAGCAACTCCGCATCGCGATCGGCTCGCGGATGAGGTCCGCGACGCCGGCACGACTGCCGGTCAGGCAAGCGACCAGGCGATGCCGTCGAGGATGTCGTGCTCGGAGGCGACCACCGAGTCCATCCCCGCCCGCTCCATGATCACCCGGAGCACCAGGGCACCCGCCCCGATGACGTCGGCCCGGCCCGGGTGCATCACCGGGATCGCCAGCCGCTGCTCCCGGCTCTTGCCGAGCAGGTCGGCGGTCACGTCGGCCACCGCGTCGTACGGGACCCGGGCGTGGTGGATGCGCTCCGGGTCGTACTCCTGGAGGTCCTGGGCGATCGCGACCACGGTGGTGACCGACCCGGCGAGCCCGACCAGCGTGGCCGCCTGTCGGCCCGGCACGGCCTCCAGCGCCCGGTCCACCGCGACCGCGATGTCGGCCTGCGCGGCGGCGACCTCGTCCAGCGCCGGCGGGTCGCCGTGCAGGTGCCGCTCGGTCATCCGGACGCAGCCGATGTCCATCGAGATGGCCGCCTCGACGCCGCCCGCGCGGGTGCCGACGACGAACTCGGTCGAGCCGCCGCCGATGTCGACGACCAGGTACGGCTCGCGCGCGTCGGCGGGCAGCCCGCGCACCGCGCCGGTGAAGGAGAGCCGCGCCTCCTCGTCGCCGGTCACCACCTCGGGCGCGACCCCGAGGGTCCGCTCGACCATCTCGCGGAACTCGGCGGCGTTGGAGGCGTCCCGCGAAGCCGACGTGGCGCACATCCGCACCCGCTCCGCGCCCAGCTTCTCGATCTCGGCGGCGTAGGCGGCCAGCGCGACCCGGGTGCGTTCGATCGCCTCCGGGGCCAGCCGTCCCGTCTTGTCGACGCCCTGGCCGAGGCGCACGATCTCCATCCGCCGGCTCAGGTCGGCCAGCGGCGCCTCCGGACCCGCCGAGGCGTCCGGCAGGTCGGCGACCAGCAGTCGGATCGAGTTGGTCCCGCAGTCGATGGCGGCCACACGCGTCGTCACGGCAGCAACCCTACGTCAGGCGGGGCCGGCCGGCCGCGCTGAGCGGCCGGCCGGCGACGTGCGACAGCCGCCGCTACTCCTGGGGCAGCGCCGGCGCCTGCGGCGCGGCGTCGGACCAGTCCGCCGTCAGCACCAGGGTGCTGCGCTCCTTGTCACCGGGCGCCGCCGCGCCCTTCGGGATGGAGACGACCGTGCTGGCGAGCAGCCGATGGGTCGACGTGTCGACGATCAGCCGCTCGGTCCGGGGGCCGCTGCGGAACTCCACGCCCTGCCCGGAACGCCCCCGCACGTCCTGCACGACGCCGAGGCTGCGTACGCCGGGGATGTCGGCGAGGATCCGGAACGCCGCGGCGCGTACCTTCGGCGGGGCCGGCGTGTCGAGCAGCAGCCGGCTCAGGTGGCCGAAGAGCAGACTGTCGCTCTCCGCGCTGCCCGCCGGGTACCCCGCGTCCCTGCCCGTGCGAATACGTTCGGTCACCCACGCGCGCAGCGCGCCCGGCTCGTCCGGCAGTTGCCGGACCTGCTTCAGGGTGAGTCTCCCGAGGTCCTCCAGGTACCGGGGCGCCCCGGGCTCCCTGTCGAGCCTGCCCTCACCCGGCCGGGTCGACAGGACCAGCTTCGTCGGGCCGTCGACGGCGAGGGTCCACTCGGTCGGGGAACCGGCCGCGCGCCAGGCCCGCTCGTCCTCGGCGCCACGCGGCCGTGAGCCGAGTTCCCGGTGGCCGTACCAGCTGGCCACCCGCGGGTCACCGGCGTCCCAGCTCGCGTTGATGCGGCTCCGCAGCAGTGAGTACCGGTCGGCACCGGTGCCGACCGGTACCGGCCCGTGCACGTCGAGCGTCTCGACGTGCCAGTACCTGCCGGTCTCGGCGGGCGCCCGCTCCGCCCGGTTGGCCGCGGCGAGCAGAATGTCACGCGCCGTCAGCGACACCGTGCCCCCGCTGTCCACCGCGCCCGGATGCCCGCCGGCCGACGGCGGAATCTCCGTCCGCGCGGCCTGCGGCGCCGCGACGACCGACACCGCCAGCACACCGGCCGCGGCGACGCCGGCCAGCCCGGTACCGAGGAGGGACCAGCGCAGCGCCGGTCGGGACGCCCTGGCCGCCGTACGGCCGGTCGGCTCCCCGGCCGAAGCTGCCGTGACAACCCCGTCCAGTGCCCGCCGTCCCGCGTCGCTTCGCGCCCATCCGGTCGAGTCCGGCCGCCCCCGACGCACCACATCATCGATGTCCATCGTGTCCCCTTCACACTCTCACTGGCTTGTGGATGGCCGACGAGGCCTCGTACTCGCTCTTCACGACCTGCTCGTACGCGGTGCGGAACCGGTTGCGGGCCCGGTGCAGCCGGACCGCGTAGGCGGGCCGCGAGACCCCGAGCACCCGCGCCGCCTCCGCCGACGTCAGGTCGAACCACGCGGCTGTGACCAGCACCTCGCGGTCTCGCACGCTGAGCGTGTCCAGTGCCTGTCGCACCTGGTCGCGCAGCGCGACGTCGTCGGCGAGCCGATCCGACCCGATCTCCGGGACGGTCGAGGCGGACATCCGCTCGTCCAGCGCGTTGCTGGCGGCACCCCGCCGTCGCCGGGCCAGCACCACCTTGCGCGCCACCCCGAACAGCCAGCCCCGTTCCTCGCCCGCTCGGACCCTGTCCAGTGACCGCCAGGCCACCAGGAACACCTCGCCCACCACATCGGCGGCATCCTGGTTGCCGACCCGCCAGGTCGCGTACGCATGGATGTCGTCGGCATGTCGGCGGAACAGCTCGGTCACCCGCTCTTCACGTCCTTGCATGGCACCTCCGCAGATCGCCCTGTCGCGGGTACTTGTCGGCGTCCACGCCACCGATTACGGGGGCGGTGCGGAAAGTTCGCGGGGAGCGCCCACGACGCGTGATCCGGCCGCCGACGAACTCGACGGGTCCGCGTAGCCCGGCAGCGGCGGCACGGTCGGGTCAGGCCCCGGCGGCCGGTGGGGCGTCGGCCGCGTCCAGCAGTTCGGTGCCCAGCGGCGTCAACCGGTGCAGCACCGCGCCGCCGTCCCGGACGCTGGCCACCAGCCCCGCTGCCCGCAACGCCCCCGCGTGCTCGGACGCCGACGAGGTACTGATCCCGACGGCCCGGCCCAGCGCCGTGGTGGTGTGCCGGCCGGGACCGGCGAGGCGGCGCAGCACCGCCGCCCGGGTGGACCCCAGCAGGCGGCCCAGCGGATCGGGTGCGGTGCCCCTGATCAGGTGTGGCACCGGCGCGGGGTACACCACCAGCACCGGCCGACCGGGCTCCACCAGCACCCGGGGATGCGGGCCGGCCAGCGGCGAGGGCAGCAGGAGCAGGCCGTGGCCGGTGCCGGACAGCGAGGCGCTCCACCAGGTCCGCACGGTCAGCGTCGGCGCCTCCCACCGGATCGCCGGGTGCAGCGCGTTCAGCAGCCCGTCCAGCCCGTGCGTGGCGAGCTGCGCGGTCGCCCCCGCCACGTGGTGCCGGTGCGCCTCCGTCAGGTCGGCCCAGTGCGGCGCGAGCACCGCGTCGTGCCAGATGCCCAGGGCCCGGCCGAACAGCCCCATCGTCTCCCCGTCCGCCTCGGCGAACCGCCTGCGCAGCGGCGTCGCGGGCAGTTGCGCGTACGCGGCCGCGACCTCGGCCCGCACGCGCCGGACGGGGGCCGCCCGGATCGCCTCCAGACCGGCGGCGACCGACTCCAGGCCGTCCAGCGGGGTCAGGAAGTCCGGCAGGCGCCCCCGCGCGGGCAGCAGGTGCCGCAGCACCGAGGCGGCGGAGCGGACCCGACCCGCCGCCGTCGCCGCGTCCGCGGCGGGGCCCGGCGCTGTCCGGGCCGCCTCCGCGTCGTACAGCGCCTGACAGGCAAGCATGGTCGTGCCGACCGGGTGCAGCCGGTCGGCGAAGCGGACCCGGCACAGGTCCGCTGGCCCCAGGCGGAGACGAAGCATGCCAGCAGACTGCCGCCCTTCGGCCTGGACCGAAAGGGTTGCCCGCGCCCGACGGCACCATCCAGTGTGGAGCGGGGGGTCACGGAGGGGGCGGGGCGTGCGACGGATGGTGGCAGTGCTGACGGGGCTGGTTCTCGCCGTCGTCGCCACGGCGTGCGGCGGGGATCGGGGTCAGTCCCGTTCGGCGCCGGCCCCGTCGCCTTCGGGGGCCGTCGAGCGCCCCGCCGCCGGTGACCACCGACTCGTCCTGCCGCACGACGGGGTCGAGCGCCGCTACCTGCTGCACGCCCCGCCCGGCTACGACCCCGGCCGGCCCACGGCGCTGGTGATCGCCCTGCACTTCTATCCGGGCACCGGCGCCCGCCTGCGGGACATGGTGGGGCTGGACGCCGTGGCCGACCGGGAGAACTTCCTGGTCGCGTACCCGGACGGGCACAACGGCGGCTTCAACGCGCTGATCTGCTGCGGGACGACCGACGACGTCGGCTTCCTCAGGGACCTCACCGCCCACCTCGTACGCGCGTGGCGGGTCGATCCGGACCGCGTCTACCTCACCGGGATCTCCAACGGCGGGGACATGAGCTTCCGCGCCGCCGTCGAGACCGAGGGCCTCTTCGCGGCCATCGGGGTGGTCAGCGGCGGCTACAGCGGCCCCCGGACGGCCTCCGAGACCTACGTGCCCCGGCGACCCGTGTCGGTGATCACGTTCATCGGCGGGCAGGACCGCTACGCCGACGTCTTCACCGAGGGCGTACGCACCTGGCAGCGGCGGCTGCGCTGCGCCCCGACGTCCGGCGCGCCGCCGACGGGCGCACCGCGCGTCACCCGCACCGACGCCCGGTGCGGCGACGGCAGCGACGTCACCGTCTACACCCTGCCGGACATGGGGCATTCGTGGCCGGGCGCGCCGGGCGGCGAGCTGGCCGCCCCCGACGCGGGCCTCGGCGCCACCGAACTCGTCTGGGACTTCTTCGCCGCCCACCCGCGCCGGAGCTGAGTCAGAGGCGCAGCAGCATGCGGGTGTTGCCGAGGGTGTTCGGCTTGACCCGTTCCAGGTCGAGGAACTCGGCGACGCCCTCGTCGTAGGAGCGCAGGAGCTGCTCGTAGACCGGCTGCGGCACGGGCGCGCCGTCGATCTCCGTGAAGCCGAACGAGCCGAAGAAGCGGGTCTCAAAGGTCAGCACGAAGATCCGCGCCACCCCCAGCTCGCGGGCGCCGTCGATCAGCTCCGCGACGATCCGGTGGCCGAGCTTGCGCCCCCGGCAGGACGGGTCGACCGCCACCGTCCGGATCTCGGCCAGGTCCTCCCACATCACGTGCAGCGCGCCGCAGCCGACCACCGCGCCGTCGCCGGCGCGCACCGCGACCCGGAACTCCTGCACGTCCTCGTAGAGGGTCACGGTCGCCTTGCTGAGCAGCCGCCGGTCGTCGGTGTAGGTGTCGACGAGTCGCCGGATGCCGCGCACGTCCGAGGTGCGGGCCCGCCGCACCACGACGTCGTCGGCCCCCGCCACGTCCCCGTCCGCCATGGTCAGTCCGCCGCCGGCACGTCCACGCAGGGCCCGGCCGCCCACCACTTCTCCACCAGCTCCAGCGTCTCGTCGCCGAACGGGTTGACCCCCGGTCCGGCCCCGAGCGCGTGCCCGAGGTGCACGTGCAGGCACTTCACCCGGCCGGGCATCCCGCCGGCGGAGATGCCGGCGATCTCCGGCACCTCGCCGATCGCGTCCCGGCGGGCCAGGTAGTCCTCGTGCGCGGCGCGGTAGCGCGCGGCCAGCTCCGGGTCGGCGGCCAGCCGGTCGGCCATCTCCTTCATCAGCCCCGCCGACTCCAGCCGGCTGCACGCCGCCGTCGCCCGGGGGCAGGTCAGGTAGAACAGCGTCGGGAAGGGGGTGCCGTCGGCCAGGCGCGGGGTCGTCTCCACCACGTCGGGCAGGCCGCAGGGGCAGCGGTGGGCCACGGCCCGGGTGCCCCGGGGCGGGCGTCCGAGCTGCGCGGCCACCGCGGCCAGGTCGGCCTCGGTGGCCGGCTCGCGCTTCGGCGGGGGTACGGAGTCCGCCGCCGGCTCCTGCGGTGGTACGACAGTCACGATGCTGGTTCCTCGTTCGATGCTCGGGTGCCGCTCACTTGTCGGGCTGCTCGCCGTTGGCGGCCTGCACGCTCGACCAGAGGGTGTCGTACCAGGAGGCGGGGGTGGCGGGCGCCGACGGGGCGGCGGACGAACCGGCGTCCCGGGCGGCGCCCTCCGGGTCGGAGAGCACCACCAGCAGCGTCTCGCCCGGCGGGCCCATGAAGAACCGCTCCCTGGCCTGGATCTTGATGTATTCCGGGTCCTGCCACTTGGCCGCGCGCTCGGAGAGCTCCTTGATGGCCTCGCGCTGGGCGGCCTGGGAGGCCTCCATCCGTTCGATGTCGGCCTGCTGGTCCAGGTAGACGCGCACCGGGTAGGTGTAGGCCAGGGCGAGCGCGATCAGCACCGCGAAGAGCACCGTGGCCCGCCCGGTGAGGCCCCGGGAGCGGGGTGCGGAGAGCCGCTTGACGGTGCCGGCGGCCGTCCGACGGGCCGCGGCGGGCCGGCTCCCGGAGCGTACGCCCTCGGCGCCCCGGGACGCCCCCGGCGCGCGATTGGCCGTGGCCCGCGACTCCGCGCGGACGCCGCCCTCGCGCAGCGGCGTCCGGGCACCCCGGGCCCCGCCCGGCCGGCCGGTGCTACCCGGCCGGCGGGCGGGGCGCTGACCGCCCGGTGTGCGGCGCTGCTGCATCGTCACACCCCTCCCCCGAGGCCTCGCGCGTCTCAGGCCGAACGGTAGCGCGGGAAGGCGCCCGCCCCGGCGTACCGCGCCGCGTCGGCCAGCTCCTCCTCGATCCGCAGGAGCTGGTTGTACTTGGCGACCCGGTCCGAACGGGCCGGCGCGCCGGTCTTGATCTGCCCGCAACCGGTGGCCACCGCCAGGTCCGCGATGGTGGTGTCCTCGGTCTCGCCGGAGCGGTGGCTCATCATGCACTTGAAGCCGGCCCGGTGGGCCAGGTCCACCGCGTCCAGGGTCTCGGTCAGCGAACCGATCTGGTTGACCTTGACGAGGACCGCGTTGGCGGCCTTCTCGGCGATGCCGCGGGCGATGCGCTGCGGGTTGGTGACGAAGAGATCGTCGCCGACGATCTGGACGCGGTCGCCGAGCGAGGCGGTCAGCGTCTGCCAGCCGGTCCAGTCGTCCTCGGCCAGCGGGTCCTCGATCGACACGATGGGGTAGTCGCCGGCGAGCTTGGTGTAGTAGTTGCTCATCTCCTCGGCGGTCTTCGCGGCGCCCTCGAAGGTGTAGGTGCCGTTGTCGAAGAACTCCGTGGCGGCGACGTCGAGCGCGAAGACGATGTCGGTGCCGAGCCGGTAGCCGGCCTTCTCGACCGCCTCGGCGATGAGGTCCAGGGCGGCGGCGTTGGTGGGCAGGTTGGGCGCGAAGCCGCCCTCGTCGCCGAGACCGGTGGAGAGGTCCTTCTTCTTCAGCACGGACTTCAGCGCGTGGTAGACCTCCGCGCCGGAGCGCAGCGCCTCGCGGAAGCTGGGCGCGCCGATCGGCGCGATCATGAACTCCTGGATGTCGACGTTCGAGTCCGCGTGCGCGCCGCCGTTGAGGATGTTCATCATCGGCACCGGCAGCAGGTGCGCGTTCGGGCCGCCCAGGTAGCGGAAGAGGCTCAGCTCGGCGCTGCCGGCCGCCGCCTTGGCCACCGCCAGGGAGACGCCGAGGATGGCGTTCGCGCCCAGCTCGGACTTGCTGTCGGTGCCGTCGACGTCGAGCATCTTCTGGTCGATCAGCCGCTGCTCGCTGGCCTCGTAGCCGATCAGCTCGTCGACGATCTTGTCCTCGATGTTCGAGACCGCCTTCTCGACGCCCTTGCCCTGGTAGCGGTCGGCGTCACCGTCGCGCAGCTCGATCGCCTCGAAGGCGCCCGTGGAGGCGCCGGAGGGCACCGCCGCCCGGGCGATCGTGCCGTCGTCGAGCCCGACCTCGACCTCGACGGTCGGGTTGCCCCGCGAGTCCAGAATCTCCCGCGCGACGATTCCCTCGATGGTTGCCACTGAGTCGCTCCTCGTTTGTGTGTTCCGGTCCGGTATGGGCCGCGACGGTGCGGCTGAGGCAGTTGTTGAACGCAGCGTATCGGGCGGCGCTCGGACGCGGGCGGTCCGGGCGCTCGCCGACCCGATCCGAAACCTGCCTCCGGGCGGTGCTTTACACGGACATTCCCGGATTCTCGTGCCTCAACCGGCAACGGGTTTGCGCGCGGTTGACCCGATCGGCCAGGCTGGGCGCCATGCCCGCCGCCTCGACCACCCTCCGCATGCTCGCCGTGTCGGTCATCGCGTCGCTCACGGTGACCGGTTGCCAGACCCTCGACGACGCCGGCCGGGCGATCGGGCGGTCCGACCTGGTGAACGACCTGGCCGCCCGGCTCGACCGGGCACTGGAGCTGACCTACTCCGCCGACTACCAGCTCCCCGGCGGGCAGACCGCCACCATCGCCCAGGCCCAGGACCCGGCCCGCTCCGCCTACACCTGGCCCGGCGGCAAGCTCACCGTCACCCCGGAGGCCACGACCCGCTGCGAGACCGCCGCCGGTCGCGCGACCTGCACCCTGGAGGCCCCGCCCGCGCCCAACGCGAAGCCCACGGTGACCATGTTCACCGAGGCCAAGCGACGGGGTCTGGTCACGCCGCCGGTCGTCGTGGGACTACTCACCACCGCCGCGCTCGACCCGGAGGCGGTCATCGACCAGAGCGACACCACCCTCGCCGGCCACCACGCCACCTGCGTGGACGTTACGCAGTCCGCGGGTGACTTCACCGCCTGCGTGACCACCGACGGGGTGCTGGGCAGCTTCACCGGCCTGGTCGACGGCCGCCAGGTCGAGCTGGCGCTCAACCGCTACCGCGAGACGGTCGACGGCGCCGCGTTCGACCTCCCGCCCGACGCCGGCGTCGTGGACCGCCGCCCGGCCAGCTCGTGACCGACCCCGTCGGCGGGTCCGTGCCCGCCGCCGGGCCGCCGCCCTCCGTCACACGCCCAGCAGGGTGCGCAGGTGGCGCGGGGGCGGGCAGTCGTGGGCGAGCATCGCGTCGTGCCACTCGCGCACCGACACACCGGCCGGGCGGGCGGCGGCGATCCCGGCCACCTCGCTGTAGCCGACGAAGTACGTCGAGAGCTGCGTCGAGGTGAGCAGCGCGCGCCGCCACTTGCCGGCCGCCTCGCCCTCCTCCTGGAAGCCACGCCCGGTCATCAGCGCCATCGCCTCGGCCTCCGGCAGCTCCTCGCAGTGCACGAGCTGGTCCAGCAGCGCGTTGATGGTCATCCGCAGCTGCATCTTGAGCTGCTGCAACCGCACCGGCAGGCCGCCGAAGCCGAGGCCGGCCATCAGCTCCTCGGTGTAGACCGCCCAACCCTCGATGAAGGGCCCCGACTCCGTCAGGGCCCGCACCCGCGTCGGACCCACGTGCCGGCGGGCGTGGGCGAGCTGGAGGAAGTGCCCCGGCATCGCCTCGTGCACCGTCAGGTTGCGGATCATGTGGTCGTTGTACTCCCGGTAGAACGAGTCGACCCGGTGCGCGGGCCACTCCTCGGGAGTGGGCGCGATGCAGTAGAAGGTCGGCACGTCCGCCGTCTCCAGCGGGCCGGGCGAGTCGCAGTACGCGACCGCCACGCCCCGGGCGAACCGCGGCATCTCCTGGATCACGCACGGATCGTCGACCAGGGTGACCAGGTCGTGGGCGCGTACGAAGTCGGTCGCCTCGTCCAGGCTGACCGAGGCCAGGTCCACGATCGTGGCGTCGTCGGGGTGCTCGGCGGCCAGCAGGTCCAGCGCCCGGCGTACCGTCTCGTCGTCGGCCGGGCCGCCGACCAGCTCGACGGCCGCCGCACGGATCTCCTCGCCGACCCGGTCCAGGTTGGCCCAGGCCTGACGCTGGATCTCGGCGGCCCCCAGCTCCGTGTCGAGGGTGTGCCAGAGCCGCGCCTCCCAGCGACGGCGGCCCAGCCGCGGGTCCCGCCCGGGGCCGGCGTCGGCGGCCAGGCCCTGACGCAGCCACGCGACGAACTCCTCCAGCGCCGCGATCGCCGCCGTGGCGGCCGGCTCGACCCGGTCGTGCAGGGCGGGGGCCTGCGCGAGCAACGCCGGCACCTCGTCGCGGATCAGCGCCGCCGTGCCGGTGAACTGCCCGACGGCCGTGTCGGCGTGGATCCGCGGCATGTCGCGCAGCGTCGCGCGCGCCGTCGCCAGCGCGTCCGGTACGGCGGCGAGCCGCCCGGCCAGGCTGGTCAGCCGGACCTCGACCGGGGCGTACGGGCGGGCGAGCAGCGCGTGCAGCAGCGGCCCGGGGTTGTGCCGCAACGGGTCCCACTCGTGGGCGCGGATGTCGCCGGACTCGAACAGCTCCCGGTCCACGAACGAGGTGAGCAGCGCGTGGTCGACGCGCTGCTCGACGTCCAGGGCGTCCGGGTCCAGCTCGGCGAGCGCGTCCGCGGCCTCCCTGAGCATGGCCTGGTCGGCCGCGACCGCCTCGGCGGAGAGGTCCGGCAGCCGGTCGTCGTAGCGATGGTCACCGGTGGTGGTCGCCAGCCCGGGCCGGCTCTCCAGCAACGCGTCGACGATCCGCTCCGCGAGCGGCACAAACGATTCCACCCGCCGACCCTACCGGCGTTCGGCCGTCCTGACGGCGTCGGCGTAGGCGAGGGCGGCGCGGCGCAGGGACGCCTCCGGGTCCAGACCCGCCTCGCGGGCCGCCGCGACCGTGGCGAGCAGGCTCGCGCCGAGCCTCGCCTCCGGGTCCGCCTGGGAATCCGTGAGGGGCGGCGGTACGGCGAGGCCGACCCGGCCGGCGCGTTCCAGGATCTTGGCGGCCAGGGCGAGCGCGGGCTGGCTCAGCGCGATGCCGTCCAGCACCGAGTCACGCGCCTTTTCGGCCCGCTTGATCCGCTCCCAGCTCGCCTCGATCTCCTCCAGCGTGCCGGCCTCGGCGTCGGCGAAGACGTGCGGGTTGCGCCGGACCATCTTGTCGACCAGCCCACCGGCCACGTCGTCGACGGTCCACCGCTCCCCCTCGGGCAACTCCTCGGCGAGCCGGGCGTGCAGCACCACCTGGAGCAGCACGTCGCCCAGCTCCTCGCGCAGCGCGTCGGTGTCGCCCGCGCTGATCGCGTCGTACGCCTCGTAGCACTCCTCCAGCAGGAAGCCGGCGAGGCTGCGGTGGGTCTGCGCCCGCTTCCACGGGTCGCCGCCCGGGGAGGCCAACCGGTCCATCACCGCCACGGCGTCGAGCAGCCGGGCCCCGGGCGGGTCCCAGGAGCCGTACATCAGCTCCAGCTCGGCCAGGCCGGGCTCGCGCGCCAGCCGCAGGCCCAGCTCGCGGGCCAGCGACTCGTCGCCGGCCGGACCGGCCAGCCACACCGCGACGCCGTGCGCCGCCGCCGCGTCGAGCAGCGCCTGCGTCGCCCGGCCGTCGACCACCGTGACCTCGGCGCCCGCTGCGCGTACCGCCGTCGTCAGCTCGCTCTCCGCCCCCGCCAGCACCGGATGCCGGCGTACGGCGTCCCACGCGGCGGCGGTCAGCAGACCGGCCGGCAGACGGGGCGAGGTGACGAGCAGGACGATCCGGGCAGGCATGCTCAGCTGTCGGTCCCGCCGGCCGCCTGCGGCCCACCGGGGGACAGCGGGTCCGGGGTGGAGACGTCGGTGACCCCGTCGGAGCCGGCCTCGCCCAGCGGCACGCTCACCGCCGGCGCGTTGCCGGAGAAGCTCAGCACCGGGAACTCCAGCGGACGGTAGCGGGGGTTGACCGTCACGTCGTACGCGGCGACCGCCTCGGCCAGCGACTTGCGGGTGGCCAGCGCGGTGCGCAGCTGCTCGCCGTCGAGCTGGCCGGCGGCGGCCTCGTCGGTCACGTCGGCCGGAATGGCACCCGCCTTGCGGCCCGCCGCCACCACGTCCGCCAGATCCTGCGCGGTCGGCTCGGCCGGCGCACCGGTCGGCACCCCCGACAGGCAGGTGTAGAGCTCGGCGACCTGGCGCACGTAGCCGGTGTCGGGCGACAGGCCGAACTGCTGGGCGAGCTGCTCCGGCGCCACCTGCCCGCGCGGCTGGTAGTTCTTCTCCGCCGAGACCCGCTCGCAGACCTCGGCCAGCACCAGCACGCTGACGACCTGACCTCGGCCGGGCAGCTGCGGCGCCTGCGCCGGAGGCTGCCCCCCGGGCGCCTCGGGCTGCCCGGTCGGCGCCGGGTTCTTCGCCCGCAGGTCGGCCACGACGTCGGTGACGGCATCCTCGGTGATTCGCAGGTCGCCGACGTAGGCGGCGACACCGGGCTCGGCACGGCAACCGGAGAGGGCGACGAGGCCGAGCGCCACGCTGGCGACGGCG
This sequence comes from Micromonospora echinofusca, assembly GCF_900091445.1. NCBI lineage: Bacteria > Bacillati > Actinomycetota > Actinomycetes > Micromonosporales > Micromonosporaceae > Micromonospora > Micromonospora echinofusca. The sequence continues at coordinate 5,423,528 of NZ_LT607733.1, forward strand.
ACAAGACGGCGAGCACGCATGACGGTCACTCTCTCATGCCACCCGGGACCAGCGTGACGCCGCCCACCGGTCTGCCCGCCGCCCGTCCCCCGGCGTCCGCGCGTGCCCGCCCCGGGCCGCCCGGGCCCCGCGACTGACCCGCCGGCCCGCCCTACCGGCGTGCGATCGCCGCCCACCGGGCGCCCGCCGCTCACCGGGCGGGGGCTGCCGCCGTCGCCGGCTCGCCCAGGACGTCGGAGAGGAGCTGGGCGCACCACTCCAGCAGGGCCTGGTCGCGCAGCGGCTCGCCGCCCACCCGCCGGGTGCTCGGCCGGGGCACGCTGACCTGGTCGAGCGCGGACTTGTAGACCGAGTCCGGGTGGTAGCGCTTGAGCCGCAGCTGCTTCGAGTCGGGCAGCGGCAACGGCCCGAAGCGGATGTGCTTGCCCTGCATGGAGACGTCGGTGAGGCCGTAGCGGCGGGCCAGCAGGCGGAACCGGGCCACCGCGACCAGGTTCTGCACCGGGGCCGGGGGCTCGCCGTAGCGGTCCGTCATCTCGGCGACCACCTCGCGCAGCCGCTCGGCGTCGCGCGCCTCGGCGAGCTTGCGGTACATCTCCAGGCGCAGCCGCTCCACGCCGACGTAGTCGTGCGGCAGGTGCGCGTCGACCGGCAGGTCGACCTTGACCTCGGTCTCCTCCTCCGGGCGCTCGCCCTTGAACGCGGAGACCGCCTCGCCGACCATCCGCACGTACAGGTCGAAGCCGACGCCCTCGATGTGCCCGGACTGCTCGCCGCCGAGCAGGTTGCCGGCGCCCCGGATCTCCAGGTCCTTCATCGCCACGTACATGCCGGCGCCCAGCTCGGTGTGCTGGGCGATGGTCGCCAGCCGCTCGTGGGCGTGCTCGGTGAGCGGCTTCTCCGGCGGGTAGAGGAAGTACGCGTACGCCCGCTCCCGGCCCCGGCCGACCCGGCCGCGGATCTGGTGCAGCTGGGCCAGGCCGAGCAGGTCGGCCCGCTCCACGATGAGGGTGTTGGCGTTGGGGATGTCGATGCCGGACTCCACGATCGTGGTGCAGACCAGCACGTCGAACTCCTTCTCCCAGAAGCCGACCATGACCTTCTCCAGGGCCTCCTCGCCCATCTGGCCGTGTGCCACCGCGACCCGCGCCTCGGGCACCAGCTCGCGCAGCTTGCGGGCCGTCCGGTCGATCGACTCGACCCGGTTGTGCAGGTAGAAGACCTGCCCGTCGCGAAGCAGCTCGCGGTGGATGGAGGCGGCCACCTGCCGCTCGTCGTACGCCCCGACGAAGGTGAGCACCGGGTGCCGCTCCTCCGGCGGGGTGGCGATGGTGGACATCTCCCGGATGCCGGTGATCGCCATCTCCAGCGTGCGCGGGATCGGGGTGGCCGACATGCTCAGCACGTCGACCGAGGCGCGCATCGTCTTCAGGTGCTCCTTGTGCTCGACGCCGAAGCGCTGCTCCTCGTCGACGATGACCAGGCCGAGCGACTTGAACCGGGTGGCCGCCTGGAGCAGCCGGTGGGTGCCGATGACGATGTCGGCGGTGCCCGCGGCGGCCATCTCCAGGGTCCGCTCGGCCTCCTTCGGCGTCTGGAAGCGGGAGAGCTGCTTGATGGTCACCGGGAACTGGCTCATCCGCTCGGCGAACGTGTTGTAGTGCTGCTGCACCAGCAGCGTGGTGGGCACCAGCACCGCCACCTGCTTGCCGTCCTGCACCGCCTTGAACGCCGCCCGTACCGCGATCTCCGTCTTGCCGTAGCCGACGTCACCGCAGATCAACCGGTCCATCGGGACGGTCTGCTCCATGTCCCGCTTGACCTCCTCGATGGCGGCGAGCTGGTCCGGCGTCTCCTGCCACGGGAAGGCGTCCTCCAGCTCCCGCTGCCACGGGGTGTCGGGGCCGAAGTTGTGCCCCTTGGACGCCTTGCGGGCGGCGTAGAGCTGGATGAGCTGGGCGGCGATCTCCTTGACCGCCTTGCGGGCCCGGGCCTTGGACTTCTGCCAGTCCGAGCCGCCCATCTTGTGCAGGGTGGGCTGCTCGCCGCCCACGTAGCGGGAGAGCTGGTCGAGCTGGTCGGTGGGGACGAAGAGCCGGTCGCCGGGCTGGCCGCGCTTGCTCGGGGCGTACTCGATGACCAGGTATTCCCGGGAGGCGCCGTTCACGGTGCGCTGCACCAGCTCGACGTAGCGGCCGATGCCGTGCTGCTCGTGCACGACGTGGTCGCCGGCCTTCAGCTCCAGCGGGTCGATGGTGTTGCGCCGCCGGCTCGGCATCTTGCGCATGTCGCGGGTGGAGGTGCCCCGCCCGCCGGTGACGTCGTTGCCGGTGAGCAGCACGAACCGCGACGCCTCGTCGACGAAGCCGCTGGTCAGGCTGCCGCAGGAGACGAGCACCTCACCGGGGGCGGGCGCGGTCGGGATCTCCTCCGTCAGCCGCGCGCCGAGGCCGGCGTCGCGGAGCACCTCGACCGCCCGCTGGGCGGGACCGTGCCCCTCGAAGACCAGCGCGACCGACCAGCCCTCGCCGGTCCAGCGCTTGAGGTCGTCGACCACCCGGGCGGTCTCGCCGTGGTAGAGCGGGGCCGGCTGCGCGGCCAGGGTCACCGCGATCGCGTCGTCGGGGGTGACGTCGTACGCCTCCGGCCCGTCCTCCCACGGCTGCCGCGCCGGGGCGGCGTCCGCCTCCACGAGGCCGAACGGCGACAGCGTCCACCAGGGCTGGCGCAGCTTCGCCGCGACGGCGCGTACCTCCGCCAGGGTCCGGAAGGCGGCGGCGCCGACGTCGATCGGGGCCTGGCCGCCGACGGCCGCCGCGGCCCAGCTCGCCTGGAGGAACTCGTCGGAGGTACGCACCAGGTCGTGCGCCCGGGTGCGGATGCGTTCCGGGTCGCAGAGGAGCACGTGGGTGCCGGCCGGCATGGCGTCCAGCAGCAGCTCCATCGAGTCGGCGCCGATCAGCGCCGGGGCGAGGGACTCCATCCCCTCGACCGGGATGCCCTCGGCCAGCTTGTCGAGGATCTCGGCCAGCTCCGGGTGCTCCTCGGCGAGGGCGGCGGCCCGCTTGCGCACCGACGGGGTGAGCAGCAGCTCCCGGCACGGCGGCGCCCACAGCGTCGGCACCTGCTCGATGGTGCGCTGGTCGGCGACGGCGAAGGTGCGGATCTCCTCCACCTCGTCGCCCCAGAACTCGACCCGCGACGGGTGCTCGTCGGTGGGCGGGAAGATGTCCAGGATGCCGCCGCGCACGGCGAACTCGCCCCGCTTGGTGACCAGGTCGACCCGCGCGTACGCCATGTCGGTCAGGCGGCGGGCGACCTCCTCCAGGTCGGCCTCCTTCCCGGCGGCGAGCTGCACCGGCTCCAGGTCGCCGAGGCCCTTGAGCTGCGGTTGCAGCAGCGACCGGACGGGTGCCACGACCACCCGCAGCCCGCCGGTGCGGCCGTGCGCGTCGGCCGCCCCGGGGTGCGCCAGCCGGCGCAGCACGGCCAGCCGCCGGCCGACCGTGTCGGAGCGGGGCGACAGGCGCTCGTGCGGCAGCGTCTCCCAGGACGGGAACACCGTCACCTGCCCGGGTGGGAGGAGGCTGCCCAGCGCGGCGGCCAGGTCGTCGGCCTCCCGGGTGGTGGCGGTCACGGCGAGCACCGGACGACCCGCGCCGCCGCCCGGCCCGCCGGCCTCGTCGGCCGCGACCGCGGCGACCGCGAAGGGACGCAGCGCGGCCGGCGCGGTGATGTCGAGGCCGTCGACCTGCGCGGCACCGGAGCGCGCCAGGTCACGTGCCCGGGCCAGCCCCGGATCGGCCAGGGCGGCGGAGAACAGACCGGTGAGCATGGGATCACTTCCAGCGGGAGGACACGACGATCACCCCTCGTCCGGCTGGACGGGGGGCCACCGGTCGACACTATCTCTCCGGCCGGACAAGTCACCCGCGCGTAGGTTGGATCGTCGACAATCCGCGCAGGGCCACCCGAGGGGGGACCGGATGCCTGAGGGAATCGGCAGCGACCCGCGCCGCAAGACCACGCCCGCCCGGTGGCGGGTGCTGGGTCACCCGGACGGCATCCTGATCTACGAGGTGCGCTGCATCGTCGAGAACCACGGCTGGACGGCACCGACCGCCGAGCTGACCCACAAGGTCCTCCTCGGCCGGTCCGGGGCGTACCGGCGGCGGCTCAACGGTCGTACGTCGTTCTCGGACGCCACCTCGGTGCTGCTCACCCGGCCCGGCGACGAGATGTCCGTGTCGCACCCCATGGGCTGCGGCGACTCGTACACCTGCCTGGAGGTCGACGAGGCGGTGCTGGCCGACCGCCCGGACGGGGCGCGCTGGCTGGACACCGCGGGCTGGGAGGGCACCTCGGACGCGCCGCTCGACCTGGCCCACCGGATGCTCATCGCGGAGTTCCGGCGCGGAATCGACCGGTTCGAGATGTCGGAGCGGCTGCACCGTTTCCTCGACGGGGTGCTCAACCTCACCGACGCCCGGGCCGAGCCACCGGGGGCCGATCTGGCACGCGCCATCGGCCGGCGGCCCGCCACCCAGGTCGCCCACCGCCGCCTGGCCGACCGGGCCCGCGAGGTGCTCGCCGCCGGTGCCTTCTCGCTCGGCCTCGACGAGGTGGCCCGGGAGGTGGGCGCCTCTCCGCACCACCTGAGCCGGGTGTTCCACCGGGTCACCGGCAGCAGCCTCACCGCGTACCGCAACCGGCTGCGCGTCCGCGCGGTGCTCGACACCCTCGCGGAGGCGGACGGACGGCCGCTGCGCACCGTGGCGGCCGAGCACGGCTTCGCCGACCAGGCCCACCTCACCCGCGTGGTCCGGGACCACGTCGGCCACCCCCCGGCCCACCTGCGCCGACTGCTCACCCACGACTGACCGACCCGCCCACCGCCCTCCGCGCCTCTCCCCGCCGACACTATTTCTCCGAACGTGCGAGCCACTCCCGCGTACGCTTCGTCGATGGTCCGCGACGGTCAGCCGAGGGGGAGGACGGATGACTGAGAAAGTCGGCAGCGACCCACCCCGAACGACCACGCCCTGCCGCTGGCGGGTGCTGGGTCACCCGGCGGGGATCTCGATCTCCGAGGTGCGCTGCGGCGTCGAAAAGCGCGGCTGGACGGCACCGACGGTCCTGCTGCGTCACGAGGTCAGCCTTGGCTGGTCGGGCGCCTACCGGCGGCGCATCAACGGTCGTACGACGTTCTCGGACGCCACCTCGCTGCTGCTCACCCGGCCAGGCGACGAGCTGCAGGTGTCCCACCCGCTGGGCTGCGACACGTTCACCCGCCTGGAGATCGAGCCGGAGGTCCTCGCCGAACACCGGGGCGGGGCGCGCTGGTTGGCGACCGCCGGCTGGGACGGCACCTCGGACACGGCGCTCGACCTGGCACACCGGATGCTCGTCACGGAGTTCCGGCGAGGGCTGGACCCGTTCGAGATGGCGGAGCGACTGCACGGCTTCCTCGGCAGGGTGCTCGACTTCGTCAACGGCCGGGCCGAGCCACCGGGGGCGGACCTGGGGCGCGTCGTCAACCAGCGCCCCGCCACCGCGGCCGCCCACCGTCGCCTCGCCGACCGGGCCCGGGAGGTGCTCATGGTCCGCGACTTCTCCCTCACGCTCGACCAGGTGGCGCGGGAAGTGGGCGCCTCACCACACCACCTGAGCCGGGTGTTCCAGCGGGTCACCGGCAGCAGCCTCACCGCGTACCGCAACCGGCTACGGGTCCGCGCGGTGCTCGACACCCTCGCGGAGGCGGACGACCGACCGCTACGCGCCGTGGCGGCGGAGCACGGCTTCGCCGACCAGGCCCACCTCACCCGTGTGCTCCGGGAGCACGTCGGCCACCCGCCGGCCCGCCTGCGCCGCCTGCTCACCCGCGACTGACCGACCCGCCGCCCTCCGCGCCGGGTCCCGGCTGCTGGCGTCGGAGCCACAGGGCGGCGGGATCGCGGGCCGGTCGGGGCCGAGGCCGAGTGGGCGACGAACCGAGCATCGATGTTCAAGACCCGCGACCGCCCGACGGACGACCATGGAATCCGTCAGCCGGGATCGAGCCGCCGCAGCGGCGGTCGGGGTGCGCGGACCTTTTCGGGGAGGCCCGCAGCTCCACCCGGCTGCGACCTCGGCGGCGGCGAACTGCCGTCGCCACCCGCCGGCGGTGTCGTACACCCCCCTGTACGGCACTCCGGCGGGCGCGCGGCGCTGTGGCTCGCCGGTTGATCACTAAACGTGCCGGCGGCCGGGCCCGGGGCCGCGAGGACCCTGCCCGAGCCGGCCGGCCAGCCAGGATCTTGACGAGGGCGACCGGCCGTGATCGGCTGCGCTGATGGACAACCAGTGGCGGGCACAGTTCGACGCGGAGGTCACCTTCGCCAACGGCGGCGGGCTGCGGACGGACGGGTTCCGACTGGACGTCCCCGGCCCCGACATCACCGACGACGAACTGGCGGCGCTGTTCGTCCGGCACCTCGGGCTGCTCATGGTGGCCGAGGTACGGATCACCGGCCGGACGATGATCGAGGAACCGCACAAGGGCGGCCGGGGCGTGCCGGCCCGGCCCGGCCCGGAGGGCAACTCCCGGCGGCTGGTCGAGCTGAGCCACGTGGTCACCGACGGCATGACCACCCTGCCGGGCTGGCCGGCGCCTCGGATCACCGAGTGGCTGACCCGGGAGGCGTCCCGGGCCAACTACGCCCCCGGCACCGAGTTCCAGGTGGGGCGCATCGACATGATCGCCAACACCGGCACGTACGTCGACACGCCCGCCCACCGCTTCGCCGACGGCGCCGACCTCGCCGCCACCGGGCTGGAGCGCCTCGCCGACCTGCCCGGCGTCGTGGTCCGGGTGCCGGCGGGCACCCGCGCGGTGGACCGGCTGCTGCTGGCGCCGTACGAGGTCGCCGGGCACGCGGTGCTGCTGCACACCGGTTGGTCGGCGCACTTCGGCACCGGCCGGTACGGCGCGCCGGAGGCGCCGTACCTCACGGGGGACGGCGCCCGGGCCCTGGTCGACGCGGGCGCCGCCCTGGTCGGCATCGACTCGATCAACATCGACGACATGAGCCCGGCGGCGGCCGGCGAGCGCCCCGCGCACAGCGCGCTGCTGGCCGCCGGCGTACCGGTCGTGGAGCACCTGACCGGCCTCGACGCGCTGCCCCCGACCGGCTTCCGGTTCACGGCCGCCCCGCCGATGGTGGCCGGCATGGGCACCTTCCCGGTACGGGCGTTCGCCGTCCTCGACCCCACCTGACCTGCCGCCCCGCCGCCGCCCCCGCCAACCTGCGGCCGGGGCTCGGGTGGTGGTGTCGAGCGACAGCCCCCTGCGACAACACCCCGGGATCGGCTTTCGGGTCGGCGCGCGAGCGGGCCGTGACCGCAAGCTGCCCGAATGCCACGGGCACCGCACGTTCCCAGAGAGTTGACGTTCCTCCCGTTCTCCGGCAGCCGGGCCGTCGCCGCCGGCCTCGTCACCTGGCGGATGCTTCGCGGACCGTCCTGGCGTCGGCTGCTGCCCGACATCTACGTCCACGTCGACGGTCATCGCGAGGAGGACCACAGGATGTGGTGCGACGCCGTCGCCCTGACCCTGCCGCCGGGGGCGGCCATCAGCGGTCTCAGCGCGGCGTTCCTCTGGGGCGCGGACCTCCTCCCACGCGCGAGCCCGGTCTTCGTCACGCTTCCGGGGCGGGCCCGCCGACGCACCACTCCACGAGTGGTGGTCGACCAACGGTCGCTCTCCGCCCGGGAGATCACCCGGATCGCCGGCTTGCCGGTCACCACCGGCGTCCGCACGGCCTTCGACCTCGGGCGACAGCTGCCCCGGACGGACGCGCTGGTCGCGGTGGACGCGCTGCTGCATCGGCGGGTGGCGAGGCTCCCCGCGTTGAGCAGTTACCTGGACACGCACAAGGGCTGGCCCGGCACCGCCCGGCTGCGCGAGGTGCTCGTGCTGGCCGAGCCACTGAGTGAGTCCCCCATGGAGACGCGGCTCCGGCTCCTCCTGCACGACGCCGGGCTGCCACCCCTGACCGCGCAGCACGACGTGCACGGCGCCCACGCGCAGCGAGGACGCGTCCTCCTCGGCCGCGTCGACCTCGCCTACCCCCGGTGGCGGATCGCCATCGAGTACGAGGGCGACCACCACCGGGAACGTGTCCACTTCCAGCGCGACGTAGCTCGGCTCAACGCACTACGCGCGGCGGGCTGGTTGGTGCTGCGCTTCACGGCGGACGACGTACTGCGGCACCCCGCCCAAACCGTCCGGCTCGTCACCGACGCAATCGACGAGCGCCGGCCCAGCCGACGGTGATCAGGACGCCATGGACCTTAAAACAGCCGCGTAACGTCCATGGCGTCCTGATCACGAGGCACTCGCACCCGGAGGCGGCGCGGCGGGTGCTCGGCGCTAGGGGCGGGCGCTAGGAGCGGGCGGGCGCTCGGGCGCGAAGGCGGGGCGCTCGGGCGGAAGGAGGCGGGTCAGTAGCGGACCGAGATGCGGCGTTCGACGGCGTCTACGCGGATCTCGCCGCCGTACGGGACGATCAGCTGCGGGTCGGTGTGGCCGAGGTCGACGTCGAAGACCACCACGGCGTCCGGCGCGTACGTGGCGAGCGCCCGGCTGACCGCCTCCCGCTGCGCGTCGGCCCAGGCGCGCCGCTCTTCGGGGCTGTGCGGTCGTTCGAAGTCCCACGCCTTCACCCGGCCCACGAGGACCGCCGGGAAGCCGGCGAGCAGCCCGCGCTCGCCCATGTTGCGCAGGATCCGGAACACCTCGGTGGCCGGGGGCAGTTCCTCGGAGGTCTCGACCATCAGCACCGACCCGGCCAGTTCCCCGGCGGCGGGTACCCGGTCGGCGGCCAGCAGCCAGTGCAGGATCTCCAGGTTGCCGCCCCAGGTGCGCCCCTGGACCACCGTCGCCGGCCCCTGCCAGCGCCAGCCCTCGCCCGGCAGCATCTCCGGCTCGTCGGCCAGCGCCGCCGGGTCGTGCCAGTCGTTCGGCCGGTCGCCCCACTGCGGCGCGGGCGTGAGGTCGTACCAGCCGGAGGTGAACAGGGCCGCGCGCAGCGAGTCGAAGGTCAGCGGGTGCGGGCTGCCCGGCCGCCCGAGGTGCACCAGCACCGACCCGCCGTGGTAGGACACGATGCCGAGCCGGTACAGGTGGTTGAGGACGTTGGTGTTGTCGGAGTAGCCGAAGTACGGCTTCGGGTTGGCCCGCAGCACGGCGTCGTCCAGGTGCGGGGTGACCGTGATCAGGTCGTCCCCGCCCACCGTCGCGAGCACGGCGGTGATCGTCGGGTCGGCGAAGGCGGCGGTCAGGTCCCGGGCCCGGTCGCGGGGGTCGGCGCCGAGCACCCGGGTCGTCGGGTACTCCACCGGCTCCAGGCCGAACTCCTCGCGCAACCGGCGCAGCCCCAGCTCGTACACGTGGGGGAAGAGAGCCGGCAGGCCGGCGGAGGGCGAGACGACCGCGACCCGGTCTCCGGGGCGGGGCTTGGGGGGATAGCTCGGCGACGTCATGATCGGACGCTACCGACCGGCTCCACCGGTTTTCTCCTCGTCCGACCCGCCGGGGCACTGGCAGAGGACCTCTAGGCTGGCCCCGCCGAAGTCGATCGAGCATTCGGAGGCCGCGTGAGCACCCCCGCCGGACATTCGCCGCAGCCCTTCCACCACGGGCCGCCGCCCGGCGGCCCGTGGGGAGCCCCCGTGCCGCCGCCGGTGACCAGGCGCATCCCGGAGGACCAGCCCTTCGTGGTACGCCCCAACGTCGTGAAGCGCGGTCTGCTGATGATGGGGGTGGTGCTGGTCCTCATCCTCCCGATCGCCTGCTGCGCCGGCCTCGGCGTGGTGAACTCGGCCGACCCGCAGTTGCGCTCCCAGTCCGTCGTCGGCCTCCTCGCCGTGGTGGGGTGCCTGCTGGCCCTGATCGCCGTGCCGCTGGGGATCCAGCTCTGGCTGATCGGCTCCGGCGGCCCGGTGCTGGCGCTCGGCCCGGCCGGGCTCTGGATCCGCACCCGACCGACCCGGGGCCAGGCGATCTGGCTGCCCTGGGAGGGCGTCGCGCAGATCTCCCGCCGACGGTGGAGCCTGGAGAAGATGCTGGTGGTCACGCCGCGCGACGCACGGGTGCTCCAGAACCTCGGGGCGTTCACGGCGCTGGACGGCGCGGCGCTGAACGCCTTCTACGGCTCGGGGCTGGTCGCCACGCTCAACTTCGCCGACCGGCCCGAGGCGGAGATCATGGCGGCGGTGGCCCACTACAGCGCGGGCCGCTGCCAGCTCACCTGATCGACGGCGTCCCCGGCCGGGCCACCGACCCGCTCAAGTCCGTCGGCTACTTCGACCGGCTGGCCGATCGCCGGGCTCACCATCTGGACGTCGCAGGGCGTGGCGGGTGTGCTCAGCGCCACCCCGTTCCAGGCGCGCCGCCGCGCCGGTCGACGCACCGCACCCGGCTCCACCAGCGAAGACGCGCCCGGCACCGGCGGAGACGCGAGGAAGGGCCACCTGCCGTACCCCGGGCGATTGCCCGGGTCCCCCTCCTTCCCGGCGGGGGACGCGGATACGATCCAGGGAGTCGGACAGCGCTGTCCTTCGTACTCGCGTAAGGAGCGCATCGTGACCGACCAGCACGACCACGACGGCCCCGACGCCGCCCTGCGGGCCGACATCCGCCGCCTCGGCACCCTGCTCGGGCAGACCCTCGCCCGCCAGGAGGGCCGGCCACTGCTCGACCTCGTCGAGGAGATCCGCGCCCAGGTGCGCTCCGACGCCCCCGCCGCCGCGCAGCGCCTCGCCGGCCTGGACGTCACCACCGGCACCAAGCTGGCCCGCGCCTTCTCCACCTACTTCCACCTGGCCAACATCACCGAGCAGGTGCACCGGGCCCGGGAGCTGCGGCGCCGCCGAGCGGTGCAGGGCGGGTGGCTGGACCAGGCGGCCAAGATGATCGCCGAGCGCGGCGTGCCCGCCGAGGAGATCGCCGCGGCGGCGCGGCGGCTGGCGGTACGGCCCGTCTTCACCGCCCACCCGACCGAGGCGGCGCGCCGGTCCATCCTGTCCAAGCTGCGCGCCATCGCCGACGAGCTGGACACCGAGACCGCCAACGCGATCCTCTACGGCGCCAGCGACGAGGGCCCGGCCAACCGCCGCCTCGCCGAACTGCTCGACCTGATGTGGCAGACCGACGAGCTGCGGCTCGACCGCCCGGACCCGACCGACGAGGCCCGCAACGCCATCTACTACCTGCGCGACCTGTACGCCGAGGCCGCCCCGCAGGTCCTCGACGACCTCGCCGACACGCTGCGTACCCTCGGCGTGGAGACCTCCCCCACGGCCCGGCCGCTGTCCTTCGGCACCTGGATCGGCGGCGACCGCGACGGCAACCCGTTCGTCACCCCGGCGGTGACCCGCGAGGTGCTGACGATCCAGCACGAGCACGGCATCGCGGCCACCGAGAAGGCGATGGACCACCTGATCGACGAGGTGTCGGTGTCCCGGCGGCTGCGCGGGGTGTCGCTCGACCTCTCCGCGAGCCTCGCCGCCGACCTGGACGCGTTGCCCGAGGTGGCGGCCCGGTTCCGCCGGGTCAACGCCGAGGAGCCCTACCGGCTCAAGGCCCGCTGCGTGAAGGCGAAGCTGGCCAACACCCGGCAGCGGCTGCGCCAGGGCACCGCGCACGTGCCCGGGCGGGACTACCGCGGCTCCGCCGAGCTGGTGGCCGACCTGGAGCTGCTGCGCGCCTCACTGGCCCGCAACGCCGGGCAGCTCACCGCCGTGGGCCGGCTCGCCTCCACCATCCGTACGGTCTCCGCGTTCGGGCTGCACCTGGCGACCATGGACGTCCGGGAGCACGCCGAGGCGCACCACGCGGTGCTCGCCCAGCTCTACGCGGCCGTCGGCGAGGTCTCCGACTACCCGTCGCTGAGCCGGCAGGAACGCACGAAGCTGCTCGCCGACGAGCTGACCGGGCGCCGGCCGCTCTCCACGGTGGACACCCCGTTGACCGAGGCGACCCGCAAGACGTTCGACGTGTTCGGCACCATCCGCGAGGCGCAGGACCGGTTCGGCGGCGAGGTCATCGAGTCGTACATCGTCTCGATGACGCTCGGCGTGGACGACGTGCTCGCCGCCGTGGTGCTGGCGCGCGAGGCGGGCCTGGTCGACGTGCACAGCGGCCGGTCCCGCATCGGGTTCGTACCGCTGCTGGAGACCCCCGCCGAGCTGAACGCGGGCGGCGAACTGCTCGACGAGCTGCTCTCGCTGCCGGCGTACCGGGCGCTGGTCGCGGCGCGCGGCGACGTGCAGGAGGTGATGCTGGGCTACTCCGACTCCAACAAGGAGGCCGGCATCACCACCAGCCAGTGGTCGATCCACCGGGCCCAGCGCGCGCTGCGCGACGTGGCCGCCCGGCACGGGGTGCACCTGCGGCTGTTCCACGGCCGCGGCGGCACCGTGGGTCGCGGCGGCGGGCCGACGCACGAGGCGATCCTGGCCCAGCCGTACGGCACCCTGGACGGCGCGATCAAGGTCACCGAGCAGGGCGAGGTCATCTCCGACAAGTACTCCCTGCCGTCGTTGGCCCGGGAGAACCTGGAGCTGACCCTGGCCGCGGTGCTCCAGGCCACCCTGCTGCACACCGCGCCCCGGCAGCCCGCCGAGATGTTGGAGCGCTGGGACGCCACCATGGAGCTGGTCTCCGACTCGGCCTTCCGGTCGTACCGGTCGCTGGTCGAGGACCCGGACCTGCCGGCGTACTTCTGGGCGTCGACGCCCACGGAGCTGCTCGGCGCGCTGAACATCGGCTCCCGCCCGGCGAAGCGGCCCAACACGGGCGCCGGGCTCGCCGGTCTGCGCGCCATCCCGTGGGTGTTCGGCTGGACCCAGACCCGGCAGATCGTGCCCGGCTGGTTCGGGGTCGGCTCGGGCCTGGCCGCGGCGCGGGAGGCCGGCCTGGAGGACGTGCTGGCCGAGATGCACCGCAACTGGCACTTCTTCCGCACGTTCCTGTCGAACGTCGAGATGATGCTCACCAAGACCGACCTGAGCATCGCCCGCCGCTACGTCGAGACGCTGGTGCCGAAGAAGCTGCACCCGATCTTCCACAAGATCGAGCAGGAGTACGAGCTGACCCAGCGGGAGGTGCTGGCCGTGACCTCCTCGCCGGCCCTGCTGGAGAACTCCCCCGTGCTCCAGCGCACCCTGGCCGTCCGCGACACCTACCTGGAGCCGCTGCACCACCTCCAGGTGGCCCTGCTGCGCCAGTACCGGGAGTCCGGGGCGGCGGGCCGGGCGGTGGCCACCGCGCCAGGTGGCCGGCGCGCGCCGAACGACGGTACGGCGCTCGAGCGCGCGCTGCTGACCACCGTCAACGGCATCGCCGCCGGCATGCGCAACACGGGCTGAGCGGCGGCCGGGACACCTTCCCGCGCCTTGCGCGCCGGAGGGTGTCCCGGCCGACCCGCCACTGACGAGCCCGCCCGACGCTGGTGCTACCAGTCGCCGCCGCCGAAGTCGCCACCCCCGAAGTCGCCGCCGCCGAAGCCCCCACCGAAGTCACCGCCACCGCCGAAGTCGCCCCCGACCTCGCCGCCCTGCTCGCCGAAGCCGGTGGCGTCGCCGAAGCCCTCCTGGTAGCCGGCCTCGTAGCCGTACCCGGGATCGGCGAAGCCGGGCGAGAAGAGCGCGTCGGCGATCAGGATGCCGCCGAGGACGCCCGCGCCGGCGCCCAGGGCGGTCTTCCACCACGGGGTGGAATACCAGCCCGCCGGCACCGGCCGGCCCTGGTAGCGCCCGCCCGGGTAGTAGTAGGGGGTGTCCCGGCCGGGCTGCGGCCCGGCCTTGAAGGTCTGCCCCTGCACGTCGACCTGACGCTCCCGGGTGAGCCGCCCGGCACCCTGTGCGGCGGCCAGCGGCGGCAGCTCGGGACCGGGGTCGATGCCGAGCGCCACCCGGGCCGCCCGCGCGTACGTCAGCCCCTCCAGCGCGGTTTCCCGGGCGAGGCGGAACTGCTCGACGCTGCGGGCCTGCTCGAGCTGGCTGCCGGCCGCGTTGTAGCGCTCCCCGGCGTCGACCAGCGCCTGGCGTACGGCCGGGTGGTCGCCGTGCAGGTTCATCACCTGGCCGCCGAGCCGCTCGTACCACCGCTGGGCGTCGGCCCGTACGTCGGCGAGGCGCCGCGCCTCCCGCGCGGCGCTCTCCCGGCGCCACCACAGGAACGCGCCCACCAGCAGCACCACGAGGATGAGCAGGGGCAGATATCTCATGGCAGCGACGTTACCCAGGCCAGGCCAGTGCCACGCCTGGGATCGGCGCCGCGCAGCGGGGCCGGCGGGCGGGGGCCAGGCCCGCACCGGCGAGCGGCACGCCCCTGCCGGGGAACGGCACCGCCCCGCCGGCGAGCGGCACGGTCCGCGCGGGAGCGGCACGGCGGCGCGCGGCGCGCCGGTCTGGCAAGCTCCGGGGGTGGACTTCTCGACGCTGGCCGTGGTGATCGTCTGCCTCGCCGCCGGGGGTGCGGTGGGCTGGTACGCCGCCCGGACCCGCTCGGCGACCGAGATCGCCCGGCTGGACGCCACGCTGCGGGCCACCCGGGAGGGCGAAGGGCGGCTGGAACAGTCCATGCGGGCGCTGAGCTACGAGGCCACCGCGCAGTCCCAGGAGGCGGTGGCCCGCGCCGTCGCCCCGCTGCACGACACGTTGCGCCGCTACGAGCAGCGCGTCGCCGAGTTGGAGCACGACCGGGTCGACGCGTACGCCGAACTGCGCGAGCAGGTCCGCGCGATGAGCACGGTCTCGGGTGAGCTGCGTACCGAGACGAAGCAGCTGGTGGCGGCCCTGCGGGCACCCCAGGTGCGGGGCCGCTGGGGCGAGCACCAGTTGCGCCGGATCGTCGAGGCGGCCGGCATGCTGGAGCACTGCGACTTCTCCGAGCAGGTCACCGCCGCCACCGACCACCAGGGGGTCCGTCCCGACCTCGTGGTGCGGCTGCACGGCGGCCGGTCCGTGGTGGTGGACGCCAAGGCGCCGTTCGACGCCTACCTGACGGCGATGGAGGCCCGCGACGAGCGGGGTCGGAACACCAATCTCGACGCGCACGCGAAGCACCTGCGCGCGCACGTGGACGCGCTGGCCGCCAAGACCTACTGGGCCGCGTTCGACAGCACGCCGGAGTTCGTGGTGCTCTTCGTGCCGGCCGACCCGTTCCTCGACGTCGCGTTGCAGCGCGATCCGACGCTGCTGGAGCACGCGTTCGCCCGCAACGTGGTGCTGGCGACCCCGGCCACCCTGGTCGCGCTGCTGCGTACGGTCGCCTACTCGTGGCGGCAGGAGGCGCTGGCGCGCAACGCGGTGGCGGTGCACTCCCTGGCCCGCGAGCTGTACGGGCGACTGTCGACGTTGGGTGAGCACGTCGGCAAGCTCGGCGCGTCGCTCAGCGGCGCGGTGACCGCGTACAACCGGGCCGTCGGGTCGTTGGAGGCGCGCGTGCTGGTCAGCGCCCGCAAGCTCGCCGAGCTGGGGGTCTCCGACCAGGAGCTGGCCGCGCCGGCGCAGGTCGAGCTGGCACCCCGTCAGCCGCAGGCCCCGGAGCTGCTCGGAAACGCCGAGGCCGGGGCACCGACCGGTCGGTTCACACTGGACTGACGACCGATACCTACCATCGCCGATGTGACAATGGACGGCCACCCATGTCACGAAGTGGTCACAACGAACTCCACGCTAGTGACAGTGCCCAGCGGCAGCGCGAAGGATTCGCCTCACGCGTGCCCTGCATCTGAGGGCCCTGTTCTCTGGAGGAAAGAGAACGTGAGCAAACCCCGAAACCTGAGCCGGCGGACCTCCGCCGCGCTCTTCGCGTCGGTCGTGGCGGCCAGCGCGGTGACGGTGGCCGGTGGTGCCGCCACCGCGAGCGCCGCACCGACCGCCGCACCCGACGCGTCCCAGGCCACCCCTGTGGAGGCGCTGGGCTCGCACGACGCCAAGCTCCTCGCCGAGGCGGAGGCGAAGAAGGCCCCGACCGTCACCCTGATCGTGGCCACCAAGAAGGGCGAGGCGCAGGACGTCGCCGCGGACCTCAAGAACCTGGGCGCGGCCGTCACCGAGCGCTACGACAGCATCGGCTACGTCCTGGCGAAGGTCCCCACCTCGAAGGTGGTCAAGGCGGCCACGCTGCCCGGCGTCTCCGCCGTCGACCTGGACGAGACCATCCAGCTGCCCGACCCGACGCCCGAGGTCGCCCCCTCCGGCAAGAAGGCCACGAAGCAGGCGGCGACGCTGCCCGGCCCCGGGGCCGACACCCCGGCCGCCAACCCCTACATGCCGACCAACGAGATCGGCGCCGTCGACTTCGTCGCCAAGAACCCCCAGTGGGACGGCCGCGGCGTCACGATCGGCATCATGGACTCCGGTGTGGACCTCGGTCACCCGGCGTTGCAGAAGACCACCACGGGTGAGCGGAAGATCGTCGACTGGGTGACCGCGACGGACCCGTTCGAGGACGCCACCTGGCGCCCGATGCTCACCGAGGTGACCGGTCCGACGTTCACCTCCGGCGGCGCGACCTGGACGGCCCCGGCGGGCACCTACCGGTTCAACCGGTTCGCCGAGTCGATCACGGCTGCCAGCGACCCGGCCGGTGACATCAACCGCGACGGGGACCGGACCGACACGTTCGGCATCCTCTACGACCCGGCCACCCACAACATCTGGGTGGACGTCAACCAGAACAACGACTTCACCGACGACGCCATGATGCGGCCGTACAAGGAGAAGTTCGACGTCGGCTACTTCGGCACCGACAACGCGGCCACCCCGGTGGTCGAGCGGATCCCGTTCGTGGTCGAGTACCGCGAGGACGTGGACACCGCCCCCATCGGCGGTCCCGGCCTGGTGGACTACGTCAACATCGGCATCGTCGAGAGCACCCACGGCACCCACGTCGCCGGCATCACCGCCGCCAACGACATGCTCGGCAACGGCGCCTTCGACGGTGCCGCGCCCGGCGCCAAGCTCGTCTCGGCCCGCGCCTGCTCCTGGGGCGGCGGCTGCACGTACGCCGCCCTCACCACCGGCATGGCCGACCTGGTGATCAACCGCAAGGTCGACGTGGTCAACATGTCGATCGGCGGCCTGCCGGCGCTGAACGACGGCAACAACGCCCGCGCCGAGCTCTACAACAACCTGATCACCACCTACGGCGTGCAGATGTTCATCTCGGCCGGCAACTCCGGCCCGGGCCTGAACACCATCGGCGACCCGTCGGTGGCCGCCAACGTGGTCAGCGTCGCGGCGAGCATCAGCAAGGACACCTGGCTGGCCAACTACGGCTCCGCGGTGAAGAAGAAGAACGCGCTGTTCAACTTCTCCTCCCGTGGCCCGCGCGAGGACGGCGGCGTCAAGCCGAACATCGCCGCCCCCGGCTCGGCCATCTCCACCGCCCCGACCTGGCAGCCCGGCAACGCGGTCCCCGAGGCCGGCTACGCGCTGCCCCCGGGCTACGCGATGCTGAACGGCACCTCGATGGCCTCCCCGCAGGCCGCCGGCGCCGCCGCGCTGCTGCTGTCGGCCGCCAAGGCGACCGACAAGGGCGTCACCCCGGCCGCGCTGCGCCGGGCGATCTACACCTCGGCCAAGCCGATCGCGGACGTTCCGACGTACGCCCAGGGCTACGGCATGTTCAACGTGCCGGGCGCGTGGAAGCTGCTGCGCAAGGGCGTGGAGACGCGCTCCTACACCTCCGAGGCCCCGGTCTGCACCGTCCTGTCCGGTCAGCTGGGCACCCCGAACCGGGGTACCGGCCTCTACAACCGCTGCGCCTCCACCGAGGGTGGGCAGCGGATCGGCCAGTCGAAGAGCTACCAGGTCAAGCTGACCCGCACCAGCGGGCCGGCCGGCACCGTGAAGCACAACGTGGGTCTGCGCGGCAACGACGGCACCTTCAAGGCGCCGAAGATCGTCTCGCTCCCGCTGAACAAGACCGTCACCGTCTCGGTCACCGCCAAGCCCGCCACCGCTGGCGCGCACGGCGCGATCATGACGATCGACGACCCGGCCACCTCGGTCGTCGACTTCGAGGTCTCCACCGTCGTGGTGGCCTCGAACGACGTGAAGAAGCCGAACTTCTCCTTCTCGGCCGAGGGCTCGGTCGACCGGAACGGCTTCACGTCGTACTTCGTGACGGTTCCGCCGGGCACGGGCGCCCTCCAGGTGAACCTCTCCGGCATCGCCACCGGTTCGCAGACCCGGTTCATCGCCTTCAACCCGTACGGCGTTCCGGTGGAGAGCACCTCCAGCCTCGCCTGCTACACCAACTTCTCCGACGCCAACGCCTGCAAGCCGCAGGAGCGCGACTACCAGAACCCGATCGCCGGGGTCTGGGAGATCGAGGTGGAGTCCCGTCGGACCTCGCCGTCGCTGAACAACCCGTTCCAGCTCACGGCGCGGGTGCAGGGTGTCGCGGTCGAGCCGGCCGTGGTCGAGCTGCCGGCGGTCACCGCCGGTACGGCGACCCCGGTGACCTGGTCGCTGACCAACACCTTCGGCCCGGTCGCGGTGACCGGCCAGGGTGGCCCGCTCTCCAGCGTCCACGCCGAGCGGCCCACCATCGCCGAGGGCGCGTCGCAGGAGTACACCGTGGAGGTGCCGGCGGGCGCGACCCGCTTCACCGCCCGGATCGGCAACCCGGCCAGCGCCGCGGCCGACCTCGACCTCTACGTCTTCCGCGGTACCGCGGAGGTCGGTCGGGCCGCCGACGGCGACTCCGAGGAGGCCGTGACCATCAACAACCCGCCGGCGGGCACCTACCGGGTGGTCGTCGAGGGCTACGCGGTGGACGGGGCCGGTGGCAGCACCGCCTACGACTACCGGGACTCGTTCTCGGCGGCGGCGCTGGGCACCCTCTCGGCGCCCGCCACCCCGCTGAACCTGGCCCACGGCGCCACCGCCACCCTCACCGGTACGGTGACCGCCCAGTCCACCCCGGTCGCCGGTCGGGCGCTCTTCGGTGAGCTGTCCGTGGTGACCACCGAGGGCGCGGTCGTCGGCCGCGGCGCCGTCTCCATCGGCACCGTGAACTGACCCGTCCCGCACCGGAACACCGGAGCCCGCCCCCACCCGGGGGCGGGCTCCGCCCGTTGTGTCGGCTCAGCCCCGGCGGGCAGTCTCGACCAGGAAGGGCGTGCCCTGCTGGCAGGTGGTTAGCAGGTCGCGCTGGACCCGGCCCGTCACCGTGACCTTCGCGCCCGGCTTCAGCAGGTCACGTGGGCCGCCGACCAGCAGGTAGTTGTCGAGCAGCAGGCAGTTGGGCTCCACCCCGGAGGTGACGGTCCCGGTCAGGGTGGTGCCGCCGGTCGGCGGCTTCGTCGGCGCGTTGCTGGGCCTCGGGGGCGGGGGCAGGGCCGGCCCCGTCGGATCCACCGGGTCGCCGGGGGTCGGGGTCACTCCGGGGATGCTCGGATCCGGGCTGGGCGGGCTGGTCACCGGCTGCGCTCCCGTCGGGGTCGGGGTGGGGGTGTCGCCGGCACCGCCCTGACCGCCGCAGGCGCTCAGCGCCACGCAGACGGCCAGCGCGGAGACGGCGAGCCGAAGAGTCCTCATACCCTTGTCTGACGCAGCGGGGCCGCGTGCCGTTCCCTCGCGGTCAGCCACGGGCCGCGGCGGCTGCCTTCATGTCCCGCTTCAGCTCCTGCGGCAGCGAGAAGGTCAGCCGCTCGTTGGCGGTCACCACCTCGTCGACGTCGGTGAAGCCGCGCGCCGCGAGGTGGGCGAGCACCTCCTGGACCAGCTCGTCGGGGACGCTGGCGCCCGAGGTCAGGCCGACCGTACGCGCCCCCGCCAGCCACGCGTCGTCGATCTCGTGCGCGAAGTCGACGAGGTAACCGGCGCGCGCGCCGGCGTCAAGGGCGACCTCGACCAGGCGTACGGAGTTGGAGGAGTTGGTCGAGCCCACGACGATCATCACGTCGCACTCGGGCGCGATCTCCTTGACCACGTGCTGCCGGTTGGAGGTGGCATAGCAGATGTCGTCGCTGGGCGGCGACTGGAGCATCGGCAGCCGCTTCTTGAGCCGGGCCACCGTCTCCAGCGTCTCGTCGACCGAGAGGGTGGTCTGGGAGAGCCAGACGACCTTGTTCGGGTCGCGGACGGTGATCGTGTCGGCGTCCTCCGGACCGTCCACGAGCTGGATGTGCTCGGGTGCCTCGCCGGAGGTGCCGATGACCTCCTCGTGCCCCTCGTGGCCGATCAGCAGGATGTCGTAGTCCTCGGCGGCGAACCGCTTCGCCTCCTGGTGCACCTTCGTGACCAGCGGGCAGGTCGCGTCGATGGCCCGCAGCGAGCGGCTGCGGGCCTGCTCGTAGACCTCGGGGGCCACCCCGTGCGCGGAGAAGATGACGGTGGCGCCCTCGGGCACCTCCTCGTTCTCCTCCACGAAGATCGCGCCCTGGGCCTCCAGGGTCTGCACGACGTGCTTGTTGTGCACGATCTGCTTGCGTACGTAGATCGGGGCGCCGTAGAGCTTGAGTGCCTCCTCCACGGTCTGCACCGCGCGGTCCACGCCCGCGCAGTAGCCGCGGGGCTTGGCCAGGATCACGCGCTTGCCGGTCCGGGACGTCACTTCAGCCTCAGTCACCCACCCATCGTACGTGTCGCCCCGTGGGGCGACACGGGCCGCGACCGCCGCCACCACGGCCCGCACCCGGCCGGACGGGCGCACCTGGCGCGACGCCCGCCCCGCCGGGCCGGCTCCCGGGTGCCGCCCGTCGAGCCGCGCGGGAGTGTCCGGGGCGGGCCGTAGGGTGGGGCGGGTGAGCACAGGTGAGGTGGGGCGGAGCACGTCCGAGGAGCCGTGGCCGGTCCGGGTGGTCAGCCAGAAGGTCGGTGCCTGGATCGCCCGGCTGGGCTGGGTGTGGGTGGACGGGCAGGTGGCGCAGATCAGCCGCCGGCCGGGCGCCAGCACCGTCTTCCTCACCCTGCGTGACCCGTCGGCCGACCTGAGCCTGACGGTCACCACCAACCGCGACGTCCTGGACGTCGGCGCGCCGGAGCTGCGCGAGGGTGCCCGGGTGGTGCTGCACGCCAAGCCGGAGTTCTACGCCGCCCGGGGCACGCTGAGCCTGCGCGCCGACGAGATCCGGCAGGTCGGCCTCGGCGAGCTGCTGGCGCGGCTGGAGAAGCTCAAGAAGCTGCTCGCGGCCGAGGGGCTGTTCGACCGGGCGCGCAAGCGCCGGCCCCCGTTCCTGCCCAACCGGGTCGGGCTGATCACCGGCCGCGCCTCCGCCGCCGAGCGCGACGTGCTGACCAACGCCCGCCGGCGCTGGCCGGCGGTGGAGTTCCGCACAATCAACGTGGCCGTGCAGGGGCCGAGCGCGGTTCCCCAGATCGTCGACGCGCTCAAGGTGCTGGACGCCGACCCGACCGTCGACGTGATCGTCATCGCCCGGGGCGGCGGCGGCATCGAGGACCTGCTCCCCTTCTCCGACGAGGCGCTCTGCCGGGCCGTCTTCGCCTGCCGCACGCCGGTGGTGAGCGCGATCGGCCACGAGACCGACGCGCCGCTGGTCGACTACGTCGCCGACGTACGGGCCTCGACCCCGACCGACGCAGCCAAGCGCGTGGTGCCCGACCTCACCGAGGAGGTACGCGTCATCCGCCAGGCCCGCCACCGCCTCGAACGCGCGGTGCGCAACCTGGTGGACCGCGAGTCGCACCGGCTCGACGGACTGCGTTCCCGGCCGGTGCTGGCCCGCCCGCAGGTGATGGTCGACCAGCGGTTCGTCGACCTCAACGGGCTGCGCCAGCGGGCCGGCCGCTGCCTCGACCACCGGCTCGCCGCCGCCGACGACGACCTGCGGCACACCCTGGCCCGGCTGCGCGCCCTCTCCCCCGCCGCCACCCTCGACCGGGGCTACGCGATCGTCCAGCGCGCCGACGGTCACGTCGTACGCGCCGCGTCGGAGGTCGGCAAGGGCGATCCGCTCCGGGTACGCCTCGCCGACGGCGAGCTGGCCGCGACGGTCGACGGCTGAACGACGACGGGATCACGATGTGGTGGGATGGCAGCGATGACTGACGAGAAGAAGGACGAACCGCTCAGCTACGAGCAGGCCCGCGCCGAGCTGGCGTCGGTGGTCGAGCGGCTGGAGACCGGCGGCACCACGCTGGAGGAGTCACTGGCGCTCTGGGAGCGCGGCGAGAAGCTCGCCGACACCTGCCAGCGCTGGCTCGACGGCGCCCGCGCCCGCATCGACGCCGCCCGCCAGGACCCGACCCCCTGACCCCCTCACCCCACCCCGCGCGGACGCCGGGCTCGCCGGTGATCATGGAGTGGTGGTGGGCGATACAGGGCGTTCTGCACCTTGTGTCGCCCACCACAACTGCATGATCGACACGGCCGGCAGCTGCGACGCGGCCGGAGCCGGCGGGGCGGGTGGGGTCAGTTGAAGAGGTTGTAGAGCTCGGCGGGGGCCTCGACCACCTGGTCCGCCGGGGGCTTCTGGGCGGCGGTGGCGTTGCCGTAGTCCGAGTACGTGATCCGGATGTCCTGCGCCTTGCTCTGGCCGGCGGCCGGGATCTGGATGACCATCTCGCTGAGCCGGCCCTGCGGGTCGAGCTTCGCGGTGAACGGCACCGACTTCGCCTGCGCACCGAGCGCCGTGATCACCGTCGGGTCCACCGAGCCGGCCTCCGCCGCCTTCGACACGTCGATGGTGCCGGCGTACGCGCCGTCGCCGGTCTGGCGTACCTCCGTGATGCCCTGCGTCAACACCTCGCTGCCGGCGGGGTCGACCTTGTCGAAGTCGAAGCCGAGGTTCCGGTTGCCCTTGATCCGGGTCTGGTCCAGGTGCTGGTACTTGCCGAGGTTCAGCTTCTGCACCCCCGGCACGCTGCTGGCGGTCGTGCCGCCGAGTTCGACCTTCACCCAGCTGTCCGGCTTGTAGTGGACGAGGTCGAGCTTCATGAACAGGTCGTCGGTCGGCTTGCCGATCGTCACCCGCATCTCGGCGCTCTGGGTGGGCTCGTGCACCCGCCCCTCGGCCGTCGAGCCGACGCCGGACATGGTGAACCGGAAGTTGCCGTTGCTGATCTCGCGGGTGGAGGCCAGCAGCGCCTGCTTGGCGTCGCCGGACCCCGGGGCCGCGCTACCGGAGGCCGGGGCCCCGCTGCCGGAGGCGGGCGTGCCGGACGCCGAGACGGACGGGGAGGCGGACGAGCCCGCCGTCGGGGTCCCGGAGGCGTTGCAGGCGGCCAGGCCGGGAGTGAAGAGGGCGGCGGCCACCAGGCCGGCGCTCAGGCGTCGAACAGTCATACGTGTCTCCCACGTGGGTCACCCGACGCACCTGGCGGCGGCCGGAAACCGGGCGACGCACCACGTCGGCTGCGCCGCACGAACCCCGCCGGGCCGGCTGCCGGAGGCGACCCGGCCCGGGTTCGCCCCACTCCTGTTCCCTGTCGCCGCGTCGCACAATCACCGGGATGTCCGGTTGCCCCGGTCGGGTGACCCCGGGAACGCGGAAACGGGGCGGCCGAGGCCGCCCCGTTCCGTGTGCCGGTGCTACTTCTTGAACATCTCGTACGTCTCGGGGGACGCCTCGACCACCTTGTCGGCCGCCGGCTTCTGGGCTGCGGTGGCGTTGCCGTAGTCCGCGTACGTGACCTTGATGTCGTGCGCCTTGGTCTCGCCGGCGCTCGGCACGGAGATGACCAGCTCGGTGAGCCGGCCCTCGGCGTCCACCTTGGCGGTGAAGGGCAGCGCCTTGGCCTGCGCGCCCAGGGCCTTGACCATGTCGGCGTCCACGGCGGAGGAGTCGGTCGCGGCGGACGCGTCGAGCTTGCCGGCGTAGCTGCCCTCGGCGGTCTTCTCCACGTCGGTGATGCCCTTGGTCAGCATCGCGCTGCCGGCGGGGTCGGCCTGCTCCATGTAGCGGCTGAGCTCACCGGCGTCCTTGACCTTGGACTGGTCGAGGTGCTGGTACTTGCCCTTCATCTTCTCCGCGCCCGGGATCATGGCACCCAGCTCGCCGAGGTCCAGCTTCACCCAGCTGTCCGGCTGGATGAAGATCAGTTCCATGCCCATCGACGAGCCGGAGCCGTCGTCGAACTTCATGCTGAACTGGGCGCTGTTGCTGGGCTTGTGCACCAGGCCCTTGCCGCTGAGCCCGTCACCGGCCAGGGTGAAGGTGAAGTTGCCCTTCTCGAGCTCCTTGGTGGAGGCGATGAGCGCCTCCTTCGGGTCGGCGGGCACGGCCGACGCTGCCGAGCCCGCACCGGCCGGCGCGGGATCGTCCGACTTGCAGGCAGTCAGGCCGGGAACGAGCAGGGTGGCGGCGAGCACGCCGACGCTCCACCGTCGAATGTTCACAGTTGTCTCTCTTCGGGAAACGGAAAGCACGCGGCAGGACTCAGCCGCCGGGCAGTGAGCCGGGGCAGCGTAGCCGATCCGTCCGACACCCGGGGGGCGGTTTCCCGGGGCGGGCTACCGGATCGCGGTGGCCAGGTGCCGCAGCTCGTTGTCCCGGGCGTCGCCGACCACGATCACCGTCCGGTTCGGTTCGAGCAGGACCAGCGCCTGCTCGTTGCCGCGGGCGGTGTACCGCTGCCAGGTGCGTCCGCCCAGGTCGGTCTGACCCTGCGGTTGCCCCTCGGCGGTCAGTTCGGTCGGCAGCAGCCGCTCCGGCGGCACGCTGCTCTGCACCAGCTGGGCGCCCCGCCCCTCGGGGGTGAGGTAGCCGAGGCGGAGGCTCGATCCGCCCTCGGCGGTCTGGAAGTTCGCGCTGACCGTGTGCCACCCGTCGTCCAGCTCCGCCGGCTCGCTGACCGGGAAGGCGTTGGCGGCCCGCGCCGACTCGATGGCGGGCGCCGGGTCGACGGTCGTCGGCTGCTCGCCGCCGAGGAACCCCCGGTAGAAGGCGATCAGCAGGGCGATCGGGACCAGCAGCACGAGCAGCGAGATCGCCATGTCCTTCGGCGAGCGTTCCGACTTGCGGGTGTCGATCGCCGGCGGCGGCGCGGGCCGCTCGCCCGTCTCCGCCACGCCGTCGGGCGGGGGCGCCCCCGCCGCGCCGGCGGGCTCGACCAGCGCCGGTTCCCCCTCCGGTACGGCGGCGGCCCGGGTCGGGGCGACCGGCGGCTGGCCGTCCGGCGGCGTCGGGTCGGCGGGTACGCGATCGGCAGGCTGTGCGGCTTCCACCCTGCCATCTTCGCAGCCGCCCGACCGGCCGTATCCGGGCCATCACCGCCCCGATCCCGCACCGGGTGAGCCATCGTGTGAGGATCAGCGACAAAGCCGGCAGCGGCGACGCCGCACCCTGCCGCCCCGCAACGTCGCGAGGAGGAGCCGTCATGACGAACACCAGGACCCGGATCCCACAGGATCTCGACCGCAACCTCGCCCTCGACCTGGTCCGGGTCACCGAGGCCGCGGCGATGGCCGCCGGTCGCTGGGTCGGCCGGGGCGACAAGGAGGGCGGCGACGGGGCCGCCGTCGACGCGATGCGCAAGCTGATCAACTCGATCCCCATGCGGGGCGTCGTGGTGATCGGCGAGGGCGAGAAGGACAACGCGCCGATGCTCTTCAACGGCGAGCACGTCGGCGACGGCAGCGGCCCGGAGGTGGACGTCGCGGTCGACCCGGTCGACGGCACCACGCTGATGAGCAAGGGCATGCCGAACGCCGTGGCGGTGCTCGCCGTGTCCGAGCGGGGCGCCATGTTCGATCCGAGCGCGGTCTTCTACATGGAGAAGCTCGCCGTCGGACCGGCGTACGCCGACGTGGTGGACATCAACGCCGGGGTGGCCGAGAACCTGCGCCGGATCGCCAAGGTCAAGGGCACCGACGTCTCCGAGGTCACGGTCTGTGTGCTGGACCGCAGCCGCCACGACGACCTGGTCACGCAGATCCGTCGGGCCGGGGCGGGCATCCGCTTCATCTCCGACGGGGACATCGCCGGTTCCATTGCGGCGGCCCGGGGCGAGTCGGACGTCGACGTGCTGATGGGCATCGGCGGCACCCCCGAGGGCATCATCTCCGCCTGCGCCCTGAAGTGCATGGGCGGGGCGATGCAGGCCAAGCTCTGGCCGCGCGACGCCGAGGAGCGGGAGAAGGCGCTCGCCGCCGGGCACGACCTGGACCGGGTGCTCAGCACCGACGACCTCGTGACCGGGGACAACTGCTTCTTCGTGGCCACCGGCGTCACCTCCGGCGACCTGCTGCGCGGCGTGCGCTACCGGGCCGGCGGCGCGTACACGCAGTCGATCGTCATGCGCTCGAAGAGCGGCACGATCCGGGTCATCGACTCGTACCACCGGCTGGAGAAGCTCGCGCTCTACTCGGCGGTCGACTTCGACGGCCGCCCGCTGGCCGAGCAGGAGTGAGCGTCACCGGGACGCTGGCCCCGCCGGCTCCGTCGGCGGCCCGCCGGATCACCGGCGTGGGCCTCGCGACCGCCTCCGGGCTGGCCGTGGCCGTGCAGTCCCGGATCAACGGCGAGTTGGGCGTACGCCTGGCCGACGGGATCGCCGCTGCGGTCGTCTCGTTCGGGCTGGGCCTGTTGGTGCTGCTGGTGCTTGTCCCCGCCACCCCGGGTGGGCGGCGGGGGCTGGTCGCCCTGCGCGACGCGCTCACCGACGGCACGCTACAGCCGTGGCAGTGCCTCGGCGGGGTGTGCGGGGCGTTCCTGGTCGCCGCCCAGGGGCTGACGATCGGCGCCCTCGGCGTGGCGGTCTTCACGGTCGCGGTGGTGGCCGGCCAGTCCGGCAGCAGCCTGGCCGTCGACCGGGCGGGCGTCGGCCCGAGCGGCCCCCAGCCGGTCACCGGCCAGCGGCTGGCCGGCGCGGCGCTGACCGTGGTCGCGGTCCTGCTGGCCGTCGGCGACCGGCTCGGCGATCCCGCCACCCTCGGGCTGGCCCTGCTGCCGCTGCTCGCCGGCGTGGGCATCGCCTGGCAGCAGGCCGTCAACGGCCGGGTACGGATGGCCTCCGGCAGCGCGCTGACCGCCACCCTGGTCAACTTCTCCGTCGGCACGGTGGCGCTGCTGGTCACCTTCGCCGTCGACGTCGCGGTACGGGGCTGGCCGGCGGGCGGCGCGCCGGCCGAGCCGTGGCTCTACCTGGGTGGCCCCATCGGGATCGTGTTCATCGCGATCGCCGCGACGATCGTCCGGTTCACCGGCGTGCTGCTGCTCGGCCTGGCGACCATCGCCGGGCAGATCGTCGGCGCCGTACTCCTGGACGTGCTGCTGCCCACGGCGGCCTCCCGGCCGGGCCCCGTCACCCTGCTCGGCGCGGCGCTGACCCTGGTCGCCGTCGGGGTCGCCGCCCTCGCGCCGGTCGTGCCCCGCCCGTCGCGCTGACCGGCCCGCCGCCGGCCGGGCTGCCGGGGTCCGCGGCGGCCCCGGCGGGAGGCGCACCGTGGCCGCCGGTACGTCAGGTGCCGTCGGACGAGTGACCGGGGAACAGGTGGGCGCTCGGGTCGATGGCCACCGCCGCGTTGTTGACCGCCGTGGCGGCCTCGCCGAAGCCGGTCGCGATCAGCCGCACCTTGCCCGGATACTCCGTGATGTCGCCCGCCGCGAAGACGCGGGGCAGGTTCGTCGCCATCGCGCTGTCGACCACGATGTGCCGGCGGTCCAGCCGCAGCCCCCACTCGGCCAGCGGGCCGAGGTCGGCCGTGAAGCCGAGGGCGGCCACCACCGTGTCGACGGGCAGCAGCTCCGCCGCGCCGCCGCGTACGGTGATCTCGGCGCCGGTGACCGCGCCGTCGCCGTGCAGCCCGGTCACCTCGGCGTTGACGATCACGCGGACCGGCAGGCCCAGCACCCGGGCGACGGTGGCCGCGTGCGCCCGGAACTTCTCCCGCCGGTGCACCACCGTCACCGAGCGGGCCAGCGGCTGGAGCGTCGACGCCCAGTCGAACGCGGAGTCGCCGCCGCCGACGATCAGCACGTCCTGGCCGGTCAGCTCCGTCGGCCGCGGTACGAAGTAGACGATCCCGGTGCCGGCGAAGTGCTCCGCCACGGGCAGCGGGCGGGGCGTGAAGCTGCCCAGCCCGCCGGTGACGACCACCGCACCGCAGCGCAGCTGCCCGCCGTCGGCGAGGCCGAGCACCGGCTGCCCGTCGGCGTACGAGAGCTTCTCGGCGCGGTTGCCGAGCAGGTAGCAGGGGTCGAAGGGGGCGGCCTGGGCGACGAGGTTCGCCACCAGGTCCCGGCCCTTGACCGCCGGGAAGCCGGCCACGTCGTGGATGAGCTTCTCCGGGTACATGGCGGTGATCTGGCCACCCGGCTCGGGCAGGGCGTCGACGACCGCGACGGAGAGCCCGCGGAATCCGGCGTAGTACGCCGCGAACAGCCCGGCGGGGCCGGCCCCGATCACCGCGACATCGACCTCGCGCATGGGCGTACCGTCGCTTTCCGCTCACGGATCAACGCGTGCTGATCCCGACGGTAGGGCCGGCGGTGCGCTTCGGGCAAGCATGTCCCGTGCTCGGCTGGTGCCGGCGCGTCGGCGCTCAGGGCATGGTGAGCGTGGACTCCGAGCGGTAGGGGCCGCCCAGGTCCCGGCGCCGCCGGAAGATGATCGCCGCCACGACCCCGCCGAGCAGCCCGAACAGGTGGCCCTGCCAGGAGATCCGCTCGTCGGTGGGGAGGATGCCGACGAGTTGCCAGCCGTAGAGCAGGCCGACCAGCAGGAAGACCGCGAAGTTCCACCAGCTCCGCTCGACGATGCCCCGGGTGAGCAGGATGCCCAGGTAGCCGAAGATGACGCCGCTCGCCCCGACCACGACGGAGGCCGACGAGCCGGTGAACCACACCCCCAGCCCGCTGACCAGGATGATGACGAGCGTCGACCAGAGGAAGCGGCGGGCGCCGGCGGCCAGGACGAAGGTGCCGAGCAGGATCAGCGGGATGCTGTTGCTGTAGAGGTGGTCGAAGCCGTGGTGCAGGAAAGGCGAGAAGAAGACCCCGTCGAGCCCGTCGATGCGCTTCGGGATGATGCCGGCGGCGGTGTCGAAGCCGGCCGAGAGCCCCTGGTCGAGGGCCTCGATGAGGAACAGGAACGGCACCACCGCACACATGGCGACGAAGGCCCGGCCGAGCGCGGCGTAGAACGCCTCGGTGCCGAACCGGTTCGGGTCGCCGCTTGGCGGGTGCAGGGTCACCCGTCAAGAGCTATCAGGTGCGGGACGCAGCCGCCACTTCTGCGGGCGATCCCGTGCCCGAACGACGAGGGCGGGGTGTGTGGACGCCCACACACCCCGCCCTCGAAGGGATCGGTCAGTACCAGCCCACGTCCTGCGAGTGCGCCCAGGCCTTGCAGGGCGAACCGTAGCGGCCCTCGATGTAGCCGAGGCCCCACTTGATCTGGGTCGTGGGGTTGGTCTGCCAGTCGTCGGCGACGGAGCCCATCTTGCTGCCGGGCAGCGCCTGCGGGATGCCGTACGCCCCGGACGAGGGGTTGCGGGCCTTGTGGTTCCAGCCGCTCTCCTTGTCCCAGAGCTTGTTGAGGCAGGGGAACTGGTCCATGCCGAAGCCCGCCTTGACCATCAGCGCGCAGCCGACCTCGCGGTTGCCGCTGAACTCGGCGCAGGACGCCGGGATCGGCCCGTCGTACGGCTTGCTCTCGGCGGCCTTCTCGGCCGCGGCCTTGGCGGCTGCCTCGCGCGCCTTCTTGCGCGACGCGGCGGCGGCCTCGGCCTCGCGGGCGCGCCTGGCGGCCTCCTTGGCCGCCGCGGCGGCGCGCAGCTTCGCCTGGTACTCGGCGGCCCGCTGCTTCGCGGACTGCACCTGGTGGCTGGCCTGCCGCTCGTGCTGGTACTCGAACTCGGCCTGCTCGACAGCGGCGCTGACCTGCGCGGTCAGGCCCTGCTGCTGGGTCTGTCGGTCTTCGCCCAGGTAGACACCGCCAGCGACGCCCACGGAGAGCAGCGCGACAGCGGCCGTACGGGCGCCGAACCGGCTCCACAGCCGACTCACGAAGTGGTCCCTTCGTCGGGTGCAAGGACACGGCGCGGGGCGGCACCCCGGGTGGGATGCGTCCGCGTCGCGAGCGCCCCGACCCGGTGTCGGTCGCAGCCGACGTACCCGGTGGATGCTGGCGTGTCCTGTGACGAACGATCACCAACGATCTTCTCGGTACGTGGGCGCTCGTGGGACACCATCGCGCACAGTGGGACTGTTGGGAAACCACGAGCCTCAATTGTGATCTGCGCCACAAAGAGAATGCGGACAAACCCCTACATAACGGCCCTCATTGCGGGATGTCCTCCAGCAGATCCGTCACCATCGCGGCGATCGGCGAACGCTCCGAACGGCTGAGGGTGACGTGGGCGAAGAGCGGATGGCCCTTGAGCGCCTCGATCACCGCGGTCACCCCGTCGTGCCGTCCGACGCGCAGATTGTCCCGCTGGGCCACGTCGTGGGTGAGCACCACGCGGGAGCCCTGGCCGATGCGGGAGAGCACCGTGAGCAGCACGCCCCGCTCCAGCGACTGCGCCTCGTCCACGATCACGAACGCGTCGTGCAGGCTGCGGCCCCGGATGTGCGTCAGCGGCAGCACCTCCAGCAGACCCCGCGAGGTGACCTCCTCCAGCACGTTCTCGTGCACCACCGCGCCCAGGGTGTCGAAGACCGCCTGGGCCCAGGGCGACATCTTCTCCGACTCCGAACCGGGCAGATAGCCCAGCTCCTGGCCGCCGACGGCGTAGAGCGGGCGGAAGACGACCACCTTCTTGTGGCGGCGGCGTTCCATCACCGCCTCCAGCCCGGCGCAGAGCGCCAGCGCCGACTTGCCGGTGCCGGCCCGCCCGCCCAGCGAGACGATGCCGACCGACTCGTCCAGCAGCAGGTCCAGCGCGATCCGCTGCTCGGCCGAGCGGCCGTGCAGCCCGAACGCCTCCCGGTCGCCACGGACCAGCCGTACGGTCTTGTCGGGCAGCACCCGGCCGAGCGCCGAGCCCCGGCCCGAGTGCAGCACCAGGCCGGTGTGGCACGGCAGCCCGGCGGCGGCGTCCAGGTCGAGCGTCTCGCCCGCGTAGAGCCGGCCGATCTGCTCCTCGGCGAGCTCCAGTTCGGCCATCCCCGTCCAGGTCGGGTCGCTGGCCTGGCCGTGCCGGTACTCGTCCGCCCGCAGGCCCACCGAGGCGGCCTTGACCCGCAGCGGCATGTCCTTGCTGACCAGGGTCACCTCCCGCCCCTCGGCGGCGAGGTTGAGCGCCACGGAGAGGATCCGGGCGTCGTTGGAGTCGGTGCGGAACCCCGGCGGGAGGACCCCGCCGTCGGAGTGGTTGAGCTCCACCCGCAGGGTGCCGCCGGAGTCGTTCGCGGGCACCGGGCGGTCCAGCCGCCCGTGCCGGACCCGCAGCTCGTCCAGCATGCGCAGGGACTGCCGGGCGAACCAGCCCAGCTCCGGGTGGTGTCGCTTGCCCTCCAGCTCGGAGATGACCACGAGGGGCAGGACCACCTCGTGCTCGGCGAAGCGGTGGAAGGCCGCCGGGTCGGACAGGAGCACCGAGGTGTCCAGGACGAACGCCTGGCCTGCTGGTCGGGGCTCCTCGTTGCCGACCGGAGCGGCGGACGCGCTGCGGCGGCTCCGGGTGGCGCGGCGGGTCGTGGCAGTCGCGGCCGGGGTCTGGTCGGTCCCGGCGGGCGTACGGCGAGTCGTCACAGGCCTGCTCCGACGGATGGGCATCCGCCACCCGCGTTCCGCCTCCTCCGGTGCCCGGGGACACGGGGTCGGATGCGGAACCCCGTGCGCGAGGTCGCAGATCCGGGCGGACCGGCTGGCCCGGGAGAACCCCGTGCCATGCCTAGACGCTAGCGGCGTCGGACCCTGTGGGCTAGAGGGCGACGGTGGATCTGCGGGGACCGGCGGGTGAACTCGGCCGGCGGCGGAACCGGCCGGGATGCATGCCCCCTGCGCGCATCCCGGCCGGTGGGACCACCGTCACCGGTCTGACGTGGCCCCGACGGTGCGTGTCCGCCGCGGACGACGCACCGCGCCGTTCCGGCCGACGGGGCCTCGGGCTCCCCGTCGACCGGGCTCAACCGGTCCGCCGGACCAGGGTGCCGGTCGGGTGCCGCCCGGTGACCGGGGCGACCGGCGCCGAGAACGACGAGCCGGTGTACGTGGTGCCGGGCCGGACCACCGTGCCGGTGACCCGGGCGGCGGTGACGGGCGACGGGCCGGCCAGGGCCGACGCGATGGCGGCCTGGGCGTCGCGGCGACGCCGGTTCCACGCCCCCCGGTCGCCGTCGAAGTAGCCCTGCCGGTAGCCGAACCGGTAGCCGATCCGGTAGCTGAGCTGACCGTGCAGCCGCCCGGCGGCGTAGCTCGTGGCACCGAGCACGAGCACGAGGAAGACGGCGAGGAAGGGGCTCATCCGGCGGCTCCGGTGCGCTGCGGGTCCCGGGTCATCGCTCCTCCGGCTCGGTCGGCGTCGGCTCGGCGACGAGGAGGCGGTCCAGGTCGTCGGTGCTGACCTCCTCGACCAGCTCGACGCTGATCCGGCAGCCGTCCAGGACGACCTCGGCCACGGAGGAGCGACGGATCTCCCCGCCGGCGTCGTACACCCGGACGCTGACCTCGGGGCAGCCGAGGTGGGTACGCCAGGCGTCCCACTCGGTGCGGTCGCCGACGCTGAGCGACAGGTAACGGCAGCCTCTGGCGAGGTAGAGCCGCCATGGCGCGCTCAGGCCCGTGGCCACCCCCTCCGCGATCAGGCCGAAGGCCTGGGCCCGGGTGGCTAGCTCGGTCACCACGCCCCCCTCGCGCCGGGGGCGTGACACATGTGAGCACCGATCGTCTCATGCACGTGACACACCGTAGATTGTCCCATGGACGTGACAGTATCAGCTTTTCGTCCGTTTACGACGGCCTCTACGGGCATCTATTCTGCCCAGGTGACACCCCTCAGGAGCGGTGCCGGATCGTTTACCGGCACGTCGACGACCACGTCACGTCCGCGTGACAACAGCGTGCCAGGACACGCACCGGTGGCCAGATGGTCGTACCGTCACCAGGTGACCGAGACGGCCAACGCACGGAAGATCGCCTTCGCCACCTTCGTCCGGCGGGCGCTCGACGAGGCCCGAGCCACCCGGGCGTGGAGCGGCACCGAGGTGTCCCGTCGCACCGGCGTCTCCCGGCAGACGATCAACCGCTGGGTCCGGGGCGACTGGGCGAGCGACCCGGAGGCGGAGCGCGTGGTCGCGTTCTGCGAGGGCCTCGGGCTCAGCCCCGCGACCGCCTTCGCGGCGCTGGGCTGGGAACGGACGTCCGCCCCCCGCAGCACACCGACTCCGCCGCCGATGGACCCGGACGTGGAGGCGCTGCTGCGGCGGCTCGTGGACCCCGACGTCTCCGACGCGGAGAAGTTCCACATCCGGGAAACCATCAGATACCTCGCGTACCGGCCCACCCTCCCGGTCGATGTCCGAAAACGAGGGAAACAGGCCGGCTAGTTCCTCAGATGGCGAAAGAACGGCAGGTCAGACTCATTCGTTTCGCTCCGGGGCCGGAACGGGCGCGCTAGCGTCCGTATTCGTACTGCTTGGGCTCGTCGTCGGCGGGGGGACGGGACAAGGCCGAACCCAGCCCTGCGGGACAGAAGGAGGGGTCTGTCCATGACCCTGAAGTGGATGGCAGTCGTGATCGCCACCGTGTCGCTGACACTGGGCGTGACCGGAAACGTGGTGACCCTGGCGGTCAACGGCGGGCAGCTTCCCCTGCTCGTCAACCTCCTCGCGCTCACCTCCGCCAGCACCGCGGTGATCCTGGCCGTGGTCGCCGAGCTGCACGACCGGCTCGACAACCGGGTCAGCGCCCTGACCGACTTCCTCGTCGGCCGGCTGAAGGAGATCGAGGAGCGCACCGGCGACCGCAACAGCGGATTCGTCGAGGGCTACCTGCTCAGCCACGGCCAGGATGCCGCCGTCGTGCCGTTCGGCCGGCGGGGACGGGGAGCCGCCGAACGCTGACCGTCGGGCCCGCCGCGCACCGACCGCACGCCTCCGGGGCGCCGGCCGGCAGCCACCGCTCGGGCGGGGATTGAGCCGTCCCGCCCGGGGTACGCTGTCGCGCGTGCCGCCGTTGAATCTGGGCAACCAGCAGCCGAGGACCCCGTTGGACGCCGAGCAGGCCTGGCGGACGACCGCCGGTCGGTCGGCCGGGACCGTGCTCTTCTTCGACTTCGACGGCACCCTGGCGCCGGTCGACGACGATCCCACCGCCGTCCGCCCCGCCCCGAAGGTGCTGGCCGCGATCGAGGCGCTCGCCCCGGTGGTCCGGCGCGTCGCGATCGTCTCCGCACGCCCGGTCGACTTCCTCCGGGACCACCTCGGCGGCCTGTCCGGCGTCGACCTCTACGGCCTCTACGGCCTGGAGCACAGCCACTCCGGCGGCGAGACCGTGACGGAGCCGGCGGCCCTGCCCTGGGTGCCCACCATGGCCGAGCTGAACGACCTGGCCCGGGCCGAGCTGCCCGAGGGCACCCTGGTGGAGTACAAGCGGCTCTCCGTGGCGCTGCACTGGCGCACCGCGCCGCAGCTCGGCGCGGACGTGGAGCGGTGGGGTCGGGCCCAGGCCGAGCGGCTCGGGCTCAAGGTCCAGGCCGGGCGCATGGTGCTGGAGCTCAAGCCGCCGGTCGACCGCGACAAGGGCATGGTGATCGACGAGATCGTCCGGGACGCCGAGGGCGCCTGGTACTTCGGCGACGACGTCTCCGACATCAAGGCGTTCGCCGCGCTGCGGGCCCGGGCCGCCGCCGATCCGCACTTCTTCGGCGTCTGCGTCGCCGTCGCCAACCCGGAGACCGGTCACGAGGTCGCGGAGGCCGCCGACCTGACCCTGGACTCCCCCGCCGCCCTCGGCGACTTCCTCACCGACGCCACCCGACACCTCACCTGACGCGCCCGCGCCGGCCGGGGCCGCACGCGCGCAGGCGCGCCCCGGCTACGACGCGCGCACCGGCCCGCCCCGCTACGGCGCGCGCTGCGGGGCCGGCCGGGCGACGGCGCTGCGGGGCCGGCCGGGCGAGGGCGCTGCGGGCGGTCAGGCGCCGTAGCGGCGTTGCCGGTTGGCGTAGGAGCGCAGGGCGCGCAGGAAGTCGATGTGCCGGAAGTCGGGCCAGTTCAACTCGCAGAAGTAGAACTCCGAGTGCGCCGACTGCCACAGCATGAAGCCGGAGAGGCGCTGCTCGCCGCTGGTCCGGATGACCAGGTCGGGGTCGGGCTGCCCCCGGGTGTAGAGGTGCTCGGCGATGTGCTCGACGTCCAGCACCTCGGCCAGTTCCTCGATGGTGCCGCCGGTGGCGGCGTACTCCAGCAGCAGCGAGCGCACCGCGTCGGTGATCTCCCGTCGGCCGCCGTAGCCCACCGCGATGTTGACCTCGGCCCCGCCGCTGCGGTCCCGCGTGCGTTCCTCGGCGGCCTTCAGCGCGGCGGCGGTCGAGGCGGGCAGCAGGTCGAGCGCGCCGACCATCCGCAGCCGCCAGGGGTTGCCCTCCTCGGCCAGCTCGACCACCAGGTCCTCGATGATCTGGAGCAGCGGGTCGAGTTCCTTGGCCGGTCGGCGCAGGTTGTCGGTGGCGAGGAGATAGAGCGTCACGTGCCCGATGCCGGCCTGGTTGCACCAGCCCAGCATGTGCTTGATCTTGACGGCGCCCATGCGGTGCCCGTCGTTCGGGTCGACGTAGCCCATCTCCCGGGCCCAACGACGGTTGCCGTCGCACATCACGCCGACGTGCCGGGGCACCGGCTTGCCCGCGAGCTTCGCCGTCAGGCGACGCTCGTACACCGAGTAGATCAGGTCCCGCAGAGTCATCACCTTGCAGCGTAGCGACCCACGCCCCGGATCACCGCCTCGGAATGCGTTCCCGCGCCGACAGACCGATGCCGATCATGCCGAGGGCGCGGGCGTCGAGCCGCCCGTCGCCCAGCCCCAACTCGACCACCGTCCGGTAGACGCGGTCGTCCCGGCGGGCCGCGCGGACCGCCGCGTCGACCACCTGTCGGCGCCGGGCCAGCCACGCCGCGACCGAGCTGTGCCGCAGGTGGGTGCCGAGGCGGCGGCGCAGCGTCGCCGCGTACCGCCGGGCGGCCTGCTCGGGCGAGCCGGCGGCAGCCGCCCCGGCGAGCGCCCCGGAGAGCAGCGCGTAGAAGATGCCCTCCCCGGTGAACGGGTTGATCAGGGAGAGCGCGTCGCCGGCGAGCACCAGCCGCCCCTGCCCCGGGGTGGGGCGGTGCGTCGACAGCGGCAGGTGGTGGGCGCGCAGGTCGGTGACCGTGGCCGGGTCCGTGCCGGGCAGCAGCGCGCCGAGCCGGTCGACCAGGTGCGCCCGGCTCAGCGGCTCGCCCCGCAGCACCTCCCCGTACCCGACGTTCGCCCGACCGTCGCCGATCGGGAACGACCAGGCGTACGCCGGCCAGCGCGGCGCCGAGGTGACGATGAGCTGTTCGGGCGGGCCGGTCAGCGCCGGCGCGTACCCCCGGATGGCGAGCGCCAGGTGCCGGTCGGGATTCGGCCGGTGGCCCAGGGCCCGCCGGAGGACGGACCCGGCGCCGTCCGCGCCGACCACCGCCCGCGCCGCCAGCCCGCCGTCGAGCACCACCCGGTCGGCCCGGACCTCGACGTGCCGCACCGCGTGCCGGCGCAGCCGCGCGCCGGCCGCGACCGCCGCCGCCACCAGCCGGGCGTCGAAGACCTTCCGGGGCACGGTGTACGCGGGCCGCGGCAGCGCCCGCGCCACGGTGCCGCCACCCGGGCCGACCAGCCGGAGCGCCGGCAGTGGCGTGTACCCGGCCACCGCGTCGGGCACCCCCAGCTCGTCCAGTACGTCCAACGCGTGCGCGGCGATGCCGTCCCCGCACGCCTTGTCCCGGGGAAAGTCGCTCCGGTCCAGCAGCAGTACGCTCGCCCCCGCCCGCCGGGCCGCCAGCGCCGCGGCCGACCCCGCCGGACCGGCCCCGACCACCACCACGTCGAACTCGTCGCCCACGGACTCGTCGCCCACCGCGTCGCCTCCCACCGCCGGTCCGGCTCCCTGCGGCCATCCTGCCGCCGCGAGCGCGCAGCGCACCGGAACCCGCCCGGCACGTCAACGAGGACCGCGAACTCACCGGCGTCCTCCCGGGGACCTCGCTGCGACCCACGAACCAGAAGTCGAGGTCCGGTCCGGGGCCCCCGGACCATCCCGGCGACGACGGCGCCTCCCTACGACGGCGGGATGACGGCGTCCAGGAGATCTTGGCAGTTACGTGCCCCTGGAGGGGCGTGTTCCTACCAAGATCGCCGAAGGGCTGGGGGCGAGCCTGAGGGCGGTGTCGTGGGCGGGGCAGGTCGACAGCGCGAATGGCACCAAAGCCCGGGCTGGTGGGGAACGTCCGGGGCGGGTCCGGGTTCTGCGGCGGATGGTGATCACGCTGGCTAGGGGCGGTGCCTGGATACGAGCGGACCGGCAGAGCCGCGCCGGCATGGCACCTCCGGGGAGACGTGTCGGGCTGTCCGGCGGCGCCCTACGCCCGCCGGACGGCGCGTTCGGCGCGGGCGGCGCGCCAGAGGCCGTAGAGCGTCAGCGCCGCCGCGGCCACCAGCGGCCCGCCGTCGCGGACCAGACCGTCCGGGCCGAGCAGCCACCAGCACAGCGGCAGGTCGACGGCGAGCACGACAGCGGTGACGACCAGCAGCAGCGTGCGCGCCCAGCCCTTGCCGCGCATGAGGAAGGCGGTGCAGAAGAGCACCGCGTAGCTGGTCACGATCCCGGCGGCGAACCAGAGCAGCACGGCCGGCACGGCGGTCAGCCGGTCGTCCAGCACCGCGCCGCCGGCGACCAGGGCCGGGACCAGCATGAGCGGGCTGTACGTGAACGCCGCGACCCGGCTGGTGAGCAGCCAACCGTTGACCTCCGGCCGGCGGGGCGGGGTCTCCCGCCAGGAGATGCCCTCGCGGTCGATGACCAGCCGGGGCCGGTGGCGGACCAGGTGGCCGGACACGGCAGGCGAGCGGTAGAGCAGCCAGACCACGGCGGCGCAGAGCACGGTGAGCAGGGCGAAGCCGAGCAACCCCGGCAGCGGCGGCACGCCCTGGCGGGGCACGATCAGCCGGCCGACCGCGAAGACCGTGGTCACCGCCAGGATCAGCCCGAACGGCCGGGCCACCCGCCGGCCCCGACGGACGTGCCCGATCAGCAGCAGGAAGCCGAGCGAGCGCAGCATCGCCCAGCCCGTCCGTACCGCCAGCCCGAAGCCCTGCTCCGGGGCGTACCACCAGTTGAGCAGCTCGACCACGACGGTGGCCACCGCGGTCAGCGCGAGCAGCGTGGTCAGCGCCCGGACGGCGGACGGCCGCCGGACCTCGGTCGCGGCGGCCGTCCTCATGGGAACCGATGATGCCCGCTCGGGGCGTCGGTCACACCTGTCGTCAGCGCTGCGGCGCCGCGTCGAGCCGGGCACGCAGCGCGTCCAGCTCGGCCCAGAGCACGCCGGGCAGCTTGTCGCCGAACTTCTCGAACCACTCGGTGACCATCGGGAGCTCCTTGCGCCACTCCTCCGCGTCGACCTTCAGCGCGATCCGGACGTCCTCCGGGGTCATGTCCAGGCCCTCGACGTCGAGCGCGTCCTGGGCCGGGACCATGCCGATCGGGGTCTCCACCGCGTCGGCGCGCCCCTCGATCCGCTCGATGATCCACTTGAGCACCCGGGAGTTCTCGCCGAAGCCGGGCCAGAGGAAGTTGCCCTCCGGGTCCTTGCGGAACCAGTTGACGTAGTAGATCTTCGGCAGCTTGGACTCGTCGCCGTCGGTGCCCTTGCCCATCTCGATCCAGTGCCGGAAGTAGTCGCCGGCGTGGTAGCCGATGAACGGCAGCATGGCCATTGGGTCGCGGCGGACGACGCCGACCGCGCCGGAGGCGGCGGCGGTGGTCTCCGAGGAGAGCGTCGCGCCCATGTAGACGCCGTGCACCCAGTCGCGGGCCTCGGTCACCAGCGGGATGGTGTCCCGGCGGCGACCGCCGAAGAGGATCGCGTCGATCGGCACGCCGTTCGGGTCGTAGTAGTCCTCGGCGAGGATCGGGCACTGCGTGATCGGGGTGCAGAACCGGCTGTTCGCGTGCGAGGAGAGGCTGTCGCTCTCCGGCGTCCAGTCGTTGCCCTTCCAGTCGACCAGGTGCGCCGGCGGCTCGCCCATGCCCTCCCACCAGATGTCCCCGTCGTCGGTCAGGGCCACGTTGGTGAAGATGGAGTTGCCGCGGTCGAGCGTGCGCATCGCGTTGGCGTTGGTCTTCCAGTCGGTGCCGGGCGCGACGCCGAAGAGGCCGTACTCGGGGTTGACCGCGTAGAGGCGTCCGTCGGGGCCGAAGCGCATCCAGGCGATGTCGTCGCCGATGGTCTCGACCTTCCAGCCCGGGACGGTCGGCTCCAGCATCGCCAGGTTGGTCTTGCCGCAGGCCGACGGGAAGGCCCCGGCGACGTGGTAGACCTTGCCCTCCGGCGAGGTGATCTTGAGGATGAGCATGTGCTCGGCGAGCCAGCCCTCGTCACGGCCCATCACGCTGGCGATCCGCAGCGAGTAGCACTTCTTGCCCAGCAGCGAGTTGCCGCCGTAGCCGGAGCCGAAGGACCAGATCTCCCGGCTCTCCGGGAAGTGCGAGATGTACTTCGTCTCGTTGCACGGCCACGCCACGTCCTGCTGGCCCGGGGCGAGCGGCGCGCCGATGGAGTGCAGCGCGTGGACGAAGTCCGCGTCGTCGCCCATGGCCTCCAGGACCGTGGCGCCCATCCGGGTCATGATGCGCATGGAGGCGACCACGTACGGGCTGTCGGTGATCTCGACGCCGAACATGGGGCTCTCGGCCTCGACCGGGCCCATGCAGAACGGGATGACGTACATGGTGCGCCCGCGCATGCAACCGCGGTACAGCTCCGTCATCGTCCGCTTCATCTCGGCCGGCGCCATCCAGTTGTTGGTGGGGCCGGCGTCCGCCTCGTCGACGGAGCAGATGAAGGTGCGCTCCTCGACCCGGGCGACGTCCGTCGGGTCGGTGCGCGCGTAGAACGAGTTGGGCTTCTTCTCGGGGTTGAGTCGGATCAGGGTGCCGGCCTCGACCAGCTCGTCGGTGAGTCGACGCCATTCCTCGTCGGACCCGTCCACCCAGACGACACGGTCGGGGGTGGTCAGTTCAGCGACCTCACGGACCCAGGCGAGCAGTTTGGGGTGGGACGTCGGGGCCTGATCGATACCCCGAACGGTAGCCGGAGCAACCATGACACATCTCCTTGGTGGTCGACGCTGACCGATCTATGGGATGCACGAGTCTTGACGGCGCCATGCGTCGTCTTCGTGGAAACCTGGGATTGGCCTCAGCGTAAACCGGGCGAGGTCACCAGTCAGTGGGACTGGTTGTGAAGAACTGCACAAGCTGCGGTCACGCTGCGGCATCACGAGCTAATACCCGCTTTCACGCGCAGTTTCACGCAAATGCTCTGGTGAAACCTCACACCCCCGCCAGCGGCGTCCCGTCGACGGAACCCACCGAACCGCCCCGCCGCGTCGTCGATCTCGTTACGCTCTGTCCACAGGCGCACACCCGGACAGGTGGTCCGTCGTTGCTACCCGTGCGGGGTGCCGCCAGCCGGTAGGCTCGCGTCGTGGCCGCGACGATGACCGGGGAGCCCGGCTCCCGGCAGACCCGCACGGGTCTGGTCCACTCGCTGGTGGACCGTTTCGGCCATCTGGTCCGCGAGCTGAGCAAGTTCGCCACCGTGGGCGGGGTCGCCTTCCTGATCGACTTCGCGCTCTTCAACTACCTGACGAGCGTGCGGGGCGTCGAGCAGGTCACCGCGAAGACCATCTCGACGGTGATCGCGGCGACCGTCGCGTTCGTCGGCAACCGGTTCTGGACGTGGCGCCACCGCAAGCGCTCCAACCCGGCCCGCGAGTACGCGCTGTTCTTCTTCTTCAACGGCGTCGGCCTGGGGATCGCCGTGGCCTGCCTCGCGATCAGCCGCTACGGCCTGGGCAGCATCTGGCCGGAGGTGTTCCAGACCCCGCTGGCGGACAACATCGCCAGCTTCATCGTCGGGACCGGCCTCGGGACGCTGTTCCGGTTCTGGTCCTACCGACGGTTCGTCTTCGTCGAAGCGGGAACTCCCACCGTTCCGGAAGAGAAGGACGACCGAGACCACCGGGCGTGACCTCCCGCCCACCCCGTCCCGGCCGGAGCCTGCCGGCCCCGCCCACTGCCCTAAGGTGTTCCGCATGCGTCTTGTCCGTCTGCTGCCTGAGCGCTGGCAGAAGTTCATCCACGAGGCGCTCAAGTTCGGAATCGTCGGCGGCGTCAACACCGTAATCAATTACGCCGTGTTCAACGCGCTCGCACTGACCGTTTTCGTCGACGGTCAACTGAAGGCGACGGTCATCGCGACCGTGGTGGCCACCATCACGTCGTATCTGATGAATCGTCACTGGACGTACCGGGATCGCCCGAAAGCGGCCATGCGGCGCGAGTACGTCCTCTTTTTCCTTTTCAACGGGGCCGGCCTGCTCATCGAGCTGGGCGTCCTGGCCGCCGCCAAGTACGGACTGGGCCTGACCAGCCTGCTCGCCCTCAACGTGGCGAAGACCGGCGGCGTGCTGTTGGCGACGCTGTTCCGCTTCTGGTCCTACCGGACGTTCGTCTTCCAACCGGCACCCGCCCACGCGGCGGACACGTGGCACAGCATTCCGCGCGACGAGTGGGACACGATGGCCGAGATGGACCCGG
This sequence comes from Micromonospora echinofusca, assembly GCF_900091445.1. Lineage (NCBI taxonomy): Bacteria > Bacillati > Actinomycetota > Actinomycetes > Micromonosporales > Micromonosporaceae > Micromonospora > Micromonospora echinofusca. The sequence goes on from NZ_LT607733.1 coordinate 5,465,280, forward strand.
TGGCCGAGCTGGCCGAGTCGATCTCCGAGCTGGAGGAGTCCGAGCCGCCGCCGGGTGCCGGGCGGCGCGTCCCGCGCGTCGCGCCCGGCCCGGGCCCCGCGCCGGCGGCGGGCCCGGCGGCCCCGGTCCAGGGGCGCCCCGCCCCGCTCGACGCCGGCCTCGGCGGCTCGCTGGATCGGGAACTGGAAGCGGAACTGGCCGCCGAGCTCCAGGCGAGTACCCGCCGCCCGCCGCGCCGCTGACCCGCGCCGGGGCCCGCCGCCGGTCTCAGGCGGTGGGGTCGCGCAGGGGCTTGCCGTCGTGCAGGTCCGCCAGGATGTCGCGCATCTCGGAGTCACCGAGGGAGTGCTTGTCGTGGTGGGCCTCCACCAGCTCGTAGAGCTTGGTCTGGACCTGACCGACCTTCGGCACGTCGTGCAGGACCGACTGGCCGCGCTCGCCGGCCGACTCGATGGTCAGCGTCCCGCAGCCGAGCAGGCGCTCCACGAACCGCTGGTTCATGGCGTGGTCGTTGATCCGGGTCAGCGGGATGTCCCGCCGGTCCCGGGAGAGCACGCCCTGCTGGAGCAGCACCCGCTCGTCGGTGAAGAGGTAGTGGGTGGTCCGCCAGACCAGGAACGGCCACAGCGCCAGCCACAGCACCGCCAGCAGGGCCAGGCCACCGATGACGGCGAGCGCGATCGAGCCGCCCCCGCCGGACGGCAGCAGGACCACACCGGCCACCACCGCCGCGATGGCGAGCACGAGCACCGCGACCGGCCGGACCAGCGCCTTCCAGTGCGGGTGCAGGTGCAGTACGACGTGCTCGTCCTCGGTGAGCACGTCATCGGGGAACGCCACGGGAACCTCCTCGCAGAAACGGACGCGCTGACCGTAACCGCTCCCCTGTCGCCGGGGGATCAGCCGCGCGGCGGTCTGCGGGATTCAGCGCAGGTGCAGCACGTCGCCGGCCGCGAGGGCGCGGGTGCCGGCGGAGGTGGCGACCAGCAGCTGGCCGTCGGCGTCCACGCCGGTCGCGGTGCCGGTCACCTCCTCGCCGCCGGGCAGCAGCACGCGTACCTGCCGGTCGACCGTCGCGCAGGCGGCCAGGTAGGCGTCGCGCAGGCCGCAGGCGACCGCGTCGCCGCCGGCCGCGCGCCACTCGGCGTACCAGTCGGCGATCCCGCGCAGCAGTGCCCGCAGCAGCGGGTCCCGGTCGGTGGCCGCCGCGCCGGCCAGTTGCAGGGAGGTCGCCGGCAGCCCCGTCGGGTTCTCCGGCAGCTCGTCCGCGCGCAGCGTGACGTTGAGGCCGACGCCGAGCACGATCGCGGGCGGCCGGGCCGGCGAGGCCCCCGGCACCGCCTCGGCGAGGATCCCGGCGCACTTCGCGTCGCCGACGAGCAGGTCGTTCGGCCACTTCAGGCCCGCGTCCAGCTCGGCCAGCCGGGTGACCGCCTCGACGAGGGCGACGCCGGCGAGCAGCGGCAGCCAGCCGTACCCCGTCTGGGGTGCCGCCGGCCAGTCGCGGTCGGCGACGGCCTCCCCGGGGCGGAGCAGCACGCTGGTGGCGATGCCGGCCCGGGCCGGCGACTGCCAGACCCGGCCGCGCCGGCCGCGCCCGGCCGTCTGCCGCTCGGCGACCACCACCAGGCCCTCGGGCTCGCCGGCCCGGGCCGCCTCGGCGGCGTCCGCGTTGGTCGAGCCGGTCTCGGCCCGCAGTTCCAGCCGGGCCCAGGGTCCGTGCGGGGCGACCAGCGCCCGCCGCAGCCGCGCCGCCGACAGCGGCGGGCGGTCCAGATCGGTGTACGGCGAACCCGGCATCCCGTCAGCCTACGGCCGCCCCCGTCCGGCCGGCCCGGGGCGTCGCGGCTCGGCTGAGGCGAACTGCACAGCGGCGGCGGCCTGAACCATCGTTATATTCCCAGGGTGACTACCGAGACCGGGATCAACCTCCACAGCACCGCGGGCAAGCTGGCCGACCTGGATCGGCGGGTCGACGAGGCGGTGCACGCCGGGTCGGCGCGTGCGGTCGAGAAGCAGCACGCGAGGGGCAAGAAGACCGCCCGCGAGCGCATCGAGATGCTCCTCGACGAGGGTTCCTTCGTCGAGCTGGACGAGCTGGCCCGGCACCGGTCCACGAACTTCGGGCTGGCGAAGACCCGCCCGTACGGCGACGGCGTCATCACCGGCTACGGCACCGTCGACGGCCGGCAGGTCTGCGTCTTCGCCCAGGACTTCACCGTCTTCGGCGGCTCCCTCGGCGAGGTCTTCGGCGAGAAGATCGTCAAGGTGATGGACCTGGCCATGAAGATCGGCTGCCCGGTCGTCGGCATCAACGACTCCGGGGGCGCGCGCATCCAGGAGGGTGTCGCCTCGCTCGGCCTCTACGGCGAGATCTTCTTCCGCAACGTACGGGCCAGCGGCGTCATCCCGCAGATCTCCCTGATCATGGGTCCGTGCGCCGGCGGCGCGGTCTACTCCCCGGCGGTCACCGACTTCACCGTGATGGTCGACCAGACCTCCCACATGTTCATCACCGGCCCGGACGTCATCAAGACGGTCACCGGCGAGGACGTCGGCATGGAGGAGCTGGGCGGCGCCCGTACGCACAACTCGCGCAGCGGCAACGCGCACTACCTCGCCACCGACGAGCAGGACGCGATCGACTACGTCAAGGCGCTGCTGTCGTACCTGCCGTCGAACAACCTGGACGAGCCGGTGGTCTTCGACGCCCCCGCCGACCCCGACGTGACCGACGCCGACCGGGAACTGGACACGCTCATCCCCGACTCGGCCAACCAGCCGTACGACATGCACCGGGTCATCGAGCACGTCCTCGACGACGGCGAGTTCCTGGAGGTCCAGCCGCTCTACGCGCAGAACATGGTCGTCGGCTACGGCCGCGTCGAGGGCCGGCCGGTAGGCGTGGTCGCGAACCAGCCGATGCACTTCGCCGGCACCCTGGACATCGCCGCCTCGGAGAAGGCCGCCCGGTTCGTGCGCACCTGCGACGCGTTCAACATCCCGGTGCTGACCTTCGTGGACGTCCCCGGCTTCCTGCCGGGCACCGGGCAGGAGTGGGACGGCATCATCCGCCGGGGCGCGAAGCTCATCTACGCGTACGCCGAGGCCACCGTCCCGAAGGTCACCGTGATCACCCGCAAGGCGTACGGCGGGGCGTACGACGTGATGGGCTCCAAGCACCTCGGCGCGGACCTGAACTTCGCGTGGCCGACCGCGCAGATCGCGGTGATGGGCGCGCAGGGTGCGGTGAACATCCTCTACCGCTCGGAGCTGGCCGCCGCCGAGGACCCGGCAGCCGTGCGGGCGGAGAAGATCGCCGAGTACGAGGACACCCTCGCCAACCCGTACATCGCGGCGGAGCGCGGTTACGTGGACAGCGTCATCCCGCCGCACGAGACGCGCACCCAGATCGTCCGCGCGCTGCGGATGCTGCGTACCAAGCGCGAGACCCTGCCCCCGAAGAAGCACGGCAACATCCCGCTCTGACGCCGCCGTGCCCGGCCGGCCCGGCCGATCGCCGCGCCGGCCGGGCACGGGTCGGTCAGCAGCCTGGATTCGCCGACGCGCACATCCGGCGCGCCGCCGTCCTGCCCAGCGTCTGTAGGTCGGCGGAGCTCAGGCCGCCGGGGCGCGTTCCGGCGGCCGTGTCCTCCAGGGTCCCCGGGCTGAGCGCGACCACGGTGACCAGGTCGCCGACCCGCACCACCATGGTGACCTCGACCGCCTCGTCCGCGGCCGCCACCTTCCCGCTGACCCGCAGGCGGGAGGGCATCGACACGTGGCGCAGCATCACGGACTCGTCGCCGGCGAAGCCGCTGATCGACGTCTCCCAGCGGTGCGTCTGGGTGGTCGCCACCGGACTGCCGCCAAAGAGCGTGGACTTCGTCAGCTGCCACTCGGCACAGGCGTTGAGCAGCAACCCGACCAGGCCGAAGACCAGCCGGCCCTGGCCCGGATGGACACGGTAGACGTCCTGGGTGAGCGCCGGGCCCCGCGTCACCGGGCTCACCGGGGCCCAGAGCAGGGTCTGCGACCGCGAGTAGCGGGACGTGGGCGCCGCCGACGGCACGCCCCGCTCGCGGCCGCAGGACTCCAGCACCGGGTCGACCCGTACCGGTTCCATCAGGCCGGCCTCGCCGAGCTGCACGCCGGTCCTCAGGGGCAGGTCCGCCGGGGCGAGCAGCGCGTCCTGCGGGATCTCGGCCGGCCCGGCGGTCGTCGGCGACGCGGCGGTGGCGGCGGCCACGGGCGCCGGGGGCGCGTCCCTCCGCCCGGCCCACTCCCCGACCGCCACGGCCGAGCCGGAGACGACGACGAGCACCGCGACGGCCGCCGTCAGCGCCGTACGCCTGCTGCGTCTGCGCGCCCGCGCGCGGATCTCCGCCGGCTCCGGCCAGCGGACGTCACGCAGGTCACGGTGCAGTTGTTCGACGAACCTCGGCTCGTCACGCATCGGCGGCCTCCTCCAGGTCAGAGACGGCGAGCAGCCCGGCGAGCGCGGCACGCCCCCGGGAGAGTCGGGCCTTGACGGTGCCCACCGGGGCGGCCGTCTGCCGGGCCACCTCGGCGACCGGCATGCCCATCAGGTAGTAGAGCGCGATGGCGGTGCGCTGTTCCTCGGGGAGCCGCCGCAGGGCGGTGACCACCTCCACGGTGGCGGTGTCCGGGCCGGGCACGCTCTCGTTGGCGCCGTGCCGCAGGTAGGCGCGGGCCCGGCTGCGCAGGCTGCGCCACCGGCTGACCGCGATCCGGCTCGCCACGACCCGCACCCACGCCTCCGGCTCCTCGTACCCGCTCACCGTCGACCAGCGCTGCCAGGCCCGGATGTACGCCTCCTGCACGGCGTCCTGCGCCTCGGCGAGGTCGCCGGTGAGCGCGTAGACGAAGCCGAGCAGCCGTTGCCGGCTGCCCCGGTAGAACTCGTCGAACCCGTCGACGTCCGGCACCTGCTACCTCCCCGTGACGGTCACAGGGGACACGCGCCCGGCGGTGCCGCCGGTTGCCCGGCCGGCCGGTCATTTTCCGGGGGTCAGGTTCCGAGTGTCAGGCCGGCCTCGGTGACGATCGGACCGGCCAGCAGCAGCGCGCCGGCGCCGAGGGCGACCAGGTTGACCAGGGCGAAGACGGTGACCCAGAAGAACGCGGGCAGCGGGGTGAGACCGGCGAGCTGGTCGGCGTCGGAGGCGGGCATCCGGCCGCGCGAGCGCATCCGTTGCAGCTCCACCACCGGCCGTACGCCGCCGAGCAGCAGGAACCACACCCCGGCGTACGCGAACGCCGCCTGCACCTGCGGCGTGGCGTACCAGGAGACGGCGAGCACCACCCCGCCGGTGACCAGCAGTGAGATCACCCCGAAGACGTTACGGATCATGACCAGCATGGCCAGCAGCAGCGCCACGGCGACCCAGAGCAGCAGGGTGATCCGGTTGCCGCCGAGCAGCCACGCGCCGGCCAGCCCGACCAGCGGCGGGGCGACGTAGCCGGCGAGCAGGGTGAGGATCATCCCCGGGCCGGTGGGCCGGCCGGCCGAGAGGGTCAGCCCGGAGGTGTCGGAGTGCAGCCGGATGCCGTGCAGGCGGCGGCCGGTGAGCAGGGCGACCAGCGCGTGCCCGCCCTCGTGGGCGATCGTGATGGCGTTGCGGGCGATCCGCCAGGGCAGGCGGGTGCTGACCACCACCAGCGCGACGGCGGCGGTCAGCAGCACCAGCAGGGGCGGTGGGTCCGGCTGCGCCGCGAACAACTTGTCCCAGAGACCGCCGAGCCCGTCGATCGACACCATGGGGCGCGAGCCTACCGGCCCCGACCTGTGTCGCTGCGTCCTCTCCGGCCCGTATCAAGGGAGGCTGATCCGGTGGCGACAGGAGCGGGAGGTGGACGCCGGTGAGCGTGGTCCTCCGGGAACCCCACGTCGGGCTGTGGACCGAGGCCGAGTACCTCGCCATGGGCGAGACGCCGCACCGGATCGAGTTGCTCGACGGGAGCCTGATCGTGAGCCCTGCCCCGAGCAAGCGGCACCAGTTGGTGTCGTGGAGCCTGACGAACAGCCTGCGGCCGGCAGCGCTGCCGCAGGGCCTACTGGTCTTCGAGGCGGTGAACGTCCGGCTCGGCGTCGACCGCATCGTCATCCCCGACGTGGTGGTGGCCGACACCGACGACGAGGGCACCGTGGTCGAGGCGAGTGCGGTCGTCCTCGTCTGCGAGATCGTCCCGCCGGGGAACGCGGCCGCCGACCGGTTGGTCAAGATGCAGCTCTACGCGATCGCCGGGATCCCGTGGTACCTGCTGGTCGAGCAGGACGGGGCCGGCCACTCGCTGCGGCTGCACCGGCTCGACGGCACGCACTACGTCGAGGAGCAGGTCGCGAAGCCGGGCGAGGAACTCCACCTGACCGAGCCGGTCCGCTGGCGCGTCGACCCGGCCACGCTGCGCTGAGGCGGCGACACCCGCTCGGCGCGGTAATCCACTTCTACCGTTAATGAAGAATTCCTTAAGGGATGTCTCGTAACCCCGGTGTCTGTCCGTTGAGGATGGTCGGTCAAGATGCCTGGGTGCAGGTGATCTCGGCAGCCCGCCCGGAGTGGATCTTCCCGTTCACCGGGCTGCAGCCCGCCCAGTTCCGTTCGCTGGTCCGGCTGGTCGCCGAGCGCGGCGGTGACGGCATCGCCGACGGCCGGCCGGGCCGGCAGTGGGCCCTCGACCTGCCGGATCGGGTGTTGCTGGTCGCCGCGTACTGGCGTACGAACCTGACGATGCGGCAGATCGGCCCGCTGTTCGGGGTGTCGCACTCCGCCGCGCACCGGGTCATCGACACCCTCGCGCCGCTGCTGGCCCTGGCGCCGGTGCGTAAGCGGCCGGTCGAGCAGATCGCGATCGTCGACGGGACGCTGGTCCCCACCCGCGATCACCGCCTGGCCGCCCGGAGCAAGAACTACCGCTACTCCACCAACCTGCAGGTCGCCATCGACGCCAGCACCCGCCTGGTCATCGCCGTCGGCGACCCGCAGCCCGGCAACCGCAACGACACCATCGTCTACCGCACCTCAGGCATCGCCGAGAAGCTCGACGGGCGGCCGGTGATGGCCGACGGCGGCTACCGCGGCAACCCCGAGGTGATCATCCCGTACCGCAAGCCCACCGACGGCAGCGACCTGCCGGACTGGAAGGAAGCCCTCAACGTCGAACACCGCACCGTCCGAGCAGGGGTCGAACACGCCCTGGCCAGGATGAAGTGCTTCAAGATCCTGCGCGACTACCGCCGCGCCGCCCACACATTGACCGACGCCGCGTCCGGCATCGCTAACCTCCACAACATCATCCTGGCCGGCTGAACGCCGGGCCGGTGCCGGGCAACGCCTCCACCCAGTTACGAGACGTCCCTTAGCGCCCCTTGCCATCCGGGGCACTTACCTCCAAAGATGAACGTCTATTAAGTCCGGCGTCCTTGGAGGCATCCATGACCCGTACCGGAACATCCCTGCGGCGGCTGCTGGCCGCCACCCTGGCGGCCCTCGCCACCGCGGCGGCGGGGCTCGTCGCGACCGCGACCCCCGCGGCGGCCGCCACCACGCCCGGCATCGACGTGTCGCACTACCAGGGCGCCATCAACTGGACCAGTGTCCGCAACGCGGGCATCCAGTTCGCCTTCATCAAGGCGACCGAGGGCACCAGCTACAAGGACCCGAGGTTCAACACCAACTACGTGGCCGCCTACAACGCCGGCGTCATCCGGGGCGCGTACCACTTCGCCCGGCCCAACATCTCCTCCGGGGCGGTGCAGGCGAACTACCTGGCCTCCAACGGCGGCGCCTGGTCGGCCGACAGCCGCACCCTCCCGGCCGCGCTGGACCTCGAGGCCAACCCGTACGCCGGCGGCTACTGCTACGGCAAGACCACCTCCGGCATGCGGGCCTGGGTGCAGGACTTCCTGAACACCTACCGCTCCCGCACCGGCCGCTACGCCGTCATCTACACCACCACGAGCTGGTGGAACCAGTGCACCGGCAACTGGACGGCGCCGTGGGCCAACCACCCGCTCTGGATCGCCCGCTGGTCGAGCACGGTCGGCACCCTGCCGGCCGGGGCGCCGTTCTGGAGCTTCTGGCAGTACACCGACCGGGGCAGTGTCCCGGGCATCAGCGGCGCCGTCGACCGCAACTACTGGAACGGTGACCGGAGCCGGCTGATCGCGCTGGCCAACAACACCTGAGCCTGAATCGCCTGGGGAGGCGTTGGCGGCAGCGGGACCGGTTGTCACCGTACGGTCGACAACCGGTCCCGCTGCCGCCACGTCGCGTCGCGGGTGTCAGACCCGCCGTCGGGCCGCCACGGGCACCGTCGCCGCATTCTCGCGGGCGAGCGCGTTGCGCCGGGGGAAGCGCCGGACGCCCACCCCGGCGAGGGTGACGGTGACGACGCTGAGCAGCGCGAACAGCAGCGGCAGGCCGGCGGCGGCGAGCAGCAGGACGATGTCGCCGAGGGCCACGAGCATCCACAGTGCCACTCGGGGCCGGGCGTCCCTGCGTCGGTAACCCATGTCGTACCCTCCCTTCCGTCGTGCAGGTCAGATACCCCGTACGGCGGAAGGTCATGCGAGTCGATCTCGCAACGGGCGCGAATCCCGCGGGTCAGTCCTTGCGGTCGGGCACGAAGCCCTCGGCGATCCGGTCGAAGTTGGCCAGGTTGGCCTGCCAGTCCTTCGCGGCGACCTCCCAGCGCAGGGCGTAGCCCCGGTTCTTGGCCGTGACGAAGCCCCGGTTGCGGACGTGGATCCGGGTGCCGTCGCGGGTCTCCAGCCACTCCCAGTCCGCGCAGGTCTTCCAGAAGCCGTCGCAGCTCGTGATGTCGACGTACTGGTAGCTGTTTACGTACTTCCTGCGATCCGGCTCTTTCTCCTTCCAGTCGGCCAACGCGTCCGACTCCGGCGTGTTGGTCCACTGGATCAGCAGCTCGCCCACCCCGTTGGGCTCGTCGAAGACGACGGTGTTCTGCCCGGCGTTGCGGCGCACCCAGTTCGCCGGGATCGGCAGCGCGAAGCCGGCGGGGTCCTTGTGCAGCTTCCAGCCCGCCGGCAGCGCGTCCGGGGTCGGCGACGGGGTGGCCGACGGCGTCGGGCTCGGCGCGGCGCTCGTGGGCGGGGCCGGCGCGGAGGACTGCGGCGGCTGCCCCTGCGAGGTCGCCGCGCCGGTCGGGTCGGCCTGCGGTGTGCCGCCGCCGTCCCCACCGTCGCCACCGGTCAGCATCGGCACGACCACCACCAGGCCGAGCAACAGCAGCGCCACCAGCACGCCGATCAGCACGTTGCGGCGGGTGTTGTCGGGCTTCGTACCGTCGGACGCCACGACCGCCGCCCGACCGGACGGCGGGCTCACCGGCGCGGGCATCACCGAGGTGGGATTCGCCGGCTTCCGGGGCGCCGGGTCGGCCTTCGTGTCGTCGAGCGCCGGCTTGGGCGGGTCGACCTTCGCGGTCGGGGCCGGGTCCGACGTGGAGGCTCCGACCTTGGCCGTCGGCGCGGCGTCCGAGGAGACCGCCGCCGTGGGGTCCTCGGCGGTGGACGCAGCGGCGGCACCGGCACCGGCCGCCGCCAGGGGCGCACGCGGAGCCGGCGGGCTGACGGGCCTGTCGGACGCGCCCTCGGCCGGGCGGGGCGCCGGCACCAACGGTGGGCGCGGCTCACGCGGACCGTTCGGCCCCGGCCGGCGTACGCCGTCGAGCAGCGGGATGGTCCGGGTGCGCTTGCCACCGGCGCGGCGCAGCAGCTTCTCCGCGACCTCGGCGGTGATCCGCTCCTTCGGGTCCTTGCGCAGCAGGCCGTTGAGCACCGGCTTGAGCGGCCCGGCGTTCTTCGGCGGCGGCATCGGCTCGGTGGCGAGCGCCGCCAGGGTGGCGATCGCCGACGGCCGCGCGTACGGCGACTTGCCCTCGACCGCCGCGTAGAGGGTGGCGCCCAGCGACCAGAGGTCGGCCTCCGGCCCGGCGGTGCCCTCGCGGGCCCGCTCCGGCGAGATGTACGCGGGCGACCCCAGCACCATGCCCGTGCGGGTCACGTTGGGGTCGCCGGGAATCGTGGCGAGACCGAAATCGGTCAGCACCACCCGGCCGTCGTCGCCGAGCAGCACGTTCCCGGGCTTGACGTCGCGGTGCATCACGCCGGCCTTGTGCGCCGACTTCAGCGCGGCCAGCACGCCCAGGCCGATCTCCACCGCGCGCGCCGGCGTCACGGGGCCGTCCTCGGCGAGCGTGTCCTGCAACGACTTCGACGGCACGTACTCCATGACGATCCACGGGTCGCCGTCGGTACGCAGCACGTCGAAGATGCGGACCACGTTGATGTGGTTGAGCCGGGCGATGGCGCGGGCCTCGCGCAGCGAGCGCTCCCGCATCTCGCGGCGCTCCTCGTCGGTGAGGCTGGGCGGCGGGACGAGTTCCTTGATCGCCACGTCCCGGTGCAGCACCTCGTCGCGCGCCTTCCACACCCGACCCATGCCACCCTGACCGAGCGGCGACAGAAGCCGGTATCGGTCAGCGACGAGTTGGGGCAGCGCGTTCGACATCGCCCAGACGGTACCCGGAGCCGGCGACGCTCACACCGCCGGCACGCCACTGTGCGGTTCAGGTCAACCTGTCCGGCGCGTACGCTGGCGCCATGTCTGCCGAAGAGCCGCTGTTCCGGGTCGTCCGCGGGGTCCCCACCGCCGAGGAACTGGCCGCGCTGGTGGGCGCGATCGTCGTACGGTCCCGCCCGGCCGCCGCGTCCCCTCCGGTCGCCGCGTCCGCCTGGGCGCGCTCCGGCCGGCCCGCAGCGGCGGTCGCCGGCCCCGGCGCGTGGCGGGCGTCCGGCCTGCCCCGCTGACCTTTCCGTCCTTTTCCGTACGGATCACCGCAGCTCGGCGCCCCTACGCGCCCGCAGGGTGACCGGTGTCGGTCGGGGCGGGGCTGCCGACATGCCCGGGGACCGATTAACCTCACTCAGGGAAACGGCGCAGTGACGGGCAGGGAGGGCCGATGATCCCCGAAGAGGACGGTCCAGCGTCCTGGCTCCGCGGCTACGGCAGCATCGAGGCCGACATCCGCCAGCTCCGCGAGTTCGCCGACAAGCTCCAGGCCGAGGTGGAACGCAACTACGCCCCGCACCTGTCGTACATCGCCGAGGACATGACCGCACCGGTGCCCAACCCGGCCGACGCGTTCATCGAGCTGGTCAACTTCCTGCGCGCCCACCACGAGACCCAGCAGGCCACCGCCGACATGGTCTGGGGTGTCCGCGACGCCACCGGCCACCTGGCCACGGCCGCCGGCACCGTCGCCACCAACTACACCGGGTCGGACGCCTTCGCCTCCGCGCGCGTGACCGACGTCGAGCGGGCCCTCGCCAACCCGGCCGCCACGACGCCTCGCGGCGCGCCGCCGGTGCTGCCCGATCCCACCGGGCCGGAGCCCACGCCGGGGCAGGTGCGGGGTCCGGTGGTGCTGCCATGATCGAGCGGGGCACCGGCGGCCGCACGTCGGCCCTCACCGACTGGCGGCTGATGGACGTCGCCAGCATGTGGGCCTGCCTCCAGGACCACGACACCACCAACCACTGGAAGCAGGTCGCCGGCTGGCGCAAGGTCTGCGACCTCGCGCGGGCCCACCTGAGCCGGCTCCAGGAATACCGCAAGGGGCTGGCCGAGGCCTGGCCTCCGCAGAGCAACGAGGCCGCCCGGGCGTACATCCGTGAGCTGGACGAGCTGATCGACAAGGTGCAGCGCACGCACGACGCCGCCAGCGCCAACTACACCGTGCTCTCCGCCGCCACGCAGGCCATCAGCACCACCCGCGCGGAGCTCAAGAAGATCTACGAGACGTACGCCGTCAAGGTCCAGGAGAAGCAGACGTACGACGCGACGCTCGCCGACCCGAAGGCAGCCATGGGCAGCCGGGTCCCCGATCGACCGGTGACCGACGCCGACCTGGAACGACTCAACGTCCAAGCACGCGGCATCATGTACGGCCTCAGCAACGAACTCCAACAGGCCCAAGTAATGCTCCGCCAACCACCACCCAGACCCAAGGTTGACAACGGGGCGACCGAATCGGGGTTCACCAGTTCGCAGGCCCCGGCAATCCCGCCGATCATGCCGGTTCCGATATTGCCAAACGTTGGCACCCCTTCCACACGTCAACCAGGGTCGACGCCCCGACAAGTAACCAGCCCAAGCACACCTGGCCTCGGTCCCATTTTGGGCGGAACTGGCACCGGATTGGCACCTCATCCATCAGGCCCTGGCCTACCTACTTCACAGCCTACCGCGCAACCGAATCCATCACCGGGGATCGGAACCTCAGGGCTTCCGACGGGAGTTTCCCGACCTGGCATATCAGGGCCAGTGAGCAACCAACCAGGTCAAGCTACTCGACCGAATACCGGTTCTGTCCAGCCCTCCACCCCGCCTTCCACGAACTCACGACCTCTGCCGCATGGCGGCCTAATCGGCGGCACTCCCGGAATCGGATACGGCCCGCCCGGAACAGGAAACACTCAACCGAAGCGAGTCAACCCGATTGGCGGATTAATTGGAGGCGGCGGCGCAGGCACCGCCCCTTCAGGCGGTGCAGGATCTCGCCCAGGTGGCGGACGTGGCCTCGCATCCGCCCACGGGATACCCCCGATCGGCGGAACCCCTTTCGGCGCCGCCAACCCAATGCAGGGCCGCCAAGGACATCGCGAACGAGGCGGCGAGGCCCCCCGACAGTGGGATCCGGAGCACCCCTGGGAAGTCGACCAAGGAGTGCCTCCGGTTGTCCGCCCGCCCAGCGAGGATGGCCCAATCGATCCCGGCCCAGCAATTGGTTTCAACCGGTGATCCTTGGCAATGTCCCGCACTTCGTCGCGATGCTCTCACTATCCTCAGCCCTCGCAACGACCCCCACGCACGTCGATTCTTCAGTGATCGCGGAGCGGATCAACAATGGCCCGGACATACGTGAGAGTCAGTGGCATTTGAGATATCTGCAAGCGATGACGGCGCATCGACTTTCTCAGGGGGCAGGAATCACGGTAGCCCTACCCGACACTGGCGTTGATCCACATTCCGACCTTACTCACAATATTTTGCCCGGAATCGACATGGTTCCTGGCGGAAATGGTGACGGCAGACGGGATCGGAACGGCCACGGCACAGGGATGGCAGGCTTGATCGCGGCGCATGGGGGAATTAATGACAAGGGCGCACTTGGCATCGCGCCCCAAGCTCAAATTCTACCTATTGTCGACTCACCAGCCGACGGCAACGGCGACCCAGACGTCTTGGCCCAAGCCGTCGAATATGCAATCGACAAGGGCGCGGATGTAATCAGCATCTCAAGCGGAGGAGGAACCAGCCCTCGACTGACCCAGGCGGTGAAGAGAGCGCTCGTGTCCGACATCGTCGTAGTTGCAGGGGCAGGGAATTTCCCCTCTGACCAGAGGGTCGCATACCCGGCGAGCGAGTCTGGCGTCATCGCCGTCGGTGGGATAGACCAGACCGGACGTCATGCCTCAATCTCAGTGACAGGCCCCGAGATTGATGTGGTAGCCCCCGCCGTCGACATCTACAGCACGAGTCGCGACGGGGGGTATCGCAGAGCGACGGGAACATCCGGTGCCACCGCTATCGTTGCCGGAGCCGTCGCGTTGATTAGATCCAAGTACCCGAACCTGCCTGCCTCCGAGGTGGCGCACAGGCTCACGGCTACCGCGATCGACAAGGGCCCCCCGGGGCGGGACGACGAGTACGGGCACGGGGTCATCGACCTGGTGGCGGCGTTGACTGCTGACGTACCGCCGCTGGGTTTTGGTTCGGCGACGGCGAGCGCGCCGGCCCCCACCGCCGCGACCACGACGGCGGTAGCGGAGCCGGCGGACGACGGGAACAGTGCGGCGACGGCCCGTGGCCTGGTCACTCTCGGTGTGATCGTGGCGGCCGGCGGCGCGTGGGCGTTCGTCGCCCGTCGACGTCGTCGGGGTGCCGATCCGCCGCCGCGCATCAGTCGCTGAGCCGCCCTGACGACCGACGGGCGGAGGAGCCCGCGACGCGGCGCGGGCAACAGGCCGACACGGCCCGCCGGGGGCGTGGTCGCTCCGGTCAGCCGGTAACGTCGGCGACGTGCCGAAGTCCTTGCCGCTCCGCCTCGTGCTCGCGTCCGCCAGCCCTGCCCGCCGCAAGATTCTCCAGGCCGCCGGGATCGAGACGGACGTGCTGGTCAGCGGCGTCGACGAATCCCTCGTGGTCACCGAACGGGCCGAGGAACTCTGCCTGGAGTTGGCCCGGATGAAGGCGCAGGCCGTGCTCACCCGGCTGGGGCCGGCCGACGACCAGCGGACGCTGGTGATCGGCTGCGACTCGGTGCTGGCCTTCGACGGGGAGATCCTCGGCAAGCCGACCGACGCGGCGGACGCCACCCGGCGCTGGAAGCGGATGCGCGGGCGCAGCGGTGTGCTGCACAGCGGGCACTGCCTGATCGACGTCGAGGCCGGGCGGCGGGCCGAGGCGGTCGCGTCGACCGTGGTGCACTTCGCCGACGTCAGCGACGACGAGATCGCCACGTACGTGGGCACGGGCGAGCCACTGGCCGTGGCGGGGGCCTTCACGATCGACGGCCTGGGCGGTCCCTTCGTGGAGCGGATCGAGGGTGATCCGAGCACGGTCATCGGGCTCAGCCTGCCGATGCTGCGCCGCCTTCTCGCCGAACTGGAAATCCCGATCACGGATCTGTGGACGAAGATCGCGCCCGGCAGTCAGACCGTCGAACTGCTCGGCTAGCGTCCGTTCTTGACTTCCTTCCCACGCCTAGAGGCGGGGGATTCCAGCGGTCGCCCGCTGGGTTTCCTGCTTCACCGACGACCGCCCCGTCCGGACGTTCGTCCGTTGAGGTCTTATACCGCCTCCACAGGCAATCACGGAGAGCCCCTCCGCGAGAATGTTGCGGGCCGCGTTGACGTCGCGGTCGTGGACAGTGCCGCATCGGCAGGTCCACGACCGCATGTTAAGCGGCATCCGCTCAGCGAGCGCACCGCACGCCGAGCACAGTTTGGACGACGGGAACCAGCGGTCCACAACCACGAGGTTGCGGCCGTGCCAGTCGGCCTTGTATTCGAGCAGGGTGCGGAACTGCCGCCAAGCCGCGTCGCTGATGGCGCGGGCCAGGCTGTGGTTTGTGACCATGTTGCGCACGGTCAGGTCCTCGACGACGATCGTTTGGTTCTCACGAACGAGCCGAGTGGTCAACTTGTGCAGATGGTCCCGCCTGCGGTCGGTGATCCGGGCGTGCACGCGGGCGACCTTGAGTCGGGCCTTGGCCCGGTTCGCGGAGCCCGTCTCCTTCTTGGCCAGGTTCCGCTGCGCCTTGGCGAGTGCGGCCCGGTCGCGGCGCTCATGCTTCGGGTTGACGACTTTCTCACCGGTGGACAGCGTGAGCAGGCTGTCCAGGCCGGCATCGACCCCGACGGCCGGGCTCGGCGCCGGAGCCTGCTCGATCCGGTCGTCGCACAGCAGCGACACGAACCAGCGACCGGCCGCGTCCTGCGACACGGTCACCGTGGACGGCTTCGCGCCCTCGGGAAGCGGCCGGGACCACACAATGTTCAGCGGCTCGGCCATCTTCGCCAGGGTGAGCCGGCCGTCGCGGTAGCGGAACCCGCTGGTGGTGTACTCCGCCGACCGGCGCGACTTCTTCTTGCTCTTGAAGCTCGGGTACCGGGCTCGTTTGGCGAAGAAGTTGGTGAACGCGAATTGCAGGTGCCGCAGGGCCTGCTGCAACGGCACGGCCGACACCTCGTTGAGGAACGCCAGGTCGTCAGTTTTCTTCCACGCGGTCAGCATCGACGACGTCGCGTTGTAGTTCACCCGTTCTTGGCGCAGCGTCCACGCCTCGGTGCGGGCCTGCAACCCCATGTTGTAGACCAGCCGGACACACCCGAACGTGCGGGCAAGCTCGCAAGCCTGCTCGGAGCTCGGGTAGAAGCGGAACCTGAACGCCCGTTTCACAGCCCTGGCCATGGCTCACAACCTAGCAAGATAGCCAGTAAGCTTTACGGTGACATGTGGGTGGACACCCATCCGCCTTGGCGCGGATCGGCCTTTCCTGTCCCGACCTGCAAGAGTTCCGTTTGCTCCCACGGCTAAAGCCAGGGGTTTCCACGGAGGTTTTCGATGACCACCAAGTCGATCCCGCTCACCTCGGAACTGCACGCGTACCTGGTCTCGCGCGGTGCGCCGCCGGACGAGATCATGCGGGACCTGGCCGAGGAGACCCTCGCGGCCCTGCCGAACGACGCGCAGATGCAGGTCGCGCCGGAGCAGGCCGCCTTCCTGACCTTCCTCACCCGGCTGCTGGGGGTACGACACGCCGTCGAGGTGGGCACGTTCACCGGCCTCTCGTCGCTGGCCATCGCCCGAGGGCTGCCCGAGGGCGGGCGGCTGACCTGCTTCGACATCTCGGAGGAGTTCACCGGGATCGCCCGGCGCTACTGGGCCCGCGCCGGCGTGGACGACCGCATCGAGCTACGCATCGGCCCGGCCGGCGACACGCTGCGCGAACTGCCCCACGAGCGGCACCTGGACTTCGCGTTCATCGACGCCGACAAGACCGGCTATCCGATCTACTGGGCGGAACTGGTGCCCCGGATGCGCCCCGGCGGGGTGATCGCGGTCGACAACGTGCTGCGCGGGGGCCGGGTGATCGCCCCGCAGAACGCCGACGACCGGGCCATCGCCGCGTTCAACGACGAGGTGCTCGCCGACGTCCGCGTCGACGCGGTGATGCTCCCGATCGCCGACGGCCTCACCCTGGCCCGGGTGCACTGACGCCTCGCCCTGCGCGATCTTGGTAGGGAAAGGCCCCTGGAGAGGCCTTTCCCTACCAAGATCCAGGGGGACCGAAGATCCACGGGGCGCCGCTCGGCGTCAGGCGGGGGCCGGGCGCAGGGCGCGGCCCAGGCGGGCGGCAAGCAGCGCGGCAGCCGCGATGAAGGCCGGCAGCAGCAGGAAGGCCAGGTGCGGTCCGACGCCGTCGGCCACCCAGCCGAGCACGACCGGCGCGATCCCGAAGCCCACCCCCATCGAGTACGACGCATAGCCGGCCGCCCGGTCCGCGGCCGGCCCGGCGACGGCGAGCGCGATCGAGATCGCCAGCGGGTAGTGCAGGGCGTTGCCGAGGCCGAGGACGACCAGGCCGGTGACGGCGAGCCAGCCGACCGGCGCGATCCAGAAGAGCGCGAACCCGGCCAGCGACACGCCCAACGCGGCCAGCAGCAGCGGCACGGGCCGGTACCGCAGGGCGAGCCGGCCCCCGGCGAGCCGGCCCACGAACATGCCGCAGACGATCGCGGCGACGGCGGCCGAGGCGCCGCCGGCCGCCATCCCGGCGTGCGAGCGGAGCACGTCGGCCGTCCAGAGCGACAGGCAGACCTCGATCGAGCCGGTGACCGCCATCAGCACCCAGGCGATCCAGTAGGCAGGCGGCAGCCGCCGACCCGACCGCTGGGCGTCGGGCGCCGCGCCGACACCCGGGGCCGAGGCCACGTCGACACCGGCAGGGACCGCCGAGCCCACGGCCGCACCCGAGGCCACGTCGACACCAGCGGCGGCCGCCGAGCCCACGGCCGCACCCGAGGCCACGTCGACACCAGCGGGGACGGTCAGGGCGGCGGCGGCCGGGTCGGTGGCCGGCGGATCGCCGGGAGCCGCGGCAGCGGGGGCGGGTCGCGGCAGGCGTACGCGGAAGGTCAGGGCGGCGAGCGCGACCAGCGCGATCAGGCCGACCTCGACGGCCATCGCCGGTCGCCAGCCCCAGCCGGCGTCCACGCTGGCGCCGATGACCAGCGGGGCGAGGATGCCGGCGCCGGCGCAGACGGCGTTGGCCTCGGTCAGCGCGGCGGGCGCGCCGGCGCCGTGCCGGTCGGTGAGCACCACGGACACGCCGCTGATCACCAGCATGCCGAAGGTGGCGATCACCGCGACGGCGGTGATGGTGGCGGGCAGGGCGCGGACGAGGCCCAGGGCGGCGACGCCGGCCGCCACGCCGGTGAGCCCGGCCCAGATGGTCCGGCCCCGGCCGAACCGGCCGGCCAGGGGGGCGAAGAGCGCCCCACCGGCCAGGGCGCCGACGGCGATGCCGGTGCTGTGCAGGCCGGCGACGGCCGCCGAGGTGCCCTGTTCGTCGCGGAGCAGCGGCACGACCGGCCCGAAGCCGTAGAGGAAGAAGCCCCACAGCCCGAGCTGGGCGTAGGTCAGCCAGGTGAGCCGGTCACGGGTGAGGCGGGGCACCGGCCTCACGCTACAAGTGTCGGACCGGCGCCCCGCCCCTGGTGAGAGGCAGCTCTCCCCGCCGTCAGGAGGGGGGACCCGCGCTCAGCGGACGCTGCGGGCGAACTGCCGCGCGGCCCAGACGACGCCGGCGGCGGCGAGGACCGCGATGATGCCGAGGCCCTGCCAGACCTTGTCGTCGCCGAGTTCGCCGGCGAAGAGGGCCCGGGTGCCGTCGACCGCCCAGGAGAACGGGTTCCACTCGGCGATGCCCTGGAGCCAGCCGGGGGCGAAGGTCAGCGGCAGCAGGATGCCGGAGAGCAGCAGCACGGGCTGGGCCACCGTGTTCATCAGCGGGGCCAGCGCGTCCTCGCTCTTGACCTTGAGCGCGATGCCGTAGGAGACGGCCGAGGTCATCAGCGCGATCAGGGCCAGCATGAGGTACGCCAGCAGCAGGTCGACGAGGGACACGCGCAGGTCGAACAGGAGCGCGAGCAGCGTGATGATGACCGCCTGCACGATGAGCGACACCACGTCGCGCAGCGAGCGGCCGAGCAGCAGGGCGAGCCGGCTGACGGGGGTGACCCGGGAGCGTTCGATGACCCCGGCGCGCAGCTCGGCGATCAGGCCGAAGCCCTGGAACAGGCCGCCGAAGATGGCCAGCAGCACCAGCAGGCCCGGTACGAAGATCTTGTAGGCCGCCGCCTGGGTGGGCGCGTTCAGCGCCGGCTTGAGCAGCGGGGCGAAGAGCAGCAGGTACATCACCGGCTGGAAGACGCCGACGAAGACCCAGACGGGGTTGCGCAGCAGCAGCTGGAGCTGGCGCTGGAAGATCAGCCAGGTGTCACGGGCGAGTTTCATCAGATCTCTCCGGTCTGGGCTCAGGACTCGCGCAGCGAGCGGCCGGTCTTGGTGAGGAAGACGTCGTCGAGGCTGGGCCGGTGCAGCTCGATGGAGCTGAGCGCCAGGCCGGCGCCGTCCACCCGGCGAAGGATCTGCGGGATGGCGGTCGCGCCCTCGTCCACGTAGAGGCGCAGCCCGCCCTCGTCGACGGTCTCCAGCTTGTTGACGTACGGCTCGCCGTCGAGCAGTTGCGCGGCCTGCGGAGTGGCCGCGGCGTCGAGCCCGACCATGACGACGTCGCCGGAGATCTCGCGCTTCAGGTCGGCCGGGGTGCCCTCGGCGACCATCTCGCCGTGATCCATGATCGCGATCCGGTCGCAGAGCGCGTCGGCCTCCTCCAGGTAGTGGGTCGTGATGAAGACGGTCATGCCGTCGGTACGCAGTCGCCGGATCTCGTCCCACATGTGCGCACGGCTCTGCGGGTCGAGGCCGGTGGTCGGCTCGTCCAGGAAGACGATCTTCGGCTCGTGGATGATGCCGAGGGCGATCTCCACCCGCCGGCGCTGGCCGCCGGAGTAGGTCTTGCACTTGCGGTCGGCGTACTCGGTGAGCTGGAAGGCGTCGAGGGCGCGGGCGGCCCGCCGCTGCGCGTCGGCCTTGCCGATGCCGTACATCCGGGCGTGCAGGACCAACTCCTCCCGGGCGGTGGACTCGTCCCAGGTGCTGCCGCCCTGGGCGACGTAGCCGATGCGCCGGCGCACCTCGGCCGGGTCCTTGCGCAGGTCGGCCCCGGCGACGGTGGCCTCGCCGCCGTCCGGCTCGATGAGCGTGGCCAGCATCCGCAGGGTGGTGGTCTTGCCGGCGCCGTTGGGGCCGAGGAAGCCGAAGATCTCCCCCTCGGCGACCTTCAGGTCCACGCCGCGCACCGCGTCGACGGTCTTCGTCTGGCGACCCTCTCGGGAGCGGAAGGACTTCCGCAACCCTCTGGTCTCGATCATCTCTGCTCCTGGTCGTCCGGGCCGGTGCCACCGGCCACCTGTCTGTCCCTCGGAGACGACGCCGGACGGCATGCTCCCCCGTGGCGTCCCGGGCAGGCTAACGCGATATAACTTTTATGGTCAACGTTGATTATTCGTCGATCGCGCTCCGGGGCGGCAGCCGCTCCTCCCAGCCCTCCCACCCCTGCGCCCGCTCGAAGCCCTCGGGCAGGTACGGCACCCCCGACTCGATCCGCTCCGCGATCCGCTCGCACCACGAGATCTCCGCCTCGGACCGGGCCGTCCACAGCTCGAACATCCACCCCACGTGCACCGGCTTGGTCTCACGCATCCAGCCAGAGCTCAACGACGTACGCATCCACTCGACACCGGCGCGCAGCAGGTTCGCCCGGTTGCGCAGGGCGGCCGCCGCCTCCTCGCGCGGCATCGCGGGGAGGAAGGAGAACGCCGCCGTGAACGGATCCGGTGGCTCGTGCAGCCGCCACCACAGGCCGCGCAGCAGCGACTCGAACTCCTCCTCCCCCTTCGGGGTCACCTCGTACGTGGTGCGGGCCGGACGGGCGCCCACCTGCTCCGTGGCCACCGCGCGCAACAGCCCCTCCTGGGTCAGCTTGCGCAGGGCGTGGTAGATCGACCCGGGCTGCACGTTCGCCCACTTGTCGGCGTTCCAACTGAGCAGCTCGCGGCGCACGTCGTAGCCGTGCACGGGCTGCATCCAGCGCACCAGGCCGAGGATCATCATTCGCGTGGCAGACACCGGACGAGCGTAATAGGCAAATTTGACTAGGGTGGCGGAAGACAGTGCGGCATCCCACACTGAGCGATCGTTAGGGCCGACACGGTGGCCGATACACTCCCGGTCAGTGACCCTCCGGGAGGAGCCAGCAAGGTGCGCAAGGTACTCATCGCCAACCGCGGCGAGATCGCCGTCCGCGTCATCCGCGCCTGCCGCGACGCCGGCCTCGGCAGCGTCGCCGTCTACGCGGACTCCGACCGTGACGCCCTGCACGCCACGCTGGCCGACGAGTCGTACGCGCTCGGCGGGGACACCGCCACCGAGACGTACCTGCGCATCGACAAGCTGCTGGAGGTCGCCGCGAAGGCCGGGGCCGACGCGGTGCACCCCGGCTACGGCTTCCTCTCCGAGAACGCCGACTTCGCCCAGGCCGTCATCGACGCCGGGCTGACCTGGATCGGCCCCACCCCGCAGGCGATCCGGGACCTCGGTGACAAGGTGACGGCCCGGCACATCGCCCAGCGAGCCGGCGCGCCCCTGGTGCCCGGCACCCCCGACCCGGTCGGCGGCCCCGACGAGGTGTTGGCGTTCGCCGTCGACCACGGCCTGCCGGTCGCCATCAAGGCCGCCTTCGGCGGCGGCGGGCGCGGGCTCAAGGTCGCCCGCACCATGGAGGAGATCCCGCACCTGTTCGAGTCGGCCACCCGCGAGGCGGTCGCCGCGTTCGGCCGGGGCGAGTGCTTCGTCGAGCGCTACCTCGACAAGCCCCGCCACGTCGAGGCACAGGTGCTGGCCGACCAGCACGGCAACGTGATCGTGGTCGGCACGCGCGACTGCTCGCTCCAGCGCCGACACCAGAAGCTCGTCGAGGAGGCCCCCGCGCCGTTCCTCACCGACGCGCAGCGCGCCCAGATCCACGACAGCGCCAAGGCGATCTGCCGGGAGGCGGGCTACCACGGCGCCGGCACGGTGGAATACCTGGTCGGCGCCGACGGCACCATCTCCTTCCTGGAGGTCAACACCCGCCTCCAGGTCGAGCACCCGGTCACCGAGGAGACCGCCGGCATCGACCTGGTCCGCGAGCAGTTCCGCATCGCCGACGGCGAGAAGCTGCGCCTCACCGAGGACCCGACCCCGCGCGGGCACTCCATCGAGTTCCGGATCAACGGCGAGGACCCGGGCCGCAGCTTCCTGCCCGCGCCCGGCACGGTCACCGCGCTGCGGCTGCCCACCGGTCCCGGTGTCCGGGTCGACACCGGCATCTCCGCCGGCGACGTGATCGGCGGCAACTTCGACTCGCTGCTGGCCAAGGTGATCGTCACCGGCGAGACGCGTACCGAGGCGCTGGAGCGGGCCCGCCGCGCCCTGGACGAGATGGTCGTCGAGGGCATGGCCACCGCGCTGCCGTTCCACCGGCTGGTGGTCCGGGACGAGGCGTTCACCGCCGAGCCGTTCGCCGTGCACACCCGGTGGATCGAGACCGAGTTCGACAACACCGTCCCGCCGTTCACCGCCGCCGCCGGCGCCGCCGAGGCGCCGGCCGAGCGCGAGACCGTCGTGGTCGAGGTCGGCGGCAAGCGGCTGGAGGTCAGCCTTCCCGCCGGCCTCGGCGGGGGTACGGCCACCGCCGCGCCGGCCGCGCGCAAGCCGGCCCGTCGTGGCGGCGGAGCCAAGGCCGGCGTCGCGGTCAGCGGCGACGCGCTCACCTCCCCGATGCAGGGCACCATCGTCAAGATCGCGGTCGCCGACGGCGACACCGTGGCCGAGGGTGACCTGGTCGTGGTGCTGGAGGCGATGAAGATGGAGCAGCCGCTGCACGCCCACAAGGCGGGTACGGTCAGCGGCCTCGCGGCCGAGGTCGGCGCCGTCATCACCGCTGGCGCGGCGATCTGCACCATCGCCTGACCCGTCGCCCCGGCGATCTGCACCATCGCCTGACCCGTCGGCGTGGCGCCGGGCGCCCCGCGCCGCGGAGACCGGGTGAGGTCGGCGTCAGCGCAGCTCGGCGGCGGCCACCGCCCGGACGGCGGCCGTCAACGCCTCCAGCGTGGTGGATGCCACCCGCCAGTGCTGCCAGTACAACGGGCGGTCCAGGTGCCGCCCGGCGCCGAGGTCCACGCAGCGTCCGGCGGCGATGTCGGCGCGGGCGACGCGTTCCGGCACCATCCCCCAGCCGAGCCCGAGCCGCACCGCCTCGTTGAAGCCGTCGAAGGACGGGACGTAGTGGACCGGCGGGTCGAGCCGGCGCCGGGTGACCGTGCGGGCGAACCGCTGCTGGAGCTGGTCCTTGCGGTCGAACGCCATCGCTGGCGCGGACGCGAGGGCGGCCTCGGTGAGACCGTCGGAAAAGTGCCGGGCGGCGAACCCCGCCTCGGCCAGCGCGACGTACCGCATGGCGCCCAGCCGCTCCACCCGGCAGCCCTGCACGGCCTCGCGCTGCGCGGTAACGGCGGCCATCGCCGTGCCGTCGCGGACCAGCTCCGCGGTGTGGTGCTCGTCGTCGCGGCGGACGTCGAACAGGAGCGCCAGCTCGGTCGGCAGTCGCGCCAGCGCGCCGACGAACCAGGTGCCCAGCGAGTCCCCGTTCGCCACGACCGTCACCCGGGTGGGTACGGGCCCGCCGACGGCGGGTCGCGCGGCGTCCAGCGCCTCGCGTTCGAGCAGGGCGACCTGCCCGGCCAGCCGCAGCAGCGGCCGACCCGCGTCGGTGGCCCCGCACGGCTTCGTCCGCCGGACGAGCACCTGCCCGACGGCCTGCTCCAGCGCCTTGATCCGCTGGCTGACGGCCGAGGGGGTGACGTGCAGGGACCGCGCCGCCGCCTCGAAGCTGCCCTCGCGGACCACCGCGGCGAACGTCCGGAGCTGCGTGGTGTCCAGCATGATGAAGCCGAGCTTAACTGTCATGAAAATCCTTAGCTGGGCTGCATCACGTGCGGCTCGTAGCCTCGGTGCGTGCCCGACATCCTCAGCAGCTCCGTGGCCGGCTCCGCCGCCGCCGGCTTCACCCTCGCCATCGCGCTGATCGCCGCCATCGGCGCGCAGAACGCCTTCGTCCTGCGGCAGGGCCTGCGCCGCGAGCACGTCCTGCCGGTCGTCGCCGTCTGCGCCGGGTCCGACGCGCTGCTCATCGCGCTCGGCATCGCCGGCATGGGCGGCGCCACGGCCGAACACCCCGGCGCCCTCACCGCCGTCCGGTGGTTCGGCGCCGCGTTCCTGCTCGGGTACGCCGCGCTGGCCGCCCGCCGCGCGCTGCGCCCCGGCGCGCTCTCCCCCGCCGACCGGCCGCCGGCCACGCTCGGGGCGACGCTGCTGGCCTGTCTCGCGTTCACCTACCTCAACCCGCACGTCTACCTCGACACCGTGCTGCTGCTCGGCGGGGTGGCCCGCCAGCACCCGCACCACTGGGTCTTCGGCGCGGGCGCCGCGCTGGCCAGCGTGGTCTGGTTCACGGTCATCGGCGCCGCCGCCCACCGGCTCGCGCCCGTGCTGGCCCGCCCGGTGGCCTGGCGGATCATCGACGGCACGGTGGCCGTCGTGATGGTGGCGGTCGCGGCCACCCTGCTGTTCGACTGACGGCGCCGACCTGCCGGTCGGGGTGTTTTCGGCGACCACCGGGGGCGCGGGCGCCGTCGGGCGGGAATGATGGCGACGTGCGGTTCCTTCACGGCGCGGCTCCCGCGCACGACCTGACCTACAACGACGTCTTCATGGCGCCCGCCCGTTCCGAGGTGGGCTCGCGGCTCGACGTCGACCTGGCCACCACCGACGGTACGGGCACCACCATCCCGCTGGTGGTGTCGAACATGACGGCGGTGGCCGGCCGCCGGATGGCCGAGACGGTGGCCCGGCGCGGCGCGATCGCGGTCATCCCGCAGGACATCCCCATCGAGGTGGTGGCGAACGTCGTCGCGTGGGTCAAGCGGCGGCACCTGGTGCACGACACGGCCATCACGCTGGGCCCGACCGACACCGTCGGCGACGCGATCCACCTGCTGCCGAAGCGGTCGCACGGTGCCGTGGTGGTGATCGACGACGAGAGCCGGCCGGTGGGCGTGGTGACCGAGGCCGACACGATCAGCGTGGACCGTTTCGCCCAGCTCCGGCACGTGATGTCCACCGAGCTGCACACCGTGCCGGCGGACGCGGACCCGCGTACCGGCTTCGACCGGCTCTCGGCGGGCCGGCGCCGGCTCGCCCCGGTGGTCGACGCGGAGGGGCGACTGGTCGGGGTGCTGACCCGGCAGGGCGCGCTGCGGGCCACCCTCTACCGGCCGGCCGTGGACGACCGGGGCCGGCTGCGGATCGCCGCCGCCGTGGGCATCAACGGCGACGTGACCGGCAAGGCGGCGGCGCTGCTGGAGGCGGGGGTGGACACGCTGGTCGTGGACACCGCGCACGGCCACCAGGAACGGATGATCAGCGCCCTGCGGGCGGTCCGGGCGCTGGACCCGGCGGTCCCGGTCGCGGCCGGCAACGTGGTGACCGCCGAGGGCGTACGCGACCTCGTGCGGGCGGGCGCCGACATCGTCAAGGTCGGCGTCGGCCCGGGCGCGATGTGCACCACCCGGATGATGACCGGGGTGGGCCGGCCGCAGTTCTCCGCCGTGCTCGACTGTGCCGCCGCGGCCCGCCAGCTCGGCCGGCACGTCTGGGCCGACGGCGGGGTCCGCCACCCGCGCGACGTGGCGCTGGCGCTGGCCGCCGGGGCCTCGAACGTGATGATCGGCTCCTGGTTCGCCGGCACGTACGAGTCCCCCGGCGACCTCTACACCGACGCCGACGGCCGGCGCTACAAGGAGAGCTTCGGCATGGCCTCGGCACGGGCGGTCAGCGCGCGCACGGCCGACGACAGCGCGTACGACCGGGCCCGCAAGGCGGTCTTCGAGGAGGGCATCTCCTCGGCGCGGATGTACCTGGACCCGGCCCGTCCGGGCGTGGAGGACCTGATCGACGAGATCATCGCGGGGGTGCGCAGCGCCTTCACCTACGCGGGCGCGCGCGACCTCGCCGAGTTCCACGAGCGGGCCCTGGTCGGTGTGCAGAGCACGGCCGGCTACACCGAGGGGATGCCGCTGCCCACGAGCTGGTGACACCGCCACCCGGCCGACGGCCTCGCGGACCGCAGCCGCTCCCGCTGCCGGGTGGCGGCCGGCTCGCCGCGCTGCCGCATACCGTCACGGCTGCGTCCGAGAGGGCCCGTCAGGGCTTTGGGAAGAGGCGGTGGATCACCTCGCGGGCCGCCTTGCGGGGGTCGTCGCCGACCCGGGGCGGCAGCGCGCCCGAGAGCCAGAGCGTGGCGAAGCCGTGCACGATGGACCAGGCTGCGAGCGCGTCGCCCAGCGGGTCCTCCGCCGTCGGGCGGCCCTCGGGCAGCCCGGCGACGCCCGAGTGCAGCGCGTGGCCGGCCCGCTGGCGGGCCACCACCAGTTCCTTCGCGTCGGAGCGGTAGAGGTCCGGCCGGAACATCACCTCGAAGTGCGCGCGGTGCCCGACCGCGAAGTCGACGTACGCGACGCCCCTGTCGAGCAGGTCGCCGCCGGCACCGTGCAGCGCCTCGGCCAGCAGGTGGAAGCCCTCGGCGGCGAGGGCGGTGAGCAGCCCGGCCTTGTCGCCGAAGTGGTGTGCGGGGGCGGCGTGCGAGACACCCGCCCGGCGGGCGAGGTCGCGCAGGCTCAGTGCCGCGGGTCCGGATTCCTCGATCACCCGTACCGCTGCGGTGAGCAGGGCACGACGCAGGTCCCCGTGATGGTAGCCGCGCGTTCCGGTCATGGCACGATCCTAACTTGTCATTGACAAGTTGACGCTTCGAGGGGCAATCTTGTCGGCGACAAGTTTCCCCTCGAGGAGGTACCGATGGCTCCGCTCGTCGCTCTCGTGACCGGCACCGCACTAGCCCGGCTGGCCGGGCTGGTCGGCGTGGGCGCCCTCGACGGCTGGCACCCCGCGCTGCGGGTGGGACTGGCACTGATGTTCGTGGTGACCGGGGTGGCGCACTTCGCCCCGGCGTACCGCAGCGACATGATCGCGATGGTGCCGCCCGCCCTGCCCCGGCCCGACCTGCTGGTCACGCTCACCGGGGTGCTGGAACTGGTGGGCGCGGTCGGGCTGCTGGTGCCCGCGACCGCCCGTTGGGCCGCGGGCGGGCTCGCGCTGTTGATG
Organism: Micromonospora echinofusca; assembly: GCF_900091445.1. NCBI lineage: Bacteria > Bacillati > Actinomycetota > Actinomycetes > Micromonosporales > Micromonosporaceae > Micromonospora > Micromonospora echinofusca. The sequence goes on from NZ_LT607733.1 coordinate 5,492,285, forward strand.
CTGGCCATGTTCCCGGCGAACGTCTCGGCGGCCCGGCGCGGACTGACCCTCGCCGGCCGGCCGGCGACCCCCCTCGGCCCACGTACGGCGGAGCAGGTCCTCTTCGTCGGCGCGGCGACCGCTATTTGGTTTGGGGCCTGACGTTCAGGGAGCTAACCTGCTTCCCATGCATCTGACAGAGCTGCGGGACGTGCCTCTCGCGCGGCTGCTCGTGGTCGCCGGGCACGTCACCGGGCAACGGTGGAACCGCTACCTCGCCGAGGCGCACGGCCTCACCCAGGCCGGGATGGTCACCCTGATGACCCTCGCCGAGCACGGCGAACTGCCGCACCGCACGGTTGCCGAGCGCTGCTTCGTCCGGCCGGCGACCCTGACCGGCATCGTCGACACCCTCGTGCGCGACGGCCTCGTCGAGCGGCAGCGCGACACGGCCGACCGGCGCAGCGTCAAGATCGCGATCACGACGGCCGGTCAGGCCCGCGTCGAGGCGGTGACCGCCATGATCCGCTCCGGCGCCCCGCTCACCTCGGTGGACGCCGACCCGGCGAAGGCGGCGGTGATCCGCGAGTTCCTCCTCGAGGTCATCGGCAACGGCGACCAGGCCACCCCGGAAGGGGGCCCGGCATGCTGACCCGGCTGCTGCGTACGCACCTGCGCCCGTACCACCGGCCGCTGGCCGCGGTGGTGCTGCTCCAGTTCGTCGGCACCATCGCGTCGCTCTACCTGCCCAGCCTCAACGCCGACATCATCGACCTGGGCGTGGCCCGGGGCGACACCGCCTTCATCCTGCGTACCGGCGGCTGGATGCTCGCGGTCAGCCTGGTCCAGATCGTCTGCTCGGTCGCGGCCGTCTACCTCGGCGCGCGGACCGCGATGGCCTTCGGCCGGGACGTCCGCTCGACGATCTTCGGGCACGTCAACCGCTTCTCCGCCCGTGAGGTCGCCCGGTTCGGCGCGCCCTCGCTGATCACCCGCAACACCAACGACGTGCAACAGGTGCAGATGCTCGTGCTGATGAGCTGCACGATGCTCGTCGCCGCACCCATCATGAGCGTCGGCGGCGTGGTGATGGCGCTGCGCGAGGACGTCGGGCTCTCCTGGCTGATGCTGGTCAGCGTGCCCGGTCTGGCCGTCGCCCTGTGGCTGATCATCCGGCGGATGGTGCCGGGCTTCCGGCTCATGCAGACCCGCATCGACACCGTCAACCGGGTGCTGCGCGAGCAGATCACCGGCATCCGGGTGGTGCGGGCGTTCGTCCGGGAGCCGTACGAGACGGAACGCTTCGCCACGGCGAACGCCGACCTCACCGCGACCGCGCTGCGCATCGGTCGCCTGATGGCGTTGGTCTTCCCGGTGGTGATGCTGGTGGTCAACGTCTCCAGCGTCGCCGTGCTCTGGTTCGGCGCCGAGCGGGTGGACGCCGGGGCGATCCAGGTCGGCTCGCTCACCGCCTTCCTCCAGTACCTGATGCAGATCCTGATGGCCGTCATGATGGCCACCTTCATGCTGATGATGGTGCCGCGCGCGGCGGTCTGCGCCGAGCGGATCGTCGAGGTGCTCGACACCGACTCCTCCGTGGTGCCCGCCGCCCGGCCCGTCACCGAGGTGACGACCCACGGCGAGTTGGAACTGCGCGGCGTCGGGTTCCAGTACCCGGGCGCGGCCGAGCCGGTGCTGCGCAACGTGTCGTTCCGGGTGACCCCGGGCACGACGACGGCGGTCATCGGCAGCACCGGCGCGGGCAAGACCACCCTGCTGTCGCTCGTGCCACGGCTGGTCGACGCGACCGCCGGCGCGGTGCTCGTCGACGGCGTCGACGTACGGGACCTGGCGCCGGACGAACTGTGGCGCCGGATCGGACTGGTGCCGCAGCGGCCGTACCTGTTCACCGGGACGGTGGCGAGCAACCTGCGCTACGGCAACCCGGACGCGACCGACGCGGAGCTCTGGGACGCGCTGGAGATCGCCCAGGCGCGGGACTTCGTCGCCGCGATGCCCGAGGGGCTGGAGTCGTCCATCGCGCAGGGCGGCACGAACGTCTCCGGCGGGCAGCGGCAGCGGCTGGCCATCGCGCGGGCCCTGGTGCGGCGCCCGGAGATCTACCTCTTCGACGACTCGTTCTCCGCGCTCGACCTCGGCACGGACGCGCGGCTGCGGGCGGCGCTGCGCCCCGTCACCGCGGACGCCGCCGTGGTGATCGTGGCGCAGCGGGTCTCCACCATCGTCGGCGCCGACCAGATCGTCGTGCTGGAGAGCGGGGGCGTGGTGGGCATCGGCCGACACGACGAACTGTTGAGGACCTGTCCGACGTACGCCGAGATCGTGGCGTCGCAGAACACGGCGGAGGTGGCGGCATGAGCGAGCGGAGCGAGCGAACCCTCAGGCACAGCAGCGTGGCGCCTCGTGCCGCTGCCGAGCGAAGCGAGGTGGCGGCATGAGCGCCGTACCGCAGCAGAAGCCGGCCGCCGAGGAGCGGACGCCGAAGCGGCTGCCGCCCGGCGGACAGCGCGGCGGGCCGTCGTGGGCGGGGGCCGGGATGCCCGCCGAGCGGTCGATGAACTTCGGGCCCTCGGCCCGACGGCTGCTGGGCCGGCTGCGCCCGCAACGCCTCCAGCTCGTCGCCGTGATCGCCCTGGCGGTGGTCAGCGTGGCGCTCAGCGTCATCGGGCCGAAGGTGCTCGGCTGGGCCACCGACCTGATCTTCACGGGGGTGATCGGCCGGCAGCTGCCGCCGGGCACCACCGCCGACCAGGCGGTGGCCGCCGCGCGGGCGGCCGGCAACGACAACTTCGCCGACATGCTCGCCCGGATGGACGTGGTGCCCGGAGTGGGCATCGACTTCGCCGCGCTGGCGCGCGTGCTGCTGCTGGCGCTGGGGCTCTTCGTGGGGGCCAGCCTGCTGATGTGGTGGCAGGGCTGGCTGCTCAACGGCGTGGTGCAGCGCACCGTGCTGCGGCTGCGCGCCGACGTGGAGGACAAGCTCAACCGGCTGCCGCTGCCCTACTTCGACCGGCAGCCCCGGGGTGAGCTGCTCAGCCGGGTCACCAACGACATCGACAACATCTCGACCAGCCTCCAGCAGACGCTGAGCCAGCTGCTCACCTCGCTGCTCACCGTGGTCGGCGTACTGGCCATGATGTTCTGGATCTCGCCGCTGCTCGCCCTGGTGGCCCTGGTCGCGGTCCCGGTCTCGGTGGTCGTCACCACCAGCATCGCCAAGCGGTCGCAGCAGCAGTTCATCGCCCAGTGGACGCACACCGGCGAGTTGAACGGCCAGATCGAGGAGGCGTTCACCGGCCACGAGCTGGTCAAGGTCTTCGGCCGCCAGCGCGAGGTGGAGGCCGCCTTCACCGCGAAGAACGAGGAGCTGTTCCGGGCGAGCTTCGGTGCCCAGTTCGTCTCCGGGATCATCATGCCGGCGATGATGTTCGTCGGGAACCTCAGCTACGTGGCGATCGCCGTGGTGGGCGGCCTGCGGGTGGCGTCGGGGTCGATGAGCCTCGGCGACGTGCAGGCGTTCATCCAGTACTCCCGGCAGTTCACCCAGCCCCTCACCCAGGTCGCCTCGATGGCGAACCTGCTCCAGTCCGGGGTGGCCTCCGCCGAGCGGGTCTTCGCCGTGCTCGACGCCGAGGAGCAGAGCCCCGACCCGGTCGAGCCGGCCCGGGTACGCGACCCACGCGGCCGGGTCGAGTTCTCGAACGTCTCCTTCCGGTACACCCCGGACAAGCCGCTGATCGAGGACCTCTCCCTGGTCGCCGAGCCCGGCCACACGGTGGCCATCGTCGGGCCGACCGGCGCCGGCAAGACCACGCTGGTCAACCTGGTCATGCGCTTCTACGAGCTGGACGCCGGGCGGATCACGCTCGACGGGGTGGACGTCACCACGATGCGCCGCGACGACCTGCGCGGCCGGATCGGGATGGTGCTCCAGGAGACGTGGCTCTTCGGGGGCACCATCCGCGACAACATCGCGTACGGCCGTCCGGGGGCAAGCGAGGAGGAGATCGTGGCCGCCGCCCGGGCGACGTTCGTCGACCGGTTCGTCCGCAGCCTGCCCGACGGCTACGACACGGTGATCGACGAGGAGGGCAGCAACGTCAGCGCCGGCGAGAAGCAGCTCATCACGATCGCCCGCGCCTTCCTCGCCGAGCCGTCGCTGCTGATCCTGGACGAGGCGACCAGCTCGGTGGACACCCGCACCGAGGTGCTGCTCCAGCGGGCCATGGCCGCCCTGCGCTCGGACCGGACGAGCTTCGTCATCGCGCACCGGCTCTCCACCATCCGCGACGCCGACCTGATCCTGATGATGGAGGACGGCCGGATCGTGGAGCAGGGCACGCACGACCAGCTGCTCGCCGCGCAGGGCGCGTACCACCGCCTGTACCGGTCGCAGTTCACCGCCGCCGTCCAGCCCGACCCCGACCCGCAGCCCGAGCCCGAGCCGGCGCTGATCGAGGGGTCCACCCGGTGAGGGGCGGGCCGCCGGTGGCGCGGGGCGGGCGGCCGACGGGGTCGGGGCCGGACGGGGGCTCAGCCGGCCGGCAGCAGGGTCGGGGCGCGGTCGGCCACCACCGCGCCGATCAGCCGCAGGGCGTCGGCGGCGGGCATCGGGTCGAGGGCGCGTCCGCCGCGCAACCGCAGCGCGACCGCGCCCTCGGCCGCCTCGCGGGGGCCGAGGACGGCGGCGTACGGGACCCGGGCCCGGGCCGCGTCGCGGATGCGGGAGCCCAGCGACCCGGCCCCGTCGACCTCGACGCGCAGCCCCGCGGCCAGCGCGTCACGGGCGAGCCGGGCCGCCGCGTCGGCCTGGCCGTCCCCGACGGGCAGCACCACGAGCTGCACCGGGGCGTACCAGGCGGGGAAGGCGCCCTCGTGCACCTCGATCAGGTAGGCGAAGAGCCGCTCCATGCTGCCGACGAGGCTGCGGTGCACCATCACGGGTCGACGCCGCGCCCCGGACGCGTCGGTGTAGGACAGGTCGAACCGCTCCGGCTTGTCGAAGTCGAGCTGGACGGTGGAGAGGGTGAACTCCCGCCCGGCGGCGTCGCGCACCTGGACGTCGATCTTCGGCCCGTAGAACGCGGCCTCCCCCGGCGCCTCGGTGAACTGCACCCCGTCGAGCGCGGCGCGCAGCAGCTCCTCGGCCCGCGCCCAGCCGGCGTCGTCCCCGACGTACCTCTCCCCCGGACCGCGCAGCGACAGCCGGAACCCCGCCGGCCGTACGCCGAGCGCGGCGTGCGCCTCGCGGATCAGCCGCAGGATCTCGGCGACCTCCTCGCCCACCTGTTCCAGGGCGCAGAAGTTGTGCGCGTCGTTGAGCGAGATGGCCCGCACCCGGGACAGCCCGCCGAGCACCCCCGAGCGCTCGGCCCGGTACATGCCGCCCAGCTCGGCGATGCGCAGCGGCAGCTCCCGGTAGGAGCGGCCCCGGGCCCGGAACACCAGGGCGTGGTGCGGGCAGAGCGCCGGGCGCAGCACGAACTCGTCGTCGGCGCCGAGCGCCATCGGCGGGAACATGTCGTCGGCGAAGTAGCCGAGGTGGCCGGAGCGTTCGAAGAGTTCCCGCCTGCCCAGCGGCGGGGTGACGACGTGCCGGTAGCCGGCCCGGCGTTCCAGCTCGCGGACGTACTCCTCGACGGCGTGCCGGGCGGCGGCGCCCGCCGGCAGCCAGAGCGGCAGCCCGGCGCCGGCCAGCGGGTCGGAGTCGAACAGCTCCAGCTCCCGGCCGAGCCTGCGGTGGTCGATCATGTCGCGCTCCTTCGGGTACGACCCGGAGGCGACCCGGTCACCGGACGCGACGAGGCCCCGGGGCGGATCGCCCCGGGGCCTCGTCGACGGTCAGGTCAGTGCGGCGCGCCGGGGTCTCCCGGCGTCGTGGTGGATACCGCTCTGCGCATGCGGCGACGGTACGCCCCCGCCCGGGGCGGCCGCAGCCGGATTTCCGGGCGGTCCGGGAAGGCGCTGGTCGGCGCGCCGGGCGGGACGTGGGTGGGCCGCCGGCACGGGACCTGCCGGCGGCCCGCGGCGGCCGCACCGTCGGAAACGGGGGACCCGACGGTCGTGGGGCCGCGCGCCGACAACGGTACGCCCGGCCGCTGCGATCCGCCGACCCTCGGCGTTACGCGGATCCGTCACCTCCGGCGGTGTCCGCTCGTTGCACCCGGTGGCCCTGCCGTGTCGGTGGTCACCAGGAGCCAGGGTCGTGCCCCGTGACGTCGGACGACCAGTCAGGCTCGGTACCCGCAATCGGCCCCGTCCGGCGAGGTGGCAGTCGTGCCCGAACTACTCACTGAGATCGCGTCGCCGGCCTGGGCGTACGTCGTACTGCTCGCGCTGCTGGTCGCGGACGCCTTCGTCCCGGTGATCCCCACCCAGGTCGTCATGATCACCGGCGGCGCCCTCACCGTGTACGGCGGGCTGAACCTGCCGGTGACCATCGCCGTCGGCGCGCTCGGCGTCTTCGTCGGGGACCTGGCCTGCTACCTGCTCGGGCGGGGCGCCCCGGACCGCCGGGCACCGCGCGACGTGCAGCGGGGCCGGGCCCGGCGGGTCGCCAACCGGGTCACCCGGGGGCTGCGCCGGCCCGGGCCGCTCGTGATCCTGCTCTGCCGCTTCGTGCCGGGCGGCCGGATGGCGGCCTGCTTCTCGGCCGGCCGCAGCCGGTACCCGTACCGGCTCTTCGTGCTCTACGAGGGCCTGGCGGCGATCGGCTGGGCCACCTACGGCGGGCTGGTCGGGCACCTCGGCGGGACGGCGCTCACCGAGTCGGCGTGGCGGCTGGCGCTGATCGCGGGGCTCGCGGCGGCCGGCTTCGCGGCGGCAGGCTGGGCGATGACCGTCGTCGGCGCCCGGCGGGCCGCGGAACCGGTGGCGGTGGTGCCGGTCGTCGTCCCGGCCCGCACGGACGCGCCCGGGGCGGAGTGACCGGCCGCGCCGGTCGCCGGGGTGGCCCGGGCGGCGCGGCCGGTGCGGTCACTCCAGCTCGTGCAGCATGAGCTGGCGGGCGGCCTCGGTGATGGAACCGGAGAGGCTCGGGTAGATCGTGATCGTCTGGGCCAGCTCGTTGACCGTGAGGTTGTTCTCCACCGCCATGGTGATCGGCAGGATCAGCTCGCTGGCCTTCGGCGCCACCACGACGCCGCCGATCACCTGGCCGCTGGCCGGGCGGCAGAAGAGCTTGACGAAGCCGTCGGCGAGGTCGTCCATCTTCGCCCGGGCGTTGCCGTCCAGCGCCAGCATCACCTGCCGGGCCGGCACCTTGCCCGCGTCGACCTCGTCCTGCGAGACGCCCACGGTGGCCAGCTCCGGGTCGGTGAACACGTTCGCCGCGACGGTACGCAGCCGCAGCGGCCGTACCGCCTCGCCGAGCGCGTGCCACATCGCGATCCGGCCCTGCATGGCGGCCACGCTGGCCAGGGGCAGCACGCCCGTGCAGTCGCCGGCGGCGTAGATGCCGGGCACGTTGGTCCGGGAGACCCGGTCGACGGTGACGTAGCCGCCCCGGGCCAGCGCGACGCCGTACTCGGCGAGGCCCAGGTCGGCGGTGTTGGGGATGGAGCCGACCGCGATCAGGGCGTGGGAGCCGGCCACCCGGCGGCCGTCGGAGAGTTCGACCTCCACCCCGTCGGCGGTACGCCGGACCGCGTCCGCCCGCGAGTTGTTCAGGATGCTCATGCCCCGGTTGCGGAAGACCCGCTCGATCGCCATCGCCGCGTCGGCGTCCTCGTGCGGCATCACCCGGTCGCGGCTGGAGACCAGGGTCACCTGCACGCCCATGGCCAGGTAGGCGCTGGCGAACTCCGCGCCGGTGACGCCGGAGCCGACCACGATCAGGTGCTCGGGCAACTCCGGCAGGTCGTACACCTGGCGCCAGGTCAGGATGCGCTCACCGTCGGGAACGGCGGTGGGCAGCTGGCGCGGGGTGGCGCCGGTGGCGATGAGCACGGTCGACGCGGCGATCGACTGCTCCTCGCCGCCGCCGGTCGGGGTGACGAGCACCCGGTGGGTGTGGCCGAGGGTGTCCTCGCCGAGGCGGGCGGTGCCCGGCACGAAGGTCACCCCGGCCTTGACCAGCTTGGCGTGGATGTCGGCGGACTGGGCGAGCGCGAGGCGCTTGACCCGCTCGTGCACCGCGCTGGCGTCGACGGTGACGGCCTCCAGCCCGTCGGAGTGCACCCCGAACTCCTCGGTGTCCCGATAGCCGGTGACCACCTCGGAGCTGGCGATGAAGGTCTTCGACGGTACGCAGTCGGACAGCACGCAGGCCCCGCCGGCGCCCTCGGCCTCGACGACGGTGACATCAGCGTCCAACTGCGCGGCGACCAGGGCCGCCTCGTAGCCGGCCGGTCCACCGCCGATGATCACGATCCGGCTCACAGGGCCATCCTTTCGTTCGCGACTGCGGGGCTCCGCTCCGCTGCACTCCTCGCGCTCACCGCGCTCGCCCTTCGTCAGTGCTCACAGTGACTTTCTTCTCCCGAAAGCGTCCGACACGCTCTGTCGTATTCTCCCCCACCCCGCGGGCGGGCTATCGTCATCGCCGTGCGTCATCACGCCGCCTACGGCTCAAACCTCGACCCCGCCCGCATGCGCGCCTACTGCCCGCATTCGCCGATGGTGGGCACCGGCTGGCTGGAGGGCTGGCGGCTCACCTTCGCGGGCGAAGACGTGATCGGCTGGGAGGGCGCGGTCAGCACGGTCGTCGAGTCCCCCGGCGACCGGGTGTTCGTGGCGATCTACGACATCCACCCGTACGACGCCGCCCAGCTCGACGAGCTGGAGGGGGTGGCCGCCGGCACCTACCGCAAGCTGCACGTGCGCATCTCCACCCTCGACGGCGACGTGACCGCGTGGATCTACGTCTTCGACGGGTACGAGGGCGGGCTGCCCACGGCGTGGTACCTCTCGGAGATCGCGAACGCCGCCGAGAAGGCGGGTGCGCCGGACGACTACGTCACCGAGCTGCGGTCCCGCCCCACCGGCACCGCGTCGGCCTGACGCCTCTCGTCGGCCCAGCGCGTATCCCACGGCCCCCAGTCTGCTCCGGTGCCGGGCGGAGCCTCCAGCCGGCCCCGGCCGGCGTCGTCAATCACACACCGGCGGCCGGGACCACCAGTTCGTACATGTCGACCCAGCGCACCTCGCCGAGCCCCACCGACCGGTAGAGCGAGAGCGGGGCGGTGGGGTTCGTCAGGTCCACCCCGAGGCCGGCGGAGGCCCGGCCCTTCGCCGCGTACCGGGCGAACGCGTGGTGCAGCAGGGCCGCGCCCACGCCCCGGCGCCGCTGCCCGGGAAGCACGGCGAGGTTCTTGACCCAACCCTCGTTCCGGTCGAGCCCCTGGTCGGACGACTGGAGGATGCCCGCCGGCTCCCCGTCGACCTCGGCGACGAACCACTCGTCCCAGGCCGGGTCGGCCCCGATCCGGGCCCGCCACAGGTCGAAGCCGAGCGGCTCGTAGTCGGGGATGTCGCGGAAGGAGGTGTCGTAGATCCGGTGGAAGTCACGCAGATCCGACTCGTCGCCGGGGCGCAGCGGACGGACCGTCACCCCCGCCGAGGGTGCCGGCGGCTCGGCGGGCAGCCCCGCCAGCGACCGGCTCATGACCTGGTAACGCTTGACGAAGCCGAATCCCGCGTCGACCAGTTCCTCGGCCCACCGCCGCTCGGGCGGGTACGCGGGGCTGCGTACCGTCAGGGCCGGCAGACCGCGCTCGGCCGCCCGCCCGGCCACCCGGTCCAGCTGCCGGGCCAACAGCGACGCCCGCACTGCGGCGCCCCGCTCCGGGTCGACGAAGACGTCGACGAACTCCCGACCCACCCCGCCCGGGTTGTCCAGCATCGCCCACGCCACCAGCGTGCCGTCCGGCTCGGCCACCACCCAGGAGTCCCGTTCCGGGTCGACGTTCGGCGCGGTCAGCGCGTCACGCACGTCCTCGGCGGTGAAGTCCGGGTAGCCGAGGGTGAAGGTGTCGGCGGCGTGCACCACCGCCAGGATCGCCGGTACGTCGTCGAGGGTGGGTCGGCGGGCCTGCCAACCGGCGGGGAGGGTCACGGAGGCGATCCTGACAGCCGGGCCGCAGAAGCGCCGCCGAATTTCCGGCTGCGGCGGCTCAGCCCGCGTCGGCCAGGCGGGCCCGGGTCGCGGTGAGCAGTTCCAGCAGCTCGGCGCCGTCCGCCGGGCCGAGCGCCGCGAAGGCCGGCGCGGCCAGCCGGTCGGTCACCGCCTGGGCCCAGAGCCGCCGCCGGACCAGCGGCCCGACCGGAGGGTACGGCGGCGGCCAGCCGCAGGCGACCGCACCCGCCTCGCCGTCCGGGCCGGCGAGCACGGCCTCCAACGGCGTCATCCCGCTGGCCCGGACCGCGATCAGGTGCGCGCCGGCGAAGTGCTCCCGGAGCAGACGCAGGCCGACGGCCGCCCGGGCGCCGGCCGTACGGACCGGCACCGGCATGGCCCGCCAGGCGGCGAAGAGCGGCATGCCGCTGGCGTCCGCGGCGTCGACGGCGCGGCCGAGCAGGGCGGCGAGTCGGCTCACCCCGGCAAGGGGGTCGAGCCGCTCCTCGCCCCACCGGCAGCACTCGGCCAGGGTGGCGGCGGCCACCTCGACCGGCGGGACGACCCGCCGGGCCGCGTCCCAGCCGTCGGCGACCGCGTCGGGGGCCAGGAAGCCGAGGGCGGCGGCGACCGTCTCCGCGCGGACGTCCCCGAGGGCGCCGGCCCGCCCGGTGACGTAGAACGCCCAGCCGGAGATGCCGAGCAACCGCGCCCGGCGCAGGGTGGTCGGGCAGCGGGTGAAGAGGTCGCCGAGTTCCAGCACGACCGGCTTGCTGGCCGCCGCCACCTGTTCCGGCGTCATCCGCACGCTCCCCGGTCGCCCCGTCCGTCCACAAGGGTCAGTCTGCCGCGCCGGCGTCCGCGTCGGCATCCCCCTCTTCGGCGTCGAGTGCCTCCACCGCCGCCTCCACCTCGCCGGCGCGCCGGCGGGCGGCGGTCACGGTCCGCTCCGCCCCGCGCCGCGCCAGCCGCGCCCGGCTCAGGTCCTGCTCGGCGACGGCCCGGCGGCGCTCCAGCTCGGCCAGTTCCGCCTCGATCGCGTCCAGGGCGGCGACGCCGTCGCGCTCGGCCGCCGTCGCGCCCGCCAGCTCCGCCTCGGCCCGTTCCTGATCGGTACGCGCCCTCGCCAGCTCCTTCTCGATCGCCCGCCGCCGGCGTGCCCGCTCCGCCCGGGCGGCCCGCTGCGCCTGCTCGGCGCGGAGCGCGCCGCGCTCGGCGTCGCGCCGTTGCCTGTCGCCCGGCTCGGGGTGGGGTGCCGGTTCCGGCTCCTCCCCGCCGGTCACCAGCCGCAACTGCGGGCGGGGCACCTCCCCGAAGCCGGCGTAGGTGGCGGCCTTCAGCAGCCGGCCGGAGCGGACCTGCTCGGCGACGGCGGTGTCGGCGAGCGCCGCGTTGAGGGTGGCCTCCACCTCGGCCAGCGGCAGCTTCCCGGCCGACGGGGCCCCCTCCGCCCCGGCCGCGAGCTTGCGCACCTCGGCGACGAGCGCGCCGACCACCGCCCGCCGCTGGGTGGAGAGTTCCCGCAGCCGGGGCCCGCGCAGCTCGCGTTGGGCGGTGCGTAGCGCCTCGGCGAGCTGGGCCAGGTCGGCGACCAGTTCGGGTCGGCGGATGGCGAGCAGGTTGACCAGCCAGGCGGCCACGGTGGGCCGGCGCAGCCGGGCGATCTCCCGCGCGCCCTTCGGGTCGCCGGCACTGCGGGCCTCGGCGACCGCCTCGTCGCGGATCGCGACGAACCGGTCCGGCGCGGTGGTGTAGAGCCGGTGCACCAGCTCTCGGGACGGGCCGGGCATCGCCGTCAGGCGTCGATCCGGGTGCCCGGTTCGAGCCGGCGGTAGTCCACTTCGGACATCCTGGTGAAGTTGCCGTTGAGCACGTTGAGCCCGTTGTCGTTGAGCAGCCCGTCGTGCAACGCGTACGCCCGGCGCGGAGCGACCGCCCGGAGGAAGTCCAGCGACTCGGAGAACTTCGTCCACGGGGCGTGGATCGGCAGGAAGAGCGTGTCGACCTGGGCGTCCTCGGGGACCACCAGGCTGTCCCCGGGGTGGTAGACCACGTCGTCCAGCAGGTACGCCAGGTTGTCCACGACCGGGATGTCGGGGTGGATCACGGCGTGCCGGCCGCCGTAGGCGCGTACCGGCACGCCGGCGGCCGTGAACGACTGTCCCGGTCGGACCGCGTCGAGCGCCTCGGCGGCGTCGCCCAGGGTGCCGGCCAGCGACGCCGGACCGTGGATGACGAACCGACGCCGGTCGAGCTGCCGGCTGACCGCCTCGACGTCGACGTGGTCGGGGTGCTCGTGGGTGATGAGCACCGCGTCCGCCCCGTCGAGCGCCGCCGCCTCGCTGAACACGCCCGGGTCGATGACCAGCACTCCCCCGTCGTGCTCCACCCGCAGGCAGGAGTGGGCGTACTTGGTGAGCTGCATCGTGACTCCAAGATTATCGAATCGTGACGTCCTGAGCGCAGTCTGCCGGAACCGACGTGGTGACGCGTCACGTCTGAGGTATCGCCCCACACGGGGGCGAGGACGATGGAGGCGGGATGGACGTAGGGGAACGGCGACGTCGAGGCGTACGGCTGACGGCTGCCGCTCTGGTCGCGCTGCTCGCGTTGGCGGGCTGTGGCAGCGACGCGGGCGACAACGCCGACAGCGCGCCGGCGGCGGCCCCGGCGGAGCGGGACCGGGCGGGCGACGCGGCGGACCAGGCGGGCGGCGCGGCCGAGCCGGGCGCCGGCAAGGCCGAGCCGGGCGCCGGCGCCGGTGCGCCCGACCTGCGGGTCGACCAGCGGTCCATCATCTACACCGGCACGATGCGCGTGCAGGTGGAGGATGTGGACGACGCGGCGCGCAGCGCGATCGCCACGGTCACGGCGGCCGGCGGTTTCGTCGGCGGCGACCAGCGGCGCAGCGCCGACGCGGACGCGCGGGCCGAGCTGGAGCTGCGGGTGCCGGCGGCGAAGTTCCACGGCGTCGTCGAGGAGCTGGCGAAGCTGGGCCGGCAGCAGCGGCGGGAGATCCGCACCGAGGACGTCACCGAGCAGATGGTCGACCTGGACGCGCGGATCACCACCCAGCGCGCCCGGGTGGAGAGCGCCCGCAGGCTGCTGGCGAAGGCGACCTCGATCAGCGACCTGGTGTCGTTGGAGAACGAGCTGTCCCGGCGGGAGGCGGACCTGGCGTCGCTGGTGGCGAAGAAGGAGCGGCTGGCGGACCTGACCAGCCTGTCGACGATCACCGTGTCGCTGGTCGGTCCGGATGCGAGCACCGCCGACGAGGAGACCGAGGTCGGCTTCATGGTGGGGCTCGAGGGCGGCTGGAAGGTCTTCCTGACCTCGATGACCGTCCTGCTGACGGTGCTCGGCGCGGTGCTGCCGTGGCTGCTGGCGATCGGCGTACCGCTGACGGTGCTGCTGGTGGTGCTGCGCCGGCGGCGGCGCACGAGCCCGCCGCCGGCGATGCCGGGCGGACCGGCGGCGCCGCTGCCTACCGGGCCGCCGCCAGTGCCCGCAGCGCGGTCTGGACCATGAGCCGTACGCCGACCGGGATGGCCCGTTCGTCCACGTCGAACGAGGCCCGGTGCAGGTCCACGTTCGGGCCGGAGCGGCCGACACCCAGCCGGGCGAGCGCGCCGGGGACGTACTCCAGGTACCAGGAGAAGTCCTCGCCGCCCATGCTCTGCGGGGTCTCGGCCACGCCCTCCGGCCCGAGCGTGGCGGTGGTGGCGCCCGTGAGGACCTGGATGGCGCGGGAGTCGTTGCACACCGGCGGGCGGCCCCGCAGGTATTCGAGGTCGACGGTGGCCCCGGTCGGGGCGACGACGTCGCGGACGACCTGACCCACGATCTTGGGGGCCAGCTCCCAGGTGTCGCGGTCCATCACCCGCAGGGTGCCGGACGCGGACGCCTCGGAGGGGATGACGTTGTAACGGGTGCCGGCCGAGGCGTGGCCGAAGACCAGCAGCAGCCCGCTGTTGGCCGGCACCCGGCGGCTGACCAGCGCCGGCACCTCGGTGATCAGGCGGCCCAGGGCGTCGACCAGGTCGACGGTCAGGTGCGGGCGGGCGGTGTGCCCGCCGGGGCCGGTGAGCCGGACGGTGACGTTGTCGGCGGCGGCGGTGATCGGGCCGACCCGCAGGCCGATCTGCCCGACCGGCAGGTTGGGGTCGCAGTGCAGCGCGAAGATCTGCACCACGTCGTCCAGGCCGCCGGCCTCGATGACCTCCAGCGAGCCGCAGGGCAGGATCTCCTCGGCGGGCTGGAAGATCAGCCGGACCCGGCCGGGCAGCTCGCCCAGGTCGGCGAGCTGGGCGAGCAGCATGCCGACGCCGAGCATGACGGTGGTGTGCACGTCGTGACCGCAGGCGTGGCAGACGCCGTCCACGGTGGAGCGGTACGGCACGTCCTTCGAGTCGGTCAGCGGCAGGGCGTCGATGTCGGCGCGCAGCGCGACGACCGGACCGTCGGGGCGCCCGTCGATGTCGCAGATGACCCCGTTGCCCTTCGGCAGCAGCCGCGGCCGCAGCCCGGCCAGGGTGAGCTCCCGGGCGATCAGGGCGGCCGTCTCGAACTCCTCGCCGGAGAGCTCCGGGTGCGAGTGGAGGTGGCGACGGGTGGCGATCAGCCCGGGCACCCGGAGGGCGAGCAGGTGGTCCAGCTCGAACGGCAGGGGCTGGGACCCGGACGGCGCCTCCGGCCAGGACGACGCCAGCTGGTTGCCGGTGGGCAGCGTCAACGCACTCGTCACGTCGAATTCTCGTTCGCTAGAGATGGATGGATCATCAGGAACAGCAGACAGCCTAGACCTCCGACGGTGACGCTGCGCAACGTCGTTCCGGTAGCCGTCGGACCGCGCAGCGTCACGTATGCCCTGCTCGGAGCGCTCGTAGATCTGCGGGACAGCAGGTAGATCGCGGTCGAACGCCGTCATCTGCCACCCACCTCCTACAACGCGTAATCGGCCCGGCCGTCGCGAAATCGATGCCGATCGCAGAGGCCGCTTTTCCGAATTGTCGCATTAGTCGGTCACGTCGACGGACACTCCGACAATTACCCGACCTTCGTCAGAGCGAGGGCACCCGAGACGGTCACACACCCCGTCGCCGACCAACCGCACACCGTGTGCGTCCACGTCCACCCGGTCGGGTTACCCCCGAACCCGTCCGGCACACGCCGTGGCCGGTGGGCCACGTCGCCCCGCACTGCGCGCGCAGCCACCGGCGGCGTCGCCGGGGCCGCATCCACGCGCCCGCGCCGCCGATGGGCGGCCAGGGTCCCCTCCGACTGTAGCGCTCCTCCCCGCAGGCCCGCGACCAGCAGGAACGCGCCGTGGGCGGGTCGTTACCCGCACGTGCACCCGCCGGTTACGGCGCAGGGGTGAAGCGGTGCCGCGCCGACGCCGACGGCCGCCCACCCCCGGCGCGGCGGGAGGTCGGACGGCCGTCGGTCGACGTGATCAGAACCGGTCGCTCGGGCGGTACAGCCCCCACACCTGGCGCAGGGTGCCGCAGACCTCGCCCACGGTGGCGCGGGCCCGCAGCGCCTCCTTCATCGGGTAGAGCACGTTCTCCGTGCCCTCGGCGGCGGCCCGCAGCTCCGCCAGCCCCCGCTCGACCGCCCCGGCGTCGCGCTCGGCACGCAGCCGGGTCAGCCGCTCGCCCTGCGCCGCCTCGATCGTCGGGTCGACCCGCAGCGGCTCGTACGGCTCCTCCTCGTCGACGGTGAACCGGTTGAGGCCCACCACCACCCGCTCGCCGGAGTCGATCTCCTGCGCGATCCGGTACGCGGACTGCTCGATCTCCCGCTTCTGGAAGCCCGCCTCGATGGCGTCGACCGCCGAGCCGTGGTCGGCCACCCGCTCCATCAGCTCGGTCGCCGCCGCCTCGATCTCGGCGGTCATCGCCTCCACCACGTACGAGCCGGCGAACGGGTCCACCGTCGCGGTCAGGTCCGTCTCGTACGCCAGCACCTGCTGGGTACGCAGCGCCAGCCGGGCCGCCTTCTCGGTGGGCAGCGCGATCGCCTCGTCGAAGCTGTTGGTGTGCAGCGACTGGGTGCCGCCGAGCACCGCGCCGAGGCCCTGCACCGCCACCCGGACCAGGTTGACCTCGGGCTGCTGGGCGGTGAGCTGCACGCCCGCGGTCTGGGTGTGGAAGCGCAGCATCATCGACTTCGGGTTCTTGGCGCCGAAGTCGTCGCGCATCAGCCGGGCCCAGATCCGGCGGGCGGCCCGGAACTTGGCCACCTCCTCCAGCAGGGTGGTGCGGGCGACGAAGAAGAACGACAGCCGGGGCGCGAAGTCGTCCACGGCCAGGCCGGCCGCCAGCGCGGCCCGGACGTACTCGACGCCGTTGGCCAGGGTGAACGCGATCTCCTGCGCGGGCGACGCGCCGGCCTCGGCCATGTGGTAGCCGGAGATGGAGATCGTGTTCCACTTCGGCACCTCCTTGCGGCAGTAGCCGAAGGTGTCGGCCACCAGCCGCAGCGAGGGCTTCGGCGGGAAGATGTACGTCCCCCGGGCGATGTACTCCTTGAGGATGTCGTTCTGGATCGTGCCGTTGAGGGCCGAGCCGGCGACCCCGTTCTCCTCCGCCACGAGCTGGTAGAGCAGGAGCAGCACCGACCCCGGCGCGTTGATGGTCATCGACGTCGAGACCTTGTCGAGCGGGATGCCGTCGAAGAGCAGCCGCATGTCGTCGATCGAGTCGATGGCCACCCCGACCTTGCCCACCTCGCCGTGCGCGATCGGGTCGTCGGAGTCGTAGCCCATCTGCGTCGGCAGGTCGAAGGCCACGGAGAGACCCATCGTGCCGGCCCGCAACAACTGGTGGTACCGCGCGTTGGACTCGGTGGCGGTACCGAAGCCGGCGTACTGGCGCATGGTCCACGGGCGGGAGGTGTACATGGTGGGGTAGACCCCGCGCGTGTACGGGAACTCGCCCGGTCCGCCGAGCCGGGAGTCCAGTTCCTCCGGAAGGTCCGCCGCCGTGTAGACGCCCTTGATCGGAAAACCGGACTCGCTTGACCGCGGTTCGCTCATTAGCGGATGGTAGGACGCGCGACGGCGTCGACGGGTGAGGGATACCGCACACCGGTCGACGCGTCGACGGGCATCGACGAGAGGTGAACGCTCGGACACGTACCGTCCAGTTCGACAAACGTCCGCCGCGTCGGGTTTCGCATCGGGCGTCGGAACCAGCAAGATAGGGGGGTTGTGTCCCAGCCCCCCTCGAATTCCCCCGGTGGCTTTTCTGTGACTCAGATCCCGACGTGGAGCGGCGGACCAGTCAGTTCCCCCAACGGACGCGCGACGCCCGGCACGACCATCGGCGACCGTTACTCGCTGCGTTCGACGGTGGGCAACGGCGGCATGGGTACGGTCTGGCGTGCCACGGACACACTCCTGCGGCGGGACGTGGCCGTCAAGGAGGTCGTCCTGCCCCCGGGGCTGGCCCCCAGCGACCGCGACGCCATGTACGAGCGCACCCTGCGCGAGGCCCGCGCGGCGGCGGCGATCCAGCACCCGGCCGTCGTCCAGGTCTACGACGTGGTCACCGAGGGCGGCCGGCCGTGGATCGTGATGGAGCTGCTCGACGCCCGCAGCCTCGCCGACATGGTGATCGAGGACGGGCCGGTCGCGCAGCGGGTGGTCGCCAAGATCGGCATCGCGCTGCTCGGCGCGCTGGAGGTGGCGCACGCGATCGGCGTGCTGCACCGCGACGTCAAGCCGGCCAACGTGCTGATCTGCGCCGACGGGCGCTGCGTGCTGACCGACTTCGGCGTGGCCCGGATGCCCACCGACGTGCAGCTCACCACCCCCGGGATGGTGCTCGGCTCGCCGCACTTCATCTCCCCCGAGCGCGCGATGGGCCAGGAGTTCGGCCCGCCGAGCGACCTCTTCTCGCTGGGCGTCACGCTCTACACGGCGGTGGAGGGGCGGCCCCCGTTCGACAAGGGCGACCCGATCGAGACCATGCACGCCGTGGTCGAGGACCCGCCCGCCCCGCCGCAGCGCAGCGGGCCGCTGGCCCGGGTGCTGATGGGCCTGCTGGAGAAGGACCCGGCCCGCCGTCTCGACGTGCACACCGCCCGGGCCATGCTGCGCGAGCTGCTCGCCGGCCCGCTGACCAGCAACGCCGCCGCGGTGAACTCGGTGACCGATCCCTACTCCGTGGTGCCGGTGCAGCGGCCCGTGCCGACCCCGCCGGCCGCCCAGCCGGAGCAGCCGAAGCCGAGCGGGCAGATCGGCGGCCGGGCGATGCTCAACCCCGGCGAGTCGCTCACCGACCGGCTGGCGGCGCTGCGCCGGGGCGAGCGCCCCGCGCAGGCCGCCCTCGCCGCGAGCCCCGCCGCGATGGACGACACCAGCGCCGACGCCCTGGCCGGGCCGCTGCACACCCCCACCGGCGCGATGCCGGCGCCGGGCGGCCCCACCCCGGCCGGCCGCACCTACGGCGGCGCCGAGGCGACCCAGCGGATGGGGTCCGGCGGCTCGGACGCGACCCAGCAGCTACGCACCAACGCCGCCGGTCTGGTCGGCTTCAGCGGCCCGACGGAGGCGACCCCGCGGGTGAAGGCGGGCACGCCTGCCTTCGGGCCCCCGCCGGAGGCCACCCAGCGGGTGACCGCCGGCACCCCCGTCTTCGGCGCACCGCCGCCCGAGGCGACCCAGCAGCTCGGCGGGACGTACGGCGGCGGTCAGTGGTCGGTGCCCGGCACCGGCCAGGCGTGGGCGACCCCGGCCACCGCGCCGGCCGCAGGCGGATCCGGCGGCGGCTTCGCCGGTCGGGTCGGCACCGTCGGCAACCAGCTCGTCGGCACGGTCAAGGGCTGGCCGCGCAAGGTGCAGCTCGCCGCCGCCGGCGGCCTGGCCGCGCTGCTTCTGATCGGAGCGGTCGTCCTCTTCACCGGCGGCGACGACCCGGCACCCACCGTGCCGCAGGCCGCCCCGACCTCGCAGGCCCCGGCCGCCGGGGTGCCCGAGATGAAGGAGCACACCGGCAAGGGCGTACGGGTCCTGGTGCCGCAGGGCTGGGAGGTCAAGAGCGCCGGCGTGTGGGTGGACTACATCGACCCGGAGGACGAGGGCCGCAAGGTCCGGATCCTGGTGGAGGACTTCCGCACCACCTCCATGCGCTGGGCGGAGGTCGCCGAGGACACCCTGAAGAACCGTTCCAAGTCCTGCGCCAAGCCGTACGCCCAGGTCGCCATGAACGAGGTGCAGTGGGTCGGCAAGGCGGCGGCCGAGTTCGAGTACACCTGCGGCGAGGGCGAGGCCAAGCGGCACGGCGTGTGGCGCGGCGTGGTCCACGAGGGCAAGGTCTACTCGTTCTACCTGACCTCGACCGACGCGAAGTTCGCGGACAGCAAGCCGATCTTCGACGAGATGGTGAAGTCGTTCCAGCTCACCGAGGCCGGCTGAGCCCCGGGGGAAGCGCGGTGGTGATCCGCCGGCGTGCTATCAAGAGACATGCCGGCGGAAACCACTGACATCGACGACATTCGCGAGCGAGCGCGGCGCTGGCTCGACGACGATCCCGACCCGGCCAGCCGGGAGGAGCTGCGGGCGGTGCTCGACCGCCTGCCGGCGAGCGCCCCGGAGCTGGCCGACCGGTTCGCCGGCCCGCTGACCTTCGGCACCGCCGGGCTGCGCGGGCCGCTGCGCGCCGGCCCCAACGGAATGAACCTCGCGGTGGTCACCCAGGCCGCCGCCGGGCTGGTCGGCTGGCTCGCCGCCCAGGGCGGCACCGGTCCGCTCGTGATCGGGTACGACGCCCGGCACGGTTCCCGCGAGTTCGCCGAGCGCACCGCCCAGGTCGCCACCGGCGCGGGACGCCCGGCGCTGCTGCTGCCCCGTCCCCTGCCCACCCCTGTGCTCGCATACGCGGTGCGCCACCTCGGGGCGGTCGCCGGGGTGATGGTCACGGCCAGCCACAACCCGCCGCAGGACAACGGCTACAAGGTCTACCTCGGCGCGGAGCTGGGCGGGGCGCTGGGCGCGGGCGCCCAGATCGTGCCGCCGGCCGACGCCGGCATCGAGGCCGCGATCCGGTCGGTCGGGCCGCTGGCCGGGGTGCCGCTCGGCCCGGCCGGGCAGGTGCTCGGCGACGACCTGGTGGCCTCCTACGTGGAGCGGGCCACCGCCGTCATCGACCCGGACGGCTCGCGCGACCTGGCGGTGGCGTACACGCCGCTGCACGGGGTGGGCGCGGCGGTGCTCACCGCGGCGTTCGCCAGTGCGGGCTTCCCCGTGCCCGGTGTGGTGCCCGAGCAGGCCGAGCCCGACCCCGCGTTCCCGACCGTCGCCTTCCCCAACCCGGAGGAGCCGGGGGCGGTGGACCGGCTGGTCGCGCTGGCCGAGGCGACCGGCGCGGACATCGCCATCGCCAACGATCCCGACGCGGACCGCTGCGCCGTGGCCGTCCGGGACACCGCTCGGGCGGCGAGCGCGGGCGGCGAGGTCGCCGGCCCGGCCCAACCCGACGGGAACCCGCCCGGCTGGCGGATGCTGCGCGGCGACGAGGTGGGTGTGCTGCTGGCCGACCACCTCATGCGGCGCGGCGTGACCGGGCTGTACGCCACCACGATCGTGTCGTCGTCCCTGCTGCGGGCGATGTGCGCCGCCCGGGGCCTGCCGTACGACGAGACGCTGACCGGGTTCAAGTGGATCGTACGGGCCGGCGGCGGGGCCGAGCCGCTGGTCTTCGGCTACGAGGAGGCGCTCGGCTACTGCGTCGCCCCCGAGCACGTACGCGACAAGGACGGCATCACCGCCGCGCTGACCGTCGCCGAGCTGGCCGCCGGGCTCAAGGCGCGGGGACTCACCCTGACCGACCGGCTCGACGAGCTGGCCGCCGAGTTCGGCGTGCACCACACCGACCAGCTCTCGGTGCGGGTGGACGACCTGCGGCTGATCGCCGACGCGATGGCCCGGATCCGGGCCGCCACCCCCACGACGCTGCTCGGCCAGCCGGTCACCGAGACACAGGACCTGCTCCCCGAGGCGGACGTGGTGATCCTGCGTACCGGCACCGCCCGGGTGGTGATCCGCCCCTCGGGCACCGAGCCGAAGCTCAAGGCGTACCTGGAGGTGGTGGAGCCGGTGGCGGACGGCGACGTCGCCGGAGCCCGCGCCCGTGCCACCGACGCGGTCGCCACCCTCCGCACGGAAATGGCCACGACCCTAGGCCTCTGACCCACCCACCCCACCCCGCCGCGTTGATCGTGAGGTTGGCGGCACTGGAAAGCGCTTCCCCGCCCCGCCAACCTCATGATCGACGGGTGTCGGGGGCACGGCCGGATGGGTGGTGGGGTGGGTGGGGTGGTCCAGCCGGGGTGGGTCAGCGGCGGGGGCCCAGGGCGGCGTCGACGGCGCGGCCCAGGGCGGCCACGACGAGGCCGACCGAGGGGCGGACCACGGAGTCGTCCAGGCTGACGGTGCCGGAGAAGCCGGCGCCGCCGGCGATCTCCTCCAGGCGCTGCCGGGCCTCCCGGGCCGCGTCGCCGGTCAGGCCGAGCGCCGGCTCCATCCGCAGCACCGCGACCAGGGTGGCCAGCGCGGCGGTCCGCTCGTCGGGCAGTTCGCCGCTGGCCAGTGCCTCGGCGAGCCGGCGTCGGGTGTCCGCCTCGACGGCGGGGTCCACGGTCGGGTAGCGGTGCACGTGGATGAAGCCCAGCTCGGTCTCGTCGACGTCACGCACCACGCCCTGGGCGCACAGGTCGCCGAGGATCTTGTCGCGCAGGCCGTGCCGCAGCCGCTGCACCCAGGACGAGGGGCTGTGCGGCGTGTCGGCCGCCATGCGGGCGAGGACCCCGTCGACGAGTGGCTCGCCGGTGGGCGTCGGGTCGACCACCGTCAGGGACCCCGCGGAGTACGCGATCCGCCCGGCCAGGGCCAGTTCGATCAGCACCGCGGCGGCCATCCCCAGGTCGAGGCTGATCCGCGGCATGGTCGCCTTGCCGGTCTCGTCGTCGTACGCGAGGAGAAGCAGCTCTTCGGCGAGCGCAACACCAGTCATGGCCGGAGACGGTAGCGGCTGCGCGCATCCCGCGCACGGACTCGCGCACGGATTCACGCGCAGCCGCGCGACGGACCTCAGAAGCGGGGCATGCCACCGAACTGGCGGTCGCCGGCGTCGCCGAGCCCCGGCACGATGAACATGCGGTCGTTGAGCCCCTCGTCGATGGAGGCGGTGACCAGGCGCAGCGGCAGGCCGGAGCGCTCCAGCCGCTCGATGCCGACGGGCGCGGCGAGCACGCAGAGCACCGTGATGTCGGTGCACCCACGGTCGGCCAGCAGCCGGCAGCAGTGCTCCAGCGAGCCGCCGGTGGCGAGCATCGGGTCGAGCACCAGCACCGGCAGGCCGCTGAGGTCGCGCGGCAGCGACTCCATGTAGGCGCGCGGCTCGTACGTCTCCTCGTCGCGGGCCAGGCCGACGAAGCCCATCGAGGATTCCGGCAGCAGGCCGAGCGCGGCGTCGGCCATGCCCAGGCCGGCCCGCAGCACCGGTACGAGCAGCGGCGGGTTGGCCAGCCGGGTGCCCTCGGTGCCGGTGACGGGGGTCTGCACCGGGTACTTCTCGACGGGGAACGAGCGCGCGGCCTCGTACACCAGCATGGTGGTGAGTTCGTGCAGCGCCGCCCGGAACGAGGAGGAGTCGGTGCGCGCGTCCCGCATGGCGGTCAGCCGCGACTGGGCGAGCGGATGGTCAATGACGTGTACGTCCACGATCGCTCAACCTACCGGTCGCCCCGCTCCCGCACTGCGGGTGCGGCCGGACCAGCGACCTCGCTCACCACGCGCGCCCCCGACAGCACCGTGACCAAGATCACTGCCGGGTCGGGTGCGTAGACTTCGGGCCATGACGGCGACAGCGACGTCGGCCCGGTCGGAGCTCTCCGAGTTGGGACGATCCGAGACCGCTCTGCGGACCTTCCTGCACGGCCTGCCCGGCGTGGATCAGGTCGGCGCGGAGCAGCGGGCGGCACAGCTCGGCACCCGCTCCATCAAGACCACCGCCAAGGCCCAGGCCATCGACCTGGCGATCCGGATGGTCGACCTGACCACCCTCGAAGGGGCCGACACCCCCGGCAAGGTGCGGGCCCTCGCGGCCAAGGCACTGCGCCCCGACCCGGCCGATCCGTCCTGCCCGCACGTCGGCGCGGTCTGCGTCTACCCCTCGATGGTCCCGCACGTGGCCGAGGTACTGCGCGGAAGCGGTGTGCACCTGGCCAGCGTGGCGACCGCCTTCCCGTCGGGCCAGGCCCCGCTGGAGGTCAAGCTCGCCGACACGCGGGCGGCCGTGGCGGCCGGCGCCGACGAGATCGACATGGTGATCAACCGGGGCGCGTTCCTGGCCGGGCGCTACTCCGAGGTCCACGACGAGATCGTGGCCACCAAGGAGGCCTGCGGGGACGCCCACCTCAAGGTGATCCTGGAGACCGGCGAGCTGGCCACGTACGACAACGTGCGGCGCGCCTCCTGGCTGGCGATGCTGGCCGGCGGCGACTTCATCAAGACCTCCACCGGCAAGGTCCCGGTCGCGGCCACCCTCCCGGTGACCCTGGTGATGCTGGAGGCCGTACGCGACTTCCGGGCGGCCACCGGGCGGCAGGTCGGCGTGAAGCCGGCCGGCGGCATCAAGACCACCAAGGACGCCATCAAGTACCTGGTGATGGTCAACGAGACCGTCGGCGCGGACTGGCTGGACCCGGACTGGTTCCGCTTCGGCGCCTCCAGCCTGCTCAACGACCTGCTCATGCAGCGCACCAAGCTGACGACCGGCACCTACTCCGGTCCCGACTACTTCACCCTGGACTGAGAGCCGATGTTCGAATACGCACCCGCCCCCGAGTCCCGCTCGGTGGTGGACCTCAAGGCCTCCTACGGGCTCTTCGTCGACGGTGACTTCGTCGACCCTGCCGACGGCGGCACGTTCAAGACGGTCAACCCGGCCTCCGAGGAGGTGCTCGCCGAGGTCGCCGAGGCCGGCGCGCAGGACGTGGAACGCGCCGTCCGCGCCGCCCGGGCCGCGTACGAGAAGGTCTGGGGCCCCATGCCGGGCCGGGACCGGGCGAAGTACCTGTTCCGGATCGCCCGGATCATCCAGGAGCGCTCGCGCGAGCTGGCCGTGCTGGAGTCGCTGGACAACGGCAAGCCGATCAAGGAGTCCCGCGACGTCGACCTGCCGCTGGTCGCCGCGCACTTCTTCTACTACGCCGGCTGGGCCGACAAGCTGGAACACGCCGGCTTCGGCCCCGATCCGAGGCCGCTGGGCGTGGCCGCGCAGGTCATCCCGTGGAACTTCCCCCTGCTGATGCTGGCGTGGAAGATCGCCCCGGCGCTGGCCGCCGGCAACACGGTGGTGCTGAAGCCGGCCGAGACGACCCCGCTGACCGCGCTGCTCTTCGCCGAGATCTGCCAGCAGGCCGACCTGCCCGCCGGTGTGGTCAACATCGTCACGGGCGCCGGCGACACCGGCCGCGCGCTGGTCGAGCACCCGGGCGTGGACAAGGTCGCCTTCACCGGCTCGACCGAGGTGGGCCGGGCCATCGCCCGCGCCGTGGCCGGAACCCGCAAGAAGCTCACCCTGGAGCTGGGCGGCAAGGCGGCCAACATCGTCTTCGACGATGCCCCCGTCGACCAGGCCGTCGAGGGCATCGTCAACGGCATCTTCTTCAACCAGGGGCACGTCTGCTGCGCCGGCTCGCGGCTGCTGATCCAGGAGAACGTCGCCGACCGGGTGCTGGAGTCGCTGAAGCGGCGGATGGCCCAGCTGCGCGTCGGTGACCCGCTGGACAAGAACACCGACATCGGGGCGATCAACTCGGCCGCGCAGCTCGCGCGGATCCGGGAGCTGTCCGACGCCGGGTCCGCCGAGGGCGCCGAGCGCTGGTCGCCGTCGTGCGAGCTGCCGGAGCGCGGCTTCTGGTTCGCCCCGACGATCTTCACCGGGGTCACCCAGGCACACCGGATCGCCCGCGAGGAGATCTTCGGCCCGGTGCTGTCCGTGCTGACGTTCCGCACCCCGGCGGAGGCCGTCGAGAAGGCCAACAACACGCCGTACGGGCTGTCGGCCGGGATCTGGACCGACAAGGGCTCCCGGATCCTGTGGATGGCCGACCGGCTGCGCGCCGGCGTGGTCTGGGCCAACACGTTCAACAAGTTCGACCCCACCTCGCCGTTCGGCGGCTACAAGGAGTCGGGCTACGGTCGCGAGGGCGGCCGGCACGGGCTGGAGGGCTACCTCAATGTCTGAGCGGGTTGCGGTACGCAAGACGTACAAGCTCTTCATCGGCGGGAAGTTCCCGCGCAGCGAGTCGGGACGGTCGTATCTCGTGCAGGACGCGAATGTCTCCCTGGCCTCCCGCAAGGACGCGCGGGACGCCGTCGTCGCCGCCCGCGCCGCCGTGAAGGGCTGGGCCGGGGCGACCGCGTACAACCGGGGTCAGATCCTCTACCGGGTCGCCGAGATGCTGGAGGGCCGGCGCGAGCAGTTCGTCGCCCTCGGCGTGCCCGGCGACGAGGTCGACGCGGCCGTGGACCGCTGGGTCTGGTACGCCGGCTGGTCCGACAAGCTCCCCCAGGTCTACGGCGGCGCCAATCCGGTCGCCGGGCCGTACTTCAACCTGTCGGCGCCCGAACCGACCGGCGTGGTGGCCGTGGTCGCCCCCGAGTCGCCGGCGCTGCTCGGCCTGGTCAGCGTGATCGCCCCGGCGATCGTCACCGGCAACACCGTGGTGGTGGCCACCTCGCCGACGCAGCCCCTGGCGGCGGTGACCCTGGCCGAGGTGCTCGCCACCTCCGACCTGCCCGGCGGCGTGGTCAACCTGCTCACCGGGCGGATCGCCGAGACCGTGCCGGCGCTGGCCGCCCATATGGACGTCAACGCCATCGACCTGACCGGCGTGACCGACGCCGAACTGGCGGTGGAGCTGGAGGTCAAGGCGGCGCAGAACCTCAAGCGGGTGCTCCGGCCGGCCCCGGCCGACCACGACTGGTCCGCCGACCCGGGCATCACCCGGATGACCACCCTGCTGGAGACGAAGACGGTCTGGCATCCCAAGGGGGTGTGACTGTTCGCTGTCCTGGGGTTTTCCGGGGCGCCCCGCCCGCTCCGGGCGGGGCGGGTGTGCGGGGCGGGGTGGGTCTACTACCGGGGGTAGGATTGCGGCGTGACTCGGCTTGGTGATCTCGAACGCGCGGTGATGGACGTCTTGTGGGACTCGGTCCCGGGCACCTCGGACGGGATCACCGTGCGCGAGGTGGCCGACGCGCTGGACGGCCGCGAGCTGGCGTACACGACGGTGATGACCGTGCTGGACCGGCTCGCCGGCAAGGGCATGGTGCAGCGCGAACGGGAGGGGCGGGCCTGGCGTTACCGGGCCGCCGCCAGCCGTGAGGCGTACATCGCCCAGCTCATGCTCGACGCCCTCGACCTCGGCGGCAGCCGCGACGCCGCGCTGGTGCGCTTCGCCCGCTCGGTGACCGGCACCGAGGCCGAGGTGCTGCGCGCCGCCCTCGGGGCCGAGGCCGGGGCGACCGGGCACGACGGGAGCGCGCTGACCGACCGGGTCGAGGCGCCGTCGGTCGACGGCCTGCCGCCCCGGACCGACAAGGCAGCGGACAGGTAGGGCGGCGGTCGTGGCGTACGCCCTGCACTTCGCCGCGTCGATGCTGGCCTGCTGGCTGACCGCGCAGGTGCTGTCCCGCTCCACCTGGACGTGGCGCAGCCCCCGCGTGGCGATCGTCTGCTGGCAGGCGGTCGGGCTGGCCCTCGGGCTCTCCGCCATGGGCGTGCCGATCGCGCTGGGCCTGGCCGCCTACGACCGCCCGACCGGCAGCGCCCTGGTCACCCTCGCCACGGACCTCGCCCACGGCACCCTGCCCGTCGGGCTGGGTGCGCCGCACCTGGCCGCCGTCGGGGTGGGCCTCGGCATCGGCGCGGTCCTGCTGGCCACGACCGTCCGCAGCATCCACGGCACCGTACGCGCCCAGCGCCGGCACCGGGACCTGCTCGCCCTGGTCGCGCGGCGGGACCCGACGGTGCCCGGGGCGCTGGTGCTCGACCACCCGAGCGCCGCGGCGTACTGCCTGCCGGGGATGCGGCCCCGGGTGGTGGTCAGCGCGGGCACCCTCGACCTGCTGGACCCCGCCGAACTGGCGGCCGTGCTCGCCCACGAGCGGGCGCACGCCCAGGAACGCCACGACCTGGTGCTGCTGCCGTTCACCGCGCTCAGCCGGGCGCTGCCGTGGTTCGCGTGGGTCCGCGAGGCGCACGACCGGGTCGCCCTGCTGGTCGAGATGCGGGCCGACGACAAGGCCCGGGAGGCGCACGCCGACGCGCCGCTCGCCGGTGCGCTGCGCCGCTTCGCCGCCGCCGGCAACCGGATCACTCCGGCGGGCGCCCTCGGGGTGGGCGACCGGGATCTCGACGTACGGGTGCAGCGGCTGCTGGTCGCCGGCCGGCCGCCCCGGCTGCTCGGGACCGCCGCGCTGACCGTGGCGACCAACGTGGCCGCCCTGCCGGTCTCCCTCTTCCTGAGCTGAACTCCGCCCCGCCCGCGAGCGGCCTCCCGGGGGCTCGGCCCGCCCTTGCGATATCGGCGGTTACCGCTGCGTGGAGCGCGTCCCGCCATGCTGGACGAGGCCCGTCCGGGTGGCGACGCGACCCGCCGTCGCTGCTCCCCCACAGCTACTACAAGTCGTCGTAGGATCCACTACGACGGGCCATAGTAGTCATGTGTAGGCAATCTACGTGTAGGCTCGCTACGACAAGTGAGCCAACCGTACGGAGAGCCGGCCATGGACACCCTGCTCCTCGCCCGCCTGCAGTTCGCCACCACCACGTCGATCCACTTCCTCTTCGTGGCGGTGACCCTCGGCCTGGTGACCCTGCTGGTCTATCTCCAGACCGCCTGGGTGATCACGAACAAGCCGGTCTACGAGCGGCTGACCCGGTTCTGGGGCCAGCTCTACGTGATCAATTACGTGCTCGGGATCGCCACCGGCATCGTGATGGAGTTCCAGTTCGGGCTGAACTGGAGCGGGCTGTCGCGCTACGTCGGCAACGTCTTCGGCGCGCCGCTGGCCATCGAGACGCTGGTCGCCTTCTTCCTGGAGTCGACGTTCCTCGGCATGTGGATCTTCGGCTGGCACCGGCTGCGTCGGGGCGTCCACCTCGCCCTGCTCTGGGGCGTCGCGATCACCGCGTACGCCTCGGCGTTCTGGATCATGGTGGCGAACTCCTGGCTGCAGAACCCGGTCGGCTACGAGGTGCGCGACGGCGTCGCCCACCTCACCGACTTCTCCGCGCTGCTGGACAACCCCACCTTCCGCATGGCCCTCGGGCACGTCGTCACGGCGGCGCTGCTGGTCGGCGGGATGCTGATGGCGGCGGTCAGCGCGTGGCACCTGGTCCGGCGCACCCCCGACTTCGCGCTGCACCGCAAGGGGCTGCGGATCGGGCTGGTCACCTCGGCGGTGGCGATCTCCTTCGTGCAGGGCTTCGGCTTCGCCCAGTTCTTCGCGATCGGTGACGTG
Source organism: Micromonospora echinofusca (assembly GCF_900091445.1). Classification (NCBI taxonomy): domain Bacteria; kingdom Bacillati; phylum Actinomycetota; class Actinomycetes; order Micromonosporales; family Micromonosporaceae; genus Micromonospora; species Micromonospora echinofusca. The sequence continues at coordinate 5,520,877 of NZ_LT607733.1, forward strand.
CAGCCGACCAAGTTCGGCGACGACCCCGCCGCCGCGCCGCTGATCGCCGACTGGACCGCCCGGTTCGGCCCCGGCGACTACACCCCGCCGGCCCTCGCCAACGTCGGCCTCGGTTTCATGATCCTGATCGGTTTCACCCTCGGTCTGCTCTGGCTGATGCTCCCACTGCTCTGGCGGGACTGGGTGATCCGGCTGCGCGTCCCGCTGTGGATCCTCCAGTTCGCCCTGCCGCTGCCGTTCGTCGCGCTCATCCTCGGCTGGATCGCCCGCGAGGTCGGCCGCCAGCCCTGGGCCGCGTACGGGCTGCTGCCCGTGGAGCAGGCCGTGTCGCCGGTCAGCCCCTGGCTGATGCTCACCTCGCTGATCGGCTTCAGCCTGCTGCTCGGCACCCTCGCCGTCACCAACTGGGTGCTGCTGGCGCGGCACGCCGCCCGGGGCGCCCACGACCCGGCCCTGGGCCGGCAACCGGACCAGCCGCCGGCCGACCCCCACCCCGAGCCCGCCTTCGCCTGAGGAGACGACCGTGGAACTCGCCTGGTACGCCCTGCTCGGCCTCTTCTTCGCCGTCTACCTGGTGCTCGGCGGGTACGACTACGGCGTCGGCCTGCTGCTCGCCCGCGACACCGACCCGGCCCGCCGGCGCGCCGCGCTCAACGCGGTCGGCCCGTTCTTCCTCGGCAACGAGGTCTGGCTGGTGGCCGCCGTCGGCATCCTGTTCGGCGCCTTCCCGGTGCTGGAGGGGGAACTGCTCTCCGGCTTCTATCCGGCGGTGCTGTGCGCGTTGACCGGGGTCGTGCTGGTGACCGCCGGCGTGCAGCTGCGCAGCCGACCGGCCGGGCAGCGCGCCCGCACCCGGTGGGACCGGATCGTGGTCGTCGGCAGCGCGCTCGCCGCGCTGGGCTGGGGTGCCGTGCTGGCCGGGCTGCTCCAGGGCGTACCGCTGCGCGCCGACGGCCACGTCGCCGGGGTGACCCACCTCTTCACCCCGTTCGTGGCCGCCGCCGCGCTCGCCGTCGCCGCGCTGGTCGCGCTGCACGGTGCGACCTTTCTCACGCTGCGACTGCCCGCCGCCGACGCCGCGCCGGTCGGGCGGCTGGCCGCCCGGCTCGTCCCGGTGGCGCTGACCACCGTCGGCGCGGCCACCGCCCTCGGCCTGCTCTCCGCCGACGTACGCGCCGCCGCACAGCAGCCGCTGGTGGCCGTACTGCTGCTGTCGTTGCTGGTCACGGCGCTGCTGACGGCCCGCGCAGCGGTTGCGCGGCGGCGGCCCGGGCTGGCCTTCGCCGCCACCTGCGCGGCCCTGGCCCTGCCGGTGGCGCTGGTCGGGGCGACCATCTGGCCCTACGCGCTGGTCTCCACGGTCGACCCGGGGGCGTCACTGACCGTGGCCGACGCGGCGGCGAGCACACCCACGCTGCGGCTGCTGGGCTGGCTGACGCTGCCGCTCCTGCCGGCCCTACTAGGCTTTCAGGCGATGTGCTGGTGGGTGTTCCGGGGACGGACCGACGGCAGGGCACCGGTGTACTGGTGAACCGCCGTCCCTTCGACCCGCGTCTGCTGCGCCGGGTCCCGGGGGCCCGGCGCGACCTCGCCATGCTCGCGCTACTCGGCGTGCTGGCCGCGGGGTTGGTCGTCGCGCAGGCCACGACGCTGGCCGCGCTGCTGGCGACCGCGTTCGAAGGACGGCTCGACCGGCCCGCGCTGGCCGGCTTCGCCACCGCGGTGGCCGCCCGCTCGCTGCTGGTCTGGGCGCAGGGCACGGTGTCGGCGCGGGTCGCGGCGACGGTCAAGGCGGCGCTGCGGGCCGACCTGCTCGCGTCGGTCGGGCGACACGGCCCCGGCTGGGTCGCCGGGCAGCGCGCCGGGCAGCTCGCCACGCTGACCGGGCGCGGGCTGGACGCGCTGGACGCCTACTTCACCGGCTACCTGCCGCAGCTGGTGCTCAGCGTCACCGTGCCGGTCGCCGTGCTGGCCCGGATCTTCGTCGCCGACTGGAGCTCGGCGCTGATCATCGCGGTGACCCTGCCGCTGATCCCGATCTTCGGCGCGCTGCTCGGCTGGCAGGCGCAGGCCGCCACCGAGCGGCAGTGGCGACGGCTCTCCCTGCTCGGCGGGCACTTCCTCGACATGGTCGCCGGGCTGCCCACGCTGCGCGCGTTCGGCCGGGCGCGGGCGCAGACCGAGGTGGTCCGCCGGATGGCCGACGGCCACCGGGTCGCGACCATGAAGACGCTGCGGATCGCGTTCCTGTCCGCGCTGGTGCTGGAGCTGGTCGCCACCCTCTCCGTGGCGCTGGTCGCCGTGCCGGTGGGCGTACGGCTGCTCGGCGGCGGGCTGACCCTCCAGACCGCGCTGCTGGTGCTGCTGCTCACCCCGGAGGCGTACCTGCCGCTGCGAGCGGCCGGCGCCCGGTTCCACGCCAGCATGGAGGGGCTCACCGCGCTGGACGAGGCCCTCACCCTGTCGGCCGCCGCCCCCGCGCCGGCGCCCGGCGAGGGCGCGGCCGTCCCCGACGGCCGCGGCGAGATCCGGTTCGAGGCGGTGACCGTGCGGTACGAGCGGACCACCGCCCTGCGCGACGTCACGCTGACCATCCGGCCGGGCGAACGCGTCGCCGTGATCGGCCCCAGCGGCGCCGGCAAGAGCACCCTGCTCGGCCTCCTGCTCGGCTTCGTCACACCGACCGCCGGCCGGGTCACCGTGGGCGGGGTCGACCTGGCCGACGCCGACGCCGACGGCTGGCGCCGCCAGGTGGCCTGGGTGCCGCAGCGGGCCCACCTGTTCGCCGCCTCACTGGCCGACAACATCCGGCTCGGCGCCCCGGACACCCCGGACGCGGCGCTCGCCACGGCGGTCCACGACGCCGCCCTGGACGACGTGGTCGCCGGGCTGCCCGACGGGCTCGACACCGTGCTCGGCGAGCGCGGGCACGGCCTGTCCAGCGGGCAACGGCAGCGGGTCGCCCTGGCCCGCGCGTTCCTGCGGGACGCGCCCGTGGTGCTGCTCGACGAGCCGACCGCCCGGCTGGACACCGCCGCCGAGGCCGTCGTCCTCGACGCCACCCGCCGCCTGGTGGCCGGCCGGACGGCGCTGCTGGTGGCGCACCGGCCGGCGCTGCTCGCCGACGCCGACCGGATCCTGCGGATCGAGGACGGCCGGGTCACGGAACTGACGCCCACGGCGGCCGGGGAGGCCACCCGATGACCGACGACCGGCCCGGGGCGGGACGTGCCGGCTCCGCCGAGCGGGCCGTGCTGCGGTTGGCCCGGCCGTACCTGAACCGGCTGCTCGGCGCCGGGCTGCTCGCCGCCGCCACCGAGTTCGCCGCCCTCGCCCTGATGGCCACCGCGACCTGGCTGCTGATGAGCGCCGCCGAACGGCCCCCGCTGGACCGCCTCACCGTGGCGATCGTGGCGGTCCGGGCGCTGGCGATCAGCCGGGGCGTGCTCCGCTACACCGAACGACTCGCCGGGCACGACGCCGTGCTGCGGTTGATCACCGACGTCCGGGCCCGGGTCTTCGGCGCCCTCGCCGCCAGCCCGGCGGCACGGCAGCGCTCCGGCGACGCGCTGAGCCGGCTCGTCTCCGACGTGGAGGCGGTGCAGGACCTGCTGCTGCGGGTGCTGGTGCCGGCCTCGGCGGCGGCGCTGGTCGGCGTGCTCGCGGTCGGCGGGGCGGCACTGATGTCGCCGGCCGCCGCCGGGGTGCTCGCGGTCGGGCTGCTGCTCGCCGGGGTCGCGCTGCCCGTGCTGGCCACCGCGCTGACCCGCCGCGCCGCCGCCGAACTGGCGCCGCTGCGCGGCGCCCTCGCCACCGACGCGGTCGACCTCACCCACGGCGCCGCCGACCTGGCCGCGTTCGGCGCCACCGGGCACGCTCTGGAGGCGGCCGGGGCGCGGGCGGAACGGCTGGCCCGGTTGGAGCGGCGGCTCGCCGCCACCGGCTTCGCGGTCGACGCGGCCGGGGTGCTGGTGGCCGGGCTGACCGCCGGGGCGGTGGTGCTCGCCGCGCTCGCCGACGGCGTGGACGGGGTGCTGGTCGGCGTCCTGGCGGTCGGCACGCTCGCCGCCGTGGAGATCGCGCTGGCCCTGGTCGGGGCCGCCCGGCAGTGGACCCAGCTCCGGACCGGCCTGACCCGGGTCGCCGCCCTGCTGGAGGCCCCGGCCGGTCCGGCCGCCTCCGGCGGCGCCGAGCTCGGCCCCGGGCCGTACGAGGTGCGGTTCGAGAACGTCACCGTCCGGTACCGGGAGGGTGCCCCGCCCGCCCTGGACGGGTTCGGCCTCGACCTGCCGCCCGGCCGACGGGTGGCGGTGGTCGGGCCCAGCGGCGCCGGCAAGAGCACGCTGGCCGCCGTACTCACCGGCGCGGTGCGCCCCACGCACGGGCGGATCACCCTCGACGGGCGGGAGCTGTCGGCGTACCGGGCCGAGGAGCTGCCCCGCGCCGTCGGCGGGCTGCTCGCCGAGGCGTACGTCTTCCACGCCTCGGTGCGGGAGAACCTGCTGCTCGGGCGGCCCGGCGCCGACGAGGAGGAGCTGGCGGCGGCCACCGCGGCGGCCGGGCTGCTGGACTGGGTACGCGAGCAGCCCGACGGCTGGGACACCGTGGTCGGAGAGGAGGGCGGTCAGCTCTCCGGCGGCCAGCGGCAGCGGCTCGCGCTGGCCCGGGCGCTGCTCGCGGCCCCGGGTGTGCTGGTGCTCGACGAGCCGACCGAGGGGCTCGATCCCGCCGCCGCCGACGCGGTGCTCGCCTCCGCGCTGGCCGCCACCCCGGCCGGGCACTCCGTACTGCTGATCAGCCACCGGCTCAGCGGGCTCGCCGGGCTCGACGAGATCGTGGTCCTGGACGCCGGGCGGGTGGCCCAGCGCGGCCGGCACGCCGAGCTGGTCGCGACCCCCGGCTGGTACCGGGACCAGTGGCTGATCCAGGAGGCGGCCGAACGCGGGTACCTGGCGCTGCGCCCCTGACGCCCGTCCGCCCGGATCCGGGTCGGGGCCAGGGTTCTCCCCGACGACGTCCGCGGCGCCCCCGTGACAGGGTGGGGCCATGCGGGGCGAGAACGGCGCGACGATCGTGGAGGAACGGCTGCGGGAGCTGGGCGCGCGTCTGCGGGGGCCGCGCCGCCTCAGGTCCGACCTGCTGGCCGAGGCGCGGCACGGGCTGTTGGACGCCGTCGACGCGTACCGGGAGAGTGGGCTGCCGGCGGCGGAGGCGCAGCGCCGGGCGGTGGCCGAGTTCGGCGCGCCGGCGGAGCTCGCCCCGGCCTACCAGGCGGAGCTGGCGGCGGGTGCGCTGCGCGGGCTGTCGCTTCGGGTCGTCGCGCTCGCCACGGTCGCGTTCGTCGCCGGCGACCTCACCTGGCAGGGGGCGAGCTGGGACGGCTCCCCGCCGCCGGCCGCCTACCAGCTGCTGTCGGCGTCGGTGGGCTGGATCTGGGCGGCGGCGTTCGTGCTGGCCGCGATCGGGCTGCTGCCGGCCGGGCGGTCGGCGCTGCGCGGGCGTGCCGTGGACCGGGCGGTGGGGACGGCCCTCACCGGGGTCCTCGCCCTCGGCGTGCTGGCCGGCTCGGCCCTCTTCGCGTGGTCGATCGGCCTCTGGGACGCCGCGCTCACCTGGCCGCCCATGATCATCGGCGCGGTGGTGGCCGCCGCCGGCTACCTCTGGCTCGGCCGGGCCGCACACACCTGGCTGCTCGCCACCCGCTGAAACCGGCGGTCAGGCCGGGGCGGTCGGCGGGGTGTCGGTGTCGAGGAAGCGACCGACGGTGGAGCGGAACTCGTGCCACCCCGACCGCTCGCCGGCCAGCGCCCGCCGGCCGTCGTCGGTGAGCTGGTACGTCCGCCGCTCCCGCCCGTTGACGGTGCTCCAGGTGCTGGCCACGTGACCGGCCCGCTCCAGCCGACGCAGCGCCGGGTAGATGGTGCCGGTCGGCAGGTCGAGCTGGCCGTCGCTGCGGCTGCGCAGCGCCTCGATGATCGCGTAGCCGTGCAGCGGACCCTGCTCGAGCACCGCGAGCAGCAGCGCGTCGAGGTGTCCGTGCAGCGCCTGGGCCTTCATGCGTAGCAACGCTACTTGTCGGCGGGCCGGACCGCCACCGGGGTGCGGGCACCGGTCTCCCGGAGACGCCCACTAGGGTATGTGCCCAGAGTCACTCGTCGGCGGCGGACGCCGACGGGTGGGCAACCCGAAGCACACGGAGGTCAGCGTGGCCCGCCAGTCGCCCCAACGGCCCGACGCCGACGAGCCCGAGCTCGACGACGCCGACGCCCCGGCCGAGTCCGGCACCGCAACCGTCTCTGCCGAGGCCGCCCGCGCCCTCTGGGACGAGCTGCGGATCGACCCGGTGGAGATCGCGCTGCCCGCCGGCACCGGCTACACGCTGCGGGCCTACCGCCCGGCTCGGGAGCTGACCCCGACCGACGTCGCCGAGCGCGACCAGGACGACCCGTTCCTGGCGCGCCGCCAGGTCGCCGAGGAGGAAGAGGAGGACGACGACGAGGCCGTCGTCATCCTCGACGAGGAGGTCGCCCAGGAGTTCGCCGAGAGCGACGAGGAGGAGGCCAAGGGCCGCCGCCGCGACGCGACCGACGACGAGGACGCCAAGGCCGACTCCGACGAGGACGAGGACGAGGCGGGCGACGAGGAGGTGCCGGTCTTCCTCAGCCACCGCGGGAAGCTGCTGCTCTTCAAGACGCCCGAGTCGCTGGTCAGTTTCGTCCGATCCGGGGCGCCCAACGACCTGTCTCAGCTGGACAGCTGGAATGAACTGTCCGAACGGGTGGAGCCGGCCGACATCGCGCCGCTCGACGAGGACGTCTACGAGCTCGACCTGGTGGTCGAGAACCTCCGCGGCGGGCACGACACCTGGGACCCGACGCTGCTCATCGAGGCCGGCGAGGTGGCCCGCGACCTGGCGTACGCGCTGCGGCTGCCCGCGGTGCTGGACATGCTCTCCGCCGGCTCCAGCCTGGACGATCTCGACGAGGCGCTGCGCGCCACGGTCGACGGCGGCGTGGGCGGCTTCTTCGGGCGGCGCCGACTGAAGAAAATCGGGGCACAAACCGCAAGTCTGGGTTGGCGCACCATTGTCGGAAAGATCTCTGCGGTCGTGGACTGGCGCGACTGACCCTTTACGGGGAGCATCAGTCTCTGGCAGTGAAAGCCTTGTGTCCCGGGAGGAGGACGACGCCGTGGCGCTCGTGCGCGTGTACTGCGGTCTGGCCTCGGCGGATCCGGCCGACCGACCGGTCTCGGCCGGTTCGACGCTGACGTCCGCTGTGGTCGACGACGCAGGCCGTCTGCTGCATGTCTGCGAGATCGGCGACGACCCCGCTGGCTACGCCCAGCTGGTCGCGCTGCTCGTGGAGCGGTCGGGCGGGCCGAGCGGTGCGGCCATCGCCGCCGACAGCGACGACCACACGGTCACCTCGCTGCTCAGCGCGGCGGGTCGTCCACTGGCGATCGCGGACGACGACTCCGTCGACGACTTCGCCGAACGCTTCGCCGACGACGACTCCCTGGAGGAGATGCAGTCGCCCCCGGCCGAGCGGCGTGCCGTCGGCCTGGCCCGCGCCCTGCAGGCCGGCGCCCTCTCCGCCGTCACCCTCCCGGCCCCCCGGGACCTCGCCGGCTACAAGCAGGTCCTCGCCGCGCACGCCGCCCTGGCCAGCGGTCGGCACTCCGCCGCCGTCGCGCTGCGGGAGGTGCTGCGCGAGCTCTACCCGGCCGCGTTGCGCGCGTACCCGGACCCGGCCGAGCCGGTCTCGCTGGCGGTGCTGGACGCGCTGCCCGAGCCCGGCATGCTGACCGGCACCGTGGGTCGCGGCGGCGACGCCCCGGCGGAGGCGGTCGCGACGCGTCTCGCCGCCGACGGGGTCGCCGACGCCGACGAACTCACCTCGGCGGTGACCGCCCTGCGGGTCGCCATCAGCGAGACGCCCCGGCGCGCCACCGTCAACCGCGCCCTCACCTCCGCGGTGGCCGACACCGTACGGCAGGCCGTCGCCTCCGTCCGGGCCTGCGACGCCGGCTGCCAGGCCCTGGTCGGCGCGCTCAACGAGCGGGTGGGCGCGCCCGCCACGCCGGCCCCGGGCCGCCGCGCCGCGACCCGCCACGGCGAGCCGCTCGGCGACGTGCCCGGTCGCGCCCCCGCCGGCGCGCTGCCCGGCCTGACTCCCACCGGCGGTGGCCTGCCCGGCCTCGCCCCCACCGGTGCCGCTCCGCGTCCCCTGCGGCCCGCCGAACCCGAGCCCGCCCCGGGCGGTGGCCGCCGCAGCCGGCCCGAGCCCGTCTCCGGCACGACGGCGCCCCCGACCCCCCGGCCGCTCGGCCCGCCGCCGGTCGCTCCGGCCCCCGTCACCCCACCCCCGGTCGCGCCGACGCCGGTCACGCCGGCTGCGGTCGCCGGTCCCCCGGTCTCCGCGCCCCCCTCGCGGCCCGGAGCGCTGCCGAGCCGGATCGACGGTCCGGCCAACCGCCCGGTGTCCGCGCCGCCGCCTCCGCCGCCGGGGATCACCCCCATCGCCCCGGCGCAGCGTGGCGCGGTGCCGCCGGCCGAGGCGGGCGAGCCGTTCCGCCCGACCCTGACCACCGCGGCGATCCAGAACGCCCGCGCCGAGCGCCAGCGCACCGTGATCCCGCCCCGGCCGAAGACGAACGTCGAGCCCGCCCCGCCCACGGGCGGTTTCAGCGCCACCGACCTCAGCGTTCCCGTGCCCACGCCCCGGCCGGACCAGGAGACCACTCCGGCCGCCCGCACGGAGGCCGCTCCGCCCGGCTCCCGGGCGAACTGGCCGCTGGTCAACAACCCGGAGGACCCGGCCGACAGCTCCGCCAAGAACCCGGTCGCCAACTCCTACGGAGAGCGCGGCGGGCGCGGCGTCGACGCCCCGACCGATCCGGGGGCGGAGCGCCGGGTCACCCCGCCCTGGCTGGCCGACGACCTGCCCCAGGAGCCTCCGGTGCTGCGGTTGGTCGAGCCGCCGCCGCTGGCCGACCGCGCGCTGAGCGGCGCGACGGGCCCGGCCCCGGACGCGCAGCCCGAGACGCCTCCGCTGCGGCTGGTCGACCGCGAGGAGGCCGCACGCGGTGGCCGACCTGTCCCCCGTGACGAGCGGCCCGCGGCCGAGTACCGGCCGGCGCCCCCGGTCGAGCGCCGACCTCCGCCGGTGTCCGACGAGGGCGACGGCGACCTGCTGATCTTCGCCCAGGCCAAGTCCGCCTGGTTCGTGGGGCACGACGACGAGTCCAACCTGGACTGGTCCACCACCGCGGACACCGGCTGGCAGGCCGCCGAGCAGGCCGCCCGCCCGGCGGTCGGCGCCGAGACGCCGGCCGGGCTGCCGAAGCGGGTCCCCCAGGCCAACCTCGTCCCCGGCTCCCCGCTGCGGGACGAGCGACCACTGCGGATCGTCCGCGACGCGGCGAGCCTCGCCGAGAACACCACCGGCTACTTCCGTGGCTGGCGCCGCGGGCAGGAGATCGGCGGATTCGCGGTGGGCGGTCGACCCGGTCGCGAAGCCGCCGGAGGCTGGGACTTCACCCGTGACACGGGCGACCGCGACGACGACCGGGAATACGAGTACCGCTCCGCCAGCTACCGCTCCTGACCGCCGGGAAATCGCCTCCCACCTGCGTGTTCATGCCCACACCCGGATAATTTGACGCCACCTCGCGGCGGCCGGGAGCATACCGGCGGAACAGCCGGCGGCAGGGGTCGTCGGGTGGGAAGGCGACTCATGGCGACATCGGCAACCGGCTCCTCCGCGTTCACCCGCCGTGGCCTGCTGGCCGCGACGGCGGGCACGCTCCTGCTCAGCGCCTGCGGGCGGGGCGAGGCGGGCGCGGACGATCCCGCCACGACGGTCGCGCCGGGCGGCCAGGAGCTGCTGATCGGGGTCAGCCTGGAGCTGACCGGGCCCGGCGCCGCGCTCGGCGTAATCCAGCAGCGGGCGTTGGAGATCACCCTCGAATCGCTCAACGCCAAGGGTGTCCCGATCGGGAACCTCCGCCGCGCCGTACGGCTCGAGGTACGCGACAACGCCGGCGATCCCGCGTTGGCGGCCCGGCAGGCCACCGCGCTGGCCCGCGACACCGGCGTGCACGCCCTGCTCGGCGGCACCATGGCCGAGACCTCGATGGCTCTGGTCCAGGTGGCGCAGAAGGAGCGGGTGCCGTTCCTCTCGCTCGCCTTCGGCGACGGGATCGTGCTGCCGCTGGCGCAGCGGACGTACGTCTACAAGATGACTCCGGACGCCGGCGACATGGCCCGTCGGCTCGCCCGGCTCATCGCCTCGCAGCGGCTCTCCCGGGTCGCCCTGCTGGCGGCGGACGGCCTGCACGGCGATTCGGGCGTACGGGCGATGAGAGGTGCCCTGCGCACGGCCGGCGTGGCGCTGGCCTCCGCCACCCGGCTGCCCCGCACCGGCGGGGACTTCCGCCGGGCGGCCCGCGCGACGGCGGGCACCCGCCCCGACGGCGTGGTGGTGTGGGCGACCGCCCCCGACTCGGCCGCCGCCGTCGGGGCGCTGCGCCGGGCCGGCTACGACGGGCCGGTGTTCCTCGACGCGGGCGCGGTGGCGGAGCAGACCCTGGAGGGCGGGAACGCGGCCCTCCTGGAGGGCGCGTACGCCGTGCACCCGACCTCGCTGGGCGGGGCGATGCTCGCCAACACCACCATGTCGGCGTTGGAGCGCAAGGAGTTCGTCTACCGCTACGTGCAGCTGCACGGCGGGTTCAGCGGCTTCGCCCCGTACGCGTCCGACGCGGTGCAGCTGATCGCCGACGCGGCCCGGCTCTCCACCAGCGTCGACCGTGGACGGATCCGCGCGTTCCTTCAGAACCAGGTCACCGAGGGGATGGCGGGGATGTACTCCTTCACCCCCATCCGGCACGGCGGCATGGACCAGGGCTCGCTGGGCGTCTACACCGTCAGCGCGGGTGCCTGGACGCGGGTGTCCTGACCCCGCGCCGACGGGCAACCCCGAGGGCGCCCGGCAGCGCGGGACGGCCCACCCCTCGGGTCAGGCCCTCGCCCCCGTGACCTGGACAGCGACGAGCGCCCGGTGGCGGCCGAGGCCACCGGGCGCGGGTCGCGTCGATCAGGCCGGCGCCACGGCGCGCGAGCGCCGCATGGTCAGCACGTACTCGACCAGCGAGATCAGCACGTGCTTCGTCGACTCCCGGTTGCGGGCGTCGCAGGCCACCACCGGCACGTCCCCGGAGATCGCGAGCGCGTCCCGGACGTCCTGCGGATCGTGGTACTGCATCCCGTCGAAGCAGTTGATGGCCACCAGGTACGGCAGCCGCCGGTGCTCGAAGAAGTCGATCGCCGCGAAGCAGTCGGCCAGTCGGCGGGTGTCCACCAGCACGACCGCGCCGATCGCGCCACGGACCAACTCGTCCCACATGAACCAGAACCGGGTCTGACCCGGCGTACCGAACAGGTACAGGATCAGGTCACGGTCGATCGAGATGCGGCCGAAGTCCATCGCCACCGTGGTCGTCGTCTTGCCCGGCACCTGCCGGGTGTCGTCGACGCCCACGCCGGCGGAGGTCATGATGGCCTCGGTCGTCAGCGGCGTGATCTCCGAGACCGAGCCGACCAGCGTCGTCTTGCCGACGCCGAATCCCCCGGCGATAACGATCTTCGCCGACGTCACGCGCCCACTCGGGGTCGGCGGGCGGTGCGACATGTCAGAGCCTGCGAAGTCCACTCAGCACCCTCTCCAGCAGTTCAGTGCCCACCGCGTCGTCCGAGTCGTCCAAGATGGTCGGCTCGTGGACCGCGACCAGGCCGTCCGTCGCCATGTCGGCGATGAGCACCCGGGCCACACCGAGCGGGAGCTGCATCCGCGCCGCGATCTCGGCGAGCGACTGCACACGTCCATCACACAGCGCAGCGATGTACTGGTGCTCGCGACCCTGACCGCCGTTGCCATTGGCAGCGGCGCGGCCGCGCACCGTCGTCTCGACGAGCGCCTCCAGCGCGATGTCGAGGCGAGGGCGGGTACGACCGCGGGTCACGGCGTATGGACGGACCAACGCTCCGGTCGGCTCGTCACGATCGGCCATGTCGCCGCTCACCTCCCTCGCACCCGGCACCGGCTCCGGTTGGAGCCCGTCGTCGTTGTCGTCGTCGGCCCGCCGACCTCACGGGTCAACGGGTCGTCAGCCCAGCATTCCCGCAGCCGCACGTGGCTGCGGGGTCAACGCGTCGCCCACCCGGTCGACCAGCAGGGCCATCTCGTAACCCACCTGCCCCACGTCGCAGCTGCGGGCGGCGAGCACCGCGAACGACGACCCGTCCGAGATGGACATGAGGAACAGGAAGCCATTGTCCATCTCCACCACTGTCTGCAACACCGCGCCTCCCTCGAAGCAGCGGGCCGCACCCTGGGTGAGGCTGACCAGGCCGGACGCGATGGCGGCCAGCTGATCCGCCCGGTCCCGCGGGAGGTCCCGTGACGACGCGAGGAGCAGGCCGTCCGCGGAGACGGCGACCGCGTGCGCGACACCGGGCACCCGGTCGGCGAAGTTGGCCAGCAGCCAACCGAGATCCTGCGTAGTTGTCATCGTTCTTGCTCCTTCTGCCCGCTCCCGGCCACCGGGCCTGAGCCAGACTGCGAGGATTGCTGCCCTCCCGGAGTCGCCTCCGGGCTGGTCGGGTTGTCCGACGGGTTCGTACGACCCCGCTGCACGCCCCGATGGTAGGCCGACAGGAGGCCGCGGACACCCTCCGGCGTACGCCGCTGCACCGACGTGGTGGGCTTCTCCACCGCGCCGGGCACCAACTGCGCCATCGGGGTGCGCTTCGGCAGCCCCGTCGAGGTGGTCGCCGCGACGGGCACCTCGGTCGCCGCGGTGGCGGCACGCCACCCGTCGTCGGCCGCGGTCTGCCAACCGCCCGTCTGCTGCTGAGCGGACCGCCGGTGACCGAAGCTGTCGGCGAAGGCGGGGCGGGCACCCCCGTTGGCCGTCGATCCGTTCTCGCGCGGCGCTCCTCCGGCCGCCGGAGTGTCTGCCATCGGTGCGTTACCTGTCGTCCCGGGTGGTGTCGGCTGCACGGCCCGACCGCCGGCGTCGACCCGGGCGAACTGCTGGGTCGATCCACTGTCGGTCGGCGTATTCGCGGCGGCCGTCGCCGCCTCCTCCGGCCCCGGGCGGCGGGTACGGAACCAGGCCGACTCGAGCTCCCGGAAGATCGGCAGCTCCATCGTCTCATCCGCGTACCGCTGCCTGTTCTGGGCCGGCGGCGTGGCCGGCCGCGTCTGCGGGGCGGCCGGGGTCGGCGGGGCGGGAGCGGCCGGGGCCGGCGCGCCGGAGCGCGGCACCCGCGGCAGTTCGGTGGTCATGTCCAGCGCGGCGGCCAGACGCTCGGGCACCGGCGGGGTCGCCGCGTCCCGGTCCCCACCGGCGACCGGCGGCCAGGCCGGCGGCGCCGGCGTGGCCGGGCCCGGCGCGGCGGGACCCTGGCGCTGGGGCAGCGGGTTGGTCGGCGGCGCCGAGACCGGCATGCCGGAATACGGCGCGGCCGAGACCGGCGGACCGGAATACGGCGCGGCCGAGACCGGCGGACCCGGGTAAGGGTGGCCGGAGACGGGTGACGCCGAGACCGGCATGCCGGAGACCGGCGGGCTGGACACCGGCGGCGCGGAGTAGGGCACCGGCGGGGTCGACACCGGCGGGCCCGCGTAGGGCACGGGCGGCGCGGAGACCGGCGGGACGGAGTACGGCCGGGCCTCGGGGGTGCTGGGCAGCTGCCGCGGGACGGCCTGCTGCTGACCCGTGGCGTCCTGGTCGTCGGCCGACCGCCGCTGCGGCAGCGGGTCGATCGACTGGCCGTTCGAGGTGCGCGGCTGGAATGCCTCGCCGCCGTTGAAGCCGCTGGCGCCGGTCAGGTCGGACCAGGCCGGCATCGACCGCGCCGCGCCGGCCGAGGCGGGCGTGCCGGCCCCGTTGCGCGGCGCCGGGTCGAACGGCCGGCCACCCAGGGTGACCTGGTTGCCGGACTCGCCGGGGCGCTGCGTGGGCATCGGGTTGGCGGGGCCGTTGCCGAGGGCCGGCAGGGCGCCGAAGGCCGGGGCCGGGCCGGACGAGCGCGGGCCGGGCGGCGGCAGCGCGGGCGACGACTGCGGGCGGCCGGAGAGCGCCCGGGGCACGAGCACCGAGGTCGGCATGACCACCTCGGCGACGGTCCCGCGGTCGGTGCCCGGACGCAGCTCGACCTTGACGCCGTGCCGGGACGCCAGCCGGGCGACCACGACCAGGCCCATCATCCGCGAGACGGCCACGTCCACCTGCGGCGGCGTGGCGAGCCGCTCGTTGAGGTCGTGCAGCTGCTCGGGGCTGATCCCGATGCCCCGGTCCTCCACGTAGAGCGACGCGCGGTCGCCGACGCGCCGGGCCTCCACCATGACGTGCGAGTCCGGCGGCGAGAAGGCGGTGGCGTTGTCGAACAGCTCGGCGACCAGGTGGACCAGGTCGTTGACGGCGTGCGCCGCCACCTCGATGTCCCGGTCGATCACCCCGAACTCGATGCGGGTGTAGTGCTCGACCTCGGACTGGGCGGCCCGGAGCACGTCGATCAGGGCGGCCGGCTCCCGCTGCACGCGGGTGGAGTCGGCGCCGGCGAGCACCAGCAGGTTTTCGTCGTTGCGGCGCATCCGGGTCGCCAGGTGGTCGAGCTGGAACAGCTCGGCCAGCCGGTCCGGGTCCTCCTCGCCGCGCTCCAGCCGGTCGAGGTGACCGATCAGGCGGTCGACCAGGATCTGCGAGCGGCGGGCCAGGTTGACGAACATCGTCGCGACGGACGCGCGCAGCGCGGCCTGCTCGGCGGCGGTGCGGACGGCCTCCAGGTGGACCGCGTTGAACGCCTCGGTCACCTGGCCGAACTCGTCCTTGCTGCGTACCGGCAGCGGTTCGGCGATCTGGTTGGCGAGCTGCACCGGGGAGAGCTGGCCGGTCACCTTGGGGTCGCGCAGCCGGGCCACGGCCTGGGGCAGGCCGTACTGGGCGATGGAGAGCGCGCCCTGACGCAGGTCGCGCAGGGAGCGGGCCATCGAGCGGGCGACCAGGTAGGCGAAGAGGATCGCCAGGAGCAGCATGCTGAGCAGCAGGCCGGTCTCCAGGAACACCTGACGCTGCACGTCCGAGCGCAGCTCCTCGGCGCCCGCGACGACCTCGCGGTCGATCTTCGACTCGACCGTACGGATCAGCTTGGCGTTGGCCACCATCGCCGCGTCCCACTGGTCCGCGTCGAACGGCGCGCCGGTCAGGCTGTCGGCGGTGGTGATGCCGTTGAGCCAACTGTTGTAGGTGTTCGCCTCGCGCAGGTCGGGGCCGGCGACCACCTGGGCGTAGTACTCCTGCTCCGGCTGGCTCGCCACCACCTGGAAGCTCTGCAACCACTGGCTGGAGCCGGTGCTGGTGGCGATGTACTCGTTGCGCAGGTTGGGGGTGAGTCGCTGCTGGATGAAGGCCCGGTGCACCACGTCCCGGCGGCGCGACAGGAACTCCTTGTTGCGGGCGGTGGCGGTCGACGCGCGCATCTGGTCGCTGAGCTCGTTGTCGCCGGCGAGCTGGGTGGCCGAGTCGCGGATGCTGATCAGGTCGTCGATCAGGCCGTCGTACGCCTGCATGGCCGGGACGAGCCCGAGCTTGCCGTTGAAGACCTGGCTGCGGGTGCCGGGCAGGTCGGTCAGCGTCTGGTCGATCTCGCCCAGCAGGGTGTCGAGGTTGGCCGGGAGGTCCTCGACCTCGGCGCGCTGCTGCGAGTACGGCCCCTTGGCCTTGTCGACGCGGGCGTTGGCCTGCTCGTACGCCTGCTTGTAGCGGGCGTTGTCCTGACCGCGGGGCACGCCCAGCAGGCGCAGCGCGTTGGTGCGCTCGTCCTGGAGGGTGTCCACCAGGTCACCCGAGTAGCCGACGAGGTTGGCCAGGTCACCGGCCCGGTTGGCGTTGTTGAGGGTCTCCAGGTGGTCGACGAGGCCGCTGGTGCCCACGACCACCGTGGCGATGGTCGGCACGATCATGATGAGACCGAGCTTGGACCAGATCGGCATGTCGCGGAGCCGACCGGTCGGCCGGCGCAGACGCGACAGGAAGGAGCCCGCCGCCTTTGGCCGTTTGCTCACGTCACCGCCCTCGCGAAATTCTGGAACTGCGTTGCCCCTGGACAACGCCCAGCGGCCGACCCCACGGGCCGGACCATTCGAGATTCCATCACGCCACCTGCGAAAGAGAAAGCCCAGGTTGGCCGCAGCGGGAGGTGTGATGAGATGTTGATGCAATTTGATAGCAATCCGTCTGGCCGGAGTAACTGAAGGTAATGAAGCACCCCCATCGCGTTGTCCTGCTCGCCGGGCCTTCCGGGTCCGGAAAGTCGTACATAGCGCAGCGAACCGGCCTTCCGGTGCTCTGCCTGGACGACTTCTACAAGAACGGCGACGACCCTACGTTGCCGCGCCGAAACGGCCTGGTGGATTGGGAGTCGCCCCGCTCCTGGGACGCCGCGGCGGCCGTGGAGACGATTGCCCGGTTGGCCAGGGAGGGCAGGGCCGATGTGCCGGTCTACGCGATCGGTGCGGACCGCCGGGTGTCCACCCGGCCATTCGAGGTCGCCGGTTCGCCACTTTTCGTGGCCGAAGGGATCTTCGCGGCCGAGATCGTCGAGGAGTGCCGTCGGCGCGGGGTGCTCGCCGGGGCGTACGCCCTGCGTCGGCCCCGGGGGGCGACCTTCGTCCGCCGCCTGGCCCGCGACCTCGCCGAACAGCGCAAGGCTCCCCGGGTGCTCGTGCGCCGCGGCCTGGCGCTGCTGCGCGCGGAGCCGGCGGTGCTGCGGCGGCAGACCGGCCTGGGCGCCGAGGCGGCCCGGGCGGGCGAGGTGCTGCGCGCGGTGGCCGGCATGCTCGCCGGCCACCCGCACCGCTCCTGAGTCCTGCCGCGATCAGCCCAGCAGCTTGCCGTACGCGGGCTTGATCACTTCATCGATGATCTTCAGCCGCTCGTCGAACGGGATGAAGGCGCTCTTCATGGCGTTGATGGTGAACCACTGGAGTTCCTTCCAGCCGTAGCCGAAGGCGTCCACCAGCAGGGCCATCTCCCGCGACATCGACGTGCCGCTCATCAGCCGGTTGTCGGTGTTGACCGTCACCCGGAACCGCAGGTCCCGCAGCAGCCCGATCGGGTGCTCGGCGATCGACGGCGCGGCGCCGGTCTGCACGTTCGACGACGGGCACAGCTCCAGCGGGATCCGCTTGTCCCGCACGTACGCGGCCAGCCGCCCGAGCACCGGCTCCGGGCCGGGCGTGATGTCGTCCACGATGCGCACCCCGTGGCCGAGCCGGTCCGCCCCGCACCACTGGATCGCCTGCCAGATCGACGGCAGGCCGAACGCCTCGCCGGCGTGGATGGTGAAGTGGAAGTTCTCCCGCTGGAGGTACTCGAAGGCGTCCAGGTGCCGGGTGGGCGGGAAGCCCGCCTCGGCGCCGGCGATGTCGAAGCCGACCACCCCGGTGTCCCGGTGCCGGACGGCCAGCTCGGCGATCTCCTGGGACCGGGCGGCGTGCCGCATCGCGGTGAGCAGGGTGCCGACCCGGATCGGGGTGCCCGCCTCGGCGGCCAGCGCGCTGCCCTCGACGAAGCCGGCGAGCACCGCCTCGACCACCTCGTCCAGGGTCAGGTCCCGCTCCAGGTGCTGCTCGGGGGCGAACCGCACCTCGGCGTAGACCACCCCGTCGGCGGCCAGGTCCTGGGCGCACTCCCGGGCCACCCGCCGCAGGGACGACGCGGTCTGCATGACGGCGACGGTGTGCGCGAACGTCTCCAGGTAGCGCTCCAGGGAGCCGGAGTCGGCCGCCTCGACGAACCACCGACCGAGCGCCTCGGGATCGGTGGTGGGCAGCTCGTGGCCCACCTCGGCGGCCAGTTCGACGATCGTCGCCGGCCGCAGGCCGCCGTCGAGGTGATCGTGCAGCAGCGCCTTCGGGACCTTGACGATGTCCTCGTAACGGATTGTCGCGACCATGCACAGACCCTAGTCGGCACCGCCGGGTCGACCGACGCGACCGGCACGGATCGGCGCTCGGCGCGCCGCCCCGCCGGCCCCGCGCCACCGGCACCCGTGCCGGCCGGACGCCCCGCGTCGCCTGGGCCGGAACCGCCGGTGCGGTGGGCCGGGCAGGTCAGGGACGCCAGCCGTACACCCGGTCGACGGCGAGCCGGAGCACCAGGCGGCCGTCGGCGACCATCGCCGCCCGGTAGTCGGCCCAGTCGGGGTGCTCGCCGCGGATCCGTCGGTAGACCTCGACCAGCTCCTCGACGCTCGCGTCGTCGGTCGCCGCCGCCGGCGGGCTGAGCGTGACCACGCCCTCCGCGACCGCGTAGGCCCCGCCGTCGGCGGTGGTGACGTGCAGGCTGGCCCGGGGATCGCGGCGCAGGTTGCGCACCTTGGCGCGGTCGCCGGTGGTGGAGCAGCGGATCAGGCCGGGCTCGGCGAGGAAGTCGAGGTTGGACAGCTGGGGCCGCCCGTCGCGGCGCAGGGTCACCAGCACGCCCCGGCCGCGCTCGCCGAACAGCTCCCACAGCCGGGCGTTCACGCCGTCACCCGCAGCGGGGTGAGGGCGGCGGCCAGCCGGGCCACCTCGTCGAGCAGCACCGTGGCGGCGGCGTCGCGCTCCGGGTCCGGCACGAGTTCGTCGGAGGCGTCGTACGCGGTGGCGGCGGTGAACCAGTCGCCGATCCGGCGGCCCGCGCGGCCGGGCCGGGTGCTGGCGACGATGACGGTCAGGCAGGGCATGGCGAAGTCGCTCCTGTGGTGACGGGCCGGACCGGGGCCGGCACGGTGAACTTCGGGATGAGGCGCTGCGCCAGCGGGCCGATGCTGACGGCGAAGAGGAGGGTCCCGGGGCCGACGGTGCCGCCGAGCGTCCAGCCGAGGGCGAGCACGCCGAGCTCGATGGCCGTGCGTACCCGCCCGATCGGCAGGCCGCGGGCGGCCAGCCCGGTCATCAGGCCGTCGCGCGGCCCGGGACCGAGGCGGGCCCCGAGGTAGAGGGCCGTGGCGAGCCCGTTGAGCAGGATGCCGACGAGCAGCAGGCCGACCCGGCCGGCGACCGGGGCCACGGGCGGCAGGACGGCACGGGGCCGCTCAGCAGGGGACCAGCCGGCCCGGCAATCTGGTTGACATGTCACTCACCCTAGGAGGCAGGTTGATGACATGTCAACCAGATCGTTAGGATGGTCGGCATGGAGCAACCACGCTGGCTGGACGAGCGGGAGCAGAGCGCCTGGCGCGGCTACCGGCGGATGCGCCGCCTGCTCGACCTGGAGCTGGCCCGCGAGCTGATGCGCGACGCCGGGCTCTCCGAACCCGACTACGACGTCCTCTCCGACCTCTCGGAGACGCCCGACCAGCGGCTGCGGCTCAGCGAGCTGGCCGACCGGATGCTCTGGTCGCGCAGCCGGCTCTCCCACCACCTCACCCGGATGCAGCAGCGCGGCCTCGTCACCCGAGAGGAGTGCGCCTCGGACGGGCGCGGCGCCGTCGTCGTACTCACCGCCGAGGGCCGGCGCGCCGTCGAGGCCGCCGCCCCCGGCCACGTGGCGGCCGTCCGCCGGCACCTCGTCGACCTGCTGACCCCCGACGAGATCGCCGCGCTGGACGCGCTCACCCACCGGGTGGTCGACCACCTCACCGGCCGGGACGCCGCGCGGGACTGACCGTGGTGGTGCAGGCACCACCATCGAACCGGCGTACGCGCACCCATCGAAGTGCCCCGTCCGGCTCCCTAGCGTCAACGGCACACGTAGGAGCCGACGCGGGGAGTTGCACGTGTTCACGACATTGGCCACAGCGGTGGTCCGCCGTCCGGGGCGGGTGATCGCCGGCTGGCTGCTCGCCATCGCCGCGCTGACCGCCGCCACCTTCGCCGTCTACGGGCCGGGCGGACCGCGCCCCGCCGACAGCCAGGCCGACATCCTGCCGGCCCGGTACGAGTCCGCGCAGGCCGCCGCCATCGCGGCGCGGATGTTCCCCGAGCCGCCCGGCAGCTGGTCGCGATGGCGATGAACCTCGGCCTCGCCGAGGAGCTGCTGGCCCGCGATCCCGAGGCGGCGCGCGGGCTGGTCGCGGAGGCCCGGACGAGCGCCGGCACCGCCCTGTCCGAGCTGCGCGACGTGGTACGCGGAATCCACCCGCCGGTGCTCGCCGACCGGGGGCTCGCCGCCCTCGCCCTCGGCGCGGCCCTCCCGGTCGACCTGGACGTCGACCTGCCCGGCCGGCTGGCGCCCCCGCTGGAGTCGGCGCTCTACTTCACCGCCGCCGAACTGATCACCAACGCGGCCCGGCACAGCGGAGCGGCGCGCGTGGCGGTACGGCTGCGTCGGACGGCCGAGACGGTCCGGCTGACCGTCTCCGACGACGGCCGGGGCGGCGCCGACCCGCAGCGGGGCACCGGGTTGGCCGGCATCCGGCGGCGCCTCGCCGTCTTCGACGGCCGGGTCCGGATCGACTCGCCCGCGGGTGGGCCTACGGTGGTCGACGTGGAGCTGCCGTGCGAGTCGTGATCGCCGAGGACCTGGTGCTGCTGCGCGACGGGCTGATCCGGCTGCTCACCGCGTACGGCGACGAGGTGGTGGCCGCCGTGGAGACCGGCGACGAGCTGCTCGCCGCCCTGCTGGAGCACCGCCCCGACGTGGCGGTGGTGGACGTCCGGCTGCCGCCCACCCACACGGACGAGGGGCTGCGCGCCGCGCTGGCCGCCCGGGAACGGATCCCCGGCCTGCCGGTGCTGGTCCTCTTCCAGTACGTCGAGCAGCTCTACGCCCGGGAGCTGCTCTCCGACGGCGCGGGATCGGTCGGCTACCTACTCAAGGACCGGGTGGCCGACGTGACGCAGTTCGTCGACGCGGTGCACCGGGTCGCCGACGGCGGGATGGCGATGGACCCGGAGGTCGTCTCGCAACTGCTGGCCCGGCCGGCCCGGGCCGCGCCGCTGCGCCGGCTCACCCCGCGCGAGCACGAGGTGCTGGCGCTGATGGCCGAGGGGCGCTCGAACGGCGCGATCGCCCAGCGCATGGTGGTCACCGAGAAGGCGGTCAGCAAGCACATCAACTCGATCTTCGCCAAGCTCGACCTGCGCGACTGCGACGACGACCACCGCCGGGTACGCGCGGTGCTGACCTTCCTGGACGCCTGACGTGGACCCCCGCATCGTCGACCGTCTCCGCTGCCCGGTCTGCGCCGAGCCGCTGGCCGAGGTCGCCACCGGTGGCGCCGGCGCGCTGCGCTGCCCGCGCCGGCACAGCTTCGACGTGGCCCGCCAGGGCTACGTCAACCTGCTCGCCGGCCGCGCCCCGCACGCCGGCGACACCGCAGAGATGGTGGCCGCCCGCGCCGACTTCCTCTCCGCCGGCCACTACGACCTCATCTCGGCCGCCCTCGCCGCCACCGCCATGGAGGCCGTCGACCGCGTGACGGCTGCTCGGCGCCTGCCGGCCGGGGAGCAGGCCGGGGCACGCGTCGACGGGGCGTACCCCCTGGTGGTGGACGCCGGGGCGGGGACGGGCCGGCACCTCGCGGCGGTGCTGGCGGCGCTGCCGGACGCCGTGGGTCTCGCCCTCGACGTGTCGAAGCCGGCGCTGCGTCGGGCCGCCCGCGCGCACCCGCGCGCGGCGGCGGCGCTCGCCGACACCTGGCAGCGGCTGCCCCTGGCCGACGCCGGCACCGCCGTGCTGCTGAACGTCTTCGCGCCGCGCAACGGCGCCGAGTTCCACCGGGTCCTCGACCCGGCCGGGTCCCTGCTGGTGGTCACGCCGGCCGCCGACCACCTCGCCGAACTGGTCGGCGCCCTCGGCCTGCTGCGGGTGGACCCGGCCAAGGCGGACCGGGTCGCCGAGAGCCTCGGCGGACACTTCACCGAGGTGACGGCGGCCGAGCACCGGCGCGAGCTGGCGCTGACCGGCCCGGAGGTCGCGACGCTGGTCGGGATGGGTCCCAGCGCCTGGCACACCGACCCGGCCGGGCTCGCCGCCCGGGTCGCCGCCCTCGCCGAGCCGGTCCGGGTGACCGTCGCGGTGCGGCTGGCCGTCTGGCGCCCCGCCCCGCGCTGACCGTCCCTCAGGTGGAGAGGTCGACCTCTTCCCAGCCGGGGGGCTCGTCGTGGTACGGCCCGCGCAGCATGACGGCCCACTCCAGGGCCCACCGACGCTGGCCGATGGCGTTGGCGTCGACCAGCCCGGGCGGCGTCCGGCCGGCCCGTTCCGTCTCCAGGTACGCCCAGTCCAGGCAGTAGTGCAGGTCCAGCAGGGCGGCCGCGTCGGCGGGGTGCTGCGGGGCGGCGAGGATCCGGGCCCGCCACTGGCCGAAGGTCTCCCCCTCGGGGATGTGCGGCATCCGCTCCACCAGCCGCTCGTCGACCGGCAGCGTCGGGTCGAGCTGCTTGGTCAGGCCGAGCACCCAGGCCAGGGCGAAGAGCGCGTCGTGGTGCAGCACGAACGACCGGTGGTCGCCCTTGCCGCCGGTCACGAACTGGAACTCCGGCGGCGTGACCATCTCCAC
This sequence comes from Micromonospora echinofusca, assembly GCF_900091445.1. NCBI lineage: Bacteria > Bacillati > Actinomycetota > Actinomycetes > Micromonosporales > Micromonosporaceae > Micromonospora > Micromonospora echinofusca. The sequence goes on from NZ_LT607733.1 coordinate 5,543,435, forward strand.
CAGGTGCGAGGCGAGCAGCCAGCTCATCGCCGCCTGCGGCGGCATCCCGAAGCAGCGGGCCAGGATCAGGTGCAGCACCGCGATGCGGGCCTCGATCTCCACCGTGGGGCGGAGCTCGATCTGGTCGCCGGGCTCCCACACGAGCGGGAACTGGGCGGGTGGCAGCGGAAGACGCAGCCGGGACAACTCGTCCAGGCTCGCCTCACGCACCTCCCGCGGATCGGGGGCAGGTACGGTCACGGCGAAAGATCCTGTCTGCTCGCGACGACTCGGCGCCGGTTGTCCCCCCTTGGCCAGGGAGGATAGCGGTCCGAACGGGCGGACACCATGCCGCCCCGGCGACCGCCGCGCTCAGCCGATCCGCTCGATCACCAGCGGCGTCGCGGCGGGCGCGACCGGCGCGATCCGCACCGCCCGCGCGGCGTCGTCCCGCGCCGCCGGGATGCGGGCGGCGTCCTGCGCGCGCAGCTCGTAGAGCGGGTCGCCCGCCCGCACCGCCTCGCCCGGGCGCTTGTGCAGCACCACCCCCGCAGGCACGCTGACCGGGTCCTCCTTGCGGGCGCGTCCGGCGCCGAGCCGCCAGGCGGCCACCCCCATGTCGTACGCGTCGATCGCCGCGACGTGGCCGTCGGTGTCCGCGCGGACCACCTCGACCTCGTTGGCGGTGGGCATCGGGGCGTCCGGGTCCCCGCCCTGGGCGCGGATCATCGCCCGCCAGGAGTCCATCGCCCGGCCGTCGCGCAGGGCAGCCTCCGGGTCGACGTCCGGCAGCCCGGCCGCGTCGAGCATCTCGCGGGCCAGCGCCAGGGTCAGCTCGACCACGTCGGCGGGGCCGCCCCCGGCGAGCACCTCGACGGACTCGGTCACCTCGACGGCGTTGCCGATGGCCTGGCCGAGCGGGGTGGACATGTCGGTGAGCAGGGCGACGGTCCGTACGCCGTGCGCGCCGCCCAGCTCGACCATCGTCCGGGCCAGCTCGCGGGCCTGCTCGACGGACTTCATGAACGCGCCGGAGCCGACCTTCACGTCGAGCACCAGCGCGCCGGTGCCCTCCGCGATCTTCTTGCTCATGATCGAGCTGGCGATCAGCGGGATGGCCTCGACGGTCCCGGTCACGTCGCGCAGCGCGTACAGCTTGCGGTCGGCGGGGACGAGCCCGGCGCCGGCCGCGCAGATCACCGCGCCGACGTCGCGGAGCTGGGCGGTGAACTCGTCGTTGCTCAACGCCGCCCGCCAGCCCGGGATCGACTCCAGCTTGTCCAGCGTGCCGCCGGTGTGCCCGAGGCCCCGGCCGCTGAGCTGCGGCACGGCGGCGCCGCACGCGGCGACCAGCGGGGTGAGCGGCAGGGTGATCTTGTCACCGACGCCGCCGGTGGAGTGCTTGTCGACGGTCGGCCGGGCGACGGCGGAGAGGTCGAGCCGCTCCCCGCTGGCGATCATCGCGGCGGTCCACCGGGCGATCTCGGGTGCGGTCATGCCGCGCAGCAGGATCGCCATGGCCAGCGCCGACATCTGCTCGTCGGCCACCACCCCCCGGGTGTACGCGTCCACCACCCAGTCGATCTGCGCGTCGGAGAGCACACCCCCGTCCCGCTTGACCCGGATGACGTCAACCGCCGTGAAAGCACTCACCTTTGAGTTCCTATCAATCGTTGCGAAACGGGTCGACGGGCCGCGACCACCGACGGCTGGGCTCAGCCACCCCAGCGAGTCGGTATCTCCATCGGCGGCTCACCCTCGCCCGCCCAGAAGATCGCTCCCGAGGCGTCCACGACCACCACCCGGGGCGTACGGGCCAGACCCCACGTGATCGCCTCCGCCGGGTCGCCCCAGCTCGGGCCCTCCTCCAGCACGCCGGTCTCGGCGCCCTCGTCGTCGCCCGCCGACCGCTCCCAGTAGGCCGTCCAGACCTGCTGGCCGGCGGAGAGGTCGGGGTGCACGAAGACCGTGCCGCGCCCACGCCAGGCGGCCAGCCGATCCGGCACCACGGGCACCGGGGCCTCCCCGGTCACGGCCTCCAGGTCGGCCACGTCGAAGGCGTGCGGCAGCAGCTCCGCCATCCGCAGCGGGCCACCCTTCGCCTCGATGAGACACTCCGGCCCGCCCTGTTCCCAGAGCAGCTGGCGGCACCGGCCGCACGGCATCAGCGGTTCGCCGGTGGCGTCGACGCAGGAGAGGGCCACGATCCGGCCGCCCCCGGTGGCGTGCAGCGAGGAGACGACCCCGCACTCGGCGCAGAGCACCACGCCGTACGCGGCGTTCTCCACGTTGCAGCCGACCACCACCCGGCCGTCGTCGACCAGCGCGGCCGCCCCGACCGGGAACTTCGAGTACGGCACGTACGCGTGCCGCATCACCTCGGTGGCGGCGTCCCGCAGCCGTTCCCAGTCGATCTCAGTCATTCCATCATTCTGCCGAATCCCCACGGGCCAGGCGTAGGAAGGGTGCGCGTGGGTGGTGGCCGGCACGCTCCGACGCCGGTGTCCGGCTGCCCGACGCGGCCGTCACCTGACGCTCAGTTCGGCCAGCCGCCGCGGGCTGACCGAGGTCAGCGTCGCGGCGGCCGCCTCGACGTCCACGTCGGGAACGTCATCGCCGCGACTGACCTGTACGAATGCGCCGTCGCGACGCAGCAGGTGGACGCGCTGGTCGTTCTCGACGCGCACCCAGTGCTCCGATTCCACCCACTGACAGGGTCCGTTCGTCCTGGTTGGCGCGGTGACGATGTCGCGCACTGAGACCTCAGCCACCGTCGGACCGCACCGCTGTGGTGGAGCGAAGTCGGCCGGCAGCGGCAGCACCGAGATCGATATCCGGCGATCCCCCTTCATCACGGTCACCGCCAACATGGGGTCGCGCAGTTCGGCGCGTGCGAAGACCACCTGGTAGCCCTCCACCTGCGGCACCAGGAGCGGCAACCCGAGGCGGGCGAACCCGTCCTCGCGGACGTCGCTTCGGGTCTCCTGACGCAGAAGCGGAAACGCGGCGAGCGGAACGGCCAGGACACCGGCCAGGACGACCTGGAGCAAGCGGGTACGGCCGCCGCCGATCGCGGTCCCGACGGCGAACCCCACCGCACCCAGCAGCACCGCCAGCCACACCGGCGGCGGAACCCAGCGTGGATGCCCCGCCTCGTAGAGCAACGTGCCGCTGGCGGTGGCGAGGGCGCCGAACAGCGCGGACAGCAGCGGACGGTCGACGGCCAGGGCGCGCAACGTTGCCCAGATGACGGCGACGGCGGCGTACGGCCCGATGAGCAGTACCGGGATCCCCCACCCGAGGCAACCGCCGACGTTGTTCGGCACGCAGTCCGCCTGCGCGTGGACCTCGGACTGCCAGAGAGAGGTCAGCAGCCCGGCGCCGACGGCGCCCAGGACGCCGGCGAGGACCGCGTCACGTAACCGCTTCACTGATGCCTCCCGGCCTGCGGGGCCTGGTCGGACTTCGGCCAGGCCCCGCAGGATACCTACCACCGGTAGTTGAACAGACCCATGTAGTCGGTCAGGATCCGGGCATACGCCTGGTTGCCCGCCCGGGTGGGGTGCAGCGTCTCCATACTGGAGAACTGCTTGGGGTCCCCGTCGTCGTCCACGGACGTGTCCCCGACCCGCGCGGCGTGCAGATAAGCCTCAGAGCTGCCACAGATGTTGTGATCGGCGAACTCACTGCGCGCGTCCATGCCGTACACCCGGTTGGCGGCGTCCGACGGAAGCACCGACACCATCTTGTCGGAGAGCCCGTTGAGGAACTGCGTCTCGGTGGGCGAGAAGCCGAACGGGATCGACGGAGGCAGCACCACCGCGTACTGACAGGGCGTGTCGAACAGGTGCGGGTATCCCATCACGAAGATGGCGGCGTTTGGCGCCCGGAGTCGGACCTGTCGTACGACCTCCTGGATCGACTGCCTGACGTAACCGTTGATCAGTTCCTCCTGCTTCTCCCCCAGCGGCTTGTCGTCGCCCTCCATGCGGTAGTCCGGCGCGCTGCAGTCGATGCCTGTCGCACAGGACATGCCGATCTTCGTGAACCGGGCGTCGTTGCCGCCGATGGACAGCATCACCGCCGTGGTGTTGGTGTTCAGCGATCCCTGATCGAGTTGGCTGATCTCCCCGTACTGGCCCACGGCCGGCTCACCCTGCCAGGCACCGCCGGAGAGCAGGCTCGGGCTCATCAGATTGTGGGCCCGCGCTCCGCTGCACGCCACGAACTGCGCGTCGATGTTCTGGTGGTGCTGCGCCGTCAACGACGCGACGGTCCCGGGCGCGCCGGGAATCGTCGCCTGCTGCGACCAGGCGTGCGCGCTGCGCCGGCAAGAGTTCCGCCACGCCTTGTCGTCGCCGTACTGGTCGCTGACCCGCGTGTAGTCGCCCGTCCCCTCACCCGAGGAGTACGAGTCGCCCAGCGCCACCAGGAAGTGCCGGGGTTTGCTGGGCAACGGCTGCACGGCGACGGCGTCCCAGGCGATGTCCTGGACACCGGTGCCGTCCAGGGTGAAGTTGCTCAACTCGACCTTGGGGTTACCCGTTCCGGTCAGGTCGAATACGCCCAGGTTGACCCATTTGTTGGACTCCCACTGCGTGGGGATGATGCGCCGTTCGGTGGTGCCGTTCGGCCGGCGGATGACGTATTCCGCCTGCCGTGTGTGCGCGCCGTGGTCCGGCATGTGCGCCCAGATCCGGGTCCAGGCGTTGGTCGGGTTGATGTTCCAGGTGCCGGTGACCCGGTACGTGGGATGTTCCGACCGTTTGTAGGTGTGGGTGAACCAGAAGTGCCCGCCGAAGCCGGCCCCGATCTGGTGGAAGTCCACCTTGCCGGGGTTCACCACGTCGCCGTCCGGCTGGGTGTGGCTGGCGAAGTTGAGGCTGAAGGTACCGCCCGACGTGAACGTGGGCCGGCAGCCCTCCGCGCCGAGCGGCACGGTGGTCGAGATGTCGTCGATGATCCGTGCGCCGCTGGGGAGACCCTCCACCTTGCAGGTGCCGTCCGAGTTGACCGGGGTCGGGTGGATGTTGTCACCCGCGTTCGCGTACGGCCGGGGCTCGACCGTCGTGTACTTACGGTTCTCCAGGCCACAGTTGATCGAGCAGTCCGTCCAGGTGACCGGGCCGTGCCACCAGCACTTCAGGTCGTCGCGCTGGCAAGCCCCCGCCTTGGTGGTCGGGTAGTCGCCCGGCACCTTCGGTGGCAGGGTCTCATCGCAGTCGTTGACCTGGGGTTCGCAGAAGGTGTAGCGGGCCGCGTGCGCGACGTCCGGCTGCCGTGCCGCCGCCGTCACGTACGTTGGGGAGAACGTCTCCAGCTTGTAGTTGTAGCGAATCAGCGACGTGTAGGCGAAGCCGATCACCCGCTCGGGGTACGACCAGTGGTTGGGGTGCTTCGCGTTGTCGTAGCCGATGTCGTCATCGACATCGTCCTCGTCGCCCGGGTTGTCCACGTCGAGCGGCGCCGTCAGGAACCGCTTGCGGTCGGCAGGATAGTCGGTGTTGGCGGGGTTGTTGGCCCAGCCCACGCCCCAGGGCAGGGTGGGGGCCTGCGGGTTCTGTGCGTAGAAGCCGGTGTTGTAGGCCCAGACGGCGAACCACCAGTTCTCCAGGTACTTCGGGTCGCCGTCGTTGGCGATCAGCCCGGCAGCACGGGTCTGGTTCCACTTGTCCTGCAGGATCCGCAGACCCGCCGCCACGTTGGTGGCGTAGTCCGTCGCGACCGCCTTCTGCTTCGTGTAGTCCCAGGTGACCCCGGCGAGGGTCCGGCCGGTCTCGGACTTCCGCATGCCCGAGGTCACCTGACCCGCGCCGTATCCGCAGTCCGGACGCGGTTCCTTGGTCTCGTCGAAATTGATCAGATTGAAGTCCGGGTCCTGGAGGTCGAGACCGTAGTAACCCAGGCTGGTCAGCGGATTCCCGACGGAGGCGTCCACGGCATGCCGGCTCGCCTGCCAGAGGTTCGACTCCTGGGCGAGGATGCCCAGAAAGATCTGCGCGGGCACGTAGCCGCCGCCGATGAGCGCCATCGACGGGAACATGCCTTGTGGGGAGTAGGCCGGCATGGAGTTGTTGTTCCAGTTGGCGGGTCGCTGGAACGTCAGCTGGTTACGCACCGCGAGGTTGGCCGCCCACTCCATCTGGGCCACCGTCGGCTGGTAGACCTGAAGCGTCTTGTCGTTGCGGGACACCGCGCAGGCGCCGTCGGGGTCCATCGGAACGTTGGGGTCGCCCGCCGTCGCGGTCGTCCGGGAACTGCTCTGCCCGCTGGCGGCGGGCCGGCCACGCAGCGAGGGCGAGAGCCGCCGCCCGGCATGGTCCACCCGTGGCTCGACCGAGAAACGGAGTTCCGAATCGTCGGCCGTCCGGCTCGTCCTGATGTCCACCCTCTCCGGTCGCCCGTTGTCCGGCCGTTCCGCCAACTGCCCGGCGGCCTCCCGACCCGTGGTGGCCCGCTGGACGACCAGAGCACCGGTAGTGGAGACGTCCGCGTCGGGCAGGCCGTCGATAGCCCGCCAGCTACGCGGCAGCCGACCTGCCGTACCGGCCTCTGCCCGCCCGCCGACGGCGAACACCCGGCCGCCCGCTCCGGGCCGGAGCTTTACCTGGCCCTGCGGGACCGCCCCGTGGTGGGACACCTTTCCGGCGGCGAACCGCTTGAACTCGGTCCGGCCGTCGCGCACGATCTGGAACGCCACCGCGTCGGGACCGTCGGCGAGCATCCGGAAGGGCGTGCCCCCCGTCGCTGCCAGGTTGGTCAGTGCACCGCCGGCACCGATCCGGACCAGGCTGTTGCCTTTCGAGCCGATCAGCCCGTCGCGCACCGGCAGCACAGAGGAGACCTGGCCGGCGGCGCGCACCTTCCGCACCGGCGAGGTCGGCCGCGCCGTGTCGACCGTGCCGAGCCAGGTGTGGGCCGCCTGACCAGGCTCGGTCGGCATTTCCAGCCGCGACAGAACCGCCTTCTCGCCCCTGCCGCACCCGGGGTTGTGGTAGGCCAGCGACACCCGCTCGGGCAGCTTCGTGACCGCACCAGTCTTCAGGTCGACGACTGCGGCGAACCCGCCTCGCTGCATGAGCAGCTCGCGGTTGGTGAAGGTCCGCGGCGCGTACACCACGACGGCGCGCCGGCCCGAGCCGGTCACGCAGGCCTGCCCGATCCACTGGTCGGTGTCGAAGCCGGGCTCCGCGAGGGTCGCCGCAGTCCGCCAGGCGTACGCCTGCGCCTCGTCGGCGACGAGAAGATGTAGGCCGGTTGCGTCGCCGGACGTGGTGACGGCGCGATCAGCCGACCGCCGCCATGCTGTCCCCAGACGGCGGTCGGGGTCGCGGACCCGGTCCGGATCGGCGGGTGGTCGAGGTGCACGACGGGTCTCCGGTGGGCGCGCGGACGCGGCGGTCGGGCCGGTCTCGGGCGCTGCGGACTTCGCAGTCGCGATGGACGAGGGAAGGAGGGTAGCGGCGCAGATCAGCGTCGCCATTGCGGCTAGGGACCGCTTCATGCTCACCTCACGCAGACGAGGGGAATCTGCGTAGAAGGCTGGCCGGGGGCGTCATCACAGGATCATCGCCAGATCACCGTCACCCGCACGGCAAGGGCCGCGTCCACCAGTGGTGGTGGACGCGGCCCGTGGCTGTCGCCTGCGCTCAGCCCTTGATGTACGGCTTGCCGTCGGCGGCCGGTGCCCGGACCCGGCCGACCAGACCGGCCACCGCCAGGATCGTCGCCAGGTAGGGCAGCATGGCCAGGAACTGGCTCGGGATCACGCTGTTGATGGCGCCCAGGTAGGTGGCGAGCTGGTCGGCGAAGCCGAAGAAGAGCGCCGCGAGCAGCGCCCCCGTGGGGCTCCACCGGCCGAAGATGAGCGCGGCGAGGGCGATGAAGCCCTTGCCGCCGATCATGTTCTTGGTGAACGAGTAGAGCGCCAGCGTGTAGGAGGCGCCGCCGATGCCGGCGACCACCCCGGCGAGCAGCACGTTGCGGTAGCGCAGCCCGAGCACCTTGACGCCCAGGGTGTCGGCGGCGGTGGGGTGCTCGCCGACCGAGCGGGTACGCAGGCCCCAGCGGGTGCGGAACAGCGCGATGTGGATGACCAGCACCAGCAGCAGGCCGAGGTAGAGGAAGATGTTGCCCCGGAACAGGGCCGGGCCGAGCAGCGGGATGTCCGACAGCAGCGGGATCTCCCAGTTGCTGAACCGGGGGGCGCTGTTGTACTTCTGCGCGTTGGTCTGCATCAGCCGCTCGTAGAGGAAGCCGGTGACGCCGACGGCCAGCAGGTTGAGCACGATGCCGATGACGACCTGGTCGACCAGGTAGCGGATCGAGAAGACGGCCAGCAGCAGCGAGATGAACGCGCCGCCGATGGCCGCGGCGACCAGGCCGACCCAGACGTTGCCGGTGAGGCTGCCGAAGAGCGCGCCGCTGAAGGCGCCCATCAGCAGCTGCCCCTCGATGGCCACGTTGACCACGCCGGAGCGCTCGCAGAGCACGCCGGCGAGGGCGCCGAAGATCAGCGGCAGGGCCAGGATGAAGGTGTTCCGGAGGATGTTGACCAGCGGCATGAAGTTCTGCCCGGGCGGCGCGTCGGAGACCTGCCAGCAGAGGAACGACAGCACGAAGCCGACCAGGCCGACGCCGAGGACGACGGTGAACCAGCGCTTCGGCAGGCCGGCGAGCATCGCGACGCCGGCGGCGAGGGCGACGAGGCCGAAGAGGATCGCGCCGAGGGTGCCGTGGATCTTCAGGGCGGCGCCGGCGGTGTCCTCGCTGAGGGTGAAGCGGGCCTGCTCGCCGGTGGCGAGCGCCCCGAACAGCACCGTCGCCAGCAGGCCGAGGGCGAGCAGCACGGCGCCGACCTTGCGGGTACGGGTCCAGAAGCCCTGGTCGACGGGGGCGACCGCGACGTCTTCGACAGCCATGGTGGACATGAGTTACCAGCCCTTCGCCAGGCTCGTCTGCAACCGGGCGGCGCGGGCGGCCCGGAGCTGGAAGATCGCCTTCACCAGGGCCGGCGCGGCGATGAAGATGACGATCAGCGCCTGGAGCACGGTGACCAGCTCCAGCGAGATCCCCGAGTAGGACTGCATCCGGTTGCCGCCGGCCTGGAGCGCGCCGAAGAGCAGCGCGGCCAGCGCGACGCCCCACGGCTTCACCCGGCCGAGCAGCGCCACCAGGATGCCGTCGAAGCCGATCTGCGCGACGACCAGCGGGGTCAGCGCGCTGGCGGTGGAGCCGAGCACCATGTTGGAGCCGCCGAGGCCGGCCAGGATCCCGGCGAAGACCATGATCAGGACGTACGTCCGGGTGACGCTGATGCCGGCGGTCCGCGCGGCGTCCGGGTTGGCGCCGACGGCGCGCAGCTCGAAGCCGAGCGTGGAGCGGTTGAGCAGCCACCAGACCGCCCAGGTGGCCAGCACCGCCAGGATGATGCCGGCGTGCACCCGGAGCCCGTCGCCGAGCAGCCGGGGCAGCTGGGCGGAGCCGTCGACCGGCTTGCTGATCGCGTCCGTACGGTTCGGGTCCTGGACGCCGTTCTGCACGATGATCCAGGTCAGGAAGTACGTGGCGATGTAGTTGAGCATGATCGTGTTGATCACCTCGTGGGCGCCGGTGCGCGCCTTGAGGATGCCCGGGATGAAGCCCCAGATCGCCCCGCCGAGCGCGCCGGCGAGCACCGCGACGAGCAGGTGCAGGCCCGGCGGCAGCGGCAGCAGGAAGCCCGCCAGCGCGGCCAGGATCACGCCCATGGTGGCCTGGCCCTGGGCGCCGATGTTGAACAGGCCGCCCCGGAAGGCCAGCGCCACCGACAGGCCGGTGAAGACCAGCGGCGCGGTGTAGGTGAGCGTCTCCGAGATCGGGCTCATCGCCGCCTGGAAGCCGACCGCGTCCGGGTCGAAGATCGCGCCCTTGAAGAGGTTCCCGTACGCCTCACTGACCAGCGTCCAGCTCGCGTTGAGCGCGTCGGCCGGCCGGGCCGTGATGTAGCTGTAGGTGGCGAGAACCTCGGGGTCGGACACGATCATCAGGATCGCGCCGACGATCATCGCCAGCACCAGCGACAGCAGCGTCACCGTGAAGGTGTTCGCCGCCCAGAGGTTGTCCAGGAACAGGCGGCCCAGCGAGGGCTTCGGCTCCGGGGCCCGGGCCGGGGCCTTCGGGGAGGTGGCCGTCTCGGCGCGCTCGGTGTTGCCGAGCGCGGTCCGCGCGGCCTGCGCCTCGGTCGCCGGCTCCTTGTCCGGGGAGCCCGACGGGGGGTTCGGGTTGCCCGGGGAGCCCGACTCGGGGTTCGGGTTCGTCATGCCTCGTCCTTGCTACCAGGGCCCTCGGCGGCGGGGGCCGCCGCGCCGCCGTCGGCCGGGGTCGTGCCGGTCGCGGCGGCGGGCGCCGCGTCCGGGGTGATGCCGGCCATCAGCAGGCCGATCTCCTCGCGCGGGGTGTCGGGGCCGACGATGCCGATGATCCGGCCGCGGTACATCACCGCGATCCGGTCGGCCAGGCCGATCACCTCGTCGAGCTCGCTGGAGACCACCATGACGGCGGTGCCGACGTCCCGCTCGCGGATGACCTGGCTGTGGATGAACTCGATCGACCCGACGTCGACGCCGCGGGTCGGCTGGGCGGCGATGAAGAGCTTCAGCGGCCGGGACAGCTCCCGGGCCACGATGACCTTCTGCTGGTTGCCGCCGGAGAGGGTGCCGACGGGCGCGTCGGCCGAGGAGGTGCGGACGTCGAACTGCTCGATCCGCTCCTTCGCCGACTTCGCGATGGCGTCCGGCCGCAACGCCAGGCCCTTGCCGAACGGCGGCCGGTCGTAGATGTCGAGCACCAGGTTCTCCGCGACGGAGAACTCCTTGACCAGGCCGTCGACGCTGCGGTCCTCGGGCACGTAGCCGACGCCCGCGCGGAGCACCTTCTTGGTCGACCAGCCGTCGACCTGCTGCCCGTCGAGCGTGACCGTGCCGGCGAGCGTCGGGCGCAGCCCCATGATCGCCTCGATCAGCTCGGTCTGGCCGTTGCCCTGCACGCCCGCGACGCCGAGCACCTCGCCCGCGTGCACGGTCAGGTCGATCCCGTCGACCGCGCGGATCTGCCGGTCGTCGTCGACGACGAGGCCGGCGACCTCCAGGACCGGCTTGCCGGGGGTGGCGGCCTCCTTGTCGACGGTGAGCCGCACGCTGCGGCCGACCATGAGCGCGGCCAGCTCGTCCCGGCTCGCCTCCGGGGAGGCGGTGCCGACGGTCTTCCCGCGCCGGATCACGGTGATCCGGTCGGCGATGGCCTTGACCTCGCCCAGCTTGTGGGTGATGAAGACGATCGACTTGCCGGCGGCCTTGAGCGACCGCATCACGGTGAGCAGTTCCTCGGTCTCCTGCGGCGTGAGCACGGCCGTCGGCTCGTCGAGGATGAGCAGGTCGACGTCGCGGGTGAGCGCCTTGACGATCTCCACCCGCTGCTGGATGCCGACCGGCAGGTCCTCGATCACCGCGTCCGGGTCGACCCGCAGGTTGTACCGCTCGGAGACCTCGGCGACCTCGCGCCGGGCCCGCCGCCGGTCCAGGAAGCCGGCGATGCCGCCCTTGACCTGCTCGGCGCCGAGCATGATGTTCTCGGTCACCGTGAAGACGGGCACCAGCATGAAGTGCTGGTGCACCATGCCGATCCCGGCCGCGATCGCGTCGGACGGGCCCCGCAGCTTCAGCGGCGCGCCGTCGACCAGGATCTCGCCCTCGTCGGGCTGGTAGAGCCCGTAGAGCACGTTCATCAGGGTCGACTTGCCCGCGCCGTTCTCGCCGAGCAGGGCGTGGATCTCTCCAGGCTCCACCGTCAGATCGATGTGGTCGTTGGCGACCAGATCACCGAACCGTTTGGTGATGCCGCGCAGTTCGAGTCTCAGCGCAACCTCCTGGAGTGCGAAGCGATGGTGCAGCGTAGCTGCCGATGTACCGCTCGCGGCGCGGGGCCGTCGTCGGGTGGTGCGGATCGGCCGCCCCGGCGCCGTGGGGGTTTCCCCCGCGACGCCGGGGCGGCCGGGTCGTCGTGCTGTACCGCTCGCCGGCCTACCGGGGTGATCGTCTCACCGCGGGCGGCCGGCGGAGCCTCACTTCGGCTGGGCCGCGGAGGTGACGGTGACGGTGCCGGCGGCGATGTCCGCCTTCAGCTTGTCGATCTCGGCCTTCAGCTCGGCCGGGACCTTGCTGTCGAACTCGTGGTACGGGGCGAGCCCGACGCCGTTGTTCGACAGGTTGCCGAGGTAGCCCGGGGTGGCCGACAGCTTCTCGCCGTTGGCGGCCTTGACGACGGCCTCCTTGACGGCGTCCGGGATGTTCTTCTCGACGGTGGTGATGATCGCCGCGCAGTCCTGGGTGCTCTCGCAGCCGTCGACGTCCACCCAGATGGTGTTGTACTTGCCGCCCGACGCCTTGGCCGCGCCGGTGGTGCCGAGGCCGGCACCGCCAGCGACCGGCATGATGATGTCGGCACCCTGGGCGACCAGCGCGTCGCTGACCTTCTTGCCCTCGTCCTGCTTGACGAAGTCGTTGGTGAAGGAGCCCTTCTGGGCGGCCTTGTCCCAGCCGACGACCTTGACCGTCTTGCTCTTGGTCTTGTTGTAGTGCGCGACGCCGTCGGCGTAGCCGTCCATGAAGATGGTGACCGGCGGGATCGGCAGGCCGCCGTAGGTGCCCACCGTGCCGCTCTTGGTCATGCCAGCGGCCAGGTAGCCGGCGAGGAAGCCGGCCTGGGCGGTGTCGAACTGCATCGGGTAGACGTTGGTCTCCGGGACCTTCGCGTCGACGATGCCGAACTGCTGGTTCGGGTTCGCCTTGGCGATCTTGGAGGTGGCGTCACCCATCAGGCCACCGACGGCCAGGATGAAGTCGCACTTCTGGTTGACGTACTGGGTCAGGTTGACCTCGTAGTCCGCCTCGGCCTTCGACGCGACGTACTTGATGTCGATCTTGTCGTTGGCCTTCTTGGCCTCCTCCAGGCCCTTCCAGGCGGAGGTGTTGAACGACTTGTCGTCGATGCCGCCGACGTCGGTCACCATGCAGGCGGTGTATTTCTTGTCGCCACTGCCGGCGTTGTTGTTCTCCTCGGGAGCCTCACCGCACGCGGCGGCGCCCAGCACGAGCCCACCCACCGCGACGGCGGAGGCGATCCGCATCCCACGCATCGAGCGCAAGACGTCTCCTTCCCATTGCACACCGCGTCCTGCACGGTGGCAGCCCTTTGAGCCGGCCTGCGCTGCGCCGCCGGCGTCCCACGTTACGGACGGGAGCGTACGCCCGCGCCCACCCACCGGCCGACAATCGTGCACGACTGTTGGGTGCCTGTTACCCCTACGTAACCCTTAGGTGGGGCAGATCACTCTCAGTGCTGGTAGATGCGCGGCGGGGCGTCGCGGAACGTCCGGTTCTGCACGTCGTCCCTGTCGGTGACGTTACCGCCAGAAGACGGCCACCGCCGCGTTGACCAGGGTCAACCCGACGATTGCCAGGAAGTGCCCACGGTTGACCACGTCGCGCTTCCGGGAAAAGAAGACCATGACGAAGATCAGGATGGCGAGCACCAACTTGGTAACAAGTTTCGCGGGGGCCGGCTCGTCGCCGTCGCGCAGTGGCGCGGAGAGGCCGATCCCGGTCGCCAGCATGATCACGGACCCCCAGAGCATGGCCGGGTTGATCCGCAGCTTGCCGCTGACGTACTGGACGATCGCGCCGCCGAGCAGCAGGGCGAAACCGATCAGATGGACGTAGCGAAGTATCAGTCTCAGAGCTTCCACGCCCACCATCCTCCCCCATCAACGACGGATTGTAGTAGCGGGGCGGGTAGGGGTTCCGCCCCGCTACTCGGCCATCAGGTCAGGCGCCACGCCTGGAAGGTGGGGCCGTCCGCCGGGAGGGTGACCGCGCCGTCGGCGTCGGGCCGCAGGGCGGGGGCCCCGCCGTACAGGTTCTCGGCCGGCCGCAGCCCGGCCAGGCGCAGCGGCTCGCCGGCGGCGCGGCGGGCCAGCACCAGCACCGTGCCGGTCGGCGCCTCGCGCAGGAAGACCAGCGTGTCCGCGTCGGCGTGCAGCCAGCGCAGGCCGCCGTGGCGCAGCGCGGGCTCCGCGCGGCGCAGCGCCACCAGGGCGCGGTACGCGGCGAACGTCGAGGCGTCCCAGCTCTCGGGCCGGTGCCACGGCATCGGGGTACGCGAACCCTCGCCGTTGGTGCCGGTCAGGCCCAGCTCGTCGCCGGCGAAGATCATCGGGGTGCCGGGCATGGTGGCGAGCAGCCCGGCGGCGACCTCCTGCCGGGCGGCGTCGCCGACCACGGTGCGGATCCGGGCGGAGTCGTGCGACCCGAGCAGCTGCCACGAGTGGGTGTACGACCGCCAGGAGATCAACGAGCGGTAGGCGTTCATGGTGGCGAGCACCGCGTCCGCGTCCCGGCGCACCACCCCGCCCGGGGTGCCGAGGAAGTTCGGTACGGGCTGGTCGCCGTGGCGCAGCCAGGACCAGACCGGGTCGGTGAAGCCGACGTAGTTCATCGTGCCGTGCCAGCCGTTCCGGTCGAGGTCGCCGGTGTGGTCGTGGCCGTGCTCGGCCATCAGCAGCGCGTCGGCCCGGGTCCGGACGACCACCTCGCGCAGCAGCGCCGCCACCTCGTGGGTGTACGCGTCGGCGCCCCGCCGCCCGGTCATGTTGGCCACGTCCACCCGCCAGCCGTCCAGCCCGTACGGCGGGCGCAGCCAGCGGCGCAGCAGCGAGTCGTCGGCGGTGGCGAAGCGCCGGCGCAGCTCGGCGCTGCCCCAGTTCAGCTTCGGCAGCGACCTGACCCCGTTCCACGACTCGTAGTCACCGGAGACCTCGTCGAAGTAGTACAGCTCCCGTTCGGGCGCGGAGGAGTCGGAGGCGGCCCTGGTGAACCACTCGTGCGCGTCGCCGGTGTGGTTGCTGGTGATGTCGCCGAGCAGCCGCCAGCCCCGGGCGCGTACGGCGTCGGCGAGGCGGGCCAGCGCGGCGTCCCCGCCGAGCAGCGGGTCGACGGTGTCGAAGCTGGCCGCGTCGTAGCGGTGGTTGGAGCGGGCCGGGAAGATCGGGGTCAGGTAGACGGTGTTCACCCCGAGCCGGTCCAGGTGATCCAGCCGCCCGGTGACGCCGTCCAGGTCTCCCCCGTAGAACTGCCGGGGAGTCTCGGGGCCGCGCCCGATCACCGGGGTGTCCCAGTCGCACGGGATGGCCCAGTCCGGCAGTTCGCGGCCCTCGGCGGCGGCGGACCGGGCGAACCGGTCGGGGAAGATCTGGTAGATCACCGCGTCGCGGGCCCAGGCCGGCGGCGGCGCGTGGGTGACCAGCTTGAAGTCGCCGTTGTCGGGCACGTCGTGGTGCACCAGGCCGGCGGCGTTCAGCCAGCGGTAGCCGCGGCTGCCGGTGAGCATGAACCGGTAGTTGCTGACCGGGTTGCGGGCCTCGACGGGGACCCGCCACCAGACGTCGCCGCCGTCGGTGCGGTCCACGACCGCCTCGGTGAAGCGGGGCTCTCCGTCGCCGGTGGTGCGCACGTGCACCTGCCGGACGTCGGCGCCGGCCGGCACCCGGACGAAGACGTCGACGACGTCGCCGAGGGCGGGCTCCTGCTCGGGCACGTACAGGGCGGAACCGTCGTGGTGCGGCAACAGGGACATGGTGGCGCCTTTCGCGTCGGTCGGACTGGGAGAGAAAGGGGTCTCCCGCCGCGGCCGGTTGCCCGGCCGCGGCGGTCGATCCGTGACTGCTCCGGTGTACGTCGGACGCCGACGCCCTTGCCGCAGCGGTGAGCCGAGGAGGCTCAGCCTTTTACAGCTCCGGCCGTGAGGCCGTTGACGATGTAGCGCTGGAGGAGCTGGAACACCAGCACCGTCGGGATGGCGGTGAGCAGGGTGCCCGCCGCGAAGATCCCGAAGTTGTTGTTGCGCTCGCCGGCCACCAGCCCGAACATTCCGACCGCGAGGGTCTTCGAGTTGGTGTTCGTGAGGAACACGTTGGCGATCACGAACTCGTTGATCGCACCGATGAAGGCGAGCAGACCGGTCACCGCCAGGATCGGCGCCACCAGCGGCAGCATGATCCGGAAGAAGATCTGGGCGTGCGAGGCGCCGTCCATGGTGGCGGACTCGTCCAGCTCCTTCGGCAGCGTGTCGAAGAAGCCCTTCATCAGCCAGGTGTTCGCGCCGAGGGCGGCACCCATGTAGAGCAGGAAGAGGCCCCACGGGGTGTTGAAGCCGATCACCGGCCACAGTTCGGTGACCTTCGTGAAGATCAGGAAGATCGCCACGATCGCCAGGAACTGCGGGAACATCTGGATCAGCAGCAGGGAGAGCAGTCCGACGCGACGGCCGGCGAACCGCATCCGGGAGAAGGCGTACGCCGCCAGCGCCGACAGGAAGATCGACGCGAAGCTGGCCACCCCCGCCAGGAGCAGCGAGTTGAGGAACCAGCGGGCGAAGGCGGTCCGCTCGAAGAGGTTGGTGAAGTTCTCCAGCGAGGCGCCGGTCGGCAGCAGCTCCGTGGAGGAGAGCGTGCCGAGCGGGTTGAGCGCCGCCGAGACGACGAACAGGATCGGGAAGAGGCTGAACGCCACCGCCAGGATCCCGACCAGGTGCCGCCATCCCACCTGGGCGAACCAGCGGTTCCTGGACCGTCCGGCCGCGTTGCGGTTGGCGACGGGCGCATCGGTGCGAGTGCTCACGAGTACACCTCCTCCTGCTTGCGGGTCCGGGAGAAGCTGATCGCCGACACCGTCGCCACGATCGCGAAGATGAAGATCGAGACAGCGGCGGCGAGGCCGTACTCGGCACCCTGGGCGCCGAAGGCCAGCCGGTAGGTGTAGGTGATCAGCAGGTCGGTGGCGCCGGCCGTCGGGTTGTCCGCCGGGAACGGTCCGCCCTCGGTGACGAACTGGATCGCGTTGAAGTTGTTGAAGTTGTACGCGAAGGACGCGATCAGCAGCGGCGAGATCGCCACCAGCAGCAGCGGCATGGTCACCGCGCGGAACGACTGGAACGGCGACGCCCCGTCGACCGAGGTGGCCTCGGTCAGCTCGCGTGGGATGGCCTGCAACGCGCCGGTGGTCACCAGGAACATGTACGGGTAGCCGAGCCAGAGCTGCACCAGCAGCACCGCGAGCCGGGCCGACCAGGTCTCACCGAACCAGTCCACCCCCAGCCCGAACAGGTTGTTGATCAGGCCGAAGTCGGTGTTGAACATGTCCCGCCAGACCAGCAGCATCGCGAAGGACGGCATGGCGTAGGGCAGGATCAGCAACACCCGGTAGAAGTTCGTGCCCCGCATCCGGGGCGAGTGCAGCGCCAGCGCGATCCCCATGCCGAGCAGGAACGTGAAGCCGGTGGAGCCGAGCGCGAAGGCGAAGTTCCAGATCAGCGTGCTGAAGAACGGGCCGGAGATGGCCGGGTCGGTGAGCACGCTGGCGAAGTTCCGCAGCCCGACGTTGACCTGCCAGCCCTGGGCCAGCGCCTCGCCGTCCGCGGCGACGAAGGAGCCGACCTTCCCGTCGGCGGTCCAGGTCTTACCGGTCTCGCTGTCGCGGATGCAGTCGCAGCCCGCGTCGTACGCCCGGACCGCCTTGCCCTCGTAGGCGCGCGACAGGCCGGACGAGCGCAGCGCGCCCCCGGAGGTCGGCACCACCAGGTCGGTGATGTCCTTGCTCCGCTTGCTGGCCTCGCCGAAGTTGAGGATCTGGTAGCCGTCGGCGGCGGTGACCTTGCCGCCCGGCGCGACGGTGACGCTGCCGGCGCCGAGCGGGCGCAGGCCCTCGGTATCGCCGACGGAGACCGTGTTCGTCTGCGGGTCGGTGACCAGGAAGACCAGCGCGCCGGTGGCCGGGTCGCCCTTGGTTGCGACGGTCAGCGGGTACTGGATCGAGCCGGGGACCTGCGTCACCGAGCCGCTCTGGATGGCGACGATGGCGTCGTCCTTGCTGCCCCGGTGGCCGTCACCGAAGTTCGTGAAGGCGGTGCTGGCGGTGTAGAGCACCGGGATGATCTGGAACGCCACCAGGAAGAGCGTGCCCGGGATCAGGTACTTGACGGGGATGTGCCGGGGGGTCAGGTAGAGGTAGAAGAGTCCGGCGGTGGTCGCCAGCAGGATCGCCAACCCGACCCAGAGCTCGGCCTCGATGAGCGGAAAGGCCGCCCAGACCGCGATCCCGGCCACGAGGCCGAGCAGGACCACCTTGACGAGCAGGCCGGTCAGGGTGATCGGCGCGTGGTTCCGCGCGGTACGGGACGTGCGCGGGGACCCGGACCGTACGGGCCCCCGGCCCGGGGGCTGCGTGGCAGCCCCCGGGCCGGATGACGACGTGCTCATTACTTGATCTGGCCGGCGATCGTCTTACCGGCTGCGGTGATCGTCTTGGCCGGGTCGGCGCCGCCGATGATGGCGGCCTCCGCCTTGCCGAACGGGTCCCAGATCGCGGCCATGGCCGGGATCGCCGGGAGCACCTGGCCGTTCTTGCCGGCCTCCTGGAACTTGGCCAGGTCCGGGTCGCTGCCCTTGACCTGGTCCAGCGCGGCGGTCAGCGCCGGGGGACGCGGCTCGGCGTTGTAGAGCGCCACGGCGAGGTCCGCGGTGGTCACGTGGTTCGCGACGAACTCCTGCGCCAGGGCCTTGTTCTGGCCCTTGGACGCGACGTAGAAGGACTGGACGCCCACGAACGGCTGGGCCTCCTTGCCACCGGCGAAGCCGGGGACCGGGGAGATGTCGTACTTGATGTTGGCCTTCTTGGCGTCGGCGATGGCCCACGGGCCGGAGACCAGGAAGGCGCACTTCTTGCCGGTGAACGTGGCGATCGAGTTCTCGGGGGTGATCGAACGCTTCAGCGCGCCCTCGCCCTTCTCACCGAGCTTGGCGATCTTCTGGAACGCCGCGATCGACTCCGGCTTGCCCACGCCCAGGTCCTTCGGGTCGTAGTCGCCGTTGGCGCCGGTACCGAAGAGGTAGCCGCCGGCCGAGGTGTAGAGCGGGTAGATGTGGTACGCGTCGCCGTTCTGGCCGGACTGGAGGCAGAGGATCTCGCTGGCCTTCTTCTCGGCCTTGAGCTTCTTGCCGGTGGCGACCAGCTCTTCGATGGTCTTCGGCGCCTCGGGGGCCAGCTCGGTGTTGCGGATCAGCGCCAGGTTCTCCATGGCGTAGGGCACGCCGTAGAGCTGGCCGTTGAACGTGACGGCCTTGACGGCGGTCTCGTTGAACGCGCTCTTCTGCTCGGCGGCGAGCTGGACCGGGTCGATGGCGCCGTTCTGCACCAGGTTGCCGATCCAGTCGTGCGCGCCGACCACGACGTCCGGGCCGCTGCCCTGCTGGGAGGCGGTGACGAAGTTGGTCTGGAGGTCCTTGGAGACGGCCTGGACCTCGACCGTGACGCCGTTCTCCTGGCCGAACTTCTCACCGAACGGCTTGAGGGCGGCGGCGCGCTTGTCGTCGGCCCAGATCACCAGCTTGCCGCCGGTGGCGGCCTTGCTGGACTCGTTCGCGGCCGGCTCGTCGTTGCTGTCGCCACCACAGCCGGAGGCGGCGAGCGCCAGGCCGAGGACGGCGACCACACCCGCGGTACGGATGCGCATCGGTACTCCTGTCGTCATGGCGGCCCGCCGGGGGAGGGGCGATCCCGCCAGTGGAAGCTCTGTAATTTTCTTGCCAACCGGCGCCGGGCGTGCTGCGCCGCTGCTCTCGCGTGTTGCGGGGACGTTAGCAAGAGGTTGCAGAGAATGGAAGGGCTTGCAGAAGTGTACGCAAGAACTTGCCTTTGAGCTAAAGTGCGCCCATGCGCGCTCGACTGTCCGACATCGCCCAACAGGCCGAAGTCAGCGAGGCCACGGTGTCGCGGGTGCTCAACGACCGCCCGGGAGTGGCCCCCGAGACCCGGCAGGCCGTACTGACCGCTCTCGATGTGCTCGGTTACGAGCGCCCGGCCCGGCTGCGCAAGCGCAGCGCCGGCCTCGTGGGCCTGGTGGTCCCCGAGCTCGACAACCCGATCTTCCCCGCCTTCGCCCAGGTGATCGAGTCGACCCTGGCGCAGAGCGGGTTCACCCCCGTGCTCTGCACCCAGACCGCCGGCGGGGTCACCGAGGACGAGTACGTGGAGATGCTGCTCGACCGGCAGGTCTCCGGAATAGTCTTCGTCTCCGGCCTGCACGCCGACACCGCCGCCAACCACGACCGCTACCGCGCCCTGATCGCCCGCCCGCTGCCCGTCGTGATGATCAACGGGTACGCGCCCGGCATCCCCGCGCCCTTCGTCTCCTGCGACGACGGCGAGGCCACCGAACTGGCCGTGGCCCACCTGGTGGCGCTCGGGCACCGCCGCATCGGCCTGATCACCGGGCCGGACCGGTTCGTGCCGGTGCAGCGCCGGGTGGCCGGCTTCCGGGCCGCGATGGGCCGGCTCGTCGGGGTCGACGAGCCCGGCCTCGACGAACTGGCCGAGCTGTCGCTGTTCGGCGTGGAGGGCGGCGAGGCCGCCGCCGCCCGGCTGCTGGACCGGGGCGTCACGGGCATCGTCTGCGGCTCCGACCTGATGGCGCTCGGCGCGATCCGGGCCGCCCGGCAGCGCGGCATGTCCGTCCCGGGAGAGCTGTCGGTGGTCGGCTACGACGACTCCCCGCTGATGGCCTTCACCGACCCGCCGCTGACCACGATGCGGCAGCCGGTGGCCGCGATGGCCGTCGCCGCCGTCCGGGCCCTGGTGGACGAGATCAACGGGCACGCCGCCCCGCACTCGGAGTACGTGTTCCGCCCGGAACTGGTCGTGCGCGGCTCCACCGCCGTCGCCCCGACCGGCGCCGCGCGCCCCGCCCCGGGCGGCCCGACCCGGCAGCGCCCGGCCCCGCCCGCGCTGGCCGTCCCGGCCTGACCGCCCGCCCCCGGCAGGCCCGCGCGAGCGGGGTTCCCTCGGGGCGCCGCGTGACCGACGCCATTTCTTGCGCAAGGAATGCTTGACTCTTGCAGTAACGAGCGGCATTCTGCTCAGACATCACCCCCGCACCCGCGCCGCGCTCGGGTGCCGCCGACCCGCGCCACAGAACGGGGAACGCCACCCATGACCGTCAGCAACCCCTCGCCGCTGGCCTCCGACGACGACTGGTGGCGCTCCGCGGTCGTCTACCAGGTCTACGTACGCAGCTTCGCCGACTCCAACGGCGACGGCGTCGGCGACCTCCAGGGCATCCGGGAGCGCCTGCCGTACCTGCACGACCTCGGCGTGGACGCGCTCTGGCTGACCCCCTTCTACACCTCCCCGATGATCGACGGCGGGTACGACGTCGCCGACTACCGCGACGTCGACCCGATGTTCGGCACCCTCGCGGACTTCGACGCGATGATCACCGACGCGCACGCCCTCGGCCTGCGGATCATCGTCGACCTGGTGCCCAACCACACCTCCAGCGCGCACCAGTGGTTCCAGGCGGCGCTGGCGGCCGGGCCCGGCTCCCCCGAGCGGGCGCGCTACCTCTTCGCCGAGGGCAAGGGCGAGAACGGCGAACTGCCCCCGAACGACTGGGAGAGCATCTTCGGCGGCCCCGCCTGGACGCGGATCGACGACGGTCAGTGGTACCTGCACCTGTTCGACCCGGCCCAGCCCGACCTGAACTGGCGGCACCCCGAGGTGCGCGCCGAGTTCGAGGGCGTGCTGCGCTTCTGGCTCGACCGGGGCGTGGACGGCTTCCGGATCGACGTGGCGCACGGCATGATCAAGGCCGAGGGGCTGCCGGACGTCGGGTTCAACTCCATGACCACCGGCCAGCGCCAGGCGGAGCTGCTCGGCAAGGGCCGGCTCCCCTACTTCGACCAGGACGAGGTGCACGACATCTACCGCGCCTGGCGGCCGATCCTGGACAGCTACCCGGGCGGCCGGATGGCGGTCGCCGAGGCGTGGGCCGAGACCCCGCAGCGCCTCGCCCGCTACATCGGCCCGGACGAGCTGCACCAGGCGTTCAGCTTCGACTTCCTCGACGCGACCTGGTCCGCCGACTCGTTCCGCAAGGTCGTCGACACCGCGCTCGCCGAGTCGACCATCGTCGGCGCGCCCACCACCTGGGTGCTCTCCAACCACGACAAGCAGCGGCACGTGACCCGCTACGGCGACGGCGCCGAGGGGCTGCGCCGGGCGCGCGCCGCCACCCTGCTGATGCTCGCCCTGCCCGGCTGCGCCTACCTCTACCAGGGCGAGGAACTGGGCCTGCCGGAGGTGCTCGACCTGCCGGACGAGCTGCGCCAGGACCCGGCGTTCCTGCGCACCGGCGAGAGCCGCGACGGCTGCCGGGTGCCGATCCCGTGGAGCGGCGAGCTGGCCCCGTACGGCTTCGGGCCGGCCGGCAGCGAGCTGAGCTGGCTGCCGGCCCCGGCCACCTGGCGTGCCCTCTCGGTCGCCGCCCAGACCGGCGTGCCCGGCTCGACGCTGGAGCTCTACCGCACCGCGCTGCGGATCCGCCGGGAGCACCCGGCGCTGGCCGCCGACGCGGGCGCAGTCACCTGGTTGGAGGCCGGGCCGGGCGTGCTCGCCTTCAGCCGCACCGCCGGTGACACCGTGCTGACCTGTGTGGTCAACATCAGCGGTGCGCCGGCCCTGATCGACGGGTACGGCGCACCGATCGCCGCCAGCGAGCCGCTCACCGGGCAGGGCTCCGGCCACCTGCTCGGAGTCGACGCGGCCGCGTGGTTCGAACGGCGCTGAGCGGGTAACCCGTCATCGACCTGGTCGTCCGTTGTGCCCCGCGCCGACGGGCGACTGGGCTACCGACCCCTTGTGGTGGGGGGTGAGGTGGCGCCGGCGCCTCCGGAGTCCGCTCCGGTGGCGCCGGCGTCCATCGGGATGCGCAGGCCGGGCCGGCTTCAGGCGCCGCTGGTGAGCTTGGCGGCGATGCGCCCGAAGCCGGCCCGCAGCTCGGCCTCGGTGGGCGGGGCGAGCGGCTCCGCGCTGTCGGCCTCCTCGGCCGCCGCCTCCAGCTCCTCGTCGATGGTGTCCTCGAAGTCGCCGTAGAGATCGGCCTGCTCGAGCTGCGCCGCCTCGTCCTCGGCGGCGATCTGCGCCGCGGCGATCTCGCCCCGGATCTCCTCGGCCGAGACCGCCGGCAGCAGCGGCTCCACGACCGCCATCAGCTGCTCCTCGGCGACGATCGACTCGGCCAGTGCGAGGGCGTGTGGCCGCTCGTAGGGGCCGCAGACCACCGGCTCCCACTCGTCGGCGTCGCCGAGCGGGCCGAAGGTGATGATCCACGGCAGGCCGAGCATCGGCGAGTCGTCCGGCAGGTCCAGTGTCACGAGTGCGCCCACGCGCCCATCATGTCCGTGGCGCCGGGCCCCCGGGGAGTCATTCCCGCCATTCGCCCTACCGCGCGCGGGTCGCCGGCGCCCGACCCGGTGTCGTCGGCACCGTCAGGCCGGCCGCGCCGCGTCCAACGCCGCGCGGACCATGGCCAGCGCCGTCGCGGGCGGTACGCCCAGCCGGGCGGCCTCGGCGGCGTACCCGGCCGCCATCCGCTGCAACCGGTCCGCCGCGTCGTCGCGCCCGGGCGCGACGAAGGTGCCATGCCGGCCCCGGGTCTCCAGCAGGCCGGCCGCCTCCAGCTCCCGGTAGGCCCGGGCCACCGTGTTGACCGCCAGCCCGAGGTCGGCCGCGAACCGACGGACGGTCGGCAGCCGCGTGCCCACCGCCAACCGGCCCGTCCCGATCAGCTCCGCGAGCTGCCCGCGCACCTGCTCGTACGGCGGCACCGCCGAGCCCTGGTCGACCGTGATCCGCACGCCCGCTCCCCCACTCATCCGGCCCCGCCCGGGGTACCCGGGTCCGTGTCCGCGTCCGGGTCGACCGGCCCCGGAGCCGCCGCCAGGTCCACCACCCGACCGCGCGGGCTGGTCGCGGCCAGCGCCGCGCCGAAGAGCACCAGCTGATTGAGCAGGTAGAGGTAGAGCAGCAGCCCCACGGCGCCCGCCACCACCGTGTACGCCGGGTTCCGCTCGGTGCGCACCACGTAGAAGCGCCCGACGGTGTTCAGCAGGGTGATGCCGACCGCGACCAGCAGCACCACCGGGCGCAGCCGGGACCGGCTCATCCGCAACCTCGGCACCGCCACCAGCAGCAGGGTGGCCAGCACCGCGTTGACCACCACGCTGAGCACCGCGCTGACCGTGGTCAGGCCGACCGAGCCGGTGCTGCGCAGCAGGAACCGCAGCAGCGACTCCAGGGCGTCCACCGCCGCCACCGAGACGCCGAGCAGCACGAAGATGACCACCAGTACGCCGAGGTCGACCAGGCGGCGGACCACCAGGTTGCCGGGCTGCTGGTTGAGCCCGTACATGAGCCGCTGGGAGGAGCGGATCGCCTCCACCCAGCCGACCCCGGTGAACGCGAGGATGATCAGGCCGACCACCCCGACCGTGCCGCTGCTGTCGGCGATCTGCACCGGGTCGAGGAACGGCAGGTTCTCCCGGAGGAAGTCCGCAGCAGCCGCGCTGACCTCGTCGTTGTCCTCCAGGATGGCCCCGAAGATCGAGTACCCGACCAGCGCCAGCGCGAAGACCGCGAAGAAGCCGTAGTAGGCGATCGCGGCGGCCAGCCGCCCGCCCAGCACGTCGTTGTAGAGCACGCCGGCCCGCCAGAGGTGGTCGGCTGCGCCCCACCGGCGGCGCGTGGCACTGATCCGGCGGTCGATGCCCGCCTCGATGCGGCCCAGCACGTTCACGCCGTCATCCTCGCCGATCTCCGGCCGCCGTGCGGGCAACCGGGTGCCGGCCCGCGCCGGGCGGCGGTCGTACGGCGGGAGCCGGCGTCGACGCCGTGGCGCACCCGGGCGACCGCTCAGCCGCCCAGCCGGAAGTCCCGGCGCGGCTGCCACCGGGTCTGCCCGCTGTGCGAGAAGAGAGTGAACGCCTCGACCTCGAACATGGCCGAGAAGTCGGCCAGGTCCTCGTACGCCCGGTCCAGCGCCTCCGGCGCGACGTCCTGGGCGACCGTGACGTGCGGGTGGTAGGGGAAGCGCGCCTCGCGGTGCAGCTCGGGGGCGGCCCGGATCGCGGCGGCGAGCAGTTCGCACTCGCTGATCCCGGCGGCCACCGCCACGAAGACGACCTGGGTCACCGGGCGGAACGTGCCGGTGCCCCGCAGGTGCAGGGTGAAGGGCAGGTGGGCGGCGGCGACCGCGCCGAGGTGCCGTTCCACCGCCGGCAGCGTCGCCACCGGGATCTCGGTCGGCCCGAGCAGGGTCACGTGCGCGGGGACGACCCGGGGGTCGCCGGCCTCGACCCGCCGTCGGGTGAGCAGGCTGCCCCACGGCTCGGGGATGTCGACGGCGATGCCGATCTCGATGGTGTCGCCGGCGTCCGGCGCCCCGTCCCTGCGATCCACGCTGTGCGTCATCCCTCCGGCCACCGACCCGTCCGCCCTCACCCGTCGCGCCGGGGCGCTACTCGCCGCGCACCGGCGGGAAGAAGCCCACCCGCTCGTACACGGTGCGCAGCGTCGTGCCGGCGAGTACGCGGGCCTTCTCCGCGCCGGCGGCGAGCAGCTTGTCGAGCTGCGCCGGGTCGTCGAGGTAGGTCCTGGTGCGCTCCTGGATCGGGCCGACGAACTCCCGCACCACCTCGCCGAGGTCCTTCTTGAGGTCGCCGTAGCCCTTGCCGGCGTACGCGGCGACCAGGTCGTCGACGCTCCGCCCGCTCAGGGCCGAGTAGATGGTCAGCAGGTTGGAGACGCCCGGCTTGGTCTCGGTGTCGAAGACGATCTCCCGCCCGGTGTCGGTGACCGCGGAGCGGATCTTCTTGGCCGAGCGGGCCGGATCCTCCAGCAGGTTGACGATGCCGGCCGGCGACGAGGACGACTTCGACATCTTGGCCGTCGGGTCCTGGAGGTCGGTGATCTTCGCGGTGTCCTTGACGATGTGCGGCGCGGGCACCGTCAGGGTCGGCCCGAACAGCGAGTTGAACCGCTGGGCCAGGTCGCGGGAGAGCTCCAGGTGCTGGCGCTGGTCCTCGCCGACCGGCACCGCGTTGGCCTGGTAGAGCAGGATGTCGGCGGCCTGGAGGATCGGGTAGGTGAACAGGCCGACGCTCGCCCGCTCGCCGCCCTGCTTCTGCGACTTGTCCTTGAACTGCGTCATCCGGCTCGCCTCGCCGAACCCGGTGATGCAGCCCAGCACCCAGGCGAGCTGCGAGTGCTCGGGCACCTGCGACTGCACGAAGAGCGTGCTGCGCTCGGGGTCGAGGCCGACGGCGAAGAGCTGCGCGGCGGCCATCCGGGAGCGCTGCATGAGCGTCTTCGGGTCGTGCCCCGCCGTGATCGCGTGCAGGTCGACCACGCAGTAGTAGGCGTCGTGGGTGTCCTGCAACGCCACCCAGTGCCGCACGGCGCCCAGGTAGTTGCCGAGGTGGAACGAGTCGGCCGTCGGCTGGATGCCGGAGAAGACGCGGGGGCGGGCGGGAACGTCGGACATGGCGGCAATTCTGTCAGCAAGACCCGGTGCGCGTCATGACGGGCCGGCGGGTCGGTTCCGCCCCACCGGTGCGGGGGCGGTGATCTCGCGCCGCGGCTCCGGCAGGCGCCCGGCGGAGACGGTGAGCCGGGCCACCCGCCGTCCCTCCAGCGTGAGCACCCGCAGCAGCCAGCCGTCGGGCGGGTCGTCGGGTTCCGCGCCGCCGTCGCCGGGCGGGCCGACGGTCACCGGCACCTCGTCGCCGGCGACGGGGAGCCGGCCCAGCGCGGCCATCACGAAGCCGCCGACCGTCTCGTACGGACCGGGTGGCAGGCGCACCCCGGTGTGCTCGGCGAAGTCGGCGAGGTTGAGCCGGCCGTCCACCACGGCGGGCAGGCCCGCGTGCACCGGGTCGGGGTCGGTGTCGTACTCGTCGTGGATCTCCCCGATCAGCTCCTCGATCAGGTCCTCCAGGGTGACGATGCCGGCGGTGCCGCCGTACTCGTCGACGACCACGGCGAGATGGTGGCGCTCCCGACGCATCTCGCTGAGCGCGGCGAGCACCCGTTTACTGCCGGGCAGCCGCTTCACCTCCCGGGTCAGCTCGCCGACGGTGGTGCAGGGATCGACGTCCGGGCGGAGCAGCACGTCGCGCAGGTGCACGAAGCCGACCACGTCGTCGTGGGTGCCGTCGACGACCGGGTAGCGGGTGTGGGTCTCGGCCCGCACCATCCGCTCCGCCTCGGCGATGGTGAGCCGGGCGGAGAGGAAGACGACCTCGGTGCGCGGCATCATCACCTCGCGGACCAGGCTCGCCCCCGCGACCAGCACCTCGTCGATGATCCGCCGCTCGACCGGGTCGAGCAGGGTGTTGGCGGCGACCAGGTCGCGCAGCTCCGCCTCACTGATCCGCTCCCGGCCGGCCGCCGGGCTGGCGCCGAGCAGGGCCGTCACCGCGCGGGTGGCGGCGTCGGCGGCGCGCACCACGATCCGGGCGACGGCCCGGGGCAACGGCCCCGGCTCGCGGCGTGGCCGGCTCCGGGCGCGTCGCCGCAGCCCGGGAGCACCCGCTTCCCGCATGACAGTGATGGTAGACAGCGCCGGGCCCGCAGGCAGCCCGTGTTCGGCTCTGTTCGAAGTTGTGGAATCATGATGGAATCACAAGGTGACCGACGCGGGGCGGGCACCGGGCGGCCGGCCGTAGGGTGATCACGACACGGGCCGCCACCGGACGGCCAGGCAGGAGGAGACCGACGTGAAACTGCTCGTCACCGGCGGCGCCGGCTTCATCGGCAGCGTGGTGACCAGGATGCTGCTCGACGCCGGCCACGAGGTCGTGGTGCTCGACGACCTGCGCACCGGCCACCGCGAGGCGCTCGCCCCCGACGCGACGCACGTCGACGCGCCCGTCCACGACGCCGCGCGGGTGCTCACCCCCGGCGCGGGCTTCGACGGGGTGCTGCACTTCGCCGCGCTGATCGCCGCGGGCGAGTCGATGACCCGGCCCGAGCTCTACTGGCACACCAACACCGTCGGCTCGATCGCCCTGATCGACGCCGTCCGGGCCGCCGGCGTGCCCCGCCTGGTCTTCTCCTCCACCGCCGCCGTCTACGGCAACCCCACCGAGCTGCCCATCCCCGAGACGGCGGTGAAGGCCCCGACGAACACGTACGGCGCCACCAAGCTCGCCGTCGACATGGCCCTCACCTCCGAGGCGATCGGGCACAACCTGGCCGCCGTCTCGCTGCGCTACTTCAACGTCGCCGGGGCGTACCTCGACGGCGACGTCGCGCTCGGCGAGCGGCACGACCCGGAGACCCACCTCATCCCGATCGCGCTGGAGGTGGCCGCCGGCCGGCGGGAGAAGCTCCAGCTCTTCGGCGACGACTACCCGACCGTCGACGGCACCTGCGTGCGCGACTACATCCACGTCGCCGACCTCGCCCGCGCCCACCTGCTGGCGCTCGACGCGGCGACCGCCGGGCAGCACCGGATCTACAACCTGGGCAACGGCAACGGCTTCACCAACCGCCAGGTGGTCGACGTGGTCCGCGAGGTCACCGGGCACCCCGTGCCGGTCGAGGTCGCGCCGCGCCGCGAGGGCGATCCCGCCGAGTTGGTCGCGTCGTCCGCGCTGGCCCGCGAGGAGCTGGGCTGGGTGCCGCGCAAGCCGACCCTGCCCGACATCGTCGCCGATGCCTGGGCGTTCTACCGCACGCACGTCGCGGGGCCACGGTGACCGACGACGTCGCGGCCCGCGCCACCGCCGACTTCCGTTCGGCGTACGGCGAGCCGCCCGCCGGCCGCTGGGCGGCTCCCGGGCGGGCGAACCTCATCGGCGAGCACACCGACTACAACGACGGCTTCGTCCTGCCCTTCGCCCTGCCGCTGCGCACGGTGGTGGCAGCCGCCCCGCAGCCCGGCGACACCTGGACGGTCCGCTCGGAGCTCACCGGCGAGACGATCACCTTCGGCGCCGAGGAGGTCGCCGGGCCCGGCCGGGTCACCGGCTGGGGCGCGTACGCGGCCGGGGTCGTCTGGGCGCTGCGGGCGGCGGGGCACGCGGTGCCCGGCGCCCGCCTGGCGATCGCCTCCGACGTGCCCCTGGGCGCCGGGCTGTCCTCCTCGGCCGCGCTGGAGGCCGCCGTGCTGGCCGCCCTGGTCGACCTGGGCGGGCTGGACCTGCCCGCCGAGCGACGGCCCCGGCTGGCCCGGCGCGCCGAGAACGACTACGTGGGCGCGCCGACCGGCATCATGGACCAGTCGGCGGTGATCCGCTGTCGCGCCGGGCACGCGCTCTTCCTGGACTGCCGCGACGAGTCCGTCGAGCAGGTCCCGTTCGACCTGGACGCCGCTGGCCTCGCCGTGCTGGTCGTCGACAGCCGGGCCCCGCACCGGCACGCCGACGGCGAGTACGCCGCCCGCCGCGGCTCCTGCGAGCGGGCCGCCGGGCTGCTCGGCGTCGCGGCGCTGCGCGACGTCCCCGCCGACGGGCTGGCCGACGCCCTGGCCCGGCTCGACGAGGACGAGACCCGCCGCCGGGTGCGGCACGTCGTGACCGAGAACCAGCGGGTGCTCGACACCGTCGCGCTGCTGCGCGCCGGCCGGGTACGCGAGATCGGGCCGCTGCTGACCGCCTCGCACGCCTCGATGCGCGACGACTTCGAGATCACCGTCCCGGAGATCGACACGGCCGTCGAGGCGGCCCTGGCCGCCGGGGCGCTCGGCGCCCGGATGACCGGCGGCGGCTTCGGCGGCTGCGTCCTCGCCCTCGTCGACGCGGAACGGGCCGACGCGGTCGCCGCCGCCGTCACGGCCGCGTACGCCGAGCGGGGCTTCGCCGCGCCCGGCCACGTCACCGTCCTGCCCGACCCGGGCGCCACCCGGCTGGACTGAGCACCGACGCGGCGACCCGCCGGACGGCCACCGCCCGCCCGGCGGGCGCCTACGCGGGCAGCAGCGGCTGCCGGTCCGGGACCCTGCGCCGACCGTCCGAGCGGCTACCGGAGCTGACCTGGATCACCGAGCACCAGCCGGGGAAGGCCGGTGGAGCCGACGAAGCCGCAGCGTTCGGGGTCTTCCCGCCGACCGACCCACCCGGCGGCACGCTGATACCTCTGTGGCATTTAAATACCTCTGTGGCATCGGGACGAACCGACAACGCTGCCGGTCGTCGCCGAGGTCCGGCGCAGCGGGTACGGCCCTGCGAAAGACCCGAGGCGCGAGACGCGGCGGCTGGCGCGGTCAACCAGCAGGCCCGGTCAGCCGAGGCGCAGTCAGCCGACGGGCGGGCGTCGGCGCCCACCCGTCGGCGGAACTCACTGCGCTTCGACGATCATCCCCGCGCCGACGGTGCGGTTGGTGGACTCGTCGATGATCACGAAGCCGCCGGTGGTGCGGTTGCGGCGGTACTCGTCCGCGAGCAGCGGCACGGTCGTCCGCAGCCGCACCCGGCCGATCTCGTTGAGCCCCAGCCCGCCCGCGGACTCGTCGCGGTGCAGCGAGTTGATGTCCAGCCGGTAGTGCAGACCGCGCACGATCGCCCGCGCCGAGCGGGTGGTGTGCTTGATGGCGTACTTCCCGCCGACCTGGAGCGGGCGGGTCTCGTCCATCCAGCACACCATCGCCTCGATGTCCTGGGACACCGCCGGGGCGTTGTTCGGACGGCAGATCATGTCGCCCCGGGAGATGTCGATCTCGTCTTCGAGGCGTACGGTCACCGACATCGGCGGGAACGCCTCCGCGACCGGCCCGTCGGCGGTCTCCACGGCGGCGATCCGGCTGGTGAAGCCGGACGGCAGCACCATCACCTCGTCGCCCGGCTTGAGCACACCGGAGGCGACCTGGCCCGCGTAGCCCCGGTAGTCGGTGACGGTGGTCGACTGCGGGCGGATCACGTACTGCACCGGGAAGCGCACGTCGACCAGGTTGCGGTCGCTGGCGATGTGCACCCGCTCCAGGTGGTGCAGCAGCGACGGGCCCTCGTACCAGGGCATGTTCTCCGACCGGGTGACGATGTTGTCGCCGCGCAGCGCCGAGACCGGCACCACCGTCAGGTCGGGCACGTCGAGCTTCGCGGCGAACGCAGTGAACTCGTCGGCGATCCGCTCGAAGACCTCCTGCGAGAAGTCGACCAGGTCCATCTTGTTGACGCAGAGGACCAGGTGCGGCACCCGCAGCAGCGAGCAGAGGAACGCGTGCCGGCGGGACTGCTCGACCAGGCCCTTGCGGGCGTCCACCAGGATCAGCGCCAGGTCGGCCGTCGACGCCCCGGTCACCATGTTGCGGGTGTACTGGATGTGCCCGGGGGTGTCCGCGATGATGAACTTCCGCCGGGGCGTGGCGAAGTAGCGGTACGCCACGTCGATGGTGATGCCCTGCTCGCGCTCCGCCCGCAGGCCGTCGGTGAGCAGCGCCAGGTTGGTGTACTCGTCGCCCCGCGCGGCGCTGACCGCCTCGACGGCGGCGAGCTGGTCGGTGAAGAGCGACTTCGTGTCGTAGAGCAGCCGGCCGATCAGGGTCGACTTGCCGTCGTCGACGCTGCCGGCGGTGGCGAAGCGCAGCAGGTCCATCGGCCGGGGCTCCGGCACGGCCCGGGCGTCCGTCGGGCTCGCGTCGGCCGGCGGGACGGTCTCGGTGGTCATCAGAAGTAGCCCTCCCGCTTGCGGTCCTCCATGGCGGCCTCGCTGACCCGGTCGTCGCCGCGGGTCGCGCCGCGCTCGGTGATCCGGGTGGCGGCGACCTCCTCGATGACCTTCTCGACCGTGTCGGCGTCGGAGCGCACGGCGGCGGTGCAGGACGCGTCGCCCACCGTCCGGTAGCGCACCCGCGCCTTGAACCGGTCCTCGCCCGCCCGGGGCCGGAAGAACTCGTTGACCGCGTAGAGCATCCCGTCGCGCTCGACCACCTCGCGCTCGTGGGCGTAGTAGATCGACGGCAGGGCGATGCGCTCGCGGGCGATGTAGTGCCAGACGTCCAGCTCGGTCCAGTTGGACAGCGGGAAGACCCGGATCGACTCGCCCGGGTGGTGGCGGCCGTTGTAGAGCGCCCACAGCTCCGGGCGCTGGTTCTTCGGGTCCCACTGGCCGAACTCGTCGCGGAAGCTGAACACCCGCTCCTTGGCGCGGGCCTTCTCCTCGTCGCGGCGGGCGCCGCCGAAGAGCGCGTCGAAGCGGTGCTTCTCCACCGCGTCCAGCAGCACCGGCGTCTGGATCCGGTTGCGCATCCCGTCGGCCGACTCGCGCACCAGCCCGCGGGCCAGCGCCTCCGGCACGCTCGCCACCACCAGTTGCAGCCCCAGCTCGGCGACCCGCTGGTCCCGGTATTCCAGGACCTCGGGGAAGTTGTGCCCGGTGTCCACGTGCATGACCGGGAACGGGACGTTGGCCGGGGCGAACGCCTTCTGGGCCAGCCGGAGCATGACGATCGAGTCCTTGCCGCCCGAGAAGAGCAGCACCGGCCGCTCCATCTCGGCGACCACCTCGCGCATCACGAAGATGCTCTCGGCCTCCAGCGCGTCGAGGTGCGACACCTGGTAGGCGGCGGGGGCGGTCATGACACGGGCTCGCTTCGCTCGAATCCGCTCATCGTATTCCAGACCTTTCCGGTCGGGCATGCCAAGAAGTGCCGCTCAGGCTACCCGGAATGACGCTGCAACGCTGCAAGCAACCGACTGGCGAGATCCTTGCGGCAGACCAGCAGGTCGGGCAGGCGCGGATCCGCCTCGTTGTATCTCAGCGCAGAACCGTCGATCCGGGAAGCGTGCAGGCCGGTGGCCGTCGCCACAGCGACCGGCGCGGCCGAGTCCCACTCGTACTGGCCGCCCGCATGGATGTAGGCGTCCACCTCACCGGTCACCACCGCGGCGATCTTCGCCCCGGCCGAGCCCATCGGCACCAGGTGCGCGCCGACGTCCTCCGCCAGGTCGGTCAGGAACACCGGCGGCCGGCTCCGGCTCGCCGCCAGGCGGATCGTCCGCCCGCCGGGCGCCGCCGCCTGCACCGTCGCCGGAGGGTACGCCGGCGGATAGTCGGTGCCCAGCACCCGCTGCTGCGCCGGCAGCCCGACCGCGCCCCCCACCAGCCCGTGCGGCGTCGGAGCGGTACGCGACCAGAGCGCCACGTGCACCGCCCAGTCCGAACGGCCCTCCTCGGAGAACTCCCGGGTGCCGTCCAGCGGGTCGATGATCCACACCCGGTCGGCGGTCAGCCGGGACACCGCCTCGGCGTTCACCTCCGCCGCCCACGCCAGCCGCGAACCCTCGTCCTCCTCGGAGAGGACGGCGTCGTCCGGCCGCCACTTCGCCAGCTCGGTGCGGATGAGGTCGTGCGAGACCTTGTCGCCCGCCGAGCGCAACGCCCCCGCGTCCGCGAAGCCCATCTCGGCGCGCAGGCCGAGCAGCGCCTGACCGGCCCGGGCCGCCAGCCACCGGGCGAAGGCCCCGTCGATCATCGGAGGACTGCCCATGACTCTCGCTCCCGTCGCCTCGCCACGCTCGGCATTTGCCGCCGACGATCCGCCCCGGCCGTTGCGTCGCGCCGAAAGGCGAAGACTACCGGCCCCCGGCGCCCGACCCGGCGCTCACACCCCGTGGTAGAGGTTCTGCGTCGGCTCCACGCCCCTGGTGACCACCGACTCCACCACGTCGGCGGCCCGGTCCACCAGGAACTCCAGCTCCTTGCGCTCGGTCGCGCCGAAATCCGACAGTACGTAGTCCGCCGGATCCTGCCGCCCCGGCGGCCGGCCGATGCCGAAGCGCACCCGGACGTACTCCTTCGTGCCCAGCGACTTCGACATCGACCGCAGGCCGTTGTGCCCGCCCTCGCCGCCGCCGCACTTCACCCGCAGCTGCCCGTAGCCGATGTCCAGCTCGTCGTGCACGGCGATCACCCGGCCCGGCGGCACCTTGTGGAACTGGGCGAGGCCGGTCACCGGCCCGCCGGAGAGGTTCATGTACGTCAGCGGCTTGACCAGCACCAGCTTCGGCCCGCCGAACCCGAGCCGCCCCTCGGCGACCTCCGCCACCGCCCGCTTGTGCCGGCCGAACTTCGCGCCGAGCCGGCCCGCCAGCAGGTCGGCCACCATGAAGCCGACGTTGTGCCGGTTGCCGGCGTACTCCCGGCCCGGGTTGCCCAGGCCGACCACCAGCCACGGCCCCGCCTCGTCCGTCACGCCCCGCCCCTCCCGCTGCTCGCCGTCACCGCACCCACCGGACACCGATACGCCGACAGGCGCCCCCGACCGCGCGGGGACGCCTGTCGCAAGCTGCGAACCGATCAGGCCTCGGTCTTCGCCTCGGCGTTCTCCTCGCCCTCGGCGGCCGGAGCCTCGGCGCCCTCGGCGGTCTCCTCGCCGACACCGGCCTCGGCCTCCTCGGCGGCCTCCTCGACCTCGGGGAGGGTGGCCTCGAGCTGCTCGGCGGTCGGCGCGGCGGTCACCGAGGCGACCGTCTGGTCCGCGTCGGCGGCCAGCTCGACGCCGGCCGGCAGCTCCACGTCGCCGGCGGTGACCTGCGTGCCGGCCTCCATGCCCTCGATCGAGGCCTCCAGGTGGTCCGGCACCTTGGTGGCGTCGGCGGTGACCGAGAGGGTGTCGTGGTCGTGCACGATCAGGGTGTCCTTCGCGGCCTCGCCGGTCAGCTGGACCGGGACCTCGACGGTGACCTTCTCGCCCCGGCGGACCAGCAGCAGGTCCACGTGCTCGAAGGTGTCCTTGATCGGGTCACGCTGGATCGCCTTCGGCAGCGCCAGCACCTGGGTGCCGTCGCTGACCTCGATCGCGAAGAGCTGGTTGGCGCCACCCTTGCGGATCGCGGCGGCGAACTCGCGGGACGGCAGCGCGATGTGCTTGGGCTTCTCGCCGTGGCCGTACAGCACGGCGGGCACCTTGCCGGCCCGGCGGGTACGACGGGCACCACCCTTGCCGAACTCGGTGCGGGGCTCGGCGCTGATCTTTACCTCGGACACGGGGAAACTCCTGATGCTTTCGCTGCGGCGGCTTGTCGTCTGGCGGTGCTGGGGCGAGGGGCTCGCTGGGGCTCATGCGTCGAGAACGACTGCCCGGAGCACCGCGTCGATGACGGTGCCTCCGTGCGGCGCTTGTCAGCGGCCCGCCGGGCACCCTCGCCGTGGCAACCGCACCAGTCTACCCGAGCTGATTCCGCGCGCTCCGGCAGTCCCCTTATCACCGTTCCCGCAGGCCCGCAGGGTGATCCGGCCCCGGTCGACGACACCCCGTACGCCGGGGCGTCCGACGCCGGGACCGGGGGCGCCCACGCCGCCCGGCCCGGCGTCGCACGGTCAGCTCAGGCCACCGAAGAGGGTGGTCACCGAGCCGTCGTCGAAGACCTCGCGGATCGCCCGCGCCAGCAGCGGCGCGATCGACAGCACGGTGATCTTGTCGAGCTGCTTCTCCGGCGGCAGCGGCAGCGTGTTGGTCACCACGACCTCGCTGATCGGGGCGTTCTTCAGCCGCTCGGTCGCGGGGTCGGAGAGCAGCGCGTGGGTCGAGGCCACGACCACGTCGGCCGCGCCGGACTCCCGGAGGATGTCCGCCGCCCCGCAGATCGTGCCGCCCGTGTCGATCATGTCGTCGACGATCAGGCAGACCCGGCCCTCGACCTCGCCGACCACCCGGTTCGCCACCACCTGGTTCGGCTTCAGCGGGTCCCGGGTCTTGTGGATGAACGCCAGCGGGCAGCCGCCCAGCCGGTCCGTCCACCGCTCCGCCACGCGTACCCGGCCCGAGTCCGGCGCGACCACCGTCATCGGGCGGCCGCCGTACTTGTGCTGGACGTACTCGGCGAGGATGTCCATGGCGAAGAGGTGGTCGACGGGGCCGTCGAAGAAGCCCTGGATCTGCGCGGTGTGCAGGTCGACGGTGAGGATGCGGTTCGCCCCGGCCGTCTTCAGCAGGTCCGCCACCAGCCGGGCCGAGATCGGCTCCCGGCCGCGGTGCTTCTTGTCCTGCCGGGCGTACGGGTAGAACGGCAGGACCACGGTGATCCGCTTGGCCGAACCGCGCTTCAGCGCGTCGATCATGATGAGGGTCTCCATGACCCACGTGTTGACCCCGTGCGTGACGGACTGGACCACGAAGGCGTCCGAACCGCGTACCGAGTCCTTGAACCGTACGAAGATCTCACCGTTGGCGAACTCGTACGCGTCGGCCGGCGTCGGCGCGACGCCGAGCACCTCACCGATCTCCTTGGCCAACTCCGGAAAGCCACGTCCGGAAAAAAGCATCAGGCTCTTGCGGTTTTCGGCGACGATGCTGCCCATGGGCCCGTCTGCTCCCGTTGGTCGGTGGTACCCGGCGGTGGTGGTGGGCCGGGGACTATTCGGTTGCAGTATCCCCCGCGCCCGAGGCCGACCTGACCGGCTCGGCATCCCCGTGGATTGCCTCACCTTCACTTGCCCGGGATCCCGATGCCGACGCATCCTCATCGGCCTTCTGGGCCCGCGCCGCCGCCTCCGCCGAGGCCGTACCGGCGCGCTTGCGGGCCACCCAGCCGTCGATGCTGCGCTGCGGCGCGCGGGTCACCCCGAGCGCGCCCGGCGGCACGTCCTGCGTGATCGCGCTGCCCGCCGCCACGTACGCCCCGGCGCCCACCTCGACGGGAGCGATGAGGCTGGTGTCGCAGCCGACGAACGCGGCCTCGCCGACCGTGGTGCGGTGCTTGTTCACCCCGTCGTAGTTGACGAAGATCGTCGCCGCGCCGATGTTCGCCTTCGCGCCGATCGTCGCGTCGCCCACGTACGACAGGTGCGGCACCTTCGCGCCCGCGCCCACCTCGGAGTTCTTCACCTCGACGAACGTGCCGACCTTGGCCTTCTCGGCCAGCCGGGCGTCCGGCCGCAGGTACGCGTACGGCCCGACGCTGGCGCCCGGGCCGACCTCCGCGCCCACCGCGTGGCTGCGCAGCACCGTGGCGCCGGGGCCGACGACCGTGTCGATCAGCGTCACATCCGGCCCGACGACCGCGCCCGTGCCGACCACCGTGCCGCCGCGCAGCTGGGTGTTCTGGTCGACCACGGCGTCGGAGTCCAGGGCGACCGTCACGTCGATCCAGGTGGTGTCCGGGTCGAGCAGGCTGACCCCGGTACGCATCCAGGCCTCGTTGACGCGGTCGCGCAGCAGCCGGCGCAGCGTGGCCAGCTCGACCCGGTCGTTGCAGCCCAGCGTCTCCACGTGGTCCGCCGCCACGTGCACGGCCACCGGCTCACCGGCCGAGCCCAGCAGGGCGAAGACGTCGGTCAGGTACTCCTCGCCCTGGTCGTTGTCGGTCGACAACTTGCCCAGCGCGTCGCGCAACCGGGCGACGTCGAACGCGTAGATGCCCGCGTTGATCTCCCGGATCGCCCGCTGCGCCTCGGTGGCGTCGCGCTCCTCGACGATCTGCTCGAGCCGCCCGCCGGCGTCGCGCACGATCCGGCCAAGGCCGGTCGGGTCGGGCACCTCGGCGGCGAGCACGGTCGCCGCCGCGCCCGCGCCCTCGTGCGCCGCCACCAGCGCGGCCACCGTCTCCGGGCGCAGCAGCGGTACGTCGCCGTTGATGACGACCACGGTGCCGGTGGCGTCCGGCACGGCGTCCAGCGCGATCCGGACGGCGTGGCCGGTGCCGAGCTGCTCGGCCTGGAGCACCGGGGTGGCCGCGGGGGCGATCTCCGTCAGGTGCGCGCGGACCTGGTCGGCGCCGTGCCCCACCACGACCACCGTGCGGTCCGCGGCCAGCGGCGCGGCGGCGGCGAGCACGTGGCCGACGAGGGTACGACCGAGCAGCGGGTGCAGCACCTTGGGCAGCGCCGACTTCATCCGCTTGCCCTCACCAGCGGCGAGCACGACAACGGTGCGGAGGTGGGGCTGGGACACGACACGGGCTCCCGTCGGGACGGCGAACAATCTCGCGGCCATGCTAACCAGACATCGTCTGCGACGAGCGGAAGCTCCCGGGAGAGGACTCGAACCCCTACAATCAGGACCAAAACCTGACGTCCTGCCATTAGACGACCCGGGACGGTCTAAAACGGGCAAACTTGACAGCCTGCCGGACTCCTACACCTTAGCGCCCCTCGCCCGGGACGCCATCGCCCATTTCCTCCCCGCATCCTCGGCAGGCGGTGGAGCGGTCGCGTGCAGCACCTCGGGCGGGCGTACGACAGCGTCAGACATTCATCCCCGACGCTGTCCCGTGCGCATCCCGGACACCTAAGTTACGGTGACGTAGGCGTAACTACGTGATCATCGCGTCCCCTTGCGAGGTGCCATGTCCACCACGTCCCTCGACCCCGCCGCCGGTCCGAAGCCGCTCACCCAGGGCACCCAGTCACGGGGCATCCTCATCGCCCTCTGGGCGTTCGTGGTGATCCCCTTCCTGGCCCTCCTCGCCGCCGTGCCGGTCGCCTGGGGCGGCTGGCTGAGCTGGACCGACGTGGCCGTCGCCGCGTTCTGGTACGTCGTCTCGGGCCTGGGCATCACCGTCGGCTACCACCGGTACTTCACCCACGGGTCGTTCAAGGCGAAGCGCTGGCTGCGGGTCGCGCTGGCGGTGTCCGGCTCGCTGGCGGTGCAGGGCGAGATCATCCAGTGGGTGGCCGACCACCGGCGTCACCACGCCTTCTCCGACCTGGAGGGCGACCCGCACTCGCCGTGGCGGTACGGCGAGAGCGTCCGGGGTCTGACCAAGGGTCTGTTCCACGCGCACGTCGGCTGGCTCTTCGGCCGCGAGCTGTCCAACCGCCGACGCTTCGCCCCGGACCTGCTCGCCGACCGGGACATCAACCGCGTGGACCGGCTGTTCCCGCTGCTGGTGGTGGTCTCGGTCCTCGGCCCGGCGCTGATGGGCGGCCTGCTCACCTGGTCGTGGCGGGGGGCGCTGTCCGCGCTCTTCTGGGCCGGCCTGGTGCGCATCGCGCTCCTGCACCACGTCACGTGGTCCATCAACTCCGTCTGCCACGTCTACGGAGAGCGGCCGTTCGCGGTGCGCCAGGGCGACCGGGCGTCGAACTTCTGGCCGCTGGCGATCGTGTCGTTCGGCGAGAGCTGGCACAACCTGCACCACGCCGACCCGACCAGCGCCCGGCACGGCGTACTGCGCGGGCAGGTGGACATCTCGGCCCGGGTGATCTGGCTGTTCGAGAAGGCCGGCGCGGCCTGGGACGTGCGCTGGCCGAAGCCCGAGCGCATCGCGGCGAAGCTCGTCGAACCGGCCGCCGGGCGGTAGCGCGGGCGGTGGGCGCGGGGGCCGCCTGGCAGGATGGCCGGGTGACCGAGCGCCGGCGGAGTGACGAGAACATGGCCGATGTCCCTGGCCGCGACCGCGCGACCAACCGGCGGCCGGCGGTTCCCGCCGGGGCCGGCAAACCCTCCGCACGCGTACGCATGTCGGCGGCCCAGCGCCGGGAGCAGCTGATCGCGATCGCCCGGCAGATCTTCGCCGAGCGCGGCTTCGACGCCACCTCCATAGAGGAGGTGGCGGCCCGCGCGAAGGTCTCCAAGCCGGTGGTCTACGAGCACTTCGGGGGCAAGGAGGGGCTCTACGCGGTGGTGGTGGACCGGGAGGTACGCGCCCTGCTGGACCGGATCACCACGGCCCTGACCGCAGGGCACCCGCGCGAGCTGCTGGAGCAGGCGGCACTCG
The DNA here is from genome assembly GCF_900091445.1 of Micromonospora echinofusca. Lineage (NCBI taxonomy): Bacteria > Bacillati > Actinomycetota > Actinomycetes > Micromonosporales > Micromonosporaceae > Micromonospora > Micromonospora echinofusca. The sequence goes on from NZ_LT607733.1 coordinate 5,582,997, forward strand.
CCCTGCTGACCTACATCGAGGAGGAGACCAGCGGCTTCCGGGTGCTGGTACGGGAGTCGCCGGTGCTGTCGGCGGCGGGCAACTTCAGCAGCGTGATGAACGACGTGGCCCACCAGGTGGAGCACATCCTCGGGGCTGAGTTCTCCAGCCGGGGCTACGACCCGAAGCTGGCCGAGCTCTACTCGCAGGCCCTGGTGGGGATGGTGGCGCTGACCGGCCGCTGGTGGCTGGAGGTGCGCAAGCCGCGCAAGGAGACCGTGGCGGCGCACCTGGTCAACCTGGCCTGGAGCGGGCTGTCGCACCTGGAGGCGAAGCCGAGCCTGATCACGGTCCGGGGGCGCTGAGCCCGATGCCGGTCAGCGGCCGTGGGCCTCGGAGACCGGGTGGTGGCGGCGGCGCCGTTCCTCCTCGGCGTGCTCGTCGGTGCCGACCTTGTCGTACAGGCCGGTGCCGAGCAGGAGCAGGCCGAAGAGCATCGACACGATCACCGTCGACATCGAGAAGTTGAGGAAGTTGGCCTGGGTCTGGAGCACCGACATCATGAGGATGCTGGTGACCAGGAAGATGATCCCGGCGGTCAGGTTCATGTAGTGGCCGAGGTTGCCGCGCCGGGACGCCCCGACGACGAGCACGATCCCGAAGACGACGGAGGCCAGCGAGAAGGCCAGGTTGGTGCGGAGCCCGAGGGCCCAGTTGTCGCCCCGGTCGAAGAGTGGGTCGCCAACCGTCAGGGCGACGCCCCAGACCCCGAAGACCAGGATGTAGAGCCCCACCAGGCCGGCGAGGAGCCGGTAGACCGGTCGCGCCGGATGGTTCACGGGAAAGTGCGGCATGACCCCTCCACCAATCAGGACATTCACCCTGATTGTCCCCCGGAGGGGGTCGTCCGTCCGCCAAACCGCCCAATGGCAGGCGGAACCACAAAGATCCCACCCCACCGGGCCGCAACGGCCGGACGGAGCGGGACCACGTCGGTTTTCGCCGGAGCCCGACCCGCGCAGGGATCAAGCCTGACCGCCCGGAGCGGGTCGGGCTCCGGCGAAAACCCACCAAACCACTCAGAGCACGAGGCGGGCCTTCTGCCAGGCCTCCTGCTCCTCGTCCGTGCCGACCTTGCCGTACATGCCGACCATCAGCAGGACCAGGCTGAGCACCATCAGCGCGACGACGGTGAAGACGCTGAAGTTGAAGATGTTGGCCTCGGTCTGGATGAAGGCGAGGCCGGCGAGGCTGATCACCATCATGACGTACGCCAGCCACTGGTTGATCATCACGTCGATGTTGCGGCCGATCGCGGTGCCGGCCAGCACCGCCGCCCCCAGCAGGACGCTGAGCAGCGAGAAGCCGAGATTCGTGCCCTGGCCGAGGACCTGGGTGTCATCCTGGGCGAGGACCTCGTTGCCGGCGCTCGCGATGATGCCGAGCACGCCGAAGGCCACCAGGTACAGACCGGTCAGCCCGCCGATCGCCCGGTAGACCGGCCGCGCGGGGTGGTTGACGGGGGTGTGGGCCATGTCTGAGTCTCCAACGCCGTTCGGGTGAGGGTCGACAGCGATTGTCCCGCACGCCGGGGTGTGACGCCGCACACGGGGGGCCTCCCGGTGCGGCGCCACGAGCAGGCGGTGGCTCAGCTCGACGGGATCTCGTCGGCCAGGGCCAGCCAGGACTCCTCGGTGCGCTCCCGCTCGGCCCGCAGCTCCTTGAGCTGGGCGTCGAGCTCGGCGACCTTGGCGTAGTCGGTGGCGTGCGCGGCGAGCTGGTCGAGCAGCGTCGCCTCCTTCTGCTCCAGCTTGGCGACCTGCCGTTCCAGCCGGGCCAGCTCCTTGCGGGCCTGCCGCGCCTCGGCGGCGGACATGCCGGTCGCGGCGGGGGCGTCGGCGCCGGCCCCGGAGGCCGTCTCGGGCAGCACCGGGTCGGGCCGGCCGGCGGCCCGGGCGAGGTACTCGTCGACGCCGCCGGGCAGGTGCACCAGCCGGCCGTCGCCGAACATCCCGTACGCGACGTCGGTGACCCGTTCGATGAGGTACCGGTCGTGGCTGGCCACGATGACGGTGCCGGGCCAGGAGTCGAGCAGGTCCTCCAGCGCGGCGAGGGTGTCGGTGTCCAGGTCGTTCGTGGGCTCGTCGAACAGGAGCACGTTCGGCTCACCGGCGAGCAGCCGCAGCATCTGCAAGCGGCGGCGCTCGCCGCCGGAGAGGTCGCTGACCGGCGTCCAGAGCCGCCGGTCGTCGAAGCCGAAGACCTCGGCGAGCTGGGCGGCGGAGACCTCCCGGTCGCCGAGCTGCACCCGCCGGGCCACCTCCTCCACCGCTTCGAGCACGCGCAGGTGACCGGGCAACTCGGCCAGTTCCTGGGAGAGGAAGGCCGGCCGGACCGTCGAGCCGGTGGCGAAGCGCCCGCCGTCGGGACGGGTGATGCCGGCCAGCATCCGCAGCAGGGTGGTCTTGCCCGCCCCGTTGCGGCCGAGGACGGCGATCCGGTCGCCGGGGCCGACCTGCCAGGTGGTGTCGCGCAGGATCTCCTTCGGGCCGGCGTGCAGGGTGACGTGCTCCAGGTCGTACACCTGCTTGCCGAGCCGGGCGGTGGCGAGCCGTTGCAGCGACATGGTGTCGCGGGCCGGCGGGACGTCGGCGATGAGGGCGTTGGCGGCGTCGATGCGGAAGCGCGGCTTGGACGTGCGGGCGGGCGGGCCGCGCCGCAGCCAGGCGATCTCCTTGCGGAGCAGGTTCTGCCGGCGGGCCTCGGTGGCCGCCGCGACCCGGTCCCGCTCGGCGCGGGCCAGCGTCCACGCGGCGAAGCCGCCCTCGTACGCCCGGACGGTCTGGTCGGCGACCTCCCAGGTGGTGGTGCAGACGGCGTCGAGGAACCACCGGTCGTGGGTGACCACGACGAGCGCGCCCTTGCGCCCGACGAGGTACTTCGCCAGCCAGTCGACGCCGCCGACGTCGAGGTGGTTGGTGGGCTCGTCGAGGATGAGCAGGTCGGACTCGCGCACCAGCAGCGCGGCCAGCGCGACCCGCCGCCGCTCGCCGCCCGACATCGGGCCGACGGGCTGGTCGAGGCCGAGGTGGGGCATGCCGAGGCCGTCGAGGATGGCTCGCACGCCGGCGTCGCCGGCCCACTCGTGCTCGGCGCCCATGCTCTCGCCGAGCCAGGCGGTGCCGAGCACCACGTCCCGGACGGTGGCCTCGGGGGCGAGCTGGAGGGTCTGCGGCAGCCAGGCGACCCGCAGGTCGCGGCGGTGGGTGACCCGGCCGTCGTCCGGCTCCTCGATCCGGGTGAGCAGCCGCAGCAGCGTGGACTTGCCGGCGCCGTTGAGGCCGACCACGCCGATCCGGTCGGCGTCGTCCAGGCCGAGCGAGACGTCGGTGAGCAGCGGCCCGGCGGCCCCGTAGCCCTTGGACACCCGGTCCAGGTTGACGATGTTGGCCACGACCTCACCTCCCATGATCAAGGCGTCCCGGTGCCGGTCGGCACCTGGGACGCCTGAGCTTCCAGCGTACGCGGACCGCCCCGCCGCCCGCCGGGCGCGGGCTCCCGCGAACCTGGGCCGGCGGCCCCCGGGGAGGTCGGGTCGGGCGCGGGGCGCAGCGGGCCGGTCAGGTGATGCGCGCGCCGGGGACCGGGCCGTGCGCGGTGCGCGCCTCGCGGCACACGTCGGCGGTGGTCAGCTCCGCGGCGATGCGCTCCGCGTCGGCGGCGTCCGTCGCGAGGAAGACGCAGGTCGGACCCGAACCGGAGACGATGCCGGCCAGCGCGCCGGCCGCATCGCCGGCCTTCAGCGTCTCCGCCAGCGACGGGCGCATCGCCAGGGCGGCGTCCTGGAGGTCGTTGCCGAGGGTCGCGGCGAGCACCCGGGGGTCGCGCTGGCGCAGCGCGGCGAAGAGCGCGTCGGTGCTGCCCAGCGGCTCGCCGGCGGTGCCGACGTCGCGCAGCCGGTCGAGTTCCCGGTAGGCGGCCGGCGTGGAGAGGCCGCCGTCCGCGACGGCCACCACCCAGTGCCAGGTGGTGGGGCGGGCCAGCACGGGACTGACCGTCTCGCCCCGGCCGGTGCCCAACGCGGTGCCCCCGTGGATCAGGAACGGCACGTCGGAGCCGAGGCCGGCGGCGATGCGGGCCAGCTCGTCACGCGACAGCCCGGTCCCCCAGAGCGCGTCGCAGGCGACCAGCGCGGCGGCCGCGTCGGCGCTGCCGCCGGCCAGCCCGCCGGCCAGCGGGATCTGCTTGCGCAGGTGCAGCCGGGCGTGCGGCGGCACCCCGGCGTAGCCGGCGAGGGCGTGGGCCGCCCGGATGGCCAGGTTGGTGTCGTCCAGGGCCAGCTCGCCGGCGCCCTCGCCCTCCATGGTGAGGGTGAGCGTGTCGCCCCGACGGGCGGTCAGCTCGTCGTGGATCGAGATGGCGTGGTAGACGGTGTTCAGCTCGTGGTAGCCGTCGCGGCGCAGCGGCCCCACCCCGAGATGCAGGTTGACCTTGGCGGGCACCCGGACGCGCACCGGTCCGCTGGCGCCACGCCGCCGCTGCTCGTCCTCGTCGTCCGGTCCCCAGGCCTCGGTCACGGGCGTCAGCCTACTGCGCGGCGGGTGGGGCGACCGGAGCCGACGCGGCGATGGCGGCGAACTGCTCGACGGTGAGCGCCTCGCCCCGCGCGCCGGGGTCGACGCCGGCGGCGGTGAGCGCCTCGGCCGCCCGGTCGGCGCCGCCGGCCCAGCCGGCCAGCGCTGCGCGCAGGGTCTTGCGGCGCTGCGCGAAGGCCGCGTCCACCACGGCGAAGACCCGTTCCCGGGGTACGTCGGCGCGGGGCGGCTCACGGCGGGTGAAGGCGACCAGCCCCGAGTCGACGTTCGGCACCGGCCAGAAGACGTTCGGCGGGACCTTGCCGGCGGCGCGGGACGAGGCGTACCAGGCGAGCTTGACCGACGGCACCCCGTACACCTTGGAGCCCGGGCCGGCGACGAGCCGGTCGGCGACCTCCTTCTGCACCATCACCAGCCCCTGGCGCAGGCTGGGCAGCTCGGCCAGCAGGTGCAGCACCACCGGCACGGCCACGTTGTAGGGCAGGTTCGCCACCAGCGCGGTCGGCGCGGGATCGGCCAACTCGGCGGCGCGGACGCGCAGCGCGTCGGCGTGGTGCACGCTCAGCCGCGCGGCGTCGGGGCCGGCGTGCCGGGCGGCGGTCTCCGGCAGCGCGGCGGCCAGCGTCGGGTCCAGCTCCACGGCGTGCACGTGCGCGGCGGCGGGAAGCAGGGCGAGGGTGAGGGAGCCGAGGCCGGGGCCGACCTCCAGCGCCACGTCGTCCGGGGACAGCCCGGCGGCGGTGACGATGCGCCGGACGGTGTTCGGGTCGTGCACGAAGTTCTGGCCGAGCCTCTTGGTGGGGGTGACGCCCAGCCGGGCGGCCAGTTCCCGGATCTCCGCCGGGCCGAGGAGACCGGTCACGCCCCGTAGCCTATGCGGGCCGCTCCCGGGGCGCGCGGGCCAGGGGTCCTCCCCGTCACCACGGGCCGAAGACGCGGTCGCCGGTGGCGGAGATGGCGGCGCAGAGTTCGTCCAGGTCCGTGCCGGTCGTCTCGGCCAGCGACCGTACGGTCAGCGGGATCAGGTACGAGGCGTTCGGCCGGCCCCGGTGCGGCATCGGGGTCAGGTAGGGCGCGTCGGTCTCCACCAGGAGCTGCCCGACCGGGGTCGCCGCGGCGGCCTCCCGCAGGGCGGCGGCGCTGCCGAACGTGACCGTGCCGGCGAAGCTGAGCAGGTAGCCCCGGCGGACGCACTCGCGGGCGAAGTCGGCGTCGCCGGAGAAGCAGTGCAGCACCACCGTGTCCGGGGCGCCCTCGTCGTCGAGGATCCGCAGCACGTCGGCGTGCGCGTCGCGGTCGTGCACGACCAGCGCCTTGCCGTACCGCTTGGCGATGGCGACGTGCGCCCGGAAGCTCTCCTCCTGCACGGCGCGGCCCTCCTCGCCGGTGCGGAAGAAGTCCATTCCCGTCTCGCCGATGCCGCGCACCCGGTCCCGGGCGGCGAGCGCCTCGATCTCGCGCAGCGCCTCGTCCAGGTCGGACAGGCGGGGGGCCTCGTTGGGGTGCAGCGCCACGGTGGCCAGCACGGCCGGGTGGGTGTCGGCGACGTCGGCGCCCCAGCGGGAGGAGGCGACGTCCACGCCGACCTGCACCAGCCGGTCGACGCCCACCGACGCGGCGACGGCCACGGCCACGGCGACCGGGTCCCCGGCGGGCCCGTCGCCCGGCTCCCCGTCCGCGCGCGGGCGTGGGGGTACGCCGGCCTCGCTGACGGTGATGTCGAGGTGGGTGTGGCTGTCCAGCACGGGGCGGGGCAGCGGCTCGGGTACGGGCGGGAACTCCCCGGCCCGGCGGGCGGCGCGCTGCTTGCGGGTTTCGGTGGGCTCGCTCATCGCGGCCAGCATCACACACGGCGGGCGGCCGGTGTTCCGGGGACGCCACCGGCCGTTCACCGGAACGGCACATCTCGCGCCTAGCGTCGTCGGCGTGACCGTCACCCCTCAGAGCAGCGGAAACGGCCCGCGCGTGACGTACGGGGGCGTGGTGTACCCGGCGGAGGAGATCGCCCGGGGCGCGGCGTACGAGCTGTTCAGTGCCGAGGAGGCACCCGGATTCGAGTGGGCGCCCCGGCCCGGCGCCGCGCTGCCGTGGCGCAGGTTCGCGCACGCGAGCGAGGTCGGCGTCGTGCAACCGGCGGTGCCGGCCGAGGAGGCGGAGTCCCCGCTGCTGGTGCCGCTGCACCGCGAGCGGGGCTGGTCGTACGTGCAGCAGCTCAGCCAGCAGCCGGCTGCCGCCGGTGATCCGACGCTGGCGGCGGTGCGCGCCTCAGCGGTGCTGCGGCGGGGCACCCGGATGGTCAAGGTGCTCTCCGCCCGGCAGCTCGCCGGATACGTGCGCGGGTGGCTGCCGCACGGCTTCTGCTACCGGGAGCACGACGTGGCGCACCTGCGTACGCCGGCGGCCACGGCCGTGCTGCGCACCGACGGCACGGACGGTCACGACGGCGCGGACGTCACGTACGTGCTGCGCTGGCGGGCGGCCGACCCGGCCGACTACGACGTGCCGGTCGGCGAGGCGCACCGGGGGCTGACCGCGCTCGCGCCGCGGGACCGGCTGGGCGGGGCGGTGCTCGGCACCGGTTTCGTGCCCAGCAGCGCCCAGCTCGTCCCGGAGTTCGTCACCCGGGACTTCGCGGACCTGCCGATGCCGGCGAACGCCACCCTGCTCGCCTACCCGCCCGACGGCGCGGAGGTGGTGCTCTACAGCTACCAGGCCGAGCAGCGCGGCTGGCTGCGGATGGTGGGCCCGCAGTGGCGGCACCTGCTGGCGGCGGTGCCGGGGCTCTCCCCCGACCAGGAGTACGTGCCGACCGGCGAGGCACCCCGCTCCACCCGCCTGGTCGGCGGCTACGCCGGCGGCGAGTACGAGGCGGTGGCCGACCTGCCGGGCGGGTTCCGGGTGCTGGCGATGACGCGGGCCGCCCGCTACCCGGTGGAGTCGGCGGCGCGCCGGCTGCGGCTGGCCGACTGGCGGGGCGTGCCCTGCCTGGTGCTGCGGGAGGAGTCCGGGTGGCTGCGCCTGCGCCTGCGCCGGCCCGGCCCGGACGCCGTGGCGGAGACCGGGGCGCAGTGCCAGGAGCGGGGCGTCTACGAGACGTGGGCGCCCGCGGACGAGGTCACCGACGACCGGGTGGTGGACCTGCCGTACGCGCCGTGACCCGGGCCCGGCAGGCGCGTGCGGCGGCATAACCATGGGCAGGACGGGAACCCGCCGGCGTCCCGACCGTCACGTGACGAGGAGACGCGCATGCCTTTCATCACCGTGGGGACGGAGAACTCCGCCCCCGTAGACCTGTACTACGAGGACCACGGTTCCGGGCAGCCGATCGTGCTCATCCACGGCTTCCCGTTCAACGGGGCGACCTGGGAGAAGCAGACCGGGCCGCTGCTGGCCGCCGGATACCGGACGATCACGTACGACCGGCGGGGCTTCGGCAACTCCGCCCAGCCGGCGTCCGGGTACGACTACGACACCTTCGCCGCCGACCTCGACGTGCTGATGACGGAGCTGGACCTGCGGGACGCGATCCTGGTGGGGCACTCGATGGGCACCGGCGAGGTGACCCACTACCTGGGCGTGTACGGCTCGCAGCGGGTCGACCGGGCGGTGCTGCTGGCCCCGCTCGCGCCGTTCCTGCTGAAGACCTCGGACAACCCGGAGGGGGTCGAGAAGAGCCTGTTCCAGGGCTTCCAGCAGGCCATCCTCGACGACCGGTTCGCCTACCTCACCACCTTCTGCGAGGCGTTCTTCAACTACCAGGAGAACAAGGGCAGGCTGGTCAGCGAGGAGGCGTTCCGGGCGCACTGGGAGATCGGCACCCGGGCCTCGGCGAAGGGCACCCACGACAGCGTGGACGCCTGGCAGACCGACTTCCGAGGTGACGTGTCCCGCATCGACGTGCCGGTGCTGATCGTGCAGGGTGACGCCGACGCGGTGCTGCCGTACCCGAAGACCGGTCAGCGGCTCCAGCCGATGCTGCCCGGCAGCCAGCTCGTCACGCTGAAGGGCGCGCCGCACGGCATCCCGTGGACGAACGCGGCGGAGGTGAACCGCAGCATCATGGACTTCATCGGCGCGCCGGCGATGGCCCGGGCCTGACGCGTCACGGCCACCGGCTCCTCGACGGCGACCGGCGCGGCGGCCTGCACCCGACGGCGACGGGCGCGGCCCCCGAGGGGGTCGCGCCCGTCGGCTGGGCAGGGGGCCGTCAGTCGGCCAGGCGGGCCAGTTCCTCGTCGACGATCGACGGGTCGAGCTTGCGGAAGACCGGCTTCGGCGCGGCCAGCGACCGACCGGCCTGAAGCGGTACGGACTCCCAGCGCGCGCCGACGGTGTAGTCGCCGGTCAGCACCGGGTACGCGGGCCCGCCGTCGAGGTCCTCGACCTCCTCGATCACCGGCATCGGGGCGTGCACGCCGGTGCCGCCGAGCAGCTCGTGCACCTTCTGCGCGGAGTGCGGCAGGAACGGCGTGAGCAGCGTGTTGGCGTCGCTGACCACCTGGAGGGCGACGTGCAGGATGGTGCCCATCCGCGGCTTGTCGTCCTCGCCCTTGAGCTTCCACGGCGCCTGCTCGGAGAGGTACCGGTTGGCCTCGGCGACCACCCGCATCGCCTCGCCGATGGCCTGCTTCTGCCGGTGCCGGGCGATCAGGTCGCCGACGGCGGCGAAGCCGGCCCGGGCGACGGCGAGCAGCGCCTCGTCGGCCTCGGTGAGGCCGGCCGGGTCGACGGGCGGGATCGCGCCGAAGTTCTTGGCCGCCATGGAGACGGACCGGTTGACGAGGTTGCCCCAACCGGCGACCAGCTCGTCGTTGTTGCGGCGGAGGAACTCGGCCCAGGTGAAGTCGGTGTCGTTGCTCTCCGGGCCGGCGGCGGCGATGAAGTAGCGCAGCGCGTCGGCGTCGTAGCGCTCCAGGAAGTCGCGGACGTAGATGACGACCCGGCGCGACGAGGAGAACTTCTTCCCCTCCATGGTCAGGTATTCACTGGAGACCACCTCGGTGGGCAGGTTGAGCCGGCCCAGCCGGCCCGGCTCGCCGTCGCGGCTGCCCGCGCCGGAGTAGCCGGAGAGCAGCGCCGGCCAGATCACCGAGTGGAAGACGATGTTGTCCTTGCCCATGAAGTAGTAGGCGCGGGCGTCCTTCCCCTCACCGTCGGTGGACCACCACCGGCGCCACGCCTCGGGGTCGCCGGAGCGGCGGGCCCACTCGATGGAGGCGGACAGGTAGCCGATCACCGCGTCGAACCAGACGTAGATGCGCTTGTCGGGGCGCTCGCGCCAGCCGTCGAGCGGGATCGGCACGCCCCACTCCAGGTCGCGGGTGATGGCCCGGGGCTGGAGGTCGTCGAGCAGGTTCTTCGAGAAGCGCAGCACGTTGGGCCGCCAGCCCTCGCGGGTGTCGAGCCACTGCCGCAGCACGTCGGCCAGGGCGGGCAGGTCGAGGAAGAAGTGCTCGGTCTCGACGAACTTCGGGGTCTCGCCGTTGATCCGCGACTTCGGGTCGATCAGGTCGATCGGGTCGAGCTGGTTGCCGCAGTTGTCGCACTGGTCGCCGCGCGCGCTGTCGTAGCCGCAGATCGGGCAGGTGCCCTCGATGTAGCGGTCGGGCAGCGTCCGGCCGGTGGACGGGGAGATCGCCCCCATGGTGGTCTTCGGGACGATGTAGCCGTTGTGGTACATGCCCTCGAACAGCTCCTGCACCACCGCGTAGTGGTTGCGGGTGGTGGTGCGGGTGAACAGGTCGTAGGAGAGCCCGAGGCCGTGCAGGTCCTCGACGATCACCCGGTTGTAGCGGTCGGCCAGCTCGCGCGGGGTGACCCCGTCGGCGTCCGCCTGCACCTGGATGGGGGTGCCGTGCTCGTCGGTGCCCGAGACCATGAGCACGTCGTGCCCGGCCATCCGCATGTACCGGCTGAAGACGTCGGAGGGAACGCCGAAACCGGAGACGTGGCCGATGTGGCGCGGGCCGTTGGCGTACGGCCAGGCGACCGCCGCGAGAACGTGACTCATGACCAGCAAGCCTAGTGACCCGCTCTCGGTGACCGCGAACCAATAGGGCCCGCGGGTCGGCGGCCCGGCCGGATGGGCTCCGTCGTTTGCCCGATTTGTCGCCGACACGCGGCCTGAGCTGCCGGCCGAGGTCCCGGTCGCGGGGTGCAATGAACGCCGTGACTGGCAGACGAGCGGCCCCCGATCGCGACGACCGTCCCTCCGGCCCCGCGGACGGCGGTGGGGCGGGGGCGCCGCGCGGCACCCTCGCGCCGCACCCCCGGGTGGTCCCGGCCGCCGCGCCGCCGGAGCCGCCCACCGAGGCCGCCGGCACGGGGTCCGCGCCGCCGCCCCCCGCGCCCGCCGTGGAGGTGGAGCCCACGACCGGGGCGCCGGTGGACGCCCTGCCGCGCCGGGTCCCGGTCCGCCAGCCGAACCGCTGGCCCCGCCGCGGGCGTCCGGTCGCCGACGGCACGCCGGACCCCGACGACGGCGGGCGTACGCCGGACGACGCGGGCGGTCGGTCGGCGCCCGCCCGGAACGACGCCGGGCGTACGCCGGACGGCGGGGACGGGCCGGACGACGACGGCGCGTACTGGCCGCCGATCGAGCTGGTGCACTGGGACGGCACGCCGATCCGGGAGGATCCGCCGCACGAGCGGCGACGGTCGACGCGGGACGAGGCCGCGCGGCGGCGGGCACCACGCCGCCCCCGCCCGCCCGATCCGCTGCCGGGGCTGGCCGCGCTGCTCGCCTTGAGCCTGGTCACGGCGTTCTTCGCGTGGGTCAGCGCCGGCCCGTTCTGGCTGGCGGTGGGGCACGCCACGCGGGGCACGGTCGTGATCGCCGATTGCACCGGGAGCGGGTTGACGCAGCGCTGCCGGGGCAACTTCGCCCCGGCCGACGAGACGTGGACCGCACACGGCGTACGGGTGAGCGGGGTGGCCGCGGAGCGCACCGCGACCGGCGCGACGCTGCCGGCCCGGATGACCGGCCCGGGCGGCGGCACCGCGTACGCGGACACCGGCCCGGCCGCGCACCTGCGCTGGCTGCTCGGCCTGCTGGTGGTGCTGGGCTGCGCCGCCGGGATCGCCCGCTGGACGGGGTCGACCCGGATCGCCGACCCGCGCGCCCGCCGCTGGGCGGTCACCGGCGCGCTGGCCGGTCCGCTGGTGATCACCGCCGGCTTCCTCGTCGCCGCCTGGTGAGACCCCGGTCAGACGCCACCGGCACAACGCCGGGTGCCCGGTCGGGGTGCCGGATGCCCGCGCGGGCGCTGGCGTCCCGCGCGGCTGCTCAGGCGTGCACGACGGTGTAGACGTCGCGGCGGCGCAGCGCGTACTGGGTGGCGACCTCGGTGATCGCGTCGCGGCGGGACAGGCCGGCGGCCTCGCGGGCGGCGACGGCGGCCCGCAGCGTGTCGTCGTCGGGCCGCTCGGGGGCCGACTCGGGCGCGCCGGCCACGACGAGGGTGATCTCGCCGCGCGGCTCCCCCTCGCTCGCCCAGTCCGCCAGTTCGCCGAGGGGGCGGCGGACGATCTCCTCGTACGTCTTGGTCAGCTCGCGGCAGAGCGCGGCCGGCCGGTCGGCGCCGAACGCGGCGGCCAGGTCGGCCAGTGCGGCGGCGATCCGGTGCGGCGCCTCGAAGAAGACCAGCGTCCGCTCCTCGGCGGCGAGGGCCCGCAGGCGCGACCGGCGGGCTCCGCCGGTGCGCGGCAGGAAGCCCTCGAAGCAGAACCGGTCGCAGGGCAGGCCGGAGAGGGCCAGGGCGGTGGTGACCGCGCTCGGGCCCGGCGCGGCGGTGACCGGCACGCCGGCGTCCAGGGCGGCGGTGACCAGCCGGTAGCCCGGGTCGGAGACGCTCGGCATGCCGCCGTCGGTCACCAGGGCCACGACGTAGCCGGCGGAGAGCACGTCGACCAGCTCGGGGGTGCGCCGTTCCTCGTTGCCCTCGAAGTAGGAGACGATCCGGCCGCCGACGGTGACGTCGAGGTCCCGGGCCAGCCGGGTGAGCCGGCGGGTGTCCTCGGCGGCCACCACGTCCGCGGCGGCGAGCACCTCGCGGAACCGGGCGGAGGCGTCGGCGGGGTTGCCGAGCGGCGCGCCGAGCAGGACCAGGCGCCCGGTTGCGGACATTTCACCCACGAGATGCGACTCCTTCATCGACGACGTTGCCGGTATCGGAGACGACGGGCGCCACCGGGCACCTTCGCAGCCTACGATCGCCGGGTGACGAGTGCGTCGACAGCACAGAGCGCGGACCAGGCGGAGCCGGATCCCACGGACGGGGGTCCGCCCCAGGGACCGCCGAGCGCGTCCGGCGGGGTTCCCGGCGTGGTCCGGCGACGGCTGGCCACGGTCGAGGCCGGGCTGGACGGGCGCTCCTGGCTCGCCACGGGCGTGGTCGTCGCGATCGCGGCGATCCTGCGCTTCGTCGGGCTGAGCCACCCGCCGGGCAAGATCTTCGACGAGACCTACTACGCCCGGGACGCCTGGGGGCTGGTCGACAAGGGCGTCGAGTGGAACTTCAAGGACGGCGGCCCGTCGTACGTGGTCCATCCGCCGCTGGGCAAGTGGCTGATCGGGCTCGGCGAGTGGGCCTTCGGCTACTCGGACGCCGAGCACGGCATCTCGGTGCCGGGGCAGCTGATGACGACCGCGCCGGAGTTCGGCTGGCGGGTCTCGGCGGCGCTCGTCGGCACCCTGTCGGTGCTGCTGCTGGTGCGCATCGGCCGGCGCATGTTCCGCTCCACCGTGCTCGGCTGCGCCGCCGGCCTGCTGCTCGCCCTGGACGGCTTCCACCTGGTGCTGTCACGCACCGCGCTGCTCGACATCTTCCTGCTCTTCTTCGTGCTGGCCACCTTCGGCGCCCTGGTGCTCGACCGCGACGCGCGGCGCCGCCGGTGGGCGCGGGCGCTGGAGGCCGGCCTGGACCCGGGCCGGCCGGGGCGGGCCGGGCGGCCGGCGGGCGGCTGGCGGAACTGGCCGTGGTGGCGGCTCGCCGCCGGCGTCCTGTTCGGCTGCGCCTGCGCGGTGAAGTGGAGCGCGCTCTACTTCCTGCCCGTCTTCGCGCTGCTGGTGATCCTGTGGGAGGTGGGCGTCCGCCGCTCCGCGGGCGTACGCCGGCCGTGGCGGGACACGCTCCTCGACGAGGTGCCGTGGCTGGTGCTGGCCGGGGTGCTGCTCGTACTCACCTACGTCGCCACCTGGTCCGGCTGGCTGCTCGGCGACGAGGGCTACTACCGGCTGGCCGAGCGCTACCCGAACGCCCCGCTGAGCGACGCCCCGGTGTTCGGCGCGCTCAACAACCTGATCGAGTACCACAAGGCCGCGTACGGCTTCCACGCCGGCCTCGACGACCCGCACAAGTACCAGTCGTGGCCGTGGCAGTGGCTGCTGCTGGGGCGGCCGGTCGCCTTCTACTGGTCCGGCGACGGGTCCTGTGGGGCGGCGAGCTGCGCCGCGGAGGTCCTGCTGCTCGGCACTCCCCTGCTCTGGTGGTCGTTCCTGCCGGCCCTGGTGGCGCTGGCCTGGCTGGGCCTGGCCCGGCGGGACTGGCGGGCGGGGGCGATCCTGCTCGTCGTGGCGGCCGGCCTGCTGCCCTGGTTCTGGTTCGCGCTCGACGGCCGGACGATGTTCTCCTTCTACACCGCACCGGCGCTGCCGTTCCTGGTGCTGGCGGTGACCTACGTGCTCGGCGCGATCGTCACGCCGGCCGGCCCACCGGGCGCCGCCACCGCGCAGATCGGCTCCCCGGCCACGGACGCGCAGCCGGGCTCCCCCGCCCCGGGTGGCGAGTCCGACGAGGCGCGGGAGCGCAGGCTCGTCGGCGGGGTGATCGTCGGGGCGTACGTCCTGCTGGTCGCGCTCTGCTTCGCGTACTTCTATCCGATCTTCGTCGGGAAGCTGCTGCCGTACGCGGAGTGGTCCGCGCGGATGTGGCTGGACGGCCGCTGGATCTGACGGCACGGCACGGCACCCGTCGCCGCCGCGAGCGGCGCGGCGGGCGCACGGAGAACGGGCCCGCACGCGGTGGCGTGCGGGCCCGTTCGACGTATAAGCGCGCCCCGATCGCCTGCCACGGGGGAAGCGGGCGATTGGGGCGCGCATCAAGAGCTTAACCACCCCGTACCACTGGCACAACGGGTCGACTTCGGTCAGATTTCCGACCGACGTGACACCGAACGGATGGTTTACATCCGGCATCTTACGGTCCGTCATCCTGCGCAAACGGTACGGATCGACGCCGTCGGCGGGTCCGGCATCTGCCACATTTTGCCGGTGACGGGATTCCCAGCAGTCGCGAGTTCCCGTAACGTATCGACAGATTTGGTTCTCCGGCCATCTCGGGTCCGGTCCGCCGGCACCCCGGCCGGTTGCACTGTGGGCCAACCCCCGATCGATCGGACGGAGTTCGCGATGACCCGTACCCTCCGCTGGGCAGGCGGCCTGCTGGCCACCGTCACCGCCGCCACCCTCGGACTGTCCGCCCCCGCCCAGGCGGCCACCGTCTCGGTGCCGTTGCGCACCCTCGTCGCCGACCTGCCGGTGGCCGCCGAGAGCCGCACCGGCTACTCCCGGAGTCTCTTCCCACACTGGACCGACGCGGACTCGGACGGCTGCAACACCCGGTACGAGGTACTGATCGCCGAGGCCACCACCCGCCCCACCGTCGGCTCCGGCTGCCAACTGACCGGCGGGCGCTGGCGCTCCTACTACGACGGCGCCTACTGGACCAACCCGTCCGATCTCGACATCGACCACATGGTCCCGCTGGCCGAGGCGTGGGACTCGGGCGCCCGGAACTGGACCACGTCGCGGCGACAGGCGTTCGCCAACGACCTCGGCGACGTCCGATCGCTGGTCGCGGTGACCGACAACGTCAACCAGGCCAAGGGCGACCAGGACCCGGCGACCTGGCTGCCGACCAACGAGAAGTGCCGCTACGTCGGCGAGTGGGTCGCGGTGAAGACCCGGTGGCGGCTGAGCGTGGACAGCGCCGAGAAGAGCGCGCTGACCAGCCGGGCGAGTTCCTGCACGAACATCACGCTCACGGTGACGCACGCGTACTGATCGCCGGGCGCCCCGGGGCGGCCGACCGGCCGCTCCGGGGCGCTGGTCAGAAGACCCGGGGAGTGCGGGGCAGCCAGCCGATGAAGCGGTCCTGAAGGGACGCCCCGGGCGTAGCCGGCAGGTCCTGCGCCGCAGCCGCGAGGCAGGACCCCAGGTAGACGCTGAGCATGGCCCGGTCCGTCCGGTACTCCTCCAGCAGCCGGGACCGCTTGACCACGCACGGCCAGTCGGCGCCGCAGGTGCCGCAGGTCCAGCCGGGTGCCAGTGGGGCGTGCTCGTCCGATCCGGACGCCGAGGACTCCGCACCACCGGTCATCGCACTCCCTCTCCCGTTCGCCTGACGGTCCGCTCCGGGCGGCCGCCGTCGACGGTGGATGACGATCGTCCCCCGGCGACGCCCTGTCAGCGCCGCAGGACGCTCCGGCGTTACGCGGTGCGGTACGTTCACCAGTCATGGCCCTCGCGACGCCGACCGTGGACCGGGCGCCGGCCCGCCGGTGCGGTCGACACCTGCCGCACCGGCCTCCCGCCGGGCCCGCCGTCCGACAGGCGTACCCGTCGGGAGGCGGCGATGCGTGACCTGCTGCCGCCGGCCGTGGCGGTGGCCGTGGCCGGGCCGTCGGACTGGACGGGCGAGCTGCTGCCGGCCGAGCGGGCCTGCCTCAGCGATCGCGCCGTGCAGAGCCGCCGCCGCGACTTCACCGCCGGAAGGGTCTGCGCCCGGCGGGCGATGGCCGCCCTCGGCGTGCCCCCGGTCGCGGTGCCGTCGGCCGCCGACCGGTCACCGGTCTGGCCGGCCGGCGTGGTCGGCGCCATCACCCACACCGCCGGCTACTGCGCGGCAGTCGCGGCCCGCGCCGACGAGATCCGGTCGGTCGGCATCGACGCCGAGGGGCACCGCGAGCTCAACGCGGGCGTACGCCGGCTGGTCTGCCTGCCCGAGGAGGAGGACCGGTGCGCCCGCCTGCCGGCGGGGACCTCCTGGCCGGCGGTGGTGTTCAGCGTCAAGGAGACGGTCTACAAGGTGTGGCACCCGCTCGTCGGCACGTGGCTGGACTTCCACGACGCCCTGGTGGAGCTCGACCCGGACGCCGGCACGTTCACGGCCCGCATCGCGCCGGCGCGGCGCGACGCCGCCCCCGTGCCCGACCCGCCCGCGCTGGTCACGGGCCGCTTCAGCATCGACGAGGCCCTGGTGCGCACCGCCGCCGTGCTGCTGCCCCGCTGAGCCGCACACGGCACGTCGGGGCGGGCGTGACCGAACAGGGGACGGCGCGGCGCCGGCGGAGACGCGAAGATGGTCCGTTGTCCGCGCACGGTAGCGTCAGCCGCGTTTGCCGTCGTCGTCAGGTGTGCCTAGGAGTACGGTGAGTCACCCCCCGCCCCCTTACGGGCCTCAGGATCCGAACCAACCGAACCCGGAGCAGCAGCCGCAGCCGTACCCGCCGGCCCCGATGCCGCAGTTCCCCGCCGAACAGGGCGGCCACCCGCCCCAGCCGCCGACCTCCGGCGCACCGCAGACCACGGGCGATCCGTGGGCCCCGCTCCCGCCCGTGCCGCCGCAGCAGCCGGCCGGCGACCAGTGGGGTGCCCCGCAGCCACCCGTCTCCGGGGCGCCCCAGCCCCCGGTGTCGGGCGCGCCCGGCGAGCCGTGGGCGCCGCCGCCGGTCTCCGGGGCACCGCACCAGCCGGTCTCCGGCATGCCGCCGCCGGTCTCCGGGGCGCCGGGCGAGCCGTGGGCCGCCCCGCACCAGCCGACCTCCGGCACGCCGTACCCGCCGGTGTCCGGCACGCCCGGCTACCCGGCCGGTGGCCCCGGTTACCCGCCGCCCGGTGCACCCGGTTATCCGCCGCCCGGTGGGCCCGGCTACCCGCCCGGCGCACCCGGTTACCCGCTCGGAGCGCCGCACCCGGTGGCGCCGCCGAAGAAGAACAACACCGTCCTGATCGTCGTGGTCGTGGTGGCCGTGCTGGCCCTGCTCTGCTGCATCGGTGGCGTCGTCGCGCTCATCGCCGGCGCCAACAAGGCCGCGAACGACCTGGAGAGGGCCGCCCCGAGAATCACGCTTCAGCCGGACGGCCCCGCCCCGTCGGCGAGGAGCGGCGAGAACTTCAACCTGAGGCCCGGCGCCACCCTGGTGGTCGCCGACGACGAGGGCACCCTCGAGATCACGGTCACCCGGTTCACCACGGAGACCAAGGGCTGCCGCTCGTACGCGCCGGACCCGGACAAGGGCATGTACCTGATCGCCCACGTCGACGCGACGGTGACCAAGGGCAGGAGTTCCATCAACCCGTTCTACTTCGAGTGGGTGGCCGCCAACGGCACCAAGACCAACGGCCTGGCGAGCGCGCTCTCCGGCTGCGGTGACCTGCTGGGCTCCGGCAACAACCTGCCTCAGGGCAGCAAGCGGGCCGGCACGGTGGTGTTCAACGTGGCCGACAAGAACGGCACGCTCGAGTACCGGCACAGGTTCAAGACCGCCGGCTCCTGGCGGCCGTGACCCGCGGCTCGTGACGGGAGGCCGGTCCCTCGGGGCCGGCCTCCCGCGCATCTTCCGTCCGCCGGCCTTCCCCGCCTGGTCGGGTCCACCGGCCACCGTCACGTCGGCCGGCCCACGGATCGCGGCGGTGCACGGATCGCGGCGGTGCACGGTCAGCGGCCCTGCTCCAGCAGACCCGCGACCGTGATCAACGGGGTCACCAGCGACGGCAGCAGGGCGGGATCGTCCAACCGGCCGCCCCGGTAGGTGATCAGCTCCGCCGCCCGTACGCTCCAGCTCGGCACCGCCCCGGCGAGGTGTGCGGCGATCAGGGTCGGCCCGACCAGCGCCTGCTGCCCCGGCGCCGCCGCTGCCACCCGCCACTGCCGGTCGAACTCCTCGTGCCCGGTGGCATAGGTGTCGCTGCCGAACAACGCGCGGCCCAGCTTCGAGAAGGCGTGCCGCGGCGCGACCGCCAGCGTGGGGAACTCCCGTCGCAGCCACACCGAGCTGACGACGTACGTGTGGGTCTGCGAGCTGGTCGTCTGGTTGCCGTCGGCGCCGGTCGAGCTGTGCGTCTCGGTGTACGCGTACTCGGCCACGCAGACGGGTCGGCCCTGGAGCGTCCCGGTCAGCGCGAACCGCACGCCCCGGCGGTTGCGCCCCGGTACGCGGTCCGTCCAGGTGAGCTGGGGCCGCTCGACGAAGGTCCAGCCGTACCGGGCGGCCCACTGTCGCCAGCGTTCCCGCCGCTCCCGCTCCTGCCGGTGGGTCGTCACGACCAGCGCGACGATGCCCACACCGATGAGGAGGGCGACGGCCACGCAGCCGCCCATCCAGAACACGCTCCCCATCCGCTCCACGGGCGGCAGCGTAGTGACCGGCCGCACGCCCGCCGGCGTCCGGGACGGTCGCGGCTGCCGGATCCCGGTACGGGGTTCCCTCGACGCCACGCCTCGCGGGCGTCACCCGGTGTCGCGTCGACCCCTGTCGACCCATTGATCCCACCCCAGACGTCGGTGGATCGATTGATCCCCATCTGGCGCGCTGCTTAGCTCCCGGGGGCACCGTCGACCACGGCGATGCCGATTTCTGCCGACATACCAGGAAGCGATCCCATGAGAACCATGAAGACGGTCCTGCGCCGGATCGGCGGGGCCGTGACTGCCCTGCTGGTGGTTGCCGGGGCCACGGTCGCCGGCGCGACCCCCGCCGCCGCCGCGAACTACTACTACGAGCTGCCGTACCCGGCGCGCGAGTCCTACCGGGTCACCCAGGGGCCGGAGGGCACCTACTCGCACGTCGGCCCCTACAACGAGTACGCCTGGGACTTCGGGCTGCCGGCCAACTACGAGGTCTCCGCCTCGCAGGGGGGCACCATCATCATGTCGAACTGGTCGCCGTACTGGCAGAACGGCATCGAGGTGATCATCCGGCACTCGAACGGCCAGTGCACCCACTACGCGCACCTGAACCGGGCGATCTACAACGCCGGCACCTGGGTGCCGCAGGGCCGCGTCATCGGCTGGTCGGGCAACACCGGCGCGTCCACCGGCCCGCACCTGCACTTCCAGGTCATCAACTGCAACACCCGGGTGGGCATCCCCGCCACCCTCCAGGGCTGGACGCCGTACACCGGCACCTGGCCGGTGAGCGTGAACTACTACGCCTGAGGCCCGTGACCGATAATCCCAGCCATTGATGGAAGCGCTCCCGGCGGGCCCCGGAATCGGGCGGTCGGCGCCGGGGCGCGTCGCGGGCGGGGTGCCGGCAGCTGCCGGCACCCCGGTCCACAGGCTACGGAGGGAAGTCGGATGACGGCACGGACGGACGACGCGGTCGAGTTGAGCGTGGTCGTACCCACCTATCAGGACGCGCAGTGCCTGGCGCTGACGCTGCGGTCGCTGACCCGGCAGACCGTCCGCCCCGAACGCTTCGAGGTGGTCGTGGTCCGCGACGGCGGCTCTTCCGCCGGATACGCCGACGCCGTCGGGGCGGCCACCGGCCTCGACCTCCGGTTGCTCGAGTTCCCCCGGCGGAGGGGACGCTCCGCGGCCCGCAACGAGGCAGTCCGGCACACCCGGGCGCCGCTGCTGCTGTTCCTCGACGCCGACTCGTACGCCTCCCCGCAGTTGCTGGAGCGCCACCTGGCCCACCACGCGGTCGCCGGCCAGCCCGCCGTGCTGATGGGCCGGCGCGACGAGCTGAGCCTGGAACACGTCGAGGCCGTCCTCGACGGGCGGGAGCTGACCGGCGTCCCCCGCCGCCGCGCGGACCGCTCCGGGGACCTGCGCTTCCCGCACGGCGAGCCGCCGGGGCAGGACTGGCTCCGGGCGGGCTGGGCGCTGGCCTACACCCACAACATCTCGCTCGCCCGCCACCTGTTCGACCGCGCCGGCGGGTTCGACGAACGCTCCGGGCTGCGCTGGGGCCTGGAGGACATCGAGCTGTTCTACCGGGTCCACCGGCACCTCGGCGTCACCGGGTCGAACTTCGCGTACGACGACGAGGCCCGCGCGTTCCACCTCCCGCACCACCGCAACACCGACCGCAACTTCGCCGACTTCGCGGCCAACCGGAGCCTCCTGACCGGGCAGTACCACGTCATCGAGTGGGAGTTCTACGGCCTGCTGGACGTGTACGACTCGCTGGAGCGCATCGTCTACTACCGGTGGGCGGCCACCGACTGCGCACGGCGCTCGACGTGCCGCATCGGCCCGGCGTTCGACCGTCTCGCCGACCGGCTGCCCGGCCCCCGCGTGCTGTGGGTGGGCACCGGCAGCACGCAGGTCGACCTGCCGCCCGGCGCGTTGACCTTCGACTACGCCGCCCCGCCCGGTCCCACGAACCACCACCTGGTCGGCATGGACCCGCCCATCCCGGCGGGCAGCCTCGACGCGGTGGTCAGCGTCGACTTCTGGCGGTACCTGCGCTGGGACGACCTCTGCCGGTTCGTCAACACCTCCGGACGGCTCGCCCGCGAGGTGCACCTGGTCTCCACCGGCGACACCGGATCCGCGCCGCTCACGCCCGGGCCGGCGGTGCTGGGCTACCTGCGCCGTGCCCTGAGCGACGCTTTCGCCACCAGGTTGACCCACGTCGACGGGCTCGGTGAGGTGCTCACCCTGCGGTCGCTGACCCCGGCCGCGCGTAGGGGTCCGGCGCGGGTCTGACGTTCCCCGGCGACCGGTGCGCGGATCAGGCGGACGGCCGGAACTGGACCGCGCCGACCCGGTGGCGGCTCGTCATCGAGCGCGGAACCGCGAACTGCGGAAGGTGCGGCGGTAGGTGTCCGGGGGCACGCCGATGGTGCGGTTGAAGTGCCGGCGCAGCGTCGTGGCGGTGCCCATGCCGGTAGCCGCCGCGATGGCGTCGATGCTGTCGTCCGTGGTCTCCAGCAGCTCCTGGGCGTGTCGGATCCGCTGGGTCAGCAGCCAGCGCAGCGGCGTGGTGCCGGCCGCCGACCTGAAGTGGCGGCCCAGGTTGCGCGAGCTCATGTTCGCCTGCCGGGCCAGGTCCTCCACGGTCAACGCGTGGTCGAGCCGTTCGATCGCCCACGAGAACAGCTCGGCGAGCGGATGGTCGTCCTGGGCGGGCACGGGGGCGGTGACGTACTGGGCCTGGCCGCCGGCCCGGTGCGGGGGCACGACCAGGCGGCGGGCCAGCCTGTTGGCGACCGCCGAGCCGTGGTCGAGGCGGACCAGGTGCAGGCACAGATCCATCGCCGCGGCCTTGCCGGCGGAGGTGAGCACGCTGCCGTCGTCCACGTAGAGCACGTCCGGATCGACCTCCACCAGGGGATAGCGGGCCGCCAGCGCCTCGGTGTGCGCCCAGTGCGTGGTCGCCCGTCGACCGTCCAGCAGGCCGGCGGCGGCGAGCACGAACGCGCCCGTGCACAGGGACGCCACCCGTGCGCCCGCCTCGTGGGCCGCGCGCACCGCGTCGACCAGGTCGGCGGGCGGTTCCTCGTCGACGTCGACCCACCCGGGGACGATCACCGTGTCGGCGTACGCGAGCTCGTCGAGACCGCAGTCGGGCTCGAGCCGGAACCGGCCGACCCGCACCGCACCCGATCCGCAGACGGCGACGCGGTACCAGGGGTCGGCGATGCCGGTCAGATCGGCGCCGAAGACCTCGCACGCCAGGGACAACTCGAAGTGCAGCATCCCGTCGGTGACGGCCAGCGCGACAGTACCCATGTCCGAAACTGTACGGGACGTGGCGTTCCAGACACTCGCCCCGCCGAACCGCCGCCGCCAGGATGGGTACAGGTGATCAATCGGGCACGGAGCTGGGAGAACGAACTGATGGGATCGGGTCGGACGGTGGCGGTCTTCGGCGCGTACGGACACACCGGGCGCTTCGTGGTGGCGGAGTTGCGCGCCCGCGGGTTCGTCCCGCTGCTCTGCGGACGCGACGCGGACAAACTGCGGGCGCTCACGGCGTCCTGGCCGGGGCTCGACACCCGGCCGGCCTCGGTCGACGATCCGGCCTCACTCGACCGCGCGCTGGCCGGCGCGGCTGCGGTGGTCAACTGCGCGGGGCCCTTCGCCGTGACCGCCGCGCCGGTGATCGAGGCGGCACTGCGCGCCGGGATCCCGTACGTGGACGTGGCGGCCGAGGTCGAGGCCAATCTCGACACCTTCACGCACTTCGCGGATCGCGCCCGCGCCGCGGGAACGGTGGTGGTCCCCGCGATGGCCTTCTTCGGCGGCCTCGGCGACCTGCTGGTCACCGCGGCGATGGGCGACTGGACGGCGGCCGACGAGGCGCACGTCGCGTACGGCTTGAGCGGTTGGCACCCCACGGCCGGGACCCGCGCCGCGGGCACGGTCTCCCGGCAGCGCCGGGACGGCCGGCGTGTCCGCTACCGCGACGGGCGGCTGGAGTACCGCGACGACGCCCCACCGACCCTGAAGTGGCCCTTCCCCGACCCGATGGGGATCCGGGCCGTGATCGGCGAGTTCACCATGGCCGACGTCGTCACCGTCCCCAGCCACCTGGCCATTCCCGAGGTGTGCACCTACATGACGGTCGAGGCGGCCGGCGAGCTGGCGGCTCCGGAGACATCGGCGCCGACCGCCGTCGACGATCGCGGCCGGTCCGCGCAGACCTTCCTCGTCGACGTCGTCGTGCGCTCCGGCGGCGAGGAACGGCGCGCCGTGGCGAGCGGCCAGGACATCTACGCCGTCAGTGCGCCGCTCGCGGTGGAAGCGGTCCACCGCATCCTCACGGGACGGACCAGGACGGTCGGTGTCGCCTCCGCCGGCGCCGTCTTCGACGCGCCCGGCTTCCTCCGCGCGCTGTCCGCGCACATCTCGCTCGACCTGCCACGGTAGGGCCGATCCTCCGCGGCCCCAATGACATGATCGGTCCATGCCCGTGATCGAAGTGGTACGCGGTGACATCACCCGCGAGGAAGTCGACGCCATCGTCAACGCGGCGAACGAGTCGCTGCTGGGCGGCGGTGGCGTCGACGGGGCGATCCACCGGGCGGCGGGACCAGGCCTGGCCCAGGCGGGCGCCGCTCTCGCGCCGTGCCATCCGGGCGAGGCCGTCGCCACCCCCGCGTTCGACCTGGATCCACCCGTACGCCACGTCATCCACACGGTCGGTCCGGTGTGGGAGGGCGGCGGCCACGGCGAGGCGGACGTCCTGGCCTCGTGCTACCGGCGCAGCCTCCAGGTCGCCGACGAGATCGGCGCCCGCCGCGTCGCCTTCCCCGCCATCGGCACCGGCGTCTACGGCTACCCGTCCGACCAGGCGGCGACGATCGCGGTCACGACGATCAGGGCGACACCGACCGCCGTCGAGCACGTCCGCCTGGTCGCCTTCGACGACGCCACGTACCGGCTCCTGGCAGCAGCCGCGTCGGCCGACTGAGCCGGGCCCGGCCCACCCTCGCCAGAGCGCCGTTGCTGTGCCGCGCTGCTCCACAAGATCGAAAAGGCCGTCTCCGACTGGCGGAAACGGCCTGAACTGGGTGGAGTTGAGGGGATTCGAACCCCTGACCCCCTCGATGCGAACGAGGTGCGCTACCGGACTGCGCCACAACCCCTCCGCCGGCGGACCGGCATCGGTCCCACCCGGCTTTCACCGGGCGGGCCGGCGCCAAGGTTAACAGGTTCACCGCCCCTGCCGCGAACCCACCCCCCGCGCGCCGCTTCGCCGGGCCAGACCGGCCGCCGGCCACGCTGACGCACGGCACGCCGCATCCAGGCGAGAACGGTCAGCGGGCCGGAGCCGACGCGGCCCGCCCGTCGGTCAGGCCGAGTGGGAGCCGCGACCGGACTGGTAGGGGCGGCCGCGCAGGCCGCCCGAGCGGCGGTAGGAGACGGAGCCGCCGTTGGCCGCCGCCGGCAGGTCCGCCGGCCGGTCGAGGCCCATCGCGGCGCGGCGTACCACCTCGCGCTGGGCCGCCAGGCGGCGCTGCGCCTCCCGGCGGGCCGCCGCGCGCCGAGCCTGCTCGCGCCGCACCTCGGCCTGCCGGGCGGCCAGCCACGCCGCCTCCCGGGCCCGGGCCCGCCGCCGCCGGCGATCGGCCACGGCGAGTCTGCGCAGGTGTACGACGTACGCGACCAGCAGGGTGGCGGTGACCCCGAAACCGATCCAGAAGCCGGGGCTGACCACGACCACGCCGATCAGCTCGACGAAGTTGAGCAGCAGCAGCGCGGCGAGCACCCGGCGGCGCCGGTAGACGGCGGGGGCGTGCTGTCGGCGGGGCGACGGCCGACGGCGGCCCTTGCGGGGGGCCGACGGCACGGCGCGCAGCCGCTTCGACCGGCGCGCGACGGGGGGCGCGGAAACGGGCGCGGAGAGCCCACCGGTGCTCGCATCCTCGCTGAGGGTGATGACGAGGCTACGGGGCGGATGCACCGGGCGGCGCCCCGGCACAGTACGGCGCCGCCGGCGGCGCTGGAGCACCCGCGCCGTCGACTGCGCCCGCTCCGCCACCAGCCGCTCGGTGGCGTCGTACCGGCGAACCAGCGCCGGGGCGAGGGCGAGCAGGCCGGCGGCGGCGAGGACGGCGAGGAGCACCGAGGTCGGCACCCTCACCCCTCCCGTCACCGAATTCGGAGCAACCACCGCCCGGCCGCAGGATCTTCCACCGATGGTGGTCGGATGCGCGGATCGTACGGATGGAGCAGCGCTTGCCACAGCTTGCAGTTACTTGAGGTTACGGGCCGTGGACGCGGATGCTGACACGCCGCGCCGATCCCGTGCGTGGGACGGCTCACCCCGTGGTGGCGCGGACCCGGTGCCAGCGGGCCAGCAGCCCTCCCTCGGCGGCGACCTCCTCGCTGGTCATCGCGTATCCGATGTGGTCCCGCCACGCACCGTCGATGTGCATGTAGCGCACGTGGTACGACTCCTCGCGGAAACCCAGCTTCTCCACCACCCGCCGGGACGGCCGGTTCTCGGGGCGGATGTTCACCTCGACCCGGTGCAGCCCGCCCTCGCCGAACGCGTGGTCGACCGCGAGCGCCAGCGCGGTGGGGATGACGCCGCGACCGGCCACCCGGGAGTCCACCCAGTAGCCCACGTACGCCGAGCAGAACGCCCGCCGCACGATGCTGCCCACGTTGAGGTGGCCGACCAGCCGCTCCCGGCCGCCCTCGCGCAGGCAGACGGCGAACGGCATCCCCTCGCCGATGCGCGCCGAGCGGCGCTGGTCGCGGTACACCCAGCGGAACGCGGCCGGCGAGTTCAGCTCGTGCCAACTGCCGGGGATGGACGACTCCCACGGCGCCAGCCACTCCCGGTTGGCGCGACGCACCTCCGACCAGGCGGCGGCGTCCGAACGCCGGTAGGGCCGCAGCAGCACCGGCCCGTCGGTCAGCACCGCCGGCCACCCCGGCGCCCGCCCGACCCCGAACAGACTCACGGACCAGACCTTCCGCTCGCGATCGAACCCACCGATGCCCGGGCGACCCCCGCCGGGCCACCCCTTCCGCTCGCGGCCGAGCGCGCGCTCCGCGCGCTCACCGGCGCCGGTCCAGCAGGAGGACGTCCACCGTGGAGCCGGCCGCCGCGGTGGTCACCCGCTCGCCGAGCACCATCAGCCCGTTCGCCTCCGCCAGCCCCGAGAGGGTGTACGGGCCACCGTTGAGCGGCTGCACCGTGTAGCCGCCGCCACGCCGCTCGGCGACGTGCGCGGGACGGAACTCGCGCAGCCCCACCGGGGACGAGATCGTCTCCAGCAGATGCGCGCGGACGCTGGGCCGGAACACCGGTTCCGCCCCGGCCAGCAGGTTGATCGCCGGACGGGCCAGCACCTCGAAGCCGATCAGGGCCGAGCCCGTGTCGCCGGGCAGGCACACCACCGGCACCTCCTCGGCGCCGACCGTGCCGAAGCCGAGCGAGGTGCCGGGATAGAGCGCGACCTCGGTGAAGGTGACGGGGCCGGCCCGGCTGCCCTCCCGGCGGGAGAGGATCCGCCGCACCATGTCGCCCGGCCCGGTGCCGGTGCCCCCCGTGGTGATGATCAGGTCGGCGCGCAGCGTCTGGTCCTCCAGCAGCCCGCGCAGCCCCTCCGGATCGTCGTCGCAGATGCCCACCCGGTACGCCAGCGCCCCCACCTCGGCCGCGGCGGCCGTCAGCGCGTGCGAGTTGGCGTCGACGGTCTGGCCGGGCTGGCTGCCCCGGCCCACGTCGACCAGCTCGTCGCCGGTGGCCACGATGACCACCCGGGGGCTGGGCCGGACCACGACGTGCCCGATGCCGGTGGCGGCGAAGACGGCCACCAGCGCCGGCGACACGTAGGTGCCGGCCCGGGCCAGCAGGGTGCCGGCGGGCAGCTCCTCGCCGGCCCGGCGCACCCCGTACCCCCGTTTGGGGACGCGGAAGATCTCCACCGCGGCCATGCCCTGGTCGGTCCACTCGACCGGGACGACCACGTCCGCGGCGAGCGGCAGCGGCGCCCCGGCGGCGACGGAGAAGCAGGCGCCCGGGGTGAGCCGGACCGGCCGCCAACTCGCCGCGCCGAGGTCGCCGACGACGTTGAGCCGGACGGTGCGCCCGCCCGGCCCGCCCGACTGGGACGGGACGTAGCCCACGCCCCGGCCCCCTCCGGAGATGTCCTCCCAGCGCGCCGCGTACCCGTCCACGGCCGCCTGGTCGAAGGCCGGGAAGGAGTGCGGCGCCACGACGTCCTCGGCGAGGACGTTGCCGTGCGCCTGGGTGAGGTCGAGGTCGAGCGGAGGCAGCGCGCGTAACCTGCGCAGCACGCTGCCCAGGTAGTCGGCGAGCGGCGTCAACTCGTTCGCGGCCGCCTCGGCGTCGGCCGACGCTGTCATGTACCAGTCACGCCCGACGCGTCGGTGTTGACGAACTCGGCCAGCCACTTGCGGAACTCGGCGCCGAGGTCGTCGCGCTCGGCGGCGATCTGCACCACGGTCTGGAGGTAGCCCAGCGGCATGCCGGTGTCGTAGCGGGTGCCCCGGTAGACGATCGCGTGCACCGGTGTGCCCTCGTTGCGCAGCAACTCCATCGCGTCGGTGAGCTGGATCTCCCCGCCGCTGCCCGGCTCCGTCCGCCGGATCGCGTCGAAGATGCTGGCCGGCAGCACGTAGCGGCCCAGCACCGCGAGGTTGCTCGGCGCGTCCTCCGGCTTGGGCTTCTCCACCATGCCGGTGACCCGGACGACCTCGCCGATGTCGGTCAGCTCCGCCTCCGCCGGCTCCACCGAGGCGATGCCGTAGCGCTTCGTCTCGGCCGGGTCGACCTCGAAGAAGGCCAGCACCACGCCGCCGGTGCGCGCCTGGAGCTCCAGCATGGCCGGCAGCAGCGGCTCGGCGGGCTTGACGAACTCGTCGCCCAGCAGCACCGCGAAAGGCTGGTCGCCGACGTGCGACTCGGCGTAGCCGACGGCGTGGCCCAGGCCGAGCTGCTCGGGCTGGCGGCAGGTGTAGATCTCGGCGAGCTCGCTCGGGCCGCGTACGGCGGCCAGGCGCTCGGTGTCGCCCTTCGCCTCCAGCCGCGCCTCCAGGTCGGGGCGGCGGTCGAAGTGGTCGACCATCGAGGTCTTGCCCCGACCCGTGATCAGCAGCACGTCACCGATGCCGGCCTGGGTGGCCTCCTCGACGATGTACTGCAGCACCGGGCGGTCGACCACCGGGAGCAGCTCCTTGGGCACCGCCTTCGTGGCCGGCAGGAACCGGGTGGCCAGACCGGCCGCCGGGATGACGGCCTTGACCGCGCGGGAGCGACCGGTTGCGGCGGTCGCCGTTGAGGGGTTCGCTGAGTGCTCCGACATGTCGCGAGACTATCGGCCACGGCTCTGTCGTGGAGGGTGAGGACCGGAAGACGCGCCGCCGCAGGGACCGGGCCGCACCGGGTCGGGCGCGGCCGGCTCGCTGCCCGCGGTGGTGTCGGCGGGATCGGCCGGTTCGGGGTGGGCCCGCACCGGCTGGCGGGGGGCGCCGGCGCGCGGCATGCCGTCCTCGGGGGTCACCGCCGCGGCCGGGACGGGGATCTCCCGCGCCGGCGGACCCGCCCGCTCCTCGGCGATGCGCCAGGTGTCCCGGCCGGCCGCCTTCGCGGCGTAGAGCGCGTCGTCGGCGGCGTCCAGCACCTGCTGGCCGGTGCCGCCGTGGTCCGGGTGCACGGCGATGCCGATGGAGACGGTGACTCCGATGGCAACGGCCGCGCCGCCGTGCCCGCCGGCGGCGATCGGGGCGTCGCGGACCGCCGCGCCGAGCCGCTCCGCGACGATCGCCGCGCCCCGGGCGTCGGTCTCCGGCAGCAGCAGCACGAACTCCTCGCCGCCCTGCCGGAAGGCGAGGTCGACCTCGCGGATCTCGCCGCGCACCCGTCGGGCGAACTCGGCCAGCACGGCGTCGCCGGCCGCGTGCCCGTAGGTGTCGTTGACGGCCTTGAACCGGTCCAGGTCGAGGGCGAGGACGCTCAGCATCCGGCCGAACCGGGTCGCCCGCTCGACCTCCCGGCGGATCGACTCCCGCAGGTAGCGGTAGTTCCACAGCCCGGTGAGCGGATCGGTCAGCGAGAGCCGCTGCGCCTCCTCGTGCACCCGGACGTTGTCGACCGCCACGGCGGCGTGACCGGCGAAGGTGCGCAGCGTGACGAGGTCGTCGTCGTCGAACTCGTCCGCGCCGAGCCGGTCGTAGAGGGCCAGCACGCCGAGCGCACCGGTGGGGACGGCGGGCTCCGGTCCGGGGCGGAGGGCCGACCCGTCGCGGGCGGTCGCGTCGGTCGGGCCGGGGGCGGCGAACGGCACCGCGATGTACGTGCGGCAGACCGGCTCCCCGGGCGGCGCGGCGGAGGGCTCCACCCGGCCCCGGCGCGGCTCCCCGGTGGCCGCGACCGCGCCCACCACGCCGCTGCCCAGCGGCACCCGCAACGGCCCCGACCCCTCGTCCGCCGCCCCGGCCTCCGCCAGCCCCTCGGTGCACTGCGCGACGAGCACCCCGCCGTCGTCGACGAGCAGCACCGCGCCGGCCCGGGCGCCGGTCGCGGCGATCGCGCTGTGCAGGATCACCCGCAGGATGCGTTGCAGGTCGTGCGTGCTGGCGAGGGTGTCCCCCAGCACGGCGAGGTGCCCGCGCAGCTGGTCCCGGCTGCTGGTCAGCGCCGCCACGTAGGTGCCCGTCTCGCGGGTCATCCGGTTGAAGGCGCCGGCCAGCCGGCCGATCTCGTCCCGGCTGCGCACCGGCACCCGGGCGGTCAGGTCGCCGCGCGCCACCCGGTCCACCGCGCCCGCCAGCTCGACCAGCGGGCGGGTCGTCACCCGGGCCAGCCGCCAGGCGACCACCAGGGCCAGCAGGGTGGCCACCAGCACCGCCGAGCCCAGTGCGACGTACAGGCCGCGGGGGCGTTCGCTGGGCACCGAGAGCACCAGCGGCAGGGGTTGCCCGGAGGACGGGCCGACCCGGCGGACGTACCGGCCGTCGGGCGTCTCGGTGACCCGCTCGCCGTGCAGCGTGCCGGCCGCGGCGAGCACGGCGTCGCGTACGGCGGTCGACTCGGTGCTGTGGGCGAGCCGGACGGGCGCCGAGGCGTCGTCGAGCAGGGTGACCGCCACCCCCGTCACGGCCGCGAGGCGCGCCACGAACGCCGGGTCGACCGGCTGCGCGGCGGTGACCGCGCCCAGCAGCCCGCCGGCCCGGTCGTGCAGGTCGGCCCGGGCCGCGAGCGCCCGCACCGGCCCGGCGACCGGTGGGCCGGCGCAGTCGCGCCACGGCTCGGCGGGGCCGCCGGGCGTGGCGTAGGTGACCCGGCCGGCGACGTCGGTGACCCGCACGGCGGCGGCCAGGTTGCGGCGGACGGCCTGGGTCGCGGCGGCCGGACGGTCACTGGTCAGGGCGACCGCGTCGGCGGCGGCCCGCAACTGCTGGCAGAGGGCCGCGACGGAGGTGCGCACGGTCGCGGCGGCCACCGCCAGCCGCTCGGTCGAGCGGCTGGAGTCGACCGCCGCCACGGTCGCCCCGACGAACATCACCCCGAGCACCACCGGGCCGAGCGCCACCGCCAGGAAGGCTGTGGTCAACCGCCCGCGTAGCGTCACTCGGTCCCCCCGGAAGTTCCGCCGCCGTTGCTTGCGATGCTGACACAGAGCCACCAGGGGACAAGCGTTGCGTCAGGAGTGTTGCGTGCCCGATTTTTCTCATGGAGCGGAAGAGGCGAAGCGGGATGCGCGCGCCGCCGTGCTCGCCCGCCGCCGGGCGCTGGGCGCGCCGCAGCGGGCCGACGCCGCCGGGCGCGTACAGGCCGAGCTGGTGGCTCTCGTACGCCGGCTGCGCCCACCGAGGATGACGGCGTACGTGCCGGTCGGCTCCGAGCCGGGCGGGCCCGACCTGCCGGCGGTGCTGCACGCGGCGCTGCCGCCGGGTGGGGAGCTGCTGCTGCCGGTGCTCCGCGACGACCTCGACCTCGACTGGGCGGCCTGGAGCGGGGCGGACGACCTGGTGGCCGCCGGGCGGGGGATGCGCGAGCCGGCGGGGCCGCGACTGGGGCGGGCGGCGGTCGCCGGGGCGGCGCTGGTGGTGGTGCCGGCGCTTGCCGTGGACCGCCGGGGGCGGCGGCTGGGCCGGGGCGGCGGCTCGTACGACCGGGCGCTGGCCCGGGTGCCGGCGGCGACCCTGACCGTGGTGCCGCTGCACGACGGCGAGCTGGTGGCGGCGCTGCCCGCCGAGCCGCACGACCGGCCGGTGCGCGCGGTCGTCACGCCCGCCGAGGGGCTGCGTACGCTGGACGCCGCCCCGGGTGTCACGGACCACACTTCCGCTGGACGAATCCGGGGGCGATGACGCACCATTGGCACTCGAATACGTCGAGTGCCAACCGGCCGTGCCCAGATCCGGAGGAGAACGTGCCCACGTACCAGTACGCCTGCACCGCGTGCGGTCACCAGCTCGAGGCGGTGCAGTCCTTCTCCGACTCGCCGCTGACCGAGTGCCCGGCGTGTGAGGGACGGCTGCGGAAGGTCTTCAACTCCGTCGGCATCGTGTTCAAGGGGTCGGGCTTCTACCGTACGGACTCGCGCTCGTCCGGCTCGGACACCGCGAACAGCGGCGCCGCCGCCAAGCCGGCGAAGTCGGAATCGTCCTCCGGCGGCGACTCCGGCTCGACCGGCTCGTCGTCGGCGGGTTCGTCCTCGTCCTCGGCGGGTTCGTCCTCGTCGGCGGGCGCGGGCGGCTCCTCCGGCGGCGGGGGCAAGACCCCGGCCGCCAGCACTTCCTGACCCACCCCACGGGCGGGCCGGGTCAGTCCCAGTGCGGGGGGCGCTCCGCGAGCAGCCAGTCGTCGTTGCCGCCGGAGCGCTCGCCCCACCCCCGGTCGGTGTCGTCGGCGGTCTGCTCGGGCAGCACCACGAAGTCGTCGCTGAGGTCGACCGTGCGGTCGTCGTCGCCGCGTACCGCCGGGGTGCCCGGATCCTCGGTGATGCTCACGAGCGGCAAGACTAGCGCAGCCGCCACCGGCGGGACCGGCGACGAACCGCCGGGCCGACGCGTCCGGCCGGTCGGCGGGCCACGGCGTTGGTAGCGTCGGACGGCGTGACGACCCCCACCTCCGGCGGCGCCCCGGACGAATACTGGCGGCGCCCCGACGCCTCGCCCGAGCGGCCCACGGGCGCGCCGGCGGGGTCGGCCGCGTCGCCCCCGGTGCCGGGGAGCGGCTACGCGGGCCCGCCCGCGACCACCCCGCCCCCGGCCGGGTGGCGCCCGCCGGTGCACCTGCGACCGCCACCGCCCCGGCGACTGCCGCCGCAGGACATGGCGGAGATCGACGCGGCCGAGCAGCGGGCCCAGCGGCTCACGTACGGCGTGGGCACGGTGGCCGTCGTGGTGCTGGTGATCCTCGTCTGCGTGCTCTGCTCCCGGCTCGTGTCCTGACCAGGTACGGGCCGCCGCCGTCGGCGGGACGTCAGAGGGTGTTGCCCCAGACCGCCTCGGCCCCGGAGTGCCCGGTCAGATAGACGTAGACGAGGCTGACGACGCCGAGCGCCACCACCACGACCGACAGCGCCGGGGTCACCCAGGACGGCAGCTTCGGCACCCGCCGGTGCCCGCTCGTCACGAACAGCAGCAGCAACGACGCCACGGCCAGCGGCAGCACCCAGCGGAACAGGATGTCGCCGTAGCGCGAGTGCGTGAAGATCTGCTCCACGATCGGGCCCTGCATGCCCCGGGCGACGAACGCGTCGGTCAGCTCCTCCCCCGACTCGACGGCGACGAAGGCCGACACCGGCGCCACCACGGCGAGGATCGCCACCGCCCAGTCCAGCCGCGTCCGGAACCGGGGCAGCGCCACGTACGCGGCGGAGAGCAGGGCCAGCAGCGGCACGAGCACGACGACCGCGTGCACCACCAGCACGTGGGCCGGCAGACCCAGGATCTCCTTGAACATCCACACCTCCGGCGGTACGCGGTCGCGGGCTGCCAGCGTACG
Organism: Micromonospora echinofusca; assembly: GCF_900091445.1. NCBI lineage: Bacteria > Bacillati > Actinomycetota > Actinomycetes > Micromonosporales > Micromonosporaceae > Micromonospora > Micromonospora echinofusca. The sequence continues at coordinate 5,616,023 of NZ_LT607733.1, forward strand.
GTGCGCCGGCGGGCCCGCCCAGATCGTCTCGACCGGGAACACGCGCCCGGGGCCGGTCCGGTTCACCACTGCCGCACGGCCCAGCCCGGACGGCGACGCCCCGCCCGGTGCGGCCTGCCGGCGACCGGGCTGTGGCCGGCGCCACGCTGCCGCGGAGGCCGGTTGTCGCTCTCCGGGCCGCGTGCTGTCATTGGCAGATGCCCGGTGGTGAGGAACTGCTCCGGTCGAGGGGCCTGCGGGTCACCCGGCCGCGCCTCGCCGTGCTCGACGTGCTGGCCGCCGGCGGTCACCTGGAGGTCGACGAGATCACCCGCCGGGTCCGCCAACGCCTCGACTCGGTCTCCACCCAGGCGGTCTACGACGTGCTGGGTGCCCTGTCGCGGGCCGGGCTGTCCCGCCGCATCGAGCCGGCCGGCAGCCCCGCCCGCTACGAGGCCCGGGCCGGGGACAACCACCACCACGTCGTCTGCCGGGGCTGCGGCGAGATCGCCGACATCGACTGCGCGGTCGGCAGCGCGCCCTGCCTGGACCCGGACATCGCCCACGGGTTCGAGGTCGACGAGGCGGAAGTGACGTTCTGGGGCCTCTGCCCCACCTGCCAGGCCCGCCGCTCCGCCGACGACTGACGCCCGACGGGCCTCCGCGCGGGCGGGCGGCGGCGGGGCGTGGCACGCTTGGCCGGTGGACTCCGATGACCTCGGCCTCTTCGGTCCGGGTTCGGTCACGTGGAAGGTGCACGAGGAGCCGATCCTGATCGTCGCCGGCCTGCGTTCTCTCTATCTCCAGTCGCTGCATCCCCGGGCCATGGCCGGGGTCGCCCAGAACAGCAACTACCGCTCCGACGCCTGGGGCCGCCTGGTGCGCACCGCCACCTACGTGGGCACCACCATCTACGGCACCACCGCCGAGGCGGAGGCCGCCGGGCTGCGCGTACGCCGCCGGCACGCCCGCCTGCGGGCCACCGACCTGTTCACCGGGGAGGAGTTCCGCGTCGACGACCCCGACCTGCTGCGCTGGGTGCACGTCACCGAGGTCGAGTCGTTCCTCGACACGGCCCGCCGGGCCGGGCTGCCGTTGACCGCCGACGAGGTCGACGGCTACTACACCGAGCAGCGGCGCTCGGCCGCCCTGGTCGGCCTCGACCCGGAGACCGTCCCCGGCACCGCCGCCGAGGTGGCCGACTACTACCGGCGGGTCCGCCCCGAACTGCGGATGACCCGCGAGGCGGCCGAGACGGCGCTCTTCCTCACCGCGCCACCGATCCCGTGGAAGCTCAGCCTGCCCGCCCGGATCGGGCTCAACCTCGGGCCGCCCCGCTGGGCGTACTTCGGCATCGCCGGCACCGCCCTCGCGCTGCTGCCGGCCTGGGCCCGGCGGATGTACGGCGGGCTGGGCCTGCCCACGACCGCGCTCTCCGCCGACCTGAGCGTCCGGGCGCTGCGGCTGACCCTCGCCACGTTGCCCCGCCGGTGGCGGGAGGGCCCGTTGCAGCAGGCCGCCAAGGAACGCGCCGCCCGGCTCACCGGCACGCCGGTCTGAGGGCAACGGCTGGACGGCTGCCGACTCGGGCGTGCCGGGCCGCTCAGTCCTGGCCGGGCACCGGCTCGGTGACGCGCTCGACGGCCGCCCACGGCTCCTTGCCCGGGGCCTGCGCCCCCACCGGGCAGGTGCGCCGGTAGTCGCACCAGCCGCAGCGTGGGCCGGGCGTGGTCGGGAACGCCTCGTCGGGGTCCTCCCCGTCGGCCACCGCCCGCTCGGCGGCCATGATGTCGCGGGCGGTCTCCTCCGCCCGGGTGAGCTGCCGGGCCAGGGACTCCACGGTGTGCTCGTGCGCGGCCACGGTGCCCGTCGGCAGGTGGTGCAGCTCCACCCGGCGGCACGGCCGGCGGAACACCCGCTCGGCGGCGTACGCGTAGAGCGCCAGCGCCTGCGAGCCGCGCGCGTCGTCGGCGTCCAGCCCGGTGCGGCCCGTCTTGTAGTCGACGATCACCAGCTCCGGGCCGTCGGGCCCGGGGCGGGAGTCGATCCGGTCGGCCCGGCCGTTGAAGGCCAGCACGGCGGTCTTGACCGCCACGACGCGCTCCACGCCGAGCGGGTCGACGCCGGGCTCCAGGGTCTCGACGTAGGACTCCAGCCAGCCCAGGGCCCGGCGGTAGGCCGCCCGCTCCTGCTCGTCGTCGCGGTAGCCCTCACGCACCCAGGTGCCCTTGAGCAACGCGGCGAGGGCCTCCGGCCGGCGCCGCTCGGGGCTCAGCGCGTACCAGTTCTTCAGGGCGGTGTGCACGCTCGCGCCGAGGGAGTTGTGCGCCCACGGCGGGCCCTTCTGCGGGGCCGGACGGTCGACGTAGGAGTAGCGGTAGCGCCGGGGACAGTCGGCGTAGGCGCCCAGCTTGCTGGGGGTGCAGACGAAGAGCCGTTCCGGCATGCCCTCGAAGCCGAGCTGCTCGGACTGCTCGCCGCGCTGCCGGGGCGCCCGGCCGCCGCCGGTGGAGGACCGTCCCGCTGAAGAGGCTCGTCGCACACCGCGATCCTGCCATCCACCCCCGACAGAACCGGCCGCCGGTCAGGTCATGTTGGCGTACTGGGTCACGAACGCGGCCACCGCGTCCGCGATGAGCTGCACCGCGATGGCGGCCAGCAGCAGACCGGCGATCCGGGTCAGCACCTCGATCCCGCCGGGACGCAGGATCTTGACGATCCCGCCGGAGAACCGGAGCACGACCCACACGGCGAGCATCACGGCCACGATCGCGGCGGCGATGGCCGTGACGTCCGCCCCGCCGTCGGCCTGCTGGACGAAGAGCATGGTGGCCACGATGGCGCCGGGACCGGCCAGCAGCGGCGTACCCAGCGGCACCAGGGCGATGTTCGAGGTGACCTGCTGGCTCGGGTCGTCGGCCTTGCCGGTCAGCAGTTCCAGCGCCACCAGGATGAGCAGCAACCCGCCGGCGGCCTGGAGGGCCGGCAGGTCCACGTGCAGGTAGTCGAGCAGCGTCTGCCCCGCCACCGCGAAGATCACGATCACGCCCAGTGCCAGGGCGACGGCCTGCCAGGCCGCCCGGTTGCGGTCCCGCGCCGTCAGGGGGCCGGTCAGCGCCAGGAAGATGGGCATCATGCCCGGTGGGTCGACGATCACCAGCAGGGTCACGAAGACCTCGCCGAACAGCTTGGCATCCACGTGATCAACGTAGCCGCGCGGCCGGAGACGGAAATGCGGATCAGCCGGAAGCGACCTCGGTCACCCCGCGCGCCTCGGCGACGATCCGCTCGTACGCCTCCGGTTCGGTGGTGAACGCGCCGAGCCGGACGGTCTTGTGCGTGCCGTGGAAGTCCGACGAGCCGGTCACCAGCAGGCCCAGCTCGTCGGCCAGGGCCCGGACGTGCGCCCGTTCGGCCGGCGAGTGGTCCTCGTGGTCGGCCTCCAGCCCCGCCAGCCCGATCGCGGCCAGGTCGGCGATCAGCTCGTCGGGCACGATCCGCCCCCGCCGGCTGGCCCTGGGGTGGGCGAACACGGGCACGCCGCCCGCCGCGCGCACGAGCCGGACCGCGCGGAAGACGTCGATGTCCTCCTTGGGCAGCCGGTAGCGCTCGCCCAGCCAGTCCGGCCCGAACGCCTCCGTCGTCGTGGTCACCAGGCCGGCCCGGATCAGCGCCTGCGCGATGTGCGGCCGGCCCACGGTCCCGCCGGCCGCGCCGGCCAGGATCTCGGGCCAGCTCACGTCGATCCCGTCGGCCCGCAGCAGCGCCACGATCCGCTCGCCCCGCTCCTTCCGGGCGGCCCGCACCCGGGCCAGCTCCGCCACGAGTTCCGGTGCGTCCGGATCGAACAGGTACGCCAGCAGGTGCAGCGGCACCGGGGGTTCCTCGCCGTACCAGCGGCAGGAGAGTTCCGCGCCCCGGACCAGGCTGAGCCCGGCCGGCAGCGCCGCCAGTGCGGGCGCCCAGCCGGCCGTGGTGTCGTGGTCGGTGATCGCCACCACGTCCAGCCCCGACTCGGCCGCCGCCCGTACCAGCTCGGCCGGGCCGAGCGTGCCGTCGCTGGCGGTGGAGTGGGTGTGCAGGTCGATCCGCGGTGCCGCGCTCATCGGCCCGACGCTACCGCCCGGGGCGCGCGGGCGCGCTCAGGAGGTGCCCTCGCCGCCCACCGGCACCGGGCGTCCCCCGGCGGGCAGGCCGGTCACGGGCGCGGGCAGGGCCGCCTCGCCGTCGAGCACCCGGCCCACCTCGACCCGCACCAGGGCGCCGGAGGTGTCGGAGTAGTGGGCCGTGCCCTGCGGCGTCCAGACCACCGGCCCGGCAGCGAGCGGACCGGCGGGGCGGGCCGCCGGTGCGGCGAGCCGGTCCAGGTCGACCAGCAACGCCCGGTCCCGCCCGCCCGCCCGGCCGTTGGCCAGGAGCCACCGCCCGTCGGCGGAGACCGCGCCGGCGCCGGCGACGGTCAGCGTCGGCCCGCAGCCCGTCCGTACCGGCGCGAGGTCGCGGGCCGGGTCGAGCAGGGCCAGGCAGGGCCGGCGGGGGGTTCCGGCGGACACCAGCGCGACCGCCAGGCCGTCGGGGCGCGTCGCGTAGACGTGCAGGGCGGCGTCGCCCGCCCCGCGCGGCGGGCCCGCCGCCGGGCGCCACAGGGCGTGGCCGGCGCGCGCCGGGTCGAGGCGGACCAGGACGGCGTCGCCGGCGAAGCCGACCGGCACCGCGGTGCTGGGCACCGGGGTCCGGGCGGCGGCGACGACCTGGGTGCCGACGATGCCCGCGGCGACCAGATCCGTCCCCTCCCGCCAGGCGACCTGCCGCCCGTCGGGGCTGAGGACGATGTCCCGCGCCCCGGCCAGGAGCAGGTGTGCCGCGCCCTGCGGCTGCACGACCCACAGCGAGCGGCCGGCCGCCGTCGGCGCGCCCACCACCGCCCAGCCGGCCCGGTCGGGCAGCCGCTGGGCGCGCTCGGCTGCCCGGCCCACGTCGGGCAGGGCGAGCCGCTGCCCGTCGGCGGTGACCAGGACGTCGGCGAGGATGAGATCCACCTCGCCGCGCCCCACGTCGGGCTGCGGGGCGGCCGAGAGCTGCGGGGTCGGGTCCGCCAGCGGCGAGGCGTACGGGTCGCCGAGCACCACGGTGGGGTGGGTGGGCCGCCCGGGCTGCTGCCCCAGCTGCGCCATCCCGGCGCTGACCGTCACGGTGGCCACGGCGGCGAGGGCGATCCCGGTCAGCGTCCGCCGGCGCCGGGACCGGTCGGCCCGCCGGATCGCCAGCCCCGCCGGATCGGCGACGAGCGGGCGCGCGACGGCCACCTGGCGGGCGAACGCCTCCCGTACCGCCTGCTCCAGCTCGTCCTGGGTCACGGCGAATGGACGCGTCGGGCCGTCGGTCCGGTTGTCACCATGGCCGGCCGGACGGCTCACCGGTGCTCTCCGGAGCCGGTGCGGGCCGCTTGTCGCCCGTGTCGCCCCTCGCCGCCCGTACGCGGCGCCGGCCCGGCACCGGCCCGCGCCCCCGAGGCCACGGGCACCGGATCGCCCGCCGACTCGTCGGCCGGTTCGGCGGGCGGCGGGCCGTCCGAGGCGGGACCGGCGGCCCGGATCGGAAGGCCGGTCGCGGCGTCCGGGGCGGCGGGCCCGGCGGCCCGGACTGGAAGGCCGGTCGCGGGACCGTCGGGGACGGCGGGTTTGGCGCTGCCCGTCCGGCCCGGGGCGGCGGCGTCGGGGCCGCCCACGGTGGCCGGTGCGACGAGCGGCGGGGCGTTCGTCGCCGCGACCACGGCCGCCGCGTCCTCCCCCACCACCATCGTCGGCGCCCCGTAGGGCGTCGACGGGCGGATCGGCGCGCCACCCCGGACCGGCGCGACCCGGCCGGCACCCTCGCGGACGAGGGCGGAACGGTCGGCGCCCCCGGGGACGGGGGCGGAACTGTCGGCGCCCCCGGGGACCGGCACGGAATGGTCGGCGCCCCCGTGCGCCGGGGCGAGACGGTCGGCGCCGCCGTGGACGGGCGCGGGACGGCCGGCTCCGCCGTGCGCCGGGACGCGACCGGTCCCGCCGGTGGCGGGGGCGGCAGGTTCCAGGTCGCCGGGCGCCGGGACGGGACGACCGGCGCCGCCGGGGACGGGACGACCGGTGCCGCCGGGGGCGGACGCGTGCGTGCCGTCGTGGCGGGCCGGGTCGGTCCCGGCGGGCAGGTCGAGGACGGCCTCGGCGCCCATCCGGCGGCGCAGGGTGCCCAGGGCGCGCGAGGTCTGGCTCTTGACCGTGCCCGGCGAGATGCCGAGCAGGGCGGCGGTCTGCGCCTCGGACATGTCCTCGTAGAAGCGCAGCACGAGCACCGCCCGCTGCCGGCTGGGCAGCGCGCTCAGGTGGCGCCAGAGCAGGTCCCGGTCGAGCTGCTGCTCGATCTCGTCGACCCCGGCCCGCTCGGGCAGCACCTCGGTGGGGCGTTCGCCGTGCCAGCGCCGGCGCCACCAGCTCGTCGATGTGTTGATCATGACCCGGCGGGCGTACGGCTCGATCGCCTCGATCCCGCCGAGCCGCTTCCACGCCAGGTACGTCTTCGTCAACGAGGTCTGCAACAGGTCCTCGGCGGTGGCCCAGTCACCGCTGAGCAGGTAGGCGGTGCGCAGCAGGGCGCTGGAGCGGGCCGCGACGAAGTCGCGGAACTCCTCCTCCAGGGGATCCCTGCTCACCACCGGCCACCTCCGCGCCCCGTTCCCCTGGCAGGTTGCCACGCCCGGGGCGGTCGGGTCGACGGCGAACGGTGCGCAGTTCCTCCGATGTTCGGACGAAAAGTTTCACGCCCCGTCGTCGGCCTTGGCCTCGTCGGCCTCCTTGCCCAGCCGCGCCTCGACCGCCTGCGGCTCGTACATCTCCTCGACGACGCGCAGGTAGAGCTCGTTCGGGTTGGGAAGGTTCTTGATCTCGCGCAGCGCCTGCTCCTGGCCGGCGGACTCCAGCACGAACGTGCCGTAGTTGAGCGCACGGCCGGTCGGGCTCTGCTCGTACTTCATGTCGGTGACCCGGGTCAGCGGCATCATCGCGACCTTCCGGGTGATGATGCCGTTGACCACCATCACCCGCTTGTTGGTCAGGATGAAGCGGTCGTACCACCAGTCGGCGACCTTCCACGCCACCCAGCCCATCACGGCGAACCAGAGCAGCACGGCGATGGTGGTGAGCGCGCCCACGTCCTGCCCGGCGAGGAAGCCGGAGAGGTAGCCGAGCACGAAGGTGGCGGCCACGCCGACCAGCAGCGGGGTGGTGAGGTGCACCCAGTGCCGCTTCCACTCACCCCGGTAGCGCTCGGTCGGGAAGAGGTAGCGCGCCACCAGCGAGCTGGGCTCGTCCTCCAGCGGCAGCACCCGGCGCGGCGCCGCGCCGGCGGCGTCGGCCCGCAGACCGGCCAGCTCGTCCTCGGAGATCTGGGGCGGCTGGTAGCCGGCCTCCGGGTCCCGGATCCAGGCCCGGCCGGAGCGCTCCGAACCCCCGTACGGCGACGGGTCGCCGTAGCCGGCATCGTCCGAAAAGGAGGGGCCGCCGGAAGGGCCCGGACCGGTGCCGTAGCCCGGCCCGTCGTCGGGGCCGAGCCGGGGGATCGGCTCCGTGTCTCGCTCCCGGCGCTCCCGATCGGGATCGTCGGGATCGAAGGGTGGACCGGAGGGGTTTCCCATCGGTGGCTAGGCGACGAGGCTGGTGAAGAAGTCGCCGAACCCCTGAGCGATGTCCATGATCCCGCCGCCCAGCGACTTGAACACATCCGCCGCAGAATTTGGCCGATAGGCGACGAAGAAGATCAAGAATGCGATTCCGGCCCAGGTGAGGACCTTCTTGACCATGGCGGGCCATCCTCTCGCGCGGCGCCGGGTCCCATTACCGCAGCGGCACCCAGAGTATCAGTGTGGTGTCGTACAGTGAATATCTGCGTCCGTTCTCCGACATTCCGGGTTGCCTGTCAAGCCCTGGGGCTCGTCAAGCCTTCCCGTGCAGATACGGAGAGGGTGCGCCGTACACGAGTTCGGGCGGTGTCCACTCGGTCAGGTCGTGCAAGACGACGTCTTCCGCGAGGAGGTGACCCGCACTCGCCGGCCAGGCTATCGCATGGAGCCACAATCCCCGAGCCTCGCCGGCGTACGCGCTTCGATCCGTCGGCGAGTTCACGAGCCACAGTGGAGTGGGATGACCGGCCACCTTGATCCTGGCCTGCCCCACATGCTCCGGATGCCCCGGCCCGGGATCGGTCAGCGCCTGCGCGAGTTCCGGGCCCGGGTCCGGGCCGACCAGCCCCGCGAAGCGGGTGCCCAGGCCGACGCCCGGCTCCTCGGCCACGAAGACCAGATCCGCGGGGCCCTCGCCGAGCGGCGCCGGCCCGGCGCAGGCGACCGCCGTGGCGCGCACCCCGGTGCGGTCGTCGCCGGCGTACGCCACGCCGGTCATGGTCCAACCGGTCGGCAGCGGCCACGGGCACCACAGCGGCGCCCTCGGCCGGGCCGGCGGCTCGGCGGCGCCGGCGATCCGCGCCACAACGCTGGCCACGATCTCGGCCCCGATGTGCTCGGGGACGTGCAGTGGGGGAACCGGCCCGCAGTCCAGGCAGCGCGACTCGGTGTGCATCAGGTCCGGCGCCCGTACCGGCCCACCACATTTGGGGCAACTCACCGCGACACTCACCATCCCACCGTCACCCCGTCGCGCCGCCCCGTCAAGCGGAGCGCCGGTTTCGGTGCCGCCGGAGGCCACCGGGGCGGGCGCTCAGCCCGGCGGCGGCCCGGCGTGCGTACGGATCCAGGCGTGCATGGCGATGCCGCTGGCCACGCCGGCGTTGATCGACCGGGTGGAGCCGTACTGGGCGATGGAGAAGAGCTGGTCGCAGGCGGCCCGCGCCGGCCCGGAGAGGCCCGGCCCCTCCTGCCCGAACAGCAGGACGCAACGGCGGGGCAGGGTGGTGGTCTCCAGCGGCCGGGAGCCGGGCAGGTTGTCGATGCCGACGACGGGCAGCCCTTGCCCGGCCGCCCAGGCGACGAACTCCTCGATGGTCTCGTGGTGCCGGACGTGCTGGTAGCGGTCGGTCACCATGGCGCCCCGCCGGTTCCACCGCCGGCGGCCCACGACGTGCACCTCGGCGGCGAGGAAGGCGTTGGCGTTGCGGACGACCGTGCCGATGTTGAAGTCGTGCTGCCAGTTCTCGATCGCCACGTGGAAGTCGTGCCGCCGCCGGTCCAGGTCGGCCACCACGGCCTCCCGCCGCCAGTAGCGGTAGCGGTCGACGACGTTGCGCCGGTCGCCCTCGGCGAGCAGCTCGGGGTCGTAGCGCGGGTCGTCCGGCGGGTCACCGGGCCACGGTCCCACGCCGACGTCGAGCTGGTCTCCGGTCACGATCCCGCAGGGTACGGCCCGCGAACCCCGCCCCGGGCCGCGCCCCCGGCCCCGCCCGGGCACCGGCCCCCGCACCTCCAGCGGCAGCGGCAGCCGCACCGGTCCCCGCATCGGCAGCGGCAACGGGTGGGGCGGAGCGGTTCAGCGCAGCGCCAACGCGACGCCGAGCCGGTCGAGGAAGCGGCGGTCGGCGGGGTCCGGCGGCAGCGCCGGCGCGCCGGTCGTCGTCGCCCCGCACACCCGGGCCGCCACCGACTGCACCCACTGCCGGTACGCCGCCGAGTCGGCGGGATCCGCCCGTCGCCGCAGCACCCGCGTCGCGGCCCGGCAGGCGGCGAGCAGGTCCACCACGTCGGTGAGGCGGTCGACGGGTTCGCCCGCCCCGTCGTGCCGGGCGTAGATGGCGACGACCACCGCGCGTACGAGATCGCTGTCGAAGGCCCGGCCGGCGGCGACCGCGTCCAGGCCGGCGAGCCCGGCGGCGACGGTACGGCGGGGCCGCCCGGTGCCGGGCGCGGCGGCGGCCACGATCACGCGGCCGGGCAGGCTGGTCAGCAGATCCCACTCGGCGGCGGAGTAGACGGCGGTGGTCAGCGGTGCGGCGCGGCGGCCGGCAGAGGACGGCTCTCCGGCGACGGAGTGGCTCATGGGGACCTCCGGCGCCAGCATATGCCCCGGATCGGAAAAAGGGCCCCTACCACCCGGAACCCGGATGAGAAGGGGCCCGTCGGTCAGCGCGGCTCGGGGAAGCTGGGCCGTTCCGGGTCGACGCCCTCGGGCACGGCCGTCGCGGCGTACTCCTTCTTGGGGACCATCACCCGACGGCGGAAGACGCAGACCAGGGTGCCGTCCTGGTTGTAGCCCCGGGTCTCCACGGAGACCACGCCCCGGTCGGGCTTGGAGGACGACTCGCGCTTGTCCAGCACGGTGGTCTCGCCGTAGATCGTGTCGCCGTGGAAGGTGGGCGCCACGTGCCGCAGGGACTCGACCTCGAGGTTGGCGATGGCCTTGCCGCTGACGTCGGGCACCGACATGCCCAGCAGCAGCGAGTAGATGTAGTTGCCGACCACCACGTTGCGCTTGAACTGGCTCGCCGTCTCGGCGTAGTGCGCGTCCATGTGCAGCGGGTGGTGGTTCATGGTGAGCAGGCAGAAGAGGTGGTCGTCGTACTCGGTGACCGTCTTGCCGGGCCAGTGGCGGTAGACCGCGCCGACCTCGAACTCCTCGTAGTAGCGGCCGAACTGCATCCTTGTCCCCTTCGACGGGCGGCGATGGAGTTCGGCACAGCATGCCTTATGGAGTGTTAAGGCGATGCGCGGGGCGCGTGGCGTGCGGAAATGTCACACCACCGCAACCGGGGGGAGACGCAATGAGCGGCGGGGCCCTCCCCGGCACCCGCCGCCCACGCTCTGATGCGGAAGATTCTGCCGTACGACAAGGCACACCGAACAGAGACGGAGGTCACATTTACCTTTTCGTAACATTACTGTGCGTGCTCGATCGACCGAGCGTCGACGCTCTCCGCACGCCAGATAGCCGCTTGTCAACCGCCTGATTGCTCATTCGCGCCGGCCAATCGTGTCGATCTCCATGGAAACGCTCCCATCACGTCCGGTCACGCAAATGCGTCGTGCACTTGCGTAACGCAACGGCCGGCGGGAACAACCACCATCGATGGGAGCGCGACCCGGGCAGCGCCGCGACGAGCACGTTTCGGCGGAGACGGGCCGGGAATTCCACGCGGTACGCCCTGGTTCCACCTGACGTAGCTATTCCGCGCCGATCGGAGACATTCATGGCAACCGTAGAGCTGACCACGGCAAACTTCGACGAGGTGACCGGCAGCGACGGCATCGTGCTCGTCGACTTCTGGGCCGAGTGGTGCGGCCCGTGCAAGCGGTTCGCCCCGGTCTACGAGCGCTCCTCCGAGAAGCACTCCGAGATCGTGTTCGGCAAGGTCGACACCGAGGCGCAGCAGGAGCTGGCCGCCAAGTTCGACATCCGGTCGATCCCGACCATCATGGCGATCCGCGACGGCGTCATCGTCTTCGCCCAGCCCGGCGCCCTGCCCGAGTCCGCCCTGGAGAACCTGATCGAGCAGGTCCAGGCCCTCGACATGGACGACGTACGCCAGAAGCTGGCCGGGCACAGCCACTGAGCCGCAGCGCCGCACGACGGCCGGGTCCCGAGGGCCCGGCCGTCGTCGTCTCCCCGCCGACCGGCGGGGACGGGGCCGCACTGGCCCTCCGGCCAGCGGTTCGTGGCCGGCGGAGGGAGCCGGTGCGGGCGGTACATCCCGTATCGTCACGACCCGATGGAAACCTTGACCACCCGCGGTCGCGCCGCCCGGCTCGCCGCCACCGCCCTCGGCCTGGCCGTCCTGCTGGCCGGCACCGTCTGGGGCACCGACGACCACTTCCCGTTCGGCCCGTTCCGGATGTACTCCACGTCCAACCCGCCGAACTCCCCCGCCCCGGACACCCGCGTCGAGGGCGTCGACAGCAGCGGAGCGGTCGTCGACCTGGGCGAGAGCGCCACGGGCATCCGCCGGGCCGAGATCGAGGGCCAGCAGAGCCGCTACGCCGCCGACCCCGCGCGGCTCGCCGAGGTCGCCGACGCGTACGCCGAACGCCACCCGGACGCGGCGGAGCTGGTGGAGGTCCGCATCGTCGTCCGCTGGCACGGCATCCGCGACGGGCGGCCCACCGGCCGCTGGACCGACGAGACCGTGGTCGCCTGGCGGGCGGACCGATGAGCCGCTGGTTGACCGAGGCCGTGCCGCGCGGGCGGGTGGCCGCCTTCCGCACGCTGATCTACCTCTTCGTCGCCGCCGACCTGGTCGTCTTCACCCCGTGGGTGCGCACCCGCGTGGCGGTGCCCGGCGAGCTCTACCAACCGCTGCTGGTCGGCCGCCTGCTGCCGCTGCCCACGCCGACCCCGGCGGTGGTCGCCGCGCTCTTCTGGGCCCTGCTGCTGCTCGCCCTGCTCGCCGCGACCGGCCGGGGGCCCCGGCTGCTCGGCTGGGCGGTCTTCGCGCTCTACTTCGAGTGGATGATCGTCGCGATGAGCTACGGCAAGGTCGACCACGACCGGTTCGGCCTGCTCGTCGCGCTGGCCGTGCTGCCCACGGCGGGCCGCGCCCGGCACGGCGACCCCACCCGCAGCGAGGCGGGCGGCTGGGCCCTGCGGGTCACCCAGATCGCCGTCATCTGCACGTACTTCCTGGCCGCCTGGGCCAAGCTGCGCTTCGGCGGGCTCGACTGGCTCACCGGCTCGGTGCTGGCGCGGGCCATCATCCGGCGCGGCACCGAGCTGGCCGACCTGATCGCCTCGGTGCCGTACCTGCTGCTCGTCGCCCAGTTCGGCATCGTCGCGTTCGAGCTGCTCAGCCCGGTGGTCTTCCTGCTCAGGGAGCGCTGGCGCCTGGCCACGGTGGGCTTCTTCTACTCGTTCCACCTGGTCACCATGGCGACCATCACGATCTCGTTCGCCCCGCACCTCGCCGCGATGACCGCCTTCCTCCCGCTGGAGCGCGTCCGGCCGGTGGTCTGGGCCCGCCGGCTCTTCAGCCGCCGGGGGCGCGACGCCACGAGGCCCGCCGGCGCCGCGCCGGCACTCGCGGGTCAGGCGTCCGCGGCCGGGCGACCGGACGGCCCGTAGAGGCGCTCCCGCGCCTCCTGGGGCAGCGCACACGCGGCCGTGCCGCCGGGCAACCGGTGCCGGTTGCGGGCCACCCAGCGGTACGCGGGCCAGGCGGCGGCGCGTACCGGGGCGAACCGGAGGCCGGCGCCCGCGACCCGCCAGAGCGGACCACTGTCGCCGAGCAGCCGCGCGATCGCGTCCGGGCCGGCCGCGCGGGAGCCGTCCGCGCCCACCCACTGCACCGCCTCCTCGCACTCGGCCTCGCTCAGGCCCAGCGCGTCGAGGTCGGCGAACTGCCACGGCACCACGCGGACGCCGGTCGGGATGCGCCGGTCGATGAACTCGGCGCACCGGGTGCAGAACGCGCAGTCCCCGTCGTAGACGAACGTCGACCTCTCCATGCCTCCATCCTCCACCCGCCGACCGCGCCCGGTGCGGCGAGGTGGGCGGGAACACGGCGGGTCGCTTGCGTTGCGCTCGTACGCGTGTTCGAATGTTGGCCATGCGCTGGGACAACCTCGCCGCTCCCCCGGAGGAGGGGGTCCCGGGTCGGGCAGCGCCGGCGACACCACCCCTGCCGCTGGCGCTGCCCGGCGCCGTCGCCCGCACCTTCGACACGCCGGGCTTCGCCGGCATGACGTTCTACGAGGTGCAGGCGAAGTCCATCATCAACAAGGTGCCCGGCACGTCCCGCGTCCCGTTCCAGTGGACGATCAACCCCTACCGGGGCTGCAGTCATGCATGCAAATACTGCTTCGCACGCAACACGCACACCTACCTCGACCTCGACGCCGGGGCGGACTTCGACCGGAAGGTCATCGTCAAGGTCAACGCCGGTGAGCTGGTCCGGCGGGAGCTGGCCGCGCCGCGCTGGCGGGGCGCGCACGTCGCGATGGGCACCAACGTCGACTGCTACCAGCGGGCCGAGGGTCGCTACCAGCTCATGCCGCAGATCATCGCGGCCCTGCGCGACTTCGCGAACCCGTTCTCGATCCTCACCAAGGGCACGCTGATCCTGCGTGACCTGCCGCTGCTGCGCCAGGCCGCCGAGGTCACCCGGGTCGGCGTGTCGTACTCGGTGGGCTTCGTCGACGAGCACCTCTGGCGCGCGGTGGAGCCGGGCACCCCCAGCCCGAGGCGGCGGCTGGACGCCGTACGGGCGCTGGCCGACGCCGGCTTCGACGTCGGCGTGCTGATGGCGCCGATCCTGCCCGGGCTCAGCGACGACGACGCGTCGATCGACGCGACCGTGGCGGCCATCGCCGCAGCCGGGGCGAGCAGCGTGACGCCGCTGGCGCTGCACCTGCGGCCGGGCGCCCGGGAGTGGTACGCGCGCTGGCTCGGCCGCGAGTTCCCACACCTGGTCCCCCGCTACCGCGAGCTCTACCGCTCCGGCGCGTACGCCCCGCAGCCCTACCAGCGGGAGCTGACGGCCCGGGTACGCATCGCGGCCCGCCGGCACGGGCTGCACCGGGGCGAGCGCGGCGACGACCGCCGCCCACCCGACCCGGCACCCGCGCCGCCGCCCGCCGAGCAGCTCACTCTCCTGTAGCCGTCGCAGGAGCACGCCCGGCTGCGCAGCGCGCTCGCGGGCGGGGGCTGAGCGGCGGGGTTAGAGTCGGCGGGTGCGCTCCGCTCAGCAGATCCTCGCCGACTCCGCCGTGATCGCCGTCGTGGGCGCGTCCCGCGACCCCCGCAAGGCCGCGCACAGCGTGCCGTTGCAGATGCAGCGGTACGGCTGGCGGATCATCCCGGTCAACCCGACGGCCGACGAGCTCTTCGGTGAGCGGGTCTACCGGTCCCTGGCCGACATCCCGCACCCGGTCGACCTGGTCGACGTGTTCCGGCCCGCCGACGACGCGGTCGACGTGGTACGCGAGGCGGTGGCGATCGGCGCCCCGGCGGTCTGGCTGCAGCTCGGCATCGTCTCGGCCGAGGCGCGGCGGATCGCCACGGAGGCGGGCGTCGACTACGTCGAAGACCGCTGCCTGATCGTCGAGCGCGCCGCCGCCGGCCTGACCAGGCTGGGCTGATCGGGCGTACGGCGGGCGGCGTCCGTGCCGTCGGACCGGCCCTGTCGAGCTGATGTCGTGAACGACTCACGGTCGCACGGGCCGGGTGATGTCGTGGGCGCCCACCTCCGCTGACGCGCGGCACCCGTGTCCGCACGGCCGCTGATGTCGTATCCGACTCAGCTCGACAGGGGCCGGCGGGCGACACCGGCAACGTGCCGGTGCCGCCCGGGCGGCGGAGACGGGGACGGCGGTGCCGCCGAAGACGTCAGAGCTTGTACTGCTTGAGCAGGCCCCGGGAGATGATCGTCTTCTGGATCTCCGAGGTGCCCTCGCCGATGAGCAGGAACGGCGCCTCGCGCATCAGGCGCTCGATCTCGTACTCCTTGGAGTAGCCGTAGCCGCCGTGGATGCGGAACGCCTCCTGGACGACCTCGGCGCAGTACTCCGAGGCGAGCAGCTTGGCCATGCCGGCCTCGACGTCGTTGCGCTGGCCGGCGTCCTTGAGCCGGGCGGCGTTGACCATGAGCGCGTGGGCGGCCTCGATCTTGGTGCCCATCTCGGCGAGCTTGAAGGCGACGGCCTGGTGCTTGGCGAGCGGCTGGCCGAAGGTGTGGCGCTGCTGGGCGTACGCGACGGCCAGCTCGAAGGCGCGGATGGAGATGCCACAGGCGCGGGCCGCCACGTTGACGCGGCCGACCTCGATGCCGTCCATCATCTGGTAGAAGCCGCGGCCGACCATCTCCGCGCCGCCGAGGACGGTGGACGCGTCGACGGTCACGCCGTCGAGCACCATCTCGGTGGTCTCGACGCCCTTGTAGCCCATCTTGTCGATCTTGCCGGGGATGGTCAGGCCGGGGGCGGTCTCGCCGAAGCCGGGCTCCTTCTCCAGCAGGAAGGTGCTCATGTTGCCGTAGACGGAGTCGGCGCCGGTGTCGGTCTTCACCAGGGTCGCCACCACCGACGAGTACGCCCCGTTGGTCAGCCACATCTTCTGGCCGTTGATCACGTACCGGTCGCCGTCGCGGACGGCCTTCGACTTGATCGCGGAGACGTCGGAGCCGCACTCCGGCTCGGACATGGAGAAGGCGCCGCGCACCTCGCCGGTCGCCATCCTCGGCAGCAGCCGGGCCTTCTGCTCGGCGGAGCCGTGCTGGGAGATCAGGTACGCGACGATGAAGTGGGTGTTGACGATGCCGGAGATCGACATCCAGCCCCGCGACAGCTCCTCGACCACCAGCGCGTAGGTCAGCAGGGACTCGCCGAGCCCGCCGTACTCCTCGTCGATGGTCAGACCGAAGAGGCCCATCTCACGCATCCCGTCGAGGATGTCGCTCGGGTACTCGTCGGCGTGCTCCAGCCGCTGCGCGTGCGGAATGATCTCCTTGTCGGCGAACTCCCGGACGGTTTCCAGGATCGACCGCTGCACATCGGTCAGGCCGGGCGTCTGGGCGAGTCTGGCCATCTCAGCCTCCGGGGGTCGGCGCCTTACTCATGGGTAACTGAACGCTCCGTCAGTATTGGTCGCACGGCCGTCGAGGCCAAGGTGACCAGTCCACACAACCGCTGTGAAAAGGTTCACCGCTGCGGGTAGCGTCCGGCAAGAGGGGACGCGATCCGCCACCGGCAGGAGGAGACCGTGAGCCAGCCACCGTCGTCGGGCCCACCAGATCCGGACCGGTCGTCGTCGCCCTGGGAGCCCCCGCCGGGGCACGACCCGTCACGGTACGAGCCGTCCGCCGAGCCGCCGCCCGCCCCCGAGCCGCCGTCGTACGGCCCACCCGCCCACGAGCAGCGCGGCTACGAGCAGCCCGGCTACGAGCAGCAGCCCGCGTACGGGCAGCCCAGCTACGAGCGGCCCGGCGAGCCGCCGCCGGGGCAGCAGTGGGGGCACCAGCCCCCGTACACCCCGCAGGTGCCCTACGGGCAGTACGGCCCGCCGTCCGGTCCCCGGCCCGGCGGGACGAACGTGCTGGCCATCCTCTCGCTGGTCTTCGCGTTCGTCTTCTCCCCGGTCGGCATCGTCCTCGGGCACCTGGCCAAGCGGCAGATCCGCACGTCGGGCGAGGAGGGCGACCAACTCGCCACGTGGGGGCTCATCCTCAGCTACGTCATCACCGGGCTCGGGCTGCTGGCCTGCTGCGGCTGGATCGTGCTGATCGTCGCCGCCGGCAACAGCGGCCCCAACTACTGAGGCCGCGCAATCAGCGGAACTGGGCCTCCCGGACGCTGTTGCCGCCGTCCACCACCAGCATCTGCCCGGTGATGTACGAGGCGGCCGGCGAGCAGAGGAAGGCGATCGCCGCCGCCACCTCGTCCGGCGTGCCGGGTCGGCCGACCGGGGTGCCGAGCCCCTGCCTGATCTCCGCCACCGTGGAGGCGGCGGTGTGGATGGTGCCCGGCGCGACCGCGTTGACGGTCACCCCGTCGGCGATCATCTCCATCGCCAGCGCCCGGGTCAGCCCGACCACGCCCGCCTTGGCCGCCGCGTAGGCCGCCTCGGTGGGCAGGGCGTTGACCGGCCCGGCAGTCGCGGCCAGGTTGACGATCCGGCCCCAGCCCCGCTCCGCCATGCCGCCGATGAAGGCCCGGCTGCACAGGAACGCGGTGGTGAGGTTGCGGTCGATCTCGCCGTGCCACTCGTCGTAGCTGAGCTGGGCGACCGGGCGCAGCACCTCGGGGCTGGCCCGGCTGGCCAGGCCGGCGTTGTTGACGAGCACCTCGACGTCGCCGAGCTGCTCGGTGACCGCGTCGGCGAGCGCGCCCACCTCCGACTCGTCGGTGAGGTCGGCGACGAAGCCGGTGACGCCCAGCTCGCCGGCCCGCTCGTGGATGCGTCGGGTGGTGGAGACGATGGCCACCCGGGCGCCGAGGTCGGCCAGGCGGCGGGCCGTCGCGTACCCGATGCCGTCCGGGCTGCCCGCCCCGGTGACCAGGGCGACCTTTCCGTCGAGCCGCATGGTCACCGGGTCCGGCAGGGCCGCGGGTTCGTCGGTGCCGGCGGTGCCCGGCGGGGCGGCGGCGCGGGTGCGCCGGGCCAGGCCGGGGCGGCTCGCGTCCCGTCTCGGTCGGCTGCCGGAGCGGTCCGCGGCTCGCGCGTCAATCACCATGCCGAGATCCTGCCCGCTGGAGGGAGCGCGGGCAACGCGGCACACCCGGTGGCGACGCCCCGGCGTCTGGGCAGGGCTGACTACCCTGACGGGCGCACCCCGCACCCAACGGAGCTGACGAATGACATATCCCCCGCCCTCCGGCGGCTGGAACGACCCGGCGTGGTCGGGCCAGCAGTCGAGCCCGCCCGCCGACCCCGCCCGCCCGGTGAGCGGCAATCCCGTCCCCACCCAGCCCACGGGCAGCGACCCGTACGCGCCGGCCGACCCGTACGCCGCGGACCCGTACGCGGGCGGCGACCCGTACGCCGGGATGAAGCACGCCTCCGGGCAGCCCGGACCCGCCGCCTACCCGCCGGCGTACCCGAACTACGGCTACGCCCCTGCGATGAGGACCAACGGCCTCGCCATCGCCGCCCTGGTGCTCGCCCTGGTCGGCATCGGTTCCTGCATCACCGCGCCGATCGGCGCGATCCTCGGCCACGTCGCGCAGAAGCAGATCCGGGAGACCGGCGAGGGCGGCGAGGGCATGGCGAAGGCCGGCATCATCGTCGGCTGGATCGTCACCGGCCTGTACCTGCTGGTGGTCCTCTTCTACGTGGCGATCATCATCTTCGCGATCAGCCAGGCCGACACCAGCGGCACCGGCTACTGAACCGACGGTGCCGCCCCGGCCTGGACCGGGGCGGCACGGATCGTCGGAAGGGCGGACCTACTCCGCGGGCGGGGTGAAGGACGAGGTGCGGGTCATGCCCGCGGCCCGGCCCTTCGCCGCCACCACGAGGGCCATCTTGCGGGACGCCTCGTCGATCATCTCGTCGCCGAGCATCACCGCGCCGAGCCGGCCGCCCGCCTCCGAGGTGTAGTGCTCGTACGCGTCGAGGATCAGCTCGGCGTGGTCGTAGTCGGCCTGGGCCGGCGAGTAGACCTCGTTCGCGGCGTCGATCTGGCCCGGGTGCAGCACCCACTTGCCGTCGAAGCCGAGCGCCGCCGAGCGCTTGGCCACCTCGCGGAACCCGTCCACGTCGCGGATCTGGAGGAACGGGCCGTCGATGGCCTGCTTGTCGTGCATCCGGGCCGCCATCAGGATGCGCATGAGGATGTAGTGGTAGGGGTCGCCCGGGTAGTCCGGGATGAGCGCGCCGACCACCAGGGACTTCATGTTGATCGAGGCCATGAAGTCGGCCGGGCCGAAGATGATGGTCTCGACCCGGGGCGAGGCGGCCGCGATGGCATCGATGTTGACCAGGCCGGCCGCGTTCTCGATCTGCGCCTCGATGCCGATCCGGCCGACCTCCAGGCCGAGCGTCCGCTCCAGCTGGGTCAGCGTCATGTCGAGCCACTGCACCTGGGCCGCGTTCTGCACCTTCGGCAGCATGATGCAGTCGAGGTTGGCGCCGGCGCCCTCCACCACGTCGATGACGTCGCGGTAGGTCCACGGGGTGGTGAGGTCGTTGACCCGTACGACGCGGGTCTTGCCCGACCAGTCGCCCTCGTTCAGGGCCGCGACGATGTTCTTGCGGGCGTCGGGCTTGGCGAGCGGGGCGACCGCGTCCTCCAGGTCGAGGAAGACCTGGTCGGCGGGGAGCCCCTGGGCCTTGCCGAGCATCTTGACGCTGGAGCCGGGTACCGCGAGGCAGGACCGGCGGGGGCGACCGACTGCGGCCATGGATGCGCTCCTTCCAGCGTGCGGAGGGCACGCCGACGTCACGTGGCGGAAATGCGAGGGCCGGACGATGCCGAGGGCCTTTGTGACGCCACGGTAACCTCGTGCCGTGACCGGGGTGAATGGACCTGTGGAAGATCTCACTGGGCGTCGACTCGTGGTGGTGACCGGGGCCAGTTCCGGTATCGGCCTGGCGGCCGCCGTGGACCTGGCGCGCCGCGGTGACCAGGTGGTACTCGTCGGCCGGGACCCGGCCCGGCTCCAGGCCGCGGCGGAACAGGTGCGGGAGGCGTCCGGCGAACGACCGGAACTCTTCCGCGCCGACTTCGCGGTGCTCGACGACGTCCGCGGGCTGGCTGCCAGACTGCGCGAGGCGTACGACCGGATCGACGTGCTCGCCAACAACGCCGGGGCGATCGCCCTGCAGCCCCTCACCACCGTCGACGGCTTCGAGCTGTCGATCCAGGCCAACCACCTGGCCCCCTTCCTGCTCAGCAGCCTGCTGCGGGACCGGATCGGCCGGATGGTGGTCACCGCCTCCGGCGCGCACCGCAGCGGCGTGCTCGACCCGGCCGACCTGAACGCCCCGCTGCGCCGCTACCGGCCGATGCAGGCGTACGGCACCAGCAAGCAGGCGAACATCCTCTTCACGGCCGAGGCGGCCCGACGCTGGCCGGAGATCCCCGCGTACTCCTTCCACCCGGGGGTGGTGCGCAGCCGGTTCGGCAACGACAGCCGGCTGGTCGCCCTGGGCATGCGGCTCCTGCCGTTCCGCAGCCCGGAGAAGGGCGCTGAGACGCTGGTCTGGCTGGCCAACCAGGCCCCCGAGCGGCTCATCACGGGCGGCTACTACATCGACCGGCGGCTGCGCCGGCCGCTGCCCAGGGCGGCCGACCCGCAGCTGGCCGCCCGACTCTGGACGGCCAGCGCAGAGGCGGTCGGCCTCGCCGGATGACGATGTCGCCCGCCGCCGGGACGCTGCCATACTCCGCCGCATGACGACGGGGAACGACATCGGCGGGGGCGACATCCTGCGGGTGCTCGGCGAGGACGGGGAACTGCGGGCGCGGCTCGACGCCGAGCTGACCGCCTTCAACAACCGGGCGACCGGCGCGGACGACGAGGCCGGCCTCTGCGTCCGGGTCGACGACGCCGACGGCGGGCTGGTCGCCGGCCTGACCGGGTGGACCTGGGGCGGCTGCGCCGGGATCGACATGGTGTGGGTGCGCGAGGACCGCCGTGGCGAGGGCTGGGGCGGCCGGCTGCTGCGCGCCGCCGAGGAGGAGGCCCGCCGGCGCGGCTGCACGGAGGTCTCGGTCGCCTCGTTCTCGTTCCAGGCGCCGGAGTTCTACCGCCGGCACGGCTACCTCGACACGGGTCGCCGGGAGGGCATCCCCGGGGGCCACGTCGACCACCACTTCTTCAAGTCGCTGGTCACCGACCCCGCCGCCGCCGTGCGCCTGGTGGCGCTGGTGGAGTTGGCCGCCGACGCGGTGGACGCCGGCCGGCGGTACGAGGACGCGGCGCTCGGGCTGCTCGGGCGGCACGGCGGCCGGCTGGAGCGCCGGCTGCGCACCGGCGACGGGCGTACGGAGGTGCATCTGATCCGGTTCGACACGCGCGACGGCTACGCCGGCTTCCTCGCCGACCCGCAGCGGGTGGCGCTCCGCGGCGAGCTGGGCGGGGCCGCCCCGACCGCCCGGGTGCTGGAGGTCCACGAGGTCTGAACCGGCGCGGGAGCGAACCGACCCGCTCCGCTCCACGGGGTGTGTTCACTGTGGACGCTCTGCTACGGTGCTTCGCAGTGATCAACGCCGATTAGTGAGGGGAGCTCCCGCATGACCGAGCAGATCGAGGCCTTCGAGCCGGTGGCGTCCGACGACTACGACCAGGAACTGACGTGCCTGGAGCCTCCGGTCGAGGCCTGACCGGTCGAAGCCTGAGTAGTCATGCGCGTCCGTGTGTCGCGGCTGGTCGTCTTCCTGTGGCGTGACGGCCAACTGGTCTGCGACGACCCGCTGCGGCACCGGCAGTTCGCGTTGACTGTCGAGGCGGAGAGGCTGCTGCGCGGCTACGCCGACTGGGCCGAGCTCGACGGCCGGCTCGCGCAGCAGCTCCTCGACGCCCACGTCCTCGTCGCCGAGGGTTCGCCCGAACACGACCGGGAGGAACGCCTCGGCGCCTGGCGCGACCTGGGGCCGGCGGCCACCTACTACCACCTGGCCAGCCGTACGCTCGGCAGCGACGTCTTCCGCTCGGCGGCGCAGGACGCGGCGGTGCTGCGCGCCAAGAGCGGCCAGCCCGCGCCGGTCAAGGAGCACGACGGTCCCCGGATCGCCCTGCCCCCCACCGACCCGCCCCCGGTCGACTTCACCACGGTCCTCGCGGCCCGGCGGTCGACGCGGTGGTTCGACCCGGACGACCCGGTGCCGCTGCCGGCGTTCGCCGCCCTGCTGCGCTGGACGGCCGGGGTCCGCCGCGAGGTGGACGTCTCCGGAGTCGGCACGGCGCTGCTCAAGACCGCCCCCTCCGGCGGGGCCCGCCACCCGGTCGAGGTCTACCCGGTGGTCCGCGACGTGGAGGGGCTGGAGCCCGGGATCTACCACTACGCGGTGCGCCGCCACGAGCTGGTGCGGCTCGCGCCCGCGCCCGGCGGGGACCGGCTGCGCGAGTGGTGCGGCGGGCAGCCGCACGCCGCCCAGGCCGGCTTCCTGCTGATGTACGCGGCGGTGCTCGACCGCACCGTGTGGAAGTACCCGGCGGCCCGCGCCTACCGCGCGCTCCTGCTCGACGTCGGTCACCTGAGCCAGACCGTCTACCTCACCGCGACGGCGCTCGGGCTCGGGACGTTCTTCACCGCCGCCACCCGCGACGCCCCCGTCGAGGACGCCCTCGGCCTGTCCTGGCCGGACGAGGTCTTCCTCGGCGTCTCCGGCGTCGGCGTGCCGCACCCCGCCGAGCGGGACCGCCAGGCGGCGATGCTCGCGGGCGGCGACGCGGCGTTCTCCTTCCCCCCGGACGCCTGGCACGGACGCGGCGAATGACGCCGAGGGTGACCGTCGACCTGGCCCGGCTGGACGCGAACATCGCGCGCTGCACCGGACGCGCGGCCGAGGCCGGGGTGGCCTTACGGGCACACGTCAAGGGGCACCGGAGCCCCGAGATCGCCGCCCGGCAGGTGGCCGCCGGCGCGGTGGGCGTCGCCGTCCACTCGGCGGCCGAGGCCGAGGCCTACGTCGCGGTGGGCGTGCCGGACGTGACGGTGGCGTGGCCGTGGCGCGACACGTGGCGGTGGAGCAGGTTCGCCCGGCTCGCGCGGCACTGCGCGGTGACGGTGCACGTGGACCACCCCGACGCGGTGACCGGGCTCGGCGCGGCGGCCGAGGCCCACGGCGTCGAACTCGGCGTACGGATCGAGGTCGACACGGGCCTGCACCGCGTCGGCGTCGACCCCGACGCGGCCGGGGAGCTGGCCGCCACGATCGCCAGGACCGGTGGGCTGCGCCTGTCGGGCGTGACCGGCTACGTGGGGATCACCGGCCCCGACGACGCCCGCGACCGGGTCGAGCTGGGCCGCAGCCGGGCACGCCTGCTGGTGTCCGTCGCGGAGCGCATCCGCGCGACCGGGACGCCCTGCCCGCAGGTGAGCGTCGGGGGCACCCCGACCCTCGCCGGGGCGCTGGACGTGGCCGGCGTGACCGAGGTGTGCGCCGGCGCGTACGCGCTGCTCGACGGCGGGCTGGCCCGGCTGGGCGAGTGCGACCCGGCGGCGGTCGCGATCGCCGTCACCACCACCGTCACCGGCACCGACGGGCAGGCGCTGCGCACCGACGCCGACGAGCTGCTGGCGGGCGCCGACCAGACCTGGATGAGCGGTGTCGTGCTGACCGCGCCCGACGGCGCGCCGGTCCGCCCGGAGTCGGTGTCGGTGGGCGACGAGCTGCGGGTGCTGCCCGGGCACGTGTGCCCGGTGGTGGCCCGCCGACCGCTGCTGCACGTGCTCGACGCCGGCGAACCGGTGGCCCGATGGCAGGCACTGGTGCTCCCGGACCGGGCATGACCCAGGCGGTCGCGCCCCTGGACCGTCCGGCCGACCCGCTGCGCGAGCGCCGGTTCGTCCTGTTCGCCACGGCCAGGACGATCTCCGTCTTCGGCAACGCGGTCGGCCCGCTCGCGCTGACCTTCGCCGTGCTGGACCTTCCCGGCTCCTCGCCCCCGGCGCTGTCGCTCGTGCTCGCCGCGATCTCGGTGCCCCGGATCGCGCTGATGCTGCTCGGCGGCGTCATCGGCGACCGGCTGCCCCGGCACCGCGTACTCGTGGCGGCGGAGCTGATGTGCGGCAGCGCGTACGGCGCGATGACCCTCCTCGTGCTGACCGGGCGGGCGAGCGTCGCCGCCCTCGCCGTCTGCGCGGCCGTCGCCGGCACCGCCTCCGCGCTGCTGCTGCCGTCGCTGAACGGGCTGACCGCCGAGCTGGTCGCGCCGCAGGCGCGGCAGCGCGGCAACGCTCTGCTGCGGCTGGGTACGAACACCGCCACGGTGGCGGGCTTCGCTGCGGGCGGCGCGCTGATCACCTGGCTCGGGCCGGGTTGGGCCCTGGCCCTCGACGCGGCCACGTTCGCCGTCGCCGCCGGCCTTCTCGCGCGGCTGCGCCTCGCCGGGACGGCCCGGACGACCAGGCGGAACCTGCCGGCCGAGCTGCGCGACGGCTGGCGGGAGTTCGTCCGGCGGCGCTGGCTGTGGCAGATCGTGCTCGCCGCAGCCGTGATCAACGCCGCCGTCGGGGTCACCTTCGGGCTCGCCGGGCCACTGCTCGCCAGGGCGCACCTGGGCGGTGCGGGCGCCTGGTCCGGCGTCCTCGCCGGGTACGCGGTGGGCATGTTCGCCGGCGTGCTCGTCGCGATGCGGATCAGGACGACCCGCCCCCTGCGCACGGCCGTACTCGCCGTGTCGATGCTGGGGCTGCCGGCGCTGCTGCTCGGCTCCGGCGCCGCCCTGCCGTTCGTGATCCTCGCCGCCGTGCTGGCCGGGGTGGCCTTCGACGTCTTCGGGGTGCTGTGGGAGACGACCGTCCAGTCCGAGGTGCCGACGGAGGCCATGTCCCGCGTGAGCGCGTACGAGTGGCTGGGGGCGGTGGGGCTGGGACCGCCGGTCATGATCGCCGCCGGCTTCGTCGTGCCCGGGATCGGCGTGCGGACCACCCTGCTCGGCCTGGCCGCGGTGATCGCCGTCGCCGCGCTCGTCCCGTTGGCCAGTTCCTCTGTCCGGCACTACGAAAGGCAACCCGATGGCCGAGTACGTTGACGCCTTCGTCACGGCGTATGACCGCTTCTGGGCGCCGTACCCGCAGCGGATGGGTGACGCGTGGCTGCGCCTGCACGGGCACGTGGCACCAGGAGCCGAGCGGAGCGTGCTCGACGTCGGCTGCGGCACCGGCATCGTGGCCGCCCGGTTCGCCTCCGTCGGCTACCGGGTCGTCGGGGTCGACGTCTCCGAGGCGATGATCGCCCGCGCCCGCGTACGGCTGGCCGGCACCGACGCGGTGCTGATCGCCGCGGACGCCGCGGACTTCGAGGTGCCGGTCCCCTGCGCGTTCGCGGTCTCCACGTACGACGTCCTCAACCACGTCGGCGGGATCGACCGGGTCCGCGCCTACCTGCGCTGCGTGCATGGGGCGGTCGCGCCGGGCGGCTGGTTCGGCTTCGACATGTCCACGGTCAAGGGCCTCCTCGCCGAGGTGCCGCCCGTCGCCCGGCAGGACGGGACCGTCTCGGTCGAGGTCGCGCGGGGCCCGCTCGACGGCGACCGCCGCCCGCTGCACGTCACCGGTGAGCTACGCACCGACGACGGCCACGCGACCCCCTTCTCCACGACGATCACCAACACCGCCCATCCGGTCGCCGACGTGCTCTCCGCCCTGGCGGACGCCGGCTGGGTGACGAGTCACGTCGCGGCCGTCGACGACCTGCTCACCCCGGTACCGGACCCGGAGGCACTGCCCCGGGTCGCCGTGCTCGCCCGACGCCCCTGACGGCGGGCCGATCCGGCTGATCAGCCGGGCGGCGGGCCCGCGTCGGCGGGGACGGTGGTGGCGACCGGGCGGACGCGACGGGCCGCCCGGGCACCGCCGAGCACCACCACCGCGACGCCGGCCAGCAGCAGCGCCAGCCCGGCCAGGGCGGTCACCCCGGGCAGCTGCCCCAGCCAGGCCCAGCCGATCAGGGCCGCGCCCGGGGCCTCCAGCAGGGCCAGCACGCTGACCGTGGTCGCCGAGACCCGCTTCAGCGCGTAGTTGAACATCGAGTGCCCGAGCAGTTGGGCGCCGGCCACCAGGGCCAGCACGACGAGCCAGGTGCCGGTGTCGAAGCCGGTGAGCGGCACCCGGCCGACCAGGCAGACCACGAGCAGCACCAGCGCGCACACCCCGTAGCAGATGGTGGTGTAGGTGGTCGTGCTGATCGTCGTACGGGCCCGCTCGCCCAGCGCGGTGTAGACCGCCGCGAAGAGACCCCCGGCCACCGCGAGCAGGTCGCCGGCGACGGCCCGACCGGAGACGGCGAAGTCGGCGCCGGTCGCCACGGCCGCCCCCGCGACCGCCACCCCGATGCCGAGCCAGACGACGCCCGGCAGCCGACGCCCCTGGGCCCGGGCGATCAGCCCCTGCCAGACCGGCTGGGTGGCGCACAGCGCGGTCGCCGCGGCGACCGAGGTGAGCTTCGTGCTGGGCATCCAGGTGGCGAAGTGCGCGGCGAGCGCGACCCCCGACAGTACGCAGTAGACGCCCTCGCGCCGGCCGGCGCCGACCGTCAGCGACCGGAACTCGGCACGCCGCCGGGCCGCCGAGAACGGGCCGAGCGCGGCCACCGAGAGCAGGTTGCGCCAGAACGCGACGGCTAGCGCTGGCGCCGCCGCGAAGGCCACCAGCGGCGCGGACGACGAGACGGCGACGACGGCCAGCACGACCGCCCCGGTGGTCACCGGGTCGAACGGGGGGCGGTGCGCTGCGGGGGACACGAGGTGCAATCCTCACACGCCACGGGCCACCACGTACCGTCAGCACTCCGTTACGATCATGCCTGTCCGCGCCGGCGATTCCCCTACCGCCCGGAGGCGCTCCCCCATGCCCACGTACCAGGCGGTCCTGTTCGACTTCTTCGGCACGCTGACCTGTTCCGTCCAGCGGGGCGCGGCCCACCGGTCGACCGCCGAGCTGCTCGGCTGCGCACCGCACACGCTCGTCGACGTGCTCGACCGCACCTACTACGAACGGGCCTGCGGGCGGCTGGGCGACGCCGAGGCGACCCTGCGCTGGGTCTGCCAGCAGGCCGGCGTGCACCCGTCCGAGGACGCGATCCGCTCGGCGGTCGCCTCCCACCACCGGGCCGTACGCGCCGACACCCGGCTGCGGGACGAGGCGGTGCCGACGCTGACCGCGCTGCGCGGGCTCGGCCTGCGTACGGGGGTGATCAGCGACTGCACGCACGAGCTGCCGGCGTTCCTGCCGCAGTTGCCGATCGCCCCGCTGCTCGACGTGCGGGTCTTCTCCGTGCAGGTGGGGCGCTGCAAGCCCGACCCGGCGCTCTACCAGGCGGCGTGCCGGCGGCTCGACCTGGCGCCGGCGGACTGCCTCTACGTCGGCGACGGCGGCAGTCAGGAGCTGACCGGGGCGGAGCGGGCCGGGATGACCGCCGTACGGCTGGCGGCCCCGGACCTGGCCGGCCACATGGTGTTCAACGCCGACGCCGCCTGGAGCGGGCCGGCGCTGCGCTCCCTCGACGAGGTGGTCCACCTCGTCGAGCGGGTGCCCGAACGGGCGGACGTGCTCCCCCCGGCGGACGTCCCCGTGCCGGCGGGCGCAGGCGTGCCGGCGGGCTGCTCCCCGGTGTGAGCCCGGGGCTCCCCGGTCACCCGCGCCGCCGGCGTGTCCGGCGGCGGGCGGGCGGGTGGGCGGCGCGGCCGTCGGACGGGCGCCTCAGCGGCGGCGGACCCGGTGCAAACGGAACGGCTTGCGGACCGTCCGCACCGCCGGCGTCTCCCGGGGCACCTCGGCCAGCGAGTCCGTGGGCAACCCGGTGCCGGCGACGGGCTCGCCGGCCGGGGCCAGCCGGTTCACCGCGCAGCCGTCGGCCGCCCAGCGCTCCACCAGCTCGGCGGCGGGCCCGGGCGCGTTCAGCCGCTTCGCGGCCACGAGGGGCGCGACGGTCTCCCAGTGCTCGGTGCCGGGCGTCACGCGGCTCACCCGGGCCGGCCAGGTGACGATGCGCCCGCCGTGGTCACCGCGCAGGGTGACCTGCGCCTCGGTCGCGTCGGCCAGCCCCGGGGCGGACTGCTCCCCCGGGCCGCTGACCACGAAGAGCGCCCCCTCCAGGGGCAGGCACCACAGCGCCAGCGCCGGCCCGCCGGCCACGCTCACCCAGGCCACGGCGGCCTTCTTCACAGCCTCGTCGACCAGCGGCGTGCTGGCCCGCTCCGCGTCGGTCACCCCGGCATCCTCCCGCATCCGCCCCCGTCCCGTCAGCGCCACCCGGGGTCCGCCGAGGGGCCGGGGTCCGCCGAGGGGCCGGGGTCCGCCGAGGGGCCGGGGTCCGCCGAGGGGCCGGCCGCGCCGACGTCCGTCGACGTCGACCGGGTCCGGCCACGCGCCCGGAGGCGCGGTGGCTCGGAGACGCGGACCGGCCCGGTCAGCCGACGAACGGCGGGACCATGATCTCGCCCCGGGCGACCGGCATGACGTGGCCGGCCACGGTGGCGCCCACCGCCTGGCCCTCGGCGGCGGTCACCGTGCAGGCCAGCTCGGACGGCCGATTGATCTCGATGCCCTGGTGGACGGTGTACTCCGCGCGCCCGTCGGCCGGCAGCAGGCCGCTGGCGACCAGCCACACCCCGAGGCCGAGGGCGGCCGAGCCGGTGGCCGGATCCTCCGGCACGCCCAGCCCCGGGACGAAGACCCGGGCGTGGGCGGTTTGCGCGGCGGCGTCCCAGGAGAAGACGCTGACGTGCTCCACTCCGTACCGCTGTGCCGCCGCCGCGTTGACCCGGGCGCGGGCCACCGCGTCCGGGCGGACCGGAAGGTAGGGGAACTCCAGCCCGCACCCGGCCACCCGCGGCGCCGGACCGACGTGGTCGTCGGCGCTCAGGCCGGCCATCTCGAGCAGCGGCTCCGGGTCCAGCTCGGGGCCGAGGGTGGGTACGCCGCCGGTGAGCGTGGCCCCGGTCGCGGTCACCTCGATCGGCAGCACGCCCGCGCCGCACTCCTGAGTGACCTGCCCCACACCGAACATGCCCCGACGGCTCGCGGTCACCGCCGCGCCGACGCTGGGATGCCCGGCGAACGGCAGTTCCTCGACCGGGGTGAAGATCCGGGCGCGGTAGGTGGCGCCGACCTGGGTGGGCGGGAGCACGAACACCGTCTCGGAGAGGTTGAACTCACACGCGAGCGCCTGCATCTGCTCGGTGGCCAGCGCTTCGGCGCCGAACACGACGGCCAGCGGGTTGCCGGCGAACGGGCGGTCCGTGAAGACGTCCACGATCTCGTAGGCCAAGGTCGACATGTTGATAAACACTAGGCGCTTAGGCTGGTGCCCGTGAGCACGCCGACCCGGATCTACATCGCCCGGCTCGCCGGGGTCGCCGTCTTCGACCCCAACGGCGACCAGGTGGGCCGGGTCCGCGACGCGGTGGCCCGGCTCCGGCCGACGCAGCGTCCGCCGGAGGTGGTCGGCCTGGTCGCCGAGATGCCGATGCGCCGGCGCATCTTCCTGTCCATCAACCGGATCACCTCCATCGACGCCGACGCGGTCGTGCTCGGCAGCGGCACGCTCAACCTGCGGCGCTTCGAGAAGCGCCCGAACGAGTTGCTCGTGCTCCAGGAGCTGCTGGACCGTCGGGTGCAGCTCGACCCCGGCGGGCAGGCGGGTTCCGTGGTCGACGTGGCGATGGAGTGCAGCCGGGGCGGCGAGTGGTCGCTGGCCCGGGTCGCCGTACGCGAGCACACCGGCCGGCTGACCCGCCGGGGCCACCTGCACCAGGTCGAATGGGAGCGGGTACGCGGGCTCAGCGGCATCGCCGACAGCCGGGGCACGGCCAACCTGCTCTCGGTGCTGGAGGACATGCGCCCCGCCGACCTCGCCAACGCCCTCCAGGACCTCCCCGACGCCCGGCGCAACGAGGTCGCCGCCGCGCTGGACGACGAGCGCCTGGCCGACGTGCTCAGCGAGCTGCCGGAGCACGACCAGGTGGAGATCCTGGCCGCGCTGGACCGGGAGCGGGCCGCCGACGTGCTGGAGGAGATGGACCCGGACGACGCCGCCGACCTGCTCAGCGAGCTGCCCCCGCCCGAGCAGGACGTGCTGCTCGACCTGATGCAGCCCGACGAGGCCGACCCCGTACGTCAGCTGCTCAAGTACACGCCGGGCACCGCGGGCAGCGTGATGACCTCCGAGCCGGTCATCCTGCCGCCGGACGCCACCGTCGCCGAGGCCCTGGCCCGGATCCGGGAACCGCAGCTCTCGCCCGCGATCGCCGCGCAGGTGTTCGTGTCCCGGGCGCCGATGACCACGCCGACCGGCCGCTACCTCGGCATGGTGCACTTCCAGCGGCTGCTGCGCGAGCCGCCGGCCGACCTGCTCGGCGGCATCGTGGTCAACGACATCGACCCGCTGCGGCCGACCACCCCGCTGCCGGAGATCACCCGCCGGATGGCCACGTACGACCTGGTCGCCATGCCCGTGATCGACCGCAACAACCGGCTGGTCGGCGCGGTCACCGTCGACGACGTGCTGGACCACCTCCTGCCCCGCGACTGGCGGGACCGGGACGCCGCCGGGCGCCCGGTCCCCGCCGAGCCGACGCTGGACGGCGCGAATGGCTGAGCAGCGACGGCCGCCGCGGCTCGACCAGCCGCGCGAGCCCCGGGGCGTCAAGCTGCCCCGGTTCGACCCGGAGGCCTTCGGCCGCTGGTCCGAGGGGATCGCCCGGGGGATGGGCACCGCGAACTTCATCGTCTACATGACGATCGTGATCGCGCTGTGGTTCGTCTGGAACACCCTGGCCCCGGCGGACCTGCGCTTCGACCCGTACACCTTCACGTTCCTGACCCTGGTGCTGTCCCTTCAGGCCAGCTACGCGGCCCCGCTGATCCTGCTGGCGCAGAACCGGCAGGCCGACCGGGACCGGGTCTCGCTGGAGGAGGACCGCCGGCGGGCGACCATGCAGAAGGCCGACACGGAGTACCTGACCCGGGAGATCGCCGCGCTGCGCAACGCGATGGGCGAGGTGGCGACCCGGGACTTCCTCCGTTCGGAGCTGGCCAGGCTCGCCGAGGAGCTGGACGAGGCGGGCCGCCGCCGGCAGCGGCTGGAGCGCCGGCAGCAGGAGAAGATCCCGCCCCACGGCGACGGGCTGGAGGAGCCCCGCGACGACCTGGACGACGACCGGGTCCGGGACGGCCAGCCGGAGGCCCGCAGCCGGGAGCCCGAGGGCTGAGCCCGGGTGGGGCCGCGCGAGCGGCGCGGCCGACGACGCCGGGCGGAACCGGGCGGGCGTGCCCCGGCGGCGGGCGAGGCCCACTCGATCGTCCCGTTTCGCCCGGTACGGCGCCCGGCCCAGCCGTCGCCATCGATTCGCTCACACCGGCCCCCGCTGGCGGCGGTGGGGCAGAGCCGCCGACGTAGCATTGCGGGCATGTCAGCTCCCGTCAGCACCGTCTCCGACGCGATCCAGGCCGCGCTGGCCACCGTCAACGACCCGGAGATCCGCCGGCCCATCACCGAACTCGGCATGGTCCGCTCCGCCGAGGTCGGCGACGACGGCGTCGTACGGGTCGAGCTGCTGCTCACCGTCGCCGGCTGCCCGCTGAAGGACAAGCTGCGCTCCGACATCACGGCCGCCGTCGGCGCGGTGCCCGGCGTGACCGGCGTGACGATCGAGTTCGGCGTGATGAGCCCCGAGCAGCGCCAGGAGCTCCAGGCGAAGCTGCGCGGCGGCGGTGCCTCCCAGGAACCGGTCATCCCGTTCGCCCAGCCGGGCTCCCGCACCCGCGTGTACGCGGTGGCCAGCGGCAAGGGCGGCGTCGGCAAGTCCAGCGTCACGGTCAACCTGGCCGCCGCGCTGGCCGCCCGCGGGCTCTCCGTCGGCGTGGTCGACGCGGACATCTACGGCCACTCGGTGCCCCGGATGCTCGGCGCCGACGGGCGCCCCACCCGCGTCGAGGACATGATCATGCCGCCGCAGTCGCACGGCGTGAAGGTCATCTCGATCGGCATGTTCACCGCCGGCAACGCCGCCGTGGTGTGGCGCGGCCCGATGCTGCACCGGGCGTTGCAGCAGTTCCTCGCCGACGTCTACTGGGGCGAGCTGGACGTGCTCCTGCTCGACCTGCCCCCGGGCACCGGCGACGTGGCCATCTCCCTGGCCCAGCTGCTGCCCAACTCCGAGATCCTGATCGTCACCACCCCGCAGGCCGCCGCCGCCGAGGTGGCGGAGCGGGCCGGCGCGATCGCGTTGCAGACCCACCAGCGCGTGGTCGGCGTCATCGAGAACATGTCCTGGCTGGAGCTGCCGGACGGCTCCCGGATGGAGGTCTTCGGCGCGGGCGGCGGTCAGGCGGTCGCCGAGTCGCTGACGAAGACCATCGGCGCGCAGGTGCCGCTGCTCGGGCAGGTGCCGCTCGACACCCGGGTCCGCGAGGCCGGCGACGTGGGCACCCCGATCGTGCTGGCCGAGCCGGAGTCGCCGGCCGCGAAGGCGCTGGGCCAGGTCGCCGACCGGCTCGCCGTACGGCGGGAGTCGCTGCTCGGCAAGCCGCTGGGCCTCAAGCCGGCCGGCCGCTGACCGTGGGCCGGCCGTGGGCCGGCACCGTCGCCACCCGCGCGGGGCGGCGTTCCCCCGGGGAGCGCCGCCCCCGTCGCCGTCTCCGGCGCGGTACGGCGGGCGGGGTCAGGTCGCGTCGTCGTAGCT
Source organism: Micromonospora echinofusca (assembly GCF_900091445.1). Lineage (NCBI taxonomy): Bacteria > Bacillati > Actinomycetota > Actinomycetes > Micromonosporales > Micromonosporaceae > Micromonospora > Micromonospora echinofusca. The sequence continues at coordinate 5,648,763 of NZ_LT607733.1, forward strand.
GACCCGGGGGGCGGGGGCCGGGGCGGCACCGGTGGCGGTGGCCGGGCGGCCGCCCGCGCGCAGGTCGGCGGCGGAGGCCACGTCCTTCAGCTCGTTGTGCACGCCGGTCACGTCCGCCCGCAGGTTGTCGTAGACGCCCTGCAACGGCTTCCGGATCGCCTGCTCGTCCTCCTCGCTGAGCAGGTGCTTGCGGATGAACGCCTTCGGGTGCAGGTCCTCCAGCTGGATGTCGGTGCCCAGCTCGCGACTGAGGTCGGTGGTGGCGTTGCTGGCCATGGCGCGCAGGTTGCGCACCATGCGCAGCCCGTCGCTGATCACTGCGGGCAGCCGGTCACCGAAGATCAGCAGCGCCAGGAGCAGCAGCGCACCGATCTCCCACCAGTTCAGGTTCTCGAACACTGCGCGGGCCTCCTTCGGCGTCAGCAGCAAGACTACGCACGTCGGGCGCCGCCCGGGGAGAGGTGGTGGGACCCTACTTCGCGTCTGCGGCCAGCGTCACGGAGGCGTTCTGCCGGTTGGCGCCCCGGCGGTACTCCACGGTCACCACCGCGCCGGGCGCGAACTTGCGGACCAGCGCGATGAGGTCGGTCGGCTCGGTCATCGGCCGCCCGGCGAGCTTGAGGATCACGTCACCGGCCTTCAGCCCCGCGCCGGCCGCCGGGCCCGACGGCTCCACCGCCGCCAGGCGTACGCCGGTTCCTCCGGTGCCCGCGCCGGCCCCGCCGACCTGGGCGCCGATCACCGTGCGCCGGGCCTTGCCGGTGCCGATGATGTCCTGCGTGATCCGCTTGGCCTGGTTGATCGGGATGGCGAAGGCGAGGCCGATGTTGCCCGCCTCCTGCCCGTCGGAGACCAGCGACTTGATGGTCGAGTTGACCCCGATCACCCGACCCGCGCCGTCGACCAGCGGGCCGCCCGAGTTGCCGTGGTTGACGGCCGCGTCGGTCTGGATCGCCGCGTAGTAGCGCGTGGGACCGCCCGGCTCGCCGGCCCGCATCGTGCGGTCCAGGGCGCTGACGATGCCGGCCGTGACCGTGTTGGCCAGCGAGAGCGGCGAGCCCATGGCCAGCACCGGGTCACCCACGGCCAGCGCGTCGGAGTCGCCGAACTCGACCGGCCGCAGGCCCGTCCGGGAGACCTTGATCACCGCGATGTCGGACTCCGGGTCCTGCCCGACGACGGTCGCCGGGGCGGAACTGCCGTCGTTGAAGACCACCGACGCCTTGCCGGTCGCCCCCGCCACCACGTGGTCGTTGGTAATGACGTGCCCGTCGGCGCTGGCGATGAAGCCCGAGCCCTCGCTCGTGCCGCCGAGGCTCGCCACCCGGACGGTCACCACGCTGGGCAGCACCCGCTCGGCGACCCCGGCCAGCGACTCGGGCCTGCGCTGGGCCAGGCCGGGCGCCTGCGGGTCCGCGCCGAGCACCGTGTTGGCCACGGCGCCCCCGCGCACCGCGAAGGCGTACCCGAGCGCGCCGCCCAGGCTGCCCGCGAGCAGCGCGGTGATCAACGGGATGAGCAGCAGCTGCCGCAGCGTCGGCCGGCCCGGGGCGTCCGGGTCGAGGACCCGCTCCGGCTCGGTGCCGGGGCTCGGCGCGGCCGGCAGCACCACGGCGGTCGGCGCCGTCGGGTCGCGCCACGGGTCGGCCAGCGCGTCGGACCACCAGGGCGAAGTCGTGCCGGCCCCGCCGCCCTGAGGCGTCGGCGGCCGGCCCACCGGCGGGTGTCCGGGCAGCGGCGGTCGCGCCGGTGCCGGAGTTCCCCCGGGCTGGCGCCAGTCCCAGCCGTCGGTCACGTCGGTGCCCTCCCAGTCCGTCCCCGGGTCCCGCGCTCGACGGACCCGGCGACAGCGTCGCCCGGTCGCGCTCGCCGGAACACCGCTTCCAGGATTACACGGATGCGGCGGATGGAGTCACCGGTTGCCGACCGTGATCGTCGGGTGGCGGACGCGCGGCTGCGCCCGTTCGACGTCGCCTCTAGGCTCACAGTGCCCACCCGCCCCCGCACCACGCTTGCCGCCCGGAGGTGTCCCATCGCCACGGTCGCCGGTTCCGGCACTTCGACGGCCCAGACCCTGCACTTCGCCGAGTCGTACGTGACCGAGGATCTCGTCCTGCGCACCGCCCGCAGCCTGGCCCACGAGGTCGGCCTCGAGGCGGTGACCCCCGGCGCCGGCGCGGCGCTGCGGCTGCTCGCCGCCGCCGGCAGCGCCCGGGCGGTGGTGGAGATCGGCACCGGCACGGGCGTCAGCGGCGTCTGGCTGCTGCGCGGGATGCGCGCCGACGGCGTACTCACCACCATCGACGTCGAGGTCGAGCACCAGCGGATCGCCCGGCGGATCTTCACCGAGGCGGGCTTCGCCGCAGGCCGCACCCGGATCATCACCGGCCGGGCGCTGGACGTGCTCCCCCGGCTCGCCGACGGCGCGTACGACCTGGTCTTCGTGGACGCCGAGGCGACCGGATTCGCCGCCTGCGTCGACGCCGCGCTGCGGCTGCTGCGCCCGGGCGGCGTGGTCGCGCTCAACGGCACACTGGCCGGCGGCCGGATCGGTGACCCGGCCGCCCGCGACGTGGAGACGGTGACCGTCCGCGAGGCCATCAAGGCGATCCGGGAGTCCGAGCACTGGATCCCGGCGCTGCTGCCGGTCGGCCACGGGCTGCTCGCCGCCGTCAAGTGCTGACCCGCCGCTGACCGGGGGCCCGCCGGGGGCGGGCGCCGCCCGGCGGTCAAGCCAGCGAGCCCAGCCAGCGCAGCAGCGAGCGTACGCCCCAGCCGGTCGCGCCCCGGGTCAGCTCCGCGTCGTCGCCGTCGGCCCAGGACGGCGCGGACATGTCCACGTGCAGCCACCGGTCGCACAGCTCGCCGGTGAACTCCCGCAGGTAGAGCGCCGCCATCACCGACCCGGCGCCCCGGTCCGGCGAGCTGTGCAGGTCGGCCAGCTCGCTGCCGAGGTGCTCGGCGTAGTCGGCGGGCAGCGGCATCCGCCAGGCGGCCTCGCCGGCGGCGGCGATCGCGGCCAGCACGTCCGCCGCGAGGGCGTCGTTGTCGCTGTAGAGGGCGCCGGTGCGCTTGCCCAGCGCCACCGCGTTCGCCCCGGTGAGCGTGGCGAGGTCGACCAGCAGGTCGGGCCGCAGCTCGGCGACGGCGTACGCGAGGGCGTCGGCCAGCACGAGCCGGCCCTCGGCGTCGGAGTTGGTGGTCTCGCTGGTGGTGCCGCCGTAGTGGCGGATGATGTCGCCGGGGCGGAACGCCGACCCGCTGAGCATGTTCTCCGCCAGCGGCGCGAGCGTGGTGACCCGGACCGGCAGGCGCAGGGACGCCGCGCCGAGGGTCGCCGCGACCACCGCCGCCGCCCCGGCCATGTCCTTGCGCATCAGCTTCATCGCCGCCACCGGCTTGATCGAGATGCCGCCGGTGTCGAACGTGATCCCCTTGCCGACCAGCACCACGTGGGTACGCGCGTCGGCCGGCCGCCAGTCCAGCTCCAGCAGGCGTGGGCCGCTCGCGGAGCCGCCCCCGACGGCGAGGATCCCGCCGAAGCCCTCGGCCGCCAGCTCGTCCGGGCCGCGTACGCGCAGGTGCAGGTCGGGCACGTCGGCGGCGAGGGCAGCGACCTGCTCGGCGAACCACTGCGGGTTCTTGACCGACGAGGGGGTGTTGGTGAGATCGCGGGCGAAGCGGGTCATCCGGGCCGTCGTCCGGGCCGCCTCGACGGTCGCGGTGTGCGCGCCCGGGTCGGCCACCAGCACGTCGACCTCCGCCAGGGCGGGGGCGGCGCCGGCGTCGGTCAGCCGGAACCGGTACGAGGCCAGCAGCAGCCCCTCGACGAGTCCGCGTACGGCCGCCGGCGTGGCGTCGGCCGGCATCGCCAACGTGACGTGTATCTCATCCTTCCCGGCGCGGGCCAGGGCCGCCCCAGCCGCCCGCCAGCCCGCCTCGTCGCCCTCGCCGACGCCGAGCAGCAGCAGCCGGCCCGGATCCCGCCCGGGTCGCAGCTGCGACTGGACCTCGCCGGGGCGCCCGGTCAGCCGGGCCGCCGGCGCCAGGGCGGCGGCCTCCTCGGTCACGCCGTCGGGCAGCGCCGACGCGGTCGGGGCCGGACGGGCCGGGTCGCCGTCGGCCGGGCCGGGCCGGACGGGCAGAACGAGCGTGTCGAGCCGGTCGGGCTCGGCGAGCAGACGGATGGCGAGCACGCGGAGCCGTACCTCCAGGGAAGCTCGCGGAGCGCGGCTCCGCGGGAGATGAAGACCCTGAGCCACCGGCGGGGCCGGTGGCTCAGGGGTTGACGAATGGCCCGCGCGGGCGCGCGGACCGTTCCTCGGTCAGCCGGCGGCTGCCTTCAGTGCGTCGCCGAGTGCGTTGGCCTCGTCGGGAGTCATCTCGACGACGAGCCGGCCACCACCCTCCAGCGGGACGCGCATGACGATGCCCCGGCCCTCCTTGGTGACTTCCAGCGGACCGTCGCCCGTCCGCGGCTTCATCGCCGCCATGTTGTCTCCCCTCAGACCTACACCAGGGTCGGTGGGTTGCCCCACAGCCACTTCGTCTTGACCACCCGCAACCTATGCGGGGGTGTCGACCAACGATTTTCCCTGATGAACACCGCCGGACCCAAACCGAAGCAGCATTGATGTAACAGCATCTAGCTTATCCCGAGAAGGCCTGTCACAATGTGCGGTCATGCAGGCACGGTCGGCACTCTTCGACCTGTACGGCGACCACCTCCGGGCGAGGGGCGGCCGGGCACCCGTCGCCGCCCTGGTCAGGCTGCTGGCGCCGCTCGGGATCGCCCCGCCCGCCGTGCGCACGGCGGTCTCCAGGATGGTCCGCCAGGGGTGGCTCGACCCGTGCCGGCTGACCTCCGGGCCGGGATATTCGATCACACCGAAAGCCGCCCGCCGGTTGGACGAGGCGGCGGCGCGGATCTACCGGACCGGCCGGATCACCTGGGACGGACGGTTCGACCTGCTGGTGCTGGAGGCCCCCCTGTCGCGCCGGGACCGGCAACGGCTCGCCGCCAACCTGACGTTCCTCGGCTACGGCGCCCTGGACGAGTGCACGTGGGTGGCGACCCGGCCGGGCGAGGACGTGGACGTGCTGCTCGACGAGGCGGGCGTGCGCTACGAGCGGTTCACCGCCGCGCACACCGCCGGCACCCCCGGCGCAATGGGCGTCGTGCGCCGGGCCTGGGACCTCGCGGAGATCGGCCAGGCGTACGAGCAGTTCGTCGCCGAGCAGCGGCCGTTGCTGGCCGGGGTCACGGTGCGCAGCCTCGACGAGGAGGCGTACGCCGCTCGGTTCCGGCTCGTGCACGCGTGGCGTACCTTCCTGTTCCGGGACCCGCAGCTGCCCCCGGCGCTGCTCCCCGAGCGCTGGCCCGGCACCGCCGCGGCCAGTTTCTTCGACCGGCACGCGGCCCGGCTGCGGCCGGCCGCCGACCGGTACGTCGAGCAGTGCCTCGACTCCGGCAACCGCATCGCCCGACAGAAGGGTCGTTAGAAGTGACCGAGCCGCTGCTCGTCGACCGCACCGACGCCGTCGTCACCCTGACGCTGAACCGCCCGACGGCGATGAACGCGCTGGACGTGGCGCTCAAGGAGGCGCTGCGGGACACCCTGGCCGAGCTGGAGACCGACCGGTCCTGCCGCGCGGTGGTGCTCGCGGGCGCGGGCCGGTCGTTCAGCGCCGGGCAGGACCTGCGCGAGCACGTGCAGGCCCTGGAGTCCACCGACGGCAACCCGCTGGACACCGTGCGCGCGCACTACAACCCGATCGCCGCCCGGCTGGCCAACCTGCCCAAGCCGGTGGTCGCCGCCGTGCGGGGGATGGCCGCCGGGGCGGGCGCCTCGCTGACGTTCCTCGCCGACATCCGCATCGGCGGGCCGTCGACCAGCTTCCTGATGGCGTTCGCCAAGGTCGGGCTCGCCGCCGACACCGGCGCCTCCTGGACGCTGCCCCGGTTGGTCGGCCACGCCAAGGCCATCGAGCTGCTGATGCTGGCCGAGCCCGTGCACGCGGCGGACGCCTGCCAGCTCGGGCTGCTCAACCGCCTGGTGGAGGACGACGAGCAGGTGCTGCCGACCGCGCAGGAGCTGGCCGCCCGGCTGGCCGCCGGCCCGACCGTCGCGTACGGGGCGATCAAGCGGCAGCTCTCCATCGCCGACGCGGGCACGCTGGCCGACGCCCTGGCCGCCGAGGCGCAGGCGCAGTCGATCTGCGGGGGCACCGCCGACCACCGCGCCGCCACCCAGGCCTTCGTCAACAAGCAGAAGCCGGTCTACGAGGGCCGCTGACGCCCTCCCGGACCGGCCGGCCCCCCGCAACCCCCCGCAGGCGGCCGGTCGCGCCTGGAAGGGCTCGTGAGCCGGCGCGTACGGCGATCACCGACGGCAGCCACCAGGGCGTCGGCGCGCGGACGCCGCCGGAGCGGATCAGTCGTCCTCCTCCGGGTCCTGGTTGGCCTCCGCGCCGAGCACGAACGCCTGCATGGCCAACTCGTCGCCCGAGGGCGAGACGAACGCGGGCAGCTCGCGGGGGCCCAGCTCCTGCACGTACGCCCAGAACAGGCGGACCGCCTCGGCGGGCGACGCGGCCTCGATCGGCAGGTCGAGGCTGACCAGCCAGGTGCGTCGTCGTGGTGGCGGGCCCAACCGGTCGGCCAGCTCCTGGAAGGCCGACGGGTCCAGCGCGGTCACCGGCCCGTCGAGCGCCAGCGCGTCGGCCGGCACCGGCTCGTCGAAGGCCCGCCGGGTGTACGCGACCACCAGCGGCGCCTCGACCCGCTCGGACTGCGGATCGTCCGGGTCCTCCCGCTCCTGGCCGGCCGCCGCGGCGACCCGGCCCAGCGCCACCAGCCGGGGCGGCGCGTCGACCAGCACGGCCACCCGGTCGCCGGGGCGGGGCCCGGAGTCGTCGGTCAGGCCGGTCAACTCGAGCATGTCGTGGTGGACGAGCCGCTCGGCCTCGTAGCGCCCGGTGGGCAGCAGCACCGCCCAGGCGCCCGTGCCGTCGGCGGGGCCGGCCCCGTCCACCCGGTGCGCGGTGTCGGTCGTCATGGCCTCCATCCCATCACGCCGCTTGCGCCGCCACGACGTGGCAGCCCGCAAGGTGGTCGTCGACCATCCCGGTGGCCTGCATGAGCGCGTAGGCCGTGGTCGGGCCGACGAAGCGGAAGCCCCGCTTCTTGAGCGCCTTGGCCATCGCCGTGGACTCGGCCGTCAGCGCCGGCACCTCCGCGAACGACGCGGGTCGGGCCGGCCGGGGCGGCGGGGCGAAGGACCAGAGCAGCGCGGAGAGCCCTTCCGGAAGCTCCAGCGCCGCCCGGGCGTTGGCGATCGCCGCCTCGATCTTCGCCCGGTTGCGGACGATGCCGGCGTCGGCGAGCAGCCGGGCGACGTCGGCGTCGCCGTAGCCGGCCACGGCCTCGATGCGGAACTCGTCGAAGGCCAGCCGGAAGGCGGGACGTTTGCGGAGGATGGTCAGCCAGGACAGCCCCGACTGGAACGCCTCCAGCGTGAGCCGCTCATAGAGCGCGTCGTCGCCACGCAGGGGGCGGCCCCACTCGGTGTCGTGGTAGGCGGCGTAGTCGGGGGTGCTGTGCCCCCAGCCGCATCGCGGCAGCCCGTCGGTGCCGATCACCAGGTCAGTCACGCGTCCACGCTAGGACACCGTACCGACGGGCCCGCGCCCCACGGTGCCGCGTCGCGCCTCGGTCGACGGGCCCGTACCGCCCGGGGTCGGCGACATCGGGGGGTCCCGGGCGGGCCGACACCCCGACGTCGGCAACGTCGAGTCGATCAGGGGAAGCCGCTCGACGAGGCACGCGAACCGGCCCGCCCACAGTCAGGGCAGCCGGCCCTGCTCCACCAGCCGGCCGAACCTCTTCAACGCCTGGGTCAGGCTGAACTTCGACCCGGGCCAGAGCACCGGCCAGGCCACCCGGCCCGCCGGGCCGCCCGGCAGGTGGAACCACTCGTGCCAGACGACCTGGGTGCGGTCGCGCTCCAGCGGCGTGCAACGCAGCACGCCGGGGCCGCGCAGCAGCTTCCCGCAGTGCACCACACCCACCTCGTAGGGCGCGTCCACCCGCACCACGCGCATCTCGTCGCGCAGCACGGCGGGACCGAACGCCGTGACCGCCTCGACCAGGCTGCCCTCGCCGCCGTCGCCCTCGACCACCCGGACGGTGGTGAACGGGATCCAGTCCGACTGCCGTTCCCAGGCCGTCAGCGCCGCGAAGACCCGGTCCGCCGGCGCGTCGACGATCACCGTGGCGGTGACCTCGCCCGCGCCGGGCTGCGTCACGTCGCGCAGGTCGTCGCCGGGTTCCGGCCCGGTCACTTCGACTCCGACCCGACCACCGGGCCGGGACCGGTCGCGTCGCCCGCCGTCCGCGTCGGGCCGTCGTCGCCCGCCCCGGTCCGGGCCGGGGCACGGTCGGCTGCCTCGGACCGGTCCACGGTGTCGTCGCCCGCCTCGGGCCGGCCGGCGGTGTCGTCGCCCGCCTCGGCGGTCGGGCCCACGAACGCGGGAATCGGCTCGACGACCACGTCGGTGTCCCCCGCCGCGTCCGGCCGGTCGGCCCCGACCGGCACCGTCCCCCGGGCCGCCGCCGACGGCTCGGCGGCTGCCTGCTCCCGCGCCTTGCGCAGGGCGTCGGCGTCCGCCGTCCGGCCCTCGCGCAGCGCGGCGACCTCCGCCTCCAGCACGCCGATCAGCTCGGACTTGTAGCCGATGTCGTAGGCCGCCCGGCGCATCGCGTGGTCGACCTGGGCCATGCGGTAGCCGCGCAGCGCGGTGTCGAACCGGACCTCGCCCACGTCGGACTCGCGCAGCGGCCGGGCCGCCGGCAACGGCACGGCCCGCCCGTCCGGCTCGGCGGGTGCCAGGCCGGGATCCCGGCCGGAGACCAGCACCGTCACCCCGAACACGACCGCCGCGACGGTCAACGCCACGACCAGCAGGAGCAGAACCTGACCCATGCACAGATCGTGGCACGTCGAACCGCCCGGAGCGACCCCACCACCCGCAGCGGCCCGGATCCGCGGCACAGGAGCCGTCCCCGGCGCCCGCTGCGGGCGCGCCGCGCCGCCCCGGGGCCGCGAAGCCGATCGTCCTGCTCAGGGGAGTCGGTGGGGGACCGTTCCCGCCGAAACGCTGATACCTGGGTGGCATAAAAATACCTGCGTGGTATCAGACGAGGGGACTACACCGCCGCCCGTCGAGGCCCGGCGCAGCCAGGGCACGGTCTGCGAAGCCGCGCGTCGAGGCCCGGCGCAGCCGGGGCACGGCCTGCGAAACCAACCGTGGGCCCCGCGCCGGCCGCGGCCGGAGGTGCCGTCGCGGTCGTCGGGCCGCCTGACCGGCGGGGCCCGGCCCGGGCCGACCGGCTAGCGTCGTGACCGGCCGGCGGCGGGCACGGGTCGGCGGCGGTGGACCTTCAGGAGGCGGCATGGCCGGGGCGCTTCGGCTCGGTGGGCGCACGTTCGGCCCCGACGAGCTGGTGGTGATGGCGATCGTCAACCGCACGCCGGACTCGTTCTTCGACCGTGGCGCGACCTTCGCCCAGGACAGCGCGCTGCGCGCCGTGGAGCGGGCGGTCGGGGAGGGCGCCGAGATCATCGACATCGGCGGGGTCAAGGCCGGTCCGGGCGCCGAGGTCGACGTGACCGAGGAGATCCGCCGCACGGTGGAGACCATCGCCGCCGTCCGGGCCGCCTTCCCCGACGTGGTGATCTCGATCGACACCTGGAGGGCCGAGGTGGCGGTGGAGGCGGTGGCGGCGGGCGCCGACCTGCTCAACGACACCTGGTCCGGCGCGGACCCGGCCCTGGCCGAGGTGGCGGCGCGCACCGGCGCCGGGCTGGTCTGCTCGCACGCCGGCGGGCTGGCGCCCCGCACCCGCCCGCACCGCGCGGCCTTCCCCGACGTGGTCACCGACGTGCTCACGACCGTGACCGGGCTCGCCGAACGGGCGGTCGCGCTGGGCGTACGCGCCGACGGGATCCTGATCGACCCGGCGCACGACTTCGGCAAGAACACCCGCCACTCCCTGGAGATCACCCGCCGGCTCGGCGAGCTCTCCGGCACCGGCTGGCCGCTGCTGGTGGCCCTGTCCAACAAGGACTTCATCGGCGAGACGCTGGACCTGCCCGTGGCCGAGCGGCTGGAGGGGACGCTGGCGGCCACCGCGGTCTCGGCCTGGCTGGGCGCCCGGGTGTTCCGCGCGCACCAGGTGCGCCCCACCCGCCGGGTGCTCGACATGGTCGCCTCGATCCGGGGCGACCGCCCGCCGACGCTGACCCGGCGGGGCCTCGCCTGACCGTCGCCGCACGGGGGGTGGCAGGCCGACCCTCGACCGCCCGGGGACGGTCAGGACCAGCGCAGGATGTTCTTACGCCAGGCGTAGAGGATGCCGAGCGCCAGCACCGCGACGAAGACCGCCATCTCCACGACGGTGACCATGCCGAAGCCCGGCCGGTCGAAGACGACCGCCCAGGGGAAGAGGAACACCGACTCGACGGCGAACAGCACGTACAGGTACGCGTACACGTAGTAGCGGATCTGCATCTGCGCCCAGTCGGCGCCGACGGGGTCGAGGCCGCACTCGTAGGTGGCGCGCTTGCCGAAGGGATCCGCCGGTCGGGCGGGACGTAACACCCGGTTGGCTGAGAACGCCGTAACGAAGAAGAGGACGCTGGCGAGCAGGAGCAGCCCGAGCGTCGCGTACGAGCCCAGGTAACCGGTCACGGTCGCCGAGCCTACCGGTCCTCGGCGCCGCCCGGGACGAACCCGTTACGGATTTGTTTCCCGCGGGGACTAGTGCCGCTTGGCAACAATTGTCGAATATTGGGATCTCACTCATCGTCACCGGAGGACAGATGGCGCGCGTGGACGTACGGCCCGGCCGGCGGGCGCGTGACCGACGCGCCGTACCCCTGCTGGTGATCGGCCTCGCGGTCGGGCTGACCGTCACGGCGACGCCCGGCTGGGCGACCGCCGCGCCCGCCGTCGCCCGGGCCGCCTCGCCCGCGCCCGAGCCGGCCGAGGAGCCGGGCGGGGACCCGCCCACGGCGGATCCGACCGAACCCGGACCGGTCCCCACCGAGGCGCCCTCCACCACGGCGCCGCCGCCCGAGAGCCCGCCCCCGCCCGCCACGACCGAGCCCGCCCCGACCACGGCGGCCCCGGAACAGCCCCTGCCGACCACCGCGGCGCCCACCACCGGCGCGCCGCCCCCGGCGCCGTCCGTGCCGCCGGTGCGGCCCTCCGCGCCCGCCCCCACCCAGCCGGCGCCCGCGGCGGGAGTCAGCGTCACGACCGACGACGTCACCCTTGCCGCCGGCTACTGGAACGCGCCGAGCACGGTGACCACGCTGCGGGTGACCATCACGAACACGGGCGCCACCCCCGCCCGGATCCGGCTCGCCTACACGCTCCCGGCGGGACTGACCGACGCCGGTACGGGGGGCTGCGCCCCGGTCGCCGGCGGAGAGCACCGCTGCGGCGAGTGGGCGAGCGCGCCCGGCGCCCGGTTCAGCACCCTGCTCCGCGTACGGGTCGACGGCGACGCGTGGAAGCGGATGCCGCTCAGCGGCTCCGTACGGGTCATCGCGACCACGCCCGGCGTGGCCGGCACCGTGGGCGACGACGAGGGCTTCGCGGTGCTCTTCCCGCCCGGCCCGCCGGTGCCGGGGATCAGGCTGGACGCCGGGGCGGTCTCCTTCGACATCAGCGGCGGGTCGAGCGGGCTCGACGTACGCCTGGGCAACACCGGCCGGGTGGACGCCGAGGGCCGCGTCGAGGTGGTCCTGCCGGCCGGGGTGACCGTGCCGGCTCCCCCGGCCGGCTGCACCACGGTCGACCCCACCCGTACGCGCTGCGAGCTGGGCGCCCTCGCCGCCGGCCGGACCGCGCAACTGCGGCTGCCGGTCTCGGCGACCGCCGAGGCACAGCGGCAGGCCCCGCTGGCCGGCGCGGTGCTCGGACAGCTCGACCCGCGCAGCGGCCGGGCGAAGAAGGTGCAGATGAGCTTCCGGATCACCGCCGCCGCCGCGCTGGCGACCCCGGTGGCCTCGCCGCCCGCGCCGACCGGGTCGCAGGGCGTGCTGGCCGCCGACGTCCCGGCCGTCAGCGACGGCGGCGGAGGCGGCTCGGTGCGGCGTACGGCGATCCTGCTGATCGTGATCTCCACGCTGCTGGTGGTGTTCGCCCTCGCGTTGGCGACCACGTCGCTGCGGCGGCGGATGGCCGCCCCGGCGGCCGGACCGTCCACGGCGCCGACGGAGTGACCCGGACGGCCCCGACGACGCCGGCTCGGCGTCCCCACCGCCGCGCCACCGGTGATCTGGATTACGGCGGGCGGATGGAAACACCTCAAATCGGGGTGGAATCTCGCTGGATCGCATCCCACAGGGCGGCCTCCGAGAAGGTTGGGGCGGCGATTCGACGTAGGCTCTCAGGTGAGGTAACTACAGCGGACCGGGCCCGCCTCCGCGGGTCTGGTGCAGCGGTGCGTCAAGGAGGTCACGTGGCCGGGCAAGGCGAGGTCACCATCATGTTCAGCCGCCCGCGCGACCGCGCCCAGCGAAGCGAGGTGCAGGCGTGACCAAGCAGATCCGTCAACTGGACCGGGTGGTCATCCGCTTCGCCGGTGACTCCGGCGACGGCATGCAGCTCACCGGCGACCGGTTCACCTCGGAGACCGCGCAGCTGGGCAACGACATCTCCACGTTGCCGAACTTCCCGGCCGAGATCCGGGCCCCCGCCGGCACCCTGCCGGGCGTGTCGAGCTTCCAGGTGCACTTCGCCGACTACGACATCCTGACCCCCGGCGACTCGCCCAACGTGCTGGTGGCGATGAACCCGGCGGCGCTCAAGGCGAACCTGGCCGACCTGCCGCGGGGCGCGGACATCATCGTCAACACCGACGAGTTCACCAAGCGCAACCTGGCCAAGGTCGGCTACCAGTCGAGCCCGCTCGAGGACGACTCCCTCGCCGGCTACGTGGTGCACCCGGTGGCGCTGACCTCGATGACGGTCGGCGCGCTCGCCGAGCAGGCGGTGTCGAAGAAGGACGCCGAACGGGCCAAGAACATGTTCGCCCTCGGCCTGCTCTCCTGGATGTACAACCGGCCCTACGAGTCGACGCTGCGCTTCCTGGAGCGCAAGTTCGCCGCCCGCCCCGAACTGGTCGCGGCGAACGTCGCGGCGTTCCGCGCCGGCTGGAACTTCGGCGAGACCACCGAGGACTTCGCGGTCCGCTACGAGGTCAAGCCGGCGAAGATGCGGCCGGGCACCTACCGCAACATCACCGGCAACGCGGCCCTGTCGCTCGGCCTGGTGGCCGCCGGCGTCCGCTCGGGGCTGCCGGTCTTCCTGGGCGCCTACCCGATCACCCCGGCGTCGGACATCCTGCACGAGCTGAGCAAGCACAAGCGCTTCGGCGTGCTCACCATGCAGGCCGAGGACGAGATCGCCGCCGTCGGCGCGGCGCTGGGCGCGTCGTACGGCGGTTCGCTGGGCGTCACCACCACCAGCGGCCCGGGCGTGGCGCTCAAGAGCGAGACGATCTCCCTCGCGGTCGCGTTGGAGCTGCCGCTTGTCATCGTCGACGTGCAGCGGGCCGGCCCCTCGACGGGCATGCCCACCAAGACCGAGCAGGCCGACCTCAACATGGCGCTCTACGGCCGCCACGGCGAGGCCCCGGTCGCGGTGATCGCGCCGAAGTCGCCGTCGGACTGCTTCCACGCGGCCCTCGAGGCGGCCCGGATCGCGCTGACCTACCGCACGCCGGTCATCCTGCTGTCCGACAACTACGTCGCCAACGGCTCCGAGCCGTGGCTGCTGCCCGACGTCGAGTCGCTGCCCGACCTGCGGGTCGAGTTCGCCACGAAGCCCAACGGCGACGACGGCACCACGTTCCTGCCCTACCTGCGCGACCCGCAGACCCTGGCCCGGCCGTGGGCCGTGCCGGGCACCGCCGGGCTCGAGCACCGCATCGGTGGGCTGGAGAAGGCCGACAAGACCGGCGACATCTCGTACGACCCGGCGAACCACGACTTCATGGTGCGTACCCGGGCGGCCCGGATCGAGACGATCCCGGTGCCGGACGTCGAGGTCGAGGACCCGGACGGCGACGCCCGGGTGCTGGTGCTCGGCTGGGGCTCCACGTACGGGCCGATCGGCGCGGCGTGCCGGGGCCTGCGCCAGCGGGGCCACGCCATCGCGCAGGCGCACCTGCGGCACCTCGCCCCGATGCCGGCCAACCTCGGCGAGGTGCTGCGCTCCTACGACCGCGTGGTCATCCCCGAGATGAACCTCGGCCAGCTCGCCCACGTGATCCGGGCCAAGTACCTGGTCGACGCGATCGGCTACAACCAGGTCCGCGGCCTGCCGTTCACCGCCGCCGAGCTGGAGACGATGCTGGAAGAGGTCCTGAAGAATGTCTGAGCCCGTCGCCCTCAAGCTCACCGCCAAGGACTTCAAGTCCGACCAGGAGGTGCGCTGGTGCCCCGGCTGCGGCGACTACGCGATCCTCGCCGCGATCCAGCAGTTCATGCCGGAGCTGAACATCCCGCGCGAGCGGATCGTCTTCGTCTCCGGCATCGGCTGCTCGTCGCGCTTCCCGTACTACATGAACACCTACGGGATGCACTCGATCCACGGCCGCGCCCCGGCGATCGCCACCGGCCTGTCGGCCAGCCGGCCCGACCTGTCGGTCTGGGTCGTCACCGGTGACGGTGACGCGCTCTCCATCGGCGGCAACCACCTGATCCACGCGCTGCGCCGCAACGTCAACCTGAAGATCCTGCTGTTCAACAACCGGATCTACGGCCTGACCAAGGGGCAGTACTCCCCGACCTCCGAGGTCGGCAAGGTCACGAAGTCGACGCCGGCCGGCTCGGCCGACGCGCCGTTCAACCCGCTGTCGCTCGCCCTCGGGGCCGAGGCCACCTTCGTGGGGCGCACCATCGACTCCGACCGCAAGCACCTCCAGTCGGTGCTGCGGGCCGCCGCGGAGCACCAGGGCTCGGCGTTCGTGGAGATCTACCAGAACTGCAACATCTTCAACGACGGTGCGTTCGACCAGCTCAAGGAGCCGGCCACCCGCGACGACTTCCTGATCCGGCTGGAGCACGGGCAGCCCATCACGTTCGGCAAGGACGGGCAGTTCTGCGTCGTGCACCCGCCCGGCGGGTTCGGCCTGGAGGTCCGGGAGACCGCGTCGGTCAGCCCGGGCGAGATCGTCGTGCACGACGCGACGGTCACCGACCCGGCGTACGCCTTCGCGCTGTCCCGACTGCCCGGCCTGGACCTGCGGAACACCCCGATCGGCGTGTTCCGCTCGGTGGACCGTCCGTCGTACGACAGCGTGGTGCAGGAGCAGCTCGCCGAGGCGAAGGCGAAGGTCACCGAGACGCCCGAGCAGCAGCTCGCCGGCCTCCTCGCCAGCGGGGACACCTGGACCATCCTCTGACCGACGCGGCCTACCGCCTCTGATCGAGAGCCGGGGAGGCGCACCGCCGAGTTGCCGGAACGACAGGAGGGCCCGCAACCCGTTCCCGGGTTGCGGGCCCTCCTCGCTCACGTGTGGCCCTCTCCACCGGGTCGCCTCGGGACCTGAGCCGGTCGATCACCCGCTCCGGCCAGGAGAGCCGGGATGCTCATCGCCGCCGGTCGCCCATCCGGCGGGAACGTCGGCCATCCCGGCACGCCCCCGGCTGCCGCACCTCCCACCGGCCCGCCCGTCGACGCCTTGTGTCCGGCGAACAGCTCACTGTCGGCCCTTCACCCACTTTGGAACACGCAACCGGTGCAACCACCGACGCCCCCCGGCGCGCTCCTGCGGCGTCCTCGGCCTGGTCACGGTAAGCAACGGGACCCGCCGCTCCGCCACCTACTACGGTGAGTGACGATTCCCTCTGCGCGGCGAGGGCGGGCATCCGCCATCTTCGACGCAGAAAGTCCGTGACCAGCACCTTCAGCGAAGGCTGCCCTCGGCACCGACCAACCCCCGCGCGCCCTTTGCTCTGCATCCTCATAGGCAACAGGCACTCAGGGTCACTGGTGCGTAGAAGGATGCAGAGCAAAGCGTCCGGAGGGCGATGGGCGTCGGCTACAGACCGAGCACTGAGCGTGACGGTGCTGGCCCGGCGCGCATGCTGCGCATGTCGCTGTGCGCCCGTTGTGCTGTGCCGCACCGGGCGGGCGCCGGGCCCGACGCGCGAGGGACCCGCAGCCGGCACCTGCGCCAGCGAGGCGTCGCAACGGCACCGGCCCGGTCGGACGGCAGCCAGGACGGCCCCGCCAGAACCGTGGTGGTCAGGGCGGGCTGCCGGTCAGGGGGCTGCCGATCAGAGGGGCGCCGGTCAGAGGGCTGCCGGTCAGGGGGCCGCCGTCGCCTGGGGGCGGTCGTCGCGTACGTGCACCAGCATGTCGCCGGTCTCGATGACCGCGCCGGCCTTGTCCGCCAGGGTGACCACCTTGCCCCGCCGGACCAGCGCGATGACCAGCGAGTCCAGCTCGCGGGGGGAGCGGCCCACCTCGGAGCGCTCGGCGGAACGCATCGCCAGCGCCATACCCTGGCCGGGGGTGAGCAGGTCCTCCACCACGTCGATCAGCGGCGGCGCCGAGGTGGACAGGCCCAGCAGCCGGCCGGCGGTGGCCGAGGAGACGATCACGTGGTGGGCACCGCTCTGCTTGAGCAGCGGGGCGTTCTCCGCCTCGCGGGCGGCGGCGATGATCCGTACCTGCCCGGCGGTGAGCTGCCGTACGGTCAGGGCCACCAGGACCGAGGCGTCGTCGCTGTCCGTCGCGATGATCACCGCCTTGGCGTTGCGGACGTGCGCCTCGTTGAGCACCGACGAGCGGGTCGCCGAGCCCTCGATCGCCACCAGGCCGGCCGAGGTGGCCTGCCGCAGCGCGGGACCGCTGCGCTCCACCACCACGATCCGGGACTTGTCGAGCCCGTTCTCCAGCAGGGCGGAGACCGCGCTGCGGCCCTTCGTGCCGTAGCCGCAGATGATGACGTGGTCCTTCACGGCTCTCCTCCACCGCGACAGGCGACGCCCGGTGCGGTACTGCTCGGTCAGCACTTCCAGGGTGGTGCCGACCAGGATGATCAGGAAGATCACCCGGGCCGGCGTGATGTAGACGACGTTGATCAGCCGGGCGCTCTGGCTGACCGGGGCGATGTCCCCGTAGCCCGTGGTCGAGAGGGTGACCACCGTGTAGTAGAAGCAGTCGAGGAGGGTCATCCCGTCACCGTTGACGTCGCGGTAGCCGGCGCGGTCGAGGTAGACCACGGCGACGGTGGCGAAGACCAGACCGATGGCGGCGGCGAGCCGGAGACTCAGCGCGCTCAGGGGGCCCCGTCGCTGCGCGGGAAAGTGGATCACGTGAGGGCCCGCCCCGGCCCTGTCGTCGCCTGCACGACCACAACATAGCGGCCCGCGCGGATCTCGCACGGCGAGGTCGCCCACCGGGGGTCACGCCCCTCGGGTCGACCCGACGATGGTCGTGCCCGCAGCCGGGGACATCCGGCTGCGGGCACGACGCGCGGCAGGACGGGACGACCCGCGCACCCGACAGGGGGCATGATGAAATCGTCCCTGGACGACGAGCCCGAGAGCGAGGCCCGCATGTCGTTGCTGCGACGAGTGATCGGCGGGGTGCTGCGTCGGTTGCGGCTGCGGCAGGGCCGCACGCTGCGCGAGGTGGCCGAGGCGGCCGGGGTCTCGGTGCCCTACCTGTCCGAGGTCGAACGCGGCCGCAAGGAGGCCTCCTCGGAGGTGCTGGCGGCGATCTGCCGGGCGCTCGGCATCCACCTGTCCGACCTGCTCGAGGAGGCGCGCGACGACCTGCGCCGCGTCGAGCCGCGCATTCCGTCCGCGCCCCGGGCCGGCCTGTCCCGGCTGGAGCGGGCGGAGGGTGGCCGGCCCGACGCCACCACCCCCGTCGCGTGGGTCGGCCCCCGCACCGGCGGCCCGCTGCTGCACCTGGCCCCACGCACGGGCGGTCCGACCCTCCGGGTCGGCCAGCCCGCCTCCGCCGTCGGCGGTCGCCGCGGTCCGCGTACCCGTGTCGCGCTCGGCTGCGCGCGGACGCGGGCGGGCGCGCGGGCATCGACCCTCGTCTAGGCCGGCCGGTTCTGCCGCAGGCTGATCTGCCGCAGGCAGAATCGTTGGCTCCGCGTGGGCCGCTCCGCGCAGGCTGGAGGGGCCGGTCCCCCGGGCGTCCTCCGGTCGCCCGCCGGCACTGTCGGAAGGGCGGACGCGATGATCGGTCTCGACGTGCGGATGCTGGACGGTGGACAGCCGTCCTTCGGTGACCAGGTGTTCGATCGGCTGCTGAAGGAGCGGATCATCTTTCTCGGCACCGAGGTGACCGACGCCTCGGCGAACCAGATCTGCGCGCAGATGCTGCTGCTCGCCGCCGAGGACCCGGAGCGGGACATCGTGCTCTACATCAACTCGCCGGGCGGCTCGGTGAGCGCGGGCATGGCCGTCTACGACACGATGCGGTTCGTCCGCAACGACGTGGCCACGGTCGCGCTGGGCTTCGCCGGCTCGATGGGGCAGTTCCTGCTCTGCGCGGGCACGGCCGGCAAGCGTTACGCATTGCCCCACTCGCGGATCATGATGCACCAGCCCTCCGGCGGGATGGGCGGCACCGCCGCCGACATCACCATCCAGGCGGAGAACATGCTGCACGTGAAGCGGACCATGCAGGAGCTGATCGCCCGGCACAGCGGGCGCAGCCTGGAGGAGATCCAGCGGGACTGGGACCGCGACCGGTGGTTCACCGCCGAGGAGGCCCGCGAGTACGGCCTGATCGACCGGGTGGTCACGAAGGCCGAGCAGCTTCCGGCGAGCTGACGGGCCCGGGCCGCGACGGGGGCGGTCCCGGGCAGCGTCAGGTCACACCGGCGTCGGACGCGCCCCCTCGATCCGCGTCCGACCCCCCGGTACGCGAGGGCCGCCGCTGTGCCGGCCGTCGATACGGGGAGCCTATTGCGGCCGCTGGGATTCCGCGCGGATCGCGGGGCACAGCGTCTTGCCGACGAATCTCGTTACATCAGGCGGAGGCGGGGCAGGGAGGGTTGGACCGGGCCCCGGGCCGGGTACCAGAAAGAGGCCGGAACGACGCGCTCCCGGTCCGACCGGGATCGGGAACCCCGGGACGACCTTTAGACTAAGGTCACAGTCCGTAATCCGGATTCCCCCGGACAATCGGAAGGACTTCACCGTGATCGAGACCATGCAGATGAGGCCGATCAACCCCGAGTCGGTGCCGGAGGCCACGGGCGGTTACCACAACGCGCTGGAGGTCCAGACCGCCGGACGGATGCTGTTCATCAGCGGGCAGATCCCCCAGACCCGGGACGGCCACGTCCCGGCCGGCCCCGAGGCCCAGTGCCGACTGGTCTGGGACAACATCCGGGCCGTGCTCGCCGATGCGGGCATGGGCGTCGATAACCTGGTCAAGGTCACCACCTTCCTGGCCGACCGCCGGCACGCCGACGTCAACACCAAGGTCCGCAACGAGGTGCTCGGCGCGCACCGCCCGGCCCTGACGGTGATCGTCACCGGGATCTTCGACCCGGAGTGGATCATCGAGATCGAGGCGATCGCCGTCGCCTGACCGACGGCCGACATCCGGGCCGCCGCACCGCGGGCCGTCACCACCGCCGTGGGCCGTTCATCGGCCCGCGTCGCCACCGCCGTGGGCCGTTCGACGCCCGCGTCACCACCGCCGCAGCCCGCTGCGCCGGCTCACCGTTGCGGCCGGGCGGTCGTGGTGGGCAGTCGGGCGTTCAGGGCGACGACCTGGTCGCACTCCGGGCTGCGGCCCAGCTCGCGCACGTGGGCCCGGACGAGTTCGGGGATGCGGTAGCGGCCGTCCGGCAGCGCCTCGGCGAGGCCCGCGTCGACCAGACGTTCGGCGGCGACCTCGGCGGCGACCGGCGGCTGGCCCGACAGCGCGGCGAGGTTCGACACGCTGACCGTGCCCCGGTCCAGCCGGCTGAGCAGGCTCAGCGCCCGCAGCGCCAGGCCGTCACCGTCGCCGTCGCCGTACCGGGACAGCACCCGCACCGCGCCGGCGAGGCAGTCCCGCATGGTCATCGACTCGCAGGCCAGGGCGTCGAGGCGGCCGGCGGGATCGGCTAGCCGGGCGGCGAAGGCGGCGAGGGACCAGTTCTGCCGGGTCGCCAGCCGGGCGGCCGCGATCCGCAGGGCCAGGGGCAGCGCGTCGCAGCGCTGCACCAGCGTCCGCGCCGCCTCGGGCTCGGCGTCCACCCGCTCGGAGCCGAGGTGGTAGCGCAGCACGTCGAGCGCGTCCTCGGTGTCCAGCGCACCGACCGAGACCCGGGCGGCGCCGTCGAGGGTGGTCATCCCGGACCGCGAGGTGACGATCAGGGCGCTGCCGGCGGGCACCGGCCCGAGGACGCGTACCTGCGCGGCGGTCGCCACGTCGTCGAGGACGACCAGGACCCGGCGGCCGGGCGGCAGGGTCGACCAGCCCGACACGGGGTGGTCGCTCGTCGGCGACGCTCCGAGCGCCTCGGCCAGGACCCGCACCGCCCGGGCGGCCTCCGCCGGCCCGTCGGACGTCCCCCCGCCCATGGGTACGAACACCGACCCGCCCGGGTACTCCGCGGCCAGCTCGTGGGCGGCGCGTACGGCCAGGGCGGTCTTCCCGGCGCCGGCCAGGCCCTGGACCACGCCCAGCCGCCCGGACCGCACCCCGCTAACCAGCCGCGCTAGCTCGGCGCCCCGCCCGTGCAGGATCACCGGGTCGGCGGGGAACCGGGAGGCTGGCGGACTCGACGTGGTGACCCGGGCGGGTGGACGGGCCTCGGGGCGGTGCAGCCGCAGCGACGGGTCGTTGCGCAGGATCCGCTGTTCCAGCTCCCGCAGCGACTGGCTCGGTTCGATGCCCAACTCGTCGACCAGCAGCCGCCGCAGGTCCCGGTACGCGCCCAGGGCGACCGCCTGCTGCCCGTCGCGGTAGAGGGCGGTCATCAGGTGGGCGTGCAGGCGCTCCCGCAGGGGGTGCTGGCTGACGAGCACCTTCAGTTCCGGCAGCAGCATGCTGTGCCGGCCCAGCTCCAGCTCGGCGCCGATGCGCGCCTCGACCGTCGCGATCCGGGTCTCCTCCAGTCGGGCCACCTCGGCCATCACCAGCGGGGTCGGCCGGACGTCGGCCAGCGGGACGCCGCGCCACAGCGCCAGCGCCGCGTCGAACCCCTCGACGGCGGCCTTCGGCAGGCCGGCCGCGAGATCGGCGTGGGCCTGCCGGATCAGCCGCTCGCACTCGCCGATGTCGATCATCTCCGGGGCGACCACCAGCCGGTAGCCGGGGCTGCGGGTGGTCAGGACCTGACCGTCGCGGTCGTCGAGGGCGCGGCGCAGCCGCCACGCGTATCCGGCGACGAGGCCGCTGGCCGAGGCCGGCGGGTGGTCGTCCCAGAGTTCGGCGACCAGTTGTTCGAGCGAGACCACCTGGTCGGCCTTGAGCAGCAGCATCGCCAGCAGGGCGCGTTGTTTCGCCGAACCGATCCCCCGCCACTGGACACCGTCGTGGAACTCCACCGGCCCCATCAACCGGAAACGCAGGCGGGCGGGTGGTGCTTGCCGCGGGATGGGCATCTCTGCTCTCGATTCCTGAGCGTGGTGGGGGTCGCTGCCGCTCAGACCAGCCCGACGTCGGCTGCGAGCCGCCGGCGGTCGACCTTGCCGTTCGCGTTGACCGGGAAGAACTCGACCCGGTGGTAGCGCGCAGGCGCCATGTAGGGCGGCAGGTGGTCGGCCACCAGCACGGCCAACGCCGGCTCCGCCACCGTGTCGCAGGTGTAGAGCGCGTGCAGCTCGACCTCCCCGGCCCCGGCGGGCAGCGCCAGGACGACGACGTCGTGCACCCCCGGATGTCGGCGCAGGACGGACTCGATCTCGCCCAGCTCGATCCGGTATCCGTGGATCTTGACCTGGTCGTCGAGCCGGCCCAGGTGGACCAGTTCGCCGTCCTCCCGTCGGACCCGGTCCCCCGTCCGGTACCAGCTCGCCGGGCCGGGCGGGCCGTCGACCGGCGTCGTCCGGCGGCCGTCGTGGTCGACGAACCGGCCGTGGTTCTGCGCGGGGTCGAGGTAGCCGTCGAACCGCTGGCTGCCCCGTACGCAGAGCTCGCCGTCGTCCCCGGCGACCCCGTCGGCCGCCAGCAGGACCCCCTCCAGGTGCGGGTGGATCCGCCCGATCGGCACGGTGTCGTTGCTGGTGCGGGGCCAGCGCGCCGGATCGGCGGGGAGCTGGTAGCGGGTGCAGGTGACGGTGAGTTCGGTCGGCCCGTACAGGTTCTCCAGGGTGCTGCCCGGCGCGGCGTCCGCCCACGCCCGCGCCTGGGTCAGGGTGAGCTGCTCGCCGGCGAAGAGGCTCCAGCGCAGGCCCGGCATGCTGCCGGGTCGCAGGCTGCGCAGGCGGCGGGCCAGGGAGACCACCGACGGTACGGAGAACCAGTGGGTGATCCCGTTGTCGTTGACGTAGCGGACGGGGGCCAGGGCGTCGCCGGGCGCGGCGACCACCAGCAGCGCCCCGGACAGCCAGGCGACGAACATGTCGAACACCGACGGGTCGAAGGTCAGCTCGAAGGTCTGCGACAGCCGCGAGCCCGGGCCCACCTGGTAGGCCTCGATGCAGTGCGCGAGGTAGGGGGTCAGGTTGCGGTGCCGGACCGGCACCCCCTTGGGCGTGCCGGTGGAGCCGGAGGTGAACAGGGTGTAGGCGACGTCGTCGGGGCCGCCGGCGTACGCCTGCGTCCACCGCTCGGCCGGCACGTCGTACCAGCGGTGCTCGGGGGTGTCGGGCAGGTGCAGGACGCCGACGGGCCCGGCCGCCTCGTCGGCCACCCGGCGGCCGGCGTCGTCGGCGATCAGGGCGTCCACCCCGGCGTGGGCGCAGGTGCGCCGGATCCGTTCCGCCGGCGTGTCGGGGCCGAGCGGCACGACGGTCGCCGCCAGGCGCAGCGCGGCGAGATAGCCGACGTACGCCGCGAGGCTGCGCGACGCGCAGAGCCCGACGACCCGGGGCGGGCGGCCGTGCAGGTCGACCAGCCGGCCGGCCAGCCGCTCGACCCGGTCCAGGAGTTCGGCGTACGTGAGCTCGTGCCCGGCGACGCGCAGCGCCGGGGCGTCGGGATGCCGGCGGACCGTGTCGGTGAACCCCTGGTAGAGGGTCGGGCCGGCCGTGCTCACCGGGAGCCGCCGGTCGTCGCCGCCTCCGGCAGGTCCCCCCCGTCGTCGGCGGCGCCGGCGCCCCCGTCGGGCGCCGGGGCGGCGGCCGGCTCGGCCGGGCCGTCGACCTCCGCGATCCGCTCGCGGGTGACCACCTTGAAGAACGGGTAGATCAGCAGTACGCAGAGCACCGCGAAGAAGCCGAACGCCACCTGGTAGGAGAAGACCTGGGCGAGGATGCCGGCGAGGATCGCGGCGACCGGGGTCATGCCCCAGGCCACGAGGCGGCTCGCCGCGCTGAACCGACCGAGCATGTCGGCCGGCACCAGCGACTGCGTGATGAACCGCGAGTTGACCGTCCACATCGTGCCGCCGGCGCCGGCGATGAACGCCGCGGCGCCGATGACCCAGGCGCTGGACGGCGCGGCGGGCAGCAGCGCGGGGGCCGCCACGAGGGCGAAGGCGCCGACGATGTCGGTGAACATGGACCAGCGCCGGCCGATCCACCGGTTGACCGGCCCGACGATGACGGTGCCGATCACCCCGCCCGCGCCGAGGCAGGTGAGCAGGAAGCCGTACTGCCGCTCGTCGAGCCCGAGCGGACCACCCACGGCGTAGACCGGGATGAGGGCGAGCCACGCCGCCCAGCAGCCGGCCATGATCGCGATGAGCAGGGCCATCGTCCGGAGCAGCCGGTGCTGCCAGAGGAACTGGAGGCCCTCACGGATGTCCTCGTTGACCGAACGCTTGCGGGCGGTGGCAGCCACCTTGAAGTTGCCGACGAGCAGGAGCAGCAGGACCGCGCCGGCCAC
Organism: Micromonospora echinofusca; assembly: GCF_900091445.1. NCBI lineage: Bacteria > Bacillati > Actinomycetota > Actinomycetes > Micromonosporales > Micromonosporaceae > Micromonospora > Micromonospora echinofusca. Next base: position 5,672,805 of record NZ_LT607733.1, read on the forward strand.
GTAGGCGAAGCCGGTGACGCCGAGGGCCAGGCCGAATCCGATCGCCACCAGGAAGCCGCCGATCGGCTGCCCGGCGAACCCGTTGAACAGGTACTCCAGGGCCGTGATCCGCGCGTTGGCGGTCTCCCACCGGTGTTTCGGCACGGCCGACGGGACGATGGAGGCTCCGGCGATGCCGGCCACCACGTCGGCCAGGCCGATGACCAGTGCGGCGGCGTAGATCAGCGCCAGGGTCGGGCTCGCGGCGAGCACGGCGACGAGGAGCGCGCCGACGGAGAGCATCCGGGCGATCTCGGCGCCCATCAGCAGCGACCGCCGGTCCATCCGGTCGACGAAGACCCCGACGTGCAGCGCGGCCACCAGCCACGGCAGGCTCATGATGGCCGCGACGGCGGTGACCACGACGGGCGAACGGCTGATCTGGGCGGCGAGCAGCGGGAGGGCGATCCGGGCCACCGCGTCGGCGATGTTCGTGGTGCCCGTGAAGATGACCAGAATCCATTCGTTTCGCCTGGCTCCGGGCGGATCCGCCTGCACTGTGGGTTGAGCTGTGGCCACGACAATCCCTCACACGGTCTTGAATTAAGAGAAGTGAATGGGGACTCCGCCGCGAAGTGCGCACACCACCCGGACAAACGATAAAGGACCATTTAGCCGGTCGCACTTGTCAATTAGGCGACATGTGAGCCGGGCGGGTGGTCGACCGATCCCGCGCAGCCGTGCCGTCAGCGCCGGCAATTCCGACCAGACCGGTCGGCGGGCGGCACGGAGTGGCAGGTCATCGGGGTCCGCGCGTTGACGGTGTGGGCGTACGGGCATCGACAGGCGGCTCTATCAATCGCGGAAAAGTCCCTTTCGCACCTTTTGGGAATACTCTGCGTTGCGCTGGTTGCACCATAGGTCATCCGAAGAGGCGTGTCCATCCTCACGTCGACAGCTTGCCCGGCCCCGGTGCGTCCGGCGGCGGCCGGCGGCCCGCGCTCCGCCGGCGCCCCGAACAACACCTACGGGCAGTTCTGTCGGGCCCTGCCACATCTGAGGCAGTTGGGGAAAATTGCCGCCCGCCGGCCCGGCCGCGCCACTGGTCGACGCCCCTTTTGCACCGCCCCTTCCCCGATGCGCGCGAACCCGCGGCACCGCCTGAATCAGCGACCAACGACATTCCATCTCGGGAACATCGAGCGAACATCGGAGCCGGGATGCTCTGACCCGTAGAACTTCCAAGCGCAAATTCAGTCGACCCCCACCTCGATCGGCAACCGCTGCTCATCCGGTTTCCGATCACTCGGGCGCGGCCGACCTCAGGTGAACGGGAAGCAGGGATGACGACTCCAGCTGACCTCGACACGACGATCGCGAAGTACGCGTCGGTGGCCTTCGACGACTCGACCCCCCTGCTGGAGGCCGGACTCGAATCGCTGTCCCTGCTGCGGCTCGCCGTCGAGCTGGCCAACGACGACGACGCCGAGATCGACGCCACCCGCCTCGTGGACCTGCGCACGGTGGGTGACCTCAAGCAGTGGCTACGCGAGCTGAGCGCCGTGGGCGCCGAGACCGGAGGCGCACGGTGACCACGACGGCCGGGACCCAGCTCGCGGCGGAGACCGCCCCGGAGCGGCTGCCGATCACCGAATCGCAGAAGGGGCTGCTGGTCGTCAACGAACGCTCACCCGGGCGCGCCGTCTACAACCAGCTCGTCCGGTTCGACATCGACCCGTCGATCCCCGACGAGACGATCGAGCGCGCGCTCGCCACGGTCGTCGCCGTTCAGCCGGCCATGCGCCAGGTGTTCGGGCTGCTGCCCGAGATGCACGCCCGGCTCACCCCGCCCCCACGGGCGGAGGACTTCCCGCTCGAACGGGTCACGGCCCGCCGACGCGACTTCGAGGAGGCGGTCGGCGCGGCCCAGCGGCGCATCGGCCGACCGGAGTTCGACCTGGCCAACGGCCCCGCGTACCGGTTCGCCATCGTCCGGTGCCTCGACGAGCCCCGCGTGGCGGTCCTCATGTGCGACCACCACATCATCCTCGACGGCGTGTCGATGGGGCCCCTGGTACGCGACCTCCAGGAGGCGCTGTCCGGACGCCTCGCCGGGGCGGAGATCGAGCAGCGGCGCGCCGCCCGCGAGAAGGCCTTCGTCAAGGAGCTGGCGGCGCAGAACCGCACCGCCACCTCCGACCGCGTCGTCGAACGGTCCCGGGAGTGGGCGGCCCGGCTACGGGAGGTCCCGCCCCTGGTGCTGGCGCCCCTGCCCGGGCGCGCCGCGCAGACGGAGTTCACCGGCGACCGGGTGAGCTGGTACCTCAGCCAGGCCGAGACGGCAGCGCTGTCGGAGACCTGCCGGCGGCTGGAGATCTCCCCGTTCGTCTTCTTCTCCGGCATCTACGGCACCGTGCTGGCCCGGCACGCCAACGTGTCCAGCGTCCTCGTCGGCAGCCCGTTCATGGCCCGCCGCACGATCGGCGCGTTCGACCTCGGCGGATTCTTCGTCAACACGCTGCCGGTCACCGTCGACGTGGAGTGGAGCCGCACCGTCGACGAGCATCTCGGCAAGGTGGTCCGGGAGTCCATCGACTTCTGCCGCGCGAACGTCGACGTCACCTTCAACCGCCTCGTCGCCGACGTACGGCCCGACCGGTCCAGCAACCGCAACCCGCTGTTCTCGGCGATGCTCGCCATGCAGGACACCTTCACGCCGGAGCCGGGCGGAGCGGTGCTGCGGGTCCTGGAGCCCGGCAACGGCACCGCCAAGTTCGACCTCTGGCTGGGCGCCACCCCGGTCGACGGCCGCTGGCTGCTCGAACTCGAGTACGACCGGCAGCTCATCGCGCCGGTGGTCGCCGACGGGCTGCTCACCTCGCTGCGCGACGCCGTACGCGGGGCGGTCTCCGACGGCTCGTGCCGGCTCGGTGACCTCTTCGCCGACGCCTCCGCCGCCGCCAGCGTCCGCTCCGACGGCTGGACCAGCCCACTGACCGGCGACACGCCGTGGGACTGGGTGTCGGCGGCGGCCCGGCGGCGGCCCGACGCCCCGGCGATCGAGGACCCGACCCGCCGGCTCGACTACCGCCAACTGCTGGCCGAGGCCGAGCGGATCAGCGCCGGGCTCGCCGCGCACGGGGTCGGCCCCCGGGCCGTGGTTGGTCTGGCCGCGACGACCCTCTGCGACACGGTGACCGCCATCCTGGCCATCCTCGGCCGGGGCGCGGCGTACCTCCCGCTGGACCCGGGGCTGCCCGCCGAGCGGCTGGAGTACATGGTCCGGCGGGCCGGCTGCGAGTTCGTCGTCGGCGAGGCGCTGGTGCCCGACGTGCCCACGGTCGCGGTGGCGGACCTGGCCGCCACGACGGAGCCGGTGCCCGAATCGCTGGCCGACCCCGCCGCCCCGATCTACGTCATGTACACGTCGGGCTCCACCGGGCAGCCCAAGGGCGTCCAGATGGGACACGGCCCGCTGGCCAACCTCACGAGCTGGCAGATCGCGGCCCTCGCCATGGACGCCGAGACCCGCTTCCTCCAGTACGCCCCGCTCGGCTTCGACGTCTCCTTCCAGGAGATCCTGCCGACCCTGGCCGCCGGCGGGACGGTGGTCTCCCGCGAGCCGGCCGACCGGCGGATGTTCACCGCCGTGCTCAGCCGGATCGCCACCACCGAGGTGACGCACGTGTACCTGCCGGTCGCGGCGCTGCGTCCCCTGGTGCAGACCGCCGCCGCCCGGGGCACCCGGCTGCCCGCGCTGCGCTACCTCTGCGTCTCCGGCGAGCAGCTCACCGTCGACGACGAGATCCGCGACTTCTTCCTCGCCCACCCGCACTGCACCCTGGTCAACCTGTACGGCCCCACCGAGACCCACGCGGTCACGTCGCACCGGTTGTCGTACCGGGACGCGGTGTGGCCGACCCACGTGCCGATCGGTCAGCCGTACCCGGGGGTGAGCGCGTACGTGGTCGACGCCACCGGCCACCTCGCCCCGCCCGGCGTCGCCGGCGAGCTGCTCCTGGGCGGGGACTGCCCCGCCGACGGCTACATCAACGACCCGGAGATCACGGCCGAGAGGTTCGTGCCCGACCGCTTCTGCGGCACTGCCGGCGGGACCGTGTACCGCACCGGGGACCTCGTGGTCCGCGACGACCGGGGTGACCTGGTCTTCCTGGGGCGGATGGACACCCAGGTCAAGATCCGGGGATACCGGATCGAGCTGGGCGAGATCGAGACCGTCGCGAACCAGGTCGACGGCGTGCGACAGGCGGTCGCGGTGGTCCGGGGCACCGGCGCCGACCGGGAACTCGGGCTGTTCGTCCGGCCCGACGCGGACCGCACCGTCGACCCTGAGCAGGTCCGCCAACGGCTGACCACGGCGCTGCCGGTCTACATGCGCCCACTGTGGATCTTCCCGGTCGACCGGGTCCCGACGACACCGACCGGCAAGACCGACCGCGACGCGCTGCTGCGGATCGCCGACGAGCTGCTGGTCGAGCAGCAGAGCGCCGACACCACCGAGGTCACGTACGCCGACAAGCTGGAGCGCGAGCTGGCCGGGCTGTGGGGCGGGGTGCTCGACGTCGAGGGCATCCGGCCGGACCGCCCGCTCATCGAGTACGGCGCCCACTCGCTGAACATCTTCACCACCCTCGCCGAGGTGCAGGAACGCTACGGGGTGGCCGTGCCCCTGGTCGACTTCTTCGCCGCGCCCACCGTGGCCACCCTGGCCGGGCTCGTCCGCGGGGCGCGGGGCGGCGACGCGGCGGTGACGCCGTGACGACCAGGCTGCCCGGCCGGCTGGTCCCCCTGCTGCGGCGGGGCGCCCGACCGGCGTGCGTACTGCTGCCGGGCGCCGGCGGCGGGCTGCACCCCTACCTGCGGCTCGCGGCGGCGATCGGCAGGACCCACAACGTCGCGGCCGTACGCGCGGCCGGCCTGCTGCCCGACGAGGAGCCGGAACTCAGCATCGCCGAGATGGCCGACGCGGCGGCGCAGGCGCTGGACGCGGACGGCACGGTCCCGGCGGCCGTCTTCGGCTGGTCCCTCGGCGGCTCGGTCGCCTGGGAGCTGTGCGTCCGGCTGGCCGAGCGGGGGCACCTGCCCGACCTGGTGCTGGTGGACGCCTCGCCGCTGCCGCGCCGCGCCACGGCCGGCGAGGACGCCCGCGTCCGCGAGACCATCGTCGGGATGCTCGGGCCGCGTCCCGACCCGGCGACCGTCGAGCGGGTCCGGCGGGTCTTCGACACGCAGGTCGCCGCCCTCGCGGACTACCGGGCCGACCGGTCGTACGCCGGCCGCGTGCTGATGCTGATGTGCACCGACGAGGAGTTCGCGTTCCGCGCCGAGGCCGAGGCCCGGTGGCGGGAACTCGCGCCGGAGCTGAGCGCCGGGCGGCTCGACGCGGGGCACTTCGACGTCTTCGACCCCGAGCGCCTGCCGCAGCTGGTCGACGAGGTGACGCCGTTCCTCGGCCGGGCCGCCTCCGGGGCGGTGCTGCAGTGAGCCCACTGGCGGTCGTCAGCGGCGGCACCCGGGGCATCGGGCTCACCTTCAGCCGCCGGCTGGTGAAGCTGGGGCACCGGGTGGTCGCGCCGTACCGGAGCGACGCCGTCGCGGCGGCGTCGGCGGCGGCCGAGCTCGGCGACGCGTTCCACCCCATCCGGCTCGACGTCGCCGACGCCGCCGCGGTCGACGTCGCCGTGGAGACGGTCCTCGCCGAGCACGGCCCGCCGACCGTGCTGGTGAACAACGCGGGCATCAACGTCGACCGGCCGTTCCTGGAGATGTCGACCGAGGACTGGCGGCGGGTGCTCGACACGAACCTCTCCGGCGTCTTCCACCTGACCCGGGGGTTCGCGCCGGCGATGCTGGCGGCCGAGGGCGACGGCGTGATCGTCAACGTGGGCGCCACCACCGGCATCCGCCCCCGCCGCAACGGCGCGAACTACTGCGCCAGCAAGGCCGGCCTGCTCCAGCTCACCAAGTGCCTGGCGCTGGAGCTGGCGCCCCGGATCAGGGTCAACTGCCTGATCCCGGGCATGACCGAGACCGACGAGCTGGTGACGCGGTTCCGGCTGGACGATCCGGCCGCCCGGGCGGCGGTGGTAGCGGAGATCCCCCGGGGCCGCATCGGCACCACCGAGGAGATCGCCGACGCCCTGGAGTTCCTCGTCGGGCCGGCGAGCGGATACCTGACCGGGCAGAAGCTGATCGTGGACGGTGGGCAGTTCATGTGGTGACCGATGTGGACGACATCCTGGACGGCGCGACGCGGGCCCGGGCCGAGCTGCCCCCGCCCGGCGACCGGCGCTACGACCGGTACTGCGAGGCGCTCGCCGACCGGCTCTCCTCCGGCTGGGCCGACGTCCTGGCAGCGAACGCCACCGACGTGGCCCGGGGCACCGAGGCGGGCCTCGGCCCCGAACTGGTCGACCGCCTGGCGCTCGGCAAGCGCCACCTCGACGCGCTGGTCGACCTGATCGCACGCACCCGTGCGGCGCTGCCGGCGGTGACCGCCCCGACCGCCGGACACCGCGCCGGCAACGGCGCCACCGTACGCCGGCTGCCCAAGCCGCTCGGCGTGGTTCTGATGATCTTCGAGGCCCGGCCGACGGTGACGGTGGAGGGCGCCCTGCTGCCCGTGGCGGTCGGCAACGTGGCCGTCCTGCGCGGCGGGGCGGAGATCGCGGCCACCAACCGGGCCCTCGCCGTCGTCGTCGGCCGGGCACTGGAGGACGCGGGGCTGCCCGCCGGCACGGTAGGGGTCGTCATCGACCCCGACCGGCGGCTGGTACGGGCCCTGCTGAAGCGGCACGACGCGGTCGACGTCCTCATCCCCCGCGGCAGCCCGTCCCTGATCGACTACTGCCTGACCAGCTCCACCATCCCCGTCATCGCCAGCGGCGGCGGCGTCAACCACCTCTACGTCGACCGCAGCGCCGACCTGGAGCTGGCCGCCCGGATCGCCCTGGACAGCAAGCTGGGCGAGCCCACCGCCTGCAACACCCTCGAACTGGTGCTCGCCCACGCGGACGTGGCCGAGGAGCTGACCCGGGCCCTGCTGCGGGCCGGCGCCGGGCTGACCGAGCCGTGGCTGCTGCGGGTCGACCCCCGGCTGAGCGCCGTCGCGCCCGCCGGGGCGCCGGTGGCCGAGCTGACCGCAGCCGACGACGGCCGGGAGTTCCTGGAACGCGCGGTCGGCATCCGGCCCGTCGCCGGCCTCGACGAGGCGGTGGCCCACATCCGCCGCTTCGGTTCCCGGCACACCGAGGGCGTGGTGGCCGCCGACCCGGCCGTCGTGGACGCGTTCCTGGCCGGGGTGGACGCCGCCGCGCTGGTGGTCAACGGCTCCCTGCGCCTGCACGACGGCCCGACGATGGGGCTGGGACCGGAGCTGTCCATCGCCACCGGCCGGCTGCACGTACGCGGTCCCGTCGACCTGTCCGCCCTGCTGACCTGGAGCTGGGTCGTCGACGCCGGGGGCCGGCTGCGCGGCGCCGGGACGGAGGAGGCATGACCGACCGGGCCCGGATCAACGAGGCGGTGAAACGGCTGGTCGTACGCGAGTCGCGGCTCGCGGTCGACCCCGCCACGGTCGACGACCTCGAACCGCTCAACGGCGACCTGCTGCGGGTCAACTCGCTGGGCTTCCTCGGCATGCTCGTCCGCCTCGAGGACGAACTCGACGTGACCCTGCCGGACGACATCTTCGCCGGGCGGGTCTTCACGACCGTCGCCGACCTGGTCGACGTCGTCGCGGACGTGGTGAAGGAGGAGTCGTGACCGAGACACCCCGGGCCTGGCGCAGCGTCCTGCCGCACCTCGGCTACGAGTTGCCCGCGGACGTGACGCCGGCGGACACCGGCGGCCCGGTGACCGCCACCCTGCCGCTGGAGCTGATCCGGCAGAGCGTCTCGACCCGGGAGTTCTGGCCGATCCCTGAGCCGGTGGCCGAGCGCTACCGGGCCTACCGGCCGGCGCCGCTGTGGCGGGCCCGCCGCTTCGAGGCCGAGATCGGGGCGACGGTGCCGGTCTACGTGAAGTACGAGGGCGGCAACATCTCGGGCAGCCACAAGTTCAACACCGCGCTGGCGCAGGCCCACTACTACCATCGCGCGGGCTTCCGGGAGCTGGTCACCGGCACCGGCGCCGGGCAGTGGGGCAGCGCCCTCGCCGCCGCGTGCGCCGCGTTCGGCATGGCCTGCACCGTCTTCATGGTCGGCGGGAGCCTGCGCGACAAGCCGTACCGGGGCAGCCTGATGCGCCTCTACGGCGCGGAGCTGCACGCCAGCCCCAGCCCGCTGACGGGGGTGGGCCGCGCCGCCGCCGAGCGGCCGGGGCAGGGCAACAGCCTGGCGCTGGCCATCGGCGAGGCCGTCGAGTACGCCCGGGCGGACCCGAAGCGGGCGTTCTGCATCGGCAGCGGCGAGACGTACAGCATCCTGCACCAGTCGGTGATCGGCCTGGAGTCGATCGACCAGCTCGCCGCCCTCGACGCCACCGTGGACGCGGTGATCGGCTGCGTGGGCGCCGGCAGCAACTTCGGCGGGCTGGCCCTGCCGTTCTTCGCCGCCGACGCGGCCGGCGAGCGGGAGGTGCCCGCCGACCTGATCGCGGTGGAGTCCAGCACCACCCCGAAGCTGACCCGGGGCGTGTACGCCTACGACCACACCGACTCCACCGGCACCGGCCCGATGGAGGCGATGTACACGATCGGCAGCGGGTACGCGATCCCCGCGTCGCACTCGGCGGGGCTGCGCTTCCACGGCGCGGCGAAGCTCGTCTCCGCCATGCGGCACCGGGACCAGGTCTCGGCGCTGGCGGTGGGCCAGCGGGAGGCGTTGACCGCCGGCCGGACGTTCGCCCTGACCGAGCTGGTGCTGCCCGCGCCGGAGTCGGGGCACGCGCTGGCCGCCGCCGCCCGGGTGGCGACCGGCCGCGAACCGGCACACCCGGCACGGCACGGGGTGCTGGTCTGCGTCAGCGGGCACGGCCTGCTCGATCTGGCCGCGTACGACAAGCTCCTCGCCGGTCTGCCCGAGGACCGGCCGGCCGACGCGGACGCGTTGCGGGCGGCGACGGCGTCGCTCCGCGCGGTCCACCCGACGTGAAGGGCGTGACATGGTCGTTGTGCCTGCGGTGCCGACGCGCAGCCGGGAGTGGACGCCGGTGCTGACCGGTCTCCGCGCCGACCTGCTGGACTGCGTACAGGTGAACCTGGCCGCGCTGGCGGACCGGGCCTACGGGCCCGGGGCGCACCTGGCGCTCGGTGCCACCCTGCGGTTCGCCACCGTCGTGGGGCCCGCCGGTACGCCGGCGGTGACCGCGTCGGTCGAGCAGCGGCTCACCGAGGCGGCCGACCTGCTCGGCCTGCGGGTCACCCGGCGCTGGGACGACGTGCCCGGCGCGCGGCTGCGCGAGCTGCTCGCGGAGCACTCGCCGCTCTACGTGGTCGCCGACACGTTCACCATGAGCTGGCTGCCGTACGCCGGCAACCAGCACATGGAACACAGCTTCCTGCTGGTCGACGCCGGCGAACAGTGCGTGGTGGTCGACGGCTACCACAACTCCACGCAGTGGGGCGACGCGCGACCGGGGACCTGGCGGATGTCGGCCGCGGACTTCGACGCCGCGGTGCCCCGGGCGACCGCGATGACCGTCGCCGCCGACGGCGCCCCGGTGCTCGACCGGGCGACGGTCCTGCGCGACAACGCCGCCGCGCTGCGCGCCGGGGCGGACCGGATCGAGGACTACCTGACGGCGGTCCGACGGCGGGCGGGCGAGGCGGAGGCGGCGGCCCAGCTGGTGCTCGACGTGTGGCTGCTCGGCCGGTCCCGGGCGCTGCACGCCGCCTGGCTGGCCGGCGACCCGGCCACCGCCGACGCGGCGCGCGAGGCCGCCGGTCGCGCCGACGCCTGGCTCGCCCTGGCCGGGCAGAGCTACGTGGCGATGCGCCGGGTCCGCCGGGGCGGCGTCTTCCCCACCCCCGTCCTCGACCAGCTCGACGGCCTGCTGCGCGACGACGTGGCGCTCGCCGGTCGGCTCGCCGACGCCGGACCGGTGCCGCCGCCGCAGGACGGGCCGGCCGCCGACCCGGGCCGGATCCGCGCGGTGCTCGCCGACGAGGTGCGCGCCGTGCTCGGGGTGGGCCCGGAGGTGCCGGTCGAGGGGCGTCCACTGCGGACGCTGTCCGGCTTCAACTCGTTCCGGCTGGTCGAGGTGATCGAGCGGGCGGAGGCCCGGCTGGGGGTGGAGCTGGACCCGGACGACCTCACCGGGACGGCCCTGCACGACCTCGACTCGCTGGGTGCCGTGTTCGACCGGGCCCGCCCGGCGGCGCAGGGGGTGTCGGGCCGGTGACCGGGCTGCTGCACGACCTGCTGGACCGTACCGCGACCGCCCGGCCGGAGGCGCCGGCGATCGCCCACGGCGACCTGGTGCAGACCTACGGGGAGCTGGACGCGGCCAGCCGGCGGCTCGCCGGCTGGCTGGCCGGGCGGGGTGTCCGCCGGGGCGAACGGGTGGTCGTCTGCCTGCCCACCGACCCACTGGTGCCCGCCCTGCTGTACGCCTGCTCCCGGGCGGGCGCCGTGTTCAGCGTCGTCAACGAGCAGTCCCCCGCGGTCGCCCTGGCGCACGTGCTGACCGACGCCGAGCCGGCGCTGCTCGTCACCGACAGCCCCCGGGCGCTCGCCGTGGCGGCCGGGCACGGGGTGCCGACCGTCGGCACAGCGGAGCTGCGCGACGTCGTACGGGACGGGCCGGACGCCGAGCCGGCGGCGTCCCCGCTGGCCGTCGACCCGGTCTGCCTGATCTACACCTCCGGCAGCACCGGCATGCCGAAGGCGGTGGTGTCCACCCACGCGCAGGTGGTCTTCGCCGTCGGGGCCATCGCCTCCCAGCTCGCCTACCGGGCCGACGACGTCGTGTGGTGCGCGCTGCCGCTCTCCTTCGACTACGGCATGTACCAGATCTTCCTCAGCACCCTCGCCGGCGCCCGGCTGCACCTGGCCTCCACCGCCGACACCGGCCCGACGCTGCCCCGGCACCTGGTGAACAGCGCCGCGACCGTGCTGCCCGCCGTGCCCGCGCTCGCCCGGGGCCTGGCCCGGATGCTGTCCCGCCCGGGCGCGACAGTGCCCGCGCTGCGCCTGCTCACCAATACCGGCGCCGCGATGCCGCCCGAGGTCCTGCGCGACCTGCGCGCCCGGATCCCCACCCTGCGCGTACAGCTGATGTTCGGGCTCACCGAGTGCAAGCGGGCGGCGATCATGCCGGTGGACGAGGACCTGCGTCGACCCGGCGCCTCCGGGCGGGCCCTGCCGGGCACCGAGATCCTGATCGTCGACGCGGACGGCGCGGCGGTGCCGCCCGGCACCGTCGGCGAGATCGTGGTCCGGGGCCCGCACGTGATGGCCGGCTACTGGCGTCGCCCGGAACTCACCGCGCAGCGCTTCCCCCGCGTCGAGGGGATCTTCCCCCAGCTACGCACGGGCGACCACGGCTGGCTCGACGCCGACGGCTACCTCTACTTCGTCGGCCGGCGCGACGACATCTACAAGGAACGCGGCATCCGCGTCAGCGTCACCGAGGTCGAGGCGGCGGCGTACCGGATACCGCAGGTGCAGGCCGCCGCCGTGCTGCCGCCCCGCGCCGAGGACGGCGGCGACTCGGCCACCCTGTTCGCGGTGACCGAGCTGACCGCGCCGGAGGTGCTCGCCGCGCTGCGTACCGAACTCGACGAGATCAAGACGCCCCGGACCTGCCTCGTCGTGCCGGAGATCCCGCTGACCCGCAACGGCAAGGTCGACCGGGCCGAGCTGTACCGGATGTGGTCGGAGCGCGCCCGTGTCTGAGCTGGCGGAACTCTTCGACCGGCCGGACGCGCCGCAGACCCCCGCGTACCTCTACGACACCGACGAGCTGGCCCGCTCGTACGCGGCGCTGCGGGCCGCCCTGCCCGGGCCCGCCGAGCTGTTCTACTCGCTCAAGGCCAACCCGCACCCGACGGTGGTCGCCGACCTGACCGCCGCCGGGTGCCGGGCCGAGGTCTGCTCCCCCGGCGAGCTGCGCGTCGCGCTGGCGGCCGGCTGCGACCCGGTCGAGGTCCTCTACACCGGCCCGGGCAAGCGGGACGTCGACCTGGTCGAGGCCGTACGGGCCGGGGTCGGGCTCTTCTCAGTGGACTCGCCGTACGGGCTGGACCAGCTCGACCGGGTGGCCCGCGAGCACGGCGTCGAGGTACGCGCGCTGGTGCGGATCAACGACGACACCCCGGCCCCCGGGCAGGGCCTCACCATGACCGGCGTCGCCTCGCAGTTCGGCGCGGACGTGCGCTGGGTGCTTGACCGGCCCGAGCTGTTCGGGCCGCGCCGGAACGTGGCCCCGGTCGGGTTCCACCTCTACATGGGCAGCAACGTCGACGGCGAGGACGCCCTGCTCGCCCAGTTCACCCAGTCCGTCGACACCGTACGGCGGCTGGCGGCGGCGACCGGGACACAGCCGGAGCTGATCGACCTGGGCGGCGGCTTCGGCGCGCCCTTCGCGCGGGCCGGCGACCGGCCGGACCTGCCGAAGCTGGCGGACCGGCTGACGGCGTTGCTGGCCGACGCCTTCCCGGGCTGGCCGGAGCGGGGGCCGGGGGTGGCCTTCGAGTCGGGCCGGTACCTGGTCGGCACCTGCGGGACGCTGGTCACCCGGGTCCTGGACGTGAAGCGGTCGCAGGGCGCGACCGTGGTGGTGCTGGAGTCGGGCATCCACCACCTCGGCGGGATGTCCGGCCTGCGCCGGCTGCCGCCGATCGTGCCGGACCTGCTGACCGTGGACGCGGCGGCCGGCCCGCCGGTGCCCGGGACCATCGTCACCGGGCCGCTGTGCACGCCGCTGGACACGTGGGCCCGCGCCGCCGCCCTCCCGCCTCTGGTCCCGGGCCAGCTGGTCGCCGTGCCCAACGTGGGCGCGTACGGCCTCTACGCCAGCCTGGTGGCCTTCCTCGCGCATCCCATGCCGGTCGAGGTCACCGTCGCCGGGGGCCGGATCACCGGCGTGACCCGGCTGGAACTCACCCGGCACACCGTCATCGGCAGCGACAGGGGTTGATCTGACAATGGACGCCGCTTTTCCGGACCTGCTCAAGCCGTTCCTCAAGTACGCGGGAACGCAGCCCATCACCGCCGAGGCCTCGCTCAACGAACTGGGCCTGGACTCGATGCGCGCGATCGAGCTGCTGTTCACCATCGAGGACACCTACGGGGTGTCCATGCCCGACGAGCTGCTGACCGACAGCACCTTCGCCACCGCGGGCAGCCTGTGGAACACCATCGAGTCGCTGCGGGGGCGGGCGGCGTGAGCACCGCGACCGGCCACGAGAGCGCGCTGGAGGAGGTGCTGGCCGCCGCCGCCGCGCACGCGGAGCACGCCGACGAGACGGCGGAGTTCCCGACGGCGGCGCTGGACGCGATGCGGGCCACCGGCCTGCTCGGCCTGCTGGTGCCGGCGGAGCACGGCGGCGGGGGTGGCGGGCTCGACGACCTCGTCGACGTGACCCTGCGGCTGGCCCGGGTGGACATGTCCGTCGCGTTGATCTTCGCGATGCACTGCCAGCAGGTCGCGGCGGTGGTCCGGCACGCCGACGGCCCGTTCGCCGAACGGCTCCTGCCGGAGCTCGGCAAGGGCGACGTCTACCTCGCCTCGGTGACCACCGAACGTGGCAAGGGCGGGCACCTGCTCAGCTCGGAGTCGACGGTCCGGCAGGACGCCGGGACCCTGACGATCGACCGGGACGCCCCCATCGTAACCGGCGGCCAGCACGCCGACGCGTACCTCATCACCACGCTGGCGCCGGACGCCACCTCGCCCACCCAGGTCTCCCTGGTGTACGCCCGCCGCGACCAGCTGACGCTGGAGGTGCGCGGCGGCTGGCAGCCGCTCGGCATGCGGGCCACCCAGAGCGTGCCGATGCGGCTGACCGGGCGGGTGCCGGCCGACCAGGTGATCGGCGCCCCCGGGAAGTTCCGCGAGATCGTCGCCCCCACCTTCGGCCCGCTGGCACACATCGGCTGGTCGGCGGCGTGGCTCGGCGCGGCCACCGGCGCGCTGTCGCGGATCCTGCACCACATCCGCGACGCCGGGCGGGGCCAGTTCGATCCCTCCTCCGAGCTGCTGCTGACCCGGCTGGCCCGCGTCCGGGGCCGGCTCGACCTGGTCAACGCCCTGCTGCGGCACACCGTCGCCGCCGTGCAGGGCACTCCCGACGTGGCCGACCCGTCGACCCAGCTGCTGGTCAACTCCCTCAAGGTGCACGCCGCCGAGCAGTGCTTCGCCGCCGCCGACGAGATGGTGGAGCTGGTCGGCCTGCGGCACGGCTACCTCAGGTCGTCGCCGCTGTACCTGGAGCGGGTCTTCCGGGACCTCCGCTCCGCCTCGCTGAACTACGCCAACGACCGGCTGCTGCTGGTCAACGGGGCGCTGACCCTGCGGGACCGGCAGGTGCACCTTGCCTGAGCTGCGGACGGCACCGGCGGCGGCCCCCGCGGCGCCCGGCCCGGCGACCCCCGGTCCAGCAGCGCCCGGCCCGGAGGCGCCCGGTGCCGACGTGGCCGCGCGTACCGAAGCGGCGCTGCGCGGGCTGGTCACCCCCGCCGACGCCCGGGCCGTCTGGCGGGCGCTCGGCGGGCACGGCCTGCTGCGTGACCTCGCGCCGGCCGAGCTGCCGGGGCTGCTCGGCACCCTCGACGCGCACTGTCCGGTCGGGGTGGTGCTGTCGGTCTGCGTCCAGGTCGCCAGTGCCCTGCCCGTCCTGCGCGAACAGGTCGACGCGGGGCCGGAGGACGGGCCGGTGCGGGCCGCGTACCTCGACGCGGTCGCCGGCCACGCGACGCTCGCGCTGGCCGCGACGGACCGCGACGGCGCCGGCTCCGACCTGATGGAGCTGGGCACGACGGTACGCATCGACGACCGGTCGCTGGTGCTCGACGGCGGGAAGCGGTGGATCACCAACGCCCGCACCGCCGCGTACGCGCTCGTGCTGGCCCGGCACCGCCCGCAGCGCCACTTCACCAGCTTCGTGTGGGTGCTGGTGCCCACCGACGCCCCGGGCGTGCGGGTGTCCGCCACCCGGGGCACCCCGCTGAGCGGCGCCGGCCTGGGCGACCTGCACTTCGACCAGGTACGCCTGGACCGGTCGTACCTGGTCGGCCGCCCCGGCCGGGGCATGGTCAGCTTCGCCCGGCACATCGCTACGGAACGCTTCGCCGGCGGTGTGTGGGCCGCCGCGATGTGCCGGCGCGTGCTCGCCGAGACCCACCGTCGGCTCGTCGAGCGTCCCCTCGGCGCCGGCCGGGCCTGGGACAACCCGGCGATCCGGGAGCGGTTCGCCCGGTGCGTGGTGGAGTCCTGGCGGATCGAGGTCGCCTGCGACGCCCACCGGGCGAGCACCGAGCCCCTGGTGACCAGCATGCTGCTGAAGGTCTCGGTGGCGCAGGGCCTGGACGTGGTGCTCGGCGAGTGCGCCGCCCTGCTCGGCGCGGAGGCGTACGCCGAGGGCGGGCTGGCGCAGCTGCGGGCCGCCGCCGGCATGTTCGCCACCGCCGGCGGCGCCACCGGGGCGATGCTGGCCGGGATCGCCGAGCACGTGCCCGACCTGCTCCGGGACCGGCCGTGGTGATGACGCGGCAGCGGACGGCGCTGGCCTGCCGGACGCGACCGCGCCGGGCCACGGCGGGCCGCCACGGCGGCGTCGTCCGGCTGCGGCTGGGCGCCCGGGTGCGGGTGGCGGTGGCCGAGCAGCGGCTGCTCGCCCACCTTCCGCCGGCCCCGTCCGACCTGGCCACCGTCGGCGACCTCCCCGCCGGACCGCGCGCCGAGCGGCTGGCCGCGCGGGCGCTGCTGCGCCTGCTGCTCGCCGCCGAGCTGGGCCGGACGGCCGGTGCCATGCCGATCGCCGCCCACGACGGCGGCCAGCCCTACCTGCCCGAGTGGCCGGAGGTCGGCGTCAGCCTGTCCCACGACGCCGGGACGGTGGCCGCCGCGCTCGGGCGCGGCGTACCGGTCGGCGTCGACGTCCAGGTGCCCGTGCCCGCGCCGCCGGCCCTGCTGCGCCGCTGCTGCGCCCCGGCGGTCCGCGCCGCCCTGGACCGGCTGCCCGAGCCGGCGCGGGACCGCGAATTCGCCTGGATCTGGACGGTGCAGGAGGCGTGCGTGAAGGCGACCGGAGCCGGCCTCGCCGGCCGGCCCTGGGCCATTCCGGTGCCGGCGGGACGGCGGACGGGCCGCTGGGCCGACCTGCGGTGGGTGAGCCTGCGCGGGCACACCCGGGTCCCGGCGAGCGTGGCGTACGGGGTGGGTACGCGATGACCGTCCCGGACCCCCGGTTCGCCGGGCTGAGCTGCTACACCGCCAACCTGGCCGGCTACCAGGCCGGCGAGTTCGCCGACACCCCCGACCGCTTCGCCGACTCGGTACGCGTCGCGGTGCGCACGGACCTGCCGGCGGGCGGGCTCGCCTTCTCCCACCACCGGGTGCCGCTGGACCGGCTGCCGGACGGCACCCGGCTGGCGTGGGCCACCGCCCCGGTCGACAGCCTCGTCGACCGCGTCGACGCGGAACTGCGGCGCCACGGGCGGGTGCTGGTGGTCACCGACAACGCGGCGCTGCCCTGGTCCCCCTCGATCGACGGCACCGGGCACGCGCCGCACTGGCTGCTGGTCGACGACCGGCGCGGCGACGACTGGCACGTCGTCGACGGGTTCAGCGGGCTGCTGCCCGCCGGCGAGCAGGAGCCGTACGCCGGCTGGCTCGGCACCGCCGGCCTGCTCGCCGCGATGAACTCGCCGCCGTCGTGGCGCCCGGAACAGGACCGGCGCAACGCGCTGGCCTTCGGCTTCTGGCTGCCCCCGCCGGCCGGCGCGCAGCCGCAGTGGCTGGTCCGTACGGGTGCCGCCGGGGACGAACCGGAGCTGCCCGGCGACTGGCTGCTCGACGAGGACGCGGCCCTGGAGTTCCTCCGCGACCACGTCGTCGCGCACCCGGAGGCCGCCGGGTCGCACCTCGACGACCTCTGGGCCGTCGCGCAGCATCGGACGTTCCGGTACCGCCACCTCGGCGACGACGAGGCGGCGCGGGCCTGGGCGGACCTGCCCCGGGCGCTGCGCTTCGCGGTGGAGTCGGCCCGCCGGGGGCGCCCCCGGTCCGCGCTGGTGCGGACCACCTTCGACCACCTGCGGCAGCTGGAACGAGACCGGTCGACCACCCCAGCGCCGGCGGCGGAACGCCCGCACCGGCAGACCTTGTGAAGGATGTGCGATGCAGACCCGTACCCTCTACGACTGGTTCCGTACGTCGGCCCGGCAGCACCCGGACAACGTGGCGATCGAGGTCGCCTCGGACGCACTGACCTACGCCGAGTTGCGGGCCGCGGCCGAGCGGTTGTCGGCCGCCATGCAGCGGGTGCCGGGGCGGCCACCCCGACGGGTCGGGCTGCTCACCTCCCGCAGCCTCGTCGGCTACATCGCCTACCTGGCCGCCCTGCGGCTGGGCGCGACGGTGGTGCCGCTCAATCCCGCCAACCCGGCGGCCCGCAACCTCGCCATCACCGACGAGGCGGACCTCGACCTCGTCATGGTCGACGACACCTCCGGCGACGGGCTGGCCGAGTTCCGCGCGCAGACCACCGTGCGGGTCCTCGACCTGACCGGTGAGGGCTGGCGCCGGTTCCTCGCCCCGGGCCACGCGACGGAGATCCCGCCGGCCGTGGAGCGGGGCCGCGACGACTTCGCGTACATCATCTTCACCAGCGGGACCACCGGGAAGCCCAAGGGCGTGCCGGCGACGCACGCCAACGTCGACTCGTTCCTCACCGAGGTGATCAAGCGGTACCGGTTCCGGCCCGAGTCGCGGGTCTCGCAGACCTTCGAGATGTGCTTCGACGGCTCCATCCTGGCGATGTTCGGCGCGTGGGGCACCGGGGCCACCCTGTGCGTGGCCCAGCGCGGGGACGTGCTGACGCCGGTGCGCTTCATCAACACGAAGCGGCTCACGCACTGGCTGTCGGTGCCGTCGCTGATCTCGTTCGCCAAGCGGCTGCGGGCGCTGGCGCCGGAGAGCATGCCGACCCTGCGGCTGAGTTCCTTCGGCGGGGAGCCGCTCACCATCGAGCAGGTCAACGACTGGACGGCGGCCGCGCCGAACACCGCCGTGATCAACTGCTACGGCCCGACCGAGACCACGGTCATCGTCACCGCGTACGAGGTGCCCGCCGACCCGGCCGCGCGGATCGAGTCGTCGAACCGCTCGGTGCCGATCGGGGACATCTACCCGCACCTCGACTACGTGCTGCTCGACGAGGACCTGCGCCCGTGCGACGACGGCGAGCTGTGCGTCCGCGGCGAGCAGCGCTTCCCCGGCTACCTGGACCCGGCCGAGAACGCGGGCCGCTTCGTCTCCTTCGACGGCGAGCGGGGTCGCCTCTACGACGGCACCGGGCCGTTGACCGCCGAGCACTGGTACCGCACGGGCGACCGGGTCCGCCGCGAGTTCGGCGAACTGGTGCACCAGGGCCGCATCGACCACCAGGTGAAGGTGCGCGGCAACCGCGTCGAGCTGGCCGAGATCGAGGCCGCGCTGCGCGCCCACGCGGACGTGGTGGAGGCGGTGGTGCTCACCGTCGCCGGCGACGACGGGGAGCTGGACCTGCACGCCGTCTACACGGGCGCGTCGCTGGCCGACGACGACCTCACCCGGCTGGTAGGGCACCTGCCGCCGTACATGCGGCCACGGGCGTTCCACCACCGGGCGGAGATCCCGCTGACCGAGGTGGACAAGGTCGACCGCAAGCGGTTGACCTCCGAGCTGCTCGCCACCCGTGGCTGAGCAGGGCGCCGGGGCCGTCCCCGAACCGGTCCCGGCCACCGCGATGCAGGAGGCCCTGTGGTGGGTGCACCAGCGGGCCCGCGACCGGTCCGTCTACCACCTCACCTGGCGGCTCGGGGTGGACGAGCCACTCGACGAGGCGGCGCTGGCCGTCGCCTGGCAAGCGATGGTCGACCGGCACGAGGCGCTGCGGACCTCGGTCGTACGGCACGCGGACGCCGTCACGCTGATGGTGGCGCCCCGCGTCGCCGTCGGCCTGCACCGGCTGGAGGTGGACGACCCGGGGGACGCCGACCCGGGCACCCTGCTGCGGCTCGTCGCCGAGGAGGTGCACGCCGCGCCGGTGGACCCGGAGGCAGCACCGCTGGCCCGGATCACCCTGGCCCGGGTCGGCGACCGGCACGAGGTGCTGCTGACCGTGCACCACATGGTGCTCGACGGCTGGGCGGTCCAACTGCTCGTCGGCGAGCTGTCCGAGACGTACGCGGCCGTGCGGGAGGGGCGTGCCGTGAGCTTCCCGGCCGACCCGGTGCCGTTCAGCACGTACGCCCGGGAGCAGGCCGCGGCCCGCGCGGACGGCCGGTGGGACAAGAGCCTGGCGTACTGGTGCGACGCGCTCGCCGGCGCCGCCTCCGCCGTCCTGGAACCCGACCTGCCGGGCGAGGTGACCAGCGGCGCACCCGGCGCGATCCTGCGCTACGGCTTCAGCGCCGAGGCGGGCGCCGGGATCGCGGCCCTGGCCAAGGCCACCTTCGCCACCCCGTTCGCGATCATCCTCGCCGCGGCGCAACTCGTGCTCGCCCGGGCCGGCGCCGGGCCGGACGTGGCGGTGGGCGTGGTGACCGCGAACCGGATGACCACCCGCGACCAGGCGTTGCTCGGCTACACCGCGAACCTCTGCGTGGCCCGGGCCAGGGTCGCCGAGGCGGACACCGTCGTCGCGGTGGTGGGTGCCGCCCGGGACGGCATGTGGCAGATGCTGACCCACCAGGCGGTGCCGTATCCGGTGGTGTTCGGGGCGCTGCCCGAGCAGACCCGGGCGGCCCTCGGCGACCCCGCGCCGCTGCTGCTGAGCTACCTCGGCCCGATCGGCACCGACCTGCGGATCGGCCCGGTCCCGGCGACGCTGCTGCCCAGCCCGAACCGGGCCGCCCGGGCCGACGTGGCGATGTCCGTCTGGGAGGCCGACGGCGGCTACCTCGCCGAGATCGAGTACCACACCGGACGCTACCGGGAGAGCAGCGTGCTGGCGCTGCTGCACGACCTCGACGCGGTGCTGGCCGACGGCGGCGCCGAGCCGCAGCGTACGGTCGGCTCGTTCGAGGTCGCGACCCGCGCCCACGCCGGCCGCGCGGCCCCGGCCGCCGCGGACCGCGACCCGGCGGCCGGCCCGCTGCCCGAGTCGGCGGACTGGCGCCACGTCGTCGCCGCCTGGACCGACGTGCTCGGCGCCCGACCGGCGGGGCCGGACGTCGACTTCTTCGCCGCCGGCGGCAACTCGCTGAGCGCCCTGCGCCTCGTGGACGCGCTGGCCGCCGGCGGGAGGCCGGCGGTGGACGTCGTGCGATGGCTGGGCGAGCCGACCCCCCAACGGCTGACCGACCTGCTGGGCGGCGGGCCCGAGCCGGTCCCGGCGGAGTCGACGCTGGTGCGGCTGCGGGACGGCTCGGGCCCGCACCTGCACCTGGTGCACGGCGCCGGGGGCAGCCCGCAGGACTACCAGGACCTGCTGGCGGAGCTGCCGGAGCACTGGCGGGTGACGGCGTCCCGCGACAGCGCGCAACTGCCGACGGTGCCGGAGCTGGCCCGCCGCTACCGGGCCGACCTGGACGCCGCCGGCCTGGTCCCGGACCTGCTCGGCGGGTGGTCGTTCGGCGGTCAGGTCGCCTACCAGATGGCCGCCGACCAGGTCGGGCGGCGTTCGGCGCTGGTACTGCTGGATTCCGCCCCGCCGGTCGGGTACGAGCTGCCGGCCGACGACGTCCGGCAGCGCTTCGACACCTTCACGGAGAACGTCCACCGGGCCCTCGGCCTGGAGCCGGACGCCCCGAGGCCCCGCGTGACGGGCGGCGCGGAGCCGGGCGGCTTCGACGAGCGGCTGGCGGTCGGCGCGCTCGCGGCCTGCCTGGCGGCCGTCCGGCAGCCCGTGCCGACGGCGCTGCTGGCGCACCGGTGGCGCAGCTACGAGCGCCACCTGCGGGCCAGTGCCGGGTACGTCCACGACGGCCCGGTCGACACCCCCGCGCTGGTGATCGGCGCGGACCTGCTCGACGCGCAGCTCGCCCAGTGGGCGGCCCGCGTCGGGGCGGCCCGGTCCCACCGCATCGGCACCGACCACTTCGGAGTGCTGCACTCCGCCGCCGTGGCGCAGGTAGCGGCGGCCGTCATCGATTTCGCACGCGTCGCGGCGGCGCGAGGTTAACCAAGGAGGATCCGTGTTCGACTCGAGAGTCTTGTACCAGGAACTGCGGGAGCACGTGGAGCGCGAGGTGGCGCCGGACGACATCGCCACGGCCCGCCGCGACTTCTCGTACCTGGGGCACGCGAAGGTCTCCTTCGTCGCCCCCGACAGCGTCAAGAAGGCGGTCGCCGACGAGGTCAACGAGCTGATCGACAAGGCGGGCACGCGACGGGACCTGCGGTTCGCCGAGACCGACTACACGCCGCGCCGGATGCGCAACGTGACGCGGGCGGAGATCGCCGACCTGGGCACCGTGATCAGCGGGATCTACACGGCGGAGCCGATCCTGCGGGTGTTGTCGGAGGTGGCCGGCGAGCCGGTACACCCGTGCCCGTACGAGCCGGAGCAGTTCGTCATCACCTGCCTGGAGAAGGACGGCGACACCCACGGCTGGCACTGGGACGACTTCACCTTCGCCCTGGTCTGGGTGGTGGAGTGCCCGCCGGTGGAGCACGGCGGCTTCGTCCAGTGCGTGCCCGGCACCACCTGGAACAAGAAGCGTCCGGAGATCAACCGTGCGCTGGTCAGCCGCCCCATCTACTCGATGGAGTTGTTCCCCGGCGACCTGTACCTGATGCGGACCAACACCACGCTGCACCGGGTCGCCCCGGTCCGCCAGGGTCGCCGCAAGATCATCAACATGGGGTACGCCTCCACGTCCGACCTGACCCGCGACTTCACCCACGAAACCATGGACCAGCTGTGGGCCACCGCGCCCGCCGGAGAGGTGTGACCGTCATGTCGTCTCGGAACAACATCGCCCCCCAGCACATCGTGCTCGCCTTCTCCGGCGGGCTCGACACCTCGGTGGCCCTGGTCTGGCTCAAGGAGCGCTACCGCTGCCGGCTGACCGCGTTCATCGCCGACCTGGGCCAGGGCGAGGAGCTGGACAACGCCGCCCGCAAGGCCGAGAAGCTCGGCGCGGACGAGGTGCGGGTGGTCGACCTGCGCGAGGAGTTCGCCCGGGACTACGCCTTCCCGATGTACCGGGCCAACGCCCTCTACGAGGGGCAGTACCTGATGGGCTCCTCCATCGGCCGGCCGCTGATCGCCGCGGCACAGGTGCGGGTGGCCGAGGAGGTCGGCGCCGACGCCGTGGCGCACGGGGCCACCGGCAAGGGCAACGACCAGATCCGCTTCGAGATGACCTTCGCCGCGCTGCGCCCCGACCTCACGGTGATCAGCCCGTGGCGGGAGTGGGACCTCGCCTCCCGCAGCGACCTGCTCGCCTACGCCGGACGGCACGGCATCGAGCTGGACCTGAGCAGCGGCGAGCGGCCGTACTCCATCGACAGCAACCTGCTGCACACCTCGTACGAGGGCGAGGCGCTGGAGGACCCGGCGCAGCCCGCGCCGGAGGGCCTGCTGTTCCGGGTGCGCGACATCGCCGACACCCCGGACGAGCCCGAGACCGTCGAGAT
The DNA here is from genome assembly GCF_900091445.1 of Micromonospora echinofusca. Lineage (NCBI taxonomy): Bacteria > Bacillati > Actinomycetota > Actinomycetes > Micromonosporales > Micromonosporaceae > Micromonospora > Micromonospora echinofusca. The sequence continues at coordinate 5,695,536 of NZ_LT607733.1, forward strand.
CCACTTCCAGGGCGGCAACCCGGTCGGCGTCAACGGGACGCCCCTGTCGGCGAGCGCCGTGCTGGAGGCGCTCGACGAGATCGGCCGCCGGCACGGGATCGGCCGCCTCGACATCGTGGAGAACCGGATCTTCGGCATGAAGACCCGCAACATCTACGAGGCGCCGTCGGGCAGCCTCCTCTGGCACGCCCACCGGGCGGTGGAGTCGCTGGTGCTCGACCCGGAGGTGGCGCAGCTCAAGGAGGAGCTGATGCCGAAGTACACCGCCCTGGTCTACCGGGGCCTGTGGTTCGCCCCCGAGCGGCTGATGTTGCAGACGGCCATCGACTTCAGCCAGCAGGACGTCACCGGCGACGCGATCCTGCGGGTGCACCGGGGAACCGTCCAGGTGATCGGCCGCCGCTCCCCGCACAGCCGCTACGACACCGCGTTCGCCACCTTCGAGGCGGACGACGTGTTCGACCAGCGCGACTCCTCCGGCTGGCTGCGGGTCAACACCGTCCGCTTCCGGGCCGGGCGGGCCAACGGGACGGCGAAGCCGTGAGGATCGTCTTCTTCGGCTACGGCGAGCTGGGCGCCACCGTGCTGCGGGGCATCGCCCCGCACCACGAGGTGCTGCTCGTGCTGACCCACCGGGCCGAGTTCAGCGGCCTCGGCGAGCCGGACGTGGAGCTGGCCGCAGCCGAACTGGGACTGCCGGTGCGCTACTCGGCCACCGCCCGCGAGCCCGACCTGCACGAGCAACTGCGCGACCTCGCGCCGGAGGTCATCGTCTCCACCAACTGGCGGACCCGGGTGCCGGCGGAGGTGCTGCGGATCCCGGAACGCGGCGCGATCAACACGCACGACGCGCTGCTGCCCGCGTACGCGGGGTTCGGTGCGGTCAACTGGGCGATCCGCAACGGCGAGGAGGAGACCGGCCTCACCGTGCACTACATGGCGGAGGAGCTGGACACCGGGCCGGTCATCACGCAGACCCGCGTGAAGATCGGCCCGTACGACACCGCCGGGCTGATCCTGGACCGGCTCCTCGCGGAGTACGTGCCGGTCACGCTTCAGGCGTTGGACCGGGTCGCCGAGGGGCACCGGGGCGAGCCGCAGCCGCCCGAGGGGGCGTCGTTCTACCACCGGATCGGGGTCGAGGACACCCGGATCGACTGGCGGGACAGCGCCACCACGATCTGCAACCTGGTACGCGGCCAGTCGGACCCGTTCGTCAACGCGTGGACGACGCACCGCGGGCTCCGGCTCTGGGTCAAGGCCGCCGCCCGGCCGACCCGGGCGCACGGCGGCACGCCCGGCCGGATCGTCAAGGCCGACTACGGCGGCGTGGTCGTCGCCAGCGGCGGCCCGGGCGACGGCGACGACCGTGGGGTGGTGCTGCTCCAGGTCAGCACCGAGACCGGCCCACCCGTGCGCGCCCTCGACTACTTCACCACCTTCGGCGAGTACCTTCACTGACACGGTGACCGGGGGCGCCGGTCATCGCGCTACGACGATGACGGGAGAGGTCGGATGATCGGTCGACTGCACTCGGTGGTGCTGGACTGTCCGGACGCCGAGAAGTTGGCGGAGTTCTACGTCGAGCTGACCGGCCTGGAATGGGCCGACAGCGACGGGTACTGGGTGACGTTGAAGGGCTCGGACGGGCATCCCCGCCTCTGCCTGCAGAGCGTCGCCGACTACCAGCCGCCGCAGTGGCCGGATCCGACCTTCCCGCAGCAGGCCCACCTCGACGTGGAGGTGGACGACATCCAGGAGGCCGAGCAGGCCGTGCTCCGGCTGGGTGCCACCCTGCTGCGCGGTGGCGGGAGCCGCAACCACGGCTTCCGGGTCTACGCCGACCCGGTGGGGCACCCGTTCTGCCTGGTGTGGGGTCAGGACTGACGCCATGACCAACCAGGACCAGGCGGTGGAGTTCCGCCGTACCGCGGGCGCGTTCGCCACCGGCGTCGGCATCGTCAGCAGCGTGCACGACGACATTCCGCTGGCGATGACGGTCAACTCGTTCACCACCGTGTCGCTGCACCCCACCCTGGTCCTGACCTGCCTGAAGCACCGGAGTCGACTGCTCGCCCAGATCCGCGACTCCGGCATCTTCGCGGTCACCGTGCTGGCGGCGGACCAACGGGACGTCGCCCGTTGGTTCGCCGACGCCCGGCGGCCCTCCGGCGCGGCCGCGTTCGCTGGCGTCCGGGTGCACCGGGCGCCGGCGACCGGCTGCCTCGTGTTCAGCGAGGGGCTGGCCTACTTCGACTGCCGGGTGCGCGACCTCTCCGACCAGGGCGACCACTCGGTGGTCATCGGGGAGGCGGTGTCCTACGGCGCCCTGCACCCGACCAAGGCGCCGCTGCTCTACCTGCACGGGTCGTACCGGTCGATCGCGGCGGCGCCCTCGGCGGCGTCCGCCGCGTAGCGGGCGGAGGCGGCCACCCGCCTCCACCGGCGCGCTCGCCCACCGTCCGCTCTTCCACCTCGTCCTCGACGACGGCCGGTACGAGTCCACCGGAGGCCAGAGCGTCCCGTCGCGACGCATCAACTTCACCGCACTCGCCGAAGCCGCCGGATACACCGGTGTCTGGCACGTCGACGACCTGAGCAAGTTCAAGGAGTTGCTGCACAGCGAGCTGAGCACGTGCGCGACCGCCACGTTCGTGCACTGCGGGCTCATCGAACAGGACGACGCCGGCGCGCCGCCGAGAATCGAAGCCGAACTCGCGCAGCACCAGCTCCGGTCAGCGGACACCTCGCCGCGCGCCGGTGACCACCGGCCGACGCCTAGGCCGCTGAGGCCACCCGTCGGCAGTCGTTCCGTGGATGGTCCGTGGCGGTCCGGGCCATCCACGGACCGGGCTGCGACCGACGGTGCAGGAATTGATGCAGTACGGCCAGCCGGCCGTGCCCCTGCCCAAGCGATTCCGGGAGTACCCCCGAGTCGACCGTTGGAGGATGACGGGACGGCGCTGTGCGGCCCACTTCATTAGGGTGGACGGTTGGATCGCCGACCCACCGGAGGTCGCTTGTTGTCCGAAACACCGGACGCCGGACCCTATCTCCGCAGCTACGACCCGGTGATCATGCCCGATCACCTGACCTGGCCAGAGGCCGATCCGGCCCGGAATCCGTTCGACCCGGACGCCGCCCCGGCCGTCATCCGGTCGCTGCCGGCCGCCGCAACTGTCCCCACCCGGCCACCTGGCCGCTCCGGCAGACCGGAGGTGTACGACTGGGGACAGCAGCAGGGCACCCGGTGGGCCGATCAGATGAGCTTCGCGATCGTCGGTCGTTACGGACGCTGGGCGTCGGGCTGGCGGTGGGGTGTCGGCGAGGCGGACTTCAACGGCGGCCCCGTCCATGCCTGGTGCTGCCCGACCGACAGCATGGGTGGCCCGGAGCAGACGCTCGGCGTGGTCACCGAGTCTCTGGTGGAGTGGCGGGGGTGGCTGGAGGAACTGTCCGAACGCTTCGACCGGTTCCTGCCGTCACTCGCCGCCGACCCGGCCGACCCAGATGTCTGGGAACGTGCGGTGCGCCATCTCGTTACCGTGGTGGTCGACCGGACCTGTGCCGACGGCGCCTGGGAATGGCACTGCCGGCAGGTGCTCGGCTGGTTTCTCGGCCTGACGGACGTACCGCCAGAACGACACAGGCCGCTGCTCGACCATTCGATCGACGGCCGTTTCGACGACTTTCGCGCCCCGTCGAACCTCCTGATCCTGGACGTCGCCGAGCGATTCGGCCGGGCGGTAACCGGTCGGTGATCATGTCGATCGCCGGCGGGTGCGTGGCGTCCGACGGCGTGCACAGGAGGTGATCCTTCCAAGTTCACCGTCGCTCAGCCGATCCCACGATCGCCTCGGCCGTCGTTGTGCGGCTGGTCTTCGCCGGTCCCAACGAGGTCACCGGACGACTCAACCAGATCGATGAAGCGTCGAAAGATCGGCCACGGAATCCGCGCGTCACCGACCTGCACCAGCACACGATGTGCCGGCTGCGGCGTGAACGGGCCGTCATCCGGGGTTGCGTCAGGGATGACGACCGCGACATGCCCGCCCGCCTCCGACATGCCGGTCAGCTCGTACCGCCAGGCGTCGTCGGGCAGGCTGCCGGGTCCGTTAGGAGTTGTTATACGCCGACCGGGCTGCCGGCGCCAGCCGGTGGGTCGGTGCGACCCCGGGCCTGCCGGGCCCGCCAGGAGCGCTCGACCAGCGCCACGACAAGTAGCCAGATCCCCATCCCCGAGCCGACCCAGATGCGTCGCATCGGAGCGAACGCTTCGGCGTCCCTGGCCCAGTCCCGCTCTTCGAGGTAGACGACGGTCATCCTCTCCCCGACCCCGGGAGTCCCCTTCCAGGCCCACAGCTCCGTCTCGTGCCCCGAGGCGAGCCGGACCCGGACGAGGTCGGAGCGACCGACGTGCCGTGCCCTGACGACCTCGGCCGGCGTGCTGACGCCGTTCGCGCTGAGATAGAGGCCCTGGCCGATGGTAACCAGCGCCCAAGTGACCAGCAGCGCACCGCTGAGCACGAGTGCCAGCATCCGCCGTCTCGGGTTGGCGGTGAACGGGCCTGACGTCGACGCAGGCTGAGGGTGCGGGGTGACCATCGCCCCAGCATGTCAACCACCGGCAACGGGGTGCGGTGGGCCCGGCGGGGGGCCCGTCGCGGCCACCCCGTTCGAGTAGGACGAGGAGCGGACCCATCGTCACCATCACGGCTGCCCCCTGCCGACAGGGTGTGGAAGCGGGCCGGCACGAGGATCTTCAGCTCAACCGCCCAAGATCATTGCAAGGAGGGCTGCAGACAGCGGCTACGGGTGGCATCCGGCCGCACAGGTCGACCGATCGATGCGGTGACGTATCCGCAGTTCAGGAAGCGTTTTTGCTGATCTTCGAGGTGCCCCCGGCAGGATTCGAACCTGCGACACACGGTTTAGGAAACCGATGCTCTATCCCCTGAGCTACGAGGGCGCGAGGGCCTAGTCTAGCGACCCGGGCGTTCACCTGGGGTGGCAGGGAGTCGCCCACGTTCACCCACGTCACCCGGACCGGCGTTGTCCCAGCCCAGGACCACACGCCGAGTCTCCATGTGACTCCGGGTGATCTTGGTGGGCAGGGTGGAGCGGCCGGCGCGATGGCGTTGCGTCGGCGGGGAGCGGTCTGCTTCAGGCCGCCGCGCGGATCACCGGTGCCGGTCGAGTGAAGGTTTTGCGGTCCCGGATGAGTGCCCAGAGAACGTCGACGCGTCGTCGGGCGAGGGCGAGTATGGCTTGGCGGTGGTTCTTTCCTTCGGCGCGTTTCTTCTCGTAGTAGGCGCGGGAGGTGGGGCATTCTCGGGCGGCGGTGAAGGCGGCCATCCACAGAATGTGCCGCAGTCTCCGGTGATAGCGGCGGGGCTGCCGATGGTTGCCGGAAACCGTTCCGGAATCACGGGAGATGGGCGCAAGGCCGGCGTGGGCGGCGAGTTTCGCGGGGCTGTCGTACTCGGTCATGCCGGCGGTGTGGACGAGCAGTTCGGCGGTAAGCAGGTTTCCCATACCGGGCAGACTTCCGATGATCGGCGCCAAGGGGTGCTGTTCGAGGTGGTCGGCGATGAGGTCGTCGACGGCGGAGATGCGTTGTTCGAGGGCGAGGATCTCGGTGGCCATCTGCCCGACCACCATCGCGGCGGCGCGTTGCCCGGGCAGGTTCACGGTCTGCTGCCGGGCGGCGGCGACCATCGCCTCAGCGACCTGGACGGCGTTCTTGACGTGCCCGCGCCGGAGCAGGGCGGTGATCCGGTCAATGCCGGCGTGCCGGATCGCCGCCGGAGTCTGCCAGCACGCCAGGACCATCATCGGAGCCTTCCGGTTGAGTTCCACCGCTCGCTCCAACGCCGGACTGATCCCGGTGAGCAGCTCCTGCAACCGGAACAGGGTCGCGACACGCTGGCCGACGAGGCCGGCACGGTAGCTGGTCAGGACGGTGAGTTCGGCGAGGAGCCGGTCGGACGGTTCCAGGATCGGGATGTCGGGGCGCATCCGGATGGTCTGGGCGATCACCAGCGCGTCGCGAGCGTCGGTCTTGTTCTCACCGGCGAACGCGGCGGCCATGTGGAACGCGACGGTCCCGGAGACGTAGCGGACCTGGGCCTGTCGGCGCCACAGCAGGGTCAGCAGCAGCGCCGACATCCCGGTGGTGACGTCGACCGCCCAGCAGACCGGGCGGCCGTGCGTCGAGACCTCGGCCATGACGGTGAGCAGGGCGGTCTCGTCGTTGGCTACTCGGCGGGAGTAGACCAGCCGGCCGTCGCCGTCGACGGCGGCGACATGGTGGTGGGTCTTGCCGATGTCCACGCCGATCCACAGCCTCGCCACCCTCGCGCCTCTCCTCCATCCGATCGGGACTTCTGTCGGGCCGTCGTCTGTGGGTTCGGATTTGCCGGCACCTTCTACGAATGCGAACGCAGGTCGCGGATCTCCATCAGCGGTCTACCGAATCTCGCAGACGACGAAGCGGCGGGTGGCATCTCCTACCGTGAGCCAAGCCATCTCGACGAAACACACGCAGCCATACCCACCGCTCCCGGGCATCAGGGTCTACGGCCACCAGGGCCGCGCCCGTTCAACCAGCCCGCCCGCGAGGCGGGAAAGTGGGTGGGCACCTCGAGGCTCAGCCACGATCACGGCGGAACACACACAGCCATCCCCACTCCCGGCCCTGCGGGCGCGGCAACCTCGATCCTGCCGCCGTCACCGGCCGGCACCTCGGACACGATGTGCGGGACCCACGCCGCATGCTTCACCGAGCGCGGGGCAGGCGTACGGCATGGTGGCCCAGGACGGCTGGTCGCCGGCCGCCGTTTCGCGACCGGCCTGATTCCTAATTCCTACGCCAACCATCGCTGCAGCGGCTTGAATAGCGGTGTGCAGGTCAGCAAGGACGGGCGGGACTGGCGCATCGGCACCGCCGCCGACGTCGGCTGGATCGCGGGTCACACCACTGCCGGGGTCTCGGTCACCACTGCCATCCCGCCGGCGTTCGACGCCTACGCCACCACCTACCAGGCCGACGACGTCACCGCCGCCGCCTACGAGCACGCCCTGGTCGAGGACCTCACCACGCACACTCGGGACCAACCGTGGTGGCTGGCGTACCTCGACACCGGCGCCCACGACGTCGTCTTCCCCCACGCCCCGAGGGTGTTCCTCTACTGGAACTGGCCGTACGTGCTGGTCCAGGCCGGCCCCGAGCAGGCCCTCACCTGGCGCACTGGCGGTCACATGCGCCACGGCCGCGGAGTGCTACCCGACCTCTTCTTCCCCGCCGACCGGTCATGGCTGGTCTCCGCGCTCTGGGACGACACCTGGACCTGCGTCGGCGGCCCAACACCACTGATCCACACCCTTCAACGCGACCCCGTGGCCAACGTCCGCGAGGTCCGACCCGACGAGGACGCGCTGCCGCCGGGGCTGACCCGCGAGTGACGACCCACGTCCCGGGGCCACGGTCAGCCTCCAACGGTGGCTAAGGGACGTCTCGTAACTGGGTGGAGGCGTTGCCCGGCACCGGCCCGGCGTTCAGCCGGCCAGGATGATGTTGTGGAGGTTAGCGATGCCGGACGCGGCGTCGGTCAATGTGTGGGCGGCGCGGCGGTAGTCGCGCAGGATCTTGAAGCACTTCATCCTGGCCAGGGCGTGTTCGACCCCTGCTCGGACGGTGCGGTGTTCGACGTTGAGGGCTTCCTTCCAGTCCGGCAGGTCGCTGCCGTCGGTGGGCTTGCGGTACGGGATGATCACCTCGGGGTTGCCGCGGTAGCCGCCGTCGGCCATCACCGGCCGCCCGTCGAGCTTCTCGGCGATGCCTGAGGTGCGGTAGACGATGGTGTCGTTGCGGTTGCCGGGCTGCGGGTCGCCGACGGCGATGACCAGGCGGGTGCTGGCGTCGATGGCGACCTGCAGGTTGGTGGAGTAGCGGTAGTTCTTGCTCCGGGCGGCCAGGCGGTGATCGCGGGTGGGGACCAGCGTCCCGTCGACGATCGCGATCTGCTCGACCGGCCGCTTACGCACCGGCGCCAGGGCCAGCAGCGGCGCGAGGGTGTCGATGACCCGGTGCGCGGCGGAGTGCGACACCCCGAACAGCGGGCCGATCTGCCGCATCGTCAGGTTCGTACGCCAGTACGCGGCGACCAGCAACACCCGATCCGGCAGGTCGAGGGCCCACTGCCGGCCCGGCCGGCCGTCGGCGATGCCGTCACCGCCGCGCTCGGCGACCAGTCGGACCAGCGAACGGAACTGGGCGGGCTGCAGCCCGGTGAACGGGAAGATCCACTCCGGGCGGGCTGCCGAGATCACCTGCACCCAGGCATCTTGACCGACCATCCTCAACGGACAGACACCGGGGTTACGAGACATCCCTTAGCCTCGCCACTTCTCGGCGGGTCGGCAACCGCCGGTCGGTTTGCCGTAGATCCGCTTCCCGTTCGGGCCCACGTAGCAATGCTCGAGTTGGTCCTCGGCCTGGAACAGCGGGCGCCTGTCGATCTCCACATTCTTGGCGTCGTAGCTGACCAGTTCAGGGGTGCTGCCGGCCTTTAGTCTGGCGTCGCTGGTCATCAGGCCAAACGCGCCTTCGGAGAGCCGGGCCGCGGTGGCGTGGCCGTCGCCGTGGTCGAGTACGAGCCGGTGGACACGTCGCTGATCCGGCCGCTGACGCTGACGTCACCGCCGTCGGACTCGGTGGAGGTCAGCAGCAGTCGCTGCACCGGCCCGGGCAGCCACTCACCGTGCGGCCACGCTCAGTGGCGCCCCCGCCGGACTCCCGGCCCGTGCCCGGCGACTTGACGTCGCAGGTGGCGTAGCCGACGTCGTTCATGAACAACACCAACGCGGTCACCCCGCTCCATGGCCACCGCCAAGTCGGCCAGGGACACCGGTACGGGCCGCTTTCCCGGGTCCTACCGGGCCTGCCGTTGCGGGGAGTTCCACCGCAGGCACCGCTCGGCCGCATCCCGCAGCGTCGGCGACAACTCACCCGATCCCATGGCCAACACCTGCACGGCCGGTCGGTCCGGCCGCTGCCACACCACCGCCGCGACACCGGACGCCACGGCCAGCAGCACCACCCCCGCCACGGCGGCTCGCAGTCGTGCCGTACGAGCCGGGCGCGGGCGCACAGAACCAAGGATCCGAGCCCGCATCGCGTGCCCCGCCTCCGGCGGCAGGTCCCGCTCCGCGGGCAGGTCGAGAATGTCGTTCACCGCGTCCCCTCCTGAATCTCCTCGGGCAACAGCCGCGCCAGGCGGCTGCGCGCCCGACTCACCCGGGACCGCACCGCCACCTCACTGATGCCCAACACCGCTGCCGCGTCCGGGTACGACACGCCGGACCACAGGCACAACGCGACCGCCTCCCGCTCCGCCGGCGACAAATGGCGGACCACCGAGAGGACCTCGGCCATCCGCCGCTCGTCATCGAGCCGCGCGGCCACCTCGTCGGCGAGATCACCACCGGCGTACCGCTCCGCAGGTAGACGCCGGAGCAGCGCCAGCCACCGGCGCGCCGACCGCCACTCGGAGCGGACCTCGTTGGTGGCGACGACCAGCAGCCACGGCAGCGCCGAGCCGTCCACCAGCCGGGCGTCGCGACGGCGACGCCACGCGACGAGGAACGTCGCCTGGGTGACGTCCTCGGCCGTCGACCACGACCCGGTCAACCGGAACGCGTGGTTGTAGACCGGACGGGAGTACCGGTCGAAGAGCCGACCAAACGCCGACTCGTCACCGGCGGCGATCGAGGACCACAGTTCCTCGTCCGACGGCCGTACCTGATGCCTCACACCACACTATGACCGCCCACGCCGACTCTGTTGCAGGTCGCGGCGCACCTCTCGACGAGTACGTGGATCCAAATCTTCGATGCGCGGATGGATGGCGAGGGCAGGGTAGCGCTATCGGGTGATTCGTTCGTTGCTGGGTGTGACGTTGTGACTGGTGCCGGACATAAGCACGGTAGGAGGTGCCATGGACGTCGCGGAGAAGCAGTTCACCGAGTTGTTCGAGCGCCATCACGGGGACGTGTGGCGGTACGTGGCTCGGCGGATCGGCGGATCGGACGTCGGTGATGTTGTTGCCGAGGTCTTTCTGGTCGCGTGGCGACGTCTGGGTGATGTCCCGGCCGGGTCGGCGTTGCCGTGGCTGTACGGGGTGGCTCGGCTGGTGCTGTCGAACGCGACCAGGGGCCAACGGCGGTGGCAGGAGTTGGCGCTGCGGGTCGCGGCGGAGCCGGACGGGTCGGTGACCGTGGATCACGCGGACGAGGTCGTCAGCCAGCGTGACGTCGCGGTGGCGTTCGGGCGGTTGTCCGCCGCGGACCAGGAGGTGTTGCGGCTGGTGGCCTGGGAGCGGCTGAGTGTCGCTGAGGCTGCCGTCGTGCTCGGCCAGTCGCGGGCGACGTGTGCGATGCGGCTGATGCGGGCCCGCCGCCGGTTGCGGACACAGCTGGGCATGGTCGGTGACGGAGCGCAGCAGGCGCGGCGGGCGACGCCGTTGATGTCGAATCGGGGTGCATGAGATGAAGGCTGTCAATGAGGTGCGCCAGCTGCTGGGCGGTCTGGATCCGGCACGAGATGTCCATCCTGCAGACGAGAACCGCCGTGTGCGGGACCTGTCGCGCATTCTCGCCTCTGACCGGGTCGCGGTCAGTGGGAGGCGAGGGGTTCCCCGGCGTCGTCTGGTGTTGGCGGCGGCCGGCACGGCGGTCCTGGCGGTGGCGGCTGGCGGGGTGGCGCTGGAGACGTTTCGGCAGCCGCAGCCCGCGTTCGCGGCGACGCCTGCGATCCTGAGCTACGGTCCGCCCGCGAGCGCGGAGCCAGCCAGCACGAGGTTGCGACAGCTCGCCGCCTCGGCAGCGGCGCAGCCGGCGCCGCAGCGGCCAGCGGGAACGGTGGAGCACCTCGAGTCCGCGAACTGGTTCCTGAACTCGTCGATATCGGGCGGTCGGACGACGTCTGCGGTGGTGCCGCAGCAATGGCGGTCCTGGCGGACCGACAACGACGCTGGGCGGATGGTCAAGAGGGACCTGCCGCCGACGTTCCGCACAGCTGTCGACCGGCGGGAGTGGCAGCGGCGGGGTGGCCGCGTCGACTCCGTCCAAGAGGTACGCGACTCCGCCGCCGGTGACTTCTACACCCCCTTCCAGGGGCCGGTCCCGACTGAGGCCGAGACTCTACGACAGTGGCTGACGGCGGGCGCGGGCGCGCCTGAGGCCCCCGTGCAGTACCTGGAAGATGTCGCCGAGCTTGCCGGTGTGCGGCTGTTGAACCCGGCGCAACGCGCGGCGGTGCTCATGCTGTTGGCCGATCTACCGGGGATCACGGCTGCCGGAACGGTCACCGATCGAGCCGGGCGTCACGGGGAGGCGTTTTCGATCGTCTCCGATGCCCATGGCTTGCCTGCCCAGTACACCGTGATCGTCGATCCCGGTACCGGCGCGCTGCTGGGGTATGAGGAGATGCTGACCACGACGGCGGGAAAGTTGAACGTCGTGATTCCTGCGGTCATCAGCTATCGGTCTTACCTGATCGCCGAGTACGCCCCCATGCCGCGTTGACGTCCTCGGCCGTCGACCAGGACTCGGTCAACCTCATCGTCCACGTCCATCACGCAAGGTTAGGACGCATCACTCGGCGAAACGGTTCTCTCCAACGCGCCACACGCACCGCGGACACCGATGACGGTCTCCGTTCTCTACGCTGCTCCCATGGCAGCGTGTCCCGAGCTGACCAGGCCGCTCCCCCACGCGGGGTCCGGTCACGGTCTCTCCGGGGCAACCCCGGGGACGCGATACTCACCTCGGCACCACACCACAGGTGCGTCGGCACGCTCCGCGAGCCTGTGCACCCGCACGACCGGGCATCGTCGGGACACGCTGCCACCACCGGCCCGCTCGTGACCACCCTTCACGCCCTCGCCACCGCGCTCGCCGACGCGTTCCTCGCCGGCGACGACTGGCGCCGCGCCGATCTCGTCGACCAGGGTGGGCTCGTCCTCGGGGTCCGGCGGCGATGGCTGTGGCCGGTCGCCGACGCGGTGCAGGTCGCCTACCCGCGCCCACCCACCGACCGGCCACGCGAGCTCGCCGAGTTCCTGAGCACCCTCGATCCGCTCCGCGCGGCAGTCGCCGCATCCCGCCAGCACCAGCGGCCCATTGTCATCCACACGCGGCCCGTGACGCCGACCCGCACCGTCCGCCGACCCTGGCACACCCCGGCCATCGACACAGTCGGCGACCTGGCCGGGATGCTCGACCTGAGCATCGAGCACCTCGACTGGTACGCCGACCGACGGGCCATGAACCGACGCGCCATCGCCCACCGGCTGCATCACTACCACTACCGATGGACCGACCGGGGCCGGTTGATCGAGGCACCGAAATCTCGGCTTCGCGCCCTGCAACGCCGGCTGCTCGCCGAGGTCCTCGGGCCGATCCCGGTCCACCCCGCGGCGCACGGCTTCGTACCCGGTCGCTCCGCGCACACCTTCGCCGCCGCCCACACCGCACAGCCGGTCGTCGTCCGGATCGACCTGCTCGCCTTCTTCACCCACATCCCCGCCACCCGCGTCTACGGACTGTTCCGCACCGCCGGCTACCCCGAACCCGTCGCCCACACCCTCACCGGACTCTGCACCACCCGCACCCCACACCCCGTCCTCCGCCAGGCACCCACCGACCTACCGCAGCGGGCGGCCCGGCTCGCCGCGCTGCGCACCGGCCACCTGCCACAAGGCGCTCCCACCTCGCCCGCACTGGCCAACCTGTGCGCCTACCGACTCGACCGACGCCTCACCGGCCTCGCCAAGGCCTTCGAGATCACCTACACCCGGTACGCCGACGACCTCGCCTTCTCCGGCGACCTCACCACCCGCCGCACCCACGACCTGATCGCCGCCGTCACCGACATCGCCCGCGACGAAGGCTTCCAAGTCCACCCAACCAAGACCCGCGTCCGCGGCCGAGCCGACCGGCAACTCCTCGCCGGACTCGTCGTCAACCACCACCCCGCCACACCACGCGACGAATACGACCAGCTCCGCGCCATCCTCCACAACGCCGCCCGCACCGGCCTCGCCTCGCAGAACCGGAACGGCCACCCCGACTTCGCTCAATACCTCATCGGACGAGTTCTCTGGGTCGGTCATCATCATCCGGCACGCACAGCCAAACTCGCCGCGCTGCTGGCCCACGCTCTTGCGGCACCGTAGGCTGACGCGGCGCGGCAGCTTCGCCGGATCTCGGCAAGGACGCGTTGGACCGACTGAAGCATGTCCTGAGCAGGACTTACGCTTGTTCTGCTGATCTTCGGCAAGCGAGCACAGCAATGCGCGTGTGCGACCCGCTAACGTGAAGACGGAATAGGAACCCGCAGGTAGTGAGCCTCTGGGTACAGATAGAGCGTCGTCTTAGGAAACCGATGCTCTATCCCCTGAGCTACGAGGGCGCGAGTGCCCAGTCTAGCGGCCTGCCGGTTCACCCGGGGTGGCAGGGAGTGGCCCACGTTCACCCACGTCGTCGCCCTGGTCAGGGCCGACCGATGACCACACCCCGAGCACACGGACCCCGGCAGCGACCCGGCCCGTTGACCCGCCGTGGCATCCGGTGGCACCGGTTGCCCCACGGTGGCATCCGCTCTCGAGCACACACCGCGCACATCATCGAAGGTCCGGGAGTCGGGTCGCGTCCGCGCGAGTGGTGTAAGAGACGGCCATCGCGGGATCCGGTCTGATGTTATGCGGCGATCGGGGCGGGGTCGGTCTGGTCGGTGACGTGTTGGTCGGTGTCGATCGTGACCATGCGGGCTTTGGCGAGTAGTTCCAGGCCCATGTAGCGGCGTCCTTCGGTCCACTCGTCGGTTTGCTCGGCCAGGACGGCGCCGACGAGGCGGATGATCGACGGCCGGTTGGGGAAGATCCCGACGACGTCGGTGCGGCGGCGGATCTCCTTGTTCAACCGCTCCTGCGGATTATTCGACCAGATCTGACGCCAGATCTCGCGCGGGAAACCGGTGAACGCGAGGAGGTCATCCCTGGCGGCGTCGAGGTGCTCGGCTGCGGCTGGGAACTTCGCCTCGATCGTGGCCACGACCCGCTGGAACTGGGCTCGGACGGCGTCGGCATCCGGCTGGTCGAAGATTGTGCGGACGAGGGTGGCGATCCAGGGCTGCGCCGACTTGGGCACCTTGGTCAGCAGGTTGCGCAGGTAGTGGGTCCGGCAGCGCTGCCACGCAGCGCCGGGCAGGGCCGCGCCGATCGCGGACACCAGGCCGGCGTGGGCGTCGGAGATGACCAGACGCACCCCGGTCAGGCCGCGGGCGGTCAGCGACCGCAGGAACGCCAGCCAGCCGGCGCCGTCCTCGTCGGAGGCGACGTCGAGGCCGAGGACTTCGCGTTGGCCGTCGGCGTTGACGCCGACAGCGATCAGCGCGTGGACGTTGACGGTGCGGCCGTGCTCGCGGACCTTCATCGTCAGCGCGTCCATCCACACGAACGTGTAGTGGCCTGAGTCGAGGGGTCGGTTGCGAAACGCCTCGACCTGGGTGTCGAGGTGGGCGGCCATCTCCGAGACCTGCGACTTCGACAGCTGCCGGATCCCGAGCTGCTCGACCAGCTTCTCCACCCGCCGCGTCGACACCCCCAGCAGATAGGAGGTGGCCACGACCGACACCAGAGCCTGCTCGGCCCGCCGACGGTGGGTCAGCAGCCAGTCCGGAAAGTACGAGCCCTGGCGCAGCTTGGGGATGGCCAAGTCGATCGTCCCGGCCCGGGTGTCCCACTCCCGAGGCCGGTATCCGTTACGCGAGTTCACCCGCTCGTCGCTGCGCTGCCCGTAACCGGCACCGCAGATCGCGTCCGCTTCCGCGGACATCAACGCCTGCGCGAACGTTTTGATCATCGCCTGCAACACGTCCGGCGACGCGCCCTCGATCTGCTCGCGCAGCAGGTCAACAGGGTTCATACTCTCTGATGCGGCCATCGCGTTCTCTCTTCCTTCTCTGACTTGGTCGTCTTGAAGGATCGACGCGATGGCCGTCTCTCATCTACGCAACACGCCCATCACGGGCAAGTCGTACACCACTCCAGCGGACGCAACCGGCGGGGGGAGCGGGGTTGGCACCTCGAACGTCAGCCACGATCACGGCGGAACACACTTCAGCCATCCCCACTCCCGGCCCAACGGGCACGGCAACCTCAGCCTGCCGCCGTCACCGACAGACACCCCGGACACGATGTGCGAGTTCGGTGGGCATCGGCCCTCTTCGACGAGCGCGGAAGAGCGTGCGGTGATGCCCATAAAGGGCGCGCGGCGCCAGCCCTGCCGCAAGGGCTTTCGGCGGTTCAGTAGCCCCACCGGTGCCGGACGCGGGTTTCGCGTACCGGGATTTCGGGGTGGGGACTTCGGGTTCGTCGCCTACGCCGACACCGACACCGCCCAGGACGTCCTGGTCCGCGTTGTCGGTGGCGACACCGACCCGGGAGCCCAGACCGCCCCCCTCGCACGCGCCCGCGAGTTGTGGTGGCTCTCCCGCGCCGTACGGGCCAAGTACACCGCCATCTCCCGCGCCGTGCCGCTGCTGCTCGCCGGGTACGCCGGCGCCGCCACCACCGCAGCCCTGGCGATCTGGGCCCGGTGACCACGATGACCGCGACCACCACCCTCGTCGTGCAGGACCCCGTCGACGCCTACGAACTGTTCGCCCACGCCCGCACCGTGCTCAGGCTGCCCCTGGACGGCCGATGGCACCTGGTCGACCACGGCCGCGTCCACATGCTGCAAACCCTGCCCGGACAGGGCGCACCGGCCCTGGCCAGCGTGCACCTCCCCGTCGACGGCAGCCGGCACCCCGGCGAGCCCCACGCCGGCATCCCCGGCGGCTACGCCCTGCTCGCCTTCACCACCGACGGCGGCGACACCAACAGGACCCAGCGCCGGCACCGCGACCTCGCCGGCCAGGCTAGTGCGTGGCTGACCCACCGACGGCTTCGCTGGACCTGGTCACACGCCGACGGGCCCTTCACGACCAACCACGCCGATCTTGCGACCAGGGGCCAAATAGTTGATCTTTTTGGGGGTCTGCGCGGTCCCTGATCGCTGCCACGGTGGTTGACCGCTGTGAGTCGATCTCCTCTGAGCATCGGCGAGCTGGTCGAGCACTGGACCCTTGTCCCTGCTGAGCTGGACCTGGTTGCGTCCAAGCATGGCGAGATACGGCCGGGTTCGCGCTGTTGCGGAGGTTCTACGACCGGTACGGCCGCTTCCCGCGAGGTTGGGCAGATCTGCGCCCGGAGGCGATGGACTTCGCCTCTCGCCAGGTCAAGGCGGAGCCGGGTTACTTGGCGTTCTACGGAGACCAGGGCCAGCGGATCCATCACACCCCCAATCGGCTAGATCAACCCGACAACGCACCCAGAATCCAATCCACGGATTCAGGCTAAGGTCCGGTCCGGCAGCGGAACAGGGGCGCAGGACCGGCGGCAGGGTGGGGCGAGCGCCCCACCCTGCCGTTGAACTCAGCCGACCTGCAGGGTCACGTCGTCCAGCACGAAGCTGGTCTGTAGGTAGGCGTCCTCTCTGCCGGCGAAGGTCAGCGTGACCGTCTGGCCGGCGTACGCGCCGAGGTTGACGGTGCGCTGCGTGTAGCCCGTGGCAGCGTTCATGTTGGACAGCGCCGCCACGGTGGTGCCGTTGGCCTTGATCGTGAACACGTCGTAGGCGAGCGCCCCGTACTCGTTCGTGTCGATGTGCAGCCAGTAGGTCAGTACCGCACTGGTGCAGCCCGACGGGATGGTGACGGTCTGGCTGATGGCCTCGGTCGCGGTGTAGCCGTATCCGCCGAGCCACGCGTACCGGGTGCCGCTGCGCGGCACCTGCCCGATAGAGGTGCCGATCGCGCCGGTGGAGCCGGTCCACGGCGAGGTGCCGCTTTCGAACCCGCCGTTGAGGATCAGCTGGGCGGCGGTGCAGCCGCCCGGCCCGCCGGCCACGGTCAGCGTGTACGTGGTGCTGTGCGACACCGAACCCGCGCCGGTGATGGTGATGGTGTAGGTGCCGCCGGCCACCGACGAGCCGACCGCGATGGTGGCGGTCGACGAGCTGCCGGAGGTGACCGACGACGGGCTGAACGAGACCGTTACGCCCGTGGGGGCGCCGCTGGCGGTCAGGGTAACCGTCTGGGCGCTGCCCGAGGTGGTGGCGGTGCCGACGGTGGTCGTGGTGCTGGACCCCGCGTTCACGGTGCCCGACGCGGGGCTGGCCGAGATCGAGAAGTCGTTGGTCGGCGTCGAGGTGCCGACCGCCCGGTTCCACAGCGTGTAGGCGATGCCGTCGGCAGCCCGGTTCAGCGCGGTGGCGTCGATGTTGCTGAGAGTGTCGCACGAGGAGTGGTAGCAGGAGTCGTAGGACTGACCGGCCGTGCCGCCCCACTTCGACGCCTGGGCCGACGTCTTGGTGGCGCTGGCGCCCATCGCGTAACCGGAGGTCGGGATGCCCGCGTTCTGGAACGAGTAGTCGTCGGAACGGCCCTGGCCCTCGACGTTCTCCTCCGGCTGCAGGCTGAGGGAGTCCCAGTACGCCTTCATCGGCTGCGACGCGGTCGAGGTGATGTTGTTGATGAAGTAGCCGCCGTTCTTCGACGCGATCATGTCGAAGT
Organism: Micromonospora echinofusca; assembly: GCF_900091445.1. NCBI lineage: Bacteria > Bacillati > Actinomycetota > Actinomycetes > Micromonosporales > Micromonosporaceae > Micromonospora > Micromonospora echinofusca. Next base: position 5,713,216 of record NZ_LT607733.1, read on the forward strand.
TGTAGTAGGCCTTGATCGCCGTTCGCTGGGTACTGGTCAGCGAGTTGACGTAGAACTTGGAGCCGTTGAGGCCCTGTTCCTCGTCGGTCCACCAGCCGAAGCGGACCTTGTTCAGCATGGTCGGGTTCTGCGCGGCCAGCGCGAGGGCGACCTCGAGCAGCGCCGCCGAGCCGGAGCCGTTGTCGTTGATGCCCGGACCGACCGAGACGCCGTCCAGGTGGGCGCCGAACATGTAGACGTTGCTCGCGTTACCGCCCGGCCACTCGGCGATCAGGTTCGGGCCTGCACCGCTGGTGCAGCCGGAGGTGCAGGGCTGCTCGGTGACGGTGAAGCCGGCGGCCTGCAGCTTGCCCTTGACGTACGCCACCGACTGCAGGTAGCCCTGGCCGGTCGAGCGGCGGGTGCCGCCGTTGTTGGTGGCGATGGTGCTGAGCTGTGTCAGGTGCGCCTGCACGTTGGCGACGTCGATGTCCGGCGCGGTGCCACCGGGGGTGCCGCCGTTGACCGTGAGCGTGTACTGCGCGGTGTGGGTGATCGAACCGGCGCCGGTCACGGTGATGGTGTACGTGCCCGCAGCCGCACTGGACGTGGTCGCCACCGTCATCGTGGAGCTGTTGCCCGACGTCACCGACGTCGGGCTGAACGACACGGTGACCCCCGACGGGGCACCCGAGGAGGTCAGCGACACGGTCTGGGCGCTGCCGGAGACGGTCGCGGTGTTGACCGTCGCGGTGACCGAGGAGCCCGCGTTGACGCTGCCCGAGGTGGGGCTGACCGAGACGGAGAAGTCGGTGCTGGAACCGGTGCAGGTCGGGTCACCGGTCTGGGCCGGGACCGCGACCGCGTTCCACGCGTCCTTGGTCCGATTGAACAGGACGCACGAGGAGTCCAGGTTCTTCGCGGCGGTCAGGGTCGCGGTGCGGTACTTCTTGTGGGTCATGCCGGAGGTCTTCAGCAGCATGCCGCCGTAGAAGATCTTTCCGGCGGACTGGATGCCCACGCCGGTGACCGACGACGGGCCGCCCGAGCAGATGGGGCTGTTCGGCTTGCCGCCGCCCGGCGCGCTGCCCTCGGCGAGCAGGTAGAACCAGTGGTTGAGCGGACCTGCGGCCGCGTGTACCTCCGTGTTCGGGATCGACGAGGAGTAGCAGTTCGGGTGGCCGCCGACCAGCGAGGGGTTGTACATGTTGCGGATCGGGCCGTCGCCGACGATGTCGATCTCCTCACCGACCAGGTAGTCGGGTTCGTCGTAGGCGCTGGACTGGTTGGCGTATGCCTCGGTCAGGGCGCCGAAGATGTCGCCGGTGGCTTCGCCGAGGCCGGCTTCGGAGCTGGTGCCGCCGGGGGTGTTCTGGTCCATGCCATGGCCGAACTCGTGACCCACCACATCCATCGATGAGATCCAGTTGCCTGCCGAGTTCTTGCCGATCGTGATCGTCGAGCCGTCCCAGTAGGCGTTCTGCTCGTTCAGGCCGACCTTGATCGGCCAGCTGCCACCGTTGCCGTTGTGCCCGTTGCGGCCCAGCCAGGCCGACAGCATGTCCCATTCCTTCTGCGCCGAGTACACCGCGTCGACGCAGCCGGTCTCCTTGCTGGTGCCCACCCCGTTGCCCCAGCTGTCGTCCGCGCCGGAGAAGACGGTGCTGGTGCTGTAGTCCTGGCAGTTCAGGCCGGTGCGCGTGGTGTCGCGCAGGTAGTACGTGCTGCCCGACTGCGACGTGGTGATCGACAACGGGCTGGGCCCGTTCCACTTGCCGGTGCCGGAACCGGCCGCGGCGTCCTCCTGCTTGGCCAGCACCTGGCCGTTGCGCGCGTCCACGAAGACATGCAGGTGGCTGGGGGCCGAGGCGGTGCGCCCGGCGACGACGACCTCCCACGCGAGTCGCGCGGTGCTGTCCTTGACGTGCACCACGAGGGTGCGTGACTCGACCTGGTCGACCTTGGTGAGCAGGCCCTTGGCGGTCTGCTCGGCGCGGTCGGCGGCGACCGTCGGCACGACGGAGACGTTGATCTTCGTCTTGGTGGCGGCCGAGATCGCCCGGATGGCGCCCCGGCCGTCGGCGAGTACGGCGGCGTCGCCGCCGACCACCGGCAGGCCCCGGTAGGTGCGCTCGTAGGCAATGGAGAACAGGCCGTCCACCCACGGGATCACCATGCGACGGTCGTACTGCTCGAAGGGGCCTTTCGCCAGCGCGTCGTGACCGCCGTCGGCAGCGCGGTCGGCTGCAGAGATCGCCAGCGACAGCGGGCTCTGTGCAACCGTGGGTGTAGGGGGCGGGGTGGCTGCGGTCGACTGGGTGGCCACCCCGGTCACGGTGCCCAGGGTAAGCGCAACCGCGACAGCGGCCGCCATGGCAGTTCTTCGATACATCGCAATCCTCCCGCCGAGATGGGTTGAGGGGTGTGGCAGCAGGGCCCGTGTTGATGGGATCTCCGGCAACCGGTGACAGCTCGGCTTTGGCGATGACACTAGGAACGGCGGAGGCTGGCCGAAATCAGGGCAACCCCTTGCTCTGGTGCGCGAAGGACCGTCGGGCGCACTATGATCCGGTGCCAGATTCTGCGACGGCAGTGAATGCGCATCAGGGGGCCACCGGCACCATGCTGCCGGTGGTACCGGGCGTCGTGCGCGGCGCCCGTCGGGTGGTGCTGTTCGGTCCGCCCGGGATCGGCAAGACCGCTGCGGCCGGTGTACTCGGGCAGCAGCTGGGCATGCCTGTCCTAAGGCTGGCTCCGAGCCCACAGGACGCCCAGGTCCCCTACACCGGACTGCTCGAACTCGCACTGGCCCTCCAACCGCTGCCGGCCGCGCGGGAACTCGCGACCGGAATCGACAAGGCCGTCGGAGTGCCGGGCTCTGCCGATCCCGCCGGGAGCGCTCTACGGCTGCGCCGGTTGACCGCCACCCTGCTGCTGGACACCCCGCCTCTGACACTGGTGGTGGACAACGCCCAGTGGCTGGATACGGCCAGCGCGGCCGTCTTGCGTTGGGCACTGCGCCTGGCTCCCGACCTTCCCGTCATAGCCGCAGAGCGAATCTGGCGCCCGGGGAGCGAAGGCCACTGGTGCGGCGAGGACCCCTGGGCGGTACGCATCCCGGCGCTGACACCCGATCAGGTCGCAACCCTGCTGTCGCCGTACCGGCTAACCCCCTACGAGGTCACGCAGACCCACATCCGCAGCGGAGGGAACCCGGCCCTAGCCCTCGCATTCGCCGGGGCCCGCAGCCGCGCCACCGACCTGCCGGCCGCTCAGGGTCTCGTAGACGACCTGGTCCTGCCGCCGGCCGCCCGCCGACTGGTGAACGAATGGCTGGGCACTGTGTCGGCCGAAGTTCAGGAACTGTTGACGGTCGCCGCACTCGACGACCGGCCCGACCGCGAACTGCTGAGCCGCCTCGCCGGCCCGCCCGCCGACAACCTTCTCGCAGAGGCCGAGGCAGCCGGACTGATCAACATCGGGCCGGCCGACGGGAAGATCCGGTTCGCCGCCTCCGCGATCGGTGCCGAACTCGCGGCCCGACCGCCGGTCGCCACACGCAGGCTCCTGCACACCCGCCTGGCCGAAGCCAGCCGCGACAGCATCCGCCGCGACCGTCACACCACGCTGGCGGCCGACACCAACGACCCGCAGTCGGCCGACCGCGCCGCCCGCGCCGCCGCCCGCGCCCGGCTGCGCGGAGAACCCGCACTAGCGGCCGAACTCTCCCTCCTCGCCGCCGAACGTACCCCGGAGACCGACGCCGACCTGCTCACCGAACGGGCGCTGACCGCCGTACGCGACGCCGCCCACAACGGCGACCTGCCCCGCGGCCAGGCCGCCGTCCGCCTCGTCCTGCACCACGACAGCAGCCCCGCCAACCGCGTCAACGCCCTCATCTCCCTGATCGACTCAGGCGGACAGCACCTGCACAACGGCGACAAGCTGTTCGCCGACGCACTTCACGAAGCGGCCGGACATCCGGACCTGACCGCGCAGATCCTCATCCGCCAGGCGATCTGGGCCAACGTCAACGGCGATCCCGACCGGGCGTGCGCCCAGGCTGCCCGGGCCGCCAGCCTCGCCCGGAGCGCTGGCGACACCGCCACCACCGCCATGGCCCTCACGATGCAGGCCCGCATCCAACGCATCCTCGGCCGCCCCCAAGCCGAGACCACGCTCGGCCACGCCCTGTCCCTGCCACGCAGCACTCACATCCCCGTCAACGCCAGGCCCGAACAGCTCTCCGCCCGGCACGCCATCTTCGACGACCGTCTGGACGAAGCCCGCAGCGCACTGCTGCCTCTGCTCGTCGAAGCCGAGCGGACCGGAGACGCCGAAGCCACCGTGGATGTCCTGCGCAGCCTCGCCGAAGTCGAGATCCGCGCCGGACGGTGCGGACTGGCCCTCGACTACGCCGGCCGCGCCCTGTCGCTTACCGACAGAGCCGCCTTGGACCCCGCACCAACGTGCTACACCTCCGCCCTGGTCGAGGGCACCGCCTCGTGCACCGACTCCGCCCTCGCTCACGCACGCCGCGGGGCGGACACCTCCCGCCGGGAGGACAACAAAGTCTTCCTCTCCCGAAACCTCTTCGTCCTCGGACATCTTCTCCTGGTCACCGGGCGTCCGAAAGAAGCCCTGGAGGCGCTGGAAGAGGTCCGTACGCTTGAGAAGCGCCAGCAGGTCCGCGACCCGTCCGTCCTGCGCTGGCACGCCGACCTCGCCCAAGCCCTCATCTCCCTCGGCTACCTCGACCAAGCCCGCAAACTGCTGACCGATACCCGTCGCACCGCGACTGATCTAGATAGAAGCTGCGTCCTCCCCGTGCTCGACCGCTCCCAGGCACTCCTGGAAGCCACCCTGGGCAACTACGATGCGGCCGCCGACCTCCTCACCGCAGCAGCCGACCACCTCCGCCACCTGCCCATCGAACACGGTCGAACCCTCCTGGCCCTCAGCCACACCGAACGACGCGGACGCCGACGCGCCAGCGCCCGCACCGCGGCGCAGAGCGCCGCCGACCTCTTCAGCACGCACCAGGCACACCCCTGGATCGAAGCCGCCACCCGCACCCTCCACCAACTGGAGCCCGTCCCCGCGCACAGCAGTACGCTCCCCTGCCTCACCTCCGCCGAACAGCGCTGCGTCGAGCTCGCCGCCAGCGGAGCGACCAACCGCGACATCGCCACCGCCCTCACCATCAGTGTCAAAACAGTCGAAGCAAACCTCACCCGCGTCTACCGGAAGCTCGGCATCCACTCACGCGTCCAACTCGCGCACCTTGCAGCCCTGACGGCAGCGCCGGCAGAAGCCCTGCAGCCCGGCCTGGCGCATCAGCCTGGCAACGCGTTTGCGCCCACTTCCGACTCCGGTGCCCAGGCGTAACTCGGCGTGCGGCGTAAAGGAGCGGGTTGGGCGAGGATCGCACGTGCTTCCCCGGACAGCATCCTCGCTACGTCAAGTCGCAAAATGCCGTGACGAGGATTTAGAATCGAGAAAGTTGACACAAAAAGCAACAGAGGCGGCCGGTTTGCTACTGTAACCGCCAGCAACGGAGCGCAGCAGCTATCCAATGCGACCAACAAACAGAGGTAATGAACGGCTGAATCGCAGGCAGTCGGCCTACCGACATGCATAGATGACGGTCTTAGGAGTCTCCATGTGACTCCGGTTGATCTTGATGGGCAGGACGAAGTGGCCGACGGGACCGTTGTCGCGTTGACGCGGAGCGTGCTGGTTCAGGCTGCGGCGCGGACTGTCGGCGTCGGTCGGGCGAAGGTCTTACGGTCGCGGATGAGTGCCCAGAGAACGTCGACGCGTCGTCGGGCGAGGGCGAGTATGGCTTGCCGGTGGTTTTTACCTTCGGCGCGCTTCTTCTCGTAGTACGCGCGGGAGGTGGGGCATTCTCGGGCGGCGGTGAACGCGGCCATCCACAGGATGTGCCGCAACCTTCGGTGATAGCGGCGAGGCTGCCGATGGTTCCCGGAAACCGTGCCGGAGTCGTGGGAGACAGGCGCCAGGCCGGCGTGGGCGGCGAGTTTGGCGGGGCTGTCGTATTCGGTCATGCCGGCGGTATGGACGAGCAGCTCGGCAGTCAGCAGGGGCCCCATGCCAGGCAGACTCCCGATGATCGGCGCGAGGGGGTGCTGGTCGAGGTGTTCGGCGATGCGGTCGTCGACGGCGGCGATGCGTTGTTCGAGGGCGAGGATCTCGGTGGCCATCTGCCCGACCACGACGGCGGCGGCGCGTTGCCCGGGCAGGGTGACGGTTTGCTGCCGGGCGGCGGCGACCATCGCCTCGGCGACCTGGGCGGCGTTCTTGACGTGGCCGCGGCGGAGCAGGGCGGTGATGCGGTCGACGCCGGCGTGCCGGATCGCGGCCGGTGTCTGCCAGCAGGCGAGGACCATCATCGGGGCCTTCCGGTTGAGTTCCACCGCTCGCTCCAACGCCGGACTGATCCCGGTGAGCAGCTCCTGCAACCGGAACAGGGTCGCGACACGCTGGCCGACGAGGTCGGCACGGTAGCCGGTCAGCACTGTCAGCTCGGCGAGGAGCCGGTCGGACGGTTCCAGGATCGGGATATCGGGGCGCATCCGGATGGTCTGGGCGATCACCAGTGCGTCGCGAGCGTCGGTCTTGTTCTCTCCGGCGAACGCGGCGGCCATGTGGAACGCGACGGTGCCGGAGACATAGCGGACCTGGACCTGGCGGCGCCACAGCAGGGTCAGCAGCAGCGCCGATAGCCCGGTGGTGACGTCGACCGCCCAGCAGACCGGGCGGCCGTGCGTCGAGACCTCGGCCATGACGGTGAGCAGTGAGGTCTCGTCGTTGGCGACTCGGCAGGAGTAGACCAGCCGGCCTTCGCCGTCGACGGCCGCGACGTGGTGGTGGGTCTTGCCGATGTCCACGCCGATCCACAGCTTCGCCACCGTCGTGCTCTCCTTCGTCGGTCGGTTTGCTTGAATGTGCCTCGTCGGAGGTTCGGATTTGCCGGCACCTTCTACGGATGCGAACGCGAGTCGCGGGTCTCCATCAGCGGTCTACCGAATCTCGCAGACGACGAAGCGGCGGGTGGCATCTCCTACCGTGAGCCAAGCGATCTCGACGAAACACACGCAGCCATACCCACCGCTCCCGGGCATCAGGGTCTACGGCCACCAGGGCCGCGCCTGTTCAACCCGGCCCGCCCACGAGGCGGAAAGTGGGTGGGCACCTCGAGGCTCAGCCACGATCACGGCGGAACACACACAGCCATCCCCACTCCCGGTCCTGCGGGCGCGGCGACCTCGAGTCTGCCGCGGTCACCGGCCGGCACCTCGGACACCATGTGCGGGACCCACGCAGCATGCTTCACCGAGCACGGGGCGGGCGTACGGCATGGTGGCCCATGACGGCTGGTCACCGGCCACCGTTCCCGAGACCGGCCTGATTCCTACGCCAACCGTCGCGGCAGCGACTTGAATGGCGGTGTGCAGGTCAAGAAGGACGGGCGGGACTGGCGCGTCGGCGCCGCCTCCGACGTGGGCTGGATCGCCGGGCACACCACGGCCGGCGTCTCGATCACCACCGCCATCCCGCCGGTCTTCGACGCCTACGCCACCACGTACCAGACCGACGACGTCACCGCCGCCGCCTACGAGCACGCCCTCATTGAGCACCTCACCACGCGCACCCCCAACCAGCCGTGGTGGCTGGCCTACCTCGACACCGGCGCCCACGACGTCGTCTTCCCCCACGCCCCGAGGGTGTTCCTCTACTGGAACTGGCCGTACGTGCTGGTCCAGGCCGGCCCCGAGCAAGCCCTCACCTGGCGCACCGAAGGTCACATCCGCCACCCCCACGGAGCGCTACCCGACCTGTTCTTCCCCGCCGACCGGTCGTGGCTGGTCTCCGCGCTGTGGGACGACACCTGGACCTGCGTCGGCGGCCCGGCACCACTGATCCACACCCTTGAAGGCGACCCGTTGGCCAACGCCCGCCAGGTCCGACTTGACGAAGACGCACTGCCGCCGGGGCTGACCCGCGAGTGACCGAACGCCCCACCTCATCGACATGAGCTACGCCTACCGCACCCCTATTCCGGCCCGGCCCGGCCCGGCCAGGATCGGACGGGCGACGAGTCGGGTGAGCTTGGCGCGCAGCCCTTCGGTTTCCTCGACGGATTTGCTGACGCCGACGCCGTGGCAGATGTACTTGACGAGCGTCCGCTGAACGACGGCGCGGAAGACGGCGAGGACTTGCCGGTGAGCGGGCTGGCGGCGACCTTGGTTACGCTCGCCGTCCTGAGTCTGACCAGGACCGCGGTGGCGGTGTCGGTCGGCGGGCAGAATCGCAGGTACCGCCGTGCCCACAGATCCTCAGGCGGTCACTTCTCGCAGTACGTTCCGGGTGAGCCGTACGTACTCCGGGCTGCACGCCCAGCCGATGCCGGCGGCATCAGCACGCCGGCCGAGTTCGGCGAGGAAGTCGTCGACCGAGGCGAACCCGGGCGGCGGCTTCAGCAGCCACAGCCGGCCCCGAGGCCGGCCGGTGATGCCCGCGTCGGCCAGCAGGGCATCTTTGTCGTTCTCGACCTCGTTGCGGGACTCCCAGCTTGACCGCACGGTTTGCGCCCGCAGCACCTCGTACGTCTTCGGGTCCAGCTCAGTCCAGGTCTCGTAGCGGCTTGCCCGGTCCGGCACCCAGGTGCGCAGCTGCGGGGGCCACACCGCGGGGAGGAAGACAAGCATCGGAACGTCCGGGGCCAACTGCCAGCCCTGCGCGGTCAGTTCGCGTACCTCCGGCAGCTGCTCCGGTGTCAGGCCATCCGCGTCCGCGTCGGCGGCCCTGGCCGCAGCGGGATCAGGCGGTTGGCCGATGCCCCAGGCATACCCGGCGTCCATTTTCGCAGCTTACGGCGGTGCCTGCGCCGCGACGGTCGGCATCCGATTCGCCAGGCCCGCAACGGCGACGGCTGCCTCCGTACGACGGTGAGAACCTCAGTGGTCACGTCCTGGCGGCTCAGACCCCGTGCTGACACAAGGCGGGGCCCACGATCAGCGCCTCCGACGGTAGCGGCGGCCAGCCGAGGCACGGGACCCGCTGTGCAGGTAGGCGGCGGCACCGACGGTGAAGATCGTGACGGCGGTGAGCCACGACGTTGTGGAAGTTGAGGGCTGGATCGGCCAGGCCCAAGCTGTGACGACTACACCGGTCTGGCGTGGAGCGGCGGCGTAGACGGCGCTCACGTAGACGAAGGCGGGCAGCCACGCCAGCCGCGCGCCGAGCAGCATTGCGCCGCCGGCGACCAGTCCGATACAACCGAGAGCATTGCGAACCAGTGTGTGAGCACCGTACGTGTCGGGCGCCCGCAGCCCGGCCAGGATGAGCGCCATGGCGGTGACAACGGCGGCGACGAGAAGGTGACCGGCTCGCCAGGCCCGCCACGGCAGGGGTGTGCTGCGATCGAGGTCCTCGTCAGCGCCGGCGAGGGTGGGCCCGAGCAGTAGTGCCGCCAACAGTGGCGCGAGTGCGACCACGGGGACGCGGGCGGCGGGCCCGTCGAAGTAGGGCCTGCTGGCGAGCCAGGTTCCGGCGGCCCAGGCCAGCAGCGTGATAATGCCGACACCGGCCACGAACATGGACGCGCCCCGGGAGCGCAGGTGCAGCGTGAGCAGGCGGCTGGTCATGGCTGCTCGCCGAGGCGAATCAGTTGCGGGATGTCGCATCGGTGGGCGGCGTCGAGGTAGGCGGCGAACCAGGTGCGCTGCGCCGGCTGCGGCAGTGCACGAAGCCTGGTGAGGGGCACGTCGTCCGGGGTCGCTGCCTCGTCGAGCATCCAGTCGGTGGCCAGGGTGTCGGTCCGGTAGACCCGCTGGTCGATTCTGCGTACCCCGATCGGGTCCTCACATCTGGCCCGGGTCACCTGCCGGAAGTCCGCCCGCAGGCTCTTCCGGCTGGCAAGGCCGCCCAGCGCCGTGGACTGGTAGTCGAGGTTGAGCCAGACCGTGTCGTCGTTCCGTTCGATGGGCTGGCGGGCCGGCTGGGCGGCCTGGTCGGCCGCCCGCCGCGGCGCTCCGGGTATCCCGTCGAGACGTCCCAGGATCGGCTGCACAACCTTGGTGACGTCGTCGATCAGGAAGGCGTTGATCCGGGAGAGGCACACCTGCGGGCCGCTGCTCGTGCACACCAGCTCGACCGCGGCCGGGTCGGCCGGGAGGCGGTAGGTGCCCGGCCCGGTGGTAATCGGCACGGCGACGGCGACGGCGAGTCCGCCGGCCAGCAGGGCTGCTCGCCGCTGCCGCGCGGCGGCGGCGAGCAGCAGGACCGTCAGGGCCACCAGCCAGGCTGCCTGCAACACGGTGACCCGGCCGGGAACGAGTGAGTACACCGCCCAGCCGCCGTAGACCGGTGAGAGCCACGCGGCGGGCGTGCCGTCCCAGTAGGTGATGATGGCCAGGCCGAGGTATGTGGCGAGGCCGGCGATCGGGGCCGCCACCCGCAGCGGTACGAGCCGGCCGACGAGGACGCCGACCGCGGCGGCGGCGGCCAGGGCGAGGACACCGACGGTCAGCGTCCACCACCAGCCTCCGCCGGTGTAGGTCGCGACCCGGGCGATCAGCACCGCCGCCCCTGCGAACGCGAGCAGCAGTCCGGCGGCGCCGGCCACGGTTACGGCGAGCCAGGCCACCACCAGTGGTTGCCAGCCCGGGCGGGGGGTGGTGGCGATCAGCTCGTTGATGTCGCGCCGCCGTTCTCTGCCGGACTGCCACGCCCCGGCAGCGATCATGAGAGCGCACAGGATCAGCAGCGACACCCGCAGGTAGTTCGCGAGGCCGGGCCACCGGCCGGCCCAGTCGTCCGGGTGCACGGCCAGCATCCACACGCCGGCGCCGAACATCGCCGCAGCGGCGAAGGGCGCCGTACCGCGGCGTAGCTCCGCCCTCAGCGCGCGCTTCACCGCGGTGCCGTCCGCGCACCGCGCAGCACCGCCGTGTAGCCGCGCTCGATGGGGGAGTCGCCGCTGTCGCCGTCCCCACCGGCGGCGATCAGCTCGTCGGGCAGGCCGGTGAAGACCAGCCGCCCGCCGTCGACCAGGTTCACCCGGGTGCACGCCGCTACGACGTCCTCGACCAGGTGTGTGCTGACCAGGACGACTGCATCCAGGCCCAGCTCCCGCAGCAGCGCCCGGAACTGCACCCGCTGCTCCGGGTCCAAGCCGGCGGTCGGCTCGTCCAACAGCAGCAGCCGCGGGTCGTTCACGATGGCCTGGGCGATGCCGACGCGACGCAGCATCCCGCCGGAGAGGTGCTTCATCCGGTCGTCGGCGCGATCCAGCAGCCCGACCCGCTCGATCGCCCGGTCCACCGCCAGCGGAATTCGCGCCGGCGGCATCTCCTTGAGCCAGGCGAAGTACTCGACGAACTCCCGCACGGTGAAGCGCGGATAGAACCCGAACGCCTGAGGCAGGTAGCCCAACTGGCGGCGCGCCTGCCGCAACGCCGACGGTTTCCCGATGTGGTGGCCCAGCAGCCGGACCGCACCCTGGTCGGGTCGCAGGACCGTGGCCAGGACCCGCATCAGGGTGGTTTTGCCGGCGCCGTTCGGGCCGAGCAACCCGTGCACGCCCACTCCGAGCTCGAGGTCCAGGTCGTCGAAGACGACTCGCTTGCCGTAGCTGACCCGCAGGCCGTCGACGCTCACCGTCGTCATGCCGGTTGCCTTCCCACCCGTTCCCGACGCACATACACCACCACCGTGGCCACCGCGGTGACCCCCAGCCATCCCGGGAGGTTCGCCACCAGGACCGCCAGACCGCTGACCGGCGGCGCCAGCACCACCACCGCCCACGCCCCGGCCACCACCAGCGCGGCGTACCCGGGCTCGACCAGCGAGCCGAGCGCCAACGTCAGGACCGTCAACGCGACACAGGGAAGCAGCCACAACCCCGGCGTACCGATGCCCGTCACCGCGCCAGCGAGGACCGCGACGGGCGCCGCGACCGCGAGGACCGCCAGCGTGCGCCACAGAACGATTCGCAGGCCGCCCTGCGGTGTCCCCGCGATCAGGTCGTGCAACGGATCGGTTCGCGGCCCGTACGACAGGGCCGTACCGACAGCGGGCAGCGCTGGCGCGATCAGCAGGAGCAGCCACGGCGGGACCACGGTCGGGCTGATTGCCATCCCCGCGGTGAGCACCCCGGTGACGGCCACCGACAGAAACCACGCCGCCCGCGCCGCAGGCCCCGCACCCACCAACACCCTGACCCGCCGCCACCCGGTCGCCCGCCGCACCCGCCCCTGCGTCGGCAACCGGCCGCCCAGCGCCACCGCGGCCGCCTCCACCGCCAGAGCCGTCGACGCATCCGATGCGATGCTCGTCCGGCAGGCCGCACAGCGGTCGAGGTGCGCCTCCACCGACCACGCGTCGACGTCAGCGAGACGCCCCTCGCCGTACGCCGCCAGCACCCCGGCGTCGACGTGGAAACCGGTCACGACAGCGCCTCCCTCAACTCGCGGCGTGCCCGCATCGCCCGGGTCTTCACCGTGCCCTCCGGTACACCCAGCAACACCGCGGCCTCGCGCACCGTCAGGCCATCCAGCACCGTCGCCTGCAACACCGCCCGCAGCTCCGGAGCCAACCGGTGCAGCGCACGCTCCAACTCGGCGTCGTACGCACCGGCCAAGGCCTCGTCCTCCGCCGACGGAGACCACGCCAGCACGTCGTCGCCCGGTGCCCCCACACTCTGCGGACGGGCCAACGCACGCCGCCGCGCGTCGATCAACCGACCGGCCGCCACCGACCACAGCCAGCCCACCGCCGCACCGTCCCCGCGGTAGCCGGCTGCGGCCCGCCACACCGTCAGGAACGTCTCCTGCACCACCTCCCGGACCAACTCCGGGTCCCGGCACCGGCGGCGCAGACGCAGCACCAACCACGGCGCGTTACGCGCATACAGCACGTCGAACGCCTCGCGGTCACCCTTCCCGACGAGGCGCAACAGCTCCTCGTCGTCCACGTCCATCACGCAAGGTTAGGACGCATCACTCGGCGAAACGGTTCTCTGACAGGAGCCGCGTGCCGCGAGAGTCTGACGCAGCTAGGCAGTATGGCGCGAAAGGCACCTCTGTCAGGAAGTCACTCGTTAGGCTGCATGCGGGGCGGCTTGTCCGCGCTGATCACGGCGCCGTTTCCCACCTTGGCCAGCCTGTCCGGGGCTTCGCCGGGTGAACCTTCATCTCTCACAGCATGCGCTCAAGGCGCCTTGCCTGGCATCGCTCCGTCTCCCGCGTCCGGCCAGACCTGGCGGCACGGAGAAATTCCCTCCCAGGAGCAACCCTGGGCGCCGGACTTTACGTGACTATCTCGAATCGGGGATCGGAGGCCTGGATGGGTGATCGCGACGCGGCGTTCGCGGAGTATTTCGCGGCGAGGTCTGACGCAATGCGTGGCACCGTGTATCTGCTCTGCGGCGACTGGCACCGGGCGGAGGACTTGGTTCAGACCGCGTTCACCAAGCTCTACCTGGCTTGGAGCCGGGTCTCGCGCCATGAGGTGCTGGACGCCTACGTGCGCCAGATCCTGATCCGGACCTTCTCGACGAGCGGCGCCGCGGCTGGTGGCGGCGGGAGCGGGTGGGCGGGGACGACGCCGAGCGACCGGCACCGCCCGACTCGCCAGAGAACCGGTTAGTGATGCTCCAGGCACTGGCCGCCGCAGCCTCCTGCGGCTTGGACATGCTGCGGGGCCTCCTGTCACCCACCCACAGCGGGATCGAGAAGGGAAGACGATGAACGAGGACGACCTGCGCGATACGCTACGTAGCGAGATGGCGACCAGCACCCCGCCGCCACCGATGGCTACGACCGCCACGCTGCGCGCCGCCCGACGCGCACGCAGCCGCCGCCGAACCCTGTGGGCCTGCGCCGGATCGGCGGCGACGATTCTGGCGGTCGCTGGCGCCGCAACGATGTTCACCCCCGATGCCGGCGGCCACAGCCCGGCAGGTCCGGCGCCGCAGGCCGCCCCGCCTCCGTCATCGAAGGACACCGCCCAGCCGTGGCCGACCGGACCGGACGGCCATCCGCAGGAGGACCGCACCGCGCGAGCAGGCTCCAGATACGACCAGGGAATCCGGCTACTCGACGAGATCATCTCCGTCGTGCCCGCCGGTTACACCGCGCCGGAGAACCCGGCGAACCAGCCCACTGACCAGAAGCCGCTGCGGACGCACCAGGCGCAGTTCGAGGACAAGGTCAACGGTGTCGACGTGTGGGGTTACATGTCCTCGGCCGCCCTGGCCAAGGGTGAGCGGATGGGGCCTTTGCTCGTCGAGGTGCACACCGCGGGCAATCAGCTACCGGCCGAGCCGTGCGCGCTAGCCCGCCAGTTCTGGGGCATGCAGGGTGAGTGCCAGGTGGAGACCGTCGCAGCGGCGCAGGTCGGCGTGGTAGTCCGACCCGGCCGCGACGACCGGTTCGACCAGTGGGCGGCCTACCGGCACCCGGACGGCGTGGTGGTATTCGTCGCACAGGGCGCGAACCTCGATGACGAACGGCCGGGCCTGACCACGCTGCCGTTCTCCGTGCAGCAGCTCGCGGCCCTCGCCGTGAACGAGAGGTTCCACCTGCAATAAGGCGGGCTCGGCGGGAGGCTTCAGCAGGATGTCGGCGGCACGCTGAAAGCCGCCGGGTGCAGGTTCCCGAGCTGCGCAACCTGCTGATCTGTGACGACATCGCCACCGCTGTTCCGAAGACTGCCGGTCAGGGAGGACGGAGAGTTCGGGGCGGCGGGCCTTTGGGGCTGAGTTCCCCCCGCTTTGATGGAGCGGTGGTTACCTGCTCCCGGCTGGTGCCGGGATGGCGATAGGTGGCTCAGCTGGTTGCGTCTGGCGGCTGTGCCAGGCGGTCTCGTACTCGTTCGGGCTGAGGTAGCCCAGCTCGCGTTGGATGCGGCGTGTGTTGTACCAGCCGTCGATGTAGGCGAAGATCGCGTTCTCGGCCTCGTCGCGGGTCCGCCACGAGGTGCGTGTCAACGGCCAATCAGATCTCCCCGTAGGCGGCCAGTAGTTTTCCCCGCTGGCGGCCATGGTTTCTCCCCAGTGGCGGCCAGATAGTTCCCCGCCTGTGGGGTGGTGCTGGGGTCAGTGCAAGGCTTTGACGCCCTGTCCGGCGGTGGCTTGGTTGAACCGGTAGCTGTCACCCTGGGTCACGACGACGTGGGCGTGGTGCAGGAGTCGGTCGACGGTGGCGGTGGCCAGGGTCTTGGGCATGATCTCGTCGAAACCGGACGGGTGCAGGTTCGAGCTGACCGCGAGGCTGCGGCGTTCGTAGGCGGCGTCGACGAGGCGGTAGAACCCTTCGGCGGCGTCCGGGGAGACCGGTAGCAGGCCGATGTCGTCGATGATGATCAGGTCGGTGCGGATCAGTCTGGCCATGGCTCGGGCGACGGAGTCGTCGGGGCGGTGGCGGCGGACCATGACGCCGAGGTCTTCGATGGTGAACCAGGCGACGGTCATGCCGGCCTCGACGGCGGCTTGGCCGAGGGCTTCGCAGAAGTGGCTCTTGCCGGTGCCGGACGGGCCGCAGATGGACAGGTTCTCCTTGCGCTGCACCCATTCCAGGCTGCGCAGGGCGTCCTGGGTCGGCCGCGGGATCGAGGAGGCCTGCTCGTCCCAGTCGCCGAAGGTTTTGCCGGCGGGGAACGCGGCGCGTTTGCGCCGGGTGCGCAGGTTGGCCTGGTCCCGGCCGGCTGCCTCCTCCGCGAGGAGGACCCGCACGACTTCGGCCGGGTCCCAGCGTTGCGCTTTCGCGGTGGGGATGAGGTCGGCCATGGCCCGGCGCAGGTGCGGCAGTTTCAGCCGGCGGGTGAGCTCGATCGCTTCGGTCAGCGGGTCACCGGCTGCGCCGGTGACCCGCAACGGGGTGATGGTCACTGTTCTCCAGTCGTCGTGCCGAAGGTTGACCAGGCAGAGGTGCCTGGTTGCAGGCTGTGGGTTTCGCTGGCCCGAGTGGGTGGGGTGTCGTCGTCGCGTTGGTGGGCCAGGATGCGGATCAGGTCGTTGTCGGCGAACCTGCCCGCCAAAGCGGCGGTGCCGAGGGCCCGGTCGACGTGGTCGACGCCGTGCAGCTTCGCGAGAGCGACGGCTTCGGCCATCTTGCGGCGCACCCCGCGGACCCCGGCGGCTGCGGCCTCGACCAGCCACGCGGCGGCGCCGGGGCCGAGAGCCAGGAACGCGGCCTCGTCGGCGGTGCGGGCCCGCGGCACCCGATCGGCGGTGTCGGACTGGCGTGATCGGGGCGGGTAGTGCTCGTCGAGGATCGACGGGCGGCCCGGCTGGGCCCGCTGGTGGCGGGCGACCTCGGCCGGCCCGTCCTCGCTGACGGCGGTGACGATGAGTTCGTCGCCGTGGAACCGGGCCCAGACCCGGGTGTCGACCAGGTGGTGCGGGACCGAGTAGCGGACTCCGTCGACGGAGATGGTGCAGTCCCAGTTCACTCGGCGGGTGGTGCCGAACGCGACGGTGAACGGCTGCGCCGGCAGCGGATGCAGCCGGTCGCGTTCGTCCAGGAGGGCTTCGGCCGGGCGGCGTCGGGTGTCGCGGTGGATGCGGGCGTTGACCTCGTCGGTGAAGTCGCGGCAGGCCGCCTCCAGTTCCGCGAACGTGCGGTACTGGCCGAGCAGGTTCGCGCTGGTCGGGACCAGGTCCGCCTTGGCGATCTTCACGGTGTTCTCGGCGCCGCCCTTGGACTGCGGGTCCGCCGGCACGCAAGTGCGGATCGTCATCCCGTAATGCCGGGCCACCTGCACGATCTCCGGATTACGCACGGCGATGTCCGCGACGTGCTCCACCGTGATCGTCTTCTCGTTGTCGGTCAACACATAGGCCGGCACCCCACCCAGGCGCCGCAGGGTGGCATCCAGGCAGGCCACGACCGTCGGCAGGGTCTTGTCCAGCACCGGGATCACGACCCGGAACCGGGACCAGGGCAGCCACGCGCACCACAACGTGGTCCGCCGGCCGCCGATGCGTGGGCCTTCGCCCCAGTCGAACTGAAGCCACAAACCGGGCTCGGGGATCCACGGGCGGAACACCCGTCGCTGCCCGGCCTGCCAGGACTTCTTCACCGCCGCGACCGCCCGGCGGGTGGTGCGCTCTCCGCCGGCGAAGCCCATCGTGGTGATCCGCCGGTGCACCACATCGGCGCGGACCCGGCCACCCGAGCGGGCCACCAACTCCTCGATCTTGTCCATGAAATCGTCGATCGGCCGAGCCCGCTGGGTCCGCTCCTCGGGGCTGCGTCCCTCGGCCCGCAACTTCACATACCGGGCCACGGTGTGGTGATCACACCCGGCCAGCTCGGCCGCCGCACGGTAACTACCCGTGAGGTCGTATGCCTCCAAAATTTCCACGATCTCCCTGCCGCGTTTCACGCCGCCGACCCTCGCCGACCAGCGTCTCGTCATGATCAGCGGGGAGGTATCTGGCCGTCCACGGGGAGAACCCTGGCCATCAGCGGGGCGGTAAATGGCCGCCTATGGGGATCTTTCACTGGCCGCCGACAGGTGCGGTAGACGAGCTCGATTTTCAACGTCGACCAGAAGTTCTCCATCAGGGCGTTGTCGTATGAGTCGCCGACGGAGCCCATGGAGGGCAGGATCCCGTTGTCCTGTAAGCGTTCTGAGAAGCGGAACGACGTGTAGTTCGATCCCCTGTCCGAGTGGTGGATCAACTGGCCGTCGCGGACGTCGCGCGACCAGATGCCGTATTCGAGGGCGGCGAGGATCAGGTCGGTGTCGCAGCGGTCGGAGGTCTTCCACCCCACGATCCGGCGGGAGAACACATCCCGGACCGCGGCGAGCCAGAACACCCCTTCGCCGCACGGTATGCGGGTGGCGTCGGCGACCCACAGGCGGTTCGGCCCCGCTGCGGTGAACTGCCGGTTGACCAGATCCGGCGCCGGGATGTGCCGCGGGTCCTGCCGGGTGGAGCCGCCGTGCCAGCCTCGACGCAGGAACGCCCCCTGCCAGCCCTGCTGCGTCATCAACCGCTCGACGCGTTTGCGGCCCACATGGATGCCGTCACGGCGCAGCTGCCGATGCACCCGGTCCGCGCCGTAGGTGCGCCCCGATGTCTCCCAGATCTCGTGGATGTTGGAGATCAGCCCCAGGTCGACCACGTCGCGGTCGCAGGGCTGCTCGGCCTGCTTCACCCACGCGTAGTAGGTCGAGGCGCCGATGTTCAGGACCCGTAGCAGGAGCGCGACCGCGAACTGGTCACGATGTTCGTGGATGAACCTCATGACCGTCGCCGGGTCGGGTCGAGCTCCGCCGCGAAATACGCGCTCGCCGCCTTCAGGATCTCGTTCGCCCGCCGCAACTCGGTGACTTCCCTACGCAGCCGGCGGTTCTCCTCCGCCATCTCGCTGGTCGGCCGGTCGTGACGCTCGTCGGCGTCGGCCTCGGCCTGCCGGATCCAGTTCCTGAGCGCCTCGTGATGCACGCCGAGCTGCTCGGCCAGGCGCCGGATGACGGGCTTCGGGTCCGACTCGCGATACAGGCGCACAGCGCGCTGACGTAGCCCATCGGGGTACTTCTTCGGTGCTGCCACGGACGACTTCCTCCCCCACGGCCATCAGACCATGGTCAAGAAGCTCCATGAAAGCGGGGGTGGCTCAGCCGCGGTGACCCGCGTTGGCACCGATTCACCCGGGTTGGCATCCGCTGGAGAGCACACACCGCGCACATCATCGAAGATCATGTGCGGCTGTCCGCTCCCCCGGCTGGGCGCCGCCTCCCACGGGGGGTCCGGCCAAGTCGCCATCAGCCACGCGGTGGCTGGTCGTCGTTGTCGCGGGTCAGGTCCGTCGGGTCGAGGATGACGACGTCGACGTCGCCCACGGATGACGGGTCGAAGTCGCGCCGTTCGTCGGCGGGTCACCCGCGCTCGGCTGGTTCATTGGGTGATGGGGTCGTCTATGCCGTAGTGGCTCCACCAGGTAGGCCGGTGTCTGCGGAGTGTGCCCTCGACACGGGTCAGCAGAAGCCAGTTGCCGTTCTGGACCAGCGCCGCGTCCTCCTGCCGGGCGGCCAACACACGGGCCACGGCCTTCATCATGTTCGGGATCCCCTTGTCGACAAGGTCGTCCGCCCGCATGGAGAAGTCGATGTCGACGTATGTCTCCGGCTCCCACTCCCAGCGGGCACCGTCGTCGGCCTCGGCATCGAAATAGCCCTGGCTGCCTGAGGAGATGGTCAGCGCGTACCCGCGGGTGTCGTAGAGGCGGGCACTGAACAGCCGCGGGTTGGTGCCGCTCGGCTTGGGCTTCTCGGCGGGTTCGGCTGCCACGAGATCAGCCACGTGGTCCAGGGGCAGGTCACCGCCCAGGGTCAACCTGAACTCGACAGCCATCTCTGCGCCTCTCCTCAGTCTCGACGGACGATCTGCACGATCGCGCCGCTCGGCGTTACCGCGACGAGTTCTTTCAGCTTCTCGACGGGCCAGGTGTCGAACTGTGTCCGCAGGGCCGCGAGGTCTCCGTGCCAGTCGTGCAGGTTCAGCACCACGCGTTGGGTCTGCTCCTTGTCGACCTTGGCGCGGACCTCGCTCCAGACGCCCCGTACCGGCTTGCCGAGAGTGGGCGAATAGCAGTCGAACACGTGACCTTCGATCAGGTAGTCCGGGTCTTTGTTCGGGTTGCCCGAGTCGCCGGTACGGAGCCGGGCGTCGGCGATCTCCCGCCTGGTGGGGTTCTGGTGGACCCGGTAGCTCTTGCTGGCGACTATATCGGCGCATTCGTTCTCGAGCTCCAACGGACGCCGCCCGTCGTCGTCCAACCGGGGTGGAATTCTGGTTCTCGGACCGGTCGGCGACCCGCCCGGGACACCGGTTGGCTGTCTGGTCCAAGACGTGCCGTGGCCGTGGTCAGCGGATGTCGCGTCGTCGGCGGCATGAGGTGTCGACGGCGGGTCACCGCGCTCGGAAGGGGTAGGGCTGGCCGGTGGATGACCGCCAGCCCCTGTCAGTTTCCCGACGACCCCAACTGCCGGGCCTGCGCGATCGCCGCTTCGACGGCCTGCCGGGCCCCGCCGGTGCGCTGAACGACCAGCGCCAGGACCTGCTTGATGGCCTCCAACGCCTGCAGCAGCGGCCCAGGCTGCCCGCCCTGCAGGACCACGGCGACGAGTTGCTGCGCCTCCCCGACTCCGGTGATGGCCCCGGTCGCCGCGTCCCGAGCGGCGTCCACGGCGCTCTGCACAGGCGCCAGCCCGGCAATCGTCTCCTGCGGGGTGGCCTCGTTCGGCACTGCCGCGGTGGCCTTCGTCGCTTCACCGATCGCACCGGCGAGACTTCCCAGGGCGCCCTGGATGCCCGTGATCGCGTTGCGCACCCGCGCCACACCCGCCGCCACGGCGACGAAGCCCGCGCCCGCGGCCCGCAGCGCCACCTCCTGCGCCTGACTGTCGGCGGCAGCTGCCAACCCCTGCGCGCGTTCAACCCCGGTCATCAACGCGCGGAACTCACCGGTGATCGTCTCGATCTGCGACACGTGGCCGGCACCCCAATCGATGAGAGCGAAAGTGCTGGACAGCTGAACCTACCGGGCTCCTTGGGAGGCCACCAGACATCGACGAGGCGGTCGGCACCGCAGACAGCCACCGCGATGCGAGTAGTCGCACGAGCGGCTTCCGGTCCAGATTCCAGCTCGTGGGGTGGGGTCTGTGGCTGTCGTGTCCGGCTGTCGACGTGTCAGCATCGACGGAACGGCGGTGCGGGTGTTCGCGTCGGGAGGATCGGTGGGCAATCGCAAGCGCAGTGGCCGCCGGCAGCGGCGTCATGGCGTAGCCGGAGTACGCGCCGGTGAGCGCGGGTGGGGCGTCGTAGCGGTGTGACGTGAGATGTACGTCCAGCCGCTGTCGACCAGCCGTACGTACGCAATGCCGTGGGTTCGCCGGCATTGGACGCACCCGAACCGTCCCGGACGCCCGCCGATCAGCGACGACCTGCGGGACCTGGTCCTGCGGCTGGCCAGGGAGAATCCCGGCTGGGGGCACCGGCGCATCCAAGGTGAGCTCGTCGGGCTCGGCTATCGGGTCGGCGCCGGCACCATCCGTCGCATCCTCGTCGGCTCGAGGGCCGGTCCCGCCCCGCGCGAGATCGACACCAGTTGGCGAACGTTCCTGCGCGCTCAGGCAGCCGGGCTGCTGGCGACCGACTTCTTCCACATCGATACCGTCACGTTGCGGCGACTGTACGTGCTTTTCGTCATGGAGATCACGACCCGACGGGTACACATCCTCGGCGTCACCGAACACCCGACCGCTGCCTGGACCACCCAGCAGGCCCGCAACCAGGTGCTGGACCTCGGCGAGCGCATGACAGGGTTCCGGCTCCTGATCCGCGACCGCGACGCCAAGTTCACCGCGTCGTTCGACGCCGTGTTCGCCGCCGCGAGCATCGATGTGGTGAAGACACATGTGTGGGTGTGGGCGGCGGTCGCTCCGGTCTGTTCAGGTATCGAGGCCTGCGAGGTTGAGGCGCTCGAGCAGGCTGGGCTTGCGGGCGTGCACCGCCGTAGCCCTACCCGCCGGTTGCGAGGATATGGTAAAGAAGCCAAGCGTGCTGGGCCTAGCGTAGTAGGCTGACGGGCATGGGTCGGTTCTCCGAGGATGAGCTGCATGCGGTTGTCTCCAGGTACGAGGCGACGCGGGCGGAGGCGTTGACCGAGCGGGACGAGCAGCTGCGGGCGTTTCATGCGGCCGGCTGGCGGCCGGTGGACCTGCAGCGGGTCACCGGATACAGCCGGGAGACGATCCGTCAGGCGCTACGACCGGAAGTCCGGCGGGCGACCAACCTCAGCCGACGCAGGACTTCACCCCAGCCGCCGGCGGACTACCGGCCCTACGGTGACCGGAGGCCCTACGTAGTGGCCGAAACCCTTGCCGAACTGCACGGCCCGACCGAAGGCACGGTGACGCTTCCCCGTCATCTCGACTGGTCCGGGCACGCCGAGTACGACCTGAACCGGACCGCACGCATGGCCAGCATGTACAAGGTGGTGCTCACCGAAGCCAGTACGGTCGAGGACCTGAACACCTGGCTCGACGCCGACCTCCTCCGGCGGCTCTGGCCCACCCTCTGGCTGCCACCCCAGCTCCGCCAACGCTGGGAGGAAGCCTTTCCCGAACTCGCCGCAACCCGCAGCAACGCGGCATAGCGGTGGACCCCTTCCACGAACGCCTCGCCCGTACCGGGCTCGGGGCCGCCGATCGATACGGCTTCGCTCTGGCCGGCGGTTACGCGGTCCAGGCCGCCGGGCTTGTCGAGCGGCCCAGCGAGGACGTCGACCTGTTCACCGCCTGGGACCGCCGCAAGGAGTTCACCGCCGCGGTCACCGCCGTCGTGCACGCCTACCGAGACGACGGCCTGACCGTCGAGACCGAGCGGCAGTACGACACATTCGCCCGGCTGGCTGTCACCGACGGTGCGCGGATTTCCAAGGTCGAACTCGGCGTGGACTGGCGCGCCAACGAACCGATCCTCATGGCGATCGGACCGGTACTCCACCCTGACGACGCGGTCGCGAACAAGATGAGCGCACTCTACGGGCGAGCCTTCGCTCGTGACTTCATCGACATCGACGCCACGCTCCGATCCGGCCGCTACACCCGCGAAGCCCTCCTCGCCCTCGCGCAGAGCGCCGACCGTGGTTTCGACCGGCGCGTCTTCGCCGACGCTCTCGGACAAGCCGCCCTGCTCGATCCTGACGACTTCGCCCAGTACGGCGTCGCCGGCCGAGGGCTGGACGATCTCCGTAGCCGATTCGCCGAATGGCGCCGTGAACTGCTCGGCGAGGAGGAACCCGCTCGACCTGACGGCTCCGTCAGCTGACCTCCCGGCGCTCAGTTGCCGCCCGGACGGCGTCCTGCGCTCGTGGTCTACCGATGCATGCACCAAGAAGTCCGCCGCAGCCAAGGATGGCTCCACTCTCAGCTCGCGGCAGCGACAAGCCTGCACTCGCAGGACCCATAACGCTCCAGCTGATCTTCGGCAAACGATCGCAGCAAGGCCGCTAAGCGACCGGCACGCACAGGTCGAAAACGAAAAGCCGCAGGTCATTAGCCTGCGGACACAAACGGAGCGTCGGGTTAGGAAACCGATGCTCTATCCCCTGAGCTACGAGGGCGCGAGGGCCTAGTCTAGCGACCTGGGGGTTCACCTGGGGTGGCAGGGAGTGCCCCACGTTCACCCACGTCACCCACACCCTCGTTCTCCCAGCCCAGGACCACACCCCGAGCACACGCACCCCGGTTTGCGACCGGCGGTCGGCCACGGTGACCCGCGCTGGCACCGGTTCACCCGGGTTGGCATCCGCTGGAGAGCACACACCGCGCATATCATTGAAGATTAATGATGTTCCGTCCGCATGCCTACCGTCGGCTCCGCCACCAGAGAAGCACGGAGCGCCCACCCCGGGGGCGCTCGGACCCACCGCGATTCTGACCATGACGGTCCCCCGGCGTCCGCTCATAGCCGCTGAGCGCGCATCAACGCGCACGGTCAGGCGGCCGTTCCCGGCCACTGGGCGACGAATGCTGCGCCGGGAATCCTGTCGTCGATGAGCAGACCGACGAACTCGTCGAGCATTACTTCGAGATCGCCGTAGCCGGTAAGTTCGTAGTGCTTGTTGACGATCCTGTCGTCAGCCAGGCGACCGTGTCCAAGTCCGCCTCGCCGCTGAGCCAGATCGTGACCTGAGCGAGCCACGCCGAAGACTCGAAGTCGGCGCTCACGACCGGCTTGCCGTAGTTCGGTTGGATCGGGCGAGCGTGCCAGCGAATCTCAAGCCGTGCCCAAGTCTCGGCACGGGCCGTAACCGCAACGGACAGCGCTTCGAGCGGAAACGTCACGCGCGCAACTATCGCACGCCGGGCCCTGGCCGCCGCTGACATTCTCATGTG
This sequence comes from Micromonospora echinofusca, assembly GCF_900091445.1. Lineage (NCBI taxonomy): Bacteria > Bacillati > Actinomycetota > Actinomycetes > Micromonosporales > Micromonosporaceae > Micromonospora > Micromonospora echinofusca. Next base: position 5,737,138 of record NZ_LT607733.1, read on the forward strand.
CCGCCGACCGGGCGTCAGGGTGCGTCACCTGAGTGAGATCAGGTGACGCTCGCCTCCACCGGCGAGCACCGGAGGCACTACGCCCACGGTGGAATGTACCGGCTCACGTACTCGCGAGCACGAGGAAGCGGGTCGCGCCAATACTGGTTCGGCATACGGGAGTGGTGCTCCTCGCAGAACTCAGCGAGACTGACCGTGATCTTGACCCGCTCCAGCGGGCGGCCTTCGAACTCTGTGTTGACCGCCAGCAACTGCGACTCGGGATGCCAGCCTGAGTGGTCGAACGCCCAGCCGTCCCAGACCGCGTAAACGTGGAAGACCTGCCGCTCGCCGGCGAAGCGCACCGCCGCCATCCCGATCGACCGGTCCGCGTAGAACTCTCGGCATACCCAGGCGAGGACATGACACGCCCCGGCAGCGAAAAAAGCCTAATCTGTCCGCTCCCATGCGACGCGCTGGTCCGATCGCTCGATCTGCGTCCGACGAAACGTTCCCGCTGCTTCTGCCGTCATGACAGGGACGTTAGCCACTGGCCCGACGCAGTCGCTCATGCCGCGATGATGGCGCCCTGCGAGCCGCAGTCGACCCCCCGGGCAGCCGTCTTGCCGCTGCCGGAGCTGGTGCGATCGATGACCGGGTTCGGGGCTGCTGGTAGGGAATCGTTGCGTTCACGGCGGGGACCTTCCGGTGCCGATGGGTCGATGTGGCTGCGGGAGCAGTTTCGGGTTGGCCAGCGGCTTTGGGCCGGGAGTATCAGCCTGCTCCCGGTCGCGAACCGCCGCTGGTGGTGGCAGAGGTGTCGCGGTCGGTAGCCGCCAGCACGGCGTGGCGTCGAGCGACGGTTCAGACGAGCGGCGGGTTGGTTGTCGGCCTTCGTTGATTTGCGCGCAGGGCTCGCTTCGCTCACTGGGTGATGGGGCCGTCTACGCCGTAGTGGCTCCACCAGGTAGGCCGGTGTCTACGGAGTCTTCCCCCGACGCGGGTCAGCAGCAGCCAGTTGCCGTTCTGGACCAGCGCCGCGTCCTCCTGCCGGGCGGCCAACACACGGGCCACGGCCTTCATCATGTTCGGGATTCCCTTGTCGACCACGTCGTCTGCCCGCAGGGAGAAGTCGATGTCGACATACGTCTCCGGCTCCCACTCCCAGCGGGAACCGTTGTCGCCCTCGGCATCGAAATAGCCCTGGTTGCCCGAGTAGACGCTGAGCGCGTACCCGCGCGTCTCGTAGAGCCGAGCACTGAACAGCTGCGGGTTGGTGCCGCTCGGTCTCAGCCTCTCGGCGGTGTCCGCAGCCACAAGGTCGGCCACCTGTTCCAGGGGTAGGTCACCCGCCAGCGTCAGTCTGAACTCGACAGCCATCTCTGCGCTTTCCCTCAGTCTCGACGGACCATCTGCACGATCGCGCCATTCGGCGTCACCGCGACGAGTTCTTTCAATCTCTCGACGGGCCATTTGTCGAACTGTGTCCGCAGCGCCGCGAGGTCTCCGTGCCAGTCGTGCAGGTTCAGCACCACACGTTGGGTCTGCTCCTTGTCGACCTTGGCGCGGACCTCGCTCCAGACACCCCGTACCGGCTTGCCAAGAGTAGGCGAATAGCAATCGAACACATGACCCTCGATCAGGTAATCCGGGTCTTTGTTCGGATTGCCCGAGTCGCCGGTACGGAGCCGGGCACCGGCGATCTCCTGCCTGGTGGGGTTCTGGTGGACCCGGTAGCTCTTGCCGGCGACTATATCGGCGCATTCGTTCTCGAGCTCCAACGGACGCCGCCCGTCGTCGTCCAACCGGGGTGGGATTCTGGTTCTCGGGCCGGTCGGTGACCCGCCCAGGACACCGGTCGGCTGCCTGGTCCACGGCGTGCCGTGGTCGTGGTCAGCGAGAGCTTCGTCGCCAGCAGCATGAAGTGCCGAAGGCGGATCACTGTGATCGAAAGGGGGAGGGCTGGCCGGTGGATGACCGCCAGCCCCCGTCGGTTTCCCGACGACCCCAACTGCCGCGCCTCCGCGATCGCCTCCTCGACAGCCTGCCTGGCACCGCCAGTACGTTGCACGAGCAGCACCAGGACCTGCTTGATGCCGTCCAGGGCCTGCAACAGCGGCCCGGGCTGCCCGCCCTGCAGGACCATGACAACGATCTGCTGCGCCTCACCGATCTGGGTGATGGCCCCGGCCGCAGCATCGCGAGCGGCGTCCACGGAGCTCCGCACAGGCGCCAACCCGGCGATCGTCTCCTGCGGACTGGCCTCGTTCGGCACTGCGGCGGCGGTATTCGTCGCCTCACCGATCGCACCGGCGAGACCTCCCAGGCCGTCCTGAACGCTCGTGATCGCGTTACGCACCCGCGCCACACCCGCCGCCACGGCGACGAAGCCCGCGCCCGCAGCCCGCAACGCCACCTCCTGCGCCTGACTGTCGGCGGCGGCCGCCAACCCCTGCGCGCGTTCGACCCCGGTCATCAACGCGCGGAACTCACCGGTGATTCTCTCGACCTGCGACACGTAGCCGGCATCTCCAATCGATGACAGTAGAAGTGCTCGACAGCCGAACCTACCGGGCTTTCTGCGGGGGCCACCAGATACCGGCAAGGGTCGGCACAGCAGACCAGAGCGGGGTGGATCTGAGTGAGTAGTCCCCGGATGCGGTTCGAGATCCGGGTGGCCTCGCCGGCCAGGTCGTCGTCGAAGCCGACCAGGACTTCCAACTCAGCCAGAGCCTCGTCGCCGACATCGACCCGCCGCAGCGTGTGCGGCAGGGCCCGGGCGGCATCAGCAATGACGTAGGCGTCGCGAGCGTCGGTCTTCGCCGCACCGGGGTGCAGGTCAGCGATACGGCGCATGGCCAGACCGGGCAGGTAGGCCACCTGATGCCCGCACGCCCGGGCGACCGCGATCGGCAGGGCGCCAATCGATGCCGGCTGGTCGACCACCACCAGAATCCGGCCATGCCGGGCCAGTTTGTCGAACAGCTGCCGCAGTCGGGCCTCGGTGTTCGGCAACGGCGCGTCGTGCAGCCGCTTGCCGTCCGGGGCCAACCCAACCGCGTGATGATCACCTTTACCGACGTCCAAGCCGAGGTAGACGCCGCATCCGTCGTTCACCACACCCGCCTCCACGCATCGATCCCGTGGCCTCGGCCGCTGGTCCAGGCGTCGGACGGCCGGCAGCCACGTTACGGAGAGACCTACCCCAACACGGGTGGCCGTGTCCCTATCAGCGGTCCGCCGACGCCACCCGCCCCGGCGACAACACCCCCCGGATCATGCAAGCGACAGGGGCAGGAAGTCATACCGGGCCGGGCAACCGAGGGTCCCGGCTGGGGACGATCAAAAAGGTAACGGGGGAGGCGTACGGCGTGACTGCCCATAACGGGGTCACCGCCAGCCGTTCCGCGACCAGCCCGATTCCTACGCCAACCGTCGCAGCAGCGGTTTGAATAGCGGTGTGCAGGTCAGCAAGGACGGGCGGAGTTGGCGCATCGGCGCCGCCGCCGACGTGGGCTGGATCGCCGGTCACACCACTGCCGGCGTCTCGATCACCACCGCCATCCCGCTGGTCTTCGACGCCTACGCCACCACCTACCAGGCCGACGACGTCACCGCCGCCGCCTACGAGCACGCCCTGGTCGAGGACCTCACCACGCACACCCCGGCCCAGCCGTGGTGGCTGGCGTACCTCGACACCGGCGCCCACGACGTCGTCTTCCCCCACGCCCCAAGGGTGTTCCTCTACTGGAACTGGCCGTACGTGCTGGTCCAGGCCGGCCCCGAGCAGGCCCTCACCTGGCGCACCGGCGGTCACATCCGCCACCCCCGCGGAGCGCTACCCGACCTGTTCTTCCCCGCCAACAGGTCATGGCTGGTCTCCGCACTCTGGGACGACACCTGGACCTGCATCGGCGGCCCAACACCACTGATCCACACCCTTCAACGCGACCCCGTGGCCAACGCCCGCCAGGTCCAACCCGACGAGGACGCGCTACCACCGGGGCTGACCCGCGAGTGACAACCCACGTCCCGGTGCAGCAGTCAGCTTCCAACGGCGGCTAGCCTCGCCACTTCTCGGCGGGTCGGCAGCCGCTGGTCGGTTTGCCGTAGATCCGCTTCCCGTCCGGGCCCGCGTAGCAGCGCTCCAGTTGGTCTTCGGCCTGAAACAGCGGGCGCCTGTCGATCTCTGTCCCATTGGCGTCGTAGCTGACCAGTCCAGGGGCGTTGCCGGCCTTGAGTTTGGCGTCGCTGGTCATCAGGCCGAACGCGCCTTCGGAGAGCCGGGCCGCGGTGGTGTGGCCGTCACCGTGGTCGAGTACGAGCCGGTGGACGCGTCGGCTGACCCGACCGCTGACGGTGACGTCACCGCCGTCGGACTCGGTGGAGGTCAGCAGCAGTCGCTGCACCGGCCCGGGCAGCCACTCACCGTGCGGCCACGGCTCGGTGGCGCCCCCGCCGGACTCCCGGGCCGTTCCCGCCCACTCCACGTCGCAGGTGGCGTAGCCAACGTCGTTCATGAACAACACCAGCGCGCGGTCACCCCGCTCGATGGCCACCGCCAGATCGGCCAGGGACACCGGGACGGGTCGCTCGCTCGGGTTCTGCCGGGTCTGCCGTTGCGGGGAGTTCCACCAGAGGCACCGCTCGGCCGCGTCCCGCAGCGTCGGCGACAACTCCCCGGCCCCCATGGCCAACACCTGCACGGGCGATCGGTCCGGCCGCTGCCACACCACCGCCGCGACACCGGACGCCACGGCCAGCAGCACCACCCCCGCCACGGCGGCTCGCAGTCGTGCCGTACGAGCCGGGCGCGGGCGCACAGAACCAAGGATCCGAGCCCGCATCGCGTGCCCCGCCTCCGGCGGCAGGTCCCGCTCCGCGGGCAGGTCGAGAATGTCGTTCACCGCGTCCCCTCCTGAATCTCCTCGGGCAACAGCCGCGCCAGGCGGCTGCGCGCCCGACTCACCCGGGACCGCACCGCCACCTCACTGATGCCCAACACCGCTGCCGCGTCCGGGTACGACACGCCGGACCACAGGCACAACGCCACCGCCTCCCGCTCCGCCGGCGACAAATGGCGGACCACCGAGAGGGCCTCGGCCATCCGCCGCTCGTCATCGAGCCGCGCGGCCACCTCGTCGGCGAGATCACCACCGATGTGCCGCTCCGCAGGCAGGCGCCGGAGCAGCGCCAGCCACCGGCGCGCCGACCGCCACTCGGAGCGGACCTCGTTGGTGGCGACGACCAGCAGCCACGGCAGCGCCGAGCCGTCCACCAGCCGGGCGTCGCGACGGCGACGCCACGCGACGAGGAACGTCGCCTGGGTGACGTCCTCGGCCGTCGACCACGACCCAGTCAGCCGGAACGCGTGGTTGTAGACCGGACGGGAGTACCGGTCGAAGAGCCGACCGAACGCCGACTCGTCACCGGCGGCGATCGAAGCCCACAGTTCCTCGTCCGACGGCCGTACCTGATGCCTCACACCCCACTATGACCGCCCACGCCGACTCTGTTGCAGATCACGGCGCACCTCTCGAACGAGAGCGGCGGACGGCCGGGGCGCGGAACCCGCCGTGCACGTATCCCGCCGCGCACCGAGCGCGAAGATCGTGGCCGCAGTCACTGGTCGATCGAGAACAAGACTCACTGGGTCCGCGACGTCACCTACGACGAAGACCGCAGCCAGATCCGCACCGGCACCGGACCGAAGTCATGGCCGCCCTACGCAACGCCGCGATCGGCGCCCTACCCCTGATCGGAGTCACCAACATTGCCGCCGCCGACCGACATCACGCCCGCGACAGCACCCGCCCGCTGGCACTGCTCGGGATCACCTGACGACTTTGCCGGGGCCTGGGTGCCGAGTGCCGCCGAGTGCGGTGCCGGCACAAAGCCAGCGTACGCACTTATTGAGCAAAGTCGGGTAGCCGACCGAGAATTCAACTGTCGGCAAGTACCCTCGGTTCATGTTCCTACGGTGGTCCGTAGTCATCACATTTTTTCTAGCTCTTCTGACCGCGACGGTGTTCGGATGGCGGTCCAACGGCATCGAGGGCACCAGTTGGATTTACGGTATTGCGGGTGGCTTTGTCACTCTGGCCGTCGCTACTCTAACTTTTTTACGCCCGCAGAAGCGGGACTTCCTGAGCGATAACACCAGCATTGACAATCTCCACCGACGGGCGGCCGCGCACATTGCACGCATAACCGCTGGCGGTGTGGACACCGGCAGGATCGATCCCCAAACTCGGATCCCCGTCCGACTGTCGGCTGTCGGCCCACCATCATCAGACCATTGGGAGAACATCACCGGACAGTCAAAGGAGCGATTGGACATCCTGCTCAGCAGCAGCACCGAACTACCCGCGACATATCGGAGGATCCCCACGGGAAGGTTGGTGATCCTGGGCGATTCCGGTTTCGGCAAATCGACCCTACTGCGGGCACTCGTGGAGGACATGCTGCGCCAGATCAACGACACGCCGTCCGACAGGACTCTCCCGAGTCTTCCCGTAATTCTCGACCTTCGGACCTGGAACACCGACGACACACCCTTTCGGGACTGGCTCATCGACGAGAGCTCGCGGGCTTATCCCGTGCTTGCCGCGAAAGATCCGTATACCGGGGACCGGCAAGCCGTGCTTCTGATGGACGAAGGCAGGCTGCTTCCCCTGCTCGACAACCTTGACCAGCTATCGCTGGGATCGGCGGCGGCCGCGCTGTCCAAGTTGCCACGCGATCCACTCGTCATTGCCAGCCAGAACTCGTTCTATCTCAAGGCCACCCGTAAGTGGCGGACGATCCCTGGAGCGGCGGTGCTGAAGGTCGAGCGTCCCGAAGCTCGTAAGGTATTCGAATACTTGCGGCGGGCTGGGCCCGCCGACGACGCGGGCCGGAGCCTTTGGGAACCCACCATCGCGCTCCTCGCCTCCAGTGAGGGACACAAGCAGTTTGGCCCGCTCATCAAGACACTGCAGATCCCGCTCTTCGCCTACCTTGCTGCCCTCACCTACATCGATGCGACGAGCAACCCGACACAATTGACAAAATTGCATAGACCCACCACCTCGGCCGTTAGAGCGCATCTGACCGACGCGGCTTTGGACGCCTTCGCAGCGGGCCAGCGCGCGCCCGAAATCGTCCGTGGCCGGTTGGCGCTACTAGCCCGTTTAGCTGCTAAGAACGATGACCGGATCGCGTGGTGGTCGCTGTCCAAGGAAGTCCCACGGTGGTTTCACTGGCTGGTCAACTTCCTGATCGTTGGTTTCCTCGCCGGGGCCACCACGGCGGCCACCTCGTACACCTCAGGAAACCCGTTTTTTCTGACGTTCATTGCGACCATCGTACAGTTCGGCCTCATCGTGACCCTGCTCTCCCGGTTCCGGTCGAAAACCGCTCCGGCGCCGCAGAGGCTGCACCTGAGGGTGACGGGACGACGGCGGCAGGTGGTTGGGTTCCTGGCAGTCGGCGCGCTCGCTGGCATATCCGTCACCCTGATCCTGACCGGACTGCTTGGCGCCGGCCCGGCGGCCCTCATCGGCTTCTCCACAGCGCTCACCACCGCACTGACCCCCCTAGTGAGCCGGAAGGTCGACGTCGAATATGTGTCGTCCCCTCGCCGCAGCCTGCGGTTCGAGCGGCAACTGGCCATCTTTCAAGCAACTGCTATAGGCCTTACCTCTGGCGCTTTCGTAGGACTTCGGTACAACTTTTTCGGCGGGATGGCCGGCTCCGGCATTGAGGCCGGGCTCACGCAGGGCCTGATCGGCGGTATAGGGATGTTCGTCGTCACAATCCTCTGCTCCATCTCAGTGCTCTCTATCTGGGGCGACTGGCTCAAGTTCCGAATGTTCACGGCACTGTCCAGTCGGCTTCCGTGGCGGCTCCTGCCGTTTCTTGAAGATGCCTGCGGTTACGGGATCCTTCGCCAGGCCGGGGCGTTCTACGAGTTCCGCCACCGGCACATATGCGACCGGCTCCTGGCCGGATGACTTGCCGCACTGCGGCGGCGAGCAGATCAACGGCACTGTCCAGCTCGCTGCGATCGGAGGGCGTCGGGCATGAGCGGTTCAAGTCGTTCACGTACGATCACTTCTTTTCCTGGGACACCCGCGTTCCGCGGCTCCGTGTCGTTCGATCATGGTGAACAGATCGGTCAGCTGCTCGTCGTCGCCGTACGCGTCGACAGTGGCCTCCTCGATCATCGCCCCCAGCGCGGCGATCACCTTCGATGCCATCGGCGGATGGATATCGGTCCGGTGTCGGCGTGTTCGGACCCGATACGCGCTCCCCGCCGAGTCCTACCGATCCATTTCCTGCCCCGAACCACGCTCAGTTGATCCGCAGCCATGACCGAACAATTGTCAACCGTTTCGCGTCGACCGGCATACACGCAGCAGAGGGCAGCGGTACGCGGTCCATTGCTGCCGGAACGCTGATACCTGTGCGGCATAAAAATACCTATGTGGTATCGGGCCGAGAGGAACGCACCGCCGGCCGTCGAGGTGCGCGCTCCGGAACTGGCAGCGAGGGTGTGGCGAGGTCAGGACGTGGCAGGGAGGAGGTCGTCAATCACGGCCGGTCAGGGGCAGCGCGGCGGTGGCGGCGATGCGGAGGATGGCCTCCTCCATCGAGGTGGTCTCGGGCAGGACGACTTCGTCGTCGTGGCCGAGGACGTCATGCGGGGCGTACCAGTCGCGCATGTTGTCCGCCGTGAACTCCGTGGCCTGCGGACGCATCTCGTGCCGGCGCAGGGTCTCGGGCAGGGACACGTCGAGATAGACGAACAGCGTCCGGCCGCGGTGGGCGTCGCGCAGTGCCGTGAGCATCCGCCCGTACCGGGGGGCGTACATGATTCCTTCGAGGATCACGTGGTAGCCGTGGTCGAGGGCCATGCGGACCGTCTGTTCGATGAGAGCGGGCGCGAGCCCGCCGGGCTTGTCCCGTTCCCGCAGCAGGACACGGCGTAGGTAGTCCTGCTCGACGAGGGCGCAGCCGCGGCCGTGCCGCAGCCGCAACTGTCGCGCGATGCTGCTCTTGCCTGCACCGGAGTTTCCCCGGATGCAGATCAGAATCGTGTCGGGGCTTCCGACCGGGATCACATCGTTCACGGCGGCGGCGCTCCGGTGACGGTCGGTATGGCTGCTGGACCGGTTGCCGGCGCGCGGGGGCACCGCCATCGACGGGTGGCCACGCGCACCTCGGGGCACTGCCTAGCGGTTGAGGTAGGCGGCCAGGCCGCCAAGCTCCTCGCTGGCGATGAACACCGACCGTACGTGGAGGATCGCCTCCTCGACGTGGGCGGGACAGCCCCACGCCGAGTCGCCCCACGAATCAGCAATCTTGATCTCGGCCACCTCCGCGCACCCCTGGGCGCCGCCGAGCTGGCAGCGTTCGGGGTGCGGCGTGGTGACCTGCGCGGCGGCGGCGGCACGCATCCGGGCGGCGAGTTCCGCGGCAGCGGCGGCGCGCTGCTCGGCCTCGGCGCGAAGTTCCCGCTCCGCGCGTACCGCTTTGGTCAGCTCGTCATGGGCGGCCTTGGCGCGTGCCTCGGCGGCCGTCTTCGCCTCTTCGATGTGGTGGCGTTCGATGGCCAGGGCGGCGGTGCCGGCGAAGACCCGGGTGAGGGCGAGGTCGGTGTCCTGCGGGACGCGCGGGGTGCGGTGGTACATGGCGAAGGTGCCCAGCAGGCTGCCGTCGCGGGCCAGGATCGGCGTGGACCAGCAGGCAGCCAGCCCTGCCCGCTCGGCCAGGCCGCGGAACTCCACCCAGAACGGGTCGGTGGCGATGTCGGTGACGATGACCGGTTCCCGCCGGTGGGCGGCGGTGCCGCAGGACCCGACGCCTTCGCCGGTGGCGATCCCGTCGATGGCCTGGTTGTAGAAGTCGGGCAGGCTGGGAGCGGCGCCGTGGCGTAGGTGCCGGCCGTCAGGATCGGCGAGCAGGACGGAGACGAGTACCTCCCGGGGCGCGAGGTTCTCGATGCAGCGGGCCATCCCGTCGAGCACCTCGGTCAGGGGCGCCTGGCGGGCGATCTGCTCCAGCAGGGCACGGTGTTCGGCCATCAGCCGCTGGGCGTGCTTGACCTGCGTGGTCTCCACGCCGATCACGCGTATCCCGGTCACGGTGCCGTCGGCGTCCCGGCGCGGCTCGTACGTGAAGTCGAAGAATGCCTCTCGCGCGTGCGGACCGACGCCCAGCACGACCCGGGCGTCCCGGCCGGTGTAGGGCTCGCCCGTACGATAGACCTCGTCCAGGAGAGCGATGAACCCCTGACCGGCGAGTTCGGGCATCAGCTCGGCGATCGCGACCCCGGTACGCGCCCGCTCCTGACCGATCGCGGCGAAGAACGCCGGGTTCGCCGTCTCCACCAGGTGCGCCGGCCCGGCCAGCGCGGCGAAGACGGCGATGGACTGCCCGAACAGGGCACGCACGTCCTCCTGGGCCGCTTGCCCGGCAACCGCCTGATCCGCAGCGATGGCCCGGTGCCGTGGTACCGCCGTCATGTATGCCTTCCCTCACCCGTGCATCACGTCGACGAGTGGGGGTTCGTCAACGGTGAGGCCGCAAGGATACGGGCAAGGCGGCGCGATCGCCGAGCGGCACGTCCGGCGTGACGAGCCGGCTGGCGCGGCGGCGCGGGACGCCGATGGGCCGCCGGGGCTTCGTCGCGCCCCGGCGGCCCGTCTTGTCAGCGGATCGTCAGCCGTTGTTGTCGATGAGGCTGGCGATCTGGTTGTAGATCAGGTGGGCCTTCGCGCCCTGGTTCGACGGGCAGCCGCCGAGGTGGTGCAGGGCGATGACCCGGTGGCTGGAGTTCAGCACGGGCGAGCCCGAGTTGCCGCCGGAGGTGTCGCAGCTGTAGCTGATGTTCCAGCTGTTGTAGTTCGCGTTCTTGACGGTGCACGCCGCGCCGTTCTGGGTGTCCTCGAAGATCGAGAGACGCTTGGGCCTGCCGTCGCCGTGGCCCGGGATGTACATCCGGGTGCCGGTGCTGGTGGCGGTCGTCGCCAGGTAGAGCGTGCCGAAGCTCTGGATGCTGGTGAAGTTGTTCACCGAGTACAGGGCGTAGTCCAGTTCACCGGATCCACCACTGCTCACCTTGTAGAGCGTCGCCCCGCTCACCTTGGTGCCGGCGCCGGGGTTGTTGCCGCCGCAGGTGGCGCACTGGTAGTTGAACTGCATCTCGCTGCCGCTGACGGCGGACTGCGTGGAGAAGCAGTGCTTGTTGGTCAGCATGCGGTTGGTGTTGCCGACCCGCCAGGTGGTGCACATGCCGCCGCCGCTGATCAACAGCCGCGCCACGGCCCTGCCACGGGCGTACTCCGTGGGGTGGCTGTTCTGGTAGCAGACGACGTCGCGGCGGGCGTCGGTGCTGCACACCGACTGCGTGGAGAAGTTGTGCTGCGCGATCTCGGTGCGGTCGTAGCCGCGCCAGAACCGGTCGATGGTCGCGACGTTGCCGCGGGAGGCGCGGCTGCTGTGCAGCGTCACCACCGCCGTGTCGCCGTCGACCGACATGGCCCAGAAGCCCGGCTGCCCGTCCGTCGTGTAGTCCGAGCCGGTCGCCCGGTTCAGGTAGCGGTCGTACCGGTAGCTCTCGCGGCCGTCCGGGCTCGACACGGTGACGTAGTCGCCGTGGGCGAGCCGCAGCGCGCTGAAGTGCACCTTCACGTACGACGCGCCGGGGTGCCGGATGACCTGCGTGCGGCCGTCGCTGGCGGAGGAGAGCGCGCCGTCGACGGTACGGAGCTCACCGACCGTGGTGACGCCCTCCGCCTGGAACTGCTCCGACTCGGGTGCCCGCTGGGACTGCGGCGCGACGGGCTGAACCGCGTACGCCTCGGCGGCGGGTACCGACATGACGCTCAGCCCGAGCGTGCAGGCGCCGAGTGCGACCGCCGCCGTTCGCAGGCGGCGTAGGGCAAGTTTCATCGTCGCTCCCTCCGAGAGACCAGCACTGGACGTGCTTCCCGTCTTCATACACGAGGATGAGCAGACATGTAAATATGTCGATGGCTTCCCACGATGCTGGACGTGGCGGGACGACGCCTACGCCCACGACGGGCGGACCCGGCGGGGGAACGCCGCCGCCGGTCAGGACCGGCCGGAACTGATCCGGTCGAGGTGGGGCGCGAGCTCGTCGGTGATCAGCAGGTCGCGGCGGATCTCGTCGTGCGGGTAGCCGGCCCGGCCCACCATGTGCGCCGCGACGGGCGCGGTGGCGAGCTGGAAGGCGCCGACGAGGACGAGGGTGGTGATGTCCACGCCGGTACGCAGCCGCAGCGCGCAGCCGAGCAGGACGAGCAGCAGGCCGAGCACCTGGGGCTTGGCCGCCGCGTGCATCCGGGCCAGCAGGTCGGGGAAGCGCAGCAGCGCCGCCCCGGCGGCGACGCAGAGCAGCGCGCCGGCGATCAGGCAGACCGCGGCGGTGACGTCGAGGACGGCGTCGAGCGTCACTTGTCGTTCCTCCGGGCGGCGAAGCGGGCGACGCTGACCGAGCCGACGAACCCGAGGATGGCGAGCACGACCAGTACGGGCAGCGCGGTGGCGTCGCGGCTGTAGGCGGCCTCGGTGGCGATGGCGGCGACCACGACGGCGAGCAGGACGTCGGTGGCGACGGCACGATCGAGGATGGACGGTCCGCGGATGATGCGGACGAGGGTCAGGCCGACGGCCACGGCGAGCAGCGCGGCGACGGTCACGGCGACGACGGTCATCTGGGTGCCCCTTCCAGGTGGGCCGGCTCCGGCGGGCCGGCGGGGTGGGGTTGCGTGACGCGGCTCAGCTCCTCGGGCGAGCCGATGGCGGCGACGATCCGTCCTTCGAGGTCCAGTACGCCCTGCCGGAACCGCTCCACCTCCTCGCGGCTGCGTACGCCGATGATGTGCACGTAGAGGGTGCCGGTCGCCCGGTCGGCCTCGATGATGAGGCTGCCGGGCACCAGCGACAGCGCCTCGGCGGTCAGCGTGAGGTTGAGGTCGGTGTTGACCCGCAGCGGCACGGCGATGATCGCGCTGAGCGGGGGCTGCCCGAACCGCACCGCGAGCCAGGCGATCTGGGCGGAGGCGACCACGAGGTCCCGCAGGAAACGCACCCAGAACCGCGCGAGTGGAAGGGGGCGGATCCGCCCGGCGAAGGTCACCGGCGGCAGCGGGAACACCGCCAGCAGCACGACGGAGAGCACCAGTCCGCTGATCACGTTGGCCCAGGAGAGGGTGCCCCACAGCAGCACCCAGACGCTGGTCAGCCCCGTCACGGCGACGATCCGGTTGCGCCGGCGGGCCTTGCGGGTCAGCGGCGGGTTCGCCGGCGGGGTGGGGGTCGTCGGAGTCGTCCGGTCACTGGTCACGGGGCACCGTCCGGGAACACGGCCTCGACGTACGGGGTCCTGCGCAGCAGGTCGTCGGCGGCGTCGGTGCTGATGTCGAACAGCGGTCCGGCCACCGCCGTCAGCGCCAGGCCCAGCACCACCAGGGCGGCGGTCGACCCGATCATCAGCCGGGGCAGCACGACGCCCGACCCCTCGGGGTCCGGTGCCCGGCGCGGCTGTTCGGCACCGTCGGTACGGGCGGCTCGGACGGCGTCGCCGGCGTCCGGCATGTCCGGGTGCGGGGCCCGCCAGAAGGCGAGGTTCCACACGCGGGCGATGGCGTAGAGGGTCAGCAGGCTGGTGAGCAGCCCGCCGACGACGAGCGTCCACGCCAGCGCGCCGCCGTCGTCCACGCCGGCCTGGACGAGGCCGAGTTTGCCGAGGAAGCCGGAGAACGGTGGGATGCCGGCGAGGTTGAGCGCGGGCACGAAGAACAGCACGGCCAGCAGCGGTGACAGCCGGGCCAGCCCGCCGAGCCGGTCCAGGGCGGTGCTCCCGCCCCGCCGTTCGACGAGGCCGGCGGCGAGGAACAGCGTGGTCTGGATGGTGATGTGGTGCACCACGTAGAAGATCGCCGCGGACAGCCCGAGGGAGGTGCTCAGGCCGACGCCGAAGAGCATGTAGCCGATGTGGCTGATGAGGGTGAACGACAGCAGCCGTTTGACGTCGGACTGGGCGACCGCGCCGAGGATGCCCACCACCATCGTCAGCGCCGCCACCACCAGCAGCAGGTCGGCGGTGCGGCCGCCGGGGAACAGCAGCGTCTCGGTGCGGATGATCGCGTACACGCCGACCTTGGTGAGCAGGCCGGCGAAGACCGCCGTGACGGGGGCCGGGGCGGTCGGGTAGCTGTCCGGCAGCCAGGCCGACAGCGGGAACACGGCCGCCTTGATGCCGAAGGCGAGCAGCAGCATCCCCTGCAACACCAGCCGCAGGTCGTCCGGCAGCGCGTCCAGCCGGTCGACGAGCTGGGCCAGGTTGAGCGTGCCGGTCGCGGCGTAGACCAGGCCGATCGCGACCAGGAAGATCAGCGACGACAGCAGGCTGACCACGACGTACGTGGTGCCGGCCCGGATCCGGGTCTCCGTGCTGCCCAGGGTCAGCAGCACGTAGCTGGCCACCAGCAGGATCTCGAAGCCGACGTAGAGGTTGAACAGGTCGCCGGAGAGGAACGCGTTGCACACGCCGGCGGTCAGCACGAGGTAGGTCGGGTGGTAGACCGACAGCGGCGTCTCCTCGTTGCCGTCGGCCGTGCCCTGCCCGATCGAGTAGACCAGCACGCAGAGTGTGACGGCGGCGGAGACGACGAGCATCAGCGCGGCGAGCTGGTCGGCGACCAGGACGATGCCCAGCGGTGCGACCCAGCCGCCGACCTCGACGACCAGCGGCCCGTCGACGGAGGAACGAATCAGTAGCGTCGCCGCCACGGCGACGGTGGCGGTGAGCACGGTGAGGCTGACCCAGCGCTGGGCGCGGGGCCGGCCGACGAGCAGCAGCGTCAGGGCCGCGCCGAGCAGCGGCATCACCACCGGCAGGGGTACGAGCCAGGTCATCGGCCCCTCCCCGCGTCCCCGGCCGGGCTGGCCGTGGCGTCGTCGGCGGGCACGGTGGCCAGGGCCGGGTCGCCGTCCCCGTCGCCGTCCGCGCCGTCCGCGCCGTCGGTGTCGGCGGTGCCCGGCCCCTCGTCCCGGTCGGCCAGCTCCATGATGCGGCGGTCCTCGACGTCGTCCTGCACCTCGTCGTGCCCGTTGAGGTGCCAGCTCCGGTACGCCAGGGCGAGCAGGAACGCGGTCATGCCGAGGGTGATGACGATCGCGGTCAGCACCATGGCCTGCGGCAGCGGGTCGCTCATGTCCTCCTCGGCGGTGGTGCCGACGATCGGCGGGCCGCCGGCCTTGCCGCCGGTGAGCAGCAGGAGGTTGGCGCCGTTGCCGAGCAGGATGACGCCCATCAGCACCCGGGTGAGGCTGCGTTCCAGCAGCAGCGTCACCCCGGCGGCGAAGAGGACGCCGACCACGAGGACGTAGGTCAGGTTCGGACTCACACCAGCTCCTTCGCCCGGTCGTCGGTCTGTTCGGTCTCGCGTTGGTCGGTCTCCTGCTGGCGGTCCATCTCCGCGCCCAGGCTGCGCAGGATGTCCAGGACCAGGCCGACCACGATGAGGTAGACGCCGACGTCGAAGAAGACCGACGTGACGAAGTGGACGTGGCCGAGGACCGGCACGTGCAGGTCCAGCAGGGCGCTCTGGAGGAACTCCCCGCCCAGCAGCATCGCGGCGACGCCCGTGCCGACCGCGATGAACAGCCCGGCGCCGAGCACCGCGCCGGCGTCCACCGGGGCGGCCCCGTTGAGTTCCGTACGCCCGCCCGCCAGGTAGCGCACGGCCAGCGCGAGCCCGGCGACCAGTCCGGCGGCGAAGCCGCCGCCGGGGGCGTTGTGCCCGGAGAAGAGCAGGTATATCGAGAAGAGCACGATGGCGTGGAACAGCAGCCGGGTGACGACCTGGAGGATGACCGACTGCTGACGGGTGGTGGCGCCGGTGGTCAGCCAGCGGGGCCGCGACGACTCGGTGCGGCCGACGCCGGGGATGCCCCTGCGCAGGTCGAGGTCGCGGGAGTGACGGAAGATGAGGCTGGCCACGCCGGTGGCGGCCACCACGAGCACGGCGATCTCGCCCATGGTGTCCCACGCCCGGATGTCCACCAGGGTCACGTTGACGATGTTCTTGCCGCCGCCGTAGGAGACCGCCTCGTCGGGGAAGTCGACGGAGATGGGGGTGGCGGTCCGCGCTCCCGCCGCCACGTACGCCATGCCGGCGGTGACCATGCCCACGGCGACGCCGAGCGCGACGCGACCGCGCCGGCTGGACCGGATGGGCCGCTCGGAGAACTTGGCGGGGAGGTGGCGCAGGACCAGCACGAACATGACGATCGTGACGGTCTCCACCAGGAACTGGGTCAGGGCCAGGTCCGGGGCGCCGTGCAGGATGAACATCAGCGCGGTGCCGTAGCCGGCGACGCCGACGAGGATCATCGCGGTCAGTCGGCGCCGGGCGCGGGCGGCGGCTACGGCGGCCACGATCACCACCGCGGCGGCGACGGCCTGCAGCGGGGTGTCCCACAGCTCGAACCGCTGCGGCCAGGGCATCCCGGCCAGCAGCGCCCCACCCGGCAAGGTGATCATCACCAGCAGGATGACGCCGAGGTAGAACGGCAGGGAGCCTCGCTGGGTGGAGCCGGTCAGCTCCACCGCCAGCCGGTCCACGCCGCCGATGAGCCGGTGGTAGACCGCCGCCCCGTCGAAGGGCAGCTGGACCGCCGCGCCCAGCCGTCCCCGGTGCCGCAGGGCGAACAGCCCCACGCCGCCGGCGACCGCCAACGCCGACAGGCCCAGCGCCAGGGTCGGCCCGTGCCACAGCGCGAGGTGGTAGCCGGGCTGGGCGCTCGGATACTGGTCCGCGTACGGGGCGAGGACCTTGTCGACGGCGGGCGCGAGGAGCCCCACTGCCAGGCCGGCGGCGGCGAGCACGACGGCCGGCGCGAGGAAGGGCCACCGGACGGGCCGCGCCTGGGTGGCGGGCACGTCGCCTTTGGTGGCGAACGCGCCCCACACGAAGCGCAGGGTGTACGCCACGGTCAGCGCCGAGCCGAGCACCACGCCGGCGAGCACCACCAGGTCGGCGGTGCCACCGTGCAGGAACGCCTCGACGGCCGCCTCCTTCGCGACGAACCCGGCCAGCGGCGGGAGGCCGGCCATGGAGGCCGCCGCGAGGCCGGCGACCGCCGCGAGGGCCGGCGCCCGCCGCCCCAGGCCGCTGAGTTCGCGCAGGTCGCGGGTGCCGGCGACGTGGTCGACGATCCCCACGACGAGGAACAGGGTGGACTTGAACAGCGCGTGGGCCAGCACCATCGCCACGCCGGCCAGCGCGGTGTCGCGGGTGCCCGCGCCGAGGATCACCATCAGCAGGCCGAGCTGGCTGACCGTGCCGTAGGCCAG
Source organism: Micromonospora echinofusca (assembly GCF_900091445.1). Taxonomy (NCBI): domain Bacteria; kingdom Bacillati; phylum Actinomycetota; class Actinomycetes; order Micromonosporales; family Micromonosporaceae; genus Micromonospora; species Micromonospora echinofusca. Next base: position 5,754,488 of record NZ_LT607733.1, read on the forward strand.
CAGCAGCTTGAGGTCGGCCTGCCGCAGCGCCGCCCAGCCGCCGAGGAACATGGTGATCAGCCCGCCGGCGAGCAGCACCGGCCGCCAGGGCGAGACCCCCGCCACGGCCGGCCCCATCAGCGCGACGAGGAACACGCCGGCCTTGACCATCGCCGCCGCGTGCAGGTACGCGCTGACCGGGGTGGGCGCGGCCATCGCGCCGGGCAGCCAGAAGCTGAAGGGGAAGATCGCCGACTTGCTCAGCGCGCCGAGCAGGATCAGCACCAGGGCCACGGCCAGGTAGCCGCCGCCGGGCAGGTCGGTGGCGATCTCGGACCAGCGGTACGTGCCGGCGTGCTGGCCGAGCATGACGAACCCGGCGAGCATCGCCAGGCCGCCCAGGGTGGTCACCAGCAGCGCCTGCATGGCGGCCCGCCGGCTGGCGCGTTTGGTGGGGTCGCTGCCGATCAGCAGGTAGGACAGGACGGTCGTCAGTTCCCAGAACACGTAGAGCAGCAGCAGGTCGTCGGAGACCACCAGGCCGAGCATCGCGCCGGCGAAGGCGACGAAGACCGCCGCGAAGCGGCCCAGGCCGGGGTCGTCGGAGCGGAAGTAACGGGCACTGTAGGCGAGCACCAGCGCCCCGACGCCGCCGACGAGCACCACCATCAGCCACGCCAGGGTGCCCATCCGCAGGGCGACCTCCAGGCCGAGCTGGGGAACCCAGGTGACCGTCTCGACGACCGGGGTGCCGGAGCGGACCGTCGCGGTCCGGGTGAGCGCCCAGACCAGGGTCGCTGCGGGGGCCAGGGCCACCAGGTAGAGGGCTCGTCGCCCCCAGATGCGTATCAGTCCCGGGGCGATCACGGCTGCGAGTGCGTGGACCGCCACCAGAACCAGCACATATCCTCCCAGGACCCGACAACCGGTTAGCCAACCCTAACCGGTAAGGGGCGTTAATGCCCACTGCCGATACAGGCCCGGCCACCTGGGGGCGCCGCGCGGACCGTACGACGACGGCTCGTCGATGCCCGGCGGAGAGGTCGTCTGGCGGCCCTGGGGCCCGCGACCGTACGGACCGCGTGGCCGCACGCCCCTGCCGCCCGATCGCCTCCCGCCTATCATGATCGGGAGGCGATCACCCACCCTGCGGATACCTTGGCGGCCTGGTGAGCAGGGCGGACGGCGCACCGCACGGTGCGGTCGATCGAAGATGACGGATGGGCGTGGGGCGATGCGGAGTCAGGCGCTGGTGTCGACCCGGACGGCCATCGCCGGGGCGACGGGCAACGCCGTCGTGATGGGCGTCGCCGGGGTGAGTACGCCGCTGGGCTGGGTGCTCCTCCCCGGGCTGCTCGGCGTCTCCGCCCGTCCCCGGGTGGCCGCGCTGGTCTCCGCCTGGGCAGCCGTCCTGCTGGCGGCGTCCGTGGTGGTGCCCGTCGTACCCGGGCACCGCGCCGACCCGTGGGCGCTCGGCGCCTCGGCGGCGAGCCTGGCCGCCGTACCTTTGCTGGCCTGGGCCAGGCGACGCCGCACGGAGCGCGCGATCGCCCGCGTGCCCGCGCCGCGCGACGTCGCCGTGTTCGCCCTGCCCGCCGGTACGGGACGCGCCGCGCTGGCCGTCTGCCGCTCGCCCGGGGAGGTCGCCGCGGCGGTGCCGCTGCGCCGGGGCGGCCTGCGCGTCCTCGTCGGCGTGGCGCACGGCGCCACCCTGGCCCGCCCCGAGCGCACGCGGGCGCTGGAGTCGGCCTTCCGCCGCGAGGCCCTGCGGCGCGGCCGGTCGCTGCCGGCGATCGCCGGGACCCTCGGCCACCTCGTGCGGGACCTCGCCCCGGGCGGCTACCTCGCCGCCACCCTGGTGGAGGTCTCCCCCGACGGGCGCGTCACCCTGCTGCGCCACGGCGGCCCGGACGTCGCCGTGCGGGCCGGGGAGGCGACCCGCCCCGGGGAACTGCCCGACGCCGGCCCGCTCGGCCTGGTCGAGCCGGGGGCGAGCGCGGCGGGCGCGACCGGTGTGGAGGCGAGCGCGGCGCGGACGAGCGTCGCGGGGCCGCCCGCGGGCGCCCGCCGGTTGGCGGTCGCCCCGGCCGCCGAGGGCGCGGCGTGGCACCGGCTGACCGCCGAGGCGCTGCGGTCACCGCGTGCCGTCGACGCCGTGGTCGCGCTGACCGGCCGCCCCGGCGGCGGTCGCCGCACCGGCCCGGCGCTGGTGCTCGACCTGCCGCCCGAGCGGTCCGCCTGACCGCCGAGCAGGCCCCCGACCGTGCCCGCCGGTCAGCGCTGCCAGCGCACCACGCCGCCGACCACGGTGAGCGCCACCGTCAGGTCCCGTAGCTGCGCCGGCTCGACCTGGTACGGGTCGGTGGGCAGCGCGATGAAGTCCGCGAGCATCCCCGGGGTGAGCCGCCCCTTCAGGTGCTCCTCGTAGGAGGCGTACGCGCCCGCCTCGGTGAAGCAGCGCAGCGCCGTGTCGAGATCCACCCGCTCGTGCGGGTCCACGCCGCCGGGCGGGGTGCCGTCGGGCTGCTGCCGGGTCACCGCGGCGTGGATGCCGAAGAACGGATCCGGGTCCTCCACCGGGGCGTCCGAGCCGAACGCCACCGTCGCGCCGGCGTCCAGCAGGCTCCGCCAGGCGTACGAGGCGAGGTCCCGGCCGGCGAGCATCCGGGTGGTCAGGGGGATGTCGCTGGTGCAGTGGGTGGGCTGCATCGAGGCGATCACGCCCAGCCGGGCGAGCAGCGGCACGTCCGCCGGGCGCAGGTGCTGGGTGTGCTCGATCCGGTGCCGCAGCCGCCGTACCGCCCCGGCGACGGTCGGGTTGGCGCCCGCCGACTCCTGCCAGCGGGCGTACGCGCGCAGCACCATCTCGTTCGCCGCGTCGCCGATGGCGTGCGCCGCGACCGCGATTCCGGCGCCGGCCGCCTTCGCCACCAGCCGCTCGAACTCCTCGGCCGGGGTGACCGCGATGCCGTGGTTGTGCGGCTCACCGTCGTACGGCTCGGTCATCATGCAGGTGTGCGAGCCGAGCGCCCCGTCCGTGAAGATCTTGACCGGGCCGGTGCTCAGCCAGCGGTCCCCGTCGCCGGTCGCCCAGCCCCGGTCGATGACCTCGTCCAACGCGGTCGACGGGATCGACTTGTGCACCCGCAGCGGCAGCTCGCCCCGGGCGTACAGGGTCTCGTAGGCGGCCCGGCAGTCCTGCCCGTCGAGGTCGTGGATGCTGGTGAGGCCGGCGGCGAGCAGCCGGGGCAGGTGGGTACGCAGCTGCGCCACCAGGTCGCCGGCGAGCGAGGAGCGCATGACGTCGTACGCCGCGTCCCCGGCCGCCTCCCGCAGGATGCCGGTCGGCTCGCCACGGTCGTCGCGGACGATCTGCCCGCCGATGGGATCGGGGGTGTCGGCGTCGATGCCGAGCCGCCGGAGGGTGGCGGTGTTGACCCAGGTGGTGTGCCCGTCGATGCTGGGCAGCACGGCGGGCCGGTCCGGGCAGACGCGGTCGAGGTCGGCCCGGGTCGGCTGCACCGGCCGGTCCCACTTGTGGCTGTCCCAGCGCCCGCCGAGCAGCCAGGCGTCGGGCGACAGGGTGGCGGCGTGCCGGGCGATCCGCGTGAGCGCCTCGTCGAGGCTGGTCGTGCCGCGCAGGTCGACCTGCTCCAGGCCGCGCACGTAGAGCGCCGAGTGCAGGTGGCTGTCGATCAGCCCGGGCAGCACGGTCATGCCGGCGAGGTCGACCCGGCGTGCGCCGGCGCCGGCGCGGTCGCGGCACTCGTCGAGGTCCCCGACGGCGACGATGCGCTCACCGCGTACCAGCATCGCCTCGGCGTGCGGACGGGCGGGGTCGAGCGTGTGGATCCGGGCGTTCTCGAAAACCGTACCGGTCATGGGCTGCCTGCTTCGACGGTCGGGCGGGGCCGTCCATGCTAGACAGCTCGCGGCCCCGGGCCCAGGGGCACCCGGGACGCGCGGTGGCCGGAACGGGCCCGCCCGGAACCGCTTGCGGTACGCTACCGGACAGTCACTACTACGACCTGTCGTGGTTGTCGTCGGGCATCCCCTCCGGCGGCCCGACACGGAGGTGCCGGATGGCTGACGACGCGGAGCTGACCGCGTGGGCGCTGGCCGCCGGCCGGGGTGACCGCAGCGCCGCCACCTGCCTCGTCCGGGCGACGCAGCAGCAGGTCCGGCGCTTCCTCGCCGCGCTGGTCTCGCCCCGCGAGGCCGACGACCTGACCCAGGAGACCTTCCTGCGGGCGGTGCGGTCGTTGCCGTCGTTCGCCGGACGCTCCTCGACGCGGACGTGGCTGCTCGCCATCGCCCGCCGGGTCGCGGCGGACCACGTCCGCACCCTGACCTCCCGGCCGCGCACGGTGCCGATGCCGGACGGCTACGACGCCCCCGATCCGGCGCACAGCGGCTTCGACCGGCAGGTCGTGCTCGAACGCCTCGTCGCGGCGCTGCCCAGGGACCGGCGGGAGGCGTTCGTCGCGACCCAGGTGCTCGGCCTGTCGTACGCCGAGGCGGCGCAGGTGTGCGGCTGCCCGGTGGGCACCATCCGCTCCCGGGTGGCCCGGGCCCGCGAGGATCTGGTCGCCGCCGTGCGCAGCTGGTCCGAGTCGGACGCGCGCCGTGGCGGCGACGCCACCGGCTGAGCCGCGTTCCCCGCGCTGACCTGCGGGAAGAGCATGGTCCGCAAAACTGCGCGGGAACCAACCGCGCCCGCGGGCCGACTACCGGTACATGGGGTGTGAGCAGTGGCGTGAGGTGCTGTCGGCGCAGTTGGACGGGGAGGAGACCGCCGCCGAGCGGACGGCGGTGGCGGACCACCTGGCCGGCTGCGACGGTTGCCGGCGCTGGTACGACCAGGCCACGGCGGTGAGCCGCCGGGCGCGGCTCTCGATCGCCGTCGCCGGTGACGACCTCACCGACGCCATCCTCGCCGCGCTGCCCACGCCGCCCCCGCGCCGGCTGCGGGTGCGGTTCGTGTTCACCCTGCGGGCGGTCCTGGGTCTGGTCGGGGCGCTGCAACTCGTGCTGGGCCTGGCGCAGATCGGGCGCGGCACGGCGGGCGCGCACGCGCACGCGACGGCCGGCGGGTTGATGTCGGGGCACCTGTGGCACGAGTCGGCGGCGTGGAACGTCGCCGTGGGCGCCGGCTTCCTGTTCGTCGCGGCCCGGCGCACCCCGCCGACGGGGCTGGTGCCGATGCTGAGCGCCTTCGTCGGCGTACTGGCGTTGCTGTCGGTCAACGACCTGCTGGCCGGGTGGGTGGACACCACCCGGCTGGTCAGCCACGGCTTCCTGCTCGCGGGCTACCTCATCGTCGTGGCCCTGTCCCGCCCGGGGCTGCGCCCCGACGGCCCGGTCCGGCGCGGCCGTCCGGACGAACCCCGCTGGAGCCTGCCCGCCGACGAGCTCACGGAGTCGCCGGGGCTGCGGCTGCTCCCGTCGCCGCATCCCGGCTCCGCGCGGATCTCCGACCGCCGCGCCGCCTGAACCGGTCCGCGGAACGGAAGCACCCGTCCGGGTCGGAACTTCCCCGCCCCGCCGGCCGACCAACCGGACGTCGTACGACCAACCGAAGGGACCTGTCCGATGCGCCCGACCCTGTCCACCGGTCCGCGCCGCCGCGCGACCGCGCTCCTCGCCACCGCCGCCCTGCTCGCCGGCGGGGCGGCCGGCTGCGGGTCGTGGGACGGCTCCCCGTCCGCCGCACCGAGCCCGTCGGTGACGCTCGACGCCGGGGCGTCGGCGAGCGCCCCGGCGGGAGTGCTCGGCGTCCGGGACCCGTGGGTCAAGGCCGCCGACGCGGGGATGACCGCCGCGTTCGGCACGCTGGTCAACGACGGCGACACCGACGTGACCGTCACGGGCGCCACCACCGACGTGTCGCCGGTGGAGGTGCACGAGATGGCCATGCGGGACGGGCGGATGGTGATGCGGGCCAAGCAGGGCGGCATCGTGGTCAGGGCGGAGAGCTCGCACGCGCTGGAGCCGGGCGGCGACCACCTGATGCTGATGGACCTGCGGAAGCCGGTGCGCGCCGGCGACCAGGTGAGCTTCACGCTGACGTTCGCCGGCGGCCGCACCCAGACGTTCACGGCGGTGGCCAAGCCGTTCACCGGCGCGCAGGAGAGCTACGCCCCCGGTCACGGCGCCCCGGGGGCGAGTGCGGGCCCGGCGTCGTGACGGGTCCGTCGACCGCGCGGCCGGTGAGCAGACGCGGCCTGCTCACCGGCGGGGCCCTGGCGGCCGGCGGGTCCCTCGCCGTCGCCGCCGTGCTCGCCGCCGCCCGTTCCGGCGAGCCGGGGGTACGAACCGGGGAGCCGGTCGCGGCGGCCCGGATCGGCGAGGCGATCGAGCCGTTCCACGGTCCCCGGCAGGCCGGCGTCGCCACCGAACCGCAGGCGTACGCGGCGTTCGTCGCGCTCACCCTGCGGCCGGGCACCGACCGGGCGGCGCTGGGGCGGATGCTGCGCCTGCTCACCGACGACGCCGCCCGCCTCACCCGGGGCCGCCCCGCCCTCGCCGACACCGAGCCCGAACTCGGGTTGCTGCCCGCCCGGCTGACCGTCACCTTCGGCTTCGGTCCCGGCCTGTACGCCGCCGCCGGGCTCGACGAGCGTCGGCCGGCGTCCGTGGCCGCCCTGCCGTCGTTCCGCGTCGACCGGCTCCAGCCCCGCTGGTCCGGCGGCGACCTGCTGCTCCAGATCTGCGCCGACGACCCGCTCACCGTCGCCCACGCCCAGCGGGTCCTGGTCAAGGACAGTCGGCCCTTCGCGACCGTGCGGTGGGTGCAGCAGGGCTTCCGGCGCGGCGCCGGTGTCGAACCGGGCGGGCGTACCCAGCGCAACCTGTTCGGTCAGCTCGACGGCACCGCCAACCCGAGGCCGGGCGGCCCGCTGGAGACCGCCGTGTGGGTGCCCGACGGGCCGGCGTGGCTACGCGAGAGCACCACCCTGGTCGTCCGCCGGATCAGCATGAACCTGGAGACCTGGGACCTGCTCGGCCGCACCGACCGGGAACTGGCCGTCGGCCGCCGCCTCGACACCGGCGCCCCACTCACCGGCGCCGCCGAGCACGACGTGCCCGACTTCGCCGCCACCGGCCCCGACGGGCTGACCGTCATCCCCGACTTCTCCCACCTCACCCGCGCCCACGTCGGCGACGACCGGCTGAAGATCCTGCGCCGCCCCTACAACTACGACGGGGTACCCACCGCCGAGGGGCACGCCGACAGCGGCCTGATCTTCGCCTCGTACCAGGCCGACGTCGCCCGCCAGTTCCTTCCCATCCAGCGGCGCCTCGCCGAGCGGGACCTGCTCAACGAGTGGACCACCCCGATCGGCTCCGCCGTCTTCGCCGTACCGCCCGGCTGCCCCGAGGGCGGCTGGATCGGCCAACAACTGCTCGGCTGACCACCACCCACGAGGAGAAGCACCAGACATGCACACCCGGCCCCGCCGCCCGACCCTCGTCGCCGCCGCGCTGGTCGCAGCCGCGCTGCTGCTCGTACCGGCCGCCCCGGCCGCCGCGCACAACACGCTGCGGGCAGCCAGCCCCGCCGACGGCGACCGCCTGGCGACGCCGCCGACGCGGGTCACGCTGGAGTTCACACAGCGGCTCGACCCCACCTTCACCACCATCGCGCTGTCCGACGCCGCCCGGCGGAAGATCCCCACCGGGGCGCCGGCCGTCGACGGCACGAAGGGCACGGTGACGGTCGACGAGACGCTGGGCGAGGGCACCTACACCGTCGCCTACCGGATCGTCTCCGCCGACGGGCATCCCGTGCAGGGGTCGTACACCTTCACCGTCGCCGCTGGCGGCGACACCGCCGGCGGCCCGACCGCCGCACCGGCCGCCGCGCCACCTGCCGCCGGATCCGCCGCCGCCGCGACCGGCCCCGCCGCCGCGACCGGCTCCGACGGTTCCGGTACGGGCGTCGTCGCGCTGGTGGCCGCCGGGGGCCTGGTCGCCGTCCTCGGCGGGGTCGCGCTGCTGCTGCGGCGCCGCCGGACCCGCTGACCGGCGGCACTCCCCGACCCTGACACTCCGGGGCAGCGCCGCGTGACGCCGGGCGCCGCCTCCTTCCGCACACCATAGGGACACCGACGTGCCAGACACCACCTTCCGCCCCGCCCAGCCCGCCCGGGTCCGGGGCACCGACCGCGTAGCGGGCGACGCCGGGGCGGTCGCCCGCCCGCCTGGCACCCGCGGCCGAGGCCGTGGCGGGTGGCTCGTGCCCGTCGCGGCCGTGGCGTCGGCGGTGGCCGTGCTCCTGCTCGGGCTGCGGGCCGGCGACGCGCTCGCGGTCGCGATCCCCGGGCTGCCGGATCCGGGGCCCGTCACGGCGTGGGCGCTGCCCGTGGTCCGGCTGCTCGCCGACACCCTCGCCACCCTGACGGTCGGGATGCTGGTGACGGCGGCCTTCCTGCTGCCGGGCGACGGGCGCAGCGTCTCGGCGTACGGCTGGCTGCTGCTGCGTCGCGCGGGCGCGGCGGCTGCGGGCTGGGCGGTGGCCTCGGTGGCGCTGATCGTGCTGACGGTCTCGGACCTGCTCGGCGTCCCCGTGGACCGCCTCGGCGTCGCCACCGTGGTCAGCTTCGCCACCTCGATCTCGCAGGGGCAGGCGCTGCTGCTCCAGGCGGGGCTGGCGCTGGCGGTGGCGGTGCTGGCCCGGGCGGGCCTCTCGCGCGGGCTCGCCGCCGCGACGGCGTTGATCGCGCTGGTCGGGGTGCTGCCGCCCGCGTTCACCGGGCACGCCGCCGGGGCCGGCAACCACCAGATCGCGGTCTCCAGCCTCGCCCTGCACGTGCTGGCCGCCGCCCTCTGGGTCGGTGGGCTGGTGGCGCTGCTGATGGTGCGGCGCAGCCGGCAGCTCGCCGACGCCGCCGACCGGTACGGCCGCCTCGCCCTGGGCTGCTTCGTGGCCGTCGCGGTGAGCGGGTCGGCCAACGCCGCCGTACGCCTCGGCGACGTGGACCAGCTCTGGCAGTCCCGGTACGGCTGGCTGGTCCTCGGCAAGCTCGCCGCCCTGGCGGTCCTGGGCACCCTCGGCGCGTGGCACCGGTCGCGGACCCTGCCGGCCCTGCGCGCGGGTCGGCGGGGCGCGTTCGCCCGGCTGGCCGCCGGTGAGGTGGTCGTGTTCGCCGCCACCGTCGGGCTGGCCGTGGCGCTGTCACGCAGTCCCACCCCGGTGACGCAGGACCCCCTCGACGCCGACCCGATCACCGAGCTGCTGGGCTTCCCGATGCCCGCCGCGCCGACCCCGGAGCGCCTGCTGGGTCAGCCGCTGCCGGACATGTTCTTCCTGACCCTCACCGTGCTCGGCGTCGGCGGCTACCTGGCCGGGGTGTGGCGGCTGCACCGGGCCGGGCACCGCTGGCCGCCCGCCCGTACGGCGAGCTGGCTGGCGGGGGTGCTGCTGCTGGCCGCCGTCACCAACCTGGGCGTGGCCCGCTACGCGTACGTGCTGTTCAGCGCCCACATGGTGCAGCACATGGTGCTGTCGATGCTGGTGCCGATCCTGCTCGTCGGCGGCGCCCCGGTCACCCTCGCGCTGCGCGCCCTGCGTCGCCCCACCGACCCGCAGGTCCGCGGCGTCCGGGAGTGGCTGCTGCTGGCGCTGCACAGCCGGCCCGCGAAGCTGCTCACCCATCCCCTGGTCGCGTTGGGCATCTACGCGGGCAGCCTCTTCGGCCTCTACCTCAGCGACCTGCTCGGCACGCTGATGCGCTCCCACCTCGGGCACCTGGCCATGCTCACGCACTTCGTGCTCGCCGGGTACCTGCTGTTCTGGGTGCTCATCGGGGTCGATCCGGGCCGACCGAGGCTCGCCCACCCGCTCCTGGTGATCATCCACCTCGCGTCGATGATGGCGCACGGCTTCTTCGGCCTCGTACTGATGCAGACCACCACCCTCATCGCCCCGGACTGGTACGTCGCCGTCCACCCCGACTGGGCGTCGTCGCTCATGGAGGACCAGCGGCTGGGCGCGGGCATCGCCTGGGCGTTCGGGGAGATCCCCGCCGCGGTCGTGCTGGTGGTGCTGGTCCGCCAGTGGGTCCGCGCCGACCGGCGGGAACAGGACCGCCTGGACCGGGCCGCCGCCCGGGCCGACGCCAGCGGCGAGCCGGACGACCTGGCCCGCTACAACGCCTTCCTCGCCGCCGCCGGCCGAGCCGGATCCGCCGGTCCTGATGGTTCCGCCGGTCCCGCCGCCCCTGGTGGTTCCGCCGGTCCCGGCGACGGTCGGGCCGGCGCGCGGGGGGCCGGCTGAGGGCGCCTCAGCCGGACGCCGGTCAGGGCGCGGGCGGGTGGTAGGTGATGGCGGGCCGGCCGGTGGCCGGGTGCGCCGCGACGTCGGCCCGTACCCCGTAGACGTCGGCGAGCAGCCCGGGGGTGAGGACCTCGGCGGGCGTACCGGCGGCGACGACCCGCCCGGCGGCCAGGACGACCACCGCGTCGCAGAACATGGCGGCCAGGTTGAGGTCGTGCAGCGCCGCCAGCGTGGTGACCCCCGAGCGGCGGACCAGGTGCAGCAGGTGCAACTGGTGGCCGATGTCGAGGTGGTTGGTGGGCTCGTCGAGCAACAGCAGCAGCGGTTGCTGGGCCAGGGCACGGGCCAACTGCACCCGCTGCCGCTCCCCGCCGGAGAGGGTGTGCCAGCGGCGGTCGGCGTACCCGGCGAGGTCCACCCGGGCCAGCGCGTCCGCCGCAGCGGCGCGGTCGGCGGCGCTGTCGGACCAGCGCGAGCCACGGTGGGGCGTACGACCGAGCAGCACCACCTCGCCGACGGTGAGGTCCAGGTCCGTGTCGGCGTGCTGGGCGAGCAGCGCGGCACGGCGGGCCAGCGTGACCCGGGGCAGGGTGGCGACGTCGTCGCCGCCGACCGTGACCAGCCCGGCATCCGGCGCGGCGAGCCGGGCGACGACACGCAGCAGGGTGGTCTTGCCGCAGCCGTTGGGGCCGAGCAGCCCGACGAGGCTGCCCGCCGGCACCACGCAGGTGACGTCGTCGAGGATCCGCCGGGCCGCGGCGGACCAGGACACGCCGGTGACGGCGAGCATCAGCCACGCACCTTCCGGCGGTGCAGCAGCACCACGAAGGCGGGCACCCCGAGCAGCGCCGTCAGCACGCCGACCGGCAGTTCCCGGGGCGCGAACAGGGTCCGCGCGGCGGTGTCCACCCAGACCAGGAAGATCGCCCCGGCGAGGACGGCGACGGGCAGCAGGCGCCGGTGGTCCGCCCCGGTCAGGAACCGGGCGGCGTGCGGCAGGATCAGCCCGACGAAGCCCACCGCGCCACTGACGGCGACCAGCGACGCGGTGAGCAGCGCGGTGGCGACCAGCAGCAGCCACCGCACCCGGGCGACGGGGACGCCGAGGGTCGCCGCGGCGTCCTCGCCGAAGGCGAACGCGTTGAGCGTGCGGGCGTACGCCGCCATCAGGGCGAGCACGGCGGCCAGGACCGGCGCGGCCCAGGCCAGGGCGGCCCAGTCGACGCGGGCCAGCGAGCCGGAGAGCCAGAAGGTGATGCTCTGGGTGGCGTGCGGGTCGGCGACCCAGATGATGACGAACGAGGTCGCCGCACCGCAGAGCTGCGCGACGGCCACGCCGGCCAGCACCACCCGGGTGGGGGCCAGCACGGCCCGCCGGCCGGCCACCGCGGCCACCACCGCGAACGCGGCCAGTGCCCCGGCGAAGGCGCCCCCGGTGAGCGCGGCGGCCCCGCCGCCGAAGCCCAGGACGAGCACCGCGACCGCGCCGAGCGACGCCCCGGAGGAGACCCCGAGCAGGTACGGGTCGGCCAGCGGGTTGCGGGTGACGGTCTGCATGACCGCGCCGACGGCCGCCAACCCGCCCCCCACCGCCGCGGCCCCGAGCACCCGGGGCAGGCGCAGCCGCCAGACGATGTGCTCGCGCAGCAGGGGCACCTCGGCGTGCGGGAGCCCCAGGCGGTCGGCCACGACCGACCAGACGGTCGACACGGGGATGTCGGCGGGCCCGATGGTGACGGCCACGCCGATCGACACGACCAGGCCCGCCAGCAGGGCCACCAGCAGCACCGCCAGGCCGACCGGGTGCGCCGCGCGGAACCCGGCGTGACGCACGGTTCCGGGGCCGGCGGGCCGGGTCGGGTCGGCGGCCGTGCGGCGGACCACGGCGGTCAGCGGTCCGCCCCGGCGGGGAGCTGCGCCACGCCCGCGGCGAGCGCCTCGACGCCGAGCACGACGCGTACCCCGGCGGAGGTGGACGAGAACGGGATGACGACGAAGCGTTGCCCGGCCACGGCGGGCAGGTCCTTCAGGCTGGGGTGCCGGGTCAGGAATGTCCGCTTCGCGGCGGCCGGGTCCCAGCCCGCGTCGACCAGCACGATCGCGTGGGGATCGCGGTCCACGACCGCCTCCCAACTGGTGTCGGCCCAGCCGCCGGTGAGGTCGCCGAACGCGTTGCGCACCCCGACCGCCGACATGATCATGTTTGGGCCGCCGCAGCAGGCCCCGACGCTCGGGGCGTCGGTGCCGGCGTCCCACCAGAGCACGGAGACGTCCCGCGCGCCGCCGATCCGGGCGGCGGCCGTGGCGATCCGGGAGCGCTGGTCGGCGATGAGCTTCTCGGCCCGCTCCGGCACCCCGAAGACGGCCGCCACGTCCCGGATCTCGGCGAACACGTCCTCGACGGTCAGCCTCGCCGGCCGGTGCTGCTTCGGGCATCCGGCCGGCGAGAGGTACGTGCCGACGCCGAGCCCCGCCAGCGCGGCGCGGTCGCCGACGCCCTCGTCGCCGAAGGCACTGTGGAACGAGGCGTAGACGAAGTCGGGCGCCGCCTCCAGCAGCTTCTCCTTCGCCGGGTACCTGTCCGACAGCACCGGCACGGCGGCGTACGCGGCGGCGTGCTCGGGCAGGATCGCGTCGTCCAGGTACGCCGTGCCGGCCATGCGGTCGGCGAGGCCGAGGGCCAGCATGATCTCGGTGGCGGGCTGGTTGAGGGTGACCGCCCGCTCGGGCGGGGCGGCGACGGTGACCGGCGTACCGCAGTTGGTCAGCGTGACCGGGGCGGCGGCCGGCGGCGGCGCCGTGGCCGGGTCGTCCGTGGCGCAGGCGCCGAGCAGGACGACGAGGACGGACATGGGCGCAACGCGCCGGGACAGGGTGGACCGCACTGCGCGCACGCGCATCGGGACCGCCTTCCAACACCTCGTGGACGGGTCATCGCAGTGCCGTGGCCGGTCTCCTGGCTGACGGGAAATGCGTCCGTGGCCGGCCTTCCCAGGCTTGACGCCCAGTGACCTCTTACGACGAGGGCCGCGAACTTCCCGATCACAGTGGCGAGGGCCGCACCGGTCTTCCACCGGCTTCCCGAACACCACGGCAGCGTCACCCTAGCCGCCGGCCGCCCCGGAAGTCACGGTGACGAACACCATCAGGGACGGTCGCGCCGAAGGCGGCCGGCGGGACGGCCGGTCGGGGCTACGCGGCGGCCGGCAGGTCGACCACGCGGGTCGCCCAGCGGGCCATCAGCGCCGGGTCGTGGGTGATGAGCAGGACCCCGGCGGCGTGCTGCCGCTGGTAGTCGGTGATGACGGCCGCGAGGTGCGCCTGGGTGGAGGCGTCGAGCATGGCGGTGGCCTCGTCGCAGAGCAGGTAGTCGGGCCGGTGCACGAGCGCGCGGGCGAGGCAGGCGCGTTGCAGCTGCCCGTCGCTGACCGCGTGCGGGCGGCGGGCGAGCAGGTCGGGCGTGAGGCCGACGAGGTCGGCCAGCTCCGCCGCCCGGGCCCGCGCCTGCTCGTCGGGGGTGCCGGTGGCGCGCAGCGGCTCGGCGATGATGTCGGCGAGGCCCAGCCGGGGGTCGGTGGCCGCGCGAGGGCTCTGGAACAGGATCGCGACGCGCGTACGGACGGCGGCGGGCAGCCGGTGCCGGGCCCCCGCCACCCGGTGGCCGTCGAGGGTGACGTGCCCGGCCTCGGGGGCGTGCAGCAGGGCGAGCACCCGGGCGAGGGTGGACTTGCCGCTGCCCGAGGGCCCGCGCAACCCGACCGTCTCACCGGGGGCGACGCGCAGGTCGACGCCGTCGAGGACGCGCCGGCCGCCGTAGGAGACGGCGACCCCGTGGGCCGCGAGCGCGGTGCTGGTCATGCCGGCGCTCCGGCGGTACTGGTCATGCCGGCGCTCCGAGGGTCAGCGGGTGGTGGCAGGCGACTCTGCCCGGTCCGCCCGCCGGGGGCGCGGGCGGGGTGCGGCAGACGTCGGTGGCGCGCCCGCAGCGCGGGGCGAAGGCGCAGCCGGGCGGCAGGTCGGTGAGCATCGGCGGATGGCCGGGGACGGGCCGGAAGGCCCGTTCGGGCAGGGCGTCGAGCAGACCTGCGGTGTACGGGTGGGCGGGCGCCGCGAACAACTCGGCCGTCGGCCGCCGTTCCACGATGCGGCTGGCGTACATGACGGCGACCGTGTCCGCGACCCGACGGGCGGCGGCCAGGTCGTGGGTGATGAGCAGGACGGCTCCGCCGGAGTCGCAGCGGCGGCGCAGCAGGTCGAGGGTGTGGTCGACCAGTGGCCGGTCGAGGCCCGTGGTGGGCTCGTCGGCGAGCAGCAGCGGCGGGTCGGGAGCGAGGGCGAGGGCGGTGGCCAGGCGCTGGGCCATGCCGCCGGAGAGTTCGTGGGGATAGCGGTCGAGGTCGGTGGGGTCGAGACCCACCTCGGCGGCGACCCGCTCGGCCGCCGCGGGTGCCTCGCGCCGGGAGTGCCCGTGGGCGCGCAGGGTCTCCTCCAGCAGCCGCCGTCCCGTCCGTACGGGGTTCAGCGCGGTGGCGGGGCTCTGCGGCACCAGCCCGACGGCGCGTCCGCGTACGACGCGGGCGAGCTGGCGCTCGGAGGCGCCGGTGAGGTCGACCCGCTCCCCGGTGGGCCGGTGCAGGCGGGCCTGACCGGTGACCGTGGCGTTGCCGGGGAGCAGGCCGAGCAGGGCGTGCGCGAGCACCGACTTGCCGCAGCCCGACTCCCCGACCACCGCCAGCAGTTCGCCCGGGTGGACGGTCAGGTGCAGGTCGGTGACGGCCTGCACCACGGCGTCGCGGAGCTGGAAGCGGACGGTCAGCCCGTCGACCTCCAGCAGGCCGGGCCGACCGCCGGCGCCGACACCACCCGTGCCGCCGGAGTCGGCCGGATCGACGGTTCCGGGGGTGGTGGTCACAGGTTCAGCTCCGCTCGTACGCGCGGGTCGAGGCGGTCGCGCCAGCGGCCGGTGAGGGCGGCCAGGGCCAGCGTGACGACGACGAGGAGCAGGCCGGGCACGATGCTGGCCCACCAGGCGCCGGTGAGCAGGGACCGCTGCCCGTCGTTGATCATGTTGCCGATCGAGGCCAGGTGCGGGGGCAGGCCGAGACCGAGGAAGGACAGCGCGGTCTCGTGCCAGACGGCGTGCGGCACCATCAGCGTGGTGGCCAGCGCCAGCCGGGGCAGCACGTGCGGGAGCAGATGTCGGGTGATCACCCGGGTGCGGCTGGCGCCACCGGAGATCGCGGCGTCGATGAACGGCCGGGTACGCAGGCTGAGCAGCTCCGAGCGGACGATGCGGGCGGTGGAGAGCCAGTGCGTCAGCCCGATCGACAGGATCACCGCGCCCAGGCTCGGGCGCAGCATCGCGACGATGAAGATGCCCAGCAGCAGGTGCGGCAGCGCCGCGATGGTGTCGACCACCCGCATCAGCACCCGGTCGACCCAGCCGCCCAGGGTGCCGGCCACCGCGCCGACGAGGCCGCCGATCACGGTGGCGACGAGCGCGGCGACCGCGCCGACGAGCAGCGAGACCCGCAGGCCGTAGAGGCTGCGGTGGGCCACGTC
Source organism: Micromonospora echinofusca (assembly GCF_900091445.1). Taxonomy (NCBI): domain Bacteria; kingdom Bacillati; phylum Actinomycetota; class Actinomycetes; order Micromonosporales; family Micromonosporaceae; genus Micromonospora; species Micromonospora echinofusca. Next base: position 5,770,308 of record NZ_LT607733.1, read on the forward strand.
GCGACCCAGGTCGTCGGTGCCGGCCGGGTGCGTCCAGGAGGGCGCGAGCCTGGTCCGGGCCAGGTCCACCGCGCTCTCGTCGAGCGGCCAGAGCACGGGGGCGAGGAGGCAGGCCAGGCCCGCGCCGACGAGCACGGCCCAGGAGACGGCGGCACCGGCGCGGCCCGTACGGAGCTTCGGCCGCCGGGTGCTGGCGGGCAGGGCGAGGTCAGTCATCGAGGCGTACCCGTGGATCGGCGGCGGCGTAGGCGAGGTCGGTGCCCAGGTTCGCGGCCAGCACCACGACGGTGGTGGCCAGGGTCGTGGCGGCGAGCAGCGGGAAGTCGCTGCCCAGCGCGCCCTGGACGGTCACCGCGCCGAGGCCGGGAAGGGAGAACACGGTCTCCACCAGGACGGCCCCGCCGATCAGCTCCGGCAGGTGGGTGCCGACGAGGGTGAGGAAGGGCAGCAGCGCGGTACGCAGGGCGTGGCCGAACAGGACCGTACGGCCCGGCAGCCCCCGCGCCCGGGCGGCGAGGACGTGGTCGTCGCGGAGGCTGTCGGCGACGGCGTCCCGGATGAACAGCACGAACCACGGCGTCTGGGCGACGGCCAGCACGCCCACCGGCAGGATCAGGTGCCGCGCCACGTCGGCGGGGTCGGTGCCGGTGGCGGTGATGTCGGTGAGCCCGCCCGCCGGCAGCCACCCGAGGGTGAGGGCGAACAGGGCGATCGCGGCCAGCCCGATCCAGAACACGGGCATCGACTGCACGGCGTACGCGGTGGCGCGCAGCGCCCGGTCGAACCAGCCGCCGCGCCGGTACGCGGCCAGTGTGCCCAGCAGCAGGCTCGCCACGAGGACGAGGGCGAGCGCGGCGCCGACGAGCAGCAGGGTCCAGCCGGCGCGGGCGGCGAGCACGGAGGTGACCGGCTCGTGGCGGCTGGTGGACCAGCCCAGGTCGCCCTGGAGCAGGTTGCCCACCCAGCGCAGGTACTGCACGGGCAGGGGGTCGTCGACGCCCCAGTTGGCGCGGATCTGCGCCAGGTTCTCCTCGCTGGTGGTGAACGCCGCCGCGCCCGCGTACTGCTGGGCGGGGTCGATCGGCGAGGCCGCGCCGAGGGTGAACATGCCGACGCTGGTCGCGGCGAGGATGGGTACGGCCACCAGCAGCCGCCGGCGGACCACCGCGCCGGCTCCCGCCAACCGCCGCGTCCGGCGCCGGGGGGTGGCCTTCGCCGGTGCGGCTGTCGGGGCGGAGGTCGTCACGACTTCCTCGTCCAGGTGTGGATGTTCCACCAGAGGCTGTTGGCGACGTCGTGCTCGTGCGGCTCCACCCGCGGGGTCACCCCGGCGAGCCCGTCCTTCACCACGTAGGTGTGCTGGAGGTAGGTGAGGAACACCCACGGCATGTCGGTGGCGAGCTGCTTCTGGAACGTGGCGTACGCGGCCTTGCGGGCGGCCGGGTCGGCGTTGGCGCGGCCGTCCTGCAACGCCCTGTCCGCCACCGGGGACCGGTAGGAGCCGGGGTTGAAGAAGCCCTGGCCGGCGAAGGCGGAACCGAACAGCTTGTAGGTGACGAAGTCCGGGTCGTACGGGGTGCCGTAGCCCATGACCAGCGCGTCGCTCTTCATCCGGGGGGTGATCGCGTCCCAGGTCAGCCCCTCGGGGGTGATCTTGATGCCCACCTTCTTCGCGTCGGCGGTCACCGCGAGCGCGAGTTCCTTGCGGAGGCTGTCCGTGGCCGGGTACATCAGCGCGAACGCGGCCTGCCGGCCGTCGCGGACGCGGATGCCGTCCGGGCCCGGCTTCCAGCCGGCGGCGTCGAGGGCGGCGGTCGCGGCGGCCGGGTCGGCGGCGGGTCTGCCGACGATCGAGGGCTCGGCGAACTCCGACGTCGGCGGGACCGGCCCGAACGCCGGCTCACCCGCCCCGCCGAGCAGCCCGGTGACCATCGCCGCCCGGTCCACCGCGGCGTTCAGCGCCCGCCGCACGGCGAGGTCGGCGGTGACCGGGTTGCCCATCGGCAGCATCACGCCCCGGTAGTCGGCGGTCGGCACCCGCTGCACCCGGTAGCCGGCCTGCCCGTCGAAGCCGGTGGCCAGCTTCGGCGCCAGCTCCGCGGCGTCGAACTCCCCCGCCCGCATCCGCTGCGCGCGTACGTTGTCGTCGGCGACGAACGCCACCACCACGCCGCTGTTGGCGGGCCTGCCGCCCCAGTAGCTCTCGTTGGCGGCGAGCACGAGCCGGTCGCCCGGCGTCCACGACGTCACCCGGTACGGGCCGGTGCCCACCGGCTTGCGGTTGAACTCGGCCTTGTTGATGTCCTGCCCGGTCAGCGCCTTGGCCGGCACGATCCCGAGGGCCAGCCGCTGCGCGAACGGCGCGTAGGCGTACTTGAGGGTGAAGACCACGGTCGACGGGTCGGGCGCGGCGACCGAGGCGAGCATGTCCAGGTCGGAGCGGAGCGTGGAGTCGACCTTCGGGTCCAGCACCGCCTGGTAGGTGAAGACCACGTCCTGCGCGGTGAACGGGCTGCCGTCGTGGAACAGCACGCCCTCGCGCAGCTTCGCGGTGACCGTCCTGCCGTCCGCCGACACGGTCGGCAGCTCGCGGGCCAGGGCCGGCACCAGCTCGTTGCGGGCGTCGCGGGCGACCAGCCCGTCGAAGATCAGGGAGCCGCCGTCGACCCCGAAGTTCAGTACCGGGTTCAGCGCGTCCGGCTCACCCGCCGTCGCCACGACGAGGGTGCCGCCACCCGCGCCCGTCGACGTGGTCGTCGGCGACGAGCAGGCGGCCACGGCGAGGACGCCGGCGACGGCCACCGCCGTCACGCGCCTGGACACACGCGTACGCATGACATGCTCCCGGGTCTGTTCGTCGCACGACCGCCCGGTGTGGTGTCGGGCCGGCGTCCTGGATCTGAGGTGCCGGGACAACCGGCCACTAACGCCAGCATTCCGCAATTGCCAAACTGATGCAACAAGCCACCGTCGGATGTGTCGCCCAGGCCACACCCCCGTGCGCGCCGGGGGTGGGGTCAGCCGGCGTCGCCACGGTCGTACGCGGCGCGGGCGCGATGGACCTGCTCGATGTGCGTCTCGGCCCAGTGCTTGATCGCCTGCTGGATCGGAAGGAGGGTACGGCCCAGCGCGGTGATCTCATAGTCGACCCGCACCGGCACCGAGGGCGTCACGGTGCGGGCGAGCAGGCCGTCGCGTTCCAGCTTGCGCAGCGTCTGGGTCAGCATCTTCTGGCTGGCGCCGGAGATGGTGCGACTCAGGTCGCTGTAGCGCCGGGGCCCGTCGGCGAGGGCGGCGAGAACCAGCGTGACCCACTTGTCGCTGAGCGTCGCCAGCAGCTGGTGACCCGGGCACTGCGCGAGGAAGGCGTTGTACTCGTCACGCTGACGCTCCCGCAGCTGGGCGGCGCTCAGGGTGGCCATGACGAACCTCCGGGAGGGTTACATACCTTCGGGTACCTACTTACCGCCGGAGAGTAGCAGCCCTAGCGTGAGCGGCATGAAGGCTGTCGCCGTACGCCGCTTCGGCGGCCCCGAGGTCCTGGAAGTCGTCGACGCCCCCGTGCCGGAGGCCGGGCCCGGCCAGGTACGCGTCCGCGTGGCCGCCGCCGCGGTCAACCGGATCGACCTCTCCACCCGCAACGGCGCGCTCAGCGCCGCCGGCCTGCTCGCCCCCGCCCCGGTGGTGTGGCTCGGCTGGGACGTGGCCGGGCAGGTCGACCAGGTCGGCCCCGGCGTCACCCGCTTCGCCGCCGGGCAGCAGGTGATCGGCCTGCGCGACGTGCTGTCGGCCGGCGGCGCCCAGGCGGAGTACGTCGTCCTGGACGACGACGCGGTGGCCCCGGCGCCGGCCGGCGTTCCCGCCACGCGGGCCGCCACCCTGCCGCTCAGCGGGCTCACGGCCGACCGGTCGCTCACCCTGACGGGCCTGCACGCCGGGCAGACGCTGCTCGTCACGGGTGCCGCGGGCGGTGTCGGCGGGATACTGCTCGAACTCGCCGCCATGCGGGGCGTCCGCACCGTGGCCGTCGCGGGCAGGGACGACGAACCGCTCGTCCGCGACCTGGGCGCGACCTGGTTCGTGCCCCGCACGGAACGGCTCGCCGAGGCCGTACGCCGAGAGGTCCCCGGCGGCGTCGACGCGGTGGTCGACGCGGCGGTGGTCGGCGTCGCGGCGCACGAGGCGCTGCGGCCGGAGGGCACCTTCGTGGCCCTGGTCGCCCCGTTCGCGCCGCCGCCCCTGCGGGCCACGCGCGTCGTCGTCCAGGAGGTGTTCGCCGACGGCGCGCGGTTGACCGAGCTGGCCGCGCTGGCGGGTGCGGGACGGCTCAGTACGCGCGTGGCGGGCACCCTGCCGCTGGACCAGGTCGACGTCGCCCACGGACGCCTCGCCGCAGGCGGCCTGCGCGGACGCCTCGTCCTCGTCCCCTGACCACGTGCGGACATCCGCAGGCGGGCCGGCCCGCCTGCGGATCAGCCGAGGGGCAGGGCGTCCAGCCAGTCCTGCCAGGCCCGCTCGGCCTGGGCCGGGTCCTGCCCGACGGCGAAGACGTGGTGGCCGAGGACCAGGGCGTCGCCCCGCTCGGCACTGGAGTGGAGGAAGCGGTAGAGCGCGTCGGGGGTGCGGACACCGACGTAGGTCGGGAGGCCGGCCAGGTCGACGACGCCCTCGATCGGCGGCAGGCCCGCGACGGTGAACCGGACGCGGTCGCCCTCGGCCAGCGGACCGGCGACGCCGAAGGCGTCGGTCACGGCTGTCCACGCCCGGTCCGCGCCGCCGACGCTCGGGCGGAACGCCGAGACGGGGGCCGCGGTCCGGCCGGAGAAGTGGGTGAGGTACGCGGCCAGCGTCCCGAGGTACATGTCCCAGCCGACCGCCATGGCCTCGTACTCGGTCTCCCAGTTGTCCCCGAGGACGCCACTTTGCACGAGCCGCAGGGTCGTACTGCCCCGCTCGCGGCCCTCGATGAGGTATTCCATGGCCATGAACGTCCCGTCCGGGGCCGGCTCGGTGCGGTCGGCGAGCCGCTTGCCGGGCTCCCACGCGGTGATCGTCGCCTCTTCGACGTGCCCGGCCAGCGTCAGGCGCGTACGGCCACCCTCGCCCGGCTCGACCTCGCTGCGGCCCATGAACCAGGAGTCGATGCCCGGCCCGGTGGCGATGGCCTCCCACACCTGCTCGGGCGTGGCGGCCAGCTCGACGTCCTTGCGCAGCTCGAAGTGGTGTCCCATGTCAGTGCTCCTCGGTCGCGGTCGTGTCTTCGGGGTCGGCGCTGGGGTGCAGGGCGACCACCACCCGGTGCTCACGGCCGCCGGGGGCGTTCTCGTCGTGGTACCTGCCGACCAGCGCGGTGACGGTGGCCGCCAGTTCCTCGGCGAAGGCCGCCCGGTCGCGCGCCGAGGCGAACCGGACGGTGCCGTCGACGGCGAAGGTGGCCACCCGCTGCTTCGCCCGGTCGGCGCCGGTGATGAGCGCGCCGACGTCCTGCACCAGGCGGGCGGCCAGCGCGAGCAGCCACCGCGCCGACAGCCGGTCCGGCGACTGGGCCGGGTCGGGCCGCACGGCGGCGAGGGCCGCGGGCGAGATGACGTACGACGCCGCCGTCGCCCGCATGACCCGCTCGGTCACGTTGCCCTTCCGGCGCTCCTCCACCAGCTCGACCAGGCCGTGCTGCTCCAGCGCCCGGAGGTGGTAGTTGACCTTCTGCCGGGGCAGGCCGACGCGGGCGGCGAGCATCGTCGCCGAGGCCGGCTCGGCGAGCGCGGCCAGCAGCCGGGCCCGCATCGGGTCCAGCGACGCCTCGGCCGCCGCCGGGTCCTCGATCACTGCGATGTCGAACATGACCACAGCGTCGCACCGACGAATTTTCTTGTCAAGACAATCCAGTTGTTCGGCGCGCTCCCTCACTCGTCCACGGGACGCAGGCGTACGCCGCGCAGGAGCTGGGCGTTGAGCGCCACCACGATCGTCGAGGCGGACATCAGGATCGCCCCGACCGCCGGGCTGAGCGTCACCCCGGCCCACGCCAGCACGCCAGCCGCCAGCGGAAGGGCGACGACGTTGTAACCGGCCGCCCAGGCCAGGTTCTGGATCATCTTCCGGTACGAGGCCCGGGACAGCCGGATCACGCCGGTGACGCCGCGCGGGTCGGAGGAGGCGAGCACCACCCCGGCGGACTCGATCGCCACGTCGGTGCCGGCGCCGATGGCGATGCCCACGTCGGCCCTGGCCAGGGCGGGGGCGTCGTTCACCCCGTCGCCGACCATCGCCACCCGCAGCCCCCGCCGCTGCAGGTCGGCCACGGCGTCGTCCTTGTCGGCGGGCAGCACCTCGGCGAAGACCTCGTCCACGCCGGGGCGGAAGCCGAGGTCGGCGGCCACCGCCTCGGCGACCGGCCGGGCGTCCCCCGTGATCATCACGATCTTGCCGACGCCCTGCTGCCGCAGCTCGGCGATCGCCGCCCGGGCCTCGGGGCGGACCTGGTCCTCCAGCGCGAGGGCGCCGAGCACGCTGGCCGCGTCGCCGTCGAGGCGCAGCAGGTGCAGCACCGCCGCGCCCCGCTGCGACCAGTCGGCCTGCCGCCCGGCCAGGTCGTCCGGCACCTGCGCGCGCAGCTCGCGGAGCAGGGCGGGCCCGCCCACCGCGTACGTCACGCCGTCGACCTCGGCGCGGACGCCGCGCCCGGTCAGCGAGCGGAACCCCGTCGCCCGCCGCGCCCCGCCGCGCTCGGCCCCGGCGGCCACGATGGCCCGGGCCAGCGGATGCTCGCTGTCCGCCTCCACGGCCGCGGCCAGGGCGAGCACCTCGTCCTCGTCGCCGCCCCCCGTGGCCGACACCCCCGACACCACGTGCTCGCCCCGGGTCAGGGTGCCCGTCTTGTCGAACAGCACCGCGTCGACCGTGCGCATCCGCTCCAACGCCAGCCGGTCCTTGACCAGGATCCCGCCCTTGGCCGCCACGGCGGTCGACAGCGCGATCACCAGCGGGATGGCCAGGCCGAGCGCGTGCGGGCAGGCGATCACGAGCACGGTGACGGTACGCACCACGGCGTCGCCGGGGTCGCCGAGCACGGCCCAGGTCACCAGGGTCGCCAGGGCCACCACGGTCGCCACGTAGAACAGCCAGGCGGCGAAGCGGTCGGCGAGCACCTGCGCGCGACCGCTGGACTGCTGGGCCTGGGAGACCAGGCGCTGGATCCCGGCCAGCGCGGTGTCCTCGCCGACCGCCTCGACGCGCACCCGGATCGCCGCGTCGGTGGCCACCGTGCCGGCGACGACCCGGTCCCCGACGTCCCGCGAGACCGGCCGCGACTCGCCGGTGACCATGGACTCGTCCAGCTCGGCGCCGCCCTCGGTGATCCGGCCGTCGGCCGGCACCCGCGCGCCGGGGCGGACCAGCACCAGGTCGTCGACCCGCAGGTCCGCCACGGACACCCGCTCGGCGCCGCCGTCCGCCGTCACCCGCTCCGCGTCGTCCGGCAGTAGCGCCGCCAGGGCGGACAGCGCGCCCTGCGCCTGCCCGATCGCCTTCATCTCCTGCCAGTGCCCCAGCAGCATGATCGTGACCAGGGCCGCGAGTTCCCACCAGAAGTCCAGGTCGAAGACGCCCAGCGCGGTCGCCGCCGAGGCCACGTACGCCACCGTGATGGCCATCGCGATGAGCAGCATCATGCCGGGCGCCCGGTCGCGCACCTCCCGTACCGCGCCGAGGAGGAACGGCCAGCCGCCGTAGAGGAAGACGACCGTGCCGAGGACCGGGCCGACCCACGCCACGCCGGGGAACTCCAGCCGGTAGCCGAACCAGTCCATCACCATCTCGCTGGTCAGCACGATCGGCACGGTGAGCGCCAGGCTCAACCAGAACTTGCGGCGGAACATCTCCGGGTCGTGCCCGGCGTGCTTGTCGTGCCCGGCGTGCTTGTCGTGCCCGGCGTGCTTGTCGTGCCCGGCGTGCTTGTCGTGCCCGGCGTGCTTGTCGTGCCCGGCGTGCTTGTCGTGCCCGGCGTGCTCACCAGGCCCGACAGGGCCGTGGCCGCGCCCGGCCTGCTCGTCGAGCCCGACGGAACCCTGGGCGCGCCCGGTCGACCCGTCGGCGTCGACGGCGCGCTCCTCCTGGTCGGGGGGCCCGTCGGCGTGCCTCGCGGCGGGTGGCCCACCCGGTGCCGGGCGAAGCGGCCGAGGATCATGGTGCTCGTGGCGCGGGTCTTGGGACATGGTCGCCTCCTCCCGACCACCCTATACCCCCCTCGGGTATCCGGCCGCCAATCCCGCAGACCAGGAAGTGCCCGACCCGCACCCCAAGGCCCCACCGCCCCGCCCCGCCCCACCCCACCCCACCCACCCCGGCACTGTTGATCATGAAGTTATTGCCCTGGGTAAAAGCTTTCCGGGGCAATAACTTCATGATCGTGCGGGTAGACCCCCGCCCGGGGAGTGGTGGCGCGGCGGCGCCGGCGTCCCGGCGGGACGCCGGCAGCCACGCGCGCCGGCCCGCGCGCGCCGGCCCGGGCCGGCCGTCGTGGGGAGGGTCAGCTCATGGTGGCGAGCAGTTCGCGGCAGGCCCGCTCGCACGCCCGGCAGGCGTCGGCGCAGACCCGGCAGTGCTCGTGCATGCCCGCGTGGCCGGCACACTCGTCGCCGCAGGACTTGCAGGCCGTGGCGCAGGCCTCCAGCAGGCTGCGGCTGATGTTGGCGTCGTAGCCGGTGTGCCGGGACAGCACCCGGGCGGTCGTCGTGCAGATGTCCGCGCAGTCCAGGTTCGTCCGTACGCACTTCGTCAGCTCGGCGACCATGTCCTCGCTGAGGCAGGCGTCGGCGCAGGCCGTACAGGCCTGGGCGCAGGTGTTCAGGGCGTCGATGACGGCGGCCAGCTTCGCCCGGTCCAGGTTGATCGACTTCGGGTACGTCTCGAGCATCGGCATCGTGGTGCTGGGCACGGCGTTCTCCTCTCGGTCGTTGCCTGTGCACTACCCGCGACCGTCGCGCGGCATGCCGTCACGGGCGGGCCGCGCCGATCCCGGCCCGGTCCGCGTCGACGAGCGGGCGCGCCCAGTGCCACGCGCCGGGCCACGACGCGGCCGGGTCCCACCGGCTGCCCGGTGCCGCGCGGCCGGGTGACCGACGCGTCCGGGTCCCACCGGCTGCCCGGTGTCGGGGGCGGGGGCGCGCCGGTCGCCGCGCTGGCCGATGATCGGTCCATGTTCAGACGCCTCCGCGAGACGGCCCGCGAGAACCGCCGGCAGCAGCGGCTCATGTCGAAGTCGAAGAACCCCGACGGGTGCTGCGACTGCTGCGACCTGGGGCTGTTCTCCACCCTGTTGATGCTCGGGTCGGCGACGGCGGCGGCGACCCGGGTGCCGGCGCTGGACCGGGCGGGGGTGGCGGCGATCCGGGGCTACCGTCGGTGGCTGTCGCCGCACTGGCCGGGGCGCTGCCGGTTCACCCCGACCTGCGGCGCGTACGGGCTGGCGGCGGTGGAGCGGCACGGGCTGGCGGTGGGCGGACGGCTGGCCGCCGAGCGGGTGCGCCGCTGCCGCCCCGGGGTGCCCCGGGGCACCCACGACCCGGTGCGCTGACCGACGCGCCCTGGCGTGAGCCGGCAGGAGATCGGGTAGAACCAGACCATGGGCCAGCTGAGCAGTTCCCCACCCCCACCGCAAGCCGTTGAGCTGCGCCGGTGGACCCTGTCGGAGGCGGCGGACCTGCGCAGCCTGCGCGCGTCCCTGCACGAGGAGCTGACCGGCGACGTGCTCGGCGAGGGCGAGGCCCTGGCGGAGGTCCCCGAGCTGGTGGCGTTGATCGCGACGGAGCTGGCCACGAACGCCCTGCGCCACGGGATCCCGCCGACCATCGTCCGGCTGCTCGCCACCGACGACTACCTCATCCTCGACGTCGCCGACCACGACCTGGGTTCCCTGCCGCAACTCGCCGAGGCGCGACCCACCGGCGACGGTGGGCGCGGCCTGGAGCTGGCCCGCGCCCTCTCCCTGGACGTCGGCTGGTACGCCACCAGCACCACCAAGAACATCTGGGCGTCCTTCCCCCGCTCCGAACACCTGACCCCCACCTGACCCCCGCGCGGGCGATCGTGCGGTCGTGGTGTCCCGATCGGGGCCCTTCCGAGTGTTCTGCACCCACCACGACTGCGTACCGACGCGGTCAGGGCTGTTCGCGGGGGCGGGGTGGGTCACCGGGCGTCCTACACTGGGTGCGTGAGGGAACCGGCATGAGCAGCAGGGCACGGCGCGGGGCGCCGGGCGGTCATCTCTGCTGGTCGTACGACGATCCGGAGGCCCTCGCCGACCAGACGGAGCGGCACCTCGCCGCGAGCCTCGCGGCCGGCGAGCGCTTCTGGTACGTGACGCCGCGCCCCTCGGACCTGGCGGCCGAACGGCTGCGCGCCCTGCCGGGCTTCACCGACGCCGAGCGCCGGGGCGCCGCCGCGGTGGTCCCCCTGATGTCGACCTACTCGCCCGACCACGTCGTCGACCCGGTGGCGCAGGTCGCGGCCTACGCGACCGCGACGGACGAGGCGCTGGCCGCCGGGCACACCGGGCTGCGGGTCGTCGCGGAGGCCACCGAGCTGGTCCGCACCCCGGCCCAGCTCGACGTCTTCACCCGCTACGAGCACCTCATCGACCGCTACATGCGCACCGGGCCGTTCAAGGCCGTGTGCGCCTACCACCGGCCGAAGCTGGGCGACCGGACGGTCACGGAGCTGGCCTGCATGCATCCGCAGAGCAACGTCGACGACCTGCTGTTCCGGTTGTACGCGGTGGCGCCCGAGGACGGGCACGCAGCGCTGGCCGGCGAGTTGGACATGTCGAACCACGAGCTGTTCCGCACCGCCCTGGACCGCGCCGACCTGCACCCCGTCGACGGTGAGCTGGTGCTGTCGGCGGCCAACCTGCGCTTCCTGGACCACCGCGCCCTGAGCCTCCTGGCCGAGTACGCGCACCGGCGCGGCGCGACCGCCGTGCTGCGTACGCCCCGCTCGGCCACCGCCCGCCTGGTCGGCCTGCTGCATCTGCCCGCGATCCGGGTGGAGGTCACGTCGTGAGGACGGGCGCGGCCGCCCAGCACCAGGGCTACTACCACGAGGCCGTCCGCTACGGCTCCGACGACGAGTTGCTCGCGGTGGTGGTGCCGTTCCTGCTCGGCGGCGCCGACGCGGGCGAGCCGACCTTCGTCGCGCTGGGCGAGCGCACCGGCGGACTGGTCCGCTCGGCGCTGCCGGCCGGGTGCAAGGTCGAGTTCCTGCCCGGTGGCGATCTCTACTCCCGGCCCGCCGCCGCCATCCGCTCCTACCGCGAGCTCCTCGCCGAGCAGGTGGCCGCCGGCGCCGGCCAGATCCGGATAATCGGCGAGATGCCGCCCGGCTCGTTCGGCGCGACCTGGGACTGGTGGGCCCGCTACGAGTCGGCGATCAACCACGCGTACGACGACTTCCCACTGTGGAGCATGTGCGCGTACGACACCCGGATCACGCCGCCGGCGGTGCTGGCCGACGTGGCCCGGACGCACCCCCGCTTCGCCACCGCCGACGGGCGGCACGTGCCGAGCCCGGCCTGGACGCCGCCGCGGGACTACCTGCGGCAGGACCTTCCGGTCGTGCCCGACCCCCTCCAGGCGCGGCCGCCGGCCGTCGAGCTGACCGACCCGACGGCGGCCGAGGCGCGCGCCGCCGTGCACAAGGTCGACCAGGGTCAGGTGCCGGTCGACGACGTGGAGGATCTGGTCGTCGCCGTCAGCGAGATCGTCACGAACGCGCTGCGCCACGGCAGGCCGCCGGTCCGGCTGCGCGTCTGGGCCGGCGACGACCGCATCGTGGCGACGGTCAGCGATGCCGGCGACGGGCCGGGCGACCCGTTCTGCGGGCTGCTCCCCGCGTCCAACGGCGCACCGGGCGGGCTCGGGCTCTGGATCACCTACCAGTCCTGCAACCACGTGACCTGGCAGCGCGACGACGACGGGTTCACGCTGCGGTTGACGGCCGGGAACGCGTACACCGGCTGAGCGCGGCGGGCTCGCGGCCCGGTGCCGGACCGGACGGTGGGGTTGCGGCGGAGCGCGCCGGCCGGCGCGGCCGGCGCCGGTGGTACCAGGCGGCGAACAGGGCGGTGGCGAGCAGAAGTTCGGCGACGTCGCCGCCGTAGTACATCAACCGGGCCGCCGCGCGCAGCGCCTCGACGTCCCGGTCGGGCAGCCCGGGCGGCAGGGTCGCGGCGTGCGCGTAGAGGTACTTGGCCAGCACGGCGTGCCCCGCCCCGGCGGCGAGCAGCGCGCCGGCCCGCACCGCCGGGCGCGGCCGACGCGGCGCCGGGTCCGGGCCGGCCACCGACCAGGCGAGGAGGTAGCCGGCGGCGACGTAGTGCGCGTGCAGGGCGTGGTGCAGCACGGGGTTGCGCTCGGCCGCCGCGTAGAGCGGCGTGAGCAGCACCAGCGCCAGTCCGCCGGTGCTGAGCAGCGCCGCCGTCACCGGATGGGCGAGCACGTGCACCGGCCTGGTGCGCAGGAGCCGGCCCACCCGGCGGCCGACCGGCGGCGGCACGACCCGCAGCAGCAGGGTCACCGGCGCGCCGAGGGCCAGCGCGAGCGGCGCGACCATGCCGAGCAGCAGGTGCTGCGCCATGTGCACGCGCGGATCGCCGGGGCCGGCCGCCAGCGGGCCGAGGGCGACCGCGAGCACCGCGCAGCCGGCCAGCCAGGCGACCGTACGGCGGCGACGCCAGCCGCGCCGGTCCCGGGACACAGCGAGCAGGTAGCCGGCGGCGAGCACCGCGACCGCCGCGAGCGGCAGCGGGTCCGGCCCGGCGGCGGCACCGGTGTGCGCGAGCGCCGTCACGGCACGTCGCGGCCGTGGCGGGAGCGCACCCGCCAGGTCACCCACGCGCCGAGCAGCAACAGCACCACCGCCGACACGTTCCACACCACGTCGTACGGGAGCAGGTGCACCCCGTAGCGGATCTGGTGCAGCCGCAGCACCTTGTGGTCGACGATGCCGTCGAAGAGCTGGAACGCCCCCGCGCCGAGCAGGAACCCGCCCCAGGCGGCCCGGGGCAGCAGGGCGCCCCGGCGGCGCAGGTCGGCGTACCAGAAGAAGCCGCCGACCAGGGCGACCAGCTCGGCCGAGTGCAGCAACCCGTCGGAGAGCAGCCCGACGGAGAGGGTGGACCGGTCGTAGAAGTGGTGCCAGCCGAGGATCTGGTGGAAGACGATCTCGTCGACGGCCGCCATCACGGCCACGCCGACGACCGCGGCGGCGAGGACCGACCGGCGAAGATCGGGCGCGGCGGGGCCGCCTACCGGCACTCCCGCCATCTCATCACCTCGCATCGCTCGCGTCGGTGTCGAACTACCCGGGGGCGGCCGAAGCATGCGGAAGTCCCCGCGACGGGACGGTCGTGCCGTACGGTTCCGGTGGCTCCGGTCACGACCGGCGGACGGTGGGCGGGCCCGCGGGTACCTTCGGCGGGCGGGCGACGATCGTCTCCCCGGGCGGGAACAGCAGACTCCGGGAGGACACGGCCGTGCCGGACGCCGAGGAACTGGTCAGCGACGCGCTCGCGGCGGTACGCGGCACCGACGTACGCCTCGCGGAGCGGCAGCTGGACCGGCTGATGATCGGCACGGGCGCCGCGGACGGCGCGGGCGCGGTGGACGCCGCCCTGCTGCGCCGCCTCGCCCTCGGCGTGGGGCGGCTGGCGCGGCACGGCTGGCAGCCGGTGGATCTCGGCCGGCTCGCCGCCCGCCGCCTCGGCCCCCGGGCGGCGGGGCTGGTCACCGACGCGCTGGCCGCGCACCGCCGCGACCTGGCCGGGCCGGTGCCGTCGTGGTGGGACGACCAGCTGCGCGACCTCGGCGCCGGGGTGTGGTGGGACGCCGACGAGGGCCACCTGACCGCCTGGGCGAACCGCGTCGGGTCCGACCGGTTCACCGCGCTGCGGGCGGCGGTCGACGCCCTGGCCATGGTCGAGGGGCTCCCGCCGGTCGCCGTGCTGCGCCCGCCGCCCGGCGCGCCGTCGACGGGCGTCACGAACGGCGGGTCGCACGGCGGATCCCGGATGCTCGACCGGGTACGGGCGCTGCTGGCGAAGGCGGAGTCGACCACCTACCCGGCCGAGGCGGAGGCGCTGACCGGCAAGGCCCAGGAGCTGATCGCCCGGCACAGCATCGACCAGGCGCTGCTGGCCGGCGTCGCCGAGCCCGCCGACCGCCCCGGCGGGGTGCGCCTCGGCACCGAGCCCCCGTACGCGGGCGCGAAGGCGCTGCTGGCGCAGGAGGTGGCGGCGGCGAACCGCTGCGAGGCGGTCTGGTCCGACGACCTCGGGTTCACCACCGTGCTGGGTTGGCCCGCCGACCTGGAAGCGGTCGAGCTGCTCTACACCTCGCTGCTGGTGCAGGCCACCACCGCGATGCTGCGCGGCCGGGGCGAACGGCGGGCCAAGGGCACCGGCCGGCGCACCCGGGACTACGACGAGTCCTTCCTCAACGCGTTCGCGCTGCGGATCGGCGAGCGGCTGCGGGCCGCCACCGACGCGGCCGACCGGGAGGCGACGGCGCAGGCCGGGCCGGAGCGGCTGCTGCCGGTGCTCGCCACCCGCGCCGAGGCGGTACGCGAACACCTCGACACGCTCTTCCCCGGCGTCGTACGGGGGCGGCTCACCGTCCGCGACGCCGAGGGCTGGTCGTCGGGCACCTCCGCCGCCGACCGGGCCTCGCTCGGTTCCGGACCCGCCCCGAAACGGCAGGTACGCGGGCGGCGCTGAGATTCCTCACCGCCGGATGTCGAAACCGGCGGTTCAGCTCCGACCCCTGTTTGGAGGCCCGCCGCCGTGGGCGGGCCCCGGCGTGAGGGCCGGCGGGTCCCGGCGTCAGCGGGTAGTCACATCGACGGACGCCGGCCGGCGTGCGGCACGGGGTGCAGGCCGGTCGGCGTCCCCCGTCGGGGTCGGCGACGCCGGTGCCCACCGGCTCAGGCGCGGCACTCGCGGCTCAGGCGCGGCACTCGCGGCTCAGGCGCGGCACTCGCGGCTCAGGCGCGGCACTCGCGGCTCAGGCGCGGCACTCGCGGCTCAGGCGCGGCACTCGCGGGTCAGCTTCGGCGGGATGCCGGTGAAGGTGGCGTCCATCCAGGCGGCCGGCCGGGGCGCCCGGGAACCGGCGTCGATGCGCTCGGCGGTGTCCTCGATCAGGGCGCGGATCTGCGGGTCGGCGGCCCGGCGGGCCTGCGCGCGTACGTCGTCGGCCAGCTTCGCCAGGTTGCGCCGGAGCTGGTCGGCGACCTGCTCCCCGGTCAGGTCACGGCTGACGGAGGCCGCCGAGTCGGTGGCGATCCTGCGGCTGCCGGCGACGATGGCCCGGTCGACCTCGCGGCAGACCTCGGCGGTGTTGGCGGCGGTCGTGGCGACCGGGGACGGGCTGGGAGCGGTGGCGCTCGCCGTGGCCGTCGGGCTCGGCGGGGTGGCGCCGCCCCGGGCGGCCTCCTCCCGGGCGCTGTCCTGGCATCCCACGGCCAGCACCCCGAGCGCCACCGTGGCGGCGGCCCGGCGCGCGTAGACGACGGATCGGGACACGGGACCTCCCGTTCGGGCTCTCGGGCCGTCCCGCGGGTGACGGCACGGGTTCGGCCGACGGCGGGCGGCGGGGCGTCAATGTGGCAACGAGGGGCACGGCCTGCGGGACACGTCCGCCGGACGCGCCAGTACGCCCTCCGCCGGGTCGGCCCGAAGACCGATCCGGCGGAGGGCGCGTACGCGTGTCAGCTCTTGAAGGCGTCCTTGATCTTCTCGCCGGCCTGCTTGAGCTTGGCGCTGGCCTGCTCGTTGCGCCCCTCGGCCTCGAGCCGCTCGTTGTCGGTGGCCCGGCCGGCGCCTTCCTTCAGCTTGCCGGCCGCATCCTCGGTCGTGTTGTTGATCTTGTCGTCGAAACCCATGTCAACCTCCCGATTGGCAGTGCCGGTACGCCCCTGATGTACCCCGTCCCGCCGCCGTCCAACCGTCCCGGTCACCCACCGGCGTCCCGCGGCCCGCGCCGGCACGCCGGCGGACCCCCGGCACGCACCGTGCCGCCGGGCCCGAGGGGCGGGCCGGCGGCACGGTGCGGAGGCTCAGGCGACCGGGCGGAAGCCCCGCAGCCGGAGGCTGTTGGCGACCACGAAGACCGAGGAGAAGGCCATCGCAGCGCCGGCGATCATCGGGTTCAGCAGGCCGGCGGCGGCCAGCGGCAGGGCCGCCACGTTGTAGGCGAAGGCCCAGAACAGGTTGCCCTTGATGATGCCGAGGGTGCGCCGGGCGAGCCGGATGGCGTCCACGGCGGCCGTCAGGTCGCCCCGGACCAGGGTCAGGTCGGACGCCTCGATCGCCACGTCCGTGCCGGAACCCATGGCCAGGCCGAGGTCGGCCTGGGCCAGCGCGGCGGCGTCGTTGACCCCGTCACCGACCATCGCCACCGTCCGCCCCTCGTCCTGGAGTCGCCGTACGACGTCGACCTTTTCGGCGGGCAGCACCTCGGCGACCACCTCGTCGATGCCCAGCTCGGCGGCCACCGCCCGGGCGACCGTCGTGTTGTCGCCGGTCAGCAGCACCGGCGTCAGGCCGAGCGCGCGCAGCTGTGCGATCGCCGCCCGGCTCGTCGGGCGGACCACGTCGGCCACCGCGAGGACGCCCCGGGCCCGACCGTCCCAGCCGGCCAGCACCGCCGTACGCCCCTCGGCCTCCGCCGTGGCCGCCGCCCGCGCGACCTCCTCCGGTACGTCGAGACCGTGCTCGCGCAGCAGCCGGGGCCGGCCGATCAGCACCTCCCGGTCCTCGACGGTCCCGCTCACCCCGAGCCCCTCGGCGTTGACGAAGCCGGCCACCGGCGGCAGCGTGCCCGCCTCGGCCGCGCCGGCGGCGATGGCCCGGGCGATGGGGTGCTCGGAGGCGGACTCCAGCGCCCCGGCGAGCCGCAGCAGCTCCGCGCGGTCCTCGCCGGTCGCCGGCACCACGTCCACCAGGGTCATCCGACCGGTGGTGACGGTGCCGGTCTTGTCCAGCACGACCGTGTCCACCTGCTTCGTGGACTCCAGCACCTCCGGGCCCTTGATCAGGACGCCGAGCTGCGCACCCCGGCCGGTGCCGACCAGCAGCGCGGTCGGCGTGGCCAGCCCGAGGGCGCACGGGCAGGCGATGATCAGCACCGCCACGGCGGCGGTGAACGCGGCGGTGGTGCCCGACCCGCTGCCGAGCCACCAGCCGAGGGTGCCCACCGCGAGGGCGATCACGATCGGCACGAAGACGCCGGAGATCCGGTCGGCCAGCCGCTGCACCGCCGCCTTGCCGGTCTGCGCCTGCTCGACGAGCCGGGCCATCTGGGCCAGTTGGGTGTCGCCGCCGATCCGGGTGGCGGTGACCACCAGCCGGCCGCCCGCGTTGACGGTGGCGCCGACCACGGAGTCGCCCGGACCGACCTCGACCGGGACCGACTCGCCGGTGAGCATGCTGGCGTCGACCGCCGAGGTGCCCTCGTCGACCACGCCGTCCGTGGCGATCTTCTCGCCGGGCCGGACCACGAACCGGTCCCCCACCACGAGCTGGTCCACCGGGATCCGGGTCTCCGTGCCGCCGCGCAGCACCGCGACGTCCTTGGCGCCCAGTTCGAGCAGGGCGCGCAGGGCCGCGCCGGCGGTCCGCTTCGCCCGCGCCTCGAAGTAGCGGCCGGCGAGGATGAACACGGTCACCCCGGCCGCCGCCTCCAGGTAGATGTTGCCGGCGCCGTCGGAGCGGTTGATGGCGAGACTGAACGGGTGGGTCATCCCCGGCGTCCCGGCGGTGCCGAGGAAGAGCGCCCAGACCGACCAGCCGAACGCGGCCAGGGTGCCGAGCGAGACCAGGGTGTCCATGGTCGCCGCGCCGTGCCGCAGGTTGATCCAGGCCGCCCGGTGGAAGGGCAGCCCGCCGTAGACCACGACCGGGGCGGCCAGGGTCAGCGACAGCCACTGCCAGAAGTCGAACTGCCAGGCGGGCACCATCGCCAGCGCGATCACCGGCACGGTGAGCACGGCCGAGACCCACAGCCGGGTACGCAGGCCGCGCAGCTCGTCCACCGGCTCGGCGGCCGGTTCGCCACCGGCGGGCGCGGGCGGGGGCGGCAGGGCCGCCGTGTAGCCGGTCTTCTCCACCGTGGCGATCAGGTCGTCCGGGGTGACCTCGTCGGCGTAGCGGACGGTGGCCTTCTCCGTGGCGTAGTTGACGGTGGCGGTCACCCCGTCCATACGGTTGAGCTTCTTCTCGATCCGGGAGGCGCAGGAGGCGCAGGTCATGCCGCCGATCGCCAGCTCGATCTGGTTCGGCGCGGTCAGCAAGGGCTTGGTGGTCATCACGGTCCCGTCAGTCGTGCCCGTGGCCGGGGACGCCGTGGCCGGCGTCGGCGGTCGGGGAGCTCGTGGCGGCGGGGGTGCCCGCCGTCGGGGTGCCCGTCGCGGCCGGGACACCCGGCGTGGTCGGACTGCCGGCGACGACGGTGAACTCGGCGGTACGCACCACGCCGCCGTGCTTGAAGTCCAGGTAGAGGCGGTAGGCCCCGGCCGACGGCATCTCCGCCGAGAAGCTCACCTCGGGGCCGGGCCGCGTCCGCCCGTCGCCCGGCTCGCCGTGCGGGTGCACGTGCAGGTACGCCAGGTCGCCCTGGCGCAGCGCCACCAGGTGGCCGTACGCGCCCAGGTAGGGCTCCAGGTCGGTGACCGGCGCGCCGCCTCGGCTCACGCTCAGGGTCAGCTCGGCGGTGCGCCCGGGCTGCGGGGCGCCGGCGAGGGTGACGGTGTAGCCGTCGACCGTGGTGCTGGTCGCCGGGGCAGGCAGGGGCCGCCCGGTCAGCGCGCCGGGAACGGTCACGTCGACGCCCAGGGTCAGCGCCTCGCCCCCGGTCGGGGTGAAGTCGGCGAACGCCCGCCAGACGCCCGGCCCGGCGAGCGGCGAGTCGACCCGCCAGGTGCCGTCCGGCGCCATCTCGGGGTGCACGTGCCGAAAGCCGGAGAGGTCGCGGCGGGCCACGATCAGGTGCATGCGCTTGTCGTGCGCCACGTCGTACGCGGTCACCGCCCGGCCGTCCGGACCGGTGACCTGGAAGGCGAACTGCCCGGCCGGGGCGTCCACCGGACGCAGGGTGTACCCGCGGTCGGAGACCAGCAGCCCGCCGGGCAGGTGGGCCGCCGCGCCGTTGTCGCCCGCGTGTCCGGCTCCGCCGTCGTCGCCGTGCCCCCCGCCGGCGTCGTGCGGGGCCTCGGCGGGCGGCGACACGGGGTCGGCCACCCGACCGACCCCGTACGTCGCGCCGAACACCACCGCGAGGCCGAGGGCGAAACCGCTCAGCTTCGTCGCCGTGTTCATGGTGTGCCTCGTCTTCCCCGTGCCCGCTCTCAGGCGCCGACGAGGTCGTAACCGGCCTCGTCGACGGCGGAGCGCACGGTGTCGGTGTCCAACGGGCCCTCGCTGGTGACGGTGACCCGACCGGCGGCGACGTCGACCTGGACGTCGCTGACGCCCTGGATCGCGCCGACCTCGTTGCTGACCGCGGTGGCGCAGTGCCCGCAGGTCATGCCCTGCACCTGGTACGTGGTGGTGATCATGGAACTCTCTCCTCTCGACGCCCCCAGCCTATACCCCCCAGGGGTAATACGGAGGCATTCGACTGCCCGTGCGGCGTACCGGTACCCGGTGGGGGTATCTCGGACACGGAGGACCGTACCATACCCCCGAGGGGTACGTTATCCTCGACCTCATGACCACACCGACGCCCACCCCGACCAGGGGCTACACCGCCACCAAGGACCAGCTGCTCGCGCGGCTGCGCCGCGTCGAGGGGCAGGTCCGTGGCATCGAGAAGATGGTCGACGACGACCGCTACTGCATCGACGTGCTCACCCAGATCTCCGCGATCCAGGCCGCCCTGGACAAGGTCGCGCTCGGTCTGCTCGACGGCCACGCGCGGCACTGCATGCACGAGGGCGCGGCCGAGGGCCGGGCCGACGAGATGGCCACCGAGATGATGGCCGCCGTCGGCCGCCTGATGAAGCGCGGCTGACCGCCGGCAGGTCCTTCATCCGTCGGCACACCGGGTCCACCCGACGGGCTCCTCCCGGCGAGGTCCGGCTGCGGCGCCCCGGCGCCCCCGGCCGGGGACGGTCGCGGCGTCCCGGCGCCCCCGGGTCGGGGACGCCGGGACGTGCGGGTCAGAACCGGCCGAGGATCTTGCGCATCGTGTCGATCTCCGCCTGCTGGGTGCTGGCGATCTGCTGGGCCAGGGCCTTGGCCTCCGCGTTCACGCCCCGGGCCAGCTCGTCGCGGGCCATGGTGATGGCGCCCTCGTGGTGGGCGATCATCATGGTCAGGAACTGCCGGTCGAACTCCCGGCCGGTGGCGGCCGCCAGCTTCGTCATGTCGGCGTCGGACATCATGCCGGGCATGCCGTGGTCCATGTGGGGCATCCCGCCCGGCGACGGCACCGGCCGACCCCAGGCCGCCAACCAACCGCTCATCGTGGCGATCTCGGGCGCCTGGGCGGCCTTGATCTCCGCGGCGAGCCGCTTGACCTCCGGGTCCGCCGCCCGCGTCGGCGCCAGGTCGGCCATCTCCACCGCCTGCCGGTGGTGCGGAATCATCATCTGGGCGAACATCGCGTCGGCGTCGCCGAACGCGGCCGCACCGGTGGCGGTGGCCGCCGGCCCGCCGGTGCCGGGGGTGCCGTGCCCCGCGCCCGGCGACGAGTGGTCGTCGCCGCCGCAGGCGGCGAGGGCGAGGGCGGTGGTGACCGCGACGCCGGCCAGGACGGCACGGCGCGCGAGGGTACGAGTGGTCATGGTGGACCCTTTCGGAGTCGGAACGTACGCGGCACGACGAGGACGCGGAACGGCGTGCAGCCGCACCCGCGTCGAACGCGTCCTACCTGCGCAGCACCGAGACCGTGGCGAGCCGCAGACCGACCGGCCGGGGCGGCGGGGCCCGGGGCGGCGGGAAGGCGCCGGCCGAACCGCCCCGGGTCGGGCCGACGGCGCGTACGCGGACCGACAACAGCGCCGCCAGCAGCAGCGCGGCCGCGAACGCGCCCAACACGGCCAGGCACACGCCCCACCCGGACGGCCCTCCCCCCGTGCCCCCGCCGGCAGGCAGCAGTTCCTCGGAGGCGCAGCCCCCGGGACAGCCCACCACGGCCTGGAGGGCCGCCCCCACGGCGTGCGGAGCGGCGACGTCCTGCGAAGGCGGCAAGAGCGCGGCGTGCGGGACGGGCGCGAGCGCGGCGTGCGGGACGGGCGCGAGCGCGGCGTGCGGGACGGGCGCGAGCGCGGCGTGCGGGACGGGCGCGAGCGCGGCGTGCGGGACGGGCGCGAGCGCGGCGTGCGGGACGGGCGCGAGCGCGGCGTGCGGGACGGGCGCGAGCGCGGCGTGCGGGACGGGCGCGAGCGCGGCGTGCGGGACGGGCGCGAGCGCGGCGTGCGGGGCGGAGGCGACGCGCGCGCGGGCGGCGTGCGGCACGGGCGCGACAGGCACGACCGCGGCGTGCGGGACGGGCACGACGGTGGCGTTCCGGGCGGGCGCGACGGCAATGTGCGGCGACGGGTCCGCGGGATGACCGGTCTGGTGCGACTCGTGGCCGATCGTGTGCATCGCGGCCAGCCCGAGCAGCGTGCCGACGAGCAGCAGGAGCCGCGCGCCCCGCGCCGCCGTCACCGTCTTCCGCACATCCGTCACGCTAGCGCGTCGGCCCGTTCCGCACGGGTACCACCCGCGGCGACCCCCGCACGTGAGCGCGGCCGGGCGTGCGTAGGTCACGCACGTGGGCGGGCCGGACCTGCGCGGCGAAGGTCCGCGTCGCGACACCACCCGCACGACCTGCGCCCCGATGCCGGGGTGGCTACCATTCGGCCGGTGGCCCTCCGGACTCCGCACCGCCCGCCCCGCGCCCCCCGCCGGGCGACGGCGCCGGTCACCCGTCGCCGGGCGGGAGCCGACGACCACGGCACGTGACCACACCGCCAGGTGGGGGACGGTTCCCGCCCCGCCTCCGTGGCGACGTTGAACCGACCGGCCCGCCGGCCCGTACCCCGCCCTGGATCCGTTGGGAGAAACTCGTTGGGCGCCGACCACACCCGTCCCGTTCCGTCCGCCCCGCCGAGGGTGCGGCGGATCCTCGTCGCGACGGTGGTGCCCCTCTTCGTCGCCACGCTGATCGCCGCCCTGGTGCTGTGGCCGTGGGACGCGCCCGACCCGGCGGCCGGCACCGAGCCACCCCGCCACCACGGCACCGTGACCCGGGTGGTGACGGAGCCGTGCCCGCCGGCCCCGGAGGTGCCGGAGGGAAGCCCCGACGCCCCGCGGGGCCCCTGCGGCACCGTCACCGTACGGGTCGAGGACGGCCCCGACGCCGGCCAGCAGGTCCAGACGCCGGTCCCGGCCGGCCCCGGTGCGCCGACCGTCGCCGTGGACGACGAGATCATCCTGGTCGAGCTCATCGACCCCGCCGATCCCACCGCCAGCTCCTACAACATCGCGGAGCACCAGCGCGGCAAGCCGCTGGTCTGGCTGGTGGCGCTCTTCGCGGCCGCGATCGTCGCCTTCGGGCGGTGGCGAGGGCTGGCCGCGCTGGCCGGCCTGGCGGCGAGCTTCGCCATCCTGCTGACCTTCGTGCTGCCGGGCATCAGCGCCGGGAGCCCCCCGCTCCTGGTCGCGGTCGTCGGCGCCGCCCTGATCATGTTCGTGGTGCTCTACCTGACCCACGGCGTGACCGCGCAGACCTCGGTCGCCGTACTCGGCACGTTGGGCAGCCTGGTGCTGACCGGCGTCCTCGGCACCATCGCCACCGCCGCGACCCACCTGACCGGCTTCGGCTCCGAGGACGCCACCACGCTGTCGATGTACCAGGCCGACGTCGACCTGCACGGGCTGCTGCTGGCCGGGATCATCATCGGCTCCCTCGGGGTGCTCGACGACGTCACGGTCACCCAGGCCGCCACCGTCACCGAGCTGGCGCACGCCAACCCGGGCCTGTCCCGCAGGCAGCTCTACCGGGCGGCGACCCGGGTCGGGCGGGCGCACATCGCCTCGACGGTGAACACGATCGTGCTGGCGTACGCCGGCGCCTCGCTGCCGGTGCTGCTCCTGCTCACCGCCGACTCGCGGGCGGTGACCCAGCTTCTCACCAGCGAGTTCCTCGCCCAGGAGATCGTCCGCAGCGCGGTCGCCACCCTCGGGCTGATCGCCGCCGTGCCGCTGACCACCGGTCTGGCGGCCCTGGTGACCACGGCGGGCCGGCGGGCCGGGGAGCCCACCGACCGCGCGGCCCCCGCGCCGACGCCTCGGCCGGCGGCCGACCGGGCCGAGGCGCTGGAGGCGCTCAGCGGGCCGCGCGGAGACGTGCCGTCCGCCGCTCCCGCCGGATGGCCCGACCACAACAGGAGAACGGACACCGCATGGTGACACTCCTCTGCGTGACGATTCGGGGTTCCCGCCCTGATAAACGCGTCACTGGTCACCGTCAGCCATTACGAAATAACGCATTTAGTCGGCTTAGGGACGTAGATCCCCGGGAGTGCTCTCAGGTAACCTCGCTGCCGGTCACCGCCGAAGGCGCGCAGCGGCGCCTGCGGTGCCGCCGCCCAATCGCCGCCAGGCGAGCCGGGGACCCAGGCACGTGGGGTGAATCCGCGACAGCGGTAGGGGCCACTTCCGCCCCGAACCCGTCAGCTAACCCGGTCGGCGGTCGACGGAAGGGAAAACTGTGACGGCACCCCTACGCCGCTGGCTGACGCCCGTGGTGGCCGTACTCGCCGCCCTGGCGGTCTTCGCCGGGCCTCTCCCGGCGGTGGCCGCGCCCACCCCACCCAAGCCCTCCGGCCACGGCGACGACGAGCCCAAGCTGCTCGACGACCTGATCGAGGCCCGCAACCGGTCCTACGTGCAGGCCAAGGCGAAGCTGGAGAAGTCGAAGAAGCGCCAGCTCGAACTGGCCCTGGAGGTCAACCGGGCACAGGCCGAACTGAACGCGCTGGCCCCGCAGGTCAGTCAGATCGCCGCCCAGTCCTACCGGACGGGACGGATCGGCGCGGTGTCGATGCTGCTGGACACCGCCAGCCCCGACTCGTTCGTCAAGCGCGCCGCCGCCCTCGACGAGCTGAACCTGGTCAACTCCAAGAAGCTCGCCGAGGTGAACGCGGTCAAGAACCGCGCCGAGCAGGCCAAGCTGGCGCTCGACGCCGAGGTCCGCGAGCAGCAGAAGCTGACGAACGAGATGGCGCGCGGCAAGCGGGAGGCGGAGAAGGCGCTCGCACTGGTCGGCGGCAGGGGGCTGACCAGTGGCAAGGTGGTCGCCACCTCGCCGGTGGCGAAAATCGCGCCGGGACGTACGGCCGACGGCGACTGGAAGCCCCTGGGCTGCACCGAGGACGATCCCACCACCTCCGGCTGCATCACCGCGCGCACGCTGCACATGTACAAGGAGGTCAAGCGGGTCGGCTTCAACCGGTTCGTCGGCTGTTACCGCTCCGGCGGGCCGTACGAGCATCCGAAGGGCCGGGCCTGCGACTGGTCGTTGCAGAGGAGCGGCTTCTCCCCCTGGCACAACGACGACACCTACATGTACGGCAACAACCTGACCGCGTTCCTGGTCCGCAACGCCGACCGGCTCGGCATCTACTACGTGATCTGGAACCGGCAGATCTGGTTCCCGGCGACCGGCTGGAAGTCCTACAGCGGCCCGTCGAACCACACCGACCACGTGCACGTGTCACTGCTCTAGCCGCCCGCCCACGGGCCGGCGAAGCCGGGACCGACACAGGGCCGCCCCCACCGGACGCGGGAGCGGCCCTGTGTCGTCGTGCGGCCCGACGACGACCGGTCGGGACGGCTCGGCGGGAGGATCAGGCGGCGCTGGCGGCCGGCTCCGGCGCGTCGACCGTACGGGCGGGCACGGCGGCCACCGTCCGCACCTCACCGGCGGTCAGCCGGTACGACATGCCGACCACGCCGCAGCGGCCGGCGGCCACCTCCGTGGCGAGGACGGCGGAACGGTCGAGCATCGCCTCGACGGTGTGCGCGATGTGGATGTCGACGATCCCGTCGATGTCCTCCACGCCCTCGGCGGCGGCCCGCCGCAGGCTGGGCACCACGGCGTCCACCACGGCGCAGAGGTGCCCGACCGGCGGGGCACCGGTGGCGTCCGCCGTACGCGCCGCCTGGACGGCCCCGCAGGAGTCGTGCCCGAGCACCACCACCAGGGGCGTGCCCAGGACGGTCACGGCGTACTCGACGCTGCCCAGCACCTCGGGGCCGATGGTGTGCCCGGCGGTGCGGACCACGAAGAGGTCACCCAGGCCACGATCGAAGATGATCTCGGCAGCGAGGCGGGAGTCGGAGCAGCCGACGATCACCGCGAAGGGGTGCTGCCCGTCGGCGACCGCGGTACGGTGCCCGGCGTCCTGGTTGGGGTGGCGCGGCGCGCCGGTCACGAACCGCCGGTTGCCGGCGTGCAGCTCGGCGAGCGCCTGCTCGGGACTCGCGGGGACGGCCGGCGCGGTGCTGGCGTCGGCCGGGGCGGTGCCCATGGTCGACACCGGCAGCGTCCGCTCCGGGCCCGGTTGAGTGCCTGGCGATCCGGGACGACTCATCCCAACACCTCGCTCCTGACGTGAACGGCCTGGTCACCCGGGCCGACGCTGGACGCGGGCTGCCACCACGGTCACACGCACCGCAAGGTACGTCAAGGTATGCGTGATATCCATTTCATATGTTTGTCGGCGCCTGGTACGCCGGCCGCCGGCCGCCCGCCGACCTGCGGTTCACGCGCAAGCGCGTCAGCCAGCGCGCGAGGGCGCACGGCAGGCGCGAGGAAAGGGCCATACGATGGCGGGCATGGCGACGACTGGGGAGAACGGGAGCACCCGCAACTGGACGTTCCTCACCAACCACGGGCACGTGCTGCTCGCCATCGCGCGCAACCCCACCGCCCGGCTCCGCGACGTCGCCGACGAGGTGGGTGTCACCGAACGGGCCGCCCAGGCGATCGTCGCCGACCTGGAGGCCGGCGGTTACCTCAACCGCACCCGGGTCGGCCGGCGCAACGAGTACACGCTCAACCCCGCCGGCCGGTTCCGGCACCCCGCCGAAGCGGACCGGCAGGTCGGCGCCCTGCTCGCCCTCTTCACCGACGAGCAGGAGCCGGTCGAGCCCGCCGAGGGCCCCTGACGGCGGCACCCACCCCGTCCGTCCCGACCGCCGGCCCCCCCGACCCGCGCCGCCCCCGCCGCGCTCCCGCCCATGCGGGACGCTCCGGTCCGGCGAGGCCGCCGTCCCGGTCCCGTGCCCCGGAGGCGGTGACGCGCGCCTGCGGCCCCCGGCGGTAATCTCACCGCGTGCGCGAGAGTTTCCGACCGGGCGGGACCGAGCGGGCCCGGCGACCCGGGCGCGGTGCCCGTGCGGTCCTGCGTGGAGCGGCCGCGGTCCTGCTCGGCACCGCCGTCGTCGTCCCGTCGCCCGCCTCGGCGGCCCTTCCCCGCTGTGGGCCCCCCGGCGTCGCGGCCCCCGCCGAGACGCCGTGGCCGCTGAAGCGACTCGAACCCTCGTCGGCCTGGCGGATCTCCCGGGGCGCCGGCGTCACGGTTGCGGTCATCGACTCCGGCGTCTCCGCCACCCATCCCGCGCTGAAGGGCCAGGTCAGGGTGGGCCGGGACTTCAACGGGCTGCCGCAGCAGGAGGGCCGCTGCGACCTGGCCGGGCACGGCACCATCGTCGCCGGCATCATCGCCGGGAAGGAGCGCGCCGGCACGTCGTTCAGCGGCATCGCGCCGCAGGCCAGGATCCTTCCGGTACGCGTCCTGCCCGACACCCGGACCACCGTCGACGAAGGGCTGCCGGGGCAGATCGCCACGGCGATCCGGTGGTCCGTGCAGAACGGCGCCGACGTCATCAACCTGTCGCTGGTGACCCTGGACCGCAAGGAACTCGCCGACGCCGTCCGCTACGCCCTCGACGAGGGGGTGGTCGTGGTCGCCGCCGCCGGCAACCGCCAGGAGAACCAGCAGGACATGCCCGCGTACCCGGCCGCCTACCCGGGCGTGATCGCGGTCGCCGGCGTGGACGAGGAGGGCGGCCACGTGGGCAGCTCGGTGAGCGGGGACTACGTCGACGTCGCGGCGCCCGGGCTGAACATCCTCGGTCCGGCTCCCGGGGGCGAGGGCTACCTGGCCGAGCCGCAGGGCGGCACCAGCTTCGCCGCCGCGTACGTCTCCGGGGTGGCCGCGCTCGTCCGGGCCGCCCACCCCGACCTCGGCCCGGAGCAGGTCGCCGACCGGCTGGTCCGGACGGCCGACAGCCCGCCCGAGGGGAAGAACGCCGAGGTCGGCCACGGGGTGGTGAATCCGTACCGGGCGGTGGCGAGCCTGCTCGGCAGCCGCATCGACCCGCCCGCCGGGGCGATGCCACCACCGCCCTCCACCGAGGATCCGCTCGCCTGGCAGGGCACCGTCGCGGTCTGGGTCGCCGCCGTGGGCGCGCTCGTCGCCGGGCTGCTGTTGTCCGTCAAGCCGATCCTGATCCGCGGGCGCCGCCGGGGCTGGCGCCCGGGCCGTCGCCCCTCCGGAGTGGACGCCACGACCGGCTGACGGCCCTTCCCACACCGCTGCGAGGGTGGGCCCAGGGCACGGCCTGCCTCATGAACCGTGACTGGCTGCGCCGGACCTCGGCGGCCGGCGGTGCAGTCCCCTCGGCTCGATACCACACGGGTATTTATATGCCGCGCAGGTATCAGCGTTCCGGCGGCAGTGGTTCCTCAACTCCACGCGCCTCCCACGTCTGCTGTCAGCCAGAACGCCGCCGGGACCGCGATCAGACCCGACACCCCGTGAGGCGTACGCCCCGCCACGCCCCTGGTCCCGGCGCACCTCGGGTGTCGGCGGGCGCCGCACGGCGCCCCGGACAGAGCGGAGCGCCGCCCACCGTGCGGTGGACGGCGCTCCGTCAGCGTCAGCGCAGGATGCCCGGCGTACCGCCGCCGTCGGCACCCCAGACGTCCTCGTCCTCCTCCAGCCAGGTGTTGCGCGCGGTCTCCTCGTCGCCGTAGCCGGCGCCACCCATACCGGCCATGCCACCGACACCCCGGGCCCCCGCGCCCTTGGCGCCGACACCGGCGGCACCCGCGCGCCCGCCGCCACGGCCGGCCCCGCCGGCCGCACCGCCGCCCATCATCGGACCCATGCCGCCCGCGCCCAGCTTGCCGCCGGCGCCGAGCTTGCCGCCGCCCCGGCCGCCGTTGCGTCCGGCGCCGGCCGCGCCCCCGCCCATCATCGGACCCATGTTGGGGCTCACCGGCCGGCCGAGCGAGCCGCCGCCCGGGATCACGCCCCCGCCGCCCAGGCCGCCGCCACCGGAGCCCAGCCCGCCACCGGCACCGAGCCCGGAGGTGCCGGGCAGGCCGCCGCCACCGGCACCGCCGAGGCCCGAGACGGGCGGGGCGCCGGCGCCGGCCAGCCCACTGCCGTAGTTCTCGCCGAGGCTGCCGGTGTTCGGCGGGTAGCCCCCGGTGCTCGGGGTGTAGCCGGTGCCCGGCGTGTAGCCGCCGCCGTTCAGGCCGGGGTGCGCGGTGGAGCCGACACCGACGCTCCCGGTCTCGGGCACGCCGGCCCCGCTGAGCGACGGCATGCCGCCACCCGGCATGCCGCCGGTCGAGGGCATTCCGCCCATACTGGGTGCGCCGCCAGGGCTGCCGGCGCCGGGGCCGCCGCCGAGGTCCGGCGTCTCCACGTTCGGAGTCCTGTCGAGGATCGGGGTGCTCTGGCCGGGCGTGCCCGAGTCGACGGTCACGTAGTCGCCGCTGACCTGGTTGTAGACCTTGGCCGCTTCCTCGGACTTGTCGTTGATCCAGTCGGCGAGCGAGGTGAGCGGGTCGAGCAGGCCCAGGAAGTCGGGCTTGACCTTCATCTCGAAGAGGCCCGTGTCGATCACGATCCGGCCGTTGCGTGCCTCCAGCACGTCGTTGACGCAGCTCGCGGGGATGGGGAAGTCGGCCTGCGCGGCACTGAGCTTGTCGGCGGCGGTCTTCAGCGACTGGACGATGCCGTTTTGCTTCTCGGCGTCGTCGACGACCCGTCCGGTGTCCGTGGCGATCTGCTTGATGTGAGTCTTGAAGGACTCGTACGCCGGGCCCTTCCACACCTCACCGAGATCGGCGACGTTCGTCTCCAGGCTCTCCTTGACGGAGTTCAGGTTCTTCAGCAGCTGCTCCCAGCCCAGCGCGGCGCTGGTGACGTCGCCCGGCCTGCCCGCGACGACGATCTGCTGGCACATCTCTTCCCAGCTCGGCATCCTGTCACCCTCCCGATCAGCCGTTGGATCCGTTGGTGGCGGCTTGGCTGAAGGCGCGCTCCATCTCGGCGGCGGACATGGCGTTCGCCTTCTCCGCCGTCTCGTAGTTCTCCTTGACCTCGCGCAGCGCGTTGGCGGCCTGGTAGAGGTCCTCGGCGAGCTTCCGGACGCTCTGCTGCGTGGCGGTGAAGAGGCTGCCGTGCTTGCGGGCCAGGTCGCCCGCCCGGTCGAAGGCGCCGAGCGGGCTCGTCGCCCCGCCGCCCACGCCGTTCATGCCGCTCGACGCCGCCGCGCCGCCCATCTTGTCCTGGATCTCGACCATCGTGTACGACTGCTTGTTGAGAAACGAGGCGTGCGACTCCAACCACTCGATGGCGCTGTCCAGGCTGGACGCGTCCCACTCCGTGTTGTCGCCGCTCTCGCCCGCCCCCGGCACCAGGCCGGAGGGCGTCTGCGCCCGGTTGACGTTGTCCATCGTGATGCCGCTGACGTGCACGGTGGGTGCCAGCGGGGTGATGGGCATGTAGGGGGTGTCCACCCGGATCTCGTCCGGCTGCTCCGTCCTGTCCACCCGTGGGCTCGTCCGGTCGTCCGTCATCGGTTCCTCCCCGTCGCCGACTGACAATCTGGCTTACTGCTGGTGCCCGCCGGGAGCCGGCGGAGGTGGGGGTGCCGTAGGCGCGGCGCCGGGCGGCGGCCAGGCCCCGGCCTGGGGTCCCGGCGGCGCACCGTACGGGTGGGGTCCGCCGGTGGGCGTCGGGCCGTACCCGGGCGGGGGCCCCGCCTGGGGCGGTGCGGGCATGCCCGGTGCTGCGCCATGCGGTGGGTAACCGGGCGGTGGGTAACCGGGCGGTGCGTGACCGGGCGGTGGGTAACCGGGCGGACCGGATCGGACGACGGCCGCCTTCCGTCGGGACCGGCGCACCAGCACGATCACGAGGATCAGCAGCGCGAGGGGCACGAGCAGGCAGAGCGCTCCCTGCACCAGCGCGCCGGTGTCCTTCTTCATGCTGATCGACACCGCCGGACCGTCGCCCTTCGACGGCGTCGCGGCACCCGCGGACGGGCCGGCACCCCCGGTGGCACCGGCGAGCAGTGGGTGCGCGTCCACCGCCGGCACGGACCGGGTCAGCGCGGCGAGCGGGTCGACCGCGCCGAAGCCGTACTGGTTGTCGCGGCCGGCCGGGCCCTTGTCGCGGGCGGTGCGGATCAACCGGTTCACCACGTTGGCCGCGTCCAGGTCCGGATACTTCGCGCGGACCAGCGCCGCCACCCCGGACATGATGGCGGCTGCGTCGCTGGTGCCGCTGCCGAGGCCGTAACCGTTGGGCGAGACGTACGTCGGCCGTGGCGAGATGATCTTCTCCATGGGCGCGGCGAGCACCGCCTCCGGCCCGCCGACGCTGTCGGCGAAGTGCCCGCCGTCCTTCGCCAGGCCGGTCACGGCGATGATGCCGGGAATGCTCGCCGGGCTGCCGACGCCCCGGGCACCCTGCTTCCGGTTGCCGGCGGAGGCGACCACGACGGCGTCCTTGTCCAGGGCGTACCGGACGGCCGCGACCTCCTCCGGGCTGGGCTGCGCGTCGGACCCGATGGACAGGTTGATCACGTCCGCGCCGGCGTCGGCCGCCCACCGGACGGCTTCCGCGACGTCTCCCGTGTCGAAGGGCCTGCCGAGCGCGACGGGCAGGATCCGCGCCTCGGGCGCGATGCCGAGGCACCGCATCACGCCGCCACCTCGCGACGCGATGATGCCCGCCATCGCCGTGCCGTGGGCCAACTCCCTGTCGTCGTCGCGCCGGCCGTCCGCTGCAGTCGCGGCGCCCACGCCCTTGCCCGGCAGGACCTGGCCGCGCAGGTCGGGAAGGCTCGCGTCGACACCGCTGTCGATGACCGCGACGGTGACGCCCTTGCCCTTGGTGAGCTTGTGGGCCTGCGGGATCTTCATCGTGTCGAGGTACCACTGAAGGCCGCGCACCGTGTCGGCGTGTGCCGGAGCAGGCGCGGCCAGTGGACCGGAACCGACGCCGACGACCACCGTCAGCGCCGCGACGGCCAGCCGGAGCTTGGACCGCGAAGGCTTGCCCGCACGCATGATTCTCCCAGGACCTATCGACGCACAACGCGACGCGGCTCCGGCCCGGTCGAACCGGACCGGAGCCGCGTCGGCGATTGTGTCAGTTCCACGCCTTGGCGTTGCTCATCTCGGTGCTGACGTAGTTCTCGCGGGCGATGCCCACCGCGCCACCGATGTCGTTCAGGATCTTGTTGATGTCCCGGACGGCGGCGTCCCACTGCGCCTGGTGCTGCTCGTAGGCGGCACGGTCCTCACCGTCCCACTGCAGCTTGGACAGCATCGAACGCAGCGTGTCCAGCTTCTCGTCGATGGTCCGCGAGATGGCCATCATCTGCTGGTTGCTGCTCTCGAGGACCGCGTAGTCGACCTTGATGCTCATGAGTTCCTCCCCTGCTCGTGTCGGCGGATCACGGGTTGAGTGCAGAGTGGAACTTGTCCAGCATCTGCTGCTGCTCTTCGTCGTTGACCTGGTGCGTCGTACCCGACTTGTCGAGCAGGTCGGCGATGTTGTCCATCGCCGTCAGCAGCTTGCCCGTGTCCTCGTTCCAGCGCTGCATGAGCGACTGGAAGCCGGTGGACGCCTGCCCCTTCCAGGCAATGGCCAGGTCGTCGACCACGTTCCACAGCTTCTTCAGCTCGCCGTCGACATCGCTGCGCGTGGAGCGCACGTCACCCGCGGCGGTATGCAGAGTCGCTGCTTCGACCTCGAACGCCATGCTTCACACCCTTCCGTCTTCTTGTGGCGGCGCAGTCGCCGCGTCCTCCCCCGCCGCAAGGCAATCACCCCACCGACGGACACTCAGCCAAGACGGTAGCGGACGCCGTCCAATATGCGCAGCCCTGCCCCAGCCAGCCGCTCGACGGCCGCGTCCCCTAGGAGGAACGGGAGTACGAGCGGACGTGCATCACCAGGCCCCCCACGAAGATGACGATCAGCATCACTACCGTGGCCCACTGCAGTCCGTCGTCCGCGACGGAGCCGAGAGCCACCGCGAACGCGGCCGCGCTACTGAGCACAACGATCTCCGCCACCCGCCGGACCGGACGCGAGCCGGTCACCTGCGCGACCAGCCCGAGCACGACGAAGACCGGCAGGGCGACCAGTGCGTACACGAACAGGACCGTCTGCCACGCCACGGCGCCGCCCACCTTTCGTCCGGCCGCTCAGGCCGTGTAGAACCCCGAATCCTGCACCCAGTCGATCTTGATGTCCTTGATGTCGGGATCGGGCCCCGAGGCGAAGCCCGGCCTGGACTCGGCGGTGAACTGGTGCACCTCGGCCCCCCGGAACGAGCTCGCGATGGTGGAGAGCGCCGACCCGATGTCCTGGAAGACGAGCGCGATGATCGCCATGCTGGCGGTCAGGCCGGCCACCCCGATCGCGTTCGCCAGCGGGATGGTGGGCGGGAACGCCTGGAGCGCCACCGCCGCGATCACCGCGATCAGGATCGTCGTCAACACGGCGACCAGCGCGTCGATCACGGAGTTGTAGTGGTCCTGGAGGCCCTGCAACGCGTCCTTGTTGGCGTTGAGCGCCTCGGCGAGAGCCGCGACCTCCATGTTGAGCTGCTGCACGAACGTGTCGAACGCCGCGCGGTCCTCGAAGTTCCACTCCTCGGCGGACGGCGGCACGCTCTCCATCGCCTTGCCGAACTGGTCCCCGCCGAGATAGGCGGCCGCGTCGCCCCAGTTCTTGACGGCCTTGGAGATCTCGTCGTTGTCGAAGGACTCGAGGTGGACGATGGCGGCGATGAGGATGCCGGCACCGGCCAGCCACATCCAGTTGGCGCGGGCCGCCCCGGCCAGCGTACGCACCGGCGCGGTCTGCGCCGCGACACTGTGCGTCCCCACCACCGAGCCCGAGGAATTGGCGATCAGGATCTCCGGCATCAGCGCCTCCCTGCGTCCTGCGCCCGCGAGGTCACTTGACCACCCAGGGCTGGTCCGACTTCTCCCAGTTGCTTGCGGTCTGCTGAAGGTTGTCGGCCGCCTTCTGCAGGTGCTCGACGCCCTTGCTCAGGTTGTCGACGTGCTCGTCGATCACCGCGTTGTGCCTGCCCACGGCGCCGATGCCCAGGATGGTCATGGACAAGCTGGAGAGCTTGACCTCGTCCAGCTTCTCCTTCGCGTTGCGCAGGAACGCCTTCGGGCCGTCCTCGGCGGCGAGCTTCTTCGAGGCATCCCTGATCGCGCCGACGTCGACCGTGTTCGCCACTGTCCTCCCCCTTCGTCGTCAGCCGCGCAGCCGGCGCAGCGGGTCGTTGATGTCCACCCCGAACTGACGGAACCACTCCTCGGGGGTCACCTTCCCCGCCTCGGCCCGCCGGATCAGGTCCGCGCCGCCGACCATCTCCTCCACCAGCTCGCGCTGCCGCTCGGCGTGCGCGGCGTAGGCGGCGTCGATCGCCGCCTGGAGCGACTCGACCAGCGTGAAGCTGTCCAGCCGCATGGCCCGGGGGTTGATCTCGATGTCGCCGACCTTCATGTCACCGTCGACGGTGACCTGGACCAGGCCGTCCGGGCTCTCCCCGACGACCCGCAGCTCGGCGCGCTGCCGCTGGAAGTCCGCGAGCCGGCGCTGCTGCTCCTGCGCCTGCTGCAGGAGACCCTGCAGGCCGGCCACTCCCGCGCCGCCGGGCGTCCACGATGTGCTCAAAACGGTCCCTCTCGTCGACTGCGACGCTCGTGCCGCAGGTTACCGGATGCCGTCACACCGGGGCGGTCCCGCCGACCGCCGCATCGGCGGGAGACCTCAGACCGGCTCCGCCCAGGCGGTCTGGATGAGCTGCTGGCCGTCGCGCCGGCGCACCAGCGTGCCCCGGCCCGGCGGCTGCGGGCTCGGCCGCAGCGTACCGAAGACCGCACCCTCCTCCCGGTTGCCCGACATCAGCAGGCCGGGCTGGTCCAGTTCGCGCAGGCGTTGCAGGACCGGCTCGTAGAGCGCCCGGGCCACGCCACCCACGCGCCGGGTGATGATCAGGTGGAGGCCGATGTCGCGGGCCTGGGGCAGCAGCTCGTGCAGGGCGCTGAGCGGGTTGTTGCCGCCCGAGGCGACCAGGTCGTAGTCGTCGACCAGGATGTAGAGGTCCGGCCCCTTCCACCAGCTGCGGTCGCGCAGCTGCGCGGTGGTGACGTCCGGGCCGGGCAGCCGGTTGGACAGGGCGCTGCGGATCGAGGCCAACCCCTGCGCGAAGACCTGGTTCGACGGCGCGTAGTCGAGCAGGTGGTCCCCCTCGACCGCGCCGAGCAGGCCGCGCCGGTAGTCGGCGATGACCAGCCGGGCCTGCGCCGGGCTGTAGCGCTCCGTGATGCCCCGCGCGATCAGCCGCAGCAGGTTCGTCTTGCCGCACTCGGCGTCGCCGAAGACCGTCAGGTGCGGCTCGTTGACGAGGTCGAGGTAGACCGGCGCCAGCGCCGACTCGTTGACGCCGATCGGCAGGCCCGGCGCCGAGCGGTCGACGACCCGGGCCAACTCGCCGAGGGGCAGCCGGCGCGGCAGCAGCCGGACCTTGGGTGCCGGCTGGCCCTTCCACGCCTCGGCGACGTGCCGGGACAGGGCGATGGACGCCTCGGTCAGGTCGTCGATGTCGCGCCGACCGTCGATCCGGGAGATGGCCGTGAGGAAGTGCAGCTTGTCGCGGGTCAGACCGCGTCCGGGCGAGCCGGTCGGGACGTTCGCCGCGGCCCGCCGGTCGATCTCCGACTCGTTGGGATCGCCGAGGCGCAGCTCCAGCTTCGTGCCGAGCAGGTCCCGCATGTTGATCCGGATCTCCGCCCACCGCACGGCGGTCAGCACCACGTGCACACCGAAGCCCAGGCCACGGTTGGCCAGGGTGGTGATGGTCTGCTCCAGCTCCTCGTACTCCTGGCGCAGGGTGTTCCAGCCGTCGACGACGAGGAAGACGTCGCCGAACGGGTCGTCGGCGAACTCCCCGGCCGCCCGGCGCCGGCGGTAGCTGGCCACCGAGTCGATGCCGTGCTGGGCGAACCGGTTCTCCCGCTCGTCCAGGACGGCCACCACCTCGGCCACCGTGCGGCGTACCGCCTCGGTGTCCCGCCGCCCGGCCACGCCGGCCGTGTGCGGCAGCCCGTCCAGGCTGCGCAGCGCGCCGCCACCGAAGTCGAGGCAGAAGAACTGCACCTCGCGCGGGGTGTGGGTGAGCGCGAGGGAGGCGAGCATGGAGCGCAGCATGGTGCTCTTGCCGCTGAGCGAGGCACCGACGATCACCACGTTGCCGCCGGCGCCGGCCAGGTCCACCAGCATCGGGTCACGGCGCTGCTCGTACGGTCGGTCCACGATGCCCACCGGAGCGGCCAGCCGCCCGCGCCCTACCCAGGAGGCGGTGCAGAGGCCGAACCTCGCATCGACGCTCAGCGGCGGCAGCAGCTCGCCGAGGCCCGGCGGCTCCGCCAGCGGCGGCAGCCAGACCTGGTGCGCCGGGCGGCCCCGCCCCTTGAGCCGGTCGATGAGCACGTCCAGCATCGCCACGACCTTGCCGTCGGCGGGCTGCTCCGGCTCGGGCGCGTCCGGCACCGGCATGGTCGGGTTCTGCAGGGGTACGAAGTCCACCCCGTACCGCACGATCCGGCGCTGCACCAGCGCCCGCGACGACGCGGCGGCCTGCCCCGGGGCGCGGTACGGCCCGGACACGTACGCGGCCCGGAACCGCAGCATGGTGCTGGTGTCGGTCTTCAGGTAGCCGTGGCCGGGGGCGTTGGGCAGCTCGTACGCGTCCGGCACGCCGAGCACGATCCGGCTCTCCACCGCCGAGAAGGTACGCAGACCGATCCGGTACGACAGGTGGGTGTCCAGGCCGCGCAGCTTGCCCTCCTCCAGCCGCTGGCTGGCCAGCAGCAGGTGCACGCCGAGCGACCGGCCCAGCCGGCCGATCATCACGAAGAGGTCGATGAAGTCGGGCTTCGCGGCGAGCAGCTCGCTGAACTCGTCACAGATGATCAGCAGGCTGGGCATCGGGTCCAGCGGCTCGCCGGCCGCCCGGGCCTTCTCGTAGTCGTATCGGGAGACGTAGTTGCCGGCGGCCCGCAGCACCTCCTGGCGGCGGGTCATCTCGCCGGCCAGCGCGTCCTTCATGCGGTCGACCAGCGTCAGCTCGTCGGCCAGGTTGGTGATCACCGCGCTGGTGTGCGGCAGCGCGTCCAGCGAGGCGAAGGTGGCACCGCCCTTGAAGTCGACCAGGACGAAGTTGAGCTCTTCTGAGGAGTGCGTCACCGCCAGCGCGCCGACGATCGTACGCAGCAGCTCGCTCTTGCCGGAGCCGGTCGCGCCGATGATCAGGCCGTGCGGGCCCATGCCCTCGTGCGCGGACTCCTTGAAGTCCAGCTCGACCACGTTGCCGTCCGGCCCGACGCCGAGCGGGATGCGCAGCCGGTCGCGGTGGCTGCGCGGGCGCCAGGTCTGCTGCACGTCGACGGCGGCGGCGTCGCCGACGCCGAGCAGGTCCGGCAGCTCCATGCTCTTGGCCAGCGGCTCCTCCGACGTGGTCTGCTGCTGCGACAGCCGGAAGGGGGCGATCTGCCGGGCCAGCCCCTCGGCGGCGGCCTCGGTGAGCCGGTCCGGCCGGCCGAGCCGCGACGAGGAGGTGCCCCGGACGAGTTCGAGGGCGCTGCCGTCGCCGACGTCGAGGCAGAGCAGCCAGCGGCCGGCGTCGCGGGGCACGGTGCCGGACAGGTCGATCACGGTCGCGCCGAGCAGCCCCGGCCCCATGAGCTGGCACGCCGCCGAGACCTCGCCGCCGTCGATCACCACGACCAGGTGCGGAGCGGTGGTCAGCGGCTTCGCCTCGGGGGCGAAGCGGGGCCGGCCGGCCAGCTCACCGGCGAGCGCCTCCTCCGCCTCGGCGAGGCTCGCGAAGACCATCCGGCGGGCGCCCGCCGCGTCGGTCCGCGCGCCGTGGTGGTTGTGCGGCAGCCACTTGACCCAGTCCCAGGACGGCTGCCGGTCCGGTGCGGCGACGATCGCGACGACCATGTCGTCCGGGGCGTGGAAGGTGGTGAGCTGACCGAGCGCGGCCCGGGTCAGGTCGAGCACCGGCTCCCGGTCACCGCGCAGCACCACCCGGCTGAACGCCCGTACCGAGAGCGCGGTCGGCAGGTCCGGCACGCTCGAGTGGGCGCGTACGAAGCGACGCAGCGCGATGGCGCTCATCGGCTCCAGGTCCTCGACCGGCTTGGTCTCCGGCGGGACGATCTCCACGGCGAGGCGCTGTGGGCCGGTGGCGATGCGGGTCTCGCCGAAGTCGTCCTCGGTGATCCGCCGCTCCCACAGCCGCCGGGAGGCGGCGATGGACCAGAGCGCGTCCGGCTCCGGGTGCCGCCAGGCCATGGCCGCCCGCTGCTGCTCGGCGGCGCGCCGGGTGCGCTTGCGCATCTGGGCCAGGTAGCGCATGTAGTCGCGCCGGTCGGCGTTCAGCTCGGCCTTGTCGTTGTTGCCGTGGCTGAGCGATCCGAGCGCCATGCCTAGCATCGAGACGCCGAAGAGGCCGCCGGCGATGTAGGTCATCGTGCCGCCGCCCCGGCCGGCGTAGAGGAACGCCATGGCGCCCACGCCGCAGACCATCGGCAGGATCATCAGCAGCTGCCCCATCCCGCGCGGGGTCGGCTCGGGCAGCTCCGGAGGCGACTCCAGCAGCACCTCGCCTCGCGGCAGCGCTGGCCCCGGCTGACGCGGGAGCCGGCGGAACACCACCGTGCTCACGGCTGTCTCCTCCCAGAAGCGGCCCTGATGAAGTTCGGCGAGCGACCGGAGTCGTCGGGTGGGCATCGTACGTGCCCGCCATCGTAGGTAATCTCCCGTGGGCGTCAGGAACCCGTGCGTCGGCGTCGCCGGCCAGGGGTGATCGTAGAGAGCGCGAGGAGGCCACTGTGGCGACGAAGACGGCGACCGGCGGCCTGAGCCGGATCACCATCGTGGCGCCCCGCACCCGGATGGACCTCGCGCTGCCGTCGGACGTACCGCTCGCCGACCTGCTGCCGACCCTGCTCCGTTACGCGGGTGAGGACCTGGCCGACGAGGGGGTGCGGCACGGCGGCTGGAGCCTGGCCCGGCTCGGCGGTCAGCCGCTGGACGGCGGCCGGACCGCCACGCAGCTCGGCATCCGCGACGGCGAGGTGCTCTACTTCAACCCCCGCTCGGCCACCGCGCCGGAGATCGTCTTCGACGACGTGGTCGACGCCGTGGCCACCGCCACCAACCAGCGCCCGGGCGCCTGGCAGGTCGGCACGACCCGCTCCTTCGCGGTGCTCTTCGCCGCCGCGGCCCTGGGCGCCGGCGCGCTGGCGGCGCTGTTCACCGGTCCGCCGCACCTGCCGGGCGCGCTGGCCGCGTTGGTGGTCGCGGTCGCCCTGGTGGTCACCGCGGCCGTGTTGTCCCGCGCCGCCGCCGACAGCGCGACCGGGTCGGTGCTGGGCGTCGTCGGCCTGGCGTACGCGGGGGTCGGCGGTCTGCTGCTGCTCGCCGGCGACCGCCCGCTGACGGAGCTGGCGGCGCCGCACGTGCTCCTCGCCGCCACGGCGGTGGTGGTCTGCGCGGCGGTGGCCGCGCTGGCCGTCGGCGACCGGCTTCCGCTCTTCTTCGGCGCGGTCGCGGTCGGCGCCGCCACCGGCCTCGGCGCGCTGGTCAGCCTGGCCTTCGACACCGACGCGCCGGCCGCCGCCGCGGTGGTCGCCGCGATCGCGTTCGGCGCGGTGCCGGCGTTGCCGATGGCGGCGTACCGGCTGGCCCGGCTGCCGGTGCCGTCCATCCCGACCGGGCCCGACGACCTGAAGACCGACACCGAGTCGGTGGACGGCCGGCAGGTGCTCCAGCTCAGCGAGCGCGCCGACGAGTTCCTGACGGGCCTGCTCTGGACGGTGTCGCTGCTGGTGCTCGGCGCCCAGGTGGTGCTCGCGCTGCACGGCAGCCTGCCGGCGGTGCTGCTCTGCCTCGTGCTGGCCCTGCTGTCGCTGCTGCGGGCCCGGCCGTTCCTGGGCCGCGCCCAGCGCACCCCGGTCCTGTTCGCCGGCACCGCGGGGCTCGGCCTGACCGCCGCCGCCACGTTCGGCAACGGCTCGACCGCCGTACGCCTCGGCCTGATCCTGGGCGGCCTGGTGCTCGCGGCCGTGGTGAGCCTGATCTACGGGCTCACCGTGGCCGGCAAGCGGATCTCCCCGGTCTGGGGCCGGCTGCTCGACATCGTGGAGATCATGCTGATCATCGCGCTGATCCCGCTGGCCGTCTGGGTCGTCGGCCTCTACGGCTGGATCGTCAACCTCCGCCCCTGACCTGCCCGCGCGCTCAGGCGGTCGGGTGCAGGGTCGTCACGGTGGTGGCCGCCGGGGCGGTGGCGTAGACGCCGGGGCCGTGCTGGCCGTCCACGGGGCGGGCCGGGGCGCCCGACCGGCGCGCCACCTCCCGCACCGCCTTGACCAGCGCCTCCACGTGGTCGTCGAGCGCCGCCACCCGCAGCATCGGCGGGGCGACGCGCCCACCGGGCAGCACCACGACGGCCAGGGTGTGCGACGGGGCGGACGTCGCCGTCACCGCGTCCACCAGCGGGCCGAAGGGCGCGTCGGCCCGGGGCCGCAGCACCAGGCAGCGCTGGGTCCAGCCGCCGCCGCGCAGCCCGGTCCAGGTCTCCGCCGGGGGCGCCGGCGCCAGGTCCAGCCCGGCCGCCGAGACCACCGCCGCCCGCAGCTCGTCGCGGCCGAGCGGCCGGTGGTCGAGCCCGGCCGCGGTCAGCGCCTTGCCCAGCCGGCCGATCCCGGCGGCCAGCGTGCGGTGCACGCCGGGCATGCCGCCGCCCCGGCTGACGGTCTCGACGCGGGCGTCGCGTACGGACAGCCGCAGCGCCAGCCAGACCGTCCGGTGCGCCGCCGGGGGCGCACCCGGTGCCGGGTACCAGACCAGGGTGTGCGACACCACCTGGGCGCGGGTGACCGGGCCGGTGAAGTCGGCCAGCACGCGCAGCGCCCGGTCCAGCACCGCCGCCTCGACCGATCCGGCGGGCGCCCCGGCGCGGCCCTGCAACGCCACCGCCGCGAACCAGCCCTGCGCGTCCTGCCCGATGCCGAGCCGGGTGCCACGGTCGGTGAGTTCCGTCACAGTCAGCTCGGGGGCGAGAGCGGCCAGCCTCGGGTCGGCCCCGCCGCCCGCCGCGACGGTGCTCCTGGCCGCCTCCCGACGCCGCCGCAGCCGGCGGCGCAGCAGCAGGTCCTCGTACCACCAGCGGCCGCCGCGGCGGGCGAAGACAGCGACCGCCACCGCCAGCGACAGCGCTCCGACGGTGGCGGCGAGCCAGACGGGGCCGCCCAGCGCCGCCCAGACGGCCAGGGCGCAGAGCTCCAGCACGACGAGCTGCCCCACGGCGACGGGACCGATCCGACCACGGTCGCGCCGGTCGGCCGGGACGACCGGCCGCCCGGCGACGCCGGACGGCTGCGGTGCCGGACGACCGGGTGGCGCCTGAACCTGCGTCATCGCTGACAGTCCTTTCTGGACGGCGGAGCGTCCGCCGGATCGGGTCGGGCGCTGGTCCCGGTGACCCGTCGACGGCCCCTTATCGTAGGGAAGCCCGCGACACCGACTCGGACCTGCTCGTCGCGGACCCACCCCCGCCGGAGGTAAGTCATGCGGACCCGCCGCGATCAGGTGCAGGCGTACCGCTTCGTCACCCGCCGGATCGTCTCGGCGCTGCTGTCGGGCGACCCCGAGACCAGCAACCTGCCGATGCGGCGGCTCGGCATGGCGGTCTTCGGCAGCGTGATCGCCGCTGCCGTGGTGCTCGGCGGCGTGGGCGCGTACGGGCAGTTCACCGGCAACACGGCGCCGCTGGAGCCGAACACCCTGGTGATCGAGCGGGAGACCGGGGCGACGTACGTCTTCGTCGACGGCAAGCTGCACCCGACCCTCAACTACGCCTCGGCCCGGCTGATTATCAACGAGCCGGCCCCGCAGGTGCGCACGATGTCCCAGGCGTCGATCCGGGACCGGCCCCGGGGCCGTACGGTCGGCATCGTCGGCGCCCCCGACGCGCTGCCGGACCGCAAGTCCCTGACGGGCCTGCCCTGGTCCGTGTGCGACGTCCCGGACCCGGCCGACCCCCGCCGCTCCGGCACGCGGGTGGTGATCGACCGCCCGCTGCCCGGCGGCGCGCCGCTCGGCGACCGGGCTGTGCTGGTGGAGGCCGACGGCCAGCGGCACCTGCTCACCGGCGACACGCGGTTGCAGGTGAGCGGCGGCGACTCCGCGCTGGCCGCGCTGCGGATGGCCAACGCGCCCCGCCTGCCCGTGGGGCAGCAGTTGCTCAACGCCGTGCCGGCCGGGCCGGTCCTGCGCAAGCCGGCGATCGCGGGCGAGGACGAGGCCAGCACCCTGACCGAGCGCCCGGCCAAGGTCGGTCAGGTGTTCCGGGCGGCGGGCCAGCACTACGTGCTCACCCGGGAGGGCCTCTCCGCGATCGGCGAGATCAGCGCGCTGCTGCTGCTGCGCGACGGCGGCCAGGTCACCGACATCACCCCGGCCCAGGCCGGCAAGCTGCTGACCGACCAGCGGGCGGAGGAGGCCGGGATGCCGCAGGCCCTGCCCACGCTGCACCCGGTCGACGCCGGCCGGACGGCGGTCTGCGCGACCTACCGGGCGGGCGCCGACGGTGGGCCGCCCACCACCACGTTGGAGGTCTTCGACCGCGTGCCGGCGGAGCTGGCCGAGCCCGCCGGTGTCCCGGTGCGGCAGAGCGCCCGCGACGGCGTACGGACCGCCGAGGGCGTGCTGCTGCCCGGCGGCAAGGGCGTGCTCGTGCAGGCCACCCCGGGCGCCGGCGAGAGCGGCACGGCCGCCCCCGGCGCCACCGTCCATCTGATCAGCGCCCAGGGCGTCCGCTACCCGCTCGGCGTCGGCGCGATGTCGGCGCTGGGCTACGAGGGGGTCACCCCGTTGGCCGTACCCGCGTCGCTGCTGGCCCTCGTGCCCACGGGGCCCACCCTCTCGCGGGACGCCGCGCTCTCCCACTTCGCGCCCGGCCCCGCGCCGTCGGCCCCGGCGAAGCCGACGGGCGGTGCGGCGAAGCCGACGGACAGCCCCGCCCCGGAGCGGTCCGGTGCGCCGGTGACGCCCTCCGGGGAACCGGAGTCGGAGGCGCCTGCCTCGCCGGACGCGTCGTCCGCCAGCCCGGGAGCGGACGGCTGAGGTCGGCCCGGCCGCGACCGGGGCGGGGCCGCGTC
The DNA here is from genome assembly GCF_900091445.1 of Micromonospora echinofusca. Classification (NCBI taxonomy): domain Bacteria; kingdom Bacillati; phylum Actinomycetota; class Actinomycetes; order Micromonosporales; family Micromonosporaceae; genus Micromonospora; species Micromonospora echinofusca. The sequence goes on from NZ_LT607733.1 coordinate 5,812,928, forward strand.
CGGACTTGACGGATCGACGCCGGTAGCGGGTCGCCCGCCTCGTGCCGGTCGACTAACCTGAGGCTCACCAACGGATATCGACGATGACGTACGGGGATGCCATGACCGGGCGCACGACAGTCGACCTGCTGTCCCTGGAAGACTTCCACCAGAAGTTGGCCAACCGGCTGACCGAGGCGGAGAAGGCGTTGCGGAAGCTGCGCACCGAGATGCAGAGCCGGCCACCGGCGCTGGGCTCGTTCGCCGACGCCACCGAGAACTCCCGCCGCTACTCCGAGATCCACCAGTCCTACGTGGACCAGGTCGACCGGCTGCGTGCCGCGGTGAAGGCGGCGCAGAGCGCCACCGCGACGATCCTGGCCAACTACCGCACCGCCGAGGAGCGCAACGCGGCCAACTCCGCCGACATCGCCGCCGCGCTCAACGGGGTGGACGACGCGTTGAAGCGGAAGGAGGAACCGCGTGTCTGAATACACCCAGCGCTACCAGCACGTCAGCCACCAGCAGCTCTACGACGGCGTGATGGCCGGTCAGCCGGGCCAGATCGACGGCGTCGCCGCGCAGTGGACGGCGCTCAAGGGCATGCTCGACGGGCTGTCCCGCGAGCTCAGCGGCGACCTCGACAAGCTCGCCAACACCTGGACGGGCTCGGCCTCGCAGGAGTTCCAGCGGCGGTTGACGCTCGTCACCGACTACGCCGACAAGCTCGGCGACGGCATGGCGGACGTCAGCCGGGGCCTGACCCTGATGGCCGGCGAGCTGCGCACCGCCCGCGCGCAGGCGGAGAGCCCGGCCGAGACCGACGACCACGACCAGGCGCTCTCCGGCGCGGCCAAGGGTGCCGTGTTCGGCGTGCCGGGCATCGTGGTCGGCGGGCTGCTGGGTCACCAGCAGGACAAGGCCGAGCAGGAGAAGGCGCACCAGCGGATGGTCAACGTGGTGGCCGAGCTGGCCGCCGGCTACGACCTCTCCGCCTACGGCCGGCTCGTCGCGCCGCCGCCGCCGCACCCGGACACCCCCGGCCTGACCAGCCGCGACTCCTCGACGACCCCGCGCAGCGGCCCGGGCGCCACCACGCCGACGGCCGCGCCGACCGCCTCCGGCCTCGCCGGGCAGCCGGGCGGCGTCACCGTCGCGGCCCCCGCCACGCCGAGTTCGGGGCCGGGTGGCGGTGGCTCCGGGACGGCCACGCCGGGCACCGTCGGCGGCGGGCACCCGGGCGTCAGCCCGGTCTCCGGCGCTCCGGGCGGCGTAGCGGCCGGCACCTCCCTCGCCGGTGCCACGCTGCTGACCGGCGTGACCGCCACGACGGGGTCCGCCGGGCTGGGCGGCACCTCGACGGCCTCGGCCGGCGGGCCGGGCATGCAGTTCGGCCCGCAGGGTGGCCCGGCCGGAGGGGTGCTCGGCACCGGTGCCCTCGCGGCGAGCGGCAACGCGCCGACCTCTGCGGTCCGCGCCGCCGGCGGCAGCCCGGTGGCCGACAACCGGTCCGCCGCCGGAATGGGCCGGCGCTTCGACAACGCGCGGGACGGTTCGCGACAGGGCGACCGGGCGGCCAGCGCGGCGGGCCGCGCACGCGGCGCCACGGGGCGCCCCGGCGTCCTGGGCGGCAGCCAGGGGGCGCACGACGACGACACCGACGGCCGGCTGACCTGGTTGACGGAGGACGACATGGTCTGGGGCGACGGCGCAGCCGCCGCTCCGCCCGTGCTCGGCACCGACGGCTGACCCACCACCGCACGACGACGGCCCACCCGGCGGGCGTACCACCGGGTGGGCCGTCGCACGTCCGGCGCCGCCCCGGCCGGACGATCCATTTCGGACACCGTGGCGGCGGTCACCCGTTCCCGGGCGGTCGCCGTGCTGCACGCGCCGGGCGCGGGCGATAGGTTGGACACGTGCCGTCCGTAGCGTCCGTCGACCCGTTCTGGTCGGTCACGCTGCGCTCCCTGCGCGAGCTGACCCGCCTGGCGGTCGCCGCGCTCGTGCTCGCCGTGGGCCTCGGCGCCGCCGCCGCACCGGCACCGTCCGCCACCGGCCCGGCCGCTGTCACCGCCGCCGTTCCGGCCGCCGACGCCCGGCTCGCGCTGACGCGTCGGGAGCCGATGGCGGAGCACGTCAGCGGTGCCGCCGCCGCACCGGCGCCGCGGATCGCCGCCGCACCGGCCGACACCTCCGCCGCCCCGGTGGCCCGCCCGGACGGCCCCGCCCGCGACCCCGGCCGGGGCGACCCCGCCCGGCGCGGTCCGCCCGTCGCCTGACCGTCGGCCACCGGCTGCACAGCCAGGGGCGCCGCCCGCGACGAACCGTCGCCGCGCGACACGGGTCCCTCCGACCCGCTCCCCTGCTCCGGTCGCCACGTCGCCGGCCCACCCGGCCGCCCGCCGCCCCGTGACGGTCCGCCGCCGGGTCGGCCACCGCCGCGGTACGCCCCGCACGCGCGCCCGATACCCACCCGCCCGTACGCCGGGCACAGACCCTGTCGATTCCCCTCGATCGACCGCGAGGTGCTGACCATGCAAAACGTGTTCTCCTCCGTCCTGCTCGACGTGCCCCGGGCCGCCGTGATCTGGCTGAGCCTGCTCGGCGTCGTCGCCGTCGCCGTGGCCGGCCTGCTGCTGCTGCGGCCCGGCCGGCTCACGTTCGACGCCGGTTCCCGGATCCGGCGCGCCGCGATGCCGAGCGAGTTGGAACGGGTCGAGGAGGAGCGCGAACGCTCCCGGTACGCCGGGGAGGTCTCGGTCGCCGCGGAACGGGCCGCCACCACCGCCGCCCGGTTGCGGGCCGAGTGGCTGGCCGCGCAGGAGGAGGTCGAGGCGGCCTGGCAGGCGTACGAGGCCGCCGAGGCGGACGTCCGTCGGCTGGCGGTCGCCGAGGCGATGCCCCTGCCGCGTACCGTCCGGACGCCCGCCGAGTACGCGGAGCGCGAGCGCTTCCTGCACCGGGCCGCCCTCGACGCGTACTGGCGCAAGGAGCTGTCGGTGGAGCAGCTCAGCGACGTCTTCGCGCACCGCGACGGCTGGGACCCGCGGCTGCACCCGGTCGAGCAGGAACTCGTCCTGCGCCGGGCCGTACGGGACAACCTGCTCGCCCGGCAGCGGGCGGCTCGGGAACGGGAGCAGGCCGCGTGGCGGGCCGCCGAGACCGCCGCCGAGGCGGCGCGCAGCCTGCGGGACGAGGCGTTCGCGGCGGTCAGCCCCCGCGCCGAGGAGTCGCCGTCGCTGCTGCCGCTGATCGAGGGCGCCGGTACGGCGGAGCAGACCCGGGAGTTCCCGGTGCTGACCGGCCGCGACGTGCCGTCGGTCGCCCGGGGCCGGGCGGCGGTCCCCGCGTACTGACCGGCGACCGGGGCGCAACCGGTCCCGCTGGGCTAGCGTGACGGTGTGTCCAGGGAAGCGTGGGTCGTCGTCGGCGTCGTGGCGGTCGTCACGTTGGTCGGCGCGGTGGTGCTGGCCATCCGTGTGATCCGCACCCGCCGGCTGCTCGGCACGCTCGGGGTGAGCGGCAAGGTGGCCTTCTACGGCGCGCTGCTCTACACCGTCCTGCCGATCGACCTGCTTCCCGACCCCATCTACCTGGACGACATGGCGGTGCTGACCGGCGCGCTGCTCTACCTCGGCCGGCTGGTCCGGCAGCGGCGCGCCGCGAACCGACCGCTGACCGGCGCACCCGACGTGCCGGCCGACCCCGCCCGGAGCCGGCGCCACGTGCCATGATCGCTGCCGCACCGCGAGACAGGGGACCGACATGCCCGGCGACCATCGGTTGGCGCCCCACGACGAGCGGGTCGTGGCGTTCTGCCGGGAACGGCACCTGGCCACGTTGACCACCCTGCGCCCGGACGGCACCCCGCACGTCGTACCGGTGGGGGTCACCTTCGACGCGGCGGCCGGCCTGGCCCGGGTGATCACGGGCGGGGCGTCCCGCAAGGCCCGGCACGTGGCCGCCGCAGGCCCCGGGGGCGCCCCGGTGGCCGTCTGCCACGTCGACGGGCGACGTTGGCTGACCATCGAGGGACGGGCCGTCGTGCGTGCCGACCGGCCGGCCGTGGCCGAGGCCGAACGCCGGTACGCCGAGCGCTACCGGACCCCCCGCCCGAATCCCGACCGGGTGGTCATCGAGATCACCGTGACCCGCCTGCTGGGCAGCCTGTGACCATCTGACCGGTTCGTCCGGTATCGCCGCCCCGTCCTCCGTCGAAGCCGCGCGATCGAGGACGTCGCCCGCACGGCGCCGGGCGTGTGACGCGCGGCATCCGTACGCCGGAATCCTGCTGCCCACCGGCCGGTTGAACCCGACGTGCGGCCGTACGCCGGCCGCGCGGGCCAGGAATGTCCTCCTCAGCAGGACCGTTGCGTCCCCGAGTACGCCCGCGGGCCGACCGCCGCGGGGCGTCGAATCCCCACAGAGCCGAGCGCCTTTCCCCGGTGCTGCACGCCTCCCCGCCGGAGGCGTCGACCCCCGATTGGAGCCCGACCATGAATTCGATCGTGCAGAGGAGCGGCCTCTCCGTCGCCGGTCTGCTGGTGGCCGGCGGCTGCCTCGCGGGCCCGGCGGCCACCGCCCAGGCCGCACCGGCGGCGACCGCGCCGGTCGGTTCGGTGCACACCGACGGCCACACCGACAGGAACGGCCGCGCGGACCGGCGCGCCGAGCGCTCGGTGGGCATCGAGTACCAGGCCCAGCCCAACTTCTACTACTGCGGCCCGGCCGCGACCCGGATCGCCCTGTCGGCGCTGGGCAAGGCGCTGTCCCAGGACGAGGTCGCCAAGCGGCTCGGCACCACCGAGGCCGGCACCGACTCCGCCCTGGACACCACCCGCGTGCTCAACGAGCTGACCGGCCGGGGATACCGGACCACCGAGATCCGGGACTCGGTGGCCAGGCCGGAGCAGGTCGACCGGCTGCGCTCCGACGTGGTCGCGGCCCTCGACGAGGGCCGGCCGGTGGTGGCCAACATCAAGGGCACCGCCGTCGACACGGTCGGCAACCCGCACTCGTACGAGGGTGGGCACTACCTGACCCTGGTGGGCTACCGCGACGGCGGGGACCTGATCCGCATCGCCGACCCGGCCGCCCCCGAGGGCGAGTACTGGATGACGCTGGAGAAGGTCGCCAACTGGATCGCCGAGCGCGGCTACTCGTCCTGACCCGTACCCCGACGAGGGCAGGTCCCCACGCGGGGCCGGCCCTCGTCGGCCGCTCGCGACCGGGACCGGCGGGCGGCCGTCGTCGGTGAGGGACGTCGATCGCTCGCCGTGGGTTCGGTCGACGGTTCGCGGGTACCAGGGCTCACAGCCGACCGTTCCGCAACCGGTAAGGGGCAGACATGACCAACCCATCCGCAACCAGCGGTCAGGACGTGGTGGACGTCCTCACCGCCGACCACCGTGAGGTCGAAGCACTCTTCGTGCAGTTGGAGAGCCGGCAGGGCACCCCCGAGCACCGCCGGCAGCTGGCCGACGTGATGATCGCCGAGCTGGTCCGTCACGCCGTCGCCGAGGAGATGCACGTCTATCCGACCGCCCGCAAGGCACTGCCTGACGGCGACCAGATCGCCGAGCACGAGATCTCCGAGCACGCCGACGCCGAGCGGACCATGAAGGAGCTGGAGTCGGTCGACCCGTCCGACCCGCGCTTCGACGAACTGCTGGCGCACCTGACCAGCACGATCCGGCACCACGTCAAGGACGAGGAGTCGGACCTCTTCCCCCGCCTGCGCGCCGCCGTGGCCAGCGAGGAGATGGTCGAACTGGCCGAGAAGGTGGAGGCGACCAAGAAGACCGCCCCGACCCGGCCGCACCCGGCCGCGCCCGACCGGCCGCCGGCGAACCGGCTGCTCAACCCGGGCGCAGGCCTGGTGGACCGGATGCGCGACGCGTTGAGCGGCCGCGCCACGTCGATGGCGGAGCTGGGCGAGAAGCAGCGCTGACCGCCCGCGCCCACGGTGGCCACGCCCGGCCCGGGGCGTGGCCACCTTCGTGCGCACCGGCGGCGCCGGTCGGGTCCGCCCCCGCGAGGTCACGCGGAGCCGGTCGGTCAGGGCTCCGGCGCGATCCGGCGCAGGCCGTCCGCCTCGGAGACGATGACCGCCTCCATCGGGCAGGAGTCCGCGGCGTCGACCAGCGCGTCGTCCGGCGCCACCCGCTCGACCAGCGGACGGGCCAGCCCGTCCACCAGCACGAAGTGCTTCGGCGCGGTGCCCGCGCAGATCCCCGACCCGATGCACCGGGTCGGGTCCACATGCACCCGCCACTGCTCGTTCGACTCACTCACCGGTTCACCACCTCACCGGCATGGCGACGAGGCCCCGCACCAGCAGGCCGCTCTTCCAGGTCAGTTCGGCTTCCGGCACGGCCAGCCTCAGGTCGGGCGTGCGGTCGATCAGGGTCTCCAGGACGACCTGGAGCTCCATCCGGGCCAGCTGGGCGCCGACGCAGTGGTGCACCCCGTGGCCGAAGCCGAGATGAGGGTTCGCCTCCCGGGTCAGGTCGAGGCGGTCCGCCTCGGCGAAGACCGTCTCGTCCCGGTTGGCCGACGAGATCGACACCACCACGGGCTCGCCGGCGCGCACCAGCACGCCGCCCAGCTCGACGTCCTCCAGGGCGTAGCGGGCGAAGGCCGAGGACGCGCCGAGCGGCACGAACCGCATCAGCTCCTCGACGGCACCCGGCACCAGCTCCGGCCGGGCCCGCAGCCGGGCCCACTCGTCGGGGTGGTCGAGCAGCGCGTACACGAAGTTGGGGATCTGGGTGACCGTCGTCTCGTGCCCGGCGGCGAGCAGCCCGGCGGCCAGCCGCACGACCTCGTCCTCCGCGAGCCGGTCGTCGGCGTCCCGGGCCCGGACCATCGCGCCGAGCAGGTCGTCGGTGGGCTGCTCGCGTCGCCGGGCGATCAGCTCGCCCATGTACGCGAAGAGGCTGTCGATGTACTCCTGGGCCCGCTCCGGGGTCAGCGAGGTGGTCGACACGATCGCCTCCGACCAGGTGTGGAAGCGGTCCTGGTCGGACACCGGGACGCCGAGCAGGTCGCAGATGACCCGGATCGGCAGCGGGGTGGCCAGGTGTGCCACGAGATCGGCCGGCGGACCGGCGGCGAGCATGCCGTCAACCAGCTCGTGGGCCACCTGCCGGGTACGCGGCCGCAGCTCCTCCACCCGCCGGGCGGTGAACGCCTTCGCCACCAGTCGGCGCAGCCGGGTGTGCTCCGGCGGATCCATCGACAGGATCCCGCCCTCCTGCTGCCGCGGCGAGTTGCGGGGCTCGTCCCGGCCCACCGAGGCGGCCCGGCTGAACCGGGCGTCGCCGAGCACGGTGCGGACGTCGGCGTGACGGGTGGCGAGCCAGGCCGGCTCGCCGTACGGCATGCGGATGCGGGTGAGCGGTTCGTCCCGGCGCAGCCGGGCGTAGCGCGGGTCGAGGTCGAGCCGGTCGGGGTCGCTGAACGGATAACGCTGGGGGGCGGTCGTCTCGGGGGCCTCAGTCACCGGATGACTTCCTCTCGTCACGGCGCCCCAAGGGGTGGGCACCGGCCCGGTCGGGGACTACTCCACGTTGAGTCATGTTCCGACTGCGGATGGTAGCGAGAGTGGTCGATCCTTGGCTAGCGGTACGCGTCGATCGGCGCAAAGCGAGCGTCCCGGGCCGTCGACCGCGACGACCCGGGACGCCCAACAGGCTCAGCGGACCTGGTCGCCCTCGCCGGTACGCGTCTGGGCCTGGTCCACGCCCTTGTCGATCTGCTCGTCGTACTTGCCGCCGGTGCGCTTGTCGGCCATGTCGCCGCCCTTCTCCAGGCCCTGGTCGACCTGCTTGTCGTGCTTGTCGGCGAAGTCCTTGGCCTTGTCCATGAAGTCGCTCATCGGGTCCTCCTCGAATCCGGGTCCGATCTCTGCGTTCCCTGAGGTCGCTGGCGCAAACAGACGGACGGGCGACCGGAGCGCGATCGGGAAACGGGTGGTCTGCCCCGGCGCCTGGGCCGCCCAACTAGCGTGAAAGGGGACGCGGGTGTCGGATGGACGCCGGCCGGGTACCGACTCGCCGGAGATCGAGGAGGGCCGACGTGGTCGCAGACGGTGCCGGGCGTACGCCCGAGGGGACGACGGACCGGGGCGCGGGCCCCCGACAGACCTGGGCCGCGCTTCCCTGGCTGGTCCGCTCGGCCGTGGTGTGGAGCGCCTGCCTGGTGGTGGTCGTCGCCGGGCTGTACCTGCTCGGAAAGATCGCGGTGCTGCTGGCGCCGCTGGCCATCGCGCTGGCCGCCACCATCTTCCTCACCGCCCTGCTCGACCCGGTGCAGCTCGCCCTGCGCCGGCTCCGGCTGCCCGCCTCCCTCGCCGCCCTGCTCACCGTGCTGCTGCTGCTCGGCCTGCTGTTCGGCGTCGGCGCGCTGGTGTGGAGCCTCACCGCGGGCCAGTTCAGCGAGTTGAGCCAGGAACTGGGGCAGGGAGTGCAACGCACCCGGGACTTCGTGACCTCGACGTTGCCGGTCACCGACCAGCAGATCGACCGGCTGCTCGGCCAGGCCCGCGAGGGCCTCGGGCAGGACTCGGTCGATCCGGTCTCCAGCGCCAGGACGGCCGCGGAGGTGCTCGGCTCGGCGCTGCTCGCGCTCGTCCTGCTGTTCTTCCTGCTCAAGGACGGCCGCTCCATGTGGCACTGGACGCTGTCCCGGGCGACCGGGCCGAACCGGACGGTGACCGCCGAGGCGGGCCGGACGGGTTGGCGGACGCTCGGCGCGTACAGCCGGGGCACGATGATGATCGCCGCGATCGACGCGATCGGCATCGGCCTGGCGCTGGTGCTGCTCCGGGTGCCGCTGGCCCTCCCGCTCGCGCTCATCACCTTCTTCGGCGGCTTCATCCCGATCATCGGGGCGACCGTGGCCGGCGCGGTGGCGGTGCTGGTCGCCCTCGCGGCGAAGGGACCGGTGACCGCGCTGCTCGTCCTGGCCGCCGTGATCGCCGTACAGCAGATCGAGGGCAACCTGCTCGAGCCGCTGATCATGAAGCGCCAGGTACGCCTGCACCCGGCGGTGATCCTGGTGGCGGTGACCGCCGGCACCCTGATCGCCGGCATCGCTGGGGCCTTCGTCTCGGTGCCGATCACCGCCGTCGTCTGGCGGATCGTCGACACCGTCCAGCAACACCGCCGACACCCGGCACCCCCGACCCCCGCCTGACCCCGGGGACGGCGCTCAGCGGGAGGCCGGCAGGTGGGTGGTGAACCAGTCGGCGGCGCAGTGGGCGACCTGCTCCAGGGTGCCGGGTTCCTCGAAGAGGTGGGTGGCACCCGGGATCACCGTCAGCTCGGCCGTCTCCGGCAGCGCCTCCTGTGCCTGCTCGTTGAGCGTGATCACCTGCTCGTCGAGGCCGCCGACCAGCAGCAGCGTGGGCGCGCGCACCTGGCCGAGGGCCGGGCCGGCCAGGTCGGGGCGGCCGCCCCGGGAGACCACCGCGCCGACGAGGTCCGGTCGGGCGGCTGCCGCCACCAGGGCGGCGGCCGCCCCGGTGCTGGCCCCGAAGAGGCCAATCGGCACCGCGCCGGAGGGTCGCTCGGCCGCCAGCCAGTCCACGATCGCGGCGAGCCGTTCCGCGAGCAGGGTGATGTCGAAGCGCAGCTCGGCGGTCCGGGCGTCCACCTGGTCCTCGGCCGGGGTGAGCAGGTCGACCAGCACGGTGCCGAGGGCGGCGCGGTTGAGCACGTGCGCCACGGCGGTGTTGCGCGGGCTGTGCCGGGAGCTGCCGCTGCCGTGCGCGAAGAGCACCACGCCGGCCGGCTCCGCCGGGATCAGCAGATCGGCCGGGAGTTCGGCGTCCCCCGCCGGGATCGTCACCGCACTGCTGCGCATGTCCATCTCGCCTCCGTACGTCCTCGGTCTCCGGCCGCATACCCGTCCTCCGGGCCGGCAAGCCGCCCGGCGCGGCCGGCGTTTGTCGCCCGGGGGCCCGGGTAGGCGGCGGATGACCGCAGGCCGTACCGGCGCAACCGCGCCCCGACGGATCGCGAGGATCGCCATGGCGCAGCAGCGAGAGACCCGGCAGCAGGACACGGACCGGGACCGGCGGGAACAGGACACCGAACGCGGCCGGGACTGGGCGGACGACGCGGCCCAGGCGCGCACGGCCGACGACCCGCGGGCGACGGCGCCCCGCGACGCCGCCGGCCGCCCGTCACAGGGCAGGCCCGTCTGACCGGCGGCGCCACCGTCGAGGGCACGCAGACCGGTGCCGCCGGCCCGTCGTGACGTACGCGGGCCGGCGGCGGCCGGTCACGGCTCGTTCTCGGGCAGGCGGAGCAGGGGCGCACGCCCCGGGGCCTGCTCCGGGGCCGGGCCGGACACCTCCGCCGGGGGGATCGGCATCGTCACCGGCTCCCCGCAGGTGACCCGCACCGGCTCGCCGTGGTGCCGCAGCTCCAGCACGTCCCCCGGGTCGCCGCGGCGCAGCGCGTACGTGGTCTCGTGCGGCCGGACGTCGACCCGCAGCCGCATCCCGCGCCACTGGAGCGAGAACTCCAGCCGCTCCAGCCGGCTGGACAGCCGCGGCGCGAAGGACAGGTTGCCGTCGTGGTCGCGCAGCCCGCCGAACCCGGCCACCAGGGCGATCCAGGCGCCGGCGAGCGAGGCCATGTGCACGCCGTCGCGGGTGTTCTCGTTGAGGTCGTGCAGGTCCATCAGGGCGGCCTCGCGCAGGTAGATGTGCGCCAGCTCCGGGTGGCCCACCTCGGCCGCCAGCACCGCCTGGGTGCACGCCGACAGCGAGGAGTCGCGCACCGTACGTCGCTCGTAGTAGAGGAAGTTGCGCAGCTTCTGCTCCGGGGTGAAGGCGTCGCCCCGCCAGTGCATCGCCAGGACCAGGTCCGCCTGCTTGACGACCTGCTTGCGGTACAGGTCGAAGTACGGGTAGTGCAGCAGCAGCGGGTACTTCTCCGGCGGGGTCTGCGCGAAGTCCCACTCCTGGAGCCGGGTGAAGCCCTCGACCTGCTCGTGGACGTCGATCTCCTCGTCGTACGGGACGTGCATGGCGGCGGCCGCGTCCCGCCAGGCCGCCGCCTCCTCGTTGGTGACGCCGAGGTGGAACGCCTCGTCCCGGTAGCGCGTCACGGCGTCGGCGGCGGCGATCAGGTTCCGCTGCGCCATCAGGTTGGTGTAGATGTTGTCGTTCTTGACGGCCGTGTACTCGTCGGGGCCGGTGACCCCGTCGATGTGGAACTGGCCGTGCCGGTCGTGGTGGCCCAGGGAGCGCCAGAGCCGGGCGGTCTCGACCAGCAGTTCGAGCCCGATCTCGCGTTCCAGTTCGGTGTCCTGGGTGACCTGCACGTAGCGGCGCAGCGCGTCGGCGATGCCGGCCGCGATGTGGAAGGCGGCGGTGCCCGCCGGCCAGTACCCCGACGACTCCGGCCCCTCGATGGTGCGCCAGGGGAACGCCGCCCCCTCCAGGTTGAGCGTCCGGGCCCGCTCGTGGGCGGCGGCCAGGGTGCCGTGCCGCCAGTGCAGCGCGTCCCGCACGGCGGCCGGATGGGTGTACGTGAGCACCGGCAGGACGAACATCTCCGTGTCCCAGAACGCGTGCCCGTCGTACCCCGGGCCGGTCAGGCCCTTCGCGGCGATGGGCCGCCGCTCCGCCCGGGAGCCCGCCTGGAGGACGTGGAACATGCCGAAGCGGACGGCCTGCTGGATCTCCGGGTCGCCCTCCACCACCACGTCGGCGGCCTCCCAGAACTCCTCGAGGTATTCGCGCTGCTCGCGGCGCAGCCCGTCCCAGCCGTCGAGTCGCGCCCCGGTCAGGGCGGCCTCGACCTGGTCGCGCATCGCCGGCAGCGACCGTCGGCTCGACCAGCCGTACGCGAGGTACTTGACCACCCGCAGCGTCTCGCCGGGCTGGAGCACGCACCCGATGGTGGTGCGCACCCAGTCCTCGTACCCCTCGGACTGGATGGTCTTGCGCGCCGGGGCGTACACCTCGTGTTCCATCGCGGCGGCCACCCGCAGCCCGGAGACCTTGGTCCGGTGGATCAGCAGCCCGCCGTCGGCGGTGGTGAGCTCCTCCTCGGCCTGCAACGGCGACTCCAGCACGGCCGCGACCCGCGGGTCCCTGCTCTGCGGGGGCAGCGCCTCGTTCGCCACGAGTTCCGACTGGAGGATCAGCCGCAGCGGGCCGTCCACCGCCTCCACCTCGTAGTTGATCGCGGCGACGGCGCGCTGGGTGAACGAGACCAGCCGGGTGCTGCGGACCTTGACCTCGCGGCCGGCCGGGGAGCGCCAGTGCAGTTCCCGGTGCAGGGTCCCGGCGCGCAGGTCGAGGACCCGCTCGTGGGCGAGGAGTTCGCCGTAGCGGACGTCGAGCGGCTCGTCGTCGACCAGCAGCCGGATCAGCTTGCCGTTGGTCACGTTGACGATCGTCTGGCCGGACTCGGGGAACCCGAAGCCGGCCTCCGCGTACGGCAGCGGGCGCAGCTCGTAGAAGGAGTTGAGGTAGGTGCCGGGCAGGCCGTGCGGCTCCCCCTCGTCCAGGTTGCCGCGCAGCCCGACGTGCCCGTTGGAGAGGGCGAAGACCGACTCCGACTGGGCCAGGACGTCCATGTCCAGCCGCGTCTCCCGGACGTGCCACGGCTCGACCGGATAGGCGCGTTCCCGGATCACGCGGGCCGCCCGGTGTCGAGCAGTTCGGCGAGGTCGGTGACCACGACGTCGGCGCCGTGGGCCAGCAGGTCGGCGGCCTGGCCGACCCGGTCGACGCCCACCACGTACCCGAATCCGCCGGCCCGCCCGGCGGCCACCCCGGCGAGGGCGTCCTCGAAGACGGCGGCGTCGCGCGGGTCGACCCCGAGCAGCCGCGCGCCGGCCAGGAAGGTGTCCGGGGCCGGCTTGCCGCGTAGCCCCTCGGCGCGGGCGACGAGCCCGTCGACCCGGGCCTCCAGCAGCGGTTCCAGCCCGGCGGCGGCCACCACCTCCCGGCCGTTGGCGCTGGCCGTGACGACCGCCCGGCGCAGGCCGGCGGCGACCGCCGCCTCCAGGTAGGTCACGGAGCCGGGGTAGACGTCCACGCCGTGCGTACGCAGCCGCTCCAGCAGCAGCACGTTCTTGCTGTTGCCGACGCCGTTGACGGTGTCGGCGTCCGGCGGGTCGTCGGGCGAACCCTCCGGCAGCACGATGCCCCGGGAGGCGAGGAAGGTGCGCACCCCGTCGGCGCGCGGCCGGCCGTCGACGTAGCGGTTGTAGTCCAGCCCCGGATCGAAGGGGCGGAACTCCTCGCCGGTGACGGCGGCGCGGCGGCGCAGGAAGCCGTCGAACGTCTCGGTCCAGGCGGCGTTGTGCACCCGGGCGGTCTGCGTCAGCACACCGTCCAGATCGAAGAGACAGGCGGTCACGTGAGCAGGCAGGCCCAACACGGTACGAATCTATCCAGACCTCCGGGTCCGCAAACCGCTTTCGGTCCCCTTTGCCGCCCGGCTCAGTTAGGGCGCAGCGTCCAGACCACGGTCATCTCGCCGGTCTGCTTGCCCTCCTCGGTGGCGATGGCCACCTGCACGGGGAACTCCGGCCGGCTGCCGGACTCCAGCTCCGCGACCACCTCGGCGACCGGTCGGCAGAGGCGCGCGGTGGCCCGCACCGGCCCCATGGCCAGCTTCCGGTACGCGATGTCGGCGCGCACGGCCAGCGGCGTGGCCCGGTCGAGCAGCGTGCCGAACGCGGCCAGCACGACGGCGCCGGAGGCGGTCTCGCCGAGGGTGAACATGGCCCCGGCGTGCGGGCCACCGACGTGGTTGTGGGTGGCCGGCGCGTCGGGCAGCCGGACGGTCACCCGTACGCCGCCCTCCGCCTCGGGGGCCACCTCGACGAATTCGATGCCGAGCGTGCGGGCGAACGGCACGGCCTCCAGGATGCCGGCCGCCACCTGGCGCGAGTCGATGGTCATGACCCGACGTTACTAGCCGGTAACTTCCCCGGCAAGGGTCGCCCCCCCCGTCAGCGCCAGCCCACGTCGATCCGGTCGCCGCGCTCGTCGAAGAAGTGCAGCGCGTCCATGCGTACGGAGACGGCCAGGGGGTGACCGGCGGAGACCCCCGGGTACGGCGCGAGCCGGACCGCCAGCTCGGCCGGGCGCCGGTGGTGCCGGCCCGGGTCGTTGAGCACGCTGGTGCGGGTCACACCGGTCGGCGCGGCCACCTCCTCCGCGGCGCGCCCGGTCAGCCGCTGCACGACCTGCCCGAAGCGGCGCCGGCCGCGCTGGGTGGCGGGCGCGTCGGCCCTCGCGCCCATCTCGTCCACCACGATGGCGGTGGCCCCGACGTCGAGGAAGGCGAGCGACTCGTGCCCGTGGTGCTCCAGGTAGCGGATCCGGCCGTGCAGCACGGCGCCCTGGGCGTCCGGCGCCACCGGGGTGAGCGCCTCGGCCCGCATCCCGACGACGATCCGTTCCCCGTGGTAGTGCGCGACGGCCCGGCTGCGGATGTCGTCCCACGGCAGGTGCAGCGCCTGCTCGCCGAGGGTGAGGGTGACGTAGCGGTCGAGATGGACGTAGACCGAGGCCTCCAGCAGGTTCATCCGCGGGCTGCCCAGGAACGCGGCCACGTAGAGGGTGGCCGGGCGGCCGTAGACCTGGGTGGGGGTGCCGACGTCCTGGAGGACGCCCTTGCGCATGATGGCGACCCGGTCGGCCATGGTCAGCGCCTCGGCCTGGTCGTGGGTGACGTAGATGGTGGTGACGCCCAGCTCCCGGGTCAGGCCCGAGATCTCCGCCCGCAGCTCGGCGCGCAGCCCGCTGTCGAGGTTGGACAGCGGCTCGTCCATCAGGAACACGCCCGGGCGGCGCACGATCGCCCGGCCCATCGCGACCCGCTGGCGCTGCCCGCCGGAGAGCTGGCTGGGCTTGCGGCCGAGCACGTCGCCGATGCCGAGCGCGCTGGCCACGTCGGTGACCCGCTCGTCGCGCGGCTCGGGCTCCAACCCGGCCAGCTTGAGCGGGAAGGCGATGTTGTCGCCGACGGTCATGTGCGGGTAGAGCGCGAAGTCCTGGAAGACCATGGCGATCTTCCGGTCGCGCGGCGGCAGGTCGTTGGCCAGCTCGCCGTCGAGCATGACCGCGCCCGACGTCGGGTCCTCCAGCCCGGCCACCATCCTCAGCACGGTGGACTTGCCGCAGCCCGACGGGCCGAGCAGCACCATGAACTCGCCGTCCTCGACGTCGAGGTTGACCTTGTCGACGGCCAGCGTGCCGTCCCTGAACACCTTCGTGACGTCCTTGAGCGCGACGGTTGTCACCGTGCCCTCCCCCCAGCTCGTCGGGCGAACCCCGAATGACTGTGACGAGGATCATCCGTTTCGCCCATCGGGTAAACGTGCCATGTTCGGCTTGTGACGGCCCTGTGACGCCCACCCGCCGGGACGACGCCGCGCGCTCACCGCTCGCCGAGGAAGACCCGCCGGACGACCCGCTCGGCGGCGTGGCCGTCGTCGAGCGCGCAGAACCGGGCCCGGAACCGCTGCCGGGCCTTGCGCGCCGCCTCCGCGTCGACCCCGCCGGCGCGGAACAGGTCGAGCAGGTCGTCGAAGCTGGTGGCCACCGCGCCCGGTGGCTCCGCGGTCACGTCGAAGTAGACGCCCCGGGCCAGCCGGTACGCCTCCCAGTCGGGGGCGTAGACCACGATCGGCCGGTCGAGCACGGCGTAGTCGAACATCGCCGAGGAGTAGTCGGTGATCAGCACGTCCGCCACGAGGTAGAGGTCCTCCACGCACGGGTGGCCGCTGACGTCGCGTACCCGGTCGCGCTCCGCCGGGCGGCGGGTAGGGCGGTCCCGGTCGTGGAAGTAGTGGCTGCGCATCAGCAGCCGGCCGGCCGGGCCGAGCACGTCGAGCAGCCGCTCGGGGTCGAACGGCGGCCGGTAGCCGGGCAGGTGCTCCCGGTGCGTCGGGGCGTACAGGACGACCTGCTCGCCGGGCCCGAGGCCGAACCCGGCCCGTAGCCGCAGCACCTCCTCGGCGGTCGCGGTGACCAGCCGGTCGTTGCGCGGATAGCCGACCTCCAGCGTCGTGTACGCGGCCGGGTACGCGCGCTCCCACATCTGGCTGGAGAAGCTGTTCGCGCTGATGCTGTAGTCCCAGCGGTCCACCCGGCGCAACAGCCCGGCGAAGTCCATCCCGACCGCGCCGACCGGGTACCGCTGCTGGTCGAGCCCCATCACCTTCACCGGCGTGCCGTGGTGGGTCTGCACGTGCACGGTGCCCGGCCGCTTGCGGACGTGGTCCGGGAAGTTGACGTTGTTGACGAGCCAGCGCGCCCGCGCCAGCGCCCGGTAGTACGCGCGCGTCCCGGCGACCACGTACGCGACACCCTCCGGCACGGTGTGCACGCGGTCGCGCCGGACGACCCACACCCCGCGCACCTGCGGCGCCAGCCGGCGGGCCGCCTCGAAGATCGCGGCCGGGTTGTCCGCGTACCCCCGGTACCAGTAGGCCGCGTAGACGGCCAGCGTGGGGTCGACCGGCCGGCGCAGCTCGGCCCGGTAGTACTCGCGCAGCAGGGTGTCCCGGGCCGCCCGGGCCGCGCGCCGGGCCGGGGGCGCCAGTCGCCGCTTCGTGCCCCGCGCGGTACGCCGGGCGGCGTCGCGCGCCCGGTAGGCGGCGCGCAGCGCGCTGAACGTACGCCAGCGGCCGGCGGCCACCAGCCGGTGCTTGAGCCCCTCGGCACCGGCCGGCGTCGGGTAGCCGCCCGGCGGCAGCCAGCGCGCGTGGTCGGCGGCGATCTGGGCGAAGAAGGCCGGGCGCAGCGCGGGGGCGATCCGCTCCCCGTTGCCGAGCACGGTCAGGTAGTGCCAGATCATCCGCTCGAACAGCGCGGGGCGCAGGTCGTCGACGTCCGCTCCGCCAGCGTCCAGCAGCCGGAACACCCGGTGCCACTGGTCGAAGACCTCGAAGTGCCGCTCGCCCCTGGTCCGGGTGATCGCCCCGGTGCGGCGCTGCCGGTAGTTCACGCAGACCCGGTCCAGCACGCCGATCCGCTCGGCGGCCAGCAGCACCGGGTAGCTGAACGAGACGTCCTCGTACCAGCCGGGGGCGAAGCGCAGGCCCTGCTCCAGCAGGAACCGTCGGCGGACCAGCCGGTTCCAGGCGGTGTGCAGCAGCCGCAGCATCTCGGGCCGGTCCCGCAGCCGGAAGGTCTGCTCGCCGGGCGACTCCGGGAAGACCTCCGCCATCGCGCTGCGGCTGGTGGCGTTGTTCCAGTGGGTCCGGACGTGGTCGACCAGGAGCACGTCAGGGCGGGTCGCGCGCAGGCGCCCGGCCACCTCGGCCAGGCAGTCCGGCGCGAGCCAGTCGTCGCCGTCGACGAACCAGACGTACTCGCCGGTGGCCCGGTCCAGCCCGACGTTGCGGGCCGGACCGAGCCCGACGTTCTCCGTCAGCCGGACGGCGTGCACCCGCGGGTCGCGGGCCGCGTACTCGGCGAGGAGCCCGCCGCTGTCGTCCGGCGAACAGTCGTCGACGCCGATCACCTCGATGTCGGCGACCGGCTGGTCGAGGATGGAGTCCAGGCACTCGCGCAGGTAGCCCTGCACCCGGTAGGCCGGCACGACGAAGCTGATCAGTGTCATCGGCCGGCCCCCTCCGTCAGCCCGGCGAGCGACCTCCCGCGCCGACCAGGCCCACCGACGCCCGCGCGGCGCGGGCGGGCAGGACCACCCAGGCGAGGGCGACACTCCCCACAAAAACCACGAGAAGGTACGTACCGAGTGTAGCCATCCCGATGCCCGCAAAACCGACGATCGCCGCCAGGGCCAGCAACACCGAACGGCCCTCCCAGCCCAGCGTGACGCCGTGCAGCGGCGGGGCCGACTGCCGCTTCTCCAGCCGCGCGGTCAGGTCGTAGTGGTGCAGGGTCAGCACGAAGACGTACCCGAAGATCAGCCACGGCGGCACGCCGCCGACCACCCCGACCGCGATGGCGAACAGGTACTCGCCCGCCCGCAGCGCGGCCGGCACCAGCCAGTCCAGCGGCCCGTTGTGCGCCGCGCCGGCGCCGAGACCGGCGGCCAGCAGCACCAGCAGCGCGGCCGGCACCGCCCACCGCAGGCCCTCCACCCCCGCGCCGTCGCGGGTCAGCAGCGCCGCCACCAGCAGCGCCGCCGGGCCCAGCGCCGCGCCGACCGCCAGCGTCAGCGGGCCCACCGGGCGGAGCACCGGCAGGACCCGGGCCAGCGGCCCGTCGTCGCGGTGCAGGGTGGCGTCGACCGTGTCCAGCACCGGCACCCACATCCAGCGGGCCCGCAGCGTCCGCAGCGCCCCGGTGTACGCGAACGCCAGCACCCCCCAGGCCAGCACCGCGTACAGGCTGACCAGTGGGCCGAACAGCGCCACGGTGATCGCGATCAGCGCCCACCGCTCCCCGATCGGGAAGACCACCGTCCGCTTCAGCCAGTACGACACCGAGCCCGTGTCGGCCTGCACCCGGTTGGAGGCGGCGTTCAGCTTGTCGCCGATGCCACCGCCGGAGGTGCCGACCGCCTTCGGCCGGCGGGCCGCCTCGTCGTGCAGCACGCCGTACCAGGTGTCGGTCATGTGCCGGACGGTCTGGAGGGTGATCGCGGCGATCGCCAGCGCCCAGCCGTACCGGAAACCGGCCTGGGTGGCCCCGTAGCCGAGGCCGGCGTAGACCACGTACTCCTTGGCCCGGTCGGCCATGGTGTCCAGCCAGCCGCCCCAGGCGCTGAAGTGCCGGGTGTAGCGGGCGAGCTGGCCGTCCACGCAGTCGAGCACGAAGCCGAGGTAGAGCAGCACCGCACCCGCGACCAGCGCCAGCCGGCCGCCCGTGCCGAAGAGCACGGCGGCGGCCACCGCGAAGGCCACCGAGATCATCGTGACGGCGGTGGGGCCGAGCCCGAGCTTCGCCGACGCCTTCGTCACGTACGGCGACCAGGTGCTGACGAAGAACGTGGTGAAGAAGTCGTCGCGCTCCTTCACCGAGAGCTTCAGCTCCGCCCGGTCCTCGTCGACGGCGGCCACGGCCGCCTCCGCGGCGGCCAGCCCCGACGGGTCGGCCACCCGGTGCGCGACGAGCAGGCGTACGCGCTGGGCGAAGGTGAGCGTGCCGAGCCCGGTGAGGCCCGCGAAGAGCCGGTCCACGGCGGGCCCGGCCGGCGCGGCGGCCGACGGCGCGCCGGCGGGGACCACCCCGGCGGCGACCGCGCGCGCGGCGGCGGCGAGCGACGGCAGGTCGTCGACGCCGACCCGCAGCGCGCCGCCGAAGACGCCGGTGGCCTCGCCGTCCAACGCCTCCGGCGGCCCGGCACCGACCACCTGGCCGCGCTCCTCGCGCACGGCCGTACGGCCCTCGCCGGGCGGGTCGGTGAGCACCAGCGCCACCGTCGGCCCGACGGGGCTGGTGGCCAGGTGCCGCAGGACGGCGGTGTGCGCGACCAGGTCGGCGCCGGTCACGAGCACCGGTCCGGTGGCCGCGTCGGCCAGGGCGGCCAGCTCGTCCAGGTCGACGACGTGGCGCACCTTGTCCGCCCCCGCGCGCCGGAGCTGGTCGGCCAGCCGGTCGGCGAGGGGCTCGCCCGAGCGGGTCGGCAGGCTCGCGGCCGGGGCGTCGGCGGCGAGCACGATCGCGAGCGTCACCGCGGAACCGCGGCGTGGTACGCGTGCAGCGCCTCGGCGATCGTGCCGTCGACGCTCAGCCGGCCCCCGTCGAGGTACAACCCCCGACGGCAGAACCGGGTCAGGTCCTTTTCGTTGTGTGACACCAGCACCAGAGTGCGCCCCTCCCCGAGCAGACGGTCGATCGTCGCATAACACTTCTTGCGGAACTCCTCGTCCCCGACCGCGGTCACCTCGTCCATGAGCAGGATCGGGTGCGGCAGGTGCGAGATGATGGCGAAGCCGAGGCGGACCTTCATGCCGGACGAGTAGTGCCGCACCGACGTGTCGACGGCCCGCTCCACCTGCTCGCCGGCGAACGAGACGATGTCGTCGAAGTGCCGGCGCAGGTAGCCCGACGGCAGCCCGTGCAGGCCGCCGACCAGGTAGAGGTTCTCCCGCCCGGTCAGGTCGCTGGAGAACCCGGCGGAGAGCTCCAGCAGCGGCGCGACGTCCCCGCGCACCCGGATCCGGCCCTCGTCGGGGATGAGCACGCCGGCGACCAGCCGCAGCAGCGTGCTCTTGCCGGTGCCGTTGCGCCCGACCACCCCGACGGTCTCCCCGGCGCCCACCGAGAACGACACGTCCCGCAGCGGCCAGAACCGGCCGTCGTCGGCACCGCGCCGCCCCCGGTGGATGAACAGCTCCCGCAGCCGCAACTGCCGCCGCCGGTTGCGGACGAACCGGATGCCGAGCCGGTCCGCCTCGATGATCGCCTCGGCCATCCCTACAGTTCCTTGAGCACGGCGGGCTCGAGCCGACGGAACGACCACCAGCCGGCGACCAGCACCAGCAGGCTGACGCCGACGGCGGTGGCGAGCAGCCGGGCGTCCGGGAACTCGTCGGGGTACCAGACCGCGTGGTGCAGCTGGAAGATGCCGACCAGCGGGTTCAACTCGTACGCGGCCTTCAGCCAGCCCGGCAGGTCGGCGTCGCGTACGAGGCTCAGCGGATAGATGATCGGGGTGGCGTAGAAGAGCACCCGGACGACCAGCCGCATGAAGCGCTCGACGTCGCGCATCAGCACGTTGACCGCCGAGAGCAGCAGGGCCAGCCCGACCAGCAGGACGCCCTGCACCGCCACCGCCAGCGGCAGGGCCAGCAGCGACCAGCCCGGCTCGACCCGCCCGGACGCGGCGTACCCGACGGCGACGGCGACGAGGATCGGCAGGCCGGCGGCGTACTCGGCGAAGCGGCCGGCGACCCGGCCGATGGGGAAGACCTGCCGGGGCAGGTTCATCGTCGTGATCAGCCGGGCCTGACCGGTCAGCGCGTTGGTGGCCTCGCTCAGCGCCGAACTGGTCCACATCCAGGCGAAGATCCCGGTGAGCAGGAACAGCGGGTACGAGTCGGCCGCGTCGCCGAGGTGGCGGTTGGTGTCCCGCGAGTAGAGGACGCCGAAGACGAACCAGTAGATCGCCCCCAGGCCGAGGGGCTCGATCAGCGACCAGAGGTACCCGAGCACGGACTGCTGGTACTTCACGGCGAGGTCGCGCCTGACGAGGATGCGCAGCGAGGTGCGGTGCGACCACAACGCCGCGACGCCAGAGGTCACCGCCGCCTCCCGCCTCACCGGACGGACGACAGGCTAGCAGTCGATGAACGAACGCCCCCTCAGCACTCGATCACGTTGACGGCCAGTCCGCCGCGCGCCGTCTCCTTGTACTTGACCTTCATGTCCGCGCCGGTCTCGCGCATCGTCTTGATGACCTTGTCCAGCGACACGTGGTGCACCCCGTCACCACGCAACGCCAACCGGGCAGCCGTGATCGCCTTGATGCTAGCCACCGCGTTGCGCTCGATGCAGGGGATCTGCACCAGACCACCAACCGGATCACAGGTCAACCCGAGATTGTGTTCCATGCCGATCTCGGCGGCGTTCTCCACCTGCTCGGGGGTGCCGCCCAGCGCCTCGGCCAGCCCCGCGGCGGCCATCGAACAGGCCGAACCCACCTCGCCCTGACAACCCACCTCCGCACCCGAGATCGACGCGTTCTCCTTGAACAACACCCCGATCGCGC
This sequence comes from Micromonospora echinofusca, assembly GCF_900091445.1. NCBI lineage: Bacteria > Bacillati > Actinomycetota > Actinomycetes > Micromonosporales > Micromonosporaceae > Micromonospora > Micromonospora echinofusca. Next base: position 5,834,581 of record NZ_LT607733.1, read on the forward strand.
CCGCCGCCAACAGGAACCGCACCACCCCCTCCTCGCAGGCACCCGGCACGAAACGGGTGTAGTAGTGCAGCACCGCCGGAATGATCCCGGCAGCCCCGTTCGTCGGCGCCGTCACCACCCGACCGCCGGCCGCGTTCTCCTCATTCACCGCGAGGGCGAACAGCGTCACCCAGTCCATCGCCCGCAGCGGATCAGCCGCATCGGACTCCGTCTCCAGGCTGCGGCGCAGCTCGGCGGCGCGGCGGCGGACCTTCAGACCACCGGGCAGCACCCCGTCCCGGGAGCAGCCCCGCTCGACGCACTCCCGCATCACCCGCCAGATCCCCAACAGACCGGCACGCACCTCACCCTCACCACGCCAGGAGAGCTCGTTGGCGAGCATCACCTCACTGATCGACAGCCCCGTCGACGCGGTCACGCCGAGCAGCTGCGCACCGGTCAGGAACGGATACCGCACCCGCGTGCCGTCGGGCTTGATCCGATCCGCCCCCGCCGCCGCCTCGTCCACCACGAACCCACCACCCACCGAGTAGTACGTCCGCACCCGCAACTCCGCGCCCGCGTCGTCGTACGCGACGAACGCCATCCCGTTCGGGTGGTACGGCAACGACCGACGCCGGTGCAACACCAGATCCCGGTCCACATCGAAATCAACCTCGTGCGCGTCGAGCAGACTCAGCCGCCCCTCGACGCGCACCCGCCCCACCCGCGCCTCCACCGCGTCCGTGTCGACCGACTCCGGAACCTCACCGGCCAACCCCAGCAACACCGCCCGATCACTGCCGTGACCATGCCCCGTCGCGCCCAGCGACCCGAACAACTCCGCCCGCACCCGAGCCGTCCCAGCCAACAACCCATCGGCCTTCAACCCCGCGACGAACGTACGGGCCGCCCGCATCGGCCCCACCGTATGGGAGCTGGACGGCCCGATACCGACACTGAACAGATCGAACACACTGATCATGGCTGCGCTTCCTCGCCGTCGTACCTCGTGGGTCTCCGGCACGGTCGTGGCCGGCCCGGTCGGGGCGGCCGTCCGGCACCCGGGGTGGGGGTGCCCGACCGGCGAGCCTACCCGCCCAGGTCAGCGCCCGCCCGTCGTTCGCGACCGGCCGTCGGGAGCCGGCGGAACCGGGGGCGTCGCGGGGCCGGTTCCCGGGTAACCACCTACGGGTACGGGCGCCGCCGCTCCTCCTCGCGACCGAGGGCACGGTGGCCACCCCTTCCTACCGTTGAGGGCAGAGGCGGCGAACGCCGCAGAGTGGGAGTACGACGATGAGTCGCAAACTGGTCCGCCCCCGTCAGGGGCGCATGCTCGCCGGCGTCTGCGCCGGCCTGGCCCAGCGTTTCGGCAGGTCGGCCGGCTTCATCCGGCTGCTGTTCCTGCTGTCGCTGCTGCTGCCCGGCACCCAGGTGGTCGTCTACCTGGTGCTCTGGGTCCTGATGCCGAACGAGGACCGCCACGCCGCCACCCGCTACTGAGCCCACCCGCCCCGCCCGACCCGCAGGCAGCACGAGGCGCCCGTCCCGACGACCGGGGCGGGCGCCGTCGCGTCCGTGGCGGCCCGCGTCACGGGGCGGTGTAGGTGACCGTCACCTTCTCGTAGCCGAGGGAGCGGAGCAGCCCCTCCAGCATCTTGCGGGTGTTCTCCTCGGCCCGCTGGGTCAGGCCACTGTCGCGGGCAGCCGTGGTGATCCGCTCCTCGGCGAGCTGGTAGACCTGCTGCTGGCGGTTGGGGTCGCCCTTGACCAGCTCGCCGACCCGGTTGAGCAGCCCGCGCTCCTCGGCGAAGACGTAGCTCTTCTCCAGGTCGAGGTTGGTCTTGGCGAGCTGCGGCGCCGGCAGCCTGATCTCCACCGACTTGCCGTCGGCCGACTGGACCACCGCGCCCTCGGAGATCTTGGCGAAGTCCACGTACGCCTCGACGCTGCCCGCGCCGACGAAGAGGGTGCGCTGGCTGAGCAGCCAGTCGGGCACGTTGCGCCGGTCGTTCTGCAGGTCGACGACCACCTGGAAGTTGCCCTCGGCCGCGACGTAGCGGCTGAGATCCTGGATCGACTTGAGCAGCGGCGGTTGGCTGCGGTCGGTCTGCTCCTTGGCGAAGGGGTTGCGGAAGTCCGGCAGCAGGCCGGTGGCCTGCACGCCGAGCAGCACCACCACCGCCAGCGCCGCCGCGCCGAGCACCCAGAGCAGGCCCCGGGCGGGCCCGCCCCCGGGCGGTGGCGCACCCGGCTCCGGCTCGGTCGTGACAGCCGAGCGCTCCTTGAGCGCCTCGCCGGTCGGATAACCGGGGAACTCCCTCGTGGGCTCGTTGATGTCACCGTCGCGGGCCATGGCCCTCACCGTCCTCGTCAGACACGTCGTCTGAGGATGACGGTACGGCTCCTGTGCGACACCCGCTCGGCGAAGGACGCACCGCCGCGCCGATCCGACAGAACCGCAGGTCAGGACGGGTCGGACAGCCGGCGTCCCGCGCTCACTCGATCGGGCCGGAGAGGACGAGCACCCGGGCGTGGATCTGGTTGCGCTGCTGGAGCGCCGCGCGCAGGGCGCGGTGCAGTCCGTCCTCCAGGTAGAGCCCGCCGTTCCACTGCACCACGTGCGGGAAGAGGTCGCCGTAGAAGGTGGAGTCCTCGGCGAGGAGCTTGTCCAGCGCCAACTCGCGCTTGGTGGTGATCAACTGATCCAGGCGCAGCGGCCTCGGCGGGATCTCCGCCCACTGCTTGAGCGTCAGGTTGTGCTCCGGATAGGGACGCCCGTCCCGGACCGCTCTGAAGATCACGACGGCACGCTCCCCTCCCCCTGGCCGGGCCGACCCACGACACCGGGTCGGGTCGCGGCGCGGCGCCCACGACCCGCGGCACCGATGACCGTGCCAGCGTAGCCGCCTGCACCACGCCGCGTTCTGCTCCCTGACGTCAGTTTCACTACCCACCGTCCGGTTCGCCAGCGGACGGCACGTCCGACGGGTCATCCGCCGCCGGTCAGCTCCACCGTCCCCGCCGGACGACCTCGTCCACCGGTCGGCGCCCCCGGCGCAGCGACGGTGACCGGTGGTCGGACGCACGGTAACCCACCGTGACGGCACCGACGGGCTCGTACTCCGCCGGCACCCCGAACGCCTCCCGGTACGCGTCGAGGCGCTGGGCGGGGATGCCGAAGAAGCACGCCCCCAGCCCCTCGTCCACGGCGGTCAGCAGCATCAGCAGGGCGGCGAAGCCGGTGTCCACGTACCAGTAGGGCACCGGCCAGCGCTCCGTCGAGCGGTCCGCCCAGCCCTTGTCGGGTTCCGCGTACCGCTCCAGGTAGGCCGACCGGTTCGCGTGCGGGACGACGATCAGCGGCGCCCGCCGCATCCCCGCCAGCCACCGCTCCCGGCCGCCGCCGCCCGGGGTGGTCGCCGTCCAGAACCGCTCCCGGTCCTCCGGCGCCTCCAGCACCAGGAAACCCCAGCCCTGGGCGAAGCCGGCCGACGGCGCGCGGACCGCGTGGTCGAGCAGCCGCTCCACCACGTCGGGCGGGACGGGACGGTCCGGGTCGTAGTTGCGCACCATCCGGCGCCGCCGGACCACCTCGCTGAACTCCATGCGCTCCCCCGCTCAGACCCCGGGCCGTACGCCCCAGACACCCCGCCAGGTCGCGCCCGGCTTCAGGGTGATCACGTCCCGGCCGGAGCGGAACGCGTCCGGCGGGCAGGTCATCGGCTCCACCGCCACCGACCGACGCCGCCGCTCGCCGGGCAGGGCGTCGCCGGTGAACACCTGCCACCAGCCGAACTCCCGGTCCGCCCAGATCCGTACGCCCGCCGCGCCGTCCGGGGCGGCCAGGCTGACCACCGAACCGCCGTCCTCGTCGCGGACCACGTCGCCGAAGCAGAGGTCGAGTTGGGCGCCGCCGATGCGGCGGGGGCTGGTCCAGTCGTACTCGGTGCCCTCGACCGGGGTGACGCCGATCGGCAGCAGCCTGCCGTCCACGTGCAGCCGCTTCCGGGCGGGCAGCCGCATCGACAGGTCGTCCACCGCCACCCCGGGCACCCGCAGGTACGGGTGCACCGCGAAGCCGAACGGCGCCGGCTCGTCGCCGAGGTTCGTCGCCTCGTGCTCCGCGCGCAGGCCGTCCGGCCCGACGCTCCACCGGGTACGCAGCCGCAGCGGCCACGGGTAGCCCGGCTGCGGCGGCAGGTCGTAGCCGACGGTCACCGCGTCGGACGACTGCTCCACCAGCCGCCACGGCACCCAGTTGACCAGCCCGTGGATGGCCACGCCCCGGTTCGGCTCGCTGAGCGTGAGCTGCAACGACCGCTCGCCGAAGGTGTAGCGCCCGTCGCGGATCCGGTTCGGCCAGGGGGCCAGCACCTGCCCGGCACAGCCGGGGCAGAGCTCGTCGGCGTCGTACCCGTCGAGGTGGTCGGTGCCGTCGTGCCGGTATGTCCGGACCCCGCCGCCCACCTCAACGATGACGGCCTCGTGGCCGGCGGCCGAAATGCTCCACTGCGCGCCCGAGGGCGGACGCTGGTCGGGGGTGTCCATGCGGGGGACCCTAACGGTTCCCGCCCCGCCGTCGCTCGCCCCGACCGGGCCCGTCACCCCCGGTCGTCGCCGGAGCGGGCCGCCGCCCGGTAGCGCAGCAGCACCGGGAACGCCACCGCGAGCAGCACCGCGAGCGCCGCCGAGATCAACCCGCCGCTGACCCAGGCGACGCCGCCGCCGAAGCCCGCCGCCACCGCGCCGGCCCGCAGGTCGCCCAGGCGCGGACCGCCGGCGATGACCACCGTGTTGACGCCCATGAGCCGCCCGCGCATCCGGTCCGGCGCGTAGACCAGCAGCAGCGACTGCCGCAGCACCGCGCTGACCAGGTCGGCCGCCCCGGCCACCGCGAGCAGCAGCACCATCAGCCAGAGCTGGCCGGCCAGCCCGGCCGCCGCCACGGCCAGCCCCCAGCCGACCACCGCCACCACCAGCACCAGCCCCTGCCGGCGCAACCGACCGATCCAGCCGGAGGTCAGCCCGCCGAGCATCGCGCCCGCCGCGATCGCGCTGTAGAGCCAGCCGACCGCCGCGCCGCCACCGAACCGGGACTCGGCGATCTCGGGGAAGAGCGCCCGGGGCATCGCCAGCACCATGGCGATCAGGTCGATCACGAAGGAGAGCAGCAGCACCGGCGTGGTCGCCAGGTAGCGCAGCCCGTCGACGATGCTGGCCAGCCCGGCCCGGCGTGGGGAGCCCGGGGCGGCCCGGCCCGCGTCCGGGTCCGGCTCCGGCGGCATGGCCGGCAGCCGCACGGTCGCCCAGACGGCCACGGTGTAGAGCGCCGCGTCGGCCGCGTACGCGATGGGCAGGCCCAGGTCCGTGCCCCACCAGGCGAAGATCAGGCCGGCGACCAGCGGGCCGAACACCGAGGCGGCCGTGTGGGTGGTGAAGTTCAGCGTGCTCGCCGCCGGCACCAACTCCGCCGGCACCAGCCGGGGCAGGATCGCGTTGCGGGTGGGCGAGCTGACCGCGAAGGCGACCGACTGCACCGCCACCAGGGCGAGCAGCAGCAGCGGGCTGCCGACGCCGAGCACCGCCTGCACCACCAGGCCGAACGTGGCGACCCAGAGCACCGCCGCGGTCGCCAGCAGCACCTTGCGCCGGTCGTGCGCGTCGGCCAGCGCACCGCCCCAGAGCCCGAAGACCAGCAGCGGCAGGAACGCCGCGATCCCGATCAGGCCGACCCAGAGCGAACTGCCGGTCAGCGCGTACATCTCCACCGGCACGGCGACCGCGGTGAGCTGGATGCCGAACATCGCGATGCCGTTGCCCAGCCACATCCGCCGGTAGGCCGGCACGGCCAGCGGGCTCAGGTCGATCGCGAAGCGGCGCAGCCCGCCCGGCCGGGGGGCCTTGAGCTGGGTCACGGGGCCAGCCGTTCCACGACCCACTCCCCGGCCCCGGTACGCCGGAACCGCAGCCGGTCGTGCAGCCGGCTGACCCGGCCCTGCCAGAACTCCACCGCGTCCGGCCGCACCCGCAGGCCGCCCCAGTACGGCGGGGCGGGGATCGGCTCGACCTCGGCGAAACGCTCGGCCGCCGCCCGGTACGCCTCGTCCAGCACGGCCCGCCCGGGGATCACCCGCGACTGGGCGCTGGCCCAGGCGCCGAGCTGGGAGCCGCGCGGCCGGCTGGCGAAGTACGCCTCCGTCTCCGCCCGGTCGACCCGCTCGACCCGGCCGGTGACCGTCACCTGCCGGTGCATCGGGAACCAGGGAAAGACCAGGCTGACGTACGGGTTGGCGGCCGCCTCGGCGCCCTTGCGGGACTCGTGGTTGGTGTAGAAGACGAAGCCCTCCGGGTCGTACCCCTTCAACAGCACGGTCCGGGCGCTCGGGCGGCCCGCGGCGTCGGCGGTGCCGACCACCATCGCGTTCGGTTCGGGCAGCCCGGCGGCGACCGCGTCGGCGAACCAGCGGGCGAACTGACCGTGCCAGTCGGCGGCCAGATCCGCCTCGGAAAGGCCCAGCTCCGCGGCGTACTCGTTACGCATGCCCGCCGGCCGGGCTGTGTCCCCCGTCACGTTCCCCCTCCTCCTCGTCGGCCCCGCCCACCCTCTGCGGCGCAGGCCAGCCCGCACCGCACAGTGTCACCGACGCGCTCCGGGCCACCCGGACCGGGGATGTCGTGTGCGGCACAGTCGCCGTGGGTCGCGAATCCGGTTACCCAGCAGGCAAGATGTCACGAACACATCCCTGAGGGTCGCCTAAGGTGCTCGACCGGCTGGGCCGGGACCGGAGCCCCGGGCGGGCGCGCCGAGCAGATCCAGGAGAGCGACATGGCCGATTTCAAACCCGGACTGGAGGGCGTCGTAGCCTTCGAGACCGAGATCGCCGAACCCGACCGCGAGGGCGGCGCGCTGCGCTATCGCGGGGTCGACATCGAGGATCTGATCGGCCAGGTCTCCTTCGGCAACGTGTGGGCGCTGCTGGTCGACGGGCGCTTCGGCCCGGGCCTGCCGCCGGCGGAGCCGTTCCCGGTGCCGGTGCACTCCGGCGACATCCGGGTGGACGTGCAGTCCGCCGTCGCGATGCTGGCCCCGTACTGGGGTCTCAACCAGCTGCTCGACATCTCCGACGAACAGGCCCGCGAGGACCTCGCCCGGGTGTCGGTCACCGCGCTCTCCTTCGTCGCCCAGTCGGCGCGCGGCCTCGGCCTGCCGGCCGTGCCGCAGAAGGAGATCGACAAGGCGTCCACCATCGTCGAGCGCTTCATGAAGCGCTGGCGCGGCGAGCCCGACCCCCGGCACGTCAAGGCCGTCGACGCCTACTTCATCTCGGCCGCCGAGCACGGCCTGAACGCCTCCACCTTCACCGCCCGGATCGTCGCCTCCACCGGCGCCGACGCCGCGGCCTGCATCTCCTCCGGCATCGGCGCCCTCTCCGGCCCGCTGCACGGCGGCGCCCCGTCGCGGGTGCTCAGCATGCTGGAGGCGGTCGAGCGCAGCGGCGACGCCGAGGGCTACGTCAAGGGCGTCCTCGACCGGGGCGAGCGGCTGATGGGCTTCGGCCACCGCGTCTACCGGGCCGAGGACCCGCGGGCCCGGGTGCTGCGCCGCACCGCCAAGGAGCTGGGCGCGCCGCGCTTCGAGATCGCCGAGGCGTTGGAGAAGGCCGCCCTGGCCGAGCTCCAGGCCCGCCGCCCGGACCGGGTGCTCGCCACCAACGTCGAGTTCTGGTCCGCCGTGGTGCTGGACTTCGCCGAGGTGCCGGCGCACATGTTCACCTCCATGTTCACCTGCGCCCGGATGGGCGGCTGGAGCGCGCACATCCTGGAGCAGAAGAAGCTCCAGCGGCTGGTCCGCCCGTCGGCCCGCTACGTCGGCCCGGGCACCCGCAAGCCCAGCGACGTCGAGGGCTGGGACGCCATCCCGCACGGCGTCTGAGCGTCACGCCGAGGGCCCCTTCCCGTCGCCCCGTCGACGGGAGGGGCCCTCCGTCGTACGCGGGCCCAGCCGGCGCGCGGGCTGTGGTGCACGCCTCAACGCCGCTGGTGGGACCAGGGGTCGGTGCGGCCCGAGCGGGTGGGAGGATGAAGGCCGGCAGTGTCGCCGGACCGGGCCCGGGTCCCGGCCACGTCGTGCGCCTGAGCACGCGTCCGCCGTTCGATCCGCGCCCGCCTGAACACCGGGCCCGCCCTCGCCCCTGCGGAAGGATCTCGACAACCGTGGCTGACGCACCGACCATCCGGATTCCCGACGACCTCAAGCCCGCCGACGGGAGGTTCGGCTGCGGGCCCTCCAAGGTCCGTCCGGCGGCGGTCTCCGCCCTCGCCGACGTGGCGACCAGCTACCTGGGCACCTCGCACCGGCAGAAGACCGTGCGTGACGAGGTGGCCCGGCTGCGCCGTGGCATCGCCGACTTCTTCTCCCTCCCCGAGGGCTACGAGGTGGTGCTGGGCAACGGCGGCACCACGGCGTTCTGGGAGGTCGCGACGTTCGGCCTGGTCCGCGACCGGGCCCAGTTCGCCAGCTTCGGCGAGTTCGGCGCGAAGTTCGCCAAGTCCGTCAAGGACGCCCCGTTCCTCGGCGAGCCCACCGTCCGCAAGTCGGAGGCCGGCAGCGCGCCGACCCTGACCGCCGAGGCCGGGGTGGACGTCTACGCCACCCCGCACAACGAGACCTCGACGGGTGTGGCCGTGCCGATCAGCCGGGTCGCCGGCGCCGACCCCGGCTCGCTGCTGCTGGTCGACGCCACCTCGGGCGCCGGCGGGCTCGACGTCAACGTCGGCGAGACCGACGTCTACTACTTCGCCCCGCAGAAGTGCTTCGGCTCCGACGGCGGCCTGTGGCTGGCCCTGATGTCCCCCGCCGCGCTGGAGCGGGCCGGCGAGATCAAGGCGTCCGGCCGCTACATCCCGGCCTTCCTCGACCTGGTCACGGCGATCGACAACTCGCGGCTGGAGCAGACCTACAACACCCCGGCGCTGGCCACCATCTTCCTGGCCGCCGAGCAGACCGACTGGATGAACTCCCAGGGCGGGCTGGCCTGGGCGGCCAAGCGCACGGCCGAGAGCGCCGCGATCGTGTACGGCTGGGCTGAGCGCTCCGAGGTGGCGACGCCGTTCGTCACCGACCCGGCGCTGCGCTCCAACGTGGTCGCCACCATCGACTTCGCCGACTCCGTCGACGCGACCGCGATCGCGAAGGCGCTGCGCGCCAACGGCATCGTGGACACCGAGCCGTACCGGAAGCTGGGCCGCAACCAGCTCCGCGTCGCGCTCTTCCCGGCCGTCGAGCCGGCCGACGTCGAGGCCCTGACCGCGTCGATCGACTACGTGGTCGAGCGGCTCTGAATCGTCGTCACGGTCGGTGGCCGCCGGGCGCGTCGGCGGCCACCGACCGTGATCATCGTCGCAGCTCAGTCGCGACATGCGGGTGTCGCATCCCCCACCTGCGGGCAGATGCGCGTACGGTGGTGCGAGGACGCCCGGGTGGCCGGCTCGTGGCGTGACGGCCAGCGAAGCGGGACGGAGGCAACGCCATGCGCCCAGTACGCTTCGTCGCCCTCTCCGAGGACGGCCAGGCCCTGGTGCTCGCCGACGAGGTCGGGCGACTGCTCGCCCTGCCCATCGACGAGCGGATCGCCGGCGCGTTGCACGCCGAGCCCGGCGCCCCGCCGCTCGCGGTGGCCCCGGCGGCGACCGCCGATCCGGTGCCCTCACTCTCCCCACGGGACATCCAGGCCAAGATCCGCTCCGGCGAGTCCGCCGAGGACGTCGCCCGCATCGCCGGCGTGCCCGTCGACCGGGTGCTGCGCTACGCCGGCCCGGTGCTCCAGGAGCGGGCCATGCTCGCCCAGCACGCCCGCCGCACCCGGCTCAAGGGCGCGGAGAAGCCCACCCCGCTCGCCGAGGTGGTCAACGGCCGGCTGGCCCAGCACGGGATCGACACCGAGAAGATCTCCTGGGACGCGTGGCGCCGCGACGACGGCACCTGGCGGATCGTGGCGACCTGGCCCTCGGGCAAGGCGACCGCGCAGGCGATCTGGGATCTCGACAAGACCCGGCAGGCGGTCACCCCGCACGACGACATGGCGCAATACCTGTGCGCCGAGCGGCCCACGCCGATCCTCGGCCAGGAGCCGGCGCCGGAGCGGGGCGGCCACGCGCTGCCCGGCCCGTCGCGCGGCGAGCCGACCCGGGGCGGGCACGGCCTGCCGGCGGCGGCCGAGCACAGCCGTCCCGGCCGCGACCCGATCCGGGCCGGGCGGGACGCCCTGCTCGCCTCGCTCGACCGTCCGCTCGGCTCGACCTCGGGCCGCGGGCTCGAACCCCGCAGCCCGGCCGCCCTGGCGGGGCAGGACGCGCCGCGCCAGCGGCCGGTAGGCGGCGGGGCGGCGGCGCTGCTCGGCGGCGGCCAGGGTTCCGCGTTCGACGACGACTCCGACGCGCCCAAGGAGGTGCCGGCCGTGCCGTCGCTGGCGGTGCTCCGGCCCCGGCGCACGGGCGCGCCCTCGGCAGCGGCGGCCGGCGAGTCGACCGACGCCGGCGGCAAGCCGCGCAAGCGCCTGCCGAGCTGGGACGACGTGCTCTTCGGCAGCGGCCCGGCGGCCCGCGAGTCCTCGTGACCGCCTGACTCCGGCGACGGATCCCCGTCGCCGGAGTCGACGCGAGGCACTCGAAGTGCCGCCGTGGGAGGGTGGCCTCATGGAGTACACGAACCTTGGCCGTACGGGCCTGTCCGTCAGCCGCCTCTGCCTCGGCACGATGAACTTCGGGCCGCAGACCACCGAGCCGGACAGCTTCGCGATCATGGACCGGGCCCTCGAGCACGGGATCAACTTCTTCGACACCGCCAACGTCTACGGCTGGCAGACCGGCGAGGGGATCACCGAGCAGATCATCGGACGCTGGTTCGCCCAGGGCGGCGGCCGGCGGGAGAAGGTCGTGCTGGCCACCAAGGTCTACGGAAAGATGGGCGAGTGGCCCAACGAGCAGGGCCTCTCCGCGCGGCACATCGTCCGGGCCTGCGAGGACTCGCTGCGCCGGCTCCAGACCGACACCATCGACCTCTACCAGATGCACCACGTCTCCCGCAGCACGCCGTGGGAGGAGATCTGGCAGGCCATGGAGACCCTGGTCGCCCAGGGCAAGGTGCTCTACGTCGGATCGTCCAACTTCGCCGGCTGGCACATCGCCGTGGCGCAGGAGGCGGCGGGGAAGCGTCACTTCCTCGGCCTCGTCTCCGAGCAGTGCATCTACAACCTGATGACCCGGCACGTCGAGCTGGAGGTGGTGCCCGCCGCGCAGCACCACGGGCTGGGTGTCATCCCGTGGTCGCCGCTGCACGGCGGGCTGCTCGCCGGGGTGCTGCGCAAGATGGCCGAGGGCGGGGCCGCACGCGGCGCCAGCGGCCGCTCCGCCGACGCGCTCGCCGAGCACCGGCCCACCATCGAGGCGTACGAGAAACTCTGCGGCGACCTCGGTCACGACCCGGCGGACGTGGCCCTCGGCTGGCTGCTGTCGCGGCCCGGGGTGACCGCTCCGATCATCGGGCCGCGCACCACCGGGCAGCTCGACCGTTCCCTGGGCGCCCTGACCGTCGACCTCGACGAGGGCACCCTCTCCCGCCTGGACGAGCTCTTCCCGCCCGTCGGCAACGGCGGCCCCGGCCCGGAGGCCTGGGCCTGGTGACCCGGGAGCGTCAGAGGGGCCAGGCGGCCAGCCGGTCGTAGGTGGGGCGGGGGCCGGGGTGGCTGCGCACGAGCACCATCTCGCCGGCCGGCCACTCCGGGCCCTCGTAGTCGTCGAGCGTGGCCACGTCGGCGGCCACGTCGGCCGGGGACACCCGGTCGCCGGGGCGGGCGATCGTCAGGTGCGGGCGGAAGGGCTTCTCGTCGTACGGCAGGCGGCCGTGCCGCAGCCGGGAGCGGATCAGCCGGGCCAGCACCTGCACCGGCTCCACCTCGCCCCGGAGGTCGACCCAGAGGACGGTGAACCGGCCCCGCCCGAACCGCCCGCCGCCGGCCAGTCGGAGCCGGGGCGCGGCCTGGCGGCCGTCGCGGGCCCACTCGGCGGCCAGCCCGAGCGCGCTCTCCACGGCGACCAGCCGGTCCGCCTCGACGTCGCCGAGGAAGGCGAGGGTGACGTGCGCGTTGCCGGGGTCGGCGAGCCGGACGTTGGTCCCGGCGGCGGCCGCCGCGCCGACGCGCAGCCGGGCGACCTGCGCGCCGAGGTGCGTGACCGCCCCGGGTGGCGGGTAGAGCGCGACGAAGAGCCTCACGCGCCACCCTCAGCGGTGCCGCTGCCGGTGGCCGGCCCGGGCGGCGGGCAGGGTCAGCCCGGCGGCGTGCAGCAGGCCCTCCACCCGGACCCGTTCCAGCTCCAGGTCGACGCCCTCCAGCTCGGTCAGGTGCTCGGTGAGCCCGAGGGCCCGGCAGGCCAGCCGGAGGCGGTCGTCGTACGCCCGCAGGATCGTGCCGTGCCAGACGGGCTGGCGGCCGTCGGAGGCGGCCCCCTGCCCGCGCAGACGACGCAGGTCGGCGGCGAGTTCCTCCAGCGGGCGGCGGTCGGGCCGGTCGAAGTCGGTGAGGTCGATGTCGCGGGTCAGCGCGTCGGCCTCGACGGCCCGGTCCAGCCGGGCGATGGTGCGCCGTTCCCGGCGGCGCTCCCGCCACTCCGCGTACGCGCAGGCGACCCGGTCGATGATCTCGTCCGCGCAGAAGGCCAGGGCGATCAGCACCGGCAGGCTGGCCGCGGCGACGAAGATCAGGATCAGCAGCAGCGCGCGCCCGGGCTCCACGTATCGACGCTAAGCCTCTTTCCTCCTTACCGCCACCGCTTTCGTGCCATCCACGCCATCCGCAGGATGGGACGGATCGTCCCACTCCGGGGCGGGGACGCTCAGCAGTCGGCGGAGGTGACGTAGAAGCGCGGCATCGGCAGGACGCGGAAGCGCAGCCGGGCGCCGGAGCGGCGCAGCTGCCAGGTGAGCGCGATCAGGATGGTGGCCAGCGAGATCAGCCCGCCGATCCAGATGCTGGCGCCGGCGCCGTAGGTCTCGGCGACCCAGCCGATGAGCGGCGCCCCGACCGGGTTGGTGCCGAGGAAGACCAGCACCCAGAGGGCCATCACCCGGCCGCGGAAGGCGGCGTCCGTGCCGAGCTGCACCCGCTGGTTGGCCGCCTGGGCGAAGAACACCATGAAGAAACCGGTCGGCAGCAGCAGGGTCACCACCATCCAGTACGCCGGGGCGAGCCCCACCAGCGTGCCGAAGACGGCGCAGCCGACCCCCGCGCCGAGCACCAGCCAGACCGACGGACGACTGCGCCGCCCGGTGCCGGCGAGCGCGCCGACCAGCGCGCCGACCGCCAGGGCGGTGCTGAACAGCCCGAACGAGGCGGCACCGGTCTGGAACACGGTCTTGGCCAGCGCGGCGAGGGTGAGCTGGAAGTTGAACAGCGACATGCCGATCACCGACATCACCGCCATGGGCAGCAGCAGGTCGGGCCGGCGCCAGACGTAGCGCAGGCCGTCGACCACCTTGGCCGACGCCCGCTCGTCGCGCGGCGGCAGCGCCTCCCGGTACAGCTCGGCGGGGCGCATCCGGATCACGGTGACCAGCGGGGCGATCGAGCTGAGCGCGGTGAACATGAAGACCGGCCCGACGTCGAAGGCGGCGATGGCCAGGCCGGCGACGGCCGGCCCGACGATCCGGGCGGAGTTGAACACCGCCGCGTTCAGCGAGAGCGCGTTCGGCAGCAGCGACGTGCCGACCAGTTCGGAGACGAACGCCTGCCGGACCGGGGTCTCCACGGCGTTGGCGACGCCGAGCAGGGCCGCGAACGCGAAGACGTGCCAGAGCTGCACGAGGCCGGTGATCACCAGCAGGCTCATGGCGAGCGCCAGCACGGTCCAGAACGCGTTCGCGACGAAGAGCAGCATCCGCTTGTCGTAGCGGTCGGCCAGCCGCCCGGAGAGCAGGGTGAGCAGCAGCACCGGGGTGAACTGGAGCGCGGTGACCACGCCGAGGGCGGTGGCGGAGTTGTCGGAGAGCTCGAGGACCAGCCAGTCCTGGGCGATGAACATCATCCAGACGCCGATCAGCTTGATCAGCTGCCCGGATGCGAAGAGCCGGTAGTTGCGGACCTGTAGGGACTGGAACATCGTGCTCAGCTTCGCCTGCACTCTTGGTGCGCCTCCTCGCGGTCGTACGCGTCATCGACGTCGGACGGCGCGGTGGCACGAGGCGCGGGTCAGGCGCGGGCGACCTGCTGAAGGATCTCGGCGGCCTGCCGCAGGGTGTCCCGTTCGGCTTCGGTCAGCTCGGCCAGCCGGCGGGCCAGCCACTCGTCACGGACCCGCTCGAACTGGTCGAGCACGGCCCGTCCCCCCTCGGTCGCCGCCAGGATGACCTGCCGGCCGTCGGTCGGGTGGGGGGTGCGCTGCACGAGGCCGCGCTCCTCCAACTTCGCAACGATCTTGGTCATCGTGGGCGGCTGCACCCGTTCCACGTCGGCCAGTTCCCGAGGCGTCAGCGCACCCGCCAGCCGGAGGCTGGTGAGCGCGGAGAGCTGGGTGACCGTGAGGTCGCCGACCGGCCGGGCCTGGCGGACCCGTCGGTTGAGCCGGGTGATCGCGTCACGCAGCTGGGGTGCCAGCTGCGCCGGTGGCACGCGTTTCGCCGTCACCGTCCGCTCCGTCACGATAGTTAGCCTAGCTAATTAGCCAGGCGAATGAGATGCGATATGACCATGCTCACGAGAAGTTTGCCCTGCTCCGGGCCGGGTACCTGAATCGGCCGACCGGCCCGGAGCGTGGCGTGTCGAGGATCAGAGCACCAGGGACTCGATCGGCCCGCGCAGGAAGTAGAGCACGAAGAGGGCGGCCACCCCGTACAGCAGCGGGTGGATCTCCCGTGCCTTGCCCCGGGCGAGCTTCACCACCACGTACGAGATCAGGCCGGCCCCGATGCCGTTCGAGATCGAGTACGTGAAGGGCATCAGCACGATCGTCAGGAACGCCGGGATCGCGATCTCGTAGTCCGACCAGTCGATCGTCCGGACCGCGGTCATCATCAGGAAGCCGACCACCACCAGCGCCGTGGACGCCGCCTCGAACGGCACCACCACGACCAGCGGCGCCAGGAACATCGCCAGCAGGAACAGCCCGCCGGTGACCAGGTTGGCGACGCCCGTACGGGCGCCCTCCGCCACACCGGCCGCGCTCTCGATGTACGACGTGTTGCTGGACGTGCTCGCCGCACCGCCGGCCGCCGCCGCGATCGAGTCGACCAGCAGGATCTCCTTCGCCCGCGGCGGGGTGCCCCGCTCGTCGAGCATGTTCCCCTCCTGGCCGACCGCGACCATCGTGCCCATGGTGTCGAAGAAGTCCGTGATCAGCAGGGTGAACACGAACATCAGCACGACGACCCAGCCGGCGCGGCCCCACGAGTCGAACACGTTGAAGTTGCCGAGCAGCGACAGGTCCGGCACGTCCACCCAGGTCTTCGGCAGCTCCGGGACGTTCAGCGCCCAGCCCTTCGGGTTGGGCTTGCCGTCGACGAAGGACGGCCCGATGTTCGCCACCGCCTCGACGATGATCGCCAGCACGGTGGAGCCGAGGATGCCGATCAGGATCGCGCCCCTGACGCGGCGCACCAGCAGCACGATGGTCAGCAGCAGACCCACCACGAAGACCAGCAGCGGCCAGCTGGCGAGCTTGCCGCCGATGCCCAGGCTCACCGGGACGGTGCTGTTCTGCACGTCCGGCACCCGGCGCACGAAACCGGCGTCGACCAGGCCGATGATGGTCAGGAAGAGGCCGATGCCGACGCCGATCGCCGTCTTCATCTGCGTCGGCACCGAGCGGAACACCGCCGTACGCAGGCCGGTCAGCACCAGCACCGCGATGATCACACCCTCGATCACCACGAGGCCCATCGCGTCCGCCCAGGTCATCTCCGGGGCGATCTCGTACGCGACCAGCGCGTTGACGCCGAGGCCCGCGGCGAGCGCCAGCGGGAACCGGCCGACCACGCCCATCAGGATGGTCATCAGGCCGGCGACCAGGGCGGTTGCCGCGGCGAGGGCGGCGATGGAGAGCTTCTTGCCGTCGCCGTCGACGGCACCACCGATGATGAGCGGGTTGAGCACCACGATGTACGCCATCGTGAAGAAGGTCGCCAGGCCACCGCGTACCTCGCGGCTCATCGTCGAGCCACGGGCGGAGATCTCGAAGTACCGGTCGAAACCGTTACGCGGGTGCGCTGGATCGGGTGGTGTGCCGTTCTCGGGCGGCGCTACTGACATCAGGTCCTCGCAGGTGATCTTCCGTTGTCGCGCGCATCGTCGCAGATCACCGGCCAGCAGGAAAAGTTGATCGCGTACGCTTGCCGCGTGCCGAAGGAGCAGCCACCGCGGCCCGAGCCGCTCGACCCGCCGATGGTGCCGTTCGCCCTCGCGGGGATGGCCGCCTGGGCGCTCGCCGGGCTGGTGCTGCTGGTCTTCTTCCGCGACTGGCTGACCGCGCACGATCACCAGGATTGGCTGTGGACCTGCCTGGCCGGTTTTCTGTGGGGTTTCCCCGGTCTCGCCGTGATGATGCGGCACGACGCCAACCGGCGCCGCCGCCGCGCAGGCCGCTGACCTGCGACGACACCGATCCGTCGGGCCGGCCCGCGCCCGGTCGCGTCAGGGGTGCCCGTACGGCTCCGCCGGCTCGGCCGCCTCGACGGAGCCCGGTGCCCGGCTGACCGCCACGGGCTCGACCGCGCTGTCGTCGTAGACCGTCGGCATCTCCTCGACCGGGGTCTCGGCGGCCTCGATCAGCGTCTCCGAGTGGGCCCCACAGCCGTGGTCGGCGCTGACCACCCGACCGTCGTCGGGGGCGTAGAAGTTGCCGCACGCCCCGAAGGCCTGCCGCAGGGCGCCGGCGAGCGGCAGGTAGAAGCCGCAGGTGCCGCAGCGGGCGGCGGCGGGGGCGGCTGCCGAGATCGCGGCGGACGGGCCGTGGTCGCCGTCGTACCAGCGCTGGGCGGCCTCGCTGCGCCCCTCGCGGGAGAGCACCCGGGTCCGGCCGAGACCGAGCTCCCACGCGGTCTCCTCGACCGCCGGGTCGTCGGAGAGCAGGTAGCCGGGCTGGAGCCGGTCGTCGTCGGCCGGGGTGGGCAGCAGGTCGCCGGGGCCGAGGTCGCCCGGCTTGAGCCGCTCCTGCCACGGCAGCCAGCCGGGGGCGAGCATCGCGTCCGTGCCGGGCAGCAGCACGGTCTCGCAGACCGTGACGTTGCGGCTGCGCGGCACGCGGGTGACGGTGACCGCCCAGCGCCAGCCCCGGTAGCCGGCGAGCCGGCACTCGAAGTAGTGCGTGACGAGCCGGTCGCCCTCCGCGACAGCCTGCAGGTGGTCGCCGACGTCCGAGGCGTCGACCTCGGTGATGGCGTCACGCGCCACCTCGACGGCGGCGGCACAGACCTGGTCGAGACGAGCGGCACGGGCGGAGGCGGGCCTGGTCACCAGACCATTGTTCCCCATGCGTACGGCAGACCGACAGGCACCCGCCGATGACGTTCTGGGACAGTGGTGCGGCACGGACGGACCGGATGGGTGAGGATGGTGGGCATGCCGCTGTTCTCCCGCTCCGGGCGGTCCGTACTCGGGCGGACCGTCGGCACCGGCATCAAGGCCGTCCGCCTGCTGTTCCGGGGCTCGGTCAGCGGTGGGCGCTGGATGACCCGCCGGGCGGGCCGGGCGCGCGCCCGGGGCGCCGGGGGCGAGGTCGGCATGGTCCGCCTCTTCGACCTGCACGCGCTCTCCTGCGCCGGCGACACGCTGATCGCCATCGGCCTCGCCGGGACGATCTTCTTCAACGTCCCGCTCGGCGAGGCACGCAGCAAGGTCGCGCTCTACCTGCTGGTGACCATGGTGCCGTTCGCCATGCTCGCCCCGGTGGTCGGCCCGCTGCTCGACCACTTCCGCCACGGCCGCCGGTACGCGCTGGCCGCCACCATGCTCGGCCGGGCCTTCCTGGCCTGGCTGATCTCCGACTACATCCACGGCTTCGGCCTCTACCCGGCGGCCTTCGGCGTGCTGGCGCTCTCCCGGGCGTACGGGGTGGCCCGCTCGGCGGCGGTCCCGCGCCTGCTGCCCGAGGGGCTGGGTCTGTCCCAGGTGGGCGCCCGGGCCAGCGTCTACGGCACGGTGGCCGGCGCCCTGGTCGCCCCGATCGGGCTGGCCGCCTTCTGGTTCGGGCCGCAGTGGCCACTCCGGGTCGCCTCGGTCATCTTCCTGGTCGGCATGGTGATCTCCCTGCGGCTGCCGCCGAAGGCCGACTCCGAGCCGCCGGAGCGGGTGCCCCGACCGCTGCGGGCGCTCGGCCGACGCGGCGGCGACCGCCCGCTGGGGCGGGGACGACCGGCGGGCCGGCTCGTGATCGCCACCCTGATCGGCGCCGCGACGCTGCGCGGCCTGTACGGCTTCCTGCTGCTCTTCCTCGCCTTCGCGATCAAGGCCGGCGACCTGACCACCGTCGTCTTCGGCCGCGACCTGGGCGACGAGGGGGCGCTGGGCCTCGTCGGCGCGGCGCTGGCCGTGGGCACCTTCCTCGCCACCGCGATCGGCACCCGGCTGCGCATCCACCGACCCGTGGCGATCCAGTCCAGCGGCATGATCATCGTGGGCGGGGTGGCGGTCCTCGCGGCGCTGATGTTCTCGCTGCCGATGGTCGCCCTGCTCTGTCTGGTGGCCGCGCTGGTCAGCGGCATCGCCAAGCTCGCCGTGGACGCCTCGATCCAGGAGCGCATCCCGGAACGGCTGCGGGCCAGCTCGTTCGCCCACTCCGAGACCGTGCTGATGCTCGCGTTCGTCGCCGGGGGCGGGCTGGGGCTCGTCCCCTTCGACGGCCGGATCGGCATCGCCGTCGCCGCCGGGGTCGGCACGCTGGCCGCCGTGCGCGGCGTGGTGGTGGCGGGCCGCCTGCGTGCCGAGCGGCTGGCCGGCCGCCCGCTCGCCGACGACGAACTGGCCGACGACGCGGGCGGGGACGACGGCAGCGGCGGGAACGACGGGCGCGACACGGCCGGCGCGCACACCGGCACGGCAGACGCGACCGGCACGCGCGGCACGGGCAGCGGCGCCGGCGCGCGCACCGAGGCGGAGGCCGGTCCCGAGACCGGGGTCGCGCCCGTCTCGCCCGCCCCGGCGCAGGGCGGCCGGCCGCTGGACGACCCGTCCCTGGCCCCGCCCGGGTACCACATCTACCGGCCGTCCTCCGCCGTCGCCGGGACGGGCGGAGCGGACGACGAGACCCGCCGGGAGCCGCAGGGACCCCTGCCGTGACGGGCCTGCTGGTCGTCACGGCGGTGCCCGCCGAGGCCGAGGCGGTCCGCGCGGGCCTTCCGGACCCGTCGACGGCGGTGCTGCCGGTGGGGGTCGGGCCCGCCGTCGCCGCCGCCACCACCGCCCGGCTGCTGGCGCTCGCCGAGGCGGCCGGGCGCCCGTACCGCGGTGTGGTCAGTGCGGGCGTGGCGGGCGGCTTCGCCGGCCGGGCGGACGTCGGCGCGACGGTGCTGGGCTCCGTGTCCGTCGCCGCCGACCTGGGTGCCGAGTCGCCGGCGGGCTTCCTCCCGGTGGACGAGCTGGGCATGCCGCCGGAGTGGCTCGGTGGCGGCCTCGCGCTCGCCGCCGATCCGGGGCTGCTGGCCGCCCTGCGGGCCGGGCTGCCGACGGCGACGGTGGGCGCGGTGCTCACCGTCAGCACGGTGACCGGCACCGCTGCGAGCACGGACGCCCTGCGCCGGCGCCACCCCGACGCCGTCGCCGAGGCCATGGAGGGGTACGGCGTGGCCGTCGCCGCCGCGCAGGCCGGCGTCCCGTTCGCCGAGCTGCGTACCGTCTCCAACCCCGTCGGTCCCCGCGACCGCGACGCCTGGCGCATGCGCGAGGCGCTCGCCGCCCTCACCACCGCCGCCGCGGCCCTGACCTGAACCCGCCTACGCCGAGGGCCAGTTCGCAGCCGCGGGCCGACGGTCGAGGCGCAGGGCCCACGGCCGGCTCGTCTTGAACTGGTATCCGCAGGCGAGCAGCAGATCGACGCCGGTGTCCTCGGCGATCGCGTGGGCGGTGCGGATGCCGGAGCGATCCATCTCGTCGGCCAGCAACCCGACCAACCGGCGCCCGATGCCGAGCCGTCGACAGCCCTCCGCGACGAGAACACCGTCGAGCACGACCTCCCGTTCCTCACCCGGATCGTCGCCGTCGACCAGGTGCGGGCTGCGCTCGTGGGCCCGCAGCTCACCCACCAGCTCCCCGCCCGGCAGTTCCGCCACGAACCGCCACGACGTCGCCGGCAGGCCGCCGCCAGTCACGCGACGCAGCCGTACCGTCCGCTGGATCTCCATGGCACGTCGACGCCGGTCCCGGTGGCGACGATTCCGCTCGTACGTGGCCGGTGGCAGCGGTAGCGGCCAGCGCGCCGGGGGAAGGTTGTACCAGTTCGCCCACCAGGCACCCGGCCAGTCCTTCGGCTCCTTGACCTCCCAGACGTCGAGGTGAGCCGGGTACCGACGCCCTGCTTCGTCCCGCAGCGCCTCGTGCGGCACCGGTGGCAGCACCCGGTCGGCGGTCGCGGAGGTGTCGCGTACGCCGACTGCCACCTCCCCGCCGGCGGCCCGGAGGAGCCGTTCCACCGTACGGAACCGCGGGTCGGTAGCCCGGCCCGACTCGATCCGGGCCAGGGTCGCCTGGGGCACCCCCGACCGCTCGGCCAGTTCCCGCTGGCTCAGGTCCGCTCGGCGTCGTAGCGCCCGCAGGGCCGCACCAAGGTCGACGGCATCCGTCAGCTCTGCCACGACAACATGCTCCCGGTGCAACGCCTCGCCCTCAACACCCGTCCGCAGCCTGTGGATAAGCTTGTGGACAACGTTGACGCCAAGGGGTCGACCCACGGCACCGGACCGTCCACCGATCGGAACAGCCGCTCAAGGACGAGGACAGGACTCCTTCGCGACGCTGTCGAGCTGAATCGTCTACGACATCAGGCACCGCTGCGCGCGGCGCGTCCCAGGTGTCCCGCCCTGGCAGGGAGAAGAGCCGTGACCGCAGCGGCGATGAGGCAGCGGGCCGGGAGTGGGCGGCGGACGCGAGCAAGGCTGAATCGTCTACGACATCAGCTCGAAAGGACGCGTCAGGCAGGATCCGGCCGGCAGAGCGGAAGAGGTCAGGCGGGCGCGGCGGAGCGGATCCGGGTCACACCGGCGCTGGCGCGGTCGGGCGCTGGCACAGGGCGGGGATACGGTGAGGGCGTGGCGCTCTCGCTGGCTATCTCGCCCTGCCCCAACGACACGTTCGTCTTCCACGCCCTGGTGCACGGCCTCGTGCCCGGCGCCCCGCCGGTCGACGTCACGTACGCCGACGTGGACGTGACCAACACGGCTGCCGAGCGGGGGGCGTTCGACCTGGTCAAGGTGAGCTACGCGGCGCTGCCGTGGCTGCTGGACGACTACCACCTGCTGCCCTGCGGGGGTGCGCTCGGCCGTGGCTGCGGTCCGCTGGTGCTGACCCGCGGCGACCGCGGCCCCGGCCAGCCCGACGGCTCCGGCCGCGCCGACCTGAGTGGTGCCACGGTGGCGGTGCCGGGCGACCGGACCACGGCGTACCTGCTCTTCCGGCTCTGGGCTGCCGAGCGGCCCCCCGCGCGGATCGAGGTCGTGCCGTTCCACGAGATCATGCCGGGCGTCGCGGCCGGCCGGTACGACGCCGGGCTGGTCATCCACGAGGCCCGGTTCACCTACCCGCGGCACGGCCTGACCGCCCTGGTCGACCTCGGCGAGTGGTGGGAGGCCGACACCGGCCTGCCCATCCCCCTCGGGGCCATCCTGGCCCGGCGCGGCGCCGTCGACCCGGAGGCCGCCGCCGGGTGGGTCCGCGAGTCGGTGCGCCGGGCCTGGGCCGATCCCGCCGCCAGCCGGGAGTACGTGCTGGCGCACGCCCAGGAGATGGAGCCCGACGTGGTGGACCGGCACATCGGGCTCTACGTGAACGAGTTCACCGCCGACCTGGGGGACGCGGGGTTCGCCGCCGTCCAGGCGTTGCTCGGCCGGGCCGCCGACGCCGGGCTGGTGCCTCAGACCTCCAGCTCGTTGGCGACCGCGTGGACCAGCTGAGCGATCTTCTGCGCCGTCTTGCGGTCCGGGAAGCGACCCCGGCGCAGGTCCGGCTGGACCTTCGCCTCCAGCACCTTGATCATGTCCTCGACGAGGCCGTGCAGCTCCTCCGCCGGCCGGCGGCGCAACTCCGCCATCGACGGCGGGGCGTCGAGCAGCTTGACCCCCATCGCCTGCGAGCCCCGGCGGCTGTCCACCACGCTGAAGTCGACCCGCTGACCGCCCTTGAGGTCGGTGACACCCGTCGGTAGCGCGCCCTTGGGCAGGAACACGTCGCCACCTTCGTCGCTGGTGACGAACCCGTATCCCTTGGCCGCGTCAAACCACTTCACTCGACCCGTCGGCACCTGAGAACCCCTGCTTCGCTTGAGCTTGAGACGTCTACCGCTCCAAGGCTAGCCGGATCATCCCGTCGAGCGCCGCCGGGAATCCGGTGAGATCGTCCAGCACCACCGCCGCCCCGGCCGCGCGCAGCTCGTCGGGGGTGCACGGGCCGGTGGCGACCGCGATCCCGGGTACGCCCGCCGCCCCCGCGGCCGCCATGTCGGCCACGTGGTCGCCGACGTAGTGGGTCGCGCCGTGCTGCCGCAGCGCGGTCGCCTTCCCCTCCGCGAACAGGTCGCCGGCCACCTCGTCGACCACCAGCCCGAGGTGGTCGAGGTGCAGCCGGGCCAGGCGGCCGTGCTTGGCGGTCACCACCAGCGCGCGACCTCCGCTGTCGCGTACGGCGTCGAGCGCGGCGACGGCGCCGGGGAGCGGGACCGTGGGGGTGATGGCGTACGCCGGGTAGAGCTCGCGGTACGCCCGGACGGCCTCGTCGACCTGCTCTGGCGGGAACCAGCGGGCGATCTCGGTACGCAGCGGCGGGCCGAGCCGCGACACGACGGCCTCGACGTCCACGTACACGCCCGTGCGGGCGATCAACGCCCGGAAGGTGTCGGCGATGCCGGGACGCGAGTCGACGAGGGTCATGTCGAGGTCGAAGCCGACCGTGAGCGCTGCCATGCGGAAGAACGTACCCGCCCATCCCCGGGTCAGCCGGACGTCCGAGGGGCGCGAGGACCACCTGCCGGGCTAGCGTGGAACGACGATGACCACCTCACTCGCCGACCACCTGCGGTCGCTGCCCGACGAGTCGCTCGCCGCCCTCCTCCAGCTGCGGCCGGACCTCGTCGTACCCGTGCCGGCCGACGTCTCCGCGCTCGCCACCCGGGCCCAGTCCCGGGTCTCGGTGGCTCGCGCCCTCGACGCGCTGGACCAGTTCACCCTGCTGATGCTGGACGCCGCCCGGCTGACCCGGGACGCGGCCGAGCAGACCACCTCCACCGACGCGGTCCTCGCCATGGCGACCGCCGGGCCGCAGCCGCCCGCCCCCACCACCGTCCGCGCCGCCGTGCACCGGCTGCGCGCGCTCTTCGTGCTGTACGGCCCCGAGCACGCCCTGCGCGTGGTGGCGAGCGTCGACGAGGTCTCCCCGTACCCGGCGGGGCTGGGGCGACCGGCGACGGAGCTGGACGCGCGGGCGGCGGCGCTCTGCGCGGACCCGGCGAAGCTGCGGCGGACGCTGCTGGCCGCGCCGCCCTCGGCCCGGGCGATCCTGGACCGGCTGGCCGCCGGACCGCCGGTCGGCAGCGTGCCGGCGGGCGCGTTGCAGGCGCCCGCGCTCGGCGCGGAGGACGACCTGCCGCCGGACCCGACCAACGGCGGCGCGCCCACCGGCTCGCCGGTGCGCTGGCTCGTCGACCACCACCTGCTGGTGCCGGTCTCCGGCGGCCGGGCCGGCGTCACGGGCACCGTCGAGCTGCCCCGCGAGGTGGGCCTGCTGCTGCGCCGCGACAGCGGCCCGCTCGGCCCGCTGTGCAGCAGCCCACCGCCCGTGGCCGCCGCGCCGCGCGAGCCGAAGGCCGCCGACTCCGCCGGGGCCGGGCAGACCATGGAGGTGGTACGCCACACCGAGGCGCTGCTGGAGCAGCTCGCCGCCGAACCGGCTCCGGTGCTGCGCTCGGGCGGCCTGGGCGTCCGTGACCTGCGCCGACTCGCCAAGGCCGTCGGGTTGGACGAGCCGGCGGCGGCCCTGCTGCTGGAGACGGCGTACGCGGGCGGGCTCGTCGGCGAGATCGACCTGCCCGGGGCCACCACCACCCGGCACGGCGCCGACCAGCAGGTCCTGCCCACCGCCGGGTACGAGGTGTGGCGGGCCGGGACGCTCGCGCAGCGCTGGGAGCAGCTCGCCCGGGCCTGGCTGACCATGACCCGGCAGGCCGGGCTGGTGGGGCAGCGCGACGACCGGGACCGGCCGATCACGGTGCTCTCCGCCGAGGCGGAACGGGCCGGCGCGCCGGCCGCCCGACGGGCAGTGCTGGAGGTTCTCGCCGACCTGGAACCGGCCACCGGACCCACCCCCGAGGAGGTGCTGGCGCTGCTCGACTGGCGGGCGCCACGGCGCAGCCGGGGGCGGGAGGCCGCGCACCGGGAGGTGCTGGCCGAGGCGGCCACGCTGGGCGTGACGGGGCTGGGGGCGCTCACCTCGTACGGGCGGCTGCTGCTCGCCGACGTGACGGCGGCCGACGAGCGGGGCGGCGACGACCCGCTCGGGCTGCATTCGGACGCCGAGAGCGGCGACGCGTCCAACGCCGTACGCGCGCTCGACGCGCTGCTGCCCGCCCCGGTCGACCACTTCCTCGTGCAGGCGGACCTGACGGTGGTGGTGCCCGGCCCGCCCGATCCGGCGCTGGCCGCCGAGCTGGAGGTGGTGGCGGAGCACGAGTCGGCCGGTGGGGCGAGCGTGCACCGGGTCACCCCGGCGAGCGTGCGCCGGGCCCTGGACGCCGGCTACTCGGCCGACGACCTGCACGCCCTGTTCCGACGGCGGTCCCGCACCCCCGTCCCGCAGGGGCTGACGTACCTGGTGGACGACGTGGCCCGCAAGCACGGCGGGCTGCGGGTCGGCTCCGCCGGTGGGTACGTGCGCAGCGACGACGAGGCCCTGCTGACGGAGGTGCTCGCCGACCGGCGGTTGGAGCCGCTGGCGCTGCGCCGGCTGGCGCCGACGGTGCTGTCGACGCCGTACCAGGTGGGTCGGATGCTGATGGCGCTGCGCGACGCCGGGTACGCCCCGGTGCCGGAGGACGCGAGCGGGGCCGCGGTGCTGGCCCGCCCGAAGACCCGGCGGGCCCCGGCCCGGGTGCCGGTGACGACCAGGACGCTCGACCCGCTGACCGCACCGAAGCTGGCGATGCCCCGCCTGCTGGGAGTGGTGGAGCAGATCCGGCGCGGCGACGCGGCGGCGCGGGCCGCACGGCGGGCGCCGGCCGTGGTCCGGGGCGGGGTGGGGCGCACCGGTCCGGCGCCGGTGCTCTCCCACAGCGACGCGATCGCCGTGCTCCAGCAGGCGGTCCGGGACCGGGCGCTGGTCTGGGTGGGTTACGTCGACGCGCACGGGGCGACCGCGTCCCGGCTCGTCCGGCCGGTCTCCATGGGCGCGGGCTACCTGCGCGCCGAGGACGACCGCACGGAGATGCTGCACACCTTCGCCCTGCACCGGATCACGGCGGCGGTGCTGGAGGACTGAGCGGGTCGGGTCAGCGGCGGCTGCGGCGTACCGTGCCGACGACGGAGACGATCAGCAGGAGCGTGAACCCGGCGCCGGCGGACTCGCCGACCGAGTCGACGAAGCCCTGTTCGAGCACCAGCCAGCCGAAGAGGAACCAGCCGACGAGCACCACCGCCGCCATCGCGTACGCGACCACGGTGGCGGTGGAGACCTCCTCGACGGGCGACCGGTCGTGCGCGGGACTGTGCTCCGGGATCACTTCTCGGTCGACCGTCATTCCCAGCCTCCCCGTCCGGTTCGACGCCTGACGTCCAGCGTGACACCGCCGTGGCGCGAGTGACAGGGGATAAAGCCCGGATCGGACGAGTTGTGCGATGTCTCAGAGGCGTGTCGGGGCGGTTCAGGTGCCCCGGGCGGCTCAGGTGCCGGGGCGCCGCCCGACCAGCACGACCTTGCTGCCCACCTTGCCCAGCTCCCAGAAGCGGACGGCGTCGCCGGGGAGCAGGTTGACGCAGCCGTGCGAGCCGATCGACTTCTCGTGCAGGTAGGTGGTGGTCTGGTGGAAGCCCATGCCCCGGGTGAAGTGCTGCCAGTACGGCAGCCACACCTCGTACGGGTCGGACCACTCCTTGACGTTGCGGTAGTTGATCGTGAACGTGCCGGCCGGGGTGCGGTAGCCGGGCATGCCGGTGCGGGTGACGGTCGGCTTGACGAGCACCCTGCCGTTGCGCATGACCCAGGTGGTCTGCCGGGTCAGGTCGATGCAGAAGGTGGTGCCCGAGCCGGCCCGGCAGCGCGCCGTGTCGGTGGTGGCGAGCCGCTTAGCCACGTCGTGGGTCGTGGGGCCGGCGCGGCCGTGGGCGGGGCGGATGTCGTACCGCTTCTGGAACTTCTTGATGGCCGCGCAGTCGGCGGCGGACTGGCGGCCGTCGACGGTCACCCGCCCGAACCCGCCCAGCCGGGCGAGGTACGCCTCCACCGCGCGCTGGTGCTCGCCCTGCGGGCAGCCGGCGGCGGACGGCGACGTGGTGGGTCTCGTCGCGGGGCGCGTCGGCTTCACCGTGGGGCGCGTCGGTGCCGGCGTGCCCCGCGTCGGCTTGACCTTGGGCTTCGGCGGCGCCGTGCTCGGCCGCGCCCGCTGGTCCGGCCCGGGCGCACCGCTCGCCCCCGTTACCCGCTCCGCAGCCCCGGCCGCGACGGGTCCCCCGCCCCCGCCGCCGTCGGCCTGCGGATCGAACGTGCACGCACCGGCACCGACCAGCGTGACCACTGCCAGAGCGACGAGCCGGCTGCTGATCCGGACGTGTTTCATGCTGCCTCCCTGACAGGTGTCCCCTTTGCTAGACGTTGCGAGTGCCGCTCCGGTTGCTCCAGGTGAGCAGATTTTTCTGCCGTCACCCGGGTGCGTGCAACACTGGTGGGTCGGCCTGGGCGGGTCAGTCGCCTCCCGGACAGCCGGCGACCCGAGGCGGAGGAGAGGCACTGGCGTGAGCGGTGGACCCCTGATCGTGCAGTCGGACAAGACCCTGCTGCTGGAGATCGACCACCCCGACGCGCAGGCGTGCCGGATGGCCATCGCGCCCTTCGCCGAGCTGGAGCGCTCCCCCGAGCACGTGCACACCTACCGGCTGACCCCGCTCGGGTTGTGGAACGCGCGCGCCGCCGGCCACGACGCCGAGGGCGTGGTCGACTCCCTGATCAAGTACTCGCGCTACCCGGTGCCGCACGCGCTGCTGGTCGACGTGGCCGAGACGATGGACCGGTACGGCCGCCTCCAACTCGCCAACGACCCGGCGCACGGCCTGGTGCTGCGGGCACTGGACCGGGTGGTGCTGATCGAGGTAGCGAAGAGCAAGAAGCTCGCCGGGATGCTCGGCGCGAAGCTCGACGACGACACGATCGCGGTGCACCCGTCGGAGCGCGGCCGGCTCAAGCAGGCACTGCTCAAGCTGGGCTGGCCGGCGGAGGACCTGGCCGGCTACGTCGACGGCGAGGCGCACCCCATCGAGCTGGCCGAGGCCGGCAAGGACGGCGGGAAGCCGTGGACGCTGCGGTCGTACCAGCGGGAGGCCGTGGAGGCGTTCTGGGCCGGCGGGTCGGGCGTCGTGGTGCTGCCGTGCGGCGCCGGCAAGACGCTGGTCGGGGCGGCGGCGATGGCCGAGGCGAAGGCGACCACGCTGATCCTCGTCACGAACACGGTCGCCGGGCGGCAGTGGAAGCGCGAGCTGATCGCGCGCACGTCGCTGACCGAGGAGGAGATCGGCGAGTACTCGGGCGAGCGCAAGGAGATCCGCCCGGTCACCATCGCCACGTACCAGGTGCTCACCTCGCGCAAGAAGGGCGCGTTCACCCACCTGGACCTGTTCGGGGCCCGCGACTGGGGCCTGGTCGTCTACGACGAGGTGCACCTGCTGCCCGCGCCGATCTTCCGCTTCACGGCGGACCTCCAGGCCCGCCGCCGGCTGGGCCTCACGGCGACTCTGGTACGCGAGGACGGCCGCGAGGGCGACGTGTTCAGCCTGATCGGCCCGAAGCGGTACGACGCGCCGTGGAAGGACATCGAGCAGCAGGGCTGGATCGCCCCGGCCCAGTGCACCGAGGTACGCGTGACCCTCACCGACGCGGAGCGCATGTCGTACGCGACGGCGGAGGCCGAGGAGCGCTACCGGATGGCGGCGACCGCCCGCACGAAGCTGCCCGTGGTGAAGGCGCTGGTGGACCGGCACCCGGACGAGCAGGTGCTCGTCATCGGCGGCTACATCGACCAGCTCCACCAGCTCGGCGAATACCTGGACGCCCCGATCGTGCAGGGCTCGACCACCAACAAGGAACGCGAGCGGCTCTTCGACGCGTTCCGCTCCGGCGAGGTACGCACGCTGGTCATCTCGAAGGTCGGCAACTTCTCCATCGACCTGCCCGAGGCGGCCGTGGCGATCCAGGTGTCGGGCACGTTCGGGTCACGGCAGGAGGAGGCGCAGCGGCTGGGGCGGGTGCTGCGTCCCAAGGCCGACGGCCGCCAGGCGCACTTCTACACGGTCGTCTCCCGCGACACCATCGACACCGAGTACGCGGCCCACCGGCAGCGCTTCCTGGCCGAGCAGGGGTACGCGTACACGATCGTCGACGCCGACGACGTGCTCGGCCCGAAGCTACCCACGGTCGACTGACAGTTCTGCGGTCAGGCGGCTCGGAGCTTGCGGAGGACGTACTGGTTGAGGCTCATCCCGTCCTCGGCTGCCTGGATGGCGAGTTCCCGGTGCAGACTCTCTCCGACACGCAGGTTGAACTTGCCTGAATAGCTACGCTCGGCGAACGGCTGCGGCACCGCTTCGCCCTGCTCCTGCATGTCCTCAATCACCTCGCGCAACAGGTCCTGAAGCCCCTGCAGAGCCTCGATCTGGGAGGAAGCCAGCCAGGAGAGTGAGGGAAACTCGGCGCATGTGGCGACGAACTCGCGGTCCTCGGCGGACCAGGTGACGCGGTAGGTGTAGTGGGTGATCTCGGGACGGGGATCGGTTTGCATCACATGGCCTCCTTCTTGTCGATCGCCTTGAGCACCTGCCCGGACCTGGTACGCCTTCGCCTTACCCTTGTCGTTCTGAATGTTCACACGTGGGTCGCCGGCCCAGGGCGTCTTGAACACCGCGTGAGAGCTGCCAGCTTGGCGCGGCTTCCCGAAGTAGTGTTCGCATGCCCGGTAGAGATCGTTGCAAGCGATGTTCTGCTGGCTTGTCCGCATCGCTGCAACGACCTTGTCTATGGACGCCACGCGGCCGATGGTACTGCGGGCGGTACCATAATCGCAAGCACCTCACGGTGTACGGGCACCAGGGAGTGGGACAACCAGGACAGCGCCCAAGCGGTGCTCGGGGTCATACGCGGCCGCACTCGAACGCTTCCCGAACGCACTGGAGTCCTCGCTCCGGTCCCTGCCCTGGCTCTATCCCGATCGCGGGGAGGACTTCCCGGACCAGCCGAGCAGCAACCATGTTGCGGTGATCACCATCAACACCAGAGCGGGACCGGCCACGACCTCCGTCACGACAGCCCAGGCCGGAAACGGGCCACCGTCGTTCGGGACGCTCACGAGAAAGCCGCCATATGCGGACCGGACGAGGATCGGACCGGTCCACAGATGAAGCAGGGCGCGGCCGGGCCTGACCCGATGACGAACCAGCAGCCCACCGGCGGCGAACAGAACGGCCGCGCCGGTCACCGAGGTGACCACCAGCATCAGCAGCAGGACGACATCCATTCCGCCGCCGTACATCGCCTCCGCGTCAAGCGCGTCACGAAGGACGATGCGGGCTCCGCTCGCTGATTGCGCAAGACCCAACGCACCACCAGCGAACAGCAGGAGGGAAGGACGCACGGGGCACGCTATCAAGCTGGACGGGGAACGAATCGCGTCCATGTGGACGGGAATTCCGGCTCACCGGCTCAGGACGGTCTCCCGTTCCATGTGGGACAGCTTCTCGGGATTGCGTACGGCGTAGATCCCGGTGATGAGGCCGCCGTCGACGCGCACGGCCAGGACCGTGTCCATCTCGCCCTTGAGGTGGAGGATCAGCGCCGGGTGGCCGTTGACCTGTGCCGGCCGCCACGACGTGGTGCCCGCGACCTTGCCCCATCCGCCGGCCAGCAGGCGGGCCACCTTGTCGGCTCCGAGGATGGGCCGCAGGACTGCCTGCTTGATGCCGCCACCGTCGCCGAGCAGGACCACGTCCGGCGCGAGGATGTCGAGCAGGCTCTGCAGGTCGCCGGTCTCGACCGCCCGCTGGAACGCGTCGAGCGCGTACCGGGTCTCGGCCGCGGAGACGACGCGGCGGGGCCGGCGCGCCGCGACGTGTGCCCGTGCCCGGTGGGCGATCTGCCGGACAGCGGCGGGGTTCTTGTCGACGGCTTCGGCGATCTCGTCGTACCCGAGGTCGAACACCTCGCGCAGCACGAACACCGCCCGTTCGGTCGGTGCCAGCGTCTCCAGCACCAGCAGCATCGCCATCGAGACGCTGTCGGCCAGCGCGACGTCCTCGGCGACGTCCGGAGCGGTGAGCAGCGGCTCGGGCAGCCAGGGGCCGACGTAGGACTCCCTGCGGCGGCTGAGCGTACGCAGTCGGCCGAGTGCCTGACGGGTGGTGACGCGGACCAGGTAGGCGCGCTGGTCCCGGACCGTGCCCAGGTCGACGCCCGCCCACCGCAGCCAGGTCTCCTGGAGGACGTCCTCCGCGTCGGCGGCCGAGCCGAGCATCTCGTACGCGACGGTGAAGAGCAGGTTGCGGTGGGCGAGGAACGCCTCGGTGGCCGGGTCCGGGCGATCGTCGGCAGCGGTCTGCGGCGTACCCACCATGGGTGCCTCCTGTTCCCTCGCGACTGCGTCACCCATCAGATGCCGGACCGGGCCGTTCTGTGACACCTCCGGCTGTGGCAGTCGTCACCCCGGCCGCGCCGTCACGCGGCGCTGCACGCCGGCATCTCGTGTCCGTCCAACCGAACCCCAGGAGTGAAGGACGGAAGCATGGACGCCCGATTCAACTTGTTCGACAACGAGGTCGCCGGGAAGTTCGCCAAGCGGTTCGCGAACGCCGGCCTGGTGATCCAGCAGTCGCCGCTGCCCAAGGCCACGCAGGAGCTGGTGTCGCTGCGGGCCAGCCAGATCAACGGCTGCGGCTGGTGCATCGACATGCACACCAAGGAGGCCGCGGCGGCCGGCGAGAGCGCGGTCCGGCTCAACCTGGTCGCCGCCTGGCGCGAGTCCACCGTCTTCACCGAGGCCGAGCAGGCCGCGCTGGCGCTCGCCGAGGAGGGCACCCGGCTCGCCGACGCCTACCAGGGCGTGTCCGACGAGACCTGGGCCGAGGTACGCAAGCACTACGACGACGACCAGGTCGCCGCGCTGGTCGCGCTGGTCGCCCTGATCAACGCGGCCAATCGCCTCGCCGTGATCGTGCATCAGCGGGGCGGTTCCTACCAGCCGGGCATGTTCGCCGCCGCGTTCGACTGAATCGAGATCCGGCCCGGCCCGGGATCAGCCGGTCCGGGCCGACGGTGGCGGCCGGTCGACGACCGGCCGCCACCCGCGCACTGCGTCAGCCGGCGCCGCCGGCCCGGAACGCGACCCAGGCGTCGCTCATCCGGTCCGCCTGGCCCGGCGTGAACATGTTCATGCAGGAGTCCTGCGTGTAGTCCATGAAGTTGTGGATCGGGTCCAGCCCGGGTGCGGTGCAGGTGTCCGCGCCGACCGGGCAGTTGAACTGCGGCGTCGCCTCGCGCGGGGTGTCCGCGACGAAGTCGCCGGAAGCCGAGCAGCCGTGCGCGAAGGTGTGCTCCAGCATCAGCCAGTGCCCGACCTCGTGCGTCAGCGTGTCACCGAGGGCGTACTTGCCGGCTGTGCCGCCCGGCATCGACTCGTCGAGCATCACCACGCCGTCGATGAAGTCACGGCCGTTGTTGTAGCCCTTCGGGAAGTACGCCCAGCCGAGCAGGCCACCGCCGATGTTGGCCGCGTACACGTTGAGGGTCTCGGAGTCGCCGGTGTGCAGCGCCTTCTTCATGTCGCGCTCGTTCTTGCCCGGCACGACGGTGTACCAGGCGCTGTTCACCGTCCACGTCGTGTCGACGAGGTCGAACCGGAACGGCGTGTCGGAGGCGTTGGCGGCGGTGCGGCCCGCGAACGAGTCGTTGAGCACCTTCATCTGCGCCGCGATCAGGGTGTTCCACCTGGTCGTCTCGGCAGCGGTGAGCGGGTGGTCGGAGATCATGTGGAAGACCGTCGGCACCGTGACGCTGCCGTTGGCCAGGCGCGGGGCGTCCTTGATGACGCCGTAGGCGTTCGCCTCGTTCTTGGAGTACAGCTCCGGCTCCTGGGCGGTGGCGCCCTCGGCGAGGCGGGCCGCGCCGTGCCCGTGGGCGTCCGGCTCGCACTCGGCGCCACCCGGGGAGACGGGCACGGGCGCCGCCGATACCGCGCCGTAGGCGCCACCGGACGCCAGGAGCGTCGCGGCGGTGGCGGTGAGGACCGCAAGTCGGAAGATCGGTCTCCTGTGCATCGGTGCACCTTTCAGGAGGATGAGGGCGGTGCGGAGTCGACGCGGGGTTGCCACGACCAGGTCGATGGCGTCGTCTTCCCGGTATGAGACCACGCCGATCGCGCATGCAACAGACCTGCGGAAAGGGCCTTTCTTCCCTGTAACGCCAGGGGGCCGGGGAGCGCTGATCGAAGGCGCGCGGGGCGTTCCGCGGGCCGCGCCGCGCCTCTTCGGGACGTACCGGCGAGGCTCGTTTCGTCCTTTCGGACGGCTACGGTCGGCGGACCCGGTAGTAGAGGTGGGTGACCCGGTCGCCCGCGACGACCGTCGGGTCGGACAGCTCGACGGGGGCGTCGCGGACGTGGTCGAAGAACGGTACGCCGTCGCCGAGGAGCACCGGCACCAGGTTGACCCGGATCTCGTCGAGCAGCCCGGCCGCCAGGCACTGGCGGGCGATGCTGCCGCCGTTGACCGCGACCCAGCGCCCGCCGGCCAGCTCGCGGGCCCGCCCGACGGCAGCCTCGACGCCCTCGGTGACGAAGGTGAACGGCGCGCCCGGCCGGGGCCAGCCGTCCGGCACGTGGTGGGTGACGACCACGACCGGCTTGTCCATGGGGTGCCGGCCGTCCCAGCCGCCGACGAGGTCGAACAGCCGCCGGCCGACGACCAGGGCGCCGGTGTCGTCCAGGGTGTGCCGCAGGTGCCCGGCGCTCGCCTGCGAGGTGCGGAACGTCATCTCCGGCTTGGCGGTCGCGGTGGCGACGTCGCCGTTGCCGTACCACTGGAAGAGCCGGTCGAAGCCGGTCTCGCCCGGGCCGGCGATGTAGCCGTCCAGCGACATGCTCGCCTCGGTGTAGACCCCGCCCATCTACAACACCCGGGTGATCTGCTCGGCGGCGATCCGGGCGTCGAGCCGGGCCGGGTCGAGGTTGGCGCAGAGCACCACCGACGCGCCGACGGCCAGCGGGGCCAGCAGCCAGTACACGGGCTGCTCGTGCTCGGCGACGTCGACCAGCAGCCGGTCGCCTGCCCGCAGGTCGAGCCGCTCGGCGACGGCCAGCGCGACGCTGCCCCACTGGCGGTAGCTCGTGCCGTCGGGGCTGGCCGCGTGGGCGCTGGTCAGCGGGGCGGACGCGGGCAGCGCGTCGGTGTGCCGGCCCACCTCCGCGAGCCAGTCCCGGTATTCCTCGGAAGCGGGGGCGCGCGGGGTGACGCCGAGGGAGAGGACGAAGCGGTGCCGCGCCTCGGGCACGTCCTCCAGCCAGTCGTCGAGCCGCTCGGCGCTGACGAAGACGGCGTCGTACGGCTCGTCGGCGCCCGGCTCGACCGGCGGCAGGCCGGCGGTCGCCCGGGGCCGGAAGGACACCGCCACCCCGGCCGACCAGGCGCCCAGCAGCACGGCGGCGCTCTGCCAGTGCGCCGGGAGCAGTACGGCCGCCCGGTCGCCGACGCCCAGCTCGCAGCCCTCGCGCAGCAGCCCGGCGGCCCGCGCCGCCCAGCCGCCCAGTTCCGTGGCGGTCAGGTCGACCCGCTCACCGGTCGCGTCGTCGAGGTAGGTGAGCAGCGGCAGGTCCAGCTTGGTCGCCCGGCCCTCGGCCAGCGGCTCCCGGACGAGGGCATCGGTCATGTTCATGGCGCACTCCTCGGCAGGCTGCGGCCAGCCTACTCAACCGTCGACGGGCCGGAACGGCATCGCCGCGCCGGTCCCGGGCATTGACCGGCGTTGCCACACTCGTGGCGCGGACGGTCCGCCGAGGCCCAGGGAGGCTGCACATGCAGACGGACGAACGAGTGCCCCGGGCCCGTCGAGGCAGGACGCTGCGGGGCGCGGTGGCGCTGGTCGTGCTGCTCGCCGGGGCGGCCCTGGCCCGGCCGGCGCCCGCCGCGGCGGACCGGCTGCCGGATCCCAACCCCACGGTGACCGCCACGGTGTGGGCGCACTCCCCGACCACGGCCGAGTACCGCATCACCGGCGGCTACAGCGCCCACTCCGGCGACGGCGACGTCGTCGTGCGGCGCACCGGCACCGGGGCGTACACGGTGGTGCTGGAGGGGGCGGCGACCAGCGGCGGGGTGACGCACGCGGTGGCGTACGGCGGCGGGCCGGTCTTCTGCACGGTGGTGAGCTGGTACCGCAGCCCGATCGGTGCCCCCGACCTGCTGATCCAGGTGCGCTGCTTCGCCGCGACCGGCAGCCCCGTGGACAGCCGCTTCGTGGCCACCTTCACCAACGTCCGGCAGGTCGGCCAGGGCCGGCTGGCGTGGTTCGTCACCGACCAGGCGCAGCCGACCGGCGTACGCACCCTGCCCGCCGCCTACCGCTACGACTCGACCGGCGGCACGATCTCCTACGAGCGCCTCGACAAGGGCCGGTACCGCTTCCTGATGAATCCGAACCCGCCCAGCGAGGGCGGGGCGACCTTCCCGATGGCGCACGTGACCGCGCTGGGCGGCACCGCCGTGCACTGCCAGCTCGATCCGCCGGACGTGTGGGTGGTGCACTGCGCGAACGCCGCCGGCAACCCCGTGGACGCCCGCTTCGTGGTCACCTACGGCTCCCGGGTGGACCTGCTGGGCCGGGCGTTCGGGCCGCGCTTCGCCAGCGGCGTGTTCTACGGCGAGGACGTACGCGACACCTGGATCGGCGGGGAGAGCTACAACTCGACGATCCCGGGCTTCGGCGGCGCGGCGGGCACGGTGCTCGGCACCGGCCGCTACCAGGCGCGTTTCGCCGGCACCGGGACCGGCTACGGCACCGCCTTCGTGAACTCCTTCGCGACCAGTCTGGGGCGTCCGCCGCGCGGCTACTGCGTACTGGCCGGCTGGTCCCCGTCCGGGGCCGACACCCTGGTCTCGGTCAACTGCTACGCCTGGCTGGGCGTGCCGGCCAACCTGAACGCGCGGATCTCGTACACCACCTGGCCGGCCGCCTGACGCCGCTGCCCGGCCGGCCCGCTCCCGCCGGCCGGGTGCTGTCAGGGGGCGGGCAGTTCGGGGCCGCCGTCGAGCAGCGGGGCCAGCAGGTCGCCCTGCTTCTCCACCCGCTTGAGCACCTCGCCCGCCGTGTACGGCTTCGTCGCCGGCCGCTTCCCCGCCGCGCCCGCCTCGACCTCGTCCCAGGTCAGCGGGGTGGAGACGGACGGCACGGACTGCGCCCGCAGCGAGTACGGCGACACGGTCGTCTTGGCCGCGTTGTTCTGGCTCCAGTCGATGAAGACCTTGCCCAGCCGCAGGTTCTTCGCCATCTTCGACACGACGAGCTTCGGGTGCGCCCGCTCCAGCTCCTGCGCGATCCGTTTGGCGTAGGCCGAGACGTCCTCGGCGTCCTGGGTGCCGGCGACCGGGCAGCACAGCTGCATGCCCTTCTTCCCGGACGTCTTCGGATAGCTGTCGATGCCGTCGTCGGCGAGCCGGTCGCGCATCAGCAGCGCCACCTGGCAGCACTGGCGCAGCGCCGCCGGCGGCCCGGGATCGAGGTCGACGACCATCATGTCGGGATGCTCGCCGACCTTCCACTGGGGTGTGTGCAGTTCCAGCGCGGCGAGGTTCGCCAGCCAGACCAGGGTGGGCAGGTCGTCGGCGACCACGTAGTCGATGGTGTCCCGGCCCTTGCTGGACCCGGGCGCGGGCAGCGTCTCGGTGCGTACCCAGCCGGGGGTGGCGGCCGGGGCGTTCTTCTCGAAGAACGAGCCGCCCGTGACGCCGTTGGGGAAGCGGATGCGGGTGAGCGCCCGGTCGGCGAGGTGCGGCAGGAGCACCGGGGCGATACGGGTGTAGTAGTCGATCACCTCGCCCTTGGTGAAGCCGGCGTCGGGATAGAGCACCTTGTCCAGGTTGGACAGCTCCAGCGCGCGCCCCTCGACGTCCACCCGGAACCGCTCAGCCGGCATCGTCGACCTCCTCGGCGGGTTTGTCCGGCCGCAGCCGGAGCACCCGGGGGAACCGCAGTCGCCCGTCCGGGGTGCGCTGGCCGTACTTCACCTCCACCACGACCCGTGGTGTTACCCAGATCGCGCCCCGGGCATCCTCGCGCGGCACGTCCCCGGCGAACGGCGACGCGCCGCTGCGCAGCGGCTCCAGCTCGCGCAGCAGCTCCCGCTCGATGGCCGCGCCGATGCCGCCACCCACGCGCCCCCGGTAGGTGAGCCGGCCGTCGGGGCCCGGCACCCCGACCAGCAGGCCGCCGATCCGGCGCGCACCGGGCCGCCAGCCGCCGACCACGAAGTCGCCGGTGACCTCCAGCTTGACCTTCATCCAGTCCGGGGAGCGCACGCCCGGCCGGTAGACCGACTCGACCCGCTTGGCCATCACCCCCTCCAGGCCGTGCTCGCCGGCCGCCTCGTAGGTGGCCGGGCCGTCGCCGAAGAGCGGCGACACCGCCCATCGGGCGCCGCCGAGCGCCAGGCCGTCCAGGGCCTCCCGCCGGCGGGCGTACGACCAGCCGGTCAGGTCCTCGCCGTCGAGCCGGAGCAGGTCGAAGATCATGTACGTCACCGGGGCGACCGCCGCCAGCCGGGCGGCCTTGTTGCGGTCGCGCACGTGCATCCGCTCCGCCAGGGCCGTGAACGAGGGCTGGCCGGTCTCGCCGAGCAGCACCACCTCGCCGTCGAGCAGCGCGTCGCCCACCTGCTCGGGCAGGGCGGCCAG
Source organism: Micromonospora echinofusca (assembly GCF_900091445.1). Taxonomy (NCBI): domain Bacteria; kingdom Bacillati; phylum Actinomycetota; class Actinomycetes; order Micromonosporales; family Micromonosporaceae; genus Micromonospora; species Micromonospora echinofusca. Next base: position 5,871,935 of record NZ_LT607733.1, read on the forward strand.
CTCCGGGTAAGCGACGGTGATCTCCACGCCGCTGCGGGCGTACAGGTGCTGCCGGCCACCGGAGATGTCAGCCAGCGCGCGGACGCCGTCCCACTTGAACTCGTAGGCCCAGCCGGCACCCGCCGGGAGCTGCCCGGTCATCGCGAGCATCGGCTTGAGCGGCGCGCCGGGCACGTCCCGACTGTACTTGCGCACCGAAGCGCTCGCGTGGCCTTCGATCATTTGCGATCCTGGGCTGTACCGGCGAGAGGAGCACGGGGATGCGGGCCATCTGGAAGGGAGCCGTCTCGTTCGGCCTCGTCTCGATCGGGGTCAAGCTCTACTCGGCCACCGAGGAGAAGGACATCCGCTTCCACCAGGTGCACCGGGAGGACGGCGGCCGCATCCGCTACAAGCGCACCTGCCAGGTCTGCGGCGAGGAGGTCACCTACGACGACATCGCCAAGGGCTACGACATCGGCGGCGGCGAGATGGTGATCCTCACCGACGAGGACTTCGCCGAGCTGCCGCTGTCCAGCTCGCGCGCGATCGACGTGCTGGAGTTCGTCCCCGCCGAGCAGGTCGACCCGATCCTCTACAACAAGGCGTACTTCCTGGAGCCGGAGGGCACCGCCACCAAGCCGTACGTGCTGCTGCGCGACGCGCTCGCCGACTCGGAACGGGTGGCGATCGTCAAGGTGGCGCTGCGCCAGCGGGAGCAGCTCGCCACGCTGCGGGTCCGCGAGGGCGTGCTGCTGCTCAACACCATGCTCTGGCCGGACGAGATCCGCAAACCCGACTTCGGCTTCCTCGACGAGGACCTGAAGGTCCGCCCGCCGGAGCTGGCGATGGCCAGCTCGCTGATCGACTCGATGGCCGGCGAGTTCGAGCCGGACGCGTTCACCGACGACTACCGGGCGGCATTGCAGGAGGTCATCGACGCCAAGGTGGAGGGCCGCGAGGTCGTCCAGCCGGAGGAGGTCGAGGAGGCGCCGGCCGCAGCGGTGGACCTGATGGCGGCGCTGAAGGCGTCCGTGGAGCGCGCCCGGTCCGCCCGGGGCGAGGCGCCGGCCGGCGGCGGCGGGGAGCCGACCCCGATCTCGGCCGCCCGCTCGGCGCAGAAGAAGGCCGCCGAGAAGAAGGCGGCGAAGGCCCCGGCCAAGAAGACCGCCGAGAAGAAGGCCGCGCCGAAGAAGGCCGCCGCCAAGAAGGCCGCCGAGGGCGAGAAGAAGCCGGCGGCGAAGAAGGCCGCGCCGAAGAAGGCCGCGCCGAAGAAGGCCGCCCGCAAGACCGCCTGACCCCGGTGGTTCGCGTCCCCCGCACGTCGGAGGCGTGGCGTACGCCGAAGGCACCGCGCGGTCCGACGTTTGCCTTGACGCCGGTGGCAAGGTCTAGCGTCGGTCGGGTCGGACGAGGGAGGTCGGATGCTGATCGGTGAACTGGCGGAACGCGCCGGCACGAGCACCCGGGCCCTGCGCTACTACGAGACCCACGGCCTGGTCCGGGCGGCCCGCTCCGCCAACGGCTACCGGGTCTACGACGAGGCGGAGCTGCCCGTCGTACGCGAGATCCGGGCCCTGCTGGCGGTGGGCTTCGGCCTGGACGACATCCGCCCGTTCGTCGCCTGCCTGCGGGCCGGCAACGCCTCCGGTCACGTCTGCCCGGACTCGGTGGCCGTGCTGCGACGCAAGCTGGCCGAGGTCGACGCCGGCATCGACCGGCTGCACGCGGTCCGCCGGGAGCTGCGCGACCAGCTCGCCCACGCCATCACCCACCGGGAGGAAACATGCTCGAGACTGCGTCGGACGGCTCGCTGACCGTCGTCACCGACGACACCTTCGCCACCGTGGTGCTCGCCGCCGACTGCCCGGTCGTGGTCGACTTCTGGGCCGACTGGTGCCCGCCGTGCCGGGCCGTCTCCCGCAGCCTCGCCGAACTCGCCGAGGAGTTCGCCGGGCGGATGGTCGTCGCCACGATCGACACCGACGCCAACCCGGCGGCCACCCGCGCGTACTCGGTGATGTCCCTGCCCACCCTCCTGGTATTCCGCCACGGCACGGTGGTCGGCTCGATCGTCGGGTCCCGCCCCAAGCACCACCTGCGCCAGTCCCTGGCACGGCATCTGGACGGCTGAGCCACCGGCCGGTGTGGGCGGTCTCGCCCGCCACCGGCCACCGCGGGTACGCTCCGCCGGCCCCCGCCGCGAGAGGAACCCCATGCCGTACACCCCCGAGCTGGACCGGCTGCTGACGCCCGGCGCCCGCTTCGCCGACGAGCACGCCACGTACGTCATGGAGGTGCACCCGGTGGGCGACGTCGTGCTGCCGACGGGGCGGGTGGTCGGCTGCGATCCGGTGGCCTGCCCCGAGGACGAACCGTTCACGGTCGAGGTGGCCCCCGGCCGCTACCCGGCGCGGGCGTGGGTCGCCGTGGTTCGGGGCGAGGACACCGAGGCGGACCGGCGGGTGGCCGCCCTCGAACTGGTGATCCACGACGAGCCGGCGGCCCGCTGGGAGATGGCGCTGGTCGGCGACCAGGACGTCGCGGACCTCAAGTCCGACGGCTGGTTCGGCTACGGGGTGGACACCGGCATCGGCACCCTGGCCGACCCCACCGCGCTGGCCGCCCTGGAAACGTGGGACGAGGACGCGGTGACGGACGTCTTCGTCGCGGACGAGCCGGCGGGCGGGCCGGTGCCGGGGCACGTCGCCGCGGTGCTCGACGAGACGACCGGGGCCAACGTGGTGACGGTCTGGTCCGGCTGGGGCGACGGCTGCTACGGCACCTGGATCGGGCGTACGGCGGACGGCCGGGTCACCTCGTTCGTGACCGACTTCATGGTGGTGCCGGGGCCGGCGTGACCTGTGCGGTGGGAGCGGCCACCGTCGAGGGGGCGCGGTGGGCGGCCGGGCGGGTACCGTGTGCGTCGGCTTTCCCCCCGGCACTCCGATGCCGGCCACCACCTTCGCAGCAGGGAGTCGACGCCGTGAGCGAGCGTACGCAGAACCGGTCCCAGAAGTCGGAGCGGCGGCTGGCCGCCCAGTTGGCCGCCCAGAAGGCGGCCGAGGCGAAGCGCCGCCGGCAGGCCTGGGCCGGCGGGCTCGCCGGGGTCGCCGTCGTCGCGGTGCTGATCACCGTCTTCGTGACGATCGGGCGCAACAGCGACGGCGACAAGGACCAGACGGCCGGCGCCCCCTCGGCGGGCCCGTCCGCCAGCGCCCCCGCCGCCGACACGCCCCCCGCCCCGCAGCTGCCGGAGGGGGCCGACCCGGCCCTGGGCAGCAAGCCGACCGTCGCCGCCGGCAAGGGCGAGCTGAAGAAGCTCACCGTGACCCCGCTGATCAAGGGCAAGGGCCCGGCCGTGCAGAAGGGCCAGACGATCACCACGAACTACGTCGGCGTCTTCTACAAGGACGGCAAGGAGTTCGACTCGTCGTGGAACGGCGGGCAGCCGGCGTCCCTCGCCATCGGCGTCGGCCAGGTCATCCCAGGCTGGGACCAGGGCCTCGTCGGGGTGACCGTCGGCAGCCGCGTCCAGCTCGACATCCCGGCCGAGCTGGCGTACGGCACGAACCCTTCCGGCGGCCGTCCGGCCGGCCCGCTGCGCTTCGTGGTGGACGTGCTCGCGGCGCAGTGAGCCGTCGGTCCGCCGGTGACCGGCCCGTTCGTCCCGGCCCGCCCGTGACCGGTCCGTTGCCCCGCGGTGGCGGCCCGGTTCGCCCGGGATGTCGCCCGTTGTTGATGCAGTAGCCCACATGGGGCTTCCGGCCCCTCACCCACTCGCAGTAGGTTCAGCGTCACCCCGGGCGGTCGGCCGTCCGGGGTGACGACCGGACCGGACGCGGAGGTGCACGTGACGGCGCTGGACGAAGCGGGGCGGGCCGCCCGGGTGATGTGGACGCACTACGAGCCCGTCCACGCGATCACCTACTTCCACCCCCGCGCCCGGGCCGCCTTCGAAGCGGTCGGCCTGCGGGGCTTCTGGCGCGGCTACTTCGCCGGCCGGGCCGCGCCGCTGGGGCCCGCCGAGGCCGCGCCGGTCACGGCGGCGTTCTTCAACTTCGCCCCGCACACCGTGGCGCGGGCGCTGCCGGCCGTCTGGCGGCTGGCCACGCCGGAGGAGGCGCTGCGGGCGCGGCTCACGGGCGCGGTGCAGGCGCTGGCCGAGCTGACCTACGAGCTGCCGGAGTCGCACCTGGTCGAGGCGGCCGAGCTGCTGGAGGCCGCCGCCGCCGAGGCGGAGCCGGCCGGCCGGGTGCTGGGCGCCGCCAACGCCGCCCTACCGCGCGGCGAGTACCCGCTGGCCCGGCTCTGGCAGGCCGCCACCACGCTGCGCGAGCAGCGCGGCGACGGGCACATCGCCGCGTTGGTCGCGGCCGACCTCGACCCGGTGGAGACGCTGGCCTGGCGGGTCGCGGTCGACATCTCGCCGCTGAACCTGCTCGGGCGCGGCTGGTCGGAGGAGCAGTGGGCCGCCGCCCGCGCCCGGCTGGCCGAGCGGGGCTGGCTGACCCCCGACGGGGAGCCGACCGAGCAGGGCCGGGCCCGGTTCCAGGCGATCGAGGACGCCACCGACGCCGCCGCCGCCCGCCCGTGGCGGACGCTGGGCCCGGAACGTACGGGTCGGCTGCGCCAACTGCTCGAACCGATCGCGCGCGCCGCGCACACCGTCATCCCCGAGGGCAACCCGATCGGCCTGCCCGCCCTGCGGACCTGACCGCCCGCCGGACCGCTGCCCGCCGCTGCCCACTCGCCTGCGCGCTGCCCGCCCCTGCTCGCCGCCCTGCCGCCCTGCCGCCCGCATGCTCGCCGGCTCGCCGCCCTGCCGCCCGCTGACCGCCGCCGCCTGCCCGCTGGCCGCCGGTGGGGCAGGATGGGTTCGTGGCGGATGCGGTGATCTTCGACCTGGACGGCGTGATCGTGGACTCCGAGCCGGTGTGGGAGGAGGTCCGGCGGGCGTACGTCGCGGCGCACGGCGGCACCTGGCAGCCCGACACGCAGCGCCGGCTGATGGGCATGAGCACCGGCGAGTGGGCGCGCTACCTCAGCGGTGAGCTGGGCGTCGACCGTAGCCCCGAGCAGGTCGCCACCGAGGTCGTCGAGGAGATGACCCGGCGCTACGCGCAGCGCGTACCGCTGATCGACGGGGCCGACGAGATCGTACGCCGGCTGGCCGAACGGTGGCCGCTGGGGCTGGCCAGCTCGTCGCCGACGCGGCTGATCGCGGCGGCGCTGGCCGCGACGGGCCTGACCGGGGTGTTCGGCGCCACGCTGTCGACCGAGGAGACCGAACGGGGCAAGCCTGCGCCCGACGTCTACCTGGCGGTCGCCGAGCGGCTGGGCGTCGACCCGGCCCGCTGCGTGGCCGTGGAGGACTCGTCCAACGGCGTCCGGTCGGCTGCCGCCGCCCGGATGACCGTGGTGGCGGTGCCGCACGGGACGTACCCGCTGGACCCGGACGCCGAACGGCTAGCGGCCGTGGTGCTGGACGCCATCGGCGACCTGACCCCACAGGCCATCGACCGCCTCGGCTAGGCGGCCCACCAGCACACACCACGACGCGCCAAGCGCCAGCGCCAGCGCCAACCCGGTGATCAGGACGCCCTGGACCCTAAACCCGCCCGGTAACGTCCATCGCGTCCTGATCACCGGTGCTCGCAGCGCCCGCACCACCGCAGGGCGGGGTGCTCGCACCGCCCGGCAGGTTGCGCGTCCGGGCGGTGGCGCCCGGGTTGTCCGGGTTGTGGGGGGGCGGGATCGGCATGAGCGGGGATCCGCCGGGTACCGCAGCCGACGGCGCCCCGCCGGGGGCCGCCGGGTGAGGAGACGGGGATGAAGGCGATCGTGTACGAGCGCACCGGCGACGCCTCGGTGCTGCAACTTCTCGACCGGCCGGTGCCGGAGCCCGGCCCCGGCGAGGTCCTGGTGCGGGTGGCCGTGTCGGGGGTGAACCCGACCGACTGGAAGGCGCGCCGGCAGGGGCCGCTGCCCGACGGCTGGCAGACACCCGGGCAGGACGGCGCGGGGGTGATCGAGGCGGTCGGGGAGGGTGTCGACCGGGACCTGATCGGCGAGCGGGTCTGGCTGTGGGAGGCCGCGTGGCAGCGGCCCTGGGGCACCGCGGCCGAGTACACGGTGGTGCCGGTGCGGCAGGCGGTGCCCCTCGGCGACGCCTCCTTCGACCTGGGGGCCTGCCTGGGCATCCCCTTCCTCACCGCGCACCGCTGCCTGACGGCCGGCGAGTACACGCCGGACCGGTTGCACGCGGGCGCGCTCAGCGACCACACGGTGCTCGTGCAGGGCGGGGCGGGCGCGGTGGGCAACGCGGCCATCCAGCTCGCCCGGTGGGCGGACGCCTGCGTGGTCGCCACGGTCAGGAGCCCGGAGAAGGCGCAGTTGGCGGCGGCGGCCGGGGCGTCCTTCGTGATCGACTACCGGCGGCAGGACGTGGTGGAGGAGGTCCGCAAGATCGCGCCCGACGGGGTGCACACGATCGTCGAGGTCTCGCCGGCACGCAACGCCGCCGTCGACGTAAAGCTGCTCCGCCGCGGTGGCGCGGTCTGCGTCTACGCCGACGACGGTGGGGACGAGGTGACCCTGCCGATCCGGCCGTTGATGGCCCCGAACGCGCGGTTCCAGTTCGTGCTCGTCTACACCGAGCCGAAGGCGGCCAAGGCCCAGGCGGTGGTGGACGTGGCTGCCGCGGCTGCCCAGGGCGGGGTCCGGGTGGGCGAGGACGCCGGCCTGCCGCTGCACCACCATCCGCTCTCGGCGGCCGGCGCGGCCCACCAGGCGGTGGAGAACGCGGTGGTCGGCAAGGTGCTGATCACGACCAGCGAGAGCGGGTGACGCCCAGCCTCACGGAAAGCCTTCTGAGGTGGGCAAATTTCCCCATAGTGGGCACAGAGGCGAACAAGTTTCGCAACAATGACGGTGCGGGTCACCCGCATGGAGCGGGCGGCCCCGGCGCGGTGCGAACGCCGGGGCCGCCCCTGGGGAGGGATTTCAGGAGTGGTCCCTACCCCAACAGGCGACGGTGCGCCTGAGAACGTTACGGGGCGGTCAGCTCCCGGACACTCAGTTCGCCCCCGGCGTACCGGGAACGGACGACCTTCTTGTCGAACTTGCCGACGCTGGTCTTCGGCACCGCGTCGATGACGGCCCAGCGCTCCGGCAGCTGCCAGCGGGCCACCGACCCGGCCAGGAACTCCCGCAGCTCCTCGGCCGTCGCCGACGCCCCCTCGCGGAGCACCACCGTGGCAAGCGGCCGCTCACCCCAGCGCTCGTCGGGCACCCCCACCACGCAGGCCTCGAGCACGGCCGGGTGGGCCATCAGGGCGTTCTCCAGCTCGACGGAGGAGATCCACTCGCCGCCGGACTTGATGACGTCCTTCGCCCGGTCCGTGAGCGTGATGTAGCCGTCCGGCGAGAGGGTGCCGACGTCTCCCGTACGTAGCCAGCCGTCGCGGAACTTCTCCTCGTCGGGCACGTCGTCGCCGACGTACCGGGCGGTCACCCACGGCCCGCGTACCTCCAGCTCGCCGACGGCCGTCCCGTCGGCGGGCAGCGGCTCGCCCAGCGGGCCGACGATGCGGGCCTCGACCCCGGCCGGCACGCGGCCCTGCGTGTAGCGGTAGCGCCAGGCGTCCTCGCCGGTCGCGCCGGCCGGCGGCCGGGAGACCGAGCCCAGCGGGGACATCTCGGTCATCCCCCAGGCGTGGATGACGTCGATGCCGTGCCGGTCGGCGAACGCGTGCATCAGTGCCGGCGGGCAGGCCGAGCCGCCGACGATGACCTCCCGCAGCGAGGAGCTGTCCACGTCGTGGGCGTCCAGGTGGGCCAGCAGGTCGTTCCAGATCGTCGGCACCGCGCCGGCCAGGGTGGGCCGCTCCGCGGCGATCATCTCCGCGATCGGCCCGGCCTGGAGGAACCGGTCCGGCATGATCAGCGACGCCCCGGAGAGGAAGGCCGCGTACGGCAGGCCCCAGGACATCGCGTGGAACATCGGCACGATGGCCAGCTCGCGGTCGGTCGGCCCGAGGCCGAACCCCTCCGGCATGCAGACCTGGAGCGAGTGCAGGTAGATCGAGCGGTGCGAGTAGGCGACGCCCTTCGGGTTGCCGGTGGTCCCCGAGGTGTAGCAGAGGGCGGCGGCGTCGCGCTCGTCCACCTCGGGCCAGTCGAAGACGTCGGGGCGCTCGGCGAGCAGCGCGTCCCAGTGGTGCACGGCGATCCGGTCGCCGGCCGCCGCCGTGAGCGGGGCCGGGTCGCCGCCGCCGACCACCACCACGTGCCGCACCGTCGTCATCTCGCCGATGACCCGGGCCAGCAGCGGGATGAGCGTCGAGTCGACCAGCACCACCCGGTCCTCGGCGTGGTTGGCGATGTAGGCGACCTGGTCCGGGAAGAGCCGGATGTTGAGGGTGTGCAGCACCGCGCCCATGCTGGGCACCGCGAAGTACGCCACCAGGTGCTCCGCGTTGTTCCACATGAAGGTGGCGACGCGCTCGTCGCCGGTGACACCGCACTCCGCGCGCAGCGCGTGGGCCAGCCGGGCCGCCGTGCGCCCCACCTCGGCGTACGTCATCCGGCGCGGCTCGGCGCCCGTCCAGGTGACCACCTCCGCCGTGCCGTGCACGGTGGCGCCGTGGCCGAGGATCCGGGAGACCTGGAGGGGGGCGTCCATCATCGTGCTACGCATGGGTAACAAAGTAGTGTCGGCGGTCACAGGTTGGGAACCCTAGAATGCCGGTCGACCCCGAACCGGCCCCGTAAATTGTCCGGGTGAGCATCTCCTGGGCCGATTCGTACGTGGGACAACTGCGCGCGCTCGCCGGTGACCGGACGCTGATGTTCGTCGGCGCCCGCGCCGTGGTCCGCGACAACGCGGGACGCCTCCTGCTGATCCAGCGCTCCGACAACGGCCAGTGGGCCATGCCCGCCGGTGCGATGGAGCTGGGCGAGTCGATCGCCGACTGCGCCGTCCGCGAGGTACGCGAGGAGACCGGGCTGCGCGCGCTGCGGGTCAGCGCCTTCGCCCTCTACACGGGCCCGGACCGCACCCACACCAACATGTACGGCCACACGTACCAGATCTTCACGACCGCGTTCCGCGTCGACGAGTGGGACGGCGAACTGGCCCGGATCACCGACGAGACGATCGACGCGGGCTTCTTCCACCGGGCGCAGCTGCCGGCCCCGCTCTCCGCCAGCGTCGCCGAGACCCTCGCCGACCTGGACGTCTTCGAGCAGACCAACCGGCTGATCCTCAAGTAGTGCCGACCGGGCCGGCCTCGGGCGCGGCCCGGCCCGCCCGGTCAGAGCATCGTCTGGCTCTTCGCCTCCATCTCGGCGGCCGCCTCCTGCTTCGACTCCTTGGTCAGCGGCTTGCCGCCCGGTGCCGGTCCCTCGCCGCCCAGGCCGTCCGTGCCGCCCGTGGCGCCGTCCGGGCCCGCGCCACGCAGCTTGTCGTCCGGCAGCGCCAGGGTGACCAGCACCGCGACGATCGCGATCAGGCCGGTGGTCAGGAAGACCAGGTGCAGCGACTCGACGAACGCCGCCTGGACGGCCTCGCGCACCGGTGCCGGGAGCGCCAGGATGGTCGCCGGGTCGTTCACCGAGACGTCCGCCCCGCCGCTCGCCGCCACGGCGGCCTGCTGCTGCGGCGGCAGTTGGGCGATCGCGCCCGGCATCCGGTCGGCGAGTTCCGCGGTGAGCCGTGACGACAGCACCGCGCCGAGGATGGCGACGCCGAACGAGCCGCCCAGCGACCGGAAGAACGTCGCCGACGAGGTGCCGGCGCCCAGGTCCCGCATCGACACGGCGTTCTGCACGGCCAGGATCAGCGACTGCATGCAGAGCCCCAGCCCGACGCCGATCACGACCATGTAGCCGAAGGCCAGCCAGAGCGAGGTGTCCACCTCCAGCCGGGTGAACAGCAGCATGCCGACCACCAGCACCGCCGCGCCGACCACCGGGAACCACTTGTAGCGCCCGATGCGGCTCATCGCCCGGCCCGTCAGCACCGAGGTGACGATGACGCCGGCCATCATCGGCAGCATCAGCAGGCCGCTGCGGGTCGGCGAGGCGCCCCGCACGATCTGGAGGTAGAGCGGGATGAAGATGATCGAGCCGAACATCACCAGGCCGAGCACGAAGCCGGCCGAGTTGGCCAGCGCGAACGTGGCGCTGCGGAACAGCCGCAGCGGCAGGATCGGCTCGGCCACCCGCGCCTCCTGGAGCACGAAGAGCACGCCGAGCACCGCGCCCGCGACGAAGAGGCCGACGATCACGCCGGAGCCCCACGCGTACTCGTTGCCGCCCCAGCTCAGCGCGAGCAGCAGGCAGCTCACCCCGGCGACCAGCAGCGCCGCGCCGATCCAGTCGATCGAGTGGTCACGCCGGGTGAACGGGATCAGCCGCAGCACCCGGGAGCACACGATGAGTGCCAGGATCCCCAGCGGCACGTTGATGTAGAAGATCCACCGCCAGTCGGTCTCGGCGAAGTAGCCGCCGACCAGCGGACCGGCGACCGAGGAGAGGCCGAAGACCGCCCCGAACAGGCCCTGGTAGCGACCGCGTTCCCGGGGCGACACCACGTCCGAGATGATGGTGAACGCGAGCGTCATCAGGCCGCCGGCGCCGAGGCCCTGGACCCCCCGGGTGACGATGAGCTGGGTCATGTCCTGCGACAGGCCGGCCAGCAGCGAGCCGAGCAGAAACGTGCCGATGGAGAAGAGGAAGACGGGGCGTCGCCCGTACAGGTCGGCCATCTTGCCGTAGAGCGGCGTCGAGGCCGTGGAGGCGAGCAGGTACGCCGTCACCACCCACGAGTAATGGTTGATCCCGCCCAGTTCGCCGACAATGGTCGGCAGCGCGGTGCCGACGATGGTCTGGTCGAGCGCGGCCAGCAGCATGCCGGTCATCAGGCCGAACATCAGCAGCCGGATCTGCCGCCCGCCGAGTGCCGGGGCTTGCGTGGTCATCCCGCCTCCTTTCCCCGCCCACCCGAGACATGCGCGAGGAACGGCGTACACCTCGTCGGTCGTGGGTCGGCGCCGCTGCGGGCCACCGACCGCACGACCGACGACCGGTCAGCGGGACGAGTGCGGGCCCTCGGCGAACTCTTCGACGATCCTGGCACAGAAGGCCGGCAGGTCGTCCGGCTTACGGCTACTGACCAGGTTGCCGTCCGTGACGACCTGCTCGTCGACCCAGGTCGCGCCGGCGTTCGTCAGGTCGGTGCGCAGGCTGGGCCAGGAGGTGACCCGGCGGCCCCGCACCACGTCCGCCTCGATGAGCGTCCACGGCCCGTGGCAGATCACCGCGACCGGCTTGCCGGCGTCGAAGAACGCCCGCACGAAGCGCACCGCGTCCGGATCGGCCCGCAGGAAGTCCGGGTTCGCCACCCCGCCGGGCAGCACCAGCGCGTCGAAGCCGCCGGCGTCCGCGTCGGCCACGCTCACGTCCACGTCGTACGTCTTGGACTGGTCCAGGTGGTTGAAGGACTGGATCGTGCCGGGCTTGAGCGAGACCAGCTCCACCGTGGCGCCGGCCTGCTCCACCGCCTCGCGGGGCTGGACGTACTCGACCTCCTCGACGCCGTCGGCGGCCAGGAACGCGATCCGCTTGCCCTGAAGTGTCGTCGCTGCCATGTCGGTGTCTCTCCTCTCCGGGGTACCGTCCGTCCCTTCCCGGGGCCCGGTGCCCGAAACCCCGTCCCGGGGGGCGGCAGGTGTGCGCCCCGTCCCCGGTGGCGGCAGGTTTGGCCCGGATGCCCCGGGGGACCCGGGACGGCATGGCAGGAGGAGCAGCGGAACAGCGCCGGCTCGCCGCGGTGGTGGAGGGCTGGCTCGGGCGTCCCGTCCTGGTCGTCGGTGACGCCATGCTCGACGAGTGGCGGTTCGCCGAGTCCGACCGGCTCTGCCGGGAGGCGCCCGCCCCGGTCCTCACCCTGCGCCGGCGGATCTCCGCGGCCGGCGGGGCGGCGAACACCGCCGTCAACGTCGCCGCGCTCGGCGGTCGGGCGGTGCTGGTGGCGCCGGTGGGCGCCGACGTGGCCGGCGACGAACTGCACGACTGTCTGGACCGCGCCGGCGTCTGGGACCGTACGGTCGCCCAGCCGGGCCGGCCCACGCCGGTCAAGCGGCGCATGCTGGCGGGCAACCAGATCCTGCTCCGGGAGGACTCCGGCGACGCCGACGACGCGCTCGACGACGACGGGGTGGCCCGGCTGCTCACCGCGCTGGACTGCGCCACCGAGGAACTGCGCGCCGCCGGCGGCGAGGCACCGACCCTGGTGGTCTGCGACTACGGTCTGGGCGCGCTGTCCGCCGCCGTGCGCGCCTGGCTGGTGACCCACCGGGAGCGGTACGCCACGGTGGCACTCGACGCCCACGACCTGGCGGACTGGCGCGGCCTGGCGCCGACGGTGGTGACCCCCAGCTTCGCCGAGGCGACCCGGCTGCTCGCCCGGGCCGCCGGAACCCGGCCGGCGCCCGGTGCCGGGCTGCACCTGGACCACCCCGACGGCGACCCGGCCGACGGCCCCTCCGAACTCACGGTGGGCGTCTCCCCGGGCGGCACCCTGGCGCACCACGCCGCCCACCGCCCCGGCCCGACGAACCCGACCGGTGAGCCGACGGCCGGCGAGGGCCGGGTGGCGATGACCGGGGACGGGCTGACCGTGACCGGCACCGGCGTCACCGTGAACGCCACGGCCGGCGAGGGCGTCGACCGGGCCGTCCTCGCCGAGTCCCGCCTCGCCGAGCTGCGCGCGCACACCGGCGCGGACGTGGTGGCGGTGACCCTGGACACCGAAGGCGCGGTGGTCGGCGGGGCGGACGGCGAGCCCCGGCGCAGCCACAGCACCCCGGTGCCGGCCAGCCACGCGGTCGGGGCGGGCGACGCGTACCTGGCGGCGATGACGCTCGCGCTGGCCGCCGACGCGCCGCTGCCCACCGCCGCCCAGCTGGCCCAGCTCGCCGCGACCATCACCGTCTCGGACACCGGCACCTGCGTGTGCCGCCGGGAGGACCTGCTCGTGGCGCTGGACGCGCCGGTCGGGCGGGCGGGCCACCGGGCGCTGGTCGGCACCGACGAGCTGGCGGCGATCGTCGCGGAGCATCGCCGGGCGGGCCGGGCCATCGTCTTCACCAACGGCTGCTTCGACGTGCTGCACCGGGGCCACGTGCGCTACCTGGAGCAGGCCCGCGCGCTCGGCGACCTGCTGGTGGTGGCGGTCAACTCCGACGGCAGCGTACGCCGGCTGAAGGGCCCGGACCGGCCGGTGAACCCGGTCGAGGACCGCATCGCCCTGCTCGCCGCGCTGGTCTGCGTCGACCACGTGGTGGTCTTCGAGGAGGACTCCCCGGCGGAGCTGATCGAGACGGTCCGCCCCGACGTGTACGTCAAGGGCGGCGACTACCCGCCGGAGATGGTGCCGGAGGCGCCGCTGGTGCGCCGCCTCGGCGGGCAGGTCCGCACCCTCGGGTACGTTCCCGACCGGTCCACCTCGGCGATCATCGACCGGATCCGGGCGCACGGCCAGGAGCCGCACGAGGACACCTCCCTCACGCCCGAGCCGTCGTGAACCGCCCGTTCGACCTCGGCACGGCCGGCGGGTTCCGCGCGCGACGGCTGCTCGACGTGCTGATCCCGACCCGCAACCGCCCCGCCGAACTGGCGGTCACCCTCTCCGGGCTGGCCGCCCAGGAGGGTGTGCCCGGCTTCGGGGTGGTGGTCAGCGACCAGTCCGACGGCGACGCCGCGTACCGGCACCCGGCGGCGGCCACCATGGTCCGGGTGCTGCGCCACCGGGGGCATCCGGTGCTGCTGACCCGCCGGCTGCCCCGGCGCGGGCTGGCCGAGCACCGGGCGTACCTGCTGGCCGCCTCCGCCGCCCGGTACGTGCTCTGCCTCGACGACGACGTCTGGCTGGAGCCGGGCGCACTGCGCCGGCTGGTCACCGCCATCGACGAGCTGGGCTGCGGCTTCGTCGGCAACGCGGTGCACGGGCTGTCGTACGCCGACGACGTCCGGACCGAGACGCACCGGCACTACGAGGAGTGGAGCGGCCGGCCCGTCCCGGAGCGGATCCGCCCGGGCACCCCGCAATGGGAACGGGCGTCGATCCACTCGGCCGCGAACCTGCTGCACGTCACCCGCCGGCTGGACCTGCCGGCGGGGGCCTGGCGGGCGTACAAGGTGTCGTGGATCGGCGGCTGCGTGCTCTACGACCGCGCGAAGCTGCTCGACTCCGGCGGGTTCGACTTCTGGCGGCGGGTGCACGAGAAGCACCAGGGCGAGGACGTCGCCGCGCAGCTCGCCGTGCTGGCGCGCTTCGGCGGCGCCGGCGTCCTGCCCAGCGGCGCGTACCACCTGGAGTCGCCGACCACGGTCACCGAGCGCGACGTGGAGGCGTGGGAGGTCGTCCTCGCCGAGGAGGAGTCGACCCAACCGGCCTGAGACCGACGCGGGCGTCCGGCCGCGCGGCGGCGGCACCCGACAGACGTCGGCGCTCAGGGGGCGCCGGGTTCCGGACGGAGCAGTTCGCGGGCCGCCTCCAGGACCTCGACGACCGGCACGTCGGTCACGAAGGAGTCCCGGTGGGGGCACTCGCCGTCGCCAGGGCGGTGCGGGTAGATGCCCGGGGTGCAGTCCACCCCGCAGACCGGGCAGAGCACCGTCCACGAGCTGATCGGCCGGTGCCGGCCGCGCAGCAGGTTCGCCACCGTGATCAGGTTGCCGACCCAGTAGACGCCGACGGTCGCGGTGCCCACGGCGGCGGCCAGGTGCAGCGGGCCGGTGTCGTTGGAGACCACCAGCTCGCAGCCGGCGTAGCAACCGGCCAGCCCGCCGAGGCTGAGCGTGCCCACCTGCGGCCGGAGGGGCACCCCGGCCGCCGCGACCACCCGGTCCACCACCTCCTGCTCGGCGGGGGTGCCGGTGACCAGCACCTCGTACCCGTCGCCGACCAGCTCGCGGGCCACCTGCGCGAAGCGTTCGGCGGGCCAGCGCCGGCGGGTGTCCGTGGCGCCGGGGTGCAGCGCCACCCTGGGCCGCCGTGCCGGGCCGAGCACCTCGTCGGCCTCCGCCCGGTCGGCGTCGGTCACGGCGAGCGTCGGGACCATGGTGGTGGCGCCCGCGCCGACCAGCCCGGCCACCTCCAGGTAGCGGATCACCTCGTGCTGGTAGTAGACGTACCGGATCCAGCGGTCCAGCGGCGGCGCGTCCTCGGCGCGCAGCCCGGCGGTGACCCGCGCGCCGAGGGCGGCGACGAACGGGTTGGAGTTGGCGCCGCCGCCGTGCAGCTGCAACGCCAGGTCGAAGCGTTCCCGGCGGGCCGCGGCGAGGAAGTCGTCCGGCGCCGACTCCGGCTCGCCCGGATCGGGGCCGCGGATCCCCGGCGCGGGCGGCACCACCAGCACGCGGTCCACCGGCCCGGGCCGGTCGCGCCAGAGCTTCGCGTGCCACGGCGCCCCGAGCAGCACGATCTCCGCCTTCGGGTACGCGGCCCGCAACGCCTCCAGCGCCGGCAGGACGAAGATGAAGTCGCCGAGCGCGTTGGCGCGCAGCACGGCGATCCGCTCGACGTCGGGCACGCGCCCGGCGGCGGAGCCGAGCAGGTCCGGGGTGACCACGCGGCCCGTTACGGCCGGTCGGTCTCGTCGAGCGCGATGTCCGGGCGGTGCATCTCCCGGTCCGCGGCCGGGTCGACGACGCTCGGCGTACCCCCGGCGGGGCCGGCGGAGCGGGGTCCGGTGCGGCCGACGGTGATGGAGCGCGGCGCGGGCCGGGCGGCCCGGGGCAGTCGCACCCGGAGCAGGCCGTGGTCCATGACCGCGTCGATGGCGTCGGGGTCCACCCGGGACGGCAGGTCGACGCGGTACTCGAAGCCCCGGGTCTCGAAGCCGCCGGGGATGCCGTGGTCGGCGTTGACCTCGGCCTCGGAGCGGGCGCGGACGCAGAGCTCGCGGTCGTCCAGCTCGACCGCCACCTCCTCCGGCGCCACCCCGGGCAGCCGCACCACGGCCTCCCAGCCGTCGGCGGTCTCGGTCAGCTCGACGTCCGACGACCCGGTCCGGCCGCCGACCAGCCGGCGCAGCTCCGAGCGCAGCGACTGGAGTTCACCCATCGGGTCCCAGCCCTGCTGCCGGCCGCGCCAACCCCGGCCGGAACCGCCGCTCTGCTCGCTCATGCCAGCCCTTCCGCTCTGCTCGCTCATCGCGCCTCTCCGATCCGCTGGGTGGCCGCCGGGGGCCGCAGTGAGCTGGGGGCGTCCAGGCCGGCCTCCCGGTCCACGCCGACGCCGAGCCGGTCGACGAGTTCGCCGCCGAGCCAGGCGCTGACGCCGAGGATGGCCAGGGCGACCACCTCGATGGCGATCAGCGCGCCGCCGGCGCCCCGGGAGTCGGCGTTGAGCCGGACCACCCAGATCGCGGCGAAGAGCAGGATCACCGCCACGTTGGCGGCGGCGTGGGTCAGCGCCACCCGCTTCGCGCGGGTGTTCGGCGGGATGGCCAGCAGGTCGAACGTCCCGGCCGCCGCGGCCAACAGGCCGCCGACCAGGCCGACGGTGATGTTCCAGTACGCGACCTCGCCGAGGAAGTCCGGCCCGCCGACGGTGTCCACCAGGTCGAACAGCACCGCGGTGACCAGCAGGCCGACGGGGAACATGACGAGCATCGGGTGGACGGGGTGGCCCAGCACCTTGAGTCGGCTCTCCATCGGGCCTCCACTGCTCGGTCTCTCCGGGCGGGTCGGGTGAGGCGGTACCCCCACCTCGGAGTGACAAACCTGGCGCTCGTCGCGCCCTCCTAGGCTGAACTGACGGCGGGCAGGCCGCCACCGGGGTCAACGCACGGGGGAGGATCACGTGACGGTGGAGATCACCTCGCACGAGGAACTGCGCGAGCTGCTGGGGGCGCCGACGCCGCGGGCGCTGGCCAAGGAGCGGCCCGTCCTGCACCAACGGGACCGGGACTGGCTGGCCGCGTCACCGTTCTGCCTGGTGGCGACGGCGGGCGCGGACGGCAGTTGCGACGTCTCGCCGAAGGGCGACCCGCCCGGCTTCGCGCTGGTGCTGGACGAGCGGACCATCGCCGTCCCGGAGCGGCCCGGCAACCGGCGGGCCGACGGTTACCGCAACATCCTGGACAACCCGCACGTCGGGTTGATCTTCCTGATCCCCGGGCGCACCGACACGCTGCGGATCAACGGCCGGGCCCGGTTGGTGCGCGACGCCCCGTGGTTCGACGACATGGTGGTCGAGGGGCACCGGCCGGTCCTCGCTCTGGTGGTGGAGATCGAGCAGATCTTCTACCACTGCGCGAAGGCGTTGCTGCGCTCCGAGCTGTGGCAGCCGAAGAGCTGGCAGCCGGACGCGCTGCCGTCCCGGGCCCGGCTGGTCAAGGAGGTCGAGAACCCGGCGGAGAGCCTGGCCGACCTGGAACGCCACTACGGCCCGCGATACGCCACCACCATCTACAGCTGACGCCGCCCCCTTCCCCGCCCCGAGGCCTGCCGCTACCGGACGCTTTTTACGTCCATGGCGCCCTGATCACCTCTGGCTGATGCCTTCGGGACGGCGTCGCGCGGGGTGGGTGGCGCAGGCGTCATCCTTCGCGATGCGCCCTGCAGCATTGCTGAAGCTATCTTTATAAAGATAGCTTTAGCGTATGTCGCTGCCCGAGGTGAAGCTCTCCGACCCCAAGGCCCTGCGCGGCTACGCGCATCCGCTGCGGATGGCCATCATCGGGCTGCTGCGCCAGCACGGCCCGCTGACCGCCACCCAGACCGCCGAGCGGCTCGGCGCAAGCGTGCCGAACTGCTCGTTCCACCTCCGGCAGCTCGCCAAGTACGGGCTCGCCGAGCGGGTGCCCGGCGCCGACGCCCGGGAGCGGCCCTGGCGGGCCACCGCGCACAACACCTCCTGGGACGACGACTCCGACGACCCGCAGGTAGTTGCCGCCACCAACGCCCTGAGCGCGACGCAGCTCGCCCTCTACACCCACCGCGCCGAGGAGTTCCTCGCCCGGCGGGCCGACGAGCCGGTGGCCTGGCGGGCGGTCACCGGGTTCACCGACCGGCCGCTGTACGTGACCGCCGACGAGATGGGCCGGCTGACCCAGCGCATCGAGGCCCTGCTCGCCGAGTACGACGACCGGGTCACCGACCCGACGAAGCGACCGGCCGAAAGCCGGAAGGTCACCCTCGTGCAGCTGGCCGTCCTCACCGAACCACCACCCACCGATGCCCTCGCCGACACCACCGGCCCGACCGCCCCTACCGCTGCCGCCAGCGCCAACGCGACCGCCCCCGGAGCCAGCCCGCCCAACGCCAACACGGCCACCGCCGGCGCCGGAGCCGGTCCGACCGCCGACCACGCCGACGCGGCCACCGCCGGCGCCGTCAGCGGCTGCGACGGGGAGCTTCCGGTCAGCGGACCGGTTGCCCGCGACCCCGGCAAGCAGAAGGGCGACCGGTGAGCGGTCAGGCAACCGGCATTCCGGTTGCCGCCCCGCCCGGCGGTCCCGCGCGGCGCGGCCCGCTGCCCCGGCTGCTGCGCGAGCGGGTGTTCCGCCGGTACTGGTCGGCGCAGACCGTGTCGTACTTCGGCGACGAGATCTCCACCCTGGCCCTGCCGCTGCTGGCCGTGCTGGTGTTCGGCGCGTCCCCGGCCGAGATGGGCTACCTGACCGCCGCCGCGCTCGCCCCGAACCTGCTCTTCCCGCTGCTCGCCGGCGCCTGGGTGGACCGGCTCCCGCACAAGCGCCGGGTCATGATCCTCACCGACCTCGGCCGCGCGCTGCTGCTGATCGCGGTGCCGGTCGCCCACCTGCTCGGCGTACTCACGATGGCACAGCTCTACGCGGCGGCCTTCGCCGTCGGCACGCTCGCCGTGTTCTTCGAGGTCGCCCGGGGGCCGCTCTTCGTGTCCATCGTGGCCCGACCCGACTACGTGGCGGCGAACACCCTGGTCAACGGCAGCCGCGCGATGTCACAGGTGGCCGGGCCCAGCGTCGGCGGCATCCTCGTTCAGGTGCTCACCGCCCCGTTCGCCCTGGTCGCCGACGCGCTGTCGTACGTCGTGTCCGCGTACTTCCTGGGGCGGATCCGGCCGACGGAGCCGGCGCCCGCGCGCGGCGGCGGCCTGGCCCTCGGCGCCGGGCTGCGGTTCATCGCGCGGACGCCCATGATGCGCGCGATCCTGCTCGGCACCACCACCGTCAACCTGTTCAACTTCATGTTCATCGCGCTCTTCGTGCTCTACGCGACGCAGGAACTCCACCTCGCGCCCGGCCTGCTGGGCGCGGTGCTCGGCGCGGGCGCGGTCGGCGGACTGGTCGGCGCGACCGCCACCGGCCGGCTGGCCCGCAGCTTCGGGGTCGGCCCGGCGCTGGTCGCCTCGTTCGTCCTCTTCCCCGCTCCCCTGCTGCTCGTTCCGCTGGCCAGCGGACCGGGCCCGCTGGTGCTCGGGATGCTCTTCGCCGCTGAGTTCCTCTCCGCCGCCGGGGTGATGATGCTCGACATCGTGGGCGGCTCGGTGCAGACCGCGCTCACCCCGCCGGCGCTGCTGGCGCGGGTGACCGGGGCCCGGCGCACGGTCAACTACGGCATCCGGCCGATCGGCGCGCTGCTCGGCGGCGCGCTCGGGACCGCCCTCGGCGTACGGCCGGCGCTCTGGATCGCGACGACGGGTGCGCTCGCGGGGGTGCTGTGGGTGGCCTTCTCGCCGGTCCGCCGACTGAGCGGGCTCCCCGAACAGGCCGCCTGACCGGCCGGGCCGGGGGCGCGCCGCGGCCCTCCGATGTGGTGTCTCGGCAGGTCGGGTGGTTGAGCGTCCTCGGCAGGGGTAGGAGTTTGTTCGACGAGGACGGCTCTCCCCACCGAACGAGAGCGGTTCGACCTGACGAGGAGGATTACCCGTGACCACGAAGGTCGAGAAGTCCATCGAAGTACAGGTTCCGGTCAGCACCGCCTACAACCAGTGGACGCAGTTCGAGGAGTTCCCCCGGTTCATGGGGGGCGTGCGTGAGGTCCGCCAGCTCGACGACCGGCGGATGCACTGGGTCGCCGAGATCGGTGGCGTCCAGCGCGAGTGGGACGCCAAGGTCCTGGAGCAGGTGCCCGACCAGAAGGTGGCCTGGGCGGCCACCGAGGGCGTGACCAACGCCGGCGCGGTCTACTTCCAGCCCGTCGACGCCGACCGCACCGTGGTGCGGCTGCACCTGGAGTACGAGCCCGAGGGCCTGATCGAGAAGGCCGGCGACAAGCTCAACATCATCGAGCGGCAGGCCGAATCCGACCTGCGGAAGTTCAAGACGTACATCGAGGAGCGGGGCGTCGAGACCGGCGCCTGGCGCGGCACGGTCGACAACGGTGTCGGTGTCGGCACCCCGGGCGTCGAGCACGCCGCCGCTACCCGCGGCGACAACGGCAGCGCCGGGGTGTCCGGCAAGGCCGTGGCGGCGGGCGCCGCCGTGGCCGGGGTGGCAGCGGCCGGAGCCGCCGCGGCGGCGAAGCGCCGTTCCGACGCCGACACCGACGACCGGCCGGCCACCACCACGACGACCGACACGGAGTACTTGGTGACCGAGGTCGAGGTCGTCCCGGAGCCGGGCACCGCCGGCTACCCGCACCGCCCCCTCTGATCTCCTCCGTAAGCCTGCCCCTGTCACCGGACGGCCCGGGTCCACACGACCCGGGCCGTCCGGTCGTGGCGTCCGGAGGCACGCCGCCGTCCGGGTAGAGGCCCGGCCGGGCGGCGCCTCGCGGGCGGCGTCAGTGCGCCTCGGCGAGCACCGTCCAGAGGTGACCGTCCGGATCGGCGAAGGTGCCCGTGTAGCCCCACGGCTGCTGGCCCGGCTCCACGACGATCTGCGCGCCGGCCGCCCGCGCCCGCCCGACCAGCTCGTCGACCTCGGCCGGCGTCGCGGCGGGGAGGCTGACGACGCACTCGCTCTGCCCGCGCCGGGCCACCTCGTGGTCGCCGATGACCCAGCCGAAGCCGCCGGTGGGCACCAGCATGACGCGCAGGCCGTCGTTGAGCGCGTACTGCAGGGGCTCGGGGACGCCGTCGTCGGCCGGCTCGCCGACGGCCTGCAGGCCGAGCCCCTCGGAGTAGAAGCGGAACGAGGTCGGGCGGTCGGCGATCGGCAGGGCGACGACGACGGGTGCGTACGGCATGAGGCTGCCTCCACGGAGTTGACGGCTGCGTACGTTCAGTGTGTATGTCGCCGGGCGAATGTCGTGGATCCCGCCCGGGGGTGGCGCGGGTGTCAGGCGTGCCAGCCGGCCGCGTTGGTGCAGGACTCCCGGGAGATGCCCGAGCCGGTCTCCGGCCATCCGCCGAACCGCTCCCTGTGCAGGTGGGCGAAGAAGTAGCACATGGCCTCGCACTCGCCGTCGGGCACGGCGACCCGGGGATCGGCGCTCACCGCCTCGTAGAACCCGCGCCCGAGCGCGACGACGTGCCCCCGGCAGTAGAGGAACCCGTCGTCGGAGCCGTCGGTCACCTCGTGCACGTCGGCCCGGTCGATGTCGTGCAGCTTGCGCTCGACCACCCGGTCCAGGTCGGTCAGCTCCCGGCTGGACAGGTCGGCCGTGAGCTGGCGGAGGTTGTCGAGGAACCGGTCGAGCCAGGCGTCGATGGCGTAGAGACCCTCGTCGCCGGCCTCGGGGTCCCGCGTGAGCAGCGCCCGCCGGAGCGCCGCGGGCTCGTCGCCGAGCCGCTCCCAGGCCGCCTCGACGAGGGCCCAGAACCTGGCCTCGTCCTCCACGCTCGGCACCCGTGTGCCATTCACCGGATCAGTCACGCCGGGAGGGTAGCGACCACGACCGACAGGAAATCGGGGGTCGCCCACGTACCCGCAGCTCCCGGCTCCGGTCTCCGCACCGCAGGCGGCGGGGTCGCGTCAACGCACGGTCTGCGCGGTCAGCTCCCGGATGATCCGGAACAGGTTGCCGGGCCCGGGTGCGACAGGCGTCAGCGACCGTCGTGCCGGGCGTGCCGGCCGCCCGCGGCGGGTGCCGCCGGGACCGCACCCTGCTCCGTGTGCCGGGCGGCCCGCTCGGAGATCAACTGCCCGAACAGCCCGCTGGGCCCGCCGCAGTCGCCGCACAGGAAGTTGTCGTCCAGTCGCCCGCCGCCGCAGTGGTCGCAGCGGCCCCGGTCGCGCGGATCGTGGTACGCCCGCAGCGCCTCCACCAGGGCGCGGGCGACCGGGGCGCTGAGCGCCAGTCTCGACTCGACGCCGCGCAGGCCGACGACCAGCTCACCCCGCGGCGGGGCGGCCGGATCGAGCGCGTCGACGCGGGCGACGAAGTCGCGGAGGGCGGCCAGGACGTCATCGGGGGCGGACATGGACCGACCGTACGACACGGCCCCGGCGCCGGGCTCGCGGACGCCGCCAGCGGCACTTCCGTGCGAAGGAGACGGCACCCGTAGGATCCGGCGATGACCGACGAGCCGCTGGGCCCCGGCCCGCCGACCATGGGGCGCGAGCCGTCGCCTCGGCCGTCCAGCATCGTCGCGAGCATCCTGCTGCTCGCGTTCTGGTTGGCGTACACGGTCGCCGTGAACACCGTGCTGCTCGCCGACGTCGGGGGCACGGGAAACTGGCTCACCATGGTCTGTTGCACGGTGGTGGCAGCAGCCGTGCTCCGGGGGCTCTGGCGCGGCAGCCCGACGGCGTGGTGGGTGGTGCACCGCTTCGCCGCTCCGGTCGCCGCCGCGTTCCCGGTCGGGCTCGGCATCATGCTGCTCTTCGGACCGCGCCTCGGCTCCCTCGTCACGCCCCCGATCGACCCGGCCTTCATCGCCGCCACAGCGGGCGCGGTGCTGGCGGTGCTGGCGCTGCTGGTCAGCGGGCTGCTGGTCCGTACGGCGCCGGCCCGTGCCTGGTGCGGCCGCCCGAGCCCGTCCCGGCGGTGACGGGGTCCGACCGAGGGCCGCCCGTACCCGGTCGGATACTTTCTCCGCAGGCGGGAGGCGAAATCTCCACAGCCGACGACAATGGCGCGGTGCACCCCACCTTCACCGGCCTGCTCCTGCTGCCCCTGACGTCCCCGCTCAGGCGTACCGTCACCGTCACCTCGCGCGACGGGACCCCGGTCGCCGTCATCCGTCGCCGGTTCGTCTCCAAGCGGCGACGGTTCGAGATCCGCGACGCCACCGCCGCCACCGTGCTGGCCACCGGCGCCGCCACCAGCTTCGCCAACGACCACTACCGGCTGGTCGGGCCGCAGTCCGAGTTCATCCTGGATTTCATGATCGACTACTCGGGTCGAAGACGCGGCGCGGTGACCCTGGCGGACGGCCGGGCACTGACGACCGGAGGCAACTGGAGCGCCCGGGACTTCACCATCGCCGACGACTCCGGCAACCTCGTCGCCACGCTGGTGACCACGAGCAGCGCGCTGTCGATGCGCTCAGCCGACCTGGCGTTGGACGTCAGGGCACCCGTGATGTCGCTGCTGCAGGCGATCGGCATGGCGCAGTGCCTCCTCACGGCGGTGGGTTCGCCCCGAGGCGACGCCACCTGAGACGGCGACGAGGCTTCGGCTGCCGCCCGGTGGGCCGACGGCAGGCAGAAGGCCCGGCTCATGACCGGCGATCGAGCCGGTGACCTGGTATCGGGCAAGGATGCCCTCCGGTCGGTACGTCCCGCACCGATATCAGCGGTCAGAGTGAACCAGCGGCAGCGCCGGATGTCCGCACCAGCAGGGCACACCCCAGCGCCGAGACGACCGCCTGCGCGAGCAGCCAATGCCAGCCGAGCGCCTCTGGCGCCTGCAGCGTCACCAGGCCGGCCGAGACCGGCAGAGTCAGGACGGCCAGGACGTCGATGCCGTTGAGGAGCCACAGCAGCATGCCGGCTGGGAACGCCCCGAGCGGCGTGTCGACCAGGATGGTGCCGATCGAGGCGGCGCTCGCCTTCGCCCGTTGGAAGGCGCCCACCGCGACGGCCGGGCCGGCCAGCAGACCGAGCGCCCACCACGGTCCGGCGAGCGAGCCGGCGGCCTGCAGCGCGGCCAGGGTGACGGTGAGCCACACGCCGGCGACGACAGCGGGGACCACGAGCCGCTGAGCGGTCATCTGGCGGCCCGTGACGCCGAGCAGCCGCAGCATCGCCGGGTTCGAGGCGTCGCCGTGGGTGGACTCCGCGGTGAGGCCGGCGGCGGCGAGCGCGCCGATCAGGACCACGCCGAGAAGGAGCCAGGCGGGGCCATTCGCGAGGTAGACCGGGACGGCGGCCGCACCCAACGGCCACCAGAGCCGCGCGGCCTTGCGTCGCAGGATGATCAGATCCTGGGCGATGAGCGGCGGGACCCGGCGGGCGGTCAGGAGGCGCGTCGTCCGTATCCGGGTGCGGCTGCGCCAGAAGCGGCGGGCGCTCATCTCGGTCAGGTAGGACGGTTCGACCGCGTAGACGACGTCGGCGTACGCGCCCGCGTTGATCGACGCCTCGGCGATCGGCGCGGTCGGCCAGTTCTCCAGCGCCCGCCAGGTCAGCACGATCGCGATCAGCCCGACGGCCAGGGCGGCGGCGCCGGTGGCGAGCACTGCCACGGGCGGTATGAGCGGGGAGGGCAGGCGGTGGTCGCCGGTGGTGCGCAGCGCGGCGGCCAGGACGAGGCAGCCCGCGCCGATCGCGATGCCGATGCCGTCAGCGAGCCGGGCGAGGGAGGGCCGTCGCTGGCAGGCGAGCGCGAGCAGCGTCGCGAGAACCGCGGCCGCCGCGCCGGTGATGGCGCCGGCCCCCAGCACCAGGAGCCCGGCCGGGCGGGCGGCGACGTGCCCGGTCACGGCGATACCGGTGACGGCGCCGACGACAAGCGCGGCGACGGTGGTCAGAGTGAGCGCCGGTGCGAGCAGGGTGCGCCGGGGAAGCGGAGCCGGCAGCAGCCAGGTGGCGTCGCTACGGCTGACTGACAGCGGACCGAGCTGACGCAGTACGACGACGAACGCGGCGGAGACGGCCACGGCCCCGAGGAACGGAGTCAGCGCCGGGTCCCCGTCGGGCGCGTCCGGCGGCCAGACGACGCGGACCAACGGCTGTCCGAGGAGCGCGACGGCCATCAGTAGAGCGAGGGTCGCCGCGTAGACCGTGCCGATGTCGGCGCGGCCCTCGACGGCGATGCGGCGGCGGCGAATCCAGCGGCGGGCATCGACGGCGGCGGGGACGCCCCGCCGGGCCGGGGCCTCGATTGCGGTCACCTCAGCTCTCCGGGCGGGTGAGCACGATCTCGTCCGCGCCGACGCCGACCCGGAACCCGTCGTCGTGGCTCGCCATGATCAGCGTGCCGCCGGCCCTCACGTACGACCGCAGGTGCGCCGCGATCGCACGCTTGATCCGAGTGTCGAGACGCTGCTCGGGCTCGTCGAGGACGAGCAGCCGGCTGGGCCGTACGAGGGTCGCGGCGAGCAGGAAACGCTGGCGCTGGCCGGAGGAGAGCGTGATGGGCAGGCTGTCGCAGAGCCCGGTCAGGCCGAGGGTGGTGCAGAGTTCGTCGATGTGCCCGTCGCCAGGGTCGCCGCCGTTGACCACCCGGACCAGGTCGAGATGCTCGCGCACGGTCAGGCCCTGGTACCAACTGGGCGACTCCACCGTGGTGGCGACCTGCCGCCAGAAGTCCGCGCCGCGTCCGGGCACCGCCTCGAAGACGGAGATGTCGCCGGCGGACGGCTCCTGAAGGCCGGTGATGCAGCGCAGCAGGGTGGACTTGCCGGCGCCGTTCTCACCGACGAGCGCGACGGCGGCGCCCTCGGGAACCCGCAGGTCGATACCGTCCAGCACCAGCGTCGAGCCGTAGGTGACAGTCACCTGCCGGACGTCGACGGCCGAGGTCATCGCAGCAATCTCAAGATCAGGACTCCGCATTCCGCCGTAGAAGTCGTATCGCTTTCACCGGACATGGTGACAGGAATTCGGCGGCAGCCGGAAGCGCGCGCCGGGAAGCCCGTGGAGGGCGAATATGGGATGCGCGGCATCGTGTCGCCCGGCATCGACGGCACCTGGCCCCTCGCAAGGATCACCGCCCGACTCACCCGTGCTGTCCTGTCCCCGCGGTCGCTCGACCGTGGCCACACCCTCGCCGCCGCCGAGCGGTTCGACGCCCCGACCCACCTGGTCGCGAGCCGCAATGTCCGCCGGCCTTTTGTGGACCGGATGCGGACCGCTGACCCCTGATCCGTGGCCTCGACGCGAGGCCGGTCACGGACGGGGCAACGATTTGGCGTGGACGACGGGTAGCATCGCCACGTTTTGACCTGCAACGGGGAAGAAGATTCACATGCGATGGAAGCTACCGGCCGGCGTCCTAATGGCGCTGGCCTTCCTGGTTCCGGCGGCGCCGGCGACGGCTCAAACCGAACCGCCCGTGCTGAACGAGGCCTGCCAAACGGTCGAGCGCAAGGTGTACAAGGACATCCGCGAACTTGTCACCATCGACCTGGATTCCGCCACCGATGTGGAGGTGCGCGTGTTGGCCAACCAGATCCTGGCCGCGGCGAAGGCCGACTCGTTGCCCGTTCTGCCTGACGCCATTCAGGAGCGCCTGGACGGCACCGCGGATGATCTGCGCGCATTCCTCAAGGCGGACGTGCGGAAGGCCTGGTCAACGGCGCTGAGGGTCACGGTGGTCCGGACGTTGACGGGCGCTGGTGTCAACGTGAAGGCGGCCGCGCAGAAGGCGCTTGATGAGGGGACCGTCGATGTGTACCTGGCTTACCTGAACAACGGCCTGTACGCCGCACGGGCGCTCGACTGCGCGTCTCAGCCCACGCCGACGGCAACGTCTCAGCCCACGCCTGCACCGAGCACCACGCCCAGCCCCGCGACGACCATTGCACCGACTCCTGCTTCCTCCGCCAGCCTGGGCGCCCCCGGCGGCGGCGACGGCGGCGGGCTGCCCGTCACCGGTGACGGCACCGGGACCGTGGCCGGCATCGGCGGTGCGCTTCTGCTCCTCGGCGGCGCTGGCTACCTGATCGGACGCCGACGCCGTTCCCGCTTCGTGGCATAGCCCGCTCGACGCGCCCGGCTCGACGCTCCGTCGGGCTGGGCGCGATCGGCGCCGTGCGCTGCGCGGTTCGTCGCGGTCGCTGCGCGGGTGCGGACCACCTTGGGGACTGGCACCACCGGCGGCGGGGTGATCGACCTCGGGAACGGCGAGTCCCAGGTCGTTGAGCTGGGCTTCTTCACCGCTGACGGAGCCGAACCGCCGACCTACGCTTACCGGATGTCACGGTCCGGAGTTGTCATTGGTCGCTGAAATCCGCCGTTGAATTGCATGGACCCCATCTTCGATTCATCGACGCTCGACAATGGCAGTCGAACTTGACAGGGTTTTTCGGGGGCACCGATACTGTTGCCGGGACGTCCGCGCGGCCCTGTCCCGCACCCAATTCGGATACCGTCGCCACCGACGCCCGCAGGGCCCCGCAGAGGGCTTTCCCAGCAGTCGCCCGCCGCCAGCCAATCGCCCATACGACCTCAGGTAGTGCTCGCGTCTGACCGGCGCGCCGCCCCTATGGATTTCGTCAAGCGGTGACAGGATGGTTCGGCGTGGTCAATAGGAAATATTGTCCCGGAGCAAGGCGCAGAGGACGTCGCAGCGGCGTCGGGCGAGGCGGACGGGGGCGGCGTTGCGGCCGTTTGCCTTCGGCTCTCTCTTGCGGTCGCAGCAGACCCTCCTGATGGAGTCGGCGAATGCGGCGAGGAAGAGCGCGCGGCTGAGCTGTTTGTTGCCGCCTCGGGGCGGGTGCCAGTCGCAGATGCCGCCGCCGGATCGTGGGGTGACCGTTGCGAGGCCGGCGTAGGCGGCGAGGTGGCCTGGTGTCGGCAAGGTGGTGCCGTCGCCCGACTTCACGCAGGATCCGGGCTGCGGGCCTGACGCCGGCGCCGGGCACCGAGCACTCCGGTAATGGTCGACTCCAGTTCAGGATCCGCACCGCCGAATCCGCGGACTGCGACTCAACGGTCCAGCGGGCCACTTTCCGGCATAGCCAACTTGACGCCCGCCTGGAACCTGGTTTCGACTCCGAGATATTCCAACAGTTCACCAACTCGCCGGCTGAAAGTCCTCGGCGAACAATTCAACTGATGGCTGGCAGCAACGTCCGTTGCCCCGCTGAGCAGGGCCGCGACAATTACGTTTAGGTGCGGAGGGATTGGCTTCAGGGGGAAGGATTCACCGCCATCGCGATCACGAATAGCCCCGTCAAGCTTACTCTTTGTCATCCCAACTTCCTTATCCAGCAGTCACCACGAGGCAGGCGCGGACTTCAACAACGAGGCCGACCGCGCGACCCCCATCCTGCCAGAGGGGCACCAGGTAGGCGTTGTTACAAAATGGCAAAGACCTGCCGGAAAAAGCAACCACACGGTTACTCAAAGTGCGAACGACTAGCGAAATGTTGAACATCTTGCGGGGGTGCCCGTGACACAGAACACTGGCCTAGTCCGATTATGATCATTTTGTTCCGGAACCCTCGCCGACACCGGAGTCGAGCCTCGGGCAAATCCGACAGAGGAGCGGTCGTTATCTACCAACTAGATGCGATGCGTTGATTAGGGCGTCTTTGCCTGGCTGTCGCCGATCGATAGCGACCCCACGAGCCGCGCGAGGAGGGGCGGGCTCGGACAGGCACCCGACCTACGCGGTCCACTCGTCGGTCCGTTCGGCCCGTTCGGCCAGGGGCGGCCCCGACGAGCGGATGATCGCCAATCCCCTAACTTGATCTTCAACCCGTTCGGCGTGGCCGGGGCGTGCGGGACGGCTTCGGTATCGTTTTCGTCGTGCCGGACTCGGTCCGAGCGCATCCGCGCGAGGATCTGCACGGGCAGATCACGCAGGAGGAACGCCAACCGGGCGCGTCGTGGGCGTCAGCCACCACCAGGATGTTCGGATCGCCGGCCTGCCACCGGCCGGCCGCGACCGGCCGTCCCACGATGTCCCGCAGCTGCCCGGCGGTGACCGCCGCCGCGTCGTGACCAGGCACCAACCGCACCGCATCAGCGGCGCAGTCCACCAGACACGGCCCGACTCCAACGCCACGACCGTCGAGTACGGCCAGCCAGGGACCGTGATGGCCTGGCCCTCGCCGCATCCGTCTCTCCCGACAGGAAGAACGATCGACCAACTGTCACCATGATCAGCCGGGTCACCGACCAGCCGCCAAGGCGAAACATCAAGTCGGACAAGGCCCGGAGCACCGACGGCGGGAACTGGCGGCAAGACGCCGACAACGCCGCGCCTCGCCCGGTCTGCTGTCCGGCATCAGCTCGGTGGTGTTCGCGCCCGGGCGGACTCGGCGGCGCGCACGATTCGGCGACACGCCCTCACGGTCGGTCCACCCCGCCTCGCCCAACCATCCCCTGCCGCCCGAGGCCTTCCTTCAGGTGCGCGGCGGTCGGTGTGACCGCCGCCAAGACCCAGCGGCAGAGCACCGGCACCGTTCAGGAACGCCGACGATGTCGGGCCAACGCCACGCCGGTCGTCGCCATGGACACCGCCGCCAACCCGGCCAGCAGGCCCAGGCCCGTCAGGACCCTCCCCAGCTCCAGACTGTCGTTGAACGAGTCGCGACACAGTTCCACCGCCCAGTTGACCGGGTTCGCGGCGATCGCCGCGGCAACCCATCCCGGCACCAGGTCCTTGGGCATGAAGGCACTGGAGAGGAACGTCAGGGGCATCACGATGAAGTTGACCATCGCGATCAGGGACTCCTCCCGCCCCACGATCAGCGCGACGGTGCTCGACAGTGCGGCGAGCGCGCAGGCGACCCCCGCGAGCGCGAGGATCATGACGACAACTCCGAGCACGCCCCCGTGGAATCGCACCCCGAGCCCGTAGCCCACCACGAGCAGGATGGCCGTCGGGATCACCGCGTTGACCACCTGCTGCACCAGCGGACCGATGATCAGGGCGATCGGGCGCACCGGGGACGCCAGCAGCCGGTCAAGGGTCCCCCGCTCCATGTCCGCCAGCAGGGACAGACCGTTCCAGCCACTCGCGAGCAGGACCGTCATCACGATGAGCCCCGGCAGGAAGAACTGGGCGTAGTTGTCGGAGCCAAATCCGGGGATGTCGGCGATACGGCGGAAGGTCCCGCTGAACAGCAGCAACCACAGGAACGGCTGGACGAGGTTGATCGCGATGAGCCAGGGCTGACGGAACGTGTGCAGGATGTGCCGACGCGCGATGTAGGCGGACTGTCCGACGAGCTCACTCACGATGACTGCCCTCCGGCGCTTGCCCCGGCATCCGCCTGGGTAGCGAATCTGCGTCCCGTGTACGCCAGGTACACGTCATCCAGGGTCGGCTGGGACACGCTGACCGACCGTACCGCCATGGCTTCCTGGCCGAGCCGCGCGAGGACGACCGGAACCGCCGCCCCGCCGATCGGCGCCCGTGCGTGCAGCCGGCGTCCGTCGACGCGGATCTCGTCCAGACCGTCGAGCCCCGCCAACGCGCCGCGGATCGCTTCCTCGGACTGGTCCGACTCGAACTCGACCTGCAGGGTGTCCCCCCGCAGCTTCTGCTTCAGCGTCTCCGGGCTGCCCGTCGTCACGATCCGGCCGCTGTCGATGATGGCGATGTCGTTCGCCAGGGCGTCGGCCTCTTCGAGGTAGTGGGTGGTCAGCAGGATCGTGATCCCCTCCTGCCGGACCAACGCGGTGAGGTCGCTCCAGAGCTGCACGCGGATGTCCGGGTCGAGGCCGGTCGTCGGCTCGTCGAGATAGAGGACCCGGGGGCGGTGCACGATCCCCATGGCGATGTCGACCCGACGCTTCATGCCACCGGAGCAGAAGCCCGCCTGCCGGCCGGCGACGTCCGAGAGCGCCAGCATCGAGAGCACCTCGTCGGTCCGGGTCGCCAGCGCCCGGCCCTTGAGGCCGAACATCCGGCCCTGGAGGAGCACGTTCTCGCGCACGGTGGCGGTGGGTACGGCACTGAGGCGCTGTCCGACGAGACCGATCCGCCTACGCACCTCGGTCGCCTGCCGAACGACGTCGTACCCGGCGACGAGTGCCTGCCCCGAGTCCGCCCGGGCCAGCGTCGAGAGGATCCGCACCGCCGTGGACTTGCCAGCCCCGTTGGGTCCCAGCAACCCGAACAGGGTGCCCTCAGGCACAACGAAGCTCAGCCCGTCGAGGGCCCGGACGCCCCGCGGGTAGCTCTTGACCAGGTCACGTACCTGGATGGCCATCTCGGCCATGTGCGTTCCTCTCGTCCTTGGTGGATGTCAGAGGTCGAGCTCGGCCAGCAACAGTTCGCCTAGCCGCGCCGAGGCCGACCCGAGGAAGTCGTGCCCGCCCGGCATGATCCGCAGGGTGAAGTCCTTGCTTGTGTGGTCCTGCCACATCGCGAGGTCCGCGAAGTCCACCGACGCGTCCTCCCGGGCGCCGACGACCGTGACCGGCATCCCGAGTGGCGCACCGGGCTGGTAGTCCCAGTTCTCGTAGACGGCGAAGTCGGCGCGGATGGCCGGTTCGAACATGCCGAAGAGGTTCCGGTCCGACAGCACCGACTCGGGGGTGATGCGGGAGTCCCGCAGGTAGGTGATCAGGTCCGGCTCGGCCAGCGTGTGGATCCGACGCTCGGGGGCGACGGCCCTCGGCCCCGGCGAGGCCAGCACGATGAGCCGGACCGGCGGACGACCCGCCTGGGCCAGCTCGCGCGCCACCTGGTAGGCGACGAACGACCCCGAGCAGTAGCCCAGCAACGCCAGCGGCACGCCGTCCCACTCGCCCAGAGTCTTGATCACCTCCGCGACGGTTTCGTGCATGTCCGTGAGCGGGGTCTCCCGTCGGCGGGACTCCCGGCCCGGCAGTCGCAGGGCGCAGAGGTCGACGCTCGGCGGGAGGACCGTGCTGAGCGGCCGGAAGGTCGCCGTACCGCCGCCGGCCTGTGGAAAGCACAGCAGCCGGACCCGCGGGTCGTTCACCGCCCCGATCCGGACGATGGTGGATTGGGCTCGGACGGTCATGCCGAGTCCGCCTCCATCAGCAGCCGCAGGCTGCGGGGCCGCATGTCGGTCCAGACCGTGGTGATGTGGTCGAGGCACTCCTGCCGGGGGCCGGAGGGGCCGGACGCCGTCCACCCAGCCGGGATCGGGCGGTCGTCGGGCCAGATCGAATACTGTTCCTCGTCGTTCATGACCACCTGGTAGGTGCGCCCGTCGTCGTCGAACACCTTGCTCACTCTCCGTTCTCGCCTCGGTACTGCTGACTGTCGACGCAGGTCAGCCTGAACTCCGCCGTGTAGCCCCGGCCCTGCGAATCGCGCAGCCACAGCTGGTCGGGTCCCGGCAGCATCTCGGTGATCGAGACGCTGCCACCGGGGTCACGTTGCCGGCCACGGCGCAGCTTCGCCCAGAGCGTGTCGATCAGGGTGTCGTCGCGCAGGTCGACGTAGATCGGCTTGGCCTCGCCCGCGACGACCCAGAACGCGACGTCGGGCAGCCCTCGGCCCGCCGCGACCTGCCGTACGTGCGACACCACCGTCGCCAGCCGGGCCTGCGCGAACT
Source organism: Micromonospora echinofusca (assembly GCF_900091445.1). NCBI lineage: Bacteria > Bacillati > Actinomycetota > Actinomycetes > Micromonosporales > Micromonosporaceae > Micromonospora > Micromonospora echinofusca. The sequence goes on from NZ_LT607733.1 coordinate 5,904,453, forward strand.
CGGCGAACTCGGTGAACGGGAGCTGCCATCGCTCACGCGACACGACGACCCGGTCGATCTGGATCCGTGGCTGGTACGGGGACGGAGCCAGCAGCCCGAACCGGTTGAACGCGGCCAGGGCGAGGTAGTCGTCCAGCACCTCGATGAGGTCGGCCTCGAAGTCGTCCACCACGGAGCGGACGATCAGCCGTCCAGCCTCCCGGTGCACCCGCAGCGCGCCCGCCGCCACGACGTCGGCCCGCGGTGGCGCGTACGACTGCTCGGAGGAGACCCCCAGGTAGGTGTAGCCGGGCGAGTGGTACGCCTCGGGCGGGCCGGTACGGGAGTTCACCAGGCCGTCGGTCATCGAGTAGAGCGGGACGATCCGCTTCGGCATGTCGCTGTCGATGTCCCGCCGCAGCCCTGCCTGGTCGGGGTGCGACCACGAGAAGCACAACTGGTCGAGCGAGTTGATCGTGGGGTGGACCTCGCCGAGGACGGCCAACCACCGGCCGTCGCGCAGGTCCTCCGGGCTGGCCGCCGCGAGCATGAGATCCGGACTGTGCCACCGTGCCGTCGGCCAACCCGGCGCCGTGGCGGGGAAGGCCGTGAGGACCTTGTCCCGCAGCTCCTGCGACGAGTACGTCACCGGACCGGTCATCGGCTGCGGGGCCAGAATCTCCGTCCAGCGTCGACGCAGTTCACGCGTCGCGGCGCCGGTCGGTCCGGTCGTACTGTCCTGGAAGGTCGGGGCGAGCTGGGCGAGCAGCCTGGGCAGGGGGTAGCCGGCGGCGGACCGGTCCGGCTCCCGCGCGAGCAACTCGCCGACCAACGACCGGTATCCCCGGGCGATCTCGACCGAGAACCACCGCGCGCTCTGCAGCAGGAGGCCCAGGGCCGGTGCCACGTCAGCCCGCAGCTCCGCCCCAAGCTCCGGGACGGTGTCGGCGCGACATTCCTCGTAGACGACCGTACGGCCGGCGTAGTACCTGCCGTCGTGTCGCCGCGACGACTCGAGGGCGATGGCGGTGAACCGTTCGTGCAGCGCCTCCAGCGCCGAGGCCACCGCGGCCGGGTCGCCCACCGCGGCCGCGACCCGGTCCCGGGCCCGCACCAGCGACGTCAGTTCGTCCTGTGCCGCCTGCCGGCGCACGGGATCGGCCACCCGGGCCAGCTGCATGGCCAGCCGGCGCTCGGGGTGCTGGGCCTGCGGAATGAAGAACCCCCGGGTCAGCACCCCCATCGCCTGCAACTTACGGATCTCGGTGACGACCCGCGCGGCGTCGGCGGTCCCGTCGTCCAGGACAGCCGCCACATCCGAGACGGTCCGGAAGCCGTCGACCGCCCCGAGGACCCGTTGGCCCGACTCCGACAGGGACAGGAACGAGCCGTCGCCCAGGTGGACGCCGCCCGGCCCCGGCGCCACGGCCGACGCCACCTGCGGGACCGTCCAGTCATGCAGGTCGTGGCGCTCCGCGAGCGCCCTGCCCACCGCCTGGACGGCCCACATCTCGAAGAACACCTGGCCCCTGGTTACCGACCCCTGCTCGGGAACGACCGTGTCACCGTCGGTCCAGCGGCCCCAGGCCGTCGGTCCGAAGAACCCGATCGAGTCGTTCTTCACGCAGTACCGCGACCGGTAGCTCGCCAGCGTCCTCGACAGATCCCGCTTCATCGGCCTGCCGTCGGCGACCCGGCGTTGGGCGAGCTCGGCGACCTCGAGGTGTTGCCAGGTCAGCGCCTCCAGGAACAGCGGTTGCCGGACGATCTGCGGATCAGCGACCCAGTCGAACGGCATGCCGGCGCTACGCAGGCAGAACCGACGCCAGACCGAGAACTCCTCGTCGCCCAACGGCAGCAGATGATCGGGGATCATGCGCCAGCGCTGATCCCGTACGTGGCGCGAAGCGTCTGAAGGCAGGTCTCGTAGCCGCGCTGGGCGGTGCCCGCCGGGGCGATCACGACCTCGTCGACGCCGGCCTGTCGGTAGGCGGCCAGACCGCGGGACACCTCCTCCGGGTCGATCGCGACCAGGGCCGACACCATCCGGTCGTCGGCCCGGCCCGTCTCGACGCAGTTGGCGAACCCGCTGTTGCCGAACAGCGTGCGGTAGGTCGCCACCCGCAGGTACGACGCGAGGAGCCGGCCGAACAGCTCGCGGTCGCGGTCGGGTTCGTCGCTGATCGCCACGTGCATCATCGCGACCACGCGGAAGCCGGCCGGGCGACCACCCCGCTTCGCCCAGCCGCGACGCAGCGCGGGCAGCACGACATCGGTGACGTACTGCGGCGTGCACATCCAGAGGATCGCCCCGTCAGCGACCTCCCCGGCCAGTTCGAGCATCCGCGGGCCGAAGGCGCCGAGCAGGACGGGAAGGTCGTCACGCTGCCCCGCCGGGAGCGAGGCGTGCCCGCCGTACCATTCACCGTCGACGTTCACCTCGCCCTCACGGCACAGCTGCGTGACGACGCCGAGATACTCGCGGGTCCCCGCGATCGCCGGCACCGAACGGCCACCGACCATCCAGTCGCCGATTCCCCGGTGACCCAGTCCCAGCCCGAGGTTCACCCGCCCGCCGGACATCTCGTCGATGGTCACCGCGGTCTGCGCCATGACCACCGGAGGGCGCGAGTACATCGGCAGGATCGCCGTGCCCAGTCGCAGCCGGTCCGTCGTGACGGCCAGCCCGGCGAGCAGCGTGCCGACCTCGAGCTGATTGGGCATCTGCGGCAGCCACACCGAGTCCATGCCCAGCTGTTCCACGTCGCTGGTGAGCCTGAACATGTGCTGCGCCGACATGCCCTGGCCGCCCACGACGGCCCCGACAGCGAGCCTGTCAGCCGGCATCGGTGGTCAGCCCCATCGTCTGCGCGACCTGCTCTTCCGACATCGCCGAGATCTTCGCCACCAGGGCGGCCTCGATGACCTGGCCCAGGCCCCGCACGTGGCGGGAGTCGAACAGCTGAGCGGCCGAGACGTCGACCGAGAAGCGCTGCCGGATCCGGGACACCAGCTGGACCGCGAACAACGAGTTGCCGCCGAGGTCGAAGAAGTCGTCCTCGGCCCCGATCTGCTCGACGCCGACCGTGTCCGACCAGAGTTGCGCCAGGGCCCGCTCGAGGTCGCTGCTCGGTTCCACATACGGCGTGGACAGGGTCCGTGCCGTGCCCGTGGAGGTACCGCCGGCGGTCAACTGCTCGGTGACCGCCGCCCGGTTGACCTTGGAGGTACGCCGCAACCGGACGTCGAGGCCCTCCGGGCACCAGATGACCTGCGGGCCCACGGCGCCACCGAGAATCAGGCGCAGTGCCTCCGCCCCGGCCTCGGGGGTGACCTCGTCCAGCGGCTCGGCGACGGCCGGTGCGGCGACCGACGTCCCCTGGGTCCGCTCGGGCAGGTCCTCCGGCATCCGGAAGATGGTGAACCGCTCCACCGTCAGAACCTCGTTGCCGTCATCGTCGATGAGCGTCACGTCGGTGCTGGCGGTCTCACCGAGGGTGTCGTCGAGGTGCCGGATGATGGCGTGCACCCGGCCGGGCAGCGCGCTGTGGACGCGGATGCGACCGTAGCTGAACGGCAGGTAGAAGCCCTCGCCCCGGATGACCTGGCCGATCCCGATGCTGCAGTCCAGGATCGCCGGATGCAGGTGGTACTCGTCGAGGTCGGAGCGGAACCGCTCGTCGAGCTCGACGGTCACCAGCTCCATGCCCGGCGCGGACCAGCGGCCCCGGATTCCGGACCAGCGGGGGCCGAACTTGAGCACGCCCTCGAAGTTGGCGAGATCGGGGACGGAGATCTCCGTCGCCTCGGCCCGGAGTTGCGCCAGGTCGTGCTTGGTCGGGTCGACGGCGTCTCCCGGGCCGACCCGGCCCTGTGCGTACTGGTTGCCGTCGGGACTGCGCAGCACCACCTCGAACCCGTCGGGCTGCCGGCGCAGATCGAGCTGACACCGCAGGCCGGGGTGGGCGACCAGTGGCTGGACGAGCATGAGGTCGGTGATCTCACCGTGCTGCTCGCCGGTCAGATCGGCGAACGCGGCGCGCACCAGCTCGATGATTCCCGTGCCCGGCATCGTCGGGATGCCGGTCATCCGGTGCTCGTCGAGAACCCAGTTCGTCGCGGACAGGTCGACGTCGAAGGTGCTGAGCGAGTCGTCGACGTCGGTCCGTGCGGAGAGCATCGGGTGCGCCACCGGACGGACCTCCGCGTCGGCGGGCTGCTCCCCCCAGGCGATCTGGGCGAAGATCGACGGGGCCTCGACCTCCTGCGCCATGCCCACCTCGGCGAACGGCGGCCAGTTGATGGAGACCGTGTGCCGGCCCTCCGCCCACCGTGCCTGTGCGAAGGCGTCGAGCACGGCGTTGGCGCCGACGTAGTCACCGAGGCCGAAGTCGGAGGAGAGCACCGCGATCGACGAGTACAGCACCATCAGGTCCGGCTGGAAGATCTCGTCGAGCAGGTACGTGCCGCGCACCTTCGGCGCGAGCACCGCCTGCGCGTCCTCGTGGGACCGGGTCTCGAGCATGCCGCCACCCGCCACGGCCGCCAGGTGGAACACCCCGTCGACCGGTCCGAAGTGGTCGAGCACCCGGTCGCGTACCGCCCGCATGCTGTCGGCATCGGTGACGTCCGCCGCCAGCGTCAGAACCTGCCCGCCGGACTCCTCGATCTCCTGGACCGCGCGGATCCGGTGCGCGACCGGCGCCTGCGGGGTGGCGGCCAGCACGGCCGGCCACTCCTCCCGGTCGGGCAACCCGCTGCGACCGAGCAGCACCACCTTCGCCGACACCAGGTCGACGAGCTGACGGGCGAGGACCAGGCCGAGCCCGCCCAGGCCGCCGGTGAGGAGGTAGACACCACCCTGACGGAGCGCCGGCGGCGCACCCGCCGGCGCCGTCACCGAGATCCCGGCGTACGACCAGGCCCAGCGCTTGCGACCACGGTAGGCGACCTGCTGCTCCGTGCCCTTCCCGGCGATCTCCGCGAAGAGCTGCGCCATCGCCAGGTCCTCGCGGTACGTCCCGCCGAGGTCGATGCTGCGGCTGGTGACCGATTCAAGCTCCTTCGGCGCGAGCTTGACCACGCCCAGTACCGCTGCCTTGGCCGGCTCGACCAGGCCGTCGCCGGTGACGTCCTGCATCTGGCTCGTCACGACGACCAGCTCGACGGGCGTACCCGGCAGCCGGCGAACGGCCTCCTGGAGCATCCGCAGCACGCTGTGGAAGCCGTTCTCCAGCCAGTACCCGGCGGCGGCGGCCTCGGTCAGGCCCTCGGGCCGGGTCCCGACGCAGAGCCCGTGCACCAGCGTCACCGGCGCCGGCAGGTCCGCCGGCAGGTCGGCCAGGAGCGCCATGGCCTGCTCGTCCGTCGTCGCCAGCAGCACGCTGGCGCCGGCGGCCCTGGCCCGCTCCGCCACCCGGGGCAGGACGGTGTCGTCCGGCGGGGAGAGGACGAGCCAGGTCCCCTCCGCGGCGACCGGATCCGGTGCCGGGGTCTCCAGCCACACCGGTGCCGTGTACGCACCAACCGGTCCGGCCGTGACAGCCGCCCCGCCGACAGCGGCCGGCTCTTCCTCGTCAGGTTCGATCCAGTAGCGCTGACGCTGGTAGGGGTACTCGGGCAGGGCCAGCAGGTTGCGCCGCTCGTCCGACCAGAACCCGGCCCAGTCCACCGGCACGCCCTCGGCCCAGAGCCGGCCGACCGCGCCGAGCAGGGTCTCCGCGTCGGACTGCTGCTGCTTCGGGTGGCGCAGCGTCGCCACCGCCACCGCCGAGCGGTCCTGGGCGGTGACGTAGCCGGTGAGGGTCCGGCCGGGCCCCACCTCGACGAAGGCCCGGTCGCCGTCGGTGGTCAGCAGCTCCACACCGGCGGCGAACCGGACGCAGCCGCGCAGGTGCCGGGCCCAGTAGCTCGGGTCGGTCGCCTCGTCGTCGGCGATCCAGGTTCCGGTCAGGTTCGACACGAAGGGAATCGCCGGCGGGTGCAGGGTGGTCTTTCGTACCGCCTCCTCGAAGCGGTCGAGGATGCCGTCCATCGTCCGGGAGTGGAACGCGTGCGAGGTGTGCACCCGGCGGCTGGAGACGCCGTGCAGCATCAGTTCGTCCTCGAACCGTTCCACGTCCTCGGTCCGGCCGGCGACCACGCACACCCCGGGTGCGTTGATGGCCGCGATGTCCAGCGTGTCGTCCAGCATCGGGACGAGCAGCTCCTCGGGCAGGGTCACCACGAGCATCGACCCGCTCTCGGCCGTCTGCATGAGCGCACCCCGCTCAGCCACCAGCCGCACCGCGTCGTCCCGGCTGAACACGCCGGCCAGGGCCGCGGCCACGTACTCGCCGATGCTGTGCCCGAGCATCGCGGTCGGCTGGATGCCGAGGCTCTGCATCGTCCTGGCGAGCGCGTACTCGATCGCGAACAGCAGCGGCTGCGTGTTGCGCGTCTGGTTCTGCGTCTCGCTGTCCGCCTTGAGCAGCAGGTGCAGCAGGTCCACGTCGTGGGTGGCGCGCAGCGCCGCCGCGCAGGCGTTGTACTCCGCCCGGAACACCGGCTCCGAGTGGTACAGCTCGAGGGCCATTCCCGGGTACTGCGCCCCCTGACCGGGGAAGAGGAAGGTGGCGCCGCGTGCCGCGGTGGCCCTGAAGGCGGGCAGGTCGACGGTCAGCCGGGCGGCGGCGTCCGCCGGGGCGCCGGCCACCACGAAGCGGCGCAGCGGCAGCGCCCGACGGCCCGTGCTCAGGGTGTACGCGAGGTCGGCGAGCTCCTCGTCCGTGCCGGACAGCCAGTCGGCCAGCCTGCCGGTGAGCGCGTCGAGCGCCTCCGGCGTGTGGGCGGAGACGGGGATGAGCTGGAAGGACCGCCGCCCGGGGCGGGACGCCGCGCGGGCCGGCGGCTGCTCGATGATGACGTTGGCGTTGGTCCCACCGATGCCGAACGAGCTCACGGCGGCCCGCCGGGGACGGTCCGACGCCGGCCAGGAGCGCAGTTCGGTGCTGACGTAGAACGGGCCGTTGACGAAGTCGATGCGCGGGTTGGGCTCGTCGAAGTTGATGACCGGGGCCAGCACTCCGTCCCGGACGGTGCAGACCGCGTTGACGAGACCGGCCACGCCGGCCGCCGCCCCGAGATGACCCACGTTGGCCTTGACCGACGCGATCGCGCAGTAGCCGGCCTCGTCGGTCTGCTCACGCCACGCGGTGCTGAGCGCGCCGACCTCGATCGGATCGCCGACGAGGGTGCCCGTGCCGTGCGCCTCGACGTAGCCGATGGTGGCGGGATGAACGTCGGCGTCCCGCAACCCGGCGCGGACCACCGCGACCTGGCCGGAGGCGCTGGGTGACGAGAAGGCACCCTTGTCGCTGCCGTCGTTGTTGATCGCCGTGCCGCGGATGACGGCGTGCACGGGGTTGCCGTCGGCCAGCGCGGCGGCCAGCGGCTTGAGCAGGACGGCACCACATCCGTTGCCGAAGACGGTGCCCTGGGCCTGGGAGTCGAACGGCCGGATCCGACCGTCCGGCGAGAAGATCCCGCCGTCCTTGTAGACGTACCCGCCGATCTCCGGCAGGCAGATCTCGACGCCACCGGCGAGGGCGACCTCGCACTCACCGGCGCGCAGCGCCCGCACGGCGACGTGGACGGCCACCAGTGAGGTGGAGCACGCGGTCACCATGCTGATCGCCGGGCCGGTCAGGCCGAGTCGGTAGGCCACGCTGGTGGCCAGGTAGTCCGTGTGGTTGCTGATCGAGGCCAGCAGGTTTCCCGCGCTCCGCATCGCCTGCGTGCTGCGGTAGATGTTGTCCTCGAGGTAGTTGTTGGGCCGCGATCCGGCGTAGACACCGATCCGGTCGCTGCCCTGACCGGGGACCACGCCGCCGTTCTCCAGCGCCGAGTGGCACGTCTCGAGGAACACCCGGAACTGGGGATCCACCAGCTGAGCCTCGCGGCTGCTGAGCCCGAACAGGGCGGCGTCGAACATGTCGACGTCGCCGATGACCGGAGCTGCCCGCACGTACGCCGGGTCGGCCAGCTCGGCGTCGGTCACGCCGGCGGCCCGCAACTCCTCGTCGTCGAAGAAGGAGATCGACTCGACGCCGTCGAGAAGGTTGTCGCGGAACTCCTCAACGGAGCGGGCACCGGGGAATCGACCCGCCATGCCGATAATCGCGATGGGTTGTCCAACCGTCCGGGCGACGGGATCAAGACCAGCCTGATGCGCCATGGGGCACATGCTTGTTTCTCGTGGGTCCACGCATCAAGGTCGCGGCGAGTTCCTGGCGACAACTCGCCAGGTTCTTCCCGGCCACCGAGCGGCCCTTGCATCCTTTGGCAATGCTGGACAGGAATCGGAGGATCGCACCGACCCCGGTCTCAGAGCTCCTCGTGACGCGTGGCGGCGACCATCACACGGTACTCCTCAAGCACGAGTGTCGACATCCGTCCGGCTCAGTGAAGGAACGGACCGCCCTCGGTCTGCTGCGTGCCCTCGACCGGGAGCGACCACTGGTGGCGGGCACAGTGGTGGTGGAGTCCACGTCGGGCAACCTGGGCATCGCGATGGCGCGTCTGTTGGCCGACATCGGCTGTCACTTCATCGCGGTCGTCGACCCGAAGACCCCGGCCGTCTCCCTGCGGGCGCTCACCGAGGCCGGCGCCGAACTGCACCTCGTCGAGGAGCACGACGGTCGGGGTGGATACCTGCTCACCCGGCTCGACGCGGTACGGCGGATCCTCCGGTCACGGCCGGACTACCGCTGGCCGAACCAGTACGAGAACCCGGCGAATCCGGATGTCCACGAGGAGAGCACCGCGCCGGAGATCATCGAGCAGGGCGGCCAGCACCTGGACGCCGTCTACGTCGCGGTCTCCACCGGTGGCACCGCCGCCGGGATCGCCCGGCACGTCCGCGGGTCGGGCAGACGAATCCGGGTGATCGCCGTGGACGTGTTCCACTCGCTGGCGAGCGAGGTCTCCCCGGGTCCGCCCACGGAGATGCCGGCGACCGCCCGTCTCCTCCCGGGGATCGGTGCCAGCCGCCGGTCGTCGTTCCTCGAGGCGGGTTCCGTCGACGGCCGGCACCAGATCCGCGACAGCGACGCGATCGCGATGTGCCGGATGCTCCGGGAGGACACCATGATCGGCATCGGCGGTTCGGCGGGATGCGTGTTGACCGCGTGTGTGACCGACCTGTTCGGGCCGGCGGCTCCGGCGTTCCCCCTGCTGCTGATGCCCGACGACGCCAGCAAGTACGAGGACACGGTCTACGACGACGCCTGGCTGGCCGAGGTCGGGCTGCTCGATCCGGTCGAGTCCGCGATCCGGTCGTTCCGCCGGCAGGGCCTGTCGTTCAAGGCGAGCGAGCCGGCGCGGGCCGGCTGACCCCTCACTCGCGGCGCCGCAGGCCCCGCCGGACGACGGCCAGGCTCAGCAGCAGGCCGACGACACACCACAGTCCCAGGACCAGGGCCACCCGCCCCAGCTCCCAGGAGCCGGCCAACTCCTGCGCTGCCATCGTGTCCGGCAGGAACGCCGCCCGGAACCCCTGGCCCATCCACTTCAGCGGGAACAGGGACGACAACGTGGTCAACGGCGCGGGCAGCACGGTGATCGGGGTGACGAAGATACCCGAGGTGAAGACCAGGACGAGATAGGTCAGGTTCGCCGCCGCGCTCGCCCCACGGACCGACCTGGCCAGCCCGCTCAGGACGATACCCAGCAACGAACACGCCGTCGCTCCCAACAGGAACACCCAGGCCAGGGTCAGCCAGGACCCGGGATCCGTCGGCAGCGCCAGGTCGAACAGCAGCACGCCCGTGGCCACCATCAGCACGGCCTCGGTGACGCTGACCACCAACACGAGAAGCAGCTTGCCCAGGACGTACGCGGCCGGTGGCGCCGGCAGCCCGCGCAGCCGCTTCAGCGTCCCGTTGGCCTGGTCCTCGGCGATGCCCACAGCGAGAGTGACGAAGGTGGCGGAGGCGATGCCCGCCGCGATCATGCTCGCGGTGATGTGTTGACTCGCGGTCACACCGGTTCCGGCGTACTCGGTGGAGAAGATCGATCCGAGCAGCACGAGCAGGACGATCGGCAACGCGAACGTGAACAGCACGGTGTCGCGTTCCCGGAAGAAGGTCCTGATCTCCACGGCCCCACGGGCCAGCCCGAGCCGGCCCGTACGGGTCAACGAGTCAGTCGTCGCGTGCGTGGTCACGGCTTGTTCCCTCCCACCAGGTCGAGGTAGACGTCCTCCAGCCGGGGGCGGCTGACCGTCAGTCCGGGCACGGACGGCCCGAGCCGGGCGACCAGCTCGTTGACGAACGCGCCCGGGTCGGCCGTCCGGGCGCTGCGCGCCTCGGCGTTCTCCAGCCAGCTCACCGTGGCCTCCCCGCTCATCCGGCCGCCGAGCGTCGCCGGGTCACCGTCGGCGCGGACGACCCCGTCGGCGATCACCACCACGCGGTCCGCCAACGCCTCGGCCTCCTCGAGATAGTGGGTGGTCAGCAGCACGGTGGTGCCCTGCTCGTCCCGCAGGCCGCGGACCAACTCCCAGAACTGCCGTCGCGCCTGCGGGTCGAACCCGGTGGTCGGCTCGTCGAGGAACAGCAGCCGTGGCCGGCCCACCACCCCGACGGCAACGTCGAGCCGACGCCGCTGACCGCCCGAGAGGGTGCGGACCCGGCGCCCGGCCGCCTCGGCCAGGCCGACCTTCCGCAGCAGGTCGGTCGGATCGTGCGGGGACGGGAAGTAGCCGCCGAAGTGCCGCAGCGTCTCCAGCACCGTCAACTCACCCGCGTCGCTCGCCTCCTGAAGGACGATGCCGATGCCGTACCGCCAGGACGACGGGGCCCGCCAGGGGTCCACGCCGAGCACGCTGACCTCGCCGGCGTCCCGACGCCGGTGCCCCTCGAGGATCTCCACGGTCGTCGTCTTGCCGGCGCCGTTGGGCCCCAGCAACGCGACCACCTCACCTTCCTGGATGTCCAGGTCGATGCCCTCCAGCGCGACCACGGGCCCGTAGCTGCGCCGCAGGCCGCGTACCGTCACCACGGGGCCGGTCATGTGGCACGCACCTCCTCGGGATGTCCCATGCCAAACTCCTCAGGATTTCCGACGATGCCGGCGACGACCTTGCCGAGACCCTCGATGTGTGGCGGCAGCATAGAGGTGATGTTGCCACCGGATATCCGGTGCACCTCGACGCCGGCCGGCACCAGGCGCCGCCACCGGCCGACGTAGCCCTCAGGCTCGAGACCGGCCAGGCTCTCGTGCGTGCCGTTGACGAGGTCGTCGCAGGTGAGCAGGTGCAGCTTCCCCTCGTACGGCTGGTACAGGTACGAGAGCCGGGCCTCCATCTGCTGCCGCCACGACCGCACCGCCAGGGGCCAGACGTGGTCGAAATCGGGATCGCGCAGCGCGTCGTGGAAACCCTCCACGACGATGCGCGGCAGCAGCTCGGCTATCTCCGCCCGCAGTTCGACGGCGCGTCCGGGCGCCGGGTCCTGGGCGAGCTCCTGGTACGCCCGATCGCACCGGGCCAGCAGCCGCAAATTCTCGCCGCCGTCGCCGGGGACGTCGGGCAGCTGGAGCACCGGGTCCTGGAGGATGAGCGTCACGCTCTCGTCGGTCGCGCGCAGGCCCCGGGCCATCTCCCAGGCGATCGGCCCCCCGCCACACCAACTGAAGATGTGGTAGGGCCCCTGCGGCTGATCGGCACGCAGCTCGTCGAGGTAGCGCCGGGCCAGATCCGCGGTCGAGCGGGACGCCTCCCCCGGATCGAACAGACCGGGATGCTGATACGCGACCACGTCCAGGCTCTCCGGCAGGTGCCGCGCCAGGTTGTCGTACCAGTGCGCGCTTCCCCCGCCCGGGTGCACGCAGTGCAGCACCGACCGGCTGCCGTTCCGGCGTACCCGGATCTGGCTGGAATCGGCCGTCCCGACCACGGACAGCACCTTCGCCCGCGGGTCGGGCGCCGGCCGGTCAGGCTCGGGCACGGGGGACGGCGACGGGGCGGCGGGCCGCGGGCCGGGCTGCTGCCCGGCGCCGCCGGGGCCCGTGCGCGCGGCCTCCGGCGCGGCGCCCTGCCGCCCCGCGATCAGCTCGGCCAGGGCCGCCACCGTCCGCCGCACCAGGATGTCCGTCGGTGAGATGACCATGTCGAGCTGACGGCCGAGCCGGATCGCGATCCGCATCGCCCCGAGCGAGTCCCCGCCGAGTTCCAGGTAGTCACGCTCGACGCTGACCTCGCCGCAGCCCAGCTCGCGCTGCCACACCTCGGCGATCGTCCGCTCCAGGGCGTCGCGCGCGGGGACGTGGTCCGCCGCCGTGCTGCCGTCGTCCTCCGGCCTGGGCAACGCCCGCCGGTCGATCTTGCCGCTCACGGTCATCGGGAACTCGGGCAACACCACGAAGTGCGCGGGAACCAGCAGCGCGGGCAGCTGGGCACGGGCGTGCGCCCGCACCGCGTCGACGTCCCACTCGAGGTCGGGGCGGGTCAACAGGTACGCGGCCAGGCGCGGCGCATCGTCGTCGGAGACCACGGTCACCGCGGCGGCCCGCACCGCGGGATGAGCCGACAGCACCCGCTCGATCTCACCCGGCTCGATCCGGACCCCACTGATCTTCACCTGCTGGTCGAGCCGGCCCAGGTACTCGATGACGTCGCCGTCGAGCCACCGTACGAGGTCACCGGTCCGGTACAGCCGACCACCGGGTCCACCGAACGGGTCAGGCACGAATCGGCTGGCGGTCTCGGCCGGTCGGCCCACGTAGGACTGCGCGACACAGTGCCCGCCGAGATACAGCTCGCCCGGCACGCCGACCGGCACCGGGTTGAGGTCGACGTCGAGGACGAGGTTCGTCACGTTGTCGATCGGGCGGCCGATCGGCACGCTCGTCGCCCCCGGGTGCGGCTGCGGGGCGAGCTCGTACCAGGTGCAGGCGATGGATCCCTCGGTCGGCCCGTAGAGGTTGTACACCCTGGCGTCGGTCCGCTCGGCCAGGCGCCGGGCGGTCGACAGGGTGAACTTCTCCCCGAGCAGCATGACCTCACGCAGACAGCCGGGGATCCCCGGTACCGCGTCGAGGAACGCGTCCATCATCGACGGTACGAAGGTCGCGTGGCTGACCTGGTGCCGCTCGATGAACGCGGCCAGGCCCAGCGGGTCGAGGTGCAGCCTGTCGGGCGCCATCACCAACGTCGCCCCGGCGACCAGCGGCCGGAAGATCTCGCCGACCGACACGTCGAAGGTGTAGGGGGTCTTCTGGACGACCCGGTCACCGCCGCGCAGCGGCAGCGCCCGTTGCAGCCAGTGCACGTAGTTGGCGGCACCCAGGTGCGGCACGGCGACACCCTTCGGGCCACCCGTGGACCCCGAGGTGAACAGGACGAAGGCGGGGTGGCCTCCGGTCGCCTCGACGGGTGCCCGCTCCGGGCCGCCCGCGTGGGGGCCGAGCACCGGCACGACGCCGGTCAGCACCTCGTGCAGTTCCTCGTCGGCCACCACCAGCGCGACGTCCGCGCCGACCAGCCGCTGCCGCAGCCGCGCCGCCGGATCGTCCGGATCGAGCGGCACGAACGCCGCACCGGACTGGAGGATGCCCAGCAGCACGGTCACCAGGTGGGCACTGCGCCGCATGCAGACGGCGACCGGCCGGTCCGGCCCCGCCCCCGCCGCCGCCAGTCGCCGGGCGAGTGCCGTCGCGGCCACGACGAGCTCCCGGTACGTGAGCGTCCCGGTGTCGTCGCGGACCGCCACGGCGTCCGGGGTCATCGCCGCCTGCCGGAGGACGCCACCGTGCAGCGTCGTCTCGGCCGGGGAAACCGGCGCGGACACCGGCCCGGACAGCCGCCGCGCGAGCTCGGCGCCGGAGAGCAGCGGCCCGGTGGCGGACCCGCCGACATCGGCGAGCATGTCGGTCAGCACCCGGTGGTACGCCTGCGCCAGCCAGTTCAGACGTTCCGGGCGGACCCGCTCCGGCATCGCGGTGAACATGACGTACCCGGGCAGGACGGTCACGGCCAGCGGGAACTCGTTGGGGCTGTCGTCCTCGGTCTGGGACGTCTGCACCGCGGTGTCGCGCAGCAGGTAGTAGTCGAGGAAGTTGAAGACCGCCTCGACCAGCGGCTGCGTCGTCCCGGCCAGCGACTGGAGCCGGGGCAACGGGTAGCGCCGATGGGGCAGCAGTCCGGTTTCCGCCTCGGCAGCGGCCCGGATCAGGTCCAGCCAGGTGCCGCGCGGGCGCAGGCCGAGCACCGGCGGCGTGTTGAGGTACATCCCGAGCACCTCGTCACCACCGCTGACCTCCGGGCGGCCGTTGCTCACCAGGCCACACAGGAAGCCGTCGGCGCCGCTCAGGGCGCTCATCGTCTTGAAGAACGCGGCCAGGTACACACTCTTCACCGGGACGCCGACCGCCGCGGCCAGTTCTCGCAGCCGGTCGGCGTCGGTACCGAGCGGCTGCGCCACCGTGTGCGGGGCACCGGACTCGGCCGCTCCCCACTCCTGAGGAAGGCGCAGCGTCTCGTACCGGTCCAGCATCCTGGTCCAGTACTCGCGGCTCTCCGGATCGGCGACCACCGCGCGTTCCATGGCGATGAAGTCCGCCCAGCGACGCGCCGGCCGGTCCATCGACGGCGGGGTCCGCTCCTCCCGCGCCGCCACGTAGCGGTCCATCAACTCGCCGAGCAGCGAGTTGTGGCTCCAGCCGTCGAGAATGACGTGGCACTCCACCCAGGCCAGCACCCACTTGGTGGCACCGGTGCGGTAGGCGAAGAGACGCCACAGCGGCGCCCGGTCCAGCACGACGGGAGCCAGCCGGTGTCGGGCGGCCTCCTCCCGGATGAGGAGCTCCTGCTCGGCCTCGTCGAGCCCGTCGAGATCCTGCACCACCACCTCGGCCCTGGCCGACGCGTGCACCAGTTGCAGCGGCTCACCGTAACTGGTGAGGTCGAAGGAGGTACGCAGCACGTCGTGCCGGGCCACGACCTGCCGCACCGCGGCCCGCAGGGCGGCGGCTGACAGCGGCGCACCGTCGTCGACGACGTACAGCGTCACGTTCTGGTACGGCCGGCGTTCCGCGTCGGCCATCAGCTCGTAGAGCATGCCGGCCTGGACGTCCGACAACGGGTAGGCGTCGAGCACGTCCTCCGGGAGCTTCGCCCGGTCGGCGGCCGATATCTGCCCGAACTCCTCGGTCACCAGGTCGTCCGGCCGGTCGTCGAGGCACTGCCGGGCCACGGCGGCGACGGCGGCGACGGTGCGGTGCTGGAAGAGGTCCTGCACGCTCACCGCCAGGCCGGCCTCGCGCAGCGCACCGACCAGTCTGATCGCGCGCATCGAGTCGCCGCCGAGGGCGAAGAAGTCGTCCGCGCCGCCCACCTGTCGCACCTGGAGGACCTCGGCCCACACCCGCGCGACCAGGTTCTCCTCCGGGGTGCTGGGCGCGACGTACGCGGTGCTGGTCGTGCGGGCCTCCTGCTCCGGGGCGGGCAGGGCGCGACGGTCGATCTTCCCGCTGCTGGTCCGGGGAAGTGCGTCCAGGGACACGAACCGGCCGGGCACCATCGCCGCCGGCAGCACCCCGGAGAGTCCGGCGCGGAGCCGGTCCGGCGTGGCGTCCGCACCGTCGCGCGCCACGACGTAGGCGACCAGTTGGGCGGGCATGTCCGCGGGCCGGTGCAGGGAGACCGCGGCCTCCGCGACCGCCGGGTGCTCCATCAGCCGTGCTTCGATCTCACCCAGCTCGATCCGGACGCCGTGCAGCTTGACCTGCGCGTCGATGCGGTCGAGGAAGTCGATGGTCCCGTCGGCGCGCAGCCGGACCAGGTCGCCGGTGCGGTACATCCGTTCGCCCGGCACGGACGAGAACGGGTCCGGCACGAACCGCTCGGCGGTGGTGCCGGGCCGGTTGCGGTACCCGTGAGCCAGCCCGATGCCGGCCAGGTAGAGCTCACCGGGCCAGCCCACCGGCACCATCCGCAGCTGCTCGTCCAGGATGTGGACGCGGATGTTGCTGATCGGCGTGCCGATCGGTACGCCGGCGGTGTCGAGGGTGGCGAGCAGCCGCTCGTCGACCCGTTGGGCGGTGACGTCGACCGACGCCTCCGTCGGGCCGTACAGGTTGTGCAACGCCGCCGACGACCAGGCCGCGAAGCGCCGGGCGGTGACGGCGCGCAGCGCCTCGCCACTGCAGAACACCTGCCTGAGGCTCGGCGGCGCCTGCGCGACGACGGCCAGGAAGGCGTCGAGCATCGACGGCACGAAGTGCAGGTGCGTCACCGCCTCGTCCCGGATCAGGCGGGCCAGCTCCAGCGGGTCCCGGTGCACGCCCGGCGGCGCCACCACGATGGTCGCGCCCGTGATCAGCGGCCAGAAGAACTCCCACACGGCCACGTCGAACGTGAACGGGGTCTTCTGCAACACCCGGTCGCCGGGACGTAGCTGGTAGCTCTCCTGCATCCAGGTGAGCCGGTTGACTATCCCGCCGTGATCGATGACCGCGCCCTTGGGGCGCCCGGTGGAGCCGGAGGTGTAGATGACGTACGCCCGGTCGTGTGCGGTCAGTTCCGGAAGGCCCGTGGGCTGCCCGTGGAGGTCGGCCGCCCCGTCTTCCGGGGCCCCGGTAACCGGAGGGACCACCGGCACGTCGCCGAACGCGGCCGCGTGGTCGGTTCCGGCCACCACCGCACGTACCTGGGCGTCGGTCGCCACCTCCGCCCGGCGCGCAGCCGGGTCCTCCGGGTCGAGGGGCAGGTAGGCGCCGCCGGCCTTCAGGACCGCGAGCAGCGCGCCGACGAGTTCCGCGCTGCGGGGCAGGCAGACCCCGACGACGTCGCCCCGACCGACGCCGTGCCGGCGGAGGGTGTGGGCCAGGGCGTCGGAGAGCTGGTCCAGCTCGCCATAGCTCCACCTGCGTCGCCCGTCCCGTACCGCGACCGCCGCCGGGTCCCGCCGGGCGCGGTCCCGGACCAGCTCGTGCAGGGGGCTGGCGGGGACGTCCCGGCGGACACCGGTCAGCACTGCCCGCAGCCGGTGGCGCTCAGCCTCATCGAGGACGTCCAGCGCGCCGACCGACGTCCCCGGCGCGGTGACGGCGCGTTCCAGCAGGACGAGGTAACGGGTGACGAGCTCGTCGACGGTCCGCTCGTCGAACAGGGCGGTCGCGTAGTCGATCGCGCCGAACAGCCCGTCGGCGGTCCGCCGCAGCCCCATGCTCAGGTCGAGTTTGACGCCCCGTGGCGGGGTGGCGACGTCGACGACGTCGAGGTCGTCGAAGCGTCCCGGCAGCCCCCCGTTCTCGTCCTCGAACAGGAACATCGTCGACACCAGCGGGTTGCGGGACAGGTCCCGCTCCGGCGCGACCGCGTCGACGACCCGGTCGAAGGGGATGTCCTGGTGGCTGACGGCGGCGTGCAGCGTGTCCCGCACCCGGTCGACCAGCAGGTCGAAGCTGGGTGCACCGGAGCAGTCGCAGCGCAGCACCAGCGTGTTGAGGAAGGGGCCGACGACGGCGTCCACTCCCGTCCGGGTCCGGCCGCTCACCGGCATCCCGACGGCGACGTCGTCCTGCCGCGTCAGCCGGGCCAGCAGTGCGGCGAAACCGGCGAGCAGCACGACGTACGGCGTGGTCCGGTGCCGCTGGGCCAACTCGGCGCAGGCCCGGTCGACGTGCGCCGGCACCGCGAAGGTCACCCGGGCGCCGGCCGGATCTCGCGGGGCCGACCGGGGCCGGTCGGCGGGCAGGTCGAGTTCGGTCAGCCCGGCCAGGGCGTCCTGCCACCAGCGCAGACCAGCCTGTGCCTCCGCTGTGCCGAGGTGTCGCTGCTCCCATCTCGCGTGCTCGGCGAACTGTCCCGGCCGGGCGGGCTGCGGGGCCCCGGTCCGGGCCGCGTGGTAGAGCCCGGCGAGGTCGGCGCAGAGCAGCTGCACGGACCAGCCGTCGCAGGCGATGTGGTGCAGGTGCGCGACGAGTACCTGTTCGTCGTCGCCCAACCGCACCAGGACCGCTCGCCATACCGGGCCGGCGGCGAGGTCGAATCCGCGTCCGGCCTGGTCGGCCAGCAGGGCGGCGAGCCCGGCCTCGTCGGTGGTCACGACCGGCAGGTCGACCGGCGCGGGCGGATCGATGACCTGGACCGGCTCCCCGTCGTGCAGCTCGTACCTCGTCCGCAGGATGTCGTGACGGGCGGCCAGGCTGGTCAACGCGCCGCGCAGCGCCTCGACGTCGAGCACACCGCGCAGCCGCAGCACGAGGGGCACCAGGTAGTCCACCCCGCCGGGCGCGAGTTGGTCCAGGAACCACATCCGGCGCTGCGCCGACGACAGTGGCGCCGGCCCGGTGTCGGTCACGTCGGCAGCGGGTCCCTCGTCGCGCCGCCGTACCCGGCCCGCGAGGCGTTGCGCCACCAGCCGGCGACGCAGCTCCGCCCCGCTGTCGGCCGCCGGACGTGGCCCCGCGGTGTCGCTCATCGTCTCTCCCCAGGCTCGTCCTGATCCAGCAGGAGCGCGGCCACCTCGTCCTCGGGCAACGCGTCGACCTCGTCGACGACGAGTCGGGTGACCAGTTCCACCTGTTGCCCGACCGTCGTCGCCCCGAACAGGTCCCCCAGCGGGATGGTCACCGCGAAGAGGTCCTGGATCCGGGTACGGACCCGGGTGGCCAGCAGCGAGTTACCGCCGATCGCGAAGAAGTCGGCATCGTGCTCGACCGCGGGGAGACCGAGCACGGCGCACCAGATCTCGGCTATCAGGTCCTCGACGGTCGCCTCGGCGGACGCCTCCCCGGTGCGCTCGCCCTCGTCGTCGCCGGCCTCGGCGGCGATCGGCGGGAGCGCCCTCAGGTCCACCTTCCCCGCCCCGGACTTCGGCAGCTCGGCGAGGAAGACCCAGTGCCGCGGGACCATCGCCTCCGGTAGCCGTGCCCGCAGGTACGCACCGAGATCGCGCGCGTCCGGTGGGGTGGGGTCGGCGGCCACGACGTAGCCGACAAGCTGCGCTGCGCCGCCCCGCGTGGCGGCGGTGACACTCGCCGCCCGGATCCCCGGGTGGGTGAGCAGGCACGCCTCTACCTCGGCGGGCTCGACCCGGAAGCCGTTGATCTTCACCTGACGGTCCGCCCGGCCGTGGAAGTCCAGCACCCCTTCGGCGTTCCGGCTGACCACGTCACCCGTGCGGTACATCCGGGCCCCGGGCACCGTCGAGAACGGATCCGGCAGGAAGCGCTCGGCGGTGAGCGAGGGGCGTCCGTGGTAGCCACGCGCGAGGCCGCCCCCCAGGAAGAGCTCGCCCCGGGCGCCGGGCCGCACCTGTCGCAGCTGCTCGTCGAGCACGTAGCCGACGGTGCGTCCCACCTCGGTGCCGATCGGCACGACCGCCCCGTGGGGCAGGCCGGCGGCACGCGCCTCGGTGACCTCGTAGAGGGTCGACGTGACGACGGCCTCGGTCGGCCCGTAACAGGCGATGAAGCGCGCGTCGATGCCGAGTTCGTGCCACCGGTGCACGTCCTCGGCGTACACCACGTCCGTACCGATGTTGACCGCGCGCAGGGTATCCAGCCGGCTGTCGGCCTTCACGACCCGGTCGAGCATGTCCCGCCACGCCATCGGCGGCAGGTCGAGGAAGGTGACCCGCGTGGCGGCGACCAGATCGGGCAGGTCGGCCGGGCTCCACCCGCCGGCGGCGGCGAGCACCAGGGTCGCGCCCGACACCAGGGTCATGCCGAGGTGTTCCATCGCGACGTCCACGAAGGGCGGACTCGTCGTCAGGATCCGGTCGGTGGCGGCCAGCCCGTACCGCAGCGCCACGTCCTCGCAGTGGGCCAGGAACGCGCCGTGTTCCACCTGCACGCCCTTGGGCTCGCCGGTGGAGCCGGACGTGTGGATGAGATATGCGAGCTGTCCGGCAAGGGCGGTGTCCGGCCGGTCTCCGGCTCCCGGGCGTCGTACCCCGCCGTCGTCCGTGGGGGCGGACGTCCGCAGGTCCTCCGGCACCAGCACCGCCGGGCCACCGGAGGGCACCGACCCGACGGCGTCCGGCGTCACCACCACGACGGCGGGGTCCATCGACGCCACGATCGACGCCAGCCGCGCTCCTGGCCCGGTGACGTCGAGCGGGGCGTGCACACCGCCGGCCGCCATCACCGCGAGCGCGGTCACGATCAGGTCCAGGCCACGGGGAAGACAGACCGCGACGGTCGACTCGGGCCCCACCCCGGCGGCGCGCAGGCGGGCCGCCGCCACGCTGACCCGCCGGGCCAACTCACCGTAGGTGAGGCGGTCGCCGCCCTGCTCCACCGCGACGGCGTCCGGCCGCGCCGCCGCCTGACGCCCGAGCAGTTCGGGCAGGGTACGGGCGGCCAGCCCACCGACGGACGCGTCCGGATCGGTGGCGACCTGCTGGAGCAGGTGTCGGTAGCGGCGGATCAGCCGTTCGATGCTCGCCGGCCGGAAGAGGTCCGTCGAGTACTCGACGAGCCCCAGGTAACCACCGTCCGGTTCCTCGCTCAGCGTGACGGTGAGGTCGTAGATCGCCGTCGGCCACGGCAACGGCAGCAGATCCAGCTGCTCCGGCAGGTCGGGAAGGTACGACGGCCGCTCCTGCCCCACCTCGAACATGATCTGGAACAGGGGGTTACGGGAGCGGTCGCGGGCGATCCGCAGGCTGTCCAGGACCCGGTCGAACGGGATGTCCTGATGCGCGTAGGCGGCCAGGGAACTCTCCCGGGTCCGCCGCAGCACGGCTCGGAAGTCGTCGCCCGGGTCCACCTCGGTACGCAGCACGAGGATGTTCGCGAAGTAGCCGATGAGCTTCTCCACCGCCGGGTTGGTCCGACCGGCGACGGGTGCGCCGACGACGATCTCCCGGGTGCCGGTCAGCTCTGCGAGCAGGCAGTTGAACGCTGCCAGGAAGGTCATGAACGGGGTGGCGCCGAGTTGCTGCCCGACCTGCACGAACGGGGCGGCGACCGGGGGCGGCACCCGGAACACGTACAACGCGCCACGGCCCTGCCAGTGGGCGGGCCGGGGCAGGTCGGTGGGGAGTTCGGTCGCGCGTGCCCCGCGGAGCAGCCGCTGCCAGTGCTCGAGTCCACTGGCCGCCTGCGGGCCCGCCAACCAGGACGACTGCCAGGCGGCGTAGTCGGCGTACTGAACGGCCGGTGCGGCGGCCGGCCCGGGGGACGACAGTTCGGCGGCGAGGATCTGCGTCGACACGCCGTCCCAGGCGATGTGGTGCACGAGCAGGACCAGCGACTGCCGGTCGGGGCCGGAGCGGACCAGCCGGGCGCGCAGGACCGGGTCGGTGGCCAGGTCGAAGGACCGCTGGGTCAGCTCCCTGATCTGCCGGGTCACCGCGTCCGCGCCGGTGGCCTCGACGAGCTGGATCTCGACAGGGGCGGGCGGATCGACGACCTGGGTGAGCTGCTCGTCGACCATCTCGTAGCGGGTACGCAGGATCTCGTGCCGCTCGACCACGCGGGCGAGTGCGGCGCTCACCTCGGTGAGCGTCATCTGCGCCGGCAGCGGCACCACCACCGGCACCATCTGCTCCGGGCTGCCCGGACTCAGCTGCTCCGCCATCCACATCCGCTGCTGTCCGGCCGACAACGGCAGCAGCCCGTTTCTGGGCAGCACCTCGATCTCGGGTGCGGCGGGTCGGTCCGCCGCGTCGGTCCCGTTGCCGGCCACCGCCGCGTCCCGGCGCAGCAGGTCGGCCTGGTCGGCGACGGTGGTGGCCTGGTACAGCTGTGCCAGCGAGACGGCCCCACCGGTACGCGTCCGCAGCCGGGCCGCCAGTTCCCCCAGTTGCAGGGAGTGTCCACCGAGCGCGAAGAAGTCGTCGTGCCTGCCCACGGTGTCGGCGGTCGCCAGTACCGTGGCCCACTCCTGCGCGACGACCTGTTCCAACTCGTCGGTGGGCAACGCCCGCTCGCCGGGCGGCAGCCCGTCCGGAACCCCGTTCAGCAGGGCAACCGCGTCGATCTTGCCACTGGACGTGGTGGGTATCGCGTCCACCCGGACGAACAGCGCGGGCAGCATCGCCTCCGGCAGGGTCCGACGCAGGTGCGCACGCAGCGCACCGGTTTCGATGGCGGCGTCGGTGACCAGGAACGCCACGAGCTGACGCCCCCCGTCTGGACGCGGACGCCCCAGCACGACAGCCGCCCGCACCGGGGGATGCGTCTCCAGCGCCCGCTCGACCTCGCCGGGCTCGACGCGGACACCGTTGATCTTGATCTGGTCGTCCGCCCGGCCCACGAACTCGAATTCCCCACCGGACCGCTGCCGCGCCAGGTCACCGGTGTGGTACATCCGCGATCCGGGTGGCCCGTACGGGTCGGGCACGAACCGGGCGGCGGTCAGGTCGGGCCGCCCGACGTACCCCCGGCCGACGTTGACGCCGCCGACGTAGAGCTGGCCGACGGCCCCCCGGGGAACCAGTTCGCCGTCCCGGCCGAGCAGGACCGCCCGCAGCCCGTCCAGCGGGCTGCCGATCGGCACCGGCCCCCGGCTCTGCTCCTGTGGCCACCGGTACGCGGTCACGTCGATCGCGCACTCGGTGGGCCCGTACGTGTTGACGATCGTGACGTCGACCCGGTCGCGGACCTGCGCACACAACTCACCGGTGAGCGGCTCGCCGGCGCTGAACAGCAGCCGCAGCGAGGTGCAGCCGGCCCAGCCGTCCGCGGCGAGCAGCTGCCGCAGCACCGAGGGCACCACCTGGAGCACGGTCACCGCCCCCTCGGCCACCGCGCGCAGCATCACCGCCGCGTCACGTGGCGCGTCGGGCGGGGCGACGACGACGGTGCCGCCACTGATCAGCGGGCCGAACATCTCCCAGCCCGCGGCGTCGAAGGTCAGCGCCGTCTTCTGCAGCACCCGGTCCGACGCGCCGAGCCCGAGCCGGTTGACCGGCCACCAGACCCGGTTGGCGATGCCGCCGTGGGTGACGACCACACCCTTGGGTCGCCCGGTCGAGCCGGAGGTGTACATCACGTACGCCGCGTGCCCGGCCGCGAGCCGGACCTGGGGGAACGGGACGCCGCGCGCGGATTCGTCCACCGTGAGGACCTCGACTCCGAGCTCCGCCAGGCGTCCGGCGTCGGCCGGGGCCGCGAGCAGGGTCCGTACGCCCGCGTCGGCGACGATCGTCTCGATGCGCGCCCGCGGGTGCTCGGGGTCGAGCGGGACGTAGCAGCCCCCGGCCCGCCAGACCGCCAGCAGAGCCACCACCGCGGCGGCGCCCCTCGGCAGGTGGACCCCGACCGGGGTCTCCGGCCCGACACCCCGCTCGGCCAGGCGGGCGGCCAGCGACTGCACCTGGTCCAGCAGCTCCCGGTAGGTCAGCGAGGTGCCGCCGTCCTCGACCGCCACGGCGTCCGGGGTGCGGGCGGCCTGCGCGGCGACGAGTTCGGGCAACAGCGCCGGTGGCGTCTCGGACCCGCCCGTGACTGCCGACCTGGCGGTGAGCGGCACCCGGCCCACCGCGAGCGCCGGGTCCGCCGTGAGCCGGTCCACCAGCTCGACGTACGTGGTCAGCAGGTCCGTGGCCGTCGACTCGTCGAACAGCGCGGTGGAGTATTCGAGTTCGACCCGCAGGGCGCCCTGCGCGGCCGGTACGACGTGCACGGTGAAGTCGAGCAGCGACCCCTGCGGTGTGATCGGCAGTGCGGGCCGCACCCGGTAGGCGGTGTTCTCCTGCGTCGGCATGTTGAAGCCGACCTGGGCCAGCGGCGGCTGGCTGGGACTGTGCGTCGGGCTGGTCTCGCGCACCACCACGGCGAACGGCACACCCTGGTGCTCCAGGGCCTCCGCCACCCGGTCACGGACCTGGGGCAGCAGCGTCTGGAAACTCTCCCGGCCGGTGACCGTGGCGCGGATCGGCACCACGTTGACCAGCATGCCGATCATCCGTTGCAGCTCGGGCCGGACCCGACCGGACACGCTGGCCCCGACGATGAGATCCGAGTCGCCGGTGTAGCGGTGCAGCAGCACGAGATAGGCCGCGAGCATCGTCATGTAGGTGGTCGCGCCGGACGCGCGGCCGACGGCGTGCAACCGGTCCACGACCGCCTTCGGGACGTCCCGGTGGATGGTCGCGCCGGAGAGGTCGCGGTGCGCCGGCCGGGGCCGGTCGGTCGGCAACGCCAGCGGGTCGGGCAGCGCCGCGAGCCGTCGGCGCCAGTAGTCCAGGTCGGCCTTCGCGCCGCCGTCGCGGATCCGGTCCCGCTGCCAGACGGCGAAGTCGAGGAAGCCGACCGGCGGTGGACTCCCCCCACTCGCCATGTCCTCGATGACGAGGGCGAGCGACGCGGCGTCCAGGGCGATGTGGTGCGCGGCGAACAGGGCCAGCCGGCGTCCCGAGGGCGTGGTGATGACCGCGGCCCGCCACAGCGGCGCCTGGTCGAGCCGGTACGGCCGGGCGGTGACGGCCAGGGCGGCGGCGAACACGCCGTCCGGACCGTCCCCGTCCGCCGCCGTCAACTCCTCCACCTCGACGGGCACCTCGGCGGCCACGGTCAGCAGCGGCCTGCCGTCGGCGCCCGCCTGGATCGCCATCCGCATCGCGTCGTGGCGCTCGACGACCCCGCGCAGCGCCCTCACGAAGCTCGCCGCGTCCGTGCCGTCGGCCATCCAGTCCGCGGCGACCACGTTGAACAGCGGCACGTCACCGGCGATCTGGTGCAGGTGCCAGACCGCCTCCTGGGCGTACGAGAGCGGCACCGGATCGTTGCCGCGCCGGCGCGGCAGTGTCGCCGGCGCCGGCATCGGTGCGCCCACGCCGCCGCCCTTGATGATCTGGGCGAGCAACTGCCGCTGGAGCGGCGAGAGTTCGGCACTCACGACAGGTCCTCCTTCGCCGGGACGAAGTTCTCGATCCGCGCGCCGAGACCCGTGTCCCGGGCGATCCTGACGGCCAGCCCGGCCACCGCCAGGTCGAGCACACCCAGCCCGAAGGGAGAGACGACGGTGACCCGGTGCGGATCCCGCGGGGGAGTCCCCGGCCGGGCCGCGAGTTGACCGATGGTGGCGGCGATGAAGTCGTGGTGACCGACCTGTCGTGCGGCGACGTCGACCGAGGTCGCGGCGCGCAGGACGTGGTCGACGTCGTCGACCACGTTGACCGCCTCGAGGACGGCGTCGGGCAGCACGTCCCGCAGCGAGATGTGCAGCACCAGCGTGCCCGGCCGCAGCTGCCGGGTGTCCAGGTACGGCGTCAGCGCGTTGGTCGCGACACTCACCAGGGTGTTGCGGCCCAACGCCCGCCCCTGGTCCGGCTCGACGTGCACCGTGAGGGAGGGCAGCACCTCCGCGCACCGGGCCTGGAACGCGGTGGCCCGCTCCGTGTCGACGTCGTGCACCGTGACGTCGGCGAGGCCGGGGACGACCTGACTGAGGAACCGCAGCACGGCGAAGTTGATGACCCCGCAGCCCAGCAGGGTCACCCCGGCCTGGTCGCTCTCGGCGGGCAGGAGCCGGGCCGCCAGGGTGGCGCTGGCGGCCGTACGCCAGGCGGAGACCCGGGCCCCCTCGAGCAGCACCTCGGGCTGCCCGGTGCGCATCGAGTTGAGGATGATGGCGGACGACGCCCGCGGCACCCCCTGCGTGATGTTGGCCGGGAACGACGAGATCCACTTGACCCCGGCCGTCGGTTCCGGGCCACCCAGGTAGGCCGGCAGCGCGATGATCCGGTTCCGGTCGTTCTCGGGGAACCGGAGGAACACCGAGTGCGGCAGCGCCGACCGCCCCGCCTCGTGCGCGAGATACGCCTGCTCCACGGCGTGCAGCACCTCGGCCTCCCGGCCGTGCAGGGCCGCGCGCACGTCGGTGCTGGTGAGGATCAACATGGGTTCTCCGTTCGCCCTGCGTCGGCCAGGCCGGGCAGCACCCGCGCCCTACGGTCCACCGCGACCATGCGGAACTCGCTGGTGTAACGCCGTCCTGCCGCGTCCCGCAGCCACAGCTGGTCGGGGCCGGGCAGCATCTCCTGGAGCACGACCGGTCCCCGGTCGGCCCGCCGCCAGCTGCGAGCCAGGTTCGTCACCAGCAGCGGCGCGTCACGATCGACGTAGAACGGCTTCGGTTCACCCGGCAGTTGTGCGAACAGGTGCCGTGGCAGGCCCCGCTCGGTGAGGAAGGCGCTGAGCACCTCGGGCCGGTAGCCACGGGCGCCGAGCACCTTCGGCGGTAGGTCGTCGGCCGCGAACGCCCAGGTCGCCCGCCGGATGACCAGGTCGTCCAGGGTGATCCGCGGGCCGGGCCCGGGAATCCGGAACCGGTTGACCGTGATGGCCGAGAGGAACTCGCCGAAGAATTCGGCGACCGGCAGCTCCCACCGCCCGTCCCGGGGGCCGGCGGTGAGCCCCTCGTCGCGGTCCCGGACGACGAGTCCCGCCGCCGGCAGGACCGACACGCCGTCCGGGGCGCCCATGTCCGTGCTGTGCGCCCAGTACAGGTACCGGTCGGGCACGTGCACGGTCAGCGGCGGATACCGACGCGAGTCGATCTGCGGCCCGTACGGATAACTCGGCACGATCCGGCCACCGGCCATGTCCCGGGCCGTCAGCTCCACCAGTTGCCCGGGCTCGTCCGCGAGGGTGTGGAAGAACCGCGACTCCAGGGTGTTCATGGCGGTGTGCAGCTCACCGAGGACCCAGAGCGGCCGCCCCCCGCCCGTGGCGAGCATGAGGTCGGGACTGTGCTGCCGGGCCGCCGCCCAGCCGGGCTCGCACGGGGGGAACAGCCGGTCGACCAGCGCCTCGATGTCCTCGCTGGCCAGTTGGACCGGGTCGGTGCCGGTCGCGTCGCGCAGGATCTCCGACCACCGCAGCCGGAAGTCCTCGGCGATCTCGTCGATGAGCGTCCCGGGGGCGCCGGCCAGCACGTCCGCCGCGGCGATGTGCAGGTCGGAGAGGAGGACCGTCTCCCGCCGGTTGCGCAACTCCGCGTAGGCCTCGCACAGCCGTTCGTCCACGGCCGCCCGCACCTCACCGGTCAGCCACCGGGCCGACTGCAGGAGCAGCCCCAGCGGCTCAGCCACCTGATCGACGAGGCCGGCGGGCACCACCGCGTCGAGGTCCCGCCGGCAGTCGACGTACGCGAGGGTGCGTCCGGCCGCCGCCTCGTCCTTGGTCCGCTGGGCGGCCTGGCCGGCGAGTTCGGCGAACCGCTGTTCCACCGCGGTCAGCACCGGGGCCAGTTGCGCCGGCTGCCGGACGAACCGCTCGGCCGCCGCGAGCTGGTCGATGAGGCCCGTCAGGTCCGCCACCGCCTGGTCGCGTGCCTCGGTCTCCGGCAGCTTCACCAGGTGGGCCAGCAGTTCCTGCTCCGGATGCGCGCCCGGTGGCAACACGAACTCGGCGACGACGATCCGGTCGGCGACCAGTCGGGCCAGGGCCAGCCGCTCGTCGGCGCTGAGCTCGGCCTCGGTGAAGCCGGCCTTGGCGAGGCGGTCCAGCAGGGCGAGCTGCGTCGGCTCCAGCGTCAGCGGCGCCTGGAACGGCCGGTGCGCCCGTCCCTCGTGGACGCTGACGCTGGGCACCCGTCGCACCGGGAGATGCGGCCGGATGGCGGGGTCCTCGGCCCACCGCTGCGCCAGGGCGCGCACCGCCCACAGTTCGAACGAGGCGCTGGTGCTGCGTACCCCCGCCGTTCCGGTCACCCTGAGCGAGTCGCCGGCCGCGCCACTGAAGGTGGCCCAGCCGACCGGGCCGAAGAAGCCGATGCTGTCGTTCTTCGCGCAGTACCGCTGGGCGTACCTGGTCAGCACCCCCGCGCGGTACGAGGTGAGCGCGGAACCGGGCCGCCGGGCCCATTCGGCCGCTGCCGGATTCTGCCAGGTGAGCGCGGCGAGGAAGTCCGGCTCGGCCAGCAGCTCACGGACGGCGGCAAGCCCGTCCTCGGCGAAACCGGCGAGCCAGTCGAACGGCATGCCGGCAGCGCGTACCGGGGCCACCGGCCACAGCGCCCAGTCACTGGTGAGCACGACGGGTTCGTTCACCGAAGTCCCTGCTCCCGCAGCAACGTGGCCAGTGCCGCGATCGTCGGGTAGTCGAAGATCGCCCCGATCGAGAGTTCCACCTGGAACGTCTCCCGGATGGCGGAGATCAGCGCGATGGCGGTGAGCGAGTTGCCGCCGACCGAGAAGAAGTCGACGTCCATGCCGATGTCCGGGTCGCCGATCGCCTCGACCCACAGCGCCTTCATCCGGGACTCCAGGCTGTTCGCGTCGCCCGGCGCGGCGGTGGCCGCCACCGGCCCGGCCGACGCCATCCCCGCGACCGCCCCGGCCAGGGCGTCGACGACCGCGGTGGGAACTGCCGCTGCCGGGAGCTGACCGACGGCCGGACCGGTCGGACCCGGCCGTTCGGGAACTTCGCGGCTGCGCAGCGGCTGGGCTCCGCTCTCCACGAGAACCTGCCCGGGATGCCGGGCGCCGAGGATGGCCAGGGTCAACGCGACCCCCAGCCGGGGTGGGATCCCGTCGGCCGCCTCGCTCGACCCGCCGTCAGAGGGGACGGTCACCTTCGTGCCGGGTTGGATCTGGCGCAGGGTGTACCCGGTCGCCACGCAGAGCGGCTGCCCGTCGAGCCCGAGCAACTCGAGATCCGCCCGGATCACACCCGGCCCGCTGGCCTGCCGCCGCACATGTACGAACACCTCTGCCGGCAACCGGCCGTAGAAGGCGATCGACTCGCAGCAGAACGGCAGGTGGAAGCCGTCGTCGGGCCGCCGGAACGCGGTCGACGCCGAGTCCAGCACGGTGGGGTGCGCCGGGTACACCTTCAGGTCGTCGGCGAACTCCTCGGGCAGTCGCAGCTGTACCAGCAGCTCGGAGGTGTCCTCCCCGGTCCGGGTCCAGGTGGCGACGGTGTTGTCCCACCTGCGGCCGAGGTGGAACAGCCGCGGCCCGTCGGCCTCCGACTCCATCAGCTGGTGGTTGAAGGACGAACGCAGCTCCTCGATCGGCCGGGGCCCGCCCGGCTCACCGGCCGCGACGACCCGGGCGCTGGCATGCCGTACCGCCGGGGCGCCCGGGTCGCTGCCCGAACGCGACCACGACTCCAGGGTGCCGTCGGTGTGCAGCCGGATCTCCACCCGTCGCTCGTCCTCGGTGGCGAGGACCTGGTGGTAGACCACGTCGGTGAGCCGCACCGGCAGGTCCCGCCCGGTCAGCTCGCAGTAGCCGCGCAGCATGAGGTCGAGCTGCCCGGTCCCGGGCAGGATCGCCTCGCCCTCCAGCCGGTGCTCGTCCATGATGGGGCTGAGCGCCGGGCCGATGGTGGTCGACCAGGTCCGCACCCCGTACTCGGCGGCCATCCCGACCTCCGCCCAGGACGGCCAGTTGATGGAGACCGCGGGCACCCCCGCCCGGCGCAGCGTCACGGCGTACGCGTCCTGGAAGGCGTTCGCGGCGGCGTAGTCCGCGCTGCCGACCAGCCCGTCATGGGCGGCCCGGCTGGAGAAGCAGGCGAAGAAGTCGAGTGGCGGGCCGGACCGCAACGCCTCGTCGAGCACCACCGTCCCCCGGACCTTGGGGTCGAGCACCGCCGCGACGTCGTCGAGTTCGCGCAGCCGCACCAGGCCGTCGCCAGGCAGCCCGGCCAGATGGAAGACCCCGTTGACCGGCCCGAACCTGGACACCGTGACGTCGAGGGCCCGGCGCAGTCCCCGGCGGTCGGCGACGTCGCCGGTCAGGACGCGGACCTGTGCGCCCAGCCCGGTGATCTCCGCGAGCTGGGCGCGCAGGCGCTCGGAGCGTTCGTCCGTCGCGTCGTCGTTCAGGCCGGTGCGGCTCAGCAGGATCAGCCGTGGTTGCAGCCCGGTGCCGGCGAGACCGCGCGCCAGCGCCATGCCGAGTCCGCCGGTGCCACCCGTGATCAGGTAGACCCCCTGCCGCCGCAGCGGCGACGGCGACTCCCACGGCGCCGCGTCGAATGCCACCTGGGTCGGCACCCAACGCCGCGTACCGCGCAGCGCGACGACCTCGTGCCGCCGCCACTGTCCCAGCTCGCACGCGAGCTCGTGGTCGGCGGGCAGGGCCACGTCCACCACCCGGCAGCCCAGCTCGGGCGCCTCCTTCGCCAGCGAACGGGCGAAACCGACGAGCATCGCGGCGGTCGGGTCGATCGGCTCGGCGCCCGTGACGTCGACCGCTCCCCGGGTGAGCACCAGCAGCCCCGCCGTGCCGCCCGCCGGCAGGGCGGCGACCGTCTGGGCGGTGACGAAGAGGCTGGTGAAGCCGGCCTCCACGGCCCGGTTCACGCCCGCGCTGGTCAACGCCGGGTCGGACCCGGCGGTGAAGGCGTGCACCACGAGCGTGACCGGTGTCCCCCGGCCGGCCAGCGCGGCCAGCACCCGGTCCAGGTCGACCCGGGAGCCGGGGCGGATCCGGAATTCCGCGCCCACCTCGGCGTACGCGTCCGCCGGCCGGGCGACCGTCACGGCGGCGCCGGCCTGCTGCACCGCCAGTACGACGGGAAGGCTGTCCGCCTCGGACGCCGGCGCCAGGAGCAGGCACAGCCCCGACACGGTGCTCTTCGGCAGCGCCTGCGTCTCGGTCCACACCACGGTGGACAGTGGTGTCCCGGCCTCGGTCGGCTCACCGCTGACCGGGAGGGCCGCCTCGACCGCCGGGACAGCCGCCACCGCCGGCGGCGTCGTCTGCGCCGGTGCGTCCACCCAGTGCCGGCGCCGCTGGTAGGGGTAGCCCGGCAGCGGCACCCGTCGTACCGGGCCGCCGTCGTCCGGCTCGGGCCACTCGACGTCGTGTCCGTCGACCCAGAGTCGCGCCACCACCGCCAGCAGCCCGGCGAGGTCCGTGTCGGTCCGCGGCAGGGCCGGCGTGAACGAGGAGCCCGGTCCCCCGGTTCCCCTGCCGAGATCGCTGAGCACCCGGCCCGGCCCGACCTCGAGCACGCGACGTGGTCCGTCGCCGAGCACGGCGGCCACCGCCCGGTCGTACCGGACGACGCCGGCCACCTGGTCGGCCCAGAAGTTGGGGTCGACAGCCTGGTCCTCGCCGATCAGACCGCCGGCGGCCGCGGAGTAGAACGGGATCGTCGGCGCCGACAGCTCGACTCCGTCGAACGCGGCGGCGAACTGCACCGCGGCCGGGATCATCAACGGGCTGTGGAAGGCGCCCGCGGTCGGCAGGACCTTGGCCAGGATCTTGCGGCTCTGCAGCTCGGACTGCGCGGCGAGCACGTCGTCGCGGCTGCCGCTGAGGACGACCTGTCGGGGTTCGTTCACCACGGCCACCGTCAGGCCGGCCAGCAGGTCGGAGGAGAGTTCCTCCAGGGGAGCGGCCACCGCCAGCATCGCACCCGTCGTGACGGCGGACATGGCGCGGGCCCGCGCCGCCACCAGGGCGACCCCGTCGGCCAGCGAGAACACCCCGGCCGTCACGGCGGCGGCCAACTCGCCGACGCTGTGCCCGAGCACCGCCCCGGGACGCACCCCCCGGGCCCGCAGGGACCGCACCAACGCGCACTCGACGGCGAAGAGCGCCGCCTGGGTCACGACGGTGCCGGCCAGCCGGTCCGGGTCGCCCGAGAGCCAGTCCTCCCGAACGTCGATTCCGTGCGCCCCGAACAGATCGAGCACCTCGTCCATGGCCTCGGCGAAGGCCTTGTCCTCGCGGTAGAGACGGTGTCCCATTCCCGCCCGCTGGGAGCCCTGACCGGGGAAGGCGAAGACCAGGTCCCGCCGCTCCGCACCGGCTCCCCGCAGCACGCCGTCGTCAGCGGCGAGTCGCGCGGCGGCCACCGCCGGGTCGTCCGCGACGACCGCGGAGCGCAGGGGGTACGGCCGGCGGCCGTGCTGCAGGGTACGCACCGCCGCGGGGAACGTCTGCGGGTCGTGGTCGGTGAAGTACCGGGCCAGGTTCTCCTGGTACTGCCGGCCGGCGGCCTCGCTCTGCGCCGACCAGACCACGATCCGGGGTTGTGACCGCACCGGCTGCGGTACGCGCGCCGGAGGCTCCTCGATGACCACGTGGGCGTTCGTGCCCCCCACGCCGAAGGAGCTGACCCCGCCGACCAGGGGCACTCCGGGGGCCCGGGTCAGCGGCGTGAGCCGGTCGGCGATGACGAACGGCGTCGAGTCCAGGTGCAGCTTGGGGTTCGCCTCCTGGAAGTTCACCGTGCCCGGGAGAGCACCGTGCCGGAGGGCGAGGACGCCCTTGATCAGCGAGGCGATACCCGCCGCGTGACCGAGATGTCCGATGCTCGACTTGACCGAACCGAGCGCGACTGTGGTCCCGGCGTCGTCACCCACCGCCTGCAGTGCGCGATGCAGCGCCGCCACCTCGATCGGGTCCCCGAGTGGGGTGCCGGTGGCGTGACACTCGACGAACGCCAGTTCACTCGCGGACACCTCGGCCATGGCGAACGCCTCGGCCAGCATCGTCGCCTGGCCGATGACGGAGGGGGCGGTGAAACCGGCCTTCGCCGATCCGTCGTTGTTGAGCGCGGTGCCCCGCAGGACGGCGTGCACGGTGTCGCCGTCGGCGAGCGCGTCACTGAGTCGCTTGAGCACCACGGCGCCCGCGCCGGTGGAGAAGAGCGTGCCGTCGGCCTTGCCGTCGAAGGGTCGCACGTGGCCGTCGCGGGAGAAGGGGCTGCCCTGGGCCCACAGATAGCCGTGCCCGAACGGCATCTCCACCTCGGCGCCACCGGCGACAGCCAGGTCACACTCCCCGTTGCGCAGCGCCTGGCTGGCCAGGTGCACGGCGACCAGGGAACTCGAACAGGCCGTGGAGACGGAGATCGCCGCCCCCCGCAGGTTCATCTTGTACGCGGCGGTGATCGCGACGTAGTCGGTGTTGTTCAGGGAGGTCAGCGCGAAGCTCGTGCTGGCCGAGGCGTCACTGTTAAGGCCCAGGTTGTCGACGTACCGGTTGGTGCCGGCGGAGCCGTAGACCGCGATGGTCGCCTCTTCGCGGTACGGGTCGTAGCCGGAGTGCTCCAGCGCCGCGTGTGCGCTCTCCAGGAACATCCGGATCTGCGGGTCGGTGAAGTCGGCTTCCTTCGGGGTGTAGCCGAAGAGCGCCGAGTCGAAGTCCTGGACCCCCGGGGCGGTGGCCACCGCCTTGACGTAGTCCGGGTGCCGCAGCATCTCCTCCGAGACCCCGTACGCGCGCAGTTCGTCGTCCGTGGGGAACTGGACGCTCTCCACCCCGTCACGCAGGTTGGCCCAGTACTGGTCGAGATCCGCCGCTCCCGGGAATCGGGCAGCCATCCCGACGATCGCGATGTGGTGCCGGTCGCTCATGACATGTCCCTTCGCAATGTCTCGCGTATCCGCAGCCGGCGCGCGGAGTCCAGGGAGACTGGTCGCCTGACGGAACGGACCTCGACCGCTGTCTCCTGCTCGCCCGCGACATACGCGGCGAGCGATCGAACCGTCGGAAGTTCGAAGAGTTTGAGCACCGGCACGGGGCGTCCGAGGCGCTCCTCCAGTGCCTGCTGTACGCCGATCGCCAGCAGCGAGGTGCCACCGAGGTCGAAGAAGTTGACCTCGCGGCCGACCTGCGCGACGCCCAGCACGTCCTGCCAGGTGCGGGCGATCGTCTCCTCGACAGCCGTGGCGTAGACCGGGGCGGCGGTCTCCTCCGAGGCTCCGTCGACGCCCGGCCGCCACGCCGGCAGGCGGGTCCGGTCCGGCTTGCCGTTGGCCGTCAACGGCAGGTGGTGCAACCGCACCACTCCCGCCGGCAGCATGTGCGCCGGCAGCAGGATGCGCAGGTCCGCTCGCAGCTGGGCGGTGGACACGGCCTGGCCGTCCACGGAGGTGAGATAGCTGACCAGGCGTGCCTCGTCACCCGAGCCGACCAGCACGGTGACGCAGTCGGTCACGTACGACAGGCTCCGGGCCGCCACGTCCACGTCCTGGAGCTCGACCCGGTATCCGGCGATCTTGACCTGGCCGTCGTCCCGGCCGAGCACCTCGATCATGCCGTCCGGCAGCGTCCGTCCCAGGTCGCCGGTGTGGTATTCCGGACCGCACCCGTCGGCGAGCGCCTCGCCCCGTACCACGATGCGACCGCGCTCCCCCACCGCGGCGGGGCGGCCGTGCCCGCCCAGCACGACGACGCCGCCGCCGTGGATGCCGGTGTCGACCGGTATCCGGCGATCCGGTCGACCCACCGGCTGACCCGGCCGGATCGCCGACCAGGCCGCGACCTGCGGGGTTTCGGTGGCCCCGTAGGCGTTGACCACCGTCACCCCCGGGGCCGACCGTCGGATGGCGGTGACGTCGCCGGCGAAGAGCTGGTCGCCCGCGACGACGGCGAGCCGCAGGTGCGGCAGCGGCAGGTCCGCGACCAGGAGCAGCCGCAGCAGCTGCGGCGTCAGGTGGACGACGGTGACGCGCTCCCGGACGAGCCAGGCGTGCAGCTCGTGTGGGGAGCGGATCACCTCCTCGGGCGGTACGCAGAGCGTCGCACCGACGGTCAGCGGCGCGAAGACGTCCCGCAGCAACGGGTCGTGGCCGAGACCGGAGAGCAGGGCGAACCGGTCGGCCGGCCCGAGGCCGAACTCCGCGGTGTAGCGGGCCAGGAAGTGGGCCAGCGGTGCGTCGCCAGCCCGCACGACGCGCGGTCTGCCCGTCGTGCCCGAGGTGAAACCCACGTGACCGGCCGGGCCGGCCACCGGGGAGAACTGGCCACCGCCCCGGACCGGACCGACCTGGATCACGGTCGGCGCGATCGCGGCGAGAGCGGACGGCAGATCACCGTCGACGAGGACGGCTCGGGCCTGCGCGATCTCGCGGAGTTGCGCCACCAGCCGGGCGGGCGGATATCCAGGGTCCAGCACGCAGAACCGCGCGCCGATCGACGAGACGGCCAGCAGCGCCGCGACCAGTGCGACGCCGCGCGGCGCGAACACCGCCACGAGGTCTCGACGGTGTACCTCGCCGAGCGACAGGTCCTGGGCGATGGCGCTGACCCAGTCGCCGAGCTCGCGGTAGGTGAGCGTGCCGCCGGACGCGCTCAGGGCCGTCGCCTCCGGCGCGCGCTGCGACTGCTCCGCGAAGCGGGTGCTGACCACGACCTTCTCGGCGTGGTCCAGCTTCGGGGTCAGGGGCGCGGCAGGTGCCGGCGCGCCGCCACCGACGCCCAGGACCTGCCGGTCGAACGGCATCTCGGGGTCGGTCGACATCGCCGACAGGATCTCGATGAACTGGTCGAGCAGTTCCGCGCCGAGGCGGGGCTCGATCGTCGCCCGGTCGTGCACGACGGTCACCGCGATCCGGTCACCGAGGTCGGTGAGGTAGACGTTCAGGTCGAAGATCGCCCCCGCCGGGTCCTGGTCGACGACGCGGGTGGTGAGGCCGGGCAGCTCCGGGGGGATGTCCGGGCCGCCGAGGAAGTTGAACCAGGAGGTGAAGGACAGGTCCGTCCCGCGCCTGCGCAGATGGTGGTGCAGCACCTCGAAGGGCACGTCCGCGTTGGCGGCCGCGTGCGCGACCGCCGCTCTCGCCGCGCGGATCAGGTCCGCGTACGACGGCGCCTCGGGCACGGTCACCCGCAGCGCGGCGGTGCTGACGAAGAACCCCACGAGCGATTCCGTGCCCGGCACGGTACGGGCACCGAACGGTGCCCCGATCAGGGCCTCGTCCTGCCCGCTCCACCGGCGCAGCAGGCCGGCGTAGGCGGCCAGCAGCGTCACGAACATGGTGCTGCGGTACTCGGTCGCCAGCTCCCTGAGCTCGGCCGTCCGGTCCGCGTCGAGGTGCCGGCGATGGGTGACCGTCCCGG
Source organism: Micromonospora echinofusca (assembly GCF_900091445.1). Lineage (NCBI taxonomy): Bacteria > Bacillati > Actinomycetota > Actinomycetes > Micromonosporales > Micromonosporaceae > Micromonospora > Micromonospora echinofusca. Next base: position 5,940,185 of record NZ_LT607733.1, read on the forward strand.
GCACGGCGTCGGCCGGGGCCGGGAAGCGCTCCGCCGGGACGCAGCCGTCCAGCCGATCGACGAGTTCGGCGAGCTGCCCCTCGTAGGCTCCGGCCGCGAAGCGGCGAGCCTGCCAGGCGCTGTAGTCGAGATAGGTCAACGAGCCCGGTGGATCGGCCGGTGGAGGGTCTGCGGCAACGGCGGCCCGGTAGTGCCGGCCGAGGTCGTCGAGGATGATCCGGACGCTCTGCCCGTCGGCGACGAGATGATGCAGGGTGAGCACCAGCCGGGAGTCCGCGCCGGGCAGCCGGACCAGGGCGGCCCGCAGCATCGGCGGCCGGGCCAGGTCGAACGGACGCCGGATCTCGGCGTTGATCCACTCCTCGGCCTCCTGCGGACCGGCCACCTCGACCTGGCGCAACGGCGGTGTGGCCAGGTCCCGCACCCGCTGCCGGGCCCGGCCGTCGTGGACCTCGAACGCCGTACGCAGGGCGCCGTGACGGCGAACCAGACCGGCGACGGCGGCAGCCAACGCGGGCACGTCCACCTGTCCGTGCAGGGCGAGGACGATCGGGATGTTGTACGCCGAGGAAGCCTTGTCCGTCTTGTCCAGCAGCCAGAGTCGCTGCTGTTCGGGAGCGAGCGGACCGACCAGGGCGGCCGTGTCGACCGGGACCGGCTCGGCGGCGACGGCCCGGCTGACCAGCCCGGCCAGCTCTCCGAAGGTGGGCTGGGTGAAGAGCACACCGGGCGGCAGTTCCACGCCCAGCTCGGTCCGGACCCGGATCACCAGTTCCGCCGCCCGGAGCGAATCCCCACCGCAGTCGAAGAAGTCGTCGGTGCCGCGTACCCGGTCGGCGGCGAGCAGTTGCGACCAGATCCGCCGCAGCGCCTCGCGGGGACCGTGCCCGGCATCCTCGGCCGGCACCGCCTCGAACCCTCCGGCTGCCACCTCGGACCGCAACGCGGTGAGGTCGACCTTGCCGCCCGAGGTCGTCGGCAGAACCGGCACGACAGCCATCACGGTCGGCACCATCGCCCGGGGCAGACGAGCGGCGACCCACCGACGTACCTCGGCGACATCCAGCTCGGTGCCCGGATCGGCCGAGACCAGGTAGGCCGCGAGCACCGTCCGTGCGTCGTGTTCGAGCAGGTCCACCCGGGCCGCGCCCACGCCCGGACAGTCGGCCAGGACGGTCTGCACCTCCGCGAGACTCACCCGGACGCCGTTGACCTTGACCACGTCGTCCAGGCGCCCCAGGTGTACCAGGACGTCGTCGGCGTCGTAGTTGACCAGGTCCCCGGTGCGGTAGAGGCGGGCTCCCGGCGGCCCGTGCGGAGCGGGCACGAAGCGGGCCGCGGTCGCGGCCGGATCGCCCAGGTATCCGCGCGCTACCTGGCCGCCACCGAGGTACAGCTCACCGTGCCGCACCGGCTGCAGGTCCTCGTCCAGCACCAGCACCTCGGTCGAGGCGAAGGCTGTGCCGATCGGCACGCTGCCCTGGGAGTAGCCGGCGTCGACGTCCGTCTCGTACCAGGTGTTGTCGACCGTGACCTCGGTGAGACCGCAGGTGTTGAAGATCCGGACACCCGGGCCGGTGACCGCACGGGCCGCGCGGTACTCGGCACCGGACCAGAGCTCGCCACCGACGACGAGGTGGGTCAGGCAGTCCAGCCGTTCCCCGGCAGCCGCCAGGTGGGCGACGAGCGGGCGGAGCACCGACGGGGTGATCTCGACGTACTCGACGTCGGCGGCGCGGATGAGCCGGACCAGGTCCGGCGGGCTGAGCACCGTCTGCTCGGGGCACATCACCAGGCATCCGCCGGTGAGCAGGGTACGCGCGACGTCGGCGGTGGCGACGTCGAAGCCGAAGCCGGCGAGCTGGAGGACCCTGGTCACCTTCTCCCCCACCCCGTACAGCCGGCGGTAGGAGTCGACCAGGGACAGCAGGGACCGGTGGCTGACGGCGACGGCCTTCGGCTGGCCGGTCGAACCGGAGGTGTGGATGACGTAGGCCAGGTTGTCGGGGTGGACCGGTGCCGCCGGCGACGCCGCCGCCCTGTCACAGACGTCGGCTGCGCCACGCTCGTCGTCCCCCGCGCACCGCTCGTCGATGACGAGCGTGGGAGCGCCCAGCGCGTCCGCTCGCCGGCGCAGTCCCGACTCGGTGAGGACGGCGGCCGGTCGCAGCTTGCCGCCGATCGACCGCAGCCTCCTACGCGGCGTGTGCGGGTCCAGGGCGATGTAGGCGGCGCCTGACTGCCAGACACCGAGTACGCACGCCGGCAGCGCGGCCGAACGATCCACCATGACCGCGACGAGCGACTCCGGGCCGACCCCCAGGTCGCGCAGCAGTCCCGCCACCGCGTCCGCGCGGCGGTCGAGTTCCGCGTAGGTCAGGATCCGCTGACCGTCGACCACCGCCGGTGCGCCCGGCCGGTCCGCGACGACCGCGCGGAATTGGCTGTGGCAACTCACCGGCTGTCGGTCCCGCCAACGCACCACTCGAGGACCGCCTTCGCGCTGTGGAACTTCTGCTCCGCCTGCCGGAAGGCGATGCTGGCCGGCCCGTCGAGGACCGCGCTGGTCACTTCCTCGCCGCGGTGTGCCGGAAGGTCGTGCATGAACACCGCCTCCGGGTACCGGGCCATCAGTTCACCGTCGACCTGGAACGGCGCGAACGTGTCCCGCCAGTTCGGATCCGGCTTGGACGTCCCCGTCGTCTGCCAGCGCGTGGTGTAGACGACGTCGACCTCGGACGGCCCGGCCGCCAGCTCGTGCGTCTCGGTGATGCTGCTGGCGTTGGTCTCCGCCGCGCGCTGGGCGCGGGCGAGCAGCGCCGGGTCCATCCCGTATCCCCGGGGGGTGGCCAGGCAGAGACTGACGTCGCGGAACCGGGCCAGCGCGAGAGCCAGCGCGGCAGCGGTGTTGTTGCCCTCGCCCACGTACAGGATCCGGATGCCGTCGACCCGCCCGAACTGCAACTCGATCATGGAGAGGTCCGCGATGGCCTGGGTCGGGTGTTCGTCGGCCGTCATCGCGTTCACCACGGCCATGCCGTCCTGCGCGGTGAGGGCGGCCAGTTCGGCCGGGTCGCCGGCGGTACGGACCACCAGCGCGTCCAGCATCATGCCGAGCACCCGGGCCGTGTCGGCCATGGTCTCGCCCGTGTTCAGCTGCAGATCGTGCGGACCGTAGGCGATGTGGGACGCGCCGAGCCGCAGCGCCGCCGACGCGAAGGCCGTCCGGGTCCGGGTCGAGGTCGCACGGAAGTAACTGCCAACGACCCGGCCGCGAAGCGGCTGCCCGACGGCCTCACCTTGCTCCGCGTACCACGCGGATCGCCGGACAAGCCGGTACAACTCGTCATCGCTCAGATTGTCAACCGAGGTGAGGTGCCGCACGCCGTACAGCCTGGCCGAGCGATGACCGGGCATCAACGCCACCGGAGAACGTTGGCGAGAAGTCGTCACCACCTTGACCAGCCCAGACGGATCACATCATCCCGACGCACGCCTGAAGCGAACCCAGTGGCCCCGGCCTGGCGGTCCAGCGGTCCAGCGGTGAAGGACGGATGCCGGACCTCAGCGCCGACGGAGGCGCTGCGCGCGCTGACCCGGCCTTGTCTCGTCATGGCGTTCGGGGCGGATCTCATCACGCCCCCGCAGAGCGGACGTGACGTCGAAGAGACCGACTGGAAGGCTGGCCGCGCTGGTCTTAGGCTGTCGCGGCGCTGGTCTCAGGCCGTCGCCGCGCGCAGGCAGACGGCTCCGCCCGGGGCGCAGCCCATACGATCAGGGGAAGAACCATGGCGTTGAGCCGAGAGACCTACAACTACCGCGATGGCCGTGTCGGCATCGCGATCGACTCTTCACCCGAGTACGGCAGCCCGGCCATCTGGCCCTCGGTCGGCGAGTATCCGATCTACGATCCGTACCTCTACTACGCGATGAGCAACGACACCGTCCGGAACGACGCCTTCCGGGCGGCGCTGCTGCCGGCCTGCCCGGGTCGCCGGGTGCTCGACATCGGCACCGGCGAGAACGTCCACTGGGCGCTGGAGGCCGCCCGTCAGGGAGCCCAGAGTGTCGTCGCCCTGGAAGCCATGCCCCGCAGCCACGCCGTGGCGACGAAGCGGCTGGCCCAGGCACCGGAACGCGAGAAGGTCGACCTCCGCTACGGCGTCTCCTTCGACCACGACCTCGACCCCCGAGCGGACGTCTGCGTCGCCGAGCTCATTGGCTCGTTCGCCAGCTCGGAGGGAATGCTGGCGGCGATGGCGGACGCCCACGCACGGCTGCTGAACCCCGGCGCGGTGGTCGTCCCGGCCGCCTGCGACACGCTCGTCGCCCCGGTCTCCCTGCGCGATCTCTTCCCGGCGGGCCTCGCCTTCTCCAGCGACGCGCTACCGTATCTGCGGCAGATCTTCGATTTCAACGGCGGCCCCTTCGACCTCCGCCTGACGGTCGTCAACCCCGATCCGGGCTGCGTGCTGTCGAGCGGCGGGGTCGTGGAGCAGCTCCGGTTCGATCGTGCGGAGCCACTCGACGCCACGACCGAGGTGGAGCTCCGGATCGAGCGGGCCGGAAGGGTCGACGGGCTGCTGTGCTGGATTCGGCTGGACGCCGGTCCCGGCGCAGACACGACGATCGACTCGCTCCTGGACAAGACCAACTGGACGCCCGCCTACCTTCCGTTGTTCGATGAGAGCCTCGACGTGTGCGAGGGCGACGTCGTCACGGTGAGCTTCGAACGCCGGACGAGCCCCGACGGCGTCCATCCCGATTACCTCGTAGACGCCACGCTGACCAGATCCCTCGGCGTCGTTTCGGGCAGCTTCGTGTCGTGCTACCGGGGGCGGTCGTTCGGCACCGCTGCCGTCTACCGGGAACTCTTCTCGTCCTGACCGCCTGCCGGTCGCTGGCCTCGGCCTCTCACGCCGCTGTGGCTCGACAGTGCACGTGCCCGAGGAGTTCCGGGCGACCTTGCGGCAGACTTGGACCTTGTGCCAACTCAGCCGCTGCTTCGCAAGGTTCGCTTCGAGATCCGTCCGTGGGGCCAGGGTCCCGACCCGGCGCGCGAGTTATTGCCGTACGCCGACAACGTGAGCTTGGTGGACCTGGTTTCGGGCTTCGAGCACGCCGCTGGCCACGATGTGCCCGGCGCCTATGCCGGAATCGTTCTCGATCACTTCAACTTCGGTGACCTGGCTGCCTACCTCACCGGACGATCGGACTCCGCCTACCGGTCCAGGCAAGGCGTGATCGCCCTACTCGGTTGCGACTGCGGCGAGGTCGGCTGCTGGCCCCTGGAAGCGCAGGTGGTTACTACCGAGGACTCGGTGATGTGGCGCGGCTTCTCCCAGCCCTACCGCCCCCAGCGCGACTATGGGGACTTCGGCCCCTTCGTGTTCCGTCGGGACCAGTACGAGCGCGCAGTTCGCGAGGCGATGGCCGCCAGCCTGCCCCCATCCCCCCGATAGGGTGTCAACGCGGGGCTGTTCGGTGACGACCTGGACGCGGTCGCCAACCGGCTGGACGAGGCGTTCGCGGCACGGGATGCGGATCATTTGCGGACTGGCACCACGGACGGTGCACCGTGACCGACCTCGGGAAACGGCGAAGCCCAGGTCGTTGACCTGGGCTTCTGTACCGAGCCGCCTGACGGAATCGAACCGTCGACCTACGCATTACGAGTGCGTCGCTCTAGCCGACTGAGCTAAGGCGGCAACGATCAGCAAGTGTACGGCACGACCCGCCCGCCGATCGAACGGGATCCCCATCCGGACATCCGGCCCCGATCCGTCGTCCGCCGGACAGCGACCGCCGCCGGCCGGGACTACGCTGCGGCGGGTGAACGACGATCGCGCCCCCGCCGCGGATCCGCAGGACGCCGCGGCGGTGAGCCCGCACGCGAGCGAGGCGGCCGGCGGGCGGACCGCGCGCCGGCCGCGTGGCGTCGACCCCCGGGAGCTGGGCTTCACCCCACGCAGGCCGGTGCCGTGGCTCGCGCCGTTCCTGCTGGTCAGCACCGGCATCCGCACACTGCTGGCGATGCTCTTCGGGGCGTACCTGGACAAGCGGGAGCTGCAGAACTCCCTCGACGCGGGCATCGCGCGACAGGTCGGGCCGGACGGCGGGCTCTGGCTGGACTACGTGGCCGACCTGGGCGACGGTTTCAACGCCACCTACTCGGTGGCCTACCTGATCGCCCAGCCGGAGCTGGAGGTGGACGGGCACCGCCTGCCCCGCGCGCAGACCCTGGTGATGGGCGGCGACCAGGTCTATCCGTCGGCGGCCTTCGAGGCGTACGAGGACCGCTGCAAGGGGCCCTACCAGGCCGCGCTGCCGGTCACCCCGCCCGAGCGGCCCACGCTGTTCGCGGTACCCGGCAACCACGACTGGTACGACGGCCTGACCGCCTTCCTGAGGCTCTTCGTCCGCTCCCGGGACCGGCACTTCGGCGGCTGGGACACGGGCCAGTCCCGCTCGTACTTCGCGGTGGAGCTGCCCGCCGGCTGGTGGCTGCTCGGCCTCGACGACCAGTCCGGCTCGTACCTGGACGATCCGCAGCTCACCTACTTCGACCGGGTCGCCGAGCGGCTGGGCCCCGAGAGCCGGGTGATCCTGGCCGTGCCGGCGCCGACGTGGGTCAAGGCCGTCGACCAGCCCACGGCGTACGACTCGATCGACTACTTCGTCCGCACCATCGTCGCGCCCACCGGCGCCCAGGTGCGGCTGCTGATCTCCGGCGACCTGCACCACTACGCCCGCTACGCCGGCCCGGACCGGCAGCTGATCACCTGCGGGGGCGGTGGCGCGTACCTCTACCCGACGCACAAGCTCCCGGAGCGCATCGAGGTGCCGCCGCGCGACACCCTCGCCCGGCGGGCCAGTGCCTCCCACCCGTACGAGTTGGCCGGCCGCTACCCGGACGCCGCCCGCTCCCGGCGGTACGCCTGGGGCATCTTCCCCCGCCTGCCGCTGCGCAACCCGGGCTTCACCACGCTGCTGGGCACCCTGCACACGCTGCTGATGCTGGCGATGGCCGGCGTCGCAAGCAACCCGGAGGGCATCGAGCAGCGGCTGTTCAGCGTGCCGCTGATGGTGATGCTGATCGTCACGATGCTCGGCGCCGCGTTCTTCGCCAAGCCGCCCAGCTCCGGCGGCAAGCGGCACGCCCGGCACTGGATCCTCGGCGTGGGCCACGGCCTGGCCCAGATCGGGCTGGGTGCCGCCGGCACCTGGGCCTGGCTGGCCCTGCCCTTCTACGACTGGCCGTGGCCACTGCCGGCCGTCGCCGCGGCGGTGCTCTACGGTCCGGTGATCGGGCTGGTGTCGAGCCAGTTGGTGGCCGCGTACCTGCTGGTGGCGGGCGCGTTCGGGGTGAACGTCAACGAACTCTTCGCAGGGCAGGGCATCGAGGACGCGAAGGCGTTCCTGCGGCTGCGCATCGACCCCGACGGCACCCTGACGATCTACCCCATCGCCGTCGACCGGGTCGCCCGCGACTGGCAGGTCAACCCGGACCAGTCCGCCGAGGCTTCCTGGCTGGCCCCGAGGCAGCCGCTGCGCCCCCGCCTGGCCGAGCCGCCCACCACCCTCACCCCCTGACGGGGAACGCTGCGGCCCGAACCGGCCGTCGCCCTGTCCCGCCGGCACTCGACTGCCAAGGGCGGGGCGGGATCACCGCCGTCGGCGCCGACGTACGTCGGTCATCGCGCTGCGCCCGCCGGACCTGTCTGGTCACGGCCTTCGTAGGCGCGGCGGGAACCGCAGACGTCGGCGCGGGAGCACATGGAGCGCGAGCCGTCGGCGTCCAGGCGTACGGTCACGGCGTCTCTCGGGACGCTGTGGCCGACCACGCGGCCGTCCCCTTCCGGCGTGGTGACGCGGGTGCCGACCGCCGGGGCGGTCTCCTGGAACTTGGCGTAGAGGGGATGTTCGTACTTCAGGCAGCACATGAGCCGGCCGCACGCGCCGGAGATGCGCAGCGGGTTGAGCGGCAGGTCCTGGTCCTTCGCCATCCGGATGGTGACCGGCTCGAAGTCGGTGAGGAAGGTGGCGCAGCAGAGGTCCCGGCCGCAGGAGCCGATGCCGCCCTGCACCCGCGCCGAGTCCCGGGCGGAGAGCTGGCGCAGCTCGACCCGGCAGTGCAGGGTCGCGCCGAGGTCCCGCACCAGCGCGCGGAAGTCCACCCGGTGCGGGGCCGTGAAGTAGATGGTGCTCCGCTCGCCGCCGCCCTCGGCGGCTCCGAGGACGTGGTCGATCGCCACCACCTTCATCGGCAGGGCGTGCTCACGGATCAGCCGCTTCGCCGCGACCTTGGCCTCGGCCTTGCGGCGGCGCACCGTCTCGTCGCGGCGCAGGTCGTCCTCACCGGCCAGGCCGGCCAGCCGGGGAAAGCCGTCGGTCTCCTCGGTGACCCACTGCGCCGCCCAGACGCACTCGGCCACCTCCGGCCCGTCGTCGGTCGGCACCAGCACCTTGTCGCCGACCTGGGGCCGCAGCTCGCCCGGGTCCAGGTAGTAGAGGCGCCCGTACCGCTGGAAGCTGACCGCGCAGAGCATGCCCATGTCTGACACCCTACGACGCGCGGGCCGGGGCGGCCCGGCCGGCCGTCGCGGCCCGGCTACGGTGCGCAGCCATCCACGCCCGCCGAATCGGCGTGGTGCGGCGCGCGTCGTGCCGGCACGAGCACGCCGGCAGGGGGCGTCACCAGCCGACGCGGGTGGGGGTGTCGTAGCGGGGGCGTTCGGCGACCGGCTCGCGCCAGCGGGACTCGGCGAGGCTCGGCGCCCACTGGCGCAACAGGGTCTCGGCCCCGTCGTACGCGACGCAGAGCACCGCCAGCACCCGCGCGGCGATCTCGGCGGCCTCCGTCCCGCCCGGCCCCGCCGCCCCCGGCGCGCGGGTCGGCACCGACGTCGCGGCGACCACGGTCACCGCCTCGGCGCAGCGCAGGACGTCGGCCAGCGCCCGGGCCAGTGCGAGCCGGCTGCCCTCCACCCAGTCGGCGAGCGCGTCGGCGTAGCCGGCCGTCGACTCCAGGCGGCCGACCAGGCTCTCCGGCCCATCGTCGAGGTGGCGCAGCAGGGCCGCCCGGGCCTGCCCGTACGACGACGCGGCCGGACCGGACCAGAGGACCGGGTCGGTCAGCGCGGCGGAGGCCTCGTCGTAGCCACGCACCAGGCGGCGGGCGGTGTGGCCGGCGGTCGCCAGCGGCGCCGGATGCAGATCGAGGAAGTTGCGGACGGCCTCGCCGGGAAGCACCTGCATCCGGCGCAGCAGCGGCCACACGCGGTGCCCCTCGGGGGCGCCGACGGCGAGCAGCGTGTCGACCCGGCGGAGCAGGTCGAGGCCGGGCTCGGCGAGCCGGTCCAGCGCGTCCATCACGCCTCCCCGGTCAGCCGGTAGCGCGCGGCGCGGTCGACGTCGGCGTAGTGGTCGGCGGCGGCCCGCACCGCCGCCGCGACGGCGGCCAGCCGTTGGGCGGCGACGTGGGCCTCCCGGGCCCGGTCGCCGGTCGCGGCGGTCCACTGCCGGTGCAGGGCCCGCCCGATCTCCCCGGGCCGGCCGGGGGCGTCGGCGCCGAACGCGGCCTGGGCCGGGTCGCCTGCGGTGACCGTGCGGGAGACGGTGGTCATGGTCTCGCTCGCCTCGTCGAGCCGGGCGGCGAGGGCGCGCAGGCTGTCCATCTCAGGCTCCCGCCAGCGGCCGGTAGGCGGCGAAGGTCTCGTTGTGCAGCTTCTCCCGGGCCCACTGGGCCGCGTCGGCCGCCGCCGTGACCGCCGCCTGCACCGAGCCGGCGACGTCGCGCGGGTTGCGGGAGTGCAGCGGGCCGCGGAAGCGCACGTCGGTGATCCGCCCGCCGGCGGTGACCACCACCTCGACCAGCCCGTCGGGCGATCGGACGGTGACCTCGACGGTCGACACCGCCTGGTCGAACTCGGCCTGGAGGGACTCGATCCGGCGGTAGCGCCGCACCGCCTCCTCGATCCAGGCCTCGTCGATCTCCCCCCGCGGCATCGGCGGACTCCTCCCGGAACAGGGAATCACTGTGCGTGCCGCCACGGTCACCACGGCACACCGGACCGTACCGCACAGCAATCGCGCCTGTCGATGCCTGTGGACGGCCGGTCCGGCCGGCGGGACCCATCCGCGCGGGACCAGCCCGCGCGGCCGGTGGTCGGCGGGCTCAGCCCTTCCAGAGCGCGAGCATCATCGCCTCGACGGCGATGCGGGGCTTCACGTTGGCCTCGATGGCCGCCCGGCACTCCAGCACCGCCTCCAGGCGGCGCAGCGTCCCCTCAGCGTCCCATTTCTGGGCGCCCGCCCCGGCCAGCGCCGCGGTGTCGGTGTGCACCGGCGCCACGGGGGCGCGCAACGCCATGGTGAGCGCGTCGCGGTAGAAGCCGGCAAGGTCGACCAACGCCCGGTCCAGCGCGTCCCGCTGCGCCCGGGTGGCCCGGGACCGCTGCCGCTTCTCCAGGTCCTTCAGCTGCCCGGCGGCGCCCCGGATCGCGCCGGCCGCCCCCCGCCCGGTGCCGCCGGCGCCGAGCGCGGTCTCCAGCGCCGCCCGCTCGGCCGCGTCGGCCTCCGCCACGGACGCCTCGGCCTCCGCCTCGGCCGCCTCGATCAGCGCCGACGCCGCGTCGAACGCGGCGCCCACGCCGGTCAGCCGGCGCGGCACCGCGAGCACGGCCTCCCGGCGCTTGCGCGCCTCCGGGTCGCGGGCCAGCCGCCGGGCCCGCCCCACGTGCCCCTGCGCGGCCGCCGCCGCCCACCGCGCCACGTCGGGCGTGACCCCGTCGCGGCGGACCAGCACCTCGGCCACCGCGTCGGGCGAGGGCTGCCCCAGCGGTACGACCCGGCAGCGCGACCGGATGGTCACGGAGATGTCCTCGGGGTGGGTGGACGGGGCGCAGAGCAGGAACACCGTACGCGGTGGCGGCTCCTCGATGGCCTTGAGCAGCGCGTTGCCGGCCGCCTCGGTGAGCCGGTCCGCGTCGGAGATGACCACCACCTGCCAGCGCCCGCCCGACGGGGTGCTGGCGGCGCGCAGCACCAGCGCCCGCATCTCGTTGACGCCGATGGAGAGCCCCTCCGGCACCACCATCCGGACGTCGGCGTGGGTGCCCGTCATCGTGGTGTGGCAGCCGGGGCACGCGCCGCAGCCGGTGCCGTACGCGCACTGGAGGGCGGCGGCGAAGGCCCGCGCCGCCACCGAGCGGCCCGACCCGGGCGGCCCGGTGAAGATCCAGGCGTGCGTCATCCCCGCCCCCGCGTCGGCGGCGGCGGACGTCGGCGGGCCGTCCGACTCCTCGGCGAGCGCGTCGGACCCGTCCCCGTCGGAGTCGGTCGTGGGCGCGACGGCGGCAGCGCGCAGCACGGCGGACGCCGCGGCGGCGGCGCGGCGCAGCGTGTCGACCGCCTCGTCCTGCCCGACCAGGTCGGCGAAGACGTCGGGCATCAGGTCCGGTGCTCCATCGGTACCAGCTCCGATTCGGATAACTCCGGCTGCACCGAGGTGTCCGGCCCGTGCGCGGGGCGGGGGTGCACGATGCCGCCGGGAGTGCCGAACATCTCCTCGATCCGCTGGGCCACCTGCCCGGCGATCTCCTCGACCGGGCGGGACGCGTCGAGCACGAGATAGCGCTTCGGGTCGGCGGCGGCGAGGTCGAGGAAGGCGTACCGGACCCGCTCGTGGAAGGCGACGGACTCGGCTTCCAGGCGGTCGGCCGCCTCGGCGCGGGCCGCCGCCCGGGCCAGGCCGGTGCGCGGGTCGACGTCCAGCAGCACCACCAGGTCGGGCTTGAGCCCGCCGGTGGCCCAGGACGACAGCCAGGAGACCTCGTCGACGGGGAGCGTGCGCCCCGCCCCCTGGTACGCCAGGGACGAGTCGACGTACCGGTCGCTGATCACCACCGCGCCCCGGACCAGCGCCGGCCGGACGACGGTGGCCACGTGGTGCGCCCGGTCGGCGGCGTAGAGCAGCGCCTCGGCGCGCGGCGACGGCCCGTCGGAGCCGGGCGCGCCGAGCAGCAGCGACCGGATCCGCTCGCCGACGGCGGTGGCCCCCGGCTCGCGCGTCACCACCACGTCGCGCCCCTGCCCGCGCAGCCGCTCGGCGAGCGCGGCGAGCTGGGTGGACTTGCCGGCGCCCTCGCCGCCCTCGAAGACCACGAAGAGGCCGGCGGAGACGAACGGCTCGGCCGGCATCAGCGGGCGGCCCCGGATCGAGCCCCAGAGGTCGGCCAGGACGGGGACGCCCTTCTTGTCGTCCATCTGCCCGAACGCGCTGATCCCGGCGAAGATGCCGGCGGCGCCGGCGGCGAGCAGCAGCAGTCGGGTGGACGAGATCGACACGCCCAGGTCGGCCAGCTCCAGCCGGCGCGAGCCGCCGACGCCGGCGAGCAGGCTGCCGAGGCCGATCGCGAGGATCAGCACCAGCCGGGTGCCGATCTGCACCACCGCGAAGACCCGGCCGCGCACCTCGTCGGCGATCTCCCCGCCGAGCAGGGTGGTGCCGGAGAGGAAGGCCATCCCGGCGCCCGCGCCGACCAGGATCGCGCCGACCATCGCCATGGAGAGGTGGATGGCGAAGGCCAGGGTCATCACCGAGGCGCTGGCCAGCACGATGCTCATGCCGAACCAGCGCCGCCGGGACATGTCCTTGACGATCATCGGGCCGAGCCCGATGCCGAGCGCGAGGCCGACGAAGATGGCGCCGAAGAGCAGGTAGAAGGCGGCGTCACCGGCGCCGAGCGAGATGGCGAAGAACTTGGCGGTGCCGATCACGATGCCGCCACCGGCGAACGCGCCGAAGATGCCGAGCACCAGGCCGCGCACCAGCGGGGTCTGGCCGATGTAGCGCCAGCCCTCCTTGAACTGGCGCAGCATGCTCTGCTCGCCCCCGCCCCGCTCGGCGGCCTGCCCCTGGCTGATCTCCTTGATGCCGTACGCCACCACCAGCGCGGTGGCCAGCCGGGAGAACGCGTTGAACCAGAGCGCCAGATCGGCCGGCTCGGCCCAGTCCGGCGCCGCGCCCCCGGTGACCCCCCGCACGATGCCGTCGAGCGCGGCGAGGATCAGCGCGGCGAGGACCGGGGTTAGGCCGTACGTGGTGATCAGCGTGAGCTGGTTGGCGGCCTCCAGCCGGGCGCGCGGGATCAGGTTGGGGACCGCGGCCTCCTTGGCCGGGATCCACAGCAGCGTGAGCGACTCGATCAGGAAGGTGGCGATCGCCGCCCAGAGGACCACCGCCCCGCCCGAGGCGCCGAGCAGCGCCACCAGCGGGATCGAGGCGAAGAGCAGGAACCGCAGCACGTCGCAGATGACCATGGTCCAGCGCCGGTCGAAGCGGTCGGCCAGCACGCCGGCGATCGGGCCGAGCACCAGCGCCGGCAGCAGCCGGATGGCGATGACGCCACCGAAGGCGGCGCCCTTGGCGGTGCTCCCCTCGACCTGGGAGGCGGCGAAGACGCTGGTGGCGAGCAGGCCGAACCAGTCGCCGAAGGAGGCCGCGCCGAGCACGATCCAGAGCCGGCGGAACGGGGTGATCCGCAGCACCGAGCGGATGCCCGCGTAGCCGGACAGGTCGGCACCGGACTTCTCGGCGGCGCCGCCGGACGGGTTCGGGGACGGCGACACGCCGGGCGACTCGCCGTTGAACTGGCTTTCGATGGCCGTACCTCCACGTGCCGGCCCATCGCTGGGCAGTCCCGGTGGAACACTCTAGACCCGGCGGGGACCCGCCCCGCCGCGACATTCTCCTGTTCGCCGAGCCTAGGCCGCCGTGACCACCGCCCGCAGCCCGGACAGACGCGAGGGTGTTTCGCATTGCCTCCCAGACAGTTAGCGTGCACACGTGGCCATCGAAAGCGACAAAGTTCGTGAGCGCCTCGACCGGGCGACCGCGCACCTCGACCCGCCGTACGCCGTCGTCGACCTCGCGGCCTTCGACGGCAACGCCGCCGCGCTGGCCGACCGCGCCGCCGGCAAGCCGGTCCGGATCGCCAGCAAGTCGGTCCGCGCCCGGGACCTGATCGGCCGGGCGCTGGCGCGACCCGGCTGGGCAGGCGTGATGGCCTTCACCCTGCCCGAGGCGAGCTGGCTGGTCCGCACCGGCGTGACCGACGACGCGCTGGTGGCGTACCCCACGGTCGACCGGGGGGCGCTCGCCGCGCTCGCCGCCGACCCGGCGCTCGCCGCGGCCGTCACGCTGATGATCGACGGCACCGACCAGCTCGACCTCGTCGACGCCGTGTGCCCGCCCGGCCGCCGCCCCGAGCTGCGGGTCTGCCTCGACCTGGACGCCTCCTGGCGGCCGCTGGGCGGGCGGGTGCACGTGGGGGTGCGCCGCTCACCGGTGCACAGCGCCCGGGCGGCCGGCGCGCTCGCCGCCACCGTCGCGGCGCGCGCGGGCTTCCGGCTGGTCGGGCTGATGGCGTACGAGGCGCAGATCGCCGGCCTCGGCGACGCGCCGCCCGGGCGGGCGGTGCTCGGCTCCGCGATCCGGCTGGCCCAGCGCGGGTCGTACCGCGAGTTGCTGGCCCGCCGGGGCGCGGCGGTGGCCGCCGTACGCGAACACGCCGACCTGGAGTTCGTCAACGGGGGCGGCACCGGCAGCGTGGCCGCGACCAGCGCCGATCCCGCGGTCACCGAGGTCACCGCGGGATCGGGCCTGTACGGGCCGACGCTGTTCGACGCGTACCGCGCCTGGCGCCCCACCCCGGCGGCGGCCTTCGCCTGCGCGGTGGTGCGCCGCCCGGGGCCCGGCCTCGCCACCGTGCTCGGCGGCGGCTGGATCGCCTCCGGCCCGGCCGAGGACAGCCGGCTGCCCCGGCCGTGGCTGCCGGAGGGCCTGAAGTTGATCGGCACCGAGGGGGCCGGCGAGGTGCAGACCCCGCTGGCCGGTTCGGCGGCCGGCGCCCTGCGGGTCGGCGACCGGGTCTGGTTCCGGCACGCGAAGGCCGGTGAGCTGTGCGAGCACGTCAACGAGTTGCACCTGGTCGACGGCGACACGGTCGTGGCCACGGTGCCCACCTACCGGGGTGAGGGCCACGCCTTCCTCTGATCCGCCGGCCCGGCGCGTCCCGGACCGTTCGCGCCCGGGCCGAAGCCCGCAGGCGGGCGCCGGCGCGGCCGGGTCAGCCGGGCTGGCCGGCGTCGGCCAGCGCGTCGACCTGGCGGTGCAGGTACTCCCGGATCAGCGCCTTGGCCTCGGCCAGCACCCGGTCGTCGCCCTCGGGCAGCCGGCGGAACGCCAGCTTGATCAGCGCGTCGGCCGCCTCCACGGCGATCTCGAGGTGGAACCGGAGATCGGGGACGTCCAGCCCGAAGCGCTCGGCGAGCACGCGGGCCAACTGGTCCGCGATCACCCCGTTGTTGTCCCGCTGCTCGTCGAGCAGGTGCAGGTCGACCACGTCGCCGAAGTGCAGGGTACGGAATCCCGGAACGGTACGGTGCATCGTGATGTACTCGTCGATGCCCGCGTCGACCCCGTCCCACCAGTGGGTCAGGTCGTCGGAGGCGAAGCGCTCGTCGAGCCGCTGGAGGTAGGACTCCATCGTGCGCAGGGTCAGCGCCTGCACGATCGCCCGCTTGTCCGGGAAGAACTGGTAGACCGACCCGATCGCCACCTCGGCACGCTCGGCGAGGAGGGTCGTGGTCAGTCCCTCGTACCCCACCTCGTCGACGAGTTCGGCGCAGGCGTCCAGCATCCGCTGGACCCGCGCGACACTTCGACCCTGCACCGGTACGCGGCGCAGCGGCCCGGCTGTGGCGGCTGGTGTGGACACTCGCCACCCCCCTTCGACGGATGAACATATCTGCACGTCACGGGTTCGTGACTACCGGTACAACGAGCAAACCTCGATTGCGGTATTTACCTGCTACAACGTTCCTGATATGAAGTCACTTCACGTTCATGTCGAGGAGTGCGCATGGCCGGCACCGCACCGCCCACCCTGGCAGGCTGGTCCAACTGGGCCGGCAACCAACGCGCCACCGCCACCGCCATCCTGCGCCCCACCTCCCTCGCCGACGTGGCCGACGCCGTGCGCGCCGCCGCGACGACCGGGGACCGGATCAGGGCGGTGGGCAGCGGCCACTCCTTCACCGGCGTCGCGGTCACCGACGGGCGGCGGATGGAACTGGCCGACCTCGACACCGGGGTACGGGTCGACGTCGATCGCCGACTGGTCACCGTACCGGCCGGGACCACCCTGCGCGCGCTCAACGATCTGCTCGCCGCCCACGGCCTGGCACTGCCCAATCTGGGCGACATCGACGCCCAGACGATCGCCGGGGCGATCTCCACCGGCACCCACGGCACCGGCGCCGGGTACGGCTGCCTCTCGACGTTCGTCGAGGCGCTCACGCTCGTCACCGGCACCGGCGAGGTGCTGCGCTGCTCCGCCGACGAGCACCCCGACGTCTTCGCCGCCGCCCGGGTGTCGCTGGGCGCGCTCGGCGTACTCGTCGAGGTGACCCTGCGCTGCGTGGACGCGTTCGTGCTCCTCGCCCACGAACGGCCCGCGCCGCTCGCCGCCGTGCTCGACGAACTGCCCTCGCTGGTGCGGGAGCACGACCACGCCGAGTTCTACTGGTTCCCCTACACCGATCGGGTGCAGGTCAAGACCAATGACCGGGTGCCCGCCGACGACCGGCCGCTGCCCCCGTGGCGCGGCTGGCTCGACGACGAGTTCCTGTCCAACACCGTCTTCGCCGGGGCCTGCCGGCTGGGCCGCGCCGTGCCGGCGCTCGCCCCGGGCATCAGCGCCGTCTCCGCCCGCGCGCTCACCGAGCGCCGCTACACCGGCCGCTCCGACCAGGTCTTCTGCACCCCGCGCCGGGTCCGCTTCTTGGAGATGGAGTACGCGCTGCCGCGCGACGCCCTGCGCGAGGCCCTCGACGCGCTGCGCCGGATCGTCGACGGGCTGCCGTTCAAGGTGCTCTTCCCGGTCGAGGTGCGCTTCACCGCCCCCGACGACATCTGGCTCTCCCACGGCTACGGGCGCGAATCGGCGTACGTGGCCGTCCACCAGTACGTCGGCATGCCGTACGAGCCGTACTTCCGGGCCTTCGAGCAGGTCGCCGCGAGCCTCGGCGGCCGACCCCACTGGGGCAAGCTGCACTGGCGCGACGCGGAGTCACTCGCCCCGGCGTACCCCCGCTGGGCGGACTTCCAGGCGCTGCGCGCCCGCCTCGACCCGCACCACCTCTTCACCAACCCCCACCTCACCCGAACCCTGGGCTGACCCCACCGCCGCCCGCCGCCCGCCGTTGGGGAGCGGCGCCGTTGGGGAGCGGCGAGATCTTGGCAGGAAGCGGCCCTCAGACGGGCCGGTAGCTTCCAAGATCTCGTTGCGGGGTCAGCCGGACCAGCCCGCTCTGCGCAGTGCCGTACGAAGTTGGGCCATGACCTCGGCCGGGTGGGCGCGGAGGGCCCAGGAAGGGAATCGGAGGACGCGATCCCCTTCGGCCCACAGGTCGTTCTGGCGGCGCATGTCGGCCCAGGCCGCACGCGGGTCGAGATGCTGTCCGCCGTCGATCTCGACGTGCACCTTCCACTCCTCGAAGTACGCGTCGAGGTAGCGGCGCCGGCCCGTGGCGTCGTACCTCATCTTCTGTCGAGTGGGTTCGGGCAGTCCGGCACGGCGGGTCAGGGTCAGGAAGTCCAACTCGGCCAGGGAGTGCGCCCCGCCGCCCGCGTCCGTGGCGACGCTCAGGATCAGTTTCCGGCGACGCAGCCGTGGCATCCGGTCGAGGACCTCGCGCAGGTCCTCCTCGGACACGATCCGTTGCTGGAAGCCTGCCGCGACGATCGCCCGGGCCTCCGCGTCGGTACGCGCCCACTGCGCCGCGTCCACGACCGACCGGGCGGGCATCGTCCGACGTGGCTGCCCGACGGCGAGCACGTCTCGCTCCGGCAGATGGGTCGTCCGGTGTGCCACCACTCGTTGCGGCAGCTCCCGCCGCCGGCCAGCCGGCAACAGGAGATGGACCGCCAAATCGGGAAAGCCGCGTAGGCCTCCCGCCTGGGCGGCCGTGAGCCCACCGAGCATCGCGCCCGGCCCGGCGGCCAGCACCGCGATCCACCGAAGCTGTGCGGGGCCGATCGGCCCGCTGTGGGCGACGAAGACGGCACGGTGAACGTGTCGCCACCGTCCGCTGGTCACCCGGTGCCGGATCGCCTTGTGGGTCAGGTGTCGAAGCGCCTGGTCGAGGCTGATCACCTCGTCCTGCCGGAAGAGCAACCAGGTCAATTCGTCGGCGTCGTCGCCGGGCACCGCCCGGCCCAGCGCCGCCAGGGATGGTGTGAAGCGGGCTATCACGCCCTCCACCCTGCCCACGCGGCACCGCCGCGCGCTGCCCCTGTGGACAAGGCAAGAGATCTTGGCAGGCGGTGGCCCTTCCAAGGGCCGGGACCTGCCAAGATCTGTTGCGGCAGCAGTTGCCGGCTAGCGGTGGGCGGTCAGTCGGGGCTGGTGGTGGCCTTCCGGGGGGCCGCCTTCTTGGCTGGGGCCTTCTTCGCCGTGGTGGCCTTGGCCGTCGTGGTCTTCTTCGCGGCCGTCGACTTGGTCGCCGCGGCCGTCTTCTTCGCCGCCGTGGCCTTCTTGGCCGGCGCCTTCTTCGCGGGTGCCTTCTTCGCGGCGGTCTTCTTCGGCGCCGGCCCCTTCGCCCGCTTCTCGGCGAGCATCTCGGAGGCCTCCTCGATGCTCAGCGCCTCCGGGGTCTGGCCGCGCCGCAGCGACGCGTTGGTCTCGCCGTCGGTCACGTACGGGCCGAAGCGGCCGTCCTTGATGACCAGCGGCTTCTCCGTCAGCGGGTCGACGCCCATCTCCCGCAGGGGCGGCGCGGCGGCCCGACGCTGGCGGGCCTTCGGGGCGGCCAGCAGGGCCAGCGCCTCGTCCAGCGTGACGGTGAACATCTTCTCTTCGGAGTCCAGCGAGCGGAACTCGTCGCCGCGCTTGACGTACGGGCCGTAGCGGCCGTTGTTGGCGAGCACCTCGGCGCCGTCCGGGGCCAAACCGACCACCCGGGGCAGGCTGAGCAGCTTCAGCGCCTCGTCGAAGGTCAGCGAGTCCGGCGACTGCGAACGCAGCAGCGACGACTTGCGCTCGCCGCTGGCCACGTAGGGGCCGAAGCGGCCCGACTTGAGCAGGATCGGCTCGCCGGTGGCCGGGTCGTCGCCGAGCTTGCGCTCGCCCCCGCCGCCGAGGAACAGCTCGTGCACCTTCTCGGGGGTCAGCTCGTCGGGCGCCAGCCCCTCGGGGATCGGCGCCCGGTCGCCCTGGCCGCCGCCCTCCTCGCCCTCGGCGGCCGGCGCCTGCTGCTCGCCCGGCACCGCCCGCTGGAGGTACGGCCCGTAGCGGCCCACCCGCACGACGACCTCGCGGCCCTCGTCGTCGGTGAAGAGCGGGATCGAGTTGACGCTGCGCGCGTCGATCTCGTTGAGGTTCTCGGTGACCAGCTTCTTCAGCCCGCCCGAGCGGGCGATGTCCTGGTCGCCGGCACCGTTGGCGCTGCCGAAGTAGAACGCGGTGAGGAAGTCGACGGCAGCGTGGTCACCACCGGCGATCTCGTCCAGCTCGTTCTCCATGCTGGCGGTGAAGTCGTAGTCGATCAGGCGCGGGTAGTGCCGCTCCAGCAGGCCGATCACCGCGAACGCCAGGAAGGTCGGGATCATCGCCTGGCCGCGCTTGGTCACGTAGCCGCGGTCCTGGATGGTCTGCATGATCGACGCGTACGTCGACGGGCGGCCGATGCCCAGCTCCTCCAGTGCCTTGACCAGCGACGCCTCCGTGTAGCGCGACGGCGGCTGGGTGTGGTGGCCCTGCGCGGCCAGCTCGTCGGCGGTGAGCGGCTGGTCCTTGACCAGGTTGGGCAGGCGGCGCTCGGCGTCCTCGGCCTCGGCGTTCTCGTCGTCGCTGGACTCGACGTACGCCCGCAGGAAGCCCGGGTCGGTGATGGTCTTGCCGGTCGCGCCGAAGTCGGCCTCCTCCTGGGCGGAGGAGACGGCGCGGATGCGCACCGAGACGCTGGAGCCGACGGCGTCGGTCATCTGCGAGGCGATGGTGCGCCGCCAGATCAGCTCGTAGAGCTTGAACTCCTCGGCCGACAGCTCCTTGGCCACGTCGCCCGGGGTGCGGAAGTTGTCCCCCGCCGGGCGGATCGCCTCGTGCGCCTCCTGCGCGTTCTTCACCTTGCCGGTGTAGCGGCGCGGCTCCGGCGGCACGCTGCGCTCGCCGTACAGCTCGACGATCTGCCGGCGGGCCGCCGCGATGGCGGTCTCCGACAGGTTCACCGAGTCGGTACGCATGTAGGTGATGTAGCCGTTCTCGTAGAGGCGCTGCGCGGTGCGCATCGTCTGCTGCGACGAGAACCGCAGCTTGCGGGCCGCCTCCTGCTGGAGGGTGGAGGTGATGAACGGCGCGTACGGGCGGCGGCGGTAGGGCTTCTCTTCGACCCGGGTGACGGTGAACGGCCGGCCCTCCAGGCGGGCCGCGAGCCCCCGGGCGCCGCCGGAGTCGAGGTGCACGACGCCGGCGCCGGCCTTCACCCGGCCGGTGGTCGGCTCGAAGTCCTTGCCGGTGGCGATCCGGTCACCGTTCAGCGCGACCAGGGTGGCGTTGAAGGTGCGCGGCCCCTCACCGGCGTTCGCGACGGCCAGCGTGGCCAGGATGTCCCAGTATTCCGCCGTGCGGAAGGCCATCCGCTGCCGCTCGCGCTCCACCACGATCCGGGTCGCCACGGACTGCACCCGGCCCGCCGAGAGCTTCGGCATGACCTTCTTCCACAGCACGGGTGAGACCTCGTAGCCGTAGAGGCGGTCGAGGATGCGCCGGGCCTCCTGGGCGTCGACCAGGTCCCGGTCGATCTCGCGGGGGTTGGCCACCGCGGCCTGGATGGCCGGCTTGGTGATCTCGTGGAAGACCATCCGCTTGACCGGCACCTTGGGCTTGAGGGTCTCCACCAGGTGCCAGGCGATCGCCTCGCCCTCGCGGTCCTCATCCGTCGCCAGGAAGATCTCGTCGACCTCCTTGGCGAGCTTCACCAGCTTGCTGATCTGCTGCCTGCGGTCGGCGGAGACCACGTAGAGGGCGTGGAAACCGTTGTCGACGTCCACCCCGAGACGGGCCCAGGGCTCGCCCTTGTACTTCGCCGGCACGTCGGCGGCGTTGCGCGGGAGGTCCCGGACGTGGCCGAAGCTGGCCTCCACGACGTACCCCGGGCCGAGATAGCCCGAGATCGTCTTGGCCTTCGCCGGTGACTCGACGATGACCAGACGGGTGGTTCCAGCTTTGCTCGGCACGTCTCTCCCCGACCTCACTCCTGCTCGTAGCCACCGGCGCCCGGTTCGGGCCGCATTCGGCCCGCCGACCCCCGGCGGTCCGGATGTCCAACGTAACGCGCCGCCCGCGTTTCGGGTTTCGCGGGCGGCAAACCGTCCCGTGGGGCGGCCTCTTCGATCCACCGGCGGCTGGGCGTGCCGGACGGCGCCACCGTACACCGTGCGTGTGCCGTCGGGCGGGACACTGTGACGATGGCGGACCCTCGGCCGAGGCGTCACCCGGCCGTTTTCTGCGAAATTGCGCACTTGCTGTCCCGCATCGGACAGGCGCGACCGGCTCGACAGGGCGGGCGCCGCCGGGCGGTCAGGAGCGGGCCGGCCACTCCGTCGCGGGGGCGGTGGGCGGCGGGTCGCCGACCAGCTCGGCCAGGCGGGCGAGCCGCCGGCGGCCGGTGATCCGGTACGCCGGCCCGCCCTCGCCGGGCCCGAGCAGCGCCCCGGAGAGGCCGACCGCGTCGAGCGCCCCGCCGACCGGCCCCCAGCACTCCTCGTCGTCGGCGCCGAGCCCGAGCAGGAAGCCGGACGGCTCGGCGGCCCCGGCCGCGGCGAGCCAGATCCGCAGCCGCCGCCCGTTGAGGTGGAGGCCGGCGGGCGGTCGCTTGCCGGTGCCGCGCAGCCAGGCCACCGCGAGCGGCTTGAGGGTGCGCGCGTACGAGGTGCGCACCGCGTGCCGGCCGTCGGCGGTCGCCTCCCAGGTGGCCGCCACCCCGCGCAGCGCCAGCTCGGCGATGAGCACGTGCACCCGCCAGGCGGCGTCGACCACGACCGAGAGCCGGGCCGTGCCGCCCATCCGGACCACCTCGCCCGGGCCGGCCAGCAGCCCGGCGAGGTCGGCGAGGGACGGGTCCGCCGCCTCCGCGCCGAAGAAGGTCAGCTGCCGGGCGGAGCCGTCGGCGTCGGCCGGCGGGGGTGCGGCGGTACGGCGGGCGGCCGGCGCGACCCGCTCCGCGGGGGCCGGGAAGAGCACGGGCAGCGCCTCGCCGCCCGCCGGGTCACCGGTCCCGCTCAGCGACACTCCGGCACCTCGTCGAAGGCGCGTTTCAACTCCTCGGAGTTGAGCCGGCTGGTGTCGAGCGCGCTGGCGTCGTACTCCTTGTTCAGGGTGTCCACGGCGGCGCGGACGCCGTCGTAGAAGACGGTGGGCTGGCCGGTGCCGAGCCCGTCGATGGTGTCGCGGGCCCTGCCGTACGCGTCACGCATCTTGGCCAGCGACGTGCGGAAGCCGGCGGAGACCTCCTCGCCCTGCTCGGCCTCCGGGACGCCGGCCTCCTCGACCTTGCGTCGGGCGGTCTCGCTGGCCTGCTCGGCGCCCCCGAAGAGCCGCACCAGGTTCTCCTTCGCCTGCGCCGGGGTGGTCTGGGCGGTCATCTGCTGGTCGGTGCTGCTGGTCAACTTGCTGATCTCGGCCCGCCACGGGGTGAGCGCGGAGCAGACCGACGCCGCCCACGCCCGCGGGCTGGGGCCGCCGCCGCAGCCGGCGAGCACGAGTACGAGCGTGGCCAGGACCACCGTGAGCTTTCCGGCGGCTGCCGCCCGGCACGTGCGCATGCGTTGCAGCGTACGGCCTCTGTCGAGTCGCGGCACCGGACAGGTTTGCCGGGCGGACGGGCGGTCCCCGGCCGGCCACGCGGGCCGACCGGGGACCGGGACACCGGACGGATCAGGCGTTGACCGTTTCCGGCCGCTGGCCGGGGCTGCCCGCGCCCGAGCCCGAGTCGGAGTCGGACATCGCCACGCCCTTGCGCTTGCTGAACACCACCGCCGCGACGATGATCAGCGTCGCCACCACGGCGATCCCCACCCGCAGGGCGGTGTTCCGCTCGTCGCCCACGCTCCAGGCCACCACGGCCGGCGCGATCAGCAGCGAGACCAGGTTCATCACCTTGATCAGCGGGTTGATCGCCGGACCGGCGGTGTCCTTGAACGGGTCGCCGACGGTGTCGCCGATGACCGTGGCGGCGTGCGACTCGGAGCCCTTGCCGCCGTACGCGCCGTCCTCGACGAGCTTCTTGGCGTTGTCCCAGGCGCCGCCGGAGTTGGACAGGAAGACCGCCATCAGCGTGCCGGCGCCGATCGCACCGGCCAGGTACGCCGCCAGCGCGCCCGGCCCGAGGCCGAAGCCCACCGCGATCGGCGCGAGGATGGCGAGCAGCCCGGGGGTGATCAGCTCGCGCTGCGCGTCCCGGGTGCAGATGTCGACGACCTTGCCGTACTCGGGGCGTTGGGTGCCGTCCATGATGCCGGGCAGTTCGCGGAACTGGCGGCGTACCTCCATCACGACCGCGCCGGCCGAGCGGGAGACCGCGTTGATGGCCAGGCCGGAGAAGAGGAACACCACCGCGGCGCCGATGATCAGGCCGACCAGGTTGCGCGGGTTCGCCACGTTCAGCGAGTTGAGGATCTCGGCGCCGACGTCGCCCACCCCCGCGTCGGAGTACGCGCTGCGCAGCGTGTCGGTGTACGAGCCGAACAGCGCCGTCGCGGCGAGCACCGCCGTGGCGATCGCGATGCCCTTGGTGATCGCCTTGGTGGTGTTGCCGACCGCGTCCAGCTCGGTGAGTGTCCGGGCGCCGTGCTCGTCGATGTCGCCGGACATCTCCGCCACGCCCTGGGCGTTGTCGGAGATCGGGCCGAAGGTGTCCATCGCGACGATCACGCCGACCGTGGTCAGCAGGCCGGTGCCGGCCAGCGCCACGGCGAACAGCGAGAGCGTGATGGAGCTGCCGCCGAGCAGGAACGCGCCGAACACGCCGGCGCCGATCAGCAGCGCCGAGTAGACCGCCGACTCCAGGCCGACGCTGATGCCGGCGAGGATGACGGTGGCGGCGCCGGTCTGCGAGCTCTTGCCGATGTCCTGCACCGGGCGCCGGTTGGTCTCGGTGAAGTAGCCGGTCAGCGCCTGGATCGCCGCCGCCAGCACGATGCCGATGACGACCGCGCCGATGGCGACCACCCGCGGGTTCTCGCTGACGTCGGTCAGCCCGCCCTCCAGCTCGGCGAAGGTGGCCGGCAGGTACGCCCACGTGGCGATCGCCACGAGCACCGCGGAGAGCACCGCCGAGATGTAGAAGGCCCGGTTGATCGCGGTCAGGCCGTTGCGGTCGGAGGCGCGCAGCCGGGTGATGAAGACGCCGACGATCGCGATGAGCACGCCGATGGTGGAGACGATCAGCGGGAAGACCAGGCCCTGCTCGCCGAACGCGGCGCGGCCGAGGATCAGCGCGGCGACCAGGGTGACCGCGTACGACTCGAAGAGGTCGGCGGCCATGCCGGCGCAGTCACCCACGTTGTCGCCCACGTTGTCGGCGATGGTCGCGGCGTTGCGCGGGTCGTCCTCGGGGATGCCCTGCTCGACCTTGCCGACCAGGTCGGCGCCGACGTCGGCGGCCTTGGTGAAGATGCCGCCGCCGACCCGCATGAACATGGCGAGCAGCGCGGCGCCGAAGCCGAAGCCCTCCAGCACGGTCGGCGCGTCGCTGCGGTAGAACAGCACGACCAGCGCGGCGCCGAAGAGGCCGAGGCCGACGGTGAGGAAGCCGACCACGCCACCCGTACGGAAGGCGATCTTCATCGCGGCTTCCCGGCCGCCCTCGCGCTCCCGGGCGGCGGCGGCCACCCGCAGGTTGGCCCGGGTGGCCAGCCACATGCCCGCGCCGCCGATGAACGCGCTGAACAGCGCGCCCACGACGAAGAAGACGGACCGGCCGATCTTCACCGCCGTCTCGCTGCCGTCGGTGTCGTGCACCGGCAGCAGGAAGAGCAGCACCACGGCGACGACCACGAAGATCGCCAGGGTCCGGAACTGCCGCAGCAGATAGGCCGAGGCGCCCTCCTGGACCGCGCCGGAGATCTCCTGCATTTTGTTGGTGCCCTTGCCGGCGGCCAGCACGGCCTTCGTCAGCGCGCCGGCGAAGGCGAGCGCCACCAGCGCGATGACCGCGGCGATGACGACGTACGTGACGTTGTTTCCGGTGAGGGAGATCCCGCCGCCCTCGGCGGCCAAGGTGTCGGACATCTGTGTCCTCCTGTACCGAACGCTCGCGCCGGCCGGTGGAGACGCACCGCCCGGCGCCTGGATGCGGAGTCGCAAGCGCGCGCCACCCCACCCCGGGCGGACCAGCGATGAACAACCGTTCCCGCTGGCTGCGGGATGGATCACTTGCTGACAACCCGCGTACTGTAGCCCTCCACAGTGTTGGAGGTCACACCGAGGGGGCACCCCGGGCCGATGATCTTCGTCGCTGTGTTATGAGGAAAAATCTGATATAGGAGTCCATCCATGCCAGAGAGGCCGCGCCCCGGCGGGACACGGCCTCTCACGGCGTACGACGCCCTCGACGAGGGCGGTGGAAGATCAGCTCAACGGCCGACGGGCCAGACCATCCGCACCTCGGTGCCGACGCCCTCCTCGACCGGGCGGACCTGGAGATCCTCGACGAAACCGGCCAGCAGGGCGAAGCCGACGCCGGTGGTCAGGTCGTCCTCGTTGAGCGACTCGTTGGCGAGCTGGTCGGCGTTCAGCGCGGCCAGGCCGAGACCCGCCTCGATCGGCGCGCGGTCGACGACGCGCACCGCGTACACCCCCGAGTCGGACATCTCCACGAGCACGGGCTCGGGCACGCCGTACTGGCGGTGCAGGGCGACCGCGCGCGTGCACGCCTCGCCGATGGCCAGCCGTACCTCGTCGAGCAGCTCCTCGCGGACCCCGGCCCGCCGGGCGACCGCCACCCCGACCAGGCGCGCGGTGCGCACGTGCACCGGGGCCGGCGAGAAGGAGAGCTTGACGGTGGCCATCAGACGCCGGTGCCGGCCGGGCCGGCGCCGATCGCCGCGTCGACCGTGGGATGCAGCGGGAAGACCTGGTCGAGCGCCGTGATCCGGAAGATCTTGAGCAGCGGCTCCTTGTCGCAGACCAGCGCGAACGAGCCGCCGGCCGCGCGCAGCCGCTTGAGCGCGCCGACCAGCACGCCCAACCCGGTGGAGTCCAGGAAGTCGACCCGGCCCAGGTCGACCACGACGTGGCGGGCCCCGCCGTCGATCAGCTCGAGGAGCCGTTCCCGCAGCCGCGGCGCGGTGTAGACGTCCACCTCACCGCCGACCTCGAGCACCGTGTGCTCGCCCACGGTGCGGGTCGTCAGCGACAGCTCCATCGGTCCTCCCTCGCAAGAGCCGTAAACTCTCCTGGGCATCTAACCATCCCCGCCGGAGACCGGCTCTGCTCACCGGCGGAGGCCTCCCCATACCCCGGCCCCCCGTATTCCATCTCCGAACACCAGTGCGAGAGTGCAGGACGTGACCTCCGACCCGGCGCGCCGCAACCCGGGGCCGTCGTCCGCAGCCACCGTAGTCGCAGGTGGCGGGCTCGGGCGAACGCCGGCCGACCTGCTGGGCAGGCTGCGCGCCCGCACCGGCGCCGACCCGGTCACCCACGTCGAGCGGGTGCCGGCACGGGCCGGCGAGCCCGCCGGATGGCCGGACTGGGCGCCCGAGGAACTGCGCGCGGCGTTCGCCCGCCGCGGCGTGGTCGCGCCCTGGCGGCACCAGGCCGAGGCGGCCACCCAGGCGTACGACGGCCGGCACGTGGTGGTGGCCACCGGCACGGCGTCCGGCAAGTCCCTGGCCTACCAGCTTCCCGCGCTGGCCACCCTGCTCGCCGACCCCCGGGCCACCGTGCTCTACCTGGCGCCGACGAAGGCGCTCGCCGCCGACCAGTTGCGCGCCGTCGCCGCGCTGGAGCTGGAGGGCGTACGCCCGGCCTGCTACGACGGCGACACCCCACGCGCCGAGCGGGAGTGGATCCGCAAGCACTCCCGGTTCGTGCTGACGAACCCGGACATGCTGCACCACGGCATCCTGCCCGGGCACGCCCAGTGGTCCGGCTTCCTGCGCCGGCTCACGTACGTCGTGATCGACGAGTGCCACACCTACCGCGGCGTCTTCGGCTCGCACGTCGCGCACGTGCTGCGCCGGCTGCGCCGGCAGTGTGCCCGGTTCCGCAGCACGCCCGTCTTCGTGCTGGCCTCGGCCACCTCCGGCGACCCGGCGACGGCGGCCGGGCGGCTCACCGGGCTGCCCGTCGCCGCCGTCACCGAGGACACCTCGCCGCGCGGCGGGGTGACGTTCGCGCTCTGGGAACCGCCGCTGCTGCCGCCGCCGGACTCCGCCGCCGACCAGCAGGCGGACCTCACCCAGGTCCGCCGCTCGGCCCTGCGGGAGACGGCCGACCTGCTCGCCGACGCGGTCGCCGAGGGCGTACGCACGCTCGCCTTCGTGCGTTCCCGGCGCGGCGCCGAGGTGGTCGCGGCGAACGCCCGTCGCGCCCTCGACGAGGCGGTACCGGGGCTCGGCGACCGGGTGGCCGCCTACCGGGCCGGCTACCTGCGCGAGGAGCGGCGCGAACTGGAACGCGCACTGCTGCACGGCGACCTGCTCGGGCTGGCCTCGACCAACGCGCTGGAGCTGGGCGTCGACCTGGTGGGCCTCGACGCGGTGCTCATCTGCGGGTACCCGGGGACCCGCGCCTCGCTGTGGCAGCAGGCCGGCCGGGCGGGGCGCTCCGGGCAGGAGGCGCTCGCCGTGCTGGTCGCCCGGGACGACCCGCTCGACACCTACCTCGTGCACCACCCCGAGGCGGTCTTCGGGCGCCCGGTGGAGGCCACCGTGCTCGACCCGGCCAACCCGTACGTGCTGGCCCCGCAGCTCGCCTGCGCGGCGGCCGAGGCGCCGCTGACCCCCGACGACCTGGCACTCTTCGGCGACGGGGCGAAGGAGGCGGTGGACCAGCTGGTGGCGGCCGGGGCACTGCGGCAGCGGCCGACCGGCTGGTACTGGCGGCACCGGGAACGGCCCGAGGTCGACCTGCGCGGCGAGGGCGGCGTGCCGGTCTGCGTGGTCGAGGCGGCGACCGGGCGGCTGCTCGGCACCGTCGACGGCGGCTCCTCGCACTTCCTGCTCCACCCCGGCGCGGTCTACCTGCACCAGGGCGTCTCGTACGTGGTGGACTCGCTCGACCTGGCCGACGGGTGCGCGCTGGTGCACCCCGAGGAGCCGGACTGGTCCACCCACGCCCGCGACGTCACCTCGCTGTCGGTGGTGAACGTGCGCTCGTACGTGGACGCCGGTCCCGTCGGGCTCTTCCTCGGCGAGGTCGACGTGACCAGCCAGGTGGTGTCGTACCAGCGGCGGCGGATCGCCACCGGCGAGGTCATCGACACCCGTCCGCTGGACCTGCCGGCCCGGGAGCTGCGTACCGTCGCGGTCTGGTTCACCCTGTCGCCGCAGTCGCTGACGGCCGCCGGCGTGGAGCCCGCCGACGTACCGGGCGCACTGCACGCCGCCGAGCACGCCGCGATCGGCCTGCTGCCGCTCACCGCGACCTGCGACCGCTGGGACATCGGCGGGCTCTCCACGGCTCTGCACCCGGACACCGAGGCCCCGACCGTCTTCGTCTACGACGGGCACCCGGGTGGGGCCGGCTTCGCCGAGCGCGCGTACGGGACGGCGGCCGCCTGGCTGCGCGCCACCCGGGACGCGATCGCGGAGTGTGGCTGCGAGACGGGCTGCCCGTCCTGCGTGCAGTCCCCGAAGTGCGGCAACGGCAACAACCCGCTCTCCAAGCCGGACGCCGTCCGGGTGCTGGAGGTGGTACTCGCCAACCTGCCCGACGGCGTACCGGCCCCCGGCCCGTCCGAGGGCCGGCCGGGCGACCCTCCGGTTCCGGCGGGACGCGCCGCTCCGGACGACGACACCGTCCCCGGCGCGCCGAGCGGCCCGGGTGCTCAGCGCGATCCGGGCGGCCCGTCCCGGCTCGCGGAGGCGGGCTCGGGGGACGTTGCCGTCCCGGGTGGTGGAAAGCAGGCATAGAACCCCTTCGCTCGGGGCAACTGAAGGCATGGGAGCGCTTCCACCGGTGCTCGCGGATCCATAGCCGTCCTTGCCGTCCTCGCCGTCGAAGGAGGAGTCGTGGCCGACACCATCGCCGAGACCGTCGACCTGCTCTACACGATCAACCAGGAGAAGCTCACTCCCGACCAGCAGATCGCCTTGGGCACCGCGCTAGCCAGCCTGGCGCAGGCCGAACGCCTGGAACAGATCAACGAGCGGCTGCGCAGCATCCACCAGGTCCTCAACGCGTGGGCGCTCAAGGCGACCGTCGACGGGGGCCGATGAACCCGGCCGTCCCGGATCAGCGAGGGCCCCGCCAGCAGCAGCGCACCGAGCAGCCCGACGAGACCGCCCGCCGGGCTCGGGACGGATTGCGCAGGCGGGGCGGCTTGCGCAGGCGGGGCGGCTTGCGCAGGCGGGGCGGCTTGCGCAGGCGGGGCGGCTTGCGCAGGCGGGGCGGCTTGCGCAGGCGGGGCGGCTTGCGCGGGCGGGGGGTGGCACCGCCCGGGTAGCGGGGGTGGTCGGGGCAGCCGGTGGCCGGGCGGGGACGGCTTCGGGCACTCCCTTCGGGGGCGGCAGCCTTGTGGCGGGAGCGGTAGCGGCGGCGGTGGGTGGGGCCCGGCGCGCCGAACTTCGGTCGGGCGGGCGCGTGACCTGCGGGGAGGGCCGCGTGACCTGTCGGCGGCGGCGCGGTTGAAGCTGTGCGACACTCCGGCGACCCCTCGAAGGAGAACCCATGCAACTCGACAACCTGCAGGCCCAGCAGCAGTTCCACATCCGGCAGCGGCTCCGGATGATGGTCAACCAGTACGAGGTCCACGCCGTCGCACCGGACGGCTCCGAAGGCGGGCTGCTGGCGTTCGCCCAGCAGAAGCGGCTCGCCTTCAAGGAGCAGGTGACGATCTACACCGACGACTCGAAGCAGCAGCCCCTGCTCGGGTTCAAGGCCCGCCAGCGCCTCGACATCGGCGCCACGTACGACGTGACCGACCACGCCGGCAACCCGATCGGCCTGTTCCGCAAGGACTTCGCCCAGTCCCTGCTGCGGTCCACCTGGCACGTCGAGCAGCCCGGCCTGCCGCAGGTCACCGGCCAGGAGCGCAGCATGCCGGTGGCGCTGCTGCGCCGGTTCGTCGACTCGCTGTCCTGGCTGCCTTACCACTTCGACTTCGTCGCCGGCGGTCAGCCGGTCTTCTCCGTCATCAAGCAGTGGGGCCTGCGCGACCGGTACGTCGTACAGATCCACAACCCGCAGGTCGACCGCCGCCTCGTGATCGCGATGGCCGTCGCCCTCGACGCCCTCCAGGGGCGCTGACCCGCCCGGGTCGGGGTGCCGACTGCCGTCGCCCCGGCCCGGTCGTGTCCGTACCCGCCTGCCGCTCAGCCACGGACGGGGCCGGCGCGGGCGCTCGCCGTCGCCACCCGCGCCAGGCCGGGCAGCGGGGTGACGGCGACCTCGGCGGTCACCAGGAGGTCCAGGCCGTCGAGCCGACAGGCCAACAGCCGCCCACCGTTGGCGCCGGCGATCTCGGCGGCCCGACCGCAGGCCGCCGACTCACCCAGGAGGGCCTGACCGGCACCGGCGAGCGCGCCGAAGTCCGCCGCCACCCGGGCCTGCTGCCGGGCCGTGCGGGCCGCACCGACGGCCGCGCCGAACAACCCGACCACGACGAACGCCAGCCCCACGGCGAGCAGGCAGACGGTCGCCCCACCACGATCTCCGGTAGGCCGCGCCCCTTCCTCCCGCGCTTGCGCCGAGCCGCCGCGCCGGTGACCGGCGCCCCTGCCCCGCCCGGTGACCGCCCGCCCTCCCCCGGCTCGACGGTCGGCGTCGCGACCTGCGCGGCACCGGCGGCCGGCACCCCTGGGCCGCCCGGTCACGGCCCGCTCTCCGCCGGCTCGGCGACCGACGTGGCGGACTCCGCGACACCGGGCGGCGCCGACGCCCCTGGGGTGGTCGACCGGACAGGTCTGCCGGCGGACTCCGCGACGCCGGGTTCGATGGCTGCCACCGCCGTGGCGGTCACGGAGATGCGGGGCAGCCGGGAGCCGAGCGCGCGTACGGGCGCCCGGACGGTGGCGACGACCCGCTGGCCATCGACGGTGACGGTCACCTCCGCTCCCGGCGGGGTCGCTCGGCTGGCTGCGGCCGCCCCGTCGGCGCCCCGGGAGGCGGCCAGCGCCGCCTCCCGGGCCGCGTGCAGGCAGCCCGCCCTCGTGCCGACGGCGTTGACCGCCGACAGCCCGGCGAGCAGGAGCAGCAGGAGCGCCGGCAGGCCGGCCGCCAGTTCGGCCGTGAAGGAACCCCGGTCACGGCCGGCCGGCCGGCGCCGGTTCACTTGAGTGCCCGGTCGATGACGGCGGTCAACGCGGACTGCACGTTGCCCGAGGTCAGCACCTTCAGCAGGATCCCGGCGAAGGCGACCGCGGCCAGGGTGCCGACGGCGTACTCCGCGGTGTTCATTCCGGCGTCCCCGCGCAGGCGGGCGAGCAGTTTGCGCACGTTCTGGTCCTTTCTCGAAGGTGGTCAGAGCACGTCGCCGAGGACGGCGACGATCACCGGCACCAAGCCGGCGAGAATGAAGGCCGGCAGGAAGCAGAGCCCCAACGGCAGGACGATGAGCACACCGGCCCGGCGCGCGGCCGCCTCCGCGGCGGTGGCCCGGTCGGCGCGCAGGTCGTCGGCGAGTCGGGTCAGCGCGCCGGCCAGCGCGGCTCCGCTGTTGGCGCTACGCAGCACGGCGGCCGTCAGCCGGTCGGCTCCCGGCACCGCCGCGAGCGGCGCCCACGCCTCCTCGGGGCCGCCGCCGAGCCGCAGCAACCGGCCGACCCGGGCGAGTCGGTCGGCGAGCGGCCCGTCCAGCGCCCCCGCCACGGCCAGGACCGACCTGTCCACGGGCGCCCCCGCGCGCATCGCCGCCGCCAGCAGGTCGGCGGCGAGCGGCAGGTCGGCCGCCTCCCGCAGCCGCCGGTTCCGTACGGCCGGGGGCTCGATGCGACGGAGCAACCGGTCGAGCAGCAGCGTCGTCGGCAGGGCCGCCACCACCCCGGGCCAGCCGCCGACGACGACCACCACCGCCACACCGCCCAGGCCGGAGGCGACCCGGATGGCGTCCGGCCGCCGCCGGGGACGGGCGCCATCGGTCGCGGCGTCACCGGGCCCGGCAGGTAGGCGGGGCGGCGCTGCCGGGTGGACGCCGACGGGTGCCCTGCGCAGGGCGCGCAGCCGGCGCAGGGGCCGCCGGCCCGCCGCGAGCGTCGCGGCGAGCAGGGCCACCGCCACCACGAGGCCCACCACCAGCGTCAGCCGGGGCATCAGCTCGCCCGTCCCGGCGTCGCGCCGAGCCGTTCGGCCCAGAACAGCCCCGCGACCTGGAGCGCGATGGCGACGACCGCGCACGCGCCACCGACGGGGGTGTGCAGCAGGACCGCCACCGGATCGACGCCGATGCCGTAGCCGAGCCCGATGCCGCCGAGCGGCAGGGCGGCGAGCAGCAGGGCGGTGGCACGCGCCCCGGCCGCCTGCGCCTCCGCCGCGGCCAGTCCACGGTCCGCCGACCGGGCGTCCGCCTCGATCCGCTCCAGCAACTCCGCCAGCGGCGCGCCCGTCTGGTCGGCGAGACGTACGGCGGCGCGGGCCAGGTGGTCCAGGCGTCCCGGCCGGCCCCGCTCGTCGCGGCCGGCCGCGTCGCCGCCTGCGGTTCCGCCCCCGCCCGGACTGCCACCGTCGCCCGTGGTTCCGCCCCCGCCCGTGGTCCCACGCCTGCCCGGGATTCCGCCGTCCCCCGAGGTGAGCCGCTCGGCGGCGACCGGCACCGGCAGGCCGGCCCGGAGGTCGGCGGCCAGCCCGCAGAGCTGGTCCAGCCGGCGCCGCCGGGCCCGGACGGCGTACCGGCCCTCCCTGCGTCGGAGGAGCGCGCGGGCGGCCAGCGTGCCGTAGGCGCCGACGGCCACCGCCGCGACCGGACCGGCCAGCAGCAGGCCCACCCCGGTGCCGGCCGCCGCGGCGAGCAGCAGGACGCGCCCCCGCGACGCCGTCGACGCGTACGACCGCAGCCACGCCGGTCGCCGTTCCTCGCCGGGCGGACCGGTCGCCGCGCCGGGCCGGCGAGACGAGGCAGCTGGCGGGGCGGGCGTCCCGCCGGGGCGTCGGGCATCCCGCCGGGCCGGTGGCCGCAGCCGATCGGGGCCGCCGCCCCCGGGTCTGGTCGATCCCGTCGCGCCACGGTCGTCTCCGGCCGGCCAGGGCCACGGCGACCGGTCGACCGCGTCCCACGACGCCCACCGCGCCCCGCCTTCCGCCTCGCGCACACCTCGGAGGGTGCCGCCGGCCGGAACGCTCGGAGGCTGCCCCGGACGGACCGGAGGTTCGTCGTACGGGTTCCGCCGGTCGGCGGCACGCGGACGAACGACGCCTCCGGCCGTGCGCGCCGCCGCAGCGGTCTCCGCGCCCTGATCGGGTGTCCGGCGCAGCTCGGTGACCCAGGCGACGAGCGGGTCCTCGGTGCCGGCGCCCGCGCTTCCCCCGCCGACGGCCAACACGCCCCGCCGGTTGCGACCGCCACGCACCACCCCGGCCACCAGCACCGCCGCGGCGAGCGCGGGCAGCAGCGCCACCAGCGCGTACGGGGCGGTCACTTCGGTCCCGCCGATCCGGGCCACGGCTCGGTCAGGACCGGCGGCACCGGTACACCCCGCTCCCGCAGCAGCTCGGCGAGCGCCGGTGCGGCGAGGTCGGGCCCACGCCCGCGTACCCAGGCGGGAACCGCCGTGACCAGCCGGTCCGGGCCCTCCGGCAGGAGCAGGCAGACCGACTCCAGCACCCGCCCCTCGGCACCACGGCGCACCTGGAGCAGCACCTGGAGCGCGGCCGCCACCTGGGCGTGGAGCGCCGGGCGGGGCAGCCCGCCGAGCATCCCGAGCGCCTCCAGCCGCGCCGGCACGTCCGACGGGGTGTTGGCGTGCAGGGTGCCGGCACCTCCGTCGTGGCCGGTGTTCAGGGCGGCGAGCAGGTCGACCACCTCCCCGCCCCGGCACTCGCCGACGACCAGCCGGTCGGGCCGCATCCGCAGGGCCTGCCGCACCAGGTCGGTGAGCCCGACCGCGCCGGAGCCCTCCACGTTGGCCGTCCTCGCCTGCAATCCGACGACGTGCGGGTGCCGGGGGTGCAGCTCGGCCGCGTCCTCCACCAGCACGATCCGCTCGGTGCCCGGGACCAGCCCGAGCAGCGTGTTCAGCAGGGTCGTCTTGCCCGAGCCGGTGCCGCCGGTCACCAGGTACGCCAGCCGGGCCGCCACCACGGCGGAGAGCACCGGCGCCACCGGGCGGGGAACCGTCCCCTGGCTCACCAACTCGTCGAGGGTGAATGGCCGCTGCCGGAAGGTCCGCAGGGACAGGTAGGGCCCGTCGGTCGCCACGGGCGGCAGCACGGCATGCAGCCGGGTGCCGTCGGGAAGCCGGGCGTCCGCGTACGGGGAGCCGTCGTCGAGCCGCCGGCCGGCGCTGGCGGTGAGCCGTTGCGCGAGTCGGCGTACGTCGTCGACCGTGCCGAGCGGCACCGCGACCTGGTGCAGGCCCCGCCCCCGGTCCACCCAGACCCGCACGCCGTTGACCAGCACGTCGGTGACCTCCGGGTCGGCCAGCAGCGGGGCGAGCGGCCCGGCTCCCACCAGGTCGTCGTGCACCTGGTCGGCCATCCGCAGCACGGCGGTGTCGCCGAGGACGGCGGCGGTGGGCTCCGCCCGTACGGCCGACACGATCGCGGCGGGGGTGACCGGGGCCGCGGCGGCCGCGATGCGCTGTCGCACCCGTGCGGCCAGGGTCTCGCCCTCGGACGGCCCGGTCATGCCGCACCCGCCGCCGGCGCACCGGTCAGCTCCGCGACGATCCGCTGGCAGAGCGCGGCCAGCGGCCCCCGACCGTGCGCGGCGGGTGCCTCGCCCCGCTCCAGCCCACGGGTCAGCGCGGGTTCCGGGCGCAGCGTGCCGGCCAGCGGCAGCGCGAGCGCCCGGGCCACCTCCGCCGCGCCGAGGCGGCCCGGTGCCGGACCGCGCACGATCACCGACATCGCGGCGCAGTGCGGAGCGGCGGCGGCCACCACCCGGGCCGCAGCGGCGGTGGCCCGCAGCTCGGCCGGGACCACCACGTAGACCTGGTCCGCCGCCTGCAACGCGGTAACGGCCGCGTCGTCCAACTGCCGAGGCAGGTCCACCACCACGAAGTCCCGGCCCCGCCGGGCGGCGTCGACGGTCGCGGCCATCGCCTGGGCGGGAAGGGCGAGCAGGTCGCCCCGGTCCCAGGAGAGCACCACCAGGTCGCCCCGGCTCGGCAGGGCCCGCACCAGCGCCGGCGCGTCCACCCGGCCGTCGGCGCCGGTCAGCGCCGGCCAGCGCAGCCCCTCCAGCTGCTCCCAGCCAAGCACCAGGTCGAGCCCGCCGCCAAGCGGGTCGGCGTCGACGAGCAGGGTGCGCAGCCGGGCCCGGGCGGCGGTGACGGCGAGCCCGCCCGCCAGGATGCTCGCGCCGGCACCGCCCCGCCCGCCCAGGACGGCGACGATCCGGGCGCCGCCCCGCTCGACGCCCTCCGGCCCACACTCGGCGAACCGGTCGACCAGCCAGGGCTCGGCGGCCGGCAGCGTCGCCACGTGCTCCGCGCCGATCAGCTCGGCAACCTGCCAGCCGGGGTCGAGCTCTCCGGACCGGCCGACCAGCACCATCCGGAGCCGCTGCGGCAACCGCGCCCGCAGGCAGGGCTGGGCCTGGTCGGCGCCGACCAGCACGAGCGGGGCAGGCAGCCAGCGGGTGCGGGCCGCGGCGGGGTCGGCGGCGAGTTCCACCTCGACGCCGCCCGCCGCGGCGAGTCGGAGCAGGTCGTCGAGCAGGTCGCCGTCCGAGGTGACGAGCAGCGGCAGGGGCCGGTGCGGCGGGACGGAGGTACGGGGTGGCATCGCGGCCTCCAGCGGTCGGGGTTGCTGACCGAGACCCTGCTCCAGTGCCACCCCGGTCGCCGCCCTGTACCCACAGCCTGTGGACAACCGCGCGCCCTGTGGACAACGCCCGCCGGGCGAGTCGATCTGCTATGGACTCCGGCGGGCCGCACGCGCCCGCCCGGTCCGGAATCACCCCGGCTACCGCGCCGGCGGCGCGGGCTCCATGCGGGCCGTACGGATCGATAGTCTGCGCTGCATGCATCGCAGTCGCGTGTACGCCGTCCTGATCGACACCCCTCGTGCCGAGGCTGCCCGGGCGGTGTCCTTCTGGTCGGGAGCCCTGGGTGTCCCAACCGAGTCCGACCCGTCGTATCCGCAGTTCATCGGCCTGCATGACGCCCTGCCCGGGCTGGTCATCGCCGTGCAGGCGGTCGACGACGAGCCCCGTTTCCACCTCGACTTCGAGACCGACGACGTCGAGGCCGAGACCGCCCGCCTGGTCGCCCTCGGTGCCACCCGGGTGGCGCAGTGGCAGGAGTGCCGGGTGCTGCGCGTACCCGGTGGGCATCTGGTCTGCGTCCTGCCCGTGGAAAGCCCGCCGGAGGTCTTCGACGCGGAGGCCCGGACCTGGCCGTGACACCTGTGCCAGCACACCGAGAGCCGCCCGGCGAGCCGGCCCGTCGACGAGCAGATGCCGGGCATCGTTACGCCCGCCTTCGCAGGTTGTCGGCTTTCCTCGGCTGGGCGCTCTACGTCGCAGCGGGCATCGGGCTGAGGTGGTACCCGAAGTGGTGGTAGGCCAGAGCCGGCGTGCTCTGGCTGCCCTCGCTGGTGCGTTCCGGGCTGCTCGGCCAGGTCGTCAGCCCCGGCCCGCATCGGTCCCGCCCCGCTGGCCGGACCGGGATGGTGTCGAGTGGTCCGCCGAGTTCATCACCGAGCGGGAAGCAATCGTCTGCGTGGCGCCGAAGGCTGTCGGCGGAATGCGGTTCCACGATCTGAGACACGCCTACGCTACCTGGCCACCAACGGCGTCCCGATCAACCTGGTGCAGCGGGTCATGGGCCACGAGCAGGCGTCAACGACGCTCAATCGTTATACGCACACCCCGGACGACTACGCCGCCCGGGTCCTGGTGGCCTACGGCCTCTCTGCTGCCTCCGGCCGAGAATCCGCCTCCGGAGAGCGGCCTCCATGGGGATTGAGACGACCTGCGGCCTGGGTAGAAGCGCTCCAAGGGGAAAGGGACGACCCCCGTCGGGGGGAGACGGGGGTCGTCGAAGGTTCGGCTCCGGGGGGGTCGAGCCGAACCCACTCGGCGGTCACGGGGGGTGCAACCGCCGAGGGTCTGCCTGTTGTACGAGATGTGAACACTCGTCGCGTCGTCAAGTCTGCCTGAGCGGACCTGTATACGTCGAGTGGTGTCGCCTCCACTCCCTGCGAAATAATGTTCGCAGAGTGTGACCATCGTCACTATGCGCGAGGGTGGGTGGGGGCCGGCCCGCAGGTCCGAGGGGTCGCCGGGCCCCGGGCACCCGCCGACCATAGACCATCCGGCTAGACTTTCGCGCCGTGGGCCGAAGTGCCGCTTTCTTCGATCTGGACAAGACCGTCATCGCCAAGTCGAGCGCCCTGGCGTTCGGTCGGCCGTTCTACCGGGACGGCCTGATCACCCGGCGTGACGTGGTCAAGTCGGCGTACGCGCAGCTGATGTTCCGGCTGGGCGGCACCGACGAGCAGACCATGGCCAGGACCAGGGACTACCTCGCCGCGCTCTGCAAGGGCTGGCAGGTGGAACAGGTCCGCCAGATCGTCGCGGAGACGCTGCACGAGCTGATCAACCCTTACGTGTACGCCGAGGCCGCCGCTTTGATCGAGGAGCACCAGGCCGCCGGGCGGGACGTCGTCCTGGTCTCCGCCTCCGGCGAGGAGATGGTCCGACCGATCGGTGTGCTGCTCGGGATCACCGACGTGATCGCCACCCGGATGGGCGTGGTCGACGGCCGCTACAGCGGCGAGGTCGAGTTCTACGCCGCCGGCCCGAGCAAGGTCGACGCGGTCGGCGAGCTGGCCGCCGAGCGCGGCTACGACCTGGCCGACTCGTACGCCTACTCCGACTCGTACAGCGATCGGCCGCTGCTGGAGTGCGTCGGCCACCCGTCGGTGGTCAACCCGGACCGGCAGCTGCGCCGGCTGGCGGTCGAGAACTCCTGGCCGGTGCTGGAGTTCCGGCACCCGATCCCGCTGGGGCGGCGGCTGCGCGAGCGCCCGGCCGTCCCGGTCGCCGCCGCGGCGCTGGGCGTGGGCGTCGGCGTGGCCATCGGCATCGCCTGGTACGGCCGCCACCGCCGCACCCGCACCGCCCCCGCGCCCGCCTGAGCCCCGCCCGCGCCACGAGAACGGCGCCCGGCCCAGCCCGAGGACCGCGCGCGACCGCCCGAGCCGCGAGGACGGCGCCGACGACAACGCGGGGACGGGCCGGCTCAGGCCGCCGCGAGGACCTCGTCGCCGATGGCGGTGAGCTGGTCGGCGCCCACCTCCACCGCCGCCATGTAGTGGCGCAGCCAGGAGCGCAGGCCGTCCGGGGTGCCGGTGGCGAAGGCGCCGGCCGAGCCGACGTACTCGGGCTCGCGCTCGTGGTGACCCACGTCCACGGCGAGCAGGCCCCGCGGGTCGAGCCCGCTGGACAGCAGCACCAGCCGGGCGGCGCCCCGGGCCACCACCCCGGACGGCCCGGCGAAGGGGCGCAGGTTCAGCAGCTCGCCGTGCACGACGGCGGCCAGCACCAGCGGCGAGACCTTCGTGCCACCGGCGACGAGCCCGGCCAGCGCGTCCAGCCGGGCGGCGACGACCGGGTCCGCCACCGGCCGGCCCAGCTCGGCCTCGCCGACGACGTCGCGGGCGGCGAGCACGTGCAGCCGGGCCAGCGCCTGCCGGGGCGCCTTCGGCCAGAGTTCAGACAGCCCGGGCAGCGCCCCGGCGACCCGCAGCGCGCCCTGCACCACCGGCTCGGTCACGGTTCCGGCGCGTACCGCCTCGCGCTCGCGGGCGTACCCCTCCAGGGCGGCGCTGGCCACCGCGGACCGGAGGCTGACCTCGGCCGCGACCTGGCCGCCGTGGCGGCGCAGCGCGCGGTGCCCCAGGGCCTGGTCGAACCGCTCGCGGGCCCGCTCGACGGCGGAGGCGATGTCGGCGAGCGCGAGCAGCGGGGCGAGCGGGTCAGCGGTCACCCCGTCACGCTATCGACTGCCCGGCGCGACCCGCCGGCGAGCCGCCCGGAAGCGACCACCGCCACCCGCGGCCGGTCGGCCGGCGAGCCCTCCCGGACAAATGGCGTCGGCACGGCGGCCCGCGTCGCCGTCCGGCGCGCGGTGGGGGCCGCTCGGCGCGCGTCGGCCGGACCGGCGGTCGCCCGCACCGGCCGCCACGACTAACCTCGTGCCCTAGAGAGACGCAGGTCACCTGAGCGACGAGGGAGTACGGCATGAGCGAGGCATTGGCAAATCTGCTGAACGAGACGCGCCAGTTCCCGCCGCCGGCCGAACTCGCCGCGAACGCCAACGTCACCGCCGACGCGTACGCGGAGGCCGAAGCCGACCGACTGGCGTTCTGGGAGCGACAGGCCGGGCGGCTGACCTGGGCGCGGCAGTGGGACCAGGTGCTCGACTGGTCGAAGCCGCCGTTCGCCAAGTGGTTCGTCGGCGGGCAGCTCAACGTGGCCTACAACTGCCTGGACCGGCACGTCGAGGCCGGGCTGGGCGACAAGGTCGCCATCCACTGGGAGGGCGAGCCGGGCGACACCCGGACCATCACGTACGCCGATCTGCACCGGCTGACCTGTCAGGCGGCGAACGCGCTGACCGACCTGGGCGTCTCCGCCGGCGACCGGGTGGCGATCTACCTGCCGATGGTGCCGGAAGCGGCGGTCGCGATGCTCGCCTGCGCCCGGATCGGTGCCACGCACAGCGTGGTCTTCGGCGGCTTCTCGGCCGACGCGTTGACCAACCGCATCCAGGACGCCAGCGCGAAGGTGGTGATCACCGCCGACGGCGGCTACCGCCGGGGCAAGCCGTCGGCGCTGAAGCCGACCGTGGACGAGGCGGTGGCGAACTGCCCGTCGATCGAGCACGTGCTGGTGGTCCGGCGTACCGGCGAGGAGGTCGCCTGGTCGGCGAAGGACCGCTGGTGGCACGAGACGGTCGAGACCGCGTCGGCCGAGCACGCCGCGCAGCCGTTCGACGCCGAGCACCCGCTGTTCATCCTCTACACCAGCGGCACCACGGCCCGCCCGAAGGGCATCCTGCACACCACGGGCGGCTACCTGACCCAGACGTCGTACACGACGCACGCGGTCTTCGACCTGAAGCCGGAGACCGACGTCTACTGGTGCACGGCCGACATCGGCTGGGTGACCGGGCACTCCTACATCGTCTACGGCCCGCTCTCCAACGGCGCCACCCAGGTGATGTACGAGGGCACCCCGGACACCCCGCACAAGGGCCGGTTCTGGGAGATCGTCGGCAAGTACAAGGTCAGCATCCTCTACACCGCCCCGACGCTGATCCGCACGATGATGAAGTGGGGCGACGACATCCCGGCCGGCTACGACCTGTCCTCGCTGCGGCTGCTGGGCAGCGTGGGCGAGCCGATCAACCCCGAGGCGTGGATGTGGTACCGGCAGCACGTCGGCGGGGGTGAGCTGCCCATCGTGGACACCTGGTGGCAGACCGAGACCGGGGCGATCATGATCTCGCCGCTGCCGGGCGTGACGGCGACCAAGCCGGGCTCGGCGATGACGCCGCTGCCCGGGATCGTCGCCGACGTCGTCGACGACCAGGGTCAGTCGGTGCCGAACGGCGGCGGTGGCTACCTGGTGCTGCGCGAGCCGTGGCCGTCGATGCTGCGCACCATCTGGGGCGACGACAACCGGTTCATCGAGACGTACTGGTCGCGCTTCGAGGGGATGTACTTCGCCGGGGACGGAGCGAAGAAGGACGACGACGGGCACGTCTGGCTGCTCGGCCGCGTCGACGACGTGATGCTGGTGTCCGGGCACAACATCTCCACCACGGAGGTGGAGTCGGCGCTGGTCTCCCACCCGTCGGTGGCCGAGGCGGCGGTGGTCGGCGCGACCGACCCGACCACCGGGCAGGCAATCGTCGCGTTCGCCATCCCGCGCGGCACCACGGACATCGCCGGCGACGCCGGTGAGAAGCTCATCGCCGAGCTGCGCAACCACGTGGCGAAGACGCTCGGCCCGATCGCCAAGCCCCGGCAGATCATGCTGGTGCCGGAGCTGCCGAAGACCCGTTCGGGCAAGATCATGCGCCGGCTGCTGCGCGACGTCGCGGAGAACCGCTCGCTCGGCGACGTCACCACGCTCCAGGACTCGTCCGTCATGGACCTGATCTCGTCCGGCATGGGCGGCGGGAAGTCCGACGAGGACTGACACGCGTACGCCCCGATGGGTGACGGCCCGCGCGGGCCGTCACCCATCGTCGTCTCTTACGCATGGGCAACCGGCCGGATGCGGGCTGTCACATCGGTCGGTCGGGTGAGCCGGGAGAAGCTGAACGGACACAGGCAGTCGTCGACCCCTGTCAATCGCCTGTTTTCTGATTTAGGTTCACGCAGGTCGGGTCGGTTCGATGGATGTCACATCGATGGAGGGCCGGCCGACTTCTTCCTCCCCCATGCCCGAGAAACGGAGCGGCATGAACCAAAATCCGCAATCCGGGTCGCGTCGACGCCTGCTCGTCGCGCTGCCCGCCATCGCCCTCGCCGCCACGTCACTGACCGTGACCGGTGGCGCGGCGGCGGCGGAGCCCGGCCCCGCCCGAGCCACGATCGGCGCGGACGAGTACTACATCAACTACGCCGAGCCGGCCGTCCAGCCGGACAGCAGCGGCCGCGAGGTCAAGGGCAAGGGTGGTGTCTTCGCCCCGGCGGTCGAAGAGGCGCGCGCCTTCGACCGCAAGTACGCCCGCGGCAACCCCGTCGCGGCCGAGCAGCTCGCGAAGCACGAGGCCAAGGCGATCAAGACGGGCAAGAGCCCGCGGCAGATCAAGCAGGCCCCGAGCACCCAGACCGCCAAGCTGCTGACCCTGCTGGTGGAGTTCAACGACCAGGCCAACGACGACTTCACCGACGTCATGGTGCCCAGGACGGTCTTCGAGGACCGGAGCTGCGTCCTCGGTTCCGTGCAGAACGGGCCCCTGCACAACAAGATCCCCAACCCGGCGAACCTGCCGCACGAGGACAACAACTCGATGTGGGTGCCGGACTTCTCGCCCACCCACTACGACAAGATGCTCTACACCAAGGAGGGCATCACCGAGCGGGTCCGCCCGGACCTGACCGGGCCGGACGGCAAGCCGGGCGTCAGCCTGGCCGGCCGGACCATGCACAACATGTACCTGGAGATGTCCAAGGGCGCGTACACGGTCGACGGGCAGGCCAGCCCGTGGATCAAGGTGCCGCACTCCGAGGGCTGGTACGCGGCCTCGCGCTGCTTCCAGGACGAGAACGGCAACTGGGTCCCCGGGCGCCAGCAGTCGATGAACGGCCACCCGGACAACCCGCAGGGCGCGGGCCGGCTCGCCACCGACGCGATCGACACCCTCGCGAAGACGGACCCGGACTTCCCGTGGGCCGACTACGACATCGAGGACCAGGGCGACCGCGACGGCGACGGCAACCTCTTCGAGCCGGACGGCGTGATTGACCACCTGGTGCTGGTGCACGCCGGACAGGGCAAGTCCCGCGGCGGCGGCGCCGAGGGCACGTACGCCATCTGGGCGCACTCGTCGTCGATCGCCGGCGGCTACACCATCCCCGGCACCGACCTGCAGGTCTCGAACTACATCGTGCAGCCGGAGGATGCCGGCGTCGGCGTCTTCGCCCACGAGTTCGGCCACGACCTGGGCCTGCCGGACCTCTACGACACCTCCGGCAACGCCGACTCCGACGTCGACTTCTGGGACCTGATGGCCTCGGGCTCGCACTCGGGTGAGATCTTCCAGGCGCTGCCGACGCACATGGGCCTGTGGGACAAGTGGGTGCTCGGCTGGGCCGACCCGCTGACCCTCGCGCCCGGCTCCGACCCGCGTTCCGTGCAGCTCGGCCAGACCTCGCGGACCCCGCGCGGCACCAAGGACGGCATCAAGATCGACCTGCCGGACAAGGTGATCACGCTGGCCACGCCGCACAGCGGCGCGAACATGTGGTACTCCGGCGCCGACCAGGACTGGGCGGACGTCAAGATCGCCCGTCAGGTGGCCGTGCCGGCGGCGGCCGACGCGAAGTTCTGGATGTGGAACAACTTCGTCATCGAGGCCGACTGGGACTACGGCTTCGTCGAGCTCTCCACCGACGGCGGCACCACCTGGACCGAGCAGAAGGTCTACGACTCGACCGGCAAGCTCGTCACCACGAACGACGGCTACGCCGACCCGAACGGCCGGATGGTGGACTTCGGCAACAAGAAGTACGGCCTCACCGGTGACACCCACGGCTGGCGGCACGACTACGTGGACCTGTCGGCGTACGCCGGGCAGACCGTGCAGCTGCGGCTGCGCTACGCCACGGACGAGGCGTTCGCGGAGCGCGGCTGGTTCGCCGACGACTTCTCGGTGACCGGCGGTGGCGCCACCACGTGGAGCGACGACGTCGAGGGCGGGGCCAACGGCTGGACGGCGACCGGCGGCACCTTCGTCGACACCACCGGCCAGGGCTGGCACATCGACACCGGCACCTCGACCCAGGCGCACTACTACCTGGCCGAGTGGCGCAACTTCGACGGCTTCGACGAGGGCCTGAAGTACACCTACGACACGATCTACTCGCGCGACGCGTGGAAGGTGGACCGGGTCTCCTACAACGCGCCGGGCATGCTGGTCTGGTACCGCGACACGGAGCGGGGCGACGTCAACCACACCACGGCGCAGATGACCGCGCTGCCCAGCTACGGCGCCAAGGGCGGTCTGCTGATCGTCGACTCGCACTTCGACCCGTACCGCCGCACGGGTGAGGCGGCCGTCAAGGACCCGTCGGTGCTGGACAACCTGCCCAGCCGCCCGCAGTCCGCGAACGCGGCCTTCTCGCTCAAGCCCACGTACCCCTTCAAGGAGTGCCTGGAGGCGGCGGACGAGCCGTACAGCGAGTACTGCACCAGCTTCGGCCCGCAGGCGCCGGTGCGGGGCTTCACCGACGCGAAGGGCTGGTACCCGGGCATCGAGATGCGCGACGGCTCGCCGTACGCGCGGGACAACGACGCCTCCGTGGTCGTCCCGTCGAAGGGCAACGCGCCGTACACGACCCGGGTCACCAACCCGGACGGTACGCCGGCGACGTCCTACTACGGGGTCACCCTGGGCGGCGGGGCGATCGTGCTGGGCACCGGCAACCCGGGTGACCAGGGCGTGTCCTACGGCGTCACCATCACCATCAAGCGCGCCGCGAGGGACAACTCGTACGCGACCGTGCACGTCACGCCCGCGCGCAACTGACCCGAGGGTCGGCCGAGCGGT
Organism: Micromonospora echinofusca; assembly: GCF_900091445.1. Classification (NCBI taxonomy): domain Bacteria; kingdom Bacillati; phylum Actinomycetota; class Actinomycetes; order Micromonosporales; family Micromonosporaceae; genus Micromonospora; species Micromonospora echinofusca. Next base: position 5,984,862 of record NZ_LT607733.1, read on the forward strand.
GACAGGCGGGGCCCGTCCGGGAGCACACTGCTCTCCGGGCGGGCCCCGCCCACGTGTTCGCGGAGGCCGCACTCCCGCGAGCCGGAGTCGAGCCGGCGGCCCGCCCCGTGACGGTTTCCCGGTTCCCAGCGCTCCCCTAAGGGGACCTCAGAATCACCGTCACCCACAGTGATCGTGGCCAAAACGTGACGTTAAAACGCGTCATCGGGGGACGGCTTTTGGGTCTCATTTATGCGCATTTACGGGCCCAGACGTGCGTTCTCCAGCGTCAGTCGACCCGTGACAAGCACCCACGCGCTCTGTAATGGTGAGTCCCGCATCACATGACGGGTGCGGCTCGTACCGCGCTCGTCATGTAACAGATCCACAAAGGAGGAGGACCTTTGAGGAGACGAGTCACAGCCGGTCTGGCCTCGGCCGCGGCCGCGCTGCTGGCGGCGGGAGTCGTGTCGGCGCCGGCCTCCGGCGCACCGGCCGCGGACCCGGCCCCCGGTTCCGACAAGGCGAAGCACGGCAGGGACAACCTCCCCGATCCGAAGTCGGATCAGCAGCGGGAGATCCGGAAGAAGGCCATCGCCGACCTGCTCTCCGGCAAGGCCAAGCTTCAGACACGCAACGGCTCGAAGGTCATCCAGGTCAAGGACGACCTGTTCGTCGAGTACCAGCAGGCACCGAAGACCGACCCCATCTTCACGATGCTGGTCGAGTTCGGCGATCAGACCGACCCCCGGACCGGTGGAGCTGCCGGCCCGGCGCACAACCAGATCGCCGAGCCGGACCGCAACTGGGACGGCAACTCGACCGACGACAACAGCACGCTGTGGCGGCCGGACTTCAACCGGGCGCACTACCAGGACATGATGTTCGGTCCTGGCGAGTCGATGCGGGACTTCTACTACAAGCAGTCGGGCGGGCGCTACACCGTCAACGGTGACGTGACCGAGTGGGTGCAGGTTCCGTTCAACGAGGCCCGCTACGGCAGCAACGCCATCCCCGAGTCCGACGGGTACTGGAACTTCGTCAAGGACACCGCCACCGCCTGGTACCAGTCCCAGGTCGCGGCTGGCAAGACGCCGGAGCAGATCAAGCAGTACCTGGCCCAGTTCGACATCTGGGACCGGTACGACTTCGACGGCGACGGCGACTTCAACGAGCCCGACGGCTACATCGACCACTTCCAGGCGGTGCACGCGGGCGAGGGCGAGGAGGCCGGCGGCGGCGCCCAGGGAGAGGACGCCATCTGGTCGCACCGGTGGGCGGCGTTCCCGAACCTGGCCGGCAGCGCCGGTCCGGACACGAACAAGGCCGGCGGTGTCCAGATCGGCGACACCGGCATGTGGATCCGTGACTACACCACGGAGCCGGAGAACGGTGGCCTGGGCGTGTTCGCCCACGAGTACGGCCACGACCTCGGCCTGCCGGACCTCTACGACACGGCCGGCGGCGACAACGGCGTGGGCTTCTGGAGCCTGATGTCCTCCGGTTCGTGGCTGAGCCGCGGCAAGGACGACATCGGGTCGACCCCGGGTTACATGGACCCGTGGTCGAAGCTCTACCTGGGCTGGCTGAACTACTCGGTGGTCGAGGAGAAGAGCGGCACCACCCGGGTCACGCTCGGCCCGGCCGGCGACAGCGACGGGCCGAAGGCCCAGGCGGTCGTGGTCAACCTGCCGGCGCAGACCCAGACCACCAGCTACAACACGCCGTTCGGCGGGTCGTACGAGTGGTGGGGCGGCAGCGCGGACGACCTGAACACCACGCTGACCCGTCAGCTCGACCTGACCGGTACGACGTCCGCGTCGATCACCGCCAAGGCCTGGTACGACATCGAAGAGGACTACGACTACCTCTACGCCGAGGTGTCGACCGACGGCGGTGCCACCTGGACGGCGCTGAGCAACTCGTCGGTCGACGCCGGTGAGACCGGGGTCGACGGCTCGACCAGCGGCGCCTGGGTGGACCTGTCCTACGACCTGTCCGCGTACGCCGGGCAGGCCGTGCAGTTCCGCTACCGCTACCAGACCGACGGCGGCGTGCACCTCGCCGGCGCCTTCCTGGACAACGTGTCGCTGATCAAGGGCGGCACCGTCGCCTGGACCGACGACGCCGAGACGCTGGCCGCCGAGTGGACCGCCAAGGGCTTCACCCGGATGACCGGCTCGGTGACCGACACGTACCCCCGCTTCTACATCGCGGAGAACCGGTCCTACGTCGGCTACGACGACACGCTGCGGACCGGCGGGTACAACTACGGGTTCAACAACACCCGCCCGAACTGGGTGGAGCGGTTCTCGAACCAGCCCGGCATGCTGGTCTGGTACGTGAACTACGCCTACGGCGACAACAACACCTCGGAGCACCCGGGCTACGGCCTGAACCTCCCGGTGGACGTCCGACCGAACAAGATCACCGTCGACGGCCAGGGCACCATCACCAACCGGCGCAACGGCTTCGACGCCACGTTCAGCCTGTACGCCAAGCCGGCGCAGACCTTCCACCTCAACGGTGTCCCGGTCACGCTTCCGGCGCTCGCCCCGCAGCCGGTCTTCTCCGACAGCGGGCCGAACAAGTACTGGACGGCCGGCAACCCCTGGAACTCGGTGAAGGTGGCCGGTTCCGGCACCCGGATCGAGATCCTTCAGCAGGGCACCAACCCGACCGACGACATGGTCGTCAAGGTCAGTAACTGACGATCGGGGCACTCGTGGGGCCGGTGGCGGTGACGCCACCGGCCCCACTTTTCGCGTACGCGATCACTCCTATCGAAAACCGTCTCTTTCTTCTCCGGGCCGGCCGTTCGCGCTGCTCACGGTGTCGGTGAACGGCCGGGATGTGACGGTGAAAAGCATTCCCAACAAAACTTTGCAACAAATCGACGCACGCGTCTTCCCACCGGTCACACGAGTGTCTATGTTCACCATTGGTCCCACTAGTGGGATCGATCTCCACCGGCCCGTACCCCCGTTGGGCCGGTTCCCTCACACCGGAGGTACCACGTGCGCAAAGTCGCAGTGGGTCTGCTCGGGCTTTCGCTGACCGCGACAGGACTGGCGTTCGGTTCGTCCGCCACCGCCGCGCCGCAGCCGAAGTTGCCGACGGCCGCTCCGTCGGTCGCCGAGCCAGCCCATGTCGACCACGACCTGCCGAACCCGCTGGAGGAGAAGCGTCGCGCCCTGCGCCAGGAGGGGCTGAGCGACGTCCTCTCCGGCCGGGTCAAGCCGCAGAAGGTCAACGGCAGCACGGTCGTCAAGGTCGGCAAGACCCAGGCCGAGGGGGCCAACGCCCGCTCGACCCGGGCCAACGCCGCCACCCAGACCGAGGACCAGTACGTCGAGCTCTCCCGGGAGAAGACGGACCGGATCTTCGTCATCCTGGCGGAGTTCGGCAACGAGCGGCACCCGAACTACCCGGACCAGGACACCGACCCGGACACCGCGGGTCCGACCCGGTTCGACGGGCCGCTGCACAACGAGATCCCCCAGCCCAACCGGGCGGTGGACAACTCCACGGTGTGGCAGGCGGACTACAACGCCGACTACTACCGCAAGCTCTACTTCGGCACCAACCCCGGTGACGAGTCGGTGAAGCAGTACTTCGAGGCGCAGTCCTCGGGTCGCTACAGCGTCGACGGCACCGTCACCGACTGGGTGAAGGTCCAGTACAACGAGGCCCGCTACGGCCGCTCCGGCGGCTACCCGTGCGCCTCGAACGTCTGCACCAACACCTGGGCGCTGGTCCGCGACGCCGCGAACCAGTGGGTCGCCGACCAGAAGGCCGCCGGCCGCACCGACGCCCAGATCGCCGCCGATCTCAAGGCGATGGACGAGTGGGACCGGTACGACCACGACTCGGACGGCAACTTCAACGAGCCGGACGGCTACATCGACCACTTCCAGATCGTCCACTCGGGCGGCGACGAGGCGGACGGTGACCCGCACCAGGGCGAGGACGCCATCTGGAGCCACCGCTGGTACGCCTTCGCGTCCGACCAGGGTTCGACCGGCCCGGTCGGCAACCCGCTCGGCGGCACCCAGATCGGCAACACCGGCCTCTGGATCGGCGACTACACCATCCAGCCGGAGAACGGTGGCCGGAGCGTCTTCTACCACGAGTACGCCCACGACCTCGGTCTGCCGGACGACTACAACGTCACCAGCGGTGGGGACAACAACAACGAGCACTGGACCCTGATGGCCCAGAGCCGGCTCGGCGCCAAGAACGACGCCGGCATCGGTGACCGGGGTGGCGACCTCGGCGCGTGGAACAAGCTCCAGCTCGGCTGGCTCGACTACGAGGTGGTCGTCGCGGGGCAGAAGCGGACCATGACCCTCGGCCCGCAGGAGTACAACAGCGACGAGGCGCAGGGCGTCGTCGTGGTGCTCCCGCAGCGGGACTACACGTTCGAGCACGGCGCCCCGTTCGAGGGCTCCAAGCAGTTCTTCTCGGGCAACCGGGACGACCTCAACAGCACGATGACCCGGACCCTGGACTTCACCGGGAAGTCGTCGGCGTCGCTGTCGATGAAGGGCCGCTACAACATCGAGGCCGACTACGACTACCTGTTCTTCGAGGCGTCGCTGGACGGCGGCCAGTCCTGGGTGACCCTGCCCGGCACGGCCAACGGCCAGCCGCTGAAGGAGATCTCGGCCGGCCGCTACGCGCTGGACGGCAGCAGCGGCGGCGAGTGGGTCGACGTCGTCATCCCCATGGACGTGGCGGCGGGCAAGGTCGCGCAGTTCCGGCTGCGCTACCAGACCGACGGCGGCGTCTCCGAGGGTGGCTTCTACGGTGACGCGATCACCGTGACGGCCGACGGTCAGACCGTCCTCTCCGACGGCGCCGAGACCGGCGCCGCGGGCTGGACGCTCGCCGGTGGCTTCGAGACCGCCGAGGAGAGCTACACCAAGGCGTACGACAACTACTACATCGCGGGCACCCGGCAGTACATCTCGTACGACAAGTACCTGAAGACCGGCCCGTACTTCTTCGGCTACCAGAACACCCGCCCGGACTACGTGGACCACTACGCGTACCAGGAGGGTCTGCTGATCTCCTACTGGAACACCCGCTGGGCGGACAACGACACGTTCGCGCACCCGGGTGAGGGTCGCAACCTGATCATCGACGCGCACCCGCGGCCGATCTACAACCTGACCGGCCAGCCCTGGCGGGCCCGCGTCCAGGTCTACGACGCGCCGTTCAGCCTGAAGAAGGCCGACTCGTTCACGCTGCACCTCAACAGCCAGCCGCAGTACATCCGTGGCCAGGCCGCGCAGCCGCTGTTCGACGACACCAAGCAGTACTGGTTCCCGGAGCTGCCGAACCACGGCGTCAAGCTCCCGGCCACCGGCACCAAGATCAAGGTTCTGGAGAAGGACGGCGTCTACACCAAGATCCGTATCTCCTGATCCACTGATCGCGCACCACCCGCACCACGCGATGCCCGGGCAGGTCACCTGCCCGGGCATCGCCCTTTCCACGTGCACCGGGGCGGGAACCGACGCGGCGCGCGGCGCGTCGGATGGGCCGTGACCCCCACCATCCGTGCGACCCTGGGCACGCTCGGCCCCGGCGTCGCGCTCACGCTGGCGCTGTCCGGCTGCGCCGGGTCGCGGAACGGAGACGTCGTGTCCGCCGAGCAGACCCCCGGCGCCCCGTCGACCGGCGCGGCCGGTTCCGACCCGGCCGCCGGTTCCGCCGACGCCGCGCCGACCGCCGGCGCCACCGGTGCCGCCCCGTCCGCTCCGGGCCCGACATCCCCCTCCGGCCGGAGCACGCCGCCGCTGTCGGCGACCCGGCCACCCACCCTCGGTCCGCCGACGGCGCCGCCCAGGTGGCCCAGCGACCTGCGCATGGCCAACGTCCTGGCCGGGCGGATCACCCGGGGCGGCGCCGGCCCCTGCTACGGCCTGGTCACCGACGACGGCCGCGAGTACGCCCTGCACGGCCCCGACAAGGGCGCCTTCGCCACGGGTGCCTGGGTACGGGTGACCGTCGGCCCCGCCGACCCGACGGCGGACTGCGGCCCGGGCACCCCGGCCAGCATCGTGAAGATCGATCCGGTCGGCTGACGGCCACCCCGCCCGCCCGTCCCTACGCGGCACGGCTGCGCCGCCACCCGCATCCCGACCGCTTGCAGACGCCGGCCGGGTCGGGCCAGTGAGCGGTCCCGGCCACCCCGCGGGGTCGGCGACGGAACGGACCGGCGACGGGGACCTAGGCTGTCCCCATGACCGAGCAGCGCGGCGGGCCCGTCGACGAGTCGTGCGTCCTCACCGAGGGGCCGTGGACGCACCGGTTCGTCGGCGCCAACGGCAGCCGCTTCCACGTCGTGGAGGCCGGCACGGGCCCGATGGTGCTCTTCCTGCACGGCTTCCCCGAGCACTGGTGGGCCTGGCACGAGATGCTGCCGGCCGTCGCCGACGCCGGCTTCCGGGCCGTCGCGGTCGACCTGCGCGGCTACGGCGCCAGCGACAAGCCGCCCCGGGGGTACGACGGCTACACCCTCGCGGCCGACGTCGCCGGGCTGATCCGGGCGCTCGGCGAACGCTCCGCCACCGTGGTCGGCACCGGTGTCGGGGGCATGATCGCGTGGACGGTGGCCTCGTTCCACCCGTCGCTGGTGCGCCGGCTGGTGGTGCTCGGCGCCCCCCACCCCCTGCGGCTCCGGGCCGCCATCTTCGCCGATCCGCGCGGGCAGTTCGCCGCCGCCACGCCCACCCTGAAGTTCCAGCTCCCCCGCTACGAGCACGTGCTGACCCGCGACGACTCGGCGGCCGTCGAGGAGATGCTGCGCCGCTGGGGCGGGCCGCGCTGGGTCGAGGGGCCGGGCTTCGAGGCGTACGCCCAGCGGTGCCGGGAGGCCATGCGCATCCCGCAGGCGGCGTTCTGCGCCCTGGAGGGCTACCGCTGGGCGTTCCGCTCGGTGCTCCGCCTGCACGGCTACCGCTTCGTCCGGCTGATGCAGAAGCCGCTCGTCACGCCGACCCTCCAGCTGCACGGCGCGCTGGACGAGGCCTCCCTGCCGCGCACCGCCCAGGGCTCCGGCCGGTACGTGGTGGCGCCCTACGAGTGGCGGCTCCTGGACGACATCGGGCACTTCCCGCACGTGGAGGCCGGCGACCTGGTGTTGGGCGAGGTCCTGCGCTGGGCGAAGTCCTGAGTCAGACCCGCTGCTCACGCAGGTCGGCGACCTCGGCGGCGGGCGCCCAGCCCTGGTAGACGCCGAAGTCGAAGACCTCCAGCCCCATCGCCCGGGCCACCGGCCAGCGTCCGCCCGTGTACTCCACCCGCAGCCAGCCGTCGTGCTCGCCGAGGACGATGAACGGCTGCCCCTGCCAGGTGCAGGTGGTCCGCACGTACGCCAGGTCGTCGAGCTCGGTGGCCGGCAGCACCCGGACGTAGCGGCCGGGGCGGATCTCCTCGAAGCCCTCGTCCGGCTCCGGCTGGTAGAGCCGGACGTCGTCGCCGTCCGGACTCGCCTGGTACTCCCGGCCCTTCCAGCGGGCCACGTAGCCGTCGCGCGTCACTGCTCACCGACCTGTCGCCACCGCAGCGCGTCCGTGTCGAGGATGGCGACCACCCGTTCGGTGCCGTCCGCGCCGATCCGCCACAGCTGCGCGCCGTGCGGCAGCCGGGCGCTGTCCACCTTGAACTCCGCCACCACGTCGCTGCTCTCGCCCGGCGCAAATCCGTTGCCCCGGAACGGCGGGCGCTCGATGACCCAACCCTCCATGGCCCGCATGGCGGCCTCGTTCTGCCCGCCGTACGGGATGCGGTAGAGGCTCGGCCGGTGCGCGGGCCAGCGCAGCACGTAGATCTCCCCGGCGTCGCGGGCGAAGGGGGAGTCGGGGTAGCCGAGGCCGAGCGCGTCGTGCAGCTGGGCGGGGGTCGTGAGGTGGGCCAGCTCGCCGGCCCGGTGCACGAAGCCGGAGACCCGGTCGTAGCCCCGCTCCAGGTAGTACGCGAGCTGGCTGGGCGCGACCGCCTTCTGCATCACGATGGGGCGCGCCGGATCGGGCGCGGGCGGGGCGTAGCGGGGGCGGCTGACCGGCTCCTCGGCGGCAGGCGGCTCGGCCTCGGTCCCGGTGTCGTCGCCGAGGCCCACCTCGGCCGCCCAGTTGGCCAGCCCGACGATCTGCTCACCGGGCAGCTTCGCCCCGACCGGGGTGCCCGGGTTGACCGCGAACGACCAGGCCTCGTCCGGCCAGCGCCGGATCAACTGGACGAACCTGACCTCGATGGTCTCGACGGTCGCGTCGGTGTGGTCGGCCAGCCGCTCCGGCGAGGTGTGCACGACGACGAACGTCTCGCCGTCCAGTTCCTCCGTACGCCACACGAAGCCGGGCTCGCCGGGCCGGCTGCCCGGCGCGGAGTCGGCCGCGACCGGCAACAGCACGCGGGCCAGCAGCAGGGTCGACAGGAACGTGTCGGTGCTGCCGGCGCCGGCGGCGTCGAGGAGGTTCTCCTCGACCTCGTTGGCCGGCTGGAAGCCGACCGGCTCGGAACCGGCACCCGACGACCCGTCCGCGGTCCCGGTCAGAGGCGCAGTGACCGGCTCGTCGGCGATCGCCGGACCGGGCACCGGCGGCCCGACGTCGGGAACGCCGGCGTCGGGCCACGCCGCGTCGGCAGGCGACTCGGGATCCAGGGAAACGGTCGGGTCCAGAGACACCGTCGCATCACCCGACGACACAACCGGCTGCGTCCGATCCAACGACACCGTCGGATCCAAAGACACCGTCGCATCACCCGACGACACAACCGGCTGCGTCCGATCCAACGACACCGTCGGATCCAAAGACACCGTCGCATCCAGAGACGCGGTGGCGTCGCCGGACCACGACGGGGCGGCGGACCGCACGGTGTCGGCGGGCGGCGACGGACGGGCGGGCGCCGTTGGTGCGGGCTCGGCGGTCACCGGTTCCCGGCGGCGCCGGACCGGCTCGAACAGCGAGACGGTCTCTTCGGCGGGCGGGCCGGGCTCGGGGGCGGGCGGCCCGGTGAGGTCCCGCGACTCGATGATGGTGCCCTCGATGACGATGGGCGTGAACCCCCGTCGGGAGGCGGGTGGCCCGGAGACCGGTTCCGCGTCCGCCACCGGCTCGGGCCCGACCGGTTCGGGGGTGGTCTGCCGGCGCGGCAGCGCCTGGGTGAGGTCCTCGGCCGGCTGCGGTCGGTCTGCGCCGTATCCCGGTGGCGGCGGCCCGGGGTCCGGGCCGGGAGCACGGAGGTCCCGGGTGGCGTCCTCGCCGGACCCGCGCGGCGGCAGCACCTGCGTGGCCTCGCCGCCGGGCATCGCGAAGGCCCGGGTGGGCTCGCCGCCGGGCGCCGTGAAGGCGTGGGTCGGCTCCCCGGCGGGCGCCGTGAAGGCGTGGGTCGGCTCCCCGGCGGGCGCCGTGAAGGCGTGGGTCGGCTCCCCGGCGGGCGCCGTGAAGGCGTGGGTCGGCTCCCCGGCGGGCGCCGTGAAGGCGTGGGTCGGCTCCCCGGCGGGCGCCGTGAAGGCGTGGGTCGGCTCGGCACCGGTCGGCGTGCTCGGGATCGGGCGGGTCGGTTCCTCCGGCACCGGCTCGCCGAGCGGCCGGCGGCGGGGGAACGGCTGGCTGCCGGCCGCGAGGCGGGACGGCGGCACCGCCCGCTCGCCCGAGCGCAGCGCCTCCTGCCGGTGCGCGGCGGCACGGCCGGAGGCCGGCTCGAAGAACGACCGGTTGGGTCGCTCCGGGGCCTCCCCGGCCGGGCGGCCGTTGGTCCCCGGCGCCGGGTGGGCGTCGGGCGTCGGCAGGCCCCTCGGGCGCTCGGTGAGCGGCGAGGGACGCGGCAGCGGGACCCGCTCGGGGGCCGCCACGGCGTCGGTCCGCGCGGGTCCGCCGGCCGTCGGGTCGCCGCGCCGCGGATCGAGGTGTTCCGTCGGGAAGGCGGGCGGGCGGGCCGGCTCGGCCGGCGCAGGGACCCGGCCCGTACTCGACGCGGCCGTCGGCGCGGGCCGGAGCGTGCCGTTGGGCCGGGCCACGCCAGTGGTCGGCCCGACGTCCGGCCCGGGCGGCATGTCGTGACCGGCCGCCTGGGCCCGCGCCCGGGCGGCCGTCTCCACCCGTTCCAGCCGGGCCCGCGCGCCCATGGTGCGGCCGGGCAACCGGACGTCGCCCCGTGAGAGCTGGGCGACGAACCAGGCCGGCAGGTAGCCCTCGATGGGCAGCCCGGGGTTCACCGCCAGCCACCACTCGTGGTTGGGCCAGCCGTCGGCCAGGTCGGGGTACGAGACGCGCCGGACGGCGCCGCCGTTCTCGCCGAGGCAGGCGCGTACGGCCGCCCCGGAGGTGAACGCCAACACGTGGGTGCGGCCACCCGTGGTCCAGGTGCCCCAGCCCACCGGCGCCGTCCCCGCGAGCGCCTCGGCGGAGACCGGCAGCAGCAGTTCGGTCCGGGCCAGGACGCGGAAGTAGAGCTGCTGGTCGTTGGCGCGCAGCGCGTCCCGCATCGCCGCCTCGGCGTCGGTGGCCGGCTCCCACTCGGTCACGGCCACCCCTCCTCCCGCGAACAGGCCATACGTATCGCGTACAACCTACAAGGTAAAAGCAAGATCACAATCGCTGGCCGGCGGCGGTGCGCCCATTGCCGCCGGAGGCGCTAACATCCCGTTCCGGAGTCGACACGATACGGAGGCGGTCGATGTCCCGGTCCCCCGCGCGCCAGCTTCTCGCCGCCCTCGCGACGGCGTTGCTGACGGCCCTCCCGGCCACCGCCGCGCCCGCCGGACGCCCGGCGGGACCCGCCCCCGGCCCGGTGCCGGCCGGCCGTTCCGCGCCCGCGCCGACCGCCGCGCGCGCGGCCCCCGGCTGCGCCTCCCCCTCGCCCCGGTCCGGCCGGTTTCCGCGCGTCCCTGGCCCCAGCAGCGGTACGCCCCGGAGCGCCTGGCGGCGCTCGCCACGGGCGCCGGGGTGACGGTCGCGGTGATCGACTCGGGCGTGGACCGACGGCACCCGCAACTGGCGGGCCGCGTACTCGACGGCACGGACCTGCTCGACGCCGGCGGCGACGGCAGCCGGGACTGCGCCGGTCACGGCACCGGTGTGGCGAGCATCATCGCCGCCGCCCCCCGCGACGGGGTGGCGTTCCACGGCCTGGCCCCCGGCACCCGGATCCTGCCCGTACGGGTCAGCGAGCAGCAGGTGGTCGAGGGGCGGGAGTCGGGGCGCACGGTCAGCGCCGGGGACTTCGCCCGCGCCATCCGCTGGGCGGTGGACCACGACGCCGACGTGCTCAACCTCTCCGTCGTCCTGTACGCGGACGACCCGGCGGTGCGCGCCGCGATCGGCTATGCGGTCGACCGGGACGTGATCGTGGTGGCCGCCGCCGGCAACCTGCACGACGCCGGCGATCCCCGGCCCTACCCGGCCGCGTACGACGGGGTGCTCGGGGTGGGCGCGATCGGGGCGGACGGATCGCGCGCCCCGTTCTCCCAGACCGGCGCGTACGTCGACCTGGTCGCCCCGGGCAGCGACGTGCTGATGGCCGCCCCCGGTCAGGGCCACCACTGGGCCGAGGGCACCAGCTACGCGGCGCCCTTCGTGGCGGCCACCGCCGCGCTGCTGCGCGAGTACCGGCCGGAGCTGACCGCGGCGCAGGTGGCGCAGCGGATCGCGGCGACCGTCGATCCGGCCCCGGGCGACGGTCGGGGCGGCGGGTACGGCGCGGGGGTGCTGAACCCGTACCGGGCGGTCACGGAGACCGGGGGCGGGGTGCCGGAGCGGGTACGCCAGGTCACGGCGCTCGCGGACGACCGGGCCGAGCCGGCGGTGCTGGCGCAGCGGGCCCGCCGGGCGGCGGCCCGGGACCGGGCGTTGCTGGTGGCTGGGGTCAGCGGAGGGGTGGTGGCCCTGGCGGCGCTGCTGGCGCTGGTCGTGCCGCGCGGGGCGCGCCGCCGCTGGCGGCCGGCCGGACCGGCCTGACCGGACCGGCGGTCGCGCCACGGCCCAGGTCGTCGGTGCGGTGGGTGGTTGCGCCGCCCCGGACGGCCGATGGTGGCGCCGACCGGCTCACGGTCGACGCCACCACCGGGCGGGGCTCACTGGAACAGGCCGACGTTCTTCTTCTCCGTGTCGAGGTAGTCGGTGGCGGAGTCGTTCACCGCGAGCTTGATGTCGCGCAGCATGGCCTGGAGGTCCTGCGAGGCGGAGCGCCAGCGGGCCTGGCGCTGCTCGTAGGCCTGGCGGGCCTCGCCGGACCAGCTCGCCACGAGCGGGGCGGCGTCCCGTTCGAGCTGCCCGAGTTGCGAGTCGAGCGCGTTCAGCGCCTTCTGGATGTCCGCGCCCGCCTGTTGCAGGGCGGCGAAGTTGACGACGAGTACACCGTGGTCCATCGGATGTCTCCTCCCCCGAGGCCGGGTCAGAGCGGCAGCTGGATGCCGCCGCGGTTGGTGGTGGACACGCGGCTGGCGGCCTCGGCGTCCGAGACGTCGTAGTGCTGGCCGGCCGTGCGGATGGCGCCGGCGGTCTCGCGCAGCGCCCGTTGCAGCGCCGCCTGGTCCTGTGCCCACTGCTGCTTGACCTGCTCGAACGAGCGCCCGCCAGCACCGCGCCAGGCCTGCTGCAACACCTCCAACTCGGCCATCAGGCTGCTCAGCATGGACTGCAGGGACTGGTCGACCTGCTCGAACTTCGCGGCGGTCTGCTGCATCACCGCTGCTTCCGCCTGGGTCTGGGACACCTGGGACGTCACCTCGTCTCGTCGGTCGTGGCTGGCCGCCGGCGCGCCCGCCCATTGGGCCGCCGCTCGCGCCGCCCGGGCGTCGAGCGCGGCGGGCGCGGGGTCAGCAAACTCGTCGCTGACGGTAGCGGTCCGGTCGCGGTTCTGCTACCCCGTGGGCCTCCCCTGTGGACGACCGCGGCCCCCATCCCGTCGGGCGCTCCGCTTACGATGGGCGGCGTCGATGTCGCGGCGAGTGACCGGTCGAGGAGGCGCGGTGACGGTGACGACCGGCGCGGGTCCGCACCGGCCGGCCCCGGGCCCCGGTCCCGGTCCGGCCGCCCCGGCCCTCGTGCCGGCAGCGCCCGGCTCGGCTGGACCGCCCGGCCCGGGCGGCGTGGTGGCGGGCGCCCCTACCTCCCGCGTCGCCCCGCCGGCAGCGTGGATCCCGGCCGGCCGTCGCGGTGGCGCGGGTGTCCGGGCCGGTCAGGTCGTCGCCACGCAGGTGGCGGTGGCCGCCGTGGTGGCGGCTGCCGGTCGCGGGGTGCTGGCGACGATGGCCGCCGTGGGGGTGGCCGCGCTGCTGCTGCCGGTGGCCTGGGTGCGGCTGCGGGGGCGGTGGCTCTTCGAGTGGCTGACCACCGGGCTCGGCTACGCCACGCGTCGGCGCGCCCTGCCGCCGGCCGCCGGCCCGACGGCCCTGCTGGACCTGGTCGACCCGGGTGCGGTCGTCCGCCCCGCCGAGCTGGCCGGCGCGCCGGCCGCCGTGCTGGACGACGCCGCCGGCATGGTGGCCGTGCTGGAGGTCGGCGACCCGGCCGATCTGCTCGGCGACGCTCCCCGCGCGCTGCCCGTCCCGGCGTCGCTGCTGCCGGCCGCCGCGTCGGACGGTCCCCCGGTCCGGCTCCAGCTCCTGCTGACGGGCTCGCCGGCGCCGACGGTCGGCGCGGGTGGTGGCGCGGTCGCCACCTCGTACCGGCAGCTCACCGACGGGCGGCTCGCGGGCCGGGAGCGGGCCGTGCTCGCCGTGCGGGTGCTGCGCGCCGAGGGCTGGACCGCGGAGGAGCTGCGGCGGGCGCTCTCCGGGACGGTGCGCCGGATCGCCCGCCGGATCGGGCCCGTCACCGCCCGCCCGCTGGGCGAGCACGCCACGCTGCGGGTGCTGGCGGAGCTGGCCCACCACGACGACCACCCCGCGCAGGAGACCTGGCAGGCGGTCCGGGCCGGCGACCTGCTCCAGACCACGTTCCGGCTGCGCCGCTGGCCCGACGCGCGTGGCGACGCCGGTCGGCGGCTGGTGTCCCGGCTGCTCGCGCTGCCCGCGACGGCGACCACCGTCTCGCTCGGCGTGGGGCCGTGGGCCGGCGCCGACCCCGCGTCGGCGCCGACCGAGCTGGCCGTACGACTGGCCGCCGCCACCCCGGCGGAGCTCTCGATCGCGGCGCAGGCGCTGCGCCGGCTGGTGGCCGAGGTGGGCGGCGAGGTGCACCGGCTCGACGGCGCGCAGCTCGACGGGCTGGCCGGCACGCTGCCGCTCGCGGCGGCGGGCGCGTCGGGTCCGGGTCCGGCGCCCGACGGCCTGGAGCTGGCCCTCGGCGAGGCGGGGCTGATGGTCGGCGCCAACCGGCACGGCGGCGCGGTGACCGTCCGGCTGTTCCGGCCGGAGAGCACCCGGGTGATGCTGGTCGGCGGGGTGCGCGCGGCGCAGCTGGTGGCGGTGCGGGCCATGGCGCTCGGCGCCCGGGTGGTGGTGCAGACCGCCCGCCCGCGCGCGTGGGAGCCGTTCGTCCGGGGCGTCGGCGCCCCCGGCACGATGATTCCGGTGGTGCCGCCCGGCCGTCCCGTGGGCGAGCCGGGTTCGCCGCTACGTCCGCTGCTGGTGGTGGTCGACGCCGGTGCCACGCCCGCCGAGACGGAGCCGGGCTCGGCGTGGCGGACGACGTTGCTCGTACGCGACGAGCTGACCCCCGCCGACGCCGACGCGCTGGGCCGCGCCGACCTGGCCCTGCTGCAACCGCTCGACGCGGCCGAGGCCGCCGTGGCGGGCGGCGCGCTGGGGCTCGGCGCGTCGGCGGAGTGGCTGACCCGGATCCGGGACGACATGGTGGCGGTGGTCAACCGGCGGGCGTTGCGCTGGGCGCTGCTCTCCCCCACCCCGATCGAGTCGCAGCTGATCGGCCGCCCCTCCCGTCGATGAGCGGCGATCTCGCGGCTTCCGCACGTTGTCCGTCCGTGGCACGATCCCGGCCATGGGTTTCCTCAAAGGTCTGCTGATCCGGCTGGGCAGCACGGCGCTGGCCTTCTGGCTGGCCACGCTGCTCATCCCGGGCATCACCCTGGATTCGGCGTCCGCCAGCGAGACGGTCGTCACGCTGGTCCTCGTCGCGGTGATCTTCGGCGTGGTCAACGCGGTGCTCCAGCCGATCATCAAGACGGTCGGCTGCGGCTTCTACCTGCTGACCCTCGGGCTGATCGCGCTGGTGGTCAACGGGCTGTTGTTCCTGCTCACGAGCTGGATCGCCGACCAGGCCGGGCTGCCCTTCCACGTCGACGGCTTCTGGCCGGAGGCGGTGCTCGGCGCGCTGTTCGTCGGCATCGTGACCTGGATCCTCGGCGCCGTCCTCGACCGGGACTGACGGGGCCGACCAGCGGCGGGCCGCGAACCAGGTGGGCGGGCCGCGACCAGAGGGCGGGAATTGGCCGCTGTCCGATGCGGGTGGCCGGGTTAGCGTCGCGGCATGTTCACCCTGACCCGCGCCGACGGCTACCTGCTCAGCACCGACCCGGACCGAATCGACCTGGGCCTCGTGCACCACTGGCTCTCCACGGACGCGTACTGGGCGATCGGGCGGGACCGGGAGACGGTGGCCCGGGCGTTCGCCGGGTCGGTGCCGTTCGGCGTCTACCGCCCCGGTGACGGCCGGCAGGTCGCGGTCGCCCGCGTGGTCACCGACGGGGCCACCTTCGGCTGGCTCTGCGACGTCTACGTCGATCCCGGTGAGCGCGGCCGGGGGCTGGGCACGTGGCTGGCCGGCGCGGTCCGCGACCACCTCGCCGCCCTGGGCGTACGCCGGATCCTGCTGGCCACCGCCGACGCCCACGCGGTGTACGCGAAGGTCGGGTTCGCCCCGATGACGGATCCGCACCGCTGGATGCAGCTCGACCAGCGGGAGCAGCCCGTGAGCCGGGTCACCGGCAAGGATCCGGACGGCCGGTCGCCCCTTACGGTGGACGCGTGACGCCACTCCGCCTCGGCTACCTCTACGGCTTCATCGCGTACCTGCTCTGGGGGTTCTTCCCGCTCTACCTGCGGCTGCTGCGCCCGGCGGGGTCGATCGAGATCCTGGCCCACCGCATCGTCTGGTCGGTGGTGTTCGTCGCCCTGCTGCTGGGTGCGCTGCGCAACGTCGGTTTCCTGCGGGCGCTGCTGCGCCGGCCCCGGGCGCTGGCCGGCATCGGCGTCGCCGCCGCGCTGATCGCGGTGAACTGGGGCACCTACATCTACGGCGTGAACTCCGACCGGGTCGTGGAGACCGCCCTCGGCTACTTCATCAACCCGCTGGTGGTGGTGCTGCTGGGCGTCACCGTGCTGCGCGAGCGGCTGCGCCCCACGCAGTGGGTGGCCCTCGGCATCGGCGGCCTGGCCGTGGCCGTGCTGACCGTCGACTACGGCCGGCTGCCCTACCTGGCGCTGGTCCTGGCGTTCAGCTTCGCCGGGTACGGCCTGGCCAAGAAGCAGCTCGGGCTGCCGGCCGCCGAAGGGCTCTTCGTCGAGTCGGCGGTGCTGGCGCTGCCCGCGCTGGCGTACCTGGGGTGGCTCACCGCCGTCGGCGACGGCACCTTCGGGCAGGTGTCGGTCGGGCACACCCTGCTGCTGGTGTCGGCCGGGGCGGCGACCGCGATCCCGCTGCTGCTCTTCGCCGGGGCGGCGAACCGGCTCCCGCTCACCGGCCTCGGCATGATCCAGTACCTCGCCCCGATCCTCCAGCTCGGCTGCGGGGTGCTGATCTTCCACGAGCCGATGCCGCCGGCCCGCCTCGCCGGCTTCGCGCTGGTCTGGGCCGCGCTCATCGTCTTCACCGTCGACGCCGTGCGCCACTCCCGCCGTACCCGCGCCGCGGCCCTCGCCGCCCGCCGGGCCGAGGCCGTCGCCGCGACCCGCTGACCGACGCGCGGCGCGGTCAGCGGACGTCGTAGGCGAGGACGGGGGTGCCGTCGGCGCGCAGCAGTTCCAGCCGCACCAACTCCGCGTCGGTGAACCGGGTGGCGCCGGTGATCCGCAGGTCGTCGCCGGGCGCGGCGAGCCAGGACCCGATCTGCTCCGTCGCGCCGCCCGGGCCGTGCGCCACCAGCCGGAAGGCGTACGCCTTGGCGTAGCCGGCCTTCGCGTCGTACCCGCAGCGCATCCGCACCTCCGTGCCCCACTCGGTGCCGTTGAGGGCGATCTCGGCGTGCACCGGCACCGTGCCGGCGACCGGCTGCATGGCGACCATCCGCACCTCGACCGGGGTCGGGGCGGTCGCCTCCCGGGGCAGCAGGACGGCGGTGCCGACGCCGACGAGCAGGGCCGCCACGGCCGCCGCGAGCGTGGTGAGGGCGTACCGGCGGCGGGTGGCCGAGCGGTCGCGGCGGCGGCGCTCCCGCGCGGCGGCGAGCAGTTCGGGCACCCGGGGGTTCTCCGGCGGCGGCAGGAACTGTTCCAGGCCGGCCGGGTCGAGGCGGCCGAGCAGGCCGGGCAGGACGGCGATCTCGGCGACCGCCTGGCGGCAGGCGGCGCAGCCGGCGAGGTGCCGCTCGTAGGCCACCCGTTCGGCGGGAGCCAGCGCACCCAGCACGTACGCGCCGTCGTCGTGCGCGAACTCGCACCGGGTCATTCCGTCACCCCCATCTCGGCCAGGACCAACCGTAGTGAGCGCAGGGCGTAGTGGGTCCGGGACTTGACCGTGCCGGCCGGTACGCCCAGCCGGGACGCCGCCTCCGCCACCGACCGCCCCTGGTAGAAGCACTCGACCAGCACCTCCCGGTGGGTGGGGCTGAGCCGGTTCAGCGCCTCGGCGACGGTCCACGCCTCCACCGCGCGTTCCGCCTCGTCCACGGCCTGGACGGGCTCGGGCAGCTCGTCGGTGAAGACCTCGCCGACCCGGGCGGAGCGGCGCCGCCAGGCGTCGATGGCCAGGTTGCGGGCGGTGGTGAAGAGCCAGGAACGGACCGAGCCGCGCGTCGGGTCGAGCGACTCCGGGTGCCGCCAGGCCCGCAGCAGCGTCTCCTGCACCAGGTCCTCGGCCCGTTGCCGGTCGCCGTTGACCAGCCGCAGGGCGTGCGCGTACAGCGCCTCCGCGTGCTCGTCGTGCAGCGCGCGGAGCAGTTGGGCGTCGTCGTCGCTGATGGCGGTCTCCTCGCTGTCGACGCGAGTCCGGCGGTGGCGTTCGCCCGGGAATACGTGCCGCCGCCCCGATCGGTTCAGCCGCAGGTCACCGTGGGATTCCCGGCCGAGGTGTTCACGCCCGGTTCACGCCGCCGCCGACGGTCGCTCACCGCGCCCTCCTAGCGTCCGGCGGGTACGCACGCCAGCGGCTGGTCCGGCGTGCACCGACCCCCATCAGGAGGCTCCTTCCATGAGCGACCGTCCCCGGCTGCTCCCGTTGCTGGGCGCCACCCGCCACGGCAGCCGCGACGCCATGACCTGTCTCTACCGGTGTGGCAACGCGTGCGACCACCCGGTGCCGAACACCTCCGACAACGCGTACTTCGGGGACGTGGTGAACGCGGAGGTCTCCCGGCGCGGCCTGGTCCGGGGCGGCGCGGTCGGCGCGCTGGTCCTCGGGTTCGGCGGCGCGGTGGCCGGTGCCGCCCCCGCCGCTGCCACCCCCGCCGCCCCCGTGGTCCCCGAGGCGGCCGGCTTCGCCCGCCCGGCCGGCGGCGTCGGCAACGGCGCGCTGACCTTCAAGCCGGTCCCGCCGAACACCCTGGACAGTCTCGTCGTGCCCAACGGGTACGACCACGCGGTCGTCATGCGCTGGGGTGACCCGGTCGTGCCGGGCGCCCCCGAGTTCGACCTGCACGCCCAGACCGCCGCCGCCCAGGCCCGGCAGTTCGGCTACAACAACGACTTCGTCGGGGTGCTGCCGCTGGACGGACGTCGGCGCGCGCTGCTCGTGGTCAACCACGAGTACACCAACGAGGACCTGATGTTCCCCGGCTTCACGGGCCAGGACGCGCTGAGCGTCGAGCAGCTCCGGATCGCCATGGCCGCGCACGGCATGTCCGTGGTGGAGCTGGAGCGGGTCGACGGCACCGGGCAGTGGCGGCCGGTCACCAAGGGCCGGCGGCCGTACAACCGGCGGGTCACGGCGCTGGCCACGAAGTTCGAGCTGACCGGGCCGGCCGCCGGTTCGGCGCACCTGCGGACGGCCGCCGACCCGAAGGGCCGTACGGTCGTCGGCACGCTGAACAACTGTGCCGGCGGGGTGACCCCGTGGGGCACCGTGCTCTCCGGCGAGGAGAACTTCAACCAGTACTTCGTCGGCGGCGACGCGGTGGCCGAGGAGGTCAAGCCGAAGCTGGCCCGGTACGGCGTCACCACCACCACCCGTTACCCGAGCGGCAGCCGCAAGTGGGAGCGCGCCGACGAGCGGTTCGACCTGGCGAAGCACCCGAACGAGGCCAACCGGCACGGCTGGATCGTGGAGATCGACCCGTACGACCCGGAGAGCCGCCCGCGCAAGCACACCGCGCTGGGCCGGTTCAAGCACGAGGGCGCGAACGTCATCGTGGCGAGGAGCGGGCACGTGGTCGCGTACATGGGCGACGACGAGCGCTTCGACTACCTGTACAAGTTCGTCTCCGACAAGAAGTTCATGAAGGGCAACTCCTGGGTCGCCCGCCGGCACAACCTGACCCTGCTGGAGTCGGGCACCCTCTACGTCGCCAAGCTCGACGAGACCAGCGCCGGCGAGATCGACGGCTCCGGCCGGCTCCCGTCCGACGGCGCGTTCAACGGCCGGGGCCGGTGGATCAGGCTGGTCAGCGGCAACCGCTCGTACGTCGACGGGATGACGGCCGCCGACGTGCTCACCTTCACCCGGCTGGCCGGCGACAAGGTCGGGGCGACCAAGATGGACCGCCCGGAGGACGTCGAGCCGAGCCTGCTCACCGGCAAGGTGTACGTGGCGCTGACCAACAACACCGACCGGGGCAAGGCCGGCAAGCCGGCCGCCGACGAGGCCAACCCGCGCAACCTCAACAAGCACGGCCAGGTGCTGGAGCTGGTCGAGGACCGTGGCGACAACGCGGGCGAGACCTTCGCCTGGTCGCTGCCCATCGTCGCCGGTGACCCGGCGGACCCGTCGACCTTCTTCGCCGGGTACGACAAGACGAAGGTCTCCCCGATCTCCTGCCCGGACAACGTGGCGTTCGACGCCACCGGGAACCTCTGGATCTCGACGGACGGCAACGCGCTGGGCAGCAACGACGGCCTCTTCGCCACGGCCGTCGAGGGGCCGAAACGGGGTCACCTGAAGCAGTTCCTCACCGTGCCGGTGGGCGCGGAGGCGTGCGGCCCGTTCATCACCGGGGACAACCGCTCGGTCTTCGTGGCGGTGCAGCACCCGGGCGAGCTGATCGGGGCGTCGGTCGAGAACCCGGCCTCGAACTGGCCGGACGGCGACTTCGCCAAGCCGGGCGTGGTGGTGGCCTGGCGCCTGGACGGCGGCCCGATCGGCAGCTGACCCCTCCTCGGGCGGTCCGGCGCTGGACCGCCACCGGGGCCCTCTCCCAGCCGGGGAGAGGGCCCCCGGTCGTTGCGGCCCGACCCGACCGGCGCCGGGGCAGCAGCGGGACACGGAAGCGTGCCCCGGGGCCGCCCGCCCGGCCGGGGGCGGGCGGGCGGGCTCAGCTGTCGGCGACCAGGTTGTCGGCGATCGTCCGGGCGGCGGTGAGCAGCTTCGCCCGCACGACTCGGGCGGAGGTCATCATCTCGCCGGCCGGCAGCGCGCAGGCCAGCACCACCCGGCGTTCCATGTCCTTGTCGGGGCTGACCAGCACCGCCGCGCAGGCCACGCCCTGCCGGAACTGCCCCAGCTCCAGCTGCATGCCCCGCCGGTCCCCGGCGGCCAGGTCGACCTCGAACGCCTCGGCGGTCGTCAGGGTCGCGGAGGTGAACGGGCGCATGCCGTAGTCGCGCAGGTAGCGGAAGCGTTGCTCGGCGGTCAGGGTGGCGAGCAGGGCCTTGCCGAGGGCGGTCGCGTGCGCGCCCTCGTCGAAGCCGGGCACCAGGTCCTCCAGGTACGGCGAGCGCGGGCCCTCGGCCACGGCCGTGACCGCCACCTGGCCGCCGACGAAGCGGCCGAGGTAGTGGCTGTAGCCGGTGTCCACGGCGGCCCGGCGCAGGCTCTCCCCGACCGACGGCGGCCCCCGGAACGCCGTGACCAGCTCGCGGTAGCGGTCGGCCACCTCCAGACCCACGATGTACGTGCCGTCCTCGCGCCGGATCACGTAGCCCTCGTAGGCGAGGGTACGGACCAGGTGATAGGTGGTCGCCACGGTCAGCTCGCAACGCCGGGCGATCTGCTTGACGGTGAGCCCCTTCGGGGCGCGACCGACCGATTCGAGCACTCGTAGCGCGCGGGACACGCTCCGGATGAGGTCCGAAGGTTCCGCCAAGGGGTCGCGCACAACCACCTCCGCCGCCGGGGACTTACACCATATGAAAAACAGGCGCGGTGCGAAATGCCTGTTCGGGTGGAGGATGCCAGATCGTCGTGAACGGCACGTGCCCCGACAGGCACGTTCCGTGACGTAATCGCTGCTCGCGTAGGTTTGCCGGACCATGACCGACACCGCGTTGCAGCCACCCCCGGGCCTCGCGCCGTCCCGCCCCGCCCGGGCGGTGACCGGGGCCGTCGCCGTCACCATCGCCTGTGTCCTGCCGGTCTTCCTACTCGGCGGCCTCGCCGTGCAGATGGGCGAGGACCTCGGATTCTCCCCGGCCGGCCTGGGCCTGGCCGTGTCGGTCTACTTCGGCGTCGGCGCGCTGGCCTCCGTGCCCTCCGGCGTCCTCGCCGAGCGGTACGGGCCGACCGTGGTGGCCCGTGCCGGCATCCTGCTCTCCGCCGCCTGCCTGCTGGCCGTGGCGGGGCTGGCCCGCTCGTACGCCGTCCTGCTCGGGCTGCTCGCGCTCGCCGGCACCGCCAACGCCCTCGGCCAGCTCGCCAGCAACGCCACCCTCGCCCGGCACGTGCCACCCCGCCGGCAGGGCCTGTCGTTCGGGGTGAAGCAGGCCGCCATCCCCGTCGCCACCCTGCTGGCCGGGGCGGCGGTGCCGACCGTGGCGCTGACGGCCGGCTGGCGCTGGGCGTTCGTGGCGGCTGCCGGCACGGCCCTGGCCGCGCTGCCGACCGTACCCGCGCGGGAGCCCCGCCCGGCGCGGACGGCCGCCCCCGCCCGCGCCGGCCGCGCCACCGCGGCCCTGGTGGTCGTGGGGGCCGCCGGGACCTTCGCCGCCGCCGCCGCGAACGCGCTCGGCACCTTCGTCGTCGACTCCGCCGCCGGCCGGGGGCTGTCCCCCGGGCTGGCCGGGCTGACCCTCACCCTGGGCAGCGCGGTCTGCGTCGCGGCCCGGGTCACCGTCGGCTGGCTCGCGGACCGCCGCGCCACCGGGCACGTCGCCCTCATCGCCGGCATGCTCATGGTCGGCGCGGCCGGGCTGGGCCTGCTGGCCGTGGCCGGGCCCGTGCCACTGGTGGCCGGCGTGCTGCTCGGCTTCGGCCTGGGCTGGGCGTGGCCGGGCCTGATGACCTTCGCGGTGGTCCGGCTGCACCCGCGGGCCCCGGCCGCCGCCACCTCGGTCACCCAGACCGGGGTGTACGCGGGCGGCTGCCTCGGCCCGCTCGGCCTGGGTGCCGTGGCCGCGCACGCCGGCTACCCGACGATGTGGCTCGTGGCCGCCGCCTCGATGCTGCTGGCCGCCGCGCTGATGCTCACCGGCAGCCGGATGCTCGCCCGCCCCTAGCGGGCGCGTCGGGCCGAACTACCCACGACCACGCGCACCCGGACGCCGGTCTGCCCGCTCGGCCGGCGCGTCAGCTGGTGCGGTCGGCGATGTAGTCGCAGAGCGATTCGAGGGCGCGGCGGGCCGGGCCCTGCGGGAGCGGCGAGAGCTGCTCCCGGGCCTCCTCGGCGTAGCTGCGGACCGTCTCCCGGGCCCGCTTCAGCGCCGGGCTCTCACGCAGCAGGCCGAGCGCCTCGGCGTGCAGGGCGTCGTCGGTCAGCGGGCCCGTCGCCAGGATCTCCCGCAGCCGCACGGACGCGGCGTCGGCGTCGTCTGAGGCGAGCGCGTAGAGCACCGGCAGGGTCGGCACGCCCTCGCGCAGGTCGGTGCCGGGCGTCTTGCCCGACTCCACCGACTCGGAGGCGATGTCGAGCAGGTCGTCGGAGAGCTGGAAGGCCACGCCGATCGTCTCGCCGTAGCCGGCCAGCGCCTCGGTGTGCTCGGGGGCGGCGCCGCCGAACATGCCGCCGAAGCGGGCCGAGGTGGCGATCAGCGAGCCGGTCTTGCCGGCGATCACGTCGAGGTAGTGGGCCACCGGGTCGTCGCCGGGGCGGGGGCCGACGGTCTCGGCGATCTGGCCGTGCACCAGCCGGGCGAAGGTGCGCGCCTGGAGGCGTACGGCCTCGATGCCCAGGTCGGCGGCGATGTCGGCGGCGCGGGCGAAGAGGTAGTCGCCAACGAGGATGGCGACCGAGTTGGTCCACCGGGAGTTGGCGCTCGGCGCCCCCCGGCGCACGTCGGCCTCGTCCATCACGTCGTCGTGGTAGAGCGTCGCCAGGTGGGTGAGCTCCATCACCACGGCGGCCGGCACGACCTGCGCGTTGGTCGGGTCGCCGAACTGCGCGCCCAGCGCGACCAGCAGCGGCCGGAACCGCTTGCCGCCGGCCTCCACGAGGTGCCGGGCAGCCTCCGTCACGAACGGGTCGGCGCTGGCCACGCTCGCGCGCAGCTCCGTCTCGACGCCCTCCAGCAGGCCCAGCACGGACGCCTCGACGCGGGGGTCGGCGAGATAGAGGCCGAGCGCGCCGAACTGACTCGTGCTCACCCTGGTCCGACGGCCGCCGGACCCGGGGGCACCTGAACGTTCGCCAGCCGGATTCACCACGCCATCAACCATGCCACACCCCTCCGACCTGCCCGGGACGGGGGATACGGCGCGGGGGCCGGCACGCCGTGGCGTACCGGCCCCCGCGGGCGTCAGCGTCGGTCATCTGACAAATTCGGCGGCGCCGCTGGCCAGGTCGAGCAGCGGCGCGGGCGCCACACCGAGCACCAGCGTGGCGAGCACGCCGATCATCAGCGCGGCCGAGGTCAGCCCGCCGGGCACGGCGACGGTCGGCGTCGACTCGCCGGGCTCGGAGAGCCACATCATCACCACGACCCGCAGGTACGGGAACGCCAGCACCATGCTGGTCAGCACGCCGGCGATCACCAGCCACGCCTGCCCGCCGTCGAGCGCCGGGCCGAAGACCGCGAACTTGCTCGTGAAGCCGCTGGTCAGCGGGATGCCGGCGAAGGCCAGCAGGATGAAGGTGAAGATGCCGGCGTAGAACGGCGAGCGCCGGCCCAGCCCTGCCCAGCGGGACAGGTGGGTGGCCTCCCCGTCGGCGTCGCGCACCAGGGTCACCACGGCGAACGCGGCGAGCACCGAGAAGCCGTACGCCACCAGGTAGAACATCGTCCCGGAGATGCCGTCGGCCCCCGGCGCCAGCACGCCGACCAGCAGGTAGCCGGCGTTGGCGATCGAGGAGTACGCCAGCAGCCGCTTGATGTCGGTCTGGGTGACCGTCAGCACCGCGCCGACCAGCATGGTCAGCACCGCCACCGCCCCGAGGACCGGGGTGAAGTCCCACCGGGCGCCGTCGAAGGCGACGTGGAACACCCGCAGCAGCGCGCCGAACGCGGCGACCTTGGTGCAGGCGGCCATGAAGCCGGTGATCGGGGTCGGCGCGCCCTGGTAGACGTCCGGCGTCCAGACGTGGAAGGGGGCGGCGGCGGCCTTGAAGAGCAGGCCGATGGCGAGCAGCGCCATGCCGGCGAAGAGCAGCACCGGGCTGGCCGGCGAGTCCGTGACGGCGGCGTCGATGGTGGCGAAGTCGACACCGGCCTGCCGGCCCGGGGTGCCCGCCGTGAAGCCGTAGATCAGGGCCACGCCGAACAGGAAGAAGGCCGAGGCGTACGCGCCGAGCATGAAGTACTTCAGCGCGGCCTCCTGGCTCAGCAGCCGCCGGCGGCGGGCCAGGGCGCAGAGCAGGTACAGCGGCAGCGAGAAGACCTCGAGCGCGATGAACATGGTCAGCAGGTCGTTCGCCGCCACGAAGATCAGCATGCCGCCGATCGCGAACGTGGTCAGCGGGTAGACCTCGGTGAGGCCGTTCTTGCCCTCGGCCTGCCGCCGGTCGTCGGCCGACTCGGCGGTGACCGCGGCGTGGGCGACGAACGCCCCGCCCCGCTCCACCGAGCGCTCGCCGATGAGCAGCAGCGCCATCGCGGCGAGGACCAGGATCGCGCCCTGGAGGAAGAGCGTCGGCCCGTCCACGGCGATCGCCCCGCCGATGGTGATCTTCCGCTCGTCGGCCGCGAGCACCACCATGGTCAGCGCGGCGAGCACCGCCAGCAGGGCCAGCGTCAGCTGGACCACGTGCCGGAGCCGGCGGGGCACGAACGCCTCGACCAGCACGCCCAGCAGCGCGGCGCCCAGCATGATCAGGGTAGGCGCGAGCGCCGCGTAGTCGATCGAGGGCAACTTGAGCTCAGTCACTGCGCAAACCTTTCGTTCGCGACTGCGGGGCCCACTCGCTCCGCTCGTTCACTCCTCGCGCTCACTCGGCCTCTTTCGATCGCGACTGCGGGGCTCGCAAGCTCACTCCTCGCGCTCACTCGGCCTCTTTCGATCGCGACTGCGGGGCTCGCAAGCTCACTCCTCGCGCTCACTTGGCCGCCTCCTGGACGGTGCCGCCCGAGGTCGGGGCTGGGTCGGTTCGGCCGACGTCCTGCATGGTCGCCTGCACGGCCGGGTTGATCACGTCGGTGACCGGCTTCGGGTAGAAGCCGAGCAGCACGATCAGCGCGATCAGCGGGGCGACCACGACCTTCTCGCGGAGGTTCAGGTCGCGCTTCATGCCGTCGATCTGGGTCAGCGCCGGGTTGAGCGTGCCCTGGGTGGTGCGCTGCACCATCCACAGCACGTACGCGGCGGCCAGGATGATGCCGAGCGTCGCGATCACCGCGACCGGCTTGTTCACCGTGAACGTGCCGATCAGCACCAGGAACTCGGAGACGAACGGCGCGGTGCCGGGCAGCGCGAGCGACGCCAGGCCGGCGAAGAAGAGCACCCCGGCCAGGAGCGGCACCAGCTTGCCGGCGCCGCCGAAGTCACTGATCAGCGCCGAGCCCCGCCGGGCGATGAGCATGCCCACCACCAGGAAGAGCAGGCCCGTGGCCAGGCCGTGGTTGACCATGTAGAGCACCGCGCCGGTGCCGGCCTGGGTGGTGAAGGCGAAGATGCCGACCCCGATGAAGCCGAAGTGCGCGATCGAGGTGTACGACACGAGCCGCTTGAGGTCGTTCTGGCCGACCGCCAGCAGCGCGGCGTAGATGATGCCGATCACGCCCAGCGCCAGCGCCCACGGCGCGAACCACTTGGCCGCGTCCGGGAACAGCGGCAGGCAGTAGCGCAGGATGCCGAACGTGCCGACCTTGTCGAGCACGCCGACGAGCAGCGCCGCCGCCCCCGCCGGGGCCGCGCCACCGGCGTCCGGCAGCCAGGTGTGGAACGGGAAGAACGGCGCCTTGATCGCGAAGGCGAGGAAGAAGCCGAGGAACAGCCAGCGCTCCGTGCCGGTGGAGATGTCCACCTGGGACAGCGCCTGCCAGTCGAACGTCTTCCCGCCGACGACCCAGAGGCCGATCACCGCGGCGAGCATGAACAGGCCGCCGACCAGCGAGTAGAGGAAGAACTTCACCGCCGCGTACTGCCGCTGGTGGCCGCCGTAGCTGCCGATCAGGAAGTACATCGGCACCAGCATGACCTCGAAGAACACGTAGAACAGGAAGACGTCGGCGGCGGCGAAGACGCCGATCATCGTGCACTCGAGGACGAGCAGCAGGGCGAAGTAGACCGGCACCGACCGCTTGGACGACTCGGCGTCGTGCCACGACGCCAGGATCACCAGCGGTACGAGCACCGCGATGAGCATCAGCATCACCAGCGCGATGCCGTCGGCGGCGAAGGTGAAGTTGACGCCCCAGTTCGGGATCCACGCGTAGGACTCGCGGAACTGGAAGCGGTCACCGCCGACCTTGAAGGTCACCCACATGACCACCGACAGCGCCAGCACCAGCAGCGACCAGCCGAGCGCCACCTGCTTGGCCAGCTCCGGCCGGCTGCGCGGCAGGAAGGCCACCACCAGGGCGCCGACCAGCGGTGCCACGGTGAGCACCGAGAGGAACGGGAAGTCGGACATTATGCGGCCTTACCTCCGTCGTCACTGCGCGGTCCGCCGGTGACGGCCGCCTGGAAGAGGTCGATCACGTCAGCCACCCCGCCTCGACGGCCAGGAACGCCGCCAGGACCAGCAGCGCGCCGGTCAGGATCGAGGTGGCGTACGACCGGACGAAGCCCGTCTGGAGCCGCCGGAGCCGGCCCGAGCAACCCCCGATGCCCGCCGCCAGACCGTTGACCAGCCCGTCGACGCCCCGGTTGTCCAGGTAGACCAGCGCCCGGGTGAGGAAGATGCCCGGCTTCTCGAAGACCGCCTCGTTGAACGCGTCGGTGTAGAGATTCTTCCGGGCGGCGGTGACCAGCACGCCGGCCGGCTGCGGCGCGGTGGCCGTGCCGTTGCGGAAGAGGAACCAGGCCAGACCCGCGCCGAGGATGGTGATCAGGATCGACAGGATCGTGATCACCGTGTGGGAGAGGACGCCGTGCGCCTCGCCGCCGGGCTCCTCCCCGAGCACGGGCGTCAACCAGGAGGCGACTCCGTCGTTCCAGGCCATCAGCCCACCGGCCACCACGGACCCGATCGCCAGGAGGATGAGCGGGATCGTCATCAGCTTCGGCGACTCGTGCGGGTGCTCGATGTCCTCCGTCCAGCGCTTCGGCCCGTGGAAGGTGAGCACGAAGAGCCGGGTCATGTAGAAGGCGGTCAGTCCGGCACCGAGCAGCGCCGCGCCGCCGAAGAGCCAGGCAGTCCAGCCCTCCCGCTCGAAGGCGCTCGCGATGATCGGCTCCTTCGAGAAGTAGCCGGAGAGCGGCGGGATGCCGATGATCGCCAGCCAGCCGGCCGCGAAGGTCAGCCACGTGATCTTCATGTTCTTCGAGAGACCGCCGAATCGGCGGATGTCGACCTGGTCCTTCATGCCGTGCATGACCGAGCCGGCGCCGAGGAACATGTTGGCCTTGAAGAAGCCGTGCGCCAGCAGGTGGATGATCGCCAGCGCGTAGGCGCCTCCACCCAGGCCGACGCCGAGGAACATGTAGCCGATCTGGCTCACCGTCGACCAGGCCAGCACCCGCTTGATGTCGTCCTTGGCCGCGCCGATGACGCAGCCGATCAGCAGCGTCAGCGCACCGACGCTCACCACGACGAGCTGGAGCGTGGAGTTGGCCGAGAAGATCGGGTTCGACCGGGCGATCAGGTACACGCCGGCGGTGACCATGGTGGCGGCGTGGATGAGCGCCGACACCGGGGTCGGACCCTCCATCGCGTCCGGCAGCCACGCCTGGAGCGGGAACTGGCCGGACTTGCCGGTCGCGCCGAGCAGCAGCAGCAGGCCGAGCACCAGCACCGTGGTCGCGGTCAGCGAGCCGACCCCGTTGAAGACCTCGTCGTACTGGGTGGTGCCGAGGGTGGCGAACATGATGAAGATGCCGATGGCCAGGCCGGCGTCGCCGACCCGGTTCATCAGGAACGCCTTCTTGCCGGCGGTGGCGGCGCTGGGCCGCTCGTACCAGAAGGAAATCAGCAGGTACGACGCCAGACCGACGCCCTCCCAGCCGAAGTAGAGCATCACGTAGTTGTTGCCGAGCACCAGCAGCAGCATGGCGGCGACGAACAGGTTGAAGTAGGCGAAGAAGCGCCTACGCCCCGCGTCGTGCGACATGTACTCGACCGCGTAGAGGTGGATCAGGAAGCCCACCCCGGTGATCAGCAGCACGAAGACGGCGGCCAGCGGGTCGAAGAGCAGACCGAAGTCCACCCGCAGGTCGCCGACCGTGATGAAGTCCCACAGGCTCAGCTCGACCGACTTGTTCTCCAGCCCACGGAGCTGGAGGAAGTAGGTCAGGCCCAGCACGAACGCGGCGCCGATGGCGGCCACCCCGAGCCAGTGCCCCCAGCGGTCCGCCCGGCGGCCGAGCAGCAGCAGGACCACCGCGCTGACCAGCGGGATCGCCACCAGCAGCCAGACGCTGCCCAGCAGCCCGTCCGCCGTCGCGTAGGCGACGGTGCCCACCGGCTCAGCCGGGGCGTTCGTCAGAATCGTTCCCACCGCAGGACCCCTCAGTACTTCAGCAGGTTGGCGTCGTCGACGCTCGCGGAGCGCCGGGTCCGGAAGATCGCCATGATGATCGCGAGCCCGACCACGACCTCGGCCGCCGCCACCACCATCACGAAGAACGCCATGATCTGTCCGTTGAGGTCACCGTTGATCCGGCTGAAGGTGACCAGGGTCAGGTTGGCCGCGTTGAGCATCAGCTCGACGCACATGAACAGCACGATCGCGTTGCGCCGGATGAGCACGCCGACCGCGCCGATGGTGAACAGCACCGCGGCCAGTACCAGGTAGTAGTCGGGGGTCATTTGTCCGTCCCCTTCAGGGTGGTCTCCTGGGCGGTCAGCTCGCGCACCGGCAGGATGTCCGGGGTGCTCCGATCGGTCAGCCGGCCGTCCGGCAGGCGGGCCGGGGTGGCCACGGAGGAGGAGGTCGCGTAGACACCCGGGCCGGGCTTCGGGCCCGGGTAGTTGCCCGGGGCGAAGCGCGCCCGCATCGTCTTCGGCTGGTCCAGCTTGTCTTCCTTGCGCCGCTCGATGTGAGCCAGCACCATCGCGCCGACCGCGGCCGTGATGAGCAGCGCCGAGGTCAGCTCGAAGGCGAAGACGTACTTGGTGAAGAGCAGCCGGGCGATGCCCTGCACGTTGCCCTCGGCGTTCGCCTGCTCCAGGCCCACCGCCGTGGTGCCCTCCAGCGCGCGCCACAGCCCGCCGCCGACCAGGCCGGCGAAGCCGAGCCCGAGCACCACCGCCGCCACCCGCTGGCCCCGCAGCGTCTCGATCAACGAGTCCGAGGCGTCGCGGCCGACCAGCATCAGCACGAAGAGGAACAGCATCATGATGGCGCCGGTGTAGACGATGATCTGCACCATGCCGATAAACGGCCCGGCCTGGAGCACGTAGAACACGCCCAGGCAGAGCATCGTCAGCACCAGCCACAGGGCCGAGTGCACCGCGTTGCGCGCCGCGACCATGCCGATCGCGCCGATCAGCGCCAGCGGGGCCAGGATCCAGAAGGTCACCTGCTCCCCACCGGAGACCCCGCCCGCCGCGGCGAGCACCGTCTGCGTGGTCATGCTCCGTCTCCCTTGGCGGCCGCCGCCCGCTGGGCGTGCTGCTCGGCGCCGGGGAAGGTCACCCCGGGGTGTTCCTCCACCTGGTACCGGCCCGGGTTGTTGGCCGAGTGCTCCGCCCCGGCCGAGGTGCCCGGGTTGGTCAGCGCGCCGACGTAGTAGTCCTTCTCGCTGTCGCCCAGCCGCATCGGGTGCGGCGGCTGCTCCATGCCCGGCAGCAGCGGCGCGAGCAGCTGCTCCTTCGTGAAGATCAGATCCTGCCGGTTGTCCCGGGCCAGCTCGTACTCGTTGCTCATGGTGAGCGAACGGGTCGGGCAGGCCTCGATGCAGAGCCCGCAGAAGATGCAGCGGGCGTAGTTGATCTGGTAGATGCTGGCGTACCGCTCACCCGGCGAGAAGCGCTGCTCGTCGGTGTTGTCGCCGCCCTCGACGTAGATCGCGTCGGCCGGGCAGGCCCAGGCGCACAGCTCGCAGCCGATGCACTTCTCCAGCCCGTCCGGGTGCCGGTTGAGGATGTGCCGCCCGTGGTAGCGCGGCGCCGACACCGGCGGCTTGAACGGGTAGTCGGTGGTGATGACCTTCTTGAACATGTGCGAGAAGGTGACACCGAAGCCCTTGAACGTTCCGGTGATCGCGCCCACGTCACACCTCCCTGGAGTCCGGGCCGGCGGCGATGTTGGCCGGTTCCCGCTCGGCGACCACGCGCCTCGTGCGCGGGCTCGGTGGTACCTGCAGGTCCATCGGGGGCAGCGGGAAGCTGCCGTGCGGCCGGTCGTTGACCTGCTCCTGGACCGTCGGCTTCGGCTGCGGCTTGCGGCTCGGCCAGAGCAGCGTGGCGAGCAGCAGGATGCCGGCGGGGATGCCGACGGCGATCAGCTTGCCGCGCGAGTCCCAGTCCTCGATCGAGCGCAGGCCGGCCAGGACCATGATCCAGACCAGGTTGATCGGGAGCAGGACCTTCCAGCCGAAGCGCATGAACTGGTCGTAGCGCAGCCGGGGCAGGGTGCCCCGCAGCCAGACGAAGACGAACACCAGCATGACGACCTTGCCGAAGAACCACAGCATCGGCCACCAGCCGGAGTTGGCGCCCGCCCAGAAGGCGGTGATCGGCCACGGCGCGTGCCAGCCACCGAGGAAGAGCGTCACGGTGAACGCCGACATCGTGACCATCGCGACGTACTCGCTGAGCATGAAGAGGGCGAACTTCAGCGAGCTGTACTCCGTCTGGAAGCCCGCCACCAGCTCCGACTCCGCCTCGGGCAGGTCGAACGGCGCCCGGTTCGTCTCACCGACGATCGCGATGAAGAACATGATGAAGCTGGGGAGCAGCAGGATCGCGTACCAGCCGGGGGCCGGAAGCTCGAAGCCCCCGATGTTCAGCCGGGTGCCGTCGCCCTGGGCGGCGACGATCCCGCTGGTCGACATGGTGCCGGCGGTCATGAAGACCGCGACGACGCTCAGGCCCATCGTGACCTCGTACGAGACCAGCTGGGCGGCGGAGCGCAGGCCGCCGAGCAGTGGGTACGTCGAGCCGCTGGCCCAGCCGCCGAGCACGATGCCGTACACGGCCAGCGAGGAGAAGGCCAACACCACCAGCACCGCCACCGACACGTCGGTGACCTGCAACGGCGTCCGGTGCCCGAAGATGCTGACCATCGGCCCGAACGGGATCACCGACAGCGCGGTGACCGCGCAGACCACCGAGATCACCGGGGCGAAGAAGTAGACGACCTTGTCGGCGGTCCTCGGGAGGATGTCCTCCTTGAAGGCCAGCTTCAGGCCGTCGGCGAGGGTCTGCAGCAGGCCGAACGGACCGGCCTGGTTGGGGCCGGGCCGCACCGCCATGCGGCCCACGACCCGGCGCTCGAACCAGACGCCGAGCAGCGTGGCCAGCACGGCGACGACGAACGCGAAGACGATCTTGCCGAGAACCAGCCACCAGGGGTCCCGGCCGAAGTCGGCCAGCGTCGGATCCTGGGCCAGGTAGACCGCGTTCACTGCTGTACACCCCCTGCGTTGAGGAGCGGGCCCGGACGGTCCGCCGCGTCGGCGGCGACCGCGGCGGCGGAGATCCGCACGAACGCTCCGGACGTCGCGCCGAGGCTGCGTCGCACGGTCGAACCGGGCGAGTTGGTCGGCAGCCAGACGACGCCGTCCGGCATCTCGGTGATCGCCGCCGGCAGGGTCAACGCGCCGCGGTCGGTGCCCACCGTCACCGGATCGCCGTCGGCGACGCCGAGCGCCTCCGCGGTGCCCTTGCCCAGCCGGACCACCGGCGGGCGGGCGGTACCGGCGAGGTACTCGTCGCCGTCGGTCAGGCTGCCCAGGTCGATCAACTGGTGCCAGGTGGCGAGCACCGCCTCACCGGCCCCCGGCTCCCGGACCGTGGCCGGCGCCACCGACGGGGCGGCGGGGCGGTCCGTACGGGTGCGGGGCAGCGCGCCCAGCTCGCGGCGGACGCTGAGCACGTCGCCGGTGCCGAGCTGCACGTCGAGCTGCGCGGCGAGCGCGTCCAGCACGCGGCCGTCGGTCATCGCGGCGGTGTGCAGCACCGCCTCGAAGGTGCGCAGCCGGCCCTCCCAGTCCAGGAAGCTGCCGGCCTTCTCGGCCACCGGCGCCACGGGGAGGACGACGTCGGCCCGGCGGGCCACCGCGCTCATCCGCAGCTCCAGGCTCACCAGGAACGGCACCTCGTCCAGGGCCTTCTCGGCCAGCCGCGGGTCGGCCAGGTCGGCCGGGTCGACCCCGGCCACCACCAGCGCGCCGAGCTGACCGCCGGCGGCGGCGGCGAGGATGCCGTCGGTGTCGCGGCCGGCCTGGCTCGGGATCACCCCGGCGGGGATGTCCCACGCCTCACCCAGCTCGGCCCGCGCGGCCGGCTCGTTGACCAGGCGGCCACCGGGCAGCAGGTTGGGCAGGCAGCCCGCGTCGACCGCGCCGCGATCACCCGCGCGCCGCGGCACCCAGGCCAGCTTCGCACCGGTACGCCGGGCCACGTCGGCCGCCGCGGAGAGGCCGCCCGGCACGCTGGCCAGCCGCTCCCCGACGATCAGGATCGCGCCCTCGGCGCCGAGCGCCTCGGCGACGGTGGCGTGCTCGGCGAGCACGGTCGCCTCCTCGCCCGGCACCACCCGGGCCAGCTTGGCGCCGAGCTTCTCCAGGCCGCGGGTGGCGAACGGCGCGATCGCGTAGACCGTCAGCTTCTTCTTCAGGTACGCCTTGCGCAGCCGCAGGAAGAGGATCGGGCACTCCTCCTCCGGCTCCAACCCGACCAGCACCACCGCCGGCGCCTTCTCGACGTCGGCGTACGTGACATCGGTGACTCCGGCGACCGAGCTGGCCAGGAAGTCCGTCTCCTCGCGGGAGACCGGCCGGGCCCGGAAGTCGATGTCGTTGGTGTTCAGCGCGACCCGGGCGAACTTCGCGTACGCGTAGGCGTCCTCGACGGTCAGCCGGCCGCCGGTGAGCACCGCCGTGCCGCGCCCACCTTCGCGCGCGGCGCGCAGGCCCTCGGCGGCGACGGTCAGCGCCTCGCTCCACGCCGCCTCACGCAGCTCACCGGTCTGCGCGTCGCGGACCAGCGGGGTGGTGAGCCGGTCGAAGGCGCGGGTGTACTGGAAGCCCCACCGCCCCTTGTCGCAGTTCCACTCCTCGTTCACCGCCGGGTCGTCGCCGGCCAGCCGGCGCAGCACCTTGCCCCGCCGCCAGTCGGTGCGCTGGGCGCACCCCGCCGAGCAGTGCTCGCAGACGCTGGGGGTGGAGACCAGGTCGAACGGGCGGGCCCGGAACCGGTACTGGGTGCCGGTCAGCGCGCCGACCGGGCAGATCTGCACCGTGTTGCCGGAGAAGTACGAGTTAAAGGGCACGTCGCCGGAGTCGGCCTCGTCGGCGCCGGGGCAGCCCGCGCCCACGTCCACGCCGTAGTCCTCGTCCCGGTAGATGTTGATCTCCTCGGCGGACGACCGGCCCATCAGGTCGATGAACTTGTCGCCGGCGATCTCCTCGGAGAACCGGGTGCAGCGCTGGCAGAGCACGCAGCGCTCGCGGTCGAGCAGCACCTGCGTGCTGATCGGCAGCGGCTTCGGGTACTCCCGCTTGTGCTCGTGGAACCGCGAGTCGGCGCGCCCGGTGGACATCGCCTGGTTCTGCAGCGGGCACTCGCCGCCCTTGTCGCACATCGGGCAGTCGAGCGGGTGGTTGAGCAGCAGCAGCTCCATGACCCCCTCCTGCGCCTTCTTGGCGACCGGGGAGGTGAGCTGGGTACGCACCACCATGCCGTCTGCGACGGTCTGGGTGCAGGAGGCGACGGGCTTGCGCTGCCCCTCCACCTCGACCAGGCACTGCCGGCACGCGCCGGCCGGGGCCAGCAGCGGGTGGTCGCAGAACCGGGGGATCTCGGTGCCCAACTGCTCGGCGACCCGGATCAGCAGCGCCCCCTTGGGGGCGGTGACCTCGACGCCGTCGATGGTGAGCGTGACGGTCTCGGTCTGCTTCGCTACGTCGGTCACAGTGCTTGCCTTTCGCTCGCGACTGCGGGGCTCGCTCCGCTCACTCCTCGCGCTCGCATCAGTGCGCTCCCACTAGCTGCTTGTCCGACAGCTTCGGCGCGGTACGTCCCTCGATGTAGTCGAGGTAGTCCTGCTTGAAGTACTTCAGCGACGAGGTCACCGAGCTGGTGGCGCCGTCACCGAGGCCGCAGAACGAGCGGCCGAGGATGTTGTCGCAGGTGTCCAGCAGGGTGTCCAGGTCCTCGTGGGTGCCCTGACCGGCGAGGATCCGCCGGTAGACCCGGACCATCCAGTAGTTGCCCTCGCGGCACGGGGTGCACTTGCCGCACGACTCGTGGTGGTAGAACTCCAGCCACCGGTAGGTCGCGTAGACCGGGCAGTCCTGGTCGGAGAAGATCTGGGTGGCCGTGGTGCCGAGGATCGAGCCGGCCGCCGCCACCCCCTCGAAGTCGAGCGGCACGTCCAGGTGCTCGGCGGTGAGCAGCGGCGTCGACGAGCCGCCCGGCGTCCAGAACCTCAGGTTGTGGCCGGGCTGCATGCCGCCGGCCAGCTCGATCAGTTCCCGCAGGGTGACGCCCATGCCGCACTCGTACTGGCCGGGGTTGGCGATCCGGCCGGAGAGCGAGTAGATCATCGGGCCGGACGACTTCTCCGTGCCCATCGTCTTCCACCAGTCGGCGCCGCCCAGCACGATGTAGGGCACGCTGGCGATGGTGCCGACGTTGTTGACCACCGTCGGGCTCGCGTACAGGCCGTGGGTGGCCGGGAACGGCGGGCGCAGCCGGGGCTGGCCCCGGAAGCCCTCCAGCGAGTCCAGCAGCGCGGTCTCCTCGCCGCAGATGTACGCCCCGGCGCCCGAGTGCACCACCAGCTCCAGGTCGTACCCGGAGCCGAGGATGTTGCGGCCGAGGTAGCCCTTGGCGGTCGCCTCCCGCACGGCGTTGCGCAGCCGGCGCGCGGCGTGCACCGCCTCGCCCCGGATGTAGATGTAGGCGCGGTTGGCCCGGATCGCGTACGACGCGATGATCACGCCCTCGACGAGGGCGTGCGGGTCGTGCGTCATCAGCGGGAGGTCCTTGCAGGTGCCCGGCTCCCCCTCGTCGGCGTTGACCACGAGGTAGTGCGGCTTGCCGTCGCCCTGCGGGATGAACCCCCACTTGAGACCGGTCGGGAAGCCGGCGCCGCCGCGACCGCGCAGGCCGGAGTCCTTGATCAGCTGGATCAGGTCGTCCGGGTGCGCCTTGAGCGCCTTGCGCAGGGCCGCGTAGCCGTCGAGCTTCTCGTAGGTGCCGATGCGCCAGGCGTCCGGCGACAGCCAGCGCTTGGTGAGTACCGGCGTCAGCTTGGCCAGGGTCTCCGGCCGGGGAGTGGTCACTTCTGGACCCCCGTCTCGCTCGCGACGGCGGAGCCCGCGCCACCGGCGCTCGTCCCCGCCTCGGCTTCCTTGAGGTTGCGCTCCTGCGCCCCGGCATCGTCGCCGGCGGGCTTGCCGTCGCCGGCCGGCGCGTTGGCCGCCACGCCGGCGGCCTCCGCCTCCCGCGCGTCGCGGGGAGCCGGCGGGGCGCCGTCCACCGGAACCTTGGTGCCCGGGGCGTCCGGCACGGCGGTCGCCGCGTCGGGCTGCCGGGTCTCGGCCGTACGCACCTCGGGCGACTTGGCGTCCGGCGCCTTCACGTCGCGGGTGGTGCTGCCGGCCGCCTGCGCCGGGGTCGCCGGCTCGCCGGTGCCCGCGTTGCCGGCGGTAACCGGGCGCGCGGCGCCACCGTTCGACGGGGCCGGCGCGGTGCCGGCCGGCTTCGCGGCGGCCTTCGCCTCGGCGGTCTTGTCCGCCTCGCTGCGGGCCTTCGCCTCGGCGGCGGCCTTGTCGGCCTCGGCCTTGCTGCGGATCGGGGTGTTCGGGTCGAAGCCCGGCACCGAGATGCCGTGCTCCTGCGCCAGTCGCAGCCCCCGCAGGGTGGGCTCGCCCGGCCCGCCGTCGGCGACCGCGCCCTCCCGCTCGTCGGCGAAGCCGGCGAGCTGCACCGCCATCTCCTTGAGGGTGCAGAGCCGGGCGCCCCGGGTCGGCATCGGCCGGCCACCGGCGCGCAGCTCGTCGACCACGCCGCGCGCGGTCTGCGGGTCGACCCCGTCGAAGAAGTCGTAGTTGACGGTCATCACGGGCCCGTAGTCGCACGCCGCCAGGCACTCGGCGTGCTCCAGGGTGATCTTCCCGTCGGCGGTCGTCTCGTCGTGCCCCACGCCGAGGTGCTCGGCGAGGGTGTCGTAGACCTCCTGGCCGCCGAGCACGTTGCACATGGTGTTGGTGCAGACGCTCACCAGGTAGTCGCCGGTCGGCCGGCGCTTGTACATGGTGTAGAAGGTCGCGACCGCCCCGACCTGGGCCTTGTTGAGGCCCAGCACCTCGGCGCAGAACGCCACACCGGCCGGGGAGACGTAGCCCTCCTCGGCCTGCACCAGGTGCAGCAGCGGCAGCAGCGCCGACCGGGACCGGTCGGCCGGGTAGCGGGCGATGATCTCCCGTGCCCGTTCGCGGGTCTCGTCAGTGAAAACACTCATCGGTCACAACCACCCATCACAGGGTCCAGCGAGGCGCCGCCGGCGATCACGTCGGCGATCAGGCCGCCCTCGGCCATCGCCGGGAGGGCCTGGAGGTTGACGAAGCTCGGCTCCCGGTAGTGCACCCGGTACGGCCGGGTGCCACCGTCGGAGACGGCGTGCACGCCCAGCTCGCCGCGGGGCGACTCGATGCCGACGTAGACCTGCCCCGGCGGCACCCGGAAGCCCTCGGTGACGAGCTTGAAGTGGTGGATCAGCGACTCCATCGACTGACCCATGATCTTCGCGACGTGCTCCAGCGAGTTGCCCATGCCGTCGACGCCGATGGCGAGCTGCGCCGGCCAGGCAATCTTCTTGTCGGCCACCATCACCGGGCCCGGCCGGAGCCGGTCCAACGCCTGCTCGACGAGCTTGAGCGACTCCCGGATCTCGGCGAGCCGGACCAGGTAGCGGCCCCACACGTCGCCGTCGGTGTGCGTCGGCACGTCGAACTCGTACGTCTCGTAGCCGCAGTACGGCATGGTCTTGCGCAGGTCCCAGGCGAGGCCGGCGGAGCGCAGCACCGGGCCGGTCACGCCCAGCGCGAGGCAGCCCGTCACGTCGAGCACCGCGACGTTCTGCGTCCGCTCGAGCCAGATGGGCTGCCCGGAGAGGAGGTTCTCGTACTCCTTGAGCCGCTTCGGCATCAGCTTCAGGAACTCACGGATCTTGACGATCGCCTCGTCCGGCACGTCCTGCGCCACGCCGCCCGGGCGGACGTACGCGTGGTTCATCCGCAGGCCGGTGATGATCTCGAAGATCTCCAGCACGTACTCACGCTCGCGGAAGCCGTAGAGCATCATGTTGATCGCGCCCAGCTCCATGGCCGTGGTGGCCACCCAGACCAGGTGCGAGGAGATCCGGTTCAGCTCCATCATGAGGACCCGGATGGTGTTCGCCCGCTCGGTGATCTGCTCGGAGATCCCGAGCAGCTTCTCCACCGCGAGCGCGTACCCGGTCTCGTTGAAGATCGGGGCGAGGTAGTCCATCCGGGTCACGAAGGTGCTGCCCTGGACCCAGTTGCGGTATTCGAGGTTCTTCTCGATGCCGGTGTGCAGGTAGCCGACGACCGAGCGGGCCTCGCGGACCGTCTCGCCCTCCAGCTCCAGGACCAGCCGGAGCACGCCGTGCGTCGACGGGTGCTGCGGACCCATGTTGACGACGATGCGCTCGTCGTTGATCGGGTCGGTGCCCGAGACGACGCTGTCCCAGTCGCCACCGGTGACGGTGAAGACCTTGCCCTCGGTGGTGTCGCGCTCGCTGGCGTAGTTCGACGTGGTCACTGGTAGGACCTCCTCCGGTCCGGCGGCGGGATCTCAGCGCCCTTGTACTCGACGGGCACGCCGCCGAGGGGGTAGTCCTTGCGCTGCGGGTGCCCCTCCCAGTCGTCCGGCATGAGGATCCGGGTCAGGTTGGGGTGACCGTCGAAGACGATGCCGAACATGTCGTACGCCTCGCGCTCCTGCCAGTCCGCCGTCGGGTAGACCGACGTGACGCTCGGCAGGTGCGGGTCCTCGGCGGAGACAGCGGCCTCCAGCCGCACCGTGCGGCGGTAGGTCATCGAGGTGAGCTGGTAGACGACGTGCAGGCGGCGGGCGTCGGCGCCGAGGTAGTCGACCCCGGACACCGAGGAGCAGAGCTCGAAGCGGAGCGCCATGTCGTCGCGCATCACCTGGCAGACCTCGGCGATCCGCTCGGGGCGGATGTGCAGCGTCAGCTCGCCCCGGTCGACCACGACCTTCTCGATGGCGTCGGCGAAGTCCGGGTACGCCTCCTCCAGCGCGTCGCGGACCTCGTCGAAGTAGCCCCCGTACGGCCGGGGGGCGTCCTCGATGGTGCGGCGCTGGCGGACGAGGCCGCCGAAGCCGGACACGTCCCCGGAGCCCTGGTTGCCGAACATGCCCCGGCCGGCCGGGCTGGCCGGGGGGTACTCGGCGGGCGCGGTGCTGCTGGCACCGGCCGGCGTGACCGGCACCGGTACGCCGCCGTCGTCTTTCCTGTCCTGAGGCGCGGTCACTTCTGGACACCCCCGTGCTGCAGGTGGTTCTGGGCCTTCATCCAGTTCTCGATCCGCAGCTGCTCCTCGCGACCCTCACGGACCGCCTTGGTCCACTCGGCCCGCCGGGCCTTGTCGCTGCGGTACGACGACGGCATCGAGCCGTACGGGACGACCGGGACGTCGCCGCGGGCCTGGCGTGCCTCGAGCATCTTGCGGCCGTTCGGGCCGAGCGGCTCGTGCCCGATCTTCTCGCGCAGCTTGAGGACCGCGTCGATGAGCATCTCGGGCCGGGGCGGGCAGCCGGGCAGGTACATGTCGACCGGGACGATGTGGTCGACGCCCTGCACGATGGCGTAGTTGTTGAACATGCCGCCGCTGCTGGCGCAGACGCCCATCGAGATGACCCAGCGGGGCTCCGCCATCTGGTCGTAGATCTGGCGCAGCACCGGGGCCATCTTCTGGCTGACCCGGCCGGCCACGATCATCAGGTCGGCCTGCCGGGGCGAGGCCCGGAAGACCTCCATGCCCCAGCGGCCCATGTCGTAGTGCGGGCCACCCGCGGCCATCATCTCGATCGCGCAGCAGGCCAGGCCGAAGGTCGCACCCCAGACCGACGTCTTGCGCGACCAGTTGACCAGCTTCTCCACCGAGGTGAGCAGGACACCGGCGGGGAGCTTCTCCTCGATACCCATCTGAGGTTCCTCCCTCAGTCCCAGTCCAGGCCGCCGCGCCGCCAGACGTAGGCGTATGCGACGAAGACCGCGACGATGAACAGGACCATCTCCACGAAGCCGAAGATCGGCAGGGCGTCGAAGGAGACCGCCCAGGGGTAGAGGAAGATGATCTCGATGTCGAAGACGATGAAGAGCATCGCCGTCAGGTAGAACTTGATCGGGAACCGGCCGCCGCCGACCGGCTGCGGGCTGGGCTCGATGCCGCACTCGTACGCCTCGAGCTTGGCCTTGTTGTAGCGCCGGGGACCGGCGAAGCGGGCAGCGGCCACGGAGAACAGCGCGAAGCCCGTGGCGAGGGCGAACAGCCCGATGATCGGTGCGTAAGGCGAGAGCGACATCGTTTTCTCCTGCTCGTCCTTCCCTGCCCCTGGTCCTTGTCAAAAATCACACTATTCACGTCCCTCGCGACGGTTGTCGGCGGGGGTCGATCTCCCATGTCCGCGCCCGCGCCCGTCGCCGACCGTGGACGGGGCCGTCACACGCGTCTGCCTTCGTTCGCGACCGCGGGGGTTCGCACGATCACTGAGAGCTACACGGCCGGCGCCACTCTCGTCATCGCGTTGATGACGCGGTCCATGGCGTCCCCGTCCCGGGGGTCGGTCAGGTTGGCCAGCAGCTTCAGCACGAAGCGCATCAGCATCGGGTGCGGCATGCCGTGCTTCGTGGCCATCCGCATGATCTCGGGACGGCCGATGAGCTTCACGAAGATGCCGCCGAGCCGGTAGTAGCCGCCGAAGCGGGCCTTCAGCTCCGTCGAGTACGCCGCCAGGGCCCGTTCCCGGTCCGCGCCGGCGGGGCGCGCGAGCGCCTGCACGGCGATCTCCGCGGCCAGCTCGCCGGACTCCATCGCGTACGCGATGCCCTCGCCGTTGAACGGGTTGACCATGCCGCCGGAGTCGCCGACCAGCATCACGCCCCGGGTGTAGTGCGGCACCCGGTTGAAGCCCATGGGGAGCGCTGCGCCGAGGATCGGGCCCTCCGCGTTCGCCTCGTCGGTCATGCCCCAGTCGGCCGGCGTGTTGGCCAGCCAGTCGGTGAGCAGCCGACGGTAGTTGGTCTTGCCGAACGCGGACGACGAGTTGAGCACGCCGAGGCCGACGTTGACCCGGCCGTCGCCCAGCCCGAAGATCCAGCCGTAGCCGGGCAGCAGGTTGTCGCCGCTGTCCTTGCTGCGCAGCTCCAGCCAGGACTCCAGGTAGTTGTCGTCGTGCTTGGCCGGCGAGCGGTAGTAACGCCGGACGGCGACGCCGATCGGCCGGTCCTCGCGCTTGGCCAGCCCGAGGGCGAGCGGGAAGCGGCCGGAGACGCCGTCGGCGGCGACGACCAGCGGCGCGTGGAAGGTGGCGGGCTCCTTGCCGGGGCCGACCTCCGCCTCCACGCCGGTCACCCGGCCGTCGGGGCCCAGCACCGGGCCGGTGACGTTCACGCCGGTACGCAGCTTCGCGCCGGACTCGACGGCACGCCGGGCGAGCAGGTCGTCGAAGTCGAGCCGGGTGCGCACCAGGCCGTAGTTGGGGAAGCTCGCCAGGTCGGGCCAGTCCAGCTCCAGCCGGACGCCGCCGCCGATCACCCGCAGTCCGCGGTTGTGCAGCCAGCCCGCCTCGGGCGAGGTGTCCACGCCCATCCGGATCAGCTGTCGCACCGCGCGCGGGGTCAGCCCGTCGCCGCAGACCTTCTCCCGGGGGAACTCGGTCTTCTCCAGCAGCAGCACCCGTACGCCGTGCCGAGCCAGGTGGTACGCGGTAGCCGACCCACCGGGACCGGCGCCCACGACGATCACGTCGGCGTCATGTTCCACCGCGGTCATCCCGCGCCTCCTCCCGCATGCTCGTGAAATGCTTCACAAGCCAGACGGAGGGAGTCTATGACCGACGTCATGACCACGCCGGATCAGGGGTACCTAAGTTGCCCGGGACACGTCCGCCGAGGTCGGGGCCGGGGTGCCGGGGCGGGGCGTCAGCGCCGGGCGGCGGTCGCCCGGTCCAGGCCGGCGTCGTGCCGGATCGTCTCCGGCAGGTGCTCGCGCAGCGCGCCGCCGGCCGCGCGGTCCAGGGCCGCCAGCACCTCGACCACCACCTGACGGACGTCGGCGGGATCCGCGCCGGCCAACTCCTTGAGCTGGGCGATGAGTTCGGCCGCGTCGTCGTCGGTGGCCTCCGCGCCGACCGCCTGGTCTGGTCCCGTCATGGGGGCGAGCTTACGGAACAAAGTAGAGCAAAAAGGGATACTTGCGGAAATCCGGCCGGATCGACCTATTCGCGGACCGCGCGGTGCAGCGCCGCGATCCCGCCGCTCAGGTTGCGCCAGGCCACCCTGCCCCAGCCCGCCGCGCCGATCCGCGCGGCCAGGGCCGGCTGGTCGGGCCACGCCCGGATCGACTCGGCCAGGTAGACGTACGCGTCGGGGTTGCTGGAGACGGCACGCGCCACGCTCGGCAGCGAGCGCATCAGGTACGACAGGTAGACGGTGCGGAACGCCGGGTTCACCGGGGTGCTGAACTCGCACACCACCAGCCGGCCGCCCGGCCTGGTGACCCGGGCCAGCTCCCGCAGGGCGGCGTCGGTGTCGTTCACGTTGCGCAGCGCGAACGAGATGGTCACCGCGTCGAAGCTGGCGTCGGCGAAGGGCAGCCGCAACGCGTCCCCGGCCAGCAGCGGCACCCGGGGGCGGGTGCGCTTGCCGACGCGCAGCATGCCCAGGGACAGGTCGGCGCCCACCGCGTACGCGCCCGACTGGGCCAGCTCCTCCGTGGAGACGCCGGTGCCGGCGCCCACGTCGAGCACCCGCTCACCCGGCCGCAGGTCGAGCGCGGCGCGGGTGGCCCGCCGCCAGAACCGGTCCTGCCCGAAGGAGAGGACGGTGTTGGTCAGGTCGTAGCGAGCCGCCACGCCGTCGAACATCGCGGCGACCTCGTGCGGCTGCTTGTCCAGGCTGGCGCGCTGGCCCTGCGGGGTACGGCTCACCCCTCCACTCTGCCAGCCCCGCCCGCCGGGACGCCCGGTGGGTCGTCCCGGCGGCGCGGGCCGCTGCTCGACGCGCCGACGCCCGGGTACGACGCGGGGGCGGGGCAGTCGCCCACCCCGCCCCCGCGTCGTCGTACGTCAGTCGGTCGACCTCTCGTCGCCGGGCGCCACCAGGACGACCTTGCGCCGCCGGGAGAGCAGCAGCAGCGCGCCGCCGGCCAGCAGCACGGCCGCGCCGATGCCGCCGATCAGCCCCGCCTGCACGCCGGTCACCGGCAGCCCTCCGTCGCCACCGCCACCGCCACCGGTGCCGGGGGTGGTGGTCGGGCCCGCCGTGGGTACGCCGGTCGGGGTGGCCGTGGGCGCCACCGTCGGGGTCGGCGTCGGGGTCGGGCTCGGCTGCGCGGACAGGTCGACGAAGGCCTCGAAGATCGTGTGGTTGTCGCTGATGTCGACCTCGGAGAAGGCCTTCCGCTGCGCCTGGCCGGCCACCCGCGGCTCCTCCTCCGGCTCGCCCTCGGCGGCGTCCAGCCCGTACGCGAAGAGGTCGCCCTCGCGCAGCACCGGCTCGGTCACGTCGTCGCCCACCTTCACCGTCACGTCGGCGGTGTAGTACTGCCCCCGGCGGATGATCGCGCCGGCGTCCTCGCAGAACGCCTGCTCCTTGCCGAGGAACACCTGCTGGGCGCAGCCCTGCGGCAACGTCACGAAGCTCACACCGGGCGGGAGGGTGATGCCGTAGAAGACGCCGGTGGCGGGCCGGCTGCCGTCGTTGTAGACCGCCCAGTCCAGCGGGACGGTCTCGCCCCGGCGCACCGGCTCGAGGTCCGGCTCGTCGGCCACCGCGCCGTTGACCACGACGCCTGCCTGGATGTCCTGCACCCAGGCGGTGAGGTCGTAGCCGGGCTTCGTCACGGTGACCGGCACGACGACCTTGTCGCGAACCTCGCCCCCGGGCGTCGCGGTGACGACGTGGACGACGAGCTTGCCGCCGTCGCCCCGGCCGCCCTTGCTGAACAGCGGAACGCCGAAGTCCTTGCTGGTGCCGGCGGGCAGGTCGCCGAGGGAGCACTGGTAGAGGTGGTTCTCGATGGCGCGGCAGCCCTCGGGCACCAGGAAGCCGACGCGCTTGTCCTTGAGCTGCCGGGTGTTCACCCGGTACGAGACGTCCTCCGCCGTGGCCGTGCCGGCGTTGGTGACGGTGAACTTGAACGGCTTGCTCCGGGCCGCGTCGACACCCTTCGCGAGCTGGGTGCTGATCGGACTCAGGGCGAGGTCCGGCCCGTCGGCGGCCTGGGCGGGAACGGCGACGGCGGTCAGGCCGCCCGCCGCGAGAAGTGCCACGGCACCGGCGCGGGCCAGGGCCGAGCGATGGAACAGGGTCATCGGTCCCCCGGGGGGTTAGGGAAGAAACGAATGGTTGCGGAACCCGGGCGGACGCTATCGGAGGTCGATGCGGCGCGCCAGCAGGGAGAACGTGTTTCGTCCGTCCGTCCGGCCGATCCGGACGGACGGCCCGACGCACAGCGGGGGCGGGATGGTCACCCATCCCGCCCCCGCTGCCGTGCGTTATGTGAACGACCCTCGCGGGTCGATGGAGGACGACCGTCAGGCCGTCGGCTTCTCGTCGCCCGGGGTCACCAGGACGACCCGGCGCCGCCGCGCCACCATGAACATGGCCGCGCCCGCGACCAGCACCACGCCGCCGATGCCGCCGATCAGCGTGGTCTGCGCGCCGGTGACCGGCAGGCCGCCGTCGTCGTCACCGCCGCCCGCGCCGCCCTTGGCCGCGACGATCACGGCGTAGCCGTCGGAGTTGTCG
Organism: Micromonospora echinofusca; assembly: GCF_900091445.1. NCBI lineage: Bacteria > Bacillati > Actinomycetota > Actinomycetes > Micromonosporales > Micromonosporaceae > Micromonospora > Micromonospora echinofusca. Next base: position 6,029,782 of record NZ_LT607733.1, read on the forward strand.
GTGGCGTCCACGTCGGAGGCCTGCAGGCCGGTGACGTTCTCCGGCAGGGTGACCGCCGCCGTCCGCGCCCGGGTGGGCTCGGAGCCGACCGGCTCGACGCTGACCAGACCGCCCTTGAGGGCGCCCGGCTTCACGTCCGCCGCCACGTCGAACAGGTGGTAGAAGCCGTAGGCCGAGTAGAGCTTGTCCTCGGCGTTGGTGTCCTCGTCCTGCGGGATCAGCCCGAAGTTGGCGTAGGTGCAGGTGAAGGTGGACTTGTCGGCCGCATACTCGCAGCCGGGCTCCACCTCCGTCGGGGTGACGCCCTTGGGCAGCTTGACGCTGATCTTCAGACCGGCCGCGGCCTTGTCACCCTGGTTGGTGATGAAGTAGGTCAGCGCAGAACGGCCGCCCGCGTGCAGGTCGCCGGAGTAGACCGGGTTCCCGTCGACGATCTTCACGCCCTGCTTGACGTCCTCGGCGACGACCGAGAGGTCCGGCCCGCTGGCGTCCGAGAAGTCCAGCGTGGCGGTCTTGGTGTTGTTCGCCGCGTTGGTGTCGTCCTTCGAGACGAGCTTGAAGGAGAGGGGCGCCTGGTAGGTGCCGGTGCCCTCGAACTTGAACAGGACGACCGGCAGGTCCGTGGTCTCGCCCGGGCCCGGCAGGCCCTTCTCCGTCGCGTAGCAGATGAACGCGGTCGGCTTCTCCCCGGCGAACTCCACGTCGCAGCCGTCCTCGACGGCCGGCACGGCGGCGACCTTGTCGAAGTCGACCTTGGACACGTCCACCCGCACGGCCAGCTCGCTCGGGGTGTTCTTGCCGGTGTTGGTCACCTTGGCGTAGGCGAACTTGCCCTGCGCGTTGGCGGCGACCCGCGTGCCGGCCACCTCGATCGCGAGGTCCGTCTCGGTGCCCGAGGCCTGGGCCGGGCTACCGAAAGCGGTCAACGCGCCGGAGGCGAGCAGCGCGCCGGCGCCGATACGCGCCAGCGAACGGTTACGGAAGATCATGGAAAGGGTCCCCCCGTTGGGGCGAAGGAAAGGTACGGCCGGGGACGTTAGCGGTAAGCGATCACGCTCGCCACCCCCAAGGTCGGGCGCGTTGAACAGCCAGGCTAAGAATCACTTAAGGAATGCCCGGATTGATATGTCTTGCTGCCCAGGCCACCTCGCGGCCGACTCCGAACGGCAACCCAATCGAGATCAACGGTCCACGGGAATTCACCCGATCGGCCAGCCGGCGAGGCCGCCAATGATCACTCTCCGTACGGCGGCGCTCCACGCAGGGACCCGCGTACGACGGCACCCCACCGCCGGGGACGACGGTGGGGTGCCGGGGTCGTACGGGTGAGCGCGTCAGCGGACGTCGACCAGCGGCAGGGACTTCCCGGCGCCGCCGCCCGGTATGGCGATCGAGGAGAAGTGCGAGACCACCCGCTCGTCGGTCGGGTCGTCGGCCGGGGTGTGGTGCACGGCCAGCCGGTTGTAGAGGGTGTCGCGCTGGGCGGGGATCCGGTCCGCCGAGCGGATCATGCCGATCAGCTCGTGCAGGTTGGAGCGGTGCCGCGCGCCGGCGGAGGAGATGACGTTCTCCTCCAGCATGATCGAGCCGAGGTCGTCCACGCCCATGTGCAGGGCGAGTTGCCCGACGTCCTTGCCGGTGGTCAACCAGGACGCCTGCAGGTGCGGCACCGTCTCGAAGAAGAGCCGGGCCACCGCGACCAGCCGCAGGTACTCCAGCGTGGTCGCCTGCGTACGGCCCTTGAGGTGGTTGTTCTCCGGCTGGTACGTCCACGGGATGAACGCCCGGAAGCCCTTCGTGCGGTCCTGCACGTCGCGGATCATCCGCAGGTGCTCGATCCGCTCGGCGGCGGTCTCGCCGGTGCCCATCATCATGGTGGCGGTCGACTCGACGCCCTGCCGGTGTGCCAGCTCCATGACCTCCAGCCAGCGCTCGCCCGACTCCTTCAGCGGCGCGATGGCCTTGCGCGGGCGGGCGGGCAGCATCTCGGCGCCGGCGCCGGCGATCGAGTCCAGCCCGGCCGCCTTGATCCGGGCGATGGCCTCGTCGAGGCTGACACCGGAGACCTTGGCCATGTGCAGGATCTCGCTGGGGCCGATCGAGTGGATGGCGAGCTGCGGGTAGGCCTTCTTGACCGAGGAGAACAGCTCCTCGTAGTACTCCACGCCGTAGTCCGGGTGGTGCCCGCCCTGGAGCATGACCTGGGTGGCGCCCAACTCGACCGCCTCGCCGCAGCGGCGCAGGATCTCCTCGGTCGGGTGGGTCCAGCCCTCCCGGTGCTTCGGGGCCCGGTAGAACGCGCAGAACTTGCACGCCGTCACGCAGACGTTGGTGTAGTTGATGTTGCGGTCGATCAGGTACGTGACGACGTTGTCCGGGTAGCGGCGTCGGCGTACCGCGTCGGCGGCCTCGCCCAGGGCGTGCAACGGCGCCTCGGTGTAGAGCAGCAGGGCCTCCTCGGGCGTGATCCGCCCGCCGTCCGCGCCACGCTGCAGGATGTCGTCGATCTCCCGGCTCACACTCACCCCCCGAGCCTACGTCGCCCCGCCCCGGGGCCGCCCCGCCGGACTCCTGTCGGCCACGCCACAGGCTCCGCCCGGGCGGCGGCCCGAGGGACTTACCCCTGCCGCATCGATCAACTAGCATCAATGGATGATTTTCCCCGCGCCTTCGCCCGCACCTCCACCCCTACGTCGCCGGGCGCTGCTGGGCCTCGTACCGCTCGGGGCCGCCGCTCTCGCCGTCGCCACGGTGGGCCGACCGGCACGCGCGGCCACCACGGCCCGGGCGCCGGAGTGTCTCGCCGACCTGACGGCGGCCTGATGGCGACCGTCCCCTGGCTCGCCGACGTGCTCCGCGCCGCCGGCGTCACCGTGGTGGAGCACGGCAACTGGCTCGGCCGGGTCTCCGGCAGCTCGTTCGCCCCCATCGGCGTGCTCTGGCACCACACGGCGGCCACCTCCAGCGCCGGCAACCCGCACCCCGCGCTGAACATCTGCATCAACGGCCGCTCCGACCTGCCCGGACCGCTCTGCCAGGCCCTCGTCGACTACCACGGCGTCTTCCACGTCATCTCCGGCGGGCGGGCCAACCACGCCGGCGTGAGTCGCGGCAGCGGCCCCATCCCGGCCGGCGACGGCAACACCCTGATGATCGGCTGGGAGATCGACTACAACGGGGTCAACCAGGCCATGACCGGCGCCCAGTACAGCACCTCGGTGCTCGCCACCGCCGCCGTGCTGCGCCGGCTCGGCCGCGACGCCAGCCACGCCCGGGGGCACCGGGAGACCAGCACCAGCGGCAAGATCGACCCGTCGTTCATCGACCTGGACTCGATGCGTGCCGACGTGGCCCGCCAGCTCGCCGGCAACCCACCCCTCGACCTCACGGAGAACGACATGAAGCTCATCCAGTCACCCGGCCGCGGCATCGCCCTCGTCGGCCCCGGCTACTTCCGCCAGCTCCGCAACGACGAGGAGGTGCACGCCGCCGTCGCACTGGCCGGCAACCCGCTGGTCGGCAACGACCGCCAGTTCGACCTGTGGCGCAGCATCGCCTACGACGGCCAGGTCAAGGCCCCGAGCTGACCCTCACGCAAGGGGTCGGCGGGTGCGACGCGGTGCCTGCGCCGACCCGCCGACCCGGCTGCGCCCGCCGAGCGGCGGGCGGACCGGTCAGGCGTCGTAGTCCACCGTGAGCCGGTCGGTCGTCGGGCTGGACTGGCAGGTGAGCACGTAGCCTGCGGCCACCTCGTCCGGCTCCAGCGCGTAGTTGCGGGCCATCGTCACCGCGCCGTCGACCACCTTGGCCTTGCAGGTCGAGCAGACCCCACCCTTGCAGGCGTAGGGCAGCTCGCCGCGCACCTTCAGCGCCGCGTCCAGCACCCGCTCGTCGCGCCGCATCGTGAAGCGCGACGACCGGCCGTCCAGCAGGATGGTCACCTCGGCCCCACCCCCCGGCTCGTCGGCCGGACGTCGCGGCGGGGCCGGGGCCTCGGCGACGTGGAACAGCTCCGTGTGCACCGCCGACTCCGCCACGCCGCGCGCGGCGAGCACCTCCCGGGCGTCCACCACCATGTCGTACGGGCCGCAGAGGAACCACTCGTCGACGGCGTCGCCGGGCACGACGGTGTCCAGCAACCGGCCCAGCCGGTCGGCGTCGATCCGGCCGGAGAGCAACGGCGACTCGCCCTGCTCCCGGGAGAGCACGTGCACCAGGTGCAGCCGGGTCGGCCACCGGTCCTTCAGGTCGGCCAACTCCTCGGCGAACATCACGGTGTTCGCCGTGCGGTTGCCGTACACCAGGGTGAACGTGCTGGCCGGCTCGACGGCGAGCGCCGTCGCGACCAGCGCGAGCACCGGGGTGATGCCCGAGCCAGCGACCACCGCGCCGTAGTGGCGGGCCCGCTCCGGCGCGAAGGCCGTGGTGAAGTGCCCGAGCGGCGGCAGCACCTCGATCGTGTCGCCGCCGCGGAGCGCGCCGCAGGCGTACGCGGAGAAGGCACCACCCGGGATCTCCCGCACGCCGATCCGCAGCCGGCCGTGCCGGACCAGGTCGTCGGGCGTGGAGCAGATGGAGTACGACCGCCGCACGTCCTCGCCGGCGTCCGTGCTGCGCCGCACGGTGAGGTGCTGGCCGGCGGAGAACGCGAACGTCTCGCGCAGCTCCTCCGGCACGGCGAAGGTGACCGCCACGGCGTCGTCGGTGAGCCGGTCGACGGCGGCGACGGACAGCGGGTGGAAGACCGGCCGGCGACGGACCGGGCGGGTGATCGTGACAGTCACAGCGCCTTCAGGTGGTCGAAGGGTTCACGGCAGGAACGGCAGCGCCAGAGCGCCTTGCACGCGGTCGAGCCGAAGCGGCTGACCTGCTCGGTCTCGGGCGAGCCGCAGCGCGGGCAGCGGACGGCGAGGGTCAGCGGCACCACGTTGTCGGCGCGCGCGGGCGCCGGTGGGGCGATGCCGGCGGCGGCGAGCTTGGCCCGCCCGGCGTCGGAGATCCAGTCGGTGCTCCACGCCGGGCTGTAGACCGTCCGCACGTCGGCGTCGGGGCGGCCGACGGCGGCCAGCGCCCGCCGGATGTCGGTGCGGATCACGTCCATCGCCGGGCAGCCGGTGTAGGTGGGGGTGATGGTCACGACCACCCGGCCCGACGCCGGGTCCTCGTCGACCGCCCGCAGGATGCCGAGGTCGTCGATGGTGACCACCCGGATCTCCGGATCCACCACCGCCGCCACGGCCTCCCGCGGTGTCACCGGTGCCGCCTCGCGCTCACCAGCGGGCCCCGGGGTGGGCGCGGTGCAGCACCTGCATCTCCGCGAGCAGGTAGGACAGGTGCTCGGTGTGCACGCCGTCCCGCCCGCCGGCCGGCGCCCAGCCGGACTCCGGCCGGGTCAGCGTGGCCTCGTCGAGCACGGCCGCGACCCGGGCGTCGAAGTCGGCCCGCAGGGTGGCCGGGTCGACCGGCGCCGCCGGGTCGGGGGCGAACAGCTCGTGGACGTACGGCCAGACCTGGTCGACCGCCGCCTGCATGCGCCGGTGCGACTCCTCGGTGCCGTCACCGAGCCGCCGTACCCACGTCGACGCGTGGTCGAGGTGGTAGGCCGACTCCTTGCGGGCCTTGGCCCCGATCGCGGCCAGCCGCTCGTCGGCGCACCCGGCCAGCGCCGTGTAGAGGGGGAGCTGGTAGGCCGCGAGGAAGAGCAGCTTCGCCATGGTCACCGCGAAGTCGCCGTTGGGCAGCTCCACCAGCAGGCAGTTGCGGAACTCGCGGTCGTCGCGGAGGAACGCCAGCGCGTCCTCGTCCCGGCCGGCGGCCTCCAGCTCGCCCGCGTACGACAGCAGGAGCCGGGCCGCGCCGAGCTGGTCGAGGGCGATGTTGGCCAGCGCGATGTCCTCTTCCATCTCGGGCGCGCGGGTGGTCCACTCGGCCAGCCGCTGCGCCGCGATCAGCGCGTCGTCGCCGAGCGCGAGAGCGAAGTCGAAGCGCCCGCTCACAGGTGGGCCACCCCCTCCGGCACGTCGTAGAAGGTGGGATGGCGGTAGACCTTGTCGGCCGCCGGGTCGAAGAAGGCGTCCTTCTCGTCGGGGCTGGACGCGGTGATCGCGGCGGCGGGCACCACCCAGATCGAGACGCCCTCCTGGCGGCGGGTGTAGAGGTCCCGCGCGTTTCGCAGGGCCAGCTCGGCGTCGGGGGCGTGCAGGCTGCCGACGTGGGTGTGCGACAACCCGCGCCGCGCCCGCACGAAGACCTCCCACAAGGGCGAAGGACCGCTCACGCCGCGCTGGTCCGTCCGCTCGCTACGCTCGCTCACGCCGCCACCTTCTCCTTCTGCTCCACCCGCTTGGCGGCGTACGCCGCGGCGGCCTCACGCACCCAGGCGCCGTCGGCGTGGGCGCGGCGACGGTGCTCCATCCGCTGCCGGTTGCACGGGCCGTTGCCCTTGATCACCCGCATCAGCTCGTCGTAGTCGGGCTGGGTGAAGTCGTACGACTGGCGCGACTCGTTCCAGCGCAGGTCCGGATCCGGGATGGTCAGGCCGAGGATCTCCGCCTGCTGCACGCACATGTCCACGAAGCGCTGGCGCAGCTCGTCGTTCGAGAAGCGCTTGATCTTCCAGGCCATGGACTGCGCCGAGTGGGTGGAGTCGGTGTCCGGCGGGCCGAACATCGCCAGCGACGGGTACCACCAGCGGTCGAGGGCGTCCTGCGCCATCGCCTTCTGCTCGGGCGTGCCGTGCGCGAGGGTGTGCAGGATCTCGTAGCCCTGCCGCTGGTGGAACGACTCCTCCTTGCAGACCCGGATCATCGCCCGCGCGTACGGCCCGTAGGAGCAGCGGCAGAGCGGGACCTGGTTGACGATGGCGGCGCCGTCCACCAGCCAGCCGATCGCGCCCATGTCGGCCCAGGTCAGCGTGGGGTAGTTGAAGATCGAGCTGTACTTCTGCCGGCCGTTGAGCAGCAGCTCGACCAGCTCGTCGCGGCTGATCCCGAGGGTCTCGGCGGCGGCGTAGAGGTAGAGGCCGTGGCCGGCCTCGTCCTGCACCTTGGCCAGCAGGATCGCCTTGCGCTTGAGCGAGGGGGCGCGGCTGATCCAGTTGCCCTCCGGCTGCATGCCGATGATCTCGGAGTGCGCGTGCTGCGCGATCTGCCGGATCAGCGTCTTGCGGTACGCCTCGGGCATCCAGTCGCGCGGCTCGATCTTCTGGTCGGCGTCGATGACCTCGGCGAAGTACGCCTCGAGGTCCTCGTCCGGGCCGGGGGCGCCGCCCCGGCGGCCACGTGCGGCGGCCTCCCGCAGGGCCGCCTCCGCTGCCTCGACCTCGCCGAGCAGGCCGCCGCCGGGTGCGTCCTCGGCGGAGAAGTCGTTGCCATACATGGGGTCAAGTGTTACAGCTCGCCTCTCGGGACACCAGAGGGTGTAACAGGTTTCCGGAGACACTTTCAGCGCGGCCCGGCGGCTCCCGGCAGCCGGTCAAACTATGACTTGGGTCACTATGGAAAGGTGAATCCACCCAACAGCCGCATAGCGGCTCGATATCCCGCCTACTTGGCAAGTTGCCAGGTGTCGGGTTCTGGCGCCGCGCCGATCCGCACGTAGACTTCCCCCGTCACACCGATCGGCTGCCGACGATCGCCCGAGAAACACGGAGGGCGCATCCCCCGCCTCGGCGAGCCGCCGATCCGTCCGACAACCAGCCGGGCCCCCCGGCCCTGACATCTGGAGCTCATCCACTCATGCGATCCCGCGTGACCCTGGTGCTCGCCGTCGTGGCGGTCCTCCTCGGTGGCGGCCTGCTCGTCCCGGCCGCGTACGCCCGACTCGCCGGCGACGACTCCGCGAGCGGCGGAAGCGGTGGCGGAAGCGTCGCGGCGCCCGCGCCGGTCCCGCCCGCGCCGCCGACCCTGGCCGCCGGCCCGGTGGCGGTGGACTTCAAGGGCGAGTTCTTCTCGTGGGCCCTGATGGACCGGGAGACCGGCGAGATCTCCGGGTCGAAGAACCTGGCCTCGACCAGCTCCACCGAGTCGATGATCAAGGCCTGGTTCGCGGCGGACTACCTCCGCCAGCTCGGCGACAAGCCGCTGCCGGCCGAGCGCAAGAAGCAGATCACCACCGCCATCCGGGACAGCAACGACGACGCCGCCAACGCCCTGTACGGCGCGGTGGGCCGGGCCGCCACGATCAAGCGGATGATCAGCACCTGCGAACTCACCGACACCAAGCCGGGCAACGTGCCCGGCTACGTGGGCTGGTGGAGCTTCACCCGGATGTCCCCGCGCGACGCCGTCCGGCTCGGCGACTGCATCGCCGACGGCACGGCCGCCGGCCCCAAGTGGACGAAGCTCCTGCTGGACGAGATGAGCAAGGTCAGGGGCAGCACGGCCGCCAAGGACCAGAAGGCCCGGTCCGGCGGCGGCCGCTGGGGCATCATCGACGGCCTCCCCCCGTCGATCGTCAGCCAGGGCCCGGTCAGCATGAAGAACGGCTGGACGCCCCTCAACTACGACGGCAACTGGCACGTCAGCTGCCTCGCCGTCACCGACAGGTGGAGCCTCGCGGTGATGCTCCGCTACCCGCAGAAGAGCGGCCTCACCTACGGCGCGCAGGTCTGCGCCTCGGTCGCCAGCCAGCTCGTGACCCCGCAGCCGGGCGCCGCTCTCAAGGTGCCGCAGCCCGTCGGGAAGCTCTGATGGCGCGGCAGCGTCGGGCCTCCGGGTCGGCCGACGCCTCCCCCGGCAAGCTGATCGTCATCGCGGTGGTCCTCATCGGCCTGGTGCTCGTCTCGCTCCGGTTGCTGCCGGGCTCGCCGTTCGAGTCCACCGCCGCCGCGAAGTGGGGCACCCCCGCCGGCTCCGCCGAGCGCGCCACGACGGCTCCCAGCGACCGCAGCTCGCGGCCGTCCCCGTCGCCGACGCCGAGCCCCGCCCCGGAGCCGCTGCCGTTCGAGGCGAAGGACCTCGACCTGGACATCGAGGGCTGGTACTCCTGGAGTGTCCTCGACCGCCGCAACGGCGAGATCATCGGCTCGGACAACATGGACGAGACCAGCACCACCGCGTCGCTGATCAAGGCGTGGATCGTCGCGGACTACCTGCGCCGCGCCGATGAGAAGGGCCAGACCCCGAGCGCCGCCAAGCTCGCCGACGCCACGAAGATCATCCGGGACAGCGACAACACCCGGACCCAGCAGTTCTACAACGCGCTGGGCGGGTCCGCCTCGATCAAGCGGCTGCTCTCCAAGTGCGAGCTGACCGACAGCAGCGTCGCCAGCGACGGCGGCTGGAGCCGTACCGCCCTCTCCCCCCGGGACACCGCCCGGATGGGCGCCTGCATCGCCGACGGCCGCGCCGCCGGGCCGCAGTGGACCAAGTGGCTGATCGGCGAGATGCGGCTCGTCCGGGGCGGCGGGGACTTCGGCATCCGCAAGGCGTTCCCGGCCGCGGAGCGCAAGACCATCGCCATCAAGAACGGCTGGATCGACCGTACGCGCGAGCAGGAGATGCACATCAACTGCCTCGCCATCGGCGACACCTGGACGATGGGCGTGATGGTCCGCTACCCGATCGGCAAGGGCTACGAGTACGGCATGAAGAACTGCCAGAAGATCACCGAAGCCCTCCTGCGCCCCACCACCTAGACCCGGCCCCCGCCGGTTCGGTCGAAGGGCTCAGCCCATGAAGAAGGCGGGACCGGCGGCGGGCAGGGGCGGGGCGGCGCCGACGGCGGCGGCGCGGCGGGCGAACTCGCGCAGGCCGGCCACCTGGCGCTCCCCGAGGGAGAAGTCCAGCGCCCGGAAGTACGTCGCCAGCGTCGCCGCGTCGAAGGGCTCCCAGCGGGCGGCCGCCTCGGCCACCTGGTCCAGCTCCGCCAGGCAGAGGTCCCGGGAGCGCAGGAACGCCTCGTGCACCTCCTTGACGAGGCCGGGGTGCGCGGCGGCGAAGTCGCGGCGTACCGCCCAGACGGCGAAGACCATCGGCAGGCCCGTCCACTCCCGCCACGCCTGCCCGAGGTCAGTGACCTCCAGCCCGCGCTTCGGTGCCTCGTAGAGGGCGCGCAGCGCCACGTCACCGATCAGCACCCCGGCGTCGGCCTCCAGCAGCATCTGGGTCAGGTCGGGCGGGCAGCGGAAGTACTCCGGGCTGACCGCGTACCGCTCGCCGAGCAGCAGCTGGGCCAGCAGCACGCCGGTCCGCGAGGTCGAGCCCAGCGCCACCTTGCCGTGGTCCAGCTCGGCCAGCGGGCGGGTGGAGACGATGTTGACGGACAGCACCGGGCCGTCGCTGCCGACCGCCAGGTCGGGCAGGAGCAGCAGCTCGTCGGCGTGGCGCAGGTACTCCACGTGGGAGATCGGGCCGATGTCCAGGTCACCGGCGACCAGCGCGGCGCTGAGCCGGTCCGGGGAGTCCTTGTGCAGGTCGACGTCGATCAGGGCACCGGAGCGCATCAGCCCCCAGTAGATCGGCAGGCAGTTCAGGAACTGGATGTGCCCGACCCGGGGGCGTGCGACGTGCTCAGCCATGCCCCGACCGTATCCCCGCCACCGCCCGGTGGCTCAGCGGGCCGGGGCGGGAGTGGCCAACCCCGCATCCGCCGCCGGCCCCTCCTCCCGCCCCTCGACCGGCCCGCCGTGCCCGGGTGCCCCCGATCCGGCTGGGGCGCCGGTCGCCCGGGCACGGCGGACGGACCGGACGACGACCGGCACGAACGCCGCCACCACCAGCAGGCCGGCCACGCCGGCGCCCGCGATCAGGGGGCGCGGCGCCAGCAGGGCCAGCAGGGCGCCCCCGATCAGGTAGCCGCCCATCGAGCCGCCCTGCACCGCCGCGCCGTAGAGGGCGTACGCCCGGCCGCGCGACACCTCCGGCACGCGCCGGGCGGTGAGCAGGTTGGCGAAGACGTTCTCCCCGCCGTTCGCCGCGCCCGCGACCAGCCAGAGCGGGACCAGCAGCGCGGCCGTGGGCACGGCGGCGGCGACGATCACCGTCAGGCAGATGCCACCGAGCGTCGTCAGCACCCCGTACACCAGGGCGGCGTCGTCGCTGAGGCGGTGGGCGAGCCGGGCGCAGAGCCAGCTGCCCGGCAGCATCCCCGCCATCCAGGCGGCACCGACCAACCCGTACGTGGTGGGCGTGCCGCCCAGGGTCTCCCGGATGAAGAAGACCTCGATCACGTTGATGCCGCCCACGGCCGTGATGACCGCGGCCGTGCCGAGGACGACGACCAGCAGCAGCGGGTCGCGACGCAGCCGCCACGCCGGGGCGCCCTCGACCCCGCGCGCGGGTGTGGCGGCGGCCCGTCGGCCGCCCCGGCGGGTGCGCAGCAGCAGCCCCGCGACCACCAGCGCGAGGTAGCTCCCAGCGTCGATGAGCAGCGGTACGCGCGTGCCGAACTGCCCGACCAGAAGCCCGGCGAGCACCGGGCCGGCCAGCGCGCCCAGGGTGCTGGCCGTCTGGCTGATCGCGCTGGCCCGGGGCAGGTCGGCGGGGCGCACCATCGCCGGCAGCAGGGCCGCCAGGCAGGGCTGGGTCACGGCGAGCCCGCAGGCGAGCAGCGCGACGAGCCCGACGATCAGGGCCGGGTGCTCGGCGAAGGCGAGCAGGGCGCAGACGCCGGCCTGCGCCAGGCCGGCGGTGACCAGCAGCGTACGGCTGTCCACCCGGTCGGCGAGCCGTCCGGTGAGCGGGGCGAGCACCACCAGCGGGAGGGTGGCCGCCAGCAGCAGTCCGGAGACGGCGAGGCCGCCGGCCCCGGCGGCCTGGAGCGCGAGCGCCAGGGCGGTGGCGGCGAGGAAGTCGCCGCACATCGAGGTGCCGCGCGCGCCGGCGGCGAGCCAGACGTCGGACCAGCGCGATCCGTCAGCCATGAAGGACATACTTCGAAAATAATCCTTCACAACTGCGCGGGGCAACCCCTCCTACGCCAGCGGCACCGTCCGGTACTGCACCGCCACCGTGCGCGCCCCGGCCGGCGGATCGGCCTGCCGGTTGCGCTGCCGGTACGGCTCGAACAACGCGCTGACCGCCTCGTTCAGCCCGGCCAGTTCGTCGGCGGTGAGCAGCAGCAGGGTGTCGCTGAACAACGCGACGTCGTACCACTCGGCGGGCTCGTCACCGGCGCGGCGCAACCAGTCCCGCGTCCGCTGCATGTCGCGGGCCGCGTGTGCCTCCACCAGCGCTTCCTCGGCGGCGCGCGCATCGGGGCCGGCGGAGCGACCCGCGTCGACCATCAGGCTCCGGCCGACCGTGCGCCACAGCCGCTCGCGCGCGTCCCCCCGGCTCGGCGCCTGCTCCACCAGGCCCGACTTCGCCAGCGCCCGGAGGTGGTAGCTGGTCGCGCTCGGCGACAGCCCGGCGACCTCCGCGCACTCGGTGGCGGTCGCGCCGCCCTCCACCACGCCCAGGTGTTCCATGATCGCGATTCGGGCCGGATGGGCCAGCGCCCGCATCACCTGCGGGTCGCTGACCGTCATCCGGCGCTGTTCGGGACGCGCCTCCGTCATGCGCCCATGATTCCTGGTCGCCCGCCCGCGTGGGCCGCCGGCCGGGCAGTACCGGGGGTTCGCCCGGCGGCGGCGCCACGGGCGAAATCCGGTGGAGCGTGCCGCGCCGGGCGCGTAAAATGTCAGGCCGCTGACGGCCATGGTGAGAGTGACCACCGCATCGGACGTCCCGCGCCGGGGGCCGGCCATCCGCCCGCCGGACACGCGAGCGATCGGCAGATGACCCGATGGGATCCACCGTGACCGCACTCGACCTCGACCTCGATGCCGACCTCGCCGCCGAGCGCCAGCACCTCGCCACCTCCCGGGCGGCCCTGGCCCAGATGCGGCAACGCGCCGAGGCCCTCTTCTCCACCGGCGACCAGGTGGCCGGCGACGCGTACGCGGCCGAGACGCTCGGGCGCACCCTGGCCCGCCGGGTCGCCGAACTCGCCGACGACCCCACCACGCCGCTCTTCTTCGGACGCCTCGACTTCGGCCCGGCGACCGGCGCCCCACCCGCCGACGACGACCGCCCCGGGGACCCCGACGACGGAACCGACGGGTGGCACGCGGACCACGCCGGACGGCGCTACCACGTCGGCCGGCGGCACGTCACCGACGACCGGGGCGAGCCGCTGGTGCTGGACTGGCGGGCGCCGGTCTCCCGGTCGTTCTACCGGGCGAGCGCCCGCGACCCGCAGGGCGTGGCGGTACGGCGCCGCTTCGGGTTCAGCAACGGGACGCTGACCAGTTTCGAGGACGAGCGCCTCGACCGGGGTGAGGAACTGGGCACGGCCAGCCGCATCCTGACCGCCGAGATCGAACGGCCGCGCGTCGGACCGATGCGCGACATCGTGGCCACCATCCAGCCGGAGCAGGACGAGCTGGTCCGGGCCGACCTAGCCGACTCCATCTGCGTGCAGGGCGCCCCGGGCACCGGCAAGACGGCCGTCGGCCTGCACCGGGCCGCGTACCTGCTCTACCTGCACCGGGAACGGCTGCGCCGCTCCGGCGTGCTGATCGTGGGGCCGAACCGCACCTTCCTGTCGTACATCGCGGCGGTGCTGCCGGCGCTCGGCGAGGTGGAGGTCGAACAGGCCACGGTGGAGGACCTGGTCGCCCGGGTGCCGGTGCGGGCCGTCGACGACCCGGCGGTGGCCGCGGTCAAGCACGACGCCCGGATGGCCGAGGTGCTGCGCCGGGCGGTCGACGCGTACATCGGCGAGCCGGCCGAGCCGATCATGGTGTCGGACGGCTCGTTCCGCTGGCGCATCGGGCTGGACCCGCTGCACCGGGTCGTCGAGGAGACCCGCCGGGAGCGGCTGCCGTACGCCACGGGCCGCGAGCGCGTCCGGGCCAGAGTGGTGGCGCTGCTGCAACGGCAGGCCGAGGCGCGGCGCGCCGAGTCCCCGAGCGACGCCTGGCTGCGCCGGATGGGCAAGGCCACCCCGGTCACCGCCTTCCTCGACGCGGTCTGGCCGGCGCTCACCCCGGAAGGGCTGGTGCACGCCCTGCTCGGCGACCCGCAGCGGCTCGCCGCCGCGGCGGACGGGCTGCTCGACGCCGAGGAGCAGGCGCGGCTGCGCGGGCTCGCCACCCCGGCCGGCGCGGCCGACCCGACGGCGGTCGGCGCCACGGAACCGGCGCGCGCGTCGGCGCGACGCCCCGCCCCGGCCGGCACGAAGCTCGGGCGTACGCCGAAGGCCACGAAGTGGACGGCGGCCGACGCCGTGCTGATCGACGAGGCGGCCGGGCTCATCGAGCGGCCGGGCGGCTTCGGGCACGTCGTCGTCGACGAGGCGCAGGACCTGTCCCCGATGCAGTGCCGCGTGATCGCCCGGCGCAGCGAACACGGGTCGATCACCCTCCTCGGCGACCTGGCCCAGGGCACCGCCCCGTGGGCCGCCGCCGACTGGCGGGATTCCCTGCGCCACCTCGGCAAGCCGGACGCCGTCGTGGTGCCGCTGACGGTCGGCTTCCGGGTGCCCGCCGCCGTCGTCGCTTTCGCCAACCGGCTGCTGCCGGCTCTCGCCGTCGACGTGCCCCCGGCCGAGTCGCTGCGCCGCGACGGCGCGCTCGACGTGCGTACCGTCGACGACCTGGCCGCCGCGACGGTGGCCGAGGTGCGCGCGGCGCTGGCGTTCGACGGCTCGGTGGCGGTGATCGCCGCCGACGACGCGGTCGGCGACCTGCGGGCGGCGCTGGACGCCGCCGGCGTCGACACCGCGACCGTCGACGAGCCGGCCGCCACGGCGCGCGTCACGGTCGTGCCCGCGACCCTGGTCAAGGGCCTGGAGTACGACCACGTCATCGTCGTCGAGCCGGCGGCGATCGTGGCCGCCGAACCGCGCGGCCTGCACCGGCTCTACGTGGTGCTCACCCGGGCGGTCTCCCGGCTCGCCGTGCTGCACGCCCGGCCGCTGCCCGCGCCGCTCGGGTGACCGGCGACTTGCGCCGGGGCGGTAGACAGGTGTCCGTGACACCCTCGACGAGCGTCCCGTGATCCTCGCCCGCGCCGAGGCGGTCAGCCGCCGCTACGGCGACGTGCTCGCCCTCGACCGGGTCGACCTGGAGGTCTCCGCCGGTGAGTTGGTCGGCCTGCTCGGCCCCAACGGGGCGGGCAAGAGCACCCTGCTGAACCTGCTCGTCGGGCTGCGCCGGCCCACCGCCGGCCGGGTCGAGCTGTTCGGCGGCGACCCGCGCGACCCGGCGAGCCGGCGGCAGATCGGGGTCACCCCGCAGGAGACGGGCCTGCCCGGCACGCTGCGGGTCGGCGAGGTCGTGGACTTCGTCGCCGCCCACCACCCCGACCCGGTCCCCCGGGGCGAGCTGCTCGACCGCTTCGGCCTGGGCGAGCTGGCCCGGCGGCAGACCGGCGGCCTCTCCGGCGGGCAACGCCGCCGGCTCGCGGTGGCGCTCGCCTTCGTCGGCCGGCCCCGGCTGGTGCTGCTCGACGAGCCGACCACCGGGCTGGACGTCGCGGCGCGGCACACCCTGTGGGAGGCGATCCGGGCGTTCCACGACGACGGCGGCACCGTGCTGCTGAGCAGCCACTACCTGGAGGAGGTCGAGGCGCTGGCCCGGCGGGTGGTGGTCATCGGGCACGGCCGGGTGCTGGCCGACGACACGGTCGACGCGATCCGGGGGATCGTCGGCGTACGCCGGGTCAGCCTGGTCGCCGACGAGCTGCCCGCGCTGCCCGGTGTGGTCCGCACCGAGCGGGTCGACGGGCGCACCCACCTGCTCACCACCGACGCCGACGAGCTGGTGCGGGCCCTGGTCACCGCCGGGGTCGCGTTCGCCGACCTGGAGGTACGCCCCACCTCGTTGGAGGAGGCGTTCCTCGCCATCACCGCCGCACCGGGCTCGGAACCCGGCCGTCCGACGGCCGCCGTGGCCGGCCCGCCGGCCACCGCCTGAGGGAACGGATCAGCCATGCGCCTCGCCCTCGTCCACGCCCGCTACCAGCTCCTGGAGACGGTCCGCATCCCGGTCGCCGTCGTCGGCAGCGCCTTCTTCCCCGCCGTGGCGATGCTCTTCTTCGTGGTGCCGTTCGCCGGGAAGGACCCGGTCGCCGCCACGTACGCCACCGCCGCCATGGTCACTTTCTCGGTGATGAGCGCGAACGTCTTCCAGTACGGCGTCGGGGTCGCCGAGGACCGCGACCAGCCCTGGAACCCGTACACCCGCACCCTGCCGGCGGGCCCCGCGCCGCGCTTCGCCGGGCGGGTGCTGGCCGGGCTGGCGCTCACCTACCTCTCCCTGGTCCCGGTGGTGGTGATCGGGGCCACGCTCACCGAGGCGCGGATCAGCGCACCCGCGTTCCTGCTGGCCCTGGCGACCGTCACGGTGATCTCGGTGCCGTTCACGCTGCTGGGGCTCGCCATCGGCTACTCGATGCCGAGCAAGGCGGCGATCGTGGTGGCGCAGGTCGTCTTCTTCCCCCTCGCCTTCGGGGGCGGCCTGCTCTCCGCCCCGGACCAGGCGCCCGGGTTCGTCGAGGCCGTCGCGCCGTTCCTGCCGACCCGGGGCGCGGTGGAGCTGATGTGGGCGGCGACCGGCGACTACCCGGTCGACCCGCTGTCGATGGTCATGCTCGGGGTCTGGGTGGTGCTGCTGGCGGTGCTGGCCGGGTGGGCGTACCGGCGCGACGAGGGTCGACGGTTCAGCTGACGATTCGTCCGATCCGCCCCGTGACGCGGCGGGTCGGTGCCACGATTCCGGCAGGGGCGTGCCGGCGTGGCCGTCCCCCGCCGAGAGGGGTCGTCGTGAGCACCGTCCCGCCGGGCACACCCTGCTGGGCCGACCTCGCCACCCCCGGGCTCGCCGAGGCGCGCCGGTTCTATCCCGAACTGTTCGGCTGGACCGGCCGGATCGACCCGGAGCCCGAGGCCGGCGGCTACACCGTCTTCCTGCTCGACGGGCGGGCCGTGGCGGGCGCGGGTCCGCCGGCCGTCCCCGACCAGGTGCCGATCTGGTCCACGTACCTGGCGACCGACGACGCGGACCTGGTCGCCGGCCGGGTCGAGCGGGCCGGCGGCCAGGTCGTGGTGCCCCCGTTCGAGGTCTTCGACCAGGGCCGGATGGCGGTCTTCGCCGACCCGGCCGGGGCGGCGTTCAGCGTCTGGCAGCCGATGGCGATGCCCGGCGCCGAGGTGTTCGACGTCCCGGGGGCGCTCACCTGGACCGAGCTGGTCACCCCCGATCCGGAGGGTGCCAAGGTCTTCTACGAGCTGGTCTTCGGCTGGCACCCGGACGACCAGCGGGCGGGCCCGGTCACGTACACCGGCTGGCGGCTCGGCACCCGGATCGTGGCCGGCATGGTGCCGCCGCTCGGCGACGGGTTCCCGGCGGACACGCCCGCGTACTGGTCGGTGCACTTCGCCGTGGCCGACGCCGACGCGGCCGCCGCCCGCGCCGCCGAACTCGGCGGCACGATCCTGGTCCCGCCCCAGACCACCCCGGCGGGCCGCTTCGCCGCCCTGCGCGACCCCCACGGCGCCCTCTTCAACGTCCTCACCCGCCCCTGACCATCCCCACCCGCGCGGGGCAGGACGGTCAGCGACGAGGGCGGATCGGGACCACCAGGGGGCCGTGGTCGCCGTCGACGACGCGGACGGTGGCGCGGTACCAGGTGGCGAGGAGCTGCTCGGTGAGCACCTCGCGGGGGGTGCCGGCCGCCACCACCCGGCCCTCGGCCAGCAGCACCATGCGGTCGGCGTACTCGCCGGCGATGGAGAGGTCGTGCATGGTGGCGAGCACCGTCAGGCCGTGCTCGCGGCGCAGCCGGTCGACCAGCTCCAGCACCTCCTGCTGGTGGCCGATGTCCAGCGCGCTGATCGGCTCGTCCAGCAGCAGCAGGGTCGCGCCCTGGGCCAGCGCGCGGGCCAGGAAGACCCGCTGCCGCTCGCCGCCGGAGAGGGTGGCCAGCTCCCGGTCGTGGAAACCGGCCAGGTCCAGCCCGTCGAGCACCTCGTGGGCGGCGGCCAGGTCGGCGGTGGACTCCCGGCCCAGCGGCGCGATGTAGGGGGTGCGGCCCAGCAGCACGTAGTCGAACACCGACATGCCGGCCGGCACGACCGGGGACTGGGCCACCGTGGCGACCACCCGGGCGCGGTCGCGGCGGCGCAGCGCCTCGCTGGGCGTACCGAAGAGGGAGACGGCGCCCGACGCGGGCAGCAGGCCGCCGACGGCGCGCAGCAGGGTCGACTTCCCGGCGCCGTTCGGGCCGATCACGGTCACCCACTCGCCGGCGGCGACGGTCAGGTCGACGCCGGCCAGGATGGGCGTGCCGTCCAGGCGTACGTGCAGGTCGCGCACCTCGACGGCGGCCACGGCGGCCGCGTCGGAGGACCGCACGGCCCCACCGTCCGCCGGCCGCGCGGCCGGCACGCGCCGCGCGCTCACCCGAGCACCCGGCGGGAGGTACGCAGGACCAGGACGAAGAACGGGCCGCCGAGCAGCGCGGTGACCACGCCGATCGGGATCTCCGACGGGGCGGCGACGGTGCGGGCCACCACGTCGGTCAGGGCCAGGAAGGCGCCGCCGAAGAGCAGCGACAGCGGCAGGATCACCCGGTAGCTCGACCCGGCGAGCAGCCGGACGGTGTGCGGCACGATGATCCCGACGAAGCCGATCAGGCCGGACGCGGAGACGGCGGCGGCGGTGCCGAGCGAGGCGGCGGCGATGAGCAGGTAGCGGGACCGCTGCGGGTGAAGCCCGAGGCTCGCGGCCTCGTCGTCGCCGACGGAGAGCACGTCGAGCTCCCGCCGGTGCAGCAGCACCACCAGGGCGGTGAGCAGGAAGTACGGCAGCACCAGCCGAACGTCGTGCCAGCCGGCGGTGGCGAGCCGCCCGAGCAGCCACGAGTAGACCTGCTGGATGCTGTCGGAGTTGCGTTGCAGCAGGTAGGTCTGCCCGGCCGAGAGGAACGCGGAGACGGCCACCCCGGCGAGGATCAAGGTGGCCGTGGAGCGTCCGCGCCCGCCGGAGGCGCCCAGCAGGTAGGTCATCGCCACGGCGCCGATCGAGCCGACGAACGCGGCCAGCGGGATGGTGAGCGGCAGCCCGGTGAGCGCGCCGGCCGTCCCGGCGCCGAGGGTGATCACCGCGGTGACGGCGAGCCCGGCCCCGGCCGCCACCCCGAGCAGGTACGGGTCGGCCAGCGGGTTGCGGAACACCCCCTGGTAGCAGCCGCCGGCCAGGGCCAGCAGCCCGCCGACCAGCAAGCCGAGCACCGCCCGGGGCAGCCGCAGCTCGGTGACGATGGCGATCTCACGCTCGGTCAGCCCGCTGTCGAGGCGTACGCCGGGGATGAGGTTGAGCAGCTCGGCCGCGACGCTGCCCGGCGGCAGGCTGACCGGGCCGAGGGACACCCCGGCGACCAGCGCGACCAGCACCGCGGCGACGCCGGCGAGGAGCCAGCGGGGCCGCAGCCCGGCGGGCCGGGACGCGGGGAGCGTCCCGGCCGGCCGGGCGGGCGGTGCCTGCACGAGCGGGCGGCTCATGGACGGTTGCGACTCACGCGGGGACCTTGGCGGTCGCGTCGACGATCACGCGGAGCAGGTCCACCACGCGGGGACCCCAGCGGGAGGCCACGTCGTCGTCGAGGGCGACGATCTGGTTGTTCTTGACGGCGGTGACGCCCGCCCACCCGGCGCGCGCCTTGACCGTCTCGGCGCTCTGCTGGCAGCACTTGCTGTCGGCGAGGAAGACGAAGTCCGGGTCGGCCTTGACGATGACCTCCTGGGAGAGCTGCGGGTAGCCACCCTGCTTGCCGTCGGCGTCGGACGCGTCGGCGATGTTCTCCAGGCCCACCATCGTGTAGAGCGAGCCGATGAAGGTCTTGCTGGTGGCCGTGTAGAGCTCCGGGCCCAGCTCGTGGAAGTAGGTCAGCTTCTCGGCGCGCTTCGGCAGGTCGGCGACGAGCTTGGCGATGTCGTCCTTCATCCGCTTGGTCAGGTCGGCGGCCTCGCCTGCGTGACCGGTGAGGGTGCCGAGGTCGGTGATCTGCCGGTACGAGTCGTCGAGCGTGGTCGCCGCCGGGGTGAGGTAGACCGGGATCTTCAGCGTGGTCAGCTGCTCGACGATCTTGTTGCGGTCGTCCGAGAGCACCACCAGGTCGGGGCTCTTGCCGGCGATCGCCTCGGCGTTCGGGGTGAAGCCGGAGAGGTCGCTCTTCGGGGCGTCGGCCGGGAAGTTCGACTGGTCGTCGACGGCGGTGACCTGCTTGCCGGCGCCGATGGCGAAGAGCATCTCGGTGGCCGTCGGGGAGAGCGAGACGATCTTCTCGGGCCGCTTCTCGAGGGTCACCGAGCCGACGGTGGCCGGGAAGGTGGCGCCGGCCGAGCTGGCGCCGGCGGCGGGGGTGTCGTCGGAGCTCTTCTCGGCGCAGGCGCCGAGGGCGAGCGCGGCCACCGCGAGGGTCGCGGCGAAGATCCGGGGGGTACGTCTGAGCACGGGTCCTCCTGTCGGTCGAGGAGCGTGGTGCTTCGCCGACAGGGAGCGGTGGCGCCCGTCCGCGAGGCGCCCTTCCTCGAGAGCGCGTGTCGCGACCACGGACGCAGGCGACCTGGCTCGTCCCCGCCGCGGCCGGCGTTCGGCCGGGGTGGCGGGACATCACAGTTGCGGGACAGCGCCGGTTTCGCACCGGCTTCGCTGCGCGTGGTCGGTAGAACGGTAGCGCACGCCCCGGACGTGCCTCGTCGATCCGGGGCGCATCGGCGCTCGTTGATCATCAACGGCGGCGATATGCCCTGGATCGACGTCTGGTGGCCGGTGGTGGGGCCCCGCCCGGGGGCGGGGCGGGGCCCCACCCGGTTCAGGAACTGGTGATGGTGACGTTGTCCACAGCCGCCTCGACCAGGCTCGCGCCCGAGGCGTCCGCCGCCTCGACGAGGATCCGCACCGACTGGCCGGCGTACGGGGTGAGGTTGGCGTTGGACACCGCCCAGGCGCCGTTGCGGTTGGTGGCCGCCCCGGACTGGGTGAACAGGGCCGTGGTGCCACCGTTGTGCACCACGCTGACCCGCAGGTAGTCGGCCGCCGACGCGTTGGAGCCGTGGGCCAGGTACCAGGCGAGGGAGAGGGTCAGCGTGCCGCTCGACGGCAGCGTCACCGCCGGCGACCGGGCGCTGGTCACGCCGCCGTCGACGTCGTAGTCACCGGCTCCCGTGCCGGCCAGCCGACCGGTGACGAGGTCGTTGCTGCCGGCGTACGGGGTGAGCTGCTTGGCCCCGCTGGAGCTGGTCGCCTGGGCGGCGCCCCGCTCCCACGCCCCGGTGGTCGCGGTGTCGGTGCCGTTCGGGTTGATCGTCCAGCCGGTGGCCGTCTCGAAGGTGTCCGACCAGACCGTGGTGCCGCCGCCACCGCCGCAGTACTGCGCCTCCTTGCCGATGGCCCGGTACGGGCAGTCGGCGTACTCGCTGAGCAGCAGGACCGCCTCCCGGTTGCGCGACGTCTGGGCGGGGATCACCTCGTCGGGCGGGTAGAAGCCGCCACCGCCGGCCGAACCGGGGTACATCTCGAAGGTGTACGCCCAGATGCCGTGCTGGCCCCACATCCAGTCGATGCTGTCACCGTCGGTGATGTAGAGGTCGCTGGACTGCTGCGGGGTGTAGCCGTTGGTGTTCGCCATCTGCTGGCCCAGGGTGGCGAAGGTGTTGTACTGGTCCGTCGTCATCCCCGGCGCCGTGTTGTTGTACGTGTAGCCGAACGGCCAGAGCACCAGCTCCGAGTACGTGTGGAAGTCGATGTTGGCCTTGATCTGCTGGGTGCCGCCGACGACCCGGCTGTTGACGAAGTTGCGCAGCGCCGCGGTCTCCGGCGCGGAGAACGCCGACGGGCCCCGGTAGGTGTCCGACGAGGTCGAGCCGGACGAGCCGCCGCAGCAGCCCCACTGGTAGGACCAGTTGCGGTTCAGGTCGGTGCCGACGTACGACGAGCCGCTGTTGGGCTGCCGGTTCTTGCGCCAGGAGCGGTACGAGCCGGTGGCGATGTCGTACTCGCTGCCGTCCGGGTTGACCGTGGGCACGATCCAGATCTCCCGGGTGTTCACGATGTTGGTGACCCGGGAGTCGCTGCCGTAGCTGTCGGTGAAGAGGTTGAGCAGGTAGATCGCCATCTCGACGGTCAGGTGCTCGCGGGCGTGCTGCTGCGAGTTGAACAGGATCTCCGGCTCGTTCTCGTCGGTGGCGACGTTGTCGGAGATCTTCACCGCCATCAGGTCCCGGCCCTCGTACGAGGAGCCGATGCTGATCTTCCGGGCGATCGACGGGTGGTCGGCGACCACCTTGTTCACCACGGCGGTCAGTTCGGCGTAGTCGTGGTAGTTGGAGTCGGCGGGCGGGAAGGCGGCCGTGCCGACGTCCCCGTCGGCGTGGTCGTGCCCGTCGGCCGACGGGGCGGCGACCGCCTCCAGCCGGAAGCCGAGCCGGGTGATCGCCGCCGCCTCGGCCGGGGTGGCCGAGACGTTCAGCACGCCGTGCTCGACGAAGTCGATGGCGGCGCCGGTGCCGGCGACGGCGGTGCGGTCGTCGACGGTACGCGGGCCGAGCACCCGGTAGGACGTCGTCGCGGAGTCGGCCCGGTCGGGGGCCGGCCGGGCGGTGGCCGGCGCGGCGGCGACCGCGAGCAGGCCGAATCCGGCTGCTACGGCCACCGCCAGGCGACGGCGGAGGGCGGTGTTGCGGAAGGCCATGGACAACCTCCTCGGGGGGCGGGAGAAGATCCCGCTCGGTGGAGGACACTCCACCACGCCCGCATGGTCATATCAACATTCATCGCTGCCTTGTTCCATGTCATCCTGGTCGTCACATCGGCAAGGATTTTCCAACTGTCGGCCTCTGGCGAAAGTTCCCTCCGAGCGGGACACTGACCCGCAACGATCCGTCCGTCCCTGCGGAGGACCCATGGCCAGAACACGCCTGCGCACGGCCGCCCTCGCGGCCGCCACCGCGCTCACCCTTCTCGGCACCGCGGCACCCGCCGTCGCCGCCGCACCCGTCGCGGCCCCGTCGACCAGTCGACCGGTGGTCCACGACGAGCAGATCACCTTCCAGGACTGGTCGCGCTACCCCGACTGGCGTCGCGGCAGCCACGCCGGCACCCGGGCCGTCCCCGGCGTCCGGCCCGGCGTCACGCTGGCTGGACCGCTCGGCACCACCGACTACACCGACCCGCACACCGGCGTGACCAGGAGCTGGGAGTACGGGACCTGGACCTCCCCGGTCACCCAGATCGGGTTCGACGCCACCGAGCTGATCGCCTCGTGGAACGCGCAGACCCCGGCCGGCACCTGGATCCAGGTCGAGATGCAGGGCACGTACAACACCGGCGTGCAGACCAAGTGGTACGTCATGGGACGGTGGGCCTCCGGCGACGCCGACATCAAGCGGACCAGCGTCAACCGGCAGGGCGACCCCTGGTCGACCATCTGGACCGACACCTTCAGCATCGACGACGCCTCGGTCGGCGTGCTGCTGCGGGCGTACCAGCTGCGGCTGACCCTCTACAAGGCCCCCGGCCAGCGCGCCGCGCCGGTCGTGCACACCGTCGGCGCGATGAGCTCCAACGTGCCCGACCGGTTCACCGTCGAGCCGAGCGCCGGCGGCATCGCCTGGGGCAAGGAACTCGCCGTGCCCCGCTACTCGCAGAACATCCACACCGGCCACTACCCCGAGTACGACGGCGGCGGCCAGGCCTGGTGCTCCCCCACCTCCACCACCATGGTGATCGAGTACTGGGGCCGCAAGGCGTCCGAGGAGGACACCTCCTGGGTCGACCCGACCTACCCGGACCCGACGGTCAACCACGCCGCCCGGATGGTCTACGACTACCAGTACGACGGCGCCGGCAACTGGCCCTTCAACACCGCGTACGCGGCCAGCTTCCCGGGCCTGGAGGCGCGGGTCACCCGGCTGCACTCCCTGGACGAGGTGGAGCGCTTCATCGCCGCCGGGATCCCGGTCGTGACCAGCCAGTCCTTCCTCGCCAGCGAGCTGGACGGGGCGGGCTACGGCACCTCGGGCCACCTGTTCGTGGTCGTCGGCTTCACCGCCGACGGCGACGTGATCGTCAACGACCCGGCCTCGTCCAGCAACGAGGCGGTGCGCAACGTCTACAAGCGTGAGCAGTTCGAGCAGATCTGGCTGCGTACCAAGCGGACCAACGCCAGCGGCGGCGTCTCCGGCGGCTCCGGCGGCGTCGTCTACCTGATCAAGCCCACGTTGAAGCCGTGGCCGAAGGTCGCCAGCGCCACCAACTGGTGACCTGACACCGACCCGATCGTTCGAGGGGTCCGCGTCGCCCGGCTCAGCCGGCGACCGGGCCCCTCGGCCGTTCCCGGCCACCGACCCGCTCGGCCGACCGGGGCACCTGCCCGCAGCGCGGCGAAGTGCGGTCGGAGCCTGGCCCTTTCATCGAGGCTTCGCTGGTGGTAGGTGACGGATCCGGTCGCTGGCTGACGGTTCGGGCGCAACCCGTGCCGGGGCGCGACGGTTCTGAGCGGGTACCAGCCGGCCCGCGACCTCGACCACCCCGACACCTGGTGACACCACCCCGGCGCCGATAGGAAATTGGAGGACCCGACCGTTCACTCATCTGCGAGGCGACATGAACGCCGGCCGGCGACGCAAGTTCCCTCGTCCCGATACCACAGGGGTATTTTAATGCCCCTCAGGTATCAGCGTCCCGGCGGCATTGGTGCACCAGCTTCACGCGCCTTGCACGTCTCCCGTCAGCCAGAACGCCGCCAGGGCTGCGCGCAGGTCCTAGTTGGGCGGCGTCTCCCCGTCCTGATCCTCGCCGGCGAGGGCGGAGCGGAGGCGCTCCTTCTCGGCACGGCGCCGCTCGGCGGCGGTGGCCATCTCCTCGGCCATCTCGTCCCGCCAGCCCTTGAGCAGGAAGAACGACAGCGCGGCCGAGAAGGCCAGCGCCACCATCAGCTTGATGAAGATGTTCATCTCGACCAGCCAGAGGGCCGCCAGCACGGCGACGAACAGCCCGATCCGGCCCAGCGTGTACTTGACCGCCGCGCTCACGTTCCGCACTCCGTTCTCCGCCGCCGGGACCTCCGGCGGCAGGTTCAGCCCGTCCGGCGGGCCAGCCAGTGGACGCCGTGGAACCAGACCACCGCGTACCCGATGGTGAAGGTCGCCGCCCCCAGCCCGCCGGAGAGCAGCGGCGAAAGCCCGGCGGCGAGGCCGGCCACCACGAGCCCGGCGACCATCCCCACCGCGGCGGCCGCCAGGGCCGCCACCACCCGGGCCGCGCCGAACTCCCAGGCGCGGAAGTCGTCCCAGAACAGCCAGGCCGGCAGGATGATCGCAAGCCAGCCGTTGGCGCCGCCGAAGTCGCCGGCGCCGATCAGCTCGAACGCCCAGTCGAACAACACCACCGCCAGCACGCCGATGACGAGGCCGGCCAGGCTCACCCCGAGCAGGTCGCCCAGGGTGAGGATGCGCCCCTCGGCGTCCCGCCGGGGGAACCCGCTCCGCTGCTCGGTCATGGCCTCAGAGGGTACGTGCCGGCTCAGGCCCAGACCTGCTGCGGCTCGGCGCGGCGCTCGGCCAGGGACGGGGCGGCGTCGTACTCGCGGACCACCTCGTAGCGGGTGTTCCGCTCGACGGGGCGGAAGCCGGCGTCCCAGATCAGGTGCAGCAGGTCGTCCCGGTGCATCGTGTTCGGGGTGCCGTACGAGTCGGCGTCGTGAGTGATCTTGTATTCCACGACCGAGCCGTCCAGGTCGTCGACGCCGAAGTTCAGCGAGAGCTGGGCGACCGACAGCCCGTGCATGACCCAGAAGCACTTCACGTGCGGGACGTTGTCGAAGAGCAGCCGGGAGACCGCGAAGGTCTTCAGCGACTCGGCCGGCGAGGCCATCGTCGTACGGGCCTGGATCCGGTTACGGATCTTGCCGTCCGCCGAGTCGACGAAGTCGTGCTGGTAGCGCAGCGGGATGAAGACCATGAAGCCGCCGGTCTCGTCCTGGAGCTCACGCAGCCGCAGCACGTGGTCGACGCGGTGCCGGGGCTCCTCGATGTGGCCGTAGAGCATGGTCGACGGGGTCTTCATCCCCTTGGTGTGGGCCAGCCGGTGGATGCGCGACCAGTCCTCCCAGTGGCAGGCGTGGTCGACGATGTGCTGGCGGACCTCCCAGTCGAAGATCTCCGCGCCGCCGCCGGTCAGCGACTCCAGGCCGGCGTCCATCAGCTCGTCGAGGATCTCGTCGGCGCTCAGGCCGCTGATCTTCTCGAACCACTGCACCTCGGTCGCGGTGAACGCCTTGAGCTTGACGTTCGGCAGCGCCGCCTTCAGCTCGCGCAGCACCTTCGGGTAGTAGCGCCAGGGCAGGGTCGGGTGCAGGCCGTTGACGATGTGCAGCTCGGTGAGCTGCTCGTCCTCCATCTCCTTGGCCTTGCGGACCGCCTCGTCGATGCGCATCGTGTAGGCGTCCTTCTCGCCCGGCTTGCGCTGGAACGAGCAGTACGCGCACGAGGCGGAGCAGACGTTGGTCAGGTTGAGGTGCCGGTTGACGTTGAACATCACCCGGTCGCCGTTGAGCTCGGTGCGCCGGTGGTGCGCCAGCCGGCCCAGCCACGCGAGGTCGTCGCTGTCGTAGAGGGCGATCCCGTCCTCGCGGGTCAGCCGCTCGCCGGCGTACACCTTCGCTTCGAGCTCACGCTTGAGTCCGGCGTCCATCGAAAGCCACGTCCCTTCCACCTGCGGTAGGAATCGAGCGTACGTCGGCCCGCCGACGCCGCCGCAGCACGGTCGGCCCCCGTGCGCCCGCTCACCGAACTCTCAGGCTCCTGTTACCCCCAACGCATCGACATCGCTGCGTGGGTGCGGTAAGACAGGGTGGGACGTTCGCCACACGCTGGTAGCGTCCCCACGGCCGCGCCCACCCGGCGCGGCGAGTCACGCCGGACGGGGAGCGGAATGGTCGACAGTGGGCGCGGGCGACGGCAGCGACGACGGAGCCCGGTGATCTCGCCGGTGCTGCGCCCGGCGCTCTGGTCCGCACTGCTCGGCGCCGTCGCCGCCACCGTCCTGGCCAACCCGGTCATGGCCGACCCGGCACTGCCCACCAGCGTCCCCGACACCGGGTCGCGCCCCTCCTACTCGGGGCCGCTCCAACTCCCCGGCGGCGTGCCGGTCCCCGGCCTGCCGGGCACGGTCCCGGGTCTGCCCGGCACGGTCCCGGGTCTCCCCGGCGGGCCCGGTGCTGTCCCCGGCGTGCCCGCCGGCAGCCTCGGCACCGGCCCGCTGGCCGCCCAGATCTACGCCGCCGAGGCCCAGGTCGGGCAGCTTCGTGACCAACTGCTCTCGCTGCGGCAGAAGCGCACCGAGGCCGAGGGGCAGCGCGCCACCGCCGAGCGCAACCTCGCCCAGGCCCGGGACGCGGTGGCCCGCGCGCAGGAGAGTGCCGACGTTGCCGCCGCAGGCGCCTTCAAGGCCGCCGCCGCCCTCCCGCCCGGCGAGTTCGCCAACGACCTGCACGAGCTGAGCCGGCTTTCCCGGATCATCCGGGGCGAGAAGGCCGAGGGCGGCACCACCGCCGCCGAGGGCGAGGTGTCCCGGGCCCGCGTCGGCGAGCAGGCCGCCAGCCAGGCGATGGTCTCGGCCGATTCCCGCCTCGCGGGCGCCAAGACGGAGTACGCCGCCGGCGAGAAGGCCCTGCGCGAGGCAGAGAAGAAGCTGGAGAAGCTGAAGCGGGACAACGCCGCTCAGCTCATCCAGATCGAGCGCCAGCAGGAGGCCGCCGAGCAGCGCCTCGGCGCCGGCTACCTCGGCAACGAGACCGCCAACGGCCTGGCCGCCCACCCGACGGCCCTCAAGGCCCTGGCGTACGCGAGGGCGCAGCTCGGCGACCCCTACCTGTGGGCCGCCGAGGGGCCGGACCGCTTCGACTGCTCCGGCCTGATCTACGCCGCCTACCGGTCGGCGGGCTACTACGGGCTGCCCCGGGTCTCGCGCGACCAGTACTACGCCACCCGTTCCCGCACCGTGTCCCGCACCGCGCTGCTCCCCGGCGACCTGCTCTTCTTCGCCTCCGGCACGAGCTGGACGACGATCCACCACATGGGCATGTACGTCGGCGGCGGCAAGATGATCCACGCGCCGACCACCGGCGACGTGGTCAAGATCTCCACCGTGCGCTGGTCCCGGCTCTACGCCGCCACCCGCGTCATCGGGGCGGTGCCCGCGCCAGCCAGCACCCCCTCGCCCACGCCGACGCCGAGCAAGCCGCCCGCGACGAAGCCGCCGGCCAGCCCGAAGCCCACCGCCAGCCCGAAGCCGACCGCCAGCCCGAAGCCCACTCCCAGCCCGAAGCCCACCCCAGCGTCGCCGAGCCCGTCGACCTCGCCGTCGCCGACGCCGACCGGGTCCCCCACGCCCACGCCCACGCCCAGCACCTCGCCGTCGGCGTCGGCGTCGGCGTCGGAGACCTCTTCGCCGAGCGCCTCGACCGGTAGTGTGGCGCCGACCACGGCGCAGAGCAGTTCCGCTCCGTCGAGCAGCACCCCGGCCAGCGCCTCGGCGAGCGCCGGTAGCTGACCAGGGCCCTCGGCAGGCCGTCCGACCGGGCCGGCCGGCCGCCGACCGAGGGCGGGCCGACACGGCCCCGCAACGCGCTCCGGCTGTGCCGCCGGGCCGGAATGTGGCACGGTGACAGTCAGGCACGCCCGGTCCGACGTAGCGGATCCGGGCGCGAGCGTGCGCGGAGGGCGAGCATGGCCGAGCAAGAGGTTCCGGCGGAGCCGGTCGACCACGGATCCGCGCCCGACCGGAGCCGTGCCGGGGCACCGCACCCCCTGACGCCCGTCGGCGCCCCGTCGGCGCCCCCGCCCGGGGGCGCAGCCACGGCGGCGGCCGGCTCCGCGGAGCCGTCCGGGTCGTCGTCCGAGCCGCCCGCCGACGACGTACGCCGACAGCCCGCCGCGCCGGCCCGGGGCCGGGTGTCGGTGACCACCGCCGCCGTGCCCGCCAAAGGCGACGCGGCGCCGTCGACCGGCCCCAGCGCCGGCACCACCTACCGGGCCGGCGGAACGGCCACCCCCGCCGCTGCGGTCCCCGGGCAGCGGGGCACGGCGGGGGCGCGGGCCAGCGCCGCCGTACCCGGAATGAGGCGGATCTCGGCCGACGAGGCCGGGGCGATCCGCTCCCGGACGGGCGAGGCCCGGATCTACCGGGCGGCGCCGGTCAACCCGGAACCCCCGGAGCCCGTCCAGCCGCCGGAGCCGGCTCAGCCACCGACCCCACCGATCCCGGAGCCCGAGCCGGCGCCCGCCCCCACGCCGCCGGTGCCGGGCCCGAACCCGCCGTCGCCGGCCCCGCCGGTCCCGACCCCCACGCCCCCGGTCCCCGGGCCCTACCCGCCCGGTCCGGTGCCCCCGGGCCCGGGGCCCAGGCCCCCGGCGCCGGTACCGCCCGTGCCGGGTCCGCCCGTGCCGCCACCCGGACCACCGGTGCCGGCCCCGCCGCCCCCGCCCGGCCCGATGCCGGCGCCACCGTTCCCGCCGCCGCCCCTCACGGCCACGCCCGGCGCCGGACCGGGACCCTTCGCGGGCGCCCCGCCGTTCTCCGCGCCCCCGACGAGCGCCCCGCCGTCCTCCGCCCCGCCGGCATTCGCGCCGCCGTTCTCTGCGCCTCCGGTGAGCGCGCCGCCGGCAGCCGCTCCGCGACCGGTCGCGGCCTCGTTCTCCGCGCCGCCTGCGTCCGCCCCGCCGTCCTCCGCGCCGCCGGCGAGCGCCCCGCCGTCCTCCGCGCCGTCGTTCTCCGGGTCGGCGTCCGCGCCGCCACTCTCCGGGTCGGCGTCCGCGCCGCCGGTCGTGCCCGCGCCCGCGCTGCCGGCCTGGCCGCCGCCCACCAGCCCCGGCGACCGCCGGCCGGGTGGTGCGGAGCCCGCCGCCGCGCCCCGGGAGGCCCGCAAGCTGGCCGGCGGCGGCTCCGCCACGCGCGCCGGACGGCCCGAGGGCACCGCGGCGGGCCGCTACGACGGCGGGCCCGACCTGGGCACGATCTACGGTGCCGGCACCGAGGGCCCCGGCTTCAGCACGGTCGCGTTGCCGAGCAACCCGGTGGAGAACTCCGGCTCGTTGACCGGGCACATCCTGGCCCAGGGCTGGACGGAGACCCCCACCGAGGAGCGCTCCAGCACGACCAAGGTGGTGGTCGTACTGGCCGCCTCGCTGGGCCTGCTGGTGGCGATCAGCGTGCTCGTGGTGCTGCTCGCCAACGACACGGTGGGCGGGCTGGTGGGCGGCGTCCTGAGCAAGTGAGCCGCGTACGACGTCGATGGTGAGCCCGCCCACTACCCTTCCAAGGTCGGGTGGCGGGTTCGTCCCGTCCCCGTACACTGGTGAGGATCACTGACCCGGCGCGCCCCGCGCGCCCATGGGCGATCTTGCGGGCGATTCGGCGGCGTTCAGCTGCGGCAGGCCATCGCGAAGATGCGCCCCGCTCGAAAGGCATTTCTTGACGACCTTTGCTGAACCCAGCACGTTTCTGCCCGCCCTCGACACCGCCGACGCGCAGACCGCCGTCGAGCGGGACGGCACCGGCCAGGACCCGGCCGCCCCGGTGACTCCCGAGGCCACCGACTTCGCCGCGTTGGGGCTGCCCCAGCCGCTGGTCCACGCGCTCGCCCGACAGGGCATCACCACCCCGTTCGAGATCCAGCGCGCCACCATGCCCGACGCGCTCGCCGGCCGGGACGTCCTCGGCCGGGGCCAGACGGGCTCCGGCAAGACCCTGGCCTTCGGCCTGCCCCTGCTGGCCCTGGTGGCCGACCGCAACCGGGCCCGGCCGCTGCGCCCCCGGGCCCTGGTCCTGGTGCCGACCCGGGAACTCGCGATGCAGGTCAACGACGCGCTGATGCCGCTCGGCAAGGCCGTCGGCGTGTTCCTGAAGACCGCCGTCGGCGGCGTGCCGTACGACCGGCAGGTCGACGCCCTGCGGCGCGGGGTGGAGATCATCGTGGCCACCCCGGGCCGGCTGGGCGACCTGATCGCCCGGGGCGTCTGCCACCTGGACGACATCGAGGTCACCGTCCTCGACGAGGCCGACCAGATGGCCGACATGGGCTTCCTGCCCGAGGTCACCGAGCTGCTCGCGAAGACGCCGGCCGGCACCCAGCGGCTGCTCTTCTCGGCCACCCTGGACGGCGACGTCGACGCGCTGGTCAGGCGCTTCATGACCGACCCGGTGACGCACTCCACCGCGCCGTCCACCGCCTCGGTGTCCACCATGGACCACCACATGCTGCTGATCCCGCCGCACGACAAGTTCCCGGTCGCGGCGTCCATCGCGGCCCGGGACGGGCGGACGATGGTCTTCGCCCGTACCCAGCTCGGCGTCGACCGGCTGGTCGAGCAGTTGGCCGCCGTCGGCGTACGGGCGGGCGGGCTGCACGGCGGCAAGACCCAGCGGATGCGTACCCGCACGCTGGCCGAGTTCCGTGAGGGCCGGATGAACGTCCTGGTCGCCACGGACGTGGCGGCCCGGGGCATCCACGTCGACGGTGTCACGCTGGTGCTGCACGTCGACCCGCCGAAGGACCCGAAGGACTACCTGCACCGTGCGGGTCGTACCGCCCGGGCCGGCGAGTCGGGCGCGGTGGCCACGCTGGTGCTGCCGAAGCAGCGGCGGACCACCCTCGCCATGCTGGAGAAGGCCGGTGTGGCGCCGGCCGAGACCCGGGTGCGCGTCGGCGACCCGGCGCTCGCCGAGCTGACCGGCGCCCGCGAGCCGAGCGGCGTCCCGGTGCGCGTCGAGGTCGACGAGCCGCGCCGGCACGGCGACCGGCCCGGCGGCCCGCGCCGCTACGGCGACCGACCGCAGGGTGAACGGCGCTACGGCGACCGACCCCAGGGCGAACGCCGCTACGGCGACCGGCCGACCGACGGTCGTGGCTACGGCGAGCGGGGCTTCGCGGACCGTGGCGAGCGGCGCTACGGCGACCGGCCCACCGAGGGCCGCAGCTACGGCGACCGGCCGCAGGGCGAACGCCGCTACGGCGACCGCCCCACCGACAGTCGTGGCTACAGCGACCGGCCCCAAGGCGAACGCCGCTACGGCGACCGGCCCACCGACAGCCGCAGCTACGGCGACCGGCCGCAGGGCGAACGCCGCTACGGCGACCGCCCCACCGAGGGTCGCGGCTACGGCGACCGGGGCGGCTTCCGGCCCGAGGGCCGGGGGCGGGACGAGCGGCCGCGCGACGATCGGCGGGGCTTCGGCGGGCGCCCGCCGGCGCGTACGCACTGATTTCCAGCGTCATCGGCGAACGCCGCCTCGGGGCCCCGGCTCCGGGGCGGCGTTTCCGCATCCGCTGCCGGTGTCGGCCGGGTCGCGTAACGTCCGGCTCATGCCGACCATGCCGAAGTCGCTCTTCTGGACCCGGACGGACACCGCCGGCGCGGAGCACGCGTTGTTCGACGACGGCCGTGGGCTGACCGCGCGGGGCACCCTGACCGCCGTCGACCCGATCCCCTACACCTGCCGCTACCAGCTCGCCACCGACCCGCAGTGGGCCAGCGCCCGGGTGGAGGTCGAGGCGGAGGGCACCGGATGGCTGCGGAGCGTACGCCTGGAACGGGTGGGCGACGGATGGCGGGTCACCACGGCCGAGCAGGGTGACCTGGACGCGGCGCTGCGGGCGGCCGGCCACCCGCCGGTCGGGCTGCCCGGCAGCGACGACCCGGGCCGGCTGGCCGGTGCGGTGGACGTCGACCTCGGCGGGGCGGCGCTGTTCAACACGCTGCCGGTGCACCGGCTCGGGCTGACCCGTGCCGCGGCCGACGTCCCGCACCGCATCGACGTCGCCTGGGTGCTGGTGCCGAGCCTGCTGGTGGTGCCCGCCGAGCAGGTCTACACGCCGCTCGGCCCGGGCCGGGTGCGCTTCACCAGCGACACCTTCACCGCCGACATCGACCTGGACGGCGACGGCTACGTGGTGCGCTACCCCGGGCTGGCCGAGCGCGTCGACCCGCGCTGACCGGGCTGCGAGGCATCGGCCCGGCGACTCCGGCCGGCGGGCGGCTCAGGCCGGCCAGGCGCCGGTGGTGAGGAAGCGTTCGACCGTCGCGAGGTGCGGCGTCGGGTCGAGCCCCTGGGCGGCCAACCAGTCGTCGGAGTAGTAGGTGTCGGCGTAGCGGTCGCCGGCGTCGCAGATCAGGGTGACCACCGAGCCGGTACGTCCGGCGGCGAGCATCTCCGCGATCAGCCCGAAGGCGCCCCACAGGTTCGTGCCCGTCGAGCCGCCCACCCGGCGCCCGAGCACGGCCGAGCCGGCGCGCATGGCGGCCAGCGAGGCGGCGTCGGGCACCTGGACCATCCGGTCCACCACCGACGGCAGGAAGGACGCCTCCACGCTCGGCCGGCCGATCCCCTCGATGCGGGAGCCCCGCCCGGTACGTACCGACCAGTCGGCGGCCTGCCAGGCGGGATAGAACGCGGAATTCTCCGGGTCGACCACGCACAGCTTGGTGGGCAGCCGCTGGTAGCGGGCGTACCGGCCGATGGTGGCGCTCGTGCCACCGGTGCCGGCGCCCACCACGACCCACGCCGGCACCGGGTGCCGTTCCAGGGCGAGCTGCGCGTAGATCGACTCGGCGATGTTGTTGTTGCCCCGCCAGTCGGTGGCCCGCTCGGCGTAGGTGAACTGGTCCATGAAGTGCCCGGCGGAGTCCTCCGCCAGCCAGCGGGCCTCCACGACCACCTTGGCCGGGTCGTCGACGAGGTGGCAGCGACCGCCCTGGAACTCGATCTGGGTGATCTTCTCGGGCGAGGTGGAGGCGGGCATCACCGCGATGAACGGCAGCCCCAGCATCCGCGCGAAGTATGCCTCGGAGACCGCCGTGGAGCCGGAGGACGCCTCCACGATCGTGGTCTCCGGACCGATCCAGCCGTTGCACAGCCCGTAGAGGAAGAGCGAGCGGGCCAGGCGGTGCTTCAGCGAGCCGGTCGGGTGCACCGACTCGTCCTTGAGGTAGAGGTCGATCCCCCACGACCGGGGCAGCGGGAACGGCAGCAGGTGGGTGTCGGCGGAGCGGTTGGCGTCCGCCTCGACGGCGGCGATCGCCTCGGTCACCCAGCGCCGGCTGGCCTCGTCGCACCGGTCGAGATGAGTCACGCTCGAAACCTAGCAAGCCGTTCAGTCCCCAGTGGCCCCCACCCGACGGCGCTGGCGGCGCTGGCCGGCCCGGCCGGCCGCGAGGATCAGCGGGGCGAGCCGCACGGCGGCACCGGGCAGCGCGTCGAGGAGCCGGACCTGCGCGCCGCGCCAGCGGGGGACACTGACGACCGGGCGGGGCCGGCGGGCCAGCCGCGCGGCCCGCCGGGCCACCCGCTCGGGGGTCAGCAGCGTCCCGGTGAAGGAGGCCGCGGCGCCCGGGTCGTCGAGCCGGTCGTGCAGCATCGGCGTCCAGATCCCGTCCGGGCACAGGCACGACACGTGTACGCCCCGGTGCCCCGCCAGCCGCAGGTCGGCGAGGGTGCCGATGCTGAAGGCGATCAGGGCGTGCTTGCTGGCCGCGTAGACGGTCTCGCCGGGCGCGGCCACCAGGCCGGCCAGCGACACGACGTTGACCACGTGCCCGTGCCCCTGGGCCCGCATGACGGCCAGCGCGGCGAGGGTGCCGTTCATCGCGCCGAGGGCGTTGACCTCGACCACCCGGCGGCGGGTCGCCGCGTCGTGCTCCCACGAGGGGCCGGTGACGAGAATCCCGGCGTTGTTCACCCAGAGGCCGAGCCCGCCCCGGCCGGCCGCCTCGGTGGCGACGGCGGCGCAGGCGTCCTCGTCGCGTACGTCCAGCGGGCGGGACCAGCCGCCCAGCGGCGCGGCGGCCCGGGCCACCGCCTCGCCGTCGTGGTCGGTGAGCAGCACCGGCCAGCCGTCGGCGTGCAGCGCGGTGGCGATGGCGCGGCCCAGGCCGCCGGCCGCACCGGTGACCACCGCCGTTCCGGGGGCTGGCTTCGTCATCGGCGCACGCTATCGCCGTCCGGCGACCGCGCGCCAGAGCTGGCCGGGGCGGCGCCGGGGACGGGTCAGGCGGCGGGCGGCACCGGGGCCTGCGGGCGGTTCTCCCACTTGGTGGAGAGGGCGATGCCGGTCCGGGTGGAGGCGACGCCCGGGGTCCGGTTCAGCCGCACGATGAGCCGTTCCAGCTCGGCGATGGTGCCCACCCGGGCCTTGAGCATGAACGACTCGACGCCGGCCATGAAGTAGCAGGATTCGATCTCGGGCATCTGCCGGAACGCCTCCAGCACGTCGTCGGTGTCGCCGCCGGAGTCCTCGACGATCCCGATGAGCGCGGTGACGGCGAAGCCGATCGCCTCGGGGTCCACCTCCGCCCGGTAGGCCCGGATCACGCCGCTGGACTCCAGCTTGCCGACCCGCTCGTGCACGGCGGGCGCGGAGAGGCCGACCTGCCGGGCCAGCTCGGCGTAGGACAGGCGGGCGTTGCCGCGTAGCAGCTCCACGAGGTTCAGGTCGATGGCGTCCACGGACTGTGACCCTAGCGGTCCGGGCGTAACGTCGGGCATCCGGCGCGCGTTGGACATGACAGGGTGTAGTCGTTCGCAAACTCGCAGTCAAGGGAGCCGCACGCAGGTAATATTTCCTAACTTCCCACTCAGTGCGTTTTTCGCGTTTGGCGGACAGGCCAGGTCGCTGGTGCTGTAATTGCCATACGTCCCTCATGACGGCTCTGGGCTCGCACCGGCCGGGGGCAGTGTGTTCAGCCGGGGGCTTCGTCGACGCGAGGAGGGGGCTGTGGACACTGGAGATCGCCTGCTGACACCGGGTGAAGTTGCCGCGCTGTTTCGGGTTGACCCGAAGACTGTGACGCGCTGGGCGGCGGCGGGCCGGATAGGCAGCATCCGGACTCCAGGCGGGCATCGCCGGTTTCGGGAATCCGAGGTGCGGGCCCTGCTTGAGGGGGAGGGCATGTTGGACGAGGCGGAAGACGTCGGCAAGCCGCGTAACGCGGGGCCGGCCGCCTCGACCGGGCCGGGCCCGGCCAACGCCGGCATGTACTGAATGGTGCGGATCATCGCGCGGACCGGACGCAGGCTCCGGTCCGCGTCCCGGTGAGCCGGGCCCGGGTCACTCCCGCGCCGCGCCGAGCTCACCCGACCAACGGCGGAACAGCGTGTGCGGTACGCCGAGGGCGTCCAGCACCTTGCCGGCCACGAAGTCGACGAGCTGCGGCGCCGAAGCCGACGCCCCGGCCCCATAGAAGCCGGGGCTGGCCGGCAGCACCACCGCCCCGGCGTCGTGCAGCGCGATCAGATGCTCCAGGTGGCTGCGGGTCACCGGCGTCTCCCGGGGCACCACCACCACCGGCCGGCGCTCCTTGAGGTTGACCTCGGCGGCCCGCTGCAACAGGTCCTTGGAGAGCCCGATCGCGATGCCGGCGCAGGCCGCCGTGCTCGCCGGGACCACCGCCATCCCGCGTACGCGGTAGGAGCCGCTGCTCGGGCCGGCCGCCAGGTCACCGGCGGGCCAGTGCCGCACGTCGGCTCCCGTCAGGTCGCGGCCCAGCCAGGCGGCGAGGTCCTCGGCCCAGTGCCCGTCCCGGAACGGGCGGCCGGTCTCGTCGAGGACGGTCAGCCGGGCGGCCCGGGAGACGATCAGGTCCACCGGCTCGCCCGCGTCGAGCAGCGCCCGCACGACGGCCGCCGCGTACGGCGTGCCGGACGCCCCGGAGACTCCGACCACCCATGGTTCACGCATGCCTCCAGCCTGCCTGGTCGCCTCCTTCCGACGCCGGGCACCCCGCCCGCTGCGTCCGTGATGTCCCCCTCGGGTGTCGGTTGTCCTGCGGCGGGCGCGATGTCGGGCCGGGAACGCGCCCATCCCCGTGGCCTGACATGCTGCCGGTGGCAATTCGCACGCGAAGCGGATCGCACCCGGAAGGAATCGGTGATGACCGGCGAGGTCCTCTGGTCGCTGCGCTCCGAGTGCCCGATCCCGCCCCGGCTCTCGCCGTACGCCGACCGCGTGCAGGAGTGGCTGGTCGGCGACCTGCTGCCGGGACTCGGCCTGGCCGCCGACGACGCGGCCCCGGGGCGGCTGGCGCACGCCGGCGTCGCCCGGTACGCCGGCCGGCTCTACCCCCGGGCCGCCGAGGCCGACCTGCGGGCGTTGACTGCCCTGTTCACCTGGTTCTTCCTGGTCGACGACGCGTGCGACGGGCCGGGCCGGCTCGGCACCGACCGGATCCGGGCGCTGCGCGACGGGGCGCTCACCCTGCTGCACGCCGGTCCCCGGCTCCGGCACGCCGGCCTGACCGGGCCGCTGCGGCGGCTGCTGGTGCACGGGTGGCGGGAGCCGCGCCGGCGGATGCCGGCCCGCTGGCGGCTGCGCTTCGCCGACGCCGTCGCCGACCACCTCGACGGCACGTGGCGGGAGGCGACGAACAAGGCGGCCGGCCGCCGCCCCGGCGTCGCCGAGTACGTGGCGCTGCGGCGCGCCACCTCCGCCGCGTACGTGTCGTATCCGCTGGTGGAGTTCGTCACCGGGCGCCCGCTGCCCGACGCGGTCCACCACCACCCGCTGCTGCGCGAGATCGCCGACACCGGCAACGACCTGCTCTCCTGGTACAACGACCTCGCCTCGCTGGAGCGCGACGAGGCCACCTCGGGCGGGCACAACCTGGTCCTCGCGACGGCGGCCGAGCAGCGGGTGCCGGTGGCGGCCGCCGTGGGGCTGACGGCCGAGCGCTGGCGGGCGTCGATGGGACGGTTCGTCGAGTTGCGCGCGGCGGTGCCGTCGTTCGGCCCGGGGCTGGACCGGGCGGTGGCCGACCACCTCGACGGGGTG
The DNA here is from genome assembly GCF_900091445.1 of Micromonospora echinofusca. Taxonomy (NCBI): domain Bacteria; kingdom Bacillati; phylum Actinomycetota; class Actinomycetes; order Micromonosporales; family Micromonosporaceae; genus Micromonospora; species Micromonospora echinofusca. Next base: position 6,067,593 of record NZ_LT607733.1, read on the forward strand.
GCGAACGCCGTACGGGCCACCGTCGACTGGACCCTGGAGAGCGCCCGCTACCCCGGCGCCCGCGCCGAGCCCGTCGCTCTCCGCTGAGCCGCCGGGCCTCGCGAGGAGCCAGGGCCGGCGTCGGCGACCGGCCCAGGGTCAGGCGCGCAGGCCCAGGCGGATCACCAGGTCGAGCAGCGCGAAGACGAACAGGGCGATGCCGACGAACCCGTTGGCGGTGAAGAAGGCCCGGTTGACCTTGCTCAGGTCGGTCGGGCTGACCACCAGGTGCTGGTAGCCGAAGGCGAGCGCCGTCAGCCCCAGCCCGATCCACCAGAGCCAGCCGAAGCCGATCAGCGCCCCGAACCAGATGAACAGCGCGAACGTCACCACGTGCGCCACGGTGGAGGCGTGCAGCGCGAACCGCAGCCCGTAGCGGGCCGGCACGCTGTGCACGCCGATCTGCCGGTCGACCTCGGCGTCCTGGCAGGCGTAGATCAGGTCGAACCCGCCGATCCACAGGCCGACGGCCACGCCGAGCAGCCACGCGGGCCAGGAGCCGTCGAGGGTGCCGGTGACACCCAGCCAGGCGCCGACCGGCCCGACGGCCTGGGCGACGGCCAGAATGGCGTGCGGCCAGTTGGTGAACCGCTTGCCGTACGGGTAGACGACCAGCGGCACCACGGCGAGCGGCGCGAGCACCAGGCAGAGCGGGTTGAGCAGGGCGGCGGCGGCGAGGAAGACCGCGAGCGCGACCGCCGCGCCGGTCCAGGCCGTCCGTACGCTCACCGCCCCGGTGACCAGCTCCCGGGCGGCCGTACGCGGGTTCCGCGCGTCGATCCGGCGGTCCAGGATCCGGTTGGCGGCCATCGCGAACGTCCGCGCGCCGACCATCGCCACGGTGATCAGCAGCAGGTCCAGCCACCGGACCCGCCCCCCGTGCACCTGCATGGCGGTGAGCGCCGACAGGTAGGCGAACGGCAGCGCGAACACGGAGTGCTCGATCGCCACCAGCTTGAGGAAGGACTTGACCCGGCCCGGCCGCTGCGCCGGTTCGACGGCGGTGACCATCAGATGCCGTACTCCTTCCAGCGCTTGTCGACCAGGGAGATGACCTCGGGGGCCATCCGCATCTCTTCCGGCCAGCCCCGCGTGTAGCCCTCCTCGGGCAGCTTGCGGGTCGCGTCGACGCCCGCCTTGCCGCCCCAGAACTGCTGGTAGGAGGCGTGGTCGAGGTGGTCCACCGGGCCCTCGGTGAGCAGCAGGTCCCGGGCGTAGTCGACGTTGCCGAAGGCGCGGAAGGCGACCTCGTTGTAGTCGTGCACGTCGCAGTCCTCGTCGACGATCACGATCAGCTTGGTCAGCGACATCATGTGCGCGCCCCAGATCGCGTTCATGACCTTCTGGGCGTGCTTCGGGTAGCGCTTGCGGATCGACACGATCGCGCAGTTGTGGAAGACCCCGGCGGCGGGCAGGTCGTAGTCGACGATGTCCGGGATCAGGAAGCGCAGCAGCGGCGCGAAGATCCGTTCGGTGGCCTTGCCGAGGCCGTGGTCCTCCTGGGGCGGCTGCGACGTGACGATCGTGTGGTAGACCGGGTCGCGCTGCATGGTCATGCACTCGACGTGCATGACGGGGAAGGGCTCCACCGGCGTGTAGAAGCCGGTGTGGTCGCCGAACGGGCCCTCCGGGAGCCGCTCGCCCGGCTCGATGTAGCCCTCGAGGACGACCTGCGCGTGCGCCGGCACCTGCAACGGGACGGTCAGGCAGTCCACCATCTCGACCCGCTCACCGCGCAGGTAGCCGGCGAACAGGTACTCGTCGATGTCGGCGGGCAGCGGCGCGCTGGCCGAGTAGGCGACCGCGGGGTCGGCGCCGATGGCGATCGCCACCGGCAGCCGCTGCCCGAGCCGTTCGGCGACCGCGTGGTGCGCCGTGGAGTTCTTGTGGATCTGCCAGTGCATGCCGATGCTGTTCTGCGAGTGCTGCTGCAACCGGTAGAGCCCCAGGTTGCGCTTGCCGGTCTCGGGGTGCTTCGTGTGCGTCAGCCCGAAGTTGTGGAAGATCCCGCCGTCACCCGGCCAGACCTGGAGCCCGGGCAGCCGGTTCAGGTCGACGTCGTCGCCCCGGTAGACCACCTGCTGGCAGGGCGCGGTCCTGACCTTCTTCGGCGGCATCGAGGTCAGCTGCCTGACCTTGCCGAGGCCGTCCATCATGCCCGAGAGGCCGACCGGCAGCTCCGGCTTGAGCATGTTGCCGATCCGCTCGCCGATCTCGTCCAGCGACTCGACGCCGAGCGCCATCGCCATCCGCTTCTCGGTGCCGAAGAGGTTGACCGCCACCGGCATCTCGCCGCGCGTCGGCCGCTCGAAGAGCAGCGCCGGGCCGCCCGCGCGGACCGTCCGGGTGACGATCTCGCTGATCTCCAGGGTGGGGTCGACGGGGGCGCTCACCCGCCGCAGCTCGCCCGCGCGCTCCAGCGCCGCGAGGAAGTCCTTGAGATCGGTGTACGGGAAGCCACGTGCCGCCATGCCTGCCAGTCTCCCGCACCGGCCTCGGCGGCGACCACGCCGGGTGGTGTGACACCCGCGATCACACGGCAGGCCCCCAGGCGTACGCGGCCAGGGGCGCGTCGAGCGGCGCACCGGTGAGCCGGTTGGCGAAGGTGGAGATGGTGTACGTGCCGACGCCGAGCACCACGTCCAGCGCCTGCCGGGGCTGGTAGCCGGCCGCCAGGAAGGCGGTGATGCCGTCCTCGGGCACCGCGCCCCGGTGGTCGAGCACGGCGAGGGTGAAGCACCGCAGCGCCTCCAGCCGGTCGTCGGGCAGGGGCGTGCCGGCGCGCAGCGCGCCGATCAGCTCGGGCGACGCGCCGTGCCGGGTGAGGGCGGCGGTGTGCATGGCGACACAGAGGTGGCACTCGTTGCGGGTGGCGACCGTCAGGACGACGACCTCCCGCTCGACGGGGTCGAGGGCACACTTCTCGAAGATGCCGTTGACGGTGAGGAACCCGTCGAGCAGCTCCGGGGAGCCGGCCATCAGGCCGACGGCGGCGGGCAGGTGCCCGAGCCTGCGGCGTACGCCCTCGATGGTCGGCCGGGCGGCGGCGGGGGCGGTCTCGACGGTGTGCGCGGTGAACGGGGGCACGGGGAACCTGCTCTCGGGAGGTCGGGGACGGTCGGCGTCGCGCCGCGCGTGACGTATGATCGTCAACGTGGTTGTCGAAATAGTAAACGTGGTTGTCGAACATGGCAACGACTGAACCCGACCGGCCCGGCTTCCTGCTGCCCCTGCTGCTGCTGGCCGGCTTCCGTACGCTCATCGACGACCTGCACGCGGAGCTGGCCCGGCAGGGGCACCCGGAGCTGCGGCCGCTGCACGGCTTCGTCCTCCAGGCCGTCGGCGGCGACGGCACCACCGCCACCGAGCTGGGCCAACGACTCGGCGTCTCCAAGCAGGCGGCCGGCAAGACGGTGGACCGGCTGGTCGCCCTCGGCTACCTGGAGCGCGCCGACGACCCGCGCGACGCCCGACGCAAGCTGGTCCGGGCGACCCCGCACGGCCTGGACGGCCTGCGCCGCTCGGCGGCCGTCTTCGACCAGCTCCGGCAGCGGTGGGCCGCGACCCTCGGCCCCGACCGGGTCGCCGCCCTGGAGGACGACCTGCGCACGGTCACCCCGACCAACCTCTTCCGCCTCGACGCGCCCGGCTGGTTCGGCGGCTGACCACCCTCCCCTGGCGTTCGCGGCCGGGCTTGGTTCCCCGTGTGGGACCTGCCCGGAGCCGGGAGCGGGTCGGCGTGGGGGTCGCCGTCGTGCGTCGAGCGGATGAACCACTGCCGCCGGAACAGCGATACCACACAGGCATATAAATGCCTGTGTGGTATCGGGAGGCACCGACCACCCGTCGAGAGTCGAGGTCCGGCGCAGCCGCTTCGAGCCCAGGGCGGGCGACGAGCAGTTCGCGCGCCCGCGTCTCCGAGCGGGCGGGTCGGCTCAGTCCAGGCCGCCGTACGAGTGCAGGCCCTCGAAGAAGATGTTCACGCCGAAGAGGTTCATCAGCATGGTGAGGAAGCCGACGATGGCGAGCCAGGTCGCCACGTTCCGCTTCACACTCGGGGTGGCCCGGGCGTGCAGGTAGCCGGCGTAGATCACCCAGGAGATGAACGACCAGGTCTCCTTCGGGTCCCAGCCCCACGGCCGCCCCCACGCCGCCTCGGCCCAGATCGCTCCGGCGATCACCGCGAAGGTGAAGACCGGGAACGCGAAGGCGTGCAGCACGAAGGTCAGCCGCTCCAGCGCCGCCGCCGCCGGCAGCCGCTTCGCCAGGGTGTACGGGAAGCTGCGCCTGCCCTGCTCGTAGCCGGCGCGCATCAGGAACGCCACCGCCGGCACCGCGCCCAGCAGGAAGATGCCGGAGGCGAAGACGATCGTCGAGACGTGGATGACGAACCAGTACGAGTTGAGCGCCGGCACCAGCGGCACGATCGGGGTGTAGAGCACCAGCTCGGCGGTCGCCACCAGCAGCACCATCACCAGCGACAGGAAGAGCCCGAGGCGGCGAAGCTGCGGCCGCTTCCAGAGCACCACCAGCCAGCCGGCGACCCCGATCCAGGTGCCCGTGAGCACGAACTCGTACATGTTGCCCCAGGGCATCCGGTCGGCGGCGAGACCGCGCGTGACCAGCGCCCCGAGGTGCAGCAGCGCCCCGAGCGCGGTGGCCGCGACGGCGACCAGGCCGCCCAGCCGGGCGCGTCGGGCCGTACGCTCGGCCGCCGCCGCGCCGGGGTCGACGGGCGCGTCGGGGGTGCTGCCCCCGGCCGCGCCGACGCCGGCGCCGACCAGCTCGCGGGCGGGCGCAGCGGCGACCCGGGCGCGGGAGTTACCCAGCGCGTACTCGACGGCGTGGCTGATCATCGCGACCAGGTACGCCAGGATCGCGAACGACACCAGCTGGTCGGAGAGTGCGGACATCACTCGGCTCCTTCTCGCGCTCCGGCCCGGTCGCCGCCGTCGCGGTCGACGCCGGCCTCGTCGTCCGGCCGCCCGTCGCCGCCGATCGCGGCCACGAGCTGCGCGAACTCGTCGGCGAACCCAGGGTGGTCGGTGCGCGGCAGGCCACCGGCCTCGACCAAACTACTACCGCTCGTCGGAGATCCACTCGTCGGGTCGGCGGTGCCGGCCGGCAGCACCCGGAAGAAGACCCGGCGGCGCCGCCCGAACAGCGAGCCCATCAGCCCGACCAGCAGCACGCCGGAGCTGACCAGCAGCGGCGTCGCGCCGGGGTCGTACCGGACCGACAGGGTGATGTACGGCACGGTGCCCAGGAACTCGACGGTGGTGCCGTCGTCCAGCTCCCAGGTCTCGCCCTTGCGGAGCAGCTTCGTGCCGACCTCCTTGACCTTGCCGGCGCGCACCTGCCGCTGGTCCAGCTCGTAGACCGAGCCGGGGATGCCGGCGTCCATGCCGAGGTTGCCCCGGTAGGCGACGAGGTTCAGCGCGGGATTGCGCTCGGTCGGGTACTCGGAGCGGGCGAACGGCGCGGCGGCCGGCGCCGTCGGCAGGTAGAGACCGGAGAAGGCCATCTGGAGGTTCGGGTCGCGGGTGCCCGTGGCCGGGTCGACGTTGATGTCCGGGAACGCCGCCAGCCCCTCGCTGGTCAGCCCGACGTCGCCGGTGGTCAGGAACGGGAAGTTGCTGGTCTGACTCTTGCCGAACCGGTCGGTGTAGCGGATCACCGGGGCGTAGCCGTGACCGAGCAGGTAGACGTTCGCGCCGTCGAGGCGCAGCGGGGAGTTGACCGAGAAGTTGGCCTGCCGCCGCTCGCCGTCGGCCTCGTCCACCGTCACCTTGGCGTCGAAGAACTCCGGCTGGCCGGACTCCAGGAACCGGGCCTCGAAGTCGTCGAGCTGGATGCAGAAGCCCGGCAGGTCGGCGCTGCTGACGCGGGGGCCGAGCTTGCTCTCGGCGTACTGCTGGCGGGTGTTGCAGAACGCGTTGTCCTTGCCGGCCACCAGCAGCTTGTTGCCGCTCCAGCCGTACCAGGAGCCGAGCGCGACGCCGACCAGCACGACCACCATCGAGCTGTGGAAGAGCAGGTTGCCGGTCTCCTTCAGGTAGCCCTTCTCGGCGGAGACCTCGTCGCCGCGCACCACCACCCGCCAGCGCCGCCGGCGCAACGCGTCCGCGATCGCCGCCGCGCCGCCCTCGGGCGCGGCCAGCACGGCGTGCTGGGGCAGCCGGTCCAACCGCCTCGGCGCGGCCGGCGGCTTCGACCGCAGCGCCCGCACGTGGTCGCGCAGCCGGGGCGTGATGCAGCCGATCAGCGACGTGAACAGCAGCAGGTAGATGGCGGAGAACCAGACCGAGCCGAACGCCTCGAAGGCGCCGATCCGGTCCAGCACCGGGGCCAGGTCGGGGTGCGCGGTGAAGTAGTCCTGCACGTCCTCCGGGTTGACCCCGCGCTGCGGCAGCACCGAGCCGGGAATGGCGGCCACCGCGAGCAGGAAGAGCAGCACCAGGGCCGTACGCATGCTGGTGAGCTGCCGCCACGAGTTGCGCAGCAGGGCCAGCAGTCGGTTGGGCCGGCGCCGGGGGGCCTCGGCCGGCGGTGCCGGCCGGTCGTCGACGGCGGTCATCAGATACTCACCTCGCCCACCCCGACGGTGGTCTGCAACCAGATCACGAAGTTCGTCCAGCCGCCGGTGACCAGCGCGAGGCCGATCAGGACCAGCAGCGCGCCGCCCAGCCGGGTGACCCAGCGGCTGTTGCGCCGCACGGCGCGGAACACCCCGAGCAGGCGCTCGAAGCCCAGCCCGAAGACGACGAACGGTATCCCCAGCCCGAGGCAGTACGCCACGGCGAGCACCACGGCCCGGTCGGTCTGCCCGCCGACGGCGGCCATGCCGATCACCGCGCCGAGCGTCGGGCCCACGCAGGGCACCCAGCTCAGCGCGAAGACCGCGCCGAAGACCGGCGCGCCGAGCAGCCCGGCGGCGGGCAGCCGCTGGAACCGGAACTCCCGCTGCAACCCGGGAACCAGCCCCACGTAGCTCAGCCCGAGCACGACGATCAGCGCGCCGATGACGATCTCCAGCGTCCGCTCGTACTCGAAGAAGACCCGGCCGACGCCGGCGAAGAGAATCGCGGTGGCGGTGAAGACGGCGGTGAAGCCGGCGATGAACAGCATCGTGCCGGCCAGCACCCGGCCCTTGACCGCGGCCTTCGGCGCCTGGGTGCGCTCCCGTACCGCCACCCCACCGCCGCTGCCGGCGCTGTCGTTCCGCACGCTCGGCCGGCGGGCTTCGAGGTCCGCGCCGGCGAGGCCGGTGACGTACGACAGGTAGCCCGGCACCAGCGGGAGCACGCACGGGGAGAGGAAGCTGACGAGCCCGGCGAGCGCCGCCGCGCCGATGGCGAGCAGCAGCGGCCCCGACTGGGCGAGCTCGGAGAACGTCCCGCCCATCAGCGGGAACCGTTGGGGGCCGGCTTCTCGGCCGCGATCCGCTCGACGATGGGCTGGAGGCCCTCCTGCTTCACCGCCGCCCGGATCACCACGGCGATGCGGCCGTCGCGGTCCAGCACGACGGTGGCCGGGATGGTGTTCGGCGGGATGTCCAGGGCGAGCGCCAGCCGGCTCGGCGGGTCGAAGAGACTCGGGTAGGTGACCTTGAAGCTCTCCTCGAAGGCGAGCGCCTTGTCCCGCTGGTCCTGGATGTTGATGCCCAGGAACGTCACCCCGGAGGCCTTGGTGGCCTGGTAGGTGTTCTCCAGGTCGTCGGCCTCGGCCCGGCACGGCGCGCACCACGAGCCCCAGAAGTTGACCACCACGACCTGCCCCCGGTCCCTCGCCACGTCGTGGCTGCCGCCGGTGAGCAGCTCACCGGCGAGCTTCGGGGCGGCCGAACGCTGGTCGGGGGCGCACTCGATGATGCCGCCGGAGTTGTCGCAGGCCTCCTCCCCGTCGCGCGACGAGCAGCCGGCCAGCGCCACCGTCGCGACGGCGGCGAGCAGACCCGCGGTCCACCTCCGGGCGTTCATCAGGCCCCCTTGGCCGTCCTGGCTGTCGGCGACATCGCGATCAGGTGGGCGGCCGGCTCGGAGTAGCCGATGCCGACGACCTTGGCGCCGTCGAAGTGGAAGGAGGTGAGGCTCGCCAGCCCGCACTGGCGCTTGCGCGGGTCGTGCCAGAGCCGCTTGCGCTCCACGTACCGGCGCAGCGTCCAGATCGGCAGCTGGTGGGAGACCAGCACGGCCTCGCGCCCCTCGGCCGCCACCCGGGCGGCCTGGAGTGCGCCGAACATCCGCTCCGCGATCGCGCGGTAGGCCTCGCCCCAGGACGGGGTGACCGGGTCCCGCAGCACCCACCAGTTGCGCGGGTCGCGGAACGAGCCGTCGCCCGGGGAGACCTTCTTGCCCTCGAACCAGTTGGCGCTCTCGATGAGCCGCTCGTCCACGCCGACCGGCAGCCCGAACTGCGCGGCGATCGGCTCGGCCGTCTGCTGGGCGCGTTCCAGCGGGCTGGCCACCACGTGCACGACCTCCCGCTCGGCCAGCCCCTGCGCGGCGGCCTTGGCCATCTGCACCCCCAGCTCGGAGAGCCGGAAGCCCGGCAGCCGGCCGTAGAGGATGCCGTCCGGGTTGTGCACCTCGCCGTGCCGCAGCACGTGGACCACCGTCTTGCTCACCGTACGCTACCCCCCGTGACCCGCCGCTGCCGCAGCGTTGGCCGCCACCGGCAGGGCGGCGGCGATCTGCTCCAGAGCGGCGTCGTCCAGCGCCGCAGACACGAACCACGCCTCGAACGCGCTCGGCGGCAGGTAGACGCCGCCGGCGAGCATCGCGTGGAAGAACGCCTTGAACGCCGGCACCTGCTGGGTGCGGGCGCTGTCGTAGTCGACCACGTCGGCGTAGGTGAAGAAGATCGAGAACATGTTCCCCGCGTACGACAGCCGGTGCGGGACCCCGGCGGCGGCCAGCGCGTCGGCGGCGAGCCGGCCCACGACGGCGGCCGCGTCGTCCAGCTTGCGGTAGAGCGCGTCGTCGGCGAGCCGCAGCGTGGCCAGGCCGGCGGCGCAGGCCAGCGGGTTACCGGAAAGCGTGCCGGCCTGGTAGACGGGGCCGGCGGGGGCCAGGCGTTCCATGATCTCCGCGCGCCCGCCGAACGCCGCGGCCGGCAGCCCACCACCCATGACCTTGCCGTACGTCCACAGGTCGGCGTCGGAGGGGTCGAGGCCGTGCCAGCCGGCGCGGGAGACCCGGAACCCGGTCATCACCTCGTCGACGATGAGCAGCGCGCCGTGCGCGTGCGCGATCCGGGCGAGCTGGGAGTTGAAGCCGTCACGCGGGGCGACCACGCCCATGTTGCCGGCGGCGGCCTCGGTGATGATCGCGGCGATGTGCTGGCCCTCGGCGGCGAACGCCTGCTCGACGGCGGCCACGTCGTTGTACGGCAGCACGATCGTGTCGCCCGCCGCCGCGCCGGTCACGCCCGGCGAGTCGGGCAGGCCGAGGGTGGCCACCCCCGAGCCGGCGGCGGCCAGCAGGCCGTCGGAGTGCCCGTGGTAGCAGCCGGAGAACTTGACGATCCGGGGGCGGCCGGTGAACCCGCGCGCCAGCCGGATCGCCGACATGGTGGCCTCGGTGCCGGAGTTGACCAGCCGGACCTGCTCGACCGGGGTCCGGTCGACGATCTCGGCGGCCAGCTCGACCTCGCCCGGGGTGGGGGTGCCGAAGCTCGTGCCCCGGGTCGCGGCCGACCTGATCGCGTCCACGACCTCCGGGTGGGCGTGGCCGAGGATCAGCGGACCCCAGGAGGAGACCAGGTCGACGTAGCGCCGGTCGTCGGCGTCGTAGAGCCAGGGCCCCTCCCCCCGGACCATGAAACGCGGCGTGCCGCCGACGGCACGGAACGCGCGCACGGGGGAGTTCACCCCGCCGGGCACGATGGCCTTGGCGCGGTCGAACAGGGCCTCGGAGGCCGGCGCGTCGGCCGGGTAGCGGCCAGATCCGGCGGGAAACATATCGGTCACGATGCCGCCATTGTGTCAGCGTCGGACGGCGAATCGGCAGGCACCCCGCACCGGGGTTACCAGGCTCACCCGGACCGGCCTCCCGCACTCCCCCGGCGGATGCCCGGGACGCCTCCGCCCCGCCATCCCTGAGAGCGGGTCCGCCCGCACCCCGCCGGGACGACGACTCCGCTCCGCACTCCGGGAGGGCGCGGCCGTCGCGCTCCGCTCTTCGCAGGCGCGGCCGTCGCGCTCCGCTCGCACTCCGGGAGGGCGTGGCCGTCGCGCTCCGCGCGTCGGGAGGGCGTCGTCGGCGCCCAGCACCGCCGGGTGGGTGTGGTCGGCGCCCTGGTGTGGGGATGTTTGCGCTGGCGGGAGCGGTGTCGCGGCACTCGGCTGGCTCCGTCGCCACCGCTCGACAGGCCGGGTCACTCGGATCGCGCTAGGCTGACCCGGTGGATCGTGCCGAACTGTCCATCACGCTACACCGGACGGGTGACGAAGCCGTGCTTCGCCTGGCCGGTGAGATCGACATGCTCACGGCCGCCCAGCTGTCGACCGTCGTCAACGAGGTGCTCGCCGAGCCGCCGCCGCGGATCGTCCTCGACCTGGGCGGGGTCACCTTCTGCGACTCGCAGGGTCTCGGCACCCTCGTCGTGCTGAGCCGCAAGGCCAGTCACGCCCAGAGCCTGCTGATCCTGACCAACGTGGGCGACTTCCTGCTCCGGGTCCTGGACATCACGGGCCTGCGCAGTGCCCTGATGATCCGCAACGACCAGACCACCGGCTGACCCGCCCCCGGCCCACCGGGCTGACCTACCGCCCTCTTCCCGGCCCCTCCGCGCCCTGCGCACCGGTCGCACGTTCCGCGCAGGCGGCGAGACCTTGGTGGGAAACGGCCCCTCCGGGGGCCGCCAGCCACCAAGATCTCGCTACGCACGTGGGTGGGTCAGGGGGTGTTGCCCCAGCGGGCCTCTTCGAGGAGCTGCACCGCGCGGTCGCGGGCGTCCGCCTCATCCAGGCGCAGCATCGTGGTGGCCTCGTCGACCGCGTCCGTCAGCACCCGCAACTGCGCGTCACGCTCCCGCACCAGGTCGGACTGGGCCGCGAGCTGCCGGGTCTTCACCCACAGCTCGACGAAGACCGACACCTTGGCGCGCAGCACCCACGGGTCGAACGGCTTGGTCAGGTAGTCGACCGCGCCGACCGCGTACCCGCGTAGCGCCAGCTGGGCGTCCCGGTCGGCGGCGGTGAGGAAGATGATCGGCACGTGCCGCGTACGCTCGCGCCGCTTGATGTGGCTGGCCGTCTCGAAGCCGTCCATGTCCGGCATCTGGGCGTCCAGCAGGATCACCGCGAAGTCGTCGACCAGCAGCTGCTTCAGGGCCGCCTCACCGCTCTCGACGGCGACGGACTGCACCGGCAGGCCCTGGAGAATCGCCTCCAGTGCCATCAGGTTCTCCCGGCGGTCGTCCACCAGCAGCGCCTTTGCCATCTGGGTCACGAACTCTCCTCGGTTCGGCTGCCGCTGATCCAGGACGACATGAGTTCGATCAACTCGTCCAGGTCGACGGGCTTGGTGATGTAGTCACTTCCTCCGGCCGCCAGCGCCGACTCGCGGTCGCCGGGCATGGCCTTCGCGGTCAGGAAGACGATCGGCAGGTCGGCGAACCGGTGGTTGCGCCTGATCTGTCGGGTCGTCTCGTACCCGTCCTGATCGGGCATCATCGCATCCATCAGGACGATGTCCACCTCCGGATGCTCGGCCAGCAGGCGGACGCCGTCCGCCCCGTTGTCCGAGTACAACACGGTGAGGCCGTGCAGCTCCAACGCGCTGGTCAGCGCGAAGACGTTCCGGACGTCGTCGTCGATGATCAGCACGGTGGCGCCCTCCAGCCGCCGGGTCGCCGGCGTGGAGGCCGGCTCGGGCAGCTCCGGCGGCGGCATGAGCAGGGACGACGGCAGCCCGGCCCGCGCCGGTGACGGCGGCAGCGGCGCCACCACCGCGTCCGGGGCGAGCACGTCCGGCACGAAGAGGGTGAACGTCGAGCCCTGGCCGGGCGCCGACGCCACCACGATGCTGCCGCCCAGCAGCCGGGCCAGGTCGCGGCTGATCGACAGCCCCAGGCCCGTACCGCCGTAGCGGCGGCTGGTGGTGCCGTCGGCCTGCTGGAACGCCTCGAAGATCAGCGACAGCTTGTCGTCGGAGATGCCGATGCCGGTGTCGACCACCGTGAACGCGATGACCTGCCGCGCGTTGGTCAGGGCCGGTACGTCGAAGACCGTGCTGTCGGGCGCCGGCGCGATCCGCAGCGTCACCGCCCCGTTGTCGGTGAACTTGACCGCGTTGGAGAGCAGGTTGCGCAGGATCTGCTGGAGCCGCTGGGCGTCGGTGACCAGCGCCTCCGGCAGGTCCTTGCTGATCCGTACCTGGAAGTCGAGGCCCTTCTCCTCCGCCTGCGGCGCGAACGCCTGCTCCACGTAGCCACGGATCTCGTCGAACCGGACCGCGGTGGGCTCGACGTCCATCCGCCCCGCCTCGATCTTGGACAGGTCCAGGATGTCGTCGATCAGCGACAGCAGGTCGGAGCCGGCGCCGTGGATCGTCCGGGCGAACTCGATCTGCTTCGGCGTCAGGTTCTGCTCCGAGTTCTCGGCCAGCAGCCGGGCGAGCAGCAGCAGCGAGTTCAACGGCGTACGCAGCTCGTGGCTCATGTTGGCCAGGAACTCCGACTTGTACGCCGACGCCCTCGTGAGCTGCTGGGCCTTCTCCTCCAGGCCGAGCCGGGCCAGCTCGATCTCCCGGTTCTTCGTCTCGATGTTGCCCTTCTGCTCCGAGAGCAGCTGCGCCTTGTCCTCCAGCTCGGCGTTGGTGCGCTGGAGTTCGGCCGACTGCTCCTGCAACTCGTGGGCGAGCCGCTGCGACTGCGCGAGCAGTTCCTCCGTACGCCGGTTGGCCTGGATGGTGTTGACGGCGATGCCGGTGGTGAGCACGAGCCGCTCCAGGAACGACAGGTGCAGCTCGGAGAAGGCCGCGACGCTGGCGAACTCGATGACGCCGAGCAGCTCGCCCTCGAAGAGCACGGGCAGTACGACCAGGTCGGCCGGCGGGGTCTCGGCGAGCCCGGAGCGGAGCATCAGCTTGCCGTCCGGTGCCCCGCCCATCCGGATCGTGCGACGGGACAGGGCGGCCTGGCCGACCAGACCCTCGCCGGGGCCGAACGTGACCTCGTGCCCCCGGGCGACGTAGCCGTAGGAGGCGGTCAGCCGCAGCCGCATCACGCCCTCGGAGTTGTCCGCCAGGAAGAACGCGCCGAGCTGCGCGTCGACCAGCGGGGTCACCTCCATCATGATCATGCGGCAGACCTCGCCGAGGTCGCGCTGCCCCTGGAGCAGGCCGCCGATCCGGGCCAGGTTCGAGTCGAGCCAGCCCTGCTCCGCGTTCTTCTTGGTCGTCTCCCGGAGGGTGACGATCATCTGGTTGATGTTGTCCTTCAGCTCGGCGACCTCGCCCTGCGCCTTGACCGCGATGCGCTGGGTCAGGTCGCCCCGGGTCACCGAGGTGGAGACCTGTGCGATGGCGCGCAGCTGGGTGGTGAGGGTCGAGGCGAGCTGGTTGACGTTCTCGGTGAGGTCGCGCCACGTGCCCGAGACGCCCTTGACCTGGGCCTGGCCGCCGAGCTTGCCCTCGCTGCCCACCTCGCGGGCCACCCGGGTGACCTCGTCGGCGAACGACGAGAGCTGGTCCACCATCGTGTTGACCGTCGACTTCAGCTCCAGGATCTCGCCCTGGGCGTCGACCGTGATCTTCTGCGACAGGTCACCCTTCGCCACGGCCGTGGTGACCGAGGCGATGTTGCGCACCTGCGACGTCAGGTTCGACGCCATCGAGTTCACGTTGTCCGTCAGGTCCCGCCACGTACCGGAGACGCCCTTGACCTGGGCCTGGCCGCCGAGCTTGCCCTCCGTACCCACCTCGCGGGCCACGCGCGTCACCTCGTCGGCGAACGACGACAGCTGGTCCACCATCGTGTTGACCGTCGACTTCAGCTCCAGGATCTCGCCCCGGGCATCCACGGTGATCTTCTGCGACAGGTCACCCTTCGCCACGGCGGTCGAGACCTGGGCGATGTTGCGCACCTGGGCGGTCAGGTTCGACGCCATCGAGTTCACGTTGTCCGTCAGGTCCCGCCAGGTGCCGGCGACACCTCGCACCTGGGCCTGGCCGCCGAGCTTGCCCTCCGTACCCACCTCGCGGGCCACCCGCGTCACCTCGTCGGCGAACGACGACAGCTGGTCCACCATCGTGTTCACCGTCGACTTCAGCTCCAGGATCTCGCCCCGGGCATCCACGGTGATCTTCTGCGACAGGTCACCCTTCGCCACGGCCGTGGTGACCGAGGCGATGTTTCGCACCTGCGACGTCAGGTTCGACGCCATCGAGTTCACGTTGTCCGTCAGGTCCCGCCACGTACCGGAGACGCCCTTGACCTGGGCCTGACCGCCCAGCTTGCCCTCCGTACCCACCTCGCGCGCGACGCGCGTCACCTCGTCGGCGAACGACGACAGCTGGTCCACCATCGTGTTGACGGTGTTCTTCAACTCCAGGATCTCGCCCTGGGCGTCGACCGTGATCTTCTGAGAGAGGTCACCCTTCGCCACCGCCGTGGAGACCTGGGAGATGTTGCGGACCTGGCTGGTCAGGTTGCCGGCGAGCTGGTTGACGTTCTCGGTCAGGTCGCGCCAGGTGCCGGAGACGCCGCGTACCTGGGCCTGGCCGCCCAGCTTGCCCTCGATGCCCACCTCACGAGCCACCCGGGTCACCTCGTCGGCGAACGACGACAGCTGGTCCACCATCGTGTTGACGGTGTCCTTCAGCTCCAGGATCTCGCCCTGCGCCGCCACGGTGATCTTCTGCGACAGGTCGCCCCGGGCCACCGCCGTGGAGACCTGGGCGATGTTGCGCACCTGGGCGGTCAGGTTCGACGCCATCGAGTTGACGCTGTCGGTCAGGTCCTTCCAGGTGCCGGCCACGTTCGGCACCTCGGCCTGGCCGCCGAGCTTGCCCTCGGTGCCCACCTCGCGGGCCACCCGGGTCACCTGCTCGGCGAAGAGCCGCAGGGTGTCGGTGAGGTAGTTCATCGTGTCGGCCAGCTCGGCGACCTCGCCGCGCGCGCTGACCGTGATCTTCTGCGACAGGTCGCCCTTGGCCACCGCCGTCGCCACCTGGGAGATCGACCGCACCTGGCCCGTCAGGTTCGACGCCATGGTGTTCACCGAGTCGGTGAGGTCCTTCCAGGTGCCGGCGACGCCGCGTACGTCGGCCTGGCCGCCGAGCTTGCCCTCGGTGCCCACCTCCCGGGCGACCCGGGTGACCTCGTTCGAGAAGGACGAGAGCTGGTCGACCATCGTGTTGACCGTGCGGCCGATCCGCAGGTACTCACCGCGCAGCGGCCGGCCGTCGATCTCCAGGGCCATGTGCTGGGAGAGGTCGCCGTCGGCCACCGCGACGATGACCCGGGCGATCTCGGTGGTCGGCCGGCCCAGGTCGTCGATGAGCGAGTTGACCGCCCGCTGCCCCTCCGCCCAGGAGCCGTCCAGGCCCTCGTCGTCCAGGCGCTCGGTGAGCCGGCCGTCCCGGCCGACGATCCGGCTGATCCGCCGCAGGTCGAGGTACTGCCGCTCCTGGAGCGACACGACCTCGTTGAAGGCGTCCGCGACCTCGCCGGCCCGGCCCGCCCGGCGGGGCAGCCGGACCTTCAGGTCGCCCCGACCGACCCGCCGCAGCGCCTCGGTCAACTCGCCGAGGAGCGCCTCGTGGTCGGGCGCGGACGGGTCCACGGTCGCCGACTGTTTCGTGGTCATCATTCCTCGCTCAGCTCGGGGCCACCGGCTCCTGCCGACGCCGGCCATCCCCTCATTGTGCCCGCGACCTCCCCCACACCAAGCCCACGCGCCCACCCACCCCGCCCCGACCCCGCCGAACCCCACCGCCCCCCCACCCCACCCCGGGCGGTTGACCATGCAGTTGCGGCGCCCCGCAGAACGGGCCAGTCGTCAGGAGATGCCGGCCACAGATGCGTGATCGACGGGGTGGGAGGTGGGGAGTGGCTTGGCAGTCGCGCGGGTGGCGGTGGAGGATACGGGGATGTCGGCGGAGACGGGGCCCGCGGCGACCGGGGGCCGAGACGAGCACGTCCGGCGTGTCAGGCTCCCCGCAGACCGGCGTACGCCCGCCGCCGCACGGGCCCTCGTGCGGTCCGTCCTCACCGAGGCCCACCTGGACGGGTTGGCCAACGAGGCCATGCTGCTCACCACCGAGCTCTCCACCAACGCCGTGGAGCACGCCCGCACCGAACTGGACATCGAGGTGGTCGCCGACCCGGTCGGGATCACCGTCACCGTGTCCGATTTCGCCGCCGGCCCCGTGGAGGAGCTGATCGTCGGCGTCCGCAACGACGCCACCGACATCGACGAGGTCTCCGAACGCGGTCGGGGGCTGCTGCTCGTCGACCACTTCGCCAGCCGCTGGGGCACCACCTACCTGCCCACGGGCAAGGGGGTCTGGTTCCGGCTGGACCTGCCCGACCCGGGCGGGCGCGACCGGGTGGCGGGCAGGCCCGCCGCCGCGACCGCCGGGGGCGGCACGCCGACGATCCCCGAGAGCTCCGCGCCGAGCGCCGGGGCCATGAGCGAACTGATGCAGACCACCCCCGACCCGTACGCCGAGGATCCGTTGCCCGACTTCGCAACCAGCCTGCTCACCCGGGTGGCGGAGATGGTCGGCGCGGCGGGCGGGGTGGTACGGCTGGACCGGGGCGACGGGCAGGGCATCCAGGTGCTGGCCCGGTACGGCCGCCAGCCCCGGCCCGGCAACGAGCTGCTCCGGGTGCCGCTGGCCGTGCACCGTCCGTACGCCGGCGAACTGGAGCTGGACGCGGCCCCGTCGGCGTACGCGCGGCCGCTGGCCGTGCTGATGGCCGAGCGGCTCTCGCTGCACCTGGAGAACGACCGGCTACGCCGGGCGGACGTCCGCCGGCAGGCCTGGCTGACCTTCCTCGCCGAGGCCAGCGAGCTGCTCGCGCAGTCGCTCGACGTCGAGTTGACCATGGCGCTCGTCCCGCAGCTCGTGGTGCCCCGGCTCGGGCAGTGGTGCGCGGTGCACACGACCGACGAGTGGGGCCGGCTGCGCCTCGCGGCGGCCAGCCACGCCGACGAGTCGGTGCTGCCCCAGCTGCACCAGGTGCTCGAGGAGACCGGGCCAGACTCGGTCCAGGCCCGGCTACGCGAGGCGTCGCGCAACGGCGCCCAGATGCCGCTCGGCGCGCCGATGGAGGGCTTCGCCGTCCCACTGATCGCCCGTGGCCAGCGGCTGGGCACGTTGGCCGTCGGCCGGCACCAGCGGCACCGGCACGACCCGGACGAGGTCGCCGTGCTGGAGGACGTCGCCCGGCGGTCGGCGCTGGCGATCGAGAACGCCCGCATCCACGCCGAGCGTCGGCGCGTCGCGCACACCCTCCAGCAGTCGCTGCTGCCGCCGGTGCTGCCGGTGGTCGAGGGCATCGGCTTCGCCGCCGAGTACGTCCCGACCGGCGGCGACGTCGACGTCGGCGGCGACTTCTACGACGTGGTGCCCCTGCCGGACGGCCGCTGGCTGGTGGTGATCGGCGACGTGTCGGGCAAGGGCGTGCAGGCGGCGACGGTCACCGGCCTGGTCCGCGACGTCATCCGGGTGCTGGTGGGCGACGGCAAGCCGCTGCCGGAGGCGCTGGCCCGGGTCAACGAGACGCTGTTCGAGCGGGGCGGCGGGCGCTACTGCACGCTGGCCCTGGCGGCGGTGGGCCCCGGCGACGGCGACCAACTGGACGTCTCCCTGCACCTCGCCGGCCACGACCGGCCGGTCCTGCTGCCCGCCCGGGGCGGGGCGCGTTTCGTCGGCACCGGCGGCACCGCGCTCGGCCTGCTCGACTCGATCGCCTCCCCGACGGCGGTGGTGCCGCTCGATCCGGGCGACGCGCTGGTCTTCTACACCGACGGGGTCACCGAGCGGCGGCGCGGCCGGGAGCTGTTCGGCACCGACCGGCTGCGCGACGCCGCCGCCCCGCTGGCCGGCTACTCGGCCGACGTGATCGCGGCCCGGCTCCGCTCGACGGCGATCGGCTTCTCGACCGAGGCGCCGCGCGACGACATCGCCATCCTGGTGCTGCGCAACGACGCCAGCTGACATTTGCACTTCACCTGGACTCGGGCCTGATC
This sequence comes from Micromonospora echinofusca, assembly GCF_900091445.1. Taxonomy (NCBI): domain Bacteria; kingdom Bacillati; phylum Actinomycetota; class Actinomycetes; order Micromonosporales; family Micromonosporaceae; genus Micromonospora; species Micromonospora echinofusca. The sequence goes on from NZ_LT607733.1 coordinate 6,085,837, forward strand.
TGCCAATATTCAATTGGCACCCCGCCCACGTCGACCTCCAATTGCCACAGGCCACGAGCGGCCATCCTTCGGCGAGCGCCACCACCATGGATGACGACTCGAACACCGAAAGTGAGGGATGGTCGAGGCTGCGGCAGCCCTAGTTGATCACCACGAGGGCGATCTGAGCGAGAAGCTTAAATGGAGTGACTGAGATCACAGGAGGCCCTACAACGTCCGCTATAGTCACATTTCATGCATTTCATATGGCACACTTCTTCTCACATTCCGAGAAGATGCAGATCCGCCACTCGCCTTAGTGATATTCAATAACGCGCCCACGCGCGGGTGCGCACGCCCGGGGGCACGGGCGCGTGTGCACGCGCGATCCAAAAGGCGTATACGCGCGCGCACGCGCGCACGCGAGCAGCGCACATAACTGCGTGCGGCCAGAGAGCCTTTAGGCGAATACGCACGCACGCAACGCGCGATTATCACTCCAATTGCCGTCCGGCAACCCGCTCCAATCGACCCACCGGGGTCGGAAACGGAGTGACTTGACGGCCAATCTGCCAGCCGTTCAAATTGGCACTGGTCAGACCAGAGGATGTCCAGATCGGGTTCGCCTGGACACAAAGAGAACGCCCGGCTGCCACCGGGCGTCCTCGACGACTCCGGTCACCTGACATGTCACCGCAGGCAGGAGGAGCCTTGACGACCGTAACAAGCAACGAGAAGCGGGACAACGAGACGCCGGCTCGGCACCGGTTGGTACTGGCATACCTGAGGACACTGCCCGCCACGCTGACCGGTGTGGCTGCCCTCATCGCGGCATTGGCCGCACTGTGGAATCGCTGACGGGCCAGTGAACGTGACCGGGCCTGATCTTCAAGGGCCCGGTCACGGCGTCCGCACGTGGCATCTCGGCCCGGTCAGAGGCCGCCGGGGAGGCGGCCCGGGGCGAGGCGGTGGTGGGGGTCGAGGTGCGCCTTGGCCGCGCGCAGCCGGGCCAGCCCGGCCAGCTCGCCCCACAGGTCGACGGCCCGCCGGACGGCCGGCGGCGCGGAGACCACCACGCACCGGCCCTGCCGGGCGAGGAGCACGCCGCGGACGGCGGCCAGGATCGACGCCACCCGGTCGGGCGACATGGCGCCGGGCAGGGCCGCGTGCACCACGCCGAGGCCGGCGGAGCCGCGCACCGGGACGGGCCCGCCGGCGGCGTCGCGCAGCGCGTAGACGGCGGCGTGCAGGTCGGCGATGGGCACCTCGATCCGCAGCGCCGTGTCGCCCGGGCCGAACGGGTAGCGCCGCCACCAGTCGGGTGCGGCGTGACTCGCGGCCGCGCCCGGGCCGAGCAGCGCGACGAGCCGGTCCGCGCGCTCGGCCACGTCGGCCGGACCGCCCTCCAGCAGCACCACCAGCCGCCCGGCACCGCCCGGGCCGCCGCGGACGCGCCCCGCCATGGACGGGTGCGCGGCCATCGCGGCGGCCCGGGTGCCCTGGCGCGGCCGGGATCCCGCGCCGGCCGGCAGGTCGAGCTCGACCGCCGCCGGGTCGAGGCGCGCGGCGAGCACGGTGCGGATCAGGTCGTGCACCTCCAGCGGGGTCCAGACGGGTCGGCTGACCCAGATCCGGCCCGCCGGGACGGCCTGCACCCGCAGGGTCGCGGAGACCAGCACGCCGAGCGCTCCCTGCGAGCCGCAGAGCAGGCGGGCCAGTTCCAGACCGGCGGCGCCACCCCCGGCGTCGACCAGCTCGCCGTCGGCGTCGAGGTAGCGCACCCCGACGAGCTGGTCGCAGGGGCTGCCGTGGCGGTGCCGCAGCGGCCCCGCCTCGCCGGCGGCGAGCACGCCGCCGAGGGTGGCGCCGGGCGAGGGGGCGTCGAGCGCCAGGCGTTGCCCGGTGCGCTCCAGCGTGGCCTGCACCGCGCGCAGCGGGGTGCCCGCCCCGACCTGCGCGGTGGGCGAGCCGGCCGGCTCGTGGCCGATCCCGGCGAGCCGGCCGGTGTCGAGCATGATGTCGACCCGGTCGGGGGCGGCACCCCAGTCGATCTTCGTGCCGGCCCCGCGCGGCACCACCGTCAGGTCGTGCCGGGCGGCGAGCCGCAGCACCTCGGCCGCGGCGTGCGCCCCACCCGGGACGGCGACCCAGCGGGCCGGGCGGCCGGCCACCTCGTCGGCGGGGCCGGCGAAGCGGGCGAACGGCGGGCCGCAGATCTCGGTCAACCGCCGGGTGATGTCGAGGGCTCCGGGCCGGTCGGTGGAACTCGCTGCAGCCGCCATGCCGGCCATCGTACACATGTTCGAAAGATGTGGCGGCGGGTCGTCGACGAGGCCGCGCGGCGGGCGGCGCGCGGCCGGTAACGTGACGCCGTGACCACCGAGACCCCCGTGCCCACGGCGAAGCGGGTGCCCAGCGAGCGCACCCACCACGGCGACACCGTCGTCGACGAGTACGCCTGGCTCACCGCCAAGGACGACCCGGAGACGATCGCCCACCTCACCGCCGAGAACGCGTACACCGAGGCCCGCACGGCGCATCTCGAAGGGTTGCGCGCCGAGCTGTTCGAGGAGATCCGCCGACGCACCCAGGAGACCGACCTGTCGGTGCCCGGCCGCAAGGGCGGCTACTGGTACTACACCCGCACGGTCGAGGGCCAGCAGTACGGCGTGCAGTGCCGCCGGTCGGTCCGCGACGGCGAGACCGAGCCGCCCGTCAGTGTGGACGGCGCTCCGCTCGACGGCGAGGAGGTGCTGCTCGACGGCAACGTGCTCGCCGAGGGGCACGACTTCTTCTCGCTCGGCGCGTTCGACGTCAGCCCGGACGGGCGGTGGCTGGCCTACTCCACCGACTTCTCCGGCGACGAGCGGTTCACGCTGCGGGTCAAGGACCTCGCCACCGGCGAGCTGCTACCCGACGAGGTCCCCGGCACGTTCTACGGCACCGCCTGGTCCGCCGACGCCTCCGTGCTGTTCTACGTGACGGTGGACGAGACGTGGCGCCCCAACCGGGTCTGGCGGCACACCCTGGGCACGGCGTCCACCGAGGACGTGGTGGTCTACCAGGAGGACGACGAGCGGTTCTGGGTCGGCGTGGAGCTGACCCGTTCGGAGCGGTTCGTCCTCATCGACGTGCACAGCAAGATCACCAGCGAGGTGCTGGTGATCCCGGCCGGCAACCCGACCGGCGCGCCGGCGTCCGTGGCGCCCCGGCGGCAGGGCGTGGAATACACCATCGAGCACCACGGGCACCGCTTCCTGATCCTGCACAACGACGGCGCCGAGGACTTCGCGCTGGCCTGGACCTCGGCGGACGCGCCCGGCGACTGGGTGCCGCTGATCGAGCACTCGCCCGGCACCCGGCTGGAGGCGGTCGACGCCTTCGCCGACCACCTGGTCGTCTCGCTGCGCACCAACGGGCTGACCGGGCTGCGGGTGCTGCCCGTCGGCGGCGGCGACGCGTACGACATCGACTTCCCGGAGCCGCTCTACAGCGTCGGCCTGCACGACAACCCGGAGTACCGCACCGGGCAGATCCGGCTCCGCTACGCCTCGCTGGTCACCCCCGACTCGGTCTACGACTACGACCTGGTCACCCGGCAGATGGTGCTGCGCCGGCAGAAGCCGGTGAAGCCCGGGCCGGACGGGCGGGCGTACGACCCGGCCGACTACGAGCAGCACCGCGACTGGGCGCTCGCCGACGACGGGACCCGGGTGCCGATCTCGCTGGTCTGCCGGGCCGGCACCCCGAAGGACGGCTCCGCCCCCTGCGTCATCTACGGCTACGGCTCGTACGAGGCGAGCATGGACCCGTGGTTCTCCATCGCCCGGCTCTCCCTGCTGGACCGGGGCGTCATCTTCGCCGTCGCGCACATCCGGGGCGGCGGCGAGCTGGGCCGCAGCTGGTACGACCAGGGCAAGCTGCTGGCCAAGAAGAACACCTTCACCGACTTCGTCGCCTGCGCCCGGCACCTGGTCAAGGCGGGCTGGACGGCGAGCGACCGGCTCGTCGCCCGGGGCGCCTCGGCCGGCGGGCTGCTGATGGGCGCGGTCGCCAACATCGCCCCCGACGCGTTCGCCGGGATCGTCGCGCAGGTGCCCTTCGTGGACGCGCTCACCTCGATCCTCGACCCGTCGCTGCCGCTGACCGTCACCGAGTGGGAGGAGTGGGGCAACCCGCTGGCCGACCCGGAGGTCTACGCGTACATGAAGTCCTACACGCCGTACGAGAACGTGCGGGCGGTGGACTACCCGGCGATCCTCGCGGTGACCAGCCTCAACGACACCCGCGTGCTCTACCACGAGCCGGCGAAGTGGATCGCCCGGCTGCGGGCGGTCGCGCCGCAGGGCGACTACCTGCTCAAGACCGAGATGGGCGCCGGCCACGGCGGCCCCAGCGGCCGTTACGACTCCTGGCGCGAGGAGGCGTTCGTCAACGCCTGGATCCTCGACCGCCTCGGCCGCGCCTGAGCAAGGTCGGGCGGGGCCCCTCCTCACGCCGGGAGGGGCCCCGCCCGACGCTCTCAGCCGAGGACGCCGGCCAGCACCGCCGGGTCGACGTTGCCGCCGGTCACCACGGCGACCGTACGACCGGGCGGCAGCTCGGCGGCGCGGAACAGCCGGGCGGCCACGGCCACGGCACCGCTCGGCTCCACCACCAGGCGGGAGTCGCGCACCAGGCGGCCCATCGCGGCCCGGATCTCCTCCTCGGTCACCGTGACGATGCGGTCCAGCCGGGCCCGCAGGTGGGCGAGGGTCAGCTCGGACGGCGGCAGACGCAGCCCGTCGGCCATCGTCCGGTAGGTGCGCTCCTCGCCCCAGACCACCACCGAGCCGGCCGCCAGCGAGTCCCGCGCGTCGGCGGCGAGTTCCGGCTCGACACCGATCACCGTCGCCGCCGGGCGCAGGGCGGTGACCGCGGTCGCGACGCCGGAGGAGAGCCCGCCGCCACCCACCGGCACCAGCACCACGTCGACGTCGGGCAGGTCCTCGACGATCTCCAGCCCGACCGTGCCCTGCCCGGCCACGATCCGCCGGTCGTCGAAGGGCGGCACCAGCACCGCACCCGTCGTCGCGGCGATCCGCTCCGCCTCCGGGCCGCGTCGCGGGGGCGGCACCAGCAGCACCTCGACGCCCAGCGCGCGGATCCGGTCGACCTTGGCCGCCGGGGCGCCCTCGGGCACCACGATCCGGCACGGCACACCGGCCGCGCGGGCCGCGTACGCCAGCGCCAGGCCGTGGTTGCCCGACGAGTGGGTGACCACGCCGCGCGCCCGCTCCTCGGGCGTCAGCCGGGCCACCGCGTGGGTCGCCCCGCGCAGCTTGAACGACCCCACCGGTTGCAGGCTCTCCGGCTTGAGCCACAGCTCCGCGTCCCATCCGGTGCGCAGCAACGGGGTACGCAGCACGGTGCCCGCGATGTCGGCGGCGGCGTTGCGGACGTCGGTGATCGAGACCAGCTCCATCGCCCCATCCTGCCCGACGCGCGGGGGCACCACGGGTCCTGGATCGCCCGGTCGCCGCGCGGCACGTGGGCCGACCGAGGCGTGTCCACCCGTCCGGGCGTCGGCGCCCGGTGGGCCGCCCGTCGGTGCCTAGACTGCCGGAGTGACCGGGGCCGGGGTGGACGACGACGAGGCGGCCGAGGACGTGCCGGCGGCGGGATGGCGGGCGGCGGCGCGCGACCGTCGGGTCTGGGCGATCCTCGCGGTGGTCGCGTTCCTGCTGGTGTGCTGCTGTTCCACCGCCGCCGGAACGCTGCTCGCGCTCTCCGCCGGCCTGTTCACCGCCGGTTGACGCGCCAGGCGTCAGAAGGGCGCCCGTCCCTGCGTCCCGACCAGTGCGGCCGCCTCGCCGGTGCGTACCATCCGCTGCCAGCGCAGCCGGTTGCCGACCAGCGCGGTGACCACCGACTGCACCACCACCAGGTACATCACCTGCCGGTAGATCAACTGCTGGAACGGCAGACTCCACAATGGACCGAAGCGTTCCCGGTCCAGTCGCAGCGCGTACGCGGCGGTGAGCGCCTGGAGCAGCAGCAGCCCCGCCCAGGCCAGAACCAGTGTCGACCAGGGCAGGAACAGCAGGCCGTAGACGGCGTAGACGTCCACCGCCGGGGCTGCCAGCGGCAGCACGATCTGGAACACCGTCAGGTACGGCAGGCCGCGCCGGCCGAGCCTGCCGCCGGCGCCCCGCTCGCGCAGCGCGTGCCGGTGCTTCCACATCGCCTGCATCGTGCCGTAGCACCAGCGGTAGCGCTGCCGCCAGAGCTGCCGCAGCGAGGAGGGCGCCTCGGTCCAGGCGATGGCAGCCTCCTCGTAGACCACCCGCCAGCCGGCCCGCAGCACCTTCATGGTGAGGTCGGTGTCCTCCGCCAGCGTGTCCGCGGGCACCCCGCCGACGGCGAACAGCACCTCGCGGCGGAACGCGCCGATCGCGCCGGGGATCGTCGGCATGCACTCCAGCACGTCGTACATCCGGCGGTCTAGGTTGAAGCCGATCACGTACTCCAGGTGCTGCCAGCGGCCGAGCAGCCGGCGCCGGTTGGCGACCTTGGTGTTGCCGGAGATGGCCCCCACCGTGGGGTCGGCGAAGCCCTGCACCAGCCGGTGCACGGTGTCCGGCTGGAAGACGGTGTCGCCGTCGACCAGCACCAGCAGGTCGGCGCGGGCGGCCCGGATGCCGGTGTTCAGCGCCGCCGGCTTGCCCGCGTTGGCCTGCCGGACGACCCGCACCCCGCGCAGGCGGAGCCGCTCGACGATCCCGGCGGTGTCGTCGTCGGACCCGTCGTCCACGACGATCACCTCCAGCGCGGGATAGTCACTGGCCACCAGCGACCGGACGGTCGCGGCGATGTTCGCGGCCTCGTTGTAGGCCGGCACGATCACCGACACCGGGGCGGTGACCGTCGGCGGCACCCGCCTCGGTCGGCGGACCCGCCGCACGTGCACCTGGGCGCAGGCCACCTGCACGACCAGCCGGGCCACGCCCAGCACCAGCGCTACCCCGAGCAGCAGGTCCATCGCCCCGGCCAGCCAACCGGCGCCGGCCTGGGTCCACCGCAGGGCGTGGCCGCTCAGCCGACTGCCCCCGCCCGCCGGCACCATGGAGGCCGGCGCGTCGATCCCCCCGGAGACGGTGGTGAACCGGTAGCCCTGCCGGGTCAGCCCGGGCAGCAGCCGGTCGAGGGCGGCCACCGTCTGGGCCCGGTCGCCGCCGCCGTCGTGCATCAGCACCACCGCGCCGCGCCCCCGTTCCGGGGTGGCGGCCTCGACGATGGCGGGTACGCCCGGCCGCTGCCAGTCCTTGGTGTCCCTGTCGGCGAGCACGGCGACGTGCCCGGTGCCGGCGGCGGCGCTCAGCGCGGCGTACTCGGGACCGGTCAGCGCCGACGGCTGGGACGAGAACGGCGGCCGGAGCAGGGTGACCTCGCGGCCCACCGCCCCGGCGACCGCCTTGCGGGTCAACGAGAGCTCCAGGTCGCGCCGCCAGTCCGGGGCGGAGCCGAGGTCGGCGTGGGTGAAGCTGTGCGAGCCGATCTCGTGCCCCTCGGCGAGGATCCGGCGGACCAGCTCCGGATGCTCGTTGACCCGGGCGCCGACCACGAAGAAGGTGGCGCGCGCGCCGTGCCGGCGCAGCGCGTCGAGGACCTGCGGCGTCCACCGCGGGTCCGGCCCGTCGTCGAAGGTCAGCGCGACCGTACGGTCGGGCATGGCCCGGCTGACCGGCCGGTCCTGGTCGAGCCGCAGCACCGGCCCGCCGGTGACGACCTCCTTCGGCACCGCCGGCCCGGCGGACGTGTCCGCCCGTGCCCCGCCGGAGCCGCCGGCGAGCCCGGTGACCAGACCGTCGACGGTGAGCGCCGCCAGCAGCAGCGCCAGCCCGAGCAGGAGCAGGACCCAGTGTGCCCGCGGGTCCCGGCGGGCGATGTGCCGCCCCACCGCTACCTCGGCTTGCCCGGGGACCGGCTGGGCTTCGCGGTGCGCCGTTCGTCGCCCCGGCCCGGCTCGTCGGACCGGCTCGGCCGGACGGTGGGAACGCCGGTGGCCGGGGCGGTGCCGTCGCCGGCCGTGCGGGTGGGAACCGGGACCGAGGTGCTGGTCACGGGCGACGGACGGGGGCGGGCCGGTGGCCCGCCGCCCATCTCGCCGCGGACGTCCGCCTCGGCTTCGCGCGGTGCCGCCGGGCGGGTGTCCGACCAGCCGGGCAGCGACACCGACGAGTCCATGAAGAGGCCGGCGGCGATCAGGCCGAGGCTCGTGAGCAGGCCCAGACCCATCGCGGTGCCGGCGATCACCGTGAGCCGGCGCCGCCGTCCGGTCCGGTCGACGAACACCGGCGGCGCTCCGCCCGGCTGGTTGCGCATTTACTGACTCCCGCTGCCGCACACACCGGGGGCCGTCGGACCCCCGCCGGGCCCGTCGGCCGGGCCTCCGAGCAGACAGCGTCCGGGTCGCCGCCGGCGTTACAGCTCAGGTCGTCCGCAGCTCCTCCACCGCCGTGCTCGCGCGCAGGAACAGCAGGCCCACCCCGAGGTGGACACCGCGTCACCACTCACCGGGTGAATCGTGACGGTGAAGGAGGCCCGCGCGGCGGGGCGCCGCGCGGGCCCGTGGCTGAGGTGGGCTAGATCAGGCTCAGTCGAGCGCCGACCAGCCCGGGTCCCGTCCCGTCAGGGCGAGCAGGCGGTCGATCTCCGGGGCATCCGACGACGACGTGCCCACCGGCGCCGCGAAGACGCCCCGCTCCCGGGCCGTCGGCCCCAACTGCTCGGTCAGGGCGCACAGCGGGGGCAGCACCTCGGGAGCGGGCTGGTACGGCTGCCCGGTGGCGACGGCCAGGTCCCAGGCGTGCACGGTCAGATCCAGCAGCACCATGCCGCCGACCGTCTCCTGTGGCAGCCCCAACCCGGGCGAGACGCCATCCAGCACGGCCGGGTCCGACCACGCCTCGACCAGCTTCGCGGTCTCCGCCTCGAACCGGTCCCGCCAACCCTCGGCCAGATGGTCGGGCTTCTCCGCCCACTCCGGCTGCCGCCTGTGCGCGAGGGCCTGGAAGTTGACCACCACGTCGTGGAGGTGGTTGAGCAGGTCGCGCACCGTGTAGTCGCTGCACGGGGTGGGCAGGTCCAGTTGGTCGTCCGAGATGCCCCGGACCACCGCGACGGCGCGGGGGGCCGTGGCTGCCAGCAAGTCACCAGTCTTCGTGGCCATGGGCTCAGGGTACGAGGATGCCCCCGGCGTTGCCGCCCCCCGCGAGGCCGACCGGAGGCCGGCTCAGTTGCGGCGCAGGGCGACCACGGCGACGTCGTCGTGGATCTCCGGCGGAGCCAGCTCGACCAGGAGCCGCTCGCAGAACCGGTCCAGGGCGTCGTCGACCCGGCCGGCGGAAGCGGCCAGGGCGGCCAGCCCGTCGTCGATCGTGGCGTCCCGGCGTTCGATCAGGCCGTCGGTGTAGAACACCAGCGTCGCCCCGGCCGGCAGCACGAACTCCAGGTCGGGCGGCCGGGGCGCGCGGACCCCGAGCAGCGGGGCCGAGTGCTGCACGAACTCGACCTTGCCGTCGAGGCTGAGCAGCGGCGGCAGGTGACCGGCGCTGGCCAGCCGGATCCGGCCGCTGGGCGGGTGCAGCAGCAGTACGCAGATCGTGGCCAGCTCGTTCGGCAGCAGGGTGCGCATCAGCTCGTTGACCCGTTCCAGGATCTCGCCCGGCTGGTGCCCCTCCACCGCGTACGCCCGCACCGCGTGCCGCAGCTCGGCCATCACCGTCGCGGCGTGCAGCGAGTGGCCGGCCACGTCGCCGATCGCCAGCAGCAGGTGGCCGTCGAGCATCACCAGCTCGTAGAAGTCGCCGCCCACCTCGGTCTGCGCGCTCGCCGGCTCGTAGCGCACGGCCAGGTCGAGCCCGCTGACCTGCGGTATCCGGCGCGGCAGCAGGCTGCGCTGGAGGGTCACCGCGATGCGGTGCTCCTCGTCGAAGGAGCGCTGCGCCTCCACCGCCGCCGCCACCGCCTGGGCGAGCTGCCGAAGCACGGGGGTGCGGGCGGTCTGCGTGGCGGTGGGCACGACGACGTAGAGCGGCGCGCGGTCCTCGCGCAGCCGGGCGGCGGCCACCGTGACCGTGTCGTCCGCCGGCCACTCGATGAGTCCCCAGGCGGCCGGATCGTCCACCCGGACCGTCGTCCCGGTCGGCACCCCGGTGTCGTCGACGATCCAGGGGACGATCGTGGCCGCGCCGTCGGAACCGTCCGCGATTCCGGCGAGACAGTCGCCGTCGAACGTCTCGGCGACCACGGCGGCCGGACTCTTGAAGATCTGCGCGGCGCCGGCCGCCGCCGCCTCCAGCAGCCTCGCGAAGTTCGGGGCGGAGTGCACCGCCATGGTGGTGTCGGCCAGCCCGAGGAGCCGTTCGGCGAGCAGTTCCGCGCGCTGCCGGGCCCGGTAGTAGCGCAGCACCGCGTGGGAGGTGGCGACCAGTTCCTCCGGCTCGATCGGCTCCGCCAGGTACGCGTCCGCGCCTCGGGTCAGTCCCTGCGCCCGGTCCGTCACGTCCACCGCGTGCGCGGACACGTGGATCACCGGCATCGCCGGGTGCGCCGACTTGATCCGTTCGCAGACGTCGAACCCGTTCAGGTCGGGCAGCCGCACGTCGAGCACCACGAGATCGATCGGGTCCACCCCGACCCGGGCCAGCGCCTCGCCGCCGCTCTCCGCCTCCAGCACCGCGAAGCCCGCACGGGAGAGCCAGCTCACCAGGAGATAGCGCTTGGTGGGGCTGTCGTCGACCACCAGGACCGTCGCCGGGCCGCCCTCCACGTCACGCTCCGCCTACAGGCAGGGTGACGGTGAACGTGCTGCCCCGGCCCGGCTCGCTGGACACCACCAGGCTGCCGCCGAGCAGGGTCACCAGCCGCCGCGCGTACGGCAGGCCGAGGCCGGTGCCGCCGACCCGGGTGGCGCCGGGCACCTGGTAGAACTCCTCGAAGATCCGCTCGTGCAACTCCGGGGGGATGCCCGCGCCGGTGTCGGAGACGGCCAGCGACCACTGGTCGTCCCGCCGCTCCGCCCGCAGCCGGACCTGCCCGCGCTCGGTGAACTTGAGCCCGTTGTGCAGCAGGTTGCGCAGGACCTGGGCGAGCAGCACCTCGTCGGTGCGCAGCGTCGAGGGCACGGGCGGCTCCTCCACCACCAGCTCGACGTCGGGCCGGGTGGCGAGGGCGCGCAGCGTGCCGCGCAACTGGCCGAAGACCGGCCGCAGGTCGACCTCGCTCCAGTCGGGCTCGATCCGGCCCGACTCGGCCTTGGCCAGGTCGAGCAGCTCGTTGACCAGCGTGAGGAGGTCACCCGCCGACGAGCGGATCAGCCCGACCTGGCGGGCCTGCTCGGCGGTGAGCGGGTCGGAGGCGGAGTCGCCCAGCAGCCGGCCCAGCCCCATGATCGCGGTGACCGGGGCCCGCAGCTCGTGGCTGACGTTCGCCAGGAACCGGCTCTTCGACTCGCTCGCCGCGCGCAGCTGGGCCGACTTCTCGTCCAGCTCGGCGTAGAGGGCGACCACGCCCCGGTTGGTCTCCTCCAGCTCCTCGGTGAGCTGGTTGTAGAGCGCCATCACGCCCCGGTTGGTCTCGGCCAGCTCCTCGTTCAGGACGGCCAGCTCGTCGCGCTGGCTGCGTACCTCGTCGAGGGCGGCGATCAGTTGCGCGTTCTGGGCGGCCAACTCGTCCAGGGCGCTGCCCGGCGCGTTCCGGTCGAGCTCGGCGCGCAGCTCGGCGAGACGCTCGGGGGTCAGCACCTCTGCGGTGACCGGGACACGTCGGGACATCCTCACGACCGTATCCCCCTCCCGTGGCACCACGCTCAACTTGTCCACCAACCGCGCCACCGCGCCGGACCGCGGCTCGTACCGCCCGTCGGGCAGCGGACGCACCGGGAGGAGGTCCACCCGCAGGTGCCGCCTGCCGTCGGCGGGATCACCGACGAGGACGAACGCCACCTCCGCCCCGCCGGCCGAGTGCAGCAGGTCGCGGGCCACCTCGCTGAGCGCCGTGGCGATGCGTACCTGGTCCTGGTGTTCCAGCCCCACCGCGGCGGCGACCTCGCGGCCCCGCTGCCGGACGACGAAGATGTCGTGTTCGACCCGCAGCGCCATCGTCAGCAGGGGCGCCCCGGCGGGCCCGGTCACGACCATCCCCGCGCGACCAGGACGCACGCGTCGTCGCGACGCGTGCCGGCGTCCCGCAGCAGCGTCGCGGCCACCACCAGGGGCGACCGGTCGACGAGACCGGGATAGTCGGCGAGCTGCCAGCGGTCGACCACCCCGTCACTGTGCATGACCAGCAGGGTGTCGGCCTCGAAGGGGTAGTCGTACTCCCGGATCGGGGGGCGCTGGTGCCCGGCGATGCCGGGCAGCGAGACCAGGCCCCGCCGCTTGCCGTCGGCGCCGATCACGGCGGCGGAGATGTTGCCCAGCCCCGAGTAGCGCAGCACGCCGGCCGACGGATCCGGCTCGGCCACCGCGAGCGCCGCGCCCCGGGTGTGCGACATCGAGCGGTGCAGGTGCGCGACGACCGCCGCCGGCGCCCCCGCCGGTGCCTTACGGAACGCGTCGAGCGCGGCGTCGGTGGCGGCGGAGGCGAGCGGCCCGTGTCCCAGGCCGTCGCAGACCAGCACCTGACGACGGCCCTCGACGATCCGCCACGCGTACCCGTCGCCACTGACCGACTCCCCGGCCAGCGGCCGGCTGAGCGCGCCGACCCAGGGCCACCGCTCGTGCCCGCCGGGGCGGTTCGGCCAGATCTGCACGGCCAGCACCGTGCCGCGCTCCGGTCGGGAGTAGCCGTCGAACCAGGTGGCCTGCCGGACGATCGCGCCGAGGCCGATGCCGAGCGTCCCGGCGGTGGAGTGCCCGTCCTGGGAGGAGGCGGTGAGGTCGGCCATCCCCGGCCCGGTGTCGAGGGCGACCAGTTCCACACCGGCCTCCCCGTCGCGCCGCACCGGACGCAGCAGCAGGACACCGTCGTCGGCGTGCTTGACCAGGTTGCTGGTCAGCTCGGCGGCGACGATGGCCAGGTCGGCGGTGCGGTCGGCACCCAGATCGAGCTGGACGCCGAGCCGCTCGGCGGCCCGACGCACCGTGCTGGCCGCGCTGCCGTTCTCGACCCGGAACCAGACTCCGCGGTCGGAGACCGCGTCGTCGTTCATCGGGACCACTTGGTGACCGTGATCCTGGTTCCCTCACCAACGGCGGTCTGGATGTCGAACTCGTCGACGAGCCGGCGTGCGCCGCTGAGCCCGAGACCGAGCCCGCCGCCGGTGGTGTAGCCGTCGGTCAGCGCCAGGTCGAGGTCGGCGATGCCCGGGCCGGAGTCGGCGAAGACGATCCGCACGCCCCGCCGCCGGCCGTTGTCGACCGTGGCCACCTCGACCGTGCCGCCGCCGCCGTACACCAGGGTGTTGCGGGCCAGCTCGCTCGCCGCGGTGACGACCTTGGTCTGGTCGACCAGCGAGAGCTTGACGGCCACCGACACCGTACGCACCAGCTGTCGGACGCGTACCACGTCCTCGTCGCTGCGGATCGCCTGCGCCTGCGGCTGGCCCAGGTCGACTCCGGCGGTCATGACAACGCCGTCGTCTCGGCGTCCGGTTCGTCGTCGAACGCGAGCTCGTCGGCGTGGGCCGCCGCGATCAACTCCATGCCCCGCTCGACGTTGAGCGCCGTCCGGATGCCGTTGAGCGACAGGCCCAGCTCGACCAGGGTGATGGCGACGGCGGGACGCATGCCGACCACGACCGTCTCCGCGTCGAGCACCTTGGAGATCGAGGCGATGGTCGACAGCATCCGCCCGACGAAGGAGTCGACGATGTCCAGGGCGGTGATGTCGATGATCACACCGTGGCAGCCGGTGGCGACGATCCGCTCCGCGAGGTCCTCCTGGAGCTGGACCGCCGTCTGGTCGGACATGTCGACCTGGATGGAGACCAGCAGGATGTCGCCGATCTTGAGGATCGGCACCCGTTCCATCAGGCCTCCCGGCGCTGGCGGCGGCCGGTCTCGACCCCGGTGAGCCGGAGCACGTGCCGCAACGCGTCGGCGAGGCTGGCCTTGGTGGCGATGTCGCCGAACTCGATGCCCAGCGCCACGATGGTCTGCGCGATCTGCGGCCGGATGCCGGAGATGATGCAGTCGGCGCCCATCAGCCGGGCGGCCACCACGGTCTTGAGGACGTGCTGGGCGACCTGGGTGTCCACCGCCGGTACGCCGGTGATGTCGATGATCGCGTAGGGCGAGCCGGTGTCGACCAGGGTCTGGAGCAGCCGCTCCATCACCACCTGGGCCCGGGCCGAGTCGAGGGTGCCGACCAGCGGCACGGCGACCACGCCCTCCCAGAGCTTCACCACCGGGGTGGACAGCTCCAGCAACTGCTCCGCCTGGTCGGCGATGAGGCTCTCGCGGGTGCGCACGAAGCTCTCGAAGGTGAACAGACCCATCTGGTCGATCAGCCCGGAGAAGGCGACGTAGTCGCGCAGCCTCTCGGAGCCGCCCTCGGCCTCCAGCAGCTCCAGCAGCACCTCCTTCAGCGCGAACACGCTGATCGCGGTCTCGGAGGCGGAGAAGCCCTGCCGGGCGCGCCCCCTGGACAGCTCGGAGAGCACGGCGCGCAGCTCCGTGGCCTGCTCTGAGTCCAGGTCGACGGCGCCCTGCTCACTCGCAGTGATCATGCTAGAGTGCAGCTCCTGCACCTGCCGACGCAGCTCGCCCTGGCTGAGCCGCCCGCGCAGGGACGCGGCGACGATCTCCGTCCAGCGCTGCGTGACCCGCTCGGCGTGACCGGTCAGCAGACCGGCCAGCCGGTTGCCTTCCTCCGTGCTCAACGCCATGGTGAACCCCCTTCGACCTCGACGGCGGACTCTATCACCGGAGGCCGGAGCGCTAGTTGCCGCAGGGCAAACGAATGAGCACGGCCACCGGATACCGCCTCCCGTTCTGCGTACCACCCCGATGGTGGGATACCGTTTCCCCGATAACAGGAGGTCTGGCGAATGTCCTTGACGGTGCACACGGAACAGCGCGGCGACGTGGTCGTCGTCTCGGTCGCGGGCGAGCTGGACATGGCGACCGCACCGCAGCTTCAGGACCAGATCACCGACCTGCTCGACAAGGGTCGCAGCCGACTCGTCTTCGATCTGGCGAACGTCTCGTTCTGCGACTCCACGGGGCTGTCGGTGTTCGTCCGGGCCAAGAACAGCTGCGACGAGGCCGGCGGCGTGGTGCGGCTGGCCGCCCCGCAGCGGGGCGTGCTGCGCATCCTCGAGGTGAGCGGCCTCGTCGAGGTGCTGCACACCTACCCCACGGTCGAGCAGGCCGTGGCCGGCGACCCCACGCCCGCCACCTCCTGACGGTTCCCCTCACGCCTCGTCCTCGATGTGCCGGGGACGGGCGATCACCATGCCCGCGCCGGTCTGCACGGCGAGTGCCACCAGCAGGAACCCGATCGGGACGGTCCACCCGCCGGTGGTCCCGTAGAGGATGCCCACGAGCAGCGGCCCCAGCGCGGCGATGAGATACCCGACGCTCTGGCTGAACGCGGAGAGCGCCACCGTCCCCTCGGCGGTGCGCGCGCGCAGCCCGATGGTGGCCAGGATCATCGGGAAGGCGCTCTGCCCGATCGCGAGCAGCACCACCCAGAGCAGCGCCCCGTCGTGCGGCGCGACGGCCATCCCGACGTAGGCGAGGGCCATCGCGGCGGAGAGCGTCAGCACCAGCGGGTGCAGGGTGCGCAGCCGCCCGGCCAGGGTGGGCATCAGCAGCGCGATCGGCACGCCCAGGGCGGTCACGCCGGCGAGCAGCAGGCCCGCGTCCTGCGGTCGGTAGCCGGCGTCGCGGAAGAGCTGGGCCAGCCAGCCCATGATCGCGTAGGCGCCGAGCGACTGCGTCCCGAAGTAGACCGCCATCGCCCAGCCGAGCCGGGTCCGCCCGGGCCGGATCCGCCCGGGGCGGGACGCCGCCGCCGTCGGGGTCGCCGCCCGTCGGGCCGCGCGCGCCCGCAGCGCCAGGGGCACCCACGGGAGTACGGCCACCATGGCCAGCCCGGCCCAGACGGCGAGCCCGGCCCGCCAGGTGCCGAAGAGGTGCGCCACGGGCACCGCCGCCGCGGCGGCCACCGTCGCGCCCACCGTCAGCGTCATCGAGTACGCCCCGGTGACCAGTCCGATGCGGTGCGGGAAGTACTGCTTGACCAGGAGCGGGAGCAGGACGTTCGCCACCGCGATCCCGGCCAGCGCGAGGGCGCTGCCGGCGATGAAGACCAGCGCGGAGTCCGTGCCGACCCGGACGAGCTGCCCGGCGGCGAGGATCAGCATCGCCACCACCAGCACCCGGGCCGGGGAGTGCCGGCGGACGAGCCGGGGCGTGAGCGACCCGAAGACGGCGAAGGCCACCGCGGGCAGGGTGGTCACGACCCCGGCCAGCGCCCCGGAGAGGGCCAGGCCGCCGCGTACCTCGTCGAGCAGGGCGCCGAGGCTGGTGATGGCGGCCCGCAGGTTGAGCGCCACGAGCAGCATGCCGACGAGCACGAGCAGCCCACCGGCGACCGGTCCGGCCGGCGCGGGGGTGGCGCCGACGGGGCCGGCGGCAGGAGCCGTCGCATCCGCCGGCGCGGGCACGTCGTCCGGCCCGGCGATCGTCTCCCGCGCGGAACGCGGCGAGGTTCCGGCGTCGACAGCGGCGGTGGTTGGCGGGGTCATGCGTCCGAACCTACAATCATGGGATGAATTCCTGGCGGGTGTTGTAACCAGTGCCACCGTCGGTTGATTCCGCCGCCGCGCCGCCCCGGGGGCACCGGGTGCGGCAGACCATCGCGCAGCTCAGGGAGCGGATCCTCGGTGGCGAGTGGGCTGTCGGCGGACGGATCCCCACCGAGCCGCAACTCGTCGCGGCGCTCGGCGTGGGGCGCAACACCGTCCGCGAGGCGGTACGGGCGCTGGTGCACGCCGGGGTGCTGGAGTGCCGGCAGGGCTCCGGGACGTACGTGGTGTCGACCGACGAGCTGGCCCCGGTGGTGGCCAGACGGCTCACCGCCGACCGGATGGCCGAGGTGGTCGAGGTGCGCCGCGCCTTCGAGGTGGAGGCCGCCCGGCTCGCCGCGCTGAGGCGTACGGCCGAGGACCTGGCGGCCCTGGACGGCGCGCTCGCCGCCCGCGAGGCGGCCTGGCGCGACGGCCGGTTCGACGAGTTCGTGGCGGCCGACGCGGCGCTGCACACCGCCGTGGTCGCGGCGGCGCACAACGGCATGCTCGCCGAGCTGTACGCCTCGGTCGGCACCGCGCTGCACAGCACGATCGCCCAGTCGATGGGCGGCGCGCTGGAGCCGGAGCGCTACGCCGACCACTCCCGGCTGGTCGAGGCGATCCGGGCCGGCGATGCGGACCGGGCGGCGATCGAGGCCGGCGCTTTTCTGGAGCCCACGCCCGGGGCATAGGTTGTGCCGGACGAAAGACCGGACACCTCGGGAGTACGGATGTTCAAGGGCTTCAAAGAATTCATCATGCGCGGGAACGTCGTCGACCTGGCGGTCGGTGTCGTCATCGGCGCCGCGTTCACGGGCGTGGTCACCCAGCTCACCAAGTCGTTCCTGGAACCGCTGATCCGGGTCTTCGTGCTGCTCATCACCGGCAGCGACAAGGGCCTGGCCGGCACCGCGCCGATGTTCCGCGGCATCGCCTTCGACTGGATCGCGTTCGTCAACGCGCTGATCACGTTCCTGCTCACCGCGGCGGCGCTCTACTTCCTCGTGGTGTTCCCGATGAACAAGCTGGCCGAGCGGCGCAAGCGGGGCGAGGAGCCGCCGCCGAAGGCGCCGAGCGAGGAGGTCAGGCTGCTCACCGAGATCCGCGACGCCCTGGTCGCCGCCGGGCACACCACCCCCGGGCAGCAGCGCGGCGCGCTCGACGACGTGCTCGGCCGCCGGGAGGAACCGCCCACCCCGCGCTGAACCCGGCGCACGCACATCGGCCCCTGCGGGAATCCCGCAGGGGCCGCACATTTTCGTACGTCTGTTCGATAGAGTCCCGCCATGGAGCAGCGGAAGCACTGGTGGAACGGGAAATGGGGCCGGCTGGCCCGGCGCGACGTCTTCCTCCGGGTGGACGGCGACCGGTGGCACGTCGAGCAGCGCGCCGGCGGCTCCGAGGGCGTCTCCCGCTTCTACGAGCACGGCACCGCCGACGAGGCCGAGGAGACGGTCCGAGCACTGCTCCAGGGCACCGACACGTGGCGCGAGCTCTCCCCCCGCCCGCCGAGCGCCTGGTCCCCGGAGTCCTGACCGGTACGCCACCACGAGATCTTGGACAGTTGCCGTTCGGCCCGAGCGACAACTGTCCAAGATCTCGACGATGGTTTAGCCGGAGCGGGGGCCGGGAACCGCGCCAGGATGGAGCAGCAGGGCACCGAGCGGCAGACGACAGTTTCCCGGGTCACCACGGGCATGCGGGTGATCGACGTCGACGGCACCGAGTTCGGCACCGTCGACCTCGTCCAGCGGGGCGACCCGAACGCGGTGACCGTGCAGGGCCCCACCGCCGACCCGGGCAGCAGCCTCGACGAGCTGATCGAGTCGACGGCGGTCGAGGAGCCGGACGTGCCGGCCGACCTGGCGGCCCGCCTGCTGCACAGCGGCTACCTGAAGGTCTCCACCGACCTGGCCCGCACCGGCGCCGTCTACGTGCTCGCCGAGCAGATCGCCGCCGTCGCCGACGGCCAGGTCCGCCTCGACGTCCCCGCCGGCGACCTGCCGCCGGAGGAGTGACGCGCCACTCCGACCGCCGACGCGCCACTCCGACCGCCACAGCCGCACGCCATCGCGGCCGGCGGACGCTCAGTCGCCGTCGGCCCGGCCACCGCTTGGCGACGAGGCGACCGCGACGGAGTCCGGCCCGGGTGACGCCGGCCGTGGCGGCGCGGTCGCGGGTTCGGATGGTGGTTCCGGCGCGGTTGGCCCGTCGGAGCGCCGGCGGAAGAGCAGGAGCATCACCCCGCCGGCGACCAGGCCCCAGAACGCGCCACCCACGCCGAGCAGGGCCACCCCGGAGGCGGTCACCACGAAGGTGACCACCGCGGCCTCGCGGGCCGCCGGCTCCGCCAGCGCGGAGGTGAGCGCGGTGGCCAGCGCGCCGAGCAGCGCCAGCCCGGCGACCGCCTCGATCAGCACCGGCGGGGCGAGCGCCACCAGCGCGGTGGCCGCCCCGGCGCCCAGCCCCAGCAGGGCCAGCCCGATCCCGGCGGTGACCGAGGCGATCCAGCGACGGTCGGGGTCCGGGTGGGCGTCCGGGCCGGCGGCCAGGGCGGCGGTGATCGCGGCGAGGTTGACCGCGTGCCCACCGGCGGGCGCGGCGACCACGGTGGTCAGCCCCGTGGCGCGCAGCGCGGCGCCGAAGGGTGGACGGTAGCCGTAGCCGACCAGCACCGCCATTCCCGGTACGTTCTGTGCGGCCATGGTGACCAGGAAGAGCGGCAGCGCGAGGCCGACCATCGCGGAGACGTTCCAGGCCGGGGCGGTCAGCTCGACCACGGGCAGTAGCCGCGCGCCGCCGAGCCCGGAGACCGGGGTGGTCAGCGCGATCGCCGCCACCGCGACGACCAGCGCGCCGGGCACCGCCCAGCGGCGGGCGAACCGGTGCAGCAGCAGCCAGGCCAGCACCACTGGGACGGCCAGCCGGGGCACCTCGACCAGCGCGCGGACGGGGGCGGTGCACAGCGGCAACAGGACCCCGGCGAGCATCGCGCCGGCGATCGGCCGGGGGATCGCCGCGACGGCCCGCCCGAGCGCGGGGAACAGCCCGGCGGCCACGATCAGCGCGCCCGAGACGAGGAACGCCCCGACGGCGACGGGCCACCCGCCGGGCATCGCACCGGTGGCGACCAGCAGCGCCGCGCCCGGGGTGGACCAGGCCACGCTCATCGGGATCCGGTGCCGCAGGCCCAGCCACACGGCGGAGAGCCCGGAGGCCACGCACACCGCCAGCAGCCCGGAGGCGGCCTGCGCGTCCGAGGCGCCGACGGCCCGCAGGCCGGCCAGCACCACCGTGAACGAGCTGGCGAACCCGACCAGCGCGGTCACCACGCCCGCCAGCACCGGTTGCGACCGTCCCGCCATCCCACTCCCCCGACCGTTCCGTTTACGGAACAAGAACCTGTAGCACCATAGCGGGGTGCCGCAGACGTCACCAGTCCACCGATCGGCCCCCGATCCGGGCGCCGAGGCCGTCGGTCGCCGGGTACGCGCCCTGCGCGAGGAGCGCGGGATGTCGCTGTCCGCCCTCGCCCGGCTCGCCGGGGTGGGCAAGGCGACCCTCTCCGGCCTGGAGAACGGCACCCGCAACCCGACCCTGGAGACGCTCTACGCGATCACCGCGCAGCTCGGCGTACCGCTGACGGCCGTGCTCTCCGGCCCGGCGGCCGGGCCGGTCGTACGCGGCGCCGCCGTCAGCGCCATCCTGCTGGAGGTCTTCGAGGACGGCGACGCCACCTACGAGCTGTACCGGATGCTGGTCGCGCCCGGCCCCGAGCAGCTCTCCCCCGCGCACCAGCGGGGCGTCACCGAGCACGTCACCGTCTTCTCGGGCGTGCTGCGCGCCGGCCCGGTCGACGCGCCGCTGACCGCCGCCGCCGGCGGGCACCTGCGCTGGACCTCGGACGTGCCACACGTGTACGCGGCCGTCGGCGACGAGGAGGTCGCCGCCAGCCTCCTGCTCCGCTACCCCCGCCCCTGAGCACCCGTCGGCGACGCGGGCCGCGCCGGCCCGGCCGGGCGTCGGCTCAGCCGTCGACCGGCGTCGGCACCGGCAGCCGCCGCTGCACCGCCCAGATCGCCGCCTCGGTACGCGACGCGGACCCGGTCTTGCGCAGCAGGTTCGACACGTGCACGGTGACGGTCCGCACCGAGATGCCGAGGGCCCGCGCCACCTGCTTGTTGGACATCCCGGCGACCAGGCAGCCCAGCACCTCGATCTCCCGCCCGGTCAGCTCGGCGTCGACCGGGTCGGCGGGCCGCTGCGGCGCCGCCCTCGGCACTCGCGGGGCGGGCGGCGGCCGGAGCAGGGCCTCGGGTCCCCGGGCGGCGTGGGCGGCGAGCAGCTCGGTGAGCGCGTACGGGTTGCCGCCGGTGCGCTGCCAGACGGCGCGCACCAGCCGGCCGGACGGGCGCGGGTCCGCGTACACCTGGGTCAGCACCTCGGCGACCTCGGCCGGCAGCAGCGGTCCGAGGTGTTGGCGGACGGCGCCCCGGACGCCGCAGAGCCGGGCCAGGGCGCGGACCGCGAGGTCCGGCGCGACGGCGTCCTCGGCGGGCCGGCTCGCCACCACCAGCAGCGCCGGCAGGTCGGCGGCGGTCGCCAGCTCGCCCACGAGGTTCAGGCTGGCCGGGTCGAGGGCGTGCAGGTCCTCCACCACCAGTACGGCGGGGCCGGCGCCGACGAGCAGCCGGACGACCCGCACCGCGAGCCGGAGCAGGGTGCCCGGCGCGTAGCGCTCGCGCGGCGCGGTGGGCTGCTGGGCGAGCCAGGCCAGCGCGTCGGGCGGCAGGTCGAGCCGGCTCGTGTCGCGGCCCGTGAGGACGGCGGCCAGCCAGTCGTACGGCGCGGGGCTGTGCACGCGCGCGGCGCCGGAGAGCACCACCGCCGGTCGGGGGGCGAACGCGTCCAGGGCGGCCGCGACCAGCAGGGACTTGCCCACCCCGGCCTCGCCGGTGAGCACCGCGACGGCCGGCGTGGGGCGCCGGGAATCGACCACGGTGGACCACGCCCGGTCGAGCTCGGCCAGCTCACCGGCGCGCCCGACCATGGACACCGGCATCATTCCCCAACCCTACGCAGTAGTGCGTAGAGACGGCGGCAGGGTGTTCTTGGCAAGCTTGACCCCATGACGCTGATCCTCCGCTCGGCCATCCTCAACGACATCGGCCTGGTCCGCACCAACAACGAGGACTCGGCCCTCGCCGGCGACCGCCTCGTCGCGGTCGCGGACGGCATGGGTGGCCTGCCCGCGGGCGAGGTGGCGAGCGAGATCGTCATCCGCATCCTGGACGAGCTGAGCCCGCCCACCACCCCCGACGAGGCGGCCGGAGCCCTGCGGGCCGTGGTGAGCACCGCGAACCGGCGCATCCACGCCGCCATCACGGTCGACCCGGCGCGCGACGGCATGGGTACGACGCTGACCGCCGCCCTGCTCGCCGGGGACGCGCTGGTGCTGGCCCAGGTGGGCGACTCCCGCTGCTACCTGCTGCGCGACGGGGAGCTGACCCAGCTCACCCGGGACGACACCTTCGTCCAGGCGCTGGTCGACCAGGGGGCGCTCTCGCCCGAGCAGGCGCGGCACCACCCGCAGCGGTCCCTGGTGACCCGGGCGGTGCAGGGCTCGGACACGCCCCCGGCGATCGGGGTGCTCACGGTGGTGGCCGGCGACCGGCTGCTGCTGTGCAGCGACGGGCTCTCCGACTACGTCGAGGACGGCACGATCGCCGCCGCGCTGAGCACGTACGGCGACCGGCACCAGTGCGGCGAGCAGCTCGTCAAGCTCGCCCACCAGGCCGGCGCGCCGGACAACGTGACCGTCGTGGTCTCGGACGTCGTCGCCGTCTGAGCGCGTCCGGGCTCCCGTCGCGGTCGGCCGCCGGCAGCTAGGTAGTTGTGCCAGCTAGGTAGTGCCGCTATGTTCCTCGGGTGGATTCCGACCGGCGCGGGCAGTGGCTGCGCGGGGTGCTCGACCTCTGCGTCCTGGCCCTGCTTCGCGAGGGCGAGTCCTACGGCTACCAGCTCGCCCAGTCGCTGGAGGCCGCCGGCATCGGGCCGATCCAGGGCGGCACGCTCTATCCGGTGCTGCTGCGCCTGCAACGCACCGGCCTGGTCACCGCCGACTGGCGGGAGGGCGCGTCCGGTCCGGCCCGCAAGTACTACCGGCTCACCGACAGCGGGCGGGCGACCCTACGCCAGGGCGGCAGCGCCTGGCTCGCGTTCGTCGCCCCGGTGACCGGCCTCGTCACGAAGGGGGTCGACGGATGAACGCCGACGAGTGGCTGCGGGCGTTCGCGGCCGAGCTGAACCGGCGCCGGGTCCGGGCGGACGCCGCCCGGCACGTGGTCGCCGAGGCCGCCGCGCACCTGCGCGACGGCGGGGGCGACCCGTGGGCCGTCTTCGGCCGGCCGCAGGACTACGCCGCCGCGATCGTCGAGACCATCGGCACCTCGCCCGCTGCGCGCCCCGGACCGGTCCGGCTGGACGCGCGGGGCATCACCAAGCGGTACGGGCGACGCACGGTCCTGCGCGACGCGTCCCTGGCCGTCCGGGCCGGTCAGATCGCCGCCGTGATCGGGGCGAACGGCTGCGGCAAGAGCACCTTCCTGCGCGTCTGCGCCGGGCTGGTCTCCCCCGACGCCGGGGACGTGACCGTCTCCGGCCGGGTCGGCTACTGCCCCCAGCAGGGCGGCACCGCCGACTTCCTGCTGCCCGACGAGCACTTCGTGCTGATCGGCGCCGGCCGGGGCGTGGCCCGGGGACTGGCCCGCCGTGCCGGTCGGGCGGCGGCCCGCCACCTCGGCTGGGAGGCCGACGGCGACGTCCTCGCCCGCAACCTCTCCGGCGGCACCCGGCAGAAGCTGAACCTGACCATGTCCACCCTCAGCGAGCCGGACGTGCTGCTGCTCGACGAGCCCTACCAGGGCTTCGACCAGGGCACGTACGTCAACTTCTGGGACCAGCTCGCCCGGCTGCGCGACGAGGGACGGGCGATCGTCGTGGTGACCCACCTGCTCAACCAACTCGACCGGGTCGACCTGGTGCTCGACCTGACCCCGGCCACCCAGGGAGGGCGTGCGTGAACCGGCTCGTCACCGTCGCCGAGATGACCCTGCGGGAGCTGCTGCGCCGTCGGGGCGTGCTCCTGCTGCTGCTGTTGATGCCGCTGGCGTTCTGGCTGATCCGGCGGGACTCGCACGTCGGGCAGTCCGTACGCTCGCTGCTGCTCGGCATCAGCTGGGCCGTCAGCACCGCCGCCCTCTTCGCCACCGGCGCGGCCCGCGAACTGGAGCCCCGGCTGCGGCTGGCCGGCTACCGCCCGCACGACCTCTACCTCGGCCGGATGCTCGGCCTGTGGGCGACCGGGCTCATCCTGTCCGTGCCGTTCTTCGTGCTCACCGTCGTCGACGCGCCCGAGCTGCGGCACGGCGGGGTGGCGGTGGCGATGCTCTGCTGCGTGGGCGTGGCCGCGCCGTTCGGGATGCTGATCGGCGCCCTGCTCCCCCGCGAGCTGGAGGGGACGCTGCTGCTGCTCACCGTGGTGGCGGTGCAGATGCTGATCGACCCGGCCGGCACCGGCGCGAAGCTGACCCCGTTCTGGTCCAGCCGGGAGATCGCCACCTGGGCCGTGGACCACACCGACTCCGGCTACCTGACGCGGGGGTCGCTGCACGGGCTGGCCGTCACCGCGCTGCTGATCGGCACCGTGGCGACCGTGTTCAGCGTCCGGCTGCGCCGCCGCCGGCACCTTCGACACCTGCCGATCGGCTGACCGTCCGCCGGTCCGGTCACCGGCGATTGCGGTTGCGGCGACCGCCGGGCCGGGATGGGATGGGCGGATGACCGTCCGCCGGGTGAACGCCGAAGAGAGACTGTCCACCAGCTTCGCGCTCGGCGCGTACGCCTTCGAGGCGTCGCCGCGCAGCGCGGCCCGGGCGGAGGAGTTCCGCGGCTACCTGCCCTACAACGAGGGCAACCGGACGCTGGTCGTCGAGGAGGGCGGCGTCACGCTGGCCGCCGCCTCGGCGATCCCGATGCGGCAGAACGTACGCGGCGAGGTGCTGCCGATGGCCGGCGTCGCCGGGGTCGCCACCCATCCGCTGGCCCGCCGGCGCGGGCACGTACGCACCCTGCTGCACCGCCTCCTCGACGAGATGCGCGACGAGGGGCACCAGCTCAGCGCGCTCTACCCGTTCCGGCCGTCGTTCTACGCCCGGTTCGGCTACGTGGGGCTGCCGAAGCCGCGTACGGTCACGTTCTCGCCGGCCGACCTGGGCGAGCTGCTCGGTGCCGACCTGCCCGGCGAGGTCGGCTGGCAGCGCATCGGCGAGGGCTACCAGGACTGGCGCCGGTTCACCGAGCGGTGCCTGAACGAGCGGCACGGCTTCGCGATCTTCCCCAGCTACCGGGACGTGGGGTTGCGCGACCGCGACGAGCACTGGCTGCTGACGGCCCGCACGGGCGGCACGGTCACCGGTGCCGTGATCTACCGCATCGACGACCACGGCGGCACGCTCACCGCCGGTGACCTGCTCGCCGCCGACCCGGTCTCCCGGGCGCTGCTGTTGCAGTTCTTCGGCCGGCACGTCGACCAGGTGGAGCGGGTCACGGTGCAGGTGCCCGTCGACGAGGCGCCGGAGCTGTGGCTGACCGACCTGGCGGTGCACGTCGAGGCGCAGGTGGCCCGGCCGGGTTCCTCCGCGCCGATGGCCCGGCTGTTGTCGGTCGACGCGCTGGCCGGGCTGCCCGTCGGCCCGGGCCGGGTGCGGGTGGAGCTGACCGGCGACCGGTGGCTGGCCGGGTCGTACCTGCTGGACGGCACCACCGGCACGCTGGAGCTGGTCACCGGCACCGCCGCCACGGCCGGCTCGCCGCCGACCAGCACGCTGACCGCCGCCGGCATCTCCGCCCTGGCGTACGGGGTGCTGGACCCGGTCGAGGTGGGTCTGCGCGGGCTGGGCGACGTGTCGCCGGAGGCGGCCGCCGAGCTGCGCCGCCTCTTCCCCCGTCAGCACCCGTACCTCTTCGCCGACTTCTGACCCCACCCGCGCCCCGCCTTTTCGATCAAGAGGTTTGCGTTCTCCGGGGCGTCGATCCGAGGCGCGAACCTCTTGACCGACCGAGTGGTGGCGGACGCGGTCGGCGTGGTCAGTAGGGGTTGCCGTGGCCGGCGGGGCGGCCACGCAGCAGGGCGGTGGGGCGGCCCGGCAGGTCGCCGGCCGCCGACATCGGCGGGCCTGCGGCGTGCGCGCCGTCGGCCATGCCGGCGAAGAGTTCCTTCAGCGCGCTGAGCGCGTCGTGGCGCGGGTGCCAGCCCAGCTCCGTCTCGGCGCGCTCGCTCGACATCAGCGGCGCGTGCAGCGCCAGCTCCACCCAACCGGCGTCGATCGGTTGCAGCCGCGCCCGCCAGGTCAGCGCGGCGGCGGCGCGCAGCACCGGGGCGGCGACGGGCACCGTCCAGCCGTGGAAGTGCCGGGCCACCAGCTCCGGGGTCAGCACCGGGTCCGCGGCGACGTTGAACGCGCCGCGCGCGTCACCCAGGACCGCCCGGGCGTACGCGTCGGCGACGTCGTCGGTGTGCACCGCCTGCATCCTCAACCGCCGGTTCGTCGGCACCAGCGGGATCCGGCCGAAGCGCAGCAGCCGGACGGGCGCGAACGGGCCGAGGAAGTAGCGGGTGATCTCGGTGGCCGCCGCCCGCTGGAAGTTCAGGCCGGGCCGCAGCCGCACCACCCGCAGCTCCGGGTGCTCCCGCTCCGCCCGGTCGAGCAACGCCTCCACCTCGGCCTTGTCCCGGCTGTACGACGAGCCGGGCACCCCGGTCGCCGGCCAGCGCTCGGAGACCGGGTGGTCCTTCGGGCCGGACGCGTAGACGCCGACGGACGACGCGTACACCAGAGCCGGCACGCCGGCGCGGACCACGGCGTCGATCACGGCCGCGCTGCCGCCCACGTTGGTGCGGTGCAGTACGCGCTGGTCGTGGCTGGGCTGGATCTGCCAGGCCAGGTGCACCACCGCGTCGGCCCCGGCGAAGACCTCGGCGAGCTGGTCGGCGGCGCCGGGCAGGCCGACGTCGCAGGAGTGCCACTCCACCTGCTCGTACGGCTCACCGCACTCCGGCCCGGGCAGCCGGCGGGCCACCCCGGCGAGATCCACTCCGCGTTCCCGCCGCAGCCGGCGCAACACCGCGGTGCCCGCGTTGCCGGTCGCCCCCACCACCACGATCCGCATGCCCGACCCCTACCCGTTCCGCAGCGCGTCAATCGCTTCTGGGGCAACGGCTCCCGCCGAAAACTAGTACGCTCGCGGTCGCGTCCGGCGGACTCGATCACGGCAGCGGCGCGGGGCGGCGGTCGCGGGGCGAGCGGCGGAAAGGGTGGGCAGGATGGAGAACCACCTCGATCGAAGCGGCCGGCCGCGGGCGACCGTCTATCCGGCGTCGCTGACCCAGAGCCGCCTGATCAAGGGGCGTCACGCGCCGGGCGGCCCGCCCGCGCAGATCGTGGGCACCCACCTGCTGATCCGCGGGGCGCTGGACGTCGACCGGCTCCGCGACGCGCTGATCGGACTCGTCCGCCGGCACACCATCCTCCGCACCAACTACGCGTTCGCGGAATCGGGAGAGGTCCTGGCGATCGTCCATCCGGGCGAGGGCCCGGACGTGTTCACGATCGCACCGGCCACCGGGCTGTCGGACGAGGACGAGATACGCAAGCACGTGAGCGACGTCCTCGACGGCGCCACCCACCGGTTCACGTCCCCGGACCGCCACACGATGCTCCAGGCGATCCTGATCCCGCACACGCCAGGCGTCCACAGCCTCCTACTGGTCATCGACCACATCGCGATCGACGAGCGTTCGAGGGCGGTTCTCCAGCGCGATCTGGCCGCGCTCTACGCGGGCCGGTCGGAGGATCTCGCCGAGCCGTACGCCTACGATTCGTCCGCCGTCCGGAACACGTTCCCGAGCATCGAGGACTCGCCGGAGATCCTCGATCTCCTCACGCCGCTGCCGCCACGATTCCTGACCGATCTCGAGGCGGAGACAACTGTGCCGGTGGTGACCGAGGGTCTGCTCGGCCCGGAGATCTCCGCTCGCATGGGCGCCGCGGCGAGGCGGTTGGGCTGCACGCGCTTCATCATCCACGTCACCGCGCTGCTCTGGGCGCTGAAGCAGTTCTCCGGGACCGACGACGTCAGCCTCGTCACGGCCGTGGACACCCGACTGCGGCCGCAGGACTTCGACACCGTCGGCTTCTTCCAGAACCTGATCCTCCTGCGCTCCCGCTCGCCCCGGTCCGCGGGCCTGCAGCGGACCTTCGAGGAGTGCCGGACGCTCGTACGCGACTCGCTGCGGCGGCGTGACTACCCCATCGCCTCGCTGATCGCCCACGCCGCCGAGAGGCGCGAGGGAGGCACCCGCCGGAACCCGCTCTACCAGGTCGTGCTGGCGTACGCGCGGGAGGACGTGGACCTCAACTGGGCGCTGGACGGTGTCGACGTGCGAGCGATGGAGATCGATCACCCACAGGCGTCCATCGAGCTGCTCATGTTCGTCACCGAGTCCCCGTCCGACACGAACACGCTGCTGATCGGCGCGGCGGACGTGCTCGGAGCGGACGATCTGCACCGACTGCTGGCCCTGTGGCGGGAGACGGTCGGCGAGCTCACCCGGGACGGATCGGTCCACCCGGCCGGCACCCGGGCGGAATAGTCGCGAAGCCGCCGACGTCGCCCGCCGTTCCGCAGGCCGGCGCTGGCCGGGTGGTGGTCAACGCGTGGCCAGGTGCTCGGCCAGGAAACGTTCGACGGCTTCGTAGTAGGCCTGCCGGTTCTCCGGGCGGGTCAGGCCGTGGCCCTCGTCGGGAAAGAGCAGATAGTCGTACGGCACGCCCTTGGCGCGAAGCGCGGCGACGATCTGTTCCGCCTCGTCCTGGGTGACCCGTACGTCGTTGGCACCCTGCGCGACCAGCACCGGGACGGTGATGTCCTCGACCCGCGACAGCGGCGACCGCTGCCACAGCATGTCCTGCTCGGTCTCCGGGTCGCCCACCTGCGTCCGCATGAACGCGGCCAGCGGCGTCCGGTACGGCGCCCCGCCGGCCAGCATGGTCAGCAGGTTCGACGGGCCGCACAGGCTGATCGCGCAGGCGAACACCCCGGGGGTGAACGCCACACCGGCCAGGGCCGCGTACCCGCCGTATGAGCAACCCATGATCGCGAGCCGGGACCGGTCGACGGCGCCGGACGCGACGAGGTGGTCCACGGCGTCGAGCAGGTCGGTGTGCATCGCGGCACCCCACTGCTTGGTGCCGAGGTTGCGGAAGTGCTTGCC
Source organism: Micromonospora echinofusca (assembly GCF_900091445.1). Taxonomy (NCBI): domain Bacteria; kingdom Bacillati; phylum Actinomycetota; class Actinomycetes; order Micromonosporales; family Micromonosporaceae; genus Micromonospora; species Micromonospora echinofusca. The sequence goes on from NZ_LT607733.1 coordinate 6,114,930, forward strand.
GTAGCCGGTGGAGCCGCGGAAGTTGACCTGGACGCAGGCGTATCCCCGGTTGGCCAGCAGTTGCGCCTCCTCGTCCAGACCGAACGAGTTGCGTGACCACGGCCCGCCGTGCACGTTCACGACAGCCGGCAGGTCCCGGCGCTCGGCGGCGGGTGGCCAGGTCACGTAGCCGTGCACGGTGACGCCGTCGCGGGCGGTGAACGTGAAGGGTTCCATCCGGGCGAGCCGGTACCGGTCCAGCTCGGGCTGGTGGTTGAACAGGTACGTCAGCCGGCCGGCACGGCGTTCGTAGAGGTAGTAGCGGACCGGGTCGGCGCTGGTGACCACGGAGAGGATCCAACGTTCGTCGGCGCGGTCGGTGCGATCGACGTACACCTCGGCGTCGATGCCGGCCACCGCCAGGTCGCTGTGGATGCGGGCCAGGTCCTTGGCGTACTCCTCGTCGAGGAAGACGCGCTCGTCGCGGTCCTTGGCGAACACGACCGCCTCCGGTCGGCGCGTCGCCGGGTCCAGCTCGACACGGCGGATGTCGTACGTGGGGTCCGCGGCGAGAAGCGTCTGCGCACCGGTGGTGGTGTCGACCGCGTACAGCCGGTTGGCGTTGGCCCCGATCGACGACAGCAGATAGCACGTCGCGCCGTCGCGGGTGAATCCGAGGACGCGGGTGCCCATGGTGTCCTCGTACGGGACGTCGAGCCAGGGTTCACCGTCCAGTTCGATGGTGGTGCCGCCGTCCGGGCGCATCCGCGTGCCGCCGCGGACCCGCAGGTCGGTGTCGACGATCCAGCTCAGATACCCCGGGTTCGTGGCGACCTTGGTGAGCGTGCCGGTCGGCAGGTCCAAGCGGTACACGTCGTGCAGGTGCCGCTGGTCGCGATTCAGGCCGAGCAGGACGACGTCCGGATGCCACCGGTTGTGTGCCATGATCCGCGTCTGGACTCCGTCGAACGGGGTGGCGCAGCGCTCCGCGCCGGTCACCAGGTCGACCAGATACAGCCGCCAGCTCTCGTCGCCGTCGGCGTCGCGCAGGTAGAACAGCGTGCGGTCGTCGTGGCAGACGCCGAACGTGCGGACCCCCCGGCGCCGGTCCCGGGTCACGGGCGTGGCGGCGCCCGGGTCGTCCACCGGGGAGCTCCAGACGTTCAGCACGCCGTCGTACGGTGCCAGGAACAGCAGGCGGGTGCCGTCCGGGGAGATCTCCGGTTTCAGGTAGGCCGGGTTACCGAACAGCGTGGCGTACGGAATCAGGGGTACGTCGTCAGCGCTCATGTCGTGCTCCTCACCGGGGCGGAACGCCACCAGTCGTGCAGCCGCGGATACTGGGCGATCGCGTCGTCCGTGCTCAGCAACGCCGGCGGCGGCTCGGCCAGGGCCTGCCGCGCGGCCTTCCCGACCGCCGACTCGGGGGCGATCAGGGTCTGCGCCCCGAACAGTCCGGTCAGCAGCGTCCGATCGCCCAGCATGCAGCGGCCCAGCCGCAGGCGCAGGGGCGCCGGGACGGGGGCGGCACCAGCGTCGCCGCGGTCCTTGCCGACCGCCATCCGCCACGGCGTGTCCACCTCGGACGCCACGGCGGCCTGTAGTTCGGCGCTGTGCGCGGGACCGGGTCCGTGCCGGGCCAGTGCGCGCTGCAGCGCACGGGCGCCCAGCGCGGCCACCGACATCCCGTGCGAGTACACCGGATTCGTGGTGGCGAGGGCGTCGCCGAGCACCATGAAGCCGGCGGGGCCCGGGTGGTGTTCGAAGTAGCGGCGACGGTTCGCGGTGACCCGGTACGGCCGGACGTCGCCGAGCGGTTCCGCGTCGGCGAGCAGTTCCGCGATGATCGGGGAGCCGAGCGCGTACGCGCAGGAGGTGAACTCGGGCGCGGTGACCGGCGGCCGGTTGCCGCGGGTGCCGGTCAGGGTGACGATCCACCGGTCGCCCTCGATCGGGAAGAGTGTCGCCCCGTGTCCCTCGCGGCCCTGTTCGGTGCGCGGGTGCAGCATGATCGCCGGTAGGCCGGTGCCGAGTCCGGGCGGCGCCCGGTAGACACGGGTCGAGTACGCCAGCCCGGAGTCGACCGTCTCCTCCCGCACCGGCGGCCCGCCGAGGGCGGCCAGCCAGCGGGGGGCCTGCGAACGTCGGCCGGTGGCGTCCACCACCAGGTCGGCCGGGATGGTCCCGGTGCCGTGCGGCCCGGTGACGGCGACACCGGTGACCTGGTCGGCGTTCCCGGTGAGGCCGCGCACCCGCGTCCCCTCGCGGACCCGCACCGCCGCGTGGGCGAGGACGCGACGGCGTACCACGTCGTCGGTCAGCCAGCGGCTGCACGAGATCACGTAGGCGTCGGTGTGGTGCCGGTGGAACCAGCCGTCGGCGCCACGGATCAGGGCATCACCGGTGAGCCCCCGCCGGTGCGCCCCGGCGGCGAGCAGGGCCGCCACCGTGCCGGGAACCAGCGCGTCCAGGGCGCGGGCGCCGCCGGTGACCAGCACGTGGTTGTGGTGTGCCTGGGGCAGGCCCGGCCGTGGACCGGGCCTCGCGGGGTACCGCCCGGACTCCACGATCGTGACGTCGTCGACGTGACCGGCCAGCACGTATGCGGCCAGGACGCCGGCGAACCCGCCGCCGAGGACCACGGCGGTGGTCATGCCCGGTTCCTTCCGATCATGCCTGCACGGTCTCGACGAGCATGCCGCGCTCGACCATGGTGTCGAGGAACGCGTCCACGTCCGCCCGGATGCGCGCGCCGATGGCGGCGTTGCCTGCCCCGTACAGCAGCGACAGCTTGGTCTTCACGGCCTCCGGGTCGCCGTCGTCGGAGAGCAGCACCCAGATCTTCGCGGCGGTGTCGTTGAGTGAGCGGAACTCGCCGGTCTCGACGTGGTAGAGCGAGACGCCGTCGCCCATCTCGTTCCAGATGACGGCATCACTGATGTGCAGGGACACTGTCCGACCTCCTCGGTACCGGCGTGACGGGGATGAGCTGGCCGGCCCGGATCGCCGGGGCCGGCGGGGCGACGTACGTCTTCCACTGGTCGTACACCTCGTGCACGGCACCGTCGGCGACCCTGCGCGGAACCGTCATCGCCTCGTCGTTGGCGGCGATCTCCGCGCGGCTGACCCCCGACTCCTGCCAGAGCTGGGTGACCAGGCCGTGGCGCAGGATGCGGCAGTAGTGCCGGTCGTTGCGCCGCAGGTCACCGGAGAGCGACATGTGGGTGGCCCGGCAGCCGCCGCCGCAGTTGGAGCGGATGTAGCAGGCCCCACAGTCGGCGTGGAACTCGCCGCCGTACACCGTGCTGCGCCGCATCGCCCCCAGCACGGGGCTGGCGAAGATCTCGGCGAGTGGCTGCCGGCGGATGTTGCCGGCGTGCTCGGCGCGGCCGGTGACGAGCTTGCACGGGTAGACGTCGCCGAGCGAGTTGATGTAGATCTCGTTGCCGCCCAGACCGCAGTTGCCCTTGACCGAGCAGGGGGTGACCGGCCGCGGCCCGTCCGGGCGCAGCGGCCCGGCGATCGGCGAGGTCCAGACGAGCTGCTGGACCCGCAGGTGGTCGGCCCAGCCGAAGTCGTACTCGTCGTCGACGCCACGGCCGAGCTGGCTGTGGTTCATCAGCCGCACGCTGTGCACCCGCAACCCGGCGATGAAGGCCCCGAAGTCCTCCAGCTCGTCGATGTTGTCGGAGGTCACGATGTGGTTGATCCGGGGCTCCACGCCCGCGTCGTTGAGCAGTCGCACGGCCTGGTGCGTCTTGGCGAACGAGCCCTTGCCGCGGGTACGGTCGTGGGTCTCCGCGGTGCCACCGTCGAGACTGATGGTGACGGCGTCGAAGAGCTCGGCGAACCGCTGCGCGATCTGTGCGCTGCGGATCATGGTGGCGTTGGTGATGACGTTGCACAGCAGGCCGCGGGACTTGGCGTGCTCGACGACCTGGAAGAGGTCCTTGCGCAGCATCGGCTCGCCACCGGTGAAGATGATGGTCCTGGTGCCCATCGCGGCGACCTGGTCCACCAGGTCCAGCGACTCGGCCGTGTTCAGCTCCCCCGGCAGGCACTTCTCGGAGGAGGCATAGCAGTACGGGCAGCGCAGGTTGCAGCCGTCGGTGATGGCGTAGTAGGCAGTGTTGAGCGGCGACTCACTGACCGTGACGGTCGGCCGGTGACCGTTGAAGTAGACGATCCATTGCAGGATGAGCTTGCCGAGCGTGCGTTCGGTCGCCTCGTCCGGCTCCAGCGGCGTCCCGGTGACCAGTGCCCGCAGGACGCCGAACTCCCGCGTCGTGAGCACGCAGCGGGCGCCGACCTGCGGATTGATGACAAGGTGGGACTCGCCGTGCACGAAGTACGTCAGGTCCTCCGGCACGTCGAACCGGCTGCGGTTGCGAACCAGGTGCCCGCGCATGAACGCCTCCTTCCGATGGGCGCCGAGTGCGGCCCGGTGTCCGGGCCGCACTCGGCGCGCGGGTCGAGCTAGTTGGCCTCGCCGGAGCCGGACCAGAGGCCGCACGCGCACATCATGGCCGCGTCGAAGCCCTGCTCAGTCGCCTTCGGCTCGGACCACTCCTGGCTGTGCGCCACCACGTCCGGGAAGAACGACACGAGCCGGTTGCGGGTGGAGATGAGCACCTGCGTCTCCTGCTCGGTCAGGGTGTTGCAGAACTCCTCGAGCTCCGGCGACATCTGGCTGCCACCGATGATGCCGGCTTCACGGAGGGCGTCCGCTGCGTTGAAGGTCATCATTTTCCTTTCGCTGTCGCGGGTCGAACTCGATGCGATCGAGAATGCGGTTCGAAATACCGTCCCGGCAACCCCACGAATGTGGGGTCGAGGGCAATTCGACGACCATTTTTTGGGCAGGCGGAAAGAGCTCTTCAGAACGGGTTGAAAGCCGAGTTCAGACCAGGTCAGATCGGCGCCGACAATTCGATCCGGGTGCCTCAGAAAGGTGGGCCGATCCCGCCGAGGGCGAAGCCGGCGCTACGGGACGACACGAGCTGGATGAACGACGGCATCGCGGCTCACACTTCTCCGGATGTCGGCTGGAGCAGCACGGGCAGTTGGCGTACGCCGTGCAGGAACAGCTCCGGCGTCCACCGCAGATCGGCCGGGTCGACGGCGAGCCGCAGCGCCGGGAAACGGCGTACCAGCGTGCCCACCGCCGCCCGGGCCTGCATCCGCGCCAACGCGGCGCCCAGGCAGAAGTGGATGCCGTAACCGAAGCCGAGGTGCCGGTTGGGGTGCCGGCCGATGTCGAAGACGTCCGGGTCGGCGAAGACCGCCGGGTCGCGGTTCGCGGCCAGCAGCACCGGCACCACCACGTCGCCGCGCGGGATCACCGTGCCGCCGATCTCCACGTCGGCCAGCGCGTACAACTGGCCGGTGTGCCCGACCGGGCCGTTGAACCGGATCACCTCCTCGATCGCCGAGTCGATCAGGTCCGGTGCCGCCCGCAGCCGGGCCAGTTGGTCGGGGTGCCGCAGCAACTCCAGCACCGCGTTGCCGATCAGGTTGACGCTGGTCTCGTCGCCGGCGAGCAGCAGCTGGAACACCCCGCCGAGCAGCTCGGCGCGGCTGAGCCGCCCACCGTCGCGGTGCGCCCGGATGAGCTCCGACAGCAGGTCGTCGCCCGTCGCTTCGCCACGTTCGGCGATCACCTTCGTCAGGTAGGAGGTGAACTCCACCCCGGCCCGGTGCGCCCGCCGCGGGTCGCGGCTGCGGGCGATCTCATCGCTCCAGTGGCGCAGCCGGTCCCGGTCGTGCAGTGGGAACCCGAGCACCTCCGCGACGACGAGCACCGGCAGCGGCAGCGCCAACGCCTCGATCACGTCGACGGGCCCGCGGGCCGGCGCCATCGCGTCGGTCAGTTCGGCGACGACGCGGCGTACGTGCCTGTCGATCGTGGCCATGGTGCGGGCGCCGAACGCGGGTGCGAGCAACCGCCGCAGCCGGGTGTGGTCGGGCGGGTCCAGGTGGAGCACGTTGCGCCGTAGCATCACCAGCGGATCGCCCGTGGCCTGCCGGTGGACGGTGGCCAGGTTCGGCGGCAGGCGGTCGAGCTGACGGCCGAGTTGCGGGTGGAGCAGGGCCCGCTGCACGTCCGCGTAGCGGGTCACGTACCAGAACGCGCGGCCGCTGCGCGGGGCCTGGTGGCGGTAGACCGGAGCCTGCGCGCGCATCCGGTGCAGCAGCGGATGCGGGTCCGGGCGGTGCCGGGCGGCGGTCGGGTCGAACACCGGGGCGGTGGCGGTCCCGCCGGTCACCGGGCACCCCGCCGCCGGTCCGGCGACCGTGACGTGCCCGGACGCGACGGCTTCCCGTGGTGCCATGTGCGCGTCACCCCGGTTCACAGGTTCCGGGTGCGGCGCAGCAGTGCCCGGCCGGCCACCACGTTCGTGACGGCCGCGACCGCGACCAGCACCAGCAGGCTGGGCCAGGCCGCACCGAAGCCGGACACCAGGGCGTCGCGCATCCCGTTGATCGCGTACGTGACCGGGTTGACCACTGAGATCCAGCGCAGCACCGTCGGCAGTTGCTCCACCGGTGACACCGACGGCGCGGTGAACACCAGCACGAGCACGGAGACGGTGCTGAGCACCGAGAACGTGCGGTAGTCACGGATCAGGATGGCCGCCGCCAGAAACAACCCGTTGAACGCCACCGACGCCAGCACCAGGGCCGCCAGCATGGTGATCCAGTGCGACACCGGGAACGGATACCGGAACAGCACGACGGCCACGCCCAGCGCCAGCAGGGTCTGCGCGAGCACCAGCGACACTCCGGCGAGGATCTTGCCCAGCAGGAACCGGGACCGGCGCAACGGCCAGGACCACAACTGGGTCGACACGCCGCTCATCTCCTCCTGGAACAGCGCCATGCCCGTGGTACCGGACGCGCTGACCACCGACATGGCCAGCACCATCGGCAGGAGGAACATCTCGAACGGCAGCGTCGTGCCCCGGTAGTCGATGTCGCCGACCACATTGCCCAGCGACGTGTTGACCAGCAGGAGGTAGACGAGCGTCGGGGCGAGACCGAAGATCAGGTTGACCCGGTTGCGGGCCAGCAGGGCGTACTCGCGGTAGAACACCGCGGACAGGTCGGCGGCCTTCGCCGTCGAGACCGGCGGGGTGTGCGTGAACGTCAGCTCGGCCACGGTCAGCCTTTCTCGGTCATCCGCAGGAACACCTGCTCCAGGGAGTCGGTGACGGTGCCGAAGCTGCTGATCGCGACGCCCGCGTCGGAGCAGTGTCGGACCAGCGCGGGCAGCACGTCGTGGTCACCGGCGTTGGCGATGCGCACCTCGGTGTCGTCGACGGTGGCCAGATAGCCGGCGCCGTCCGCCCACTCCGCGACGACCTTCGCCGCCACCTGGTCGGCCGTGGTCACCACGAGACCGCTACCTCCGAACTCGCGGATCAGCTCGCGGGGCTGGGCGAAACGCAGCACCCGGCCCTGGCTGATCACCAGGACCCGCTGGCAGTTGCGTTCGATCTCGTCGATGTGGTGGCTGGTCCAGAGCACGGTCACGCCGTGCTCGGCACGCAGCCAGTGCACGAACCGCTCCACCTGGTGGCGGCCCGCCACGTCGAGGCCGGCGGACGGCTCGTCCAGCACCAGCAGCCGCGGGATGGTCAGCAACGCCCGGACCAGTTGCAGCCGCTGCCGCTGCCCGCCCGAGAGCTGGAAGACCAGCCGCTGCAACGCGTCGGTCAGCCCCAGGTACGCGGCCACCTCCATCGCCCACGGCTCGGTCTCGCGCCAGGACAGCCCACGGAACCGCGTGGCAATCTTGAGATTGTCCAGGCCGGACAGCATCTGGTCGTAGGGGCCGGACTGGTGCATCGCGCCGATACCGTGCTTGGTGACCACCGGATCCTCGACCGGATCCCGACCAAGGACCCGGATCCGGCCGCTGGTCGGAGGGGTCACCCCGCAGATCATCTTCATCAGGGTCGTCTTGCCCGCACCGTTGGGTCCGAGCAGCCCGACGGTCTCCCCCTCGTTGATCTCGAACGATACGCCGTCCACGGCCGGCGTCGCCTTGCCGCGATAGCACTTGGTCAGCTCGGCCGCGTCCACCATGTCACCCGCCACGTCCCCTCCCTCCTTCGCCATCGCCAAATATTGCTGCGACCGTACGGGAACCAGATCGCAGGGAAACCACCTCGAACGGAACTGCCGCGAAGCTGCCGCCTAGCTGCCATTGCAAGCCGTTCCCGGTCCCTAGCATCTGTGTATGGCACTGTCCGGTTCCAGTGAGCAGAACGCGCATCCCGCCGTGGTGCTGGTGAATGGCGCGGGCGGCGCGGAACTGACCGGCGTGCACGAATTGCTGACCGACGGATTTCACACGCCGTCAATTCTGCTGACCGCCCGCGACCTGTCCGCCCAAGCTGTCGGCCTGGATCCGGAAACGGGGACCCTGGAGGTCGCCGGGCGCCGGGTCCGGCCCGCGGTGGTGTGGACCCGCCACTGCGCGCCCGACACGCTGACCGCGCACGCCCGGCCGGCCGGCTCGGTCACCGCGCTCGACGCGGTGGCGTGCTCGCGCTTCCTCGCGCAGCTCGCCGCGGCCGCCGACGTCACGGTGCCCGGACCCGCCCCGCTCGGCACCGACCAACTGCGGCAGGCACGACCGCTCGGCGTACGCACCCCGCGCACGCTGCTCACCACAGACATCGCCGCCAGCGCCAGGAGCCTCGGCGCGGCCCGGGTGATCGTGAAGACGCCCGACTTCCGACTGGTCGAACCGGACCCGGAGCGCTGGGCGTCGCACCTGCCGGTCGTGCTCGACGCGGCCACGGCGACGGGGCACCCCGGCCGGCCGGTGGTCCTGCAGGAGTACGTGGAACACGCCGCCGAACTGCGGGTCTACCACCTCGACGGCGGCCTCTGCGCGTTCCAGGTGCGCCAGCCCACACCGGCGGCGCGGTGGACCGACCCGGACGTCGTGACGGTGACCCGGGTGGAGTGCCCGGCCGCGGTCGCGGCGGCGGTACGCACGCTGGCCACCGCGTGGGGACTGCGTTACGCCGCGTTCGACCTGCTCCTCACCTCCGCCGGTGAGGTGGTGCTGCTGGAGGCGAACCCGGACGGCGACTGGCTGTTCTACCAGCGCCGGGCCGGTTGGACAGGGATGTCGTTCCTGGCCGCGGTGATGGTGCGGCAGTTGTTCGTCGAGGCGACGTCGAGAGGAGGCCGTTCCGATGCGCGCACCGCCACTTGACCGGGTGTCTGCCCGCGACCTGCAGTTGCTGGCCATGCTGGCGCGTGGCTACACCACCGACCGCGCCGCCCGCGAGTTACGGCTCAGCCGACACACCGTGGGCGAGGAGATCAGTGTGCTGCTCGGCCGGTTCGGCTGTCGAAACCGGGCCGAGCTGGTGGCTTACTGCTATGTCCACCGGCTGCTGCCGATCGACATCTGGCCGCCACCGTACGACCGTCCGGACGTTCCGACCCATTTGGTAGGTGAGCAGAATGCATGACCCCCTGGACGCCCTCCGCTCGGCGGGCTGCCCCGTCGACCAGCTCAGCGCGGCGCAGTGCGAGGTGCTGGCGGCGCTGACGGAGGCCGAGACGGCCGTGCTCGTCGCCCTGCAACAGCGGTTGCGTGACGCTGAGGGCGACGTGCTCGCCCACAACCTGAAGCTCCTCTGAGCGCGGGAGGCGACGCCCGGTGAGCCGCAGACTGGTGGTGGTCCTCTTCCTGGATCTGGTCGGCTGGACCCGGCTCGCCGAACGCGTCGATCCGGAGCCCCTGCAACTGATGCTCGAGCAGTACTACGAGCTGTGCTCCGGCGCCGTGCAGGAGCACGGCGGCGTGGTGGAGAAGTTCATCGGCGACGCCGTGATGGCGGTGTTCGGCGCCACCCACACGCGGGAGGACGACGCCTTGCGGGCGCTACGGGCGGCGGGGCAGATCCGCACCGACGTGGCCGGGCTGGCCACGCCCGGCCCGGGTGGTCCACCGGAGATCCATTGCGGCATCGCTGCCGGTGAGGCGCTGGTCACCCACTCATCCCGGGCCGGGCTACGGGTCGTCGGCGACGTGGTGAACCTGGCCGCACGCCTGCAGTCGGCGGCAGGTCCGGGCGAGATCATCGTCAACGAGACAGTCGCCGACCTGGCCCGGCCGCACTATGCCATGCAGCCGGTACCGCCGCTGACGCTGAAGGGCAAGGCCCGACCCGTGCCGGCACTGCGGGTCGCCGGACCGGCTGGCGACGCCGACGACGACGGCTCCCCGATGGTGGACCGCGACGCCGAACGCCACCGCATACGCGCCGCGTACCACCGGGTGGCGGCGGACCGGCGGGCCCGCACCATGCTCCTGGTCGGCGCGCCGGGGATCGGCAAGACCCGCCTGGCCCGGGAGGCGGTCGGTGAGCTCCAGCGCTCCGGTGCCCTTTCGTACGCCGCCTACGGCAGTTGCCCGTCCTACGGCCCGCGCGGCGACGCCGTCGCGCTGGTGCAGGTGCTGGACCAGTTGGCACAGCGGTCTCCGGCCGTCGGCGCGCTGCTGCGGACGCGCCCCCGGCTGGCCGCGGTGCTGGACGACGTACGCGCGGCCGCGCGCGGGCGGGCCCCCTCCGCCTGTCTCGGAGCGGGTGTCGAGGAGGTGGCCTGGGCCGCCCGCGAGCTGATCACCGCAGCGGCCACCACCCCCCTGGTGGTGGTCTGGGACCATCTGGAGTGGGCCGGGCCGTCACTGCTGAGGCTGCTCGGCGAACTGTCCGCCGACCTGGTCCGACAGCCGGTGCTGATGATCTGCGTGGCGCGGCCCGAGCTACGTGAGTCGCAGGCGGCGTGGCTGCGTACGCTGCCCGCCCGCGACGTGCTCGAGGTGGCCGCGCTGACCCCGGACGACAGCGCGCAACTGGCGGCGCAACTGGCCATGGCCGGCGCCGAGGTGCAGGCGCACGACCTCGGGGTGGTTGACCGGGTGACCACGCACAGTGCCGGCAATCCGCTGTTCATCCGGCTGATGCTGGAGTCCGCCGCCCCCGGACGGCCCGCCGACGTGGTGCCGCCGACCATCACCGCCCTGGTCGGCGCGATGCTGGACCGGCTGCCGACGCCGGCCCAGGAACTGCTGGCCGCGGCCGCGGTCGTCGGCGCCACGTTCGCCGCGGACGAGCTCGCCGCGCTCGGCGTAGCGGCGACGGAGGCCGACCTGGACGCGCTGGTCGCCCGGCACCTGATCGCGCCCACCCTGCCGGCCGGCCGGTACCGGTTCGTGCAGCAGCCGGTGCACGAGGTCGCCTACGGACGGCTCGACAAGCACCAGCGGCTGGCCTGGCACCGGCAGCTCGCCGAGCACGACATCAGCCCTGCGTTCCATCTGGACGCGGCCGTACGCCTCCTCGACGACCTGCGCCCGGACGACCCGGATCGGGGGCACCTGGCCCGCTCGGCGGCCCGGGCCCTGCTACGGGAAGGCACCGCCGCGCTACGCCAGCGCGACCTGCCGGCGGCGATCGGCCTGCTGGAACGGGCTCTGGCGCGCACTCCGCAGGCCGACGACCGGTCGGTGGCGGCGCTGCGGCTCAGCGACGCGCTGCTGCTGACCGGTGACACCCGGGGTGCGTTGACGGCAGCCTCCGCGCCTGGGAGCGGGCCGGACACCGGGCCGGGGCCAGCCTGCCGCGTGCAGCAGCAGGTGCTCAGGGCTCGGCTCGGCGCGCCGGACGAGATCGCGGTGGCGGCGCTGCACGCCGAGCTGGACAACGCCGGCGCGGACCGGCTGGCCCGGTGCCGCCTGGCGCAGGTGGACATGTTGCGCCAGCTGGACCAGGGCAGGTTCGGCGCGGCGGAGCGTGCGGCCCGGACCGCGCTGGCGCACGCCCGAGCCGCCGGCGACGACTACGAGGAGGACCGGCTACTGGTGGCGCTCTGTGAGCTGCGGCAGTGGGCGCCGACACCGATCAGCGAGCAGTTGGCCGCCTGCGCCGAGCTGGCGGATCGGTTCGCCGCCGACCGGTTCCTGCTGGTCCCGGTGCTCGCCGCACGGGCCCGGGGCCTGGCTCTGATCGGCGACGACGCCGGGGTCCGCGCGGCACTCGACGAGGCGGGGACGGCCGTCGTGGAGCTGCGGCTGACCATGGGCCGGGTGCTGATCGACCAGGTTTCCGGGCTGGTGTCCTCGTTCGCTGGCGCGCACGCCGAGGCGGCGCTGCGGTACCGCCATGCGGCGACCGTGCTGGAGCAGGCCGGGCACGCGTCGACCGCGCTGACGCTGCGCGTACAGGCGGCTCGGGAACGCGCGCGCTGCGACCCGTCGAGCGCGGAGATCAGCGCTCTGCTCGCCCGCAGGGCGGAGATGGACGCCCGCGGGCGACTCCTGTGCCTGTCCACCGCGGTACGCCTCCGGCTGGACAACCTGGCCGCGCTGCAGGCCGAACTGGAGGCGCTGCTCGCCGGTACGGACGACGCCGTGCTGCGCGGCGACGTGTGGGCCGAACTGGCGCGGGGGCACCGGGAATGGGGCGACCCCGCCGCGGCCCGGGCCACGGCGCTGGCCGCGATCGACAGCTACGCCACGGTCGGGGCGACCCGGCCGATGGGGGAGGTGCGGGCATGGCTGTGAATCCTCTGCCGTGGCGACGGGAACGCCGCAGGCACGCGCGCGGCATGCCCGCCTGGGGCATGTCGCAGCAGGACTCCCGGGACAACCTGGTGCCGGCCAGTCTGTTCGGCAGCATCGACCGGCAGTGGGCGCTGGCCGGCGCAGACGGCACCGGGGTCCGGGTCTGCGTGCTGGACAGCGGCGTGGACGGCGACCATCCGTTGGTCGCGCCGGTGGAGCAGGCGTGGGAGGTGGTGACTGAGGAAGGCCGTTCGCCGCGAATCAGCGAGTGCGAGCCCCGCGACCCGGCCGGTCACGGTACCGCCTGCGCCGGAATCATCCGCGAACTCGCCCCGCGGGTGTCGATCAGCTCGGTCAAGGTGCTCACCGACGGCCGCTCGGGCAGCGGGGGCGCGCTCATCGCGGGGCTGGCGCACGCCATCGACCAGGGCTTCGACATCATCAACATGAGCCTGTCCACGAGCCGGCTGGAGTACCGCAACCGGCTGTCGGAGCTGTGCGACCGCGCGTACTTCCGCCGCTGCACGCTCGTGGTGGCCGCGCACAACCTGCCGATCCAGAGTTTTCCGTGGAACTTCGCGTCGGTGATCTCGGTGGCCAGCCACACGGAGCCCGACCCGCAGCGCATCTACTACAACGCCACACCGCCGGTGGAGTTCTGTGCGCGTGGCGTACGGGTTCCGGTGGCCAGCCCCGGTGGCGGCACCACCCGCAACACCGGCAACAGCTTCGCCGCGCCGCACGTCGCCGGAATCGCGGCGCTGGCCCTGAGCAAGCATCCGTGGCTCACGCCGTTCCAGCTCAAGAGCGTGCTTTACCACTGCGCCGCGAACGTATCGACCGAGGGGAATGAAGGTGGAGTACATGTCGCACCCGTCGCATAGCGAGATCACCGAGCGTCAGCTGCTGCAGTCCATGGTCTCGGTCGCCCGGCACGTCTACGCGGCGGCGGCGTCCTCGGTGTTCATGGTCGACCCGCAGACCGGCGAGCTGACGTTCGCTGCGGTCGCCGGCGCGGGCCAGCAGAGCCTCGTCGGCATGCGGTTCCCGGCCGGCACCGGCATCGCGGGCTGGGTGGCGGCGAGCTGCCAGACGCTGATCGCGGACAACGTGGTGGAGACGGACCGGTTCGCCCGCGACGCCGCGGCCTCCACCGGTTACCTGCCGACCAGCATCATGGCGGCGCCGCTGATCGCCGACGACGAGTGCGTCGGCGTGCTGGAGGTGTTGGACCGGCGTACCGCGGCTTCCGACGCGCAGGAGCTCGACGACCTGGAACTGCTGGACCTGCTGGCCGCACAGGCGGCGCTGGGGCTGGCGTTGCTGCGGCGCCGAGAGCGGACCGCGGTGGTGCCGCGGATGGGCAACCTCGTCGCGCGGCTGTCCGAACACGCGGCGATGGATTCGTACGACCCGCTCGCCGTCGCGCTTCTCGGCGTCTCGCTGGACCTGTTGGAACGCACTCCTCCGGAGGCGTCCATGTCGGCCTGAGAAGCTTGACCGCCCGCCCGTCGTCCTAGATGATTTGGATGTCTCTATCGGGCTAGACGTGCGAATGGAGTCGGAAGATGAACGAGCCGCTTGCGGACCCGCGAGTCAGACCATGACCGAGGTCGCCATGCCCCTCGCGCCGCTCGGGTCCGACACCGCCGCCGATCGGCCCTTTTCCGAACTGCTCCGCCGCCAGCGGATCCGGGCCGGGCTCACCCAGCGGGCGCTCGCGGACCTGTCCACGGTCAGCGCCCGGGCCATTCGCGACCTGGAGGCGGGTCGGGCCAACGCCCGTACCCAGACCATCCATCTGCTCGTCGACGGCCTGCGGTTGCAGGGCGTGGCCCGCGAGGAGTTCATCCGGGCCAGCCTCAGTGGCCGCCGCACCGGCCCCTTCGATCTCGACGGCACGGCGGCGGCGCCGGGTGCGATCGGTGCCCTGCACGGCCGCGACGCCGAGGTCGGCGCCCTGGTCAAGATGCTGTCTTCCGGCAGCCGGCGGATGGTCTCGCTCTCCGGGCTGCCCGGGGTGGGAAAGTCCCGGATGGCCGCGGAGATCGCGGCCCGGGTGGGCTGCGGACACGACTGGCCGGTGCTCTGGCTCGGCACGGAACTGCCGGGCGCCGGACCCACGCTCGAGCCGGCACCGCGCTCGCTGCGGGCGCTGCTCGACGAGTCAGCGCAGGACGCGATCGCCCACCTGCGCCGGCTCGTCGGCCGGCACCGGGCGGTGCTGGTACTCGACGGCGTGCCGGAGGCCACCCTCGCCGCCGGGGTGGCGGACCTGTTGTCGTACTGCCCCGGGCTGCGGCTGATCAGCACGTCGCGTGCCCCCTGGCACGTGCCGGGGGTGCAGGCGGCGGTGGTCTCGCCCCTGGCCACGCCGGGTCCCGAAGGGCCAGCCGGCTACCGCCCGGAGACGCTCGCCGAGGTGCCGTCGGTGCGGTTGTTCGTCGAACGGCTCGGCGAGGTACGGCCCGGCTTCACCCTCGACCGGGCGAACGCGGGTGCCGTCGCCGCGCTCTGCCGGCGGCTGGACGGCCTGCCGCTGGCCTTGGAGGTGGCCGCGTGCCAGGGCCGGGTGCTCAGCGTGCATCAGCTGACCCAACTGCCAGTGCCCGAGTTGCTCGACCTGGGCGTGCCGGCCCGCGGCGACGAGCGACCGCGGACACTGGGCGGGCTGCTCGGCGCGACCGTGGCCCGGCTGAGCGACGGTCAGCGAGCGCTGCTGCGGGAACTTGTGCGCCACGACCGGGCGTGGACCGTGCCGGAGGTGGCCGCCGTGGCCCGCTGCCCGTTGGGCGAGACGGTCGGCGCACTGGACGTGCTCGTCGGCCGCGGACTGGTCCGGACGTCACACGGCGAACCGGCGGACGGGCTGCGGGTGCCCAACCTGCTGCGGACGTACCTGCGGCGCGAGCTCGCGGCCGGGCGATCATGAGCCGGCGGGCAGTCGGTCACGACCCGACGGGCAGCGGAGTGCACCCTGCGGCGCCGGCGTACAGGTCCAGCCGTCGGTGGACATTGTCGCGCAGCGCGGGGCAGGGTGGCATGCCCTCCCGCCACAGCTTCGGGCACGCGCCACCGCAGACCGGCAGGATCGCGCAGTCCCGGCACGCGGTGGCGCCCGCGTCCACCGTGTCGTACCAGTCGTCGAACGCTCCGGTCGGCCGCAGCTCCGCCGGGTCTAGAGTGGAGAGCCGGCCCAGATGATCATCGCTGACACCCGGCACCAACGGCTGTTCGGTGCAGCTGTAGATCCGCCCGTCCGGCGCGGCGACCTCGCTGTGCCGGGTGGTGGCGGCGCAGACCACCGGCCGCGGCGCGGACGGCAGGAGCGAGAACCGCAGCCCGTGCCGCCGGTACGCGGCGAACCAGGCCAGCTCCGCGTCCGCCATCGCCCGCCGGGACACCGCCATGTCCGTGACGTCATTGCCCCACGAGTGGATCGGCGCCGGGTAACAGACCACCCGGTCGTGGGCCAGCCCGGCGCCGGCCAGCGCGGCGGCGAACGGCTCGGCCAGCTCGGCGTTGTGTACGCCCACATTGGTCCGCACCACGAACCGCAGCCCGGCGAGCTCGGGCTCGGCCAGCGCCGCGGCGAGCACCCCGACGATCTGGTGGAAGGAACCGCCGCCGCGCTTGAGTGGTCGGCCCGCGTCGTGCGCCGCGGCCGGTCCGTCGAGAGTGACCTCGATCCGCTCCACCCGGCACTCCCCGTGCAGGGTGCGCAGCTTACGCACGTCCAGCAACACGCCGTTGGTGACCAGCCGCGCCGAGTACCGCACACCCGCCGCGTCGGCGCTCGCCGTGAAGCTGCGGGAGAGGTCGCGCAGGACCGCGTACGCCATCAGCGGCTCGCCGCCGAACCAGCGCACCGCGAGTGCGTCGTACCGGCCGGAGCCAACCGCGCGGTCCGCCCGCTCGGTCAGCGCGGCGCGATGCCCACTGTGCAGGAGGCTCCGCTCGTGGCGCTGCCCGCAGTAGCCGCAACCCATGTTGCAGTACGCGCTGGGCATGACCACGAACTCACGGATGCGCCGGTCCCGGGCTGCGGCACGGCTGGCGGCGAGCACCTCGGCGGCCTCGTCACGCTGGGCATCGACGAGCAGCCCGGCGGCGGTGAGGCGCTGTTCGCGGTCCCCGTCCCCCGGGCCCGGTTGCCGGCCGTCGAGCCGGGCCGCGGTGTCGAGGTCGGCGAGGAAGACCCGGGCGGTCGTGGTCAGCCACACGGGGCGTACCAGACGGCCGGACGGGTGGCGGAAGGTGGTAGCGCCTACGACGACGTATCGACTGGGTCGCAGCACGGGACGCTCAGCACTCGGAACAACCTCCGTTGACGCTGACTATGCCGTTGTCAAGGCCGGTGGGGGTGTAGGTGATCTCCTCCAGCAGCACCTGGGACTCGTGCGGGGCTGCAGAGAGGGCCAGCATCAGGTGCGTCGCCGCGTGCTCGGCCAGGTCTGCCGCATGCAGAAGGAGCCAGGATTCGAACAGCAAAGTGCCACCCCTGATCCTAGATTGTGGGACGTGTCGACTATCCAACATCCAAATCTTGCCAGATGACCAAGTAAAGTCAAGCGGTCAAGAGGTGCCCGGCGTCCAGATTCCTTTGGGCGTACCACTATGATCTTCAAACCGCATCTAGTTGAAGGGGATGAAGCCATGGCCGCGGCCCCTCGCGTCGTCTCAGACGTCCAGACCCTCAAGGCGCTCGCCGATCCGGCCCGCCTGGCGATCCTGGAACTGATGATGGGCGACTACGCGCGCTCCTGGACCGCGAAGGAACTCGCCGCCGAGATCCAGATGCCACCCAAGAAGCTCTACTACCACCTCGGCCTGCTGGAACAGCGCGGGCTGCTGGAGGTGCGCGCCACCCAGGTCGTCAACGGCATCATCGAGAAGCACTACGGCGCCGGGCAGCGCAGCATCACGTTCCAGCGCGGCTCCGGCGCGGCCGAGGCGGTGGAACTGGCACCGGACACCGCCGAGGAGATGGGCCAGGTGGTGACCACCCTCTTCGACACGGTGCACGCCGACATCCTGGCCGGCCTGCGCTCCGGCGCGACCGTGATGCACCGCGAGGCGCCAGACGCCAAGCGGGTGGTGGTCAGTTACGCGACAGCGGGCATGCCGCCGACGCGGGCGGGCGAGTTCCGCGCCGCGTTGCTGTCTGTGGTGGAACAGTTCCAGGCCGCCGCGGTGCCGGGCGAGCCCCGGTTCGAACTGCTCGTGGCGATCGCACCGCAGTCCGACACCGCGTCCGCCACGCCGCCTGGCTGACCCGGTCGGTGACCCCCAAAGGTCGTCAGTCCCCACCCAGGTAGCCCTCGCGCTGCGCGTCGTACAATCTCGCGTACAGGGGCACGGCGAGCAACTGCTCGTGCGGACCCACCCCGGCCACCCGGCCCTCGTGCAGCAGGACCACCTCGTCGGACGCGGACGCGAGCGACATCCGGTGGGTGACCACGACGACGATCCCGGCCCGCTCCCGCGCGACGGCGCGTGCCCGCGACATGAGCCGGTCGAGCAGCATCTCCTCGGCGATCGGGTCGATGGCGGCGGTCGGCTCGTCGAAGAGCAGCAGAGCGGCATCCGACCGCAGGAAGCCCCTGGCCAGTGCCACGCGCTGCCACTGTCCGCCGGAGAGGCGGCGCCCGTTCGTCAGGGTGGCGCCCAACGGCAGCCCGAGGCCGTGCTCCCTGACGAGCTGCCCCAGGCCCGCGCTCTCCACCGCGTCTTCGACGTCGGTGTCGGTGAACCGGTCGTCGCCGAGCCGCACCGCGTCGCCAAGCTCGAACTCCAGCTCGGCAAAGTCCTGGGTGATGTAGGTGGTGTCGACAGTCCGCCCCGGCGCCCGGCCCTGGTCGGCCGCCCCCGCACCGACCAGCCGGATCTCCCCGGACGAGGGGGCGATCAGGCCGCTCAGCAGGCTCACGAGGGTCGTCTTCCCGCTCCCGTTCGCGCCCACGAGGGCGTAGATGCGGCCCTCGACGAGCCGGAGGGAGACGCCCTCGACCGCCGCGGTGGCGGCTCCGGGATAGCGGTAGGAGACGTCGTGCAGCTCGATCGCGGAGACCTCGCCCGCCGGGCTGTCCTCGACCGGGTCGCGGCGCAGCCGCCCGCGCACCCGGTCGAGGGAGCGGACCACGCGGACCGAGTCCGCGCAGGACGCCAGATAGCGCGCCAGGGCGCCGACCAGCGACGTGGTCGTCGAGAGCAGCAGCAGCGAGGCCAGCGTCGTCGCCATGCCCACGGTGCCGTCCGCGAGCGCGTGGACGAGGCCCGCCACTCCGACGGCGAGCGCCGCACTCGTCAGGACGACCCCGAGCATCGTCCACCGGGCACCCCGCCACAGGCCGGCGGTCCGCGTCGCCTCCGCCGCCGTGGCCGAGGCGCGGTGCGCTGCCAGGAGGTACTCGCTCCCCCGGGACAGGACCAGCTCGTCGGTGTACTTCTCGTCCATGCCGATGCTCGCCAGTTCGCCGCTGACCCGCGCGTTCTCCGCGGCCGCCCGCTGGGCTGCCCCGACGGCCGCGTCGCGCCGCCGGACGCACAGGTACGCGCCCACGGCGGCGAGCGGCATGAGCAGGAGCCACGGAGTCGCCAGCACCGTGATGACCACGGTCATGGCCAACCGGACGGTCGTGCCGAGGATGAGACCGACGACGTCGGCGCCCTCGGTGAGCCGCGCCTGCTCGGAGCGCACGATCTGCAGGTCGTCGACGAAGGGCCGCTCCGAGAAGTGCTCGGTCGACCTGGCGTCGTAGAGCGCGCGCTGCACGTCCTCGTCGATGAGCCGGTTCGTCCGGTCGATCAGCACAGCGGAGACGGCGAGCGAGTAGCGGCCGAGCAGCACCTGCGCCACCAGGGCCACACAGGCCAGGCCCAGGAATGGCACCCCCGCCGCGGGCTCCCCCGCGGCCCAGAGGGCCACCATGATCGCGATCGCGACCGACGCGGCGACGGTGGCGACGGGTCGTACCGTGAACGCCACGAGGGTGACCCAGGCGGCACGCCGATCCGCCCGGATGGACAGGCCCAGAAGCTCGCGGAGCGCGGCCCGGAAGGTCATCTGGCCACGCCCCCCTCGCTCGGCGTCCGGTAGCGGTCGGCCTGCGAGCGGAACATCCGCGCGTACGTCCCGTCGTCGTGCATGAGCGTCGCGTGCGTCCCGCGTTCGGCGATCGTGCCGTCGTGGAGCACCAGGATCTCGGCCGCTCGTCGGACGCCCGCGAAGCGGTGCGACACCATCACCGTCGTCCGGCCGGGGCCCGCGAGTTCGCCGAGCTGGGCGAAGAACCGCGCCTCGGCCTGCGCGTCGAGCGCCGCCGTCGGCTCGTCCAGCACCAGCACGCGCCGATCGTCGTCCACCATGCCCGCGAGCGCGCGCGCCGTCGCGAGGCGTTGCCACTGCCCGCCGGAGAGGCCGGTCCCCGCGCCCATCGCCGCCGTGAGGCGTGGTGCTCCCGGCACGAACAGCTCCGGATCGAGGTCGTCGAGCAGGGCCCGCACCCGCGGTTCGCGCACGGCCGCACTCTCCGCGCGGCCCAACGTCACGTTGTCGTACGCCGAGGCCGGGTAGCGGACGTACTGCTGGCCGAGGAACGCGAACGAGTCGCGCCAGGCGACACGCAGCGCCTCGGACGACACCTCGACCCCGTCGCAGAGGATCCGTCCCGAACTGGGCGCGAGCAGCCCGACGAGCAGCTTCAGCAGGGTGGACTTCCCCGCTCCGTTCGCGCCGACGATCGCCAGGCTGCGCCCGAGTTCCACCTCGAAGCTCAGCTCCGAGAACACCGGCTCGGCCGCACCGGGATAGCGGAACGTGACCCGTTCGAACTGGATCCTGCTGCCCGGCCCCGCTCGGGGAGCACTCCAGCCGGTGCCGACCGGACGCGGGTGTGCCGTCGTCGTCGCGAGCCGGACCCGGTCGAAGACCTCCACGCCCATCGACGAGTAGACCACGTCCATGGTGACGCCGAAGACGAGCATCAACGCGACCAACGAGGACACGCCCATCACCACCTGGGCGGGCGCCAGGCCGGCCCGCATCAGCACGAACAGCGCGAACGCCATCGCGACCACCGCGAGGACCGACGCCGCCAGCAGCGGCGGGCCGATGCGCGTGGCCGGACGGGCACCGTGAGCGGCCTCGCGGAACCTGCTGATCACCCAGTCGGTCGCGCGGAAGACGATCACCTCGCGGGCCGTGCGGCGGTGGAACGCCAGACCCGCGAGGTACACCGCGCGCGCACTCGCCTCGTCCGCCGAATACGCCGCCGACTGCTCGGCCGTGTAGTCCTTCTCCATCGTCACGGACAGCACGACGAACGCGACCAGGACCGGGACGCCCGCGAGCGGCTCCACGAACACGAGCACGAGTCCAGGGATCACCGCCTGCGCACGCAGCAGCAGGTAACGCACCGTCGACACCACGAGCCGCCGCATCGGCGGCGCGGAGCTGACGGCATCCAGCGCCTCCCGGAGAGCCCACGAACCCGCACCGGGGTCGGACAGGCGGGCTCGGATCAGGGCGCGCTCCGACTTCTCCTGTATCCGGCCCCCGTAGCGCTCCGCGAGGACGTCGATCACCACGTTGCAGAGCTGACCGACGACGAAGAGGACCACGAACGCCGCACCGGCCAGCACGACCGCTGACGAGCCGCTGGCCGCGCCTCCCACGACGAGACCGATCGCCACGATCGACGCGGCCGGCACCGTCGCTGTCGCCAACAGGAGCAGGACGATGCCCAACGTGAACCCGGGGAGCAGCCGCCACCCCAGGGCGAAGAGGTTCAGCCGGAGCCGCCTGACCACCGTCGTGCCGACGCCTGGACGTGTCGGTGCCACCCGTCGCTCCGTCACCTGCTCATTCAACGGTGACCTGCGATGGCCGCCGGCGGCGGCCTCCCCACCCGCCGACGAGCCGGCTGCCGCACCGTGGGTGTCCCGAAGCCCTCATTCGTCCAGTCCCTGCTCGACCATGTCCACGATCGCCTCCACGGTCTCCGCCGTGAGCAGGTCCAGGACGTCCAGGACCACTCCCCACCGCTTGCCGATGAGGTTGACGACGGCGAGCAGGTCGACCGAGTCGATCCCGAAGTCGAGCAGCCCGACCACCATGAGTTGGTCGTCGTTGAGGTGAGCGAAGTCGCCGCGCTGCCGAAGCACCTCCACGAGCCCGCTGACGATCTCCTCCCGCCCGGGGCGGGGTCTCGTCCCGTCTTCCGGCCGGGCGACTCCACTCGCCTCGGCCTCGGCCGCCGCGCGCTGCGGGGCAGGCGCGGACGCCCGGCCCGCGACGCCGCCGACGCCGATCGACAGGCGCTCCCGGCCAGGCACGTCGTGCCCGTCCCCGGGCCCGCCCGGCCGGGCACGTCCAGCGGAGAGCACCATGTGCACGCTCGTGCCGCTCGCCCCGAAGCCGCTGACGCCGACTCGCGCGGCATCCGTACGGAGCGGAACAGGACGGAACGACGGCTGGGCGATCCATTCGCGCGCGTCGGCGTTCAGTTCCTCGAAGTGCACCGTCGGCGGCATCCAGCCGCGCTTCAGCCCGAGCAGGACGTTCACGAGGGACGCGACGCCCGCAGCCGTGTCGAGGTGACCCAGCGCCGGCTTCACCGATCCCACGGGAAGGGCGTCCCGGCGCGTGCCGAACACCTCGTGGAGGGCGCCGAGTTCCACGATGTCGCCCACCGTCGTTCCCGTGCCGTGCCCTTCGACGTACGCGATGTCGTCCGGTCCTACGCACGCGTCGTCCATCGCCCGACGAATGACCCGTACCTGACCGTCGAACGCGGGCGCGGCATAACTGGCACGCTGCGCGCCGTCGCTGGCGGAGAAGATTCCCTCGATCACGCCGTGGATCGTGTCGCCGTCGGCGACGGCGTCGGCGTGGCGCCGAAGCACGAAGACGCCCCCGCCGCTACCGCCGACGGTGCCGTCGGCCCGGGAGTCGAACGCCCGGCACTCCCCGGTCGGCGACAGGATCCCGCCGCGCTCCCACTGGTAGCCCCGACGATCGGGGAAGTACAACGCCGCGGCGCCCGCGAGGACGGTGTCGACCCGGCCGCTGCGGAGCAGGAGCACCGCGTGCTCCACCGCCGCGAGCGCCGTCGAGCAGGCCGTCTGGACATTCACGCTCGGACCGATCAGCCCGAGCCGGTAGGAGACCCGTCCGACGCAGTGGTCACTGCTGTTGCCGATGAGGATCTCCGGGAAGGCGAGCTGGTCCCGCAGGGTGAGGTCCCGCTGCAACCGCGTCGTGAAGTACGAGTCGAGCGACTGGCCCGAGTACAGACCCATGCCGATGCCGCCGACCACGCCGATCTCGCGGCCACGAACGCTGTCGGGACTCATCCCCGCGTCGTGCAGCGCCCCGATGCAGCAGTCGAGGAAGAGCAGGTGCTGCGGATCGGTGATCGTCAGTTCATGTGGGGTCAGGCCAGCCAGGTGGCGTGCGGTGTCGGGCGTCCACGCCGCCCTGGCCGACCGCGCGACGTAGCCTTCGCGGCCGAAGTCCGACTCGGCGACTCCCGCGGCGAGCATCTCGTCACGGGAGACATCCACGACGGCGCTCGTTCCCGACCGCAGGAACGAGTCGATCTCTACACGCTCACGTCCGGCAGGCAGACATGCGTCGTACCCGACGATGGCGATCTCGCCGCTCACCCGACATTCCTCTTCCCGCTGTCGTCGATGTGGTCCGCGAGTGCCGCGAGACTCGGGAACCGCATCAGCTCCAGTACTCCGATCTTCCGGTCGGTACGGCCCGCGAGAGCGCGGGCGAGGTTCGGTAGGTCGACCGACGTCAACCCCAGGTCGAACCAGCTGGCGTGCGGGCGCACCGTTTCCGCGCCGACGAGCGGGCGCAACGCGAGCGCGAGCGCCTTGACGGTCGGCGACCACCCGGTCTCGTCCGTCGTCCCGACATCCGAAGAGTCGGAAGTGGACGAGTGTTGCGCGCCGCCGTCCCGCTGCGGGAGGAACGCGACGTCCTCGCGCACCCCGAGCAGCACGGAGCGGGAGGGCCGGGCCAGTAGGCAGGAGGCGATGTCCAGGACGCTGATCTCGTCGAGCCCCAGGGCCTCGGCCACGGCCACGTTCGCCTCGTCGGTCTGCCGTGCCTCGCGCACCGACGTCACCGACACGACGGTGACGGGGATCCGGGTGGCCTGCTCCGCGATCATCTCGGCCGCGGCGCACGCCGCCGAATAGGTCTCCACACCCGTCCCCGCGACGTGCGCGTTGACGGAGGAGACGACCGCGAGCGGGGCATCCAGGGCGTGCGCCAACTCGACGGCTGTGCGGACCCCGTCGGTCTTCGGACCGAGAAGCCGCTCGAGCGCATCCTGCGGCGCGGGCCGTGGCTCCCCCGCCAGGTGGACGACCAGGGTCCGCTCCGCGGGAGCCCACCCGGTCTTCTCCAGCAGGTCGCCCACCGCCGCGGTCGAACCGATGTCGGTGAAGACCCGGTCGAGCCCGTCCGCCGGGGCGCTCCCCGGCCGGGCGCGGTGGCCGACGAGCGTGACGCGCAGGCCGCGAGCGGACAGTTCGGCGCCGAGCGCCTCGCCGAGTCGTCCGGTGCCACCGAGGAGCACGGCATGGGTCGCCGGCGGGACGTCGCCCCCGATGGAGACCGGCGCGAGGACACGACGCCAGAGGTCACCGCCAGGGCCTACGAACAGATCCGCGACGGCCGGGCGCGCGCCCGCCGCCGAGGCCAGCTCCTGCGCCAGGACGTCGTCGAGTTCCTGCTCGTGCACGAGCGGATGCACCCAGACCGTACGTACGGAGCGCGCGCCCGCCCCGTGCGCGACCGCGCGGAGGAACGCCGCCACGGGATGCGACCGGGGTAGCCGTCGAGCGTCACCCTCGCGCGCCTCGACGAGGATCACGACGTCCTGCCCCCGCAACCGGTCGGGTTCAGCCATGTGACGCCAGTGCTCGAGCACCTCGTGCAGCTGCCGCGGTGTGCAGCCGGCCATGGCCGAGTGGACCAACCCGCGCCCGCGCAGGACGACCGGCTTGCGGACCTGACCCTGCGCTCCTGCCGGTGTCACCTCCGAGGAGGCCGGCCGGGCAACCCACGCCAACTCCCACAGCCGCGGCGGGTCGGGGTTGACGAACCTCCGCACGAGCCTTCCCTTGCGGACCTTGCCGATGCTGGTCCGTTCGATCGCACCCGGCGGAATGTCGACCACGTGCGCGACGGGCACGCCGATGATCGTCTCCACGCACCGTCTGACTTCGCCGCGCACCGTCGACGCGTCGCCGTCGACGGCACAGAACACGGCGATCTGATCACGATCGAGACTCGGCGCCCGGAAGGAGGTGATCGCGCAGGTTCCCGGCACCACGCCGTCGACCTGCTCGACCTCGCCCTCAAGGTCAGCGGAGTTCCAGGTCACGCCGTTCGCGACGATCCTGGTGCCGTCCCTGCCGACGAAGTGCACGCCGCTGTCGTCGATCCGGGCGAGGTCGCCGGTCCGGAACCAGCCGTCGGCACCCATGGCGAGGTCTCCGCCCACCAGATAGCGCTCCAGCACCGGTGAACCACGAACTTCCAGGTGCCCCACGCCGAGGCCGTCCTCCGCGGCGTCCGCCGCCACGATCCGGACCTCCACCCCGGGAAGCGGAAAGCCGACCGAGACTGTCGGAGACGAGTCCGCGAGTGGGTCGTAGTGCGGGGAGTACAGGACCCCGGAGCACGTCTCCGCCATGCCCCAGGCCGGTGCGATCGTGCCCTTGGGCAGGCCCAGACGGCCCAGTGCGTCCTCGAAGCGCGCGCAGTCCCTGGCGGAGACCGCCTCGCCGCCGTTCAGACAGAACCGGATGCTCGTGAGGTCGACGGAGGCGTCGGCCGGGATGTTCCCGGCCTCGTTGGCCAGCAGCCGATAGGCGAAGTTGGGCGACCACACCGCGCTGACGCGGTGCTCGGTCACGAGCCGGAACCACTCCGCGGGATTCGTGAGGATGCGTTCGGTCGCGACGGAGAGGTGCCTGGCCGCGATCACGGCGTCCCGGACGTGGGCCATGAGCATGCCGCCGACATGCGAGAGCGGCATCCAGTTGAAGCCGACCGTCGCGGAGTCGAGCCCGTTCACGGCCACGGCGCCGAGCGCCATGTCGATGATGCCCCGGTGCCGCTGCGGCACCACCTTCGCGGCGCCCGTGCTCCCCGAGGTCATGAAGTGCACCAGCGACAGGGGACCGTCCTCGGCGGCAGCGGGATCGGCGCCGTCGTGCCCGCCCGGCTCGTCCAGGTCGAGCGGAATCGGGTCGATTCCCCACTTCAACGCCTCGGAGACGACCCGGAATCGGGCGGCCCTGGCGTGGACGAGTGCGCGGACAGGCGCGTGCTCGGCGAGCGCGGCCAACCACTCGCCCCCTCCCGCGCGATCGTCGAGGAGCTCGGCCGGCACCAGCAACGGCTCGGCCCCCGCCACGACGCTGCTCCAGAAGAGCGCGAGGATCTCCGACGGTTCGGTCGCGGCCACGACCACGATGGAGCCGCGGTCGAGGCCCCCGCGACGGGCGTCGCCGGCGATCAGCCGTACGCGGTCCCGGAAGACTCGCCAGGTCTCTTCGCGCTGCGTCCCGTCGGAGTCGATCGTGCCGACGGTGGACGTGCCTTCCGCCGCCCGGTCGAGGACCTCCGAAAGGCTCTGCGGCGTCCCCTCGGTCCGTACCGTGGCAAGGGGCTGACCCGCAAGCTGGGCGATAACGCGGTGCTCGGTCTGCATCTTTACCGACTGACCACCGGACGCCCGTCACGCAGGACGTTGAACTGCGTGTGCGGGTTGTTCGCCGGGCTGATGACCTTGTCGCCCCACGGGTCGATCGCGATCCGGTTCATGCCGTCCGGGGCGTACTCGACGACGAGCGCCTTGCGCGTCCAGTTCTGGAAGTTGCCGCCGGTCATGTGCGGGAGCAGGCCCGCGAAGACCATGATGGATCCGGCCCGCATCGGCAGCGGGATCATTCCGGACGGGTCCTCCGCGAACACCCGGTTGCCGAACTCGCCCTTCTCGTGCACGAGCGGTCCCACGCGGTGACTGCCGGGAAGCACCCACATGCACCCCGAATCCTCGTCCGCGTCGGTGAGCGCGAACCAGGCGGTGACGATCTTTCCGGGCTGGTCGACGTACGTGTAACCGGTGTCCTGGTGCCACGGGAAGGCCAGACAGGAGTTCGGGCTCTTGTAGACCGACTGGTCCCAGTACAGGCGGACGTTCGGCCCGATCAGGTCGTACATCATGTGCTGCAGGAGCGGCAGCGCGATGAGCTTGCGCAGCGGTGCCGAATGACGCGCGAGCTGGACGTTGAACGACACCTTGCCGGCCTGCGTGATGTTGTTCTTGCCGCCGGCGGCGTTCGCGGCCGTCACGCGCTCCGCTTCGAAGCGGTCGAGGTCGGCGACCACTTCCTCCAGGAACGCCTTGCTGAGCACGTCTTCGACGATCACGTAGCCGTCGCGGTCGTACGCCTCGGCCTCGGCGTCGCTGAGCACCCGCTTGCCGCTGCCGACCGATCGCCAGAGAAAGCTGTCGCTGAGCGGGTGACGGCGGAACGACGGCCAGCGCGAGGACCGGAGCCCGAACCGTTCCTGGCAGAACAGCGCCCAGTCCGCACGGGCGTCGTTGACGATCGGACCACGACCGTTCGTCATGGACACGGCGAGATCGGAACCCACGATCGCCTGAGCGCTGTCGGGAATCGTCCTGTCCTGGAAGCCGTACTGCGCCGCGATCCGCGCGTCTGGCTCCACCCACGCAGCGAACTGGCGGAGTTCCCCGAACGTCGTCCTGACTTCCTGAGCCATTCCTTCACCCCTCGATCGAAGCAGCCTGACTTGTCTCAGATGCGCGCGGTAACCGTGCGGCTCAACTGGCTGACCGTCGGATTGTCGAAGATCAACGCCACATCCAGCTCGGTGCGCAGCTCCTGATTCAGGATCGCCATGATCCGGATCGCGTCGACCGAGTCGCCACCCAGATCGAAGAAGTCGTCCTCGTCCCCGAACTCGACGGACCCGTCGAGCACGCGCTTCCAGATTCCCCGCACCAGCTCGGGAACGTAACCGTGGATCTCCGCGCCGGCCGGCCGGCGGCCGTCACCGTCGTGGTCCGGATCCACCTCGCCCACGTACTCGTCGACCAGCGCCCGGAGCGCCGCCATGACCTCGGCCCCCTGGTCAGCTCGCACCGAGCGGAGCACGTGCGACAGGGCCGCGTCGAGGTCCTCGGCCGACGACGGGCTGAGTGCGAGCCCCTCCTCCGCGCCCACCATCGCCCAGCGGCTCAGCGCGAAGACGGTGCGGTCGCCATCGGACCCTCCGCCCGACCGGCCCGTGCCCACGATGACGAGCCGACCGGACGCGCCCGCCTCACGAACCCGGCCCGCGAGACCCACCATGCCGGTCACCAGCAGCGCGACGGTGGCGTCGAACGCGGTGTCGATGTCGATCACCACCGCCTCGGCGTCGAGAGACCCCGGTTCCTCCTCCGCGAGGACGCGCGCGGACGCACGTGCCTTCGTCACGACGAGGTCGAGCGGACGGACTCGGCCATCGAGCCGCGCCTCGGCCGCGCCAGGGTCCCCCAGGGGCGCGGCAAGGCCACGGACGAGCCGGGCGAGCGCCTGCGCCGAGACCCGCTCCGCGCGGTCCACGCCAGCGTCCTCGCGGCCCCGCTCGTCGCCCGCCGTGGCCGCTTCCGGCTCGGCCGTCGGAACGAACCGCTCCTCGAGACCGCGAATCAACCGCGCGAGCAGCAGTTCGCCCCGGTCCTGCGGAAGGAACGCCCGCGCCGCGTCGATCGACAGTTCGACGTCGCCACCGGGCCGCTGGGTGAAGGTCACGGCGAGCGGGAAACGGACCACGTCGGTGGGCATCGACACCTCGTCGACCTGGTGGCCACCCAGTGCGAACGCCTCGAGGTTGTCCCACGACACCGTCACCGTGGGCGTCTGCACGCGACGGGTGACGTCGTTGAACACCTGACGGAAGGTGAGCGAGCCGTGTTCGACCCCCGACATGACGGCGCCCTTGACCGAGGGGCGCGGGTCGTCCCCGGCCACCGGGCCCAGCCAGAACGGCGCCAGCACGGCACAGCTGCCGTACTCCACCACCGACGGCTTGGCAGGGAACGCGTA
This sequence comes from Micromonospora echinofusca, assembly GCF_900091445.1. Classification (NCBI taxonomy): domain Bacteria; kingdom Bacillati; phylum Actinomycetota; class Actinomycetes; order Micromonosporales; family Micromonosporaceae; genus Micromonospora; species Micromonospora echinofusca. Next base: position 6,143,656 of record NZ_LT607733.1, read on the forward strand.
GAGGTGGTGACGTCCGAGCGTCTCATCGATGATCTCCGCCGCCGCCCGGAGAGCCTCGGCGAACGACGTCGACCGCTCGGAGCGGGCGTACGACGCGAGGCCCGCGCGCAGGTCCGAGGCGAGGCGACCCGACAGCCGGTAGCCACGGCGGTCGAGGGTCCGCGCGTCGAACCCGGTCTCGAACGCCTCGTCCGGCAGGGCGTTCACCCACCGGGTCCAGTGCGCCCGGTCCCGCTCCCTGCTCTCCCGGTCGAACTCCGCCACCGGGGGGATCGCCAGCGCCTGGACGGGCCTGCCCTGATAGCGCGCGGCGACGGAGTCGAGCAGTTCGGCGAATCGCATCCCGTCGAGGACGACATGCGACGCGCGGAGGTTGACGAACACCCCGGTGCCCGAGCGCTGGCAGGTCAGCCGGACGCCGCAACGCGCGACAGGGTCGAGCGGTTCGGCGGACGACCTCACCCTGATGGCGGCAGCGAAGTCTGCCACGGACTGCGCGACCCCGTCGATCAGTTGCCAGCTCCGGCGATGCGCCTCGCCAAACGGCTCCACCCACCCGTCAACGCCATCCGTATTGACGCGTAGACGATAGGCAGGCTGCGCCTCGATCGTGTCGAGATAGGCTCGCCGCAGTCGGTCGAGATCGACTGCCGGGGAGATGAGGAAGGTGCGGTCGATGACGTACGCCTCGCGCGTCTCGGCGCTGATCTGACACGCGGCCCAGATCTCGCGGGCGGCTCGGCTGATCGAGACGGGAAACGGGTCCCGCGCCGCCGAATCGACGGGCTTCACCTCATCCGCGCGGTGGGCCACCCCGGCATCGGGCTGGTGCACCGGCCGAGGTTCCGTACGGTCACCACCGGACTCGCCCGGCACCGCGTCGATCTTCTCGGCCGGTTCGGTCGGCTGCTCCGCTGTCGACGCCACTTCGGTGGTGGTGCTCGCCAACCGCTCGCTGAGCCGGCCGAGCGCTCGCATCGTGTCGTTCCACGCCTGCCCCGGTGGCAGGAAGTCGACGAGACACGCGATGTCGGTCACGCCGAGCCGGGCGAGCGCGGCGGTCAGCTTCGACCACTCCTCCTCGGGGCCGACGAGCGACAGCCCGTCGCGCAGCCGACTCGCGGCCGCCTTCATACGCGGCGCCCAGGTGCCCACCGAGACCAGTTCGGGGTTGTCGTGCGTGCTGCGGAAGGTGGCGAACATGTAGCGCTCCAGCGCTTCCATGTTCCGCTGCTCCGCCGCCTCGTCCGTGGACACCGCCGCGTGGAGCAGGACCGTCACGTCTCCGCCGTCCGGCGGGAGCCCACCGTCGCGCCGTCCCTGCCGATAACGTTCGAGGTTGCCGGTGAGCTGGGCCAGGTCCTGCTGGATCAGATTGGTGAGCACACCGCGCCCCGCCCGGCCCGCCTCGTAGAACGAATCAGGCGACCCGACGCACGCCTGCCATAGTCGAAGTTCGCTCAGTGGGCGCGGGTGCAGCCGGACCTCCGTACGCTCGCCGGACCCCCCTTCGATCGCGAGGGCTTCGCCGCGCCAGAGACGCTCCAGTTGCGCGACACGCGTCCGGAAGAGCTCGCGGCGATCGGCGTGGGTCCCGTCGGAGAGGACGAAGTCGCGCTTCATCCAGCCGGATGCCACGCCGAGCCCGACCCGCCCGCCGGAGGCGACGTCGACCATCGCCCAGTCCTCCGCCACGGACATCGCCGAGTGGAGCGGCAGCACACTGCTGCCCGCCCGAATCCCGATCCGCGAGGTGCGCATCGCGACCATGGCGCCGAGCACCGCCGGGTTCGGCGAGAACCCTGCGAAGTCGTCGAAGTGACGCTCGGGCAGCCAGACGTTCTCCAAACCCTCGGCCTCCGCGACTTCGACCAGGTCGAGCAGGCGCGAGTAGATGTCGTTCTCGCCGTTGGCCGCGAAGCCGAACAGCGCGAGGCTCACCGACGGGGACCGACCGCTCTCAGGCGCGACCTCAGCGTCGCCGCCGCGGGCGAGCCGCTGTGTCGCGCCGGCGACCGCATCGAGGACGGCGCGGCGGACACCGGCCGTGTGGGCGGGCGACAGGAAGCAGTTCCCCGTCTCCGGTACGAGTACGCCTTCGGCGATCATCATCCGCCGGAACTCGTGGAACGCCTTTCCGCCGTACGCGAAGCTCGTCGAGGCCGCAGGCACGAAGCGGAAGAAGGACCCGGTCCCCAGCACGCGGACGCCGACGCCGGAGTCCTCCAGGACTCGCGCGATCGCCTCACGCAGGTCTTCGCCCGCGGCGTTGAGTTCGGCGAGTACGCCGTCCCCCTCCCGGGCGAGCTGCCGCAGCACCGCCCCCGCCGCGGCCACGGACAGCGGGTGCTTCGCGTAGGTCCCCCCGGTGAACGACAGGCGGTCCGGGTCGGCGCGCACCTCGTCGGTCCAGGGCCCCCCGTCGATCAGGTCCATGATGTCGGCACGGCCCGCCACGGCGGCCATCGGCAGACCGGCGGCGAGCGTCTTCCCGTAGGTGGCGAGGTCCGCACGGACGCCATAAATCTCCTGGAAGCCCCGGACGTGGAACCGGAACCCGGTGAGGACCTCGTCGAACACGAGAAGGGCGCCCGCCTTCTCGGTGAGGCTCCGCGCCGCTCGCGCGAGCGAGCCGAGATCGACGCCCGGCGACTGGTTCAGCCGGGGCTCCATCACCACGGCGGCGACCTCCTCGCCGTGCGCGGCCATGAAGGCGGTCAAGTACTGCTCGCTCACGGGCAGTACGCGGACATCTTCCGCGGCGCCCGGGGACACACCGGGAAACGACGGGGTCGCCAGGTGGTCGCGGCGCCTTCCCGGACGCGGGCTGAAGAGGGTGGAGTCAGAGTGACCGTGGTAGGCGCCCTGCAGGAGAACGACGAGTGACCGTCCCGTGTAGGCGCGGGCGAGGCGCATCGCGGTGAAGACCGCCTCGGTTCCGGTGACACAGAAGTTCACCCGGTCCATCTGCGTCAGCTCGCAGAGCAGCTGCGCCACCTGCGCGGTTTCCGCGACCTCGGCGCCGATGTGAAGCCCGCGCTCGATCTGCCGCTCGACTGCCTCACGGACGAAGTCGGGATTGTGGCCGAAGAGGTGAGCGCCGTAACCCATCGTGAGGTCGATCAGCTTCCGCCCGTCGACATCCCACACGTGGGCGCCGCTCGACCGGTCGATCCAGATCGGATAGGACGCCGCGCGCTCCTCGTGCTCACGCTGGGCGATCTTCCGGTTGTTGCACAGGTGCCCCTGGCTCCGCTGACTGAGCGCACGCGAAGCGACGGTGGCCGCGGCGTAGGTCGCGCCTCGGTCCCGCTGGTGCCCCGGTCGTTCCACCGCCGGCGCCGCCTGGATCTCACCGGCGCCACCCCGGGCAGCAGGCGTCGCCGACGGCTCACCACTCACCACGACCGGCTGCGACACCACCACGCCACCGCCGCCCCGAACCACCGATTCCGAAACCCACCGCCCCACAGCACGAACCGTCACCACATCCTCAAGCAACTGCTGAACCGAAACATCAACCCCGAACCGCGACTTCACCTCACGCGACAACTCAACCAACACCAACGAATCAGCACCCAGATCCAACAACGGCACCGAACGATCAACCGACCCCGGATCCAACTCCAGCAACTGCTCCACAAGACCAGCCACCGCACCCTCGACGTCGCCAGCGCCGCCCCCCGAAACAGGCACCACCGCCGACTCACCACTCACCACGACCGGCTGCGACACCACCACGCCACCGCCGCCCCGAACCACCGATTCCGAAACCCACCGCCCCACAGCACGAACCGTCACCACATCCTCAAGCAACTGCTGAACCGAAACATCAACCCCGAACCGCGACTTCACCTCACGCGACAACTCAACCAACACCAACGAATCAGCACCCAGATCCAACAACGGCACCGAACGATCAACCGACCCCGGATCCAACTCCAGCAACTGCTCCACAAGACCAGCCACGGCATCCTCAGTCAGCAATCGAACCCCTCCAGTCGCCTACGCACGAAAGCGTTAGCCGCCGAAGGCGCCTTATGGGCCGCCTCACGCAGAGATTGTTGAGTCACCCGGTGCACCCTCGCAGCGAATCGCGCTCACGGTAGCACCCGCCCCCACACCACGGAACACTTCGCCCGCTGATGCCAGCGAACCCTCAGCACCCTCCCCGGCACTCTGACGTCCGGTGTGGAGTCGGTGCGGGACAAGACATCCAACTATGTCCGCACAAGGCGGTGAAGATGCGATAGCTGTTATCGGCCGAGTATCCTAGCCAAAATGGCTGGTCACCGGCCGGAATGACCGGCGGCAGCCCTCAGCCGCCTACCCGATGACCCCTGTCGCTACTTTGTGCTCCTTGACTGCAACGGGCAGGATCTGATAGAGGACCGACGGCATCACCTATATATTTGGCAACACCATCTATAGTTCTGGCGACATCACCTATAGACGCAGCGACGCGCAGAACCAGCGCGCCTACGGCATGTCGGAACGATATCGCCCCGGCATCGTCGTCGGGGGACGACGACCGCCCGCCGGACGTGCGGCTGGCGATCACAGGCCGGCACGTGAGCGGCACTTTCCGTCTTCCACCACGGCGATGCCGGCAGTCGGAGACACGGCGGCATCGTCGCCCAGTCCCTTCCCGCCCGGCCATTCCCGCCCGCCCGCAACCCCACTCGACACACGTGCTCGCCCGGCCGCTTCGGCACCCGCACTCAGTAGACCGGCATCCGCAGGCCGCGTAATTGGTGGCCGGAGCGAGACAGGCTCCTCACAGCGAATTCCAGACCGATGTCCCCCTGGGCCGGGAGACGATTGCGTGAGCGTTCGTTCCGGAAAGACCGAACGCGCTGACGCCCACATTGTCGATCTTGTCAGGATGGTCGAACTCGCCGAATGCCGGCCGGATGTTGTGCTCTGCCCAGGGGATCAGCTCACTGGGTTGGCCCGTGCCCGTCCTGCCGGGTGGACGCTGATTCTCGAGGACCTCGATCGCGACCATCAGGGACAGCAGCCCTGATGCCGACTCAAGATGCCCGAATCGGGGCTTGTTGGATCCGATGAGCAGCGGGGATTTGCGGTCCGCAGTGCGATAGGCCGCCGCGAGTGCGGCGACTTCGATGGGATCCCCGAGCGGAGTCCCCGTCCCGTGCGCTTCGATGTAGTCGATCTCGGAGGCGTCGAGTCCGCTCATGCGTAGTGCGCGCTCGAGCACGTCGCGCTGTGCTTTGAGATTCGGGACGGTCAGGCCCGCGGTGCGGCCATCGTGGTTGACCGCGCAGTGCACCCGCCCGAGCGAACGCGCCCCGGAACCCTCGGGCGCGAGAACCACAGCCACGACACCCTCACCAATGGTGAATCCGTCGGCCCTGGCGTCGAACGCCCGGCAACTGTTGGACGCCGAGAGCGCCCCTGTCACCGCGCGGATCATCTTTCCGAAATCGCTTCGCACCAGGTGGCTCGCGATGACGAGCGCGAGATCGGCGTCGCCGCTGACCAGCGCCATGATCCCGTGGCGGAGGGCGACGAGCCCGGAGGAGCACGTCGTGTCGACCTGCCAGCTGGGGCCGTGGAGGTCGAACGTGTAGGAGACGCGGCCCGCGGCCGCCCCACGGACATTGCCGATACCGAGATACGACCGGTTCCTGTCGGCGATCTTGTCCACGTCGAGTGTGTGCACGAAGTCCGATTCGCTCATCCCGACGAACACGCCGGTCTGGCTGCCCGCAAGGTCCGTCGGGTGGATACCGGCGTCCTCCAGGGCGCGCTCGGCGCAGTCCAGGACCAGCAGGTGCTGCGGATCCATGACCCGGGCCTGACGTGGAGCGATCCGGAACCGAGCGAAGTCGGTCCGGAGTTCGTCGTCAGAGAAGGCGATGGCCCGGTCACCGTGGTCTTCGTCCTCGAACAGTGCCGCGCCGAAATCCGCCCGGCTCCGCACGCCCCCAGGAAGGAACATCGACGCTCCGACGACGTGTACGTTCATGCTTTCCCTCTCTACCGTCACCCCCGGCCGACCGGGACACCGACCCGAACGCCGTCCTAGTTGACGCCGCGCCTGATCGGTATCGCAGAACTGACTCGGTCACTCGCGAGCGCGAGTCTGGTCGCGTCCAGCTTTCCACTCAGCGTCAGCGGAATATGCTCGAGCACGGTGAAGACTCGCGGTATCGCCGATACCGGCAGTTCTTCCCGAAGGTGGCTCCGCAACGACTTCGTATCCGGCGGGCTGGCCGGATCTGCCGGGATGACGTACGCGCTGAGACCTGTGCCGTTGTCGTGGACGACCACGGCGTTACGCACATCCGGGCATCGCCGCAGCGCGGCCTCGACCTCGCCGAGTTCGATTCGCTGACCGTGAATCTTGACCTGGCGATCGTTACGCCCGAGAAACTCGATGTCGCCACTGGCGAGCCGGCGAACCGTGTCACCGGTTCGATATGCGATCGCGGGTCGCGCGCCGGCGGTAGACGATCCGAGCCACGACGGGAGCGGCACGAAGCGCGCACGGGTGGCGTCCCGTGACCCCAGATAGCCCAGGGCCACGCATTCTCCCCAGACCAGGAGTTCCCCTGTTTCACCCGGACGCACCGCGCGGAGGTCCTCGCCCACTACTTCGACCGACACTCCGTCGATCGGTTTTCCGAGCGGAACGTGAGCGCTCGAGCGATGCTCCTCTCGGCGTGGATCGACCGCGTAGGTCAGCACCCCGATCGTCGTTTCGGACGGGCCGTAGTGATTGAGCACTTCGCACGTGCCATCCTGCGCCACCTGGTCGACGAGATCCCAGCTCAGAGGCTCTCCACCGAAGATCATGAGCTTGCGGGGGAGAACATCGCGGGCACCGTGGTCAAGATGCACCGAAATGTGCGACGCCGTCGACTTGAGCACGTCAACCGAGTGCGCACGCATGTAGCTTCCGAATGCCAGCGGGTCCATCATGGTGGGCTTGTCCACGAGATGCACCGTGTCGCCCGAGACCAATGCCGGAAAGATCGCCGTGTGGCCCAGATCGGTCGCAAAACTGGTCACGCTGGCGCACGACAACGGAGCGCCTACCGATCTGACCTGATCCAGCACGGAGGAAAGGAACTGCGAGTAGTTGTTGAGGGCACGGTGCGGAACAGCTACCGACTTGGGCGCACCTGTCGTCCCGGAGGTGAAGACGATGTAGGCGGCATCATCGACGTCGGGCGAGGCCAGCTCAGGGCCGGGGCCCGTGTCCTCGACGGTCGAGATGCGCAACGTCGGAACGCCTTCGGCAGCGTACGCCGCATTCGCCTCCCCCTCTACGACGAGCCACGTCGCGAGGGAAGCGCGAATTTGTGCTCGACGACGTTCAGGCGCCTCGTCAACATCGACGATCGCGAACGGTGCCCCGATCCACATCGCCGCGAGCGCCGTGATGATCTGGGGAGTTCCACGACGGAGCGCGATGGCTGTGATATCACCATCGAGCACTCCGCAACGCTGCATCTCGCCCGCTGCGGCTGCCACGCGCCGGACGAGCGCGCTGTAGGTCAGCGTCCCATCTTCCGCCACCAGCGCGGCACGCTGGGGATACAGCTGAGCATTCTGCACCAGCGACCGCATGATCCAACTCATCGTCATGAACCTACCGGTGAATCGGGCGCTCCTGTCAAGGAAGACGACGCCACCACCACCGCCCCGGCCTGTCGGACAGGATGTCGGTCCTACCCGAGCGGGAAAGCCCAGCGGCAGTGAAGAAGGACCCTGCTGCTGCTCGGCGGACAGCCGACTCCGGTCGATCTGAGGTCCGCACCAATGACGGTCGAGGTCAAGGTCGCGATTGTGACCGTCAAGGGCGGGGCGAGTGGCGGACCCAGCTCTTCTGCCCGCCCCGGCGGCGGCCGGCGGAGGCGGCCAGACAGCGTGGGCAGATCCGGCCGACCGGATCCGCCCCGGTGAGCACGTCCGTCGAGGTGTACTCGAACCGCACGTGCGGGAAGCGGCGCAGCCGGGTCCGGCTGAGCGGCAGCCCGCAGACGGTCTGGTTCTGCCCCGGCAGCCAGGCGTGCACCTCGCCGGCCGGTTCCCGTACGCCTTCGGGGCCCGTCTCCTCGCCGGAGGCCGCCACGGCCGGGGTGCTGCTCATCCTCATCCGGACACCATTCCCCGACGCCGACCGCCCATGCCTGCCGCCTCGGCCGCGCGGTCGGCCGGGTGCTCCGCGAGCCGCCCTTGCGGGGCCCGACCCGCGAGCCGCCGTGGCGGCGGCCCGGCGCGGCGTCGCTCAGCCCCGCCCGGCCAGCAGGGCGGCGATCAGGCAGGCGAACGCGGCCACCGAGGAGATCGTGCGGACGATGTTCCCGCGCACCCAGGTCGCCTCGAACCAGGCCCGCACCTCGCTCAGGTCGGCGACCCGGTCCACTGGACCGGCGGCCTCCAGCCGGTTGTTGAGCGGCACGTTGAGGCCGACGGTGACGCCGAAGGTGACCAGATGGCAGGCCAGCGCGGCGACGGTCCAGAGCAGGACCGGCCCGCCCCGGGTGAGATGGGTGGCGACGGCTGCGGCGAGCAGTGGCAGCGCGCCGAGGAAGGCACTCAGGAACCAGCCGTTGAGAATCTTCCGGTTGATCGATTGCATGGTGCCGACCAGCGTCCGGTCGTCGGTGGCGGCCAGCCCCGGCATCACCGCGCAGGTGAACGCGAAGAACAGCCCCGCCACCAGCCCGGTCGTCAGGGTCGCCCCGGCCAGAGCGGCGGTACGGATCGTCTCGGTCATGGGTGGTGGCCCTTCCCCGTCGTCGTTCCACCAGTCAACCGGACGTCACCCCTCCCACCCACGACCGCGCCGCCCCGCACCCCTCACCCGCTCCTCACTCGGCGACACCCACGTCACGTTTGGTGGTGGGTCTCCAGCCTCGAACTGATCGTCGTGAAACCCCCGCCGTCCCGGGCGGCGGCGGCGATGGCCGTGAGCACCTCGAGGACGTGGAGCCCCCGTGTCGCCGAGGCCAGCGCGGGCTGCCCCGCCAGGATGGCCCTGGCCATCTCGACCAGGCCCATCCCCATGAATCCGTCGGAGTCGCGTGGGCCGGGGAGCACCTCGACGAAGTCGGTGCTGCCCGCTGCCGTGAGCAGCACGGGGCCGCCCCACGAGTTGGCCTGCGCCGCGACGATCGTGCCCTCGGTGCCGTGGATCTCGAGGTGCGGCGTACGCGTCGCCACGACGTCGAAGCTGGTCACCAGCATGCCCGTGGCCCCGCTGGCGAACTCCAGGACGCTGTTGACGTGGGTGGGCGTCTGCACGCTGAAGGTCGACCCCGCGCGGGGTCCGGCCAACACGACCCGCTCGGTACGCGCGGTCGCGCCCAGCGCCCCCACCCGGACGATGGACCCCATGAGTTCGGTCAGGACGGTGAGGTAGTACGGACCGATGTCGAACAGGGGCCCGGCACCCTCCTGGTAGAGGAACTCCGGCTCGGGGTGGAACCGTTCCGGCCCGGCGTTCATCATGGCGGCGTTCACCGAGGTCGGGGTGCCGATCGCGCCTTCGGCGAGCAGTGCGGCGCAGGTCTGCGCCCCGACGCCCAGGAAGGTGTCCGGAGCGGTGCCGACCTGCAACGACCGCGCCCGGGCGGCCTCGACGATCCGGTGACCGTCGGCCATGGTGGTCGCCAGGGGTTTCTCCGTGTAGACGTGCTTGCCGTGCTCCAGGGCCCGCAGGGTCACCTCGGCGTGCGCCCTGGGTGGGGTCAGGTTGAGGACCAGGTCGATCTCCGGATGGGCCAACAGGTCGGCTACCGGGTGCACCTCCGGCACCGCGTGGGCAGCGCCGAGCGCCCGCGCGCGCGCCGGGTCGGCGTCGGCGCAGGCGACGACGGTGACCGCCGGTTCCCCGGCGACGTTGGCCAGGTAGCGGGAACTGACGTTCCCGCACCCCACGACCCCCACCCGCACCGACGCTCCGATACCGACCATGTCACGAGAGCCTGATCTCGTGGCCGGCCCGCGCCGACTCGTAGATCCCGTCGAGCATGCGCATTATCTCCGTACCGTGGGAGACGGGTGCCACCTGCTCGGCCTCGCCCAGGCACAGCGCGACGAAGTGCGCGATCTCGTTGGCGAACCCCTCCGCGAAGTCGAAGCTGAGGTGGTCGATCTGTGGCCCCACGTTGAGGACGGTGTCGTGCATCTCGGTGGCGATCCGCAGCTGGGGTTCGAGTTCCGCGCCACCGCGCTCGCCGAACACCGCCACTTCGAGGCGGTCCTCGAGCGCGTGCAGGGAGTAGCTGGTCTCCAGCGTCAGGGACGCCCCGTTGTCGAACCGGATGAAGGCCGCGGCGAAGTCCTCGACGTCGCTCCGGGTCGGGTCGTAGTCCGCGACCTTGTACCGCGACAACGACGTGACGTTCGCCCGGTTGCCCAGCCGGGCGTGGGTGACCGCGCTGACCGTGACGGCCCTGGGGGTGCCCATGAAGTACCAGCAGAGGTCCAGGACGTGCACGCCGATGTCGATGAGCGGTCCCCCGCCGGACCGCTTGTGGTCCGCGAACCACCCACCGGGGTTGCCGAGTCGTCGGATGTTGGTCGCGCGGGCGTGGTAGACGTCGCCCAGCAGCCCGCTGTCCACGAACGACTTGAGGACCTTGGCGTTCGCGCCGAACCGCCGGACGAAGCCGACCTCCAGGTGCCTGCCACTGCGCTCGACGGCCTCGACGAGCGCCTCGGTCTCACCGGCCGTACGACTCAGGGGCTTCTCCACCAGGACGTGCTTGCCGGCGTCGAGCGCCGCCGTGGCGATCTCCGCGTGGCTGTCGTTCCACGTGCAGATGCTCACCGCGTCGATCTCGGGGTCGGCGAGCAGGCTGTCGAGCGTCGGGTGCACGCGGGTCACGCCGAAGGTCTCGGCCTTCTGCGCGCTCCGCTCGTGGTTGACGTCGAACACCCCGACGAGGTGGACGTCCGGGTTGGCGGCGTACGCGCCCAGGTGCATCTCCGCGATGCTCCCGACGCCGATCACGCCCACGCCGAGCCGGCTCACTTGGCCGCCTCCGCTTCGGCGAAGAGCCGCTTCGCGTTGGCGAGACCGATCGGGTTGGCCATCAGGCACTCCTCGATGCCCTCGAACTCGATGGACACGAAGCCGTCGTAGCCGGCGTCGACGATGCCCCGCACGATCCTGCGCATGTCGAGGTCGCCGTAGCCGACGATGGAGCCGAGCAGGTAGGTGCCGCCCGGGGTGTGGTGCCAGCCGTCGCCCGGGTACTGCGAGCGGACGTAGAAGTCCTTCAGGTGCACGATGCTGGCGTACGGGGCGTTCTCGGCGACCGACACCACCGGGTTGTCGTCCACCGACATGAAGTTGCCGACGTCGAGGGTCGTCTTGAAGTTCGGCTCGTCGACGAGGTGGATGAGCCGGCGTACGCGCTCACCGCCGTTCATCAGCAGCCCGTGGTTCTCCACGCTGGTGGTGATGCCGTACGGGGCGGCGTACCGGGCGATCTCCTTGCACGCCTCCACCATGCGGGGCAGCAGCGCCTCGAACTCGGCGACGTCCTTGGCCCGGTGGGCCCACTTGGCGACGTCGTGGCGGAAGAGGGTGATGTCCAGCGCGGCCGCCACCTCGATGTGCCGCTTGACCCGCGCCATGTTCTTCGCCGCGTCCTCGCCGAGGAGGTCGGCCGGGACGACGAGGTTGGACAGGGTGACGCCCTGGTCGGCCGCGCGGGTCTTGATCTCCTGGACGAATCCGGGGTCCTGGTCGAGGGTGGAGGTGTCGTTGGAGATCTCCGGGGAGAGCGACACCGTCGCGATCTCCATGTGGGTGGCGTCGCTGGCACCGATCCAGTCGATGACCTCGAGGAGGCTCATCCGGCCGGTGCGCAGGTGCTGGTAGAAGGAATAGGAGCTGAAGCCGAACTGCACGGGTACTTCCTTCGGTCGGGTTGGAGGGGTCAGGAGGAGAGCGCGGCGTACTGGCGGCGTCGTTCCGCCTGGCGTGCCGGGTCAGGGATGGGCGACGCCATGAGCAGCCGATTCGTGTACGCATGGCGCGGTCGCGACGTGACGGTGTCACCGTCACCGGTCTCCACGATGCGGCCCTTGAGCATGACCGCGACCCGGTGGCAGATGTAGCGGACCACCGACAGGTCGTGGGAGATGAAGAGGTACGCGACGCCGGTCTGCTCCTGGATGTCGATGAGCAGGTCGAGGATGCGTGCCTGGGTGGAGAGGTCGAGGGCGCTCACCGGCTCGTCGCAGACGATGAGTCGGGGCTTCAGCGCGAGGGCGCGGGCGATGGCGATCCGCTGCCGTTGCCCGCCGGAGAACTCGCGCGGGTACCGTCGTCCGGCGTCGGCTTCCAGGCCGATCTGGCCCAGCAGCTGACCGATCCGCGCGGAGGCTTCGGCCCCGGGCACCCCCTGCGCCCTGAGCGGCTCGGCGAGGATGCTCTCGACGGACATCGCCGGATTGAGCGACGAGTACGGGTCCTGGAAGACGACCTGGATGTCCCGGCTCAGGGCCCGGCGGGCGCGTCGGTTCGCCCGGGTGATGTCGGCCCCGTCGAACGTGACCGTGCCGGCGCTGATCGGGGCGAGCCCCAGGAGCGCCCGGCCCAGGGTCGTCTTTCCCGAGCCGGACTCGCCGACCAGGCCGACCGTCTCTCCCGCCCGGATCTGCATCGAGACGTCGTGCAGCGCGTGGAAGGACGGACTGCGCCATCGGGACCCGCGATAGACGACGTTGACGTCGCGGACGTCGAGCAGTGGGGCGCCGGAATTGTCGCGGGTGCTCATGACTGCGCCTCCTGAAGGTCGTCGCGCGACCGCCGGGGAGGGGCGTCCTCCAGGGTCGCGTCCAAGAGCATGCGGGTGTACTCGTGCTGTGGGTTGGCGAAGAGTTCGGCGACCGGTTGCTGCTCGACGACGAGGCCGTCCCGCATCACCGCGACCCGGTCGCAGAGGTCGGCGACCACACCCAGGTTGTGGGTGACCAGGATGAGGCCCATGTCGCGCTCCCGTTGCAGGTCACGGAGGAGTTCGAGGACCTCCGCCTGGACCGTGACGTCGAGGGCGGTGGTCGGCTCGTCCGCGATGAGCAGCTCGGGATCGCAGGACACGGCGCCCGCGATGAGCACCCGCTGTGCCATTCCTCCGCTGAGCTGATGGGGGTAGGCGGCGAGCGTGCGGGCGGGGTCGGGAATGCCGACGCGTTCGAGCAGGTGCAGGGCCCGCTCGGTCGCGGCCTTCCTGGACAGGTTGAGCTTGCGCCGCATCGGCTTCGTCAGTTGGGCACCAATGGTGAAGGACGGGTCCAGGTTGGACATCGGCTCCTGCGGCACGTAGGCCATCTTCGGCCCGCGCAGCTTCTGCAACTCGCCCTCGCGCAGCCCGATCAGGGACCGCCCGTCGAGGGAGAGGTGCCGGGCGGACACGGAGGCATCGGGTGGCAGGAGTCCGAGGATCGCGAAGGACGTCTGGGACTTCCCGGAGCCGGACTCCCCGACCAGGCCGAGCACCTCTCCTCGCGCGACGTGCAGCGACACGCCCCGCACCACGTCCTTGGTAGCTCCGTCCTCGGCCACGTACCGCACCGACAGGTCCTCGACGCGGAGCAGGGTGTCCGCGGGGAGGGCGGTCGCGGGCGTACGGGCGGTTTCGCCCTGGGTGATCGTCGTGTCGTCCCGGCGGGCGGACCGCGCCGCCCGCTCGGCCTTTGGTTTGCGGCTGACCCCCAGCGAATCCGCCAGGGCCGTGCCGAAGAGCACGAGTGCCATGACCGTGCAGCCGATGGCGACGCCGGGTGCGATGACCAGCTCGGGCGCGCGTTGGAAGTTCTGGAAGGCGTTGCTGAGTTCGCCACCCCAGCTGGGGCGCTGCGGGTCGCCGAAGCCGAGGAACTCCAGACCGGACTGGACGATGATCGCCATGCCGAAGATGAACGAGGACCGCACGAGGACCGGCCCCAGCACCACGGAGAGCACGTGGCGAAAGATGATGCGCAGGTCGGACAGTCCCGCGACGCGGGCGGCGTCGAGGTAGAGCTCCTCGCGCACCGCGATCACGGCGCTCCGGGTCAGCCGGAAGATGTCCGGCGACGCCAGCACGCCAAGGGTGATCATCGTCGGGGCGAGGCCGCTGCCGAGGGAGGCGATGACCACGATGATGATGAGGATCTCCGGCAGGGACATCAGCATGTTGAAGATCCAGCTCGACACCCCGTCGAACCGCTTCGCGTGGTAGCCGGCGAGGAGACCCGCGGGAATCCCGCACAGGAGAGCGACGGCGACCATGATCGCGCCCGCCTGGAGGCTCACCCGGCCGCCCCACAGGAGGCGGCTGAGGATGTCCCGCCCGTTTCCGTCCGTGCCGAGCGGGTGGTCGCCGCTCGGCGGGCGGAGCGCCTCCGAGAGCACCACCAGGTTCGGGTCCTGCGGGGCGAGCAGCGGCGCGAGGATGCTCGCCACGACGATGGCCAGCAGGACACCGCCCGCCACCACGCCCATGGGGTTACGCAGGAAGGAGCGGAATCTCCTGGCTGTCAGGCCCGCGCGGGCCGTCACGTCGGCGCTCATGCGTTCCGTACCTTCGGGTTCAGTGCGGCGTAGAGGATGTCGACCGCGAGATTGACGAGTACGACGACGAGCACGGTGAAGAGCAGGACGCCCATGATGACGGGGATGTCGCTGTTGCCCGAGGCGTTGATGGCGACGGCGCCGATGCCTTGGAGGCCGAACACCCGCTCGATGATGGCGGCGCCGCTCATCGCCGCGATGAACTGCAGGGAGAGCATCGTCAGCGCCGGCGGAGCCGCGTTGCGCAGGACGTGGGTGAGCAGGATGTCGCGCTGCGAGAGACCCCGGCTGCGCAGCGTACGGACGTAGTCCTGGCTGTTGACGGTGATCACGGAGTTCCGCAGCTGTTGGGCGATGGCGGCGATCGAACCGATCGACAGCGCGACGATCGGCAGGGTGATGGACCAGAGCCACCCGCCGGGTGAGTCGCCCAGGTGGACGTAGCCCGTGGCGGGGAACCAGCCCAGTTGCACGGCGAAGACCAGGGCCAGGATGATCGCGACCCAGAAGTTCGGAAGGCTGAAGCCGAGCACCATGAACACCTGGAGTACGCGGTCGAACGTCCCGGGTCGGGTCGCCGCGAGCAGCCCGAGCACGACACCGAGGACCGCGGCCACCAGGACGGCACCCAACGCCAGGGAGACGGTGACCGGCAGCCGCGTCACGATGAGGTCGCTCACCTCGGCGTTCTGCGCGGACGAAACCCCCAGGTCACCGCGTACGACCCCGCTCAGCCAGCTCAGATACTGCTCGACGAGCGGCCGGTCGAGGCCGAGCTGCTCCCGCTTGACCGCGACCTGTTCCTCGGTGGCGTAGAGGCCGAGCGCCCCCCGGGCCGGATCGGAGCCGGTGAGCATGAGGAAGAAGAACATCCCCGTCACGACCGAGAACGCCAGCAGCAGGCCCGTGGCCAACCGCCGACCGATGAAGCCCAGCATGCCTGCTACCTCCTAGATGAGCTGTAGTGATCCACCGGATGGGCCGGCCCGTCGTCCGACCCATCCGGGGTTGATCGGCGGTTACTTCGCCGGGGCGAAGAAGCGGAGGCTCGGCATGAGCTGCGCCTGCTGCATGGTCACGTCGATGTCCGACTTGAACAGGTAGACGTTCTCCTGCGTGACGATCGGCGCGAACCAGGCCTGCTCGACGAGGTGGGTGTTCAGCTCCTTGTAGAGAGCGGCCTGCTTGTCACCCTGCGCGGCCGGGATCTCCTTGAGCAGCCGGGTGACGGTCTCGTCGGTGTACTTGAAGTTGTTCCACAGCGACGTCGGGGTGAGCTTGTTCAGCACGTCCGTCCACGCCGGGATGTTCGTGGAGAACGAGAGCATGAACGCCGGCTGGCCCTTCAGGGTCTCCAGGCCACCGTTGGCGAAGCCGTTGACCGGCACCTGCTCGACCGTGATGCCCACGTCGCCCAGGTACTGGGTGACGATCGGCACCAGCGGGGACATGAAGCCCTCGCTGTACGAAACCTTGATCTTGAAGCCGCTGCCGTAGCCCGCCGCGGCCAGCAACTCGCGCGCCTTCGCCGGGTCGTACGGGTAGCGCGCGTTCAGCTCCGGGACCCACGCCTCGCTGGACGGGTTGAAGGTCTGGGTGGATACCTGGCCGAAGCCGCCGTAGTGGGTGTCGAGGATGGCCTTGCGGTCGAGCGCGTGGTTGATCGCCTGCCGCACCCGCACGTCGCCGAGTGCCGCCGACGCCTTGCCGGCGCGGTCCTGGAGGATGATGCCCTGCCACTCGCCGGGCACCGTCTTGACGGTGAGCCCGTCGGTCTTGGCCTTCGGCACCATGTCGGGGGTGCCGTACATGAACTGGATCTGGCCGGTGGCGAGCGCGTTGTACCGGGCGGTGAACTCCTCGTACGGGCGGATCACGACGTTCTCGAAGGGGAACGCCTCGCGGTTCCAGTAGCCGTCGCGTGCCTTGAACGTGTACTTGACGCCCTTCTCGGAAGCGCCCGAGTCGTACGTGTAGGGCCCGGAGCCCACCGGGTTGGAGGCGATGGTGCCCGAGCTGAGCGCCGTGGGGCTCGCCATGTATCCCAGGTACGTCGCCAGGGCGGCCAGGAGGCCGGGGCTGGGCTCGCTGAGGTGCAGGCGCACCGTGGCCTTGTCCACGACCTCGACGCGCTCGATCGCCCGGGCCGCCTCGGAGGCGCTGCCCGCCCCCTTCTTGCGCGCTTCGAGGTTGACCTTCACCGCGTCGGCGTCGAAGGCGGCGCCGTCACTGAAGGTGACGCCGTCGCGCAGCTTCAGGGTGAGCTCGGTGAGGTCGGCGTTGTACTCGTACGCGGTGGCCAGGTTGCCCTCGATCTTCGACTCGGGCGTCTTGCGGAGCAGCGGGTCGTAGACGGCCTCCGCGTAGTGGATGACCGCGCCTTCCTTCATCTCGGCGGGGTCCCAGGTCAGCACGTCGCCGTTGTTGCCCAGTACGAGCTGGGACGAGCCTGCTTCATTCGCCTGCCCGCCACCGCTACAACCGGCGAGGGCGAGAGCGACTACGGCAAACGCTGCCGTCAGCGTGCGTGTCAGTTGCACCGTGTTCCCTTCTATTGCTGCAAAGCCAGCGCCGGTCGGCGTCGCTCCAGGTGACGGGGATCGGATCGTGCGGTTCAGGCGATCCCGAGTTGTTGGCTCATGACCATGGCGGTCGCGCCGCGCAGGACGATGTCGTCGCCGAGCTCCGAGAGCCGCAGGACGATGTCGCCGTGGACCTCGGTCAGGGCGCGCTGCCGGATGGTTTCCATCGCCGCGGCGGCCAGCGGTCCTTCCAGCACCCGGTGCGGCCCGCTGAGGACGATTTCCGAGACGTTGATGGCGGCCACGATCGGGGCCAGCACGGAACCGAGGGCTTCGCCAGCGGCGGCGAGGACCCGGGTGTGCTCCGCATCGGTACGGGCTTCCGAGAGGTCTTCCTGGATGCGCCGGGTCGACAGCCAGGTCTCGAGACAGCCGAACTTTCCACAGACACAGGCCCGCTCGCTGCCGGTGTCCACGACCACGTGGCCGATCTCGCCGGCCGCGAACCTGCTGCCCAGGACGGGCGTCCCGCCGAGCAGCAGACCCGCCCCCACGCCGACGCCGACCCGCACGAGGAGGGTGTCCGCCGCGCTCTCGCCGTAACTGCGCTCGGCGAGCGCGGTGGCGTTGGCGTCGTTCGACACCACCACAGGGCAGGCGAAGTGCCCGGTCAGCACCGAGCGGAGGTCGAGGTCCTTCCACCCCAGGTTGGGTGCGCTGAGGACGACGCCACCGAGGTCCACGATTCCCGGGGTGCCGATGCCGATGCCGAGCAGCGGCGCCGTCACCTGTTCGCGCAACGCCCCGACGAGACCGACGACCTTCGCCAGCGCGTCGGCGCCGGTGCTGCCCTCGATCTCGACCTGCTGACGAGCCACCACTGATCCACCGAGGTCGAACACGGCCCCCCGGTAGAGCGTCGAGTGGCTCAGGTCCACGGCGACCGCCTGATAGGCGTGCTCGTTGAACTCGAGCATCATCGCCGGCTTCCCGGGCCGCGTCCCCGCCCGCGTACCCACCTCGACCACGAGGTCGTCCGCGAGGAGGTCGCTCACGACGTCCGAGACCGAGACCCTCGTCAGCCCGGTGCGCCGCGCCAGATCCGCCCGGCTGTGCGGCCCCTCCCGGTAGAGCATGCGCAGCAGCAACTCGCGGTTGTGCACGCGGGCCTGCTCCGGGAGCACCTTCTCGCCGGAGCGGACCCGGGCCGGAACCCGGTCTCGCCGCACGGTCCCCACCGCGCGGCCCTGTGGCTCCGGCGGCGTGGTCCCCGTCTCATCAATGCACGTCACACGGTTAGTACAGGCGGCTAACAAACCGCCGACAAGAACGCGGCTCGCGTTGTTCCCAAGTTGTTACATTCCCATGGCCCGGTTTTTGCGGCAGCTTCGACCAGCCAACACCCCTGGTGGAGCCGCCGGTAACGGCGCTGGGCGAGCCCACCAGCGCGCCGGCGAGCCCGCACGGCGACGAGGAGGGACACCGCGGGCGCCGACTCTCCGATAGGGTCCCACCGGAGGATCGCCAGCCTTCTTCGGCATCGATCACCGGACCACGTCCGGCCCGGCCTGCCAAGATCAAAAGGCCTCTGCGGGCCGCGGCCAGGAGGGCAGTTGACCTCCCGGCACCGTCCGCGCCGCCCGGCCTGACTCTTCCCGTACGCCCGGAGGCGCCGCCGTGGCCGGGCGACGAGGCGCGCTCCTCCCCTGAGCTGCCGGTTCTTCCTACGGCACGAAAGCCGAGAGTCGCAACCGGCCGCCTTCCGGTAACCTGAGCGCGCGGGCCGCTAGCTCAATGGCAGAGCTGTGGACTTTTAATCCATAGGTTCAGGGTTCGAGTCCCTGGCGGCCCACTCCTCCGCAGGTCACCGGCCCCTTCGCGGGGCCGCTTGCACCGTGATCTTGGCTCGTGCAGCAGCACCCGTGGAGCCACCGTCAGGTCGACCAGGGACGAGACGCAGGTCCGTCCGACGTACAGTTTCCTGTACCTACCCCCGGAGGTGGTCATGCGGACCGTGAACTTCACCCAGCTACGGCAGAACCTGGCCGCCGAACTCGACAGCGTCATCAACGACGCGGAGGAAGTGGTGGTGACCCGGTCGGGCCACGAACCGGTGGTCATCGTGCCGCTTGCGGAGTACGAGGCGATGAAGGAAACCGAGTACCTCCTCCGCAACCCGGCCAACGCCGCAGCCCTGCGCCGCTCGATCGCGGAGCTTGAGGAGGGCGACGCGGCCGAGCGGGACCTGGTCGACCCGGCCACGGTGCGGGACGTCACGTGAGGCTGGTCTTCACCGCGACGGCCTGGAACCAGTACCTCAGCCACACCGACCGAAAATTGGTCAAGCGCATCAACGACCTCATCGCGGACGTGATGCGCAACGGATACGAGGGCATCGGCAAGCCGGAACCCCTTCGGGGAGAGCTGTCCGGCTTCTGGTCCCGCCGGATCGATCGCGAACATCGGCTGGTGCATCGGATCACCACGGACGACATCGAGATCATCGCCTGCCGCTACCACTACGGCGATCGATAGCGGACCGGGCTGGAGTTAGGAACGTCGGTTGTCCCGACCGAGTCCGTACGTCCTACCGGTCGAAGCGCGCTGCCGGGTCCAGCGCCACTGTGCAGATGTTGGGCAGTGGCACGCTGACCACGGCGACCTTCCTTCCTGCCGCTTCGTGCCACGCATTCCGCACAGCAACCCGCAGCGGCTGCAGCCGCATCCCATGAGTGAGTGCCACTGAGCACAGCGACCAGACTCCCGCAGGCATCCACGGTTGTCGGCCGGTCTGGTGCCCTCAGTCCAGCAGCCCACCGGTGCGGCGGGACAGTTCGTCACCTACGACAAGTCGGTGGTGTCGCCACATGACGGCTCGGTTCTCGGGCTGCCGTTCGCGGTAGCGGTCGGGCATGTCGGGCGAGCGATGGCGCCGGAGCTGGCGGATCTGCCGGCGCGGCCGAGCGTCGGCAAGGACTTGTTCTGGCCTGCGGATTTCGCTCGCGCCTTTGGTTCCCGGCCGGCTTCAGCCACGCCGCTGCACGGTGTGGTGCTGTGCGAGGCCGACTTCGCGGCGTCCCGTATCGAGGTGCTGACCGACGTCGACCAGGACGAGCGGCGGATCGCCCTGGAACGCGACATGACGGACTTCGGCGACGCCATGATCCCGCAACGGCTGAGGACCGGCCGCACGCGGGACGCCGAACTGCCATCGCTTCCGGCCGAGTGGTCGGTGATGCCCTGGGTCCGGCCACGGGGAAATCCATGGACCATGACCCGCGATACCGTGAGCGCCGTGCGGACAGCGTTCGACTTCCAGAGAGTCGTGTGATGACGATGCGGGTGAAAGCCGTCCTGCTGGACCTAGACGGCACTCTGCTGGACCACAGGGGTGCCGCGGAGAAGGCATTCCTCGCCGCCTGCCTGCAATGGCTTCCCGACCTCGACGAGGAGGCGCGGTACGCGGCTCACACAGAGTGGCAGCGGCTGGAGGCCGTCCACATGCGGGCGTACTTGGACAAGACAATGACCTTCCAGGAACAACGGCGGGCTAGGCTCCGCGGTGTGCTGTCCGCCTATGGACGAGACACCGGAGCCGTGAGCGACGACCAAGCCGACGACCTCTTCACGATCTACCTGCGCCACTATGAGAATTCCTGGGCAGCGTATGGCGACGTCCCGGAGGTGATGCGTTTCCTCGGCGGGGCACCCGCCGGTGTGGCGGTGTTGAGCAACGGCGATCGCGCGCAGCAGGAAGCTAAACTGGCCTCGCTCCGTCTCCCCTCGACGCCACCGCTGTTCACGCCCTCCGACGTCGGTGCTTCGAAGCCGAATCCCACAAGCTTCCTCGGCGCCTGCGAGCGGATGGGCTGGGAACCCTCCGAGGTTCTGTACGTCGGTGACGATCTTCAGGGCGATGCCTTAGCGGCCGCCGCCGCGGGATTACGGGGATGCTGGCTGGACCGGCAGCAGACGTACGGGGCCGCGGCGCCCGAGGGCATCCTTCGCGTACACAGCCTGTTCGACCTTGCGACGGCCGACCTCTTCGACCGGAGCACGGCCTAGCTGTGCTGCTATCGGTTGGGGGAGGCGTAGGACGGAGAGAAACCAGAATGTCCCCGGCAAAGAACCACAAGGGATGGCTGATTGCTGCCATCCCGATCGCCCTGTACTTGACGGCGCTTTTCGTCCCGCTCATTTCGCCCTTTGCGCGATATCCGATCTATTTCATAAAATGTGGCGGCCGCCCTGTAGTGGCGACGGATTTTGCAGCGGCTTACACGTACCGT
Source organism: Micromonospora echinofusca (assembly GCF_900091445.1). NCBI lineage: Bacteria > Bacillati > Actinomycetota > Actinomycetes > Micromonosporales > Micromonosporaceae > Micromonospora > Micromonospora echinofusca. The sequence goes on from NZ_LT607733.1 coordinate 6,165,015, forward strand.
GCACCCGGCAACGACGACTACGGCGTGGACGTTCTGGTGACAGATTTCTTCTGCACGGAGGCCGAAGCCCAGTCTGCAGGATTCAGTCGGAGCGATCTGCCAGCCCGGTGACTACCGCCGTGCCCGTTGCTGGGCGCTGGAGGCCAAGGCGTCGGAAGGTCGTCCGTGTCCACTCGGCCAACCCGGCAGGTGCGGGCAAGATGGCCCAGGCCCTGCGACGGTGGGGAGACCAAGTCCGGATCGCCTCCAAATCCAAAGCAGTCGTCCCCCTGACGAGGTGACCGGAGTCTCGGTGCGGCCAACGCGACGAGATCGGGCGCTCGGTGGTTACCTTCGCCAGGCGGAGCCGTCAAGATCAGGGATCGGACCAGGGCACCCGATACCCGGAGGCGTCACCATGACCCCAGACGAGGCTGAGCAGCAGGCGAGAATCAGATTCCTCCTCGCCGGGACGGCGTTCTTCCGCGCCGGGCAAGTGGCGGCGTGGGTCGGGGTGACCTACGCCCTCGTAGCGTTGGTTCAGCGGGTCAGCGGCTGACAGCCCGGGAACCTCGACGGCGCAGACGACCGTACCGCGCGATGCTTCCACGATCACGAGCCTTCCGGCCGGGGCAGCGCCGCAGTTCTGGTGAACCTGCGGGCGAGGTGTGCGAAGGCCTCGTTCAGTTCGGCGGGGCCGACGACTTCGATGTCGGCGTCGTCGGGCGATGGTGGCCGCGAGGCTGGGCCAGGACCAGGAACCGAGGGTGAGGCGGCAGCGGCCGGGGCCGGCCTCTTCGAGGATGCCTTCGCGGGTGTACTGGGCGACCGTGGTGGCGGGCAGGTCGAGGATCACCGTGCCCTGGCAGGGCCACCCGCCGCCGTCGCCCGCTCCACGGAACGTGTCGACGAGGTAGGTGGCGACGTCTCCGCCGGGGAGTTCGCGTGGGGTGAAGCGTGCTGCGCCACCACGACCCGAGCGCCGGACAGATCACCGTCGGCGGCGTGGACCTGCGCGACCTCGGCGACGCCGACCTGCGGCGCACGGTCACCGTGGTGCCGCAGGACGTCCACCTGTTTCCCGGCTCGATCGCCGACAACATCCGGCTGGGCCGCCCGGACGCCACCGACACGGAGGTTCGTGCCGCAGCCGGCGCCGCCCAGCTCACACCGTTCCTCGACGCGCTACCGGCCGGTCCGGACACGCCGGCCGGTGAGCGGGGGGCGGCACTGTCCGGCGGTCAACGGGCCCGGGTCGCCGTCGCCCGGGCCCTGATCACCGGCGCACGGGTGCTCGTCCTCGACGGCGGGCGGATCGTCGCCGACGACGCCCCTGAGCAGCTTCGCAGCCGGGGAGCACTCGCCGCTGCGGTCCGGGGCGGGGAGGCTGATCCGTAGCTCCGACGGGGCCAGTCAGCGGGTCTTCTTCGTCGCCCGCTTGCGGGGTGGCGTCAGCAGGTCCGCGATCGCGGCGATCGCGGACGGCACCAGGCGGTAGTACGCCCAGACGCCACGCTTCTCACGCTCGAGCAGACCGGCCTCGGTGAGGATCCGAAGGTGGTGACTCACGGTGGGCTGGGAGAGACCGAGCGGCGCGGTGAGGTCGGTCACGGATGCTTCGCCCTCCGGCGACGACTGGATCAGGCTGAGCAGTCGCAGCCGGGCCGGGTCGGCGAACGCCTTCAGCACTCCCGCGAGCCGCTCGGCATCGGCACGATTGATCGGCTCGCCGGCAAGGGGCGACATGGCAGGCGTCGTAGTCTTCGCAGTTCCCACGTCTTGCATCGTTGCAGCAACACCACCCGTAGGCCGGTCAAACGAGGGCTGGATCACGACAAGTTCCGCAGGAGGCGAACAGCGAGGGTCGCGGCGCGGCGGCTCGTCCGGGTGCAGAAGGTACGGCCAGCCGGGAGCGCTTGACGGTGTCGTCAGCAGCAGGTCATCAGGTACGACTGGAGCTCGGCCAGCGCCGCGACTGCGCCGTCGCGGTCGGCCCGGTAGTACACGGTCTTGCCTTCGCGGCGCGAGGTGACCACGCGCCCACGGCGCAGCAGGGTCAACTGCTGCGACGCCGTGGCCTGACTGATGCCCGCGAGCTCGGCCACCTCCCCGACCGACAACTCGGCGCCCCGCGCGAACAGCATCATGATCCGCTGTCGCGTCGGGCTGCCCAGAGCCTTCAGGAACTCCTGGGTGTCCAAACCCAACCCGGTCGGCCCGGCGCTTCGCGCCCCGGCTGCGGGTGTCGAGTGGTCCATGGCTCCACCCTCCCGCACCACCTTCATATTGTCATTCAACGAAAAGACAATATGATGTCGAGGTGAGCGCCTCCCCGGAACCTGTGATCATCGTGGGCGGCGGCCAGTCCGGCCTCGCCGCCGCTCGTGCCGCCCTGTCCGCGCGCCTGCGCCCGGTCGTACTCGAAGCGGGGGAGGAGTCGGTCGGCTCGTGGCCGGACTATTACGACAGCCTCACCCTGTTCTCCCCGGCGCGCTACAGCGCACTGCCCGGCAGGGCGTTCGACGAGGGGGATCCGGACCGCTACCCGACGCGCGGCGAGGTCGTCTCCTACCTGCGCCGCTACGCCCGCCACCTCGACGCCGACGTCCGTACCGGCGTCGGTGTCACCGCCGTGCGGCAACGCCGGGGCGGCGGCTACCTGGTGCACACCCGCGCTGGTGATGAGATCGCGGCGGCGGGCGTGGTCGCCGCCAGCGGCTCCTTCGGCAACCCGCACCTGCCGGAGCTGCCCGGTCGCGTCGAGTACACCGGCGAGGTGCGGCACGTCGCGCGCTACCGGCGGCCCGAACCGTATGCCGGCAAGCGGGTCGTCGTGGTCGGCGCCGGCAACTCCGCCGTCCAGGTCGCCCACGAACTGGCCCCGCTCGCGAGGGTCACGCTGGCGACCCGGGCGCCGGTCCGGTTCGTGCCCCAGCGCATCCGCGGCCGGGACCTGCATCACTGGCTCCACGTCACGGGGGCGGACCGCCTTCCGCGCCCGGTGCTCACCCGCCTGATCCGTCATGCCGCCGTGCTCGACACCGGCGTCTACCGCGACGCCATCGCCTCCGGCCTGCTCCCCCGGCGGGACATGTTCACCGCCTTCACCCCCGACGGCGTCCGCTGGCCCGACGGCACGTCCGAGCCGGTCGACGCGGTCATCTTCGCGACCGGCTACCGCCCGAACCTCGGCTATCTCGCCACGCTCGGAGCCCTGGCGCCCGACGGCACGCCCCGGCAGATCAGCGGGGTCTCCACCACCCATCCCGGGCTGGTCTACCTGGGGTTGGAGTTCCAACGGTCGTTCTCGTCGAACACCCTGCGCGGCGTCGGCCGCGACGCCGCGTACGTCGTCGCCGCCATGGCCGAGGGCCTGCGCGGTGCGGGGCTCGGACCGTGGCTCAGGCGTCGGCGGCCGGTTCGACGGTGAGCAGTGCGGCGAGTTGGCGCAGGATGACGGGCCGGGCCCGGTAGTACACCCAGGTGCCCCGCCGCTCGGCATCGACGAGGCCCGCCTCGCGCAGCGTCCTGAGGTGGTGCGAGATGGTCGGCCCGGTCAGGTCGAACGCGGGCGTCAGGTCACAGACACAGGCCTCCCCGCCCTCGGCCGACGCGATCATCGACATCAACTGCAGTCGCACCGGGTCACCGAGCGCCTTGAACGCCGGCGCGAGGACAGCGGCGGCCTCGGCCGGCACCCGGCGCTGCGCCAGCGGCGGGCAGCACGGCGTGTCGGCGGTGAGGTCGAGGACGGGAAGCGACGCCGCTTGCTTTGACATCCCTCTAGGTTGACAGGCGTCTAATCAGCGTGCAACTCTCTGCTTCGACAAACGTCGAGACAGGCACCACGGAAGGGGACCCCATGCACGGCCCGGCGGTCGGCGGGAGCACGGTCCTGCGGCTCCCGCGCCGGCCGCCCCGACACCCGCTAGACTTCCATCGTCGATCGGCGATAGACGATAGAAGGAGGCGGGTGGGCGTGGACGAGCTCCTCGAACGGGCGACCGCACAGCGGTACGCGTCGTGGTTCCGGGCTCTCGCGGACCCGACCCGGGTGCAGATCGTCGAGTACCTCGCCCGCCACGCCAGGCCGATGAGCGTGGGAGAGATCGTCGCCGCCGTCGGCCTGGCCCAGTCCACCGTCTCCCAGCACCTGAAGATCCTCACCGAGGTGCGGTTCGTCCTCGTCGACCCGGTCGGCACGGCCCGGCACTACCGCATCAACGACGCCTGCGTCGGCTGCTTCCCCTCCGCCGCCGACGTCGTCATGGGCCGGCCCGCTCCTCACCCGAACGGAGCCTGCTGATGACCGACATCACCGTCCGCCCCATGGCGGCCGACGACGCCGAGCGGGTCCTCACCATCTACCAGGCGGGCCTCGACGACGGACAGGCCAGCTTCGAGACCGACGCACCCACCTGGGCGACGTTCGACGCCGCGAAGCTGCCCGCGCACCGCTTCGTGGCCGTCGACGGCGACGACCTCGTCGGCTGGATCGCCGTCTCGCCCACCTCGACGCGCGCCGTCTACGCCGGCGTGGTGGAGCACTCCGTGTACGTCGACCCCGCCGCCCAGGGCCGAGGCGCCGGGCGGCGGCTCCTCGATGCGGTGATCGCCTCCACCGAAGCCGCCGGTATCTGGACCATCCAGTCCGGCGTCTTCCCCGAAAACGCCGCCAGCCTCGCCCTGCACCGGCGGGCCGGCTTCCGGATCATCGGCACCCGCGAACGCGTCGGGCGCCACCATGGCCGATGGCGCGACGTCGTCCTGCTCGAACGACGCAGCCCCGCCATCACCTGACCAACCCCAGCCCGGGCAGAGCGCCCGTCCGCCTCACTGATTCGACAGTCTTCAAGACAGAGGAGTTACCTGATGAGCACGCTGACCCAACTGCCCGTCGTGGTGATCGGCGCCGGCCCGGTCGGTCTGGCCGCCGCCGCGCACCTGCACGAACGCGGCATCGCCTTCACCGTCCTCGAAGCCGGCGACACCCCGGGCGCGGCGGTGCGGCAGTGGGGGCACGTGCGGGTGTTCTCCCCCTGGCGGTACAACATCGACCCGGCTGCCCGCCGGCTCCTCGACGACGCGGGCTGGGTCGCCCCCGACATCGAGGCCCTGCCCACCGGCGCCGAACTCGTCACCGCCTACCTCCAGCCCCTCGCCGAGCTGCCGGCTCTCAAGCCGCACCTGCGCTACGGCACCCGCGTCGAGGCGATCAGCCGACCGGGCCTGGACCGGCTGCGCACCGCCGGCCGCGACACCACCCCGTTCCTCGTCCGCCTCGCCGACGGCGAGGAGATCCTGGCCCGGGCAGTCGTCGACGCCTCCGGCACCTGGGGCAACCCGAACGTCCTCGGCGCCTCCGGTCTGCCCGCCCGCGGCGAGCGCGACGCGACCAGGTACCTGGAGCACGCGCTGCCGGACGTCCTCGGCGGCGACCGGGACCGGTTCGCGGGCCGGCACACCCTCGTCGTCGGCGCCGGCCACTCCGCCGCGAACACCCTGCTGTCCCTCGCCGAGCTGGCCGCCGAACAGCCGGGCACCGAGGTGACCTGGGCGATCCGATCCTCCTCGCCGGCGCGCTCCTACGGCGGCGGGGACGCAGATGCCCTGCCGGCGCGCGGCGCGCTCGGCTCGCGGCTGCGCACGCACGTCGACGCCGGCCGCATCCGGCTGCTCACCGGTTTCTCCGTGCACGCCCTCACCCCGACCGACGACCGCGTCACCGTGCTCGTCCGGCACGCCGACGGCAGCGAGGAAGCGGTCACCGTGGACCGCATCGTCGCGGCCACCGGCTTCCGCCCCGACCACTCCATCGCCGCCGAACTGCGGCTCGACCTCGACCCGGTCATGGGCGCCACGCGCGCCCTCGCCCCACTGATCGACCCGAACGAGCACTCCTGCGGCACCGTCCCCCCGCACGGCGTGGACGAACTGTCCCACCCCGAGCCGGGCTACTACGCCGTCGGCATGAAGAGCTACGGCCGGGCCCCCACCTTCCTCATGGCCACCGGCTACGAGCAGGTCCGCTCCGTCGTCGCCGCCCTCGCCGGTGACTGGCGGGCAGCCCGCGACGTCCAGCTCGACCTGCCCGAAACCGGCGTATGCAACAGCAACCCCGACGACTCGGCGACCAGCGACAGCTGCTGTGGGCCGGCCCCGGACGCCGAGCCGGCGGCACGCGGGCTGGCCACCGGCGTCTCCGGTGGGCTACTGGCCGCACCGTTGCAACTGGTCACCCTCGACACCGCACCCGCTGGCGGTCAGGCTGGCGGCTGCTGCGGCAGCTGATGCCCGCCACCACCACAGTGCCCGCCGGCCGCACGGTCGGCGGGCACCACGCCCAGGGTTGGCGGATCGTCGCCGCTCTCGCCGTCACCTCGACCGTCGGCTACGGCGTCCTCTACTACGCCTACGCGGTCCTGCTGGCCCCGATGGCCGCCACCCTCGGCGTCTCCACCACCGCCGTCACCGGCGCGCTCACCGCCTCCGTCCTCGCGGGCGCCCTCACGGCCATCCCCGTCGGCCGGTGGCTCGACCACCACGGCGGACGTGCGCTCATGACCGCTGGTTCGCTCGCCGCGACCGGCCTGCTCGTGGCCTGGTCGCAGGTCCGCACCATCAGCCAGCTCTACGCCGTCATGACCGGCATCGGGATCACGAGCGCGATGGTCCTCTACGAACCCGCCTTCGCCGTCATCGTCTCCTGGTTCACCCCTGACCGACGCACCACGGCGCTGCTGGCGGTGACGGTCGTGGCCGGGTTCGCCAGCACCATCTTCATGCCCCTGACCGGCCTGCTCGAGGCACACCTCGGCTGGCGCGACACGCTGCTCGTCCTCGCCGCCATCCACGGCCTGCTCGCCGTGCCCCTTCACGCGCTCACCGTCCGCCGCCCGCCGACAGCGACGACGGCACCCGCCAGCACCACGCGGACCGGGCACGCCCAGCGGCGCGCGGTCGTCACCGCCGCGATGCGCGACGCCCGGTTCTGGATCCTCGCCGGCAGCCTCGTCGCCCACGGCGCCGCCACCAGCACCATGACCGTGCACCTCATCGGCTACCTCGTCAGCCGTGGGCACCCCACCACCTTCGCCGCCACCGCGGTCGGCCTACTCGGTGTCCTGTCCGTCACCGGCAGGCTCGTCCTCACCGCCGCCCGCCGACACCTGCGGGTCACCACCATCGTCGCCGCCGTCTTCGCCATCCAGGCCGCCGCCGTCCTCGCGATGCCCCTGCTCGCCGACACCCGCACCGGCGCCATCGCGACCGTCGTCGGCTTCGGACTCGGCTTCGGCATCACCAGCCTCGCCACGCCCGCCCTGCTCGCCGACCGGTACGGCACCACCGCCTACGCCACCATCGCCGGGCGACTCACCGCCCCCGTCACCATCGCCAGAGCCGCCGCGCCCCTGGTCGCGGCCACCCTCCTGCACACCGCCGCGGGGTACGTGCCGCTACTCGCCGCCATCGCTGGATGCTGCGCCATCGCGGCCATCGGCATGCTCGCCCGCGCCGCCACCACACCACCCGCCCCGGCCGGCTGAGACGGAAACCGCACGACACCGGCGCGCCACCCGCCAGCCCGGGCCTCAGCCGCGTTCCCGCCGCCGGCTCCCTCGCCTGGGCACGGCCATGGACAGGTCAGCGACGCGCCGAGACGGTGGCGGACGTGTCCGCTCGGGGAGCCGCCGTCGTGGTGCGCGCAGAACGGAACCGCGTCGGGCAACTCAGAAGGTGCGCACCTTCGTCCGAGCGTTCAGGATCAAGGTCCTGGGATCGGGGGAGTCGCGACCGACCGCGTCCCGGGCGGCGACGACCGGCAGCATGCCGGGGATCCGCCGTCGGGACGTGCGGGTCGCAGTCCTCGCGAGACCGTGACACGACCGGGTGCCCGGGGGTGTCCATGGTCGGCGCCGCCGCGACGTGCCCGCCGACGAAGTCCGATCCACGGGACTCACCACCCGGGGATCGGGCCCGTCGATGCCCTGCCCATCCGCTCCGCCCGAGGTCGTCCAGCCCGTTCGACCGTCCCTGACATGACACAGTTGAGGAGGACAGCTCACCCGTGAAGGGAATCGTCCTGGCCGGAGGATCCGGTACGCGGCTCTATCCGTTGACCATTCCGGTGTCCAAGCAGCTGCTGCCCATCAGCGACAAGCCGATGATCTACTACCCGCTCTCGGTCCTCATGCTCGCCGGCATCAGGGAGATCCTGATCATCGGCAAGGCCGCCGACCTGCCGCAGTTCCGGACCCTGCTCGGGGACGGCTCCCACCTCGGCCTGGACCTCACCTACGTCGCGCAGCCGGAGCCGCGCGGCATCGCCGAGGCGTTCCTGCTCGGTGCCAACCACATCGGCGACGACCAGTGCGCCCTGGTCCTGGGCGACAACATCTTCCACGGCACCGCCTTCTCGAAGCTGCTCCGTGACGAGGTCCGGGACCTGCGGGGTTGCACGCTCTTCGGCTACTCCGTCAAGGATCCGGAACGCCACGGCGTGGGCGTGACCGACGAGCACGGCAAGCTGATCGACATCGAGGAGAAGCCGTCCCGGCCGCACTCCAACCGCGCGATCACCGGCCTGTACCTCTACGACAACGACGTGGTCGACATCGCCAAGAACCTGCGCCCGTCGGTCCGGGGGGAACTCGAGATCACCGACGTCAACCGGGCGTACGTCGCGGCGGGCCGGGCCAAGCTCATCGACCTCGGCCGCGGCTTCGCCTGGCTGGACGCGGGGACACCGGAGGCGATGCTCCAGGCCAGCCAGTACGTGCGGACGCTGGAGGAGCGGCAGGGCGTACGCATCGCCTGCATCGAGGAGACGGCGCTGCGGATGGGCTACATCGACGCGCAGACGTGCTACCGACTGGGCACGAGCATGTCGGGCTCGAACTACGGTCGGTACGTGATGGACATCGCCGAGGAGTTCGGGGCGTTGGTGTGACCAGGATGCTCGTCACCGGCGGAGCCGGTTTCATCGGTACGAACTTCGTGCGCCACACCCTGGCGCACCACCCGGGCTACCGCATCCGGGTGCTCGACAAGCTGACCTACGCCGGTCACCGGTCCGTCGCCGAAGACGCGGAGTTCGTGCACGGCGACGTCTGCGACGCGGAGCTGGTCGAGCGGCTGGTGGCCGGCAGCGACATCGTCGTCCACTTCGCGGCCGAGTCGCACGTCGACAACTCGCTGCGGGACGCCGACGCGTTCGTGCACAGCAACATCATCGGGACGTACGCGCTGCTCCAGGCGGTGCGCCGGCACGACGTACGGCTGCACCACATCTCCACCGACGAGGTCTTCGGCGACCTGCCGCTGGAGGGCTCGGAGCTGTTCCACGAGGGAACGCCCTACAACCCGTCGAGCCCGTACGCGGCCACCAAGGCGGCCTCCGACATGCTGGTCCGGGCGTGGGTGCGTTCGTACGGGGTGGCGGCGACGTTGTCGAACTGCGCCAACAACTACGGCCCCTACCAGCACGTGGAGAAGTTCATCCCCCGGCAGGTCACCAACGTCATCGAGGGCCGGCGGCCCCGCCTGTACGGCCAGGGGGTCAACGTCCGCGAGTGGACGCACGTCGACGACCACAACCGGGCCCTGCACCTGATCCTGGACCGGGGCCGGATCGGCGAGACGTACCTGATCGGCTCGGGCGACACCCGCACCAACCGGGAGGTCGTCGAACTGGTGAACCAGCTCATGGGGAGGGATCCGGGCGACTTCGAGCACGTCCGGGACCGGGCCGGGCACGACCTGCGCTACGCCAACGACAGCACGAAGCTGCGCAGCGAGCTCGGGTGGGCTCCGGAGTACGCGGACTTCCGGGCCGGCCTGGCGGCGACCATCGACTGGTACCGGTCGAACCGGGACTGGTGGCAGGAGGACAAGGTCTCCACCGAGGCGGGTTACGCACTCGTGGATCAGTAGAACCGCGCCACCGACCAGGCGGGCGCCGATTCCGTCGCGCTCTTTCGCTCCGATCACCCCCCAGCGGACGCGTGAGGGCTACGGGCACACATCGGCGCCCGCCTCTTGTCGCAAACGCGACACATTTCATTCGCCGCCGGTTCTCCGGATCGGGGTGCCGACCGCCGCCCGTCCGGAAGACCGTCCGCGCCCCCTCCGCGCGCTGGCGCATCCCCCTTTTCTGCCACGCGCAGCGGAGGGCCGTAACAACAATTACAGGGCCCCGCGAATGGCCTGCCTTCCGTTCCAAACCGGAGTCGTGCGTTCCGCCCTTCGCGCCGGCCATCGGCCCCCACCTCGGGTGATCCGCCGTTCCTCGCGCCGCGCGTCGCTCCCGCCGATCCTCCGCGAGGACGCCCCGCCGCACGTGATACAAAGACAGCCTCCGATGTCAGGGCGCCTTTGGTGGCGCCCGGTCGCCCTCGTCCTAGGCGCGCGCAGAGCGGACCAACCACACCAATTTCGCAACTCGCCCAAAATCTACAGTTCCGCCATAGGCAGGCTATGGCCCAAATGCCATAAAGCTATCCGAATCATCACGAGGCGGGCGGTAATCGCACGGAAATAGTCCGCCTGAGTCTGATATGCGGACCAGTCATTCGACTACTTTCCGCAACGTTGACCGCCACTTTCCGTTGACATAGCATCGAGTTGGCCCATTGAGGCGCGGACATTGTTTTCGCAACTCGGCAATTGGTAACCAGTCACCCGACCGCACTCGCGCATGGCGAGGCGGGCCTTTCATGACCAAAATCCAAATCATTACCAACGACAGGGTCTCTCGCAACGGTAGCGTCAGGGACCTGTTCGCCGACATTTCCTCTCGTTGGGGGCATGATGGAAGATCACGTCAGAACAGCGATCCAACGCGTCATCGAGAAAATGCACAGCGATGTGGGTGAGCAGTTCACCGTGGACGAAATGGCACGCACGGCCGGGTTCAGCAAGTTCCATTTCTGCCGGGTCTTCCACCGGATGACCGGGGTCTCCCCCGGGCGCTTCCTCTCCGCGCTGCGCCTGCAACGGACGAAGTACCTGCTCGTCTCCACCTCGTTGAGCGTCACCGAGATCAGTCACCTGGTCGGCTACACCAGCGTCGGCACGTTCAGCACCCGCTTCAGCAGCAGCGTCGGCACCTCACCCACCAACTACCGCCGGCTCGGCGGGGTGCTGCCCCGGCCCCGTACCGACCAGTGCACGCCCCCGCCCGCCGGCACGGGCCCGGCGCTGCGCGGCGAGGTGCGCACGCCGCCGGGCACCAGGCCGCACTGGATCTTCCTGGGGCTCTTCCCGAGCCGGATCCAACAGGGCGAGCCGGTGCGCTCGGTCTTCCTGCCGGGTCCGGGGCCGTTCGTCCTCGACCAGGTGCCGGCCGGCGAGTGGTACCTGATGGCGCACGCGGTCGACCCGGGCGCCGGCGCACCCCCGGCCGCGGACACGCCCCGCGACCTGCTCGTCGGCGCCCACGGGCCGGTCGTGGTCCAACGTGGCGCCCCGCCCCGGCCCGTGGACCTCGTCCTCCGGCCGCGGGAAGCCTTCGACCCGCCGGTGGTGCACGCCGTCGCCGACGCTCCCCCGGGCGAGGGGCTCCTCGACGCGCGGGCCGGCGGGCCGACCGTCGAGCCGTACGGCCCGGTGGGCGACCACGCCCGGTGCGAGGGTGCCGGACGCTCGCTGGTGGTCTCCGCGCGGCCGCGTCGCATGACCGACGGCGTACGGCCCAGCCGGCCCACCCCGACCCGGGCCCCCGGGCCGTCCCGGCCGGGACGGAACACGCGGCCGTACCTTCCGTGGCCACCGCCGCGACCCGAAGGGCCGACGCAGCAGTCCACCGACGAGGTGGACGGCGGCAACCGCGGCAAACAGTGAGGCTCACGGCCCGGCCGAGGTCCCGTCGGCCGGGCCGTGCCATCCCTACGTGTCGACCCGGTCGGCCTTGACCAGGGCCGCTGCCACCCGCTCCCGGGCAGGTGCCGCAGGCGTACGCGCCGACGGGGCCGGCATGTCCCGCGACAGCCAGAGCACCCGGGCGAGCAGCCGGAACCGCCACAGCTCCCGGGGGCGGTCGATCAGGCCGGCGAACCGCATGTACGCCCGGGTGACCTCCGGATCCTTCGTGCTGGCGTACTGCACCCGGCGCAGGTAGGCGTTGTAGATCCGGGTACGCAGGGGACGGGGCGCCACCACCCCCGGGAAGTCCAGGTCGCCCCGCGTCGAGATCCGCCAGGGGTCGATCATGAGTCGGGCCACGTCCCGCAGGAAGGGGCGCGGGTCGGCGGCGACGTCGCGGGCCAGGTGCCGCCGCAGGGCGGTGATCTGCATCGCCGCCGCCGTCATCCCCTGCCCGTAGACCGGGTTGAAGCTGCACACCGCGTCACCGAGTACGACCAGGCCGGCCGGGAACCGGGACAGCCGCTCGTAGTGCCGCCAGACGCTGGCGGGAAACGTGAACGACATCGGGGCGCTGGTCGGCTCGGCGTGCTCGACCGCCTGGTAGATGTCGGGCACCGGCAGCGACCGGACGTACTCCTGGTAGCCGTCCGGATCGGTCGGCGGGTGGTCGCCGAGGATCCCGGTCAGCGACAGCCGGACGTCCCCGGTGGCGGTCTGGCCGAAGAAGGCGCCCCGGGGGTGGGCCGGCGAGGCCACCGGGTTGATCGCCATCGGGCCGTCGAACGTGCCGGGCGGCCGACGGTAGGTGCGGGTGGTGTAGGCCAGGCCGATCGTCATCCGTTCCTCGGTCGGGCGCTCGTACCCCAGCTCGGCCAGCCACACCGGCAGGCGGGAACCCCGGCCGGTGGCGTCCACCACCAGGTCGGCCCCGACCTCGAACGCCTGCTTGCCCTCCCCTCGCTCCACCAGCCGTACGCCGGTGACCCGGCTCCGGTCGGGCGAGGAGAGCAGCCCGAGCAGTTCCGTGGACTGCCGGTAGGTGACGTTCGGCAGCTCCGCCACCCGCGTACGCAGGTAGTTCTCCAGGACCGGTCGGTTGCCGGCGATCGACAGCAGGCCGGTCTCCGTGCGGTACATCGGCCGGCCGTCGAAGTACCACCGCATCAGACCGAAGTCGCGCACCGGCAGGCCGAGTTCCCGCGCGTCCTCCAGCAGGTTCGGAAACAGCTCCGCGAGGATGCCGTACCCCCGGGCGTGCAGGCCGTGCGCGTGCACGGCGTGCGAGGCGCCGCGCCGCGGGCCGACCGCGCCGAGCACCTCGTCCCGGTCCACCACCACGACCTCGCGGTACCACTCGGACAGCACCCGGGCGGCCAGGGTGCCCGCGATGCTCCCGCCCGCCACCACCGCCCGCTCGCCGATCAGCCGGGGGGTCGGTGCCGCCGGCGGCCGTCCCCGGATCGCGGCCAGCAACCGACCGACCAGCCCGCCGTCCCGGTCGCCCGTGCCTGCTCCAACTTGGTCGCCCATCGCTCCGATGCCTCCTGTGGGGTCGCCCGGTTCGCGAGGGTGGACGAGGTCGCGTCCACCGTCGCGGCGCCGAGCCGCAGCAGGGCCACCGAATCGCCCGTGCGCACCGCCCGTGTCGTGAGGCTCGGCCGTGTGCTGCCCATGCAACCACCGGGCGTCCGGCCGGATCTTCCTCCAACGTGCCCAGTCCCCGCCGCCCCGCGCGACCGGTACGCCCCAGCGCATTCTCGAAGGTGAATCCGGTGCCGGCCTCGGACCATCGTCATACCGGCGGTCGCAGTCACCGCCCCCGCCGTCGGGTGGGCTGCGAGATGAGGACGGACAGATGCCCCAGTTGACTCACAACGAGGACGGCTCCACCACTCTGAGCATCAACTCCAACGAGTTGAAGGCCCTGCGGGACCTCGTCATCGACCGCGTACCGGAGCTGAAGCGGGTGCGGGAGATCGCCGACAACCCGGACGTCCGGACGACCCTGCGGTTCGTGAAGTCCGTCATCAGCTGACCGCACGACACCACGTGCGGTCGGTCGCCTGTGCTCCTCGCCCGCCCAACTGGAAGGACGATGACGTGAGCGTCATGACGAGGGACGTACGCCGCAGCGGGGGTGCGGGCACCGGCGGCGGCCGGTCGCCGGCGATCTTCGGCATCCGGGGCCTGGCCGCGCTGGCCCTGCTGACCGTCCACGTGGCCATGTTCTCGGGGCTGCTGGGCACCAAGGCGTTCGGTACGCCACGCCCGCCGAGCAACTGGCTGGGCGCGTTCTTCGTCAGCGGGCTGCCCTCGTTCATCGGGGTGTTCTTCGTCCTGCCCGCGCTGTTCCTGTACCTGCCCCTGGCCAAGGCGATCATCGCCGGCACCGAGCGTCCCCCGCAGGGCCGCAACGTCGTACGCCGGCTGATGCGGCTGCTGCCCGCGTACTACGCCATGTACCTGGTGGTGCTGGTCCTGCTCAACCGGGACGCGGTCGACGGACTCTGGTACGTCCTGCGGCCGATCCTGCTGCTCCAGATCTACTCGCCCACCCCGTTCGCGCCGAACTTCATCAACGGCATGGAGGTCAGCTGGACCGTGCCCAGCATGGTCCAGTGGTACCTGGCGCTGCCGCTGATCGCCGCGGCCACCCACCGGTTCGCGGCCAAGGGCGCCACGCCGGTGAGCCGGGCCCGACGGCTGCTGCTCCCGGTGCCGGTGCTCATCGGCGTCGGGGTCGGCTGGCTGTTCCTGGTCAAGGGCAACGGCTGGGACAACCGGATGGTGTTCTGGTGGCCGCAGGGCTTCGCGCCCACCATCGGCATCGGCATCGCGCTGGCCGTCCTGCTGGCGTTGTCCAAGGTGTCGCCCGCCGACACCCCCCGGCTGCTCCGCGCGGCGGCGGCCCGTCCCCACCTGTTCTGGTTCGGCGCGCTGCTGGTCTACCTGGTCAACTGCGCCCGCCCGTTCAGCGTGATCGGCATGGACGCGATCTACTCGACCAGCGGCCTGTTCATGACGTACGTGATGGTCGCGCTCTTCGGGCTGCTGGCGTCGCTGCCGCTGATCTCGCCCGGCGCGGCGCCCTACCGGCCGGTCCACGCGGTGCTGACCGCCCGGCCGATCGTCCACCTCGGCCGGGTCTCCTACGGCGTGTACCTGTGGCACTTCGCCGTGATGCACTTCTACCTGCAACCCGGCAACATCCTGCGCGGCGAGGTGCGCCCCATCCGGGAGCTGTACGGCCAGGCCGGGTTCTGGGAACTGGAACTGGTCACCCTCGGCGGCGCGGTGCTCCTCGCCTCGCTCAGCTACTACCTGCTCGAACAGCCGCTGGCCGCGCGGGTCGACCGGCTCCTGGGGCGGGGGAAGGCACGCCCGCGCGCGCTGCCCCGGGCCCCGCTGGTCGCGACGCCCGCCGCCGTGGTGCTCAGCGGGGACGAGGCCGCCACGACCGTGGCCACGGTGGTGGCCGACCGGGACGCCATCCAGGCCAACCTCGTCGACCTCGAGCGCGGCTTCGAGCGGCAGCCGCTCGTCGGGACGGAACTGACCGGTGGGAGCCGGCAGAGCAGGGACCGGGCGCGGGCCGATCTGGCCCGGCTGTGGGAGATCTTCAACGCCTACTCGGCGGTCGTCGACGAGGTGGCCCGCCCGCTGGCCGCCGACCGTGGGCCGACCGCCGCCGACCTGGACCGGATCAGTGCCCTGCTGAGTCAGGCGTCGATCCTGGTCGAGGGCCCGCCGCCGCCGCTGGTCCAGCGTCACATCACCGAGGACGGCCGGGTCCGGTTGACGGTCGCGGCGGCGGTCGAGCAGATGAACGAGCTGTTCCACCGCACCGCCGTGCTGGTCGCCGCGGCCCAGGCGGTCCGGACGACCGTCGCGCCCCGGCTGGCGCAGCTCGACGCCGACCTGGTCTCGGCGGGGCGTCTCGTCGCGGACCACGGCGACGAGTCGCTCGCCACCGCCCTCGCCACGGTGCGGGACGACCTCCGGCGGCTGCACGACACGTTCCGCACCGACCCGCTGGCCCGCTGGCGGGACGGCGAGGTCACCACCGCCGACCTCGACGAGCTGCGGGACCGGATCGCGGCGGCGCGGGATCGCGTACGTGCGCACGCCCCCGAGGCGCAGGACGCCTCCAGCTGACCGTCAGCCGACCGGCTGGCCGTCCCCGAACCGGACAGGAGACCCGCATGACCGTAGCCGTGCACCGTAGCGGCGTGACCACCTTTCGCGGCCGACCCATCACCCTGCTCGGCCCGGAACTGCACGTCGGCGACACCGCACCGGACTTCACCGTGCTCGCCAACGACTTCACCCCGGTCACCCTCGCCTCGTCGGCCGGGACGACGCGGATCTTCTCGGTGGTGCCGTCGCTCGACACCGACGTGTGCGACCAGCAGACCCGCCGGTTCAACGAGGAGGCCGCCCGGCTGGACGGGGTCAGCGTGCTGACCGTCTCGGCGGATCTGCCCTTCGCGCAGAAGCGCTGGTGCGGTGCCGCCGGCCTGAGCGGCGTCGAGACGCTCTCCGACCACCGTGACCTCTCGTTCGGCACGGCCTACGGCGTGGCGGTGGCCGAACTCCGGCTGCTCGCCCGCGCCGTCTTCGTGGTCGATGCCGGGGACCGGCTGGCGTACGTCGAGTACGTGCCGGAGATCGGCCAGCATCCCCGCTACGACGACGCCCTCGCGGCGGCGGCGCGGGCCGGCGGCTGACCCGACCTCCATCCACCGCGTCGTCGGCGACAGTCCGTACGACACGAGGT
Source organism: Micromonospora echinofusca (assembly GCF_900091445.1). Lineage (NCBI taxonomy): Bacteria > Bacillati > Actinomycetota > Actinomycetes > Micromonosporales > Micromonosporaceae > Micromonospora > Micromonospora echinofusca. The sequence goes on from NZ_LT607733.1 coordinate 6,181,636, forward strand.
GCCCTCCGATTCGGTGACCGGATCCACGTCCGGCCCACCGAATCGGGGGGCACCGTCCGTGTGTGGCGAATCGTCGACGGGTCGGCCCGCCCGTACCCGATAATCCTGGGCAAGCGGACCGGCCCGGCGGGGACGCCGGGGCGCGGGTGGCCGATCGGACAGCTCCTCCGCACCCCCGGCCTGGCCGGTCCCGACGATCTCCGGCCGGATGTCGTGACCGGCAGCTCGGCTTCGACATCATCGGGACGGACGTCGCACAGCGGTTACTCCCCAGCGATCCAGGGCAAGAGGAGACGACATGACAACGCCACGGGCGACGTCCCAGCGGGTACACGCGGCTGAGGAGCGGTTCATCCCGGCCAACGACGTCGAACTCTGCGTCGAGACCTTCGGCGACCCGGGCGCGCCGCCGGTCCTGCTGATCAGCGGTACGGCGTGCTCGATGGACTGGTGGGAGGACGACCTCTGCCGGCGACTGGCGGCCGGCGACCGGTTCGTGATCCGCTACGACCACCGGGACACCGGCCGGTCCACCGGTTTTCCGTCGGGCGAACCGCCGTACCGGTTCGACGATCTCGTCACGGACGCGGCGGTGCTGCTCGAGCGGCTCGGGGTGGGGCCGGCGCACGTCTGCGGCGTCTCCATGGGCGGCGCCGTCGCGCAGCGTCTCGCCATCGAGCACCCCCGCCTGGTGTCCTCGCTGACCCTGCTCTCCACCAGTCCGGCGCTCCGGGTCAACAAGCGTCCCCACCCCGACCTGCCGCCGATCTCGCCGGCGCTGCTCGCCAGCTTCGCCGAGGAGCGGCCGACGCCCGACTGGACCGACCGCGCGGCGGTGATCGACCACGTCGTCGCCGGTCAGCGCCCGCTGGCCGGCGCGCTCGCCATCGAGGAGACGCGGCTGCGCCGCATCGCCGGACGGATGTTCGACCGCAGTGGCGACATCGCCACCAGCCTCTCCAACCACTGGATGATCGACGGCGGGTCGGACTACCGCTCCTCGCTGTCTCGGATCACCGTGCCCACGTTGGTGATCCACGGCACCGAGGATCCGCTGTTCCCGCTCGGGCACGGCGAGGCACTGGCCGACGAGATCCCCGACGCCCGGTTGCTGCCGCTGGCCGGGGTCGGGCACCAGATGCCCCCGGCGGCCACCTGGGAGACGGTGGTGCCCGCCGTCCTGGCGCACACCGCGGGCTGATCGGCCCCGGCACTTCCGTACTCGTGGATGTCCGACCGCCGGAGGTACCACCCCGGCGGGGCCGGACCGGGGACCCCTGCCACCCGATGGGACAGTCCCTTCAGGACGGATGTACCCGCATGAGATTTCTACCGGCCAGGATTCCACCGTTGAGCAATCGCGCGTAAGACAGCACGCCCCCGTTCTGGGAGAGTCGACACGGCTTCGCGGCGGTGATCCACCGCAGACCCGGGGCCGACCGACCTGGGAGCGTGACGCCATCACCGACGCCCGACCCGACGCGCGGAGCACCTGCTTCCCGATCCCGCAGGGCCGCGCCGTCGGAGTGACGGCGCGGACGTCGTCGGTCCCGCCCCGTCCCGGAACGTACATGTAGAGGCTCGGTGGTGGCCGTGCTCCGTCTCGTCGCCCTGCGCCTCGCGTGGGCCCTGCCGATGTTGTTCGTCGTCTCCTTCTTCTGCTTCCTGCTGGTGTCGCTCGTGCCCGGCGACCCGGCCCGCTCGGTGCTCGGCCCGCTCGCCCCGCAGCAGCAGGTCGACGCGCTGCACCAGCAGATGGGGCTCGACCGGCCGCTGCTGCACCAGTACGTGAGCTGGCTGGGCCGGTCCGTCCAGGGCGACCTCGGCGTCTCCGTGATCACCGGGGCCGAGGTGGGGCCCATGCTCAACGCGCGGCTGGCGCCGACACTCTCCCTGATCGTCCTCGCCACCCTCACCGCCATGCTGTTGGGCGTGGGCCTCGGCGTGTTCAGCGGGGTCCGCGGCGGCCCGCTCGGCCGGATGGTCGACGTGCTCTCCGTGGTCGGCCTCGCGGTACCGGGCTTCTGGCTGGCCCTGATGCTGGTCTCCTGGTTCGCCGTACGGTGGCCGCTCTTCCCGGTGACCGGGTACGTCCCGGTCACCCAGTCCCCGGGCGACTGGCTGGGGTCCCTGGTGCTGCCGGTGGCGGCCACCTCGCTGGCCGCCGTCACGGCGGTGGCCAAACAGACCCGCGACTCCATGCTGGACACCCTCGACCGCGACTTCGTCCGGGTCATGCAGGCCAACGGGTTGTCCCGCCGGTCGATCGTCTACCGGCACGCCCTGCGGACCGCCGCGGTGCCGGTGGTGTCCCTGCTCGGGGTCATCTCCGCCAGCCTGCTCGGCACGACCGTGCTGATCGAGAACATCTTCGGCCTACCCGGGCTGGGCTCCGGCGCCGCCCTGGCCGCCGCCCAGCACGACATCCCGGTGCTGCAGGGCGCGGTGGTCTACTTCACCCTCATCGTGATCGTCATCGGCCTGCTGGTGGACCTCTGCCAGGCCTGGCTCGACCCCCGGGTGCGGCACCGGTGAGCGGGCCGGAGAGCTTCGCGCTGCGGCTGCTGCGCCGGCCGCTGGCCGTGGCCGCCCTGCTGTGGCTGGTCGTCGTGGCGGTGTGCGCCCTCTTCCCCGACCTGGTCACCGACCGGGACCCACTGGAACAGGACCTGATCGCCGCGTTGCAGGGGCCCTCGGCGGAGCACCCCCTCGGCACCGACCGCCTCGGTCAGGACCTGCTCAGCCGCCTCGTGCACGGGGCCGGAACGACGCTGTGGGGCGTCCTCGTCGCGGTGCTGACCAGCACGGTGCTCGGTGTGCTGCTGGGTCTGCCCGCCGGCTACCTGGGCGGGGTGGTCGACGCGGCGATCCTGCGGGTCTCCGACCTGCTCTTCGCCGTCCCCGCGATCATCATCCTGCTGGTGGTGGTGGCGGTGTTCCCGGAGAACGTCACCATCGCGATGGTGACGTTCGGTGTGCTGCTGGCCGCCGGCCTGATCCGGGTGGTACGCACGGCGACCCGGTCCACCCGGGAGGAGCTGTTCATCGCGGCGGCCCGGGTCTCCGGGCTGTCCTCCGGGCAGATCCTGCGCCGGCACGTGCTCCCCCGGCTGCGTGGCCTCGTCATCGTCCAGGCCTCCCTGATCGCGGCGGTCTCCCTGGTCATCCAGGCGGGGCTGGCCTTCCTGGGCTTCGGGCCGCAGCCGCCGCAGCCGAGTTGGGGCGGCATGGTCGACGAGGCGCGCGACGTGATCGTGCAGCACCCCTGGGCCCTGGTCCCGCCCGGCCTCGCCGTCGCCATCACCGTCCTGGCCTTCACCCTGCTCGGTGACGCCGTACGGGACACCGCCACGCAGTCCTGGTCCTCGTCGAAGCTGGTCCGGTCCACGCCGCGGCGCGGGTCGGACCCGGCGCCGAACGGCGCGGCCACCCTGGTGCCCGAGGGCGTCCTGCTGTCGGTCCAGCACCTGTCGGTGGAGATCCCGGTGCGCTCGGGACCGCCCGGCGCGCCCGCGGCACCGGTTGTCGGCGACGTGTCGTTCGACGTCGCCGACGGCGAGATCGTCGGCCTGGTCGGCGAGTCCGGCTGCGGCAAGACGGTGACCGCGCTCAGCATCCTCGGCCTGGTGCCCGGCGGCGGGCGGGTCACCGGCGGCGCCTTCCTGTTCTCGGACCACGACCTGGCGCGGGCCTCGGAGAGCGAGTGGAGGGAGGTGCGCGGGCGCGGGATCGGGTACGTCGCGCAGGACTCCATGGTCAGCCTCGACCCGGCCGTCCGGGCCGGTGCGCAACTCGCCGAGGCGGTCCGGCGGCACACCGGGGTCCGCCGGGCGGAGGCCGCCGACCGCGTCCTGGAACTGCTGCGCGACGTGGGGGTGCCCGACCCCGCCCGGGTCGCCCGGCTCTATCCGCACCAGTTGTCCGGCGGGCTGGCGCAACGGGTGGCCATCGCCTTCGCGCTGGCCGGCTCCCCGAGGCTGCTGATCGCCGACGAGCCGACGACGGCGTTGGACGTCACGGTCCAGGCGGAGATCCTGGCCCTGCTGCGCAGGCTGAGCCGGGAGCGCCGGATGGCCGTACTGCTGGTCACGCACGACCTGGGCGTGGTGGCCGAACTGTGCGACCGGGCGGTGGTCATGTACGCCGGGCAGGTGGTCGAGGTGTGCCCGGTGTCGCGGATGTTCAGCCGCCCGCGCCACCCGTACACGATGGGTCTGCTGGCCGCCGATCCGCACCGGGCCGCACCCGACGGGCGGCTGCCGACCATCGCGGGAACGGTGCCGGCGCCGTCCGACTGGCCGACCGGCTGCCGGTTCGCCGACCGGTGCCGCCTCGTGGAGGAGCGGTGCCGCCGCGAGCCGGTCGGACTGAGCCGACCCGAACCGGGACACGTCGCGCGCTGCCTGCGTGCCGACGACGATCTCCAGCGAGAGGTTGCAGTGTGACGCGACACCCTCTGCTCGACGTCCGGGACCTGACCGTGGAGTACGGCCGGGGAAGGACCGCCTTCCGCGCGGTCGACGGGGTGAGCCTCTCCGTCGCGGAGGGAGAGACCGTGGGCCTGGTGGGCGAGTCCGGCTCCGGCAAGTCGACCATCGGTCGGGCCGTCGTCGGGCTGGCCGCCGCCACCGCCGGCTCCGTCACCTTCGACGGCGAGGACATCACCCGGGCCACCCGCCGACGGCGGCGGCAGCTCAGCGCGGCGTTGCAGATGATGTTCCAGGACCCGTACAGCTCGCTCAACCCGGCCCGGACGGTGGGTGACAGCCTGGTCGAGCCGCTCCTGGCCCGGCGCGACGTGGAGCCGCGCCGGCGCCGGGAGCTGATCGAGGCCGCGCTGCGCCGGGTGGGCCTGCCGGCCGACACGGCCCAGCGCTACCCCGCGCACTTCTCCGGCGGGCAGCGGCAGCGCATCGTGCTGGCCCGGGCGCTGGTCGGCACGCCCCGGCTGGTGATCTGCGACGAGCCGGTCAGCGCCCTGGACGTGTCGGTGCAGGCACAGGTCATCAACCTCCTCGCCGACCTCCAGGCCGACCTCGGGCTGAGCTACCTGTTCATCGCGCACGACCTGGCCGTGGTCCGCCACCTGTCGCACCGCGTCGTGGTGCTCTACCGGGGCCAGGTGATGGAGTCGGGCCCCGCCGAGACCGTCTACTCCCGACCCGCGCACCCGTACACCCGGGCCCTGATCGCGGCGGCTCCCGTGCCCGACCCGGCGCGGGCGCGCACGGGAGCCGACTCGCCCGTCCAGCCGGACCAGCCCGCCGAGCGGTCGGCACCGGCCGGCGGGCCGGGTTGCCGGTTCGCCGGCCGGTGCCCGTACGTCGTCGACGAGTGCACCCGCCGGCGCCCCCCGCTCACCCAGGCCTGGAGTGGTTCCCAGGTCGCCTGCCTGCGGCAACGGGAGATCGCGGACCTCGCCCGGCCCAAGGTCGCATCCATGGCCCACTGACCACCACTCGCCGAACCCCCTCCGACACCGGCAGTACGCCGGGAAAGGACGACCATGTCTCGTCATGTCCTACGAGCGGGCACGCGCCGGGTACGTCTCCTGGCCGCCGCCTCGCTCTTGGCCGCCGCGGCGCTGACCGGATGCTCCGGCGCCGCCACCGACGGCGCGTCGAACGCCGACACCCAGACGCTGACCCTGGCGATCTCGGCGCCACCCAACCTCGACCCGTACAAGGCCAACATCGACCTCAACAACATCCCGACCGTCGCGTTGGCCTACGCGCCCCTGATCCGGATGAACGCCGACCGCACCTTCACCGGTGAGCTCGCCGAGTCGTTCGGGTACGTCGACCAGCAGAACAAGACCTTCCAGATGAAGCTCCGCCCCGGGCTGACCTTCGCCGACGGCACGCCGTTGGACGCCAAGGCGGTGGTGGCCTCCCTGGAGTACATGCGCAAGGTCAGCCCGAAGGCGAAGACCTGGGCGGGCACGATCACCAGCATCACCGCCCCGGACGCCAGCACCGTGGTGGTGACCAACAAGGCGCCCAACCCCTCCATGCGCCAGATCTTCAGCCAGGCGGTGCTGTCCGGCTCGATCATCTCGCCGGCCGGGCTGGCCGACCCCGACCAGTTGGCCCAGCGGACCTTCGGCGCCGGCCCGTACGTGCTCGACGCGGCCGAGACCGTGCCGAACGACCACTACACGTACGTGGCGAACCCCCGCTACTGGAACAAGGCGGACCAGCACTGGAAGAAGGTGGTGGTGCGGATCATCCCCGACTCGAACTCCACCGTGCAGGCGATCCAGTCGGGTCAGGTGGACTACGCCGCGCTGAACGCCGACGCCGGCCCGGCGGTCAAGGCCGCCGGTCTGCGGCACGTGACCGCCAGCGTCGCCCTCGTCGGTGTGGTCCTCGCCGACCGGAACGGCACCGTGGCGCCGGCGCTGAAGGACGTCCGCGTCCGCCAGGCGCTCAACCACGCCATCGACCGGGCCACCATCACCAAGACCATCTTCGGTGACTTCGCGCACCCGACCAGCCAGACGGCGGCGCCCGGCTTCGACGGCTACCAGCCGGCGCTGGACGACCGCTACCCGTACGACCCGGCGAAGGCGAAGCAGCTGCTGACCGAGGCCGGCTACCCGAACGGGTTCACGCTGAAGGTCGAGGCGCACACCCCGGGCATCGGCGTGGTCACCCAGGCGGTGATCGGGCAGTGGAAGAAGATCGGCGTCAACGTGGAGCTGACCACGGACACCCAGGTGCAGCAGTGGCTGGAGAACGTGCTGTCGCGCAAGTTCCCGGTGGTCGGCTTCGGCTACGGCAACCTGCCCACCTACCTGTCGTCGCTGGACTTCATGCGTCCGGTGCCCAACCCGTTCAACCCGTTCGCGACCGCCGACGCCGAGCTGGCCCGGCTGCTCGACCAGGCCATCGCCGAGCCCGACCAGGGAAAGCAGTCCGCGCTGTTCAAGCAGGCGGTCGCCCGGACGACCGAGCTGGCCTGGTTCGCTCCGGTGGTGCGGATGGACGGGATCGGTGTGATGGGTCCGCGTACGGCCGGGGTGCAGACCACCGCGGACAACGGTCTGCCGAGCGTGGTGACGCTCCGGCCGGCCTCCTGAGCCGCTGACGAGCGGATGTGCGACATCTCTGCCAGATAGGGCAATCGGGGAGATGTCGCGCATCCGCTCCTCTGTCACGATCAAGCCGCAACATCAGCAGCCGGTAGGAACCGCCGCCGGGCGGAACGGCACCGGCCCCACCTTCCTCGACCGTGGAGCTCAGATGCGCGTGCTGTTCACCACCGCACCGATGCACGGTCACCTCTTCCCGCTCGTGCCGTTGGCCTGGGCCTGCCGGGCGGCGGGGCACGAGGTGCTGGTCGCCACCACGGAGCACTTCGTACCGAGCGTCGTGCAGGCCGGCCTGCCGGCGGCGCCCGTCGGGCCGGGAATGACGCTGAGCGAGTTGGCCGCCCCGACCGCGGCACACGGCATCGACGACGCCCCGTACGCCCACGGCGAGGTGTTCGGGGCGATGGCGTCGCGGAACCTGGCCGACACCCGCGCCCTGGTGGAAACCTGGCGCCCCGACCTGGTGGTCAACGAACGCTCCGAACTCGCCGGTCCGGTCGCCGCAGCCGCAGCCGGCACACCCCACGCCGAGCTCCGGTGGGGGGTGGCGGAGCTGACGGAGTACCGGGTGGCGGGCGAGGACGTCCTGCGCGGCCAGCTGCGGGCACTCGGCCTGCCCGGGCTCCCGACACCCGGGCTGAGGCTGAGCCCGTGGCCGCCGAGCCTCCGGCTGCCGCACGCCCGTGCCGACCTCAGCCTCCGGCACGTGTCCTACAACGGGGCCGCCGTGGTGCCGGCCTGGGCGTCCGCGTCCGGCACCCGGCCACGGGTCTGCCTCACCCTCGGGACGGTGATCCCGCTGCTCTCCACCGACGGCGCGGCCGGGTTCCTGCGCCGGCTGGTGGACAGCCTGGGCGGGCTCGGCTGCGAGCTGGTGATCGCGGTCGACGACACGGTGGCCGAGGAGTTGGGCACGCTGCCGGAGACGGTGCTGCACGCCGGTCGGGTGCCGCTGGCCGAGGTGCTGCCGGGCTGCCGGCTCCTGATCCACCACGGCGGCCAGGGGTCGGCGCTGACCGGCCTGGCCGCCGGGTGCCCCCAGGTCGTCCTGCCCCGGTTCGACGACGCGCTGGAGAACGCCCAGGCGGTGGTCGACGCCGGGGTCGGCCTGTCGCTGCGGCTGGAGCAGGCCACCCCGCAGGGGGTGGCGGACCACGCCGGGCGCGTCCTCGCGGACCCCCGGTTCCGCGCGGCCGCCGCGACGGTGGCCCGGGAGATCGCCGCCCAGCCGGCCCCCGCCGAGGTCGTCGGCGTACTCGAACGGCTGGTGGCGGGCGGAGCCGCAGCCGGACCCGGGCGGCCGGCGGAACCGGCCGCCGGCACCGCCACCTTCACCGGACGCCGCTGAGGCCGATCACGGCCGCCGGGCCCGGCCGACCGACGGCGGGTTCGTGGACGTCGGCGCGGTCGCTGCCGTTCCCCACCGCCTCCGGCCCAGCGCCGGTCCGAGAACCACCGCGTCCGTCGCACCGTTTTGTCGTGACCAGGAGAGGAAACACACCATGAGCGACCGCAAGGCTCTGCTGCTGGACGAGGTACGCAAGTACCACCAGGACGTGCAACCCGACCGGGCGTTCGAGCCGGGCGTCACCGAGATCTGGCCCTCCGGTGCCATGCTCGACGCCGACGACCGGGTGGCCCTGGTCGAGGCGGCGCTGGACATGCGCATCGCGGCCGGAGGCTACGCCCGTACGTTCGAGTCACGGTTCGCCCGCACGCTGGGCCGGCGCAAGGCGCACCTGGTCAACTCCGGCTCGTCCGCCAACCTGCTCGCGGTCACCGCGCTGACCTCCGAGGTGCTCGGGGAGCGGCGGCTCCGCCCCGGCGACGAGGTGATCACCGTCGCCGCAGGCTTCCCGACCACCGTCAACCCGATCATCCAGAACGGCCTCCTGCCGGTCTTCGTGGACGTCGAGCTGGGCACGTACAACACCACGGCGGAGCGGGTGGCCGCCGCGATCGGGCCGAAGACCCGGGCGATCGTGCTGGCGCACACGCTGGGCAACCCGTACGAGGCGACCGAGATCGCCGAGCTGGCCCGGGAACACGGCCTGTTCTTCGTCGAGGACAACTGCGACGCGGTGGGCTCCACCTACGACGGCCGGCTCACCGGCACCTTCGGTGACCTCACCACGGTCAGCTTCTACCCCGCGCACCACCTGACGATGGGCGAGGGCGGGTGCGTCCTGACGTCGAACCTGGCGCTCGCCCGGGTCGTGGAGTCGCTACGCGACTGGGGCCGGGACTGCTGGTGCGCGCCCGGGGACTCGAACACCTGCCTGAAGCGCTTCAAGCACCAGCTCGGCAACCTGCCGGCCGGGTACGACCACAAGTACATCTACTCGCACGTCGGCTACAACCTGAAGGCCACCGACCTGCAGGCCGCGCTCGGCCTCACCCAGTTGGCGAAGCTGGACGACTTCACCGCGCTGCGGCGCCGCAACTGGCGTCGGCTGCGGGAGCAGTTGGACGGCGTACCGCACCTGCTGCTGCCGGAGGCCACGCCGCGCAGCGAGCCGAGCTGGTTCGGCTTTGTGATCACGGTTGCCCCCGACGCCCCCTTCACCCGCTCGCAACTGGTGGCCTTCCTCGAGGATCGCAAGATCGGCACGCGACAGTTGTTCGCCGGTAATCTGACCCGGCAGCCGGGATATCTGAATCAGCCGTACCGGGTGGTGGGTGACCTGACCAACAGCGACATCATCACCGAGCAGACCCTCTGGGTGGGCGTCTATCCCGCGTTGACCGAAGAGATGATCGACTACGTCGCGGCCACGGTCACCGAATTCGCCACCGGTCGCGCATGACGTCCACGCCGGGCTGACGTCGAGGCGTTCCCGTCGGTTTCGACACAGTGGTGGGATAATGGGCGAGACCCATGGAGGTACCGTGAAGTATCTACTCCTGATCACCCATAATCAGCAGACACGGAACGCCTGGCAGAACATGTCCGAGGCCGAGCGCGAGTTGGGCCTCAAGGCTCATGCCGCCCTGGGCGGCGAGCTGGCCGAGGCCGGCGAGCTGATCGTGTCGGAGGCGCTGGCCGACCAGAGCCGCAGCAAGCGGGTCCTCGTGAAGAACGGCAGAGTGACCACCACCGACGGCCCTTTTCCCGAGGTCAAGGAGTACCTCGCCGGGTTCTATCTGATCGAGTGCGACGGCATCGACAGTGCCGTCGCGCACGCCGCCCGGATTCCGGAGGCCGCCTTCGGCCAGGTCGAGGTACGCCCGGTGCTCGGCGCCGGGGACACGGGACGGTGAGCACCGCCACGGATGTCGAGGACCTGCTGCGCGAACACGCGCCACAGGTCCTCTCCGCGCTCGTCCGCCGTCACGGCGGCTTCGACACCTGCGAGGACGCCGTACAGGAGGCGCTGCTGGCGGCGGCGGTGCAGTGGCCGGCGGACGGTGTGCCGGCCAACCCCATCGGTTGGCTGACCACCGTCGCCTCCCGCCGCTGGACCGAGCTCTGGCGCAGCGACGCGGCCCGGCGGCGCCGCGAGCGGACCGCCGCCGCGCTGGCGTCCCCGGGCTCCGGCCCGGTTCCCGAGGCCGACGACACGCTCGCCCTGCTGATGTTGTGCTGCCATCCGTCGCTCACCCAGGTCTCGCAGGTGGCCCTCACCCTGCGCGCCGTGGGCGGGCTGAGCACCGCCGAGATCGCCCGGGCGTTCCTGGTGCCCGAGTCCACCGTCGCCCAGCGGATCAGCCGCGCCAAGCAGCGGATCCGGGCCAGCGGGGCCGAGTTCCGGATGCCCTCGCCGGCGGAGCGTCCCAAGCGGGTGGCCGCGGTGATGGAGGTGCTCTACCTCATCTTCAACGAGGGCTACACCGCCTCCTCCGGCGCCGCCCTCAACCGGATGGAACTCACCGCGGAGGCCATCCGCCTGACCCGGCAGCTGCACGCCCGGCTCCCCGACGACGGCGAGGTGGCGGGGCTGCTGGCGCTGATGCTGCTCACCGACGCCCGTCGCCCGGCGCGCACCGGCCCGGACGGCGCCCTGATCCCGCTCGCCGAGCAGGACCGCTCGCTGTGGGACAGCCGGGCCATCACCGAGGGGATCGCCCTGATCACGAGGACGCTGGCCAGCGCCCCGGTGGGTCCGTACCAGATCCAGGCCGCCATCGCCGCCGTGCACGACGAGGCGCCCCGCGCCGGGGACACCGACTGGCGGCAGATCCTCGGCCTGTACGACCTGTGGCAGCGCATCGCGCCCGGTCCGATGGTCGCCCTCAACCGGATCGTCGCCGTCGCCATGGTGGAGGGCCCGCACGCCGCGCTGCGTCAGCTCACGGCGGCGGAGGCCGATCCGGCCCTGGCCGGGCACCACCGGGTGCACGCGGTCCGCGCCCACCTGCTCGACCTCACCGGTGACCGGAGGGCCGCCCGCACCCACTACGAGCTGGCCGCCCGGGAGACCCTCAGCCTGCCCGAGCAGCGCTACCTCTACTCGCGGGCCCGGAGCGCGACCGGCGGCTGACCCCCGCCCGCCCGCAGCCACCCTCCCGGTCGACCCGACCGCGTCCTTCGCCGCCGGGTCGCGGATGTCAACTCCGCAATTGCGGAGATGTCCGCACCCCCTCGATCAGTCCAGGATGGACGCGGCAGGTCGGTGTCGTACGCGACCGGGGGCGCCGCCGCCCCGGCGTCGAAGAGCCGGGTCTGCTCGTTGACGACATCCGACGACGGGGGCGCGCTCTCGACTGGAGCCTATTCTCGGCAACGGGCGGAATCCGGCTTCGGCAATAAGCCGGGCCGCCATTCGACGCGTCTTGATTCGGCGGGCAGAGGGCATTTCCCGGCTCGTTCCGCAGCACCATCCCTGGCCCGCACCCAGCTCTTATCCGGATGGCGCCGGTAATCGTCCTGACGGCCGGAAGACACTCAACGGTATCGAGGATTATCTTGCCGGACGCGACCGCGTAATCTCCCCGGCAGCATTCAGCTAGCGTCGGCCACCCCGCTACTCACGGCCGTACGCGGCACCGACCGGACTGCCCTGTCGGGACCGATCGGCAACCGGTACGACGTCACGTAAACGGAGGCCGTCCCGGCAAGATTGGATAGTGGAGAGCAGAACATGGCCATCCCCACAGCAAATGTCCCCAGCACCGCCACCAGCGGCTCCGAACGGCTCCACGCGCTCGACGCGGTACGGGCGGGAGCTCTACTGCTCGGAGTCGTCCTTCACGCGACACTCTCCTTTCTCGAACCGCGGACCTGGGTGGTGGGCGACGTGTCCACCAGCCCGGCCATGAACAGCGTCTATTTCGTGGTGCACGTCTTCCGGATGACGCTGTTCTTCCTGATCGCCGGCTTCTTCGCGCGAATGTTGCTGCACCGCCGGGGCACCGGCGGCTTCATCCGCAACCGGGCGGTACGGATCCTCGTGCCCTTCGTCGTCTTCTGGCCGCTGATGATGGTCTCGACCGTCGTGGTGATCATCTGGGCCGCCAACCAGGCCGGCGAGGAGGTGCCCGGTCCCACGCCCATGACCCCGAGCACCTTCCCGTTGACCCACCTGTGGTTCCTCTACTGGCTGCTCATGCTCTACGTGGCGGCGCTCGTCGTACGCGGGATCGTGGTGTCGCTGGACAAGGCCGGCAACCTGCGGTCGCGGGTCGTCGACCCGGTGATCCGGACCATCGTGAAGACCGACCTGACCCCGGTGGTGATCGGGGCGCCGCTCCTCGTGGCGTTCCTGCTCAAGGACGACTGGGAGATCTGGTACGGCGTGCCGCCGGCGGAGAACGGCGTCGTCCCGAACCCGGTGGCGGTGGTCGCCTACGGCACGGCCTTCGGCTTCGGCTGGCTGCTGCACCGGCAGATCGACCTGCTCCGCTTCTGGGAGCGGCGCGGGCTGCGCAACCTCGCGATCGCCGTGGTGCTCACGGGCGTCGCGCTCGCGATGGCGGGCACCATCCCGCCCGACGGGGCCGAGCCGATGGGGGCCAGGAAGATCGTCTACGCGGTCGTCTACGTGCTCGCGATCTGGGCCTGGACGATGGCGCTGATGGGGCTGGCGATGCGGTACCTGTCCAAGCCCAACCCGCGCATCCGCTACGTCTCGGACGCCTCGTACTGGATCTACATCATCCACCTGCCGGTGGTCATGGCGTTGCAGACGGCCGTCGCCCAGGTGGGCCTGCCGTGGTTCGTCAAGTACCCGCTGATCCTGCTGGTCGCCTACCCGCTGACCCTGGTCAGCTACCGCTACCTGGTGCGTTACACCTTCATCGGGCGCCTGCTCAACGGGCGTCGGCGCAAGGGTGAGTCGGCTGAGAAGGCGCCGGAGACGACGCCACCGGTGGCCGCTCACTGAGCCGGCCACCGAGCGAAATGCCCCGCCGCGTTCGCGGCGGGGCATTTCGCGTCGCGGGCCGGGCGGCCCCGGCCGGCGGGTCCGGACGCGGCGCCGGGAGATCCGGAGGCCGCGACCGGTGGACCCGGAAGCCGCAGTGCTCAGTGAGTCGGCGTCGGGTCGCCGGCGACCTGCTCGGGTTCGCTCTTCCGGGGAGCCCCGGTCAGCTCCGGAGACACGGTGATCCGCTCCAGGGCCAGGAGGACGACCACGGCGCAGACCAGGAGCACACCGGCGGCGATCCGCAGCGACAGGGCGTAGCCCTCGGTGGCGGCCACCGCGGGCGCCGCGCCCTCGCCCAGCTGGCTGTTGCCGAACCGCAGGGCCAGCGCGACCAGGACCGAGAGGCCCAGGGCCCCACCCACCTGCTGCATGACGTTCTGCATCGCCGAAGCCAGGCCCGTGTCCTGGGTGGTGACCTTCCACAGGGCGGTGTTGGCGGTGCCCGGCATGGCCAGACCGAAGAAGAGGCCCAGCACGATCATGCCCGGCATGATGCTGGCGGTGTAGGTCGCGTCGACATCGATCATGCTGGTGTAGATGAGGCCGGCGGAGGCGCCGATGAGACCGATGATGATCACCGGCTTCACGCCGAGCTTCGGGATCATCCCGGTGGACAGGCCGACGCCGAAGGCGATGCCGAGGCCGACCGGGATGAAGGACAGCCCGCCCTTGAGCGGCGAGTAGCCGAGCACCTGCTGCTCGAAGAGGGTCACCAGGAAGGTGAACCCGAAGAACGCGCAGGACAGGGCGAGGCCGACCAGGTAACCCACGGCGCGGGTGCGGTTGGCGAAGAACCGCAGCGGGATCAGCGGCGCCGAGGCGCGCGCCTCGATCAGGACCATGAGCCCGAGCAGCGCGACACCACCGAGCAGCGGCACGAGCACCTGCCAGGCGCCCCACGACCGCTCGGCGGCCTGCAACAGGCCGTAGACGATGGCCACCAGACCACCGGTCGCGGTCAGCATGCCGGTGAAGTCCAGCCGCTGGCCGCGGCGCTCCATCCTGGTCTCCGAGACCAGCCGGGGCACCATGATCAGCGCGAAGATGGTGACCGGCACGTTGATGTAGAAGATCCAGCGCCAGCTCGTGTCGTTGGCGATGAGGCCACCGACCACCGGCCCCAGGGTCCCGGCGATGCCCGAGAGGCCACCCCAGATGCCGACCGCCTTGACCCGGTCAGCCGGCTCGGAGAAGAGCAGGAAGACCATGCCCAGCGCGGCGGGGGCCGCGATCGCCTCACCGACGCCCTGGAGGAAGCGGCTGAAGATCAGCATCTCGGAGTTCACCGCGGCGCCGGACGTGACGGAGGCGACGGCGAAGATCACCACACCGGTCATGAAGATGCGCCGACGGCCGAACAGGTCGGCCAGCCGGCCGCCGAACAGCAGCAGACCACCGGCCATGAGCACGTAGCCGTTGACGACCCACGCCAGGCCGGCCCGCGACATCCCGAGATCGTCCTGGATCCGGGGCAGAGCCACGTTCACCACGGTCATGTCGATCACGAACATGAACTGGACGAACCCGAGCAGGGCGAGCGCGCGCCACCGGCGCGGATCCGTGCCCTCCCCGGGCGCACTCGGCGCGTCGTCCCGGCGCGGTGTTGTACCGGTGCTCATGTAGACCTCCCTCGACGTTGGCGCACTTTCAAGTGCATCCGTCTGCATGTCGAAGCTGCGGGATCGGTTTCGACATGGGGGTGGAAGGTTCGCCCAGCCCCACGGGAGGCAAGCAATGAAGTACATGATCCTGATCAACCACAACAAGCAGACCCGGGACGCCTGGCAGAACATGTCCGAGGCCGAGCAGGCGGTGGGCATGAAGGCCCACATGTCCCTCGTGGGGGACCTCTCCGAGTCGGGCGAGCTGATCGTGTCCGACGCGCTGGCCGACCAGAGCCAGGCCAAGCGGGTCCTGGTCAAGGACGGTCAGGTGAGCACCACCGACGGCCCCTTCCCCGAGGTCAAGGAGTACGTCGCCGGCTTCTACCTGATCGAGTGCGACAGCCTCGAGAAGGCCGTCGAGCACGCCGCCCGGATCCCGGAGGCCAACTTCGGCATGGTCGAGGTGCGCCCGGTCCTCAGCGCCGGCGGCCCGGACATGTGACGTCCGTCCGCACCGCAGGGACCTGCGGCACCACGTGCCGCGGGTCCCTGTCCGTCCGCGGCGACTCCCCCGGGCGTACGGCACGTCGGGCGGAGCCGCCTCATGGACGGGGTGGACACGACGAGGCCGTGGTGACGACTCTGTGCAGCCGTCACCACGGCCCCGCAACGGGTGGACCGAGCCGGTCGGCGCGCGGGCACGACCGGCCAGGGATCAGCCCTTGATCGGGCTGCTCTGGTGCGACACCAGCCTCACCTGGCCGTCCGGCTGCCGGACGATCACCCAGGTGGCCCTGATGAGGTTCTCCGACGCGATGTCCGTGTCCCCCGCCATGATGATGCCGCCCTCGGTGACGACCATGGCGACGTCCTCGGAGAGGAACGTGACCTCGACGGGCCAGCCCTTCACCCGCGCGCCCTTGAGGCCGCCCGCGAAGCCCTGGGCCATGTACTCCCGGATCTCCTCACGGCTGACCAGCTGGTTGTCCTGCATCAGCAGGCTGCCGTTGTCGGTGAACACCTCGGCGAACGCGTCCGCGTCGTTCGCCGCCCAGGCCGCCTGGACGCGCATGCACGCCGTCAGCGCCGCCTTCTCGTCCGGGGCGGTGAACCGACCGTAGTAGGAGGTGTCCTCCTGGACACCGGCCTTGGCGAGCAGCGTCGAGGCGTCGCCCCACCGTGCCTTCGTGGTCATGGACCCTCTCTCCTGTCGTGATTGTCCCGGTGGTGACGGCGGTCGATGCCACCATCGAAAGATCGATTCCGGAAGTGACCCGGTGCGGTCCGCGTGCCGGTCAGCCCGTCACCGGGCTGCTCTGGTACGAGGCGAGCCGCCAGTCGCCGTTCTGCTTGACGGCCACCCACATCATGCGGACCCGGTCCGCGTCGCCGAGCGATTCCTGACCGTCCGGAATGATGCCGCCGTCGGTGATGGCGATGGCGACGGAATCGGTCAGCATCCGGATCTCCCGGACGTCGGTGACCAAACTCGACCCCTTGAGTCCGCCCGCGAACGCCTCCGCCATGTACGACCGGATCTCCTCGCGGTTCATCAGCTGCCGGTCGCCGGCGAGGAAACTGCCGTTCTCGACGAACATGTCGGCCAGCGCCCCGGGGTCGTTGGCCGCCCAGGCGGCGCGGAACCTCAGCGGCGCGGTGAGGACGGCGCCCTCCTCACCGTTGGAGTAGTCCCCGTACAGCGTCGCCCACTCCTTGGCCCCGGCCACGAGCGCTGCGGCGTCGTTGCTCATCCTGCTCTCCTTCTCGTCGGATCGGTCACCAGCGCAGGGTGGCGCCCTCGCCGCGCGGGCTGTTCTGGTAGCCGGCGAGCTGCCACTGACCGTCCTTCTTCACCGTGACCCAGGTGGACCGCACGGCCAGCTCGGGCGCGATCTCGGCCTGCCCGGCCGCGAGGATCCCGCCGTGGGTACGGATGAGGGCCACGTCGTCGGAGAGGATGCGCAGGTCGACGGGGTTGCCGGTCACCCCGGTGCCCTTGAACGGGCCGGCGTACGCGGCGGCCATGAACGAGCGGATCTCGTCCCGGCCCTTCTTGTAGACGTCACCGGGAAGGATGAGGATCCCGTCCTCGGTGAAGACGTCGGCCACCCCGTCGGCGTCGTTGTGGGACCACGCCCCCACCAGGCGCAGCGGCACGCTGAGGACCTCCTTCTCCATTTCACTGGTGAAGGGCCCGTAATAGGCGTCGAGGGATTTCTTCTGGGCGGTGGTCGTGGACATTTCGGTGACCCCTTCTCCTATAACGAGATGCGAGACCGGACAGCGCTGGTCGGCCGGCGTAATCCGTTTCTCCATCACCATCCTCACGCCTGTGGTGGGGACGGACATCTTTCTGCGTGCGAACCGTAGGGCGGGGAGGGAGGACCCATTATTCGGCCAATGCCGATGCGCACGGCAGCCATTGAATCGACAGCCGCAGCGACGGCTCCGGCACCGGTCCACCCCGGCGTCGTGCCGGCTCGTGGCGTACGCGAAGGTCTCCGGTGGAGGGTCGAGCGCAACCCTCCACCGGAGACCTCGCTACCTGTCGGACTCCGGCGCGCGGAGCTCGTCAGGTCGGTACGGGCCCGGCACCGACCTCGGCCGGGGCCCTAGGCGGCCGGGGCCCCGGCCGCGCCCGCCGGGACGGGCTCGGCGTCGGCGACCGGCCGGAGCGCGTCGATGATGTGCTCGGCGAGCGCGGTGATGGTCGGCTTGTTCCACAGGATGTTCGGCGGCAGGTCCAGCCCGTAGCGGCGCTGGAGCCGCACCCGCAGCGCGACCGTCATCACCGAGTCCACCCCCAGTTCGACCAGCGGGCGCCGCAGTTCGAGGTCGGCGGGGGCGAGGTTGAGTTCGGCGGCGGCCTGCTCGCGTACGTCCGCCGTCACCTGCGCCCGCAGCTCCTCCTCCGGCAGGCTCCAGTCGACGACCGGTCCCTGCGCCTCGTCGTCGCCGGTCTCCGACCTGGTCGCGGTCAGCTCCCGCAGCATCGGCATCCGGGGCGCGTTGGGCGGCGTCGGCAGCACCCGCAGGATGGCCTGGTACGGGGTGTCGAACCGGTCCGCGAACGCCCAGGCCCGGAACGCCTCGGTCACCGAGACCGCGTCGAGGCCCCGCGAGTTGGCCTCCATCATCGTGGTGGAGATGGACTGGGACATCCCCACCCCGCGCCACGACGTCCAGCCGAGACTGGTCGTCTCGTGGTGCCCGCTGGCGTGCCGGTGGGCGGCCAGCGCGTCGAGGAACGAGTTCGCCGCCGCGTAGGTCGTCTGGCCGGTCAGCCGGGTGAACTGCCCGCAGGAGGAGAACATCACGAAGAAGTCCAGCGACCCCGGGGGGAAGAGCCGGTGCAGCACCATCGCGCCGTGCACCTTGGGGCCGAGCACGTCCCGGAGCCCCTCCCGGTCGACCTTGTCGACCATGGCGTCGCGCACCACGCCCGCGGCGTGCACGATGCCCCGGACCGGCGGCATCCCGTGCGAGGCGGGATCGAGGGCCGCCGCGACCTCGTCGGCGTCGGTGATGTCCAGCGCCAGGGCGCGGACGGTGACGCCGAGCGCCTCTAGTTCCAGCACGCCCTCGATCTGCCGGCGGGTCTGGTTGTCCTGCTCCCGGCCCCACTCCGCGCGCGGCGGCAGACCCCGCCGGCCGGCCAGCAGGATCCGGCGGGCGCCCCGGTCGGCCAGCCAGCGGGCGACCATCAGGCCGAGCACCCCGAGGCCGCCGGTGATCAGGTACGTGTCGGTCGGCCGGCACTGGAGGGCCGCCCCGTCCGAGGGGCGCTCGATCTGGCTCAGCCGGGCCACCGACACCCCGTCCGCCCGGACCGAGATGACGTCCTCGCTCCCGCCGAGCTGCCGGAGGACCTGCATGATCTTCTCGACGGTGTCCCCGTCGACGGCGTCGACGTCCAGGACTCCGCCCCACATGTCCGGCTGCTCACCGGCGATGATGCGGGCGATCCCCCACATCGGGCCGTGTGCCAGCGCGCTCTCCGCGGCGGCGTCCCGGACCCCCTGGGTGACGGGCCACAGCCTGGGCAGCGGAGCGCTCGGGTCCCCGCTGGCCGCCTTCGCCTCGATCAGGGCCTGCGCGGAGCGGATCAGCGTCCAGCCACAGCGCTCGGCCGCCTCCTCGGGTGCCTCGTCGGGCTGGCCCGCCGCCGGCACCACCAGCACCGCGTCCAGCTCGGAGACGGGCAGGAGGGCGAGGTCGTCCGGCGTGGCGACCTGGCGGGTGTCCAGCCCCGCGCCGATCAGGCGCGCGGCCAGCCCGTCGGCGCCGGCGCCGGCGCCGACCACGGCCAGCCGGGTCAGCTCCTGCGCGATGCTGTCGTCGGTCAGCTCCATCGGGCGCCACACCATCTCGTGCACCAGCTCCCGGGGCGCCGCGACCGAGCTGTCCTCGTCCGAGATCGCCGAGAAGCGCAGCCCGCGTACCTGGCAGACGACCCGGCCGGTCTCGTCGGCGACGGACACGTCCACGGTGTCCTCCGGCGAGCGGGGCGACCGCACCGAGTGCACGGTGATCTTCGCCGGCGGGTCCCCCCGGAAGACGACCGAGTCGATGTGCGAGGACATCCACTGGTGCCGGGCGTACTCGGGGGTCACCAGCACGGCGCTGATGGTCAGCGCGCCGTCGATCACGTGCGCCCAGCTGGTGGCCCGCTCCGCCGGCGGCGGCACGATGGTGATCTCCGCCAGCTGCTCGGTGCCGTTGCGGCGCAGCTCGTGCACGTCCCACGGGAAGGCGTACCCGCCGACGCCCATCCGCCGGAACATGTCGTCGACCCGCTGCCACGACCACTCCTCCGGGCAGCGGGCCTTGACCGCGCCGCCGTCCACCCGTCCCTCGACCAGGTCCGTGCTCCAGTCGATGGTCGCGGTGGAGTGGGTGATCCACTCGTACTCCTCGTCCTCGCTCGCACTGTCGCCCTGACCCGCGATCCGGGTCGCCAGCCGGGCGGTGTTCTCCGACAGGACGATCTGGACGATCCGCGGCGGCGCCACCGCCAACGGCGTACGCAGCACGATGTCGGCCAGGCCCGGCAGGCGGCCGCCCTGCTCCGCCGCCAGGGCGAAGCTGTTGATGATGACGGCCGCCGGGGTGATCTCGACGTCCACCACCTCGTGGTCCAGCGGGTACGGCCGGCTGTCCATGTCGAGGTGGGTCTGCCACACCTGGCGCGGCGGCGCCCCGCTGACCGTCATCCGGCCACCGAGCAGGCTGTGCTTGTCCGGGTCGTGGCCGCCACCCGGGCCGGCGTCGGCGTGCGCCTCCGGGAAGATCCAGTAGGGCCGGTGCTGCCAGGCCATCGCGGGCAGGTCGACCAGCCCACCGGCCGGGTGCTCCCGCGACCAGTCCACCGCCGCCCCATGGCAGTGCAGCTCGGCGAGGCTGCCCAGCAGCGTCTCGGTCTCGTTCGTCTCCCGGCGTAGGGAGTGGATGACGATGGCCTCCTCCACCCCGGCCCGCTCCAGGCCCTCCCGGATCGAGTGGGTCACCACCGGGTGCGACGAGATCTCCAGGAAGAGCCGGTGGCCGTCGGCGAGCGCGGCCTCCACCGCCTCGGCGAACCGTACCGGCTGGCGGAGGTTGGCCGCCCAGTAGTCGCTGTCCCGCGCGGCTGTCGACCGCGGGTCCGTCATGGCGGTGCTGTACAGATCGACCCGGGCGGGCCGGACGGTCAGCTCGCGGGCGGCGTCGGCGACCTCCGCCACGATCGCGTCGACGTGCGGGCTGTGGAAGGCGATGTCGGTGTCGACCCGCCAGACCCCCAGGCCCTCGCCGCGCCATTCCTCGGCCAGCCGCTCGACGACCTCCCGGTCACCGGAGACGACGGTCGACTCGGGGCTGGCGGAGATCGCGGCGACGACCTCCGTACGCCCGGCGAGGCGCGCCTGCGCGTCGGCGAAGGAGAGGCCGACGAGCGCCATGCCACCCTGTCCCTGGAGCCGCCGCAGGGCCGTGGCCCGCCGGCAGGCGAACCGCGCGGCCTCGATCATGTCCAGGCTGCCGGCCACGACGGCGGCCGCGATCTCGCCCACCGAGTGGCCGATGACCGCACCCGGGGTGACCCCGTGCCGCCGCCACACCTCGGCGAGACCCACCTGCGTGGCGAAGGTCAGCGCCTGCACCTCGTAGCTGCTCCACGGGCCTCCCGACGCGAGGGCCTCCCGGGGGGTCCAGCCGATCTCGTCCCGGAACACGTCGGCCAGGGCGTCGATGGTCTCGGCGAACACCGGCTCGTCGCGCAGCAACTGCTGGCCCATGCCGGGCCACTGCGACCCGTGTCCGGAGAAGACCCAGACCACGGGGGACGACTCGCCGGCGGCGACGCGTGCCGTGACCACGCCGGGCGAGCGCTGCCCGTCGGCCAACGCGCGGAGCCGTTCGGCCAGCTCCCGGGTGGAGCCGGCCACCACGGCGGCGCGCTGCGCCAGGTGCGAGCGACGCTGGGAGAGGGTGTGCCCGACCGAGGCCAGCGCCACCGTCGGGTTGGCCTCCAGCCAGTCGGCCGTCCGGGCGGCCATCCCGGCGAGCCCGGCCTCCGACATCGCGGACACCGGGAACACCGCCAGCTCGCGCTGGAGGCCGGCCCCCTCGGACGCGTCCGTCGGCTCGGCGGTGACCGCCGGCGCCTCCTCGACGATGATGTGGGAGATCGAACCACCGACGCCGTAGCTGGAGACCCCCGCCCGGCGCGGCTCACCGCCGGTGGGCCAGGGCTTCGGCGCGCCGACCAGGCGCAGCCCGGAGCCGACCCAGTCGAAGTCCGGGTTCGGCTCCCGGTGCAGGCTCGGCGGGATCTCCTCGTGCCGCAGCGCCAGCACCGTCTTGATCACTCCGGCGATTCCGGAGCCGGCCTCCACGTGGCCGATGTTCGGCTTCACCGAACCGATCAGGCACGGGTCGTCGGCCGGCCGGTCGGCACCGAAGACGGCGGCGAGGGCCTGTGCCTCCTCCCGGTCGCCGACCGGCGTGCCGGTGCCGTGCGCCTCCACGTAGTCGACCGTCTCCGGCGCGATGCCGGCCCGCGCGTAGGTCAGCCGCAGCATGTGCTCCTGGGCCGTGCCGTTCGGGGCCATCATGCCGTCGGAGCGGCCGTCCTGGAAGACGCCGCTGCCACGGATGACGGCCAGCACCCGGTCACCGTCGCTGAGGGCGTCCACCAGGCGCTTCAGCACCACCACGCCGGCGCCCTCGCCGCGGCCGTAGCCGTCGGCGTCCTTGTCGAAGGCCTTGCTCCGCCCGTCCGGCGCCGTCGCGCCGGCCGCGTCGAGCGCGACGAACAGCGCCGGGGTGGCCATGATGTTGATGCCACCGACGATCGCCACCGGCGTCTCGCCCTCACGCAGGCTCTGGCAGGCCATGTGCAGGGCGGTCAGCGAACCGGCGCAGGCGGTGTCGACGGCCAGGCTCGGCCCGCGCAGGTCCAGGAAGTACGAGACCCGGTTCGCGATGCCGTAGTAGGTGGTGCCGTTGACCGCGTACGCCCCGGTGCGCGGGATGTCCTCCAACAGGCGCCGGCCGTAGTCGTTCGAGTTCGCGGCGACGAAGACGCCGGCGTCGCTCCCGCGCAGCGACATCGGCGGGATGCCGGCGTCCGCGAGCGCCTCCCAGGACAGCTCCAACACGATGCGCTGCTGCGGGTCGAGGAAGTCCGCCTCGCGGGGAGAGATTCCGAAGAAGTCGGCGTCGAAACCCTCGATGTCCTTCAGGAACGAGCCCAGGCGGGTCGTCCGGCGCATGATCGCCGTCGCCTGCGGGCTGGTTGAGGCGTACGGCTCCCAGCGCTTGTCCGGCATCTCGCTAACGGCGCTGTGGCCGCCGGCCAGAAACTCCCAGAACTTTTCCGGGGAGTCAAGGTCAGGGGCAAATCGGCAACTCATGCCGACGATAGCCACTGCGTCAGAAATCTCCCGATCCTGCCTCACGTCCAGGCTCCTCTCCCAGTCACCGACCGGATCCGCTTGCAGGATCGAATCCAGTGATTACCACCGTTCGGAATTGTCATCGGTTCCGCCGTTGCCAGGGCCACGGAAAGCGTCGGTGCGGTGGCCGCCGTCCGGCGGGCGGTGCCACCGGGCCCGGCGGCACCGCCCGCGCTCGCACCGGCCGCGAGCTGGTCACCGTCGAAGCAGATTCCCCCAGCCCACGGATCGCATCGACAGAGGCGGACACCGACATTGACTGCGACACATCATGTGTGGGGGCGGATCGGCCCAGCATCTTCGTGTGTGCGATGTGCCGAGCGGTCCGCTTCGGCGTGAGAATGCGCACCGACACCGCCCGACCGAACGGGAGTCCGCGCCCCCATTCGATTCATGTCGGAGATTGCGGTCACCGGGCCGAGCATTTCAGGAGAAGGCTCCGGATGCGTCGGTCCGTACCGTTTCCTCACGGAGATCGGCGCATTCGGCGCGTCGACCGGCACGCACCCCCGCGGACCGCGCGGATCCCCCACTCCGCAGGAGGACGAGATGTCTACGCACCCGATCCGGTCGACCCGCGCGGACGTCGTCCCCTGGCCGGAGGACGTGGCGGCCCGCTACGTCGCGGACGGCTTCTGGTCGGGCCGCTCGCTGGGCGCCCACCTCTACGCCGCCGCGGACGTCGACCCCGAGGCGGTCTGCCTGGTCGACGGCGCGACGCGGCTGACCTTCGGGGACCTGACGGCACGGGCGGACGGGGCCGCGACCCGGCTGCGTGCCCTCGGCATCGGCGCCGACGACCGGATCATCGTGCAGCTGCCGAACTGCTGGGAGTTCGTGGTCCTGATGGTGGCGTGCTTCCGGCTCGGCGCCCTTCCGGTGATGGCCCTGCCGGCGCACCGCCGGCGGGAGCTCACCGCCATGGCCGAGCTCACCGGGGCCCGGGCGATCGTGGTGGCGGACGAGGTCAAGGGCTTCGACCACCAGGAGTTGGCGCACGAGGTGGCCGCCGGGTCGGACACCCTGCGGCACGTCCTGGTGAGCGGCTCCCACCAGCGTCCGGACAGCGTCGACCTGGCTTGGTTGTGCCGGCCCGCCGCCGACGTGGCGCGAGCGCGCCGGGAGCTCGACGGCATCGCCCCGGACGGCACGGCGGTCGCCCTGTTCCTGCTCTCGGGCGGCACCACGGGGATTCCCAAGCTCATCGCCCGGACCCACAACGACTACGCGTACATGGCGGGTCGGGCCGCCGAGATCTGCGGTCTGGACCGGAGCACGGTGTGCCTCGCCGTCCTGCCGCTCGCTCACGGCTACCCGATGGCGGGGCCGGGCGTCCTCGGCACGCTCCTCGTGGGAGGCCGGGTCGTCATCCTCCCCTCCCCGGCGCCGAAGCGGGCCTTCGAGACGATCGAGCAGGAGCGGGTGACGTTCACCTCGCTGGTGCCGGCGGCCGTGCAGCGGTGGTTGGAGTACCGGGAGGAGGACGTCAGCCACGACCTCGGGTCGCTGCGGCTGCTACAGGCCGCCGGGTCCCGGCTCGCGGACAGCGTCGCCGTCCGGATCACGCCGACCCTCGGCTGCCGCCTGCAACAGGTGTACGGCATGGCCGAGGGGCTGCTCTGCATGACCCGCCCGGACGACCCGCCGGAGGTCATCTGGCACACCCAGGGCCGCCCGATCTGCCCCGCCGACGAACTCGTACTGGTGGACGAGGACGGCGCCCCGGTGCCGCCGGGCGAGCCGGGGGTGCTGCTGACCCGGGGCCCGTACACGCCTCGCGGCTACTACCGCACGCCGGAGCTGACCGCCCTGGCGTACAGCCCCGACGGCTGGTACCGCACGGGCGACATCGTCCGCCTGCGTCCGGACGGCAACCTGGTCGTCGAGGGCCGGGACAAGGACCTCATCAACCGTGGTGGCGAGAAGATCTCGGCCGAGGAGGTGGAGAACTTCGCGTACCAGCTCGACGGCGTACGGCTGGCCGCGGCGGTGGCCATGCCCGACGCCGACCTGGGCGAGCGGGTCTGCCTGTACGTCGCGCCGCAGCCGGGCCGGCAGGTGTCGCTCGGGGACGTGCGTGCCCTGATGGAGCGCGCCGGTGTCGCCCACTTCAAGCTTCCGGAGCGGTTGGAGGTCGTCGACGAGCTGCCGGTCACCCCCGTCGGGAAGGTCAACAAGAAGGCGCTCCGGGCCGACATCGCCCGGCGGCTCGTCGCCAGCTGAGCCGGGCGCCCCGGCGGTCCCCGTCCGGCTGTCAACTCCTGGAGTGCCATTCGGCCGATCACCTACTGTAGTCGTCCTACTTCCGCAGGTAAGCGGGCCAAAGCCGCTCTGAGAAAGGCATTCGAGGAGATGTGCGCTCAGCGGTTGACCGAGATCATGGGACGGCGCGACGTCGCCGACCGGGCGGCGATCCCGCCGGCCGGGTGCCGCCCCCTCGCGTCGGCGCCACGCACCCGAGGCCACGCCTGTCGACGGTTGGACACCATAGTCAAGGAGACCGGATGAAGGTCCTGTTCGTACCGCACGCCAACAGGGCACACCTGCACATCATGGCGCCGTTGGCCTGGGCGCTACGGACAGCCGGGCACGAGGTCCGCATCGCGAGCCAACCCGAGATCGCCGACGCCATCATGGCCGCCGGCTTCGTTCCGACCGAGGTCGGCCAGGTCCGTACGGCGATGCCCGACTTCTATCCGGGGCGGCGGGCCGACGAGGCCCAGCCCATCGTGATGGCCCCCGGCGACCGTCAGGAGATGCCGCTCCAGCAGGACCTGAGCCGCGACGGTGCGCTGGAGAAGCTGTCCCGCGCGTCGTGGGGGTTCGCGCTCTTCTCCACCGAGGCGATGATCGCCGACCTGGTCGACCTGATCCGGGCCTGGCAGCCGGACCTGGTGCTCTGGGACTCCATGGTCTACGCCGCACCCGTCGCCGCGAAGGTGTGCGGGGTCGCCCAGGCCCGGATCATGATGGGCCCGGACGCGATCACGCAGCTCCGGCAGGCCACCCGCGACGAGGGCGATCCGCTGCGCGACTGGCTGGCGCCCGTGCTGGAGGGGTACGGCTCGCGCTTCGACGAGGACGTCGCGGTCGGCCAGTGGAGCATCGACCCGATGCCGCCCTGGCAGTGGCGGCCGGAGGGGCCACACTTCGTGCCGATCCGGCCCATCCCCTTCAACCCGCCCGCCCGGATCCCCGACTGGCTGCGCCAGCCGCAGGAGCGGCCCCGCGTCTGCCTCACCCTCGGCGAGTCGCACCGCAACGGCCGGGGGACCGAGGCGCCCACCTCCGACCTGCTGGACGCCGTCAGCGGAATCGACGCCGAGGTGATCGCCACGTTCAACGCGAAGCAGCTCGCCACCGTGGACCGGCTCCCCAGCAACGTCCGGGTGGTCGACTTCGTCCCGCTGAGCGTGCTGCTGCCCACCTGCTCGGCGGTGGTGCACCACGGCGGCGCGGGCACATTCTCCACCGCGCTCGACTGCGCCGTGCCGCAGCTGATCATTCCCGGCACCCACTGGGGTTTCCAGTGGTGGGGTCCGGTCGCCCACGCCAACGGGCTGCAACAGCAGGGCGCGGGCCGCTTCGTGGCCGACGCGGACCACCTCACCAAGGAGGCCCTCGCCGAGGACCTGGCCCTGGTCCTGAAGGACCCGTCGTTCCGGGAGAACTCGGAGCGGCTGCGCAGGGAGATCACCGGCGTACCGACGCCGAACGACATCATCCCCGTCCTGGAGAAGCTGACCAGGGAGTACGGGGCCGGCCCGACGACCAGTTGAGGTGAGTGTTGTGACGGAACAACTGCGGATCCCGACGACAGTGGGCACCTTCGACGCGCTCGCCGCCGGGCCCGGGGACGGGCGGCCGGTGCTGCTGCTGCACGGATTTCCGCAGGGCGCCCGGGAGTGGGACCACCAGCTCGCCGCCCTGGCCGACGCCGGCCACCGCGCCGTCGCCCCGGACCAGCGCGGCTACTCGCCCGGGGTACGACCGGACGAGAGCGACGACTACCGGATGGACGAACTCGTCGCCGACGTGCTGCGGATCGCCGACGGCCTCGGCTGGGCGCGGTTCGACCTGGTCGGGCACGACTGGGGAGCCGCGGTGGCCTGGGCGCTGGCCGACCGGCACCCGGATCGGCTGCGGACGCTGACCGCGGTGTCCGTCCCGCATCCCCGCCCGTTCGGCGACGCGCTGCGCGACGACGAGGATCAGCAGCGCCGCTCGGCGTACCTGGCGATGTTCCGTCAACCCGGTCAGGGCGAGCAGATGCTGCTCGCGAACGACGCCGCCGGCGTCCGTCAGATGCTGGCGCGGGCGGTGCCGGCCGAGAAGCTGGAGGAGTACGTGGCGCGGATCGCCGCGCCCGGGGCGGCGACGGCGATGCTCAACTGGTACCGGGCGACCCGACCCGAGGAGGTCGAGGCCGGCACCGTCACCGTGCCCACGCTGTACGTGTGGAGCACCGCCGACGCCGGCGTGGGGCCGGCGGCGGCGAAGGGCACGGGCGACTGGGTGTCGGCCCCCTACCGGTTCGAGACGTTCGAGGGCGTGTCGCACTGGATCCCGGAGGAGGCCCCGGAGCGCCTGTCCACCGTCCTGCTCGAGCATCTGGCCGCGCACCCGGGCTAGCCCGTACGACCGGTCGGCGGTGGGGGTGTCTCGTCCTCCGCCGCCGACCGGCGTGCCGGTCGCACCCCACCGACAGCCACCGCCCGGCGAGCGGCCCCCGGCCCTCGCCGTTCCGCGTTGAACCACGGCCACAGAAAGAGACGATCATGACCATCGACTTACCGGGCGCCGGGGCCACGACGTCCACCGTCGACGCGCCTGACTTCCCGATGACCCGCATCTGCCCGTTCGATCCGCCCGAGGAGTACGTGGAACTCCGCGCCAAGGAGCCGGTCAGCCTCGTCCGGGTGCCGGACGGCCAGCTCGCCTGGCTGATCACCCGGTACGCCGACGTCCGGCGGCTGCTGGTCGACCCCCGGATCAGCTCGAACCGTCATCACCCCAACATGCCGCTGACCGAGTCGGTGACCCCGCAGACGCGGCGCAACATCGCCGCCGTCGGGCGCTCGCTGATCGGGCTCGACCAGCCGGAGCACGGGCCGCAGCGGCGGATGCTGATCCGGGAGTTCACCCTCCGCCGGGCGCAGGAGATGCGGCCACACATCCAGCACACCGTGGACCGGTGCGTCGACGAGATGCTCGCCGGGCCGAAGCCGGCGGACATCGTGACGGCGCTGTCCCTGCCCGTGCCGTCCACCGCCATCTGCACGCTGCTCGGCATGCCGTACGCCGACCGGGAACTGATCGAGCGCAGCGCCAACGCGCAACTGCGCCGCAACGTCTCCGCCCAGGAGCGCCAGGACACCAGCAGCGAACTGCGTGACTACGTCAACCGGCTGGTCAGCGCGAAGGAGGCCGAGCCCACCGACGACCTGCTCGGCCGCCTGATCCTGCAGAACCGCGAGACGCCGCTGTTCGACCACGACATGCTGGTCGGCCTGGCCATGCTGCTGCTGGTCGCGGGCTTCGAGACCACCGCCAGCATGATCTCCCTCGGGGTGGCCGGCCTGCTGGCGAACCCGGACCAGCTGGCCGAGGTCACCGCCGACCCGTCGGCGATGGGGCTGGCGGTGGAGGAACTGCTGCGGTACTTCAGCGTCGTCGACGCCCTCCCCCGGGTGGCCACCGCCGACATCGAGGTCGGCGGGGTGACCATCGCCGCCGGGGAGGGGCTGCTGCTGTCGTTCGCCTCGGCGAACTGGGACGAGACGATCTTCCCCGACCCCGGCATGCTCAACGTCCGCCGGGGCGCCCGCAACCACATGGCCTTCGGGTACGGCATCCACCAGTGCATCGGCCAGAACCTGGCCCGGGCCGAACTGGAGATCGTGTTCCGGACGCTCTTCACCCGCATCCCCGGGCTACGGCTGGCCGTCGACGTGGACGAACTGCCGTTCAAGAGGGACTCCAACATCTACGGCGTCGACCGGGTGCCGGTGACGTGGTGACCGGGAGGCAGCAGGAGATGCGGCTCGTCGTGGACCGTGAACTGTGTGTCGGGGCCGGGCAGTGCGCCCTGTCGACCCCGGAACTCTTCGACCAGGGCGACGACGGGCGGGTCGTGCTCCGGCGGACGCTGCCCGAAGGCGAGCTGGCGGCGAAGTCCCGCACCGCCGTGGACCTGTGCCCGTCCGGGGCACTGACCCTGACCGACGACTAGCGCCTGTCCCACAGGCTGAACGAGGGTGTGATGACAGGCTTCGAGGGAAGAGTCGCCGTGGTCAGCGGCGCCGGGCGGGGCATCGGGCAGGCGATCTGCCGGGCCCTGGCCCGCCGGGGCGCGGACGTGGTCGCCGTCGACATCGTCGATCCGGTCGAGACCGTCGGCATGGTCGAGGCCGAGGGCCGCAAGGCCGTCGGCCTCACCGGCGACGTGTCGGACCCCGACGACGTACGCCGGATCGGCCAGCAGGTCACCGAGCGGATGGGCCGCTGCGACATCCTGGTCAACAACGCCGGCATCTATCCGGCGAAGAACGTCTTCAAGCTGGACTACGACGCCTGGCGTCGGGTGATGGCGGTCAACCTCGACTCGCAGTTCCTGATGACCAAGGCCGTCCTGGACCACATGTGCGAGGCCCGGTGGGGCCGGATCATCAACATCACCTCGAACTCGGTCGGGCTCGCCCTGCCGGGCTTCACCCACTACATCGCCAGCAAGATGGGGTCCATCGGCTTCACCCGGGCGCTGGCCAGCGACGTCGCCTCGTTCGGCATCACCGTCAACGCGGTCGGTCCCACCCTGTCCCGGACGCCGGGCCTGGCGGAGAGCGTCATCGGCGACGGCGCCCTCCAGCACGTGAGCGGGCTTCAGGCGATCAAGCGTCCCGGCGAGGCCGAGGACGTCGTGGGCACCGTGCTCTTCCTGGCCGGCGACGACTCCGCGTTCGTCACCGGCCAGACGATCATGGCCGACGGTGGACTGGTACGTCTCTGACCGTGCGGCGGTGCCGGCCCGCCCCGGCGGGCTGGCACCGACCGCCGGGAGCCCCGACGGCGTCCACGGCAGCACACGGTCGCCGAAGGTCCCCGAAGGGTCACCATGGGTGGTGGATGATGTCCATCGGACATGGAGAGACAGCGTTGAGGAGCCACTGTGACTCTGACGAACAGGCCCACGGAGGCCCCCGGTCGGCTGCGGTTGGGAAGCGAGCTGGACGTCAACCGCCTGGGGTTCGGGGTCATGCAGCTTCCCGGGCCGGGCTGTTGGGGACCGCCGAGGGACCGACGCGCCGCGCTGGCGGTGCTGCGACGCGCCGTCGAACTGGGCGTCGACTACATCGACACCAGCGACTTCTACGGGCCGCACGTCGCCAACGAGCTGATCCGCGAGGCCCTGCACCCGTACCGGGACGACCTGGTGATCGGCACCAAGGTCGGTGTCGTCCGGGACGGCCGGGGCGACTGGCGGCCGGCCGGTTCGCCCGACCAGCTCCGTACGCAGATCGAGCAGAACCTCGCCCGACTGGGCAAGGACCGGCTGGAGCTGGTCTACCTGCGGGTGGGTGGTGACGGGCTCCTCCCGGCCGGCCGGGACGCCTTCGGCGAGTCCGTCGCCACCCTGGTCGAGCTGCACGGGCAGGGGGTGATCGGCGCCCTCGGGCTCAGCGGGGTCACCACCGGGCAGCTTCGCCAGGCACTGGCCACGACCCCGGTGGTGGCCGTGCAGAACCGGTTCAACCTGCTCGACCGGGGCAGCGCGGACGTGCTGCGGCTGTGCGAGGAGAACGGCGTCGCCTTCGTGCCGTACTTCCCGCTCGCGGCGGGCACGCTCGGCCCCGGCGGGCGTGGCCTGCCCTTCGGCCCGACCCTCGACCGGGCCCGGGCCAAGGTCCTGGACCGGATCGCCGACGCGCACCAGGCGACCCGGGCCCAGGTCTCGATCGCCTGGTTGTTGGCCCATTCGCCGACGATCCTGGTGATCCCCGGTACCAGTTCGGTGGCCCATCTCGAGGAGAACCTGGCCGCCGGTGGGCTGCGCCTGTCCGAGGCGGAGGTGGCCGCCCTCGACGCGCTGGCCTGAGCAGCCCCGACGGCCGGGGCCCATGGCCCCGACCGTCGGCGGTGCCGCGCCGGGCCGCGCCCTCAGGGCGTGTAGGGCGTGTCCGTGTGGCTGACCTCGACGAGCCGGCTGCCGCTGAGCTGGTAGACGGCCGTACGCCGGACGGCGACCTCCGCCGCGGAGGCGTCCTCGGGGCGGGTCAGGTAGACCACCGTCGCCCGCCGGGAGCTGATCGAGACGGACTCGACGGGCGTCCGGTCGCCGATGTCGACCATCGTGACGTAGACGGGTCGACCGTCGATGTTGCCGTACATGACGATCTGCCAGAACTTGCCGGTCCCGCCCCCGTCCATCAGCACCGGGACCAGCGCGTCGGCCGCCTCGTCGCCGGTCAGGTCGCCGATGGCGCAGGGCTGTTGCAGGTGGACGACGGTGCCGTCCTCGCCGGACCACATGCCGTCGACCAGCGGGATCGGTTCGGCGTAGCCGTTGTACCGCTCACTTCCGTTGCCCAGCGCGGCGGTCTTGAGCTGCTCGCAGGTGAGGGCCCGCAGCGTGGTGGGCGCTCCGGTTGTGTCCGGTACGGCCGAGGGCGCCGGGTCCGCGGTCTCGTCGTCCGCCACGCCGGTGCTGACCGTCGGTTGTCCGGAGGCCACCGGCTCCGGGTCGTCCGCCGGTGCGGTGATGGTGACGCATCCGCTCAGCGCCGCCACCAGGGCGAGAGCCGCGACGGGCAACAGGGTCCTACGCATTGGTCTTCCCTCTCCTTCAGGTCGCCCGGAGCGTAGTGCGCCCCCGCCACAGGGCTCCTATGTGGAGCCGAGAAAAGCGCGGCCGGAGCGGGGGCGGTGGGGACGGCGGGCCGGAGCGGGGAGAGCGGGCCGGGCCGGGCCGGCCGAGGTCCGTTCAGGTACGCCGGCCGCCGTGCTGGTGCAGCCGGTCGCGCAGCGTGTCGGCGAAGCCCTCGGCCATGGCGAGCTGGTCGCGTAGCGCGCCGACGCGCGCGGTGGCGGCGGCGTGGAACATGCCGAGCCGGTCGAGCAGCGCCGCCCGGTCGGCGCCCTCGGCGCTGTCGAGGGCGTCGAGGACGGCGAGCAGGTCGCGCATCTCGTCGAGGCTGAAGCCGAGCGGCTTCATCCGCTTGACCACGGCGAGCCGGTCGAGGTCGGGTGCGGTGTAGAGGCGGAACCCGCCGTCGCTGCGGGCCGAGGGGACGATCAGGCCGACGTCCTCGTAGTGCCGGATGGTGCGGATGCTCAGCCCGACCCGCTCGGCGGCCTCACCGATCTGCATCAGCCGCCCTTCGGCCGCACCGCCGACGGGCTCCGCAGCCGGGCCGGGGACGGGGCCCGCAGCCGGGCCGGGGACCGGCTGCGGGCCGGCCGTACGGTTGCCGGGGACCATCAGTGGCCGACGCCGAGCCGGCCGGCGAGGGTGCCGTGGATGTGGGCGCTGGGACGGTTCAGCTCGACGATCTCCACGGTCTTGCCGCGGGCGGCGTACTTGGTGGTGACGGCGTCGAGCGCGGCGACGGAGGAGGCGTCCCAGACGTGGGCATGCGTCATGTCGATGACCACGCTGTCGGGGTCGTTGGCGTAGTCGAACTGGCCGACCAGGTCGTTGCTGGAGGCGAAGAACAGCTCGCCGTGCACCGAGTAGATCCGGGTCGTCCCGTCGGGGTCGAGGACGCTGGTCACCTCCACCAGGTGGGCGACGCGGCGGGCGAAGACGACCATCGCGGTGAGCACGCCGACGACGACGCCGACGGCGAGGTTGTGGGTGGCCAGGGTGGTGACGACGGTCGTCACCATGACGATCGTCTCGCCGTACGGCATCCGCCGCAGCGTGGCCGGGGCGACCGAGTGCCAGTCGAACGTCGACACCGCGACGATGACCATCACGGCGACCAGGGCGGCCATCGGGATCACCGCGACCACGTCGCCGAGCGCGACCACCAGGATCAGCAGGAAGACGCCGGCCAGGAAGGTCGACAGCCGCGTACGGGCACCGGACGCCTTCACGTTGATCATCGTCTGGCCGATCATGGCGCAGCCGCCCATGCCACCGAAGAACCCGGTGACGATGTTCGCCACGCCCTGTCCCCACGACTCCCGGGTCTTGCTGGACGGGGTGTCGGTGATGTCGTCGACCAGCTTCGCGGTCATCAGCGACTCCATGAGCCCGACCAGCGCGATCCCCAGGGCGTACGGGGCGATCAGGGTCAGGGTGTCCATGGTCCAGGGGATCTGCGGCAGGCCGAGCGTGGGCAGGCTGTCCGGCAGCGCCCCCTCGTCGCCCACCGTCGGCACCGCCAGGTGGGTGGCCACCGTGACCCCGGTCAGCACCACGATGGCGACCAGCGGCGCCGGGACGGCCCGGGTGAGCCGGGGCAGCCCCACCATGATCGCCAGTGCGACCGCCACGAGCGGGTACACCAGCCACGGCACTCCGAGCAGGTGCGGCACCTGGGCGGCGAAGATCAGGATGGCCAGGGCGTTGACGAAGCCGACCATCACGCTGCGCGGGATGAACCGCATCAGCTTCGCCACCCCGAGCACGGCCAGCAGGATCTGGATCACGCCGCCGAGGATCACCGCGGCGATCAGGTGGTCGAGGCCGTACTCCTTGGCGAGGGGCGCCACGACCAGGGCGATGGCGCCGGTGGCGGCGGAGATCATCGCCGGGCGGCCGCCGCAGATCGCGATGGACACGGCCATCGTGAACGAGGCGAACAGGCCCACCCGGGGGTCGACCCCGGCCAGGACCGAGAAGGAGATCGCCTCCGGGATCAACGCCAGGGCGACGACCAGGCCGGCGAGGACCTCGGTGCGGAACACCTTCGGGGACAGCCAGGACGGGCGGGGCAGGCGCGGGCGGGAGGCCACGGACGGCACAGAGGACATACAGCCATTTCCACTCGGGGGAGGCGCGCACGGCGCGGCGACCCGACGGACCCTACTCTTCCGCAACGGAAGAGTTCCCTTCCGCGTGGCGATCGTCACCACCGGTACCCGCCGCGCGGCACGTCCTCCCCGCCCGGCGGCGTGCCCCGGAGGTCAGGTCGGCCCGGCGCCCGGGGCCGGGACCGCCTGCTCGGCGGCGCGGCTCACCTCTTCCCAGCCGGCCCAGACATCCATGCGTCGCTTCGAGATGTCGAAGGCGAGGTCGTAGACCATGCTGCCCAGCAGCAGCCGCAGCGGCGGGTCGTCGCTGGCGACGAGCTTCATGAGCGCCTCGGCGGCCAGCCGGGGTTCGCTGTCGATCGACCCCTCGGCCCACTGCCGCGCCAGTTCCTCCCGCAGCGGGTCGTACGCGGGGTTCGAGGCGGCCGCCGTGCTGCGGGCGTAGAGGTCGGTCCAGTAGCCGCCCGGCTGGACGATGGTGACCTTGACGCCGAAACGGGCGGCCTCGGCGGCCAGTGCCTCGCTCATGCCCTCCAGCGCGAACTTGCTCGCGCTGTAGAGCCCGGTGCTGGGGAAGCCGCCGAGCGCGCCGATGCTGGAGACCTGCACGACGTGCCCACCGCCCTGGGCGCGCAGGTGCGGCAGGACGGCCTGACTGACCCAGAGCGCGCCGAAGAAGTTGAGGTCCAACTGGGCGCGGGCCTCGGCCTCGGTGAACTCCTCCACCATGCCCATGAAGAGCGCTCCGGCGTTGTTCACGACGACGTCGAGGCGGCCGAAGTGCCGTACCGCCCGGTCGACGACGTCGACGACCGCCGCGCGGTCGGTGACGTCGAGGCGCGCCGCCAGCAGGCGGTCGGGATGCCGGGCGGCGAGGTCGTCGAGCGGCGAGACGTCCCGGGCCGCGCCGACGACCCGGTCGCCGGCGGCGAGCGCGGCCTCGGTGAAGGCGCGACCGAGGCCGCGGCTGGCGCCGGTGACGAACCAGACCCGCGGCACGGCGGTGACTGAGGCTTCCATGCCTGCCCTCCTCCTTGGCGAGACGGACCGTCTCGTCTTGTTGACGGGAGTGACCATACCCGAACCCGGCCCCCTGTCAAGACGGACCGTCTCGTCTCATCTTCTTGCTAGATTGGGTCCGTGCCCACGCCCAAGGTCGCCCCCGACTCCAGCCGACGCAGCGAGACCGCCCGCCGCGCCATCCTCGCCGCCGCCTTCGACCTCGTCGGCGAAATGGGCTACGCGAAGCTGAGCATCGAGGGCATCGCCGCCGCCGCCGGCGTCGGCAAGCAGACGATCTACCGCTGGTGGCCGTCGAAGGGCGCGCTGCTCTTCGACGCCTTCCTCGCCCTCACGACCGACGGCGGCCAGGGCGGCGCCCTACCGGACACCGGCGACCTGGCGGCCGACCTGAAGCTGGTCCTGCGGGCCACCGTCGACGAGCTGCACGACCCGCGCTACGACCTGCCCATGCGCGCCCTGCACACCGAGATCGTCCACGACCCGGCGCTGGCCGCCGACTACGCGACGCGGCTGGACGGGCCCATGCGGGAGCTGAAGAAGGAGCGCCTGCGCGCCGCCCAACGCGCGGGCCAGCTCGCCGAGGACGTCGATCTCGACGTGGCCGTCGACCTGATCTTCGGTCCGCTCCTCAACCGGTGGCTCCAGCGCACCGGCCCGCTGACGCACGCGTACGCCGACCAGGTGGTGGACACCGCGCTGGGCGGCCTGCGTCCCCGCGAGGCGTAGACCTGGGCCGGTCCCGCGTCCCCGGACGGACACAACACCGGGCCCCCGGTCGTCGTTGATCCGGTCGTACGCGCCCCGCCCGCCACGACGGTGCGGGCACCGACCGTGGAGGAGGCACGCCGATGACCAGTCAGCGCGAGACCGTGGAGGTCGACCCGGTCCTGTTCCGCGCCGTCTACGACTCGCCCGCCTCGCTGCCCGGCCGGCACCGGTGGACGACCCCGGAGTCGGACGTACGGCGGATCGAGAAGCTGCTCGGCATGCCGCTGCGCAGCATCGGCGCCCCGCTGTGGGTCAGCGGCGACCAGCCGGACTGCCCGAAGTGCGGCCGCCGGGTGAACTGGTACGACATCGTCTCCTCCGCCCTCTCGGGCGTGCACGACCGGATGATGATCGCGACGGTCATCCTCGGCGACCGCCGGTACGTCAACACGGAGGTGCCGGACGCGATCGCCGGGGTGCGCTGCACCGACTGTCGCACCGCGATCGAGGGGTTGCGCAGCTTCAAGTGCCACAACTGGGCGTACGCCTTCGAGGCGCTGGAGACCGTCCGGCAGCGGATGTCCGGCGCGTCAGTCGTCGGCCGCCAGCCCGCGGGCGAACCGCAGCCCGGGGCGCCCGTCGAGTGACACCTCGCCGACCGGCGTGAAGCCGGTACGCCGGAGCACCGCCAGCGAGCCCGCGTTGTCCAGCGTGGTCCCGGCGGTCAGCCGGCGCAGCCCGTACGCCTGGCGGGCCAGTGCCACGACGCGGCGCACGCCGTCGGTCGCCACCCCGCGCCCGGCGGCCCGCTCGGCCACCCGGTAGCCCAGCTCGGCCCCGCCGTCGGCGACGTCGACCAGGTTGAACCGGCCCAGCACCGACCCGTCCGGCTCGACCAGGACGTGGAAGTGGCAGCCGCCGGTCTCCTGCTCGGCGAGCAGCCCCGCGTGCCGCGCGGCGAAGTCGGCGAAGTACGCGTCGCCCCGGTCCGGCACCGACCGCGCGAACCACTGCCGGTTCTCGCGCTCGAAGCGCAGCAGCGCGGCGGCGTGGTGGGCGGCGAGCCGCTGGAGATCCGACACCGCGCCACCCTACCCAGGCGCGCCGTCCCGCCTCAGCGGTCGCCGGCGGAGCGGCGGGCGGGTCGGCGGCCGGGCGGGGAGGGCGGCTCCGGCCCCGGGTCGGGCACCTCGGGCATCGGCCGGGTCACCGGCCCGGCGCCGGTCACCCGCAGCGGCTCGCCGTGGTGCCACACCTCGACGCCGGTCTCCGGGTCGGCGTCCGGCAGCTCGTAGCGGGCCTCACCGGAGGTCAGGGTGACCCGCAGCCGGTGGCCGTGCCAGCGCAGGCTGAAGGCCAGCTGGTCGATCGCCGCCGGCAGCCGGGGGTCGAAGGAGAGCACCCCCCGGTCGTCGCGCATCCCGCCGAAGCCCTGCACGAGGGCCAGCCACGCCCCGGCCAGCGACGCCAGGTGCAGCCCGTCGCCGGTCTTGTCGCCCAGGTCCGCCAGGTCCTGGAGCACCGACTCGGCGAACAGGTCGTACGCCAGGTCGAGGTGCCCGACCTCGGCGGCGAGCACGGCCTGCGGGGAGGCCGACAGCGACGAGTCCCGCACGGTCCGCGCCTCGTAGTAGGCGAAGTTGCGGGCCTTCTCGTCGGCCGTGAACTCCCCCGGGCAGCGCTGCATGGCGAGCACCAGGTCGGCCTGCTTGACCACCTGCTTGCGGTACAGCTCCAGGTAGGGAAAGTGCAGCAGCAGCGGGTAGTCGTCGTCGGAGGTGTCGGCGAAGTCCCACTCCGGCTGCTCGGTGAAGCCGGCGGACTGCTGGTGCACCCCGCGCTTGCGGTCGTACGGGATGAACACCGCGTCGGCTGCGGCGCGCCAGGCCGACACCTCGGCCGGATCGACCCCGAGCCGGGCCGCCGCCTCGGGGTGCCGCTCGGCGGCGTCGGCGGCGCCGCGCAGGTTGCGCCGGGCCATCAGGTTGGTGAAGAGGTTGTCGTCGGCCAGGGCGCTGTACTCGTCGGGACCGGTCACGCCGTGCAGGTGGAAGGTGCCCGTGTCGGACCAGTGGCCGAAGCCGTGCCAGAGCCGGGCCGTCTCGACCAGCAGTTCCAGCCCGGCCCCGGCGAGGAACTCCTCGTCGCCCGTGGCGCCGACGTAGCGCAGCACCGCGTCGGCGACGTCGGCGTTGAGGTGCAGCCCGGCCGTGCCGGCCGGCCAGTAGCCGGAGCACTCCCGCCCGCCGAGGGTGCGCCACGGGAAGCTCGCCCCGGTCAGCCGCAGCTCCGCCGCGCGCTCGCGGGCCTCCGGCAGGTGGGCGTGCCGCCAGCGCAGCGCCGAGCGGGCCAGCGGCGGGTCGAGGTAGGTCAGCACGGGCAGCACGTAGCCCTCGGTGTCCCAGAGCACGTGCCCGTCGTAGCCGTTGCCGGTCAGGCCCTTGGCGGGGATGGTCCGGTCGCCGTCCGCCCGGCCCGCCTGGAGCAGGTGGAACACCGAGAACCGGATGGCCTGCTGGAGTTCGTCGTCGCCGTCGAGCTGCACGTCGGCGGTCCGCCAGGCCACGTCCAGCGCCGCGCGCTGGCCGGCCAGCAGCGCGTCGAAGCCCTCCGCGCGGGCCGCGTCCGCCTCCGCCACGACCTGGCGGGCCAGCTCCGTCGGGGGCACGGCGTCCACCGGGGTGCACTCGTACGCGGCGAACTTGGTCAGTTGCAGCCGCTCCCCGGCGCGCAGCGTCCCGGCCAGCGTGAGGCGCAGCCGGTCGGGGGTGCAGTCGACGCCGGGGGCGAAGCCGTCCGGGGCGTGTACGTCGTGCGCGACGGCCACGGCGACCCGCTGTTCGCTGTGCCCGGTGCGGTGGACGAGGACACCGTCGTACCCGTCGGAGTGTCGGTACTCGGCGGTCAGCGGGTCGGTGATCACGGAGGCGGCGCGGGGGTCGTCGGAGCGCTCCGGCACCCGCTCGTTGGCGAGCAGGTCGGCGCAGACCCGTACCTCGACCGCGTCGTCCAGCGGCTCGACGGACCACCGGACGGCGGCCACCGGGCGCCGGGCCAGGGAGACGAGCCGGACGCTGCGCACGCGTACGCCGTGCCCGGCCGGTGAGATCCACTCGGTGTGCCGCTCGACCACGCCGGCCCGCAGGTCGAGCACCCGCTCGTGGGTGCGCAGGGTGCCGGTGCGCACGTCCAGCGGCTCGCCGCCTACCCAGAGCCGGATGAGGGCCGCGTTCGGCGCGCTGATCACCGTGTCGCTGAACTGGGGGAAGGCGTAGCCGTCCTCGGGGTAGTCGAGTTCGCGCCGCTCGTGGAAGCCGTTGAGGTAGGTGCCGGGCATCCCGTAGGGCCTGCCCTCGTCCAGGGTGCCGCGCCAGCCGACCCAGCCGTTGCCCAACGCGAAGATCGACTCGGTCTCGGCGAGGCGGTCCATGTCCGCCTCCGTACGCCGGATCCGCCAGGCCTCGTCGTCCCCCGTGCCCTGCCCGGTCGGCGGCCGATCGGCGATGGGGGTGTCGTGCACTGCGCCTCCAGGGAGTCCGACGTACCGGGGCCAATCGAAGCAGACCGGGCTGAGAGGTCGCTGAGACGAAGGTCAGGGTCGCCACCCGACCAATGCACACTGCGCCCGACTTCCAGATGTTCCATGGTTGTCTGCGAGGTAAACGAGGTATGAACGATGCGTGAGGTGAATCATGATTGATGCCGACTCGCCGGATGTTCCGGAGATCAGTGTCGAGTGGTACCAGGACATCGTCGACTTCGCCGCCGACACCCCGCAACCGGTGCAGTGGTTCGCCGAGCACTTCACCGAGGGCGCGATCCTGCTGCTCGGCGCGCTGTGGCTGATCGCCGCCGTGTCCCGGCTCGGCGGCGGCCCACGCGACCGGGCGTACGCCCTGGTGTCGCCCGCGCCGGTGGTGCTCGCGTACGGGTGCAGCGAGCTGTTGAAGACGGTGGTCGACCAGGAACGCCCCTGCCGGGCGCTCGCCACCGAACTCACCATCATCGCCGGCGAGTGCCCGCCGACGGGCGACTGGTCGTTCCCCAGCAACCACTCCACCATCGCGGGCGGACTGGCGGTGGCGACGCTGCTGCTGTCCCGCCGCGTCGGGCTGGTGGCGCTGCCGTTGGCGGCGCTGGCCGCGCTCTCCCGCACCTTCGTCGGCGTGCACTACCCGCACGACGTGCTCGCCGGCGTCCTGCTCGGCGCCCTGTTCGCCGCGCTGCTCACGCCGCTGTTCGCGCGCCCCGCCGCCGGGCTGCTGCACCGCCGCGCCCGCCAGGCGGAGCGTCCCGTCCGCGACCCGGCCACCCCGACGTCCCGCCGCTGACCGCAGCGGGTACGCGGCCTGCGCCCGCAGGACGGAGGAGCGGCCTGCGGAGGGCGGATCAGAGCAGGAGGAGGGCGGCGAGAGCGCCGAGGACGAGGAACGGGCCGAAGGGGAGGTCGCTGCGCCAGCCGACACGGCGGGTGGCCAGCAGCGCGACGCCGACCGCCCCGGCGAGCAGCAGGGCGCACACCAGCCCGGCCACCGGCACGGCCCAGCCGTACCAGCCCAGCAGCGCGCCGACGCCGAGCGCCAACTTGGCGTCGCCGAGGCCGAACCCGCGCCGGCCGAGCAGCAGCGTGGTGGAGGCGAAGAAGAGCGCCAGCGCGACGCCGGCCGCGGTGGCGCGCAGCCAGGGCCCCGGGCCGGCCCCCGCGACGGCGGCCAGCCCCAGCAGCAGCCAGGTCCCGCCCGCGGCGGGCCAGGTGAGCCGGTCCGGCAGCCGGCGCACGGCCGCGTCGACGAAGACCAGCGGGATCGCCCAGGCCAGCCACCAGGCCGTGGCCGCCAGCACCGGCGCGGGCGGCCCGAGCAGCACCAGCGCCCCGACGGCCGCCACGACGGCGAACTCCACCGTGCCGGGCGGCGGGCCGACGCGCGCCCCGCACCGCCCGCACCGGGCCGTCGGGCCGAGCGCCGGCCAGGGCCGGGCCAGCCCGATCGGGGCACCGCACCCGTCGCACCCGGTCCGGACC
Organism: Micromonospora echinofusca; assembly: GCF_900091445.1. Taxonomy (NCBI): domain Bacteria; kingdom Bacillati; phylum Actinomycetota; class Actinomycetes; order Micromonosporales; family Micromonosporaceae; genus Micromonospora; species Micromonospora echinofusca. The sequence continues at coordinate 6,222,366 of NZ_LT607733.1, forward strand.
GCCACCCCCGGCGGTACGGCGTGCCGGATCGCGGCGAGCCGGAGTGCCGGGGCGAGCGCGAGCGCGGCGAGCAGCGGCGTCCCGCGCGCGGCGAGCTTCGGCGCGGTCGGCCCCGCCACCGTCGGTGGCCCGGTCAGCGCCACGAGGGCCCCCCGACCTCCGCGCCGGGCACGAACACGCAGGGTAGCGACCCGGGCGTCGCGGAGTGATGGCCGAAGCGGCCCGCACCCCTCCCGCGCGCCGCGCCGAGCCGAGCGCGGAAATGGCGCACCGACCCGCGCGGGAATCCCGCGTGAACGGAATATCGGTGCGATTCGCCGGGGGACGGATCGGACCAGCCGCCACGTCCGGGACAACCGCCCGCCGCCACGATGTCGCACCGACCGCAGCGCGCGGTTTCCACGCCGTCGTCACGCCGGCCGCCCCGCCGACCCCCGCCGCACCGCCCGCCCCCACCAGCCACGACCACCCGCCGTCACCACCCGTCATCACTCACGGTGTTCGATCGAATTGCCTCTGTTGCATCGGCGAACGTCAGCCTATGCTCGCCCCTTGGGTGTGGTGCAACCCACATCGAGACGACGAGACGAAGCGGGACATCGCATTCACATAGATCCACAAGGGTAAATGCAGCGGCGCTTTCCGACAGGTCCGGACGACCTCATCCGGGCGCGCCGCCGCATGCCCGGAGGTCGGCACGCCGGCCCCGGGCCCCCACCGAGGAGGCACGACGTGCGCGGACGGCGGTTCGGCCGATGGGCAACCTGCCTGCTCGCCATCGCGGCGCTCGGCGCGGCCCCGGCCTGCGGCGTCGAGCCCGGACCGGCCCCGGGCGCGGCGCCTGTCGGGGACGCGCCCGCCCCCACCCGCCCGGCCGCCGACGAGCAGGCGGCGAGGAGGGCGGCGCTGGAGGCGTACGCCGGATATCTCGCCGCCTCGCGCGCGGCGAGCGGACGCGGCGATCCCCACCACCCGGAGCTGTCCCGGTTCCTCGCCGACCCGCTGCTGACCCGGGTCCGGCTGACCATCCGCGACGCGAAGGAGCACGGCGCGATGCGTACCGGCACGTTGGTCTCCGACCCCACCGTGACCTCGGTGAGCCTGGATTCGAGCCCGCCCACCGTGGAGATCCAGGACTGCCTGGACGCCACCGGCTACCGGCTGGTCTACGCCAGGGACAAGCGGGTCGTGCCCGGCACCGGCGGAACGCGGCACCTGGCCACCGCCACCGCCACCCGCTTCCCGGACGGTCGCTGGCTGATCAACGCCGGCGTCTCCCACGAGGACCTGCCGTGCTGACGCGGGCGGGACGGATCCGCACCGCCGGGGACGGACACCGGACGGAGCCCGGCGATCCGAGGCACGGCCGGGGCGGGGCGGCCCGCCGGTCGCTCGCGGGCGCCGGCCTGGCCCTGCTGCTGGCGCTCGGGGCGGCCGTGCCCGCGATCGCCGCCGGGCGCGCGGACCCCGGCGCGGAGTGCCCGCCGGGGCAGAGCGACTGCAGCGTCTGGGACGACGACCCCGGCACCCCCGGCGACCCCGGTGGCGGGGGCGACGGCGGGGGCGGCGACCCGGATGGCGGGGGCGGCGGCAAGTGCCAGTGGAACGGTCGCACCGTCAAGTGCTACGACGACGTGCTCGGCTGGTTCAACAACGGCGACGGCTGCTACTACAAGCTCGCCGAGCCGCAGCCCGAGGCGCCCGAGGGCCAGCAGTGGTACACGCGCACCTGCAACGGCGGCGACCTCGGCACCCAGACCAACGTCCTGCGGGACACCCCGCCGCCCGGCTTCGGCGCACCGCCCGACCCCGAGGAACTCGCCCGCCGGGCGCTGGCGAAGATCACCATCGCGGCGCCCCGGATCGCGGTCGCCCCCCGCCGCAGCAACGGTCCCGGCCTGGTCGGGCTGCCGGTCTGGATGTGGGGCAGGAACGACGACCGGAAGTACTTCGGGCCGACCCAGCGGGCGTCGGAGACCGACCGGGGCCTGACCGTACGGATCACGGCGACGTTCGACCGGATCGTCTGGGACATGGGCGACGGCCGGAAGGTCACCTGCCGGGGCGCCGGCACCCCGTACCGGGCCGACGGCCCGCTCGCCGGCCGCCGGTCCCCCGACTGCGGTTACCACAGCGGCTACCCGAAGGCCGGCGACTACCGGGTACGCGCCACGACGTACTGGACGGTGACCTGGGAGGGCGGCGGCCAGAGCGGCGTCATCCCGGTCAACCGGACGACGGGCACGGTGCCGGTCCGGATCAACGAACTACAGGTGGTGGCTCAATGAGTGTGGCGACCCGCAACGGAACGGGACCGGCGGACGCGCCGGTCGCCCCGCCCAGGGTGGTCCGGCAGCGCCGGATGCGGCCCGGGCTGCTCGGCCTGGCCGTGCTGCTGATCGCCCTCGGCGGCCTCGGGGCGGCGTTCGCGGTCACCTCGGTACGCGCCACCGGCAGCTACCTGGCGGTGGCCCGGCCGGTCGAGGTCGGCCGGCAGGTCAGCGCCGACGACCTGGTCCCGGTGCAGGTGGCCGGCGGTCAAGGGCTGTCCCCGGTGCCCGCCGGCCGGCTCGACGAGGTGGTCGGCAAGCGGGCCGCCGTGTCGCTGATCCCCGGCACGCTGCTCACCATGGCCCAGCTCACCGACGCCCCGCTGCTCGGGCCCGGTCAGCAGCAGCTCGCGCTGGGACTGGGCCCCGCCGAGGTACCCGCCCGCAGGCTCCACCCGGGCGACAAGGTCCTGCTCGTGAGCACGCCGGACGGCAACGACGACCGCCCGGCCGGCGCCGCCACCCGGTTCGAGGCGACGGTCATCGACGCCGTCGCGTCCGACCGGGACGACGAGGTGGTGGTCTACCTGGCGCTCGCCGTCCGGGACGTGCCGGCCGTCGTCGCGTTGTCCAGCCAGGAGCGCATCGCCCTCGTACTGACCGAGGCGGCCTGAGGATGGCGATCATCGCGCTGGTGTCGGCGAAGGGCTCGCCGGGCGTCACCACCACCGCCCTGGCCTGCGCCCTGAGCTGGCACCGGCGGCTGGTGCTGGCCGAGTGCGACCCGGCCGGCGGCTCGATCCTCGCCGGCTACCTGGGCGGCGCCCTCGACGGCCCCCGGGGCATCGGCGAGCTGGCGGTCGGGGAGCTTCGCGACGGCAACCTGGAGTCGGCGTTCTGGTCGCAGCTGGTCGACCTGGACGCGCCGAAGCGGGAGCGGCTGCTGCTGCCCGGCGTCGTCGATCCCGCCCAGGCCGGCAGCGTCATCCCGCTCTGGCAGCGGTTCGCCGACTTCTTCGGCGCCCTGGAGGGCGGCGACCCGCCGTACGACGTGGTGGTGGACTGCGGGCGGCTGCACGTCGTCGGTCCACCGTGGCCCATCCTGCGCGCCGCCTCGGTGGTGCTGCTGGTCAGCGGCGCCCGGCTCCCCGACCTCTCCGGCACCCGGGCGATGGTCAGGACGATCGAGCGGGACTTCGCCGAGCACCGGGTGCCGTCGGGCACCCTGCGCCTGCTGCTGGTCGGCGACGGCCACGGCAGCGGCGAGGTCAGCAAGGCCCTGCGGCTGCCGGTCATCGCCCGGCTGCCGCACGACCCGCGTACGGCCCAGGTGCTCAGCCTCGGCGGCACGGTGCGGGCCGGGCGGCCCCTGATGCGCGCGGCCGGGGCCCTGGAGGTGCCGGTCGGGGCGCTGCTGGAACGCCGGCGCGCCCGGCTGGCCTGGCCCATGTCGCAGGGGGTACCGGATGCGGTTTGAACCGGTCTCCGGCGACCCGCGCCGACAGCCGCCCGGCGCCACCTCGACCGCCCCGCCGCTGGCCCCGCCCGACGGGCGCCACCATCCCGTGCCGCTTCCGGTGCCGGTCACCGCGTCGCGGCCGGAGCAGCCCCCGCCCCGCGCCCGGGTCGACTTCCAGGTGGTCCGCGAGCTGCGCCGGGAACTCAGCGAACGGCTCGCCCTGTGGCAGCGCGGGCGGGAGTTCACCGTCGACGAGGAGGACACCGAGCGCGCCCGGCTCGCGGTGGCGGTGGTGGCCGAGTACGCCGACGCGGTGCGCCGGGCCGGCACCCCGATGGCGTCCGGCGAGGAGCGGATCCTGCTCGACCAGGTGACCGCCGAGCTGGCCGGGCTCGGCCGCCTCCAGACGCTGCTGGTCGACGACACCATCGAGGAGGTGCACATCCTCGGCTGCGACCAGGTGCGCGTCACCCGGCACGGCGGCGGGGTCGACTGGGTGGAGCCGATCGCCGACAGCGACGACGAGCTGGTGGAGATCCTCCAGGCGGCGGCCCGCCGGGCCGGGGCCACCGAGCGTTCGCTGTCGACCTCCAAGCCCACCCTCGACCTGCAACTGCCCGACGGCAGCCGGCTCGCCGCCGTGTTCCTGGTCAGCCACCGCCCGTACGCGGTGATCCGCAAGCACAACACCCTCGACGTGAGCCTCGACGACCTCGCCGGTGGCCGGGGCGACCTGGACGAGATGGTCGACCCGCTGGTGCGCGACTTCCTCCGCGCGTCCATGCGCGCCGGGCTGAACATCATGGTGGCGGGCCTCGCGGGCGCCGGGAAGACGACCGTGATCCGGGCGCTGATGGACGAGATCCCGGCCGACGAGCCGTACGTGCTGCTGGAGGAGAGCCGCGAGCTGCTGCCGGCCCGCCGCCGGCTCAAGCACCGGGCGGTGATGAGCTTCGAGGCCCGGGAGGGGCACGGCGAGCGCGGGGCGGACGGCCGCCCGGCCGGCGAGGTGAGCATCGCCGACCTGATCCCGGTCTCCCTGCGCATGGGCGTGCTGCGGATCATCGTCGGCGAGGTCCGGTCCCGGGAGATCGTCCCGATGCTCCAGGCCATGACGACCAGCCGCGGTTCGATGTGCACCATCCACGCCCGTACGCCCGCCGGGGTCAGCGAGCGGATCATCGAGCTGGCGCTCGCACACGGCCGGGAGATGACCGTCGACCAGGCCCGCCGGATGGCCGGCAATGCGCTCGACCTGATCGTCTACGTCACCGTCGAGGACGAGACCGCGATCGGCGGGCGCAAGCACCGCTTCGTCTCGCACGTCGAGGAGGTCATCGGCGTCGGCGACGGCAACCGGATCACCACCACCCAGGTGTTCGGGCCCGGGCCGGACGGTCGGGCCGTACCCCGGCACCTGCCCGAGCGGATCCGCGCCCAACTCCTGCGCGTCGGCTACGACGCCCGGCTGCTCAGCCGCTGGATCGAGGCCGGCACGGGCGCGTGGCGGCGGCCCCGGCACACCCGGCTCGGACGGCGGTGACGCCGGTGCCGGACAACGTCGAACTCGTCGCGGTGGCCTCCGGGGCCGCCTGCGTCGCGGGGCTGCTGCTGGCGGTCGTCGCGCTGGTCGGCACCCGCCGGCCCCCCGGCGGCGGACCCGGCGCGGGCCGGGGCCTGGGCCGCCTGTGGAAGGGCCCGAGCGCCAACCCGCGCGAACAGCGGGCCCACCAGGCGCTGCTGGTCGGCGCCCTGGTCGCGGGCGCGCTGGCCTTCCTGGTCACCGGACTGCCGGTGGTCGGGCTGCTGGTCGCGGTGGCCGTCCCGGGCACCCCGTGGCTGTTCTCCGTCGGCAAGGCCGAGCAGCGGGCCATCGCCCGCATCGAGGCGGTCGGCGAGTGGACCCGCCGGCTCAAGGACGTCTCCGCCACGGGCCAGGGGCTCCAGCAGACCATCATCGGCACGGTCGCCACCGCGCCCGAGGAGATCCAGGAGGAGGTACGGCTGCTCGCCGCCCGCCTCCAGGCCGGCTGGCTGGCCCGCTCCGCGCTGCTCGCCTTCGCCGACGAGATCGGCGACCCGGTCTGCGACCAGGTGGTGGCGGCGCTGATCCTGCACGTGACCGACCGGGGCGAACGCCTCGGCGACGTGCTCGGCTCGATCGCGCACGCGGCGGCGGCCGAGGTCGCCACCCGCCGCGAGATCGAGGCGAAGCGCACCCAGCCCCGCTTCGCGGTCCGCTTCCTCACCGGGATGACCCTGGCCACCGTCGCGTACGGGCTGCTCAACACCGAATACGTCAGCCCGTACGGGACGCCCTCCGGGCAGCTCGTGATGGCGGCGCTCGGCGCGGCCTTCGTCGGCCTGCTGGCCTGGGTGCGGTCGATGAGCCAGCCGCGCCGGCCGGCGCGCTTCCTGCCGGCCCCGGACCCGGAAGAGGTGCTCGCGTGAGCGTCGTCCTCAACTGGCAGCTCGCCGTCGCCGTCTGCGGCGGGGCGGCGGTCGGGCTGGGCGCCTTCCTGGTGGTCCGCGAGCTGGTGCCGGCCACCCCCGCGCTCGGGCCCGCGCTGCGCCGGCTGCACCGACCGGCCGGCGCCGGGCAGCTCACCGCGCCTGCCGACCGGCGGCTGGAGTGGCTCACCGGGCTGTCCCGCTGGCTGCGGCCACCGCACCGGCAGCTCGCCCTGATCGACCGCACGCCCGAGCAGTACGCCCTGTCGATGCTGCTCTCCGCGCTGATCGGGCTCGCCGCGCCGACGCTGCTCGGCGTCACCCTGTTCACCGTCGGCGTCCGGCTGCCGGTGGTCGTACCCGTGCTCGGCAGCCTCGGGCTGGCGCTGCTCTGCGCCCTCGTCGCGCACCGGTCGGTGCTGGATCGGGCGGACAAGGCGCGCGACGAGTTCCGCCAGGCGGTCTGCACCTACCTCGACCTCGTCGCCCTGCAACTCTCCGCCGCGCACGGGCCGGTGCAGTCGCTGGAACGGGCGGCGGCGGTCTGCGACGGCTGGGTCTTCGACCGCATCTCCGAGGCCCTGCGGATCGCGCAGATGCAGATGCACTCGCCGTGGGACGAGCTGCGCGACCTCGCCGAGCGCATCGGCATCCCGGAACTCGGCGACGTCGGGGCGATCATGCGCGCCTCGGGCAGCGAGGGCGCGCAGGTGCACGAGACCCTGCGCAGCCGCGCCGACTCGCTGCGCGACCAGATCCGCACCGACAACCTGGCCCGGGCCGAGGGGGTGACCAGCCGGCTCGACATCCCCGGGGCGCTGCTCGTCTTCGTCCTGCTCGGTTTCGCCGTCTATCCGTTCATCGCCCGCCTGTGATCCGACCCTGAGAGAAGGAGCACGTCATGTCCGTCATCACCCGCCTGCACGTCGCGCTGACGACACGCCTGGCCGAGCTGCGCGAGGACGGCGAGCGGGGCGACAGCCCCGTACCCACCGCAGTGATCATCTTCGGTCTGGTCGCCGTCGCGATGGCGGTCACCGCCGCCGCCCTCGGCGCCGCCAACGACTGGATGAGCAACATCCCGAAGGCCCCGAAGTAGCACCGGGCCGTGCGCCGAGCGAACCCCGCCCCGGGGCGCCGGGTGGCCGCCGCCGCCCGGCGTCCCGTCGTGCCCGCCACCCGGTGCCCCGTCCGGTCAGCAGCCCGATGCGGCCTTCCGGTTGCCGTCCGACGGCTCGTCCCGGCCGCCGCCCGGCGGCTCACGGCCGGTGGGGTCGATCGGGGGGCCAACCCGGTCGAGTTGGCGGTGGCGATGCCGGCGATCCTGCTGCTGCTCTTCGCCTCGATCCAGACCGCGGCCTGGTTCGTCGCCCGCTCCACGGCGCTCAACGCCGCGCAGAGCGGGGTCAACGCGCAGCGGCTGCACCAGGCTCCGGCGGGGGCCGGTGAGGCCCGGGCCGTCCGGTTCCTGCGGGCCTCGGGCGGCTGGCTGGTCGGCTGGGAGGACCCCGCACCGAGCTGCCTCACCGCCGCGACCGAGGTGACCTGCACGGTGCGCGGTCGGTCCCTGTCGGTCGTCCCCGGGGTCAGCTTCCCCGTACGCCAGACCGCGCACGGGACCGTGGAACGGTGGACGACGCCGTGAGCCGTACCGCCGAGCGGGGCTCGGTCTCGATCGAGGTGGCGGTCCTCGCGCCGGCCTTCATCGCGCTGATCGTCCTGGCCGGCGTCGCCGGGCGTACGGCCGTGGCCGCCGAGGCGATCGACGCCGCCGCCCACGACGCCGCCCGCGCCGCCTCGATCTCCCGCGACGCCCGCACCGCCCGCGCCGAGGCCCGGGACGCGGCCCGCCGGCAGCTCGACTGGCGCGGCCTGAACTGCGCCGGCACTCCCGAGGTGACGTTCAGCGGCGCGGTACGCGGCGCCCCCACCAGCTTCGACGCGGCGTTCCGCAGCCCGGCCGGGCAGGACGCCTCGGTCACGGTCCGCATCGCGTGCACGGTCTCCTACGGGGACCTGCGCCTGTCCGTCCTGCCGGGGATGCCCGCGAGCAAGCGCGTGTCGGCGAGCTTCACGTCGCCGCTGGACCGCTACCGGAGCCGGGGATGACCGCCGTCGCCGGCCGGCACGACCAGGGCCGGGTGAGCGTCTTCCTCGCCGTGGCCATGGTCGGCGTGCTCTCCGTCATCGGGCTGGCCTTCGACGGCGCGGGCCAGCTGCGCACGTTGCAGCGGGCCGACAACCTCGCTGCCGAGGCCGCCCGCGCCGGGGGCCAGGCCATCGACCGGGCTACCGCCATCGAGGGCGGGCCGACCCGGATCGACCGTCCCCAGGCCCGCCGGGCCGTCGCCGACTACCTGGCCGCCGCCGGCGCCGCCGGCCACGCCGTCAGCTTCCCGGTCGTCGACGGTGAGACCCGGGTCCGGGTACGCGTCACCGTCACGCACCGCCGGGCCATGCTCGGCCTGTTCGGCTTCGACGAGACCGTCACCGTCTCCGGCGAGGCGACCGCGCGGCCGCTCACCGGGGCACCGTAGGAAGGGAAGGCAGCCATGGCCACATCGGGGCGTTCCGCCGTACGGCGGACCGGACGCATCCTGACCGGGTTCGGCGCGCTCGTCGTGCTCTGCGCGGTGCTGGTCGGCGCGCCGGTGGCGCTGCTCGCCCTCGCCGGCAACCCGCTGCCCGACCACCTGCCCAGCCTCGCCGAGGTCGGCTCGACGCTGACCAGCCGCGACGACGGGCGGCTCTTCCTGCGGGCGCTGGCGCTGGCCGGCTGGTTCGGCTGGGCCACGTTCGCCTTCTCCGTGCTGGTCGAGCTCGGCGCGCAGGCGCTGCGCCGACCCGCGCCCCGGCTGCCCGGGATGAGCCGCCAGCAGCGGGCCGCCGCCGCGCTGGTCGGTTCGGTCGCGCTGATCCTCGCGGCCAGCCCGGCGGCGAGTGCCGCGACGGCGATGACCGGCCCGTACGCCCTGCCGGCAGCGCCGCCGGCAACGGTCGCCTCGTCCGCCCCGGCCACCTCCGACGACGCTCAGGCGGTCTACCGGGTGGCCCGGGGCGACCACCTGGGCGCCGTCGCCCGGCGTTACCTGGACGGGTTCGCCGACTACCGGGAGCTGGCCGAGCTGAACCGGCTCGGCGACCCCGACCGGATCCACCCGGGTCAGCTGCTGAAGCTCCCCGGGGACGCCGAGGACCGTGGTGCCCGCCGGCACGCCACCGGCCGCCTCGTCGCCCGCCCGGCCCCACCCGAACCCGCTCGCCCGGCACCCCCTCGCCCGGCCCCTGGGCAGGCCGTCCCGGAGCGGGCGACGCCGCCTCCGCCGGCAGCCGAGGCCCCCGTGCCGCCCCCGGCGGGAACGAACGCCGGTGAGGCCCCGACCGTGACGGTGGGAGCCGCCCGGGCCGGCCAGCCCGATCGGGTGAACCGGCCTCTCGCGGTCTCCGCCGTCCTGGCGGTGGCGAGCATCGTCGGCGCGCAGATCGGCGCGGTCCTGGGCCTACGTCGCCGCCCGGGTCACGTACCGGCCGGCGGGTCGGCCGGCCGGGCCCACCCGGGCTCGGCCCGCGACACCTCGATCGGCCGTCACCGCCGCCCGTGACCAGCCCCTGACCCGCTCCTGACCACCGCCCCGGGCGAAGCGAACCGCCTCTCCACGTCGCCGCCCGCCAGACGCTCCGGGCCGGGCCGGTAGACATCGATCAAGAAGTTCGGTCAACCCGGGAGATCGAACCCGACCCGAACCTCTTGATCGCCCCCGGGAGGCTGAGCCGGGAGGCCGGGAGTCGCGGCGGCCGGAAGGCCGGGGCGCGGCGGCCGGGCCGGTCAGGGGAGGCGGGTCTCCAGGACGCCGTCGACGATGCGGGTCGGCAGGACCTGCTGGTCGTTGCCGGACGGGCCGTGCACCACCTCGCCGCCGTTGAGGCGGAACGCGCTGCCGTGCCACGGGCAGACCACGCACGCGTGACCGTCGATCTCCTGCACCTCGCCCTCGCCCAGCGGACCGCTCTGGTGCGGGCAGCGCTCCAGCATGACGGTCACCTCGTCGCCGTGCCGGTAGAGGATCACCGAGACGTCGTCGACCTCCCGGGTGATCAGTTGGCGCTGCGGCAGGGCGGCCATGTCGGCGAGGGAGTGCCACCCGTCGCTCATCCGGTGCAGCTCGGAGATGCTCTGGTTGACCTGGGCGCCCTGCTTGTACGCGAGGTGCCCCCCGATGTACGCGCCCATGCTGGCCGCACCGAGGCCGAGGAAGCCGAGCGTACGGCCGAGGTTGTGCCGGCCGGTCATCCGGGCGGCCACCGAGCCGGCGTAGAACGCCAGGCCGACGCTGTTGGACGCGGCGTGCACCAGGCCGACCCGGCGCTGGTCGCGGGCCAGTGCCGCCCAGTCGTTGAGGCCGGCGACGGCGGCCGGGAGGGCGCTGACGGTGCCCACCGCGCACAGCGTGGTGGCGGCCCGGCGCTGCCCCGGCATGAGGTCCAGCACCGCCGTGCTGATCCACGCGCCGACCGGCACCTGCACCATCGCCGGGTGCAGCGGATGGCCCAGCCACACGCCGTGCAGCAGGTCACGGACCCGCTGCGGTCGGAGGGTGGCCTGGACGGCGCGCTGCAACCGGTCGCCGACCCGGTCCAGCCCGGATGCCTGCTCGATCTTCGTCAGGAGTGCTCGCACCCGTACCGACTTCCCGGCAGGAGCCGCCGCAAACCGGTCGGCGGTGACGGATCCGCAGCGGTACGTGAGGAGCGCCCCGCCGACCCGGAACGGGACGCCCCCACCGAGGTCAGCGTGGGCAGGACTCGCGGGCCAGCGCGGTCAGGGCGCCGTCGGGGCCGCCCAGCGGTCGTGGTGGATCGCGTCGGCCAGCGGGCGCTTCTGCCGCCAGCCGTGCCGGGCGAGGTCGGGTACCGCCTCGAAGTGGGTGACCGGCCCGAGGCAGAGCCACGCCACCGGTCGGATCCCGTCGGGGATGCCGAGCAGCTCGGCGAGCCAGAGCTCCCGGTAGAACGACACCCAGCCCACCCCGAGCCCCTCGGCGGTCGCGGCGAGCCAGAGGTTCTGGATGGCGAGGCAGGTCGAGTAGAGCCCGGTGTCGGCGATGGCGTGCCGGCCGAGCACGGCGGGGCCGCCCCGGGCCTGGTCGTGGGTGACCACCACGGACAGCGTCGACTCCAGGACACCGTCGATCTTGATGCGGGCGAACCGCTCGGCCACCTCCCCGTCGAGCGTCGCGGCGAAGGCGTCCCGCTCGGTGTGCACGTGCTCGTGGAACCGGCGGCGCAGCTCCGGGTCGCGCACCACGACGAAGTCCCAGGGCTGCGAGTAGCCGACGCTCGGCGCGGCGTGCGCCGCCGCCAGCACCCGGTGCAGCGTCTCCTCGGGCACCGGCGCCCCGGTGAACTGGGCGCGTACGTCCCGGCGGCGGTGGATGACGTCGTACAGATCCAAGGCAGGCTCCCGCTGCGCTCGGCCCACGCCACACCGGACGCGGGCACCGGACGCGAGGCCGGTCTTCGGACTCCCGGATCGACGCCTGGCCGTCCGCCTTCCCGGCCCGGGCGGGCCAGTGGCTGCGCGTACGCGTGGACGGTGGCTCCCCGGTCACCGCGGCGGGCCCGTGCCGGATTCGCACCGGCTTCCCGATTCTCCCCGCTCGCGCGGGGCACCTCACATGATCGTGCCGTCGGCGATGCTAGCGCCGCCCGGCCCGCCCCGGTCCGGCGGGCGGCGCAGCGCACCCGCAGCAGTGGAAATCCGGTCGCGGGCCGCACGCTCCGGTACCACTGTGGTCCGGGTGTACGCACTCTCCTCCCGCCCGCTGCCGGCCGGTCGACCGGCGACCCGACTGACGCTCGCGCTGGGGCAGCCCCGGGCCGTGCCGCCGCCGCTGCTGATGCTGCTCGGCATGCTCTCCACCCAGGTCGGCGCGGCCGTCGCCAAGCAACTCTTCGGCAGCACCAGCGCCAGCGGCACCACCACGCTGCGGCTCGGCTTCGCCGCGCTCATCCTGCTGGTCCTGGCCCGGCCGGGGCTGCGCCTGGGCTGGCGTACCGCCGGTCTGGTCGCGGCGTTCGGGCTGGCCCTGGCGGTGATGAACCTCGCCTTCTACGCGGCCCTGGACCGGGTGCCGCTGGGCGTCGCGGTCACCATCGGCTTCGCCGGGCCGCTGCTGGTGTCGCTGGCCGCCAGCCGCCGGCTCACCGACGTGGCGTGGGCGGCGCTGGCCGGCGGCGGGGTGCTGCTGATCAGCGGGCTCGGCGGGACGGGGGTGGACCGGCTGGGGCTGCTGTGCTGCGTGGCCGTCGCGGCGGGTTGGGCCGGCTACGTGCTGCTCGGCAAGGCGGTCAGCGCCCGGGTGCCGGGCAGCCGGGGCCTCGCGCTGGGGATGGCCGTCGCCGCGCTGGCCGTGCTGCCGTTCGGGGTCGCCGGCAGCGGCACGGCCCTGCTCGACCCGTGGACCCTCGCGCTGGGCGCGGCGGTGGCGCTGCTGTCGTCGGTGCTGCCGTACTCGGCGGAGATGGCGGCGCTGCGCCGGATGCCGGCCCGCGTCTTCGCGATCCTGCTCAGCCTGGAGCCGGCGATCGGCGCGCTGGTCGGGCTGGTGCTGCTGAGCGAACTGCTGGCCTGGCCGCAGGTGGCCGGGGTGGCCTGCGTGGTCGGCGCCGCGCTGGGCGCCACCCTGGTCCGCCCGGCCAGGTCCGCCCCGCGCTGACGCCCCTGGCGCCGCCGGCACCGCCGGGGGCATGCTGTCGGAATGGGCGTACGCGTCGAACGTGCCGCGGCGGTGACCACGGTGATCCTGGACCGCCCGGCGGCCCGCAACGCGGTCGACGGGCCGACGGCCCGGGCGCTGGCCGACGCGTTCCGTGCCTTCGAGGCCGACCCGGACGCCTCCGTGGCGGTGCTCTGGGGGGCCGGCGGCACGTTCTGCGCCGGGGCCGACCTGAAGGCCATCGGCACGCCGAGCGGCAACCGGGTCGAGGCGCAGGGGGACGGCCCGATGGGCCCGACCCGGATGACGCTCGGCAAGCCGGTGATCGCCGCGATCTCCGGGCACGCGGTGGCCGGCGGGTTGGAACTGGCGCTCTGGTGCGACCTGCGGGTCGCCGAGTCCGACGCGGTGCTCGGGGTGTTCTGCCGCCGCTGGGGGGTGCCGCTGATCGACGGGGGCACGGTCCGGCTGCCCCGGCTGATCGGCGAGAGCCGGGCCATGGACCTGATCCTCACCGGCCGGCCGGTGCCGGCCGAGGAGGCGTACGCCATGGGGCTGGTGAACCGGCTGGTCGCGCCGGGTGAGTCCCGGGCGGCGGCCGAGCGGCTGGCCGCCGAGATCGCCCGGCATCCGCAGACCTGCCTGCGCAACGACCGGGCGGCGCTGCTCGCCGGCGCCGGCCTGCCCGAGCCTGAGGCGATGACGGGCGAGCTGGCGTACGGGATGGACTCGCTGGCCGCCGACGCCGCCGCCGGGGCGGCCCGGTTCGCCGCCGGTGCCGGCCGGCACGGCGCCCCGGCCCACTGACAGCCGGCAGCCCGACGGTCCGGTCTGGTCCGGTCAGGACATGTCGCGCAGCGCGTCCTCGATCGCCCGGTGGAAGGTCGGGTAGGCGTAGATCATCTGCCGGAGCCGGGCGAGCGGCACGGCCGCGTGCACCGCCACCACCAGCGCGGAGAGCACCTCGCCGCCGGCCGGCCCCACCGAGGTCGCGCCGATCAGCACGCCCTCGTCGGCGTCCGCCACCAGCTTGACGAAGCCCTCGTTGCCGGCCTTGTGGATCCAGCCCCGGGCCGACGACGGCACCCGGGCGAGACCGACCTGCACGTTGACGCCCCGCTCCCGGGCCTGGTGCTCGGTGAGGCCGACCGCGCCGACCTCGGGGTCGGTGAACGTCACCCGGGGCAGCGCCCGGTAGTCGGCGCGCGGCACCGCACGAGCGGCACCGCCCGCCCCGGTGGCCCCCGCCGCGCCACCCGTCGCGCTCGCGGTGCCGCTGGGATCGGCCCCGGCCCCGGCGCGCCGGGCGTGGTCGAGCACGTCGGCGACGACGATCCCGGCCTGGTACATCGCGACGTGCGTGAACGCCCCCTCGCCGGTGACGTCGCCGACCGCCCAGATCCCCTCGGTCACGTGCAGCCGGTCGTCCACGGTCAGGTAGCGCCGGCCGGCGTCCACCCCGACGGTGTCCAGGCCCAGCTCGTCCAGGTGCGCCCGGCGACCGGTCACCACCAGCAGCCGCTCGGCGGTGAACTCCGCCCCGTCCGCCCCGCGCAGGGTGAAGCCCCGCCCGTCGTGGCTCACCCGCTCCGCCCGTACCCCCGTGTGGATCTCCACCCCGTCGGCGCGCAGCGCGGCGGCGGCCACCTCGGACGCCTCCGGCTCCTCGACGGCGAGCACCCGGTCCAGGGCCTCGACCACGGTGCCCCGTACGCCGAACCGGGCGAAGACCTGCGCCAGTTCCAGCCCGATCGCCCCGCCGCCCAGCACCAGCAGCGACTCCGGCAGCTCCTCGACCTCGATCGCCTGCCGGTTGGTCCAGTACGGCGTGTCCGCCAGGCCGTCGACCGGCGGCACGGACGGCCTGGTGCCGGTGCCGAGCACGATCCCGTGCCGGGCCTGGAAGACCCGCTCGCCCACGCGCACCCGGCCGGGCCCGTCGAGTCGGGCGGTGCCCCGGACGAACCGGCCGCCCTTGCCGGTGAACCGCCGCACCGCCACGGTGTCGTCCCAGGTGTCGGTGGCCTCCTCGCGGATCCGCCTCGCCACCGGTGCCCAGTCGGGCCGCACCTCGGCGGAGCCGGCGAGCCCGTCGACGCGGCGGGCCTCGGCGATCGCGTTGGCCGCGCGGATCATCATCTTGCTCGGCACGCACCCCCAGTAGGGGCACTCCCCGCCGACCAGGTCGCGCTCGACGCCGACGACGCTCAGCCCCGCCTCGGCGAGCCGCCCGGCCACCTCCTCGCCGCCGACCCCGAGCCCGACCACGACCACGTCCACCAGTTCCGGATCAGCCATTCCGCCAGCATCGCGCACCGCCCGGCGGCCGGCCAGCCGGCCGCGCCGGAATTGCGCTGCCCGCCGACGTCCCGACCTCCTACCGTGGCCGGATGCGCGCACGCTTCTCCGCCGTCCACGACCGCTTCGCCGAGCTGCTCGCCGAGGGCCGGGAGACCGGGGCCAGCCTGGCGATCTGGTACGACGGCGAGCCCGTGGTCGACGTCGTCGGCGGCGAGCGGTCACCGGGACGGCCGTGGCTGCCGGACACGCTGGTGAACGTCTACTCCGTCGCCAAGCCGGTGGCCGCCCTCTGCCTGCTGACGCTGGTCGACCGGGGCCGGCTCGACCTGGACGACGCCGTCGCCGAGCACTGGCCCGGCTTCCGCGCCCCGGCGACCGTCCGCCAGGTGCTGACGCACACCGCCGGGCTGCCGGCCTTCCCGGTGCCCCGGCCGGCCGCCGCCGTCGCCGACTGGAACCTGCTCTGCGCCGACCTCGCCGCCGCCGAGCCCGAGTGGCCGCCCGGGTCCGTCGCGGGCGAGCACGCCTGGACGTACGGGCACCTGGTGGGCGAGCTGGTGCGGCGGGTCGACGGGCGGTCGGTGGGCCGCTTCCTGGCCGAGGAGATCGCCGGTCCGTGGCGGCTGGACCTCGGCTTCGGTCTCGGCGAGGCGGACCAGCGGCGCTGCGCCGAGCTGCGGTACGGCGATCCGGGCTGGCCGGACCGGGTCGCCGGGGAGCCGGGTTCGCTCTGGGCGCGGGCGCTGGACAACCCGCCCGGCGGCCGGGACCTGGCGGTGGTGAACAGCCCGCTCTGGCGCGGCGCCGAGGTGCCGGCCGTCAACCTGCACTCGACCGCCGGCGCCCTGGCCCGCCTGTACGCGGGCCTGCTCGCCGGCGGCGTCCTCGACGGGGTGCGGCTGTTCAGCCGGGAGCTGGTGGCCGAGGCCACCCGGGTCCAGTACGACGGCGACGACCTGCTGCTCGGCCGGCGTACCCGGTGGACGCTGGGCATGCAGTGGGAGGAGGACGGCAGCTGGGGCATGGGCGGGATCGGCGGCAGCTCCGCCTGGGCCGACCCCGGACGCGGCTACACCTTCGCCTACGCCACCTCGCACCTGGCCGACCACGACCGCGTCGACACCCTGGTGGAGGCCCTGCACTCCTGCCTCTGACGGTCGCCCGCCGCCGACCACCCGGTCGCCTCCGACGAACCGGGCGTGGCCGGTCGGCGGCAGGGACCCGTCACGGGATGGACGGGACCAGCGGGCCGGGCGCCAGGGCGGGTCCGGGGATCACCACGGGGGTGCCGGCGGGGGTGATCAGGGCGCGGGCGGCCACCGCCATTCGGCGGCGCTGCGGCACCAGCGCCCGGTCGGCGAAGACGTCGTAGTCCCGCGCGGCCACCTCGTCGAGGATCCCGCCGTACAGCGCGTACGCGGTGCGCATGCAGGCCTGCGAGGCGGGCGCCAGCAGGGTGATGCCGGGGGCCGCCGCGGTGTAGTGCGCCTGGGCGCGGCTCACCTCGTACGCGATCAGCTCCCGGACGCGCGGCGTGGCCCGGCCCCGGGCACGCGCCTCGACCAACTCCTCGCGGGTGACGCCGAACTGGGCCATGTCGTCGTCGGGCAGGTAGGTGCGCCCCCGGTCGAGGTCCTCGGCCACGTCCCGGATGAAGTTGGTGAGCTGGAAGGCGAAGCCGAGCTGGCGGGCCGGCTCCCGGGCCGCCGCCGGGTCCGAGCTGCCCAGGATCGGCAGCATCATGGTGCCGATCACCGCCGCCGAGCCCTCCATGTAGTCGAGCAGGTGCCCGTAGGTGCGGTACGAGGTGACCGTCAGGTCCATCGCCATGCTCTTGAGGAACGACGCGAAGTCGTCCCGGTCGAGGTCGAAGACGGCGATCGTGTGCAGCACCGCCGGGAGCAGGGGGTCGTCCACCGGTTCGCCGTGCAGTCCGGCGACGAAGCGGCCGGCCCAGTCGTCGAGTCGCGCGGCGCGCTCGGCGGGGGGCAGCTCCTCGGTGCGGTCGACGATCTCGTCCGCGTAGCGCGTGAATCCGTACAGGGCGTGGACATGCCGCCGTTTCCAAGCGGGTAGGAGCCGGGTGGCGAGATAGTAGGTGCGGCCGTGCCGTTTGTGCAGCTCACGGCAGCGGCCATAGGCCGCGGCGAGATCGGTTTCCACCGGCCCTCCTCAATTTCGACGCACAAATCGACGCAACTCGTAAGCCTAGGGTACGCTCGGCCGCATGGCCAACGACGCAGTTGCGGGTAATTCGCTCCGCGTGGCCCCCGCCGGCCCGGCCGACGGGGACGATCCGGTGCGCGCGGTCCTTGCCGCTTACACGAAGGACCTGGTCACGGCGGTGGAGGACACCATCGCCGCCTTCCTGGCCGCGGAGGTCGACGCGCTGGGCGAGATCGACGCGGCGATGGGCGGATTCGCCGCGACGGCGCGCGACTGCGTGCTGGCCGGTGGCAAGCGCGTCCGCCCCACGTTCGCCTACTGGGGGTGGCGCGGCGTGCCCGGCGGCACCGGCCCGCTGCCGCCGGTGCTCCCCGCCTTCGCCGCCCTGGAGCTGCTGCACACCTTCGCCCTCGTGCAGGACGACGTGATGGACGCCTCCGCGACGCGCCGGGGCCAGCCGAGCGTGCACGAGGCGCTCGCCGCCCGGCACACCGCGTCCGGCCATCGGGGCGACCCGCGTCGGTTCGGTGAGTCGGTCGCGGTGCTGATCGGCGACCTCTGCATGGTCTGGGCCGACCGGCTCCTAGCGCACGCGGCCCTGCCGCCGGCCCGCCTGCTCGACGTCCGGCGCTGCTACGACCAGATGCGCGTGGAGACGATCGCCGGGCAGTACCTCGACGTGCTCGGCGAGAGCGACGCGGCGAACTGGTCGGTCGACCGGGCGCTGCGGGTGGCCCGCTACAAGACCGCCAGCTACACGGTGCAGCGCCCGCTGCTCTTCGGCGCCCGCCTGGCCGGCGTCGGGGACGACGCCCCGCTGACCGCCGCGTACACCCGCTACGGGCTCGCCGTCGGCGAGGCGTTCCAGCTCTGCGACGACCTCCTCGGCGTCTACGGCGACCCGGCCACCACCGGCAAGCCGGCCGGTGACGACCTGCGCACCGGCAAGCCGACCGTGCTGCTCATGCTGGCCAGGCAGCTCGCCACGCCCACCCAGCGGCACGTGCTGGACGGCCTCGGCGCCGGCGTCGGGGACGCGGAGGTCGCCCGCCTCGCCGAGGTGGTCGCCGACACCGGGGCCGTCGACCGGGTCGAACGCATGATCTCCGAACGCGTCACCGAGGCGCTGACCGCGCTCGGCACCGCGTCGATCGACGAGACCGCGCGCACCGCGCTGACCGGTCTCGCCACCGCCGCCACCAACCGGCGGGCATGATGGTCAACTTCGCACAAGGAGGTGGTCGCGTGCGCACCGTTGACGGGCGTACGGACCGGGTGGTCGTCGTCGGCGCCGGGCTGGGCGGGCTCGCCTGCGCGCTGCACCTGGCGGGCAGCGGTCGGCAGGTGACCGTGCTGGAGCGCGAGCCGGTGCCGGGCGGCCGGGCCGGCCGGCTCAGCGTGGACGGCTACGAGTTCGACACCGGGCCCACCGTGCTCACCATGCCCGACCTGATCGCCGAGGCGCTCGGCGCGGTCGGCGAGGAGCTGGACGACTGGCTGGACCTCACCCCGCTCGACCCGGCCTACCGGGCGTACTACCCGGACGGGTCGACGCTGGACGTCATCACCGACACCACGCGGATGGCCGCCGAGATCGCCCGGGTGTGCGGCCCGCGCGAGGCGGACGGCTACCTGCGCTTCGTCGACTACGCGCGCAGGCTCTGGCAGTGGGAACGCGCCGACTTCATCGAGCGCAACCTGGACGCCCCCACCGACCTGCTCACCGGCAACCTGGTCAAGCTGCTGGCCGGCGGCGCCTTCCGCCGGCTCCAGACGAAGATCAACCAGTTCTTCCGCGACCCGCGCACCCAGCGGATCTTCTCCTTCCAGGCCATGTACGCCGGCCTCGCCCCGCACGACGCGCTGGCCATCTACGCGGTCATCGCATACCTCGACTCGGTCGCCGGGGTCTACTTCCCGCGCGGCGGCATCCACGCCGTCTCGCGCGGCATGGCCGGCGCCGCCGAGAAGCACGGCGTCGAGATCCGCTACGACACCACGGTGACCAGGGTGCAGACCGCCCACGGCCGGGCCACCGGAGTGGTGACCGCCGACGGCGAGCTGATCCCGGCCGACGTGGTCGTGCTCAACCCCGACCTGCCGGTCGCCTACCGCGACCTGCTGCCGCCGAGCCGCCCGCGCAAGCTCACCTACTCCCCCTCCTGCGTGGTCCTGCACGTCGGTTCGACACAGGGATATGGGAAGATCGCCCACCACAACATCCACTTCGGACGGTCGTGGAAGGGCACCTTCGATGAGGTCATCAGGCGGGGCCAGCTGATGAGCGACCCGTCCCTGCTGGTCACCAACCCGAGCCGGACCGACCCGTCGGTGGCCCCGGCCGGGCGGCACACCTACTACGTGCTCGCCCCGGTGCCCAACCTCGACCGGGCGCCGTTCGACTGGCGGGGCGACTTCACCGAGCGCTACGCCGATCAGCTCGTCGGCACCCTGGAGGAGCGCGGCTACCTCGGCTTCGGTGCCGGCGTCGAGGTGCTGCGGGCCGTGACCCCGGCCGAGTGGGCCGAGCAGGGCATGGCCGCCGGCACCCCGTTCGCCGCCGCGCACAGCCTCTTCCAGACCGGCCCGTTCCGCCCGTCGAACCTGCACCGCACGCTGTCGAACGTCGTCTTCGTCGGCTCGGGCACCCAGCCCGGCGTCGGCGTGCCCATGGTGCTCATCTCCGGCAAGCTCGCCGCCGGCCGCATCACCGGGGATGCCTGATGGCCCGCCCCCTCGGACCAGGGAGACACCTGCCGTGACCAGCCGCGAGACGCACCTCGTCGAGCTCGTGGACGACGCCGGACTGGCGCGGGGCGAGACCACCGTGTCGTCCGCACACCAGCCCCCGGGCCAGCTCCACCGCGCCTTCTCCGTGCTGCTCGTCGACCCCCGGGGCCGGGTGCTGCTGCAACGGCGGGCAGCGGTCAAGACCCGCTTTCCGCTGCGCTGGGCCAACGCGTGCTGCGGCCACCCGGCGCCCGGCGAGTCCCTCGTCGAGGCCGCCAACCGCCGGCTGCGCGAGGAGCTCGGCGCCGACCCGGTCGAGCTGACCGAGGTCGGGGTGTACATCTACTACGCCGAGGACCCGGCCACCGGTCGGGTCGAGTTCGAGTACGACCACGTCCTGCGGGGCGAGTTCCGGCCGGGCAGCCCACTGCTGCCGGATCCCGACGAGGTGGCCGAGCTGCGCTGGGCCGACCCCGCCGCGCTGACGGCCGACCTCGACGCCGACCCCCGCGCGTACGCCCCCTGGCTGGGCGGGGTGGTGAACCGGCTGCTGCGCCCGTCGGGGCCCGCCGCCGGCCCGCCGGGCCAGCCCGGCACCCCGTCCGGCCCGCCGGCGAACGACGCGTCGGAGCGGTCGGGTGGCCGATGAGGCGCTGAGCGCGGGAGCCGTCGCCCGACGGCTGGGCGTGGCCGTGACCACCCTGCGCACCTGGCACCAGCGCTACGGCCTCGGGCCCAGCGAGCACGTACCCGGGCACCACCGGCGCTACACGCCGGCCGACCTCGCGCGCCTGGAGATCATGCGGCGGCTCACCGCCCAGGGGGTCACCCCGGCGGAGGCGGCCCGCTGGGCCCGTCGGGCGCCGGACGCCGTGCCCGCCGACGCGGCCGTACCCCCACGGGTGCGCGCCGTCGCCGGCCGCGACGGCGGCGGTTCGACGATCCCGGTCGGCCGGGCCGGACCGGCGGCCCGAGGGCTGGCCCGCGCCGCCATGCGGCTGGACTCGGTGGTGATCGGCGAGACGATCGCCCGGGCCCTGGAGGCGGACGGTGTGATCGCCACCTGGGAAGGTCTGCTGCGTCCCGTGCTCTTCGGCATCGGCGAGCGGCACGCCGCCACCGGCGGCCTCGTCGAGGTCGAGCACCTGATGTCGCGCTGCGTCTCGGAGGCGTTCGCGGTGGTCGCCCGCGCCGCCGCGCCCGCCGGGCCGGCGCGCATCGTGCTCTCCTGCGCCGACGAGGAGCAGCACACCCTGCCGTTGGAGGCGCTCGCCGCCGCGCTCGCCGAGGCCGGGGTCGGCTACCGGATGCTCGGCGCCCGGATGCCGCTGCCCGCGCTGCTCGAGGCCGTCAACCGGACCGGGCCGGCCGCCGTGGTGATCTGGTCGCACACCCGGACCACCGCCGATCCCGCCCAGCTCAACGCCCTCCTCGCCGCGCCCCGCCGGCCGCTGCTGGTGCTCGCCGCCGGGCCGGGTTGGCTGGCGGACTCGCTGCCCGCCGGGGTGGTCCGGCCGGTCGACCTCACCGAGGCGGTCTCGCTGGCGCTCGCCCTGCGCGACTCGCTGGACCAGGCGTCGGCGGACTGACGGGGGATCCCGGGGCGGGACGCCGTCCACTAGCGTCGGGAGGTCCGCCGACCCCGACCCCCTCCGGGAGCGAACGATGCGCCCACGCGCCGTGCTGGCCGCCGGCCTGGCACTGGTCCTCGTCCTCGGCGGCTGCGGCGACGGCACCACGAGCGGCCGGCGGGCCGCCGGTCCCGCACCCGTCGCCTCCGCCCCGCTGCCGGCCGAGCCCGCGCCGTCGGCCGCGCCGCGGCCCAGCCGCACCACCCCGCCCCGGCGCCTGGTCCGCCCGCTGCCGACCAAGCTGCCGACGGGGCTGCGACGCACCACCGGCGTACGGGCGGTGGCGTTGACCTTCGACGACGGGCCGGACCCGACCTGGACGCCGAAGGTCCTCGACCGCCTCCGGGCGGCCCGGGTCACCGCCACCTTCTGCGTGGTGGGCAAGCAGGCCCGGCGCCATCCCGACCTGGTCCGGCGGATCGTGCGGGAGGGCCACCAGCTCTGCAACCACAGTTGGAACCACGATCTGGATCTCGCCCGACGGCCGGCCGCCGAGATCCGGCGGGACCTCCTGCGCACCAACGCGGCCATCCGGGCGGCGGTGCCGGGCGCCAAGGTGCCGTTCTACCGGCAGCCGGGCGGCCGGTGGACGGCCGAGGTGGTGACGGTCGCCAAGCAGCTCGGCATGCGGTCGCTGCACTGGCACGTCGACCCGCAGGACTGGGGCAAGCCGACCGCCGCGACGATCGCCAAGCGGGTACGCGCCGCGGCCCGCCCCGGCTCGATCGTGCTGCTGCACGACGGAGGCGGCGATCGGGCGGCCACGCTGGCCGCCAGTCCACGCCTGATCGCCGACCTGAAGCGCCGCTACGGCGTCGCCCGGCTCCGCTAGAGCCCCCTGACCTGCGGTTTTGCGGGGCGCTGTGGCTAGGGCCATACCGGTTTGGTCGACGGACCGATCATCACGTAAGCTATCCAAGCCTCCGGCGGGGCCGGATGGGAGCAAGTCCGCTTGAAGTTGCGAGTGTGCAATGATGGCGGGGCCGCCCTCATCGTCTAGCGGCCCAGGACGCCGCCCTTTCAAGGCGGTAGCACGGGTTCGAATCCCGTTGGGGGCACGGTCCGGCTTCGGCCGGAGGCAACAAAGCTAGGTCCTGTGGAGCAGTTGGAGTGCTCGCCGCCCTGTCAAGGCGGAGGTCGCGGGTTCAAGTCCCGTCAGGACCGCCAGCGGAGAAAGCCGCGCCCTGCGCGGCTTTCTGCGTATCGGGGCATGTGACCCTTCCGGCGGAGAACCCGCCGTGCGGGTAGCATGAACCGAGCAACACGGCCAGGTAGCTCAGTTGGTACGAGCGTCCGACTGAAAATCGGAAGGTCGGCGGTTCGACCCCGCCCCTGGCCACATAGCCTTTCGCCGGGCTACTGAAGCGCCGACCAGCGGAAACGCCGGTCGGCGCTTCTGCGTACGGGTTGCTGCCGTGGGCCGCCACCGGGTAGCGACCGGCTTCTCGCTCGCCGCCGCGGTGCCCGCGTGTCCGCCCGCGGACGCTTCAGTCGTGTTCGGGGATGCCGCGCACCCGGTGCGAGGCCGCGTGCATGACCTCGGTGACCAGCCGACGCACGTGACCTCCTCTGCCGCTGTAGAGCGCCCGCCGGCCGTCGCGCCGCATCGTGACCAGTCCCGCCAGGCGCAGCTTGCCGAGGTGCTGCGACACCGCCGGCCGCGCCACTCCCAGCGCCGTCACCAGGGCCGTGACGTCGTGCTCTCCGTGGACGAGCAGCCACATCAACCGCAGTCGGGTGCCGTCCGCGAGCATCCGCACCATCTCGGTAGCTGCCTCGACGTGGCTGTCGACAGGGAGACGTTGTTGCAGGTCGTTGGCACCTGCCGCATTGTCGCGTGCATACATGGGCACATATTATCGCCGTCGTCGGGGATACCGGTCCGCTGAGCCGTCAGGGACGTTGGGAGACGCGGTGGAAGACCACGAGCACGGCCACGACCACCCGCACGATCACGGTCATCACCAACAGGGGCGGCTCGCCGCCCGCTGGCATCGGCTGACCCACGCGGTCGTCCCGCACTCGCACGACTCCCGCGCGAAGGTCGACCCCGCGCTGGAGTCCTCCCGGGAGGGCCTACGCGCCCTGTGGATCTCACTCGTCGGCCTCGGGGCCACCGCCGTCGCCCAGGCCGTCATCGTCGTGCTGTCCGGCTCGGTCGCCCTGCTCGGCGACACCCTGCACAACGTCGCCGACGCCCTCACCGCCGTACCGCTGGCCATCGCCTTCCTGCTCGGCCGGCGGGCCGCCACCCGCGCCTACACCTACGGCTACGGCCGCGCCGAGGACATCGCCGGCATCATCATCGTCGCGGTCATCGCCGCGTCCGCCGTCGCCGCCGCCTGGACCGCTGTCGCCCGGCTGCTGCACCCGGCCGAGGTGACCCACCTGCCCTGGGTGGCCGCGGCCGGCCTCGTCGGCTTCGTCGGCAACGAGCTGGTCGCCCGCTACCGCATCCGCATCGGCCGCCGCATCGGCTCCGCCGCCCTGGTCGCCGACGGCCTGCACGCCCGTACCGACGGCTACACCTCCCTCGCCGTGCTCCTCGCCGCCGGCGGGGCCGCCCTCGGCTGGCGCTGGGCCGACCCGGCCGTCGGCCTGGCCATCGCCGTCGCCATCACCCTCGTCCTCAAGGAAGCCGCCCGCGAGGTCTACCGACGGCTCATGGACGCCGTCGACCCCGCCATCGTCGACCAGGCCGAAGCCACGCTCCGCGCCGTCGACGGCGTCCGCGACGTCACCACGGTCCGGCTCCGCTGGATCGGTCACCGCCTCCACGCCGAAGCCGAACTCGTGGTGGACGCCCACCTCAGCCTCGTCGCCGCGCACGGGATCGCCGCCGACGCCGAACACCAGCTCACCCACGCCGTGCCCCGGCTGACCAGCGCCACCGTCCACACCGATCCCGACTGCCATCCCGGCGCCCACCATCACGCAGACCTGTCGCACGAACGCCGGCAGACGATCTGAACGGCCCCCGGTGCACCCCGTGCCCGGGTGTCCGCGTCCCACGGGCCGCCGGCGCGTGCTCAGCTGACGGCAGCCCCGAACCACCTCGGCAGCTGACCGACCAGCCCCGCCTGGTCGTCGCCGACCCAGGCCACGTGGCCGTCCGGCCGCAGCAGTACGGCGGGCACGTCCAGTTCGTCGCTGCCGTCGACGACGTGGTCGACCCGGTCGTCCCACCCGGCGACCGAGAGCCGACCGGTCCGGTCGAGGAGCAGCCCCCGGCCGGCGTGCAGCAGCTCGTAGAGGCGTCCCCGCTTCAGGCCCACGTCGCGCAGCCGCCTGCCGAGTAGTTCGTGGCCCTCGCCGAGGTCGTAGCGGACCCCGATCGCGGTGATCTTCTCGATCAGGTGCCGGTTCACGTCCTGGAAGTCCATCAGCTCCGACAACAGTCGACGCACCGCCTGCGGGCCCGGCTCAGTCGACAGCAGGTGCATCTGCGCCAGGGTGTTGTCCAGCACGTCGGCGGCCACCGGGCGACGTTCGGCCTGGTAGCTGTCCAGCAGCCCCGCCGGGGCCCAGCCGTCGATCTCGGCGGCCAGCTTCCAGCCGAGATTGAACGCGTCCTGGATTCCGAGGTTGAGCCCCTGCCCACCCGTAGGCGGGTGGACGTGCGCCGCGTCGCCGGCCAGGAGCACCCGGCCGATCCGGTAACGCTCCGCCAGCCGGGTGGCGTCGCCGAAACGGGAGAGCCAGCGCGGGGAGTGCACGCCGAAGTCGGTGCCGGCAGTCACCCGTAGCTGCTGCCGGAACTCCTCGATGGTCGGCGGGACGGCGCGGTCCTCGGCCACCCCCGCGGCGGGCACGACGACCCGGTAGCACCCGTCCCCGAGAGGCGCGGCGCCGAACCTCAGCTGGGTCCTGCGGACCTCCGCGACGACGGCGGCAACCGTGGCCGGGTCCTCGGCCACCTCCATCTCGCCCAGCAGCGTCTCGACCCTGGTGGGCTCACCGGGGAAGCCGACGCCGAGCAGCTTGCGCACGGTGCTGCGGCCGCCGTCGCAACCGACCAGGTAGCGCGAGCGCAACCGGGTGCCGTCGGCCAACTCGGCGTTCACCCCCTCGTCGTCCTGGCTCAGCCCGACCAGCTCGCAGCCGCGCCGCACCTCGGCGCCGAGTTCGGTGGCGCGCTCGGCCAGCAGGCGGTCGGTGGTGGTCTGCGGAATGCCGAGGACGTACGGATGGGCGGTGTCCAGCCGGTCCGGCGCCGGCTTGGGGATGCCGGCGAAGAAGCCGCCGAGCGGATGCTGCCCACCGAGCGCGCGGAAGCGCCCCAGCAGGCCCCGCTGGTCCAGCACCTCGATGCTGCGCGCATGCAGGCCGAGCGCGCGGACGAACCTGGTCGGATCCCGCTCCTTCTCCAGCACGAGCACGCGTACGCCGTGCAGCCGCAACTCGCTGGCCAGCATCAAGCCGGTCGGCCCGCCGCCGACCACGATCACGTCGATCATGGTGCCCCTCATTCACGAGATGGGAACTGGGCCAGCCGCCGCGCTGTGCCGCCGCGCCGGTCTCCCGCAGCCGCGCCGCGGGTCCGTCGGCGTCCGACGTCCCGCCCCGGACCGTACGCCGACAACGGCACGGAACGCGCAAAGCTCTGATTTCCGCAGGTTCTGGCCTCGGCCGACAATTCTGGGGCACCACCCGGGTCTTGCGGCAAGTCCCCCCGTCCGATATACGTTGAAGGTGGCGGGAACGAGATCCCGCACCCTCCTGGCCCTTCCCCGCAGTCGGTTCGCTACTTCGGCTGTCGGACGTGGGCGATACCGTCCCGCCATGGCGACCAGGATCAGTCTGACTCTCGACTGCGGCGACGCGAAGCTCCTCGGCGAGTTCTGGAAGACGGCACTGGGCTACGTCGACGAGCCCCCGCCCGCCCCCTTCCACACCCGCGAGGAGTGGCACGCGAGTTTCGACCTGCCGGAGGACGACCCGGTGGACGACGCGGCGTGGCTCTGCGACCCCGAGGGCGTCGGCCCCGCACTCTCCATCCTCAGGGTCCCCGAGCCCAAGACGGCGAAGAACCGGTTGCACATCGACGTCCGGGTGCCGGGTCACGGCACCCCCGAGGAGCGGTGGGCGCGGATCAGCGCAGAGGCCGAGCGGCTGGTCCGGGCGGGCGGGACCGTCCTGGAGGAGGTCACCGGGCACCACGTCGTCATGGCCGACCCGGAGGGCAACGAGTTCTGCGTCGCCGCCGCCTCGGCGTGACGGCGCGCCCCGTCCGCCCGTGCCGGCGACGCCGATCGACGGATCCGGGACAGCGGTGGACGGCCCGGCCGTGCCACGCTGACCCCGACCCGCCCTCGCGACCGGTGCGCGTCGCCTCCGCCGCGCTGATCGCCGTCTTCGTGGTGGGCACGGCCGCGCTGCGAGCCCTCGGCTGATCGCCCCGGCGTGGCGGCCGAGCAACCAGCCCGGCGCGGGAGACGAATTCGGTTGCAGCGGGGGGCCGCGCTGCGATTGCGTACACCCATGCTGACCGTCCGTGTCGATTCGTACTTCGTCTGCGGCACCCCGCGCACCGGCAGTTCGCTCCTGCTCGGGTTGCTGGAGTCCACCGGCGTCGCCGGTCGTCCCCAGGCATACTTCCGCTCCCCCGACGAACTGCTGTGGGCCGACCGGTGGCGGCTCCCCCGCACGGCCGACGGCGGCTTCGATCACGCGGACTTCGTACGCGCCGCGCTCGCCGCCGGCCGCACCGACAACGGCATGTTCGGCGCGAAGCTCATGTGGGGAACGCTGGAGGAACTGCTGGCCAGGCTCGGGGCGAGCCATCCCGACCTCGCCGGCGACGACGTCGCGTTGCTGGGCAGGGCGTTCGGCCGTACCGGTTTCGTCTTCCTGCGACGCGACGACGTGCTGGCGCAGGCGGTGTCGCGGCTGCGCGCCGAGCAGACCGGCGAGTGGTTCGACGGGGGCAGTGGGGAGATCAGCGGCGACGCCGGCAACGGGCGGGCACCCCGCTTCGACGCGGACGGCATCCGCCACCACCTCGACGAGATCGGCGAGCACAACGCGGCCTGGGAGCAGTGGTTCGCCTCGCGGGGGATCCGACCGCACGTGGTGCGCTACGAGGAACTGGCCGAGGACATGGCCGCCACCACCCGCCGCATCCTCGACTTCCTGGGGCTCGACGTGCCCGAGGACGGCTGCGCCGTCGTTCCCCGGCACCGACGCCAGGCCGACGAACTCAACCGGCAGTGGATCGAGCGATACCGGGCGGAGATGATCGGCCGCTGACCGCCGGGCCGCCGAGCCCGGCCCGGCGCGGATGGACCTGCGGGTCGGCCTGCCCCGGCGCGGGTGGGCACGCCCCGGCGCTCACCCCGCCGGCCGTCTGGGCCGCCCGTCAGCGCCGCTGCTGGCGGTGCTGGGCCACCCCGTCCTGGATCGCCTCCCAGACGCTCCGGCCGGCCTGCCGGAGCGTCTCCCCCGCCTGCTCGGCGAGCTGCGCCGCGCTCTGCGCACCGCCCGAGGTTCCGGGTCGTCGACCCGAGCCGCCCTCGGGCGGACCCTCCGGCGACTCGGCCCCTCCGGCCTCCTGGCCACCACCGGGTCCGCGATCCCCGCCGCCCGTTGCGGCGGTGCCACCGCCGGGACCGCCGACCCGTTCACCGCCCGGTTGCCGCGCGCCCTGTTCCTCGCGCCCCGGCCGCTGCCCGCCGTGCTCCTCGCCGCCCGCCTCCGACTTGCCGCGCTCCGCACCGCCCGGTTGCTGCCCGCCCGGCCCGGAGGCAGCCGGCTGCCTTCCGTGCTCGCCGCCCGCTTGCTGCCCGCCGCGCTCCGGGGCGTCCTGGGCGTGTTCCTGTTCCCCGGGCCCGGTCGGCTGGCGGGCCGCCTCGCGCCCCGCCTGCTCGCGTGCGCGCTGCGCCTGCCCCTGCTCGCCCCCGCCCCCGGACCCGCTGGCGAGGCCGCCACCCCGAGGAGCCTGCCCGGCTCCGGGAGCCCCGCCCGGTCCGCCTTCCGGAGCCCCGCCCGGTCCGCCTTCGTGGGCCCCGCCCGGTCCGCCCTGCGCAACCCCGCCCGGCCCAGGACCACCCTGCCCGGGGCCGCCCGGCTCACGCAGGGACCGGTCGGCGACCGCACCGATGGCGCCGACCTGCTGCCCGAGGTCGTCGGTCGCGCCGCCGGCCCGCTCCAACGGGGGCTGCCCCGCCGGGCCGGTGAGCTGCTCCACAGGGCCGACGGCCCGCTCGCCCAGGTTGGCGATCCGCTGCGTCGCCCGGTTGACGTCGTCCAGCGAGGCCGTCGCCGTACGCGACAGCGCCTCGATGATCTGGGGGTTGCGGTCGATGGTGGTCAGCGCCCGGTCGAGGATCTCCACCAGCTTCTCCAGCCGCACCTTCAGCAGCGCCTCGGCGTGCACCCCGGTGATGTCCAGCTCGACGCCCTTGAGGTGCACCCGGACCCCGGCGTCGAGCTGGAGGAGATTGGCCAGCCGGGTTCGCAGGGAGACGTCGGCGTCCAGCTCGTCCACCGCGAGCCGCACCGAGTCGACCGACACCTCGGGTATGTCCAGCAGGACGTCCGGCTCGGCGTCCCCGCCCCGACGGGCCGGCTCCATCCCCCTGTCGCGGCGGGGCGGCTCGGCCTCCCCGTCGCGCCGGTTCGATCGACCGCCGAGCTGGTCCGGATTCCGCTGCTGCGCGTTCTCGCTCATGCTCCCCGCTCCGCATCCTCCGGCCGGGCCGGCCGGGACCGTTCGGCGCGGGTACCCGCTATCCGGCCGAACATCCCGCCGGACGACCGCGCGAGCGGCCACACGGGCCGGGACGGGATCGCCGTCGGCCCCGGCCGGGGAGGCGCGGAGCGGACGGTCGCGAAGCTGCGCACCCGGGCATCAGCCGGTATGGTCCGGGCCTATGGGACAGGAGATGGCTGACCCGGCCGGCATCCGGCAGGAGTCCGAACGGTTCGCGCTGCGCAGCGCCCTCCTGGTCCCCGCTCCCGCCCAGCGGGCGTTCGAGGTGTTCACCGGCGGCCTGGCGCAGTGGTGGGTGGTGGAATACACCTGGTCGGGGCCGGAGCAGCTCGCCGACCTGGGCATGGAGCCGCGCGCCGGCGGCATGCTCTACGAGATCGGCCCGTACGGCTTCCGCTGCGACTGGGGCCGGGTGCTGACCTGGGATCCGCCCGAGCGGCTCGTCTTCACCTGGCAGATCGGGGCGGACCGGGCACCGGTGCCGGATCCCGCCAGGGCGAGCGAGGTGGAGGTGCTCTTCCACCCGGAGGGGCCGGAGCGGACCCGGGTGCACGTCGAGCACCGGCACTTCGACCGGCACGGCGAGGCGGCGGAGGGCTACCGGCAGGCCCTGACCGCTGGCTGGCACGAGCTGCTCACCCGCTACGCCGCCCGGGTGGCCGACCGCACCGCCGACTGACCGGCCTCCGACACCACACCGCCCGTCACCGGCCACCGGCTGCTCCGGTGCGTCGCCGCCAGGGTCGTGGCGGGTCAGCGGCCGAGGCCGGGACGCGCGGCCCGCGCCGTGGCGGCGTCCCGACCGCCGAGGTCGGCGCGACGGCCCGCCTCGGCGCCCCGGCCGAACCCGCCGCCCGCAAGCCGGCGCGGCGCGGCGGTACGCAACTGCGGGTACACCTCGGCGACGCGGTGCCGGACCCGGTCCGACCGGTCGGCCAGGACCAGTGCCACCGAGGGCGCGCCCGCCTCGGCGACGGCCCCGGCCTCCGCCGCCCGGAGCCGCACCCCGACCACGTGGGCGAACCCGGCCAGCCACGAGCGCCGGAAGGCGGCGACATGCGCGCCGGCCGGCGGCGCGGCGCCGGCAAGTCCGTGCGCGGCCTGCACCAGCAGCGACGTGAACAGCAGTTCGACGCGTTCCAGGTCGCTGGCGAAGCCGAACAGGTGCATGGCGAAGCCGGTACCCTCCCGGCGGCGGACGCAGCGGCAGCGCAGCGGGTCGGCGACCGCGGCGAGCAGGCCGGCCTTGTCCCGGGCGTACGGGGCGACGACCTCGACCACCCGGTCGCCCACCGGGTCCGAGGCCGGGTCGCGGGCGGCCAGCAGCGCCCGGTCCACGCCGTAGCGGGCGATCAACTCGGTCGCCTTGGCGGTGAACGCGGCCGACTCGGCGGGGGTGCAGGCCGGGTCCTCGGCCTGGGCCAGCAGCTTGCGCACCTTGCTGAGCATGGCGTCGGACATGCCGCTCAGCCTGTCACGCCGGCCCGGCCCCGCCGCACCGCGACCGGCGGCCGGCGGATGACCCGGTGACCGACCACGCCGGCCCGACCTCGCCGCACGGCGGCGGCCCGACCTCGCCGCACGGCAAGTCGGCCGGACGCGGTGACCGTGCCGACGACCGGCGAGGGGTGCCCAACGGAGAGACGGGTCAGACGGCCCGGCTACGCAGCGTAGCCACGGTCGAGCCGGCGAGCGTGAGCAGGCACTCCGGCAGCAGCCCGTCGGCCGCCGCCGCCCCGAACAGCGCCTCGCCGGTGTCGTCGTCGGCGTTGGCGTACGCGCTGACGAAGCGCGCCACCCAGCGGGTGTCGTAGCCCGCCTCCTCGATGCCGGGGAAGTCCAGCGCGCACGTGCCCGGCGGCACCGGGTCGCCGACCATGGTGGCGGCGAGACACCAGGCCACCCCGTACGCGCCGGCCAGGCCGGACCGGTCGACGACCGCGTCGAACGCCCCCGCCACCGCGTCGCCGTCCCCGGCCAGCGCCGAGCGGAGCACGGCGGTCGCGTCGTCGAGCGTCTGCTGTGGTGAGTCCGTCACCCACAGCACGGTAGGGGTAGGGGTCAAGCCACCCGGCGGTGGTTACTTTCCGTAGTTAGGGCGGGCGACCTGCGGATTGAGCCGCCTCCGTGGTCCCGCGGCACGGCCCAGCACGCTAATGTGCGCAGCGGACCTTCGCCGGAGGAAGGACGACCATGTTCAAGTCACGCGCCTCGCGGGCGGCCACCCTGGCTGCCTGCGCGACGTTCCTGCTCGCCACGAGCGCCTGCGGGACCGAAGAGCCCGAGGAGGCGGCCACCCATCAGGTGCGCCTCTACGGCACCGACGGCAACATGCTGAACTCGTACCCCGCCGAGCTGAAGGATCGCGCCAGCCTGGTCGACGGCATGAAGGGCACGACGCCGCTCACGCCCCTGCCCGAGGACTTCAAGAACCGGCTCCGGTCCCTCGACCCGAAGCTGGGCGACTTCCTCTACTCCGCCGAGGCGTACGACGCGGTGGTGATCAGCGCGATCGCCGCCCAGCTCGCGGGCACGACGGATCCGGCGGCCATCGCGAAGCAGATCGTCGGGGTGACCAACGGCGGGCAGCGCTGCGAGACGCCAGCGGAGTGCCTGGCCCTGGCCCGCGCGGGACGCGACGTGGAGTACCGCAGCGTCTCGCTGACCCGGGCCGGCTTCACCGACGCCGGCGAGCCGTCCACCGCGAGCTACGGCACCCTGCACTTCGACGGCCAGCGGCTCAACGACGGCAAGACGGAGTTCGTCGGGGCCGGGGACGAGTCGGCGGCGAGCACCAAGGCGCCGCCGAAGGCGAAGAAGCAGCGCGGCGGCCGCACCGACCGCAGCGACGGCTCACCGCTGGTCATGGGCGGCCTGCTGCCGCAGACCGGTGACCTGGCGCTGGCGTACCCGCCGATCTCCGCCGGCACCAAGCTGGCGATCAGGGAGATCAACGCGGCGGGCGGGGTGCTCGGCGAGCCGGTGGTCTGGATCGACGGCGACGACGGCACCAACCCGGCGGTCGCCAAGGCCACCGTGGCCAGCCACGTCGCGCGGAACGTCCACGTCATCATCGGCGCCGGCGCCTCCGGCATCTCCCGCGCCGTGCTGCCCGACGTGGTGCAGGCCGGGAAGGTGCTGTTCGCCCCGTCGAACACCGACGCCAGCCTGACCGAGCTGGACGACAACGGCCTCTACTTCCGTACCGCGCCGCCGGACAGCCTCCAGGGTCGGGCGCTGGCCGACGTGATCCTCCGCGACGGCCCGCAGAAGATCGCCATCGTGGCCCGTAAGGACTCCTACGGCGAAGGGCTCCAGAACACCGTCCGGGCCGAGCTGGAGCGGGCCGGCATCGGCGGCGACCGGCTGAAGCTGCTGACCTACGAGCCGCCGGCCGACACCAAGGCGAACCCGGTGGACTTCGGCGCCGGCGCCAAGGAGATCAAGGACTTCGGCGCGGAGGCCGTGCTGATCATCGGCTTCGCCGAGTCCGCCCAGGTGATCCGGGCCCTCGCCGACGCTGGGGTGCAGATCCGGCACTGAGCCACCTCGGAACACGGACGGCCGCACCGGTGACCGGTGCGGCCGTCGTCGTCGCGGGAATCAGCGGGGGCGGCGCCGCTCGAGGAACTCCGTCATCCGCCGGTGCTTCTCCTCGTCCTCGAAGAGCACCGCCTGGCTGACCAGGTCGAGGTGCGGGTGCGCGGCGGCCGGCGCGTCGACCGCCAGCTTGGTCAGCCGCAGCGCCAGCGCGGAGCCCTTCGCCATCTCGTCGAGCAGCCCGTGCGCGGTGGGCAGCAGCTCGCCGGGCTCGGCCACCACCCGGTTGACCAGCCCGATCCGCAGCGCCTCCTCGGCGTCCACCCGGCGGCCGGTGAAGAGCAGTTCCTTGGCCCGGGCCTCCCCGATGAGCGCCGGCAGCCGGTGGGTCGCGCCCGCGCCGGCCAGGATCCCCAACCGGACCTCCGGCTGGCCGAACACCGCCCGTGCCGTGCAGACCCGCAGATCGCAGGCGTACGCCAGCTCGGCGCCGCCGCCCAGCGCGGGCCCGTCCACGGCCGCGACGGTCGGCATCGGCAGCGCCCGGATCCGGGCGAAGGCCGCCGAGTTGATCGCCGCGAGGGCGTCCAGCCGGCCCCGCTCGCGCAACTGCCCGATGTCCGCCCCACCGGCGAAGATCCCCTCGGTGCCGCCGGTGAGCAGCAGCAGGCGGGGCCGCGCCTCCAGCTCCGCGCAGACCTGGTGCAACTCGGCGATCAGGTCGGCGTCGATGGCGTTGCGCTTCTCCGGCCGGTCGAGCGTCACCACCAGCCGGTCCGGGTGCTCCTCGATCCGCAGCCCGCTCATGAGCGCACCCCGCCTTCCCAGCGGTAGAAGCCCTCGCCGGACTTCTTGCCCAGGCGGCCGGCGGCCACCATCTCCTCCAGCAGCGGCGGCGGGGCGAACCGGTCCCCGTACGCGGCCTGCAGGGTGCGCGCGATGTCCAGCCGCACGTCCAGGCCGACGATGTCGGTCAGCTCCAGCGGGCCGACCGGGTGCCGGTAGCCGAGCACCATCGCCTTGTCGATGTCGGCGGGGCTGGCCACCCCGTCGGCGACCATCCGGATCGCCTCCAGCCCGAGGGTGACCCCGAGCCGGGAGGTGGCGAAGCCGGGCATGTCGCGTACGACGACGGGGTCCTTGCCCAGCCGGCCGGCGAGCGCGACCGCCTCGGCGGTGGTCTCCGCCGCGGTGGCCGGGCCGACCACGACCTCCAGCAGGGCCATCGCCCAGACCGGGTTGAAGAAGTGCAGCCCGAGGAAGCGCTCGGGCCGCGCCAGCCCCTCGGCCAGCGCGGCGATCGGGATGCTGGAGGTGTTGCTGCCCAGCAGCGCCGGCCGCAGCGCCTCGGCCTCGCGCAGCACCGCCCGCTTCAGGTCCGGCCGCTCCGGTACGGCCTCGACCACCACGGCCGGCTCCTCGGCGACCTCGGCCAGCCCCGTGCGCAGCGTCACCCGCTCCCGGTTCGTCGCGGCCCGCTCGGCGTCCAGCTTGCCGCGTGCCACCGCCCGGTCCCACAGCTCGCCGAGCCGTTCGAGGGCCGCCGCGCCCCGTGCCCGGTCCACTTCGACCAGCTCGACGGCGTGCCCGGCCCCGGCGGCCACGTACGCGATGCCGAGCCCCATCGTGCCGGCACCGACGACGACAAAGCGGTCGCTCATGACGCCTCCCTGTCTCCGGTGGCGGGACGGGGTCGACCCGTGCCCCGCCGCCCGCTCCACTCGCTCATGGGCCGACCCTATGCAGCGGCGATCTCCCCGGCATGCGTGGGGGCGCGGCGGATCGGGTACCACGGCACCCAACCGAGGGAAGGACGGGCCAGATGAGCCAGGCACCGGAGACCGTGCACGCCGCCGACACGGCGGAGACCGTGGAGACCCGCGGGGACGAGCGGGTCGACCTGCTGCGCGCCGACACCAACAACGACGGCCGCACCGACGTCTGGGTGGTCGACACCGACGGGGACGGCAAGCCCGACCTGTTCCAGTTCGACACCGACGGCGACGGCAAGGTGGACATCACGATGGTCGACCTCGACGAGGACGGCACCCCGGACGAGGTGGTCGACGGCGACGGTGGCCTCCCGCCCGAGCAGCTTCCCCCGACCGTCCAGGTCTGACGCCCGCGCCCCGGGTTCCCGCCGCGGGCGGGAATCCGGGCGTGCGGCCCTCCGCCGGGGCGTCAGCCGGCGAGGCGCAGGGTGGCGAGGTAGTACGGCGCGTCCCGGTCGTCCACGTCGGTCAGTCGCCAGCCGCTGCCCCGGACCAGCTCGGCCAGCTCGTCCGGGGAGCAGACCAGGTAGTCGAACCACTCGGTGCCCAGCTCCCGGTAGCGCAGCCGGAGCCGGAGCTGCCCGCCGAAGCGCCCCCGGCGCCGGTTGCGCTCGTGGTAGCCCGTGTGCACCGGGTCGCGGGTGCCGTACGGGTCGGTGCCCTGGGCGATGACCTGTGCTCCCGGCCGGGCCAGCGCGGCGAGCGCGGCCAGCAGGGCCGGTGCCCGTTCCCGCCCCTCCAGCAGGCCCACGTTGTTGCCGAGCAGCAGGAACGTGTCGTAGCGGCGGCCGTCGGCGGCGTGCGCGTCGACCGTGCCGTGCACCAGGTCGCGTACGCCCCGGCGGCGGCAGACGGCCAGCGCCCCGGCCGAGGTGTCCAGCCCGGTGACGGGCACCCCCCGCTCCTGGAGCAGCAGCGCGATCCGGCCCGCCCCGACGCCGACGTCCAGGGTCGCGCCCCGGACCCGGTCCACGGCCCGGTGGTCGTACGGCTGCCAGTCCGCCGGCCCGTCGAGGTAGTGGGCGGCGGGCGCGCCGTTGATGAGCCCGTCGTCGCGCTCGATGATCTCGATGACCGGTCGCGGCAGCCGCCCGCCGGCCAGCGGCCGGGGGCCGACCCCGGTGGCCACGGCGTACGCGTCGCGCAGCATCTCTCCGAACACGTCACCGATCCGTGGCTCCGCCGTCACGGGCTTCACGCTATCCGGCCGGTCAGTCAACGCGGCGGCCGTATCCTGGCGGGATGACCACCCTGGACCGCCTCGGCGCGGAGAAGTACATCCTGCTCACGACCTTCCGCAAGGACGGTCGGGCGGTGCCGACCCCGGTCTGGGCGGTGCGCGACGGCGACGCGCTGGCGGTGTGGTCGGCGGCGGACGCCGGAAAGGTGAAGCGGATCCGGCGCAGCGGCGACGTCACGGTGGCGCCGTGCGACGTGCGGGGCCGGCCGCACGGCGAGGCGGTCGCCGCCCACGCGACCCTGTGCGACGCGGCCGGCACCCGGCGGGTACGTGAGCTGATCAAGCAGAAGTACCGGCTGGTCGGCCGGCTCAGCCTGCTCGGCAGCCGCCTGCGTCGCGGCGAGAGCGGCACGGTCGGCATCCGGGTCGTGCTCACCGACCGGCCGTCGACCGACGCCTGATCCATCCGCCGTACGTGGGCGGGACGAGACACGACGAAGGGCGGCGGACCATGTCCGCCGCCCTTCGTCCACACCTGTTCACTCCCGGTCGGTCAGTCTCCCTGCCGCTGCTGCGGGATCTGACCCTGCAACAGTGCCCTGACCTCCGACTCCCGGTACCGACGGTGGCCACCCAGGGTGCGGATGGCGCTGAGCTTGCCCGCCTTGGCCCACCGGGTCACCGTCTTCGGGTCGACACGGAACATCGACGCCACCTCGGCCGGTGTGAGTAGCGGCTCTGGTTCGTGCGTTCGCGATGCCATCGGTCACTCCTCCACATGTATAGACATCGGCCGGGGTCCCGCCGGCCGACGCGTCTCCCATGGTCCGGCTAGTCCCCGATGTCCGACATGGGCCGAACGGCCGAACGTCCCTAGACGGACGGATGAACCATGCCCGATTTATGCGACTTTTACACGGCAGAAAGTACCTTATTCGGACTCATGATCACGGTTCGTGATGAGTCAACTACGAGCTTGCCTCGACTTGGGAGCGCTCCCTGGGCGTTTTCGCCTCAGTTGCACCGTTCCAGCAGCTGGACCGCCCGCCAGCGCGCGACCAGCCGGTCGTACGCCGCCGACGCCTCCTCGGCCTCGCCCTGGGACAGTCCGGCCAGGCCGGTCGCCACCAGCTCGGGCGAGTCGTCGGCGGCCAGCGTCTCGTCCGACAGCAGCTCGACCAGGCCCCCGTAGTCCAGCTCCACCATCGAGCGGGGGTGGAACTCCTCCAGCCAGCGGGCGGCCTCCTCGACCGCCTCCGTGATCGGGGCGTCGCCGATCGACTTGCGCAGCACGGACAGGGCCCGCGACGACCGACGCCGCGCCTTGGAGATCTCCGTCCGGTAGCACAGCGCCCGCAGCCCGGGGTGGGTCACGTGGTTCCGCTCCTCCGGGTCGAAGAGCACGAACCAGCGCAGCGGCACACCCCACGTCGCGGTCTGCTCGTGTACCCGTGGCACGCCGTGCTCCAGCACCCGGGCCCCGCTGCGCCAGTCCTCAACCGCCGCCTTCGCCTGCCCGGCGAGCACCGGCGGGACGAAGGCGTCGGCCAGCACCGGCGGCACGCCGTCGCGGGCGTTCAGCGCCGCCTCGGCCACCCGGATGCGCAGGTTCCACGGGCAGACCAGCAGGGTCTCGTCGGTCTCCAGGACGTACGCCTCGTCCGGCAGGTCGGGCAGCCGGGTCCAGCCGGCGCCGAGCGCCTCCAGCACCGACGTCCGTTGCCGGACCGGCCCCTCCACCGGTGCCACCGCCCGCCCCTGCTCGACGTAGCGCCGCCAGTACGACTGGCGGTCCCGGTCGAAGGCGGTCAGCGGCTCGTACACGCGCAGGTATGAAGCGAAGAGCGACGGCACGGCGCGATCCTCCCACGAATCGGAACCCGGCCGACGTCGGCGGCCCGATCACGCGCGCCTTGGGCGGCCGGACGGCGTCGGCCGATACTAGGCTCACCGACACCGGCAGCATCCCGCCGGCGGTCCACAGGTCCGCGTCCCACAAGGACGCACCCCACACCAGGAGCGAGTCATGGGCGTATTCGCCACCACCGAAGACCCGGGGTCCAGCGGTCACGAACAGGTCGTGTTCTGCCAGGACAAGCAGACCGGCCTCAAGGCGATCATCGGCATCTACTCCACCGCCCTGGGCCCCGCGCTCGGCGGGACCCGGTTCTACCCGTACGCCAGCGAGTCCGAAGCCCTGGCCGACGTGCTCGACCTCTCCCGGGGCATGGCCTACAAGAACGCTCTCGCCGGGCTGGACCTGGGCGGCGGCAAGGCCGTCATCTGGGGCGACCCCGAGCGGATCAAGAGCGAGGCGCTGCTGCGCGCGTACGGCCGCTTCGTGGAGTCCCTCGCCGGGCGCTACTACACCGCCTGCGACGTCGGCACCTACGTCGCCGACATGGACGTGATCGCCCGCGAGACCTCGTACGTCACGGGCCGCAGCGTCGAGCACGGCGGCGCGGGCGACTCCTCCATCCTCACCGCGTGGGGCGTCTTCCAGGGCATGCGGGCCGCCGCCGAGCACGTCTGGGGCGCCCCGAGCCTCGCCGGGCGGCGCGTCGGCGTCGCCGGCCTGGGCAAGGTCGGCAAGTACCTGGTGGGCCACCTGGTCGACGACGGCGCCGAGGTGGTGGCGACGGACGTGAACCCGAAGGCCCTGGAGTGGGCGCGCGCGACCCACCCGCAGGTCGCGCTGGTCGACGACGCCGCCGCGCTGGTCGCCGCCGACATCGACGTGTACGCCCCCTGCGCGCTGGGCGGCGCGCTCAACGACGACACGGTGCCCGCGCTGCGCGCCAAGGTCGTCGCGGGCGCGGCCAACAACCAGCTCGCCCACTCGGGCATCGAGAAGCTGCTGGCGGACCGCGGCATCCTCTACGCCCCCGACTACGTCGTCAACGCCGGCGGCGTGATCCAGGTGGCCGACGAGATCGAGGGCTTCAACTTCGAGCGGGCCAAGCTGCGCGCGACCCGGATCTACGACACCACCCGGGAGATCCTGCGGCTGGCCGACGCCGAGGGCGTGCCGCCGGCGGTGGCGGCGGACCGGCTCGCGGAGCGGCGGATGGCCGACGTCGGCCGGCTGCGCACGATCCACCTGCGCTGAGCGCCCCCGGGGGCGGAGCGTCGTTCCGCCCCCGGCCCCGCAGGGCGGCCCGTCCCGTTAGGCTGGATTCAGGAGGCTTTGCCCGGTGTCACGGGCGCTCCCGGTGCCGCTCCTTACCGGGTACAATCGGTGACGGCCGGATGACCGCGACGCGCGGTGTCGGTCGACGGTAACCCGAGGTGCCGAACGATGGCATCCCCATGTACCGTAAGAGCCACGAGAGATGCCTGACGTCATCGGGGCCCGCCTTCGGGCTGCCCCGCATTCTGTGCGAGGGGGTCGAGCCATGGGGCGCGGCCGTGCTAAGGCCAAGCAGACGAAGGTGGCCCGGGAGTTGAAGTACCACTCCCCGAACACC
This sequence comes from Micromonospora echinofusca, assembly GCF_900091445.1. NCBI lineage: Bacteria > Bacillati > Actinomycetota > Actinomycetes > Micromonosporales > Micromonosporaceae > Micromonospora > Micromonospora echinofusca. The sequence continues at coordinate 6,261,760 of NZ_LT607733.1, forward strand.
GACCTCACCGCCTTGCAGCGCGAACTGGCGGGTGCTGGTAAGTCTGAGCACAACTTCGACGACGACTACAAAGAGTATGTCGACGACGATGATGAGGATCACGCGGACGAAGACCCGGATCCCTGGGTACGTCCGCCCCGCTGACCTCCGGTAACAGCTGAGCACGCGGTGTCGCCCGCGTGCTCACGCATGTGCCCATCGAAGCGGCGCCAAGACCGACGATCAGGGACCTGCCCGTGCCGGAGAACCCTCCGGCCGACCGGCAGGTCCCTGATCACGGTCCGGCTCAGCGGGGACGGTTGTTCCAGTTGTAGAACGTCGGGATGTTCTCGAAGTGGTTCCAGGCACACACGGCGCTCGCGCCGTCGCCGCCCGCCACCTCGGCCCGTAGTCGCCGCGCGGCCTCGGCCTCGTGGAGGAGTGCGGAGAGTCCCGGCGCGGCTTGCCGCACCCGATCGGCGACCTCGTCCGGGGTGTCCGTCCTCCGGTCAGGCTGCCGGTGACTGGTGGTCTCGGGCATGCTCCAACACTCCCTCCAGTAAGTGGATCTTGCTGTTGCGGCAGTGCGCGGTCTGCGTACCGTCGAAGCGCCCCTGTTCGAAGTAGCGGTTGGCCGCGTGGCCCCCGCCGCAGAACCCGAAGTAGGGGCAGGACGAACGGCACGCCTCGACGCCGGCGAGGAACTCGCCGACCCAGGGCGTCCGGTCCGCGTGGGCGAGGATCTCGGCCAGCGGGGTGGTCAGCACGTTGCCGCTGCTGAAGTCGCCGTAGCGGACGTCGGTGAAACCGGCCAGCTCCGGGGAGAGCACGATCACCGAGCCGTCGTGGCCGACGGTCGGGATCGGGTCCAGCCGCCGGGGGAGCACGTCGTCCGCGCTGCCGTCCAGCACCGCCGCGGCGTACCGCAGCGACCACTCGACCTCACGCAGGTGGATCCGGGGCTCCCGGCGCCAGGCCGCCACCAGCTCCGCCCAGAAGGCGGTCACCAGCTTCTCGTCGTGGGAGTTGTCGCGGAGGTTGACCCCCTCGGTCTCCTCGATGTTGACCCCGAGCACGTCACAGCCGAGGTCGAGGAAGTAGTCGTACAACTCGGTGGCCAGGCCCGGCCCGGGGCGGCCCACCACGGCCAGCGCCGAGAACGGCAGGCCGTGCCGGCGCAGCGCCGCCACCCCCCGCATGATCCGGTCGTACGCGGGGCCGCCGCCCCGGGTGACCCGCTCGCCGTTGCGCTCCCGGGGACCGTCCACGCTCACGCTCACCCGCACCCCGTGCTCGACGAAGAACGCGCACCAGGCGTCGTCGATCAGCGTGGCGTTGGTCTGGACGTGGTGCTCGACCTGCGGCCCGAACGGCGCGATCAGCGCGGCGAGGTGCTCCCGGCCGGCGGCCAGCGGCTCGCCGCCGTGCCACACCACCGAGAAGCGGCCCGCCGCCGCCCAGGGATTGACCGACGCGGCCACCGCCTCGGCCACCGGCACCGACATCCGCCGGTCGACCGCCCGCAGCGGCAGGTAGCAGTAGGCGCAGTCCAGGTTGCACAGGGTGGTGGGCTGCATGACCACGTACGAGGGGACGGCGGCCAGGCCGCGCATCCCGCTGAACGACCGTCCCCGAGCAGCCATTGCCCTCCTCAGCGCCTGAAGGGCTGTCGGGAACCCGGGCGGGTGACCCGACAGCTTGAGGGTGCCCTTCAGGCTAGGCGGCTACGGCCACTCGGGTGAAGCCCTGATCAGGTGCCCGTACGATCACCGCGAGTTGATCAGCCCCGGGTGTGCTGGCCGATCATCTGCACGTTGCCGGAGCCCTCGATGATCTCGCCGGCCTGCCACGCGTCGACGCCCCGGCCCGTGAGGGTGGCCAGCGCGCGGTCCGCGTCCTCGGCGGAGACGATCGCGAACATGCCGACGCCCATGTTGAAGGTGGCCTCCATCTCCGGGTCCTCGATCCGCCCCTTGGACTGGATCAGGTCGAAGATCGGCTGCGGCTTCCAGGTGGAACGGTTGACCACCGCGTCGACGTGCTCGGGGAGCACCCGGACCAGGTTGCCGGGGATGCCGCCGCCGGTGACGTGGGCGATGGAGCGCACCTCCGCCTCGGCGATCAGCTTGAGGCAGTCCTGCGCGTAGATCTTCGTCGGGGTCAGCAGCTCCTCGCCGAGGGTGCGCTGCCGGCCGAAGTCGTCGATCACCACGTCGAGCCGCATCCGGCCCGCGCCCAGCAGCACGTGCCGCACGAGCGAGTAGCCGTTGGAGTGCAGGCCGGAGGAGCGCATCGCGATGACCACGTCGCCCACCTCGACCCGCTCCGGGCTGAGGATGTCGCTCTCCTCCACGACGCCGACGCCGGTAGCGGAGATGTCGTACTCGTCCGGACGCAGCACGCCCGGGTGCTCGGCCGTCTCGCCGCCCAGCAGGGCGCAGCCGGCGTAGCGGCAGCCGTCGGCGATGCCGGCGCCGATCTCGGCGACCTTGTCCGGCACGACCTCGCCGGTGGCGATGTAGTCGAGCAGGAAGAGCGGCTCGGCGCCGCAGGCCACCAGGTCGTCGACGACCATCGCCACCAGGTCGATGCCGACCGTGTCGTGGATGTCCATCTGCTGGGCGATCACCAGCTTGGTGCCCACGCCGTCCGTGGACGAGGCGAGGATCGGGTTCTTGTACTTCTTCGTGTCCAGGCGGAACAGCCCGGCGAAGCCGCCCAGGTCACCCATCACCTCGGGGCGCCGGGTCTGCTTCACCTTCGACTTCAGCAGCTCGACCGCGCGGTCGCCCGCCTCGATCGAGACGCCGGCGTCCGCGTACGAGACCGAGCGTTTGCGCGCCGGGCGGCCGGTGCCGGCCGTCCAGGGCTGGCGGTCGCCGTTGGCGCCGGTCGGGCTGCTTCCTGCGCCGCTGCGCTCGGACACGTGCGTCACGGTTCTCCCCTTTGGTTCTGGCGCCGTGCCGGCGGTGACCGGCCGCGCCGGGTGGTGCTACGGGCGGTGTGTGGTCACGCCGCCCGGAGTGGCGACGAGCGGGGCGGTGTGCTCCGAGGTGTCGGACGCCTGCGCGGCGACCCGCCGGCCCACCCCTTCGAGCACGTGCTTGCCGATCAGGTTGCCGGCGGGGAGCTCGATCGGGTATTCCCCGTCGAAGCACGCACGGCACAGCCGGGTCTTCGGCTGCTCGGTGGCGGCGATCAGGCCCGGGAGCGACACGTAGCCGAGCGTGTCCGCCCCGATGGAGCGCCGGATGCCGTCGTTGTCCAGCCCGTTTGCCAGCAGCTCGGCGCGGGTGGCGAAGTCGATGCCGTAGAAGCACGGCCAGTTGACCGGCGGCGAGGAGATGCGTACGTGCACCTCCAGCGCGCCGGCCTCGCGCAGCATCCGCACGATCGCCCGCTGCGTGTTGCCGCGCACGATCGAGTCGTCGACCACGACCAGCCGCTTGCCCCGGACGTTCTCCCGCAGCGGGTTGAGCTTGAGCCGGATGCCGAGCTGGCGCAGCGTCTGCGACGGCTGGATGAAGGTGCGCCCGACGTACGGGTTCTTCATCAGGCCGGCGCCGTAGGTGATGCCCGACTCCTCGGCGTAGCCGATCGCGGCCGGAGTGCCCGACTCCGGCACCGGGATGACCAGGTCGGCCTCGACCGGGTGCTCCTTGGCGAGCTGGCGGCCGATCTGCACCCGCGCGGAGTGCACGTTGCGCCCGGCGATGGTGGCGTCGGGGCGCGCGATGTAGACGTACTCGAACAGGCAGCCCTTGGGCTCCGGGGCGGCGAACCGGCTGGAGCGCAGCCCGTCCTCGTCGATCGCGATCAGCTCGCCGGGCTCGACCTCGCGGACCACGCTCGCGCCGACGATGTCCAGCGCGGCCGTCTCGCTGGCCACCACCCAGCCACGCTCCAGCCGGCCGAGCACCAGCGGGCGCACGCCGTGCGGGTCGCGGGCCGCGTAGAGGGTCGACTCGTCCATGAACACGAAGCTGAACGCGCCCCGCAGCCGCGGCAGCACCTCCAGCGCCGCCGCCTCGACCGACAGGTCCGGGCGGCTGGCCAGCAGCATCGTCACCAGGGAGGTGTCGTTGGTCGAGCCGTCGGCGAGCAGGCCCCGCTCGCTGACCTCGCGCTGGAGCTCCGCCGTGTTGACCAGGTTGCCGTTGTGGGCCAGCGCGATCGTGGTGCCGGACGTGGTGGAGCGGATGGTCGGCTGGGCGTTCTCCCAGGTCGAGCCGCCGGTGGTGGAGTAGCGGGCGTGCCCGATCGCCACGTGCCCGCGCAGGCTGGCGAGGGTCGGCTCGTCGAAGACCTGGGCGACGAGGCCGAGGTCCTTGTAGACCACCACGCCCGAACCGTCGCTGACCGCGATGCCCGCGGCCTCCTGGCCACGGTGCTGGAGGGCGTAGAGACCGAAGTACGTCAGGTTGGCGACCTCCTCCCCGGGCGCCCAGACGCCGAAGACGCCGCACGCGTCCTGGGGGCCTGGTCGTTGGGGATCAAGGTCGTGGCTCAGCCGGCCGTCGCCTCGGGGCACCTGCGCTCCCTCATGCTGGTCTGGACCGGCCTTGCGGAATCACGCGGGGGCGGGATCCGCACTCCTCGGCCGGGACCACTGTCGTCGCCTGACAGTGTACGCGAATCCATGTCGATACAGAAAGTCACGATACGGCTCCGACGCGTCACCGGTCGATGGACATCGCGGCAGCTAGAGCGGTAGGTACGCGGAGAGATCGGCCCGGATTCCGCTCACCCGTACGCGACCGTGGGTGATCGCCTCGGCCCATTCGAGCCGTCCGGTGGCCACCTCCAGCCAGGTCCCCGGCTCCATCTCGACGACGTTCGCGGGGGTGCCGCGGGTGTGTCGGGGACCGGAAACGCACTGAACTGCGCCGTAAGGTGGGACACGCACCTCCACCGATCGGCCGGGGGCGCGCTCCGCGAGGACGGTCAACAGGGCACGGACCGCCTCCCGGAGGACCGGTCGATCGGGCGTACGCCCCTCGTCGAGCGCCGACAACGCCGCCGCGACCGCGGCGGACTTAATGTGCGGAGAGGACACGACGGGACGATACGGCTTCAGCGCGCCACGCCTGACGCTGGCCCTGGGTCGCGCCGATCCGGTCAGACAAGGCATAGTTGCCGACGGCGTATTCGTACCGTGATGATCCCCGGCCCGGCGACCCGCCGCCGAGGGAAGTCAGTCCGGAAGGCGGTGGACGTGTCAACACACCGACGTGCCTGGAAGCAGCGGGCCGGTGTGGTCGTGGCGCTGGTTGTCGGCGCTCTGCTCGCTGCCCCCGCCACACCAGCCCTGGCCGCGGACGTCACCGTGTCGCCCGGCTCGGTCACCGTCAACGCCGGCAGCGACGCCGCCGTCACCGTGCAGGTGACCCCCCGGGACGGCGACGAGAAGGTCCAGATCAGCCTCGCCGGCCTCCCGGGCGGCGTGAGCTGCGCCGGCGGCTGCGGGACGATCGACTTCAACAACGACCGGCCGAGGTCCCAGCTGCTGCGGCTGCGGGCCAACGACAACGCTGGCGACGCCAACGTCACCGTCACGGTGGCGGCCGAGGGCGACAAGTCCGGCCCCGGCACCGCCACCTTCCAGCTCGGCGTCAAGGGCAAGGCCCAGCCGTCCCAGCCGGCCCCGGTGCAGACCGTCAAGTCGGTCTCCGGCAAGGTCGTCGTCCAGGCCAACGGCAAGGCCGTGCCGAACGCCGTGGTCATGCTCCAGGACGGCGCCGGCAAGAAGATCGACACGATCAGCGACGACGACGGCAACTTCCGCTTCAGCGGCAGCAGTGAGAAGCCGATCGCGCCCGGCCGGCTCGCCGTCGGCGCCAGCGTCGGTGAGGTGTACGCCACCAAGAGCTTCGACGCGTCCGCCGGGCAGAGCGTCACCGGCCAGCGCATCGCCCTGGCGATCAAGGTCGAGACGACGCCGAGCGCCACCCCCTCGGCCACCGAGGAGGCTCTCCCCACCGAGGAGCCGGTCGAGGAGACCCCCGAGGAGAGCGCCGAGGCGACCCCGGGCGCGGCGGCCAACGCCAGCAACGAGGACTCCGGCGGCATGGGCTCCTGGCTGATCATCCTGCTCGGCGGCCTGCTCGTCGCCGCCGGTGTCGGCACGATCGTGCTGCTCTGGATGCGGCGCAAGGACAGCGGCGACGAGGTCGACGACACCCCGGCGGGCGCGGCGGCTGCCGGCGCGGTCCCGGCGGCGCGCGGGGCGTTCCGGGGCGCGGACGACCAGACCCGGGTGGTCAACCGGGTGGGCGCCACGCCGGATCCGACGATGGTCGGCGGCACCGCGCTGAGCGACGCCCCGACGATGATGCACCGCCCCGTGGTCGACGACGTACCGCCGGACCCGTACGGCGCCCCCCCGCAGCCCTACGGCGCGGCGGGCAACCAGCAGGGCTGGGCCGGCAGCGGCTACGGCGACGAGCCGGCCGGCCCGGGTGGCTACGGCGCCGCCGGCTACGGCAACGCGCCCTCCTCCGGCGGCGGCTACGGCAGCGGCGGGTCCGGCGGCGGCTACGGCAACGCGCCGTCCTCGGGCAGCGGCTACGGCAGCAACGACTACGGCGCTCCGACGGGCGCGGCCGGAGCCGCGGGCTACCCGCCGGCGGGCGGCGGCCGGGGCTACGGCGAGCGCTACGACGAGCCGACCGGCCGCTACACCGGCGACGCCACGCAGTACCCGGCCCCGGCCGACCCGTACGCGACCGGCGTCTACCAGCCGGAGCAGGGTCAGGGCTACGGCCAGTCCGAGCCCGGGGCGTACGGCCGCGGCGGCGAGTCGACCGGCGGCTACGAGCGGGGCGGCTACGGTCAGTCGGGCGGCTACGGCGGTCAGGAGCCCCCGGCGTCGCGCGGCGGCTACGGCCAGCCGAGCGGCTACGACCAGCCCACCTCGTACGACAACCAGGCCGGCTACGGGCAGGGCGGGTACGGGCAGGAGCCCCCGCAGCAGCGCGGCGGCTACGAGGACCGTGGCGGCTACGGCGGCCAGGAGCCCTCGACGTCGCGCGGCGGCTACGGCCAGCCGGGCGGCTACGACGAGCCGACCGGTCACGGCCGCCCGGACGGCCCACCGCAGCAGGACCGGGGCGGGCGCCGGCTGGACTGGCTCGACGACTGACCCGCGCGGGGTACGCCCCGACGACACAGCACCACGGCGAGGGCCGTCCGGATCCCGGGCGGCCCTCGCCGCCGCTCGCGGCTCCATCCAGGACGGGCCGGACTCCGGGCACCCTTGCCGCTCGCGGCTGCGCCGGGATCGGGCCGGATCGTCGCAGCCGGCCGACGGCCTGCGCGAGCCCGTACAGCAGGTCGCGTCGAGGCCCGCGCGGCAGGGCCGTCAGGTGGCGGAGAAGACGCCCTGGCGCAGCACCGGGACCACGCCCGACACGCCGACCCGGACGGCGACCTCGACGTCCTCGCCGAAGCCGCCCTCGGTCAGCTCGCGGCCCGACACGCTGCCACGGACCGCGGCGGGCACGTCGGGGGTGCTGGCGAGCGCGGCGAGCGCCATCGCCGCCTCCACGGACAGACCGCCGGGCACACCCGACAGGGCGTCCAGCACGCAGGCCGCCCCCAGCTGGTCCTCCACGGAGGGCCGAAGCGAGCCGTCCGGCCAGCGCTCACCCGAGGCGATCACGCCGATCGGCGCGTCCGTCGCGCCGTACCCCTGGTGGGTGAGCCAACGGCCGACGGCGCGCGCGTTGCGCAGGCAGGCCGCGACCACCGGCAGCCCGGTGGCGCTGGCCGCCGCGCTGATCGCCGAACCGTTCGGCGACGGCAGCACCAGGTCGGCGACGACCGGCGCGGTGCTCAGCGCCGCCGGGGAGAGCGACCACGGATGGTCCGGGCCCACCTGCCGGCGGCCCACCGCCGCGACCGCGCCGACCCGCCGCGCGTAGTCGGCCGCCTGCTCGCCCCACGGGAACGGGTGCACCCGCATGCCGCGCCCGACCGCGACGTCCACGGCGGTGGTGAACGACAGCACGTCCACCACCACCAGCACCGCGCACACCCGGCCCAGCTCGGCCGCCCCCGTCAGCCCCCAGTCGAACCGGGCACCGGAACCGGGTTGGACGTGGACGGCCGCGGCCACCGCCTCAGCGCTGACCGGGCTCGGTGTCACCGGGCTCGGGAACCGACCCGGCGGCCTCGGCCGCCGGCTGCTCCGGGCGGGGCCCGGCGGTCTCCGCCTGGGCCACCGGCTCGACGGCACCCGTCGGCGGGACCGGCGCGGCCGACGCGATCGGCTCGCTCGCGACGGCCGACGGATCCACCGACGCCGCCTCGGCCGACTCGGCGACGGGCAGCGGCACGGCCTCCACCGCACCCGCCACGCCGGCGGCCGGGGCGGGCACCTCGACGACCCCGGCGCCCCCGAAGAGGCGCGGCAGCGTCTCGCTGTGCGCCGCCCGCAGCTCGTCCAGGCCGATCCGGAACTGGCCGTGCACCTCGAGCGCCCCGCCGGTCGGGTCGGTGACGCCGATCAGCTCGAACGGCACGCCACGCTCGGCGCAGAGGGCGGTGAACGCCTTCTCGTGCCCGCGCGGCACCGACACCAGGACCCGGCCGGCGGACTCGCTGAACAGGTAGACGAACGGCATCGAGCCGCCGTCGAACCGCTCCGGCACCGCGATCCGGGCGCCGACGCCGCGCCGCAGGCAGGACTCCACGAGGCTCTGCGCGAGGCCGCCGTCGGAGAGGTCGTGCGCCGAGCTGAGGTGCCCGACCCGCGCGGCCTCCGCCAGCAGGTCGGCCAGGAGCCGCTCGCGGGCCAGGTCGACCTGCGGGGGTACGCCGCCGAGGTGCTCGTGGGTGACCCAGGCCCACTCCGAGCCGGAGAGCTCCACGTGCGTGTCGCCGAGCAGGAAGAGCTGGTCGTGGTCGCCGCCCGGCCGGGCCACGAAGCCCATCGGCACACGATCGGCCACGTCGTCGAGCACGCCGAGCACACCGACCACCGGGGTCGGGTGGATCGGCGCGGCGCCCGTCTGGTTGTAGAAGCTGACGTTGCCACCGGTGACCGGGATGCCCAGTTCGGCGCAGCCGTCCGCCAGGCCACGGACGGCCTCGGCGAACTGCCACATCACGCCCGGGTCCTCCGGCGAGCCGAAGTTGAGGCAGTTGGTGACGGCGATCGGCTTCGCGCCGGTGACGGCCACGTTCCGGTACGCCTCCGCCAGCGCGAGCTTCGTGCCGTGGTAGGGGTCGAGCCGCGCGTACCGGCCGTTGCCGTCCACCGACAGGGCCACGCCGAGGCCGGTCCGCTCGTCGATCCGGATCACGCCGGAGTCCTCCGGCTGGGCGAGCACGGTGTTGCCCAGCACGTAGCGGTCGTACTGCTCGGTGACCCAGGTCTTGTCGGCCAGGTTGGGCGACGCGATCATCCGCAGCACGGTCTCGCGCAGCGCCTCCGGGTCGGCCGGCCGGGGCAGCGTCTCGGCGCGGTCGGCCTGGAGCAGGATCAGGTCGGCCGGCTCGCGCATCGGGCGGGCGTAGACCGGACCGTCGTCGACCAGCGAGCCCGGCGGCACGTCCACCACGAGCTGGTCACGCCAGGTGATCAGCAGCCGGCCCGGCTGGCCGTCCGGCGCCGGCGGGGTGACCTCGCCGATCGCCGTTGCCCAGACGCCCCACTTCTCGGCGGTCTTGAGCACCGCGTCGAGCTTCTCCGGCTCGACGACCAGCAGCATCCGCTCCTGCGACTCGCTGGCCAGGATCTCGTGCGGCTCCATCGAGGGCTCGCGCAGCGGCACGCGCTCCAGCCAGACCCGCATGCCGGTGCCGGCCGCCGCGGCGGTCTCGGTCAGGGCGCAGGTCAGGCCGGCGCCGCCGAGGTCCTGGATGCCGACGACCAGCCGGGCGTCGTAGAGCTCCAGGCAGGCCTCGATGAGGAGCTTCTCCATGAACGGGTCGCCGACCTGCACGGACGGGCGGCGCTGCTCGCTGCCCTCGTCGAAGGTGGCGCTGGCCAGCACCGACACGCCACCGATGCCGTCCCGGCCCGTCCGCGCGCCCATCAGCACGACGACGTTGCCCGGGCCGGCGGCGGCCTTGTTCTGGAGCCGGTCGACCGGCAGTACGCCGAGGCAGAGCGCGTTGACCAGCGGGTTGCCCTGGTAGCAGGGGTCGAAGACGACCTCGCCGCCGATGTTCGGCAGGCCCAGGCAGTTGCCGTAGCCGCCCACGCCGGCGACGACGCCGGGCAGCACCCGGGCGGTGTCGGGGTGGTCGGCGGCGCCGAAGCGCAGCGGGTCCATCACCGCGACCGGGCGGGCGCCCATGGCGAGGATGTCCCGCACGATGCCGCCGACGCCGGTGGCCGCGCCCTGGTAGGGCTCGACGAAGCTCGGGTGGTTGTGCGACTCGACCTTGAAGGTCACCGCCAGCTCGTCGGAGACCTGCACCACGCCGGCGTTCTCGCCGATGCCGGCGAGCAGCCGGTCGCTGGGCGGGGCCTTCTCGCCGAACTGGCGCAGGTGCACCTTGCTCGACTTGTAGGAGCAGTGCTCGCTCCACATGATCGAGTACATCGCCAGCTCGGCCTGGGTGGGCCGCCGGTCGAGGATCTGTCGGATCCGCTCGTACTCGTCGTCGCGGAGCCCCAGCTCGGCGTACGGCTGGAGCTCACCGGGGGTGTCCCCGGCGCGCGGCACGGTGTCCAGGCCGTCGGCCCAGTCGGCGGTCGCCGGCCCGGTACGCCCGGCTGGCGGCACGACGGCGGCCGGACGCGGCTCCACCGGCTGCGCCGGCGCGGCCGGGAAGGCCTCCGGGTTATCCCGTACCTCGTCCGGATGGGTGGTCATGACGTCTCCTCGCTGCGCTCGCGTCCGCCCGACGGGCGGGTGAGCCGACCGATGATGCCGCGCACGGTCACGCCGGCGCCCCCACCAGGTGCTTGAGCACCGAGGTGAAGAAGCCGAGACCGTCCAGGGAGGGGCCCGTGAGCGCCTCCACCGCGTGCTCGGGATGCGGCATGATGCCGACCACGTTGCCGGCGGGGTTCGTGATCGCGGCGATGTCGCGCTGCGACCCGTTGGGGTTGCCGCCGACGTAGCGGGCGACGACCCGGCCCTCGGCTTCGAGCTGGTCCAGCGTCGCGGTGTCGGCGACGTAGCAGCCCTCGCCGTTCTTGACCGGGATCAGCACCTCCTGGCCGGGCTGGAACGCGTTGGTCCACGCGGTGCCGGTCGACTCGACGCGCAGGACCTGGTCGCGGTTGCGGAAGTGCAGGTGCTGGTTGCGGGTGAGCGCCCCGGGCAGCAGGTGCGCCTCGCAGAGGATCTGGAATCCGTTGCAGATGCCGAGCACGGGCAGGCCGCCCCGGGCCGCGTCCACGATCGTCTGCATGACCGGCGCGAACCGGGCGATGGCGCCGCAGCGCAGGTAGTCGCCGTAGGAGAAGCCACCGGGCAGGACGACGGCGTCGACCCCGTGCAGGTGCGGGTCACCGTGCCAGAGACGGACCGGTTCGGCGCCCGCGATCCGTACGGCCCGGGCCGCGTCCCCGTCGTCGAGCGAGCCGGGGAAGGTGACCACACCGACCCGGGCGGTCACGAGCGGGCGTCCACGGTCTCGTCGGCCTCGACCACGCGGACCGTGAAGTCCTCGATGACCGGGTTGGCGAGCAACTTGTCGGCGATCTCCCGGGCGCGGTCCAGGTCCGGTTCACCGGTGAATTCGATCTCGATCCGCCTGCCGATCCGAACCGAGGCGACGTCGCTGACGCCGAGCCGGGGCAGCGCGTTTGCGACGGCCTGGCCCTGGGGATCGAGGATCTCGGGCTTGAGCATGACGTCGACGACGACGCGAGGCACTGGGCACTCCTGACTGTGTACGCAGTTGGGTGCCGACCCACAACGGGCGAGCGCAGCCAGCCTACCTGGCAGATACCGCCCCGGACGCACCGGCCGGACGCGGTTCAGACAGTGATCGACATTCCCGGCGTGGGGCCGGGAGACCGATACGGGTTCGTTGCGATCCCGATGCGTATCCGTTGCCGACCAGCCCGTTTCGCCCCGCTCCGTCGGGACGTCGGACTGCCGCCCGATCGCCCGGCCCGCCATACCATCTCATCCATCATTTCCGATGGATCTCTTGTGAACGACATCTCAGGGGCCCTACCGTACATCGTCGTACGTCGATCGGACGTGCCCGACCGTCGGGCCACCCCCGCCCGCCGGCCGTCAGCTCGACCCGGTGAACCCGGGCCCCGTCCCCGAAGGAGCCCCCATGCGCATCCGATCCATGATCGCGGTGCTGGCCACCGCAGCGGCCGGCCTGCTCGGCGCCAGCTCCGGCGCCCTCGCCGCCCCGGCCGGCCCGCAGCCGATCATCGGCGGTGGCACCGTCTCGTCGGCCCCGTGGGCCGCCGCCGTGTTCAGCAACGGCTCGTTCACCTGCTCCGGCACGATCATCGCACCGCAGTGGGTGCTCACCGCCCGGCACTGCGTGAGCGGCACGATGTCCGTCCGGGTCGGCAGCGTCTACCGCTCCTCCGGCGGCCAGACCCGCACCGTCAGCGCCAGCTACAGCCGCTACGACCTGGCCCTGCTGCGCCTGTCCAGCTCGGTGAGCACCTCGTACGTCACGCTGGCCACCAGCAACCCGCCGATCAACTCCACCAACTCGATCTACGGCTGGGGCATGACCTGCTACAGCGGCTGCTCGGCCTCCAGCCAGCTCAAGACCGCGTCGGTCCGGGTGACCAGCAACAGCGCCACCGACGCGTACGGCGGCCAGGCGATCCGGAGCACGCGGATCAACGGCAACGCCTGGCGGGGCGATTCGGGCGGCCCGCAGTTCTACAACGGCCGCCAGGTCGGCGTCGCCTCCACCGCCGACGGCCAGAGCATCCAGAACTACGGCAGCGTCGCGTACAACCGGGCCTGGATCTCCCAGACGGCCGGTGTCTGACGGTTAGCGCCACGCTAGGCGCGGATGGCCGGCAGCGCGCCGGCCGTCCGCGCCGCGCCGTTTTGCAGCATCCGATCAGGTGAACAAGGCCGACGATCGGGCGCCCGCCGCCCTGACAACATCGGAAGCGTGCTGGTCGTGACGACGGAGCAACTGCCCGGGTACGAGATCCGCCAGATCCTCGGCGAAGTGGTGTCATCGATGGCCAGGACGCGGAACCCGTACCGCGAGGGGGTCAAGAACCTGCGCGGTGGCGCGTACGACCCGATGGCCCCGGACAACCTCACCCGGTGGCGTACGGACTCGGTGGCCCGGCTCGGCGAGGAGGCCCGTCGTATCGGCGCGAACGCCGTGGTGGGGATGCGCTTCGACAGCCGCGACTGCGGCGAGATGTGGATGGAGATCTGCGCGTACGGCACGGCGGTGGTGGTGGCGCCCAAGATGCCCGACGTCATGCCGCCCGACCAGCCGCTGGTCGCCGCGGAGACCGCGCACGACCCGGCCTTCGCCGAGTCCCCGGGCGGCATCGCCGAACCGGCGAGCGCCCCCAACCTCCGCACCGCGGCGGAAACCCCCACCCGCGACGCCTGACCCATCCACCCCGCCCGCGCCCGTCCCGACCCCGTTGGGCGAGGGATCAGAGGATGGGGGGTGGGGTGTAGGTAGCGGCCTGGGGGTGGGCGTCCGTCACGGCGGCGATGCGGCGGGCGACCGCCTCGACCTGGGCCGGGGCGGCGCCTACGAAGGCGGAACGGTCGGCGACCAGCGCGTCGATCTCGGCGCGGGTCAGGCCCAGGCGGCCGTCCGCCGCCAGGCGGTCGAAGAGGTCGTTCTCGGCGGCGCCCTTCTCGCGCATGGCCAGCGCCACCGCGACCGCGTGCTCCTTGATCACCTCGTGGGCGACCTCGCGGCCGACGCCACGCCGGACCGCCGCCACCAGGATCTTCGTGGTGGCCAGGAACGGCAGGAAGCGCTCCAGCTCCCGGTTGACCACCGCCGGGTACGCGCCGAACTCGTCCAGCACGGTGAGAAAGGTCTGGAACAGCCCGTCGGCGGCGAAGAACGCGTCCGGCAGGGCGACCCGGCGGACCACCGAGCAGGAGACGTCCCCCTCGTTCCACTGGTCGCCGGCCAGCTCGCCGACCATCGACAGATAACCACGGATGATCACGGCGAAGCCGTTGACGCGCTCGCTGGAGCGGGTGTTCATCTTGTGCGGCATCGCGCTGGAACCCACCTGGCCCGGCTTGAAGCCCTCGGTGGCCAACTCCTGGCCGACCATCAGCCGGATCGTGGTCGCCAGCGACGACGGGGCGGCGGCGATCTGGGCCAGCGCGGAGAGCACCGCCAGGTCGATCGAGCGCGGGTAGACCTGCCCGACGCTGTCGAGGACCCGGTTGAAGCCGAGGTGCCCCGCCACCCGGCGCTCCAGTTCCGCCACCCGCTCGGCGTCGCCGTCGAAGAGGTCGAGCTGGTCGGCGGCGGTGCCGACCGGGCCCTTGATGCCGCGCAGCGGATACCAGTTGATCAGGTCGTCCAGCCGCTCGTACGCGATGAGCAGCTCCTCCGCGGCCGACGCGAAGCGCTTGCCCAACGTGGTGGCCTGCGCCGCGACGTTGTGCGAGCGGCCGGTCATGACCAGGTCGGAGTGCTCGACGGCGAGGCGGGCGAGCCGGGCGAGGGTGGCGACCACGCGGTCGCGGATCAGCTCCAGCGAGCGGCGCACCTGGAGCTGCTCGACGTTCTCGGTGAGGTCCCGGGAGGTCATCCCCTTGTGCACGTGCTCGTGCCCGGCGAGCGCGCTGAACTCCTCGATCCGGGCCTTCACGTCGTGCCGGGTGACCCGCTCCCGCTCGGCGATCGAGGCCAGGTCGACCTGGTCGAGCACCCCCTCGTACGCCTCGACGACGCCGTCGGGCACGGGGACGCCGAGATCCCGCTGGGCCCGGAGCACGGCGAGCCAGAGCCGCCGCTCCATCCGGATCTTCTCCTCGGGCGACCAGAGGGCGACCAGCTCGGGTGAGGCGTACCGGTTGGCGAGCACGTTCGGGATCGTCACGTACCTCAGTCTTTCACGTCGCCCGGGACGGCCCGGACGAGGACGTCCGCCCGCCCGACCGCGCGGACACCGTGCTCGACCGGCGCAGGATATTCCGGAACAGGACCAGGGCAGCGCTGGAGAGGACGGCGACTTTGCCGCAGGGGAGGTGGGAAGGCCGGCGCTCCGGCTGCCAAGCAGGCACGCCGCGCGTGCCACCTCACTGGCCGGGCAGTTCCCGCCCCGGTGCCCGACACGAAGCGATCTGTTGCGGCCGGTATCACCAGGCGGGGCGGGCGGCCGGGTCGAGGGCGAGGTCCCGGAGCTGTTCCGGGGTGAGCACGAACCGTCCGTCACGGCTGTGCAGCCAGATCCTGATCCAGGTGCCGTCGGGGTACAGGACGTCGACCCGCCGGAAGTGGGTCACGTCCCCGCCCCCGAAGGCTTCCATGACGCGCGCGGTCTCCCGGACGCGCGCGCCGTCCGGCCCCGTCGACAGGCCGCACGAGTCGACGATCTGCTTCCCGCAGTCCATGACGTCGCGGTTCAGGCCCGGCTGCGGCTCGGCCAGCGCCAGGACGGACAACTCGTTGCCGAACGCGCCGGTGGGGTCGACCGGATAGGCGCGCACCGAGAAACCGACGTTGCGGTAGTCCTCGGACGCGACCCCGGCCGGCGCGTCGCGGGCCGGTGCCGTCGGAACGACGCCGCGGCCCACCCCGGTCGGTGGCACCCACCGGACTCCGGGCGCCCGCGCCACGAGGGCCGCCGCCACCCCGTCCCGGTAGCGCCCGGCCGCCTCCGTGGGCAGGTGCTGGTTGCTCTTGCGGTGCGGGGGGCGCGAGGCGGACGCCGGGGCCGCCGGCTGCAGGTCCGGACGGTCGACCACCAGGCCCGCGCCGAGCACCAGCGCGAGCACCCCGCCGGCCGCCGAGGCGTACGCCCCGAGCCGGCGCGTGCGGACCAGCCGGCGCTGCCGCAGGATCACCCCGTCCAGGTCGATCGAGGAAGGCGGCGCGTGGCCGATCGCCGCGTCGAAGATCTCCCGGTACGTCACGCGAACCCTCCCGTCCGCAGGGCCGGCTGGTCCACGGCCAGCAGGCGTAGCGACTCCAACGCTCTGGCGGCCTGGCTCTTCACCGTGCCGGTGGTGACGCCGAGGATCTGCGCGGTGTCCTCCACGGAGAGGTCGCAGTAGAAGCGCAGCACCACCACGGCGCGCCGCCGCTCGGGCAGCTTGCCGAGCAGTTCGAGCAGCAGCTCCCGGTCGGCCAGGTCGGGTTCGGAGTCCGGCGCGGCACCGTCGGGAACCTCGTCGGTGCTGCGTTCGCGCCGCCACGGCCGCCGCCGCTCGTCCAGCCAGACGCGCGTGAGCACCCGCCGCACGTACGCGTCGACGTTCTCCGCCGCGCGGACCCGGGGCCAGGCCCGGTAGAGCTTGCCGAGCGTGATGGAGACGAGGTCGTCCGCGGTGTGCCAGTCCCGGCAGAGCAGGTACGCCGTGCGGCGCAGGTGATCCAGCCGGGCACCGACGAACTGCCGGTACTCGTCCTCGTCCGCCCGCCTCATCCGTCCCGCCTCCGCCGCCTCATGCCCAGGGGACGGAGCGCGGGGCCGCGCGGGTTGCCCGCGCCGGGGTCAGCGTTCGAGGATGGCGGTCACGCCCTGGCCGCCTGCGGCGCAGATGGAGATCAGGCCCCGGCCGCCGCCCTTTTCCGCCAGCAGCTTCGCCAGGGTCGCCACGATCCGCCCGCCGGTGGCCGCGAACGGGTGCCCCGCGGCCAGCGACGAGCCGTTGACGTTCAGCTTCTCCCGGTCGATCGCGCCGAGCGGGGCGTCCAACCCCAGCCGGTCCTTGCAGAACTCGGGGGACTCCCAGGCGGCCAGGGTGGCCAGCACCTGCGAGGCGAACGCCTCGTGGATCTCGTAGTAGTCGAAGTCCTGAAGCGTCAGCCCGGCCCGCTCCAGCAGTCGGGGCACCGCGTAGGCGGGGGCCATGAGCAGCCCCTCGTCGCCGTGCACGAAGTCGACGGCGGCGGCCTGCGACCAGGAGAACCACGCCAGCACGGGCAGGTTGTGCTCGCGGGCCCACTCCTCGCTGGCCAGCAGCACCGTCGAGGCGCCGTCGGTCAGCGGCGACGAGTTGCCGGCCGTCATGGTCGCCGCCTCGGCGTCGGGTCCCTTCGCGCCGAAGACCGGCTTCAGCGTGCCGAGGCGCTCCAGGCTGGTGTCGGGACGCAGGTTCTGGTCCCTGGTGAGCCCGAGGTAGGGGGTGACCAGGTCGTCGAAGAACCCCCGGTCGTACGCGGCGGCGAGCCGCTGGTGCGAGCGCAGCGCCAGCTCGTCCTGGGCCTGCCGGTCGACCTGCCAGCGCAGCGCCGTGCGGGCGGCGTGCTCCCCCATCGACAGCCCGGTACGCGGCTCCGCGTTGCGCGGGATCTCCGGCTTGAACGGCTGGGTGGGGCGCAGCTTCGCGGCGATCCTCAGCCGCTCGCCGAGGGTGCGGGCGCTGTTGAGCCGGAGCAGTGTGCGGCGCATCTCCTCGTTGACCGCGAGCGGCGCGTCGGAGGTGGTGTCCACGCCGCCGGCGATGCCGACCTCGATCTGCCCGAGGGCGATCTTGTTGGCGACCAGGATGGCGGCCTCCAGCCCGGTGCCGCAGGCCTGCTGGATGTCGTACGCGGGGGTGTGCGGGTCGAGCTTCGAGCCGAGCACGACCTCGCGGGTCAGGTTGAAGTCCTTCGCGTGCTTGAGCACCGCGCCGGCCACCACCTCGCCGACCCGCTGGCCGGCCAGGCCGAACCGGGCGACGAGCCCGTCCAGCGCGGCGCCCAGCATGTCGGCGTTCGACGCGCTGGCGTACCGCGAGTTGGACCGCGCGAAGGGGATGCGGTTGCCGCCGATGACCGCGACCCGCCGGATGCTCTGCACGATCCCGCCTCCTCGAAAGACTTGCCCTTACCTTACTCGCCAGTAGGCTACGCCTATGACCGACAGGTACGCGAGCTTCGTCCGATCGGGGGCCGGCCGCACGCTGGTCAAGCGCCTCGGGCTGCCCGACCCGCCGCGACTGCGCCGACACACCCCCGGCGACCCCATCGTGCCCGGCCCCGTCCTGCTGGGCGCCGCGACCGGCGGCCGGCTCGCCGAGCAGGCCGGCAAGGTCCTGACCGCCGCCGGGGTCGAGCTGCGCGATCCCGGCGCCGTGGAGTCCACCGAGCGCTTCGCCGCCCTGGTGTACGACGCCACCGGCGTCACCGACTCCGCCGAGCTGCGCCAGCTGTACGACTTCTTCCACCCGCGCGCCCGCTCGGTGCTGCCCAGCGGCCGGGTCGTCGTGCTCGGCACCCCGCCCGACGAGTGCGGCTCGCCCCGGGAGGCGACCGCCCAGCGGGCCCTGGAGGGGCTGACCCGCAGCATCGGCAAGGAGTTCGGCCGGGGCGTCACCGCCCAGCTCGTGTACGTGACGAAGGACCCGGACGCCGGCACCTGGACCAGCGTGGAGGCGACCCTGCGGTTCCTGCTCTCCGGCCGGTCCGCGTACGTCTCGGGGCAGGTCGTGCGGGTCGGTGCCGGCACGGCCGTCGCCCCGGCCGACTGGGACCGCCCGCTGGACGGGCAGGTCGTGCTGGTCACCGGGGCGGCCCGGGGCATCGGCGCGGCGCTGGCCCGGGTGCTGGCCCGCGACGGCGCCCGGGTGGTCGCGCTGGACATCCCGGCGGCCGGGGACGAGCTGGCGGCGGTCGCCAACGAGATCGGCGGCACGGCCGTCCAGTTGGACCTGACCGCCCCCGACGCCCCGGCCCGGCTCGCCGCGCACTTCGCCGACCGGCACGGCCGGGTCGACGTGGTGGTGCACAACGCCGGCATCACGCGCGACAAGACCCTCGGCCGGATGGACGCCGACCGGTGGGACTCGGTCATCGACGTCAACCTCTCCAGCCAGGAACGGATCAACGACGTGCTGCTGGAGCGGGAGCTGATCCCGGCGGGCGGCCGGATCGTCTCGGTCTCCTCGATCGCCGGCATCGCCGGCAACCGGGGCCAGACCAACTACGCCACCAGCAAGGCGGGCGTGGTCGGGCTGGTGGAGTCGCTCGCCCCGGCGCTGCGCGGGCGGCAGATCAGCGTCAACGCGGTCGCCCCCGGGTTCATCGAGACCCGGCTGACGGCGCGCATCCCGCTGGTGATCCGCGAGGCGGGCCGGCGGATGAACAGCATGTCCCAGGGCGGGCTGCCGGTGGACGTCGCCGAGACCATCGGCTGGCTGGCGTGGCCGGCCTCCGGCGCGGTCAGCGGCAACGTCGTCCGGGTCTGCGGCCAGAGCCTGCTGGGGGCGTGATGGCGAGGAGAGGACAGCCGCCGCAGGAGCCGGACGACCTGTCGGTGCACGAGCTGATCGACGGCCCGACCGAGATCCTGTCGCAGGACACCCTGGACGCGATCCGCGGGCCGGAAGCGTCCGGCCACGACCTGAGCCTCGAACAGACGCACGACCTCTCCGCCTCCGCCGTGGAGGTGACGCAGGACCTCGCCGGCGCGGTCGGGCCGGCCGGGACGGGTGCCCGGGAGCGCGTCGAGCTGCCCCGGATGCCGGCGGCCGGTGCGCTCTACCGAAGGGCGCTGCTCGGCGCGCTGCCCGGCCTCGGCGGTGGGCGGCGCTCGTCGGGCGTCCCGGCGGTCGAGTTGGCCGTCGGCGGGATCGCCGTCGACCGGACGCACCTCGCCGACTACGACCGGGTCTGCGGGTTCCGGCTCACCGACCGGCTGCCCGCCACGTTCCCGCACGTCATGGGCTTTCCGTTGGCCCTGCGGCTGATGACCGCGCCCGAGTTCCCCATCCCGCTGACGGGCGTGGTGCACGTCGGCAACCGGATCACCGTGCGCCGCCCGGTCACCGCCGACGAGACCCTCGACTTCTCCGCGTACGCGGAGAACCTGCGTCCGCACGACCGGGGGCGGCAGGTCGACGTGGTGCTCGTCGGCTCGGTCGGCGGGGAGGAGGTCTGGCGGGGCGTCTCGACGTACCTCGGCAGGGAGGGCAAGCGGGGCGGCGGCGGGCGGCGCGACCAGCCCGGGCGGCCCACGACGCCGGCCGGCTCGGCGCGCTGGCGGGTCGAGCCCCGCGTCGGTACGGACTACGGCCGGGTCTCCGGCGACCACAACCCGATCCACACTTCGCGCCTCGGCGCCCGGCTGTTCGGTTTCCCCCGGCCGATCGCGCACGGGATGTGGAGCAAGGCGCGCTGCCTGGCCGCGCTGGAGAACCGGCTGCCGGACGCCTACACGGTCGAGGTGGCCTTCAAGCTGCCGGTGCCGCTGCCGAGCACGGTGAGCTTCGGGCTGCTGCCGGAGGGCGGGTTCGCCCTGCACGACTCGCGCGGCCGGCCGCACCTGGCGGGCCTCGTGCGCTGAGCCGCCCCCGGCCGACGCTGAGCCGCCCCCGCCGAGGCTGACGCGCCCCTGACGAAGCCGACACGCCCCTGCCGGATCCGCTCCCGGGCTTGGCAGGGGCGTTTCGGTGCGCTAGGTTGTTCTCACATCGAGATGTTCTCAGGATGAGAGAGACATGGTTGACGAGCAGGACTTCCTGGCCGCGTACGACCCCCGGGCCTATCCGTCGGTCGCCGTGACCGTCGACGTGGTGGCGCTGACCATCCGGGACGGCGCGCTGCACCTGCTGCTGATCCGGCGCGGCCAGCCCCCCTTCGAGGGCCACTGGGCGCTGCCGGGTGGATTCGTCCGCCCCGACGAGGACCTCGCGGCCGGCGCCCGGCGGGAGCTGGCCGAGGAGACCGGGCTCGGGGGCGAGGGGCTGCGCCGCGTACACCTGGAGCAGTTGGGCAGCTACGGCACCCCCGACCGCGACCCGCGGATGCGCGTCGTCTCCGTCGCCCACCTCGCGTTCGCCCCCGACCTGCCGGACCCGGCCGCCGGCACCGACGCCGACGAGGCGATCTGGCTGCCGGTGACCGCGCTGACCAGCCGACAGCTCGCCTTCGACCACGGCCGGATCATCGACGACGCGCTGGAGCGGGCCCGGTCCAAGCTGGAATACACCCCGCTCGCCACGCGCTTCCTCGCCGGCGAGTTCACCGTCAGCGAGCTGCGCGCCGTCTACGAGACGGTCTGGGGCCACCCGCTGCACGCCGGCAACTTCCACCGCAAGGTGCTCTCCGTGCCGGGCTTCGTCGAGAGCACGGGCACCAGCACCGAGCGCGGCGGCGCCCGCGGCGGCCCCCGCGCCCGGCTCTACCGGGCCGGCGACGCCCGGCTGCTGCACCCGGCGCTGCTGCGCCCCGCCCGGGAGGAGACGGTGCGATGAGGACCGCGGAAGCCGTCCGCCTGGTCACGGCGGCCCGCACCGACGCCGACCTGTTCGGCACGGACCAGTCGGCCCGCCGCTACCGCGAGCTGGTCGCGGCCCTGCACCCCGACCGCCTGCCGGCCGACCCGGCCGTACGCGCCGAGGCCACCGACGCTTTCATCCGGGTCACCACCCGCTGGCGGGCCCGGCAGGTCACCGTGCTCGGCGACTACCGCCTCGGCACGCCGGCCCACTCGGGCGACCTGGCCGACCTCTACGACGTCGGGGCCGACCGGCTGCTCAAGCTGCCCCGGCGCCCCACCGACAACGACCTGATGGCCCGGGAGGCGCACGCCCTGCGCACCATCGCCGAGCGTGGCGACCCGCGCTACCTGCCGTACGTGCCCCGGCTGGTGGACTCGTTCAGGCACTCCGACGCCGCGACCGGCGCCGAACGGCGGATCAACGTGCTCGCCACCGCGCCCGGCCTGCACGACCTCGACGAGATCCGGCGCGCGTACCCGGACGGGGTCGACGCCCGCGACGTGGCCTGGATGTGGCGCCGGCTGCTGGTGGCGCTCGGCCTGGCCCACCAGGCGGGCGTCGTGCACGGCGCGGTCCTGCCGCCGCACGTGCTGATCGAGCCGGACGGGCACGGCGTGGTGCTGGTCGACTGGTGCTTCTCCGCGCCCGTCGGCAGCACCGTCCCCGCGCTGGTGCCCGGCTACGACGCGCGGTGGTACCCCGACGAGATCCCCCGGAAGCGCCCCTGCGGGCCGGGCACCGACATCGCGATGGCCAGCGGATGCATGAGCTGGCTGATGGGGCCGCGCGCGCCCCGCGAGCTGGACGCCTTCGCGCGGGGCTGCCGGCAGCGGGCGCTGGGCGCCCGGCCCGACGACGCGTGGCTCCTGCTGCGCGAGCTGGACGAGGTGCTGGACCGGCTCTACGGGCCGCGCACCTTCCGACCCTTCACCCTCACCCCGTAAGGAGCTGTCATGGGCAGTGGAATGTGGTCCACCGACGTGTACGACGCCGCCGACCGCTACCGCCGGAAGACCGGCAAGAGCGCGTTCTCCTACAGCGACAGCGGGGCGCGCAAGGTGCACCCCGCCCTCGACCCCCGCGACGCGATGCGCGAGAGCCGCGACTCCGCCGAGCACCCCCGGTCGACGCCCATCGCGGTGCTCTTCGACGTCACCGGCTCGATGCGCAACGTGCCGCGCGTCCTGCAGACCAAGCTGCCGCAGCTGCTCGGGCTGCTGCAACGGCAGGGCTACGCCAGCGACCCGCAGATCATGTTCGGCGCGATCGGCGACGCCACCTGCGACCGGGTGCCCTTGCAGGTCGGCCAGTTCGAGTCGGACAACCGGATGGACGACGACCTGGGCCGGATCGTGCTGGAGGGCGGCGGCGGCGGGCAGATGACCGAGTCGTACGAGCTGGCCATGTACTTCATGGCCCGGCACACCGTGACCGACGCCTGGGAGAAGCGCGGCCGGCGCGGCTACCTGTTCATCATCGGCGACGAGCTGGCGTACCCGCAGGTGAAGTCCCGGGAGGTGGCCCGCGTCATCGGCGGCGACCTGCGCGAGGACGTGCCGCTGCGGCAGATCGTCGACGAGGTGACCCGCCGCTGGGACACCTACTACCTGCTCCCCGCGGGCAGCCACTACTCCGGCAACGCCAAGGTGCTCGACTCGTGGCGGGACCTGCTCGGGCAGAACGCCGTCGTGCTGGACGACCTCGACGCGGTCTGCGAGACGATCGCGCTCACGGTCGGTCTCGGCGAGCAGGCCATCGACCTGGACGAGGGCCTGCGCGACCTCGACCGGGCCGGCTCCGGCGCCACCGGCACCGTCTCGAAGGCGCTGGCCCGCCTGCGCGGCGGGCGGCGCGCCGAGGTGTCGACGCTGCCCGCGTTCCGCGACACCGGCGGCGAGGTGACCCGGCTGTGAGACCCGTGGCGGTGGTCGGCCCCGGCTCCGGAGAGGTGACCCGGCTGTGAACCACGTGGCGGTGGTCGACCTCGGCTTCGGCGACGCCGGCAAGGGCACGGTCGTGGACTGGCTCTGCGCCACCCGACCCGTGCACACGGTGGTCCGCTTCAACGGGGGCGCGCAGGCGGCGCACAACGTCGTGCTGCGCGACGGGCGGCACCACACGTTCGCGCAGTTCGGCGCCGGCACGTTCCATCCCGGCGTCCGTACGCACCTGTCGCGGCACGTGGTGGTGGACCCGCTCGCGCTGGCCGCCGAGGCCGACCACCTCGCCTCGGTCGGGGTGCCCGACGCGCTCGACCGGTTGACCGTCGACGGGGAGGCGCTGCTCGCCACCCCGTACCACCGGGCCGCCAACCGGGCCCGGGAGATCGCCCGGGGAGCCGACCGGCACGGCTCCTGCGGGCTCGGGGTGGGCGAGGCCGTCGCGTACGGTCTCGCCCACCCAGACGAGGCGCCCCGGGTGGCCGACTGCGGCGACCCGGGGCGGCTGCGCCGCCGGCTGACCGCCCTGCGGGACCGGCTGACCGCCGAGCTCGGCCCGCTGGACGCGCCGCCCGTCGCCGACTGCCTGCCCGCGTTCACCGGCTTCGCCGCGCGGGTCGCGATCGTCGACCGGAGCTGGCTGGCCGGGGCGCTGCGCGCCGGCACCTGCGTCTTCGAGGGCGCGCAGGGGGTGCTGCTCGACGAGTGGCACGGCTTCCACCCGTACACGACGTGGAGCACCACCACCTTCGCCAACGTCGACGGCCTGCTCGCCGAGGCGGGCCAGGCCGGTACGGCCACCCGGATCGGGGTGCTGCGCGTGGTCACCACCCGGCACGGCCCCGGCCCGCTGGTGACCGAGGACCCGGCCCTGCCGCTGACCGACCCGCACAACCCGACCAACCCGTGGCAGGGGCGGTTCCGGTTCGGCCACTTCGACGCGGTCGCCCACCGGTACGCCCTCGCCGCGGCCGGCGGGGTCGACGGCCTGGCGCTCACCCACGTCGACCTCGCCGGCCCCGGGCTGCGGATCTGCCGCCGCTACGACACCACCGACCGGCTCACCCCGGGCCCGCCCGGCGACCTGGACCGGCAGGCCGCGCTCACCACCCACCTGCTGCGCTCCCGCCCGGTGTACGACGACGCCCCGCCGCCCGACTGGACGGCGGCGGTGCAGGAGGAGCTGGGCGTGCCCGTGGTGTTGACCTCGCGGGGTCCCACCGCCGACGACAAGACCCCACACGGTCCGCTGCCCGCCCGGCGCCCCCTCCCGTCGGCCAGAACGCCGGCCGAGGCGTCGGCGTGACGCCGGGCGTCGCCGGAGGCCCGAGAGGGTCGATCCGGCGACTCGGCCACCGGGCGGATCGCGCCCGGCCAGCATGGGAGACATGGAGTCCGCGCTCGACCTGCTCCGGCAGCTGGTCACCTCACCGTGGGTGTACCTGCTGATCTTCGGGCTCACCGCGGTCGACGCGTTCTTCCCCGCCGTACCCGGTGAGGCGGCCGTGATCACCGCCGCCGTGCTCGCCACCGGCGGCAACCCCAACCTGGTGGTGGTGATCGTCGCCGCCGCGCTGGGGGCCTTCGCCGGCGACCACGTCTCGTACGCCATCGGGCGCGGCGGCGGCGCGAGCCGGCTCGCCCGCCTCCCGGACGGCAGCCGGCGCCGGGCCAGCTCCGAGTGGGCCCGGCGGGCGGTGCACCGGCGCGGCGGGCTGATCCTGACCACGTCCCGGTACGTCCCCGGTGGCCGGACGGCGGTCACCCTCACCATGGGCGCGGTCCGCTACCCGCTCCGGTCGTTCCTGCTCTTCGACGCCGTCGCGGCGGTGAGCTGGGCGCTCTACTGCGCCCTGCTCGGCTACTTCGGCGGGCTGGCCTTCGAACGCGACCCGATCAAGGGCATCCTCGCCGGCGTGGGCCTCTCGCTGGCGATCACGCTGCTGCTGGAGGCGCTGCGCTGGCTACGCCACCGCAGGCGCCGCTGACCGGGCGACGACTACTGCCGCGCGGATGCCCGCCGCCGGTGGGCAGGCGGGGTGGCGGGTCAGGACGGGGGCACCAGTGGGTGCCAGGTGGCGCCACGGAGGAGTTGGCCGGCGCCCAGCCAGGCGACGTTCATCATCCGGGTCGCAGTCTTCTCCGGGTCCGCGTCGGGGTGGTCGGCGAGCCAGTCCGCCAGCGACTCGGTCGCCCCCACGAGGGCGTACGCGACGACCTCCAGGTCGGTCTCGCCCACCTCGCGGCCCTCGGCGCGCAGCGCGTGGTCGAGCATCCCGGCGACCACGTCGACCAGCCGGGCCCGCATGCCGGCCAGTTCGCCGGCGAAGGGCTGCTCGCCCCGGGCCTGCCGGTAGAGCACGGCCCACCCGTCGCGGTGCGCCCCGACGAAGCCGAAGAACGCGCGCAGCCCCCGCCAGAGTCGCTCGTCGGCCGGCAGTTCGGGGGCGGCCGCCCCGGCGATGGCCTGCATCATCCGGGTGCCCTCCCGGTGCAGGCAGGCGACGAAGAGTTCTTCCTTCGTGCCGAGGTACGCGTAGACCATGGGCTTGGAGATGCCGGCGTCCTCGGCGATCTCGTCCATGCTGGCCGCGTGGAAACCCCTGCGTGAGAACACTTTCACGGCCGCGTCGAGCATCTGCTGCTCGCGTACGGCGCGGGGTAGGCGCTTGAAGGTGGGTGGGGTGGACACCTTGCGAGCATACCTACTCGCCCGTAAGGTTACGCACGAGTAGCCAATACCCGGAAGGTGCAGCCCCATGACTGACTTCGACCCGGCCAACTTCGCGAACGTCGGCCCCAAGGAGTTCGCCCAGCTGGTCAAGTCCACCCCGGACGACAAGATCGCCGAGGTGATGTCCGGCGACCTGCGCGGCAAGATCCTCGGTGAGGTCTTCGGCCGGATGCCGCAGCTCTTCCGCGCCGACCGGGCCGGCTCGACCAACGCGGTCATCCACTGGAACATCACCGGCCGCCCCGACGGTGGCACCGACACCTACGAGGTGGTCATCGCCGACGGCGCGTGCACCGTCAACGAGACCCCGCAGCACGACCCGAAGCTCAGCCTCACGATGGGCCCGGTCGAGTTCCTGAAGATCGTCTCCGGTGGCGCGAACCCCGTCATGATGTTCATGACCGGCAAGCTCAAGGCCAAGGGCGACCTGGGCCTGGCCGCCAACATCGCCAACCTGTTCGACATCCCCAAGGCCTGACATGGCCGAGTTCTCGCTCGACCTGAACGAGGAACAGCGGGATCTGCGCGACTGGGTGCACGGCTTCGCCGCCGAGGTCGTGCGCCCGGCCGCGGCCGAGTGGGACGCCCGGGAGGAGACCCCCTGGCCGATCATCCAGGAGGCGGCGAAGGTCGGCCTGTACGGCTTCGAGTTCCTCGCCACCTGCTGGGCCGACCCCACCGGCCTCTCCCTCCCGATCGCCAGCGAGGAACTCTTCTGGGGTGACGCCGGCATCGGGCTGGGCATCTTCGGCACCTCCCTCGCGGTGGCCGCCATCTACGGCGCCGGCACGCCCGACCAGATGGTCGAATGGGTGCCGCAGTGCTTCGGCACCGTCGACGAGCCGGCCGTCGCCGCGTTCTGCACCACCGAGCCCGAGGCCGGCTCCGACGTCGGCGCGATGCGCACCCGGGCGGTCTACGACGAGGCCACCGACGAGTGGGTGCTGCGCGGGCAGAAGGCGTACGCCACCAACGGCGGGATCGCCGGGGTGCACGTGGTCACCGCCTCGGTCGACCCGGCGCTCGGCTCCCGCGGGCAGGCGGCGTTCGTCGTACCGCCGGGCACCGCCGGCCTCACCGCGACCCGCAAGCTGCGCAAGCTGGGCCTGCGCGCGTCGCACACCGCCGACGTCTTCCTCGACGACGTACGCGTGCCGGGGCGCTGCCTGCTCGGCGGCCGGGACGCCCTGCTCGAACGCCTCGACCGGGCCCGCTCCGGCAAGCGCGCCTCGGGCCAGGCGGCGATGCGCACCTTCGAGCTGTCCCGGCCCACCGTCGGCGCGCAGGCGCTGGGCGTGGCGCGGGCCGCCTACGAGTACGCCCTGGACTACGCGAAGGAACGGGTGCAGTTCGGGCGCCCGATCATCGAGAACCAGGCGGTCGCGTTCGCGCTGGCCGACATGAAGATGGAGATCGACGCCGCCCGGCTGCTGGTCTGGCGGGCGTCCTGGATGGGCCGCAACAACCGGCCCTTCACCGCCGGCGAGGGCTCGATGTCCAAGCTGAAGGCCGGCGAGGTGGCCGTCTCCGTCACCGACAAGGCCGTACAGCTGCTCGGCGGGGCCGGCTTCCTGCGGGACCACCCGGTCGAGCGCTGGTACCGCGACGCCAAGATCTACACCATCTTCGAGGGCACCTCCGAGATCCAGCGGCTGGTCATCTCCCGGGCCATCTCGGGCGTCCAGATCCGCTGACCGGCCGCTGGCGCGCGCTGCCGTACCGGACACGTGCCGGTCCGGGCGGCCGCAACACCCGTACCACTGCGCACCTGATCTCCAGACCGCCCGCGTGGGGCCCCGGCCCGGGGTCCCACGCGCACCGCCTGAGGAGGTTGCGTCATGGACCTGCCGTTCGTCGTCGCCACCCTGACCCGACGCGGGCTACTCACCCCCGGCCGACCGATCCGCGTCGCCGCCCAGCTCCAGGCGCTGCGCAGGTGGGGCTGGAACATCGCCGGCGAGCTGCGCCAGGCCGCCGCCCGCGACCCCGACCGCACGGCCGTCGTCGACGAGCAGGGCACCAGGACGACGTACGCCGAACTGCTCGACCGGTCGGAGCGGCTGGCCCGGGGGATGCGGACGGCGCTCGGGGTGCGGCCCGGCGACCGGGTCGGCGTGCTCTGCCGCAACCATCCCGGCCTGGTCGAGTCGATCGTGGCCGCCACCCTGCTCGGCGCGGACGCGGTGCTGGTCAACACCGGGCTCTCCGCCGCGCAGCTCGCCACCGTGGCCGAGGAGCAGCGGCTGCGGGTGCTGGTGCACGACGCCGAGTTCGTCGACCGGGTCGCCAATCTCGCCGCCGAGGTGCTGCGCCTCGACGAGCGCGCCCGGGAGGAACTCGTGGTCGGCTCGCTTTCCGGCGAGCTGCGTCCCCCCGGGCGCGACGGCCGGATCATCGTGCTCACCTCGGGCACCACCGGCGCGCCCAAGGGCGCCCGGCGCCCCACCCCGAACGGCTTCGGCCCGCTGGTCTCCATCATCGACCGCATCCCGCTGCACGCCCGGGACACCGTCATGATCGCCGCGCCGCTCTTCCACACCTGGGGGTACGCCGCCCTCCAGGTCTGCTTCGCCCTGCGCGCCACGATCGTGCTGCACCGCCGCTTCGACCCGGCCGCCACGCTGGCCGCCCTGGTGGCACAGCGCTGCGACGCCCTCTTCGCCGTACCGGTGATGCTGCAACGGCTGCTGGAGGTGCCGCCGCCGGAGCCCCGCCCCCCGCTGAAGGTGGTCGCGGTCAGCGGCTCCGCGCTGCCGGGCGGCCTCGCCCCGCGGTTCATGGACGTCTACGGCGACGTCCTGCACAACCTCTACGGCTCCACCGAGGTCTCCTGGGCGTCCATCGCCGGCCCCGCCGCGCTGCGTGCGGCGCCCACCACCGCCGGCCGGGCACCGCACGGCACCCGGTTGCAGATCCTCGACGCGGCCGGCGAGCCGGTGCCACCCGGGCGGGTCGGCCGCATCTTCGTCGGCAACGAGATGCTCTTCGAGGGCTACACGTCCGGGACCACCCGGGAACACCGCGACGGCCTGCTCGACACGGGCGACCTGGGGCGGCTGGACGCCGACGGGCTGCTCTTCGTCGACGGCCGGGCCGACGACATGATCGTCTCGGGCGGGGAGAACGTGTTCCCGTCCGAGGTGGAGGACCTGATCGCCCGGCTGCCGCAGGTACGCGAGGCCGCCGTGATCGGCGTACCGGACCCCCGGTACGGCCAGCGGCTCGCCACGTTCCTCGCCCTGCACCCCGGCGAGACGCTCGACCCGGAGGCCGTCCGCGAGTACGTCCGGCACTACCTGGCCCGGTTCTCCGTACCCCGGGACGTGGTCTTCGTGAAGTACCTGCCCCGCAACGCCACCGGCAAGGTGCTGGCCCGCGAGCTGCACCGCTACTACTACAGCTGACCGTTCCCCGGCCGTTACTGCCCGGATGCTCCCCCGCCCCTAGGCTGGCGGCACCATGATCGGTTCCGGACCGCGCCGCCGTGCCCGACACCGCCACCATGCCCGTCACCGTCCGCCACGACCCCGGATGGCACCGCTCCTGCTGGTCGAGGCGGCGACGCTGCTCTCCAACACCGGCAACGGGGTGGCCAACGTGGCCCTGCCCTGGCTGGTGCTCGAACGCACCGGCAGTCCCACCGCGGCCGGCGTGGTAGCGGCGGCCACCGCCCTACCGATGCTGCTGTCCGGCCTCGTCTCCGGCACCGTCGTGGACCTGCTCGGCCGGCGACGTACGGCGCTGGTCTCCGACACGCTCTCCGCCGTCTCGGTCGCCGCGATCCCGGTGGTCGACGCGCTGCTCGGGCTGAACCTCGGCTGGATCGTGGCGCTGGCCGTGCTCGGGGCGGTGTTCGACCCGGCCGGCCTGACCGCCCGGGAGACCCTGCTGCCGGCCGCCGCACAGGCCGCAGGCTGGCGCATCGAACGCGCCAACGGGGTGCACGAGGCGGTCTGGGGGCTCGCCTTCCTCATCGGGCCCGGCGTCGGCGGCGTGCTCATCGCCGCGATCGGCCCCGGCTCGACGCTCTGGGTCACCGCCACCGGATTCGTGCTGGCCGTCGCGATGATCGCCGCCGTCCGACTGCCGGGGGCCGGCCGCCCCGAACGCCCCCCGTCCGGGCTGTGGCGCGGCACCGTCGAGGGGCTGCGGTTCGTCTGGCAGGACCGGCTGCTGCGGACCATCGCGCTGCTCACGATGGTGCTGGCCGCGCTCTACCTGCCGGTCGAGGGCGTGCTGCTGCCGGCGTGGTTCGTCGGCCGGGGGGAGCCGGCCCGGCTCGGCGCGCTGCTCATGGCGATGAGCGCCGGCGGAGTCGTCGGTGCGCTCGCCTCCGGGGTGGCGGGCCGGCTGATCCGGCGGCACACCCTGATGGTGATCGCCCTCGTCGTCATCGGAATGGCCCTCGTGGGGCTGGCCACCCTGCCGCCGTTCCCGGCCATGATCGGCTTCGCCGTCGCGATCGGGCTCGCGTACGGGCCGGTCAACCCGCTGTCCAACTACGCCATGCAGACCCGCACGCCGGAACGGTTGCGCGGGCGCGTGGTCGGGGTGATGACCTCGTTCGCGTACGCCGCCGGCCCGGCCGGCTACCTGCTCGCCGGGCCACTGGTGGAGTGGCTCGGCCTGCGTACCGCCTTCCTGGTGCTGGCCGTGGCGCTGCTGGTGGCGACCCTGGGCGCCGCGCCGCTGCCGGCACTACGGGCGCTGGACGAGCCACCCCGCTACCCGCCCGCCCCGCCCGGCGGCCCGACGAACCGGGTGGAGGAACGCGTCCCGCTCAACGGGCAGTACGCCCCCGCGACGCGCCGGGACGCGCCCCGCGTACAGGGGCGCGTCCGGGTCGAACAGCTGTGGCCGCCCGCCCCGGACCGGGACGCACCCGTTCGGGGCTGACTTCCCGCGTCAGGGATGGAGCGTCAACCCGGGCGTGGTGGCGATGGCCGTCAACTGCGCCACGGTGAGCACCGGCGGCGGGCCGAACCGGAACGTCGGCGGCACACCGTTCTCCCCGCCCTCGATGTGGTGGTTGTCCGTCGTCACCGTCACGGTCGTGCCGTCCGCCCGCTGCACCTGCGCCCAGCGCTGCTCGAAGCCCTCGTCGCCCGGGGTGACCGTGCTGGTGGTGAGGGTGCCGCCGTCCGGCAGGCGGCTGCTCGTGCAGGTACGGGGATCGGGGGCGGCGGCGCATCCCTCGGACGCGTCGACGGCCGTCGGGATCAACGACACCGTCACGTTGTCGGCCTGCCCGTTGCCGCGCAGCCGGGCGTGGGCGTAGTAGTGCCAGTGGCTCTTCTCGTAGGTGAACTGCACCGGGTCGCAGCCCGGGATCGTGCCGTGGACCGTCAGCCCCGCCGGCACGACGGCCGCCAGCGCGGGACGCAGCACGAGGGTCAGGCGGGCCACGCCGGCGTCGGGGCGTTCGGTCGGCCGGTCGCGCACCGTGTCGTACGACTGCTGCGGCGCCGGCGGTCCGCTGGGCTCCGGTTCCGCCACCGGGCAGAGCGCCGCGTCGGCGGACGGCGAGCCGTCACCGGTCGGCAAGGTGGGCCCGCCCGGTCCGGCGGCCGGGCCGACGAGCAGCGCCGGTGTCAGCACGACCGCGGCGACCAGGGCGGCGACCCCGGTGCCCGCCGTCGCCCACACCCGATGACGGCGTCGTCGCCGGTCGTCGGCGAGCAGCCGGTCCACGTCGATCCGGGTGGGCGGCGGCGACGCCACCGCGGTGCGCAACTGCCGGGCGAGTTCATCCATCGGTGCGTGCCTCCTCGGCTCGGGCCGGCGCGCCCACGAGGCGGCTCCGCAGCGCCTCGATCGCGCGCGCCGACTGGCTCTTGACGGTGCCGGTGGTGCAGCCGAGTTCCCGGGCGGTCTCCTCCACGGACAGGTCGCAGAAGTAGCGCAGCACCAGGACCGCGCGGCGGCGCGGCGGCAGCTCGGCCAGCAGGGCGAGGATGGTCAGCCGGTCCGCGGCACCGTCGGTGGCGGAACGGACGGCGCCGTCGGGGACCTCGGCCCAGGCGGCCTCGCGCCGCCACGGCCGGCGCCGCTCGTCCAGCCACACCCGCAGCAGGGTGCGCCGGACGTACGCGTCGGGGCTGTCCATCCGCGACACGCGCCGCCAGTGCCGCAGCAGCTTGACCAGCGCCGTCGACACCAGGTCGTCGGCCGTGTGCCAGTCGCCGCAGAGCAGGTACGCCGTGCGGCGCAACGGTTCCAGCCGCGCCCCGACGTACTCGCGGTAGCCCTCGATGTCGGCAGGCAATCCCGCCACCTCCTCGCCTCACCGCTCAAACGGAGGCGGGGAGGGTGGAGGTTGCCCGGTCAGCCCGGAATGCTGATCCGCCCCTCGACGGCGGCGGAGGCGATGTCGGTGCGGTGCTGTGCCCCGGCCAACTCCACCCCACCCACCAGCGCGTACGCGGCGTCCCGCGCGGCGGGCAGGTCGGCGCCGGTGGCGGTGGCGCAGAGGACCCGGCCACCGGCGGAGCGCAGCGCCCCGTCGGCGTCCCGGCGGGTGCCGGCGTGGATGATCCCCGGCGCCTCGCCCCCGGTGATCACATCGCCGGTACGCGGGGCGGCCGGGTAGCCCTCGGCGGCGACCACGACCGTGACGGCGGCGCCGTCGCGCCAACGCAGCGGTGGGTGCCCGGCCAGCGTGCCGGTCGCGGCGGCGTGCAGCAGCCCGGCCAGCGGCGTCTCCAGCAGCGCGAGCACCACCTGCGTCTCCGGGTCACCGAAGCGGGCGTTGAACTCGATCACCCGGGGGCCGTCGGCGGTGATCGCCAGCCCGACGTAGAGCAGGCCCGCGAACGGGGTGCCCCGGCGGGCCATCTCCGCCAGGGTCGGGTGCACGACGTCGCGCATGACCTCGTCGACCAGGCCGGACGGCGCCCAGGGCAGCGGCGCGTACGCCCCCATGCCGCCGGTGTTCGGGCCGGTGTCGCCGTCGCCGATCCGCTTGAAGTCCTGCGCGGGCAGCAGCGGCACCGCCGCCTCGCCGTCGGTGACCACGAAGAGGGAGACCTCCGGGCCGGCCAGGTATTCCTCGACGACGACCCGGCCGCACTCCTCGGCGTGCCGCAGCGCGGCGGCGCGGTCGTCGGTCACCACGACACCCTTGCCGGCGGCAAGCCCGTCGTTCTTCACCACGTACGGCGCGCCGAACTCGTCCAGCGCCCTGGCGGTGCTCTCCGCGTCCGTGCAGGTGTACGCGCGGGCCGTCGGTACGCCAGCAGCGGTCATCACGTCCTTGGCGAACGCCTTCGACCCCTCCAGCCGGGCCGCCTCGCCGGACGGCCCGAAGGCGGCGATCCCCTTGGCGCGTACGGCGTCGGCGACCCCGGCCACCAGCGGCGCCTCCGGCCCGATCACCACCAGGTCGGCCCCGGTCTCCACCGCCAACGCGGCCACGCCCGCCGGATCGCACGGATCGACGCTCCGCAACGAGGCGAGCGGAGCAATGCCGGGATTACCGGGCGCCGCGACCAACTGCTCGACGGCCGGATCCGCAGCCAGCCCGAGCGCGAGCGCATGCTCCCGCCCCCCACCACCAAGAAGAAGTACGCGCACACCCGCATCCTACTGACCCCCTCCCCGACGGCGATGGCCCGACGAACGGTGTCAGGGACGTAGGCGGGGTGCAGGGTGTCGGCCCAGGTGAAGCGGAGGATGGTCCAGCCGGCATTGACCAGGCGGTTCTGGCGGCGGCGGTCGGCGTGGACAGCCTCCGGGGTGCCGTGCGGACCCCGCCCGTCGGCCTCGGCGATCACCCTCGGGCCCCGCCAGCCGAGATCCCCGATCCCGAGCAGGTAGCCGTCGTCGTCGCGCACCTCGAGTTGGAGGGCATCCGGTGGCACCCGTCCGTCGACGCAACGTAATCTCGTCCGCGTCTCCAGCGGGGACTGCGCCCGGCCGTCCGCCTCCGCAAGATGAGAACGCGCCGCCACCGCACCGCGTCGACCTCTGATCAGGCGCGACACGGCGAGCAGGTCGTCGTCGGTGACGAGCCCCCGGTTCAGCGCGGAGTCCAGCACGCACACCGCGGTGTAGCGGTCTTCCCGCAGGACCAGGTCGGCGACAGTCCGCAGCGGCGAGGTGACGGCGATGCCGTCGAGCCGGACCAGTTGACCGGGCGCGACTGTCAACTGGTGCACCACCACCTCGGGATGAGCCAGCCGGGAGTGCCTCGCGACCGGACCGGGCATCGACAGGTGGATCGCCTGTGTCGACCGGGGCCCCGCGATGCCGTGCAGTTCGGCGGCCGTCGTCAGGACCGCTGCGGCAGGCGCACCGAAGGATGCGACAGCCGCCCTGATCCGCGCCCGTCGAGGGATGCCGTCGTAGCAGTCGGCGTCGACGAGGTAGCCGCCACGGATCACCGCGCGCCAGCGACCGGATCGACAGAGCCGGTGCACGTCGTGCACCGTGAGCCCGGCCGTACGCGCCTGCGCAAGCGTCACGATGCCGTCGCGCGCACCAGCCATCGCGCGTACGACTGCCAGCGGATCCGTCCCCATACCGCTCAACTGTCCCGGCATCCGGCGACCGGCGAAACCCCCTGTGGATAACCCGCCCCGCCCTGTGGACAGCCCCCCGATCCCACCCGGTTGATCATGAAGTTGTTGCCGTCGGCGTCGGCGTGTCGAAGCAATAACTTCATGATCAACTCGGAGGGGGGTGGGGGGCCGGGGGGGTTAGAGGAGGGGGTGGCGGAGGACGTTTTCCTCGCGGCCCGGGCCCACGCCCACGACGCTGACGCGGGTGCCGCAGAGTTCCTCGATGCGGGCGATGTAGCGGCGCGCGTTCTCGGGGAGCTCGTCCTCGGTGCGCGCCTTGGTGATGTCCTCCCACCAGCCGTCGAGCTCCTCGTAGATCGGAGTCGCGTGGTGGAAGTCGGTCTGGGTCATCGGCATGTCGTCGAAGCGCTCGCCGTTGATCTCGTACCCGACGCAGATCGGCACCTTCGGCAGGCCGGTGAGCACGTCGAGCTTGGTGACCACCAGGTCCGTGACGCCGTTGAGGCGGCAGGCGTACCGGGCGACGACGGCGTCGAACCAGCCGCAGCGGCGCTCCCGGCCGGTGGTGGTGCCGTACTCGTGGCCCACCTTGCGCAGGTGCTGCCCGTTGTCGTCGAACAGCTCCGTCGGGAACGGCCCGGAGCCGACCCGCGTCGTGTACGCCTTGCTGACCGCGATCACCTTGCTGATCGCCGTCGGCGGGATGCCGGCGCCCACGCAGGCCCCGCCGGCGGTCGGGTTCGACGAGGTCACGAAGGGGTACGTGCCGTGGTCCATGTCGAGCATGGTGGCCTGGGCGCCCTCCAGCAGGACCGTCTCGCCGCGGTCCAGCGCGTCCCAGAGCATCACCCGGGTCTCGGCGATGTACGGCTTGAGTCGCTCCGCGTACCGCAGGTATTCCTCGACGGTCTCGTCGACGTCGATCGCCTTGCGGTTGTAGATCTTGAACAGGAGCTGGTTCTTCTCGCGCAGCGCCAGTTCGAGCTTCTTGCGCAGGATGCCCGGGTCGAGCAGGTCCTGGAGCCGGATGCCCATCCGGGCGACCTTGTCACCGTAGGCCGGGCCGATGCCCCGGCCGGTGGTGCCGATCCGGGAGCTGCCGAGGTAGCGCTCGACCACCCGGTCCAGGGCCCGGTGGTGCGGCATGATCAGGTGCGCGTCGCCGGAGATCCGCAGCCGGCTGACGTCGACCCCGCGCTCGGCGAGCCCGTCGATCTCGGCCAGCAGCACCTTCGGGTCGACCACGACGCCATTGCCGATGACGATCATCGCGCTCGGGGAGAGCGCGCCCGACGGCATCAGGTGCAGCGCGTACTTCTGGCCGTCCGGCGTGATCACCGTGTGGCCGGCGTTGTTGCCACCGGAGTAGCGCACGACGTAGTCGACCCGCTCACCCAGCAGGTCGGTAACCTTGCCCTTGCCCTCGTCGCCCCACTGGGCACCGAGCAGCACGATCGCTGGCATCTTCTCGCCTCCAGAAGGCTCGGGTGCCAGGTGGCGACCGGTCGGCGAGCCCGGGGTGTCAGGCTAACAAGTAGTGGCGGCGCGGCCGGCAGGGGTCGCGTCGGGAGGCAGGAGGCCTTTTCGTGTACGACGTGGTGCTGCTCACCCTCGGCTCGGAGCGCGACGCGCCCGCCGGGGCCTGCGGCAGCGGCGGCTGCTGCGGCGCGGCGCCTGAGAAGGGCGCCGCGACGGCCGACGACGGCGCGAAAGCCGACGCCTGCGCGACCGACGGCGCGACGGCCGACGCCTGCGCCCCCGCCGGCGGCGCGACGGTCGACGGGCGCTGCGACACGCCACGGGTGCCGGTGCTGGCCTGCGCGGACGCGCTCACCGCCCGGGGCGCCCGCGTCGAGACGGTCACCGCCCGCTCCGACGCCGAGATCGACGAGGTGCTGGCCCGGTTCGACGGCCCGACCCGCCCGGACGGTCTCCCCTGGCCCGACCCGGACTCCAAGACCCGGCTCGTGGTCGCCTCGGCCAGCGACGCCCAGTTGCGCGCCGTCGTGCGCCGGCTCGTCCGGCGGTACGCCCCACCGCCGAGCCGCCGCCCCGACGACCTGCCCGGCAACCGGACGGTGCCGGACCTGCCGCCGATCGGCGTACTCCCGCTCGATCCGGCGCGGAGCACGACGCACCGTGACCTGGCGGCGCAGCTCGGGCTGCCCCGGGACCCGGCGGCGGTGGCCGCCGCGGTGCTGGACGGCACGCCCCGCCGGCTCGACCTGCTGCGCAACGACGGCGGCTCGGTGACCCTGGACGGCGCGCTCGTCGGCGCCGCCGACGACAACGGCCGGCCGCTGCACTGGCGCGGCCGGGTGGAGGTGGACGACGCCGTGCTCTCCAACGGCGACGACCCGCTGCTGGCCTGCGCGATCGGCAATGCCGGCGGGTACGCCCAGCTCGACGACGTGGCCCTGCTCGGCGCCCCGGACCCGACGGACGGCCTGGTCGAGGTGGCGGTGGCCGTGCCCGTGGTGACCCGCTCGGCGTTGGGCAGGAAGCGGGTGCGGCTGGAGGTACGACGCGCCCGGGGGCGGGCTGTGGCCGTGCTGCCCCGCGAGGGGAAGGTCCCGTTCCTCGACGACGGAGCCGAGGGCGAGCTGAGCCGGAAGCGGTCCTGGTGGACCGAACCGGGCGCCTGGGCGGTCTGGGCGAGCTGACCTCGGCGTCCCCGACGCGACCGCCGCGACCGGCCCGTGACGGCCGGCCGGGCGCGGCCACTGGGCCTATCCTCGGCAGGAGGAATGGGGAGGAACCGTGGTGGACGAGAACGTCGACCGGGTCCACGCGCCCGGCCAGCAACCGATGCCGGAGCGGGACATCGAACCACTCTGGCCGCCGGACCAGATCGGCGCCGGCACACCGCCCTGGGCGTCGACCGCCTCACCCCCGTCCCCCGTACCGCCCCCGGTCCGGCCGGGTCAGCCGCCCTCGCCGGCCGACTATCCGTCCCTGACCGGCGGCGTGCCGATCCCCGGCGGGGCACCCGTCTCCGGCGCGGCACCCATTTCCGGCGAGGGGACGACCGCGCCGCAGGGCCCGGGCGCCGGCTGGTCGCCCCCACCGGTCACGACCTCGGGGACCGCATCGGCCGCTGCCTCGGGGCCTCCGCCGGTCGCGGCCCCGTTGCCCCCATCGGTCGACGCCTCGGGAACCGCATCGGTCACAGCCTCGGGGGTTCCAACGGTCGCGGCATCGGGGGCCTCGGCGGCCGACGCCTCGTGGGGGCCGGACGCCTCGGCCTGGGCGCCGCCGACACCCGCGCAGGGCAGACCGGCCACGCCGGAGACGGCCGGAGGCGTGCCCGCTCCCCGGGCCCCGCAGACCGGCCCCGGCCTGGTCGACCTCGACATGCCCTTCAGCCTCGACCAGCCGGTGGTGCCCGTGCCCGTCACGTCCCCGCGCCCGCTGACTGCCGCCCGGACCTCCCCGGGTGCGGGCGAGCCGACGCAGGGGCTCGCCCGGCGGCGGGAGGATGCCTCGCCGGTCACCGTGGCTGACGCCTCCCCCGGTAGCCGGCCGTCACCCCACGACACGGTGCGCGGCCCCGACGCGCCCGCCGAAGCTGACCGCCCCGGTCCGGCCGCCGACGCCGCGAGGCCCGGCCCCGGCGAGCCCGCCGGAACTGACCGCCCCGGTCCGGCCGCCGACGCCGCGAGGCCCGGCCCCGGCGAGCCCGCCGGAACTGACCGCCCCGGTCCGGCCGCCGACGCGACGACGCCCGACGGCCCGTCGACGGGAGGACACGAGACCGGCAGCCGGGCGAACGGAATCGCGGCGACGAACGACAGCCCCCCGAACGGGAGTGCCGGCGGCCCGGCCAACGGAAGTGCCGGCGGCCCGGGGAGCACCGATGGCGGCAGTCCGGCCAACGGGAGTGCCGGCGGCGGGGTGGCGAGCGGCGGTCCGGTACCGGGCGGCGGGGCCCGGATGCCGGCGGAGTCGCCGTGGGCGCAGCCGCCGCAGCGCCCCGCCGCCGCAGCCGCCGCGGCCGGCCCGGGGCCCGGTGCCGCCGGCCAGACGCCCGCGTCCCAGGCTGCCGAACCAGGACAGGTCTCCCAGCAGTACCCGAGCCAGCGCGGCCCGGCCGACCAGGGCCCGCACCCGTGGCACCCGGGCGAGCAGGCCCCGCCCCAGACCGACGCCCTCCACGGCCCGAGCCCGCAGGGCCAGGCTGGGCAGGACCCGCCGGTCGGGACCGCCACGGACCTCGGGGCCGACCCGGCAGCGCCACAGCAGGCCGCACCGCCCGGGCCCTACCCGCCCCAGCAGGCCGCACCGCCCGGGCCGTACCCGCCATCCCAGGCCGGGCCGTACCCGCCGCAGCAGGGCGCGCCGCCCCCCGGGCCGTACCCGCCCGGTTGGTATCCGCCGCCCTGGCCGCAGGCCACCCCGGGCGGCCCGGCTCCGCAGCAGGCGTACCAGCCGGCGGAGGGGGTCACCGCGGTGCCGCCGGCGCAACCCGACGCCACCTGGCATCCGGCGATCACCGACCCGCCGACCGCCGAGGACTTCGCCCGCCGCCGGCAGGTGCGGCCCGCCGACCCGGTGGCCACGATGGGCGTACGGGCGGTGGTCAACCGGATGGGGCTGCGGCTGCCGCCCGGCCGCCACGAACAGGAGGTGCGACGGGACATCGAGACGGTACGCCGCAACTTCGGCGGGCTGCGCCAGGTGACCGTGGTGAACCCGAAGGGCGGCGCCGGCAAGACGGTGGCCATCCTGCTGCTGGCGATGACGTTCGGCCAGAAGCGCGGCGGCTACGTGCTGGCCTGGGACAACAACGAGACCCAGGGCAC
The DNA here is from genome assembly GCF_900091445.1 of Micromonospora echinofusca. Classification (NCBI taxonomy): domain Bacteria; kingdom Bacillati; phylum Actinomycetota; class Actinomycetes; order Micromonosporales; family Micromonosporaceae; genus Micromonospora; species Micromonospora echinofusca. The sequence continues at coordinate 6,301,060 of NZ_LT607733.1, forward strand.
CCTCGGGATGCGCGCCCAGCAGGACTTCCACTCCCGTACGGTGCGGGACATGCTGCGGGACCTGGGCCAGTTCCAGGGCGCGCACGGGCGGGTCGGCGACCTGTCGCAGTACGTCCGCTCGCAGGGCGAGGGGATGTTCGACGTCCTCGCCTCGGACGAGTCGGCCACCGGCGGCGAGATGCTCACCGCCGCCGCGTTCGCCGAGATCCGCGAGGTGGTCAGCCGGTTCTACAAGCTGATCTTCGTGGACACGGGCAACAACGTCCGGGCCCAGAACTGGCAGGCCGCGATGGACGCCACCGACCAGTTGGTGGTCACCATGTCGGCCCGCAACGACTCGGCGGAGACGGCCGCCCGGATGCTGGACCACCTGGAACAGAGCGGCCGGCAGCGGCTGGTCCGGCAGGCGGTCACCGTGGTCTCGATGCCGCCGTCACGCAAGGAGATCGACCTGCCGGCGATCCAGGAGCACTTCGCGGCGCGCACCCGGGCGGTGCTGCTCGCGCCGTACGAGCGCCTCATCGACACCGGCGAGCCGATCCGGTACGGCGGGCTCTCCGCAGCCAGCCGGGACGCCTGGCTGAAGATCGCCGCCGCCGTCGCGGAGGGGTTGTAGGGCGTCGCCGATGGCCCCGGTCACCCACCTGGCGACCTGCGGGCCGCCAGGTGGACGGCCAGGGGGACCTGGGCGAGCCGACGGCCGGGGCGGGCTGAGCCGCGCCGGCCGTCGGACCCGCCGTCAGTTGCTGGCCAGCGCGTCCGCGGCGGCGGGGTCGCAGTCGCGGAGGAACTGGGCGCAGCGGGCCGCCTCGTCGGACTCGCCGATCTCGTCGGCCGCCCGCGACAGCACGTAGAGGCAGCGCAGGAAGCCCTGGTTCGGCTCGTGCGACCACGGCACCGGGCCGAAGCCCTTCCAGCCGCTGCGGCGCAGCTGGTCCAGGCCCCGGTGGTAGCCGGTGCGCGCGTAGGCGTACGCCGGAACGACCTGGTCGGCGGTGAGGGCCCGCGCGGCCAGCGCGCCCCAGCCGGCGCTGTAGGTCGGGAAGCGCGCCGCCACCTCGGCGTGGGCCTCGTCGCTGCCGGCCTTCTCGGCGGCGGCCAGAGCGGCGTCGGCCTCGTCGTGCGCGGGGAGGAGGGTGGCCGGTGGTTCCGGCAACAGGTTCTGCATCGCCCCATTCAACCCGCTTCGCACCGGGGTGCGCGAGGGGGTTGGGCGAGCCGGCTGGCTGAACGGCTGAGGAGTTGGTCACGCCTGCGGCCCATGCCCCCGGCCGATACTTTCGACTACAACTATTGGTCCGGAGCCTCCCCAGGACCGGGTACTGCGGAAGCCCGGCGGCCACGACCGCCGGGCTTCCGTCGGTCCGGCCCAGGTCAGGCGGCGAGCCGGCGCAGGTTTGGCCGGTTGACCCGGCGGGGCAGGATGGCCAGGGTGCCGACCCCACCTCCCGCGGACGTCATCGAGCCGCACACCTGCACCGACGAGATCGAGACCCGCGCCGAGTTCGACCGGCGGCTGACCACCGGCAGCCTGGTCGGGCTGACCGTGCAGGGGCTGCGGCTCGACCTCGATCCCGTCCCCGACCTGACCGCCGTCGAGGTGACCGGCACCCTCTTCGTGGGCTGCCGCTTCGCCTCCCGCGAGGTCGGCGCCGACCTGGTCCGGCGCGGCGCGAACGTCGTACCGCCGTTCTCCGGACTGCCCTACCCGACGCAGCCGTCCCACCTCTACACGCCGGAGGACCTGGCCGCCGGCTTCGCCGAGGGCGGCTTCGCCGGGATGTACGACACCCAGGTCTACGAGCACTTCCGGGCGCACGGCGGGGCGCTGCCGGACGTCCGGGAGGCGCTCGGTCAGCGGCTGCACGACCACGGCGTGGACAACGCGCTGGCCGACGCCACCCGCGCCTGGCTGGCCACCCACGGGCCGCAGTCGGTGGTGGGCATCATGGGCGGGCACGCGGTGCCGCGCGGCAGCGCGCCGTACCGGATGGCGGCGGTGCTGGGCTGGGAGCTGGCCCGGGCCGACCGGCTGGTGGTGACCGGCGGCGGCCCCGGGGTGATGGAGGCCGCCAACCTCGGCGCCCACCTCGCGCTGCGGCCGGTCGAGGACCTGGACGCCGCGATCGACCTGCTCGCCACGGCGCCCGACTTCACCGACCACGACCGTTACACGGCGGTGGCGCTGCGGGTCCGGGAACTCTACGGCCGGCCGGTGGCGCTGCCCCGACCCGAGGCCGCCGACCCCGGCAGCGTCTCCCGCGCCGACTCCGCGGAGCTGGCCGGCGGCGACGTGGACTGGGCCCGCGCGGGCGGGCTGGCCATCCCGACCTGGCTGTACGGGCACGAGCCGGCGAACCTCTTCGCCGGCCGGATCGCCAAGTACTTCTCCAACGCCATCCGCGAGGACACCATCCTGCGGCTGGCCCGGGGCGGGATCGTCTTCGCCCCGGGGCGGGCGGGGACGGTGCAGGAGGTGTTCCAGGCGGCCACGAAGACCTACTACGGCACCGACGGGGCCAGCGGCGCGTACGTCTTCCTGGACCGCGCGTACTGGACGCACGAGCTTCCGGTGGAGGCGCTGCTGCGGCCGCTGCTGGGCGCCTCGCCCTTCGGCGACCTGTCGTCCTCCGTGCACCTCACCGACGACGTCCACGAGGCCGTCCGGGTGCTCACCGCGACGGCCTGACGGCCCCGGACACGCCGACGGCCGGCTCCCGGGGCGGGGAGCCGGCCGTCGGTCGTACGCGTCAGCGCGTCACTTCGCCAGCGTGGTGCCCGTCGAGCGCAGGTGCTCGCAGGCCTCCGCGACCCGGGCGGCCATGCCGGCCTCGGCGGCCTTGCCCCAGACCCGCGGGTCGTACATCTTCTTGTTGCCGACCTCGCCGTCCACCTTGAGCACGCCGTCGTAGTTGCGGAACATGTGGTCCGCGACCGGCCGGGTGAAGGTGTACTGGGTGTCGGTGTCGATGTTCATCTTCACCACGCCGTAGTCGAGCGCCTCGCGGATCTCGGAGAGCAGCGAGCCGGAGCCGCCGTGGAAGACCAGGCTGAGCGGCTTCTCCTTGCCGTACTTGGCGCCGACCGCCTCCTGGATCTGGTTGAGGATCTCGGGGCGGAGCTTGACGTTGCCCGGCTTGTAGACGCCGTGCACGTTGCCGAAGGTCAGCGCCGCCATGTAGCGGCCCTTCTCGCCCAGGCCGAGCGCCTCGACCATGGCCAGGCCGTCCTCGACGGTGGTGTAGAGCTTGTCGTTGATGGCGTTCTCGACGCCGTCCTCCTCGCCACCGACCACGCCGACCTCGATCTCGAGGACGATCTTGGCCTCGGCGGCCCGGTCGAGCAGCTCGGCCGCGATCTGGAGGTTCTCCGCCACCGGCACGGCCGAGCCGTCCCACATGTGCGACTGGAACAGCGGCTCCTGGCCGGCGGCCACCCGCTCCTTGGAGATCTGCATGAGCGGCCGGACGAACTTGTCCAGCTTCTCCTGCGGGCAGTGGTCGGTGTGCAGGGCGATGTTGACCGGGTACTTCTTGGCCACCTCGTGCGCGTACGCGGCGAACGCCACCGCGCCGGTGACCATGTCCTTCACGGAGGGGCCGGAGAGGTATTCCGCGCCACCGGTCGAGACCTGGATGATGCCGTCGCTCTCCGCGTCGGCGAAGCCCTTCAGCGCCGCGTTCAGGGTCTGCGAGGACGTCACGTTGATCGCGGGGTACGCGTACCGGCCGGCCTTGGCGCGGTCCAGCATCTCCGCGTAGGTCTCGGGGGAAGCGATGGGCATGTCGAACGCTCCTTACTTACCGCTGTCGGCCGTCACCGGCCGCTGTTGTCCCTGGGTGCGCCGGACCGCGCTGTCCACCGTCGGCAGTATCCCGTAGAAGACGGGGGCCGGCACAACCGACCCGGTACGCGCCCGGTCCCTGGCCGCCTCGTCACCGCCCCTCCCACCTGTCGGGCACGACGACGCTGATCAGCCAGGTCACCACGGCCATCACGATGGCACCCCAGAACGCGGCCCAGAAACCGTCCACGTGGAACGGCAGGTCCAGCGCCCGGGCGATCCAGTCGGTCAGCAGGAACAGCAGGGCGTTGACCACCAGCGCGAACAGGCCGAGGGTGAGCAGGTAGAAGACGCAGCCGACCACCTTGACCAGCGGCTTGAGCACCGCGTTCACCACGCCGAAGATCAGGGCCACGACGACCAGCGTGAGGGCGGAGTTGGTGCCGGACCGGCCGCTCACCTCCACCCCGGGCACGACCAGCGTGGTCACCCACAGCGCGACGGCGGTGATCGCCAACCGGATCAGGAAGCCCACCGTCCCATCCTGGCACCGGGGGCACCGGCCGGTGGGCCGATTCGGTCGACTCGGCTTCCGAGCGGCGGGCGGGTGCAACCCGTACGGTGTGTGGGGAACTGTCCGCCGAGATCCCGGGAGGGACTGATATGGGTCAGCCCGAAGAGGACTTCGCACCCAGCGACCACCTCAGCCCCGAGGAGCGCGACATGGAGGCCGAGCCGGCCGACGCGGTCGAGCAGGCCGCCGTGGTCGATCCGGGCGACGCCGACACCGAGCCCCACCGTGGCCTGGAGGTCGGCGACTGGGACGCGATGGAGCAGGCGCGGGTGGTCGCCGCCGACGAGGACGACTACCGCTGAGCCGTACGCGGGCCGGACGACGCCGGACGACCCCGGTGGCGTCCGGCCCGCGCGTCAGCGGGTGCCGTTGACCCGGTCCGGATGCCGCGCCACCCACTGCGCCAACCGGTCCTCCCGCAACGCCGCGAGGAACGCCGGGGCTTGCTCCGGGTCCGGTGACAGCCGCCAGCCGAGGTCGTCCGGCGGCCCGACCGGGAGGCTGAGCCCGACCGGGTCGACGGACTTCAGATCCGGAAGCACCCGCAGCAGGTCCACGAGAGTCGTGCCCCCGTCGTCCGTCATCACGTCCGTGCCGACGATGTCGGCCAGGGTGAGGAGCCTGACGGGGTTGGTCAACACCCCCTGTTGACTGGCCTGCCGGATCAACCCGGCGGCGAAGAGCTGCGCGTGCCGGTCCCGGTCGAGCCCGCCCTCAGGCAGTCCCCGCCGCTGCCGCAGCAGGTCGACCGAGGCGGCGCCGTCGAGCCGCTGGCAGCCGCTCGCGAAGACCCGCTCGGTGTGGACGGAGCGCACCTCGCGCGGCAGGCAGACCTCCACGCCACGGACCTCGTCGGTGAGCCGGACCCCGACAGCACGCGCCCCACCCCAGACCCACCCGACGGCACGGCGCGCGCCCACCGTCCGGGACCGGCACGACCGGACGAACCCGGACCATCACGGGTTTCCGGGGGAGCCCCGCCCGCAAGCACCCCGAAAACGGGGCGACGCAAGATCGACGCGGCTGAGACCATGGGCGCGTGCTGCTCACCCTGACCACCACGCACCGGCCGGCCACCGACCTCGGGCACCTGCTGATCAAGCACCCCGACCGCGTGCACTCCTTCGACGTGCCCGTCGGCACCGCGCACGTGTTCTACCCGGAGGCCGGCGAGCAGCGCTGCACCGCCGCCCTGCTGCTCGACGTCGACCCGTTGCGGCTGGCCGGCGCGCGGGGCAAGGGCCGCGGCCGGCAGCAGGCCCCGACCCCCGACAGCTTCACCCTCGGGCGGTACGTCAACGACCGACCGTACGCGGCGTCCAGCCTGCTCTCCTCCGCGCTGTCCAAGGTGTACCGCTCGGCCCTGCGCGGCGAGTCCCGCGAGCGCCCCGACCTGGCCCGTACGCCGATCCCGCTTCAGGTGCGGGTGCCGGTGCTGCGGTGCCGGGGCGGCGCGGACGTGGCCGTCCGGATGTTCGGCCCGCTCGGCTGGGTGGTGACCGCCGCCCCGATCCCGCTCGACGAACGGCACCCGGAGTGGAGCGACAGCCGGTACGTCGACCTGACGCTGACCGGCACGGTGCGCGTCGCCGACGCGCTCAACCACCTCTACGTCCTGATGCCGGTGCTGGACGACGCCAAGCACTACTGGGTCGCCCCGGACGAGGTCGACAAGCTGCTCCGGGCTGGCGAGGGCTGGCTGGCCGCGCACCCGGAGCGTGACGTGATCATCCGCCGCTACCTGGCGCACCGGCGGGCGCTCGCCGGCCTGGCCCTGGCCCGGCTCGCCGAGCGACGCCCGACCGACGAGCCGGCCGCCGAACCGACGGTGGACGAGGCGACCGGCGACGCGACGAACGGGGACGAGGCGAGCGGCGGGGACACCGGGGGCGGGCAGCTCGCCGCCCGGCGGGCTTCGCTGGCCGCGCGACGCCGGGAGGCGGTGCTCGGCGCGCTGACCGAGGCGGGTGCGAGCCGGGTGCTGGACCTCGGCTGCGGCGGCGGTGCCCTGCTCGCCGCGCTGGTCGGCGACCGCCGGTTCACCGAGATCGTCGGCACCGACGTGTCCACGCACGCGCTGACCCTGGCCGCCCGGCGGCTGCGGCTGGACCGGCTGCCCGAGCGGCAGCGGGACCGGATCCGGCTGTTGCAGTCGGCGCTGACCTACCGGGACGACCGGCTGTGCGGGTACGACGCGGCGGTGCTGATGGAGGTGATCGAGCACGTCGACCCGCCCCGGCTGCCGGCGTTGGAGGATGCCGTACTCGGTCACGCCCGGCCGGCGACCGTCGTGGTGACCACGCCGAACGTCGAGTACAACGTCCGCTACGAGGGGCTGCCCGCCGGGCGGTTCCGGCACGCCGACCACCGCTTCGAGTGGACCCGCGCGGAGTTCGCCGCCTGGGTCGACCGGGTGTGCGCCACGTACGGCTACACCCCCGCGATCGGCGGGGTCGGCGACGACGATCCCGAGGTCGGCGCCCCCACCCAGCTCGTCGTGCTGACCCGGAAGGAGATCCCGTGAGCACCCTCGACATCCCCGAGCTGGCCCTGGTCGCACTCGTCGGCGTCTCCGGCTCCGGCAAGTCCACCTTCGCGCACCGGCACTTCGCGCCCAGCCAGGTGCTCTCCTCGGACACGTTCCGGGCGATGGTGGCCGACGACGAGAACGACCAGTCCGCCTCCGCCGACGCCTTCGACGCGCTGCACCACGTCGCCGCCACGCGGCTGCGCCGGGGCCGGCTCACCGTCGTCGACGCGACCAACCTCCAGCCGCACGCCCGGGCCGCCCTGGTGCGCGTGGCCCGCGAGCACGACGTGCTGCCGGTGGCCGTCGTGCTGGACGTGCCGGAGGCGCTGGCCTGGGAACGCACCGAGGGCCGCGCCGACCGCACCTTCGGCCGGCAGGTGCTCGCCCGGATGCAGCGCGACCTGCGCCGCTCGTACGGGCAGCTGGCCCGGGAGGGCTTCCGGAAGGTGCACGTGCTGCGTGGCGTCGAGGAGATCGACGCCGCCGAGATCCGCTACGAGAAGCTGTTCAACGACCGGCGCGAGCTGACCGGGCCGTTCGACATCGTCGGCGACGTGCACGGCTGCCGCGCCGAGCTGGAGGCGCTGCTCGTCCGGCTCGGCTGGGAGCTGCGCCGCGACGAGCGGGGCCGGCCGGTGGACGCGACGCACCCGTCGGGGCGTACCGCCGTCTTCGTCGGTGACCTGGTGGACCGCGGCCCGGACTCCCCCGGCGTGCTCCGCCTGGTGATGGGCATGGTCGCCGCCGGGCACGCGATCTGCGTGCCCGGCAACCACGAGCAGAAGCTGCTGCGCCGGCTGCGCGGCCGCGAGGTGCGGCTCACCCACGGGCTGGCCGAGACGATGGAGCAGCTGGCGGCGGAACCGGACGCCTTCGTGGCCGAGGTGGCGAGCTTCATCGACGGCCTGGTCAGCCACTTCGTGCTCGACGGCGGCCGGCTGGTGGTCGCGCACGCCGGGCTGAAGGAGGCCTACCAGGGCCGCGCGTCCGGCCGGGTGCGCTCGTTCGCGCTCTACGGCGAGACCACCGGCGAGACCGACGAGTACGGGCTGCCGGTGCGCTACCCGTGGGCGCGGGAATACCGAGGCTCGGCGATGGTGGTCTACGGGCACACGCCGGCCGCCGTGCCGGAGTGGGTGAACAACACGATCTGCGTCGACACCGGCTGCGTCTTCGGCGGCCGGCTCACCGCGCTGCGCTACCCGGAGAAGGAGCTGGTCTCGGTGCCGGCGGAGCGGGAGTGGTACGCCCCGGTCCGCCCGCTGTCCGCCGCTCCGGCCCGGCCGGACCAGGTGCTGGAGCTGACCGACGTGACCGGCCGGCGGCACATCGAGCACGCGTACGGGTCGCTGACGGTGCCGGCGGAGAACGCCGCCGCCGCGCTGGAGGTGATGAGCCGCTTCGCGGTCGACCCGCGCTGGCTGGCGTGGCTGCCGCCGACGATGGCGCCCTGCTCGACGGCCACGGCGGGCGGCTTCCTGGAGCACCCGGCGCAGGCGTTCGCCGACTACCGCGCGGCGGGCGTGGACCGGGTGGTCTGCGAGGAGAAGCACATGGGCTCGCGGGCGGTGGTGCTCGTCTGCCGGGAGCCCGACGGCGGGCCCTTCGGGCCGGGCGGCGGGGTGGTGCACACCCGAACCGGCCGCCCGTTCTTCGGGGCGCCGCTCGACGCGGAACTGCTCGACCGGGTGCGCGCGGCGGTCGGCGGGGTGGGGCTCTGGGACGAGCTGGGGACCGACTGGCTGCTGCTCGACTGCGAGCTGCTGCCCTGGTCGGCGAAGGCGGGTGGCCTGATCCGCGAGCAGTACGCCGGGGTCGGCGCCGCCGGCCGGGCCGCGCTCCCGGCGGCGTTGGAGGCGCTGGAGGCGGCGGCCGGCCGGGGCCTGCCCGTGGCCGGGCTGCGCGACCGGATGGCCCGCCGCCGCGACGAGATCCTGGCCTACTCGGACGCCTACCGGGCGTACGTGGGGCCGACCGACGGGCTGCGCGGGGTGACCCTGGCTCCGTTCGCGGTGCTGGCCGGCGCGAAGGCCAGCTACGCCGACCGGGACCACGGCTGGCACCTGGGGCTGGCAGACCGGCTCTGCGCCGCCGACCCGGAGTTCTTCACCCCGACGCGCCGCCAGGTCGTCGACCTGGCCGACCCGGCCGCCGAGGCGGCGGCCACCGAGTGGTGGCTGGCGCTGACGGCGGCCGGCGGCGAGGGCATGGTGGTGAAGCCGTACGCCGGGCCGGCGGCCCGCACCGAGCGGGGTTCGCTGCTCCAGCCGGGCATCAAGTGCCGGGGCAGGGAGTACCTGCGGATCATCTACGGTCCGGGCTACGACGAGCCGGAGCAGCTCGCCGCGCTGCGCCGCCGGTCGCTGGGGCGCAAGCGGGGGATGGCGCTGCGCGAGCACGGGCTGGGGCTCGCGGCGCTGGACGCGCTGGTCGCCGGTGCTCCGCTGTGGCGCCGCCATGAGCTGGTCTTCGCGATCCTGGCCTGCGAGTCCGAGCCGGTCGACCCCCGGCTGTGACGTCGAGCACCAGCGTGGGGGGCAGCCACCTAGACTACGGACGTTCCGTCACCGACCGGCATACTTCGGAGGTCGCCTCGTGCCGACGCCCACCACCACCCTGGCCCTGGGGCCGAGTTGGCTCGATCCAGAGGTGTTGATCTCGACGTTCGGGCTGATCGGCATCCTGGTGATCGTCTTCGCCGAGTCCGGCCTGCTGATCGGGTTCTTCCTGCCGGGCGACTCGCTGCTGTTCACGGCGGGGCTGCTCACCGCGGACGGGAAGTACATCACCTACCCGCTGTGGCTGGTCTGCCTGCTCATCACCATCGCGGCGATCGCCGGCGACCAGGTCGGGTACGCGTTCGGCCGCAAGGTCGGTCCGGCGCTGTTCCGCCGGCCGAACTCGAAGCTTTTCAAGCAGGAGAACGTGCTCAAGGCGCACGAATTCTTCGAGAAGTACGGCGCGCGCTCCATCGTGCTGGCCCGCTTCGTGCCGATCGTGCGGACATTCACGCCGATCGTGGCCGGGGTCAGCCGGATGAACTACCGCACGTTCGTGATCTACAACGTGATCGGCGGCGTGCTCTGGGGCACGGGCGTGACGGTGCTCGGCTACTTCCTGGGCCAGATCCCGTTCGTCAAGGCGAACATCGAGGCGATCCTGATCGCCATCGTTTTGATCTCGGTGGTCCCGATCGCCGTCGAACTGCTCCGCGCACGGATGGCCGCCAAGCGGGGCACCACCCCGCAGGAGGTGGCCGCCGCCGAGGAGGCGATCCGGGAGACCCGCGAGCACTACGGCAAACACTGACCGCCCGGCCGTCCGGTGCCGTTCCCGTTGGGGGATGGCACCGGACGATCGGTGAAGGTCAGCGCGCCTTCTTGGTGGCGCGCTTGCGCGGCGGCGTCAGCAGATCGGCGATCGTGGCGATCGCCGTCGGCACCAGCCGGTAGTAGGCCCAGACACCACGCTTCTCCCGCTCCAGCAAGCCGGCCTCGGTGAGGATGCGCAGGTGGTGACTGACCGTCGGCTGCGAGAGGCCGAGGGGTGCGGTCAGGTCGCACACGCACGCCTCGCCCTCGGGCGCCGACTGGATCAGGCTGAGCAGCCGCAGTCGAGCGGGGTCGGCGAGGGCCTTGAGGACCCCCGCGAGACGCTCGGCATCGGCACGTTCGATCGGCTCGCCGGCAAGCGGCGAGATCTGAGGCATAGTCATTTCAGCCAACGCAGTTCCCACGAATTCCATCCTTCCACCAGCAGCATCGATCCGCCTGCATATCGGCGGATCCGAATCGGCAGACTTTTACGCCACAAGGCCGAGGTCAGCCAACGTAAAGGCCGCCCGATACGGCAATCCGGCGGCTCGCACCGCGTCGCCGGCGCCTCGATCAACAATAACCGCCACACCCACGATCTCGGCCCCGACCTCGCGAAGGGCCTCGACCGCCGTCAACACGCTTCCCCCGGTGGTGGACGTGTCCTCCACCGCCAATACCCGCCGGCCGGCCACGTCCGGCCCTTCGATCCGACGCTGGAGCCCGTGCGTCTTTCCCGCCTTGCGAACCACGAACGCGTCCACGGGGCGATCGGTGTCGGACGCGGCGTGCACCATCGACAGCGCCACCGGGTCGGCGCCGAGGGTCAACCCGCCCACCGCTTCGTATTCCCAGTCGGCCGTCAGGTCACGCATCACGCGCCCCACCAAGGGAGCGGCCTGGTGATGGAGCGTAACGCGACGTAGATCGACGTACCAGTCGGCCTCGCGGCCAGAGGAGAGCACCACCCGGCCGTGGACCACAGCCAGGTCAGTGATGAATTTACGCAGGTCGTCGTGGTCCCCCATGCCGATAGAGGGTACTGCTCAAGTCTGTACGTCGCGTGTGGGGTCCACCCGGGTCAGCCCCGGGAACGACCTCGGGTGGCGAGAACCGGCTACGCTGAGCGACCGTTCAGTCGGACATAACAGGCAATCGAGGGGGGTCGACGCAACGAGCCGTCGTCGAGCCGCCACTCAGCCGTCGTCGCGGCCGATCCGCCCCCGGGTGTCGCGGGACACCGCCTCCAGCAGTCGCCTGGGCGCGTGCCGCAGCCCCGCCACGGCGAGCTTGTACTTCCACGCCGGAACGCTGACCAGCTTGCCTTTCCGCAGGTCACGCAAGGCTTCGTCGACCACGTCGTCGGCCCGCAGCCACATCCACTCCGGCGTCTTCGACATGTTGATGCCGGCGCGCTCGTGGAACTCCGTACGCGTGTAGCCGGGGCAGAGCGCCATCACGCGTACGCCGAAGGGCCGGGCGGACTGGCCGACGGACTCGCTGAAGTTGGTAACCCACGCCTTGCTGGCGGAGTATGTCGAACCCGGCATGACCGCGCCGAAGGCCGCGACCGAAGAGACATTTATCACTGCCCCGGAGCGCCGCTCGGTCATCGGGCGCAGGGCCGCGAGGGTCAGCCGCATCACGGCGTGCACGTTGAGGCGCAGCAGCCGCGCCTCGTCCTCGGCGGAGGACCGCAGGAACGGGGTGTTCAGGCTGATCCCGGCGTTGTTCACCAGCAGCCCGATCGGCGTGCCCTCGGCCAGCCGCCGCTCCACCATCGCGCAACCGTCGTCCGTGGACAGGTCGGCGGGGATCGTCTCGACCTCCCGGCCGTGGCGCCCGGTCAGCTCGTCCGCCGTCGCGGTCAGCCGGGTCGCGTCGCGGGCCACCAGCACCAGGTGCCAGCCGTCGGCGGCCAACCGGCGGGCGAAGGCGGCACCGATGCCGGCGGTCGCTCCGGTGATCAGGGCCCGCCGCTCGCTGGTCGGCTCGTCGAGCGTCACGGGCGGTCCTCACCTCGGCGGGTACGGGGGCGCGGGCGGCGCCCCGGGCGGCTGGTGCGGGTGTGGCGACGCGGGCGACGCCGGGTGGTGCTGCAGGGCGGACGGCGCGGGCCGCCGGCGGAACCAGGCGCTCGCCGCCGGCAGTGCCAGCAGCACGGCTACCACAAGGTAACCGAGCACCTGGCCGACGGAAAGCCCCGCCCCCAACGGGATCCACCAGGACGGGTAGGCGTCGGCGAGGAGGCCGAAGAGTTCCGCCGTCGCCCGATCGTCCTCACCCGACCCCAGCGGGGTGGCGCGCTGGCCGATCAGCAGCGCCAGACCGCAGCACCCGGCGACCAGTCCCAGCGCCGAGATCACCCAGGTCGCCGTGCGGGCGCCGTCGCGGCCGGCCCGCAGGCCGGCGGCGAGGCCGGCGAGGAGCAGCCCCGCGAGCAGGCTCACCACCGCCGTCAGCACGGTGGACACGCCGAGCAGGCCGACCACCCGGTCGATCTGGTCCGGGCCCGCCGAGGTCTCCGCGGCGTCGGCGCGGAACCGGTCGACGGTGCCGCCACGCGTCGCCACGCTGGCGACGGCGTACGCGAGGGCGGCGACCGCCATCAGCGCCAGCAGCGCCACGGCCGCCGTGACCACGGCCGGGCGGCGGGCCGGTGCCCGATCGGGGTGCGACACGACGGGTCCCTCCGGTAGGCGTCGGGTTGCAACCTACTCGGAGGGACCGTCGGCGTCGCTGTTATCGACCGGTCAACTCACCGGCGGCGGGGTCGGGCCGGGACGGTCCGGTCCCGGCTGGTCGCCACCCGGGTTCGACCCCGGCTGGTCCCCGCCGTACGGAGCGGACGGCGGCGGGTAGCCCGGCTGGTCGGAGCCCTGCGGCTGCCCCGGGGCCGGCGGATAGCCCGGCTGGTCGGGGGCCGACGACTGGCCCGGCGTCGACGGGTACCCCGGCGTGGGCGGGTAACCGGGCTGGCCCGTCTGCGGGTAGCCGGGCTGACCGGACTGCGGGTAGGCCGCACCCGGGGTCGGGGGCTCCCAGCCCTGCTTCGGCTTGCGGAAGAACTCGTTGGCCTTCGGCAGCGCCAGCAGGATCAGCGCGGCGAGCAGCGCGAGCAGCCCGAGCACGCCCAGGAGGGTGGTGACCGGGTTGAACCAGCCGGGCAGCGCCTCGTCGAGGCGACGCTGGATCTCCTCCGCGCTCGGCGCGTCGCCGGTCGTCTGACCGGTGCCGATGCCGCCGCCAAGGCCGCTGACCAGGCCACCGCCCGTGCAGCAGACCATGATGCCGCCGAGCACCCAGGTGGTGATCCGCGATCCGTTGCTGCCCTTGTTGTTGAACACCCCGAGCACGGCCAGCACGACCGCGAGCAGGAGCACGAAGACGGCACCACCGATGGTGATCATCGTGGTGATGTCGGCCAGGTTCTGTGTGCCGTTGGCGTCGGTGCCCCGGTACGCCTCGTCGAGCACCTCCGAGATGGTGCCGACGGTGGCGAGCGTGATGATGAGGCCGATCAGCTGGGTGAGCGCGAACAGCCACAGCAGATACGTGGATATGGTCACCACACCCGGCCGGGTGCGGGCCGGCGTGTTGTGGGAATCGACCATGATTCTCCTTCCCTAGATCGCGGTCACACCGTATCCAGGTCGGGCCACTCCGGCACGTCAGACGGACATTGACCCGCCGAGACGGCGACGATCGCGGCCCCGGGCACGCCTCAGTAGCCGCGCCACTCCGCACGGGCGTACTCGAGCACCCGGGGCTGGAGCAGGGTGGAGGCGGGCACGTCGACCCGGCGGCGGTCGGCCGGGAAGTTGGCGGCGGCGGAGAGGGTCGCCGCGTCGAGGAAGCGCAGCGCGGGCGCGGCCGGCGGCAGGGCCAGGGCGGGCGCGGTCGGCCCGGGGGCCGCGAGCAGGAAGCCCCAGTCGCCGAAGGACGGCACGTCCACGTGGTACGGCGTGGTCGCGAAGCCCGCCTCGCGCAGCGACGCCTCGATCGACCAGTAAGACCGGGGCGCGAAGTACGGCGAGCCGGACTGCACCACCAGCCGGCCACCCTCGGCGAGCACCGCCCGTACCAGCGCGTAGAACTCGACCGTGTAGAGCTTGGCGGTGGCCGTCTCGTCCGGGTCGGGCAGGTCGGCCACCACCGCGTCGAACCGGTCGGCGGCGGTACGCAGCCAGGCGAACGCGTCGGCGTGCACCACCCGCACCCGGGGATCGTCGAGCGCCCCGGCGTTGAGCCGGCGCAGCTGCGGCTCGCTGCGGGCCAGCGCCACCACCGCCGGGTCCAGGTCCACCACGGTGACCCGCCGGACGTCCGGGTAGCGCAGCAGCTCGCGTACGGCGAGGCCGTCCCCGGCGCCCAGCACCAGCACCTCGCCGCGCGGGCCGTTGAGCACCGGATGCACCAGTGCCTCGTGGTAGCGGTACTCGTCGACGGAGCTGAACTGGAGGTCGCCGTTGAGGAAGAGCCGCAGGTCGGTGCCGGCGTGGCCGGTCTCGGCGACCGAACGGGTGAGCACGATCTCCTGGTACCGGCTGCGCTCCGCGTGCACCACCGGATCCCGGTAGAGCTGCTGGCGGGCGGTCAGCTCGAAGTCGTGCGCGGTCACCCACGCGTACCCGAGGCTGAGGAAGACCACGACGCTGCCGGCGCCGAGCGCGACGCGCGCCCGGCGGCTCAGCTCCCGCCGGAACACCGTGCAGACCAGCGCGAGCCCGGCGACGGCGTTCACCGCGCCGACCACCAGCGCCCCCTTGAGCTGGCCGAAGACCGGCAGCAGCAGGAACGGGAAGGCCAGCCCGCCGAGCAGCGCGCCGACGTAGTCGGCCGCGAACAGGTCGGCCACCGCGCTGCCGGCGGCCTGCTCCCGGATGCGTTGCAGCAGCACCATGAGCAGCGGGATCTCCGCGCCGATCAGCAGGCCGAGCACGAACGCGGTGCCGATCAGCGCGGGGCCGTACAGGTCCAGCCACGCGAAGGCCGCGTAGAGGCCGAGCACGGAGAGGCCACCGAGCAGGGCCAGGGCCAGCTCGATCGCGGCGAACGCGGCGGCGGCCCGGGGCTGCAACGGCTTCGCGGCCAGCGCGCCGACGCCCATCGCGAACACCATCACGCCGAGCACGATCGACGCCTGCCCGACCGTGTCCCCGATCAGGTAGCTGCCGAGGGCCACCAGGGCCAGCTCGTAGACCAGGCCGCAGGCGGCGCAGACGAAGACGGCGACGAGCACCGCCGCCCGGGACAGCCGCCACCGGGCGGGCGGTGCCGGCGCCTCGACGGTCACCGACCCTCCGGCGTACGCCCGCCGGCCGGCACGCCCTTCGCCCGCGCCGTCCCCTCGGCGCCCTTACGGCGCTGGCGACTGCGCTGCCAGAAGCCGGCGGCGAACAGCAGCGCGGTGAACAGCAGCAGGCCGATCGCGGCGAGCAGGTAGCCCCAGCGGTCGCGCCAGAGGTCGCTACCCGCGTCGGGCAGCGGCGCCGGCTCGGCGGTCGCCGCCGCCGGGGTCGGCGCCGGCTCCACCACCCCCGCCTCGGCGGCGAGCAACGGCAGCGAGACGGCCGCCCGGGTGACGGCCCAGCCGGGCTCGTCGACGAAGGCGTCCTCGGTCAGCCCGAGCCGTTCCAACCCGTTCTGCATCCGCAGCCGGGCGGTCGCGGAGACGTCGTCGGACGCCTCCACCGTGACGCGGGCGAAGTCGTTACTCTCGCTGCTCTCCGAGGTGTATGCGACCCGGGCGACCACCTGCACCCAGCGCGGGCACGCCGCGTTCTCCTCGACCGCCACCCCGTCGCCGAGGTTCGACCCGACGCTGAGGTCGGTGTAGCCGTAGTAGTCCTGGAGCACCCAGCCGTAGCAGACGCCCTGGCTGGCGCTGGAGCGTTGCAGGATCGGCACGGTGTCGCCGCGTTCCTGAGAGGTCGGCGGCGGCACGTCGTCCCCGCCGTCGCGGCCGTTGACCACGCCGATGCCCACGCAGCAGAGGACGACCACCCCGATGACCACCCAGACGACCCAGGTGCCCTTGGTCGCGTTCGCGCCCGCCGCCTTCTGCCCGCCGGTGGTCTTCGCCCCGGCCATCAGCTGATGGCGGCGGCGATGATCGCGCCGGTGGCGAGGTGCACGACGGCGGAGACCCAGACCGCCGGGTGCGGCTGCTGGTCGACCAGGATCTCGCCGAGTTTGCCCGGCGTGGCCACGTCGAGCAGTACGAACGCCGCCGCCATGATAACCAGGCCGAGGATCCCGTACGCGGACGCGCCGACGATGCCGAGCACGAAGTCGTCGTCGCTGGCGGCGATCGCGGCGACCACGATGATGCCGACGCCGGCCAGGTTCGAGGCGAGCAGCAGCGCGGCGTTGCGGTTGCGCTCGGTCCAGATCAGCTGGTTCAGCCGGCCGGGGGTGGCGAGGTCCACCAGGACGTAGCCGATACCCATCAGCAGGACACCGACCGCCCCGTAGGCGAGGGTGACCAGCAGATCGGTGACGAGGGTCTGCACAGGAGGCTCCAGGGTGAGGGGGGTCGGTGCGTCACTTGCCGCTGCCGGGGCCGCCGCCCCGGACGGTGCTGCCACGGCCCCAGCCCCAGTGGGAGCCGACCGTGGAGTGGTAGCGGGGATAGGCGGTGCTCATGCGCTCCAGCAGGATCACCGAGCCGGCGGCGATCGGCAGGATCACCACCGAGTCGTCGTCGTAGCGCAGGTACACGCCGCTGCCGTCGACGTACTGGTCGGCCGGCTGCCACGCGTCGGTGACCTCCTTCGCCACCTGACTCGGCGAGCGGGGCGAGGTGTAGGCGACGGCGTTGCGGCCGATGTCGTGGCTCGCCGCCCGCTTGTACTTGTCCTCCACGTAACCGCGCGGGGAGAAGCTGCCGTAGAAGATGGCGAAGGCGGCGACCAGGGCGCCGATGACGGCGAACGCCACCCCCACCACGAACCAGCGTCGGTACGTCATCGCAGTGCCACCACCGTCTCGGTCAGGACCAGCTCGTTGGTCTGGGGATACGCGTGCCAGGTGCGCCAGGCGAGGGTGCCGGCCGGCGGGTCGGGGCGGACCGCCAGCGCGGTCACCGCGTCGGCGTCGCCGGGAAACACGCCCACCAGGGCGTACGGGTCGTCGGCCAGGTCGGCGCGCAGGGCGGCCACCTGCTCACTCAGCCCCGCTCCGGCGGGTCGCAGCACGGTCGCCGTGAAGTGGTAGCCGCTCGTCTCGTCCCGCACCGCACCGGGCAGCTCGGGCGGGCGGCCGGGCAGGCAGGCGACCGTCTCGGTCAGCGTGGCGCCGGGCGCGTGCAGGACCACCTGGTGCGAGGCGCCGAGCAGCCGCAGCCGCAGCCGGACGCCGTCGGGCAGGTCGAGGTCGAGCACGTGCAGCGCGGGCCGCTCGACGTCGTCCAGCGCGAGGCTGAGGTCGGCGGCGCTGGTGTCGACGTACGGGGCGTCGAGGGTGACGAGCATCAGCCCACCTCGGACTGCGGATAGATCATCACGTCGCCGCGGTGCAGCAGCTCACCGAGCGCCACCTCCCAGCCCGCCTCGCCGTACGCCTCGAAGGAGAGCCGGGCCCCGCCGGGCGCCTGGTAGTCGTGGTACCGCATGGTGCCGGTCGGGTCGAGGCCGGTGTTGCCGACGGCGGTGAAGCGCGCCTGGCCGGACTCGTTCCAGTTGTAGCGGCGGCCGGCGAAGTCGATCGTCGGCGCGCCCGGGGTGACGGTGGCGCCCTGCTCGGCCCCCCAGAGCACCAGCTCCAGCTCCGGGTCCTCCTCCACGGAGAGCCAGCGGCGCACGCCGGCGGCGTCGTCGAGCAGGTGTTCCGCCCAGCTCCAGCCGCCCTCGACGAGGCGGATCGAGCCGCGCACCGCGTACGACACGCCCCGGATCTCGACGATGTCGCCGGGCTTCAGGCGACGCGGGTCGCCGCGCAGCGCGTCGGCGTCGCGGTCCCGCAGCGGGTCGCCCGGCCCCTTGGCCCGTTGTTGCGGGCGGGACCGCGTCCGGTTCCAGGCCACCACGGCCACCACCAGACCCGCGACCCCGACCAGACAGCCCATCGCCGCCAGCACGTATGCGATCGTCCCGCTCATCCCGACCACCTCCCCAGGTACGTCGGCGGAGACGGTAACAACCCCGCGCACCTGGGGAAACATGCTGTCTCCTGAGTGAGGGAACGGTCACCCGGCGTACCTGCGCCAGTGTCGTGCCCCGGAGCCGTTCCCGAGTGGCCGGGGTCAGCCTCGGGAGTGGTGCTCGGTGGCGTACTCGCGCAGCGTGGTGCGGCCCATGACGCAGCCGGTGAAGGTGCCGAACTCGGCAGGGTCGTCGCGCAACGCCGTCCAGGCGGCCCGCCCGGCTGACGGGTCGGCACGCTCCAGCAGCGTGGCGGCGTAGACGCGCCCTGCCGGGGTGCCTTCGGCGAGCAGCCGGTCGAGTTCCCCGCGTACGCCCTCGGGGTCGTCGGCGAGCGCCGCCTCCACCCGCCGGTACGCCTCGGTCACCGGCAGCAGCGTGCCGGCGATCCCGACCCCGCCGAACGCCACCGTGTCGGCCTGCCGCAGCTCGTCGAGCGCCGACGACAGTTCCCGGTCCCGTTTCTTCCCGATCCCGAACATGCCCCTGTTCCTTCCCCCGCCGCGGCCCGCCCACCCTGTCGATCAAGAGGTTTGCGTCGCCGACCGAACGCTGCCGGGACACGAACCTCTTGATCGTCACGGTTCGCCCCGGTCGGCGGCGCCGGCCGGGGCGAGGCGGAACGGTCAGGCCGCCGAGACCCTCAGGGCGTCCTTGGCGTCCGCCAGGTCGACCTCGACCGTGTCGCCGTCGCGGATCTGGCCCGACAGGAGCGCCTTGGCCAGCTGGTCGCCGATCGCCGTCTGGACCAGGCGACGCAACGGGCGGGCGCCGTAGATCGGGTCGTAGCCGTGCTCGGCGAGCCAGACGCGGGCCGGTTCGGTGATCTCCAGGCCGAGGCGGCGGTCGGCGAGCCGCCTGCGCATCCGGTCGAGCTGGATGTCGACGATGGCCCGCAGGTCGTCCCCGCGCAGCGCGGCGAAGACCACGATGTCGTCGAGACGGTTGAGGAACTCCGGCTTGAAGTGCGAGCGGACCACCGCGAGGACGCCCTCCCGCCGCTGCTCCTCGGCCAGCGTCAGGTCGCCGATCACCGACGAGCCCAGGTTGGAGGTGAGGATCAGGATCGCGTTGCGGAAGTCCACCGTGCGGCCCTGCCCGTCGGTGAGCCGGCCGTCGTCGAGCACCTGGAGCAGGATGTCGAAGACGTCCGGGTGGGCCTTCTCGACCTCGTCCAGCAGGATCACCGAGTACGGCCGGCGGCGCACCGCCTCGGTGAGCTGGCCGCCCTCCTCGTAACCGACGTAGCCGGGCGGGGCGCCGACGAGCCGGGCGACGGAGTGCTTCTCGCCGTACTCGCTCATGTCGATGCGGACCATGGCCCGCTCGTCGTCGAAGAGGAACTCGGCGAGCGCCTTGGCCAGCTCGGTCTTGCCGACGCCGGTCGGGCCGAGGAAGAGGAAGCTGCCGGTCGGGCGGTCGGGGTCGGCGACGCCGGCCCGGGCGCGGCGTACCGCGTCGGAGACGGAGCCGACCGCCTCGGCCTGACCGACCACCCGGGCGCCGAGCGACTCCTCCATCCGCAGCAGCTTGGCGGTCTCGCCCTCCAGCAGCCGGCCGGCGGGGATGCCGGTCCAGGAGGCGACCACGGCGGCGATGTCGTCGGCGCCGACCTCCTCCTTGAGCATCGCGCCCTCGGCCTGGAGCCGGGCCAGCTCCTCCTCGGCCTGCTTCAGCTCGGTCTTGAGGGCGGGGATGCGGCCGTAGCGCAGCTCGGCGGCGCGCTCCAACTCGCCGTCGCGCTCGGCCCGCTCGGCCTCGCCGCCGAGCCGCTCCAGCTCCTCCTTGGCGGTGGAGAGCTTGGTGATGTGGCTCTTCTCCAGCTGCCAGCGCTCCGACAGGGCGGTGAGCTGCTCGCGCTTGTCGGCCAGCTCCTTGCGCAGCCGCTCCAGCCGCTCGGCGGAGGCGGCGTCCGGCTCCTTGGCCAGCGCCATCTCCTCGATCTCGAGCCGGCGCACCGCCCGCTCGATCTCGTCCACCTCCACCGGCCGGGAGTCGATCTCCATCCGCAGCCGGGACGCGGACTCGTCGACCAGGTCGATGGCCTTGTCCGGCAGGAACCGGTCGGTGATGTAGCGGTCCGACAGGGAGGCGGCGGCGACCAACGCGGCGTCGGTGATGCGTACGCCGTGGTGCACCTCGTAGCGCTCCTTCAGGCCGCGCAGGATGCCGATGGTGTCCTCGATGGTCGGCTCGCCGACCAGCACCGGCTGGAAGCGGCGCTCCAGGGCCGGGTCCTTCTCGATGTGCTCGCGGTACTCGTCCAGCGTGGTCGCGCCGACCATCCGCAGCTCGCCGCGGGCCAGCATCGGCTTGAGCATGTTGCCGGCGTCCATCGAGCCCTCGCCCTTGCCGGCGCCGACGACGGTGTGCAGCTCGTCGAGGAAGGTGATGACCTGCCCGTCGGAGTTCTTGATCTCCTCCAGGACGGACTTCAGCCGCTCCTCGAACTGGCCCCGGTACGACGCCCCGGCGACCATCGCGCCGAGGTCGAGCGAGACGAGCTTCTTGTCCCGCAGCGACTCGGGCACGTCGCCGGCGACGATCCGCTGGGCCAGGCCCTCCACGATGGCGGTCTTGCCGACGCCCGGCTCACCGATGAGCACCGGGTTGTTCTTGGTGCGGCGGGAGAGCACCTGGATCACCCGGCGGATCTCCGAATCCCGGCCGATGACCGGGTCGATCTTGCCGTCGCGGGCGCTCGCGGTCAGGTCCACGCCGTACTTGGCCAGGGCCTGGTAGGTCTGCTCGGGGTCGGCGCTGGTGACCCGCCGGTCCCCGCCGCGTACCGACGGGAACGCGGCGACCAGCGTCTCCTCGGTGACGCCGGCGGACTTGAGCGCGTTCGACACCGCGCCGCCCACGCGGGCCAGGCCGGCGAGCAGGTGCTCGGTGGAGGTGTACTCGTCGCCGAGCGGCCGGGCGATCTGCTCGGCGGCCCCGATGGCGTTGACGAACTCCCGGGCCAGGGTCGGCTCGGCGATGCTGGAGCCCCGCGCGGCGGGCAGGTTGTCGACCGAGCGCTGGGCGACCCGACGCAGCTCGGCGGGGTCGGCCCCAACTGCGCGCAGCAGGCCGGCGGCGGTCGAGCCGTCGGTGTCCAGCAGTGACAGCAGCAGGTGCCAGGGCTCCACGGTGGCGTGCCCGCGCTGGTTCGCCAGCGCGACGGCACCGGTGATGGCTTCGCGGCTCTTGGTGGTGAGACGTTCCGTGTTCATGGGCTCCCCCGGATCGGCGTGTCCACTGAGAAGGACACAACCAGAGTTGAGCCTATTCCGCTCAACCCTGGGAGCGTGAGCCGGATCACACCTGCGACCCCGGGAGCCGCCCGGCGGTCGCGGCACACCCCGATGTCGTACGCCATCCTCGCGGCCGGGCACGGGCGTCCGTCCGTGGCGGACGGGTACCGCCGGATCACTGAGCGGTAACCGGCCTCCTGACGATATTCGCAGGTGACAGCGGGGAGTAGCCTGACCGCCGTGCGCGTACGTGTCGAACAGACCGCCCTGCCCGGCATCGGGGTCCGTCACGATCTGCTGACGGAATCCGGCCGCCGCCTCGGCGTCGTCTCCCACCGCAATGGCCGCCGTGACCTCGTCCTGTACGACCCGGACGATCCCGACTCATGTCAGCACGACATACCGCTGACCGACGACGAGGCGGAGGCGCTCGCCGACATCCTCGGCGCGTCCCTGATGCTCGGCCAGCTCTCCGGGCTGCGCGAGCAGGCCGCCGGGCTGCTCACCGAGCAGATCGCCATTCCGGCCGGGTCGAAGTACGTCAACCGCAAGCTCGGCGACACGCAGGCACGCTCCCGCACGAGCGCCTCGATCGTCGCGGTGCTGCGCCACGGCGAGGTGATCGCCTCGCCGGACCCGTCCTTCCGCTTCGCCGCCGGTGACGTGGTGGTCGTCGTCGGGACCCGCCGGGGTCTCGACGGAGTGACAGCCATCCTCGCCGACAGTGACCCGGACGGCTGAGGCGCGGATGCACCACACCACGACCCTGCTCGTCGAAGTCGGCGCGCTGCTGTTCCTGCTCGGCCTCCTCGGCCGGCTGAGCCGCCGCATCGGCCTCTCGCCGATCCCCCTCTACCTGCTCGCCGGGCTCGCGTTCGGGCACGGCGGGTTGCTCCCGCTCAACGCCAGCGAGGAGTTCTTCGCCGTCGGCGCCGAGATCGGCGTGATCCTGCTGCTGGTGATGCTCGGCCTGGAATACTCGGCCAACGAGCTCGTCGGCAACCTGCGTGCCGCCGCCCCCGCCGGCCTGATCGACGGGCTGCTCAACGCGTTGCCGGGCGCGGCGTTCGCGCTGCTGCTCGGCTGGGACTGGGTGGCCGCCCTGGTGCTGGCCGGCATCACCTGGGTCTCCTCCTCCGGCGTCATCGCCAAGGTGCTCGGCGACCTGGGTCGCCTCGGTAACCGGGAGACGCCGGTGATCCTCTCGATCCTGGTGATCGAGGACCTCGCCATGGCGTTGTACCTGCCGCTGCTGACGGCCGTGCTCGCCGGCAGCGGCCTGCTCGGCGGCGGGATCGCGCTCGGCGTCGCGGTCGGCACCGTGCTCCTGGTGCTGATGGTCGCCATCCGGTACGGCAACCTGATCTCCACGGCCATGTCGGCGAAGGACCCGGAGGCGCTGCTGCTCGGCGTACTCGGGATGACCCTGCTGGTGGCCGGCATCGCGGCGAAGCTCCAGGTGTCGGCGGCGGTCGGGGCGTTCCTGGTCGGCATCGCGCTCTCCGGGCCGGTGGCGCACCACGCCACGGAGCTGCTCACGCCGCTGCGGGACCTCTTCGCCGCGGTCTTCTTCGTCTTCTTCGGGCTGGTCACCGACCCCCGGGACATCCCGCCGGTGCTGCTGCCCGCGCTCGCGCTGGCCGTCGTCACCATGGGGACGAAGACGCTCACCGGCTACCTGGCCGCCCGCCGCGTCGGCATCGCCGAGCCCGGTCGATGGCGCGCCGGCCTGGCCCTCGTGCCACGGGGTGAGTTCTCCATCGTCATCGCGGGCCTCGCGGTGGCCGCCGGCAGCGTCGAGCCGAAACTGGCGGCGCTCGCGACGGCGTACGTGCTGATCACCGTGGTGACCGGGCCGATGCTGGCACGCCTGCCCGACTTCACGTGGTTCAAGCGCTGGCTGCGGCAGCGCGGCGCCGCCCAGCAGACCAGGCCGGCAGCCGTACCGGACTGACCGCCATCTGCCGAGGGCCGAGCCCGTAGCCGAGTGCCGATGGCTGTGGCCATGGGCCGGGTGCCCGGGCCGGGGGCCGGATCGACCGTACGGTCGGCCCGGCCCTCGGCCGACGGATGTCGAATTGCTCCCCGCAGGGTCTACCGCCGAACAGCGCTCCGGGTTACCGTTTCGCCCCAGCAGCCAGAGCTCGCGGGTGGCCGACGCCCCCTGCGGACGAGAGCGGAAGGTTGGCCGTGAGCGTGCAGGAGTCGACGTTCCACGGCTTCGCCAACCCCGTCGACCCGAGCCCCACCGAGCTGCGCGCCTGGGCCTACCAGCCCGACTCCGTACCGCTCACGTCGATGCCGCCCGACTGGGACCTGCTGGTCTCCGGCGACCGGCTGGTGGCGGTGCTCTTCGACCTGGCGATGGACCCGTCCTGCCCGGCGCGCCGCTTCGCGCTGCACTGCCTCTACATCTACGCCGCCGACGGCATCCGGACGAACTTCCGCGCCCACCCGAAGCGGCGCTTCCGCAAGCTGGTGGAGCAGGCCGAACGCAACGGCGACGACCTGATGCGCACCTGGGCGTACAACAGCCGGGCGCTGCTCGCCCGCCCGGAACTCTTCGTCTACCGGGACTGGTGCGAGGGCGGCCTGGTCCGGGAGAACCGCCGCATCGCCTGAACCCCGGATCGGGCCGGGCGTCCCGGCCCGCGCTCTTCGACGGCGCACGGGCCAGACCCCGCACGGAACCCCACGGCGTCCCGGCCCCGCAACCGCGAACGGGCCGGGACCCCCCGTGGGTCCCGGCCCGCACGTCGGCGGATCGTCAGTGTTCCGATCCGCCCTGCTCGCGGCGTCCCGTCCGGTCACGCTCCTGGTCGGTGCCATGGTCGGCCCGATCGGCGAACGCGCCCTTCTTGACCTTGTCGGTGAAGCGGCCCTCGGTGACCCGGTCGAACCTCTCCCGGGCGTTCTTCGCCACCTCCTGGAGCCGTTCCTCCGCCTGCTCGGCAACCTTCCGCGCGGCTTCCGTCATGGCTCCCCCTGCCATTGGAGTCCGGATTAAGCGGGTTGGACCTGATTCGCAGGTTAGCCGATCCGGCACCTTCCGCGCGGGCGAACCGGCAACCGCGCGCGAGTGGACGCGCCCGGCCGGCGCGGAGGCCCGGTGCAAGGCGTGCGGGCCCCTCAGGGACGACGCGAGCCGTGCAGAACCGCCCGGCCGGCACGAGCGCGCGCAGAATCCGCCAGGGCTGCGCAACCGCGCGGGGCCGCCGGGCGGGCCGGGAAGACGGTCGCGCCCGGCCGCGAAAGGGCGGCCGGGCGCGATGCGGTGCGGTGTCGTCAGCGCTCGGGGCGGCGGGGACGCCAGACCACCAGCGCGGTGGAGGTGCGGTTGGTCGGCACCAGGTCGCTGCCCGGGAAGCGCGCCAGGGCCTCCAGCTCGGCGATCCGGCGGTACGCGGCGTCCAGTTCCGCCTCCAGCCGGGCCACCCGCTGCTGCGCCTCCTCCAGCAGCCGCTCCAGCCCGATGATCCGCTTCACCCCGGCGAGGTTGATGCCGTCGTCCTGGCTGAGCCGCTGCACCTCGCGCAGCAGCACCACGTCACGGACGCTGTAGCGCCGCCCGCCGCCGGCTGCCCGTCCCGGCTGGACGAGGCCCAACCGGTCGTACTGACGCAGGGTCTGCGGGTGCATCCCCGCCATCCGCGCCGCCACCGAGATCATCAGCACCTTGGCCTCGTAGGCAGGGTCACTCGAGCCGACGAACTCGTCCGACATCCCGCTCACCTCCGCGTGCGCTCCACCGAGCCGACTGAACACCGGGTCAACTGAATCGACGTACCCGCGCCTCGAGATGTTCCCGGGCGGCCGGCGGGGTCTGCGCGGCGAAGCTCTCCAACGCCGCACGCGCCTCGTCGGACACCTTCGCGGGCACCACCACGTCGAGCGTCACCAGCAGGTCGCCCGCCTGGCCGTCCCGGCGGACCACCCCCTTGCCCCGGGCCCGCAGGATCCGGCCGCTCGGCGTGCCCGGTGGCACCCGCAGGGTCACCGTGCCGTCGAGGGTGGGCACCCGCAGGTCCGTGCCGAGCACGGCCTCCGCGAAGGTGACGGGCACCGTCAGCGTGAGGTCGTCGCCGGTACGCCCGAACAGCTCGTCCGGCCGCACCTTGACGTGTACGAAGAGGTCGCCCGCCGGGCCACCCCGCGCACCCGGCTCGCCCCGCCCGGCCAGCCGGATCTTCTGACCGTCCGCCACGCCGGCCGGGAAGCGGACGTTCAACGTGCGGGTCTTGGTCACCCCGCCGGTGCCGTGGCACTCGGGGCACTTCTCCTCCACGACCGTGCCCACGCCCTGGCAGTTGCGGCACGGCTCGGAGAAGCTGAACGACCCCTGGTTGCGGTTGGTCACCCCGGCCCCGTGGCACACCTGGCAGGTGCGCGGCGAGGTGCCGGGCTTCGCCCCGTTGCCGTGGCAGGTGTCGCAGACCCCGGGCGCGCGCAGCGTCAGCGGGAGCGTCACCCCGCGTACGGCGTCGCCGAAGTCGAGGGCCACCTCGGCCTCGACGTCGCGCCCCCGGGCCGGGCCACGGGCCGCCGTACCGGCGGGACCGCCGGCGCCGCCCGAGAAGATCGAACTGAACAGGTCCTGGAAGCCGGCCCCGCCGAAGCGGCGGTCACCGCCTCCGCCGGCGGCGCCCCCGAACAGGTCGGAGACGTCGAACGGCACGCCGCCGGGCTGGCCGGCGCCCCGGGCGCCACGGCGGAAGGCGCCCGAGCCGAACAGCGACCGCAGCTCGTCGTACTCCCGCCGCTTGGCGTCGTCGCCGAGCACGGCGTACGCCTCGGAGGCGGCCTTGAAACGCTCCTCGGCCTTCGGGTCGCCGGGGTTGTGGTCCGGGTGCGAATCCCGGGCCACCTTCCGGTACGCCTTCTTGACGTCGTCGGCGGAGGCGGCCTTGTCCACGCCCAGCACGGCGTAGAAGTCCTTCTCGATCCAGTCCTTGGAACTCACCGGTCCACCCCCTTCCCTAGCTGGGGACCGACCGTCCCGCCCGCCCTCGACGGGCGGGCGGGACGGTCCGGTCGTCGTACGGCACTACTCCGGGTCGGCGACCGCGACCATCGCGGGCCGCAACAGCCGCTCACCGACCTGGTAGCCCCGGCGCATCACCTGTACGCAGGTGGCCTCGGTGACGTCGGCCGAGGTCTGGTGGGCGACCGCCTCGTGCCGGGTCGGGTCGAACGGGTCGCCCTGCTCGCCGAACGGGGCCAGCCCGAACTTGCCGAGCGCCGCGACGAGCTGGTCGGCCACGCTGCCGAACGGGCCGACCAGGTCGCCGTGCTCGCGGGCCCGGTCCAGGTCGTCGAGGATCGGCAGCAGCGCGGCGAGCACCGCGCCGGTCGCCTGCTCGGTGACCAGGCCCTTGTCCCGGTCCACCCGCTTGCGGTAGTTGGCGTACTCCGCCGTCACCCGCTGGAGGTCCCGGGTCCGCTCGTCGAGATCCTTGCGCAGCGCCTCGAGTTCGGCGCCGAACGCGGTCGGACCACCGTCGACCGGCTGTGCCGGGGCGTCCACCACGGGCGGGCCGGTCACCTCGGCCGCCTCGACCTCGATCTCGTCGACGACGACCTCGGACTCCTCGACCAGGCCCTCGGCGGGGGCGTCCGAACCGGCGTCGGCGGCGGCCGGCTCGGACGTCTCGCTGATCTTGCGGTTGTTACGGATGACGACCCGCGGCCCGTCGCCGGCCTGCTCGGCGGGCGCGGAGCCACCCGGCGCCGACCCGGTCGCACCCGGGTCGGCAGCTCGTGGCTTCTCCGTCATGGGGCTACCTCATCCCTCTGCCGTGGTTCCGTGTCCGGGGACGAACCGTCACTTCTTGTCCTTGTCCTCGTCCACGATCTCCGCGTCGACCACGTCGTCCGCGCCACCGGCGGGGCCGCCGGCCTGCGGGCCACCGGTCGCCCCGGCGCCAGCGGCGCCCGCCGTACCCGGGCCGGCCTCGCCCTCCTGCTCGCCCTGCTGGTTGTAGAGCAGCGAGCCGGCCTGCTGGGAGACCTGCGCCAGCTTCTCGTGCGCCGACTTGATCTTCTCGATGTCCTGGCCGCCGAGCGCGCCACGCAGCTCGCCGAGCGCCTCGTTGATCTGGTCACGGGACTCCGACGGCAGCTTGTCGCCGCTCTCGGCCAGGAACTTCTCGGTCTGCCACTGGAGCGCCTCGGCCAGGTTGCGGGTCTCGGCCTCCTCGCGGCGACGCTTGTCGTCCTCGGCGTGCTCCTCGGCGTCGCGGCGCATCCGCTCGATGTCGTCCTTCGGCAGCGAGGAGCCGCCGGTGATCGTCATCTTCTGTTCCTTGCCGGTGCCGAGGTCCTTGGCGTGGACGTTGACGATGCCGTTGGCGTCGATGTCGAAGGTGACCTCGATCTGCGGCACGCCGCGCGGCGCCGGCGGGAGGCCGGTCAGCTCGAAGGTGCCGAGCTTCTTGTTGTAGGCCGCGATCTCCCGCTCGCCCTGGAACACCTGGATCAGCACCGACGGCTGGTTGTCGTCCGCCGTGGTGAAGACCTCGGAGCGCTTGGTCGGGATGGTGGTGTTGCGCTCGATCAGCTTGGTGAAGATGCCGCCCTTGGTCTCGATGCCCAGGCTCAGCGGGGTCACGTCGAGCAGCAGGACGTCCTTGACCTCGCCCTTGAGCACACCGGCCTGGAGGGCGGCGCCGACGGCGACGACCTCGTCCGGGTTCACGCCCTTGTTGGGCTCCTTGCCGGTGAGCTGCTTGACCAGGTCGGTCACGGCCGGCATCCGGGTCGAGCCGCCGACCATGATGACGTGCTCGACGTCGGAGACCTTGATGCCGGCGTCCTTGACGGCCTGCTCGAACGGGCCCTTGCAGCGGTCCAGCAGGTCCTGCGTCATCCGCTGGAACTCGGCCCGGCTGAGCGTCACGTCGAGGTGCAGCGGGCCCGCCGCGCCGGCGGTGATGTACGGCAGGTTGATGTTGGTGGTGGTGGCGGCGGACAGCTCGATCTTGGCCTTCTCGGCCGCCTCGCGGAGCCGCTGGAGGGCCATCTTGTCCTGGCCCAGGTCGATGCCGTGCTCGCCGCGGAAGGTCTTCACCAGGTGGTCGATGATCCGCTGGTCCCAGTCGTCGCCACCGAGGTTGTTGTCACCGCTGGTCGACTTGACCTCGACGACGCCCTCGGCCAGCTCCAGCAGCGACACGTCGAAGGTGCCGCCGCCGAGGTCGAAGACCAGGACGGTCTGCTCCTTGGAGCCCTTGTCCAGCCCGTACGCCAGGGCCGCCGCGGTCGGCTCGTTCACGATCCGCAGCACGTTGAAGCCGGCGATCTCGCCGGCCTCCTTGGTGGCCTGGCGCTGGCCGTCGTTGAAGTAGGCCGGGACGGTGATCACCGCGTCGGTGATCTGCTCGCCCAGGTACGCCTCGGCGTCCCGCTTGAGCTTCATCAGCGTGCGGGCCGAGATCTCCTGCGGGGTGTACTTCTTGCCGTCGATGTCGACGGACCAGTTGGTGCCGATCTCCCGCTTGACCGAGCGGATCGTCCGGTCCGGGTTGGTCACCGCCTGGCGCTTGGCGACCTCACCGACGAGCACCTCGCCGTTGCGGGCGAACGCGACGATCGACGGGGTCGTCCGCGAGCCTTCAGCGTTGGCGATGACGGTGGGCTCACCGCCCTCCAGGACGCTGACGCAGGAGTTCGTCGTGCCGAGGTCGATACCGACCGCACGTGCCATCTTCGCTTCCTCGCTTCATCACGTTGTGGGCAGGTGACGGGCGACGCCCGTCGAGCTGCCCGGCGGGCGTCGCCCGCAGCGACCCCACCACAAGTTGAGTGAACTTGACTCAATAGTGCCACGCCCCGCGAAATCGTCAAGTCGAGGTTGAGCCGACCCGACGCAACCCCAGGTTCTTACCGATCGGTTGTCTTCCCTTGCGTCGGTCGGGCACGCTTTAGCGGTGACGACGCACGGCGATCCCGCCACCCCGGCCGGCACGCCCACCGTCGCAGCCCGCACCGGCCCCACGGACGCCGGGGAGGACCGGCCCGCCACCACCGGGGACGACAGCCTGCCCGCCGCGCTGGCCGGCCTGCGCGCCGCGATCGGGGCGGCCCGGTTCCCCCTCGCGCTGCCCTCCGCCGAGCCCGCCCGGCGCGCCGGCGGAAGCCTCACCGACCAGCTCGACGACTACCTGCTGCCCCGGCTGCGCCGGCTCGACGCGCCGCTGCTCGTGGTGGTCGGCGGGTCCACCGGCGCCGGCAAGTCCACCCTGGTCAACAGCCTGGTGCAGGCGCGGGTGAGCGCCGCCGGGGTGCTGCGACCGACCACCCGTTCCCCGGTGCTGGTCTGCAACCCCGCCGACTCGGGCTGGTTCCGCAAGGGCGAGCTGCTGCCGGGCCTGACCCGCACCACCGAGCCCAGCGAGGACCCGCGCACCCTGCAACTGGTCACCGCCCCGGCCCTGCCCGCCGGGCTGGCCTTCCTCGACGCCCCCGACATCGACTCGGTGGTCGACGCCAACCGGGCCCTGGCCGGTCAGCTCCTGGCCGCCGCCGACCTCTGGCTCTTCGTCACCACCGCCGCCCGCTACGCCGACGCCGTGCCCTGGGAGCTGCTGCGCAGCGCCCGCGCCCGGGGCGCGGTCATCGCCATGGTGCTGGACCGGGTGCCCCCGGAGGCGGCCGACGAGATCGCCGCCCACCTGTCGGAGATGCTCGCCGCGCAGGAACTGGGGGCGGCCCCGCTCTTCGTGCTGCCGGAGACCTGGGTCGACGGGCAGGGCCTGCTGCCCGACCGGGTCACCGCGCCGCTCGCCGCCTGGTTCGCCCGGCTGGCCGCCGACGCCGACGCCCGCGCCGCCGTGGTCCGGCAGACCCTGGACGGCGCGCTCGGCGCGCTGCACCCCGCGGTCGAAGGGCTCGCCGACGCCGCCGAGGAGCAGGTCACCGCCGCCGACGCACTCGACGAGCGGGTGCTGGCCGCGTACCGGGGGGCGCACCGGACCGTCGAGCAGGGGCTGAAGGACGGTCGGCTGCTCCGCGGCGAGGTGCTCGCCCGCTGGCAGGAGTTCGTCGGCACCGGCGAGTTCTTCCGCACCCTGGAGGCCCGCATCGGGCGGCTGCGCGACCGGGTGGTGGCGGCGGTCACCGGCCGGCCCGCGCCCGCGTCCGAGCTGCGGGACGCGATCGAGTCGCAGCTGGTGACCCTGCTGCGGGGCGTCGCCGCCGAGGCGGCCGAGAACGCGTACACCGGGTGGAAGGCGCATCCCGCCGGGGCGGCGCTGCTCGGGCCGGAGCTGGCCCACCCCTCCGCCGACCTGCCGGAACGGGCCGAGCGGCTGGTCCGGGAGTGGCAGCGGGGTGTGCTGGAGCTGGTCCGCGCCGAGGGCGGCGACCGCCGCTTCGTGGCCCGCACGGCCGCGTACGCGGTCAACGCCACCGGGCTCGCCGTGATGATCGCGGTGTTCGCCTCGACGGCGTTCATCCCCACCGGCCTGGAGGTGGCCACCGGGGCCGGCACGACCGTCGCCGCGCAGACCGTGCTCCAGGCGATCTTCGGCGACCAGGCCGTGCGTACGCTGGCCGCCAAGGCCCGGGCCGACCTGCTGGACCGGGTGCGGGCCCTGCTCGACGACGAGGCCGCCCGCTACCTGGACCGCACGGCGCAGGCCCGGCCCGCCGCGGACACGGCGGAGGCCCTGCGCGGTGCCGCCGACCGGGTGGAGATCGCGCGCAACCGCAGCGGCCTCGCCGGCGCGGCCGCCGCGGGCCTGCCCGGCACCGGGGGTGGAGGGTCATGACCAACATCGTCGGGCGGATGCGCGAGGCGTTCCGCGGAGACCAGCGGGTGGACGCCGACGCGCTCGTCGCCCGCCTCGACGCCGTACGCCGGTTCCTCACGGTCGTCGACGGCCACCTGCCGGACGCCCAGCTCGTGCCGGCGCACACCCTGGTCGAGCGGGCAGGCACCCGGCTGGCGCTCTCCCGCGACCACACCGTGGTGGCCCTGGCCGGCGCGACCGGCAGCGGCAAGTCCAGCCTGTTCAACGCGCTCGCCCGGATGGAACTCTCGACGGTCGGGGTGCGCCGCCCCACCACCGGCGTCGCCCACGCCTGCGTCTGGGGGCCGCTCGACGGCGGCAACCGCCTGCTCGACTGGGTCGGCGTGCTGCCCCGGCACCGTTTCGTCCGGGAGAGCGTGCTCGACGGCGACGACGAGTCCGCCCTGCACGGGCTGATCCTGCTCGACCTGCCCGACTTCGACTCGGTGCAGCGGTCCCACCGGCTGGAGGTGGACCGGCTGCTCGGCCTGGTCGACCTCGTGGTCTGGGTGGTCGACCCGCAGAAGTACGCAGACCGCCTCATCCACACCAGCTACCTGCGCGAGTTCCACCGGCACCGGGACGTCACCCTGGTCGTGCTCAACCAGGCCGACCGGCTGCCCCCGGCCGAGCTGCCCCGGGTGCTGGCCGACCTGCGCCGGCTGCTCGACTCCGACGGCCTGGACGGCGTACCGCTGCTGGCGACGACCGCCGTCGACCCGGCGGGCATGGCCGGGCTGCGGGAGGCGCTGGAACGCACGGTCGCCGAGCGGCAGGCCGCGCTGCGGCGGCTCCAGGGCGACGTGGACGCGGTGGTGGCCGGGCTCGACGAGTTGGTAGGGGACGCCTCGCCGGCCGGCGGGCCGGACGACGCCGCCGTCACCGCGCTGCACCGGGCGCTGGCCGGCGCGGCCGGGGTGCCGGCGGTCGCCGAGGCGGTCGAGCAGGCGTACCGGCACCGGGGCGCCGCCACCACCGGCTGGCCCCTGGTCCGGGGCTGGCGGCGGCTGCGGCCCGACCCGCTGCGCCGGCTGCACCTGCCGGGCCCCGCCGCCGACCGCGACGCACCGGCGGAGAGCCTCGTCGCCGCGACCTCGGTGCCCGACCCGACCGCCGCCCAGCGCTCGGCGCTCGGGCTGGCGATCCGGTCGGTGGCCGACCGGGCCGGGGCCGACTTGCCCGCCTCCTGGCCGACGGCGGTCACCGCCGCCGCCCGGTCCCGCCTCGGCGACCTGCCGGACGCGCTGGACCGCGCGGTGGCCGGCACGGACCTCGGCATGGACCGGCGACCGCTCTGGTGGCGGTTCGTCGGCGGCCTCCAGTGGCTGGTGACCCTGGCCGCGCTCGCCGGGCTGGGCTGGCTGGCGCTCGGCTACGCGCTGCGCGCGCTGGGCCTGCCGGCGCTGGAACACCCGATGGTCGGCGAGGTGCCGCTGCCCACCCTGCTGCTCCTGGGCGGCCTGCTCGCCGGGCTGCTGGTGGCCGCCCTGACCAGGCCGATCGTCCGCTGGGCGGCCCGCCGGGCCCGGCGCCGGGCCGAGCGGCGGCTCACGGCCGCGGTGGCGACGGTCGGCGAGGAACACGTGCTGACCCCGGTGCGGGGAGTGCTCGCCTCCTACGCCGAGGCCCGTACGGCGCTGGAGGAGGCCGCCGGGCGCTGAGCCGGAAATCCGGTTCCGTCGGCAACCGCAGGTCGGCGGCGTGCCGCCGCGACGCGGGCCGGACGCTCGGGTCGCTCGTACCCTCCCGGGGCGGGCGGCGGCGTAGGGTCGGTGGATGGGAACGCCTCAGACCCCGTACGACGCGGTGCTGCACGCCGCCCGCGACGTGGCCAAGCTGGACAACGCCCTCGACGCGGAGATGCTCGGCGCAGCCCTGCTCGGCAGCGTCTACTCGGTCGCCGAGACCGAGCGTGACGCCGCCGTCCGGGACTTCGTGGCCGGCTTCCTGGCCGCCACCTCCCGCCGCCGGTCGGCCGCGGCGACCACCATCCGCTCCGTCTTCGCCGCGCTGGTGCCCGACGCCGAGGGCGCCGGCCGGGTCCGGCCGGGCGCCGCCACCCCCGCCTGGGTCGCCCAGCTCGGCCGCGTGCACCTGACCGGCTGCTGGTCCTACGGCGACGTGTACGGCGACCAGAGCTCCTACCTGGCGACCTTCGCCTACGACGACCCGGCCGGCGGCTCGGCGCACGCCGTGGTGACGCTGCTCGACCACAACATCGGCATCACCAAGGACGTCTTCGTCGGCGGGCCGCCCGACCGGATCCTCGACCAGGTCCGGCAGATGTGCTCGGGGGACGAGCTGACCTGGTTCCGCGACGAGGAGCCGGCCAGGATGCGCGCCGAGGTGACCCGCCACCTGGCGATCACCGACGGACTGACCGAGCTGCCCGGGGAGGGCTCGCTCGCCACCGACCGCGCCCTGCTCGGCGCCCGGCTGGCACTGCTGCCCCGGGCGGCCGGGGCGGCCCCCGCGCCCGCCGAGCCGCTCTCCGCCGCCGAGCGTACGGACCTGGTCCGTCGCTTCCTCGCCTCGCCCGAGGCGGCCCGCTTCGGCCTGGACGCCATCGACGGGGCGGAGCTGGCCTCGCTGCACTTCTGCCTCAGCCTGCTGCTGGACCACGCGGCCAGCTTCCCGGACGCCGACCCGATGCGGTGGAGCCCCACCGTGGCCGGGCTGTTCCTGCTCGACTGGGTGCACCGGCGGGCCGTGCTGGACATGGACGACGCCGCGCTGCTGCCCCGGGTGCTACGCGCCTGGGCCGGGTACGCGGCCCGTAAGCGCGGGCTGCCCGCGCAGGCGGCGGCCCAGACCGACACGGCCATCGAGGAGATGGTGCCGGAGTTCGCGCGCCTCTACAGCACGGGCGAACGCCGCAGCCCCGCCACGGCCGCCGTGGCGCAGCTCATGGCCGACGGCGTCGACCCGGACGACCCGGCCGCCCTGAACGCCTGGATCGAGGCCAACCGCCACCGGCTGACCGACGACCCCGCCTGACGCCATCCCGGCGCGTCTCGTGTCGTCGGTGGTTCAGGCGGCCCGCCGCGTTGATCATGAGGTTGGCGATGTCGATCTTCCTGGCTGCCGCCAATCTCATGATCACGGCCGGACCCGCGGAAGCGGCGACGCGCGGGGCCCAGGTCAGGGAACGCGTCCTAGTCACCAGCGGCCAGGCGTTGGGCCTGCCCGTGGTGCACATCGCTCACCCACTCCCAGCCGGGCTTGGCCGAGGGGCCGATCCGTGGGTCATCGGGCTCGCGGCCGGCACGCAAGGCGAGCACGTACGCCCGGTCCCGCTCGATCCGCTCGTGCACCTGACCGGCTCCGCCGACCGACCCGTGACCTGGGACGACGACGTCGACGTCGGCCGCCACGCCCTCCAACAGCCGCAACGCCGCGAGGTAGTCCTCGATCGGGTCGGCGGCGCCGTCCAGGTCGAGCATCGGGATCAGGACGTCGGAGAGCATGTCGCCGGCGACGAGAACCCCGCGCTCCTCGACGAGCAGCGCCGCGTGGCCGGGCGCGTGCGCTCGATGCTCGACGATCCGGACTCCCGGACCGTCCCAGGGAATCCGCGCCGTCCCGGCGGGCAGGGCGGTGATGAGGCCATACAGGTCCAGCGACACCTGCCCGGCGATTTCCGTCTCGGCCAGGTGTTCGGTGATGTGGGCCTTCGCCTCCGGGTCGGACAGCTGTTCCTGGGCGGCGGCCGCGCAGCGGGCCGTGCCGTAACGGGGCGCTTCGCCGAGCTGTGCGTGCCAGAGCAGGTGATCCCAGTCCGGATGCGTCGAGAAGCCCGCCACGACGGTCCGGCCCGATGCGGACAGGTCGTTCGCGAGGCAGGCCAGTTCGTGGTCCTGCAACCCCGGGTCGATGAGCAGCACGCCGGCGCGGCCCTGCACGACGATGGTGTTGCTCTGGAGGAATTCGCTCTCGTGAACCAGTACGCCGTCCGCGACCTGCCTCAGCACGAGTTCGTCTCCCGGATGGCGTAGTGGTGCATCGTGACGCCCTGCTTGAACGATCGCTGCTCGATCAGGTCGAGCTCGATCGGCATGTCCCAGTCATCGAACAGCGGCCGGCCGAAGCCGAGGATCGCCGGGTGGGTGAAGAGCAGCAGTTCGTCGAGAAGCCCCGCCCGGAGAAGCTGCGTGGCGAGCGCCGCGCCGCCCACACCGAGGGTGCCGTCGGTCTCAGCCTTGAGGGCAGCCAGTTGCTCGATCGCGTCGTCCCCGCCGATGATCCGGGTGCCGTGATCGGCGCTGTGGCGGGTGCGGGAGACGAGCACCTTGGGCGCGGAGGTCCAGATCTCGCCGTACTCACGCATGAAGTCCGGCAGCGACGCGTCCTCGCGCGCCCGCGGCCAGAACTCCTCCATCGTCTCGTGGATGACCCGGCCCTGGACCATGCCCGCGAGCGTTCGCGCCCGCGCGTTGAACTCCCGGTGCAGTTCCTCGTCGATGCGCAGCCACTCGCCGGCGCCGTCGTCCCCGGGAACCTGCTCGATCCGCAGGTCGAGGGACACATTCATCCAGTACAGGAAGCGGCCCATCATCCCTCCTCCGCCAGTGGTTGCGATTTGCAACCACTATATTGGGGGCCAAGTACCTGTCAAGGAGGAGTCGTGGAACCACGGTCCGGGTGTCCGATCAACGCGGCCGTCGAGGTGCTCGGAGACCGATGGGCGCTGCTCGTGCTCCGCGACGTCATCTTCGGCGACCGCCGCCACTTCCGGGCGCTGCTCACCGGGTCGATCGAGGGCATCGCCTCGAACATCCTCGCCGACCGCCTCGTGCGGCTCGTCGAGGCGGGGATCCTCACCCGCGGCACCGCGATGCGAGGGCAGCGCGCCCGCTACAGCCTCACCGAAGCCGGCATCCGGACGGTTCCGGTCCTCTACGCGCTCGGCAACTGGGGCCTCGACTGGCGCCCGGGCACCGAGAAGCTCCAGATCCGACAGCGGATGATGCGCGACGCGGGTCCGGCGTTCATCGAGGAGCTCATGGACGAGCTCCGGGTACGCCACCTCGACGCCCCGCCGAAGCCCCACGATGGCCCGGGCCCCCTCGACCGCCTGAACGCCGCCTACGCCGAGCAGAAACGCCGCGACTAGCTAGGGCCGGTTCCGCGCCGGAGCGGCGACGGCCGGTTCCGCGGGAGTCAGCGCAGGGGGGCGAAGACCAGGGCGGCCACCAGGGCGCCCAGGGCGAGCCCCGCGACCACCTGGGGCACGGTGTGGTCGCGTAGGCGGACCCTGGACCAGCCGACCAGTGCGAGCAGCGGCGCCGTCGCCAGCAACCCGGCCCCGAACGTGAGCACCAGCACGACCACCGTGCCGGCGGCCACCGCCGAGTGGATCGACATCTTCCACCAGTGGCTCACCGTCACGGCGACCACCAGGCCGACGAGCCCGGCCGCCGCCAGGGCCAGCACCGGGCGCGGAGCGCCGAGCACCGCGAGCAGGGCCAGCCCGGCGGCGACCGAGCAGAGCCCGAACAGCAGCGGGACCCGGCGCTGCTCGCGGATCCCGACGTGGTGGTCGGTCAACCGGCCCCGTCGCACACCGCCGAGGATGTACGCGAACGGGATCCCGCTGACGAAGAGCGTGGCCAGCAGCCCCCACGCGAGGCCGTGGGTGCCCCGGGTGCTGTGCCAGCCGACCGCCAGCGTCAGCGCCGAGACCAGCACGGCGGGCGCGGTCAACTCGGTGACGAACCGGGCGAGCCGGAGGGTCGGGCCGGGCCGGGGCACGGCGGTCTGCCGGGTCTGAGGCCCCGCGTCCGAACCGCCCGATCCGCTCAGCGTCCCGCCTCTGCTCCGCCCCGGGCCGCCGCCCGGGACCGTCCCCGTCCGCTTCCGGCGCGCCGGCGGGACCGGGCCCCGTCGTGGATCACGTGCCGTCGACGTCACCGTACCCGCGACGAACCGGCCCGGTGCCCGGTCCCGGCCGGTACCGCCGGTCAGGCCGGATCGACAACGCGGCTGGCACCGCCGGTCGAGCCGACCCCGCCGGTCGAGCCGACCCCGCCGGTCGGGCCGAGGTCGACGGTCGGGCCGAGGTCGACGCGCCGGCCGGGAGCGACCCTCGATCCGGAGCCGACCGGCGGGCCGGCGGCGGTCGGGCCGGCGGTCGGGCCGGCGGTCGGGCCGGCGGTCGGGCCGGCGGTCGGGCCGGCGGTCGGGCCGGCGGTGGAGCCGGGAGCGGCGGTCGGGCCGGGGTCGACGGTCGCGCTGGCGGTCGGGCCGTCCGGTGACGGGGGCGCGGGCGTCGCCGTTGGCCCGGGCGGCGGTAGCGAGAGGCTGCTCGTCGGCTCCACCGAGGTCGGCTCGGCGGTCGGCGTGGGCGCCGGACTCGGGCTCGGCGACGGGCTCGGCGACGGCGGCGGGGAGGGCTTCGGGGACGGGCTCGCCGGGGGCCGCGGGACCGGCCGGCCGCCGGGCCGGGGCGGCGGCGGGGGCTTCGGGCGCGCCGCCGGGGCGTGCGCCGGGGGCGGGGCCGGCGCGGCGACGATCGGCGTACGCGGGAAGGGCACGACGGTCCGCCAGTCGCCCGGGGCGGGCACGGCGGGGGACGGGGTCGCCGGGACGACCGGCGGCTGACCCGTCGCCGGCACCGGGATGACCACCGGGCCGATCGAGGGGGTCGGCAGGAACGGGGTGCTGGTGTCCGGCAGGGCGGTGCTGCCGACGGTGGCGGAGCCGGTGCTGATCGCCGCGAGGATCGGCATCGACGCCGTGCCGGCGAGCAGCGCCACCGTGAACAGGTAGCCCCGGGACGGTCCGCCCTGACCGGGCGCCCGGTGCGCGCCGACCAGGCGGCGGTAGCCGCCGGCGGCACGGTGCCGGCCGAGGAAGGGAGTGGCGGGATCTCGACCTGGCTCGGACACCACGCACTCCTCCTCGTCGCTCCGGCGGCGGACGGGTCGTACAGGACCGTCCGGGGCGCCGCCCCGACGCGCGGGAGCGGCAAACCGCCCGACGCGAACGATCCCGTGCCAAACAGCCTGGACCAGTGACGCTGGGTAAGCCAACCCTGCACAGCGTGTCGACACGCGTATATGGCCGAACGGTGACGAACCACCGCCGGATCGGCCGGGCGTCGATGCAACGGACACCGGGCACTTCGTGCGACGAAGCGGGCCGCCGCCCCTGCCTGGGGAAGGCGCACTGTGGGCACGCTCACGTGTGATGCGAATATGGACCACGACGGCAACGCAGCCACGACCTCCGCGCACCCTCGCGGCAGGCGCGGCTGGGCGCCGGCGCTCCCGAACCGGGTTCGGCCAGAATCCGGCTCACGCCGCGCGGCAACCCCTACCGGGGCTAGGCGCGGCCGCCAGGAACCCGTCCGGCACCAGCCGGGCAGGCGCACGAGTTGCGCGGCCGGGTGACCCCCCGGTGCCGACGCAGACAGACAGGGAGAGACGGATGGCAAAGGGCGACCCCGGGGTCTCCAGTCGCGGCCGACGGGCCGCACCCCGGTCCAGGAAGGGTGCGACCGGCGACCCGCAGCTGGTGCAGCTGCTCACCCCGGAGGGTGAGCGGATCGAGAGCGCGACCGGCCCGGACGGGACCGAGTACCGCGTCGACTTCACCGACGAGGAGTACCGCGGGCTCTACCGCGACCTCGTGCTGGTCCGCAAGCTCGACGCCGAGGCCACCGCGTTGCAGCGCCAGGGCGAGCTGGGCCTGTGGGCCAGCCTGCTCGGCCAGGAGGCCGCGCAGGTGGGCTCGGGACGCGCGCTGCGTACGCAGGACATGGCCTTCCCGACCTACCGGGAGCACGGCGTCCTCTACTGCCGGGGCATCGACCCGATCATGCCGCTCGGCCTGTTCCGGGGCGTCGACCAGGGCGGCTGGGACCCGAACGAGTTCAAGTTCAACATGTACACGATCGTGATCGGGGCGCAGACCCTGCACGCGACCGGGTACGCCATGGGCGTCCACATGGACGGCAAGACCGGCACCGAGGACGGCGAGGCGGTGATCGCCTACTTCGGCGACGGCGCCACCAGCCAGGGCGACGTCAACGAGGCGTTCGTCTGGGCCAGCGTCTTCAACGCCCCGCTGGTGTTCTTCTGCCAGAACAACCAGTACGCCATCTCCGAGCCGCTGGAGCGGCAGACCCGCGTGCCGCTCTACCAGCGGGCGGGCGGCTTCGGCTTCCCCGGTGTGCGGGTGGACGGCAACGACGTCCTCGCGTCGTACGCGGTGACCCGGCACGCGCTGGACAACGCCCGGCTCGGCCAGGGCCCCAGCCTGATCGAGGCCTACACCTACCGGATGGGCGCGCACACCACCTCCGACGACCCGACCCGCTACCGGATCGCCAGCGAGGTCGAGGCCTGGCAGGCGAAGGACCCGATCGCCCGGATGAAGGCGTTCCTGGAGAAGCAGCAGATCGCCGACGCGGACTTCTTCGCCGCCGTCGACGAGCAGGCCCGCACCGAGTCGGTGCACCTGCGCGAGCGGGTGCTCGCCATGCCCAACCCCGATCCGGTGACGATGTTCGACCACGTCTACCCCAACGGGTCCCCCGAGCTCGACGAGCAGCGGGCGCAGTTCACGAAGTACATGGAGTCGTTCGAGGGGAGCGCCCACTGATGGCCACGGAGACGCTCACCCTCGGCAAGGCCCTCAACACCGGTCTGCGCAGGGCCCTGGAGAACGACCCGAAGGTCGTCATCATGGGCGAGGACGTCGGCAAGCTCGGCGGCGTCTTCCGGATCACCGACGGCCTCCAGAAGGACTTCGGCGACCAGCGCGTGATCGACACGCCGCTCGCCGAGTCCGGCATCATCGGCACCGCGGTCGGCCTGGCCATCCGCGGCTTCCGGCCGGTCTGCGAGATCCAGTTCGACGGCTTCGTCTACCCCGCGTACGACCAGATCGTGTCGCAGGTGGCGAAGATGCACTACCGCTCGCAGGGCAAGGTGCGGATCCCGATGGTCATCCGGATCCCGTTCGGCGGCGGCATCGGCGCGGTCGAGCACCACTCGGAGTCGCCGGAGGCGTACTTCGCCCACACCGCCGGCCTGAAGGTGGTGTCCTGCGCCAACCCGCAGGACGCGTACACGATGATCCAGCAGGCCATCGCGTCGGACGACCCTGTCGTCTTCCTGGAGCCGAAGCGGCGCTACTGGGAGAAGGGCCCGGTCGAGCTGGACGCCCCGCTGTCGGGGGCGTACCCGCTGCACTCGTCCCGGGTCGTGCGGACCGGCACGGACGCCACGGTGCTGGCGTACGGGCCGATGGTGCGGACCTGCCTGGACGCGGCGACCGCCGCCGCCGAGGACGGCCGGGAGCTGGAGGTCATCGACCTGCGCTCGATCTCCCCGCTGGACCTGGCCGCCGCGTACGAGTCGGTGAAGCGCACCGGCCGCTGCGTGGTCGTGCACGAGGCCCCGGGCAACCTGGGCCTGGGCTCGGAGATCGCCGCCCGGATCACCGAGGAGTGCTTCTACTCCCTGGAGTCCCCGGTGCTGCGGGTGACCGGCTTCGACACCCCCTACCCGGCTTCCCGGGTGGAGGAGGAGTACCTGCCCGACCTCGACCGGGTGCTCGACGCCGTCGACCGCACCTTCGGTTGGTGAGCGGCATGTCACGGATCAAGGAGTTCAACCTGCCCGACCTGGGCGAGGGCCTGACCGAGGGTGAGATCCTCGCGTGGCTCGTCAAGGTCGGCGACGTGATCGAGCTGAACCAGCCGATCGTCGAGGTGGAGACGGCCAAGGCGGCCGTCGAGATCCCGGCGAAGTGGGCCGGCCAGGTGCAGGCGATCTTCCACCCGGAGGGGAGCACGGTCGAGGTCGGTACGCCGATCATCGCGATCGACACCGACCCGGGCGCCGGGCCGATCGAGCAGTCGACGACCGGTGCGCCGGCCTCCGCCCTGCCCACCCCGTCGGCGGCGTCGCTGGCCGCGGTCGAGGTGGCGCCGGCCGAGGGCGCGGTCGAGCCGGGCCTGATCGGCGGTCCCGCCCCGGGCGGCCGTACCGCCGTGCTGGTGGGCTACGGCCCGCGCACCGCGGCGGCCAAGCGCCGCCCGCGCAGGGGCGACGCACCGGTGCCGGCCCAGGCTACGACGCCGGTCGCACCGACGCAGCCGGCCCCGGTGGTCGCCGCGCCGTCGAACGGTCACGGACCGGCCGGTGGGCCCGTGCTGGCCAAGCCGCCGGTACGCAAGCTCGCCAAGGATCTCGGCGTCGACCTGTCCACGCTGACCGGGTCGGGGCCGCTGGGCTCGATCACCCGGGAGGACGTACAGCGGGCGGCGAGCGGGGCCACGACGGTGGCCGAGCCGCTCGCGGTGTCGGCGCCGGCCACGGCGGCTGCGAGCTTCGGCGCGGACCGCGAGCAGCGCATCCCCGTCAAGGGGGTACGCAAGCTCACCGCCGAGAACATGTCCCGCTCGGCGTTCACCGCTCCGCACGTCACGGAGTTCCTCACCGTCGACGTGACCCGGGCGATGAAGGCCCTGGACCGGCTCCGCAACCGGCGGGAGTGGCGCGACGTACGGGTCTCGCCGCTGCTGCTGGTGGCCAAGGCGGTGCTGCTGGCGGTCAAGCGTCACCCGATGGTCAACTCGACCTGGGCCGGCGACGAGATCGTCGTCAAGGACTACGTCAACCTGGGCATCGCGGCGGCCACCGAGCGCGGGCTGATCGTGCCGAACATCAAGGACGCCGGCCGGCTCTCGCTGCGTGAGCTGGCGGACGCGATGACCGACCTGGTGCAGACGGCCAAGACCGGAAAGACCTCGCCGGCCGACATGTCCGGCGGCACGCTGACGATCACCAACGTCGGCGTGTTCGGGGTGGACACCGGTACGCCGATCCTGCCTCCGGGCGAGTCGGCGATCCTGGCCTTCGGCGCGGTCCGCGAGATGCCCTGGGTGCACAAGGGCAAGGTGAAGCCGCGTCAGGTCACCACGCTGGGCCTGTCCTTCGACCACCGCATCATCGACGGTGAGCTGGGCTCGAAGTTCCTGCGCGACATCGGGGAGTTCCTGGCCGATCCGGAGGCGGCGCTGCTCGCCTGGACCTGACGGTCCTGAAGCCAGCCGAACGGCCGGTGTGCGACGGGTTGACGCCCGGCACACCGGCCGTGTCCGTTTGGGGGCGTGCTCACGCCCGGCATCGGACCGACTCCAGAGACAGAGGAATGCGTCGGTCACAAGCCCTTCACACCTTCGATTGTTCGGCTCGTGTCCCAGCTCACCTAATAATCGTTGGAAGTTGGCGCCGTCTTGGGGTTCAATGGAGTCATCAAGGGGCTGACAACCGAATAGCCAGGAGGAGAGACCCGTGAGCATGATCGAGCGAATCCGTAACCGCCGCGACGCCAACCGCCGCGCCCGTGCCATCGAGCACGCGCTGCGCTCCGCGAACTCGCCCGCGGTCCGCGAAGAGATCCTCGCCAT
Source organism: Micromonospora echinofusca (assembly GCF_900091445.1). NCBI lineage: Bacteria > Bacillati > Actinomycetota > Actinomycetes > Micromonosporales > Micromonosporaceae > Micromonospora > Micromonospora echinofusca. The sequence continues at coordinate 6,343,855 of NZ_LT607733.1, forward strand.
CGCCCAGCGTCACATGAGCTGACGCCCGGAACCTTCCTCACCTCCTCCAGATCGACGACCCGCCCGGTCCCGCCGGGCGGGTCGTCGGCGTTTCGCAGCGGTTGGCACCGGGATTCCACCTCGCCCCAGCGCCCGGTACGGTGGGCTTCGGTCGTCGCCCGCCGACCCGGAACAGTCGAGTCGATAGAAGCCGCTCGACACCGTCCGGCCACGGGGAGTGACGGCCGTGCTCCCCGGACGCCCTCGGGTGGTCACCCGATACGGTGCGGGGAGCCGGCACGGCCGGTACACCGGCGACGCCGGCCACCCTGCCGAGAAGACCGATCGGCAGCGGCGGCCGACAGGTGATGGAGGAGGCGCACGCATGACGTCCGAGGGCACGCACCACCCCGGCCAGCAGCCGGACGAGGTGTCGCCGGGCGCCGGCGGACCGGCGCCGTACGGCGACCGCCCGGCACAGCAGGACAACGGCTACGGCGCCGGCGCCCCCGACCTGGGCTGGGCGCCCCCGCCCCCGTCGGGCCGACCGAACCCGCCGGCCTGGGGCGCGCAGGGTGAGCAGCAGCAGGCCCCCGCGTGGGCCGCCCAGGCGCCGCAGCAGACCGACCCGGCCCAGCCCGGCCAGTGGGGGCCGCCCAGCGGATCGCCGCAGCCGGCGTGGCCCGGCGCGCAGGAGCAGTCCGGCCCGGCGTGGGCCGCCGCCGCTCCTCCTCCGCAGCAGCCGCCGCACGCCGGCCCGGAGCAGCCCGCGTGGGCGCCGGCCGAGCAGGCGTCCCCCGCCTGGGCCCAGCCCGAGCCCGCCGCCCGTGGCGCCGCCCGGGTCCCCCAGGCCGCACCCGCCCCCCAGCCCTGGCCCGCCCAGGACGACCCGGCCCGCTCCGGCGGCTGGAACGCAGCCGAGCAGCAGCAGGGCGAGCAGGCACGTCCCGGCGCCTGGGCCGACGGTGCCGCGCCGGACGACCGCCCCCCGCAGGCCGACTGGGCCGCACAGCAGGACGACCCGAACCGCTCCGGCGGCTGGAACGCAGCCGGCCAGCAGCACGACGACCCCAACCGCTCCGGCGGCTGGAACGGCGGCGGCCAGCAGCAGGACGAGCAGGCGTCGCCCGCCTGGGCCCAGCCCGAGCCCGCCGCCCGTGGCGCCGCCCGGGTCCCCCAGGCCGCACCCGCCCCCCAGCCCTGGCCCGCCCAGGACGACCCCGCCCGCTCCGGCGGCTGGAACGCCGAGTCCCCTCAGGACCCGGCCGGCAGCTGGCCCCCCGCAGCGCAGCAGGACGACCCCAACCGCTCCGGCGGCTGGAACGGCGCCGAGCAGCAGCAGGACGAGCAGCCCGGCTGGGACGCCGGCGCGGAGCAGCGTCCGGACGGAAACTGGACCGCGCCCCGCGACGACCAGCCCCAGGGCGACGAGTGGTCGGCCCGGGACGAGCGCTCCGCACGGGGTGCCGCCTCCGTCCCCCCGCCGCAGCCCGACGACCGGGACGCCAACGGCTGGGGTGCCGCACAGCCCGCCGCCACCCCGCCCGGCCGCGCATCCGTCCCGATGCCCGGCGACGGCGGGCAGCAGCCGTGGGGTTCCGCCCCCGAGAGCCTGCCGCAGCGGGGTGCCAGCGGCGAGCGCCCGGCCGTACCGGACGTCGAGCCCTGGTCTGCGGACGAGGCGTGGGGTCGCGCGGAGACGGGCGAGCCCGCACCGGCCCAGGCCGGCAACGGCTGGGAGCCGGAGCGGGCCGAGGAGCCGCCGATCTACCAGCCCGCACCGGGGCCCGGCATCTCGCCGGCCAACGCCGTACCACTGCCGCCGCAGGAGCAGCGGGTGCCCGGCGCGAGCCTGGCCGCCGCGCCGCCCGCCGACTACGCCCCGCCGGCCCAGTTCGCCCCCGAGCAGCCGGGCCGCGACGGCACCCCGCAGGCGTACGAGCACGAGCAGCCGGGCTGGGCCCAGGCCGGCTCCCGGCACGACGAGCCGCAGTCGCCCGCCGGTCCGGTGGTCCCCGCACCCCGTACCTCGCCGGAGGCGGGCGGGCGGGCTTCCGTACCGTCGCCGGAGGCTGCCGATCCGGCGGCCGGCAGCGTGTCGGCGAGCGCCTCGGTGCCGCTGGCCAGTCGGGTCATGCCGCCCACCGACCAGGCACTGCGGCCGGTCGGCACGCCGGCGCCGCAACCCCGGGTGTACGGCAGGCCGGCCCGCCCCGAGCCTGCGGACGAGCCGGAGCAGGACGCCCCGGGCGGGCACCGGCCCGACCACCCGCCGGCGCCCAGCTTCAACCAGGGACCGGAGCCGCGCTTCGGGCAGGGGCCCGACCCCCAGTTCGACCAGGACCCGCGCTTCGGCCAGGGGCCGGATCCCCGCGTCGACGAGCCGCGCTTCGGCCAGGGCCAGGACAACCGGTTCGGCCAGGGCCAGGACAACCGCTTCGACCAGGGACCGGACGAGCAGTTCGACCGGAGCCCCGACAGCCGGTTCGACCAGGGTCCGGAGGCTCGCTTCGACGACCGCGACCGGGCGCCGAGCGGGACCGCCGTCTTCGGCGCGGTCGCACCCATGGCACCCGCCTCGCCGGCCGCGCCCCCGGCCTTCCCGCCGGGCGTGCCGTCCTTCGTCGACCCGCCGGCCAGTGACCGGCCGGTGAACGGGGTCCGGCCGCACGACAGCGCGGACCGGCCCGCCGACCCGTTCGGTACGCCGTCCGGCGGCGCGGCACCCGGCTACGGGCCCGCCCCGACCGCCGCGCCCACGTCGGGCGGCGCGTTCCCGGCGGCGTTCCCGCCGCCCCCGCAGCAGCCCGGCCCCTGGGACCAGGGCGGCCCGGAGCAGGAGCAGAACCGCTTCGACTCGTTCAAGCCGATCGCGGAGCCGAAGGCCGAGCCCGCCCCCACGCCCAAGGTCCGCAACGGCCGGGTGCTCGCGGCGGTGCTGGTCGCGGCGGTGCTCATCCTGGCGGTACCCCTGGGCCTGCTCATGCTGCTCGGCAAGGTCGGCGGCGACGACCCGGCCCCGGCGTTCGACCCGGCGGTCGGCAGCTGCGTGAAGAAGTCGGGCGAGAGCGCGGCGGCGGCGCAGTGCGGCGAGGCGGGCGCCTTCACCGTGGTCTCCAAGGTGGACGCGAAGGACAAGTGCGCCGACCCGACCCAGCCGCACGTGGAGCTCCAGGGCGGCGGGACCAACCGGGTGCTCTGCCTCAAGCCGGCAGGCCAGTAACTCACCGCGCGACGGCGGGGCCACGGTCATCCGTGGCCCCGCCGTCGCTTGCACCGCCGAGGATCAGGCGCTTGGGGGGGGACTAATCAGAGGACCGCCCCAACCCGTCCCGGTGGAGAGGTAGAAGGTGGTTTGCTCCTCAACAGTCGAGTGGTCGGCTCGCCCGTCTCCATTGAGGTCCACCCACCCGTTCCCACTGATGTAGCTGTAGTTCCCGGACGGGTGCGAGTAGGTGACGCCGAAGGAACTGCCGTTCGACACCGTGCAGACGCCGAGAGCGTTGGTGATCCGACAGAAGTCGAGGCGGCCGTCACCGTTGAAGTCGGCCCATCCTCGGGTGACCCAATAGCCGACATCCATGGCAGCCGAGGTGATGGTCGACCCGAAGTTGTTGCCCGTCGAGAGCGTGCACTGGACCGACTTCGAGAAATTGCCGACAACCCGGCAGTAGTCGACCCGCCCGTCGCCGTTGAAGTCGACCCAGTCACGGCTGTCGTCCCATCCGCCGTCCAGGTTGGCGGACGTGAAGGTGGTGCCGAACCCCGTGCCCGTGGAGAGCGTGCACTGCAGCTTGCTGGAACTGACGACGCGGCAGTAGTCGGCTCGGCCGTCCCCATTGACGTCCGCCCAGTCCCGGCCGGCGTCCCAGCCCGCGTCGATGTTGCCGGAGGTGTAGGTGGCGCCGAAGCCGGTGCCCGTGGAGACGGTGCACTGGACCTTCTGGCTCCAGGTCCCGATCACCCGACAGAAGTCGGCACGCCCGTCCGCGTTGAAGTCGACCCAGGCCTGACCCGCGGTCCAGCCCGGGTCGAGCCCTCCTGACGTGTACGTCGACCCGAACGACGTGCCGTTCGACAGGGTGCAGGACAGAGATTTACCTCCGGCCGCGACCACCCGGCAGTAGTCGACCCGACCATCACCGTTGAAGTCGACCCAGGCCCGCCCCTCCTGGTAACCAGGGTCCTGGTTGAACCCCGTGATCCGCTGGCCGAGGCCGATACCCGTTGAAAGTACACACCTCAGTTCCGTAGACGACCAGTCAGAGCAGTAATCAGCCTTCCCGTCGGCGTTGAAGTCGACCCAGGCCATGCCGAACTGAACGTTGGTGGTTGGCGATTTGGCGTGCACGACGGCTGGCGGCGTAACGGCAATGGAACCGATGAGGAGAGCGGCGGCAAACAGCACACGAGCCCCCCATCTTCTGAGGTTTCGTTCGTACAGCATTCGTGGACAACCCACTTTCTCGTGCTGCGGAGATTGCGGCTACAAATGATTCTTTTCGCCAATCAGCGGAATTCACACGCTCCGACTGGCGTCAGCACTGATGATGTCCCGACCTCTCGCCCGCACGCCTGAGTAGTGAATACTCAGATAAATGTGCCCCAGGTCACACAAGGCCCGCAGGGCAGGGCTGTGGACGGGCAGCGGTGTCCGGCAGCCGGGGGCATCGGCGAATGGGCGGGACGGCTACCCGTCTGGGCAGGGCGAGTCGACTGGACGTGCCGGCACCCGGGCCTGGCGCTCGATCTAGGAGGCCTGCCAGCCGGATATCCTGGCAGACCGGCCTCGTGACCCCGGTGCTGCGAACACCCGCCCAACAGGAGTTCCCGTGCCCGACGCGATGATCAGCTCGACCGCTCAGATCGGACGGCGGTGGCCACTGGTGGGCCGCGACCCCGACATCGACCGGACGATCGATCGGCTGTTGGCGCCCGAGGGGCGCGCAGTGCTGGTCACGGGGCCTACCGGAGTGGGCAAGAGCCGGGTCCTGGAGGCCGTCCTGCACCGTTGCGTGGCCAAGGGCCACCATGTGCTGCCAGCCAACGGAACCATGACGGACCAGGGTGCTCCGCTCGGCGTGGCCCGTCACCTGGCTCCGCAGGTGGAGCCGCTCGACACCGCGCCGGCAGGAGCCCTGCACCGGCTCATCGAGAGCCTTCCTCGGCCGACCGGCCAGCACCTGGTGGTTCTCGCCGTCGACAACGTGAGCGGCCTGGACGAGGCTGCCGCACGACTCGTGGGAAAACTGGCCTCGGAGCAAAGGGTGCGGGTGCTGCTCGCGGCAGCGGAGACCGCGATCGGCACGGGCCCGGTCGATGTGCTGCGCCGGACCGTACGGCTCGACCGGGTGGATCTCGCACCACTGGATTGGCAACACACCAGGCAGCTGATCTCCGCCGCGTTCGGTACCGACGTCGACGGGCTCACCGCGGACGGATTGTGGCGGCTCACCGGCGGTAATCCGCTCCTCCTGCGCGAACTGCTGCGGAACGCGGTAGAGAACGACGCGCTGACCCTCCACGATCACGTGGTGGGCTGGCGACAGGGCACGGTCGTCCGGGCCTGGGCCGGTGACGCGTTGACGGGACCGTTGGAGCCGCTGTCGACGGAGGAGTCCGCGGCACTGCGATACATCGCCTATGGGGACGGGGCTCCGGTCGACGTGATCGAACACCTGGCCCCGATGTCGGTGATCGAACGTCTGGAGGAGCTCGGCCTCATCCGGCTCGACCAGTCCGATCCGTCCACGCTGGTCACCGTGGCCCACCCAATCACCGCTCGTACCGTCCGTACGCGGACCGGGCCGTTGCGGGCCCGGCGCGTGCACGCCGAGTTGGTCGCGGCGCTGGAGGCGACCGGGTCCCCCGACCGGGTCCGCGACGTCCTGTGGCGGTTGGCCGCCCGGTTCGAGGTTCCCGATGACGAGGTGCTGCGAGCCTCCGCGGAGGCGCTACTCGGCCACGACGCGGCCACCGCGGAGCAACTCGCACGACAGGTGCACGGGCCCGCAGCCGCCTGGCACCTCGGCCGCGCACTGCTTGCCCGAGGCAGTCATCGCTCGGCAGAGCGCTGGTTGGCCGAGGCGTACCGGAACCTGACCGATCCGGCGGCACGCGCGAACGCCGCCGCCCTGCGCGCCGTCAACCGGTGTTGGGGAATCGACGAGCCGGACAGCGCGCTCCGGATGATCGCCGAGGCGCGGGCCGCGCTGCCCGCCGACGTCCACGCCGACCTGCTGGCGGCCGAGGCGTTCGTCATGGCCTTCGGCGGCCCGGCCGCCGAGGCGGCCGACGCGGTGGACCAGCTCTCGCAGCACCCGCCGCGCGACCCGCTCCTGGCGGGCGTGGTCCCGCCGCTCCGCCCGCGACTCCTGCTGCTGGGCGGAAGACCCGAGCGGGCCGTCGCGGAGTTCCCCACGGACCTGAGCGGAAAGCCCTCGATCTGGCCGGCGATGCGCGCGCTCCTCCAGGCCACTCACGTGCAGGCCCTCATCATGGCCGGTGCCGTCCGCCAAGCGGCGGACCTGGTGGGACGCCACTACCGGGACGCCGTGGAGCACGGCACGCCGGACGGGGTCGCCACCATCGCCCTCGCGGGCGGGATCTGCGCCTACTACCAGGGGAACGCCGGGCAGGCGGCACGGTGGTTGCGTGAGGCCCGTGCGCTCACCGCCGAGCGGGTCGGCTTCAGGTTCCGGGAAACCCTGCTGGCTATCGGCGTCGGTGTCGAGGCACAACTCGGGCAGGTCGAGAAGGCACAGGAGCTGCTTTCCCGACTCCGTCGGGGCGCGACGGCACGCACCGCTTCCGACTATGGCGCCTTCGGCGAGGTGTGGGCGCTGGTCATCTCGGGCAACCGGACCGGAGCCGCCACCCTCCTACGCCGCCTGGCGGCCGAGGCGGCCAGGGCCGGGGATCTGCTGATGGCCACGGAGTTCCTGCATGTGGAGGTGCGGCTCGCCCCGTCCGCCGCCGCGGCCAGCCGGGTCCGCGAACTCGCCGCCAAGACGGACGGCAGACTCTTCGCCCTCCTCGCCGAGCACGCGGAGGCGTTGGCCCGCCGGGACGCGCGGGTACTCAACCGGGTCAGCGCCACGTTCGAGGAGCTCGGATACCGCGGTTTCGCATTGGAAGCTGCGGCCAACGGGGCGATGTTCGGTGGCGGCCGGGTCACGAACGCACTGGCCAGAAGGACCCAGCGGTTACTCGGCGAGCACCAGGGCACCTGGCCGGAGTGGCTGCCCGAGCCCAGGACCGCTCCGGCTCTGACCGACCGGGAACGGCAGGTCAGCGAACTCGCCGCGACGGGTATGGACACCCCCGCGATCGCCAGGGCGCTGACCATCTCGGCGCGCACCGCCGAGAACCACCTCCATCGCGCCTACAGCAAGCTCGGCATCCATCGCCGTCACGAACTCGCCAGGGCGCTCGCCGAGGACGGTTTCGTCCTCCCCACGATCGCCCGCCAGGTCGTGTAACGGCCCCGGTCGACCTGTCGCGGCCCGTCGGCCTGCCAGCCAACCATCCCGTGGGACGACCGGCACCGAAATGGCGTCCGCAGCGTCGGCCCCGGCTAGCGCCGGTTCGCCCGCGTGACCAGGAACCAGACCAGGCCGCCAATGAGCGCGGCGGACGAGACCACACAGCACAGCGTGGCGAGGTGCCACGGCTTGAGAGCACCCATGCCACACACCGTACCGATTCGCCACCGTCCCGAGGAGCCCCCGATGCCCGGCTCGGCTCCAGCAAGACATGGCAGGCTGGCTGACATGGGATCGACAGCGCGCGTACGTGCCCCCGAACTGCGGGGCCGGCAGTGGCTCAACACGGGTGGGCGGAACCTGACCTTGAAGGACCTTCGAGGTCGCTGTGTCTTGTTAGATTTCTGGACCTTCTGCTGCATCAACTGCCTGCACGTGCTCGACGAGCTGCGCCCGCTGGAGGAGAAGTACGGCGACGTGCTCGTCGTGATCGGCGTGCACTCGCCGAAGTTCGAGCACGAGAAGGACCCGGACGCGCTGGCCGCCGCCGTGGAACGGTACGGCGTGCACCACCCCGTGCTCGACGACCCCGAGCTGGAGATGTGGCAGCAGTACGCGGCCCGCGCCTGGCCCACCCTGTCGGTGATCGATCCCGAGGGCTACGTGGTGGCGACGATGGCGGGCGAGGGTCACGCCGAAGGGCTCGCCCGGCTCGTCGACGACCTGATCGACACCCACGAGGCGAAGGGCACGCTGCACCGGGGCGACGGCCCGTACGTCCCGCCGGCCGAGCCGGAGACCACGCTGCGCTTCCCGGGCAAGGCGGTGCTGCTGGAGAGCGGCAACCTGCTGGTGTCCGACTCGGCCCGGCACTCGCTGGCGGAGCTTGCGCCCGACGGCGAGACGCTGGTCCGCCGCATCGGGGCGGGCACCCGGGGCCGGGCCGACGGTCCCGCCGGGGCCGCCACCTTCTCCGAGCCGCAGGGGCTGTGCCTGCTGCCGGCGCACACCGCCGAGGTGGCCGGCTACGACCTCGTGGTCGCCGACACCGTCAACCACCTGCTGCGCGGCGTACGGCTGGCGGGCGGCGAGGTGGTGACCGTCGCCGGCACCGGCCGGCAGTGGCGTTCCACGGTTGACGACCACTCGCACGACGCGCTCTCGGTCGACCTCTCCTCCCCCTGGGACCTGGCCTGGTACGACGACAAGGTCGTCGTCGCGATGGCCGGCATCCACCAGCTCTGGTGGTTCGACCCGGTGAAGCGCACCGCCGGCATGTACGCGGGCACCACCGTCGAGGCCCTGCGCGACGGCCCGCTGGCGGAGGCGTGGATGGCACAGCCGTCCGGCCTCTCCGTCTCCGCCGACGGCGCCCGGCTCTGGGTGGCCGACAGCGAGACCAGCGCGATCCGGTACGTCGAGAACGACGTCATGGGCACCGCAGTCGGGCAGGGGCTCTTCGACTTCGGGCACGTCGACGGGCCAGCGTCGGAGGCGCTGCTCCAGCATCCGCTGGGGGTGTGCGCGCTGCCGGACGGCTCGGTGCTGATCGCCGACACGTACAACGGGGCGGTCCGCCGCTTCGACCCGGAGAGCGACCGGGTCTCGACGGTCGCCGACGGGCTGGCCGAGCCGAGCGACCTGCTGCTCACCCCGGCCGGCGAGGTGCTGGTGGTGGAGTCCGCCGCGCACCGGCTGACCCGGCTGGCACCGGGCGCGCTCTCGGCGGCCGGCGCCAGCACCGTCGACGGCCCCCGGCACCGCACCGAACGCAAGTCCACCGACGTGGCGGCCGGCGAGGTGACCCTGGACGTGATCTTCACGCCCGCGCCGGGGCAGAAGCTCGACGAGACGTACGGCCCGTCGACGCGGCTGGTGGTGTCGGCGTCGCCGCCGGAGCTGCTGGTGGAGGGCGCGGGCACCGGCACCGAACTGTCCCGGCGGCTGGTGGTCGACGGCACGGTGGCGGGGGGCGTGCTCCAGGTGACCGCCCAGGCGGCGACCTGCGACGCGGACGTCGAGCACGCGGCCTGCCACCTGACCCGGCAGGACTGGGGCGTGCCGGTCCGGGTCGTCGAGGGCGCCGCCGTGCGGCTCCCGCTGGTGCTCCGCGGCCTGGACGACGCCTGACGCCCGGCCACGGCCGACGCCGGGCGGGTCCCGTCCTTCGCGGGACGGGGCCCCGCTCAGGCGAACGGAGTGAGCGTCACCCCCGCGTCGATCAGGGCGGCGCGCACCAGTTCGGCGCAGCGCACCGCGCCGGGCGTGTCGCCGTGCAGGCAGATCGACTCGACCGGGCACGGGACGACGCTGCCGTCGACCGCGACCACGGTCCGCTCGACGGCCATCCGCACGGCCCGGGCGGCCACCTCCTCCGGGTCGGTGACCAGCGCCCCGGGTGCGGTGCGCGGCACCAGCGAGCCGTTGGGCAGGTAGCCCCGGTCGGCGAAGCCCTCGGCGACCACCCGCAGCCCGGCGCCGGCGGTGAGCTGGGCGAGGACCGAGCCGGGCGGGCAGAGCAGCGGAAGCTGGTCGTCGTAGTCGCCGACCGCCGCGACCAGCGCCGCCGCCTGGGCCTCGTCGCAGGCGGCGGCGTGGTAGAGCGCGCCGTGCGGCTTCAGGTAGCGGACCCGGGTGCGGGACAGCCGGCAGAACGCGTCGAGGGCCCCGAGCTGGTAGGTGACCTCGTCGCGCAGCTCCGCGAAGGCGTACGCGACGTGCCGCCGGCCGAAGCCGGCGAGGTCCCGGTAGCCGACCTGGGCGCCGACGGCCACCCCGCGCGCGGCGGCGCCCTCACAGACCCGGCGCATGGTGGACGCGTCGCCGGCGTGGAAGCCGCAGGCCACGTTGGCGGAGGTGATCAGGTCCAGCAGCGCGGCGTCGTCGCCGAGTTGCCAGATGCCGAATCCCTCGCCGAGGTCAGCGTTGAGGTCCATGGAACCTGACCGTAGTCCCTGGCCGGGCCTGCGCGAGCGGGGTCACGTCGTCCACCACCCCGACGACGGGGTACCCGCCGGTGGTCGGATGGTCGGCGAGGAAGACCAGCGGTTGACCGTCCGCCGGCACCTGCACCGCGCCGAGCACGATGCCCTCGCTGGGCAGTTCCCCGGCCACCGCGCGGGGCAGCGCCGCGCCGGTGAGTCGCGCGCCGACCCGGTTGCCCACCGGGCTCACCGTGTACGCACTGCCGAACAGCCGCTCCAGCGCGGTGGCGGTGAACCAGTCGTCGCGTGGGCCGAGGCGCAGGGCCAGCCGCAGCTCGGTCGGGACGGGTGCGGCGACGGTGACGTCCACGCCGGCGGGCGGTCCGGTCGGCGTACCCAGGGGCAGCCGGTCGCCGTCGCGCAGCGGGGGCGGGCCGAGCCCGGAGAGGGTGTCGGTGGCGCGGCTGCCGAGCACCGGCTCGACGGCGATGCCGCCGCCGACGGCCAGCCAGTTGCGCAGGCCCTCGTGGGGCGGGCCGATCCGCAGCACGGCACCCGCCGGCACCGCCAACGGCCGGCCCACGTCGCCGGGGCGGTCGTCGATCCGTACGGCGGCGTCGGCACCGGTCACGGCGACCGCCGTCGCGCGAAGGAACCGCAGGTCGCAGCCGGTCATCGTGATCTCCAGGCCGGCGGCGGACTCCGGGTTGCCGACGAGCCGGTTGGCCAGCCGCAGCGCGACCGGGTCGAGCGCGCCCGACCGGGGTACGCCCAGGTGTGCCCAGCCGGCCCGGCCCAGGTCCTGCACGGTGGTCAGCGCCCCGGCACGCAGTACCTCGACGGCGCGGGTCACGCGGCTACCAGGCGTACCCGGGTGCCCGGGGCGAGCCGGGCCGGCGGATCGGCGTGCACGTCGAAGAGTTCGATCCCGGTGCGCCCGACCAGCAGCCAGCCGCCGGGCGAGGCCGCCGGATAGATCCCGGCGTACGGGCCGGCCAGGGCGACCGCGCCGGCCGGCACCCGGGGGCGCGGGGTGGGCAGTCGGGGCACCGCGAGTTCGGCGGGGAGCCCGGTCAGATAGGCGAAGCCGGGGGCGAAGCCGCAGAAGGCCACCCGGAAGGGGGTGCGCCGCAGCCGGTCGACCACCCCCGGCACGTCCACGCCCCAGTGGTCGGCGACTCGGGGCAGGTCCTCCCCGTCGTACGTCACCGGGACGTAGACCGGCCCGTCGCCGGTTGCGGCGGTCGTCGGGCCGGGTGCCTCGGGCGGGCCCGGGCGGGGCTGCCAGGCGGCGATCCGCGCGGCCGTCGTGGCCGGATCGGGTACGCCGTCGAGCAGGACGGTGGTGGCCGCCGGCACGATCTCGACGGCGCTCAGCTCGCCGCGTTCGCGCCGCCGCCACAGCTCGGCCCGCCACGCCTCCACCTGGTCGGCGCCGGCACAGTCGATCAGCAGGGCGTGCGCCCCGACGGGTCGGATCCGCATCCCGCCATACTCCCCGACGGGCGCGAGGCGCCAGGGTCGGTCGACCGCCGTCCCACGTGACCGAACGCTCTACTTGAAAGTAACCTACGGTGTCGTAACCTAGTTGCGTGACCACCTCCGCACCGCTTCGACTGAAGCCGGTCGACATCGGTAAGCCCCGGATGCGCGGCTGGCTGCACACGTACGCCTTCTTCGTCGCCCTCGTCTGCGGCATCGTGCTCAGCGCGGTCGCCGCCACCCGGCCCGGCTGGGCCCCGCTGGTCAGCTGCCTCATCTACAGCGTGACGGTGTGTGGGCTCTTCGGCACGAGCGCGCTCTACCACCGGCGGGTGTGGTCCGAGCGCGGCTACCAGATCATGCGCCGGATGGACCATTCGATGATCTTCGTGTTCATCGCCGGCACCTACACGCCCTTCTGCGTACTGCTGCTGGAACCCCGGCCGGCCGCGATCATGCTGGCGCTGGTCTGGGGCGGCGCGCTCGCCGGCGTGGCGCTCAAGCTGGTCTGGCCGCACGCCCCGCGCTGGGTCTCCGCGCCGCTCTACCTGGCGCTCGGCTGGGTCTCGGTCGCGATGCTGCCCGACATCCTGCACCAGGGTGGCGTCACCGCCCTGGTGCTGCTCATCGTGGGTGGCGCCATCTACAGCGTGGGCGCGGTCTTCTACGCGCTCCGTCGACCCAACCCGTGGCCCACCGTCTTCGGCCACCACGAGTTCTTCCACGCCTGCACGCTCCTGGCGGCGCTCAGTCACCACATCGCCATCTACTTCGCTCTCTTCGCCTGACGGCACGCACCGGGGGCCCCGCCCTGCGGCGGAGCCCCCGGAGAAGATGTCGCGGATCTCAGACGGTGCGGCGCGGTCGACGCACCTCGCGGTACTCCTCCACCACGCGGTCGTCCTGCACCGGCACGACCTGCTCGGCGACGACCCGCTCACCGCGCACCGGGGCGACCACCGCCCGACGGCGCGAGTTCCAGAAGTGGAGGGTGAGCAGCAGGCCGGCCACACCGGCGAGCATCAGCACCCAGCCGACCACGGCCAGGTTGAGCCAGCCGAGATCCGCCTCCACGGCGAACGCGAAGATCGCCCCCAACGCGATCAGGAAGATACTGCCACCAAAGCCCATCTCGTCGCCTCCTCGGCTGTCCCCTGGCGTTTCCTTCCGCCGCGGCCATCGATGAGGTTGCGGCATCCATCGACTTACCCAGGCGCTCTGATCGCCAATCGGGCAAGCTGAGGGCATGACGGACGCTTCCGCCCAGGGGCGCACGCTGGTGCTGCTCCGGCATGCCAAGGCCGAGCCACCCGGAGAGGGGCCGGACGCGCGGCGTCCCCTGGCCGCGCGGGGGCATGCCGACGCGGCCGCCGCCGGCGTGTGGCTGGCCAAGCACGACCTGCTGCCGGACGTGGTCGTCTGCTCGACCGCCCGGCGCACCCGGGAGACCTGGCACGGCGTGGCGATGGGGATGACCGGATCCCCGCCGGAGGGCGGTTCGGCCGGTCCCGCCCCCGTCGTGCGCTACACGGCAGAGGCGTACGAGGCACACCCGGAGGACCTGCTCACGCTGCTCCGGGCCGTGGACCCGACCGCCCGCACGGTGCTGCTGATCGCACACAACCCGGGCATCTCGCTGCTCTCGGTACTGCTCGACCCCGAGCGGGCGGACCAGGACGGCATGCGCACCAGCGACGTGGTGGTGCACCGGCCCGACGTCGACTGGCCGGAACTCGCCCCGAACCGGGCGCCGATCACCGACCGGCACACCGCACGCGGCTGAGCCACCCGCCGACACGTGACGGGTGGCTCAGCTCGCCGCTCTCGGGCCCGGCCGGCTCGCGGGCCGTAGACGGTGGATCAGGACCGACGGCGCAGTCGGCCGTGGGTCAGGACGGCGGTGCCGTCGGCGGCGGCGGGTCGGGCGGCGGTGGCATCATCGCGGTCGGATGCGAAAGCCGGTTCTCCTCGACGATGAGGGTCCGCGCCCGCTTGCGGCGGTCCTGCCAGAACCAGAGCGTGGTGAGCAGGACGCCCAGCCCGGCCAGGATGAACACCCAGCCGACCGCGCGCAGGTCGACCCACCAGACGTTGGCTCTGATGGCGAAGGTCAGGATCGCGCCGATGGCGATCAGGAAGATTCCGCTACCAATGCCCATGTGCGCTGCACTCCCCCGTGCGGTGGCTCTGGGCGTTCTCTGACGTGACCTCGCGACGGTTACCCGCCACACCGCCCGGCTACCCGGATGAGGTCTGCGAATAGCACCCGCCGGGGCCCGCCGCTGCGGTACCGCAGTCGCCGTCCTCGCCTCGGCCGCCCCGCCATCGCTTCAACTACGCAGGGTGACCAGATCCGGAGGAGCCGCCACAACTACCGACAGTCACACCTTTCTGACGCAACGAATCGGACTATCAACCTTAAATACCGCATTAGTGGCCGCTGATAGCCCGATCGGTGCCCCACTGCCCCCACCCTCACGGCCGCTTTGCTCTGCAGCCACGGGCGCACCAGTAACTCCGGGTGCCCGGTGCGTCCGTGGCTGCAGAGCAAAGCGTCGAAAGGGGTGGGGTCTAGGGGATCGCTTGACGTGACGTTCCGTTAGCGGTCTGCCGCTTACATCAACGAGTTGGTGGGGGTCGACGTCCGGCACCGCCTCGGCTCGGCAGGCCGGCATACCGCCAAGCCCGCCAAGCCCGGCTGCCCGGCAGCCGGGCAGCCGGGCAGGCGGCGAGCGTGCACCGGCGCCGCGGCTGAGCTGCGTCCGGTTCAGGGACGGACGACGACGGCTGGCGGGCTGTCGCCCACCGGCCGTCGTGCCGATCATCGTCGAGTCACCGCCGGGTCACCCCGGCTGGCTCCGTCGCCGCGCCGAGGCGCGCTACGGCGTACCTCAGAAGGCCTCTTCCGGGAGGTCCATGATGTCCAGGTCGGTGCCCTCGACGATCCGCCGGTCGGCACCGATGCGGGGCAGCACCTCGCGGGCGAAGAACCGGGCGGCGGCTACCTTGCCGGTGTAGAACGCCTTGTCGGCGGCCGAAACCTCGCCGGCCAGCGCCTTCAGGGCCACGTCGGCCTGCTTCTGGAGCAGCCAGCCGACGACCAGGTCGCCGATCGCCAGCAGGAAGCGGCGGCTGCTCAGGCCGACCTTGTAGAGCGCCCGGGTGTCGCCGCCCTGCGCCTCGCCCAGCCAGCCGGTCATCACGCCGAGCATGTTCTGGATCTCGGCGAGCGCCTTGCCCAGCGCCTGCCGCTCCTCCTTGAGCTGGCCGTTGCCGGCCTCGGTGGCGATGAACTCCTGGATCTCACCGGCGACCGCCATCAGGGCCTTGCCGTTGTCCCGGACGATCTTCCGGAAGATGAGGTCGAGGCTCTGGATCGCCGTGGTGCCCTCGTAGAGGGTGTCGATCTTGGCGTCCCGGACGTACTGCTCCAGGGGGTAGTCCTGGAGGAAGCCGGAGCCGCCGAAGGTCTGCAACGACTCGTGGCCGAGCAGCTCGTACGCGCGCTCCGAACCGACGCCCTTGACCAGCGGGAGGAGCAGGTCGTTGACCCGCTTGGCGAGCTTGGTCGCCTTCTCGTCGCCCGCCGCCTCGGCGATGGCGACCTTGTCCTGCCAGGTGGCGGTGTAGCAGACCAGGGCGCGCAGGCCCTCGGCGTACGACTTCTGCAGCATCAGCGAGCGGCGCACGTCCGGGTGGTGGGTGATCGTGACGCGCGGCGCGGTCTTGTCCGCCATCTGGGTCAGGTCGGCGCCCTGCACCCGGCTCTTGGCGTACTCGAGGGCGTTCAGGTAGCCGGTCGAGAGGGTGGCGATGGCCTTGGTGCCGACCATCATCCGGGCGCTCTCGATGATCATGAACATCTGCCGGATGCCCTCGTGCTTCTCGCCCAGCAGCCAGCCCTTGGCCGGTACGCCGTGCTCACCGAAGGTCAGCTCGCAGGTGTTGGAGACCTTCAGGCCCATCTTGTGCTCGACGTTGGTGGCGAAGACGCCGTTGCGCTCGCCCAGCTCGCCGGTGTTCTCGTCGAAGTGGTACTTCGGCACCACGAAGAGGGACAGGCCCTTGGTGCCCGGGCCGCCGACACCCTCGACGCCGACCGGACGGGCCAGCACGTAGTGGATGATGTTGTCGCTCAGGTCGTGCTCGGCCGACGTGATGAAGCGCTTCACGCCCTCGATGTGCCAGGAGCCGTCGGGCTGCTGGATGGCGCGGGCCCGACCGGCGCCCACGTCCGAGCCGGCGTCCGGCTCGGTGAGCACCATCGTGGAGCCCCACTGCTTGTCGACGAAGAGCTTCGCCCACTTCTTCTGCTGCTCGGTGCCCTCGACCTGCAACACGTGCGCGAAGGACGGGCCGGAGGCGTACATCCACACGGCGGCGTTGGAGCCGACGATCAGCTCGGCGAGGGACCACACCAGCGCCCGGGGCGCGTTGCTGCCGTCCAGCTCGGTCGGGAGCTCCAGCCGCCAGAACTCGGAGTTCATGTACGCGCGGTAGGACTTCTTGAACGACTCCGGCAACGGCGCGGTGTGCGTGGCCGGGTCGAAGACCGGCGGGTTGCGGTCGCTGTCCGTGTAGCTGGCGGCCAGATCCTCACGGGCGAGGCGGTCGACCTCGGCGAGGATGTCGCGCGCGGTGTCGACGTCCAGGTCCGTGTACGGCTCCTGGCTGAACGCCTGGTCCGCCCCGAAGACCTCGAAGAGGTTGAACTCGAGGTCCCGAAGGTTGCTCTTGTAGTGGGTCATGCTCGCTGGCCCCGCTTCCGGACAGGTGTTACCGATCAGTAACCCTGACTGTATTACCGATGGGTAGGCAGCGACAAGCCGATCTCGGAAGTGACGGCGATTACACACTTCCCGTTCAGGTTGCGAACGGGCCCGCGTACCCACATCCGGCGGGCCGGCACGACGCAGCCGAGCGGGGTACGAACGGCGCCCACCGCGCCGGTCGGCTCAGCTCTCGGCCGCGCCGACCTCCCAGCTCGGCACGGCCACCGTCGCGGCGCCGCGCGAGCCCGTGTACTCCATCAGGACCAGGGCGATGTCGTCGTCGAGCCGGCCGTGCACCCACTCCACCAGGGCGGTCTCCAGCGAGGCGAGCCCGTCGCCGACGGTGCCGTGGCCGAGCAGCCGCCAGGCCCGGTCGGCGGTCGGGAAGAACTCCCCGTCCCGGCGCGCCTCGCCGAGCCCGTCGGTGAAGAGCAGCAGCCGGTCGCCGGGCTCCAGCCGCTCGACCCGGGGGCGCACCACCGGCATGAAGCCCAGCGGCGGGGCGGGGGCCGGCGGTTCGAGCGGGATCACGGCACCCCGGCGCAGCAGCAGCGGCGGCGGGTGGCCGCAGTTGACGATGGTGAGCGTGCCGCCCCGCTCCTCGACCAGCGCGGCGGTGACGAAGTCCTCGTCGCCCACGCTGCGGGCCACCGCCCGGTCCAGGTCGGTCACGACGGCCCGCAGGTCCGCGCGCTCGTACGCCACGTGCCGGTACGAGCCGAGCACGATGCTGGCGAGCCGTACCGCGTCGAGGCCCTTGCCCCGCACGTCGCCGATGATCATCCGCACCCCGTACGGCGTGTCGACCGCCTCGTACAGGTCGCCGCCGATCTCGGCCGTGGCGGTGGACGAGATGTAGCGGGCAGCGACCGAGAGCGAGCCGACCTGTGGTCCGAGCGGGCGCAGCACGGCCTGCTGGGCGACCGAGGCGAGTCGGGACAGCTCGGCGATCCGCTCGGCCTGCCGCTGTCGTACGGCTGCCGTGGCGACCGCGATCGCGGTGCCCAGCGCGATGCCCGCGACGGCGACCGTGGTGGGCAGCGCCACGGTCTCCTCCCAGAGGGCGAAGCCGGCCCCCAGGGCCGTGGCGGCCAGGCCCACGCCGAGCGTGATCCGCCACGACGCCAGCGCCGCGGTCAGGAACGGCGCGGCCACCATGAGCGCGATGTAGTTGGCCGGACGGCCGTCGGCCAGCTCCACGGCCGAGACGATCGCGAGCAGGACGAAGGCCGCGCCGAGGCCGGCGCGGGATCCGGGGCTCAGTGGGCCGGGGCCCGACTGGAAGGGTCGCGTGCGTACGAGGGACAGCATGCCTGATTGACGTGAGCGGGTGAATGAACCTGGCCCGTCGTCCGAGAATCTTCTGGCCGGCCGGATCGTGCCCGCGGGCCGATCGCCACCCGGCGCGTGCTCAGCCGAGCACCTCGTAGCGGACCTCGACGTGGCCGGCGTCGAGCGAGGCGATGTCGGCGAAGGCGGCCCGGGACAGGTCCAGGCAGCGCCCCTCGATGAACGGGCCACGGTCGTTGATGCGTACGGTCACGGACTTGCCGTTGGCCGGGTTGGTCACCCGGACCCTCGTGTCGAACGGCAGCGTCTTGTGGGCGGCGGTCAGCGCGGACGGGTCGAAGTTCTCACCGTTGGCGGTGAGCTGCCCCTCGGAGTAGAAGGACGCGCCGCACGAGCCGCTGTCGACGACCGGGCGGGCCGTGCTGCTCCTCTTCGTCGCGGTGGGCTTCGGCGCGGCGGCACGCGGCTTGCTCCGGGACGGTGCCTGGGTGGACCGGCTGGCCTTGGGCCTCGCGGTCGCGCTCGGCGACGCGCTGGCGCTCGGCGAGCCGCTCGCGCTCGGCGCGACCGCCGGCGAGCTGGGAGCGCCGGTGGGCAGGCCGGTGGGCGCGGGGTCGACGGCGGCGGGCCGGGCGCTCGGCGCGCCCGAGGTCAGCTGCACGGCGCCGACGGTGCCACCGACGGCGAGGGCAACCCCGACCGCCGCGGTGGCCGCGATGCCGGCCGGCGAGGAGAACATGCGGGTACGGGAGTGCCTGCCAGTCACCGGTGCGGTCCTTTCGCCTTCCGAGCAAATCGGGTCGGACCGTAACGAGAGAAGCACTTCCGAAGTCAACGTGATCATGATGGTATGGCCGGAATTGCAGCGATACGTGTAGCCGATCATCCGACCCGTGGTGGCCCGGGCGGCCCGGGTACAGCTGCGGCTCGGCGCCCTGGAGCCGGATGGGGCGGGCCACCCGGGTCGCTCCCGTGCCGGAGGATGGGTGCATGCCATCCGAGCTGAGCGGACGCCTCGCCGCGCTGGTCAGGTGGATCGACCCCGGCCCCGGCGCCAGCCACCTGGTCAGCGACGTGTCCGGTTGGTGGCGGGACGCGGAGATCCTCGCCCGGCTGGGACCGGCCCTCGTGGCGCCGTTCCGGGCCGCCCGGCCCACGGTGGTCGTCTCGCCGGCGGTCACCGGCTACCTGCTCGGCCCACTCGCCGCGACGGCACTCGGGGTCGGCTTCGTACCGGCGCACAAGCCGGGCGACGGCCGGCTGCCCGCCGGGGCGCTCACCTGGGCACAGAGCCCGCCGGACTTCCGGGGCCGGCGGGTCGACCTGGCCGTACGCGACCACGGGCTCGGCCGGGGCGACCGGGTGCTGGTGGTGGACGACTGGGTGGCCACCGGGGCGCAGGTCCGCGCGCTCTACGAGATCTGCGCCGCGCGCGGGGCGGAGCCCGTCGGCACCGCCACCGTCGTGCTCGACTGCCCCCCGACGGTCGCCACCGAGCTGCGCGTCCGGGGACTGGTGGACGGCGCGGACCTCACGGCGTGACCTGAACCTCGGTTCGACTCCGAGGATCGCCCCATGGGTGAGATCCTGCCGCCGTGGCGACCCTGCGGCCGGCGCGCGTGGCCGCCGCCGGACATGCCGGTCAGCTGATTCGAACGAAGTCCTCGACGGCCGTGCAGACCCGGCCGAGCGCCTCCGCCGAGCGGGCCAGCGGGCCCGGCACCATCAGCGCGTGGTCGGCCTGCTCGATCTCCACGACGTGCGGGGTGAGCCGGCGGGCGAGCGAGCCGTCCCAGGACGGGTCCGCCGTGCCGCCCACCAGCAGGAACGGCGCGGTGGCGCGGCGCAGGCCGTCGACCACGGCGGGCACGTGCAGCAGCGGGGTCAGCCAGACGGCCGGCAGCCGGCGGTCGGCCGCCAGCGGCGTGGCCATCGAGCCGAGCGACTTGCCGACCAGCAGGTCCGTGGGCTCGGCGAGGGTCGGGGCGACCTGGTCGATCACCCATTCGACGGCCTGCCCCGGCCCCTCCCGGTCGGGTGCCAACCGCTCCGGCACCTCCCACGTGACGGCGTGCAGGGCGTAGCCGGCGCGGCGCAGCGCCTCGCCGGCGTAGACGAAGAGCGGGAACCGGGTGTCGTAGCCCCGACCGGGGATGAGCACCACGCGCCTGTCCGCCATGCCGCCTCCCGATCGTCGCCCCACCCACCGTAACGTCCGCCGCACCCACGGTGGGGGCGGAAATGCCACGGCGGGTGGCCGGCGGCGCCGGTACCGTCGGCAGGATGTGGCCTCGGATCGGTGGACTGCGCACCCTCGCCCTCGGCACCCCCGGTGAGCTGCGGGCGCGGCTCAACACCCTGGTCCTCGCCGGGGTGAAGACGGCGACCGCCGGGCTGACCACCGAGTACGCCGAGGAGGGCGAGGAACTGGAACACGTCGGCGAGCGGTTGGCCTTCGTCGACGACGAGGACGCGCTGGTCGGTGTCGTGGAGGTCACCGGCGTCGAGGTGGTCCGCTTCGCGGACGTGCCGTGGGACTTCGCCCGCTCCGAAGGGGAGGGTGACCGTTCCATCGAGGAGTGGCGGTCGGGCCACGCCGCCTACTGGGCGCGCGTGGGCACCCCCGTGACCGACGACAGCGAGGTCGTCTGCATCCGGTTCCGGCTGGTCTCGGGCGGCGACGGCGGCATCGCCACGGGGGACCTCGGCACCTGAGCGCGCCCGGCCACGGCCGACCACGACCGGGCAGTGCGCGTGGGCGGCCGCGATCCGCCGCACCGACCGGGACACCCCGCCCCGCGGCTGCCCGACGCGCCCGTCGGCGTGCTCAGGCGCGACGCAGCTCGGGCAGCAGGCGGGTCGCCACGTCCACCAGGACGGCCTCGTCGCCCGCGTACCAGCTGCTGTCGCGGGGCCAGTGCGTGACCACGTCGGTGAAGCCGAGGGCGGCGGCCCGGCCGACCTGGTCGGCGAAGAACTCGGCGCTGCTCAGGGAGAAGACCGGCGCGGAGTCGAGCGAGAGGTAGCGGTCCAGGGTGCCCGGGTCGCGGCCGGCCGTGGCGAGCGTCGCGTCCATCCGGGCGGCGGCCTCGGCCACCTCGGCCCACCAGCTCTCCAGGTCCTCCACGGCCGGGCCGGTGGTGACCCAGCCCTGGCCGAAGCGTGCCACCAGCCGCATCGACCGGGGCCCGTTGGCGGCCACCACGAACGGCACCCTTGGCGTCTGCACGCAGCCCGGGTTGCTCCGGGCGTCCACGGCGGAGAACCACTCCCCGCGCCAGGTCGTGCCGTCCTCGCGCAGGATCAGGTCGAGCAGCTCGGTGAACTCGGCGAACCGGTCCACCCGCTGGCGTGGCGGCAGCGTCTCCCCACCCAGCACGGCCGAGTCGAAGCCGATGCCGCCCGCGCCGAGGCCGAGCAGCAGCCGCCCGTCGGAGACGTCGTCGAGCGCGGTGACCTGCCGCGCGAACGCCGCCGGATGCCGGAAGTTCGGCGAGGCGACCAGCGTGCCGAGCCGGATCCGGGAGGTCACCGTCGCGGCGGCGGTCAGCGTGGTCACGGAGTCGAACCAGGGCCCGTCGACCAGGTCCCGCCAGCCCAGGTGGTCGTACGTCCAGGCGTGGTCGAAGCCCCACTCGTCCGCCTGCCGCCAACGGCGCCGGGAGTCGGACCAGCGCTGGTCGGGAAGGATCACGATGCCAATCCGCATGGCCGCCAGCCTAGAGCCGCCGCCGCCCGGCCGCCCGACCGCGCGGACCTTGACCATATATCGATGATCTGACTATCGTGTCGCCCGTGACCGCGATGCGTGAGCCGACCTTCCTGATCCTCACCGCGCTGGCCGGCGGTCCACGGCACGGCTACGGCATCATCCGGGAGGTCACCGCCCTGTCCGCCCAGCGCGTCACCCTGCTGCCGGGCACCCTCTACACGGCGCTGGACCGGTTGCACGCGCAGGGGCTCGTCGCACCCGACCGCGAGGAGACCGTCGACGGCCGGCTCCGCCGCTACTACCGCCTCACCCCGGACGGGATCCGCGCGCTGGACGCCGAGACCGTCCGGCTGCGTCAGCTCACCACCGCCGCCGAGACCCGGCTGCGCGCGCTGCGCCCCGGCACCGCCTGACCGCCCGCACCAGCGGAGCCCGTACGCCGCACCGTACGACCGCACCGCCTGCCACCTCCCGCACCGGCCCGCCGGTGCGTACCGATCGGAAGGACAGCCATGCCGACGACCGGCGACCCGCTCGCCCGCCGCTACCGGCGGCTGCTGTTCTGCCACCCCCGCGCCTACCGGCGGGCCCGGGCCGACGAGATCGTCGGGGTCCTGCTCGACGCGGCGCTGGCGGGCCGCACCCGCCCCACGCCGCGCGAGGCCGCCAACCTGATCCGGCACGGCCTGCGCTGCCGGCTGGGCCGACCGGCCAGCCGCACGGTCGGCGTCTGGGCCACCCTCGCCGCCGTCATCTGCGGCCTGTTCACCGCCGCCCTCGCCACCCGCGCCGCCTGGGAGACCTCCGCCCCGCAGCCCGACCGGGCCGAGACCGCCGCCGTCTTCGCCGCCGTGCTGCCCGGTCACGAACTCGGCGACGTCGACCTGGCGCCGGCGCTCTTCACCTTCTACGGCCAGCCGCTGACCGTGCGGGCGCTCGACAACCTGCTGCTGGGCGACGGCGGCGAATACCAGCGGAGCGAGGTCCTGGCCGGCACCGCCGGCACGCCCCGGATGTCCGCCGACGAGACGCTCGCGCTGGCACAGCGGCGCCTGCGCGAGACCGGCTGGCAGACGTACGCCCCGACGGTGCACAGCTATCCGGGCTGTGTCGACAAGACGTGCGCCCCCGCCGTCACGATCACCGACACCACCCTGCTCGCCCGGCGCGGCGACACGGTCCTCCAACTCCATGTCGCCACCCCGCCCTCGCCCGACGGCAGCCACCTGTCGCTGGCCCTGAGCCGGACGGCCCCAACGGTCGTGCTGCCGGCCGGTGTCGCCGGCGGACTGATCGGGGCGGCCCTCGGCTGGCTGGTCTTCGGTTGGGCCAGCCGGCGCACCGAGGCGGCACACCCCGCCCGGGGAGCGGTCGGCGTCCTGCTCGCGATCACCCTGTTCCTCTGGTGGACGCCCGTCCTGCTGACCGTCCCCAGCCTGCTGCGACACCACCGCGCCGAGCCGCACCCGACCTGGCACCCGCTGTGGGAGTGGCTGGGTCAGCCGGCTGCCTCCCTGCCGTTCGTGGTGGGTGCGGCGAGCGCGCTGCTGACGCTGGCGCTGGCTGCCGCACCCCGACGCAGCCCGCTGCCCACGACCGCCGTCGGCTGACGCCGCCGGACTGATCCGAGATCAGTCCCACCAGAACGACCAGGAGTGCGCGCCGAGGAGCTGATCGGCGTAGGCGGCCAGCGTTTCGGCGCCCTGCCAGACGTTGTCCGGGCAGAAGGCGAAGTGCTCGGCCGCGACCGCCAGGGCGTGCCCGGTGGTGGTCGGTGGCGCGGCCACGCTGACGTACAGGGTCGCGAATCCGACGCCGACCACGCGTACGCCGAACCGGTCCTCCCAACTCCGCAGCACCGCCGAGATCTCCCCGGCGTCGCCCGTGTGGTTGGTCGGGCCGGACCAGCCCGCCACGGCGAGGGTGTCCGCGCCGCGGACAGCCGGCACGAGCCCCAGACGCGTCCGCCCGTCCACGAGGAACTCCGCGCACTCGTCGGCGAGCTGGTCGGGCGGCTCCGCCTGGTCGCCGGGCGTGGCGAGGCCGGGCCAGTCCTGGCCGAACGGGGCCGTGACAGCCGACCCACCGTCCTCGTCGGTCGTCGCACAGCCGGCCCACCACCGGGCCAGCAGCTCCGCCACGTCGTGCTGCTCCGGCGACGACATGTCGGCCGGAGACACCTCGCCGGCGACCCACGGGCGCCTCTCGTCGCTCGACAACCCGGTCAGCAGCAGCGGCCAGAGCCCGGACTCCGGATGCCGCGACCGCAACCGCGCCCACAGTTCGAGATCAGGTGGAGCGTCGCTCAGCCAGTACGGCGCAGGCCCGCCGTCCTCCGGCTCGACCAAGCGGCCGGACGGCAACGTCGTGGGCGGTAGCGAACTCAGCAACTGGGAGAGGTCCGGAATCACGGCGAGAGCGTAGGCGACCCGTACGACCTAACCGGCCGGCGTCAGGATCAGCCATCCGAAGCCGACGACGTCGCGGTAGCCGTCGAGGTATTCGGCACGCCGTTCGTCGGCGAACGCACGCGCCTCCGGGGTGCCGAGGCGTTCGACGCCCGCACGCCAGTCTGACTCGAAGTCGTCCCACTCGGCGATCGTGGACACGGCGATGTGCAGCGGCCGGAATCCCGCGTCCACCGCGAGCTGGGCCAGGGTCGCCAGGTCGGGCAGGTCGCCGAAGGTCTCACGGACCTGCGCGCCGGGCCTGGTCTGGTAGAAGCCGTCGGCGAACAGCAGTTTCCCGCCGGGGTTGGTGAGCCGGTGCAGGGCGGTGAGGGCCCTCGCCGTGTCGCCCCAGATGTGGCCGGCGCCGACGTTGACGACGAGGTCGGCGGGCCGGTCCCAGGTGGCCGCGTCCGCGCTGTGGAACCTGACCCGCTCGGCGGCTCCCCGTTCCGTCGCGCGTCGCCGGGCCCGTTCACCGTCGTCGGCGTGGCGTTCCACGCCGTCGCCGGCGATGCCGTGAGCCTCGCACAGCCGCAGGAGCAGCTCGCCGTTGCCGCAGCCCAGGTCCAGGGCTCGCCAGCCCGCCCCGGTGGGGGCCAGTCGCCGGACCAGGTCCGTCACCCGATCCTCGCCGAGCGGCGCGTTGTAGGTCAGGTTGGCCGCGGCGGCGGCCAGGTACGTACTGCGATCCTGGCTCTTCACCGGGCCACGGTACGACAGTGTGCCCGTGCCCGAGGGACGTCACGGCGGCGGCCGGGACTCCCCCAGTTGTATGGAGGGCCCGGAACCGAAGTGGGATGCTGTTGGTTAATTCGGGTTCTGCTGCTTCGCCCCGTCGGATCTATCCGGCGGGGCGAAGTTGTGCGAAGTGGCTGATGCGGGCGGCGGCTCGGGGTGTTTCGGTGAGGTGGGCGTCTATCCGGGCGAGGTTCATCGCGGCGCCGGTGAGTTGGTGTTGCAGGGCAGTTTTGTCCAGGCCGCGGTAGCGGGATCTGCGCAGGCCGCAGCGTTGGACGCCTTGGGAGATGGTCCCCTCGACGCCGGCGCGGATCTTGTAGCGGTGTTTCCAGTCGTCGGTCTGCTGTTGTCGTCTGGCGTTGCGGACGGTGTCGTGTTCGGCCCGGTGGCGCAGAGTGAGCTCCCGGCGTTCGGCTTTGGGTGAGCTGACGCAGTCGCGCAGGCTGGGGCAGACGCGGCAGTCGGCGGGGTTGAACCGGACCCGGATCACCGGCAGGCCGTGCTGGGAGCGCCGATGATGCCATTGCGTGCTGGTGACGCCGGTGGGGCAGGTCAACATGCTGCCGGTCCCAGTCGATAGTGAAGGCATCCTGCCCATGGCGGCTGCCGCGTTGCGTCGTGGTGTCGGCACCGATACGCCCCTGCAGGTCGACGTCGTGTTGGGTGCGGGCAGCCACAACTTGAGCGGCGTTGGGGTATCCGGCATCGACCCAGTGCTCCGCGGGCAGGCAGTCACGCCCGGCGAGACCGGCGTGGATCACCTCTGCCATCACGCTGTCCGCGACGGTGGCGCAGGTGGTGGCCACGTTCGTGACCAGGTTCGGGGCGTGCGGCTCACAGGTCTTGGTGAGGTGGACCTTGTATCCGTCCCAGCAGGTGTCCCGCTTGACGCTGCCGCGTGCCTCGGCGTCATGCGGGGTGACCAGGCGTATCGCGCCCGGCGGCCGGTCTTTTGGGTCCCGCCGTCGCACCTCGCCCTCGACCAGGTGGAAGTGCTGGACCCACACCTGCCGCAGGATCTCCACCGCCTCCAGCTCCCGCGCCTGCTCAGGCGAACCGGCCGAGAACACCGCCTCCAGCCAGCCCGGGGCATCCCGAGCGAGCGCGTTCAACGCCGCACGCAGTGTCTCGACGACCATCCAACCAACACAGCTCACGAGCCGCCGAGACCACGTGCGTGGAGTCGGTCCTGGCCCGACCCGTCGTCTTCAGCAGCCCTTTCTCCCGGGCTGCGGCCAACACGCCGTCCAACACCCGCCGCCCCGCGTCCGCCTGCACCAGCCGGTCCCTGAACTCCGACAACACCGAGAGGTCGAAGCCCGGATCATCCAGCTCCAGCCCCAAGGCGTACTTGAAGTCGATCCTGGCCCGCACCGCCTCCGCGGCCTGCCGATCGGTGAGCCCCTCAACGAACTGCAACACCAACACCACCACCAACCGGCCCGGTGACCAGGCAGGCTTCCCCCGGACCGGGAACAAGTCCGCGAAATCAGCGTCGGTGAACAACACCCCCAACTCGTCGCGCACCCGAATCGCCAGGCTGCCCTTCGGGAACGCGGCCCGCGCCACCCGCACCGTCTCCGCCGGAATCTCCCCCAACACCCGCAACCGCAACGACACCCGCAACCCACCCCAATACGAAAACGTCGGCCTTCAAGACCACAACCAGGTCTTGAAGGCCGACGTCACGCAGAACCCGAATTAACCAACAGCATCCCGAAGTGGTGCCGGGCCCTCGCGCGCTGGTGGTGCTCAGCCGGCCGTGATGGTGAACGAGGTGGTGTCGTCCGCCGGGTCCACGTCGGTCAGGCTCACCACGTAGTCCGAAGTGGGCGTGTATGAGCCCGTGCCCAGTTCACCCGTCGGGGTGCCGGCCGGCGCGGTGAGGATGACGTCGAAGGTGCGCGCCTCACCGGGCACGAACCGGCCGCCCGGCACGGTGAACCAGTCCCAGGAACTCGGCATGTCCTGCGGCTCGATGTGGTCCACCACGACGCCGGCCGGCAGGTCGGCGATGACGTTGAGCCCGAACGAGGGCGCGTCGTTGCCGTACCGGACGGTCAGCGGCATGCGGCCCTGGAGGCTCCCGTCCGGGAGCCGGTCGAGCCTGACCTGGTTCGCGCTCAGCGAGACGTCGGTCTGGGTCGCCTGCACGTACGGCCGAGGCTTGGTGATCTTGCCCTTCGTGGAACGGAACAGGGTCGTGAACGGGGCGCTCTGGACCGGCTCCTGATCGCCGTTCGGCACCACGCCGATCCAGCTGCCGTCGACGACCATCGGGTAGTCCCGAGGGGTCGTCCCGACGTGGAACCGGACGCTGTGCGCCCGGCTGGCACCGGACGCCAGCTCGCCGCTCCCGCTGCCGCAGTTCACCAGGGTGCGGACGCCGACCACGCCCTGCCAGACGCAGGCGTCCTCGGGGAAGACGTGGCCCTCCGCGGCGCCGGCCGGTTCGAGGAAGCTCAGGCTGTAGTAGCTGGCGGTCGGGCCGTTGTTCGTGACCGTGGCATTGAGCGTGCCGACGTAGCCCTGGTCGGTCGGCTCCAGGATCAGCCGCTGCGCCGCGATGGACAGCGTGCCGGTGCCGGACGTGTGCGGCGCGGCGACGGCCGGGGCCGCGCTGGCGACGGCGGCGGCCGCAACGACCGCCAGGCCGAGCGCGGCGGCCGAGACGCGACGCCCTGTGGACAGAGTGATGGACATGCTGGACGCACCTTCCCCCGTGGTTCATCACGCGCCGTAGCGGACGCGTGCTGCCCGAGCAACATAACCAGGCTCGTTCCGTCCACGCTGTCCCCCGGGACGAAACGGACCAGCCGCCTCGATCTGCCCTGCCGGCGCCGGCTCTGCCGCCGGTCCACTCGCGACGAGCGCAGCGGCACGTAGCTGGAAGGGACGCACGGGCCAGCGGCCATCGTCTTGCTCCCCACTGGCATGCTCGTCGCATGCACCCCCACCAGCCCCGCTACGAGCCGATCATGGCTCCGCCCGCACGCCCGGGCCGATGGCGGGTGTGGCTGGCGGTGGTCGCCGGGGCACTCCTGCTGTCCTACGCCCTGTTCACCATCGGTCAGGTGCGCTACCTCGACGCGAACGGCGTCACCACTCAGGCAGAGGTCGTGGACAGGCAGCTCGGTGGCCGCTCGGACTTCGTGCGCGTGCGCGTCAGTTCCGGGGAGGAGATGAACCTCTGGGCGTGGGAGGGATCTCCCGAGGTCGGCGAGACGATGACGGTGGTTCACCTTCGGGGGTCGGACTGGGCCAAGGACGCCCGCGCGTTCGCGCCGGAAGGAAGCGTCTGGCCGGACCTGTGGCTGGGCGCCCTGTTCCTCGGCGGAGCGCTGTGGCAGCAACGCCGCACCCGGCGCGCGTCCGCACCGGGCGGGTACTGACGCGGAGAGTGATTCCGGCAGGTCGGACCGGCACCACTCGGGCAGGCTCTCCGGGCGCCACCGGCCGTCGCGCTTGATCGACTGCCGATGCTGGTTGGCCGGTACCGGGGCAGACCGGGTTCGAGACCTGGCCAGGACGGCATCTTGGTCTGCCAACCCGGGACCGGGGCGGCAGGCCAAGGGTATTCGACCGACGGACGACGGTCAGGAGCTCTTGGGGAGTTCCTGAGGCCACCGCTGGCGGTCGACGCTGTCCCGCCAGTCGGCCACCGGGCCCGATCGCCCAGCACGGGCCGCTTCCCGGTCAACGACCGGGAAGTCTGCCCCGCCAACCAGTTGGTGCGTCCCACGCCCCTGCTCCGTCTTCGCCGCCAGCACATAGGTCGTGCCGGGCCGCAGCAAGGGCTCGCCCTCGACCCGCCAGGTGTCCTTGCCGAGGGTCCCACCCAACTGGACCACCCGTAGCGTCTTGACCGGCTCGCCCTTGAGGGTCATGTCCACTGTCACGTCGAAGACGGTGTAGGGCGCACCGTCGCGCTCCTGCACCTCGGCGACACGGTCCACCGTCGCAACGACGACGTAGTCGGCGAACCCGGCCACCTTCGTCTCATCCTTCACATCGAACGCATAGGACGAGTGCACCGAGTGCATCTCACCCGCGCGCAGCGAGTCGTAGGCCAACCACCCGCCAGAGGCCACCGCGATAGCGACGGTGCCTGCGACCAGCGGTCGAACAAGGCGGCGATCCATGCTCAGCACCCCCATCGTTGTGGTACGAGTCGATGTCCCACGACTACAGGTCGTTGCTCACGTTCGGGTTGTAGCCGTCCACGTGATGCGTGTTCAGTTTGCTGGCTCGATGGTTGTCAACGAACCTGACGATCAGCGAACGCCACCGCATGGGGTAGCGATCACCAGGAACTGCCCGCAGTCCGGTTCGGGCACCACCGCCGACTCGACGGGCCCTAGCATCGTCGGCATGGCAACGCGGCTCGTGCAGATCAACATGAAGGCTCGGGACGACTCCGCCCTGGGCGGCTTCTGGGCCGAGGTGCTCGGGTGGGGAGTCTCCAGCGAGGGCCCCGGCGTGACCAACCTCGAACCCGAGGGCTTCGTCTACCCCGACCCCGTCGCCGTCTGCATCGACCTCATCGTCTCCCCGGAACCGAAGACGGTGAAGAACCGCGTGCACGTCGACCTCGCCACCACCTCTGCGGTCCATCAGGCGGAGATGGTCGCGCGCCTGAAGGAACTCGGCGCGACACCCGCCGACGTAGGCCAAGGCGACGTCCCCTGGACGGTCATGGCCGACCCGGAGGGCAACGAGTTCTGCGTCCTGGACCCCCGTCCGCTCTACCGCGACACCGGGCCGATCGCCGCGGTGGTGGTCGACTGCGCGGATCCGCGTGCCATGGCCCGCTTCTGGGGCGAGGCCACGGACTGGACCCTGCACGAGGTGACCGACCACCACGCGGTGCTGCGCTCCGCCAAGGGTGTCGGCCCATACCTGCGGTTCCTCCGCACACCCGACGCGAAGACCGTGTGGAACCGCGTCCATCTCGACATCCGCCCGTACCCGGGTGACGACCTGGCGGCCGAGGCGGCCAGACTGCGATCCCTGGGTGCCACCGTCATCGACCTCAGCCAGGACGATGTCCCGTGGACCGTCCTCGCCGACCCGGAGGGCAACGAGTTCTGCCTCCTCACTCCCAGCTGACCCGGACCCTCGTCGACCGCGTTCAATGGGGCGCGGCGACAGGTGGAGCTAGGCGATCGGCTGCTCCGTCCACGGAACGGACCGCAGCGCGATCGGCCGATGGGCGCTGGCTCGGTCGACAACCTCGACCGGTGTCAATTCCGGTGCAACCGTGAAGATCAGATCCGAGATGTCCGGGTAGCCCAGGTCGCGTTCGAGCCGGTCCAGCCAGTCGCTCAGCTCGGCGTCGTCCGCGTAGTCGAGCCGCATGATCCGCTCGACGAGCTGAATCGCCTCGTTCCGCGTCAGCTTCGCGGGCAAGGCGCCTCCTCCGACCGGGGCTGATGGCACGCCATCGGCGCGCCGCATGATCCTTGACCGTGGAACCGCGAAGGCCCCGACCGGATCCAAATCCTGGTCGGGGCCTTCGCGCTGGAGCGGGTGACGGGAATCGAACCCGCACTGTCAGCTTGGGAATCAGTTTGGGAGGTGCCTTGACTCGCGAACATGCTCCAACGGCCGTGCTGGTGATCAGGTCGGGCTCCCCGCCACTCGCTGTCGGGGTCGGGCTGGGAGGTGCCGTTGGTGCCCCTTGTTGACCGGTCCTGCGGGCACACAGCGGGCACGGCGAGCAGTCAGTCCGATCTTGCTACGGTGCGGCTATGCGATTCGATAGCCGTCCCTGGACGGGCATATTGGCGGTTGGACTCGGGTTGCCGGTGGGTTGGCTTTCGGCTGGCGCTGGCGGCTCGGTTCAACGCGCCCCCGCCGCCGTCCTCGTGATGGCGCTCGGACTTGGCGGCGCTGGCCTACTCATCGGCCTGGTATCGGGCTACGGGAATCACGGACGTTGGTTTGTTTCGGCGCTGGTGCTGCTGGCCGGCTTTTACGCCGGCACGTGGCTGAACTCGCCCCACCACAGCCCCGCCGGGGATGCGCTCGTCCTAGCCATCTCCGCCATCCCGGCTTGCGTTGGTGCCGGTCTCGGGTCCGCAGTCGGTCAGCACCTCGCGACCCGGCGACCTCAGACCCCTTCGGTGTGAAGGAACCATCGCTGACTAACGAGCTGCGCGCCCGACAGAGGTGACCTGCTCGAACGGTCCGCCAGAGTCCGCAGGCGTCCGTCTTCGCTCACCTCGGTCGTCACCCGGTTAGTCACTCAGTCCACGGGCGGGCTTCCTTGGCCGCGTGCGTTCTAATGGCCTCGTGCCGAAACCCTCGACCCCCTCACTTCTCTACTACCTGCGGTTCCCCTTGTGGCTCTTCATGTTGCCCGTGCTGCTGTTCGCCGGCCTTCCTGCCCTGATGTTGGCCGGTCACGGCGAGTTTGGCGCAGCTGCGCTGGCCTTGATCAGCAACGTCTACGCGATCATCCTCGGCCGCCTGCTCCTCGCTAGAACGCTTCTCGGGAAGGGAAGGGTGAAGCCCGAGGACTTAGCCTGAACGCTTCCAAACTCGTCCCCCGTCTGCGCTCGTCAAGCGGGCCTTGACGCACGTACGGACGCTGCCGGAGTCGATGTCGGCTCTCGTGTCACGGACCGCGCCCCCGGCGGACACCGCCACAGTGGCGCAGTTGACCTAACCTCGCCCGGCGCGGACCCGGCTCCCGGGGTCGGAGGTGGCCACCGGCGGCCACCTCTCCCCCTCCCAGGTGAGCGGTTGATCTGACCTGAGTGGCTGTGGAGCCGGCTCCTGGACGACCGGCATGCCGCCGCGCGGACACCGCCCCCATGCTTGGGGCTTGCCGCGCGGACCCGGCGCGCGCCCTCCTTGCGCCGCGCTGCTCGGGCGCGGCGCGGCCGGCTGCCGGCGACGGACCTTCACCACTCTCTGAGCCACCCCCGTCTGCGGCGGCCCCTCCGGGCTTTCCGCTCTCCGCGCCAGCCGCCGGGCGTGTTGCGTGGCCGGAGTCGGAGCGCCAGCGGAGCGACGGACGCGCGCCCAGGCGGCGGCGCGTGCGGCCCGTTCAGGGCCGCCTTGAAGACGTACAGAAAGTTCTCACCACTGCGCCGGCAGGCGGCCTGTCCTCCGTCGGCTGATGTGCGACACGCGTCCGCCAGGTGATCTGCGACAGTGGTCGGTTTCGGCACTCTGAGCCCGACGTCTCCGCGGGGCGTCGGGACTCGGGGAGGCCGGGATTGGCGCTGGTTGTCTTGTCGGTTGTCGAGCAGCGGTTGGACGCGGTCCGTGCGGTGCTGGCCGGGTCGGATGTGGTGGAGGTGGCCGCCAACTGTGGGGTGCATCGGTCGACGGTGCATCGGTGGGTGGGCCGGTATCTGACTGAGCAGTTGGCGGGGTTGGCTGACCGGTCGCACCGGCCTCACTCGTGCCCTGGTCAGGTGGCGGAGGCGGTTGAGGTCGCGGTGGCGGAGATGCGTCGGGAGCATCCCCGGTGGGGGTCGCGGCGGATCCGGTTGGAGATGCTGCGCAAGCCCGGCCCGTGGGTGGTCGA
This sequence comes from Micromonospora echinofusca, assembly GCF_900091445.1. Lineage (NCBI taxonomy): Bacteria > Bacillati > Actinomycetota > Actinomycetes > Micromonosporales > Micromonosporaceae > Micromonospora > Micromonospora echinofusca. The sequence goes on from NZ_LT607733.1 coordinate 6,376,226, forward strand.
GGACCTGGCGGTGCCGTCGGAGCGGACGATCGACAGGATTTTGCAGCGGCAGGGGCTGCTGCGGGTCCGGCCCCGGAAACGGCCGAAGGACTCGTATAAGCGGTGGGAACGGCCTGCGCCGATGCAGTTGTGGCAGATGGACATCGTCGGCGGAGTGCAGTTGGTCAACCCGGCCACTGGTGTAGTGCGGGAGGCGAAGCTGGTCACCGCCGTTGACGACCACTCCCGGTACTGCGTGATCGCGAAGGTCGTCGAACGGGCCACCGGCCGGGCGGTGTGTCTGGCGCTGGCGGAGGCCCTGACCCGGTTCGGGGTCCCGGAGGAGATCATCACCGACAACGGCAAGCAGTTCACCGACCGGTTCGGCAAGTATCGTCCCCGCACCGGTGAGGTGCTGTTCGACAAGATTTGCCGCCATAACGGCATCACGCACCGGCTCACCGCGCCGGCTTCACCGAACCAGAACGGCAAGGTGGAACGGTTCCACGGCACCGTCCGCCCGGACTTCCTCGACACCGCCGAGGCGTTCACCAGCCTCCGGGAAGCCCAGGCCGCGGTGGACGCGTATGTGTTGCACTACAACACCGACCGGCCCCACCAGGCCCTCGACCCGAGAACACCGGTCACCCCTGCTGACCGGTTCCAGCCGGTCGGAGCCCAGCAGCGGACGCTGGTCGACCTGTGGCTGCCGCCCACCCTGGACCCCGTCCCCTCCACCGAGGTCCAGCCGGTGGCAGCCGACGCACCACCGGTCCAGGCCCAGGAGACGGCGGTGGAGCCGGGTGGACCCGTGGAGTTCGACCGGGTTGTCCCGGCATCGGGCAATCTGATGGTCTGCCAACGCCAGTTCTGGATGGGCACCCACCGGGCCGGCATGGTGGCCCGGATCTGGGCCGACTGCGACCTGATCCACGTCCTCATCGCCGGCATCCGGATCAAGACCGTCCGGTCTCACCTGAGCGTCAACGACCTGGCCACCCTCGTTCGCCAGGGCGCCGTCCCGGCCGGCCCCGCACCGCTGCCGCCGATCGAGGACGGCGACGCCATCGAGGTCGAACGCTGCGTCAACCGAGGCGGCGGGGTCTCACTGGGCCAACACATCGTCCTGGCCGCAGAGATCCTCGCCGGCCGCCGCGTCGGCATCCGCATCGAGCCGACCACCCTTATGTTCTACGACCTGGACACCCGCGAACTGCTGCGCACCCGCGCCAACCCGCTCCGCCCGGAACAGATGAAGCGCCTGCGTGGCGCCCGACCGGCAGGACCACCACCACGACCCTCCGTCGAACCCGTTCGGGTGCAACGGAGGGCTTCCAACAGCGGGATCATCATGGTCGCCGGCCAGAAAGTAGCCCTCGGCCGGCTGCACCGCCACCAGACAGTCACCGTGACCGTGTCCGAAACGACCCTGGCCATCGAACTCACCGACGGCGACACCAAGGTCATCCGACGCACGACCACGCAGCCAGTCCGTAGCATCAAAGGCCAGCGACCGCGGATCGCTACCTCAGTTTCCTAGACCACCCGTCGCACATCACCTGGCAGAGCTGCGTCGCACATCAGCTGTCGGATCACACGCCGGCAGGCGGCCCGGAAGGGTGTTGCGTTGAACGTCTTACGCACGGGGACAATGGCAACGTGACCGGAGATAACACGGATGATGTAGGCGATGCGGAGTGGTGGACGACCTCGGACGTTGCGGCGTACTTGGGCGTCCAGGTGTCGACGGTCACGAACTACCGGAAGCGTGGGCAGATGCCCGAGCCCGACATGACCGTCGGTCGCACGCACATGTGGCGGCCTGCCCGAATCAGGTCGTGGCAGCAGGAGCGTCCTCGGCCTGGCGTCGGTGGTCGACGGGCGGGCCAATCGGGATCGGCTAGCTGACGCTTCTACGCGGCGAGCGTCCGCACCTCTTCGAGGTAGGACGACACATCCGGCTGCTTCGGGTAGCGCTGGGCCAAGAAGTTCGTCAGCTCGCGAGAGCACATCAGCAAGGACGGCAGGGACTTCCGGTCACCTTGCAGAGCCTTGCGGCCATGTGCGATTGCGGCCTCTACATCGCCAGCGCGAGCGGCGGTAACTCCGAGCGTTATCCGTGCTTCGGCTATCCGCATCGGCTTGCGTTCCTGTCCGTTCGGGTCGGTCGATGACTTGATGACCTCCCGGGCGTACATCTCGGCAAGTCGGTCTTCGCCGGCGATGCGGTAGCAGTCCATGGCGTAGAAGTCGAACTTGGCGGGATCGACCACAAAGTGATGGTCGGTGTCCTCCGGGTAGGGCAGGGATTCCAGCAGCCGGCGGCCACGGTCGAGGGAAGTCTCTACCTGCCGGCGGTCGCCGAGTCGCGCCCATGCCTTTGCCTGTTGCGCGGCGAGTTGCACCGCCGCGCCGTCGCTGCTCGCTGTCGCCTCGCCGGCTTCGGCCGCTGCGATGACGCCTCGGTAGTCGCCCTGAGTCAGCGCGTACCAGGCTCGCATCTCGTAGGCCCATGCGGATACGGCGGCATTACCGGCTTCCTCGCCGAGTGACAAGGCCGCCTTGCGCGTGCCTTCCGCCGCCCTTCGCTGCCCCATGTCGTACTCGACGCAGCCGACCAGCAACGCAATCCAGCCCGCGAGCGTCAACACCTCTCGGTGCTGAGCCAGTGTCAGCCGCCGATCCATGAGCGAGGTGATCCGCCGTAGCCAGGCGTGGCCTTCCGCGTGCAGTTGCTCGGGAGGTAGGTAGGGATACTCGCAGCACAGCCGATCGGCGGTGATCCGCAAGGCATCCAAGGTTGCGGGCGAAACGTCAGACGCTCGGACTCTCGCGACGACTTCGAGCGTCTCCATTCCCGTGCCTGCGAGTAGAACGTCGTCTCTCTCCCGGGCGGCCTGGGGAGGGAAAAACGCGGCGGTCACGGTGCCGAACGTCTCCGCTACAAGCGTCTTGTAGAAGGTGTCGGGCTCGGACCCGCCGGCTTCCCAGCGCTTCCAGTTGCGAAGCAGGGTGCTATCGGCCGGTAGCGGCTCCCTGGAATGCGCTCGCATTGCCCGAACCGCGTCCGCCTGCGACCACCCTCGGGCGGTGCGCTCGGCGCGGAGCCTGGTTGCCCAGACGGGCCGGTCGTCGGTGTGGTCCAAGCTCTCTGCCATACGTCCAGTATTGCCCTTCTCGACGGGGACATGGGAGGGGACATCTGCCTGTCACCGCAGTGACACCTGTCGTTGTCTGCGCGTCAAGGTCATCGTTGAGATCGACGCGCCGACCTCAACGCGAGGTGTAGGCACTTACCAACTGAGTTGGTATTGTCGCGTCTAGAGATGGCCCCAGCGGGCTGCCACCCGCTGAGGCCGGTGCATCGGTCTACCTCTGCGAAAGGACCACACGATGCCTGTTCAGCGTACCCATGTCCCTGCGCGTCGCGTCTCGGGTCTTCAGACGAACGCCCCGGCCCTGCCGTCTGTGTATCGGCAGCGTTCGGCGGCGTCGACCCCTGTGAAGGCGTCCTTCGACGCGCCTGCTGGTGCTCGTTCGCACCTGGCTCTTGCTGACCTTCGGCCCACTACCACCGGCACCGCTACCGCCACCACGACCAACCCCATCAACGAACGGCTACGCGAGACTCTGCTCTCGCTTGGCGAGTCACCGGCTGACTTCGCCACGAAGCTCGGCGTCGATCCGAAGACCGTTGAACGGTGGATCAGCAACGCCAACCGTCACCCGCATCCACGTACCGCCTACCAGGCCGCACGGCTGCTCGACGTGGATGTCACCTACCTGTGGCCCACCATCCACGGCAACCGCCTGAGCAAGATCTCCGGCACCGACGAACTGACCGCGTGCTGGCCCGGACGGGCCAGCGTTCCGCTCGGACTGTGGACCCAACTGGTCACCGACGCGCAACGGCGCATCACCATCATGGGCGACTTCGGACTGCCCGACCTCATCGTCAACCTGCCCCGCCTCCTAGCCGACAAGGCCGCCCAGGGCGTCCAGGTGCGGATCATCGTCGCTGACCCGCACGCCGCTACCAACCCCGTAGACACCGCCCGTGCCCTCGCGGCCGAAGCCATCTTCGCGCCCCTGGCCGACCACGGCGTCACGATCGCCCGCTACCCCGGGCACCTGTCCACCACGATCCTGTGGGTCGACGACGACCTGATCGTCCGCACCGGCATCGACGGCTGCCCCGCCGCCTTCGCGCCGATCATCCACCTACGGGCCCTGCCGAACGGGCCACTGTCGCGGCTCTACCTGACCAGCCTCGACGCCATCACCGAAAACTCCGTCCCCGTCGTCACGACGACCATGTCGGCGGTGGCCTGATGACCACCACCCCCGCTCCCGTGGCCTACGTCTGGCGTCAACCCCGCCTTGCCAGGGGTTGGGAACCCGTCCAACTCATCGGCCGCATGAAGATCCTCGCCGCTCGCGACGGGATCGAGCTGCCGAAGACCTACCAACTCATCCGCGACATCTACCTGTGGGAACACCACCGGGCCGACCTGCCCGCGCACGTGGCGTCCCTGCTCGGCCGGATCTTCGATCACCCGAACCCGTTCGGCACCGGCCCCATCCAGCACCTACCAATGAAGGCGGTCCGCACCCGTGGCCGCTGACCGCACCACCGGCGTCTCGGACCAGACTCACCCGTCTGGTCCGGGGCTCCGGCCCACCACCGGCTCGTTCGTCGGCCGCGACGAGTCCGCCTTCGCCCGCGCCTGCGACCCGCAGGTGTTCGACTGGCTGGATCACGTGAAGGCAGCCGCGGGCTGCTCCCAACCTGTTCGCCTCTCGGGTGAGGTTGCCACCATCGACCGGGCCACCGGCCGACTTCTGGCCTCGGTGTCGACTGCTGACCTGCCGGATGGGGAGATCTACAAGCCGTGCGGCAACCGTCGCCAGGCCGTGTGTCCCTCGTGCGCCCGCACCTACCAGCGCGACGCCTACCAACTCGTGCGCGCCGGACTCACCGGCGGCAAGGGCATCCCGGCCTCGGTCGCCGGGCATCCGGCGGTGTTCGTCACGTTCACCGCCCCGTCGTTCGGTCCGGTGCACACTCAGCGCACCGACCGGCACGGCCGGTCGATGCCGTGCCGTCCCCGCCGTCAGGCTGAGCCCTGCCCGCACGGTGTGCCCGCACGCTGTCACCGCACCCATGCCGACGACGATCCGCAGCTCGGCCAGCCGCTCTGCCTAGACTGCTACGACCACCACGCCCAGGTCGTGTGGAACCACAGCGCGCCGGAGTTGTGGCGCCGCACCACCATTGCCGTCACTCGCCACATCCGCGCCCGCGCCCGCGCTCTCGGCCTGCCCTGGGTCGAGCAGGTCACCGGCAGCGGGAAGGTCCGCCGGGTGCCGCCGGTCAAGCTGTCCTTCGGCAAGGTCGCCGAAATGCAGCGCCGGGGCGTCGTGCACTACCACGCCATCGTTCGCCTCGACGGCGTCGACACCGACCCGAGCGCCATTGTGCCGCCGCCGGCCGGGCTCGGCGTCGACGACCTGACCGCCGCCATCGAACGCGCCGCCGCCACCGTCGCGTTCACCACCCGCCCCCACCCGACCATGCCCCTCGGATGGCCGGTCGCCTGGGGCGAGCAGACCGACGTACGGCCGGTCAACGCCGCCGGCGACATCACCGACGGCAAAGTCGCCGGCTACCTCGCCAAGTACGCCACCAAAAGCACCGAGGTCACCGGCCATGTCTCCCGCCGCCTCGACGGCGAAATCATCGACCTCTACGCCAACGAGCACGGCAACCACCCCGAACGACTCATCGACGCCTGCTGGACCCTCGGCGGACACCGCGACTGGCAGATGCTCCGACGTTGGGCGCACATGCTCGGCTTCGGCGGCCACTTCCTCACCAAAAGCCGCCGCTACTCCGTCACCTTCCGCCTCCTCCGTGACGCCCGCATCATCTGGCGACGCACCGAAACCGGCCACGAGTACGCCGACGACCAGGGCGACGACACCACCCTGATCGTCGGCCTACTCACCTACGCCGGCTCCGGCTGGCGCACCACCGGAGACGCCCTCCTGGCCAACACCGCCGCCGCCATGGCCCGGGAGCGACACGAAACCGCCCGAGAGGAGATGGCTGCTGCCGCCTGAATCCGCGCCACCCATCCGTCATCACGAAAGGAGTACCGCTCTGAACGAACCCCGCGACGTCGACATGCTCACCGTCGAGGAAGCCGCCAAGCGACTCGGCACCGGAGTCCGCTTCGTGCGCCGCATCGTCGCTGAGCGCCGCATCCGCTTCTACAAGGTCGGCAAGTACGTCCGGTTCCACCCCGACGACATCACCGACTACATCCGTCAAGGCCGCATTGACGCCATCCGACCTGTCCTGCGCTACCGGAAGGGAGAGCACGTCTATGGCTGACAAGCGTCGCTTCGGCCGCGTCCGCAAGCTGCCCTCGGGCCGGTATCAGGCTCGCTACCTCGGCCCGGACGGCATCGACCGGCCGGCACCGCACACCTTCGCAAGCAAGACCGACGCCGACCGGTGGCTCACCGCCATTGAGGCGGACATGATCCGGGGAACCTGGCGTAACCCGAACCTCGGCCGAGTCGCCCTCGGCTCGTACCTGGCCGAGTGGATCGATCACCGTCCCGGGCTGCGCCCGAGGACTCTCGATCTGTACCGGTGGCTGCACCGGAAGTACATCGAACCGACGTTGCGTGATCGCCTGTTGAGCGAAATCACGCCCGGCATCGTCCGCGCATGGCGAGCCGAACTCCTGGCCGAAGGCGTCAGCCCGACGATGGCCGCCAAGGCGTACCGTCTGCTGCGCGCTGCCCTGAACACCGCCGTTGATGACGAACTCATCCGGCGCAACCCTTGCCGGATCAAGGGTGCCGGCACCGAGCGCGCGGCTGAGCGACCTACCGCCACTGTCGCCCAGGTCTTCCAGCTCGCCGACAACGTGCCCGGCCGGTTTCGCGCCCTGGTCCTGCTTGCCGCCTTCGCAAGCCTCCGCTACGGAGAGCTAGCCGCCCTGCGCCGTCGCGACTTCGACCCGCGCTGTCGGACCCTCACGGTCCGCGCGACTCTGGTCGAGCGCTCAGACGGGAGCCTCGCCTTCGGACCGCCGAAAACCGATGCGGGCATCCGGACCGTCACCATTCCCGACGCGATCCGCCGCGACATCCGCGCACACCTGGACGACCTCGTCAACGAGGACCAGGACGCGCTCGTCTTCACCGGAGCCAAGGGCGCTGTCCTGCGCCGCTCCAACTTCCAGACCGCCTGCAAGTGGCGTGACTCGGTGGCTGCGGTCGGCCTGCCCGGCTTCCACTTCCACGACCTGCGGCACACCGGAAACACCCTGGCGTCTCGAACCGGTGCCAGCCTCGCGGACCTGATGGCCCGGATGGGTCACGCCTCGACTCGGGCCGCGATGATCTATCAGCACACTGCCCGCGAGCGTGACGAACACATCGCAGACGCACTCAGCTCGCAGATCAAGCAAAGCCAGAATCGGGCACGTAGCGGGCACGGCCAGCGCAAGAAGCGATAGCAACGAATGGGGCCCCAGCCAGGGAATCTCTCCTGAGCTGGGGCCTCACGTTGGAGCGGGTGACGGGAATCGAACCCGCACTGTCAGCTTGGGAAGCTGATGTTCTGCCATTGAACTACACCCGCAGGCGGCACCACTGTACCTGAGTCGTCACGCCGGTGCACCCAGGCACCCCTCCGTCGCTCCCCGGTGTCCCGACCTTGGCAGCGAACGGCCCCCACAGGGGCGTGAACCCGCCAAGATCTCGCCACGGCCTCACGGCGACCTCGCCGGGCCGCCCCCGCCCACCGGCAGCCGTCAGCCGCACCCCCGGCCAGGAAAAAGTTTCAGCGCGGCAACATATGGCCGTTCTCAAATCCATCGATCAGTTGTAACGTCTGCCCAACGTTCTCAGCCACGGCGTGGCATACCCCCTGTCGCGCCGCCAGAAAGAGGTGGGCCCATGGGACTCCGTCCCAACCTGCTGACCCGGCGTACGGCCGGCGTCGCGTCGACGACCCTCGCGTTGCTGCTCAGCACCGCCGCCGTCGGCGTCGTGCCGGCCGCTTCGGCCTTCTCCGCCGCCCCGGGCGAGGTCTGCGTCGAGCCGGCCGACGTCCACTCGGACGCCCGCATGAAGCCGGGCGGCGGGGCCAAGCACGAGCCGAACGAGCTGACCCTCGCGGAGACCCGCGAGCGCGAGGCCGACCTCGCCGCCGCGCTGCGCGAGCGGGCCCGGTTCCGCGCCGGTGCCGGCGCCACCACGATGGCGGCCACCGTCACCATCCCCGTGGTGGTGCACGTGATCCAGGAGAACAGCACCCGGACCGGCGGCAACATCCCCGACTCGATGATCAACTCACAGATCAGCGTGCTGAACCAGTCGTTCAGCGGGGCGACCGGCGGCGCGTCCACCGCGTTCAGCTTCCAGCTCCAGACGATCAACCGGGTGACGAACCCGTCCTGGTACCCGATCGTGCAGGGCTCGTCGGCGGAGCGGTCGATGAAGAACTCGCTGCGCACCGGCGGCAAGAACACCCTGAACATCTACCTGGGCGAGCTGAGCGACAGCCTGCTCGGCTGGGCGACCTTCCCGACCCGGAAGCTCAACAGCATGGACGGCGTCGTCGTGCTGAGCGAGTCGCTGCCGGGCGGCACCGCCACCAACTACAACCAGGGCGACACGGGCACCCACGAGGTCGGCCACTGGCTGAACCTCTACCACACCTTCCAGGGCGGCTGCTCCGGCTCGGGCGACAGCGTCAGCGACACGGCGGCCGAGGCATCCCCGGCCTACCAGTGCCCGACCGGGCGGGACACCTGCACCGCCCCGGGCACCGACCCGATCACCAACTTCATGGACTACACGTACGACTCCTGCATGTACCAGTTCACCGCCGGGCAGGCCAGCCGCATGCTGACCGCCTGGAACGCGTACCGCGCGGCGTAGTTCCGCCGTACCTCCGCACCGGTGCCGGCCTCGCTCGACGGGGCCGGCACCGGCGTCTGCGCGGCCGGGTCGGCGCGCGGGAGCGGGACGGTGGTCACGGTGTGGCGGCGTGGCGCCCCGGGCGGGGGATGGCCCGGGGCGCCACGCCGCGTCTCAGGCGGCCGGGCGGGCGGCGTGGCCGCCGGCGCTCCCCGACCGCGTATCGGGCAGCACGGCGGTGCCCGAGGCGGCCGCGCCGGGATCGAGCCACACCTGGACGGCGGGCCGGCCGTGCGACTCCGCGGCACCGCCTGCCACGCCGGACTCGCGGCGGGCCAGCATCGCCACGTCGACGGTGAACTCGAAGACCCGCCAGTCGACCTGCGGCGCGGCCCGGTGGCTGCGGGCCAGCCGGGCGACCCGGGCCGGATCGGTCACCGGCCGGGCGTGGCCGGCGACGTAGGCCTCGTCGTCGCTCTCCTCGGGCGGAAAGGAGTGCAGCGCGTAGCGGCCGTCGCGTTCGAGGTCGCGCCGCTTGGGCGAGTCGACGACGAAGCAGAAGAGCCCCTCGTCGGTGATCACGGGAGAGACCGGGTGCACCCGGGGACCGCCGTCGGCGCGGACGGTGGCCAGGTAGCCGAAGCCCGGCCCGTACTGCTGCATGAGGAGGCGGATCCCGTCGGCGAGGCGGGGCTCGTCGGCGGCGAATTCGGACCAGGAAGCCATGCCGGCATTCTATCGAACAAACGTACGAAGATGCACTCCGACACGCAGGTCACGCGTGTCGCTCGCTAAGGTGTGCGGATGCTGCTCTCCGACCGCGACCTGGCCTCCGAGATCGAGGCGGGGACGCTCGCGCTGGAGCCGTTCGAGCCCGCGCTGGTGCAACCGTCCAGCATCGACGTACGCCTGGACAAGCTCTTCCGGGTCTTCAACAACCACCTCTACACCCACATCGACCCCGCGCAGCAGCAGGACGACCTCACGTCGATGGTCGAGGTGCCCGAGGGCGAGCCGTACGTGCTGCATCCGGGCGAGTTCGTGCTCGCCTCGACGCTGGAGGTGATCTCGCTCGGCGACCAGCTCGCCGGCCGCCTGGAGGGCAAGTCGAGCCTGGGCCGGCTGGGCCTGCTCACCCACTCCACGGCGGGCTTCATCGACCCGGGCTTCTCCGGTCACGTGACCCTGGAGCTGTCCAACGTGGCGAACCTGCCCATCACCCTCTGGCCGGGCATGAAGATCGGCCAGCTCTGCATCTTCCGGCTCTCGTCGCCGGCTGAGCACCCGTACGGCTCGGCCGTCTACGGCTCCCGCTACCAGGGGCAGCGCGGCCCGACCCCGAGCCGCTCCTGGCAGCACTGGCGCACCTGGCCGACGCGCTGACCCGACCCTCGGCCGGGCGGAGGGCCCCCGCCGGGCAGGGATCCTCCGGGCACGTCAGCCGGGCCGGCCGTAGCTGTGGATCGGGCCGTCGTCGACCTTCTTCATCCTGACGGGCACCCCGGCGCGGGAGGCGTGCACCACCCAGCCCCCGCCGACGTACATGCCGACGTGGTGCAGGTCGCTGTAGTAGAAGACCAGGTCACCCGGGCGCAGTTCGCCCCGGCTGACGGACGCGGTGGCCCGGCGCTGCTGGGCGGCGTTGTGCGGCAGCGAGACCCCGGCCTTCGCCCAGGCGGCGAGCATCAGGCCGGAGCAGTCGTACGAGTTCGGCCCCTCGGCGCCCCAGACGTAGGGCTTGCCGATCTGGGCACAGGCGAACTTGACGGCGGTGCCGGCCGGACCGCCGGGATAGCCGGTCGGGCAGGGGGCGGGACGCAGCGGCCCGCCGCCGCCGTTGCCGTAGACGCGCAGCCGCAGCTTCTGCAACCGGTCGATCTCGGCGTTGATCTGCTTCTTCTTCGCCGCGAGCTGGGCCTCGGTGCGGCTGAGCTGGGCGACCATCTCGTCCAGCGGCGCCTTCTTCGCGGCCAGCCGGTCGCGCAGCTCGGCGACCTGCCGTACGTCCTGCTGCTGATGCTGGGCGAACCGGTCGAGCAGTTCGAGCTGCCCGACCATCTCGCCGGGCGAGCGGCTGCCCAGCAGGGCGTTGACGACGGAGACGTTCTCGCCCTTGTAGGCGCGGGCGGCCAGTGCGCCCACCTTCTCCATCGCCTGGTCGACCTGGCGCTCCAGCGGCCCGATCTGCGCGGCGAGCGCGTCGGCCTGCCTGCGCCTGGCGGCCAGGTCCTGCCGGGTGGCGTTGTGCCGTTCGATGACGGGTTCGAGCTTGTTCCAGTCCTCGTCGATCTGCCGCTCGATCTCGGCGACCGTCGGTTCGGCGTGGGCCGCCGTGGCGCCGCCGGTCAGGACGACGGCGAACGCGGCCAGGGCGGCGAGGGCGGTGGTGCAGCGGTACCAGCGTGGGCGCGGCGCAGCCGTCGTCGGATCGGCGAGGGCCGACCGGACCGACGGTGGCCGCGGGGCATGGTGTGCCACCGGGTTCCGTACTCCTTCTTCCGTACCGCCTACCGGGTTAGCTGACGGGTTCGGGCGGGAAGGGGCGCCCTACCGCAGGGACTGCGGATTCACCCCGGGGTACCTGGGTCCCCGGCTCGCTCGTGAGCGACTCGGCGGTGTCGGACCGTCACCGCCCTGGTTGGACGGATTGTCACCGGCCGACGAATGACCAGAGTAGAGACGACCGTTATCGATCCGCAACCCTCGCGGCGGTGACACTCCGTACTCACCACGGTCGGGCGATTCCGCAACCCGGGGGGCGAAGATTTTCTTCCTTCTGAAGTGTCTGGCAGAAAGGTATTGACCAGAGGCGGCGGACGGGGCGAAGGTGGCCCCACCTTTGCCCGCCCGAACTGGGGGTCTGATGCACCTGTCAGCGACATCGAGGAGCAGACGCGTCCTGCTGGCCGCCGCCGTGGCCGCCGCCCTTGCGGCGACGCCGCTCACCGCCGCCGGATCCGCCGCCGCGGCGCCGACCAACGACCGGCAGCAGCAGTACGCCGCCGCGGCGGCCGAGTACGGCGTGCCGGAGAGCGTCCTGCTCGGGGTCTCCTACCTGCAGTCCCGCTGGGACACCAACGCCGGCACGCCGAGCACCAGCGGCGGGTACGGACCGATGCACCTCACCGACGCCGAGCACGTCGCCGCCTCCGGCGGCACCCACCACGACGAGGGCACCGAGGACCCGCGCGGGGACGACTCCCGCCGTTCCCTGGCCGAGGCCCACGAGCCGCCGGCCGCCGCCCCGCCCGCCGAGTCGGCACTCCGTACGGTCGACGCCGCCGCGGACCTGACCGGCGCCAGCGAGGAGGCGCTGCGCACGGACGTCACGACGAACATCCGGGGAGGCGCGGCGCTGCTGGCCGCGTACCAGAAGGAGATCGGCGCCCCGGTCGGCGCCGGCACCGACCCTGCGGCCTGGTACGGCGCGGTGGCCCGGTACTCCGGCGCGGACAGCGCCGACGCCGCGGCGGCCTTCGCCGACGAGGTGTACGCCACCATCGCCACGGGCGACAGCCGGCTGACCGACGACGGGCAGCGGGTCACGCTCGCCGGCAGCGCGGTCCAGCCGGAGCGCTCCTGGCTGGACCGGCTGCGCCTGCGCAAGCTCACCCGGCCCGACGGCCTGGAGTGCCCGAGCGACATCTCCTGCGAGTGGATCCCGGCCCCCTACCAGCAGTACGGCCCCACGCTCGGCGACTACGGCAACCACGACCTGGGGAACCGGCCCGCCCAGCAGAAGATCGAGTACATCGTCATCCACGACACCGAGGGCTACTTCGGTCCCAGCGTCAACCTGGTCAAGGACCCGAAGCGGGTGGGCTGGCACTACACCCTGCGCTCGGTGGACGGCCACATCGCCCAGCACATCAAGACCAAGGACGTCGGCTGGCACGCCGGCAACTGGTACGTGAACTCGAAGTCCATCGGCCTCGAGCACGAGGGCTTCGCGGGGCACGGCACCTGGTACACCGAGGCGATGTACCGCACCTCCGCCAAGCTGGTCCGCCACCTGGCGCGAGCGTACAACATCCCGCTGGACCGCAACCACATCATCGGGCACGACAACGTCCCCGGCACCGTCGCCGCGAACGTGCGCGGCATGCACTGGGACCCAGGCCCGTACTGGAACTGGTCGCACTACTTCGACCTGCTCAAGGCGCCGTTCAAGTCGACCGGCACGCACCGCACCGGGCTGGTCACCATCAACCCGGACTTCGCCACCAACCAGCCGCCCTTCACCGGCTGCAACCGGCAGCCCCCGGGCGTGCCGAACCCGCCCCCGGCGGCCGCCCCCTGCCCGCTGCGCGGCTCCTCGGCGCTGTTCCTGCACAACGCGCCGAGCCACGACGCGCCGCTGCTCAACGACATCGCGCTGCGACCCGACGGCACCCCGAACACCACGTACGTCTCCGACCACGGCGCCCGGGTCTCGGCCGGACAGACGTACGCGCTGGCCGAGGTGCAGGGCGACTGGACCGCGATCTGGTACCTCGGCCAGAAGGGGTGGTTCCACAACCCCGCCGCCAAGCCGACGGCGAAGTGGTCCGTCGGGCTCGTGGTGACCCCGAAGGCCGGCAAGGCCACCATCCCGGTGTACGGCCGCGCCTACCCGGAGCAGGCCGCGTACCCGGAGGGCGTGCCGTACCAGGCGATCTCGCCGCTGCAGTACACCCTCTCGGCCGGTGAGCGGTACGCCGTCGGCAACCTGCTCCCCGGCGAGTACTACCGGGCCGTCACCTTCGACGGCTCCGCCCCGGGTGACCGGACGGTCGTCCGCGGCGACAACCGGTACGTGCAGATCCAGTTCGGTCACCGGATCATGTACGTCAACCTGGACGACGTGAACCTGGTGCCCTCCCCGCTGGGCGCGCCCCGCTGATCCACCCGCACGAGAGCTGATCCACCCGCACGAGAAGAGCCCCCGGTCGATCCGACCGGGGGCTCTTCCGTCGCGTACGCGGGATCAGCCGGGCCTGCGGAACCCGGCGACCGGCATGGTGTTGATGCTGGAGACGTTGACCGGCTTGCCGGCCCGGGGCGCGTGCACCATCTTGTCGTTGCCGAGGTAGAGGCCGACGTGGTGCAGGTCGCTGAAGAAGAAGACCAGGTCACCCGGACGCGCCTCGGAACGCGGGATGGCCTTGCCCTCGTTCCACTGTGCACCCGTGAAGTGCGTCAGGTGGATCCCCGCCGCCTTGTAGGCGTACTGGGTGAGACCGGAGCAGTCGAACGAGTTCGGGCCGGTGGCACCCCAGACGTACGGATCGCCGACCTGCGCGCAGGCGGTACGGATCGCGGTGCGGGCCGCGTCGCTGACCACGCCGTTGATGGTCGGGCACTTCTCCGTCTTGACGGTCGTGACCGGCAGCGACGCCTCGAGCTTCTTGATGTCGGAGTCGATCTGCTTCTTCTTGGCAGCCAGGTCGTTCTGCTGCTTCGTCTGCGAGACGATCAGCGTGTCGAGCTTCTGCTTCTCCGCGTCGAACTTCTGACGGACCTTGGTCACGCCCTCGAGCTGCTTACGCTCCTGCGCGGCGAGGCGGTCCAGCAGCGTCAGCTGCTCGGTCAGCGTGTGGGGCTTGGCGCTGACGAGCAGCGCGCCGATCTCCTGCGACGGGCCGGAGATGTAGTAGCGGGAGGCGAGGGCGCCGACCCGGTCCATCGCCAGCTCACTCTCCAGCGCCAACGGCTGGATCTTCTTCTGGAGGTCCTCCGACTTCTTGCGGTTGACCTTCAGCTGCGCCCGCACCTTGTTGTACTGCTCGATGGTGGGCTCGAGCTGCTCCCACTTCTGGTCGATCGCGGCCTCGATCTCGTCGACCGAGGGCTCGGCGTGGGCGGGCGCGGCCAGCATGCCGGCGCCGACCGCCGCCGCGGCGACCAGGGTGAGCAGACGGTGGGCGACCCTGCGCAGGCCACCCGGACGAGCAGACCGTCGAGGTGCGTGACGATGAGGGGGCATGGTTGCCACCGGCACCGACTCCTTTTGCAACCCGGCCGCTTGGCGCCTCGCGCGAGGGAAGAGGGGCGAGACAGACGACCCACAGCGGCCGGTGCCCAACATTAGGGAAGGCCGCCAGCGGAATCAAGGCGACCGAGGTCCACTTCACGCCTGCGCAACCGCTTGCGCACCAAGGGTATCCGCCCGCTGCTCAAAGAGGGCAATCGATGCGACGGCGGGCGTGACCACCCTCCCGGAGGGTGGTGACGATCCCCGGTCGCGGCGCAGAAGGCCGCCCGCCCCGCCGGGCCCGGCTACCGTCGGGACATGGCACCGCTCACGCTCGCCCACGAACTCGCCCTGCTCGGCTACGACGACGCGGGGGACAACCGGCTCGGCCGGCCCACGCTCGACTACGGCCTGGCCGGCGCCCTGCTGCTGGAACTGGCGCTCGCCGGCCGGGTCGAGATCGTCGACGGCCGGATGGTGGTGACCGACCCGACCCCCGTCGGGCAGCGGCAGCTCGACGACGCGCTGACCCGGATCGCCGCCGACGAGAAGCGGCGCAAGCCGACGGACTGGATCGGCCGGCTCGCCAAGGACCTGCCCGAGCAGGTGCTGGACGGGCTGGTCACCGCAGGCGTGCTCCGCCGCGACTCGGACAAGGTGCTGTGGGTCTTCCCGCGTACCCGCTATCCCTCGTCCACCGGCGCGGAGCCGGCGGTGGAGACGCAGGCCCGGCAGCGGATGGTCGCCGCCGTGGCCGGGGAGGGCCCGGTGGACGGGCGCACGGCCGCCCTCATCGGCCTCGCGCAGGCCGTCGGCCTGGATCGCAAGCTGTTCGCGGAGCTGCCGAAGGAGCACGTCAAGCGCCGGCTGACCGAGATCGCCGCCGGCGACTGGGCGTCCGCCGCCACGAGGAAGGCCATCGAGGAGACCCAGGCCGCCGTGCTGATCGCCACCACCACGGCGACCACGGCCGCCATCATCACCACGACCTCCTGAACGCCGACGGCGGCGGCACCGGGAGGGTGCCGCCGCCGTCGGGGCGTCGCAGGGGGTACGCGTCAGCCGGCGACCGGCAGCCGCTCGGTGTCGGTGCCACCCGGTGCGTCGGGCTTGACCGACCGGAGCAGCACGCTGGCCACGTCGACGACCTCGACCTGTTCCCCGGCGCCCTTGCCGTTCACGCCGTCGTTGAGCATCGTCGAGCAGAACGGGCAGCCGACGGCGACCGTCTTCGCCCCGGTGGACATGGCCTCCTCGACCCGGTCCACGTTGATCCGCTTGCCGATCTTCTCCTCCATCCACATCCGGGCGCCGCCGGCGCCGCAGCAGAAGGAGCGCTCGCTGTTGCGGGGCATCTCGGTCAGCTCGCCGGAGATGGCGGACCCCAGCACCTCGCGCGGCGGGGCGAAGACCCGGTTGTGCCGGCCCAGGTAGCAGGGGTCGTGGTAGGTGACGCCGCCGTCGACCGGCTGCACCGGGGTGAGCTTGCCGGTGGCGACCAGGTGCGCCAGGAGCTGGGTGTGGTGGACCACCTCGAACTCGCCGCCGAGCTGGCCGTACTCGTTGCCGAGGGTGTTGAAGCAGTGCGGGCAGGTCGCGACGATCTTCCGCTTGCTCTTCTCCCGGCCCTCGAACGCCTCGTTGAGGGTCTCCACGTTCTGCTGCGCGAGCATCTGGAAGACGAACTCGTTGCCGATGCGGCGGGCCGGGTCGCCGGAGCAGGTCTCGCCCTCGCCGAGGATCGCGAACTTGACGCCCGCCTCGTTGAGCAGCGTGGCGACCGCCCGCGTGGTCTTCTTGGCCCGGTCCTCGAACGCGCCAGCGCAGCCGACCCAGAAGAGGTACTCGAAGTCGTCGACCTCGCCGACCCGCGGCACCTCGAAGTCCAGGCCCTTGGTCCAGTCCTCGCGGGTGTTCTGCGGGGCGCCCCACGGGTTGCCCTTGTTCTCCAGGTTGCGCAGCATCACGCCGGCCTCGGACGGGAAGCTCGACTCGATGAGCACCTGGTAGCGGCGCATGTCGACGATGTGGTCGACGTGCTCGATGTCGACCGGGCACTGTTCGACGCAGGCGCCGCAGGTGGTGCAGGACCAGAGCACGTCCGGGTCAATGACGCCGCCCTCCTCGGCGGTGCCGATCAGCGGCTTCTCGGCCTCGGCCAGCGCCAGCACGTCCATGTGGGCGAGCTGGGCGGCGGTGGCCTTCTCCTCGCCGGTCAGGTCCTTGCCGCCGCCGGCCAGCAGGTACGGCGCCTTGGCGTACGCGTGGTCGCGCAGGCTCAGCACCAGCAGCTTCGGCGACAGCGGCTTGCCGGTGTTCCAGGCGGGGCACTGCGACTGGCAGCGGCCGCACTCGGTGCAGGTGCTGAAGTCCAGCAGGCCCTTCCAGGTGAACTGCTCGACCTGGGCGACGCCGAACTGGTCCTTCTCGGGGTCGGCCTCCTCGAAGTCCAGCGGCTTGCCCTGGCTCGTCATGGGCCGCAGGGCGCCGAGGCCGGAGACGTTGGCGCCGGGGTCGCGCTTGAAGAAGATGTTGAAGAAGGCCAGGAAGCGGTGCCAGGCGACGCCCATGGTGACGTTCAGCGCGATCACGATGAGCCAGGTCATCGAGATGGCGATCTTGATGAGCGCGGCGATGCTGACGCCGGCCTCCCAGTTCGGCAGCACGCCGCCGACGGCGTGGCTGAGCGGGGCGGCCCAGACCGGGTACTCGAAGTGGTCGGTGGCGACCTTGAAGCCCCGGATGACGAAGCCCATGATCAGTACGGCGAGGATGATGCCCTCGACGAAGTAGCCCTGCCACATGGTCGAGCCGGTGAACCGGGACTTCCCACCCGGCCGGGTGGGCCGGTTGCGGAGCCGGATCGCGATCAGCACCAGGATGCTGACGAGGCCCAGGATCGCGAGCCACTCGGTGACCAGCCCGTAGATCGCCCAGTTGCCGACCAGGGGCAGCCCGCCGGTCGGGGAGACGACCTCGAAGTACGCCTCCAGCACCAGCAGCGACAGCACGATGAAGCCGACCATCACGAACCAGTGGGCCGCACCCACGACGCTCCAGCGGAGCATGCGGGTGTGGCCGGCGGTCTCGGCCAGCATGGTCTTGGTGCGGGTGCCCTTGTCACCGAAGCGGGTCGGATCCGGCTGACCCAGCCGGATGACGGCCACCATCTTCATGACCGCGCGTACCGCAAGCCACACCGCCACGGCGGTGATGGCGAACGCGAGGATCGTGGTGACGATCTGGACGCTGCCCATCGAGTTGGCCTCCCCGGTCTGCTGCCTGTCGAGCGGCTCGGCGACCGGGGCCGGGTCAGGGCGCGATCGGCGAGCCGCAGCTGCCGCACCCTCGACCGGACCGGTCGATGACCTCGCTCCGCTCGGTCATGCAGTGCAGCCTACGCGCAAGGTTACCCAGCAGTAACGTGAGTCATCTCGCACCCAGGCCGCGCCGCCCTGCGCACACCATAGGGCGCGGGCACCGTCACCGCCGGGCAGGGGCTCCACCGGGTGACATGGATTGCCGGCAGCGGCCGGGCCGCGGCACCGTCGACGGCAGGGGTGGTCGCGCTCGGCGGCCCCGCCGCCGGGCCGGCGGCGGGGTCGCGACGCTCAGCGCCAGCGGGAGAGCAGGATCAGGGAGGCGACCATGGCGCCGAAGCCCACCGCGAGGTTCCAGTAACCCCACGCCATGACCGGGTACTCCTGCTCGGAGAGGTAGTAGACCACCAGCCAGCCGATGCCGAAGACGATCAGGGCGACCGCCGAGACCGGCAGCCAGACCGGGCTAGGCTTGCGCGTCGCCGCCGTCGCCGTCGGACGGACGTCCGTCGGCGGGGTGTACACCTTCTTCTTGCGGACCTGAGACTTGGGCACGACGCTCTCCAGAGGGGTTACGACCTCGTCCGGCCTGACAACCGGGCGCGGGGGCGACGGTCCATGGCCAATAATGTTCGACAGCTAGCGTAGTCCCGAAGGCCCGTCCAATCCACGAATGGGGCGAGGCCGATGCAGCCAGTGACCGAAAAAGGCGGGACTGTTCGGGTCGCCGCAGCGGTCCGCGCCTCCGCGGGCTGAACCAGACGACGGGGAAGGAACGCTCGGTGGAGTACACATCCGGCGCGGCCTCCTGGCAGAAGGTGCTCCGGCGGGCCGTCGCCGGGCTGCTGCCTCGGCGCCCACGGCAGCGACGACCGGGCTGGTCGATCGGGGTGCCGCTGATCGCCGCCGCGGCCGGGCTGCTCTTCACCACCACGGCCACCACCGCCGGCGGCACCGCGCTGCGGGAGGACCGCCGGCCCCAGCTCAACCAGTTGATCGAGGACCGGCGCGCGGAGGTGGCGGCCAGCGAACAGCGGGCGGCCAACCTACGCGCCGAGGTCGAGGGCCGCACCAACGCCCTCGCCAGCTCCGACGGGCCGATCAGGGAACAGCAGAACCGGGCCGCCGCCAGGCGGAACGACGCCGGCTTCACGGCGCTCGCCGGCCCCGGGGTGACGGTGGAACTCGACGACGCGCCCCGCCGCAACGACGGCGCGCTGCCCGCCGGGGCCACCAACGACGACCTGGTCGTCCACCAGGGGGACGTGCAGGCGGTGGTGAACGCGCTCTGGGCGGGTGGCGCCGAGGCCATGTCCATCATGAACGTCCGCGTGCTGTCGACCAGCGCGGTACGCTGCGTGGGTAACACCCTGCTGCTGCACGGCCGGGTGTACTCCCCACCATTCAAGATCGTAGCAATCGGCGATCCCGCTGCCCTCCAGCAGGCCCTCGCCGACTCTCAGGGAGTCCGGTTGTTCAGGGACCTGGTCGACGACTACAAGCTCGGTTACAAGGAGACGGTCTCCACGGTGACCGTGCCGGCGTTCGAGGATTCGACCACGCTGCGCTCGGCGACGGTGCCACGGTGAGTCGCCCCCCTGACGACTGGTCCGAGGACCGGGACGGCCGCCACCGCGACCAGGGTGACGGGCCGACCGCCTTCCTACCCAAGGTCGACCGGCCCGGCCCCGCCCCCGCCCGTCCCGCCCCGGCTGGCGCCTGGCCGGAGCCCACGCTCCCGCCCCAGTCCCCGGCCCTCCGCCCGCCCCACGTGCCCGGCCCGGCCGCCGACGGCCGCCCGGGCGCCGAGTGGTCGCGCGACGCGCCGGGGCCGGGCCGCCCGACGCCGGAGCCGGGCCGTCGCGCCAACCCCGGCAGGTTCCCGAGCGCCGACCAGCCCCGTTATGCCGGCAACCCCGCCCGGCCCACCGAACCGGGCCGTCCCGGTCCCACGGACTTCGACCGGCCGAGCCCCGCCGACTTCGGCCGCCCCGGCCCGGACCAGCGCGGGTCGGACTTCGACCGGCGCGGAGCCGACTTCGACCAGCGCGGGTCGGACTTCGGGTCCGGTGACCTCGGCCGACCAGCGTCCGCCGACTTCGCCCGGTCTGCCGGCGGCGACCGCCCCGGGCCCGCCGGCTTCGACCGGTCGGGTGCGGACGCCCCCCGCCGTCCCGGCCCCACGGGCGTCGACCGCCCGGACTCCGCCGACTTCCGCCGGCCCGGCCCGACCGGTTCGGGCCCGTCCGCGGGGTCCGGTGCCGGCCCGCTGCCGTGGTCCGGTGCCGGCCCGGTCCGGCCGGCCGCTCCGGCGCATCCCGGTCCGCCGTCCGACGACCGCCGACGTCCGGGCGCCGCCGAGGCCGGTAGTGGGCAGCACCCGTCCCGCCCGCCGGTCGATCGCGCCACCGCCCGGGAAGGCCGGCCGACCGGCGACGCGCCGACCGCCTTCATCCCCAAGGTGGGCGCGTCGGCCACCGGCCCGTCGGCCCCGGTCTCCCCGGCCGCCCCGCGCGACGTCGATCCCGGGGCAACCGCCCTGATCCCGGCCGTGCCCGGGCGTACGCAGGCCGCCCCGGCCGCGCTCGTCGAGTCGACCGCCCTGATGGGCGCGGTGCCGCGTCCCCCGAAGACGGACGAGCCGGAGAGCTCCGACGCCCCTGCCGGCGAGCAGCCCCGGCCGCGCCGGGGTGAGCGGGTGGTCCAACTCCGCCCGGAGCAGACCGGGGAGGGTTACAAGAGCGTCTACTCGGAGCTCACCCGGCCGTCGCTGGGCTCCCGGCTGCGTACCGGCGTCCGGATCAGCGGCGAGCTGCTGATCACCTTCGGTCTGGTGGTGCTGCTCTTCGCCGGCTACGAGGTGTGGGGCAAGTCCGCGATCGTCGACGCGCACCAGAACGACCTCAGCCAGCAGTTGGCGCAGGCCTGGGGCCCCGAAGGCGACCCGACCGTGGCACCGTCGGCGAGCGCGTCCGCCAAGCCGAAGCCGCCCGTACAGGGCAAACCCATCGCCGGGCTCCACATCCCCAGGCTCGACAAGAACTGGGTCGTCGTCGAGGGCGTCACGCAGAAGGACATCCGGTACGCGCCCGGCCACTACCCGTCAAGCGCCCTACCGGGCCAGGTGGGCAACTTCTCCGTCGCCGGGCACCGCAACCGCGCCACCTTCTGGCGGCTCGACGAGCTGGACGACGGTGACGCCATCGTGGTGGAGGGCAAGACCGAGTGGCACGTCTACAAGGTGACCGAGAGCCGGATCGTCAAGCCCACCCAGATCGAGGTGGTGGCGCCGGTGCCCGGCAGGCCCGGGAAGAAGCCGACCAAGGCGATGCTCACCCTGACGACCTGCAACCCTAAGTTCGACAACTACCAACGCCTGATCATTCATGCCGAGCTGGCGCGCAGCCAGCCCAAGTCGGCCGGGCGCCCGGCGGAACTGGGGACCTGACGGTGTACGGCTGGATCTGGCGCAAGCTTCCCTTCGGGCTGCCCGGCAAGTTCGTCGGCAGCCTGCTGATCGCCAGCGCGATGGTGGCCCTGCTCTGGTACGTGGTCTTTCCGTGGGCCGAGCCCCTGCTGCCCTTCGACGACGTGCAGGTCACCCAGGACTCCGGCGACCCCGGTGGCGACGTGGTGCCGGGCGGCGGGGAGGGCGACGGCGCCCCGACCGGCGACGAGCACGACCTGCCGTACGACACCGAGCAGAACAACACCCCTCCCGCCTCCCCGGACGAGTGAGCCCCTGATGCGTGTCCTGGTGATCGACAACTACGACTCGTTCGTCTTCAACCTGGTGCAGTATCTGGGCCAGCTCGGCGTCGACTGCGACGTCCGGCGCAACGACGAGATCGAGGTCGCCGAGGTGGGCAGGGTTGGCGCGGCCGGCGTCCTGCTCTCGCCCGGCCCCGGCAGCCCCGACCGCGCCGGCATCTGCCTCGACGTCATCCGCGCGTACGCGGGCGAGCTGCCGATCTTCGGCGTCTGCCTGGGTCACCAGGCGATCGGCGAGGCGTTCGGCGCCACCGTGACCCGCGCCCCCGAACTCCTGCACGGCAAGACCTCCGAGGTACGCCACCGCGACGTCGGGGTGCTCGCCGGCCTGCCGGACCCGTTCACCGCCACCCGCTACCACTCGCTCGCCGTACTGCCCGAGACGCTGCCCGAGGAGCTGGAGGTCACCGGCTGGACGGGTTCCGGGGTGGTCATGGCGATGCGGCACCGTACGCTGCCGATCGAGGGCGTCCAGTTCCACCCGGAGTCGGTGCTGACCGAGGGCGGTCACCTGATGCTGGCGAACTGGCTGGCAGCCTGCGGCCACCCGGAGGCGCTGGAGCGGGCTCCGGCGCTGGCCGCCGAGGTGGACGCGCGCCGCCGCGCCGCCTTCGCCACGGCCTGACGCGAGGGTCTGGCGCCCGGGGCGGGGGTCAGTCCCTGAGCGCGTCCTGGACCGCCGGGTCGGCGGGCGAGCGGACCGCAGGCGGGCGGCGTCGGACCGCGTCCCAGGCCGCCTTGCCGCTGGCGAAGTAGTCGCGGACGCCCTTGCCGACGAGCAGGACGGGCCCGCAGCCGGGACAGCGGGCGAGCACCCCGTCGACGTCGAGGCCGAGGTGCCGGCACAGCGTCACCGCACGGGACAGGTGGTAGGACTGGGTCACGATCAGGGCGCGTTCGACGCCGTACACGTCGCGCGCCCGGGCGCAGGTGTCGTAGGTGTCCAGGCCGTACGGGTCCGCCACGACGCGACGCGCGTCGACGCCGAGTCGCTCGGTCAGGTGGGCCGTCATGGCCGCCGTCTCGTCGCCGGATGCGCCGCCCCCGTCGCCGGACACGAGGACGACCCGGGCCCGCCCGCTGGTCACCAGCGCGGCGGCGGTCTCCAGGCGGCCGGTGAGCCGGTCACCCGGTTGACGGCGGTCCGCCGCCACCGCCGTGCCTAGGACGATCACGACGTCGGCGGCCGGCGCGTCGGCCTCGCCGTACAGGTGGCCACGGGCGGCGGTCGTCGTCCAGAGCCAGGGGAGGCTGGCCAGGAGCAGCGCCACCAGGCCCAGAGCAGCGGTACGGATCAGGCGTCGCCGCCATCGGCTCGCGCGGTCCGCCGCGCCGGTCGCCGGCCGTCCGTCGTCGCCGCCAGCCAGAGGGCGAAGCCCGGCGGCAACAGAAGGATTCTGCTCGGCGGCGTCGACAGGGTCCTGACCGGCGGCATCCGCAGGGCGCTGCCCGGCCGGGTCCTCCGCGCTCACGAGCGCGTCAGCGCTCGGGGAGCCGGATCGGCGGAGTGGTCGGCAGCGGGAGGCCCCCGCCGCCACCGCCGTCCCCGGGGGTGGTCGGCGTGGTGCTGGGCGTCGGGCTCGCCGAGTCGGTGGGCGTCGGCTCGGCCTGCGGCACGGTGACCACGATCGTCACGGTCTTGCCCCTGGCGAGGTTGCTCCCGGCCGGCGGGTCCTGCTTGGTGACCTGGCCGGCCTCCTCCGGCGGCACCTCGCGGCCCTGCTTGACGTTGACGTCGTAGCCGGCCTCGTCCAGCTCCTCCTTGGCGTCGTCCTCGCTGTCGCCGACCACGTTGGGCACCTTGCCGACGTTGCCCCTGGAGACGGTGAGGGTGACCGTGCTCTCCGCGGCGACCTGCTTGCCCGGCGCGGGCGACACCTCGAGGACGATGCCCGCCTTCTCGGCGTCGTCCTTCTCCTTCTTGTCCACCTTGAAGCCGGCCGCCTCCAGCCGCTCCTTCGCGCTCTCGTAGGTGGAACCGACGAGGCCCGGCGGGATGGTCTTCATCTCCACGCCGCCGCAGACCTGGACGACGACCTCCTGGTTGGGCTCCAACGGGGAGTTCGCGGGCGGGGCCTGGTTGACCACCTGGCCCTTCTGACAATCCTTGTTGAAGACCTGCTCGCCCTCCTTGGGCACCAGGTTGGCCTGCGAGATCCGGGCGAACGCCTCCTGCTGGGTCAAACCGGTCACCGTGGGTACCGTGACCCGGTCGTCGCCGTCGCGCTGGCTCAGCAGGGCGGCGGCAAGGGCGATCACCGCGAGGACGCCCACCGCCGCGAACGTCGCGATCAGCCAGGAGGACGCCTTGCGTCGGCGCGGGTCGCCGACCCGGGCCGGCATCTGCCGGGTCTGCGGTGCTCCGGGGGCGCCCGCGTAGCCGGCGGCGGCCGGGGCGAGCTGCGCCGTCTCCTCCTGCGGCAGCACCGGGGTCGCCATCACCGGGCGGCCGGCGGCCGCGCGGAGCAGGTCGGCGCGCATCTCGCCAGCGCTCTGGTAGCGGTTCAGGGGGTTCTTCGACAGCGCCTTGAGCACGATCGCGTCGACGGCCGGGTTGACGTCCGGGTTGATGTCGCTCGGGGTCGGGGGCGTCTCGCGTACGTGCTGGTAGGCCACGCTGACCGGGCTGTCCCCGACGAACGGCGGGTGCCCGCAGACCAGCTCGAAGAGCACGCAGCCGGCGGCGTAGACGTCGGAGCGGGCGTCGACCGCCTCGCCGCGCGCCTGCTCCGGCGAGAGGTACTGCGCCGTACCGATGACCGCGCTGGTCTGGGTCATGGTGGTGGCGCCGCTGGCCAACGCCCGCGCGATGCCGAAGTCCATCACCTTGACCTGGCCGGTCTGGGTGAGCATCACGTTGCCGGGCTTGATGTCGCGGTGAATGATGCCGTGCCGGTGGCTGAACTCCAGGGCCGCGCACATGTCGGCGCAGATCTCCAGCGCCCGGCGCGGCTGGAGCCGCCCCTCGACGCCCAGCACCTCCTTGAGGGTCCGCCCGTTGACGAACTCCATGACGATGAACGGCAGGGTCTCCCCGGTGGGCGCGGTCTCCTCGCCGGTGTCGTAGACGGCGACGATCGCCGGGTGGTTGAGGGACGCGGCGTTCTGCGCCTCCCGGCGGAACCGCATCTGGAAGGTGGCGTCCCGGGCGAGGTCGGTGCGGAGCATCTTGATCGCGACGTCCCGACCGAGCCGGAGATCGCGACCGCGGTGCACCTCGGCCATACCGCCATAGCCGAGCAGCTCGCCGACCTGGTACCTGCCACCGAGCAGGCGGGCCTGCGCTGTCATCGCGTCTGTCGTCCTTCGCTCGTCGTCTCGTCGCTGCCCGACCGGGGCAGTTCCTGTCGACGGTACGACGTTCCGGTCGGATCGTCGCGTCCGTCGGGCCACAGCGCGCCGACCCTCACCGCCGGCGGAGTGACCGCGCTCGACTTCGTGCTCTCCCGCACGCTGTAGGAAATCACGCCGGAGCAGACGAGGACCAGCACAGCCACGATGATGGCGAGGAACACCATCCCGGGCCGGGACCGCTGGCCACCCGGCTGGTGCGCCGGCGGGGCGGCGTGTCCCGCGTACGACATCGGCCGGGCCGGCTGAACGGGCGCCGCGCCGCGCGGGTAGCCGGTCGGTGCCATCTGCGGATGCTGGGCCGGCGCGGCGGGCGCGACCGAGGTGGGGCGGTGCGGCGCGGCGGGCGCGACTGAGGTGGGGCGGTGCGGCGCGGCGGCCGGCCGGGGGCTCGCCACGGGCGGCCGGTGCGCCGCCATGGGCGGACGCGGCGGCTGCGCGGCGACGTTCGGCTGCCGGTGGGGCGGCGACGCCGGCGGACGCGGCGGCGGCACCTGGGCGCGCCCGGGCGGGCCGGCCGGCGACGCCGGGGCGGCGGAGATGGGCTGGCCTGCCGCCCGGGCCTGCTGGGAGAGCTGGGCCTTCAGCTGGCGGGCGACCCCGGCCAGCGTGGCGGCGCTCGGCCAGCGTGCCGCCGGGTCCTTCGCCAGGGCCCGCTCGACCACCGCCCGGACCTGCGGCGGAATGTCGGCCGGCAGCGGACGGGGCGTCTCCCGCACGTGCCGCATCGCGATGTCGAGGGGATTGTCGCCCTCGAAGGGGCGTCGGCCGGCGAGGCACTGGTAGGCCACCACGCCGAGCGCGTAGACGTCGGACGCGGGCGTGGCGACGCCGCCGGTGGCCTGCTCCGGGGAGATGTACGAGGCCGTACCGAGCACCGAGCCGGCCGCCGTGAGCTGGGCGACCAGCTCCGAGCGGGCGATGCCGAAGTCGGTCAGCACGAGGGTGCCGTTGGGCCGGACCAGCAGGTTGCCGGGCTTCACGTCCCGGTGCACGATGCCCTTCACGTGCGCGGCGTGCAGCGCGTCGGCGGCCTGGGCGACCAGCGCCATCGTGCGGGCCGGGGTGAGCCGGCCGACCCGGGCCAGCGTGGCGGACAGCGCGTCGCCCTCGACGTACTCCATGACCAGGAAGGCGATCTGCTGGTCGTTGCCGAAGTCGTAGACGTCGACCACGCCAGGATGGTTGATGGTGGCCATGGTGCGGGCCTCGCCGCGGAAGCGCTCGGCGAAGTCGGGGTCGTCGAGCAGCGCGGGGAGCAGGCTCTTGACGGCGACCGTACGGCCGAGCACCTGGTCGGTGCCGCGCCAGACGTCGCCCATGCCGCCGCTGGCGATCCGCTCGTCCAGGCGGTAGCGGTTGCCGAGCTGCACCCCGGGGCTCAACATGTCAGCGGCCCCCCGGGTCGGTGATGGCGGCGCGCATGACCTGCCCGGCGATCCGGGCCGCCTCAGCGCTGCCACCGGGGCCGGCCTGCTCGAGCACCACGCAGACCGCGGAGACCGGCGTGCCGTTCTTGTCCAGGGCGAAGCCGATGAACCAGCCGTGGTCCGGCCGGTCCGGCGCGGACTGGGCGGTGCCCGTCTTGCCGCCGACCGTGTAGCCGTTGATCCGCGCGTTCTCGCCCGTGCCGTTCTTGACCACGCTGACCATCATGTCCCGCAGGTCACTGGCGACCTGGCCGCTGACCGGCTGCCGCAGCTCCTTCGGCTTGGCCGTGTAGTAGCTGGTGGTGCGGTCCGGGGCGAGCAACTGACGGACCAGGTACGGCCGCATCTGGCTGCCGTCGTTGGCCACCGCCGCAGCGATCATGGCGCCCTGGAGCGGGGTCATCCGCACGTTGTTCTGGCCGATCGAGGACTGCGCCAGCGCGGCCGGGTCGGTGCTGCCGTCCGGGTTCTGCATGTCCCCGGTCCGGCTCGCCGCCACCGGGTGCCCGCCCTTGTCGACGCGGCCGACGGTGAGGTCCTCCTGCTCGAAGCCGAACTGCCGGGCCTTCTCCTTGACCTTGTCCGCGCCGAGCCGGACGCCGAGCTGCGCGAAGCCGGTGTTGCACGACTCGGTCACCGCGTTCATCAGGGTGACCTCGTCCTCAGGGCAGATCGACGGCGCCGCGTTGCGGATCGGGGAGCCCGAGGTGGGCGGCGTGTAGCTGGCACCGGCCGGGATCCGGGTCTCCTGACCGACGCCGTTCTCCAGCGCCGCGGCGGCCACCACGATCTTGAAGGTGGAGCCCGGGGGCAGCACCTCGCCGAGGGCCCGGTTCTTCAGCGGACCCGCCGGGTCCTGCTCCAGCTTGTTGTACGCGGCCGTCGCCTCGTTGGTGCTGTGGCTGACCAGCGGATTCGGGTCGAAGCTGGGCATCGAGACCAGCGCCTGCACCGCCCCGGTACGCGGGTCGACGGCGATCGCCGCGCCCCTGGCGGCGTCGACCCGGTTGTTGCGCAACTGCTCGAACGCCGTGTTCTGGGCGCCCTTGGAGACCGTGAGCAGCACGTTGCCGCCGCCGGTCTGGTCGCCGGTGAACATGTCCTTGACCCGGTTGGCGATGAGCGCGTCGCTGGTGCCCGCCAGGAAGTCGTTCTCGAACTTCTCGATGCCGGTCTCGGCGAGGTTGACCGGCTTGTAGCCGAGCACGTGCGCGTACCTCGCCCCGCCGGGGTAGCTGCGCTGGAACTTCAGCTCGCCGTCGGTCTCCTTGCTGACCGCGAACGCGGTGCCGCCGGCCTCGATGTTGCCGCGCTTGCGGTCGTACTCGGCGACCTGGACCCGGCCGTTGTAGTCGCTGGTGCGGTACTCGTCGGCCTTGTAGGCCTGGATCCAGTTCAGGTTCGCGAAGAGCAGGCCGAAGAGGACCATGACGACGATGCCGACGCGGCGCAGGGGTGCGTTCACGGCTTGATCACCTCCGTGGGGGCACCGTGCAGCTGCTCCGGTGGGCCGCCGGACGGTCGGGCCGCCTTGCCGCCGGCGCCGGTGACGGACCGGCGGGCGCCGTCGGAGATCCGGAGCAGGACCGCGATGAGCAGCCAGTTGGCCATCAGCGAGGAACCGCCGGCGGAGAGGAACGGGGTGGTCTGGCCGGTCAGCGGGATGAGCTTGCTGATCCCGCCGACGATCACGAAGACCTGGAGCCCGAGGGTGAACGCCAGGCCGCCGGCCAGCAGCTTGCCGAACGAGTCCCGCACCGCCAGCGCCGCCCGCAGCCCGCGCTCGACGATCAGCAGGTAGACGACGAGCAGCGCGGAGAGGCCGAAGAGCCCGATCTCCTCGCCGATGCCGGCGAAGATGAAGTCGTTCTGCACCTCGGGCAGCAGGCCCGGCTGGCCGCCGCCCGGGCCCGCGCCGAACAGGCCGCCCGTGCCGAGGGCGAGCAGCCCCTGCACGAGTTGGTAGCCGTCCTCGTACGGGTCGGCGAACGGGTCCAGCCAGATCTGCGCGCGCAGGTAGAAGTTGGCGAACGGCCCGCCGACCACTTCCCCCAGCACGTACGCCAGGTAGACGCCGCCGAAGAAGAGCACCAGACCGATGAGCAGCCAACTGACCCGCTCCGTGGCGATGTAGAGCGTCACCACGAACATGCCGAAGTAGAGCAGCGAGGTGCCGAGGTCCTTCTCGAAGACGAGGACCAGGACGCTGATCAGCCAGACCACGACCACCGGGCCGAGGTCGCGCCCGCGCGGGAAGTCGATGCCGAGGAACCGGCGGCTCGCCAGCGACAGCACCTCGCGCTTGCGCACCAGGTAGTAGGCGAAGAAGACCAGCAGGGCCAGCTTGGCGAACTCGCCGGGCTGGATGGAGAAGCCCCCGACCCGGATCCACAGCTTCGCGCCGTTGATCTCGGAGAACCGGCCGGGCAGCACCGCCGGGATCATCACCAGCACGATGCCGGCCAGCCCCAGCGTGTACGCGTAGCGGGACACCGAGCGGTGGTCGCGCATGAGGGCGAGCAGGCCGGCGGCGAGGACGACCGAGGCGAGCGTCCAGGCGAGTTGCCGGCCACCCGTGCCGGCGAAGATGGCCAGGTCCTCCCGCTCGGCGGGCGCCGCGTTGCCCAGGTCGAGCCGGCGCAGGAAGCCCACTCCGATCCCGTTGAGCAGGGCGACCGCCGGCAGCAGGGCCGGGTCGGCGAAGGGTGCCAGGAACCGGATCACCAGGTGCAGGCCGAGGAACACGGCGGTGAGCGCGGCGGCCGGCATCCAGAAGTCGGCCGTGATCGTGTCGAGCACCTTCGCCTCGACCATCGCCCCGTACGCCGCCACCAGCGCCATGGCGACCAGCAGCAACGACAACTCGGCGTTGCGCCGGGACCGGGCCAGGCGTACGCCGGGCTGCTCGCCCGTGGTGGCGGGCGAGGGTGCCGGAAGGGCCGCTGCGGTCACGGAACGTCCTCGGATCGAGCCGCGCCTACTCCGGCGACCGGCACGCGGCGGGGTCGAGCGCCGGCGAGTCGGTGTCGGAGGGCGGGGCGTCGGGCGTGGTGGTCGGCGCGGCCGGCGTGCTCGGTCGACCGCTGACCGGGGCGCTCGCGCTGGCGGTCGGGGCGGGCGACACCGGGCCGGTGGTCGGCGTCGGGGCGGTGGTGACCGCGGCGGCGCTCGGGCTGGGGCTCGGCGGGCAGATGGGCTTGAGGTTCGGGTTCATCGGGTTGTCGCTGGTCAGTTCGGCCAGCCGACGCTCGGCGTCGGGCTCGCTCTTGGCCGGGATGCCCTGCTTGACCTGCTCCTGGGCGGCCAGTGTCAGGTCTTCGAGGTCGGCCGAGCTGGTGGAGTGCACGGTCGACAGGTCCATGCCGGCGATCTCGCCCTGGATGCCCCGGAACACGGCGACCTGGCCGTTCTCGGTCGCGCCCACGTAGTACTGGCGCTGGGTGTAGCTCCAGCCGCCGAAGACCGCGCCGCCCACGAGGACCAGCAGCGCCACCGAGATCGCGGCGGCCCGCACCGGACGACGCCTCGGGCGCTCCGACTCGTCGTCGGCGCCGGCCGACGGCTCCTCGGGTGCGGGCGGGCGGGGCGCGGAGAGGGCGGACGCGCGGGCGGCCGGAGTGGAGACGTCGGCGGAGGTCGCCATGCCCCGGTCCCGGGCGGCGGCGCCGCCGACGATCGGGCTCGCCTCGACGATGTCCTGGTCGGTGGCGTCCGCGATGATCACGGTGATGTTGTCCGGGCCGCCGCCGCGCAGGGCGAGCTGCACCAGCCGCTCGACGCACTGCTGCGGGTCGGCGTACTCGCGCATCGTCTCGCCGATGGTGTCGGCGCTGACCACACCCGAGAGGCCGTCGCTGCAGATCAGGTAGCGGTCGCCGGGGAGCACCTGGCGGACGCTGTATTCCGGGTCGATGTCGCGGCCGTCGAGCGCGCGGGTGAGCAGCGACCGCTGCGGGTGGCTGCTCGCCTCCTCGGCGCTGATCCGGCCCTCGTCGACGAGCATCTGGACGTACGTGTCGTCCTTGGTGATCTGCGCGAACTCGCCGTTGCGCAGGAGATAGGCCCGCGAGTCACCGATGTGGACCATGCCCAGCTTGCTGCCGGAGAAGAGGGTCGCGGTGAGCGTGGTGCCCATCCCCTCCAACTGGGGGTTGGCGTCCACGGTGTCGCGGAGCTGCTGGTTGGCGGTGCCCACGGCCGAACGCAACGCGTCGACGAGAGCGTCACCTGGGACGTCCTCGTCGAGCGGCGCCATGGCACCGATGACGATGTTGCTGGCGACGTCACCGGCGGCCATGCCGCCCATGCCGTCGGCGACGGCGAGTAGCCGCGGCCCGGCGTAGACGGAATCCTGATTACCGTCTCGGATCAGACCGCGGTCGCTGTGGGCCGCATAGCGCAGGGTCAGAGTCATGGCCGTAATTCGAGAGAAGTGCGGCCGATCCGGATCGGCACGCCGAGGGGGACGGGGGTTGGTCCGGTGACCTTAGCGCGATCCAGGTAGGTGCCGTTAGTCGAGCCGAGGTCCTCGACGAACCACTGGCCGTCGCGGGGCACCAGACGGGCGTGCCGTGCCGAGGCGTAGTCGTCGGTGATGACGAGGGTCGAATCCTCGGCCCGGCCGATGGTGATCTGGGCTTCGCCGAGGGTGATCCGGGTCCCGGCCAGCTGACCGGCGGTCACCACGAGCTGGTGCGCCGCCCTGCCCCGCTTCGCCTTCGCCGGCTTCGACGCCTGCCCGAGCGTGGCGCCGACCGCCCGGGGGGCGGCCACCAGCCGGCCCGACCGGGCGCCCGCGAAGAGGTCCCGGCGGATCACGCCGACCACTGTGAACACGAAGATCCACAGCAGGATGAGGAACCCGAACCGGGCGACGGTGATGACGAGTTCCGGCAACGCGGGTCAGCCGTCCACGCGGAAGGTCAGCGTCGTGGTGCCCAGCTGGATCATGTCGCCGGGGTTGAGCGCGACGGCGGAGACCCGCTGGCCGTTGACCATGGTGCCGTTGGTCGACCCGAGGTCGGTCAGCACGACCTGACCGCCGTCGAAGTCCAGCCGGGCGTGTCGCCGCGAGATCCCGACGTCGGGCAGGCGCAGGTTGGCCTGGTCGCCACGGCCGATCACGGTCGAGCCCATCTGGAGGGGATAGGTGCGCCCGTCGCCGGAGACCAGCCGCACGTTGCGGCCGCCGCCATGGCCGGGCGGGGGACCGTAGCCACCCCCCTGGTCGTACGCGGGGTAGGCGGGCTGGCCCGAGTCGTAGCCGGGTGCCGAGACCGGGGCGACCTCGCCGCCGGTGTAGACCTCGGCGGTGACCCGGAACATGCCGGTGTCCAGCCCCTCGCCGCGCTCGATCTCGACGATCACGTCGCCGTAGACCGTCCAGGCCTGCTCGCCGATGAACTCCGCCTGCGACTGGGCCAGCTCCTGGGCCAGCGCGGCAGCGTACGGCGCCAGACGACTGTGGTCGTAGGGCGAGAGATCGATCACGTAGCGGTTGGGCACCAACGTGCGCCCACCGGCCAGGATCGCCTTGTGCGCCTCGGCCTCCCGCTGCATGGCGTTGAGGATCTCCACGGGGTGGACCACCCCTTTGAAGACCTTGGCGAAGGCCCCCTCGACCAGGCCTTCCAGACGCTTCTCGAAGCGTTGCAGCACGCTCACCGGCTCCTCCTCGGGTCCCGAGGACATGATGGTATCCGGCCGGCGCGCGCGCAGCTCACACGCCGCTCGGCCGTCTGACGGCGGCCCGTTCGGACGGGCCGATACTGCCGTGCTACTCTTTCGTCCGCCACGAACGGTAACCGCTCCTCGGACGGTAACCAATCGTCGCAACGATCACGGACCGGGTAGGATGTCCGGGCCCGCTGGAGACAGCAGGACCGGCACAGACTACAGTGTTCGAGGTCAAGCCACGGGGAAGTGGCGGAATGGCAGACGCGCACGGTTCAGGTCCGTGTGCCCGAAAGGGCGTGGGGGTTCAACTCCCCCCTTCCCCACCAATACGCGAGGGCTCCGCAGCGATGCGGGGCCCTTGCGCCGTATCGGGGCGTGCCGTACGTCACGCTATGCTCCGATGGTTTCTGCCTCCGACGGACCAGGAGTGTCGTGTGAGTGTCGCGTTCGTGACCGGGTCGGGCGGTCTGATCGGCTCCGAGGCGGTCCGGCACTTCGCCGGCCTCGGTCTCGAGGTCGTCGGCATCGACAACGACATGCGGCAGGAGTTCTTCGGCGAGGAGGCGTCCACCGCGTGGAACGTCCGCCGGCTGACCGACGAGCTGGGGTCCGCGTACTCGCACCACAGCATCGACATCCGGGACCGGGCCGCGCTGGCCAAGCTCTTCCAGCGGTACGGCACCGACGTCGCCGTGGTGATCCACACCGCCGCCCAGCCGTCGCACGACTGGGCGGTGCGCGACCCGTTCACCGACTTCGACGTGAACGCCGCCGGCACGCTCAACGTCCTGCAGAACGTGCGCGAGCACTGCATCGAGGCGCCGGTCATCCACTGCTCGACGAACAAGGTCTACGGCGACCGGCCGAACAGCCTGCCGCTGGTGGAACTGGAGTCGCGCTGGGAGATCGAGCCGGGGCACCCGTACGAGCAGGGCATCCGTGAGGACATGTCCATCGACGCCTGCCTGCACTCGATCTTCGGCGCCTCGAAGGTGGCGGCCGACGTCATGGTGCAGGAGTACGGTCGCTACTTCGACATGCGTACGGCCTGCTTCCGGGGCGGGACGCTGACCGGCCCGGCGCACTCCGCGACGGAACTGCACGGCTTCCTCGGCTACGTGATGCGCGCCAACATGGAGCGCCGGACGTACAAGATCTTCGGCTACCAGGGCAAGCAGGTCCGCGACGCGATCCACAGCTCGGACGTGGTCTCCGCGTTCGAGGCGTTCTTCCGTAACCCGCGCCCGGCGGCGGTCTACAACCTCGGCGGCGGGCGGCACTCGAACACCTCCAACCGCGAGGCGTTCGCGCTCGCCGAGCAGATAACCGGCCAGGAGATGGTCACCGAGTACGTCGAGGCCAACCGGATCGGCGACCACAAGTGGTGGATCGGCTCGAACGAGGCCTTCCAGGCCGACTACCCCGAGTGGAAGCAGATCTACGACGTGCCCATGATCATGCGGGAGATCTACGAGGCCAACGTGGACAAGTGGGTGCCGGGGGCATGACCGCCAAGGGCAAGCGGAACGTCCTCGGGGTCCTGGTCGACGCCACCGACTACGCCGCGGCGACCGAGCAGGTGGTGGCCGCCGCGCAGGAGCGCCGCCCGCTGGCGCTGACGGCGCTGGCCGTGCACGGCGTGATGACCGGGGTGCTCGACCCGGCGCACAACGCCCGGCTGAACTCCTTCGACGTGGTCACCCCCGACGGCCAGCCGGTGCGCTGGGCGCTCAACCTGCTGCACGGCGCGGGGCTCACCGACCGGGTCTACGGCCCCACCCTGACCCTGCACGTGCTCTCCCGGTTCGCCGACGAGGGCCTGCCGGTCTACCTCTACGGGTCGACCGAGGAGACCCTGGCCAGGCTGATCCCGGCGCTGGAGCGGATGTTCCCGGCTCTGAAGATCGCCGGCGTCGAGCCGTCCAAGTTCCGGGCGGTGCAGCCGGGCGAGGACGTGGAGATCGCCGACCGGATCAGGTCCAGCGGGGCCCGGCTCGTGCTGGTCGGCCTGGGCTGCCCGCGCCAGGAGGTCTTCACGTACGCCATGCGGCCGCTGCTGGACATGCCGCTGATGGCGGTCGGGGCGGCCTTCGACTACCACGCCGGACTGCTGCGCCAGCCCCCGCCGTGGATGCAGCGGGCCGGCCTGGAGTGGTTCTGGCGCCTCGGCCTGGAGCCCAAGCGGCTGTGGCGACGCTACGTGATCCTCAACCCGGCCTACCTGACCCGGCTCGCCGGGCAGAAGACGGGGCTGTGGAAGGCGCGGCCGCCGGCCCCGGCCACGGATCGGCCGGCGACCTTCTCCGTCTGAGTCTGCGGCGGCGGAAGCAGAGTCCGGTCCGGCTTCACCCTGCCCGGCCGGCCCTCGGCGGCTGTGCATGGAGCATGCGCCAAAAGGGCAGGTGGTGGGCCTGGAGTTCCGGGTCCACCACCTGCCCTCACACGAATGCCGGATCAGTCGTGCGGCAACCGCAGCACGACTCGGCGGCGCCGGAACAGCACGATCAGCACCGCACCGAGCGCGAGCACCGCAGCGCCCGCGCCCGCGAGGAAGCCGGCCGGTACGCCGGTGACCGGCAGACCGCCGCCGGAACCGCCACCGTCGGTGGTGATGACGATGCGGGCGGTGTTGTTCGGCGGATTGGACTCGGCGGACGCGCCGACACTGCGGGCGTGGACCGTGCCGTCGGTGCCCGGCTCTGACTTGATCTTCAATTGGACGGTCGCCGTGATCCTGCCGTAGCCGGAGGCAACGGTCGGGAACTCGCTCTCGAAGTTGCAGCGCAGCTTCGTCGATTCCGGCAGCGACTCGTATTCGGTGCCGTCGGTGTAGCACCACTCGGCGGGGAGCAGCACCGTACCGGTCGGCGCGGTGATGACCACTGACGGGCCGCCACCGTCGGACGGGCCGTTGTTCACGACCTCGTACGTGAGGTCGACGGTCTGCCCGACGGCACCCTTGACGGCCGGGGCGGTGACGGCCACGTCAAGCGTGTTCCCCTTGCTCCAGAACGCGAAGTCCGCCTGGTTGTCCGACTCGTCGAGTTCTCGTCGCGTGTCGACGTCGCCCTTCGCGACCTTCGCCTGCTGCTTGCGTACGGCCGCTGCGAACGACGGACCGGTACCTTCGGCACGGGCGGTCTTCTTCGCCCCTCGTGCCTCCCCGGCAAGGGCCACGTCGAAGAAGCCGTAGTACTCGAGCGGACCCGCCAGGTTACGGCCGAAGGTGACGTTGAACAGCGACTTTCCTGTCGCGTCGTCGAACAGCCACAGGGCGTCTCCGGGTGCCAGGGTCAGTGGCACGACGCAGCTGACCTCGCCCGGTCCGTAGACGTAGGGCCGCCCGGTGTCCTTCGGGTAGTAGTCCGTGTAGGTGCAGTCGCTGTACCGCTCGACGAACGTGGCGCCGGTGGGGACGACGACCCTGACGGTGAAGTCGCTCGCGGCCGTGTCGCCTTCGTTCGTGACGCGCGTGTACAGCGGGACGACATCGCCGGGGCCGACCAGGTCGTCCTTGCTGTTCAGGTTCCGCGCCGCGGCGACCAGGTCGGGGCCGGACGGACTCACCGTGACCGGGAACGAGGTGGTGTTGTCGCCCGGGGAAATGTCGTCTTCCGCGCCGGCGATGGTGACGGTGACCGATCCCGCGTCGCCAGGAACGGCACCCTGGCGGCTGGCCAGCGACAGCGGGCTCACGGTCGTGACCTGGCCGGCCTGAAGGACACCGATGGCACAAGTGACCTTGGCATCGGCAAGCTTGCAGGAATCGGTCCACTCCGGCACCGAGACGGTGACCGAGTCGGCGACCTTGCTCAGGTCCAGCGTCACGGTCACCGCGGTGGCGGTGGCACCGCCGTAGTTGTAGACGTACATGCCGACGGTGGTGCCGTTGTTGTCGATTTCGGCAACCGGGTCGCGGTCGAACGAGACAGACAGGTCGGGCAGCGGATCCGCGGCATGGGCGGCCGTTGGGGCACCAATCATCGCGACGGTTGCCAGTACGGCCGCCCCTGCCGCGACGCGAGACCATACCCGGGGCTCATGTGTCATTTTTTCTCCGGTCAATTGACATAGATGCCGCACTTTATCCTGCAACCTGAGGCAGAACACCTGACCGATCGTCCTAAGATCATCACAAGCGGGCATGGCGCGACAGTGCGGGCCCCGGCCAGGTCGTCGGCCAAGGCCCGCAGGCGTCAGGAAGGCCCCTTCCCTACGCCCGCGTGGATGCGTTGGGAAGGGGCCTTCCTCGTCACTCTGTCAGAGGGTGAGCGTCCAGGTGTTCAGGTACCCGGTGTCGCCCGAGTAGACGTCGCGCACCCGCAGCTGCCAGGTGCCGTTCGCCGCCTCGCTCGACAGGTTCGCCGTGTAGGTGGTGTTGATGTTGTCCGCGCCGTCCCAGAAGCTGCTGTTCTTCAGCCGGTAGGACGAGCCGTCCGGGGCGACCAGGTCGATGACGAGGTCACCGCGGTAGGTGTGCACGATGTTCACCGCGACGGTGGAGGCCGACGAGGCGTTGCGGGCGCAGCCGGAGATCACGATCGAGCTGCTGGCCGTGGCACCCGTGTCCGGGATCGCGACGTCGGTGCCGTTGGTGCCGGAGCAGCCGCCGCCACCGGTGCCGGTGACCGTCAGCGAGTAGGTCGCGGTCCTGCTGCCGGAGGCCGCGGTGCCCGTCACGGTCACGGAGTAGGTGCCGGGCGGGGTGCTCGCCGAGGTGCTGATGGTCAGCGTCGAGGAACCGCCCGAGGTGACGGTGGCCGGGCTGAACGAGGCGGTGGCCCCGGACGGCAGGCCGCTGGCGGACAGGCTCACCGACTGGGCGGAGCCGTTGGTGGTGGCGGTGGCGACCGTGGCGGTCACCGAGCCGCCCGGCGCGGTCGAGCCCGAGGTCGGCGAGACCGAGACGGAGAAGTCGTTGGTCGGCGGGGTGTCGCCGTTGACGACGTAGAGCAGCTTGTTGGGCGAGCCGGTGCCCGGGTTGGTCACCACGTTGCTGGTGGCGTTGTTGACCAGGTAGTCGCGGACCTGCTGCGGCGTCCAGGCCGGGTTGGCGCTGGCCACCAGGGCCGCCGCGCCCACCACGTGCGGGGTCGCCATCGAGGTGCCGCTGATCGTGTTGGTCGAGGTGTCGCTCGTGTGCCACGCCGAGGTGATCGACGAGCCCGGCGCGAAGATGTCCAGGCAGGTGCCGATGTTGGAGAACGACGACCGGGCGTCCGTGTTGGTCGTCGACCCGACGGTGATGCCCTCGGCGGTGCGGGCGGGCGAGGTGTTGCAGGCGTTGCCGCCGGAGTCGTTGCCGGCCGCCAGGCCGTAGCTCACGCCGGAGTTGATGGAGTTGCGTACGGCGGTGTCGAGCGTGGTGTTCGCGCCGCCGCCGAGGCTCATGTTGGCCACGGCCGGCTTGGCCGCGTTGGCGGTCACCCAGTCGACACCGGCGATGACGCCGGCGTTCGTGCCGCTGCCCTGGCAGTTCAGCACCCGTACGCCGACCAGCTGGACGCCCTTGGCGACGCCGTACGCCGAGCCGCCGACGGTGCCGGCGACGTGTGTGCCGTGCCCGTTGCAGTCGTCGGCCGAACCGCCGTCGACGGCGTCGTAGCCGGAGACCGCCCGGCCACCGAAGTCGCTGTGGCTGAACCGGATGCCGGTGTCGATGATGTAGGCGTGCACGTTGCTCGCCGTGTTCGGGTACGTGTAGGAGCTGTTCAGCGGCAGCGCGCGCTGGTCGATCCGGTCGAGGCCCCAGGAGGGCGGGTTGGTCTGGGTGCCGCTGATGGAGACCGTGTGGTTCTGCTCGACGTACGCCACGGCGGGGTCCGCGGCGATGCGGGCGGCGGCCTTCGCGCCGACCCGGACCTCGAAGCCGCGCAACGCGGCGGCGTAGGTGCGGGCGACGGAGCCGCCGTGCCGGCCGACCAGCCGCTGCGCGGAGTCATCGACCCCACCGCGGGCGACCGAGCTGTCCTTGAAGACGACGATGTAGCTGTCGGCCACGGCGGTGGCACCGCCCGCGGCGCGGATCGTGCCCACCGGTTCGGCGGCCATGGCCGGCGTGGCGGTGGCCACCATGGCCAGCGTGGCCACCCCGACGAGTACGGACCTGCGTGGAAGACCCATCTTCTACTCCCTCCGACCGGCACCGACCGTCCAACTGTTCGTGACGAGTGAATCGATGAATGCCGATCAAGCTGAGGGTAGGTGGGGGTAAACCGGAATTCAAACATGTCGACTTACCCATAACATCGAGAAGATGGCCCCTAGGGGAGGCGGCTGCGGGACGAACCGGGGACCTGCCCGGATTCATGACCGTCGAAAACGGGCAAGGCTGTGGGTCATGGAGAGTCACCTCGCCGTGCTGCTGTCGCTGACCGCCGTCTGGCTCGCCGCCGGATGGCTCGCGGACGGGCTGCCCCGGCTGGACCACGCCCGCACCCTGCGACGGCGCACCGGATGGGTGCTCGCCCTGACGCTGACCGGCCTGGGGCTGACGGCCGCCGTGCTGGTCGCGGGGCTCTCCAGCGCCGGCGCGACCGCCGCCGACCGGGCGGCCGCCGGGCTCACCCTCGCCGCGCTCCCCGCGCTCGTGGTCGCCGCCTGCACGGTGCGCCGGGTACGCCGGCTCCGGGCGGGTGCGGGCGCGCTCTCCTCGGCGCCGGAGACCCCGGCGCCACACGGCCTGCGGGCCTCCGCCGCGCACCCGCTGATCGGGCTCCCGGTGCAGGTCACCGGCCTGGCGATCCTGCCCGCGGTGATCGCGGCGAGCACCCCGGATCTGCTGTTCGGACCTGGCGTGACCGGTCCGGCGATCACCGTGGGCGTGCTGGGTGTCGCCGCCATCGGCGTACGCCACGCGCTGCGCCACAACCGGCTCGTCGAGCGGGCCGCGCCCGCCCGGCCCGCGCCCGCCCGGCCCGCGTCAGCGCGAGCGGCCGGGCCCCTGCACGTATAGCAGCTCCAGGATCGCCCGGGTGGCCTCGAACCACCGGTCGAGCCAGCCGGGCGGCGGGACGCTGCCCTTCGGCGGCAACTCCATCAGCAGCCCGCGCAGGAGCGGGTGGTCGACCAGCGACTCGGCCGGCTCCACCGACCAGCCACCGGGCGGGAACGACGGCTCCGTCAGCGGATTGGGATCCAGCGAGGGCAGGGAGAGCGGCGGACCGGCCTGCTCCGGCGGGGCGGCCGGGGCCTCCCGGGCGCCGATCTCGGTGTCGGTCGACACCACCTCCGTGAGGACGGTGTCCCGGCGTGCCCCCCGGTACTTGCCCCCGAACCGTTCCGGCTTACCCGGCCCGTTGGTGAGGTTGTCTGACCCGATCGTCGTCATCCGTCTCGCCTGCCTCGCTCGGTTGCCGTCCGTGCGGCGGGTCGTCGACCAGCGCCGTACCCGAGGGGTACAACGACACGGGACCCGATGTGGCGACGCCGACGGCGGGACGTCTTCGTCGGCCGGGGCGGACGCGGACACGACGATGCCCCGTCCGGCGCGCAGCCGGACGGGGGCACCCCGTCAGATCACGGTCCCGTCAGCCCTTGTCGAACACACCGCCCCTGGTGCCGGCGACGAAGGCGTGCCAGTCACCGGGAGCGAAGACCAGGGCCGGGCCCGTCTTGTCCTTCGAGTCCCGCACGCCGACCGCCCCCGTCACGTATGCCACCTCCACGCAGTTGTCGCAGTTCGGCCCGCTCTTCGAGCTCTTGAACCACGTCGCCTGCGTCAGGTCCACGGGGAACCCATTGGTCGCCATTTCCACAACGGCTCCTCTGCCAGTTTCGCGATGTGTGCGATGGACTCCTCCGGACGAATGGCCGCCGCTCGGACGTGATCGAAGATGAAGCTGTACTTCTGCAGTTCGTCACTCTTCTCCAGGAAGAGCCCACCCGTGGCATTCTCCGCGTACACGACATCCGGATCACCGGGCTCAGGGAAGCTGAGGATCGTGAAGGTGCCGTCCATGCCGGCGTGCGCCCCCACCGCGAACGGCAGGATCTGGAGCGTCACGTTCGGCAGTTCCGCCACCTCGACCAGGTGTTTGAGCTGGTCACGCATTACCTCGTCCCCGCCCACCGGACGGCTTACCACCGCCTCATCGAGCACCACCCACAGATCGACCGGATCATCCTGCGTCAACAACGACTGACGGCCCAGACGGACACGCACCCGTTGCTGCACCTGCTCCGGCGTGAAGTCAGGCCGGGCGGCCCGGATCATCGCACCCGCGTACTCCTCGGTCTCCAGCAGCCCGGGCACCACCTGCTGCTCGTACGCCCGGATCGAGCTGGCCGCGGCCTCCAGCCCGACGTACGCGCCGACCAGCACCGTGCTGTAGGGGTGCCACCAGCCCTTCTGCCGCGCCTCCCGGGCGATCTGCACCAGCTCGTCGCTCTCGGCACCCACCACGCCGTAGATCCGCAGCATGTCCCGCACGTCGCGCGGGGTGGCCGTGGTGTGGCCGGTCTCGATCCGCGAGACCTTCGACGCCGAGCACTCCAACTGCTCGGCGACCGCCTCGATGGTGATCCCCGCCGTCTCCCGCTGCCGACGCAGTTCGGCGCCGAGGCGACGACGTCGGATGGTGGGGCTGCGCCGCTCGCTCACGGGGCCACCTCGGTCCGTGACCGCGGGTCGGGCCCACCTGTCGCGGTCACGGGACCACCGGCCCCGCTGGTCGGGACCACCGGCTGTCAGGCCTCACCGGTCCACCTCCGCCTCGCCGTGCGCCACTGTCGGCACCCGCCAGGGGCGCGACCGTCGTACGGCGGGCGTCGTTCGCGGCGTGGGGTGGTGCCGGTCATCGGCCGGCCGCGACGGGCGAAACCGGACCCCAGTGTGCCGGGCGGACATGAACCCCTTCAAGCGCTGCTTTGCGCGAGCCGCTCATGTATCGGCAAAAGTCGACGTGCAACTTGCATGAAGCACGTCGCTGATGCAGTCTGTCCGTATGGCACGGGTTACTCACCGTCTCCGTCCGCTTCCCCGCCGTGGTGATCCCACGGGCCACGGGACGCGCGGCAGTGGGGCCGCCCGTCAGTCGACAACCAGACCTGCCCCGGGTTGATGACCTCGCCGCTGTACGCCAGTTGGCTGCGGCGGCGGGAGCGGTACCCGGAGCAGCCGGGTGTTGGTCGGGTGGCGGTTCGCCACCAGCGGGTACGGCCCGACCACCACCGCCCGCGACAGCCGGTCCACGAGGCACGACCCGCCACCGGGCCACCGACGTCCCCCGACCCGCACCGCCGGCCCGTGCGCCGGCCGACCCTTCCCAGGAGCCCATGTGCTTCCCCGCTCCGGTGACGTACTGCACGTGACTCGCGCGGCGAGTGTCCAGTTCCTCAGGCCCATCATGTTCCGGGTCATCCGGGTCCTCGACTGGCCGACCTACGACGGCTGGATCTGGCTCGAAGGCTACGAGCTGAACGCATCGGGGGACGCGGTCAGCCGGCGCTCGATCTTCGTCCAGCGGGAGGGGCTGCGCCACCTGCGGTCGGCCCCCGAGCCGCGCCCGCACACCGTGCGCGCGCCGCGGCGGCCCGTCGCCCGCACCCCGGTCCGGGTGGGCTGACCTGCGCGATCGGCAGCCCGGGGGCGTGCCGTCGCCATAGAATGAGGTACGCCCACCCCGGCACGTTCCACCCCGCGCGTCCAGGACCCCGAACCTGGGATGGCCATGGTCCTTCAGCCCGCCGCGCGGCGGCACCACCGCTCCCGTATCGCCTACGCCTTCGGACTCCTGGCGCTGATCGGCGCCGCCACCCTGCTGGTGGTAGTGGTCCGTGATCCCGCCCTCTCGTCCACGACGCGGCTGACCACCCCGGTCCCCGCACCGGAGATCACCGTGGTGGACGAGGACCCCGACGACGAGCCGGACGCCCTCGACGCCCCGTACGCCTGGGGCGGCCCGGACGAGCCGGACGCGCTCGGTGCCGCCGACGAGCCCGAGCCGGCCGTCGCCGGGACCGACGTACCCACCGACGCCCAGGCCGGCGCGGCGCAGGCCGGCCGTCCCGCACCGGACGACGTCCGCCGTTCCCTCTTCTGGTCCGGCATCTTCGGCCTGGCCATCTCGCTGGCCGGGCTCGGCATGGTCGGCACGAGGCGACGTATGTGGTGACGCGGCGGCCCCGGTCAGCGGCCCACCGGGTCAGCGGCTCACCGGGTGGCGGTCGGTTCGACCGACGGCGTGACCCCGTCGGTCGGCGAGGCGGCCTCGCGGGCCACCACCAGCGTGACCTCCTCGTCCCGCGGCACCAGCTCCCCCGCCTCCGGCTCGCTGCGGATCACCGTGCCGGCGGGACGGTCGGACGTCTCGTACTCCACCCGGTGGCCCAGCCCGACGTCGTCCAGGATGGCCTGCGCCGTCGCCAGCGGCAGGTTCACCACCGGCGGCATCGGCAGTTCCACCGGCGCCGAGGGCGACGGGGACGCCGAGGGCGACGCGCTGGTGGGGGCGGCCGAGGTCGGTGCCGGAGTGGTCGGCGACGCGCGGGTCACCGACGGCGACGGCGACGGCTCCGGCCCGCTCGGGTCGTCGTCCCCCGACTGGAGGGCCAGCCACAGCCCGACGCCGAGGAGGCCGACCAGCAGCAGCACGATCACGCCCCACAGGATCGGCAGCCACCAACGCCGCGCGCCCTGGTCCTCGGCGTACCACTCGGCCTCCGGCTGGTCGGCCGGACCGGCGGGCCGCACCTCCGCCCGGCCCGACCACGTCGCCGGCATGGCTGCCGTACGGTCCAGCGGGGCGGTGCCGTCGACGGGCACCGGCCGGGTGGCGTCGCCGGCATCCGCGGCACGCCGGTCGGGGCGCGGCAGTGGCTGCGTACGGTCGGGTTCCGGCCCGGTCGGGGCATCGCCCGGCGGAGGCAGCGGGCGGGTCTGGTCGTCGTGTTCCCCGGCGGACGGTTCCCGGCGATCGTCGCTCATGCCGGCACTCCGCTCCGCTGCGTGCCGACCTGAGACACCACCGCACTGTGCCGATGACTCGCTCGCTGACGCTCGCTCATCGCACGTCCTCTCCCGGCCCGGGCGGGCGTCGCGGGCCCCTGACCGCCAACCTAGCGGTCCCCGGGGCCATCGGCCGGGATCAGCGTGCCGGAGCCGTCACGGTGTCGGGGAGGCCGATCCGTCGTCCTCCGGCACGTCGCCGCACCAGATCGACACCTGGTCGTTCCACCGGCCCGTGCCGTCGCCGGCCGGATCCTGACGGCTGACCGTGCCCGTCCTGCCCGTGCGGTA
This sequence comes from Micromonospora echinofusca, assembly GCF_900091445.1. Classification (NCBI taxonomy): domain Bacteria; kingdom Bacillati; phylum Actinomycetota; class Actinomycetes; order Micromonosporales; family Micromonosporaceae; genus Micromonospora; species Micromonospora echinofusca. Next base: position 6,419,888 of record NZ_LT607733.1, read on the forward strand.
CTGCGGGTAGAAGCCCTCGTCGACGAGTTCGTCCGCCGCGTCGTCGCAGTCGTCGCCCACCACGTCCGGCACGGTCGCGGCCGGCGCCGGACCGCTCACGTAGAGCGTCACGGTGCGCCCGGGCTGCACCTCCGTACCCACCGCCGGGGAGGTGCGCTCCACGGTCGTCCCGGTGCCCCGGCCGAAGACGAGCCGCCAGCCCAGCCGCTTCTCGCGCAGCTCGTCGCGGGCGTCCGTGAAGTCCTCGCCGACGACCGCCGGCACCGTCAGCCCGGCGGAGCGACTCGGCCCGGTCGTGCGGGGAGCCGCCGGCGCGGACCGGCCCGGGGTCGACCGGGCGGCACCGGGGGTGCCGGTTGCGGAGGGCAGGCGTTCCGCCGCTGCCGGCGGTGCCGCCGGTGGCTCGTCCTCGCCGGCCAGCAGCCAGCCGCCGGTCGCGCCGACGGCGGCCAGCAGCACGACCGCCAGACCGCCCCTGAGCAGCACCGTCGACCGCTCCGCGGCGGCGTCGTTCCGCTCGCCCGTGTCGCCGTCCGTCATCCGCCCACCCCGCCTCGATCACCGGCGACCGTACCCGTCCGCGCCGGCGTCGGCGTCATCGCGGTCCACCCTGGCGGACCGTCACGACTCGCCGCGCCGACCTCGGGACGTTACGCTCCCCCGCATGGCCAGACGGGGCTGGGGAGGATCGATCGCGACCGCGGTCGGCGTCGCTGCCGGCGCGGGCGCGGCCCAACTGGGCTTCGGCTACGGGCTGGGCATCATCAACTGGGCGCCGGCGGACGCGAGTGCCGGCGCGACCGCCTGGGTGGCGGGCCTGATCTGGGCCACCTGGATCGCGGCCACCTCGACGGTGTTCGGCGCGGTCTGCGCGCAGCGACTGCGGGACCGCGCCCCGGCGCCGGACGCCGATCCGGCTCCGGCCGGGCCCGGCGGCGGCGCCCTCGGCTCCGCCGCGCTCGCCGTGGCCGCCGGGGTGGGCGCGCTGATCACCGTGCTGCTGGTGGCCGTACCGGCCCGCGAGGCGGTGGCGGTGGCGGACACCGGCTCGCCCCGCAACGTCGCGGCGGCGTACGCGGCCGTCGGCGTGCTGGTCGGCGTGCTGACGGCGGTCTGGGCGCTGCGCTCGCGGGCCGCCGCGACCAACGTCATCGCCACGGTCGGCTGGCTCTGGCTGCTCGCCGTGATCGCCGTCGTGGACGGCGTACTGGCCGGGCGGGGCCTCACCAGTGCCCAGCTCGGGATCTGGCAGCTCGGTCCCGACGACGGGCGCTACTGGATCCGCGACTACTTCTACTGGCCCGGCGCGCTGCTGTCCCTCGGCTCCGCGCTGGTGATCGGTGCCCTCGCCGCCCGGCGGGACGCCCGCGACCCCGACCGTCGGGTCGGGGCGGCCGCCTCGGGTGCGGCCGGGCCGCTGCTCGTCGCGACCGCGTACTTCCTGGCGGTGCCGAGGCTGACCGCGATCAGCCCGGAGCAGGTGTCGGCCCACCTGATCGCGCCGTACGCGGTGATCATCGGGGTCGGCGGTGCCGTCCTGGTCACCGGCCTCGCCCAGCGGGCCGCCCGGCGGGCCACGGCCCGGGGACCGGTGCGGGTGCCCCGCCAACGCACCGGCGAACCCGCCGACCAGCAGAGTGACCCGGCCCGGCCGGACGGTCCTGGTGCCGGCGACCCGTCGTCGGGACGGCACACCCCACCGGCCGGAGACACCGTCGCCACGCCGGGCGGCACCGACACCGACGCGGCGGCGCCCGGCTCCCTCGCGGCGCCGGGCGGCTCCGGCGACCACGGGACGCCGGTCGGCACCGCACCGGGCCGGGACGCCATCGCGGCGGGTGCGGGGACGCCCACGGGCCTCCCCGCCGACCGGGGACCGGTGCCGGCTCCGGCCGCCAGCTTCGCGGCCACGTCCGGCCCGTCGGCCGGGGAGCCGGCCACCCCGTCCGCCGGCACGCCGGCGTCGGCGCCCGCCGGAGAGCCGGCCGAGCCGGCCGCCGACGAGCCGACGGAACCGCAGGCCACTGGCCGTCGCACTCGTTCCGGTCGCCGTACGCGCTGAGCGCCGGCCCGGCCCGGGTCAGTCGACGGGCCAGGTGTGCACGGGTTCGTTGCCGCGTTGCAGTTCGGCGTAGCGCTGCACCATGTGGTGCAGGGCGGCGTCCCGGTCCATGCCCCGGTGCCGCTCGGCCGCCCACACCGCCTCGGTCTGCCAGACCGCGCCGTTGCGGCCCGTACGGCAGCGCTGCTCGATGATGCCGAGCAGCCGGTCGCGTTCGGCCGGGGCCACCCCGAACCGGTCGAGCCCGGCGGCGGCCGTGGGCAGCAGGACGTCCAGGACCAGCTTGGTCACCGGCACCTCGCCGAGGCGGGGCCAGTGCTGGACGGCGTCCATGCCGCGCCGGGCGGCGGCGTGGAAGTTCTCCTCGGCGGAGCTGAAGGTGAGCTGGCTCCAGATGGGTCGTTCCGCCTCCGCCAGCCCTCGCGCCAACCCGAAGTAGAAGGCGGCGTTGGCCAGCATGTCGACCACGGTCGGGCCGGCCGGCAGGACCCGGTTCTCCACGCGCAGGTGCGGGCGGCCGTTCATGATGTCGTAGACCGGCCGGTTCCACCGGTAGACGGTGCCGTTGTGCAGGCGCAGCTCGCCCAGGACCGGTACGCCGCCGCCGTGCAGGACCTCGACCGGGTCCTCGTCCTCGCAGATCGGCAGCAGCGGCGGGAAGTAGCGGACGTTCTCCTCGAAGAGGTCGAAGATGGAGGTGATCCAGCGTTCGCCGAACCAGACCCGGGGGCGTACGCCCTGCGCCTTCAGCTCGTCCGGCCGGGTGTCGGTGGCCTGCTCGAACAGGGCGATGCGGGTCTCCGCCCAGAGTTGCCGCCCGTAGAGGAACGGCGAGTTGGCCCCGACGGCCACCTGCACGCCCGCGATGGCCTGGGAGGCGTTCCAGTAGTCGGCGAAGCTGTCCGGGGCGACCTGGAGGTGGAACTGGAGGCTGGTGCAGGCCGCCTCGGGGGCGATCGAGTCGGTGTGGGTCTGGAGGCGTTCGACGCCCCGGATGTCGAGTTCGATGTCCTCGCCCCGGGCGCCGACGATCTGGTCGTTGAGCACCCGGTAGCGCTCGTTGGTGGAGAGGTTGTCCTCGACCAGGTGGCGTTCCGTGAGGGTGGGCAGGATGCCGACCAGGACGATCTTCGCGTCCGACTTGGCGGCCCGCTCGTCGGCGCGCGAGAGGCTGCCGCGCAGGTCCTGCTCGTAGTCGGCGAACCCGTTCCCCTCGATCAGCCGGGGCGGCGCGTTCAGCTCGAGGTTGAACTGGCCAAGCTCGGTCTGGAAGAGCGGATCGGCGATGTCGGCGAGGATCTGGTCGTTGCGCATCGCCGGCTCGGCCGCCGAGTCGACCAGGTTCAGCTCGATCTCCAGCCCGGTCATCGGCCGGTCGGCGTCGAAGCCGAAGTCGTCCAGCATCAGGGCGAAGACGTCCAGGCAACGTCGGACCTTCTGTCGGTAGCGGACCCGGTCCTCCCGGGAGAAGGCGCCCTGCTCGACGTCCCTGCCCATGTTTCCTCCCGGCGCGAGGCGCAGTCGGGCCGTGCCGGCCCGGTTAGCGCGTGGTGAACCCTCCACGTTAGGAGTGTCGCCATCGTCGGGACCAGAGGAGGTCCCGGCGATCCCACGGCCGGGACGCCCCTGTTCCGGTCGGCGGACGCGCTCCCGGCCGCATCTCTACCCAGCCGGTGCCGCCGGCACCGGGCCGGACCGCGAATGAGTCGTGACAAATTACACCCGCCCGGCGCTGCGCACCCCCGTACACGCGTCGGGCCCGCGCCGCGGTGCGGCGCGGGCCCGGAGGCGGTACGACGGATCAGGCTTGGCGGACGGCCTCGCCCTCGATCTCGATCTTGATCTTCTTGCCGACCAGCACGCCCCCGGTCTCCAGGGCGACGTTCCAGGTCAGGCCGAAGTCCTCGCGGTCGATCTCGGTCATGGCGGAGAAGCCGAAGATGTCCTGCCCGAACGGGCTACGGCCGACGCCCTCGAACTCGACCTCGAGGTCGACCGGGCGGGTGACGCCCTTGATGGTCAGCTCGCCGGAGAGGACGAACTCGTTGCCGTCGCGGGACTTCACGCCCGTGCTACGGAACTCCAGGGTCGGGAAGCTCTCGACGTCGAGGAACTCGGGGCTGCGCAGGTGCGTGTCGCGGTCGGCCTGGTTGGTGTTGATGGTGGCCGCCTGGATGGTGGCGCTCACCGCCGACTGCATCGGGTCCTCGGCGACGGTGATGGTGGCGCTCGCGTCGGCGAACTCACCGCGCACCTTGCTGACCATCATGTGCCGGGCGACGAAGCCCACGCGCTTGTGTGCCGCGTCCAGCAGGTAGGTGCCGGCGGTCGGGATCGTGAGGCCGTCCCAGTCGCGGGTGACCGGTGCGGTGCTGCTGGTCATGGAAACTGCCCTCCGTGGGGGAATTGGTTTAGTAGCCCAACGACTGTCACAGCAACTATAGGCATAACAACATTCCCGGTGTCAAGTACTGCTACGATGGGCGGGTGGACCAGAACGTGTTCGATGACCCCCGGATCACCGCCGTCGGCCTGCTCGTCGAGGCGCACGCCGGGCTCTCGGCCCGGTTCGCCGCCCAGTTCGAGGAGCACGGCCTCTCCCCGGTCGAGTTCGAGGTGCTGACCAGACTCGCCCGCTCACCCGGCAACCAGTTGCGCATGACCGACCTGGCCGCGCAGACCTCGCTGTCGACCAGCGGCGTCACCCGCGTGGTGGACCGGATGGAACGCGACGGGCTGCTCACCCGCCGCGCGTGCCCCTCAGACCGGCGCAGCTCGTTCGCCGTGGTCACGGCCTCCGGCCTGCAACGACTCGACGAGACCCTGCCCGGGCACCTGCGGATCATCGAGCAGTGGTTCACCGGCCAACTCGACCCGGCGGCGCTGGGCGCCCTGCTCGACGGGCTGCGCCGGGTCCGCGACGCGGTGCACCCCGGCGCCACCGCCGGAAGCACCGGATCCGCCGCCGACCTGGACGAGACCGGCACCCCGTCCTGACGCGTACCCGAGGGCCGCTCGGCACCGGCAGAAAGAGCGGCAGAACTGCCGCACCCACGCGCCGATAGACGATCAAACCGGACGAGGCCGCGTGCGGGCGGTGGCTAGTCTTCGGGCAGTGGGGACGCACCGGGGGGTGACGGCGCGGACGACGAGCGAGGGGTAGCAAGAGGGGCTCCGTCGTCCGCGCCACCCCCGGTCCGGTCCGCGGACCAGCCCCTTCGCCGACCCGGCCGCCACCGCGCCGGCCCGCCTTCCCCGCGCTATCCGTTCCGGCTCGCGGTCGACGCGCGCAGCAACTCCTCCTCGTGCGGCAGCAGCCGTACGCCGCTCTGCCGGCAGGCCCGCTCCAGGTGGTCCATGACCACGGGATCGCCCGAGCTGGCGGCCAGGCCCACCAGCGCCTCCACCACGTCCCGCCGGTCCTGACCGCCGGCGCCCGCCGCCGCGGCGGCGGCGAACCACTCCGCCGCCAGCTCACGATCGCCCCGGTGCAGGGCCAGGTTCCCCTCGATCAACGCGCAGATCCCGTCCTCGGGTCGCACCCCCTGCGTCACGCCCGGAAGGCGCCCCGGCGGCCAGGCCTCCCCGAGGCGCGGCGCGGGCGGCCCCGGGGGCGGGCGCAGCTCGGCCAGCACCGCGACGGCCTCGGCGGAACGGCCGGCGCGGGCCAGTGCCAGCCCCACCGTGCCGAGCACCCGACGGCGGTGGCCGGGGTCGCCGAGGTCCGCCAGCGCCGCCACCACCCGCCGCCCCTGGTCGACGGCGTCGGCGTACCGGCCCTCCAGGCGGGACACCTCGGCCAGGTTGGCCCGGGCGAGGACGCGCAGCCGCTGTTCACCGCTCTGCGCGGCGAGCCGGTCGACCGTGGCCAGCCGGCGCCGGGCAGCCGCCAGGTCGGCGACCCGGATGTCGTGCCAGGCCAGGTTGTTCTGCGCCACCGCCATGTCCCGGACCCGCCCGTGCCGGACGGCCAGCGCGAGCACCGTCTCGGCCTGCGTGCGCGCCTCCCCGTACTCGCCGAGGGCGATCAGGAGGGCGCAGAGCACCGTGCGCGCCTCCAGCTCGCCCGTGACGTCGCCCGCTTCCCGGAACGCGGCCAGCGCCTCCCGCGCCGCCGGCAGCTCCTCGGCCCCGGCACCGTGCTCCGCCGCGAGCCGGGCCACCCCGAGCGACGCCCACGCCCGCAGCACCGGGTCGACATCGGCCGTACGCGGGTCCGCCAGCAGGCGCCGCAGCCACTGCCGGCCCGGCACGTCGCGCCCCCGGAACCGCCACCAACGCGACAGCGCCGCCGCCAGCCGCAACGCGGTCAGCGGGTCGTCGACGGCGGCGTGCGCCAGGGCGGAACTGATGTCGCCGCTCACCTCGTCCAGGCGGTGCACCGCCGCCGGCAGGTCGGCGCCGACCAGCTCCGGTGCGGTCCGCGCCACCAGCCGGGCGACGACCTGCGCGTGCCGGCGCCGGATCGCGGTCAGCTCGCCGGCGCCGGTCGCCTGCTCCGCGGCGAAGTCGCGTACGGCGTCGAGCAGGCGGAACCGGAACGGCCCGCTGCCCCGGACACTCAGCAGGCCGAGTTCGACGAGCCGGTCGAGCAGCGGCACCGGGTCCACGACCACCGTCCCGTCGGTGTCGGCGGGGTCGGCGAGCATCTCCTCGGCCAGCGCGACCGACCAGCGGTTGCCGAACGCGGCGAGCCGGCGCAAGGCGGCCCGCTCGTCCGGGGCGAGGAGGCGGTAGCTGACGGCCACCGCGTCGCGCAGCGTCTCCGCCACCGCCGCCCGGGGGCTCTCCGGGCGGCCCGGATCCCTCGTGTCCCAGCCCGGCCGCTCGGCCGCCCCGGACGAGGTGGCCAGGTCGAGGACGCGGTCGCCGTACCGGTCGAGCAGCTCGTTGAGGTCGAGGATCCGGCCCCGGGCCGCCATCAGCTCGATGGCGAGCGGGAGCCCGCCGAGGCGACGTACGAGGGCGGCGAGGGCGGGCAGCTCCGCCGGACCGGGCGGCTCCCGGCGCACCTGGGTGAGGCGGGCGATGAAGAGGGCCACGGCGGGGTAGTCGCCCAGCGCCGCCGGGCCCTTCCGCTCGCTGCCCGGCGGCGGTACGTCGAGGGGGGCGACCGGCCACACCCGCTCCCCGGGCAGGCCGACCGGGTGCCGGCCGGTGACCAGCACCCGCAGCGACGGCACCGCCCCGGTGAGGCGGTGCACCGTCTCGGCGACCGCGTCGGGGGCCCGCTCGGCCGCGTCGACGAGCAGCAGCGCCGCTCGGCCGTCGAGGCGGGCGGTCAGTTCGGACAGCCGGGCGACGCCGAAGACGGCGACCGAGGCGGAGAGGACGTCGGCGGCGTCCGAGCCCTCGCCGATGAGCACGCCGGCCGCGCCGCCGGGATGCTCGCGGGCGACCGCGTGGACCACCGACAGGGCCAGCGCGGTCTTGCCCACGCCGGCCAGCCCGACCAGGCTGACCAGCCGGGGCCCGTGCCCGTCGGTGAACAGCCCGGCCAGCTCGACCAGGTCCCGGTCGCGGCCGACCAGCGCGACCGGGGGCGGGAGCGGGGCCGGCGTACCGGCGTGGTGGTCGAGGTCGACGCGGGCCGGCGGGGCGCCTCCGGGGGTGACCGGCCCGGCGGCCGGGACCGGCCCCCGGGCGGCGGCCAGGAACGCCGACCGGGCGGGCCCGGCCAGCTCCAGCGCGCTGGCGAGCAGCTCGACGGTGGTGCGCTGCGGCCGGGACGAGTGGCCCCGTTCGAGGTCGCGGACGGTCCGGACGCCGACGCCGGCCCGGCTCGCCAGCTCGGCCTGGGTCAGGCCGGCGGCGAGCCGGTGCCCGCGCAGCAGTGCAGACAGTCCGGTCCGACCGCCCGGTTGCGGCGAACGATCATGATCCGGAGTCATGGGCAGGAAGGGTACGGACGGGGTACGACCGACGGCAGACGACCGTCGTCCTGCCGACGCACCGGTGCGGAAATCCGACAGGGGTCCGGACGGACGACGACGCGCGACGGGCCCGGTGGCGCGAGGGGGGCCGCCCCACGCCACCGGGCCCGCGCCGGGTCACATACCCAGGTCGCGCGCAATGATCATGCGCTGCACCTCGGACGTGCCCTCGCCGATCTCCAGGATCTTGGAGTCGCGCCAGAACCGCGCCACCGGGTACTCGTTCATGAAGCCGTAGCCGCCGTGGATCTGGGTCGCCTCGCGGGCGTTGTCCACGGCGATGGTGCTGGCGTGCAGCTTGGCGATGGCGGCCTGCCGCTTGAACGGCTCGCCGGCGAGCATCCGCGCCGCCGCGTCGTAGTAGGCCAGGCGGGCGGTGTGCGCCTTCATCTCCATGTCGGCGATCTTGAACTGGATCGCCTGGTAGTTGCCGATCGGCTGGCCGAACGCCTGGCGCTCCTTCGCGTACCTGACCGACTCGTCGACGCAGCCCTGGGCCAGGCCGACAGCCAGGGCGGCGATGGCGATCCGCCCCTCGTCGAGGATGCGCAGGAACTGGGCGAAGCCCCGGCCGCGCTCGCCGAGCAGGTTCGCCGCCGGCACCCGGCAGTCGTCGAAGGTCAGCTCGTGGGTGTCCGAGGCGTTCCAGCCGACCTTGGAGTAGCCCGGCGCGACGGTGAAGCCCGGCGTGCCGGAGGGCACGATGATGGTGGAGAGCTCCTTGGAGCCGTCCGGGCGGGTGCCGGTGACCGCGGTGACGGTGACCAGCGCGGTGATGTCGGTGCCCGAGTTGGTGATGAACGCCTTGGACCCGTTGATCACCCACTCGCCGGTGGACTCGTCGAGCACCGCGCGGGTCTGGGTGCCCCCGGCGTCCGAGCCGGTGCCCGGCTCGGTCAGCCCGAAGCCGGCCAGCGCCTCGCCGCTGAGCAGCTTCGGCAGCCACGTCGCCTTCTGCTCGTCGGTGCCGAAACGGTAGATCGGCATCGCGCCGAGCGAGACCGCCGCCTCCAGGGTGATCGCCACGCTGGAGTCGACCCGGGCCAGCTCCTCCAGGGCGAGGCAGAGCGCGAAGTAGTCGCCGCCCATGCCGCCGTGCTCCTCGGCGAAGGGCAGGCCGAACAGGCCCATCTTGCCCATCTGCCGGATCACCTCGTACGGGAAGGTGTGCTTCTCGTAGTGCTCCGCGATGACCGGGGCGACCACCTCGCGCGCGAATTCCCGCACGCTCTCCCGCAGCGCCTCTTGCTCCTCGGTGAGCCGGAAGTCCATGGAATCCTCCTGTGTGGATGGGCCGCCGGGCGCTCGTGACGCCGGGAACGGACAGGTCGCTGGTGCGCGGTGCGGATCCGGGCCGGCCGGGTGGGCCGGCGACGGGATCAGACCGGGGTGACGCCGTGCCGGCGCCGGGAGAAGTGCCGCTCCTTGGTGCGGGCGGCGGCGAACCGCCGGACCAGCTCGGCACGCAGCTCGTGCGGCTCGATGATCGCGTCGACGACCAGTTCGCTGGCGAGCCGCACCACGTCGATGTCGCGCTCGTACTCCTCGCGCTTCGCGGCGACGAACGCGGCCCGCTCGGACTCGTCCTCGATCGCCGCGATCTTGTTCGCGTAGACCGCGTTGACCGCCGCCTCGGCGCCCATCACCGCGATCTTGGCGGTGGGCAGCGCGATCGTGGCGTCCGGCTCGAAGCCCGGCCCGGCCATCGCGTAGAGGCCGGCGCCGTACGCCTTGCGGACCACCACGCAGATCTTGGGTACGGTCGCCTCCGAGATCGCGGTGATCATCTTGGCGCCGTGCCGGATGATGCCCTGCTTCTCCACCGCGCTGCCGACCATGAACCCGGGCACGTCGGAGAGGAAGAGCAGCGGCACGTTGAACGCGTCGCAGAGCTGCACGAAGCGGGTCGCCTTGTCGGCCGAGTCGACGAAGAGCACGCCGCCCTTGAACATCGAGTTGTTGCCGACCACGCCGACGACCTCGCCGTTCAGCCGGCCGAAGCCGATCGTCAGCTCCTTGGCCCAGAGCGCCTGGATCTCGAAGAAGGAGCCGTCGTCGAGCAGGCCCTTGACGTACCGTCGCATGTCGAACGCCTGCCGCTCGCTCGCCGGCACCAGCGCGGCCAGGTCGGCCTTCTCCGGCGCTTCGACGGCGGACGCGGCCGGCGGCTGCTGCGTCCAGTTGGTCGGGAGGTAGGACAGGTAGCGCCGCACCACGTCGAGGGCGTCGGCCTCCGTCTTGCAGAGGAAGTGCCCGACGCCGGACTCGGCGCAGTGCACCTTGGCCCCGCCCATCGCCTCCAGCGTGGTCTTCTCGCCGGTGACCATCTCGACCATCCGGTCGGAGCCGAGGTACATGCTGGCGTTGCCGTCGACCATGGCGACCACGTCGCAGAACGCCGGGATGTACGCCCCGCCGGCCGCGCTCGGCCCGAACAGCGCGCAGACCTGCGGGATGGAGCCGGAGGCGCGGACCTGGTTCCAGAAGATCTTGCCGGCGCCGCGACGGCCGGGGAAGAGGTCGACCTGGTCGGTGATCCGGGCGCCGGCCGAGTCGACCAGGTAGACCATCGGCACGCTGGTCGAGTAGGCCCGCTCGATGATCCGGATGATCTTCTCGACGGTACGGGCGCCCCAGCTACCCGCCTTGACCGTGGAGTCGTTCGCCATCAGGCAGACCGGGCGGCCGTCGATGGTCGCGGTGCCGGTCACCACGCCGTCGGCGGGGAGCCCTTCGGCCATCGCGTTGGCGTAGAGGCCGTCCTCGACGAAGGAGCCCTCGTCCACCAGGAGCGCTACCCGCTCCCGGGCGAAGAGCTTGCCCTTGGCGGCGTTCGCCGCGTGGTACTTGTCCGCACCGCCGGCCCGGGCCCGCTTGCGCAGCTGCTCCAGTGCCTCACCGTCGAGCGTCACGCCGACTCCCTCGCCACCTGAGCCGGTCACCTCGCGGCGGACCGGCTGACCTGAACGATCGTTAGGCTAGCGCATCTGCACGGAGCTCGGCGAGCCGCGGGCGCGGAGGAGTCGGAACCGGGTCGCACCCGTCGGCCAGGCATTGAAAATCATGAATTTATAGGGCTACGCTCCGGATACCCCTCCACCCGGATTGGAGTCAGCGATGACCTCACGACTCAACCGGCTCGCGGCCGCGTTCGCCGCGACGGCGCTCGCCACCCTCGGCGTCACGGTCGCCAACCCGACGCCCGCCTCGGCTGCCATGACCATCTGCTACAACACCAGCCAGGCGGGCAGCTTCGCCGGTACGGCCAACCAGGCCGCCTCGATCTGGAACAACGCCACGTCGAACCTGACGCTCACGGCGAACTGCGGCTCCAACCTGCGGATCTACCAGATCACCGGCGGTGGCTCGTACGCCATCCGGACCAGCCTCGGCAACGGGCGGGTCTACATCGACACCCAGCAGGCCCAGCAGTACAGCCCGCTGCGGATCATGACGCACGAGATCGGGCACATCCTCGGCCTGCCCGACAACTACAACGGCAACTGCGCGCTGCTGATGTCCGGCGGCAGCGCCGGCACCAGTTGCACCAACCCGTACCCGAGCACCACCGAGGCCAACCGGGTGTCCAGCCTCTTCGCCGGCACCCTCAGCACGAACCGCGTCGGGTCGCAGATCTTCCGCGACAGCTGGCCGGCCACGCCCGCCACGGTGGGCTGACCGACCGGGTACGTCGGAGGGGCCGGCATCGTGCCGGCCCCTCCCCGCGCGCTATCAGCCCGGCAGCGGCGTCAGCCGGGTACGCGGGCCCGCGCGGAGCACCCCGGACGGAAGCTGCCTGCCGACCAGTTCCTCGGCCAGCTCGGCCACCTCGATCAGGGCGTCCAGGTCGATGCCGGTATCGACGCCCATGTCGTGCAGCATGTGCACCGCCTCCTCGGTGGCCAGGTTCCCGCTGGCTCCGGGCGCGTACGGGCAGCCGCCGAGGCCGCCGACGCTGGCGTCGAACTCGGTCACCCCCAGCTCCAGGGCAGTCAGCATGTTGGCCAGCGCGGTGCCCCGGGTGTTGTGGAAGTGCAGCAGCACGGGAACGTGCGCGTTGCGGTCGCGTACCGCCGTCAGCAGCTCGCGCACCCGCCGGGGCGTACCCATGCCGGTGGTGTCGCCGAAGGCCACGCGGTCGGCGCCGTCGCGGACCACCCGGTCCACGATGGCGGCCACGCGCGCCGGATCGGTGTCCCCCTCGTACGGGCAGCCGAAGCTGGTCGCGACGATCACCTCGGCCTGCGCGCCGACGCCGTGCAGCAGGTCGATCAGCTCGGCGATGTCGTCCAGCGACTCCTCGGTGGAGCGGTTCACGTTGCGCCGGTTGTGCGTGTCGCTGGCCGAGACCACCACCTCGATCTCGGTGAACCCGGCGGCCAGCGCCCGCTGCGCGCCCCGGGTGTTCGGCACCAGCGCCGAGTAGCGCACGCCGTCGGCCTTCGCGGCCCGCTGCCACACCTCGTCGGCGTCGGCCATCTGCGGGATCGCCTTCGGGTGTACGAAGGAGACGGCCTCGATCCGCTTCACCCCGGTGCCGGAGAGGGCGTCGAGCAGCCGCACCTTGGCCTCGGTCGGGATCGGCTCCTCGTTCTGGAGCCCGTCGCGGGGCCCGACCTCCCGGATCGACACGGAGTTCGGCATTTCCGCCATAAGGGGTCACCTCACTGTGACGCAGTGCTTGTGCTGGGTCCCTCCAGCCTCCCACCCACCCCGCCCGTTCCGCACCCAGCCGCGAAGGGTCAGCACATGCGGGAGACGATGCCCGTGTCGTAGTCGCCGGAGAGGAACTCCTCGTTCTCCAGCAGCTCGGCGAAGAAGGGGAGGTTGTTCTTCGGGCCGGCCAGCTCGAACGCGGCCACCGCCGCCCGCGCCCGCTCGATCGCCTCGGCCCGGGTCGCGCCGTCGACGATCAGCTTGGCCATCAGGCTGTCGTAGAACGGAGTGACCGTGTTGCCCTCGACGTAGCCCGAGTCCACCCGTACGCCCTCGCCGGCCGGCTCCACCCAGGTCTTGATCACGCCGGGGCCGGGCAGGAAGCGCTTCGGGTCCTCGGCGTTGATGCGCAGCTCGATGGCGTGCCCGCGCGGGGCGAGCGCGTCCGGGTCGAACGTCGGCGCCAGGCCGGCGGCCACCCGCAGCTGCTCCTCGACCAGGTCGACGCCGTAGACCAGTTCGGTGACGGGGTGCTCCACCTGGAGCCGCGTGTTCATCTCCAGGAAGAAGAATTCCTCGGAGCCGGAACCGTCGCCCTTGGCGTCCCGCTCACGCGGGACCAACAGGCACTCGACCGTGCCCGCGTTGCGGTAGCCCACCGCCTCGCCGGCGCGCACGGCGGCGGCCAGGATGCGCTCGCGCAGCTCCGGGGAGACCGCCGGCGACGGCGACTCCTCGACCAGCTTCTGGTTGCGCCGCTGCACCGAGCACTCCCGCTCGCCGAGGGCCACCACCCGGCCGTCGGCCAGGCCCAGGATCTGCACCTCGACGTGGCGCACCCGGGGGAAGTACCGCTCGATCAGCACCGAGCCGTCGCCGAACATGCGCTCGGCGAAGGAGCGCACCTTGTCGTACTCGGTGCGCAACGCGGCCTCGTCGGTCGCCACGCCCATGCCCATGCCGCCGCCACCGGCCGCGGCCTTGACCATCACCGGGTAGCCGATCTCCGCCGCCGCCGCGACCGCCGCGTCGAGGTCGGCCGCCGGGTCGGTGGTGCCGGGCGCGACCGGCACGCCGGCCGCCGCCATCAGGTTCCGGGCATTGATCTTGTCGCCCATCGCGGTGATCGCGTCCGCGCCGGGCCCGATCCAGATGAGCCCGCTCGCCTCGACGGTACGGGCGAAGTCCGCGTTCTCCGACAGGAAGCCGTAGCCGGGGTGGATGGCCTGCGCACCGGTCGACTTGGCGGCGGCGAGGATGGCCTCGACGTTGCGGTAGCTCTGGGCCGGGTTGGCTGGTCCCACGCACACCGCCTCGTCGGCCTCCGTCACGAACGGCAGGTCGGCGTCGGCCTCCGAGTGCACCGCGATCGCGCGGATGCCGAGCCGCCTGGCGGTCCGGATGATCCGGCGGGCGATCTCGCCCCGGTTGGCGACCAGCAGCGACTCGATCATGTTTCCTCCCAGCGTCCGGGGGTGGGGACGGGTGCTAGGGAACCATGGCCGGAAGGTTACTCACGAGTTGGCCCGGGGTCAGGAGCCGGGGTGGGCCAGGAGGGCGGCCAGGGTGGCGGCGCGGAGCAGCTCGGCCCGGCGGCGCCGGTCCACCTCGCCGCCCAGGAACGGCGTCGAGTTCATCAGGCCGAACGCGGCGTGGGCCAGCACCCGTGCCTCGCCGTCGGGCATGCCCGGGTGCAGCGCGGTCAGCACCGTCACCCACTGCTCGACGTAGAGCCGCTGGAGCCGGCGGATCCGGCGGCGCGGCTCGTCGGGAAGGCGGTCCAGCTCGTGCAGGTGCAGGGCGATCACCGCCGGGTTGGCCAGCGCGAAGTCGACGTGGAAGTCGATCAGCGACTCCAGCGCGCCGCGCGGGTCGTCGGGGTGGCCGGCGGACCGCTGCTGGCCCCCGGCCAGCAGCTCCTCGCTGACCGGGATCAGCGCGGCGACCAGCATGGCCTCCTTGCCCGCGAAGTGGTGGTAGAGCGCCGGGCCGGTGACCCCGGCGGCCGCGCCGATGTCGTCCATCGAGACGCCGTGGTAGCCCCGGGAGGCGAAGAGGCCGACCGCGATCTCCAGGATCTCGTCCCTGCGGGACCGGCGCCGGCCCGACCCCGCGGCACCGTTCGCCCTGCCCCGTGCCTGCTGCTCCACCGTCACCGGGCAAGCGTAGACCTCGACCGGCCTGCCGTGGAGCCTCCGTTACCCGTCGGTTGGCTCACGTCCGCCGCCCGTGACGCCAGGTTCGGGCCCCAGTGAAGCGTGCGGTCCTGCGCGCGCAGGAGGAGCGGGCGGGGCGGCCGGAGCCTCGCCCCCACGGCGCTGCTGCGCCCTTGACCCTCGACCGGGTCGAGCCCCGAGGGTCGCCGCCATGACCGCACCCCCGCTCGGCCGCGACTACCGACTGCTCTGGTCCGCCGCCGTGTCCTCGCGCCTGGGCGACGCCCTGCGTACGCCGGCGCTGGCGCTGCTGGCCGCGACGCTGACCCGCGATCCCCGGGTGATCGCGGCGGTGACCGTGGCCGGGCAACTCCCGCCGCTGCTGTTCGGCCTGCTCGGCGGCGTGTACGCGGACCGCTGGGACCGCCGTCGGACGATGGCGGTGGTGGACGGCCTGCGCGCGGCGGTGGTCGGCGGACTCGCCGTCGCGGTCTCCCTCGACCGGGCGGGCGTCGCCGCGTTGGTGACGGTGGCGTTCCTGCTCGCCGCGCTCGGCACCCTCTTCGACTCCGCCTCGTTCGCGCTGCTGCCGTCGGTGGTGCCGCCGGCCGCGCTGCCCCGCGCCAACGGCCGCCTACAGGCTGGCTCGGCGGTGGCGGGTGGCTTCCTCGGCGCCCCGGCCGCCGGCGTGCTGTTCGCCCTCGCCGCGCCGCTGCCGTTCGCCATCGACGCGCTCACCTTCCTCTGCGCCGCCCTGCTGACCCTCGCCCTGCGCCCGACCCCGCCGCGCCCCCGCCGCCCCGAGACGCGCCCCCGCCGCCCCGAGACGCGACCTCGTCGCCCGGAGAGAGGCCCGGAGAGCGGGCGGGCGCGGACGGTGTGGCGGGAGGCCGTCGAGGGGGTGCGGTGGGTACGCGGCGACGCGATGCTGTGGCGGCTGACCGTGGCGACTGCCGGAAGCAACCTGGCGATCAGCGGGCTGATGGCGGTGCTGGTGCTCTACGCGCTCGACGTGCTGCGGGTGCCGACGGCCGGGTACGGCCTCTTCGCCGCCGGGGCCGTCCTCGGTGGGCTCGCCGGAGGACTCGGGGCTGGCCGGCTGGCGGCGCGGCTCGGCACGGTGCCCGCGCTGCGCCTCGTACTCGCCGGCCAGGCCGTCGCGCTGACCGGGCTGGCGCTGGCCCGGCACCCCGTGCCCGGCGGGCTGGCGCTGGCGGTGTTCGCGGCCGGCACGACGGTGTGGAACAGCCTCTGGGCCTCGTACGGGCAGCGCCACGTGCCGGCCGCCCTGCTCGGCCGGGTGGGCGCCGCCCAGCGGCTGGTCGGCCTGCTCACCGCGCCGGTCGGGGCGGCGCTCGCCGGGCTGGGCGGCGCGGCGTACGGGGTGGGGCCGGTGGCGGCGGCGCTGGCCGGGGTCTTCGTGCTGGTCACCCTCGCGGTGTGGCGGTTGCTGCGGCCGGTCCCGCCGGCACCGGCCGCCCTGTTCCACCGGGCAGCCAGCCGCGCGACCCACCGGGATGCCTAGTCGTGCGCACCGTCGCGGTGGTGCAGGCCGGAGAGGCGCATCGCGACCCGGTGCCGGGCCGGCGGCACGGCGCCGAGCAGGCGGAGCAGCAGGTTCCGGGCCGGCCGGGCGGCCGGTGGCAGGGTGGCGAGCCGGGTCAGCCGGGCGGCGAGGGCCACCACCTCCTCGGCCATCGGGCGGCGCCGGGCCGCGTACGCGTCGAGCAGCGTCTCGGGCGCGCCGGCCAGCACGTCGGCGAGCGTGTGACCGAGGTCGACCGCGTCCACGATGCCGAGGTTCATTCCCTGCCCGCCGGCGGGGCTGTGCACGTGCCCGGCGTCGCCGGCGAGCAGCACCGGCCCCCGGCGGAAGGTGTCGGCGATCCGGTGGTGGATCCGGAACCGGGATCCCCAGAGCACCTCCGTCACCCGGTCGGGGCGGCGGGCCGGCCCGCGCTCGTCTAGCAGCGTCTGGAGGTGTGCCCGGTCGGGCGCGGCGGGCGCCTCGGCCACCGCCGCGACCAGCCGCACCACCCCGTCGGGCAGCGGCGCCCAGACCAGCGGGCCGGAGCGGGCCAGGAAGAGGGACACCCGGTCGCGGGGCAGCGCGCTCTCCAGCCGGACGTCGGCGAGGACGAACGACTCCTCGCCGCCGGCCGGACCGGAGAAGCCGATCCCGGCCCGCTCCCGCACCGTGCTGTGCATCCCGTCGGCGCCGACCAGGTAGCGGGCCCGGACCGTCGCGCCGCCCGCGAACGTGGCGACCACGCCGGCCGCGTCGGGGGCCAGTCCGGTCATCGCGTACGGGCGCAGCACCGGGACGCTGAGCGCGGCGAGCTGCCCGGCGAGCACCTCCTCGGTGACCGACTGGGACACCATCAGCGCGTAGGCGTGCCGGGAGGGCAGCGTGTCGAACGGCACGGTGAGCAGCGCCCGGTCGCGGTCGCGGACGGTGAACCCCGGCGACCGCAGCCCGCGCGCCACCAGCGGGGCGCCGGCGCCGATCCGGTCCAGCGTCTCCAGGGTGTACGCGTGCACGACCGCCGCCCGGGAGGTCTGCGGCGGCCGGTCCAGCCGGTCGACCACGGTCACCCCGACCCCGCGCAGGGCCAGGGCCAGCGCGGCGGTCAGCCCGGTCGGGCCCGCCCCCACCACCAGGACGTCCGTGCTCGTGGGCAGCATCGTCGGCCTCCGTCCGTCCATGCCAACGCCTGTTGGCAAACGCTTGTTGGCAACGTTAGGCCGGCCGCCGATGGAGTGTCAACAGGTGTTGGCATACGGTCGTGGGCATGACCGACGCCGCGCCGACCCGTACCCGCCGCTCCGACGCCACCCGGGCGGCGATCCTCCGCGCCGCCCGCGAACGCTTCGCCGCCGACGGCTACGACCGGGCGACCATCCGGGCCATCGCGGCGGACGCGCGGATCGACCCGTCGATGGTGATGCGCTACTACGGCAGCAAGGAGGGGCTCTTCGCGGCGGCGGCCGAGTTCGACCTGCGGCTGCCCGAGCTGGCCGACGCGCCACCCGAACAGCTCGGCGAGCTGCTGGTCCGGCACTTCGTCGACCGGTGGGAGACCGACGGGACGATGGCCGCGCTGCTGCGTACGGCCGCCACCAACCACGCGGCCGCCGAGCGGATGCGGGGCATCTTCGCCGACCAGCTCACCACGGCGGTGGCCCGGGTCGTGCCGGAACCGACGCAGGCCCACCGACGGGCGGGGCTGGTCGCCAGCCAGATGCTCGGCCTGGCGCTGACCCGGTACGTGCTCCGGCTGCCCCCGGTGGTCGACGCCGACCCGGCCGAGCTGGTCGCCTGGATCGCGCCGACCGTCCAGCGCTACCTGCGCGGCGCACCCGACGCCTGACCGGACCGCAACAGCCGCGCGGCCCATCACGTGGGATTTGAGCACCCGGCGCGTGGTCGCCGGTCCCGCGTCGTCGCGCCGACGCCGTCCGGCACTTCGCGAACGGCCACCCAACCTTTTCCGGGTCCCGGTGCGTCTGGCTGGTGACGCGGAACGCGCGACGGCCGGCCGGAGGGAGGGCGGATGGGACCGCCGACGACCGACGACGGGCGGGACGGCTACGTCACCTTCGTCGAGTGCCACCAGCACCGGCTGCTGCGCGCGGCCTACCTGGTCTGCGGCAACCGCCACCAGGCCGAGGACCTGCTC
This sequence comes from Micromonospora echinofusca, assembly GCF_900091445.1. Taxonomy (NCBI): domain Bacteria; kingdom Bacillati; phylum Actinomycetota; class Actinomycetes; order Micromonosporales; family Micromonosporaceae; genus Micromonospora; species Micromonospora echinofusca. The sequence continues at coordinate 6,438,375 of NZ_LT607733.1, forward strand.
CAGGAGGCTCTGCTCAAGCTGGCCCTGCGCTGGCCCGTCGTGCGGCACGGCGACCCGGCCGCGTACGTGCGGGCCATCCTCTACCGCGACGCCGTCTCCTGGTGGCGCCGGCGCCGCCGCGAGTGGCTGGCCGCGTACCCGCCGGAGCGGGCGACGACCGAGGGCGACGGGGTGCTGCGGCTCGCGCTGCGCGACGCCCTCGGCCAGCTGCCGCCCCGGCAGCGGGCCGTGCTGGTGCTTCGCTACTTCGAGGACCTCACCGAGGCCGCCACCGCCGAGGCGCTCGGCGTCACCGTGGGCACCGTGAAGAGCCAGTGCCACGCCGCGCTGCGCCGGCTCCGCGAGGTGGCGCCCGAGCTGGCGCGCGACGAGGGGCGCTCCGGCGGCCTGGCCACCGGCATGGAGGTGAACCCGTGAGGGAAGAGAATCTGCACCGGCTGCTCACCGTCGCCACCGAGGACGTCCGGCCGACGCACCCGGCGGCGACCGGCTGGGAACGGGCCCGCCGGGTGCGACGAGCCCGCCGCGCCGCCGGCGCCACCGTGCTCGCCGTCGCCCTGCTCACCGGCGGTACGGCACTGGCCCTGCGCCCCGCCGACCGGCCACCACCGGCCACCACCGCGACACCCGGGAAGAGCCCGACCCCGCACCCCGTACCCGTGCAGACGCCCCCGGCCGAGCTGGCCTATCCCGGGCACCCGCTGGGCCGCCTCGGCGACCCGGTCGGCGCGACGCTCTCCGACCGGCCCGTAAGCCGGGCACTGGCGCTGCACCAGCCCGTCGACCCGGGAACCGGCGTCGCCAGCGGGATCCGGGTCCTCGGCGACGACGGCGTCGTACGCGACCTCGACGTGTTCACCCCCGCCCCGACCCGCGACGCCTGGGGCAACGAGGCGGTGCCGTTGAAGAGCGGCAGCCTCTCGCCGGACGGGCGGACGGCCGCCTTCGCCCAGACCGACGAGGTGGTCGTGGTCGACCTGACCACCGCCGCCGTACGCCGCCACCCGCTCAAGGGCTACCTGGAACAGGTCGTCTGGTCCGGCGACCGGCTGCTCGTCGGCGACGACGACACCACGTACGAGCTGGACCCGAGCACGGGCGCCAGCCGGAAGGTCCCGGTGTCGCCCTGGAACGTCGTCGCGCCCGACTCGACGGCCCCGCCGAACGTTCTGCTCGAACTGGGCGGCACGCCGCCGAACCTGACGGCGGTCCGGTGGAGCGACGACGAGACGCACCGCGGCTACGGCGCGGTCGACTTCCGCGCGCTACCGCCCGGCCACCGGGTCGACGAGTTCTACGGGCGGGGCTGGCAGCGCGGCGAGCGGGTCGCCCGCGCCGGCTGGATCACCACCGACACCATGGGCGGGCTGGAGGGTGTCGCGCTGCTGAACGCCCGGACGCGCGTGGTGACCTATCTGCTCGACCTGGGCCGCGACCGGTGGAAGGGCTGCTGCGAGGTGCTCGGCTGGGACTCCGACGGCGCGGTGCTGCTGCGCCACAACCCGGGCGGGCTGCTGCGCTGGCAGCCGGAGACCGGCGAGGTGACGGGCGTGACGCGGAACCTGTTCGGGGCGGTGTCGCTGGCCGCCGGTTGAGCGGGCGGCCGGAAGGCGCCGGGCGAGGTTGACGCCCGTCCTGCCGTCGTACGGCAGCGGGGCTGGTCCCCGCGCGACCGCGACGGGCGCGCGGGGACCAGCCGACGCGTCAGTCCGCCAGGCCGCCGGGCTGGTCGCCCTTGACGACGGGGGCCCGGACCAGGTTGCCCCACTCGGTCCACGAGCCGTCGTAGTTGCGCACCTGCGGGTAGCCCAGCAGGTGCCGCAGCACGAACCAGGTGTGGCTCGACCGCTCGCCGATGCGGCAGTAGGCCACGATGTCGTCGTCCGGGCTGAGCCCGAGCTGGTCGGCGTAGATCGCGCGCAGCTCGTCCGCCGACTTGAACGTGCCGTCGTCGTTGGCGGCGGACTTCCACGGCTTGCTGACCGCCCCCGGGATGTGCCCGCCGCGCAGCGCGCCCTCCTGCGGGTAGTCCGGCATGTGCAGCATCTCGCCGGTGTACTCGCCCGGCGACCGGACGTCGACCAGCGGGCGGCCCGCCGCCACGTGCGCCATGACCTGCTCGCGGTACGCCCGCACCGGCGCGTCGTTGCGCTGCGGCACCGGGTAGTCGGCGTGCGGACGGGCCGGCTTGTCGCGGGTCAGCTCGCGCCCCTCGGCGACCCACTTCTGCCGCCCGCCGTCGAGCAGCCGCACGTCCGGGTGGCCGAAGAGGGTGAACACCCACAGGGCGTACGCGGCCCACCAGTTGAAGTTGTCGCCGTAGAAGACGACCGTGTCGCCCCGGCCGATGCCCTTGGCGGCGCACAGCTCGGCGAAGCTCTTCGCGTCGAGGTAGTCGCGGGTCACCTGGTCGTTGAGTTCGGTGTGCCAGTCCACCTTCACGGCACCCGGGATGTGGCCGGTGTCGTAGAGCAGCACGTCCTCGTCGCACTCGACCACGACGAGGCCCTCGTCGCCCAGGTGCTCGGCCAACCATTCGGTGGTGACCAACCGCTGCGGGTCCGCGTACGACTGGAGTCGGGGATCGGGATCGCTCGGCACAGACATGATCCCCAAGGTACGCCGCATCCCGGTCCACGGCCGGCCATCGGCAACCGGCGTCGCCTGACGGTCAGGCGCGGCGGTGGGCGATCCGGCCGGCGACCACGGTCACCAGGCAGGCGCCGTCGGCGCCGAGGACCGCCAGGTCGGCCCGACCGCCGGGTGCCAGCGTCGGCGGTGCGGCGGCGGCCAGCACCAGCAGGTCGCTGCGCTCCACGGCGGCCCGCAGCGCCGGATCGGTGAGGTGACCGGCCAGCACGGCGGTCACCCCGAGGCGCAGCAGCGCGTGCACCCGCTCGCGGGGAGTGTCGGCGACCGGCAGCGGCCCGTCGTGCAGCAGCCCCGGCCCGAGGGTGCCGGGCCAGCGGCGGATCCGGGCTTCGGCGTACGCCTCGGTCAGCTCGGCCAGCGGGCCGACCGCGAGGATCCGATCGGCCCGGACCGCGACGGCGGCCCCGGCGACGGGTGCGGCGTCGGGTGCGGTCCGCAGCAGCGGCGCGGCGTGCAGGGTGAGCACGACTCAGTCGGCGATCGGGTCGAGCGACGGGCGCTTGGCGGTGACCGTGTCGCCGGAGGACCGGCCGGTGAGGCGGCGCTTGATCCACGGCGCCAGGTGCCGCCCCGCCCAGCGCAGGTCGGCGGCGCGGGCGGCCAGCCAGGGCGTGGGCGCCGGGTGCGGCGGCACCAGCAGCCAATCCTCGTCGCAGCCGACGCCCAGCGCGGTGAGCACCTGCGCGGCGACCCGACGGTGCCCGGCCTCCGACAGGTGCAGCCGGTCGGTGCTCCAGAGCATCGGGTTCAGGTACGCCTCGTCGGCGTACAGGTCGACCAGGATCGCGCCGTGCCGCTCGGCGGTCTCGCCGACGGCCCGGTTGAGCAGTTGCACCCGGGGCGCGACGAGCCGCTGACCGGGCAGCCGGGCCATCACGTCGGCGAACCGGAAGAGGACCACGTCGGCGCCGCCGGAGCGCAGCCGGCGCACCACGTCGTCGAAGCGGGTCACCAGGGCGTCCGGGTCGAAGGTGCGGCGCAGCACGTCGTTGCCGCCGGCGGCGAAGCTGATCAGGTCAGGCTTCATGGCGAGCGCGGCCGGCACCTGCTCGGCCACCACGCCGGGGAAGAGCCGGCCCCGGATGGCCAGGTTCGCGTAGCGGAAGTCGGGGCCGGTCTCGGCGGCCAGCCGGGTGGCCACCAGGTCCGCCCAGCCCCGGTAGCTGCCGTCCGGGTACGCGTCGTCCATGCCCTCGGTGAAGCTGTCCCCGACCGCCACGTAACTGCGCCAGCGCACCTGATCATCCCTCCGACGTGCGGCGGGGAAGGGCGCCTCGTCATCGCTTCCGGTGGAGGAAGGGGCCCTTCCCGACGCGGGACAGTCTTCACCAGGAGGGCCGGTGCCGGGGGGCACCGACGGACAAACGTGGCGGAGGTCATCGTGGACGGCCGCGGCCTGATCTTCGCTCCGCTCGGGATCAAGGAGTTCGATGGCGCTGTCGGCCATCCGTCGGAGCGTTCCATTTGCGGGGACTGCCGGCCGGCCGGCACCGTCCGGTCAGGTGGATGGGGGCGCCAGCAGGTGCGCCGCGGTCCCCGGTGTGCGAGCCTCGTCCAAGCCCTTTCACCAAGGTCAAACCACTTGTCACCGCCGGGTCACCCTCTGCACCGCAGACGGCGACGCCGCCCGTACGTCCTGGGAGAAACACCGTGCCGAACCTCGACATGGCACTGAAGACCGCGATGAGCATCGACGGCGCCATCGGCGCTGCACTCGTCGACTACAACAGCGGGATGACCCTCGGCGTGGCAGGCGGAACCGGGGAGATCGACCTGACCGTCGCCGCCGCCGGCAACACCGATGTCGTACGCGCCAAGCTGCGCACCATCGAGATGCTCAACCTGAACGACGAGATCGAGGACATCCTCATCACCCTCGGCACGCAGTACCACCTGATCCGCCCGGTGACCAGCCGCACCGGCAAGGGGCTCTTCCTCTATCTGATGGTGAGCAAGAGCCGCGCCAACCTGGCGATGGCACGCCACCAGCTGCGCAGCATCGAGGAGAGCCTGGAGCTGTGAGCGGGATCGAAGACACCGAGACTCCCCTGCCCCGCCGCACCGCACGTGGCACGGGAACCCTCCCGCCGCCTCGACCGTTGCCCCCGTCGCTCGCCGGGAGCACGTCGCTGCCGTACCCGGCGATCGGGCACGAACTGTCGGAGCTGCGGCTACAGATCCCGGGGGTGCACGGCTGCGTCCTCGGCGGCGTGGACGGCCTGCTCATCACCCACAACCTGCAGACCGACGTCGACCCGAGCGACCTGGCGGCGCTCGCCGCCACCACGTACGGGCTGGGCCGGCAGGTCGGGCTCCGGCTGGGGCAGGGCGACTTCCAGCAGTCCACCGTCCGCAACGCCAGCGGCTACCTGAGCGTCTACGCGGTCAGCTCGCAGGCGCTGCTCGCGGTGGTCGGCGAGGACAGCATCAACGTGGCCCGGCTGCACCTGCACGCCCCGCCGGTGGCGAGGCGCCTCGAAGCCCTGCTGGAGCAGGCCGTCCACGGTTCCTGAGGGCCGGCCCTGCCCGCCGGCGGGCAGGGCTGACCGCTTCACCCGAAATGGATCGTCGCCCTGCCGCCAGCCGCCGTACGCTGCGCCAATGCTGCTACGCATGTCGACCCTGCTGCTCCGGACCCTGCGCGAGGACCCGGCGGACGCGGAGGTGCCGAGCCACCGGCTCCTGCTGCGCGCCGGCTACGTCCGTCGCGCCGCCCCGGGCGGCTACACCTGGCTGCCGCTGGGCAAGCTGGTGCTGGACCGGGTCACCGAGGTGGTCCGGCAGGAGATGGCGGCGATCGGCGACCAGGAGGTGCACTTCCCGGCGCTGCTGCCGGCCGAGCCCTACCGGACCAGCGGCCGGTGGACGGAGTACGGCGACGACATCTTCACCCTCGCCGACCGGCGCGGCGCGGAGCACCTGCTCGCGCCCACCCACGAGGAACTGGCCGCGCTGCTGGTCAAGAACCTGTTCAGCTCGTACCGGGACTTCCCGGTGACGCTCTTCCAGATCCAGACGAAGTTCCGCGACGAGGCCCGGCCCCGGGCCGGCCTGCTGCGCGGGCGCGAGTTCCTGATGAAGGACGCCTACTCGTTCGACCTCGACGAGGTGGGCCTACAGGCCGCGTACGAGCGGCACCGGGGCGCGTACCGGCGGATCTTCGACCGGCTCGGGCTGGAGCACACGATCGTGCGCGCGACGTCCGGGGCGATGGGCGGTTCGGCGTCGGAGGAGTTCCTGGCGGCCACGCCCGTCGGCGAGGACACCTTCGTCGGCTGCACCGCCTGCGACTACGCGGCCAACACCGAGGCGGTGACCACGCCCGTCCCGCCGGCCGGCGACCCGGACGCCCAGCCGGCGGCCGAGGTGCACGACACCCCCGAGACCCCGACCATCGCCGGCCTGGTCGCGCTGGCCGACGCCCGGCGCCTGGGCGGGCGGGACGACTGGACCGCCGCCGACACCCTGAAGAACGTGGTGCTCGCCCTGCGCCGCCCCGGCGCGGAGGGGCCCGAACTGCTGGTGGTCGGGCTGCCCGGCGACCGGGAGGTCGACCTGAAGCGGCTCGGCGCGGCCGTCGCCCCGGCCACGGTGGACGTCTTCGACGGCTGGGACGACCACCCGGAGCTGGTCCGGGGCTACATCGGTCCGCAGGTCATGGCGAAGCTCGGCATCCGCTACCTGGTCGACCCCCGGGTGGTGCCGGGCAGCGCGTGGCTGACCGGCGCGAACGAGCCGGGCCGGCACGCGACAGGGGTGGTCTGCGGCCGGGACTTCGTCCCGGACGGCACGATCGAGGCGGCCGAGGTGCGTCCCGGCGACCCCTGCCCGGCGTGCGGCACCGGGGAGCTGACCATGCGGCGCGGCATCGAGATCGGACACATCTTCCAGCTCGGTCGCCGCTACACCGACGCCTTCTCCGTCGACGTGCTCGGCCCCGCCGGCAAGCCCGTCCGGCCGACCATGGGGTGCTACGGGATCGGGGTGTCCCGCGCGGTCGCCGCGATCGCCGAACAGCACCACGACGAGCGGGGGCTGGTCTGGCCGGAGGCGGTCGCGCCGTGCGACGTACACCTGGTGGCCGCCGGGAAGGGGCCGCAGCTGGAGGCGGCGCTGGAGCTCGGTCGGCGGCTCGCCGCCGCCGGCCTGCGGGTGCTCGTCGACGACCGGACGCACGTCTCCGCCGGGGTGAAGTTCACCGACGCCGAGCTGATCGGCATCCCGTGCGCCGTCGTGGTCGGCCGCCGTCTCGCCGAGGGGTACGTGGAGCTGCGCGACCGGGCGTCCGGCGAGCGCGACGAACTGCCGGTCGACAAGGTGGCTGACCGACTCGTCGAACGGGTACACCGGGAGCGCGGGAGCGTGGTGTAGCGAACGTGTCACGGGGTACCGCAGTCCGATCGGCGCAAGTGTTCTGGAGGCTCTCATGACCGGTTACCGGGTCAGCGACGTGATGACGAAGCAGGTCATCTACCTGCCCGCCGAGACCAACCTGGACGAGGCGGCCCGGGTGATGAAGGAGGCGGACATCGGCGACGTGGTGGTGACCGACGGCGCCACCCTCGCGGGCATGCTCACCGACCGGGACATCGTCGTACGGGCGGTGGCCGAGCGCAGCGACCCGGCCACCACCACGATCGGCTCGATCATCACCCGGGAGGTGGTGATGATCGAGCAGCACTCGACCGCGGCCGAGGCGGCGGCCCTGATGCGGGAGCGGGGCATCCGGCGGGTGCTGGTCTGCGACAGCGAGCGCAAGCTGGTCGGCATCGTCTCCCTCGGCGACCTCGCGATGCAGCTCGACCCCCAGTCGGCGCTGAGCGAGATCAGCGAGCAGGCGCCCACCGTCTGAGGTGTACGGAAGGGCCCTTCCCCAGGTTCCCGGTAGCGGAGGGGTCCCTTCCCGGCGGCGGTAGCCTCGGGGGCATGTCATCCATGCCGGCCAGGCTTTCCGAGATCGTCGACGAGTTCGCCGCCGCGCCCCGCGACGTGGTGCTGGAGATGCTGCTGGAGTACGCCGATGTCGTCCCGCCGCTGCCCGCCGGCTCCGCCGACCGGGATGGCATGGAGCAGGTGCCGGAGTGCCAGACGGCGTTCTTCCTGCGCGCCCGGGTGACTCCGGAGAAGACGGTGGAGACCCTCTTCGACTGTCCGCCGGAGGCGCCCACCACGCGCGCGTTCGCCGGCATCCTTGCCGAAGGGCTGGCCGGGGCGAGCGCGGACGAGGTACTCGCCGTGCCCGACGACCTCTACCAGCGGATGGGGCTGGCCCAGGCGATCAGCCCGCTGCGGGTGCGCGGCGGCACGGCCATCCTGGCCCGGCTCAAGCGGCAGGTCCGGGAACAGACCAGCTAGTGCGGTGTCCACGAACCTTTGCGGGGTTCGTCGGCGGGAAGATTGTCGTACCGGTGGTGTTGGCTTCGGTTTGTGCCTCGTCGTCGGGATCCTGCTGCGCCTGCGGTGGTGTATCGCACCGCTCGTGTCGCGCTGCGGGTAACGCCCGCGCAGCGGCGGCGGTGTTTCGGGCTGCTGCATTCGGCCGGTGATGTGTGGGCGACGGCCACCGCGTGCGTGTCCCGACGGCGAGGGGCACCCCGGCGTTGTGGGTGCGCCTGGCCCGTCAGGTGCCGTATCCGGTCGAGCAGGTCCGCTCGATCACGCTGCTGCACGAGGGCGGCCGTCTGTTCCTCGACGTCACCGCCGAGGTTCCGATCACGGTGTACCCGTCGGGTGAGGGTCCGGATCCCGGCCGGGTCGCAGGCGTGGACGTGGGATCATCCACCCGTACGCCGTCGCCGGCTGTGGCGGGGAGGCGTTGTTGGTGTCGGGGCGGGCGATCCGCGCTGAGCACCGCATGCACCTGGCCGACACCAAAGCCCGCCATCGTGCCGTGGCCCGCCGGGCACCGAAGCCGGGTCAGCGGGGGTCGCGGCGGTGGCGCCAGTATCGTGCCCGGGCCCGTAGGGTAGAGGGTCGGCATCGGCGGCGGGTTCGGCAGGCCCAACACGAGGCGGCCCGCACCGTCGTCGACTGGGCCGTAGATCAGCGGGTCGGGGTGTTGCACGTCGGCGACCCCCGCGGCGTCCTCAACCTGCCGGCTGGCCAGCGGCACCACCTGCGGCTACGCCAGTGGCAGATCGGCCGACTCCTGCAGATCCTCACCGACAAGGCCGCTCTCGCCGGCATCACCGTTCATCTCGTCGACGAACGCGGCACGTCGTCGACCTGCCCCATCTGCCGCAAACGCGTACCGAAGCCACGCGGGCGGAGCCTGACCTGCCCGCACTGCCAGTTTTCAGGCCACCGCGATGTCGCGCGGCGGCCAGCATCGCCACCCGCACCCCGGGCGGCGGACCCACCGCCCCCACAGCGGTTACGCTGCCCGGGGTGGTCACGCACCGTCGAGCCTGCCGGCACCTCCCCGGAACCGGCCAGTCCCGACGTGACCCCCGCCGCCCACCCGGCGGCGCGGAGGTCAAGATGGCCCGCGGTGGCCCGCCCCACCACCCTGTGGGGAGTCGCTCGCCCGCACGGCGAGGATCCACAACACCCCACCGGAAACCCGGTGAACGTTATTGGACACCGCACTAGACGGAGGGTTGTCACCCGACATGGAGATCGAGATCTACGCCGACGTCGTGTGCCCCTGGTGCTACATCGGCAAGCGGCGGCTGGAGCAGGCCCTGGAGTCGTACGACGGCGAGGTGACCGTCCGCTACCGGCCGTTCCAGCTCGACCCGTCGCCGGTGGCGCAGCCGCGTCCCCTGGTGGAGGCGATGGCCGCGAAGTTCGGCGGGCCGGACCGGGTCCGGCAGATGTTCGGTCAGGTGACGGAGGTGGGGGCCCAGGTCGGCCTGAAGCTCGACTTCGACCGCGCGGTCGCCGCGAACACCTTCGACGCGCACCGCCTGGTCGCCTGGGCCACCGACCGGGGGCGCGCCGCCGAGATGGTCGACGCGCTCTACCGCGCCCACTTCACCGACGGCGTCGACGTGGGCTCCCGGGACGCGCTCGCCGGGCTCGCCGCCGAGGTGGGCCTGGACGCCACCGAGGCCCGCCGCTTCCTCGACTCCGACGAGCGCGTGGCGGAACTCTCCGACGAGCTGGCCACCGCCCGGCAGATCGGGGTGACCAGCGTGCCCACCTTCGTGTTGGCCGGCCGGTACGCGGTCACCGGCGCCCAGGAGCCGGAGACGTTGCTCGCCGCCCTGGCCGAGGTGGGCCGCCGCGAGGCCGAGGCCGGCTGAGCCGGCCGCAGGGCGACGACGGCGGGGTCGACCACCGGACATCGACGCGCACGATGTTTCACGTGCAACGGTATCGACGTCGGTGAACGGTCAGGCCGACCTGGCCAGCCCCTCCACCACGCGCGCGCCGGGCAGGGCGCCGAGCGCCGGCCCGGGCAGCGCGATCTTGCTGTGCCGTACGCCCGACCCGATGATCACGTGCGGGGCGGCGATCACCCGCGCGTCGACGAGGAGCGGCCACTGCTCCGGCAGCCCGATCGGGGTGATGCCGCCGTACTCCATTCCGGTCAGCTCCACCGCCTCGGCCATCGGCGCGAAGCTCGCCTTCCGCACGTCGAGCGCGCGCCGGACCACGCCGTTGACGTCGACGCGGGTGGTGGCGAGCACGACGCAGGCCGCGTAGCGCACGACCCCCTCACGCTTGCCGGCCACCACGACGCAGTTGGCCGACTCGTCCAGCCCCACCTCGTACGCGGCGCAGAAGGCGGCGGTGTCGGCCAGTTCGGCGTCGATCGGCGCCACCAGCACGTCGTCCACGTCCACCGGCGCCTCGGCGGGCCACTGCCCGACGGCGGTGGCGACCGGCGGCGCCAGCAGGTCGAGCCGGTTGCGGGCAGGTTCGGTCTTCAGCGTCCCCATCACGCCTGCGATCCTCGCACCCGGCCACACCCGGGCCGCCACCACACCCGTCGACGGGCGGAAACGTCGGCGGCAGGGGCCACCCCTATCGATCCGGAGACGGGTTCCGGCGGCGTGTGGGAGCCGGCGATGCCGGGTACCGGCGCCAACATGAGTGATCTTCCGCTGCACATCCTGACCGACGCCGGCTTCACCACCGACGAGGCGAACTCCATCGTCGACCACCTCCTGAAGGGCGTGGACACCCACGACGGCAGGGGCGAGACCGACCGGATCGACGTCGAGGCGCTCCCGCCGGAGAAGAAGGCCGCCATCGACAAGTTCAACCTCGCCGTGGCCGCCGACTTCTAGCCGTCCGGCGCACCGGCCCGTCCCGGAACCCCCGGGACGGGCCGGCCGGGCGGGGCGCCGCCCAGATAGAGCGGGCCAGACCCAGAGCGGGCCAGGCGCAGAGCGGGCCTAGCGCCGGCCGGGCCAGGCGCAGAGCGGGCCTAGCGCCGGCCGGGCCAGGCGCAGAGCGGGCCTAGCGCCGGCCGGGCCAGGCGCAGAGCGGGCCAGGCGCAGGCCGCGCCGCCGGGTGGCGCCGGTCAGTTGCCCGTGAGGAAGCCGTTGTCGCGCAGCAGGGCGCGGTCGCGTACGGCGGCCAACTCCTCGGCCCGCTCGGCCTGGACCCGGCGCACCTCCATCTCCTCCAGGGCGTGGCGGATGGCGAGCCGGATCACGCCGTAGAGGAAGACGAAACCGGCGACGTACAGGATGACGGTGGCGACCATGGCGAACATGGCGTCACGGTAGGCAGGACGTGAACGCGGGAGCCGTTCATCTTGCGTCGGTTCCCCCGTACGTGTCGGCGAGGTGGTCGGCCCAGGTCCGGGTGCCCGTCGGGGTCGCCTCGGTGACCAGGCCGCCCGAGCGCAGGGCACGGCCCAGCCTGCCGGGTATCCGCACCGGCAGCAGCGGGCGGCGGGACCGCCGGGCGGCCGTCCACGCGCGGGCCGCGTCGTCGAAGCGGAGCACCTCCGGGCCGCCGTACTCCTCGATGCCGCGCAGCGGGCCGGCGGTGAGCCGGCGCACGAGGTGGTCCGCGACCTCGCCGGGGTCGACCGGCTGGGCGAGCACGGCCGGATCGCCGACCACCGGGCCGAGGCGGCTCGCCCCGCGCAGCATCCCGTCGAGGAACTCCGGGAACTGGGTCGCCCGCAGCACGGTCCACGGCACCGGCCCGGCGGCCACCACCTGCTCGGCGGCGAGTTTGTGCCGGTAGTAGGGGATCGGCACCCGGTCCACCCCCACGATCGAGACGTAGACCAGGTGCCGTACGCCCGCCTGCCCGGCGGCGACGACCAGCCGGCGGGTGCCGAGCACGTCGACCCGGTGGGTCTGCCGCCCCCGGTTGGGCGACGAGGCCAGGTGCAGGACGGCGTCCACGCCGGACACCGCCTCGACCAGCCCTTCCCCGGTGGCCAGGTCGACCACCACCCACCGCGCCGACGGGTCGGTACGCGCCCGCCGGCTCGTCGCCCGGACCTCCCAGCCCTCGGCGCGCAGCCGGGGCAGCACCACCCGCCCGAGCCGACCGCCCGCCCCGGTGACCAGCACCCGCATGGTTCCCTCCCTCTCCGGCCGCCGCACGCCCGCCGCGCGACAGTGGGCAGACGGCACCCGACCCGCGCGTGTGACCGACTGTGCGGCGCCTCACGGCGGCCCGTAACCACGGCCATCGAGAGGATGGTCAGGAGCCCATCGTCCCGGGCCGGCGGTCGCCACCGGCCCGGATCGGCACATCCGCCCACCCGCGGCGGTGGGGCGGTCAGCCGGCGCGGATCCCGGGCACGCCGGGCACCACCCGACCGGCGAGCACGACGCCCAGCAGGGCCAGCCCGGAGGTCACCGCGAGCGTGCCGGCGTAGCTGGCCGGCCCCGGGGCCGCGCCGGCGGCGAGCACCGCGCCGGTGAGCGCCAGCACGGTCGCCGCGAAGAGCGAGTCGCCCAGTTGCAGCGAGGAACTGTTGCGCCCCTGCTCGCCGGGCGCGGACAGCTCCAACGTCAACACCGACAGCGACGGGTAGAGCAACCCCATGCCGAGGCCGGCGGCGGCCCAGCCGAGCACGCCCACCCAGACCGGCACGGCCGGCGCGACGGCGAGCGTGACCACTGCCGTACCGGCCGCGATGCACGTCAGTCCCGCCCTCGGCAGGGTGGCCCGGGAGCGCGGGGCCGGCATCCGACCCTGCAACCAGGAACCGGCCGACCAGGCGAGCGCGCCGGTGGTCAGGACCAGGCCGGCGGCGGTCGGGGACAGCCCGCGCTCCCGGGAGAGCACCAGCGGGATCACCACCTCGGCGCCGACGAACGCCGCCGAGGCGAGGCCGCGCAGCCCGACCACCGTCGGCAGGCCCCGGCCGGCGCGCAGGAACCCGGCCGGCAGCAGCCGGGGCGCGCAGACCAGCAGCCCCGCCAGCGCCAGGGCCACCAACCCGACGGCGGTGGCGCCGCGCTGCTGCCCCCCGATGTGCAACAGTGCGGCGCTCACCCCCGCCCCGCAGGCCCAGCCGATCCGGGCCGCCGCGCCGGACGGCAGCCCGGTCGCCGTGGTCGCCCCGACCGCCCGCAGACCGGGGTGGATCAGCAGCACCGCCGGCACCGCCACCGCCGGCACCGCCAGGAAGACCCAGCGCCAGCCGAGATGCTCCACGATCAGGCCGGCCAGCGCCGGCCCGACCAGGGACGGTACGACCCACGCGGCGGCGAACGCCGCGAAGATCCGCCGGTGCAGCGCCTCCGGGTACGCCTGCCCGACGATCACGTACAGCGCCACGGAGAGCAGCCCGGAGCCGAAGCCCTGCACGATCCGGCCGGCCACCAGGACGCCCATGCTCGTGGCGCTGCCGGCGAGCACCAGCCCCAGCACGAACCAGACGAGCCCGTGCCACATCGGGACCCGGGGGCCCCGGGAGTCGCACCAGATGCCGGAGGCGACCATGGCGAGCACCCCGGCGGCGAACGGTCCCCCGAAGGCGATCCCGTAGAGGGCCAGCCCGTCGAGACTGCGGGCGACGGACGGCATGGCAGTGCCCACCGCCAGCGCCTCGAACGCGAGCAGCGAGATCAGCGCCACGCTGCCCACCGTCATCGCCCGCAGCCGGGGTGCGAAGAGCCCCGCCTCCTCGACGTCCGGGGCGACGGGCGCCACCGTGTCGGTCACCTCCGGCCCGCCGGGCGCGGCAGGCACAGCGGTCGGTGGCCGGGGCGGGCCCGTGGGTACGGCGTACCCGCCTCGGCGCCGAGCAGTTCGATCAGCATGGGGTCAGCCTGGGACCTCAATCCGGGTTGAGGTCAAGGGTGACCCGCCTCTCTCCGGCCCTCCGAGGCCGACGGACACCCTCGGACACGACGGCCGCGCGGGAGAAACCTCCGCCGCCCGGGGGCATAACCGACCACCCACCGGGAAGCCAGGCCGCCGGAGCGCAGGCGTGGGAGGCGTGATGGCGTACGGCGGGAGCAGCGGTGGCGAGGGGCCTGACCGGCGCCTGTCCGGTCGTACGCCTCGATGATCTCCCTGGGCCGCGCGGCCGGCCGGCTCCTTCCGGCGGTCCCGGTGCCGCCGGTCGTCGGTGAGGCGTCCCGGAACGTCGGCGCCGTCGCCGCCCGGCTCGCCCGGGTCGCGGGGCTGAGCCGACGCCGGGTCTGGTCCCGCCCCGGCCGACACCACATCGAGGTGCTCGGGGTCTGCCAGGACGGCGGTGACGTCCTCGCGCGGCAGGTCGAGGCGGCGCTGGAGCGGATGTCCGGCGTCGAGTGGGCCCGGGTCAACGCCCCGTCCGGCCGGGTGGTCGTCGCCGTCGGTACGCCGGAGCCCGCCCTGCGCGACCTCATCGCGACCGTCGCCCGCACCGAACGCACCTGCCCCCACGAGCCGGACCAGGGGATCCCGCCGCCGCACCCGCCCGAGGAGGGGCCCCGCACGCCGCGCACCCTCGGCGGGCTGGCCTCCGACGCCCTGGGCCTGACCCTCTCCGCCGCCACCCGGATCCTGCCGTTCACGCCGGTGCCCGGGGAGGTCGCCGGGCTGCTCGGCGCGGTCGACCTGCACCCGAGGCTGCACGCGCTGGCGGACCGCGGGCTGCGCGCCGACCCCCGGGCCGAACTGCTGTTCCCGCTCGCCGAGGCGGTGGTGCAGGGCCTGACGGGTAGCTGGACCGGGCTCGTGCTCGACGGTGCGCACCGGGTGGTGCAGTGGGGCGAGGCGCGCGCCCAGCTCCACGCGTGGGCACGGGCCGAACCTCGGCTGACCGGGCATCCGGAGCGGGCCGCCGCCCCCGTGTCGAAGATCGAGCGCCCCCGGCCGAAGCCGGACGGCCCCGTCGAGAGGTACGTGTCCCGGACGCTCGACGCGGGCGCCGTCGCGGCGGCCGCCGCGACACCGGTCGTGGGTGGAAAGCGGGCCGCCGCGCTGGGCCTCTCCACGCTGCCCAAGGCTCCTGGCAGCGGACGCGAGGGTTATGCCGCGCGGCTCGGCCTGATCCTCGCCCGGCGCGGGGTCATCGCGATGGACCGCAGCGTGCTGCGCGAACTGGACCGGATCGACACCCTGGTGCTGGACGCCGCCGTGCTCAGCTCCGACCGGGGAGTGCTGGCGGACCTGGCGCCGCTGGCGGGGGCGGACACCGGTCGGGTGGCGGCACGCGCGTTCGCCCTCTTCGACCCCGCCGCGCCCCGGGAGCCACGGCACGCCGACGGCTGGCGGCTCGGACCGCTGGACGCGCTGGACGTCGAGAATCCGGGCGACACCGCCGACAGCCGGCGGCTGCGCGACGCGGGCGGACTGCTGCTCGGCCTGGCCGACGGCGGCACCCTCGCCGCCGTGCTGCGGGTCGAACCGGAGCCGGCGCCGGGCGTCGACGCCCTGCCGGCCGCCGCCCGCCAGGCCGGCCTGCGGCTGGTCGTGGCCGGCGACGACGAGCAGCGGTACGGCTTCGCCGACGCCCACCTGCCGGGCCGCGACCGGCTGGTTGAGTCGGTGCGTGACCTGCAACGCGACGGGGCGATGGTGATGGTGGTCTCCGCCGACCGCGCCGCGCTCGGCGCCGCCGACTGCGGACTGGGGCTCAGCGGCCCCGAGGAGCTGCCGCCCTGGGGGGCGCACCTGCTGGTCGGCGCCGACCTGCGGGTCGCGGCACTGCTCATCGAGGCGGCGGGGGTGGCCCGCCGGATGGCCCGGCAGAACATCGGCCTGGCCATGGCCGGCACCGGCCTCGGCGCGCTGAACGCGCTCACCGCCCCCCGCGCGCGGCTGCCCGGACGCGCCGTCGTGGCCGTGAACGGGGCGGCCGCGCTGGCCTTCGCGCACGGCGTACTGCGGGCGCAGCGGCTGCCCGACCGGACGGACGGCCCGACCCCGGCGGTCACCGCCTGGCACCTGATGCCGTCCCCGACCGTGCTCGACCACCTCGACACCGGCCCCGACGGGCTCACCACCGCCGAGGCCGAGCGCCGCCGGGGCGACCGGAGCGTACGACCCGACGGACCGACGGGGCTGCTGCGCGCCTTCGTCGACGAGCTGGCCAACCCGCTGACCCCCGTACTGGCCGCCGGGGCGGTGCTCTCGGCCACCTTCGGCTCGCCCGTCGACGCCGCCCTGGTCGGCGGCGTGGTCGGCGGGTCCGCGCTGCTCGGGGCGGTGCACCAGCACAACACCGAACGGTCGCTGGCCGAGCTGCTGTCCCGCTCGGCGGTCACCGCCCGCGTACGCCGCGACGGGACGGAACGGACGCTGCCGGCCGAGGAACTGGTGCCCGGGGACGTCGTCCTGCTCGAATCGGGCGACGCCGTACCGGCCGACTGCCGGGTGCTGGAGTCGGCCGGGTTGGAGATGGACGAGTCCTCGCTCACCGGCGAGTCGCTGCCGGTCGGCAAGACCGACCAGCCGGTGGTCGCCGCCGCCGTCGCCGACCGGCGCTCGATGCTCTACGAGGGCACCAGCGTCGCCGCCGGAAACGGGACGGCGGTGGTGGTCGCGACCGGTGCGGACACCGAGGCGGGACGGAGCCTCGCGATGGCCCGGCAGGCCCCGCCGTCGAGCGGCGTGGAGGCGCGGCTGGGCCGGTTGACCCGCGCGGCGATCCCGCTGGCCGCCGGCTCGGCGGTGGCGGTGGCCGGCGCGGGGCTGCTGCGTGGCGTACCGCTGGCCCAGACCGCCGCGACCGCCGCGAACCTGGCCGTCGCGTCCGTGCCGGAAGGGCTGCCGTTCCTGGTCAGCGCCGCGCAGCTGGCCGCCGCGCGGCGGCTGGCGGAGCACGGCGCGCTGGTCCGCAACCCACGCACCATCGAGGCGCTCGGGCGGGTGGACGTGCTCTGCTTCGACA
Source organism: Micromonospora echinofusca (assembly GCF_900091445.1). NCBI lineage: Bacteria > Bacillati > Actinomycetota > Actinomycetes > Micromonosporales > Micromonosporaceae > Micromonospora > Micromonospora echinofusca. Next base: position 6,455,278 of record NZ_LT607733.1, read on the forward strand.
AGACCGGCACCCTCACCGAGGGCCGGCTGCTGCTCGCCGGGGTCGGCGACGACGGCCGGTACGCACCCGTCGACCGGCTCGACGACGCCCTGCGGGACACCCTCGCGGCGGCGCTGCGCGCCACCCCCGGCGCCGACGAACCCCACGACCTGGCCCAGCAGACCGACCGCGCGGTCCGCTCCGGCGCCCAGGCGGCGGGCGTGACCGAGCAGACCGGCGCCGGGGGATGGGAGCCGGTCGACGGGCTGCCGTTCGAGCCGTCCCGGGGCTACCACGCCACCGTCGGCCGGGCCGGGGACCGGCTGCTGCTCAGCGTGAAGGGTGCCCCGGAGTCGGTGCTGCCCCGGTGCTCCGGCCGGCGTACGCCCGGCGGCGAGGACGAGCCGCTCGACGACGAGGGGCGCGCCGGGCTGCACGCCATGCTCGCCGACCGGGCGGGGGCGGGGCACCGGATCCTCGCCGTGGCCGAGTGCCGGGTCTCCTCGCCCGACGTCACGGACGGGCAGGTGCGCGACCTGACCTTCGTCGGCTTCCTGGCCCTCGCCGACGGGGTACGCGAGAGCGCCGCGCCCGCCGTGCGCCGCATCCGCCAGGCCGGCGTGCACACCATCATGATCACCGGTGACCATCCGGCGACCGCCGAGGCGATCGCGGCCACCATCAGCGACCACGAGGACCAGCGGGTCGTCACCGCGACGGAACTCGACCAGCTCGACGACGAGGCCCTCGGCGCGCGGCTCGCCGCCACGGACGTGGTGGCCCGGTGCACCCCGGCGCACAAGGTCCGGATCATCCAGGCGCTGCGCGCGTGCGGGCGTACGGTCGCGATGACCGGCGACGGCGCCAACGACGCCGCGGCGATCCGGCTGGCCGACGTGGGCATCGCCCTCGGTCAGCGGGGCACCCCGGCCGCCCGGGCGGCGGCCGACGTGGTGGTCACCGACGACCGGCTGGAGACCATCATCGCCACCCTGGTCGAGGGCCGGGCGATGTGGTCCTCGGTACGCCACGCGCTCAGCATCCTGGTCGGCGGGAACCTCGGCGAGATCGCGTTCAGCGTGCTGACCGCCGCCGCCACGGGCCGCTCGGCCCTCACCGGCCGGCAACTGCTCCTGGTCAACCTGCTCACCGACCTGGCACCGGCCCTGGCGATCGCGATCCGCCCACCCGCGGCGGACCACGCCGAAAGCCTGCTCCGGGAGGGACCCGACACCTCGCTGGGCGAGCCGATGACCCGGGAGATCGGGCTGCGCGCCGCAGCCACGACGCTGGGCGCCACCGCCGGCTGGACGCTGGCCCGCTACACGGGGCGACGCCGGCGGGCGGGCACCGTCGCGCTGGTCTCGCTGGTCGGCACCCAGCTCGGGCAGACGCTGCTGGCCGGCGGCACCAGCCCGGCCGTACTGGCCTCCACCGCCGCGTCGCTCGGGGTGCTGACGGTGGTGGTCCAGACGCCCGGGGTCAGCCACTTCTTCGGCTGCACGCCCCTCGGCCCGGTCGGCTGGACCATCGCGACGGGCTCCGCGCTCGGCGCCACCTTCGCGAACGGCGCGCTCACCCGCCTCGTGGAGCGCCTGCCCGGGTCCGGCGCGGACGGCGAACCGGCGTGACCGCGCCCGGCGTCCGCAGGCGACCAGCACGCCGCGGCCCCGGCCGGAATGGGCCCGCCGGTCACGGGTAGGGCTACCGGTGGAGGTGCACATGTCGACGACGCAGCCCGAGGTCACGTTCATCGGCACCGCCACCACGGTGCTGCGGATCGGCGGGTTCACCCTGCTCACCGACCCGAACTTCCTGCACCGGGGCCAGCGCGCGTACCTGGGCAAGGGGCTCTGGTCGCGCCGGCGCACCGACCCGGCGCTGCGGATCGCCCAGCTGCCGTCGCTGGACGCGGTCGTCCTCTCCCACCTGCACGGCGACCACTTCGACCGCGTGGCCCGCCGGGAACTCGACCGGGAGCTGCCGATCGTCACCACCCCCGCCGCCGAGCGCAAGCTGCGCCGCTGGGGCTTCCGGGCCGCCGAAGGGCTGCCCACCTGGAACTCCCGGGAGCTGCGTCGCGACGGCGAGACGCTACGCCTGACCTCGATGCCGGGCAGGCACGGGCCCGGCGCGCTGGACCTGCTGCTGCCCGACGTGATGGGCACGATGATCGACCTGGAGCGCGACGGCAGCCGCCGGTTCCGCCTCTACGTCACCGGCGACACGCTCAACCGGCCGATGCTGGCCGACATCCCCGAGCGGTACCCGGACATCGACGCGATGCTGATCCACCTCGGCGGCACCCGGATCGCCGGGCTCCTGCTCACCATGGACGCGCGGCAGGGCGCCGACCTCGTCGAGCTGATCCGGCCGAAGCTCACCGTGCCGATCCACTACGACGACTATCCGGTGTTCCGCTCGCCGCTGGGCCACTTCGTGGCGGAGGTACGGCGGCGCGGCCTCGCCGGGAGCGTCCGCACCGTCGCCCGCGGCGAGACCGTCCCGCTGACCCCGCCCGGCTGAGCCGACGACCCGCCCGATCCCCGCCGGGCGGGCGGACCCGCGTACGCCGATCGCCGCCTCCCGGCCGGGCCGGAGGGCGGCGATCGGTCGTGACGCGCGGTCAGACGCGCTCGGAGATGGCCTCGATGAGGTCACCCACCGGGCGCTCGGGCAGGGAGCGGGCCACGTCGGCGACGGCCACGATGCCGACGAGCTCGTGCCCGTCGATCACCGGCAGCCGGCGTACCTTGTGCTGGCTCATGGTCCGCAGGATCTCCGCCGCGTCGTCGTCGGCGCCGATCGTCACCGCCTCGCCCTGGGCGAGCTCACCGGCGGTGACCCGGGCCGGGTCGCGGCCCTCGGCGAGGACCTTGACCACGATGTCGCGGTCGGTCAGCATGCCCTTGAGCCGGTTGTCGTCCCCGCAGATCGGCAGCGAGCCGACACCCAACTGGGCCATCTGCTTCGCGGCCGTCCTGAGGTCGTCCTGCTCACGGATGCAGGTCACGTCGTTCGTCATGATCTCGCGTGCGGTCGGCATTGGCTGACACCTCACTTCCAGGGGGTCGTTGCCGTTCCTCCTACCCCCGTCCTCCCGGCCCATGCACACTGGAGGAACCGCCGGCACCGACAGCCGACGTTGCACGGCGTCGCAACCCGTGGGGAGCCGGCGTCGCCTGACGCCGGGTGCCCGCGCCCGCCTCACGCCGCCGGGTGCCAGGTGGCGGCGGCGCGGCGCAGCCGGTCGTTGACCGCGCGGCCGACGCCCACCTCGGGAACCGGCTCGACCAGGATCTCGGCGACCCCGGCGGCGTCCAGCTCGTGCAGCGCGTCGAACAGCCGCGCGGCGGCCTCGGTCAGGTCACCGGCGGCCGAGAGCACCTCCACCGCCGCCCAGTCGCCCGCCGGCCGGTCCCGGAAGGCCAGGAAGCCGCGCCGGACCCCGTCGGCCGCCGGCGGCTCGCCGCCCGACGCCAGCCGCAGCGGCGTACGCGGGGCGTAGTGCGCCGCCAGCGTGCCGGGCGCGACGGGCTGCCCCGAGCTGCCCGGGCGTACGGTCACCGGGCCCACGGCCTCCTCCAGCGCCTCCACGGGCAACGCGCCGAGGCGCAGCACCACCGGCCGCCCGTCCCGGGCGTCCACGATCGTCGACTCGATGCCGCACCGCGTCGGCCCCCCGTCGAGCACCACGTCGACGGCGGCGCCCAGCCCCCGCACCACGTGCTCCGCCCGCGTCGGGCTGAGCTGGCCGAACCGGTTCGCGCTCGGCGCCGCCACCGGCACCCCTGCCTCGGCGATCAGCGCCCGCGCGTACGCGTTGTCGGGCACGCGGACCGCCATCGTCGGCAGCCCGGACGTGACGATCGGCGGGATCGCCGCCGGCCGGTCCACGATCAACGTGAGCGGCCCGGGCCAGAAGCGCTCGGTCAACGCCGCCACCGCCGCCGGCACCGCACCCACCAGTTTCTCCAGCTCGGCGGCGTCGGCGAGGTGGGTGATCAGCGGGTCGAAGCTGGGGCGCGCCTTCGCCTCGAAGATCCGGGCGGCGGCCCGGGCGTCCAGCGCGTTCGCGCCCAGCCCGTAGACGGTCTCGGTGGGGAAGGCCACCAGCCCGCCGGTACGCAGGACGGAGGCCGCCTCGGCGATGCCGCTGTCGGCCGGGAGCACGCGTGGGGATCCGGTGGTCACACCTGCGACGCTAACCTGCCGGGGCGGGCGGCTCGTGGGCGGCCGTGCGGGTCCGTGCCCGGCGGGCGGTGGCAGCGCCCGGCCGTGACCGGACGTACCGCCGGCCAGCCTGGTGACGGGCCGCGAGGCGACGGTGCATCGACAGTGGTGACACCCGTTCCGGTACGCGAGGATGGCACCATGCTTCGTACCCCTCGGGCTCTCCTGCTGGACTTCGGCGGCGTCCTGGCCGACGCGCCACCCCAACCGCCGGCCCCGCCGGGGCTGGTGCGGCGCCTCGCCGAGCTCGTCGACGGCGCGGTGCCCCACGAGCAGATCGCCCGGGACCTGGGCGAGGGCGCGCGGGCATACTCCCTGTGGCGCGACGACGTGGGCAGGGCCGGCGATCCCACCGAGCTGCCGCACGCCCAGGTGTGGGCCGACTTCGTGACCCGGTCCTGGCCGCGGGAGGCCCGCGACGCCGTCGAGCGCGAGGCGACCCCGCTGGCGTACGCCTGGACCTGGCGCCAGGAGTGGGCGGTGCGTCCCGGCATCGGCGAGGCGCTGCGCCACGCCGCCGACGCCGGCCTGCCGATGGCGGTCGTCAGCAACACGCTTTGCGGTGCCGCCCACCGGGACTTCCTCTCCGCCGCGGGGCTCTCCGGGCTGTTCAGGGCGGAGTTCTACAGCGACGAGGCCGGCCCCCGGAAGCCGAACCCGGAACTGGCGCTGCTGGCGTCCCGCGCCGTCGCGGTGCCGATCGGCGACTGCTGGTTCGTCGGCGACAGCGTGCACCGCGACATCGTGTGCGCCCGTCGCGCCGGTACGGGCGCCGCGATCCTCATGCGCTCGCCCCGCACCGACCGGGAACCGGCGCTCGCGGGCGTCGAACCGGACGCGCGGATCGAGGACGGCCACGGACTCCTCGCGCTGCTACGCGAGTACGCCGACGCCTGACCCTCTACAGGCCGATTCGCACCGGCCTGGGCGGGACGCCACCGGCGACCAGTGCCGCCAGCAGCTCGGCGAGGTCGCGTGGCCCGAACAGGTCGGACCCCCGGTAGGCGACGATGTCGGACAGGGGCCACCATCGGAATTCGCTGATGTTCTCGGCGGCCAGTTGCTCATCGGACATGGTGCCTCGCGGGATGAAGGCAGCGGTACGGACGAGGAAGTAGTCGTTGACCACGCCGTCGTAGCCTGGCAGGTGTCCGGGCACCACGAACTCCTGGTGCCACACGTGAGGTGGCTCGGCGTCCACGGCCAGCCCTACCTCTTCCTGCAGCTCGCGACGAAGGGCCGCAAGCGCTGTCTCGCCGCTCTCGACGCCTCCACCGGGCGCTGCCCAGACGAATCGTCCGGGCGGATCGGGAATGGAGTGTCGGCAAAGCAGGATGCGGTGGTCCTCCGTTAGGAGGATCGCGCGGACTGAGTGACGCAGTTTCGGTGACGGCACCTCGGCATTCTCGATGGCGCATCCCGTATGAGGCCGCCATTTCCATCGAGCGGCCGTGGCAGTTGCCGTCGACCAGTACCGTCCAAGCGCCAACCACTCACGGCACGGGGGAACCCTTTGACGAATTCCTTCAGCTCCCGGCGCATGCTCGCCTGGACCGCGCCCGTGGCGCTCGCGCTGACCGCGCTCGCCCCAGCCCTGCCAGCCCAGGCCGCGCCGAAACCCACGCCCACCGTCACCACCGGCCCGGTCGACAAGGACCTCAACGGCGACGGGGTGCCCGACCTGGTCGCTGTCGGCGGTCCGGGCACCGGTCTCGGCTCCGGCGTCTGGTCGGGGCTCGGCGTGAAGTCCCGCAAGACCGGCGTAGGCACCGGCCAGGTGCAGACCCCGGCCAGCAACGTCGGCCTGCGCGGCAACGGTGTCACCGGCAACGACTCCCCGGCCGACTTCGATGGCGCCCAGGTCATCACTGGGCGCTTCACCGGCGTCGACCACCAGGACTTCCTGTACTACTACCCGACCGGAACTTCCGCCGGTAACGGTGGCGTCATCCGCGGCGCTGGGGACGGCACGATGGCCAACCCTTACGGAAACCAGTTCTCGATCTTCTCCGACAATCTGATCGATGCCAACGGCAACAGCCCGCTGCAACTGGTGAACGCGTTCCAGGCTGACGGCGTCGACACCGGCATCCCGGATCTCCTCGGCATCGCCGGTGACGCCACCAACGGCTACCGGCTCGGCTACCACCCCAACTACTTCGCGCCGGGCCTCTACTACGGCGTCACCGGCCTGACCAATCCCACGCCGACCGGCGGGACCGACTGGCAGAACTGGAGCCTCGCCAGCACCGAGACCGCCTCAGGGATTGCGCTCTTCCTGCGCAATGCCGGCACCGGTGACCTGTACCTGTGGACCGGAGTCACCATGGTCGACAACGGCGACGGCACCGGCACGCTGACCCACACCCAGTACCAGGTGGCGGCAAGCTGGAACACCGGCGTCACGATCAGCACCCTGCAGGCCGCCGACATCGACGCCGACGGCACCCCGGACCTGTGGACCGTGCTGCCGGACGGCACCTACCGGGCGTACCTGATCTCCGGCCTGTCCAACAGCGGCACCGCCACGGTCACCGCCACCCGCGCCCGACCGCTGGCCTGACTTCTGTGGGCCCATTGCCGGGCCGAAAAGATCCCCACCTGCGGAAACGCCGGTGGGGATCTTTTCGTACGCACGTTTGGCGCTACAAATGGCTGCACTCGGGACCGAGATCAACCAAGGAAAGTGCTGGTGGAGCCCAGGGGACTCGAACCCCTAACCCCTGCCTTGCAAAGGCAGTGCTCTGCCAGTTGAGCTAGGGCCCCGGGAGGCGGACGAATCCGCCGGTGCCGACAGTGCCGGCGGGGATCAGCGCAGGTCGGGCGCGGTCGTCGCCTCGTGCCACAGGGCGCGCTCGTCGTTGGAAGCCTTGACCTTCCTGGCCACCACGGCTGCCACACCGACGATGCCGGCAAGGATCAGAAGCTTCTTGAACATGGGCCCTACCCTCGCGCTCGACTGCCGTCGGACGATGTGCGGTGGGGCTAGCTGGAATCGAACCAGCGACCTCAGAGTTATCAGCTCTGCGCTCTAACCGACTGAGCTATAGCCCCGCGTGGCGACGAGCAAGGTTAACCCATCCGTCCGTCCGGCCCCAAATCGGGGGCCGCCGCGACGTCCGGGTGTTGCCGTCGCCTCTGAACCTACCGGAGGCCTGCCGCCCGGCCCAGCCGATTACGCCGTCCCTGCGGCGGGTCGACGCGCCCAGAATGCACGGAAGCCGGGGCGCCGCGCCTCGGCGGTGCCCCGGCTTCCGAGGTGGCTCAGTCGCGCTCGGCGAGGGTCAGCTCGATGCCGCCCACCAGGTCCGCGCAGACGTTGTAGACGAACGCCCCGAGCGTGGCGAGCGCCGTGAACAGCACGACGTTGACCAGGCCGATCAGCGCCGAGCTGAGGATCACGCCCTTGGCGGTGATCTGGAAGCCGCTGGTGCTCTGGCCGCCGCCGGCGCTGACCAGGTCGGTCAGGCTGTCGTTGACGCTGGTGAACACGCCCATCGCGTCGAGGGCCAGGTAGAGCACCGAGGTGGCCACCACCACGACGATGAAGAGCACCACCGAGACCGCGAACGCGAACTTCATGACGGACCAGGGGTCGATCCGCTTGAGGTTCAGCCGGGCCCGGCGCGGTCCGCGCGACGCGGCCGAGCTGACCGACGTACGCGCGGCGCGTACCGCGTCACCCACGCGCGCCGCCCCGACGGCTGCGGCGCCACTGATCCCCGGCGGCAGGCCACCACCGTTGGCGGGGCGACCGGCGCCGGTCGGGCGGGCGCCGTCCGACTGCGGCTTGGCGGTGCCCGTGACGCGGGGCTGCGTGCCGGTGGCGCCCGTGATCCGCGGCTGTGTGCCGGTGGTGCCGGTCGACTGGGCGGCACCGACCTTCAGCGGCTGTGTCGTCGTCGGTGTGGCGGCGGCCGGCTTGGTGGCGGGGGCCGGCTTGTCGACCCCCACGGCTTCCGTCCGGTCCGGGGCGTCCCCGTCCTCCGATGGCTTGTCCGGAGGCGGTGTCATTCCGGGAGCCCGGGTGAATTTCGGGGCAGGCGCGTCGGCGGGGACGGTTGCCCGACCCACGGCCGCGCGGCCGGTCGCTGGTGTGCCGCTCTTCGCGGCCTCCTCGTCGACCGGGGTGGCCGAGGTCCCCGTGTTCCCCGACTTCGCCTGTGTCTCCGTCATTCAACTAGTCCTGTTCGTCAGGCTCGTCGGCATTGCGAGCAATCGCCACGATAGTCACGCCATCCGGGAGGTCCATCAGCTTGACCCCCATTGTGTTCCGGTCACGCGTACGGCGTACAGGCTTCACCGGAGTCCGGATGACACCACCGTTGCTGGTGATCGCGAACAGCTCGTCGTCCGGGTCGATCACCACCGCGCCGACCAGACCACCGCGCCGCTCAGTGATCTTCGCAGTCAGCACGCCCTTACCTCCCCGGCCCTGCACGGGGTATTCCTCGATCGGGGTGCGTTTCGCATATCCCCCGTTCGTGGCCACCAGCACGTCCAGCCCTTCGCGGACGACCTCCATGGCAAGCAGGACGTCGTCCTCGCTGAAGCGCATGCCGATCACACCCGAGGTGGCGCGCCCCATCGGGCGCAACGCCTCGTCGCTGGCGTTGAACCGGATCGCCTGCGCGTTCTTCGAGACCAGCAGCAGATCCTCCTCCGGCGCGACGAGCGCCGCCCCGACCAGCTCGTCCTCGTCGCGCAGGTTGATCGCGATGATGCCGCCGGACCGGGGGGAGTCGAACTCCTCGAGCCGAGTCTTCTTCACCAGGCCGTTCTTCGTGGCAAGTACCAGGTAGGGAGCCACCTGGTAGTTCGGAATCTCGATGATCTGCGCGATCTGCTCGTCGGGCTGGAACGCGAGCAGGTTGGCCACGTGCTGGCCCTTGGCCACCCTACTGGCCTCCGGCAGCTCGTACGCCTTCGCCCGGTAGACGCGCCCCTTGTTGGTGAAGAAGAGCATCCAGTCGTGCGTCGAGCATACGAAGAAGTGGCTGACGATGTCGTCCTGCCGGAGGGTCGCCCCGCTGACACCCTTGCCACCGCGGCGCTGGGACCGGTAGAGGTCGACCTTGGTCCGCTTCGCGTAACCCGTACGGGTGATCGTGACCACCACGTCCTCGCGGGCGATGAGGTCCTCCATGGAGACCTCGCCCTCGAACGGCACGATCTTGGTGCGCCGTTCGTCGCCCCACTTGGCGACGATCTCGCCCAGTTCCTCCGAGACGATCCTGCGCTGCCGCTCGGGCTTGGCGAGGATGTCCTTGAGGTCGGCGATCTCCAGCTCCAGCTTGGCCAGGTCGTCCAGGATCCGCTGCCGCTCCAGCGCGGCGAGCCGGCGCAGCTGCATGTCGAGGATCGCGGTCGCCTGGATCTCGTCGATCTCCAGCAGCCGGATCAGGCCCTGCCGGGCGTCCTCGACCGTGGGCGAGCGCCGGATCAAGGCGATCACCTCGTCGAGGGCGTCCAGCGCCTTGGACAGGCCGCGCAGGATGTGCGCCCGCTCCTCCGCCTTGCGCAGCCGGAACGCCGTCCGCCGGCGGATGACGTCGATCTGGTGCTCGACGTAGTAGCGGATGAACTGGGCCAGGTTCAGCGTGCGCGGCACCCCGTCGACCAGCGCCAGCATGTTGGCGCCGAAGGTCTCCTGGAGCTGGGTGTGCTTGTAGAGGTTGTTCAGCACCACCTTGGCGACCGCGTCGCGCTTGAGCACGAGCACGATCCGCATGCCCGTACGCCCGGAGGACTCGTCGCGGATGTCGGCGATGCCGGCGAGCTTGCCCTCCTTGATCAGCTCGGCGATCCGCTCGGCCAGGTTGTCCGGGTTCACCTGGTAGGGCAGCTCGCTGACGACCAGGCAGGGGCGGCCCCGCTTGTCCTCCTCGACCTCCACCACGGCGCGCATCCGGATCGACCCGCGTCCGGTGCGGTACGCGTCCTGGATCGCCTGGGTGCCCACGATCAGGCCGTGGGTGGGGAAGTCCGGCCCCTTGACGATCTCCAACAGCGCGTCGAGGGTGGTGGCCTCGTCCTCCTCCGGGTGCTCCAGGCACCACTGCACGGCCGCGCCAATCTCGCGCAGGTTGTGCGGCGGGATCTTGGTGGCCATGCCGACCGCGATGCCCTCGGAGCCGTTGACGAGGAGGTTCGGGATCCGCGACGGCAGGATGGTGGGCTCCTTGGCCCGACCGTCGTAGTTGTCCTGGAGATCGACGGTGTCCTCGTCGATGTCCCGCAGCATCTCCATGGCCAGCGGGTCGAGCTTGCACTCGGTGTTGTGGCTGACGAAGCCGTCCGAGACGAACGAGTGGTCGTCGGTGTCCACCCGGATGCTGTAGACCGGCTGGACCCCCGCGTTGACGACGTCGGCGACCTCGGCGTAGTAGAAGCGGCCGTCGACCAGCGGCTCGACCACGTCGAGCACCTCGGTCTCGGTGATCCGCGCGGCGATCTCGTCGCGGTCCCGCTCCCAGCGCTCGATGCGGTCGACGTTGTGCCGACGGAGCCAGTCCCGCTCGGTCCAGCGCGTCGCGCCGTGCTCCCGGATGAAGTCACCCACCAGCGGCACGTGGTCGCCGGAGAGCGCGGTGCTGGTCGCCGGGACCGACGCCAGCTCGGACTCCAGCTTGGCCTGCTTGCGGCCGAGGAAGCCGACCTGGGCGGCGAAGATGCGCGCATCGCGGCGGTTGGTCACCACAACCTTGATCTCGCCGTTGTCGTACCGGCACTGCTTGCTGACCACGCCGAACTCCAGCAGCAGCTGCTGGACCTCGCGGGCGAGCCGCTCGCTGCGGGTCGAATACGAGATCTGAATGGTGTTGCGCGGCAGCAGCGACGAGGAGCCGTCGCCCTCGAAGAGCGCCTGGAGGAAGGCCCGCTTGACCGCCGCCGGCCCCTGCCAGACGAACTCGGGCACGAACTTGGCGGCGCTGCGCGCCCCGACCAGCTCGCCGAGGAGACTCTTGCGGAGGGCGGAGAGGTCATGGACGTCGAGTTCGTGCAGCAGGCTGCCGGAGGCGATGGTGCGCTGGCTGACGTACCGCTGGCCGCCCACGGCGAGGTCGTAGGCCGCGAGGACCCGGACGAAGAACTCGCGGTCCACGTTGTTGAAGCCCGCGCGCCCCTCCGAGACCCAGCCTTCGCTGACGAAGGCGCCGGCGAGGACGGCCGCCTCGACGTGCTCCAGCATCGGGTAGCCGATCTCGTCGGGCACCGTGCGCTGGAGCACCACCCGGTCGCCCGGGGAGATCTCGGCCAGCAGCTTCCACAGCAGGGTCGGCACGCCGGCCACGTCCACCAGGCAGAGCACCGGGTGGTTGTGGGTGCCGGTCAGCTCGTACCCCTCGCGGGTGCGCAGCTTCAGCGTCGGGTGCTCGCCGGAGTGGAAGAACTTCGAGGCGCGGACCAGGTCGCCGTTGCGGTCGCGGACCTTGAGATCGATGTCCGTCTCGCTGCTCGGCGCCGCGCCGGGCACCAGGTCACCGACCCGGATGCTGCCGCCCGCCGCCCGAATTCGGACATCTCCTGACAAACAGTAACGCATGGCGGCAGCAGGATCGTTGCCCGGCGAGCCGAAGTTGCCGTTGCCGTCGACCAGCGGGTAGCGCAGCGACCAGGGCTGTGCCATCCGGACCAGCGCGTCGTAGATCGCCGAGTCGCCGTGCGGGTGGAACTGACCCATCACGTCGCCGACCACGCGGGAGCACTTGACGTAGCCCCGGTCCGGCCGGTAGCCGGAGTCGAACATGGCGTAGAGGATCTTGCGGTGGACCGGCTTGAGCCCGTCCCGGACGTCCGGCAGCGCCCGCCCGACGATGACGCTCATCGCGTAGTCGAGGTAGGAGCGCTGCATCTCCACCTCGAGCCCGACCGGTTCGATGCGGTCGTGCGCGACGACGGCGGCGAGGGTCTCGGGGACCTCGGGCTCGTTGGGTGTGGACTCGGGGATATCGGTCACTTGTTAACCCTTATCAGACTCAGAGTCGTTTTCGTGCTGTGGATAACGGCTGTGGATACCGGCCGCGCTGTGGATAACTCTGTGGATCGGTGGGCCGGCCGGTGGATGACCGGCCGGCCCGCCGAGGCCCGTCAGATGTCCAGGAACCGGACGTCCTTGGCGTTGCGCTGGATGAACGAGCGGCGCGCCTCGACGTCCTCACCCATCAGCACGCTGAACAACTCGTCGGCGGTGGCCGCGTCGTCGAGCGTGACCTGACGCAGCGTACGCGTTGCCGGGTTCATCGTGGTCTCCCACAGTTCGGGGTAGTTCATCTCGCCGAGGCCCTTGAAGCGCTGGATGTCGTCCGGCTTCGCGTTGGGCTTCTTCTGCTGACGCAGTGCGATCAGGCCGTCGCGCTCGCGGTCCGAGTACGCGTACTGCGCGTCGTCGCCGCGCTTGTTCCACTTGATCTTGTAGAGCGGCGGGGCGGCCAGGTAGACGTGTCCCATCTCGACCAGCGGGCGCATGAAGCGGAAGAGCAGCGTGAGCAGCAGCGTCTGGATGTGCTGGCCGTCGACGTCGGCGTCGGCCATCAGCACCACCTTGTGGTAGCGCAGCTTCTCCATGTCGAAGTCGTCGTGGATGCCGGTGCCCAGCGCGGTGATCAGCGCCTGGACCTCGTTGTTCTTCAGCACCCGGTCGATCCGGGCCTTCTCCACGTTGAGGATCTTGCCCCGGATCGGCAGGATCGCCTGCGTACGTGGGTCGCGCCCCTGCTTGGCCGAGCCGCCGGCCGAGTCGCCCTCGACGATGAAGACCTCGGACTCGCGCGGGTCGGTGGACTGGCAGTCGGCCAGCTTGCCCGGCATCGAGCCGGACTCCAGCAGGGACTTGCGCCGGGCCAGCTTGCGCGCCTGCTGCGCGGCGATCCGGGCGCGGGCGGCCTGGGACGCCTTCTGGATGATGATCTTCGCCTCGGCCGGGTTACGGTCGAACCAGTCGACCAGCCACTCGTTGCAGACGCGCTGCACGAAGCTCTTCACCGGGGTGTTGCCCAGCTTGGTCTTGGTCTGGCCCTCGAACTGCGGGTTGGCCAGCTTGACCGAGATGATCGCTGCCAGGCCCTCGCGGATGTCCTCGCCGGAGAGCTTCTCGTCGCCCTTGAGCAGCTTCTTGTCGGCGCCGTAGCGGTTGACGACGCTGGTCAGCGCGGCCCGGAAGCCCTCCTCGTGGGTGCCGCCCTCGTGGGTGTTGATCGTGTTGGCGAAGGTGTAGACCGACTCGCCGTACGACTCGTTCCACTGCATGGCGATCTCGACCGACATGCCCTCCTCCTCGGCGCCGAACTCGACCACGGTCTTGTGGATCGGGTTCTTCGAGGCGTTGAGGTGCCGGACGAAGTCCGCGATGCCGCCCTTGTAGCAGAAGGTGACCTCGCGCTGGCGGCCGTCCTCCTCCTCCGGGACCCGCTCGTCGAGCAGGTGGATGGTGAGGCCCCGGTTGAGGAAGGCCATCTCCTGGATCCGCCGGTAGATCGTCTGGAAGTCGAAGTCGACCGTCTCGAACACGTCCGGGTCGGGCCAGAAGGCGACCGCGGAGCCGGTCCGGTCGGTCGACTCGCCCTTCTCCAGCGGGGTCGGCTTGGAGTTGTGGTACTGCTGCCGCCAGACGAAGCCGGACTTGTGGATCTCCACCGCCATCTTCGTGGAGAGGGCGTTCACCACGGAGACGCCGACGCCGTGCAGGCCGCCGGAGACCGCGTACGCCTTGCCGTCGAACTTGCCGCCCGCGTGCAGCACGGTCAGCGCCACCTCGACACCCGGCTTCTTCAGCTTCGGGTGCAGGTCGACCGGGAAGCCCCGGCCGTTGTCGGTGACCCGGACGCCGCCGTCGGCGAGCAGCACCACGTCGATGGTGTCGCAGTGGCCGGCCAGCGCCTCGTCCACCGCGTTGTCGACGACCTCCCACACCAGGTGGTGCAGACCGCGCTCACCGGTGGACCCGATGTACATACCGGGGCGCTTCCGGACCGCCTCCAGCCCCTCGAGAACGGTGATCGACCCGGCGCCGTACTCCTGCTTGTCCTGCGCTGCCACCTTCGGCCACTTTCTCGCGCCGTCCGCACCTGGTGGCGCGTCGGGCGCGGGTTCGGCGGACAGGACGCGACGTCGGCGCGCGGACCGACACCGGGGACAATTCCGGGGTGCGGGTCGAACGCGCCGGTCGCCGCGGTTGCCCGCGGATCGCGATCGGCTCGACCCGACGTGGACAATGATCGCGGGCCCCGCTCCGGGCCCGTGTCTCGTCGCTCCGCACCGGGTCTTCGTCTCAGGGTCAATCTTACTGTGCGCGGACGACAGAACCACCACTCGGCACCCCCTGCGAGGCGGCTGAGACCGACGTAGCCGCCCGAACCGCGCCGCCCACGACTCCCCCTACACGCCTTGGGGCGTTCGGGGGCGCCGCCGCCTGACGATCGGTGCCGGTCGGACGGCCGGAGACGCGACCGCCGCCACGCCGCAGGCCCGGCCTTGATCTTTTCCGGCCGGAACCGGACGATCGAGCCGATAGGAACTACCCGTGCTCTCGAAGAGGTGACGCCAGATGGGGCTGGACAACGTCGCGGTGCAGTGGCCGCGGACCGGCCGCTTCTACGACCCGGTCGCGCCGGCCGAGTTCGTCGACTTCGGCGACATCGTCGACATGCCCCGCATCTCCGCGCCCACAGCGGCGCTCGCCGAGCTGATCGCCAAGACCGGCACCGTGCGGGCGACCGCGTACACCGAGCTGGTCGACCTGCTGCTCGGACTGGAGGGTGTGCTCTACGCCACGGACGCGGCCGCCGAGGACGAGGACCCGGTGATCGATCCCGACGGCTGCGCCTGGGTCGCCGGCGGCATCGAGCGGTTCGTGGCGGGCCACCGTCCGCACGGCGAGGCCGTCACCTTCGAGTCGGTGAGCGCGGTGCTGCGGTCGCTGCTCGCCGACGGGCGGTTGGCCGAGCAGCAGTTGCGCTGGCTCGACAGTCGCCTGGACGCGCTGCGCGACGAGAGCGGCGAGCCGCCGCAGTGGAACTTCACCTGCGCCGAGCTGGCCGTGCTGGCCGCCTTCTACCGGCGCTGCGCCGACCGCGGCTTCGCCGTCTACGCCGACGCCTGAGCTTCCGAGGTGGCGGCGGACCCGCCCGCGCGGTTGGCGGCGTCGATGACCCGGGTCAGCACGGTGTGCAGGTGGCGCAGCTCCTCGACCGGCATGCCGAGTCGCTCGACGATCGCGGGCGGGATCCGCTCGGCCCGCTCCCGCAGGGCCTGGCCGGCTGCGGTCAGCGTCACCGCGAGGCTCCGCTCGTCGGCGGGGTCGCGCTCGCGTCGGACGTAGCCGGCCGCCTCCAGTCGCTTGAGCAGCGGCGACAGGGTGCCGGGATCGAGTTGGAGCAGCCGGCTGAGGTCGCGTACGGACAGCGGCGCGTGCTGCCAGAGCGCGAGCATCACCAGGTACTGCGGATGGGTCAGCCCCATCGGTTGGTGTACCAATGTTTTGTAGACCAATTGTTCAGCGCGCACCGGAGGCCAGGCGATGACCGAGGAGAAGCCCACCCCGAAGGCTCCCGGCGAGGGCGGCCGCCTGATGGCCTGGGCGTTCCGGCGCCTCGCGGGCCCGCCCGAGGTGCAGGGCGCGGTGCAGGGCGGCTCCAACCACGCCCGGGAGGCCTGGAAGCAGGACCTGGAGCGGCGCAAGCAGTGGAGCCGGGAGCAGCGGGAACGCAAGCGCGCCGAGCGGGAGGCCCGGCGCGAGGGACGCTGAGCGTCAGCCGTAGGTGTCGCGCGGGCCGCGGCCACGGACCCGGCGCGGGCCCTTCGACCAGGACGGCGCGGCGGGGCCGTGGATGTGCAGCTTGCGCACCACGTTGTGGCCGACCTCGCTGGCGATCTGCTTCAGCAGCGAGCCGGCCAGCAGCCGCAACTGGGTGGCCCACGCGGTCGAGCGGGCCTCCACGGTCAGTTCGCCGTCCTCCAGCTTCACCGGCCGGCTGTGCTGGGCCACCTCCGGGCCGACCACCCGCTCCCAGGCGCCGAACACCGTCGCCTCGGCCGCCGGCTGCTGCCAGCCGCGTGCCTTGACGAGCCGGTTGAGCACCGCACCGAGCGGCTGCGGGTCGCGCGGGTCCGGCCCCGGGCCGGAGTAGCCCCGCAGGCGCCGCTGGCCGCCCTCGCCGTCGCCGCCGCCCCCGCCGGGGGTACGCCGGCGCGTGCGGGCCGCCGCGTCCCGGCGCGCCTTCGCCGCGTCCAGCACCGCCCGCGCCAGCTCCGGGCCGCTCGCCCCGGCCGCCGCTTCGCCGCCCGCCGCGCCGCCGGGCTCCCCGCCGGACGGTGCGCCGCCGCGCCCGGGGCCGAGGCGGGCCGGCGGAAGCTGCTGCTCATCCGACACGCCGCACCGTCCCCTCGCCCACCGCGTACCGGGTGCCGCGCAGGGACACCGGCACGTCCTCGTCGACGGCGCAGGTCACCAGCAGCTGGCTCGCCCCACCGACCAGCTCCGCCAGCCGCTCCCGCCGTCCGGCGTCCAGCTCGGCGAAGACGTCGTCGAGCACCAGCACCGGCTCGATGCCGTCGGAACGCAGCAGGTCGTAGCCGGCGAGCCGCAGAGCCAGGGCGTACGACCAGGACTCGCCGTGGCTCGCGTAGCCCTTGGCGGGCAGCGGCCCCAGGGTCAGCGCCAGCTCGTCGCGGTGCGGGCCGACCAGGGTGGTGCCCCGCTCCACCTCGGCGGCGCGGGACTCGACGAGCGCGGTGGTCAGCGCCGCCGCCAGCGCCTCCCGGTCGGTGGTGGGCTCCGCCAGCTCCACCGACGGCCGGTACGCGATCCCGGCGGCACCCCGTCCCGCCGCCACCGCGTCGTACGCCTTCGTGACGTGCGGGCCCAGCGCGGCCACCAGTTCGAGCCGGCCGGCGAGCAGCTCGGCGCCGTGCCGGGCCAGGTGCGTGTCCCACACCGCCAGGGTCGACAGGTCCCCGCCGCGCGACCCGCCCGTCTTGCGGGCCAGGTACGCGGTGCGCAGCAGTGCGTTGCGCTGCTTGACCACCCGCTCGTAGTCGGCCCGCACCCCGGCGTAGCGGGGCTGGCGGCTGACCAGCAGGTCGTCGAGGTAGCGGCGGCGCTCGGCGGGGTCGCCCCGGACGAGTTCAAGGTCCTCCGGGGCGAACAGCACGAGCCGCAGCGCGCCGAGCACGTCGCGCGCCCGCCGCGCCGGCGACCGTCCCAGCCGGGCCCGGTTGGCCTTGCCCGGCACGATCTCCAGCTCCACCAGCAGCTCGCGGCCCTCGTGCACGACCGCGCAGCGGATCACCGCCGAGGCGGCGCCCATCCGGACGAGGGGGGCGTCCGTGGCGACCCGGTGCGAGTCCAGGGTCGCCACGTAGCCCAGCGCCTCGACCAGGTTCGTCTTGCCGACGCCGTTGGCGCCGATCAGGACGTTGGCCCCCGGCTCCAGGTCGACGCCGACCTGCTCGTACGAGCGGAAGTCGACCAGTTCGAGCCGGCGGACGTACACAGGTGCGTGGATTCCGGTCAGCGCTTGTGGACGGCGTGACCGCCGAACTGCTGACGCAGCGCGGCGACGGCCTTCATGGCCGGCGAGTCGTCCTGGCGGGAGGCGAAGCGGGCGAAGAGCGAGGCGGTGATCACGTTGAGCGGCACGGCGAGCCGGACCGCCTCGTCGACCGTCCAGCGGCCCTCGCCCGTGTCCTCCGTGTAGCCGCTCAGCTCGGCCAGCTCCGGGTCCTCGTCGAGGGCCCGGTCCAGCAGGTCGAGCAGCCAGGAGCGCACCACGGTGCCCTCGCGCCAGGACTTGAACACCCCCGGCACGTTGGTGACCAGCTCGGACTTGGCCAGCAGCTCGTAGCCCTCGGCGTAGGCGTGCATGAGGCCGTACTCGATGCCGTTGTGCACCATCTTGGCGTAGTGCCCGGCGCCGACCGGCCCGGCGTGCACGAAGCCGAACTCGCCCTCCGGCTTCAGCGCCTCGAAGATCGGCATCAGCCGGTCGACGTGCTCCTGGGCGCCGCCGACCATCAGCGCGTAGCCGTTCTGCCGGCCCCAGACGCCGCCGGAGACGCCGACGTCGATGTAGCCGATGCCACGCTCGTTGAGCCGCTCCGCCCGCGGCGCGTCGTCGCTGAAGCGGGAGTTGCCGCCGTCGATGATGATGTCGCCCTCGCCGAGGATGCCGGCGAGTTCGTCGATGGTCGCGTCGGTGACCCCGGCGGGGACCATGACCCAGACCGCGCGGGGGGACTCCAGCTTCTCCGCCAGCTCCGCCAGGGTCGCGACATCGCTCAGCTCCGCGTTGTGGTCGAAGCCGACCACCTCGTGCCCGGCGGCGCGCAACCGCTCGCGCATGTTGCCGCCCATCCGGCCGAGCCCTACCAGGCCGAGCTGCATGTGTTCCTACCTCCGTGCGTCGGGGTCTTCTCGGGGTGCGATCAGCGGGAGACGCGGATCGGCATGATGAGGTACCGGTACCCGGGGATGACCTCGCCATCCTCGCCGGCGGGCGAAATCACCGCGGGCTTGAAGGCGTCGACGAACGAGAGCACGGCGAACTGGGCCCCCAGGTTGGTCAGGCCGTCGATCAGGTACTGGGGGTTGAAACCGATCGTCAGCGGGTCGCCCGTGAAGGTGGCCTCCATGGCCTCGCTGGCCCGCGCCTCCTCGGTGCCGCCGGCCTCGACCACCAGGCCGTCGGCGCTGAAGCTGAGCAGCACCGGGGTCGTCCGCTCGGCCACCAGGGCGACCCGCTTGACGACCTCGATCAGGGTGCTGACGGGCACCCGGGCCTCGGCGTTGTGGCTGGCCGGGAAGAGCGAACGCACCGGCGGGTAGTTCGCCCCGTCGAGCAGCCGGCTGGTGGTGCGCCGGGTGCCGCCGGCGAAGCCGATCATCCCCTCGCCGGTCTTGCCCTGGGACAGCGCCATGGTGACCTGGCCGCCGATCGGGCCGAGGGCCTTGGCGGTGTCGTTCAGGGTCCGGGCCGGCACGAGGGCGTTGATGCTCACCTCGGGGTCGTCCGGGTTCCACTCCATCTCGCGCAGGGCCAGCCGGTAGCGGTCGGTGGCGAGCATGGCCAGCGTGCCGCCGGAGAGCTCGATGCGTACGCCGGTCATCATCGGCAGCGTCTCGTCGCGGCCGGCGGCCACGGCGACCTGGGCGACCGCCGAGGCGAACGCGGCGGCGTCGATGGTGCCGGCGCTCTCCGGCATCTCCGGCAGGGACGGGTAGTCCTCGACCGGCATGGTGGGCAGGGTGAACCGGGCGCTGCCGCAGACCAGTTCGAGGTGGGCGCCGACGGCGGCGATGTCCACCGGCTTGGCCGGCAGCGCCTTGGTGATCTCGGCGAGCAGCCGGCCGGAGACCAGGGCGGCGCCGTCGGCGTCCCCCTGCACCTCGACGGTGACCTGGCTGGAGACCTCGTAGTCGAAGCCCGAGACCTGCAGGTTGCCGTCGGTGACGCGCAGCATCACGCCGGCCAGCACCGGTACGGACGGCCGGTTGGGCAGGCTCTTCGCGGTCCAGGCCACGGCCTCGGCGAGCGCGTCGCGCTCCACTCGGAACTTCATCAATGCCTCCGCGTCGACGTCAGCGACAACTCTCTCATGCCGACCGCTGCCTACCGACCCGCCTGTCCGTGCGGGTACCCATCGCACCTTAGGGCGCGTGGGCATCGGCTGTGCGCCCGACCCCGTGGACTTCTGGTGCCGGGAGGCCGTCGACGACGGCGTTCCGGCCAATCCACAGGAAGTCCAACGGTGATGATTGGTTTTTGTTCTCTTAGAAGAGATAACTCGTCATCTTCATCGCACCTGTGCAAACTGTGGAGAACCCGCGTTTGCGCAGCTCAGACACGTTATCCACCGGTGGTTTACCTGTGGAGAACCCGGGGTACAACTCGTGTCCCGGTCCACAGGCGGTCGGCGCCCCCAGGTTGTCCACCGTCGTCCACCGGTTATCCACCGGTTATCCACCGACTTTCTCCCCAGGCCTGTGGACAGGCGGAAGCCGTGCCGACGGCGTCATCCCCAGAACCTTCAACAGGTTTCCCACAGGCCCACCGTCGTCGGTGGACAACGAGCTGGTTGTCCCCAGGCATCCACAGCTCGTCCCCAGGGTTTGTCCACAACCTGTGGGTAACCGGGGCGTGGACGGACCGTAGTTTCCCACAGGCTGTGGACGACGAGTTGTGGACAACGATCCGGGCTGTGTACGGACACGGGCTCGATGCTGTGGCCTACACCATGTCGAGGGTCAAGCCGGACGGGCTGTGGAGAACGAGGAAGCGCCCGGCGGATGGTCCGGCCGGGCGCTTCGGTGGCCCCTCTCCGCCACGCGGGCGGCGGGGGTACGCGATTCGACAGCGTGCGTGCGGCGCGCCTGACACCGCGCGGCGACCTGTCGGGCGTCGCTCAGGTGTTCTGCTTGATCCGGTTGGTCAGCTCCGCGATCTGGTTGTAGAGCGAGCGCCGCTCGGCCATCTGCTGACGGATCTTGCGGTCGGCGTGCATGACCGTGGTGTGGTCACGGCCGCCGAAGGCCTGCCCGATGCGGGGCAGCGACAGGTCGGTCAGCTCCCGGCACAGGTACATGGCCACCTGGCGGGCGTTCACCAGCACCCGGGAGCGGGAGTGACCACGCAGGTCCTCCAGGCTCACGCCGAAGTAGTCCGCCGTGGAGACCATGATCTGGTCGGCGGTGATCTCGGGCCCGGCGCCGTCGGGGATGAAGTCCCGCAGCACCTCCTCGGCCAGCGACAGCTCGACCGTCGAGCGGGTCAGGCTGGCGAACGCCGTGACCCGGATCAGCGCGCCCTCCAGCTCCCGGATCGAGTTCGACACCCGCGAGGCGATGAACTCCAGCACGTCCGGCGGCGCGTAGAGGCGCTCCTGCGCGGCCTTCTTCTGCAGGATCGCGATGCGGGTCTCCAGGTCGGGCGGTTGGATGTCGGCGAGCAGCCCCCACTCGAAGCGGGTACGCAGCCGGTCCTCCAGGGTCGCGAGCTGCTTCGGCGACCGGTCCGAGGTGATCACGATCTGCTTGTTGGCGTTGTGCAGGGTGTTGAAGGTGTGGAAGAACTCCTCCTGCGTGCGCTCGCGGTTCTCCAGGAACTGGATGTCGTCGATCAGCAGGATGTCGACGTCGCGGTAGCGCCGCTGGAACGCGCTGGTCTTGTCGTCCCGGAGCGAGTTGATGAAGTCGTTGGTGAACTCCTCGGTCGAGACGTACCGGACCGAGCGGGCGTTGCCCAGCGTCGTGGCGTAGTGCCCGATGGCGTGCAGCAGGTGCGTCTTGCCCAGCCCCGAGCTGCCGTAGATGAACAGCGGGTTGTACGCCTTCGCGGGCGACTCGGCGACCGCGACGCTCGCGGCGTGGGCGAAGCGGTTGGACGAGCCGATGACGAACGTCTCGAACATGTACTTGGGGTTGAGCCGGTTGCCGCCGCTGTCGGCGCCGGGCAGCCGGCGGTCGTCCCGGCCACCGGGCCGATGGTGATCCGCGCCACCGCGTCCGGGCCCGCTGTCGGTGCCGGTGTCGCGGGGCAGGGCCCGGATGACGTGCTGGTCGCGGGGGGAGACGGCGTCCTCGCGGTAGCGGGGCTCGTAGTCCCGGGCGTCGGCGGCCGGCGGGTCCAGCCTGGCGGCCTGCTCGTCGTAGCCGCGTCGCTCGCCCGGGTGCCGCGGCGGCGCCGACCGGTCGGGCCGCGGCGGCTCGGCGAAGGCGGTGCTGAACAGGGCCTCCTGCCCGCCCCGGTCGCCGGGCCGGTGCCCCTCGTCGCCCGGCGCCGGGCCGTCGGGGCGACGCTGGGGGTGCGCCTGCTCGGGGATGAGCGGCGGCTGCCCGCGGTCGAAGGCCCCGCCGTCGCGCTGACCGAGCATCCCGTCGAAGCCGGCCGGCGCGTCGACGTGGTCGAGCGGCCCGCCGTCGTGGTCGGTCGGCCCGGACTCGGGGACGCTGCGGTAGACGGTCCCCGCCGGGCGGCCGGAGCCGTCCTCGGGTACGCGGACGGTCACCGCGACCTGGATCGGCCGACCCAGCCGGCGGGTGAGCGCCTCCGTGATCGCCGGGCGCAGCCGCGACTCGATCACGTCCCGGGTGAAGGCGTCCGGGACGGAGAGCAGCGCGGTGTCCTCGACGATGGCCCGCAGCCGGGTCAGCCGCAGGTACGCCCGCTGCTGCGCGGAGATGATCTCGTCGGCGAGTTCGTCGGTCGTCGCCGTCCACACCGCGGCAAGGTCGGTCGTACCGGTCACCGTCGTGCCACCCCCCTCGCCTCTGCTGCGCCGACGCCGCCGTCATCTCCGGTCGGCCGTTCCCGTACCCGCCGCGTACGCGCGGGTGGAACGACACCCACCGGGCGACCGACCGGCCCTCGTCCACAAGTTATCCACAGCCTGTGTACGCACCGATTGTGGCCGCCCGCCGGACGCGGGTCGGACCTGCCCCCTGCCTGGACGGGCGCTGAAGCGGGTTCACCGTGCCGAACGATCCACTACCTTGTCCGGTCTTGCCCGCCGGCGACGACCGGACCTTTCGACGCTGACCGCAATCGGGCACGGTAACAGCGTTGTCGGCACGCCATCAACCGCCGACGCGCGGCGACCCTTGGCAACATCAGCGAAAACCGCCGCATCGGTCGCCACGGGGCCCGGTGTCCGCCCTGCTGGAGGTGTTTGACGGTGGTTGCCGCCCTGCGTAGGCTGGAACGGCTGCTCTCTCGCCCTCTGCTAGGGTGATAGGTGCTTGCTGTCCACGGTCGCTTCCCCGCATCGCCGAGGTCCCGCGCCGCCGGGCAGCACCGATCGGGGCCACCGCCGAGGTGGCCTGGACCACCACACGATCCCGGCGACCCCTCGCCCGGGGCGTACGAAAACGGAGAGCCTGACGTGAGCAAGCGCACCTACCAGCCGAACAACCGCCGGCGCGCGAAGACCCACGGCTTCCGGCTGCGCATGCGCACCCGTGCCGGCCGCGCCATCCTTTCGACCCGTCGCTCCAAGGGCCGCGCCCGCCTGTCGGCCTGAGGCCGACCGGGTCAGGTCCGGGGGACGTGGGCAGTCGTGCTGGCGGCCGCACAGCGACTGCGGCGCAGCACTGACTTCGCCGCAGCGGTCCGAGGTGGCCGACGCGCCGGCCGTGGCGCCGTCGTCGTCCACCTGAGCCAGCCGACGACCCCCGAACCCGCGACAGCAACCTCGCCGGAGCCGGCGTGGAGCATCGGTACGGAGCAACCCTCCGCACCGGCCCGCGCCGGCTTCGTCGTGTCCAAGGCCGTCGGCAACGCAGTGGTCCGCAACCGGGTCCGTCGTCGCCTGCGACACCTGGTCCGCGAGCGGCTGGCCGCTCTGCCCGCCGGCAGCACCCTGGTCGTACGGGCGCTGCCCGCCGCTGCCGACACGTCGTACCCGCGACTCGGTGCCGATCTGGACGCGGCGATCGCCGCCGCGAAGGCGCCCCGCGGACGGCGGTCCCGGTGACCACCGGAGCGACCGGCCCCCGGCCCGCGACGATCGGTGCCCGGGTGCTGAGCGGGCCGATCGTCGCGTACCGTCGGTGGATAAGTCCGGCTCTGCCGGCCCGCTGCCGGTTCTACCCGTCGTGCAGTGCCTACGCCCTGGAGGCGGTGGCGGTGCACGGCGCGATCCGGGGAGCGGGCCTGACGGCCCGGCGGTTGTTGCGCTGCCACCCCTTCCACCCAGGTGGACACGACCCGGTGCCGGAGCCGGGCGGCCGCCGCCGTGCCGATGTGACTGGAGCCTGAGAATTGAGTCTCGACTGGATCTACTACGCGATTTCGTGGATCCTGCTGGCCTGGCATGGGGCCTGGGACGCCATCGGGGTGCCGGACGCGGCCGTGATCGGCACCAACTGGGCCTGGATCCTCGCCATCGTCTTCCTGGTGGTCACCGTCCGGGTGATCCTCTTCCCCGTCTTCGTCAAGCAGATCAAGTCGCAGCGGGCGATGCAGGCCCTCCAGCCGCAGGTCAAGGCGCTGCAGGAGAAGCACAAGGGTGACCGGGAGACGCTCCAGAAGGAGATGATGGAGCTCTATCGGAAGGAAAAGGCCAACCCGCTCATGGGCTGCCTTCCGATGTTCCTCCAGATCCCCGTCTTCCTGGGCCTCTTCCACGTGCTCCGCCGCCTCAACCCGGACAAGAGCGAGGCCGGCAAGACCCTCTACGGCTGGACGCTCGGCCAGTTCGAGAGCGCCTCGGCGGCGAAGCTCTTCACCGCCCCGATCGCCGGCAAGTTCGGCTCCACCGCCGAGGAACTGGCCCGGCTCGGCGCCAACGGCACCACCGTGAAGATCATCGCCGGCATCCTCGTCCTGGTGATGATGGGCACCACCTACCTCACCAGCCGCCAGATGATCCTCAAGACCGGCTGGGCCGAGGACCCGCAGCAGCGGATGATCCAGAAGCTGATGCTCTACGGCATCCCGCTGTCGCTGCTCATCTCCGGCGCCATCTTCCCCATCGGTGTGATCATCTACTGGGTCACGAACAACCTCTTCACCCTGGCGCAGCAGCAGTGGGTGCTGCGGAAGTTCCCGCCGCCGCCCACCGCCACCAGCAAGCCGGGCACCTCGACCCGCAACCCGGTGCAGCCGGCGAAGACGGGCGGCCTGCTCGGCCGCGCCAAGGCCGCCCCCCAGGCACCGGCGAAGCCGGCCGCGCCCAAGGTCGCCGGCCCCAAGCCGGGCGCCAAGCCGGCCAACCCGAAGAAGAGCCGCCCCGCCAAGCGGCAGGGCTGAGGACATCCGGGCCGCCGTCGGGAAACCGACGGCGGCCCGTTCCGCACCGCGCAGCCGCCGTACGGCCGGCGCCGGGCGGAACCGCCGCGCGCGGCGCGGCCCACGGGCGAGACTGCCCGTACGACAGACGTGCCCGTGGGCACCGGCGACCTCCCGCCGGCCCCGGGAAACCAGCGGACCCGACGGTCCGGCCGAGCGAGTACGGAGATGAGACCGTGACCGACACCAGCACCCCCCGCGCCGACGAGTCCCTGGACGAGGAGGGGACCGAGCCGACCGCGGTGAACGGCGAGACCGAGGAGACCGACGAGGAGTCGAGCCCCAAGGAGAAGAAGGCCGTCGGCGAGAGCGAACTGTTCCGGCAGAGCGAGATCGCGGCCGACTACGTCGAGGGCCTGCTCGACATCCTCGACTACGACGGCGACATCGACGAGCTGGTCTCCGGCGGTCGTCCCGTCGTCGAGGTGGTGGGCGGCCGGCTGCAGAACCTGGTCGGCCAGCGCGGTGCCACCCTGGAGGCCCTCCAGGAGCTCGCCCGGCTGGCCGTCTTCCGGCAGACCGGCACCCCGAGTCGGCTGCTGCTCGACGTCGGCGGCTACCGGGCGACCCGCCGCAAGGAACTCGCCGCCGTCGCCAAGAACGCCGTGGAGAAGGTCAAGGAGTACGGCGAGTCCGTACGCCTGGAGCCCATGTCCGCGTTCGAGCGCAAGTGCGTACACGACGTCGTCAACGCGATGAGCGGCGTGGAGAGCGAGTCCGAGGGCGTCGAGCCGAACCGCCGCATCATCGTCCGGCCGGCGGACTGACCGGGTGACCCACGACGACACCACGGCCGGTGCCGTGGACGGCCCGGGTGGCACGCCGCCCGGGCCGTCGCCTGTCCGGCCCGAGCCGCCCGTGAACCCCGACACCGCCGCGCCCCCGGCCGACGCTCCTGCGGCTGCGACGCAGTCCCCGGCCGACGCTCCTGTGGCCCCGACGCCTTCGGCCGACGCTTCTGCGGCCATGCCGCCTTCGGCTGCCGCTCCCGAGGGCCGGCCGTCCTCGGCTACCGCTTTTGGGGCCGCGTCGTCGCCGGCGGCGGACCCGCAGTCTCCGGGCGACGCCTCCGAGGGCGCGACGCCCCCGGCCGTGGCTGCTCGGGATGCGCCCTCCCCGACCGTGGCGGTGCTGCCGCCGGAGCTGGCCGGCGCGGCCCGCACGCTCTTCGGCGACCGGCTGGACCTGGCGGCCGCGTACGCCGAACTGCTCGCCACCGACGGCGTGGTCCGCGGCCTGATCGGCCCGCGTGAGGCGCCCCGGATCTGGGACCGCCACCTGCTCAACTGCGCGGCGGTGGCCGAGCGGATCCCGCAGGGGGCGACGGTCCTCGACGTCGGCTCCGGCGCCGGGCTGCCCGGTCTGGTGCTGGCCATCGCGCGTCCCGACCTGACCGTGACCCTGATCGAGCCGCTCGCCCGCCGCACCTCCTTCCTCATCGAGGCGGTGCAGCACCTGGGCCTGGCGAAGATGGTCCGGGTGTTCCGGGGGCGGGCCGACGAGGCGGCGACCGGCGCGACGGGCGTCGGCCCGTTGCGCGGGGACGTGGTCACGGCGCGCGCTGTCGCGCCGCTGGACCGGCTCTCGACGTGGTGCCTGCCCCTGGCCCTCCCCGGCGGTCGGCTGATCGCCCTCAAGGGCGCGTCCGCGGTCGACGAGATCGCCGAGCACGCGCAGACGGTCGCCCGGCTCGGCGGCGGTGAGCCCGAGGTGCACCGCTGCGGCGAGGGCGTGATTGATCCGCCGACGACGGTGGTGGAGATCGTGCGGGAGCGGATGGTCGGGCCGGCCCGGCCGAAGGCCCCGAAGAGGTCGCGAGGCGGCCGGTCCCGGCGGCGCTGAGTCCCTCTCGGACATCGTGCCGGATGTACGCGATACCGGCTTCCCGGCCGGCGGTTGCGTCGTTGAACCGGTACGGGTGGACGGAAGGATGAGAACCCGACGTGGACCGGCTGCGCCCGTGAGCCGTAGGCTGGCTGCGCGTCGATAGTGTGGAGCGGGCGGCAACGGACGTTCACCGGTCCCGCCGCTCCCGCCGGGCCGTACGCTCCGCGGTGCGATCGCGTGCGGCCAGTTGACGGGGTGCGGACCGACCATCCGAAGCGGGCAGGGATGACAGGTGCATGACGACGGAAGGCACGACGATCCACGCGTGACCGGGTCACCGGGCGACCCCGTTTCACGTGAAACCGACTACCCCAACTGGGCGCCCGGCGGGGCGTCGTTCCGGCCGCCCGGCTGGGACGCGGCCGCCCCGCCGTCGGACGCCGAGGCGGTTGGGCCGGAGCACCCGGCGACGCGCGCCGCTCCCGACGTGCCGCGCGCCGGCAACCCGGCCGGCGGCCGGGTGATTCCGATCCGGCGCAACGCCTCGGCCTCGGCCCGCTTCGAGCTTCCCGTGCCGCAGCAGCCCACCCCGGACTCCGTGCCGGACGCGACCCCCGAACCCGTTCCCGTCACCGACACGACCGCCGCCCCGGGAGCCAGTGCTGCCGAGGCCGCGTACGTTTCACGTGAAACCCCGACGCGCGAAGAGGATGACCCACCGTTGGCTATGGAGGCGATGCGCGCCGTGCAGATCCTTAATCCGAGTGGCGAGGTGACGATGCCTCGGCCGGAGCGGACCCGGGTCATGTGCGTCGCGAACCAGAAGGGCGGCGTGGGAAAGACCACGACCACGGTGAACCTTGCGGTGGCACTCGCCCTGCACGGCAACCGGGTGCTGGTGGTCGATCTCGATCCGCAAGGAAACGCCTCCACCGGGCTGAACGTCCCGCACCACACGGGTGTGCCGGACGTCTACGACTGCCTCATCAACAGCGTGCCGCTGGAGGAGGTGGCCCAGGGCGTCGAGGGCATCCCCAACCTCTGGTGCGTACCGGCGACGATCGACCTCGCCGGCGCGGAGATCGAGCTGGTGTCGGTGGTCGCCCGCGAGTCGCGGCTGGCCCGGGCGATCGCCGCCTACCCCGGCCACTTCGACTACGTCTTCATCGACTGCCCGCCCTCGCTCGGTCTGCTGACGGTCAACGCGCTCGTGGCCGCGCAGGAGGTGCTCATCCCGATCCAGTGCGAGTACTACGCGCTGGAGGGGCTGAACCAGCTGATCAACAACATCAACCTGGTCCGCCAGCACCTCAACCCCAAGCTCGACGTCTCCACCATCCTGCTCACCATGTACGACCGGCGTACCCGGCTGGCCGACGCCGTCGAGCAGGACGTACGGAACCACTTCGGCGACAAGGTGCTCCAGGCGGTCATCCCCCGCAACGTCCGCGTCTCGGAGGCACCCAGCTACGGCCAGTCCGTGATGACCTACGATCCGGGGTCGCGGGGGGCGACGAGCTACTTCGAAGCCGCCCAGGAGATCGCCGAGCGTGGCGTCAAGGAGCCGGTGGGCCGGAATGCGTAGTGCGGAACAGTCGCTGGGAGGCGTGGCATGAAGAACCGTCCTCGGGGCGGTCTGGGGCGGGGCCTGGGGGCCCTCATCCCGACCGGGCCGGCGCCGACCGCAGTGGTGGAGCCGACCCCCGCCGTCGAGCCGCCTGCGACGGCTGAGGCGTCGACCGCCGTCGGCGCCCCGGAGGAGTCGGCACCCGTCGTGGCGAGCCCGCCTGCGGCTGCCCAGCCCGAGCCGGAGCCCGTACTCAGCCCTGTGCCGGGGGCCCGGTTCGCCGAGATCCCGGTCGACGCGATCGTGCCGAACCCGAAGCAGCCCCGCCAGGTCTTCGACGAGGACGCCCTGGAGGAGCTGAAGACCTCGATCCAGGAGGTCGGCTTCCTCCAGCCGATCGTCGTACGGCAGCTCGACGACGAGAAGTACGAACTCGTCATGGGCGAGCGGCGTTGGCGGGCCGCGCAGGCCGTCGGGCGGGAGAAGATCCCGGCGATCGTCCGGGACACCCAGGACGACGCGATGCTCCGCGACGCGTTGCTGGAGAACATCCATCGGGCGAACCTGAACCCGCTGGAGGAGGCGGCCGCGTACCAGCAACTGCTGGACGAGTTCGGCGCCACCCACGAGGAACTCGCCCGGCGCATCGGGCGGAGCCGGCCGCAGATCTCGAACACCATCCGGCTGCTCAACCTGCCCGCGCAGGTCCAGACCCGGGTCGCCGCAGGCATCCTCTCCGCCGGACACGCCCGTGCGCTGCTGAGCCTCGACGAGGCCGAGGCGCAGGAGCAGCTCGCACGGCGAATCGTCGCCGAGGGGATCTCGGTCCGCGCGACCGAGGAGATCGTCGCGCTGGCCCTGAGCGACGGTACGACGAAGAAGGAGGCGGCCAAGCGCCGCCCGAAGCCGCACGCCCCCGCCCTCACGGATCTGGCCGACCGGCTCTCCGACCGGTTCGACACCCGTGTGAAGGTCGACATCGGTCGGAGCAAGGGCAAGATCACCATTGAGTTCGCTACGGTCGATGACCTGGAGCGGATCGTCGGCCTTATCGGCGTCGGCCAGGAGGAGGAGCCGGAGGCCTGACCTGGCCGGCGCAAGCCGGCTCTACGGGCGGATCCGCGTCGGTTGGAAGGCAGACATCGCCAGCCGCGTGACCTTCAGGGTCACGCGGCTGTTCTGTGTCGGCCCGCAGTCGAGTTCCTCGTCCCGCGAGTCGCAGCGCTGTTGGTCCGTTGCTCGCATGGCGACGGCTCGCGGAGGCCGGGACCGTTTCACGTGAAACCGTGGGCGGCGGCCGTTTCACGTGAAACCGCGCGGGCGGTGCCCGTTGGTTCGGCCGTCGCCGTGGCCGTTTCCGTGAAACGGCCACGGTTCTGCGGTTTGCGGCCCGGCGGTTGAGATGGCATCGAAGAGTACGGGCGAGACCCACCCGAGCAGATGAACGCCAAGCGGTAGCGGGGCTCTGCCGAAGGGGACCGCGAGGCAGCCGTAGAGGCTGTGAGAGGGCGTCGGAGCCCCTCGTGCCGGCTCTGGCACCCCGAGGGCCACCCCTGCGGTTTGGCGGGACCGGTAGCGCTGTGAGGACGTGGATGGGCCCGCCAGGATCGAGCCTCAACCCCACTGGACGCACGCTGCCCGGCCCATCTTGTGTCGGGTGCATCCGCTCGAGCCGTCGCCGGGTCGTGGGATGCCAGTCGCACTCGTGCTGCCGGCAAAGCGCTCCGGACGATCCGGCGGCATGCGTGCCGACATGCAGCATCCCGACGTCCCGCTACGCAGAGGGCGCCCCGTCGCAGTCGTGTCGTCGCCGTTCTCAGCTTCGCTTCCGGCGGGGTCGTGTCAACGGATGCACGACGCCGAGGCGCAACCCTGGTCGGCCCCGCCGAACGGGCACCACAGCACCTGCAACAGGTCCACCTCGCTGGCGTGGGGCCGGTCGGGGACATCCCGCGACGAGCTGGCCGTTGCGGCCATGTCTTCAGGAACCGCGACAGTCGAAGCGCGATGGGTGGCCATCGGTCGAAGGCCGGAGGCGTCGGACTCAGCGGCGTCGACTCGGAACGGCGGATTGGGAAGCGCCGGGGCTCAAGGGCAGCGGACTCGGAAGCGGCGGATTCGAGGACGGCGGATTCGAGGACGGCGGATTGGGAGGTGCCGGGTTCGAGGACGGCGGACCCGCAGGCGGCGGATTCACAGGCGGTGCCACCGGAAGGCACGGAGCGGCGATCACGGGATCGGAAGCTCGATCGGCGGTCGGGAGCGGCGCCGACGATGACGGCCCGGTGGTCGCGCGAGCGACGATTATCGGGCGGGGTGATGGCGAGGATGGAGCGACGGCGAAGTGCGGCCGACGTCGACGGCGTGTTCTGGTTTCACGTGGAACCGTCCGCAGCCCCGTCCCGCAGCCCTCAGGCCCGAAACGGAGCCTTCAGGTCCAAAGTTATCCACAGGGGTTATCCACAGGCTCCCCTGTTTCACGTGAAACCCCGTGTGGAACAGGGTGACAGCCTGTGGATGACGGCATGTGTCCGGCGTCTCATCAGCCTGTGGATGCCTGTGCGTGCCTGTGGATAACTTCGCTTCGCGCTGCGACCTCAGGGCCGGAGCGGCATCGCTCCGTGGCGCATTCGGGTAGGGACAGCGGTGCCGGAACCGGTTAGTGTCAGCGTCGTGCACGACACCCCTCCCTCCGTTCCGGACTTCACCCAGTGGCCGTCCTTCCCCTTCGAGGGCGACCTTCGTGTCAAGCAACTCGATGATCCGGTCCCGGTCGAGCCGCCGCGCAGGGGCGAGGGACATCGGGAATGCACCGCCTGCAACGCCCCGGACGACGCGTACATCTGGGTGGGCGAGCGATGGCGGGTACGCGCCATGGACCGTCCCACCGGGCTGCCGATGGTGCTGATCCTCGAATCCCGCTCGCACCTGGATCTCGGCGACCTGCCGAACCTGCTCGCCGCCGAACTGGGGGTGATGACCGTACGGCTGGAGCGGGCCATCCGGTCCCTCGACGGCGTGGCCCGGGTGCACGTCAACCGCTGGGGCGACGGCTCCGCGCACCTGCACATGTGGTTCCTCGCCCGGCCCTACGGTCAGCTTCAGTTGCGGGGGACCTTCCTCTCCCTGTGGGATTCCATCCTGCCGCCCATCTCGGAGTCGCAATGGCGAGAGAACCTCGCCATGGTCGCGGCCTGGCTGGCGGAGTTCGGCGGACGCCCGCTGGCCGAGCCGCCGCGCATCCAGTGGCAGGCGCCCTCCAGCTTCACCGGGCAGTCCCCGGTCGAGGACGAGCCGACGGAGGGCGAGGCGGTTTCCGTGATCGAGTCCGCCGAGGAGGTCCCGCCCGCGGAGGAACCGGGAGACGAGGCGTCCGCCGCGGAAGCCCGAGGGCCGCGCGTCTAGGGCTCGTCCGTCCTGCCGATCCCTCGAACGGGCGCTCGGTGGCTCCGAGCGGGACGTCCGGCGAGACCGGCCACCGCAACACCCTCGATCGGCAGCCGGCGCACATGCCCAACCGGTGGGCCCACGATCGACCGGACGAGACCCCGGAGAGAGACGGGCCGGTCAGGGGCGCCGGGTCGCGGCGCGGGCCACCAGGGTTCCGAGCGTCCTGCCGAAGTCCAGGCCAGCGGCCTGGACCGCGAGCGGCAGCAACGAGGTCTCGGTCATCCCCGGCGAGACGTTGACCTCCAGCACGTGCGGCTGCCCTGCGGAGTCCACGATCAGGTCGACGCGGCTGAGGTCGCGCAGGCCCAGTGCGGTGTGCGCGGCCAGCGCGACGTCGGCGACCACGCCGGCCACCTCCGGCGCCAGCCGTGCGGGGGTGTGCCAGGTCGTCCGGCCGGCGGTGTAGCGGGCCGCGTAGTCGTACACCCCGTTGCGGGGCACGATCTCCACCGCTGGCAGAGCGCGCGGCCCGTCGCCCAGGTCGACCACGGAGACCGCCACGTCCATGCCGGGCACGTACCGCTCGACCAGCGCCGTCGAGTCGTACGCGAAGCAGCCGACCATCGCGGCCGGCAGGGACGCGGCGTCCCGGACCACGGCGGCGCCCAGCCCCGAACCGCCCTGCGTGGGTTTCACCATGAGCGGCAGCCCCAGCCGCTCGACGACCCGGTCCAGCACCGCCACGGCACCCAACTCGGAGAACCGGTCGTGCGGCAGGGCGACCCAGTCGGGGGTCGGGATGCCCGCCTCGCGGAGCACCGCCTTGGCCGACGGCTTGTCCCACGCCAGCCGCGACGCGCGGGCGTCGCACCCCACGTACGGGATGCCGCAGAGGTCCAGCACGCCGCGCAGCGACCCGTCCTCGCCGGTGGCGCCGTGCAGGGCGATCACGACGGCGTCCGGCGGGTCGGCGTCCAGGGCCGGCAGCAGCGCCACGTCGGCGTCCCGCATCTCGGCGTCCATGCCGACGGCCCGAAGCGCGTCCAGCACCCGGCGCCCGGACCGCAGCGAGACGTCACGCTCATAGGAGAGCCCGCCGGCGAGCACCAGCACCCGCAGGTCGGCGGTGGCGGCGGGGTCGGTCACGAGGGAACGCTCGGCAGCGGTGGGAACCATGCCGGAATCATGCCAAGTCGGGTCCCGGCGTGTCCGAGCCGGCCTGCCCGCGTCGCGCCCCGGGGCGGCCGACCGCGCCGAAGACCCGCCGCATGGCGATGTCCTGCTCCATCACGCCGGCCAGTCGGCGTACGCCTTCGCGGATCCGTTCCGGCGACGGGAACGAGAAGTTGAGCCGCATGTTGCCGGTGCCGGTGCCGTCGGCGTAGAAGCCGGTGCCCGGCACGTACGCCACCCGGGCGGCGATGGCCCGGGGCATCATCGCCTTGGAGTCGAGGCCGTCGGGCAGGGTCGCCCAGACGAAGAGGCCGCCGCCCGGCGTCGTCCAGGTCGTGCCGGCGGGCATCAGGTCGTCCAGCGCGGCGAGCATCGCGTCGCGCCGTTCCCGGTAGACCTCGCGGTAGACCTTGAGCTGCTCCCGCCACGGCATGGTGCCGAGGTAGGTGGAGACGGCGGCCTGCGCGTAGCCGCTCGGGCAGAGGATCTGCGCCTCGCTGGCGATGACCAGCTTGTCGCGGACGGCGTGCGGCGCGAGGATCCAGCCGACCCGCAGGCCGGGAGCGAAGGTCTTGGAGAAGGTGCTGAGGTAGAAGACCCCGTCACGGCGCCGCGCGCGCAGCGGCGCGGGCGCGTCCCCGGCGAAACCCAGCTGACCGTACGGGTCGTCCTCGACCACGAGCAGGCCGGCGCGCTCGCAGACGTCGAGCACCCGCTCCCGCCGCTCCTCGGTCAGCGTCACGCCGGTCGGGTTCTGGTAGGTCGGGATGGTGTAGAGGAACTTGACCCGCCGGCCGGCGCGCGCCTGCTCGGCGATGGCCGCCTCCAGCGCCTCCGGGATCAGCCCGTCGTCGTCCATGGGCACGTGCGCCACCTGGGCCTGGGCGGCCTGGAACACGCCGAGCGCGCCGACGTAGGTGGGGCCCTCGGCGAGCACCACGTCCCCCGGGTCGAGGAAGAGCCGGGCCACCAGGTCGAGGGCCTGCTGACCGCCCACGGTGACCACCACGTCGTCCGGGGAAGCGCCGCACGCGGCGTCGATGCCGGAGAGCGCCATCACCTCGCAGATCCGTTCGCGCAACTCCAGGGTGCCCTGCCCGATGCCGTACTGGAGGGTGGTGGCACCGTGCTCGGCACCGAGCCGGCCGAGCATTTCGCCGACCGCGTCGAGCGGCAGCGCTGCGATGTAGGGGGCGCCGCCAGCGAGCGAGACCACCTCCGGGCGACTGGCCACCGCGAAGAGCGCGCGGATCTCCGAGGCGGTCATGCCCCGCACGCGGCGGGCGTACCGGTCGGTGTAGTCGTCGAGCGTCGTGCCGGTCATGACATCACCTCGATGGCTGCTCGGGTGGCTCCCGCCCCGGCGTACCCGGGACACCGACGACCATGGCGACGCGGGACGCCGGGTGTCGATCCTAGTCGCCGCCTGCCAGGATGCCACCGTGACGGCGGTCGGCGTCCACATCGCGGACCTGGCGGGCGCCCCGACGGGAGGGGCATTCGCGCGTCCCCTCCCGCCGCGTCCGTTTGCGGCGTACGATCGCTCGTCGGGGGCAGGAAAAGCGGCGTTGTCGTTCCGTGCCGGTCTCACCTCCGAGCCTAATGTGGGGATGCACGAATGTCGCGACGTCTGGTCAGCTTGACCCTGGACACCCTGGAGGACCTGCCCCGTCCGTGCCGGCAGTGCGTCTACTGGGAGCTTGATCCGGTCTCGGCGGACCGGGCCTGCGCGGCCGGCGATCCGGGGCTGGAGAAGGAGGCCTGGGTCTCGCAGACCCTGCTGGAGTGGGGTTCCTGCGGCAAGCTCGTCTACGTCGACGGCATGCCGGCCGGCTTCGTCCTCTACGCCCCGCCGGCCTACGTGCCGCGCTCGATGGCCTTCCCCACCTCCCCGGTCTCCGCCGACGCCGCGCTGCTGATGACGGCCAACGTGGTGCCCGCGTTCGCCGGCGGCGGGCTGGGCCGGATGCTGGTCCAGGGCGTCGCCCGGGACCTCACCAAGCGCGGCATCAAGGCGATCGAGGCGTTCGGCGACGCCAAGTTCGGCGACGCGGCCGACCCGGCCGGCACCTGCGTCGCGCCGGCCGACTTCTTCCTCTCGGTGGGCTTCAAGACGGTCCGCCCGCACCCGCGCTTCCCGCGGCTGCGGCTGGAGCTGCGTACGGCGCTGAGCTGGAAGTCCGACGTCGAGTACGCGCTGGAGAAGCTGCTCGGCTCGATGAGCCCCGAGACGCTGCTCCGCCCCGTCCGCCCGGCCCCGGCCACCCGCTCCACCGCCAGCTGACCCTGCGACGGGCGACTCCGGGCGGCGGCAGGCGGCAACGGGCTCAGTCCACCACCGTGCCGGCGGCCACCACCGCCCGCAGCTCGCTCACGTCGATCGAGCCGGTGGGGACGTCCCGCTCGACGGGGAAGTACATCCGCTGCACGGCGGCGACGATGGCCTCCGCCACCCGGTCCCGGAACCGGGGGTCGACCAGTCGGCCCCGGTCGGCGGGCGAGGTGAGGTAGCCGACCTCGACGCGTACGGCTGGCATCCGGGTCAGCCGGAGCAGGTCCCACGCCTTCGCGTGTGTGCGGCAGTCGCGCAGCCCGGTGCGGGCGACGATCTCGCGCTGCACCAGCCCGGCCAGCCGCTCCCCGGTCGCCGAGGTCACCCCGTTGTCGGTGCCGTAGTGGTAGGTCGCCACCCCCTCGGCCTCCGGGTTGGCATGCCCGTCGACGTGCAGCGAGATGAACACGTCGGCGCCGAGGGAGTTGGCCAGCTCCGCGCGGTCGACGTCCGGCAGGCACTCCTCCTGGGCCGGCCCGCGGGTGAGCTGTACGCGGACGCCGGAGGCGGCGAGCCTGCCCTCCAACCGGCTGGCCAGGTCGTGCACGAGATCCGCCTCGGTCCACCGCAGCGACCCGTCCGGCACCAGCACGCCGGGGTCGGTGCCCCCGTGCCCGGGGTCGATGACGACGGTCCGCCCCACCAGCGTCGGGCCGGACTGCCGGATGGCGTCGGACTCGCGCAGCCACTGCGGGCGCCCGCCGACGACCTTGCGGCCGAGCCGGCGCAACGCGTTCATGGTGTGCGGGCCGCACGAGCCGTCGGGCGTCAGCCCGACCTCCCGCTGGAACTGGGCGACCGCCCGGGAGGTCCGTACGCCGTAGATGGCGTCCGCGCGCCCCACGTCGTACCCCATCTCCAGCAGCCGTTCCTGGAGCGAGCGGACGTCCTCGCCGGTGAGCGGATCCGGTACGGCATGGTAGAGCGTGCGGGCGCCCAGCCGCCAGCGGGCGGCGTCCAGGGCCCGCCAGGTCTCGGCGCCGACGCGGCCGTCCACGCTGAGCCCCCGGGACTGCTGGAAGGCCCGTACCGCGCGTTCGGTGTGCGTGTCGAACTCGTCGGCGTCCGGCGCCGTCGGGGTGAGAAGGTCGAGGCCGGTGAGCACCGTACGGATCTCCGTCACCGCGGGTCCACGGTCACCGGGTCGGATCGGACGCACGCACGACCCCCTCTGCAGGACGGTTGCTGGCCGGGCGGCCCCGGGTTGAGGTTATGCGCTCCGAAGGCTCCGGGGCCCCACGTCGGGAAAAACGCGTCGACCCCGTGCCCGGCGGACCGGGTACGGGGTCGACGCGTGTCGGTGCTGCTCAGAGCGCCGATTCGATGAGCTTGACGAGCTCGCCCTTCGGCTTGGCGCCGGCGATCGACTGCACCGGCTCGCCGTTCTTGAAGACCGTCAGGGTCGGGACCGACATCACCCGGTAGGCGCGGGCGGTCTCCGGGTTCTCGTCGATGTTGAGCTTGACGATGGTGACCTGGTCGCCCATCTCGCCGGCGATCTCCTCCAGCAGCGGCGACACCTTGCGGCACGGGCCGCACCACTCGGCCCAGAAGTCCACCAGAACCGGCTTGTCGGACTTCAGCACGTCGACGGCGAAACTCGCGTCGGTGACCGACTTCGTTGCTCCCACTATGACCCTCCTCCGGAATGTGTTTCGGTTGTTCAGCCCTGCAGCGTGGCGATGAAGCGCTCGGCGTCCAGCGCGGCGG
The DNA here is from genome assembly GCF_900091445.1 of Micromonospora echinofusca. Classification (NCBI taxonomy): domain Bacteria; kingdom Bacillati; phylum Actinomycetota; class Actinomycetes; order Micromonosporales; family Micromonosporaceae; genus Micromonospora; species Micromonospora echinofusca. Next base: position 6,492,272 of record NZ_LT607733.1, read on the forward strand.
CACAGCCCGTGCCGGCGGCGGTGATCGCCTGCCGGTAGGTGTGGTCCACCAGGTCGCCGGCGGCGAAGACGCCGGGCACGCTGGTGCGGGTGCTGGGCGCCTCGACCTTCACGTAGCCCTCGTCGTCCATCTCCACCTGGCCCTGGAACAGCTCGCTGCGCGGGTCGTGGCCGATGGCCACGAAGACGCCGGTGACGTCGAGGACCTTGGACTCGCCGGTGTGCGTGTTGCGTACCCGCACCCCGCAGACCTTGCCGTCGTCGCCGAGGATTTCCTCGACCACGGTGTTCCACTCGACCTTGATCTTGTCGTTGCTCAGTGCCCGCTCGGCCATGATCTTGCTGGCCCGGAAGGAGTCCCGGCGGTGGAGGATGGTGACCGAGTCGGCGAACCGGGTGAGGAAGCTCGCCTCCTCCATCGCCGAGTCACCGCCACCGACGACCACGATGTGCTGGTTGCGGAAGAAGAAGCCGTCGCAGGTCGCGCAGGACGAGACGCCGTGGCCCAGGTACTCCTGCTCGCCGGGAACGCCGAGCGGACGCCACGCGGAGCCGGTGGCGAGGATGACCGCCCTGGCCCGGTACGCGGTCTGGCCCACCCAGACGGTGCTGACGGCGTCGGAGCCCACGCTGCCGGTGTCCTTCAGCTCGACCCGCGTCACGTCGTCGGTGAGGAACTCCGCGCCGAACCGCTCGGCCTGCTTGCGCATGTTGTCCATCAGCTCAGGGCCGAGGATGCCGTCGGCGAAGCCGGGGAAGTTCTCCACCTCGGTGGTCGTCATCAGCGCACCGCCGGACTGCACGCCCTCGATGATGAGCGGTTTGAGGTTGGCGCGCGCCGCGTAGACCGCCGCCGTGTAACCGGCCGGCCCGGAGCCGATGATGATCAGGTTGCGGACCTCGTCCACTGCCGTCTCCCGATTCGTGTTGTTCGTCATCGGCGCGCACCGATGCCGATCCGATGCCGACGCCCCTCGGTGCCGGCACTTCGATGTGCAGAACGTCATCGTACGAACCGGGGATTCCCGAGCCGGTCATCCGGTGGGTCAGGTCACGTGGACGGTCAAACGTCCGGTGGCCGCGAATTCACCCTACCCGCGTGCGGTAGCGGCTGTCCGAGCCGGACCCGGGGACCCCGCATTCCGGGCCGCTGGCCCAGGCCCAGCCCGCCCCCGTGGCGTCGGTGAAGCGCACGATCAGCGCCGGGCGCCCCTGGAAGCGGGCGTAGTCGACCACGTCGACCACCAACGGACCGTTGCCGTGCTCGGCCTTGATCGCGCCGATGCAGGCGCCCAGCGCGGCGGGGTCGGTGAGCCGATCGAGGCCGAGGGCGGAGCTGGGCAGCCGCCCGCCCTCCGCCTGGACGCCGGGCTGTTCCCCGGGCGGTCCGCCGGTGAACGGCCGTGCCTTCGGCGACGACGGGAGGGCGGCCAGTGACTCCGGCGTGTAGTCCGTGCCGCTGCGTACCGACGGCTCGCCGGAGATTCGGAACGGCGTGGCGGTGGCCGGGCCGGCTGCCTCCTCGCGGTGGGCGGAGCCGGGCAACGCCGTGTCCGCGGCACCGCCGGTCTGCTGATCCCTGGTGAACTGGTCGACGCCGAGGCCGACCGCCGCGATGGACACCGCGGCCAGCGCGACGGGCCCCGCCAGGCGGCCCCAGCGGCGTCGCCGTCGGCCGGGCCCGGTGGCCCCGCCGCGACCCGGTTCAGAGCGGGGTACGCCCGCCGGACGCCTGCCGGAACCGCCGAGCGGCTGCGTGGGCACCGCGCCGGCGCCGATCCTGACCCCCGGCTGCGCCCCGGCGTGTTCTGCTCCCGCGCCGCCAGCCGAAGGACCTGGTTCGACGTCGTCAGACCCCGAAGGGCCCGGCCCGGCGAGGACCGGCTCGGAGTCGCTGCCCGGCCCGAGGGCCGCGGCGCCGGTGGCGGTGGCGTGGGCCAGCGCGGCGGCGATCCGGTCGGCGACGTCGGCCGGCATCTCGGGTGCGGTGGTGCCCCAGGCGGCCAGGCCCGCCCGGACGTCCGCCACGGCGGGGGCCAGCAGCGCGTACGCCTGCGCCCAGTCGGCGTCCTCGTCGACCAGGCGTGCGACGAGTTCCTCCTCCGGGGTACCGTCCAGCGCCCCGCCGAGGTAGTCGGCGAGCAGGTCGTGGTCGACCTCCCTGAACCCCCCGGCCGTCACGCGTCCTCCTGGTGGGCATCCCGCCGGGACCGTCCCGACCCCGATCGGACGCCCTCGGGCGACCGCGGGTTCCCTCGGGTGACGGCCGGCACGTTCGGACCCGCCGTCGGGGCCGGCTCGGCCCGCTGCGGGGTGGACCGCTCCTCGGCCCGCTGGGGGCGCAGGTGGCCGAGCTGCGTCGCCAGGCGGGCCCGTCCCCGGGCGCACCGGCTCTTGACCGTGCCCTCGGCCACGCCGAGGATCCGGGCCACCTCGGCGACGGGGTAGCCCTGCACGTCGACCAGGATCAGCGCCGCCCGCTGCTCGGCCGGCAGCTCGGCGAGCGCCTGCCGGACCACGAGCGCCGTGTCGTGGTCCTGTACGGGTGCCGCCGGCTCGACGCCCCCGGTGCCGGAGTCGGTGTCGCGAACCCCGTCCGGCAGCGGCACCGTGGGGTGCGCCTGGCGGCGGCGGATCCGGTCCAGACAGGCGTTCACCACGATCCGGTGCAGCCAGGTGGTGACCGCCGAGTCGCCCCGGAACCGGCCGGCGGCCCGGTGGGCGGACAGCAGGGCGTCCTGGAGTGCGTCGGCGGCCTCCTCACGGTCGCCGAGCGTACGCAGGGCCACCGCCCAGAGCCGGTCGCGGTGCCGGTGGAAGAGCTCGGCGAAGGCGTGCGGGTCGCCGGCCACGTGGGCGTGCAGGAGGTCGAGGTCCGCAGCCCCGGCCGGCGGCGCCGACGACGAGACCGGTGGACCCACCGGTCCACCGGTCGCTCGTTCCCCGGGCACGCCCATCACCACGTCCGGCGGATGCGGTGCCCGGAGCGCGGGGACCGGCTCACGATCCCTGGACCGTGATCTCCTGGACGCCGAGCTTGTAGCCGCCGTCGCTCGACGGCAGCTCGGTGATCCAGAACAGCAGGTAGCGGTACTTCTGGTCGGCGTTGAAGCCGTTGAAGGTCATCTTGGTGCCTTCGTGCTCCTCGAACGGCTGGCCGATCGCGGTCTTCTTGTATTCGGTGACGAGCGCGTCGTCCCCCGCCGAGGTCGAGGGCTGGTCGTTCGTACCCGCGAGGAGCTGGGCGGAGGCGCCCCGGGCGGAGAGCACGACCTGCACCGACTTGACGGTGCGCTGGTCGCCGAGGTCGATCCAGACCCCCATGCCCTTCTTCAGGTTGCCGAAGTTGGACCGGTTGTAGGTGTCGGTCTCCCAGCCCTTGTCCTCGTCGTTGTCGAAGACCTTGTCGGCTCCCTCGAGCTCGTCCCGGGACTTGCTGTCCGGGTCGATGATCCGGGCGGCGCTGATCTTCAGCGGCCCCGCCGTGACGGCGGCCGGGGTCGCGTCGCCACCGGGCGCGCTCGACGAGGGCGCGGCGACCGGGTTCGTCTGGGGGTCGTCGTCACCACCGCGCAGGGTGGTGATGCCGATCAGCAGGCCGACGAGGGCGACCGCCAGCAGGCCGGCGATGCCGATCGCGACCTTGCGCCCGCCGGCGGCGGCCAGCGGCGACGGCTCCTCGCCGGTGTCGGCGGTGAAGCGCAGCGGGCCGGCGTTGTCGAGGAACTGCTCGTCGGCCGGCACGTCCAGCCGGGCCAGCTCGGCCGCGAGCACGTCCGACGAGGACGGCTCGATCTCGGCGTCGAGCAGGTCCATGGTGAGGTCATCGAGGTACGCCGGTACGCCCGCCCGGACCTGCCGGGGCGCGGCGAGCGCACCCCCCGCGTCGCGTACGGCGTCGGGGATGGCGGCCCGGCCGTGGCCGGCGGTGGCGCCCCGCAGCGGGGCCTCCACGTGCGGCCAGTGCCCGGTCAGGGCGAAGTAGAGGACCCCGCCGATCGCCCGGACGTCGCTCTGCTGGCTGTCGGCGCCGTCGGTGCGCGCGTCGGCCAGCACCACCCGGCCGTCGTCGCTGATCATCACCGTGCCGGGGTGGACGTTGCCGTGCACCATGCCGGTGGCGTGCACGGCGGCGAGGGCGCTGGCGACCGCGTTGCCGATGGTGGTGGCGCGCGCCGGGTCCAGCGGGCCGTCGACGACCAGCTCGCGCAGCGACTGCCCGTCGACCCACTCCCGCACCACGTACGCCCGCTCGGCCTCGTCGATCGCGTCGTAGACGCCGACCAGGTTGGGGTGGATGACGCGGCTGGCCGCGACGGCGCCCTGGAGCATCTCGGTGGCCGAGTCGCCACCCGGGTAGCGCAGCACGACCGCGACGGGACGGCGCAGGATGACGTCGACCCCGCGCCAGACCAGCCGACCCGCGCTGTCGTTGTTGATGTGCTCGACCAACTCGTAACGCTCGGCGAGGATCTCACCGGCCGTGGGAGCACCGAAGGTCATGACCTGAGGAGCGCTCTCCTCCGCCTCCTGACCTTCGCCGACCTGGGTCACCCGTCCTCCCTCGGTGATCGTGTCGATCGATGGACCCGCGCTGCTGGGCATGTGGCTTCCCGCTCTGCCTTCGAAGGAACCGGTCGACCGGTGTCGACGCGGAGCGTCGGCGCCTGCCGTACCCGTCGAGAGCGACCTTACCCGGGTTGGCCGTCTCCCCGACATGTCATCTTCGCGCCGCTCCCGGGCTGAGCTGCCGGCAGGCGACCGGCTTGTCCGGTTGCGCCCGTTGTCGGCCACGTTGCTGGCACATGTACTGGCCAATCTAGAGGTTGACCGCAAGCACCCGCAGAGAGGGGGCCGGCCGGTGCGGCGATCGCGCCGACGCCGCCGGGTTCCCCCCGACCGGCCCGTCATGCTCATCCGTACGGTTGGTTATCCACAGGCCGATCCGGTGGCTGAGCGGTGAATCGCGGAGTTATCCACAGGCGCATCCCCAGGCTGGTGATCCTCGTTCACACAGAGTGGAGTCCGCCCGCAGGACGGCCGCCGGCCGGGGAGTCGGGGATCGGTCAGCGGCCCAACCGGCGCCGGACCATGCCCACGACCTCGGTGATCTCGCCGATCCGCAGGACCGTCGCCAGCCCGAGGTACGTCCCGCCGATCACCGCGCCGCCGACCACCAGCTGCACGATGGCCTCCAGGCGGCTCGGCGTGTCGTCGCCGGGCAGCAACTTGACCACGATCAGGCCGACCACCGCCGAGCCGAGCGCCGCGACCAGGACCCGGCCGCCGGTCCGCATGATCTCGCCGAGGCCGATCCGGCCCACCCGGGGGCGCAGCAGCCAGGCCGAGGCGACGGCGGCAGCCAGGTAGGAGACGGCGTTGCCGATCATCATGCCGGCACCCACGAAGCTCGCCGAGAAGGCCACGTAGAGCACGACCTGCACCCCGATGCGCAGCGCCACCACCGGAATGTTGATCAGCGCCGGGGTGCGGGTGTCCGGCAGCGCGTAGAAGGCGAAGGTGAACAGCTGACTCACCGCGAACGGCACCAGGGCGAGCGCGGCGGCGAGCAGCACCACTGAGGTGGCGGCGGCGTTGTTCGCGGTGAAGGCGCCGTGCCGGAACAGGGTGAACGCGATCGGGGTGGCGAGGACCGCGTAGCAGACGGCGATCGGCGCGAGCACCGCGGTGACCGTCCGGGTGCCCCGGGACAGGTCGGCGGCCACGTCGGCGTACCGGCCGTCGGCGGCGGCGGCGCTCATCCGGGGCATCAGCGCGGTGATGATCGAGACGGCGATGATGCCGTGCGCCGTCATCAGCAGCAGGAAGACATTGTTGTAGATCAGCGGGCCGGCGGCGCTCTCCCGGCCGGCCCGGTTCAGCAGGTTGAACAGCACGATCAGGCCGATCTGGCTGACCGCGACGTAGCAGAACATCCAGGCTCCGAGCCGGCCCAGCTCGCGCAGGCCCAGCTCGCGGAAGTCGAAGCGCAGCTTCCAGCGGAAGCCCACCTTGCGCAGCGCCGGCAGCAGGCCGGCGGCCTGGACGGCCACGCCGAGCAGGGTGCCGCCGCCGATCAGCAGGATCCGCCCGGTCGTCATCTCGTCCGGCTTGATGATCTTCGCGCCGAAGATCGCGATGTAGAGGCCGGCGGTGGCGATTACGACCAGGTTGTTCAGGATCGGCGCCCACATCGGGGCGGCGAAGTGGCCCCGGGTGTTGAGCACCGCGCTGATCAGCGCGCTGAGGCCCGAGAAGAAGATCATCGGCAGCATCAGGCGGGCCAGCGCCGTGACCAGATCCGAGTAACCGTCGGGCGACTCGCCGCTGCCGTAGAGCCAGGTCAGCCACGATGCCGCCAGCACCGCCAACACCGCGGCCACGCCGAGCGCCAGCACCGCGAGGGTGAGCAGCCGCTGGGCGTACGCCTGGCCGCCGTCCGCGTCGGACTTGCGCCGCCGCACCAGCACCGGGATCAGCACGCTGGTGAGCACTCCGCCGAGCAGGAACTCGTAGACCATCCCGGGCAGGATCTGCGCGGTCGTGTACGCGTCACCGACCAGCGCGCCGCCGAGCGCCGCCGCGATCACCAGGTTGCGCAGGAAGCCCGTACCCCGGCTGACGAGGCTGCCGATCGCCATCACCGCGCTGTTGGTCGCGGCGCTGGCCTCGGCCACCTGCTCCTGCGGCGGCGCGGTCGACTCCAGGGCCGGCTGGTTGAGCGGCTCGGCGGAGATGAACGTGGCGCCGTCCGACGGCCGGCCGGGCGCGGCGCCGCCCTGGGCGGCATTCGCGCTGCGGTAGAGACCGCCGCTCATCTTGTCGCCTCCAAGGCAGAGAGGTACGTCGCAGCCGGGGCCCGGCCCGCACGTCACAGACGATAGTCAACGGCCACCCGTTACCCGCGCCCGGCGGACCACATCCCCGCCGGGACCGATAGGCTGGCGCTCCCATGTCCGACGCCTCCGCTCCCCACGCCGCCGACCGCCGCGAACTCACCGCCGCGCAGCGCAACGCCGTCGCCGAACTCCTCCGGGTCTCCCCGGTCGCCGACGAGTTGGGCCGCCGGTTCGCGCGGGCCGGCCACGAGCTGCACCTGGTGGGCGGTTCGGTACGCGACGCCCTGCTCGGCCGCCTCGGCGACGACCTCGACTTCTGCACCGACGCGCACCCCGACGAGACCCTGCGCGTCGTACGCGGCTGGGCCGAGTCGATCTGGGAGACCGGCCGGGAGTTCGGCACCATCGGGTGCCAGCGCGACGGGCTGCGGCTGGAGATCACCACCTTCCGCGCCGAGTCGTACGACCAGGTCAGCCGCAACCCGGTCGTCGAGTACGGCACCGACCTCGCCGAGGACCTGCGGCGGCGCGACTTCACCATCAACGCGATGGCGGTCAGCCTGCCCGAGCACCGGTTCACCGACCCGCACGGCGGGCTGGACGACCTGGCCGCCAAGGTGATCCGCACCCCGGGCACCCCGGCGGAGTCCTTCGGCGACGACCCGCTGCGGATGCTGCGCGCGGCCCGCTTCGCCGCCCAGCTGCGCTTCGCGGTGCACCCCGACGCATACGCGGCGATGGCCCGGATGGCCGGCGACCTGGACCGGATCACGGCCGAGCGGATCCGCGACGAGTTCACCAAGCTGCTCTGCGGCGCGGACCCGCTCACCGGGCTGCGGCTGCTGGTCGACACCGGGCTTGCCGAGCGTTTCCTGCCGGAGCTGACCGGGCTGAAGCTGGAGATCGACGAGCACGCCCAGCACAAGGACGTCTACGAGCACACCCTCACCGTGGTGAGCAACGCCGTCTCGTACGAGACCGAGGGGCCGGACTTCGTCCTGCGGATGGCCGCGCTGATGCACGACGTCGGGAAGCCGGCGACGAAGGCGGTGGGCCAGGACGGCCGGGTCAGCTTCCACCACCACGAGGTGGTGGGCGCCCGGCTCACCAAGGCCCGGATGAAGGCGCTGCGCTACCCGAAGGAGATCACTGCCAAGGTCACCGCGCTGGTGGCGCTGCACCTGCGCTTCTACGGCTACGGGCGGGGCGAGTGGACCGACTCGGCGGTGCGCCGCTACGTCGCCGACGCCGGTGACCTGCTGCCGCGCCTGCACAAGCTGACCCGGTCGGACTGCACGACCCGCAACCGGCGCAAGGCGGCCCAGCTCGCCGCCGACTACGACGCGCTGGAGGAGCGGATCGCCCGGATCGCCGCCGAGGAGGACCTGGCGCGGGTCCGGCCAGACCTGGACGGCAACGCCATCATGGAGCTGCTGGGCGTACCGCCGGGGCCGGTTGTCGGGCAGGCCTGGAAGCACCTCAAGGAGCTGCGCCTGGAGCGCGGCCCGTTGGACCGCGACGAGGCCGAGGCGGAGCTGCTGCGCTGGGCCCGCGACGAGGGCATCGTCGGCTAGTCCGCCGCGTTCCGCGGGACAGGGCCGACGGCCAGGGCGACCACCGGCACCGACAGCAGCGGCGCGGCCCGGCTCCGGCACGAGAAGGGCGCCGCCCCCTGCCGGGGACGGCGCCCTGTCGCGCTCAGCGGCCCGACCGCTGTGCGGCTGGCGTCAGCGGGTCTCGACGGCCGAGCCGTCGACCGGCGGCTTGCCGTTGCCGGTGGTCGCCGCCGCCGAGCCGAGCTTCCCCAGCAGGCCGGCCAGGTCGATGCCGGTCAGGTCGCTGCCGAGCTGGAGCCCCTGGGCGACGTTGCCCGCCACCGACTTCGTCAGGGACGAGGCGCCGTCGGTGGAGATGACGGTCATCTTGTCGATCGCGCCGATCGGGGCGCTGGCCGCCTCGACCACCTGCGGCAGCACCTTGACCAGCAGGTCCAGCACGGCGGCCTCGCCGTACGCCGCGAAGGCCTCGGCCTTGCGGGCCATCGCGTCGGCCTCGGCCTGGCCCTTGGCCAGGATGGCGGCGGCCTCGGCCGCACCCTCCCGCTCGACCGCCTCGGCGATGGCGGAGCGGCGGCGCTGCTCGGCCTCACCCTCCTTGGCGCCCTCGATCGCGTTTGCCTCGGCCAGCGCGGCCCGGCGGGCCCGCTCGCCCTCACCGGTGAGCCGGGCCTGCTCGGCGGCGGCCTGGGCGGCGGCGATGACGGCCTGGCGCTGCGCGTCGGCGTTCAGCACGGCCGCGTTGCGGGACGCCTCGGCCTCCTGCTCCACCTTGTATCGGGCGGCGTCGGCCGGCTTGCGCACCTCGGTGTCGAGCTGGCGCTGCTTGAGCTCGGCGTTGCGCTCGGCGACCTTCTGCTGCTCGGAGAGGATCGCCTGGTCCCGCTCGGCCTGGGCCAGCGGCCCGGCGGCGGCGGACTTCGCCTTGGCCGCGTCGATCTCCGCCTGGATGGCGGCCTGCTTCAGCGACAGGTTCCGGTTGGCCTCGGCGATGGCCTCCTCGGCGAGCAGCCGCTCCTGCTCGGCCTGCTGGCGGGCCCGCGCCTCGGCGATGGCGGCGTCCTTGAGCACCCGGGCGGCCTCCGGCCGGCCCAGGTCCTGGAGGTAGGAGCCCTCGGCCAGGATGTCCTGGAGCTGGAAGGTGTCCAGCACCAGGCCCTGGTTGGTCATCGAGTGCTCGGCCTCCTCGGCGACCGCGCTGGCGAACGCCGCCCGGTCCCGGATGACCTCCTCGACGGTGAGCCGGCCGACGATCGAACGCAGCGCGCCGGCCAGCACCTCCCGGGTGAAGTCCTCGATCTCGTCCTGCTGGTGCAGGAAGCGCTGCGCGGCGGCGCGGATGGCGTCCTCGGTGCCGCCGACCTTGACGATCGCGACGCCGTGCAGGTCGGCGCGGATGCCCTGCTTGCTGACGGCGCCCTTGATGCCGACGTCGATCCGCCGGCTGGACAGGTCGAGCGACTGGAGCTTCTGCACCACGGGCAGGACGAAGACGGACGCGCCGAGCACGACCTTCTGCCCGGAGTTGTCGGTCGACCGGCCGCCGTCGGCGGTCTGGGTGGTGCGGCCCTTGCGGCCGGTGACGATGAACGCCTCGTTCGGCCCGGCCACCTTGATGCGGGAGAGCACGAAGAGCACGAGCACGAGGACGAGGAGGACCGCGCCGCCGATGGCGATGAGAAGGGGCATGTGACCGTCCTGTTTTCTATGAGGGGGTTCAGTAGGTCTCGACGTGCACGCTGGTCTCGCTCAGCGCCTCGACCACGAAGATCTGGGCGCCGACCGGGATCGGTCGGTCGGCGCGGGCGTTGAGCTTGACCGGCTGGCCGGCCACCCGGACCCGGACCTCGCCGTAGCCGTCGACGGGCACGGGGGTGACCACCAGGCCGAGCGCGCCGACCAGGTGGTGGCGGGTGGGGGTGGGATCGGTGCGCATGTCGCGGGCCGCCCGGCTCAGCCGGGCCGCGGCCCAGGCGGTGGGCACGGCCGCGACGACTCCGCCGGCCAGGGCCACGGCGATCATCCCGGGCGTACGCCCACCGACCAGCTCGTTGACGATCGCGGCGCCGAAGCCGAGCGCTCCGGTGAACCCGGCGACCGCCTCCACCGACACCGGACCGTCGAAGTCCGGGTTGCCGAAGTGGAGCAGCTCGCCGCCGAGCAGGGCGAGCGCCAGGACCGCGACGCCCGCGCCGCCGATGATGAGGAAGATCAGCGTCCCCGTGGCCACGACCTGCACGGTATCGGTGGCCCGCAAACGTCGGGCGGGGCGTCGGCGGCTCGGGCGGGAGACCAGGTCGGGGCGCGGGGGACAATGGCGGGATGCGCTGGACCGTGCTCGACTCCCCGATCGGCGAGTTCTCCGTCGCCACCGACGGGTTCCACGTGTGCCGGGCCCACTTCGGCCGGGCCCCCGCAGCGGCCGAGGAGCCGTACGACGAGGCGGCCCGGCAGGCGCTGGCGGAGCTGCGGGCGTACTTCGCCGGCGAGCTGACCGCCTTCACCGTGCCGCTGGCGGCGCCGGGCGGCTCCGACTTCGAGCGGGGCGTCTGGCGCGAGATGACCCTCATCCCGTACGGGGAGACGCTCACCTACGGCGAGGTGGCCCGGCGGCTGGGCGACCAGGGCGCGGCCCGCGCGGTCGGGGTGGCCTGCAACCGCAACCCGATCCCCGTGCTCGTGCCGTGTCACCGGATCGTCGGCGCGGGCGGCAAGCTGGTCGGCTTCGGCGGCGGCCTGGACCGCAAGGTGACGCTGCTGGAACTGGAGGCGGGGGTGGCCCTGCGGCGCGCCTGGTCCTGACGCGGCGTGAGACGGGCCCCTGCGCGTACGGCCGGGCAGGGTGGACGCGGCGAGGGCCGGGTCCACGGACCCGGCCCTCGGCGGTGCTGCTGTCGGCGCGTCAGCGCTCGGCGTCACCGGCGATGAACGCCTCCACGGCGGCGTGCGCGTCGTGGTCGGCGTACTGCACCGGCGGGGACTTCATGAAGTACGACGAGGCCGACAGGATCGGGCCGCCGATCTTCCGGTCCAGCGCGATCTTCGCGGCGCGGACGGCGTCGATGATGACGCCGGCCGAGTTCGGCGAGTCCCACACCTCGAGCTTGAGCTCGGCGTTGAGCGGGGTGTCGCCGAACGAGCGACCCTCCAGGCGGATGTACGCCCACTTGCGGTCGTCCAGCCACGGAACGTGGTCCGACGGGCCGATGTGCACGTCGCTCTTGCTCATCTCGTGCGGGATCTGGGAGGTGACCGACTGGGTCTTCGAGATCTTCTTCGAGACCAGGCGGTTGCGCTCCAGCATGTTCATGAAGTCCATGTTGCCGCCGAAGTTGAGCTGGTACGTGCGCAGCAGCTCGACGCCCCGGTCCTCGAACAGCTTCGCCAGCGCGCGGTGCACGATGGTGGCGCCGACCTGGCTCTTGATGTCGTCACCGACGATCGGCAGGCCCGCGTCCTCGAACTTCTTGGCCCACTCCGGGTCGGAGGCGATGAAGACCGGAAGCGCGTTGACGAACGCGCAGCCGGCGTCGATCGCGGCCTGGGCGTAGAACTTGTCGGCCTGCTCGGAGCCGACCGGCAGGTACGAGACCACGACGTCGACCTGCGCGTCGCGCAGCGCCTGGGCGACGTCGACCGGCTTGGCGTCGGACTCCTCGACGATCTCGCGGTAGTACTGGCCCAGACCGTCGAAGGTCGGACCGCGCTGGACGGTGACGCCGGTCGGCGGCACGTCGCAGAGCTTGATGGTGTTGTTCTCGCTGGCGACGATCGCCTCGGCGAGGTCCATGCCCACCTTCTTGGCGTCCACGTCGAACGCCGCGACGAACTGCACGTCCGAGACGTGGTAGTCGCCGAAGGTGACGTGCATGAGACCCGGGACGCGGTCGTTCGGGTCGGCGTTGCGGTAGTACTCCACGCCCTGCACGAGGGACGAGGCGCAGTTACCCACACCGACGATGGCGACGCGGACGGAGCCCATAGCGTCTGCCTCCTTCTTCTTCATCACGGCCGCTCATTCCTGGACTCTCCAGGCGGAGGCGGGCTGTTGTCTTCTCGTCGACCGCCGGCCGTCCCGGTTGACGGGATGGTCGGGGCACGGCCGGAGCGCTCGTTGGCGATGAGCTCCTCCAGCCAGCGGACCTCGCGCTCACAGGCGTCCAAGCCGTGGCGCTGCAGTTCCAGGGTGTAGGCGTCGAGGCGTTCGGCTGCCCGGCCGAGCACGTCGCGAAGTCCCTCGCGGCGTTCCTCGATCTTCCTCCGGCGACCCTCGAGGATGCGGAGTCGGGTCGCCTGGTCGGTCCGGGCGAAGAACGCGAAGTGCACGCCGAAGCCCGTGTCGTCGTACGTCTCCGGCCCGGTCTGTGCGATCAACTGGGCGAAGCGTTCCTTGCCCTCCGCGGTGATTTCGTAGACCACCCGGCCTCGCCGGCTGGTCAGCGCGGGAACCTCCTCGGTGGTGGCGGGTGCGTCGGCGGCCTCGGCGATCCACCCCGCCGCCTGGAGGCGGCGCAGGGTCGGGTAGAGCGAGCCGTAGCTGATCGCCGCCCTGATCGCACCGAGCTTGGCGGTCAGCTCCTTGCGCAGCTCATAGCCGTGCATCGGAGACTCCTGCAGGAGGCCGAGGATGGCGAGCTCGAGCACGGGCCATCCTCTCTGTACCCTCTACGCGGAGCGGTAACCGCCGCGATGTATCGGACCGATACATCGCACGCTAGCGGATCGCCGTGATCAGGGCAAACCCTCGTTTCCGCGGTTCCGTGGTCACGCATCGTCACCGTGGTCGCCCCGTCCGGCGAGACCGCGTACCCTTCTCCGCATGCGTACGCAGCGCCAGGTGGTCGACTACTCGCTCCGGAAGCGAGCGGTGCTGCGTGAACTCCTCGCGGGCAGGGTGGGCACGTACGACGTCTGCGACGCCTCGCCCTACCTGAAGAACGCCGCCCGCTTCCACGGTGAGCCGACCGACGAGCGGTGTCCGATCTGCCGGAGCGAGAACCTGACCCACGTCCACTACATTTACGGCGACGAACTCAAGCAGTCCGCCGGGCAGGCCCGGACACTGGCCGAGTTGCCGATGCTGGCGATGACGGTGCGTGAGTTCCAGGTCTTCGTGGTGGAGGTGTGTCTCGGCTGTGACTGGAACCATCTCGTCGAGCAGTACCTGCTCGGCCGGGACGGGCTGACCGGCAGCCCGGAGGGCGGGCCGGATCAGGACGCGGTGGGCGGCGTGGCCGCCACAGGCAACGGTGCGGGTGGTCGACGGAGGCGAGAGGCGCAACGGTGATCTTCGCTCGATCGGCCGACCCCGGCCGTACGCACGCCCGGGGAGACCGACGGATCGTTGGTCTGATTGGCCCGATTGATTCGCAAGTGGCACCGGTCGACCGGCACGTACGTGCCGCCCTCGACGGGTGTCCCATCTCACGGCAAACCGGTGGCGGCGCAGCCGCGTCCCACCGCGACGGCAGGGTGTGAGGAATGAACTCGTACGGCGATTCCAGTTCCCCGCGCGGGCGGGCCCAGATTCCGGGCCAGCACGGCGACCCCGGCGGTGACGCCCGCGGGGGCGGCTGGTCGGCTGCACAGGAGGGTACGGCACCCGCGGGCCGCGCTTCGGTAGCGCCCCGGGCCGCCGGTGCCGGGCGGGCCTCGGTCGGCGGCTCGGCGTCCGTGCCGCAGCGTGGCGCTCCGGCCTCCGGTTCGGCCTCGGCGGCCGTCCCGCCGCGAGGCGGCTCCGCCGCCGGTTCGGCCTCGGTGGGTTCCGCCTCCGTGGGGCGGGCGGGGCCGGGCCGGGCCTCCGTGCCCGTCTCGCCGGCACCGGCCGCCGGCCGGGCAGCCGGCGCGGGTCGCGCGTCGGTGCCGGTCTCCCCGGCCGCCAGCGGGTCGGCCGGTCGCGCCACGGTCGGTACGGCTGCCGTGGGCGCCGCCTCGGCCGGACGGGCCAGTGTCGGGTCGGCGGCCGTCGGTGGCGTGAGCGGCCGGGCCACGGCGCGGGCGAGCGTCTCGCCGGCCTCGGGTGGACCGGGTGGGCCCGGCGGGCCGACCGGCCCCGGCCGACGCGCGCGGGGAGCGGGCGACCCGGCCGGCGCGGCGCGGGCGAAGAAGCGCAAGCGGGTGAACCTGGTGATCGCCAGCTTCGCCGTCTTCATCATGCTCGCCGGGCTCGGCGTGGTCGGCTTCACCTACTACTCGACCAACGTCGTCCTCCCGGAGGAGGTCCCGCTGCCACTCTCCACCTCGGTCTACGCCAGCGATGGCAAGACCCTGGTGGCCCGGCTGGGCAACGAGAACCGCACCTTCGTCACGATCGATCAGATCCCTGAGCACGTCCAGCACGCCGTGGCGGCGGCCGAGGACCGCAACTTCTACAAGCACTCGGGCGTGGACTACAAGGGCATCGCGCGGGCGGCCTGGAACAACGTCAGTGGCGGCGACAAGCAGGGCGCCTCGACGATCACCCAGCAGTACGCCCGCAACGCGATCGAGAACCTGAAGGACGACACCTACGCCCGGAAGGTCAAGGAGGCGATCTTCGCCTCCAAGCTGAACGAGAAGTACACCAAGCCGCAGATCATGCAGCATTACCTCAACGTGATCTACTTCGGGCGCGGCGCGTACGGCATCGAGGCTGCCGCGCAGACCTACTTCCGCAAGCCGGCGATCAAGCTCACGGTCGCCGAGGGCGCGGTGCTCGCCTCGCTGATCAAGCAGCCCGTGCCCAGCACGACCCACAAGGGCTACGACCCCGCCGTCAACCCCGTTCAGGCCAAGGAGCGGTGGGAGTACGTGATCGGCGGCATGGTCGAGGAGGGCTGGCTGAACGCTGCGGAGCGGCCCACCGCGTACCCGGAGGTGCCGGCGCCGGCGAAGAACGGCAACGGGTTCGGTGTGGCGAGCCCTCGGGGCAACGTCGTCAACTACGTCCGCCAGGAGATGGAGAAGTGGGGCCTCTGCTCCGACTCGGGCGCGCCGGGCAAGCCGACCTGCGTCGACGAGCTGCGGACCGGCGGTTACAAGATCACGACCACGATCAACGCCAAGATGCAGACGGCGCTGGAGAAGGCGGCCCAGCCCGACCGGAAGGGGTCGGTGCTCTATGGGCAGCCGAAGAACCTGATGGCGGCGGTGGTCTCCATCGAGCCGAGGTCCGGCAAGGTGCTCGCCTACTACGGCGGTGACAGCGGCGCCGACTTCGACTACGCGGGCAAGAACGTCGACTCGAACGGTGACATCGTCGGTGGCCACCCGCCGGGCTCCTCCTTCAAGGTCTACACCCTGGCGGCGGCGATCGACGCCGGGATCTCAGTCAAGTCGCTCTGGGACGCCACCCCGTTCAAGCCGAAGGGCTCCGACACGGAGATCGGTAATGCCAACCGTGGCGCGGGCGTCTGCGGAAAGTCCTGCACGCTCCACGAGTCGACCGTCCGCTCGTACAACGTGCCCTTCTACTGGGTGACCGACAAGATCGGCGCCGCCAAGGTTGTCGACATGGCGAAGCGGGCCGGCGTGACCACCATGTGGACCGTCGATCCTCGCCAGGAGTACGACCTGGTCAAGACGCCGGCCGAGAAGATCGCTCCCTCGAAGTTCGACAACTGGACGGGTTTCGGCAAGTACCCGGTCACCGTTCTCGACCATGCGAACGGGCTCGCCACGTTGGCCAATGACGGCAAGTACAACAAGGCGTACTTCGTCAGCAAGGTGGAAAAGCAGAACAAGGCCACCGGTAAGTGGATGAAGGTGCCGGGCACCGGCGCGAAGCTCAACCCGCAGCAGCGCATCAAGAAGGAGGTCGCCGAGGAGGTGACCGCGGTGCTGAAGGAGATCCCGGAGAAGAACAACGCCGGACTGGACGGCAGGGACGCCGCCGGCAAGACCGGCACTTGGGAGCATGCCGGCACGCCTCGTAACGCGCACGCCTGGATGGTCGGCTACGACGACAATCTCGCCACTGCGGTCTGGGTCGGCAGTCGCGACAGTAGGAAGCCGACCATCGTTGACAAGAACAAGAAGGACATCGGCGGTAGCGGCTTCCCGGCCGAACTCTGGAAGCGATACATGGATGACGCCCTGAAGGGCGAAAAGAAGTCGGAGCTGCCGAGTGTCACCGGCATCGGTGACGACAAGGCTGGCAACGGCGAAGAGCCGCCGCCCCCGCCGCCCCCGTCGGGCCCGCCGAACTGCGGTCCACTCGAGCTGTTCTGCCCGCCGGGCGGTGGCAACAACGGCGGTGGCAACAACGGCGGTGGCAATCCTCCGGGCGGCCCGACCGCCCCCACCGCTCCCACCAACCCGACCGAACCGCGGCCGGGCGGCGGAGGCGGACTCCTACCGACCAGCACACCTCGTATACGGGACTGAGTTCCTCATCGCCGAAGGCCGCCGGACAATTGTCCGGCGGCCTTCGGCGATTTAGATCCCTACGGATTCGGTCATGCCGGATGACCTGTCCAGTCACCGACTCCCGAAGAGCGACCGATAGTCACGGGCTGGTCGCTGTGGTCACCGTGGATGCTCGTGCAACCGCTGCTCAGTACCAGGAGGTGCAGAGGGTTCCAGTGACTGGCCCATGGTTGGGCATGCAGGCGCGAGCTTGAAGATCGGCGTCGTTGAGCATTGCGGTGTAGTTGGTCCCGTAGTCTTCCTTGGTGAAACCGGCGGTCGCTCGATGGCTGCCGCTCAGATAACGGCTTTCGACGTAGAAGTAGGAAGCGCCCCACGTGGTGCGGGCCCATGCGGTACGGCACCGCGGACTGTATCGCAACTCGATTGACGCCGAAGAGGTTCTTTTGTCGTAGTTGGCGAGCGGGCTTGGCGTTATCGCATCGTCGGCGCAATAGTAGTAGCAGGTCGTGCAGCTGTTGTAATAGATGCGGTAAGAAGCCGGATTCTTGTAGTCGCACACCTGCCCACACCCGATGGCAGCCAGAGTGGCCGCATCGATGAAGGTGCTGTCTTCGGTGATCATTTCGGCCATCGTCAGCTGACCCGCTGTATCGCTCGGCATCGCTGGAGCGGCGGCGTTGGCAGGTGTGGGGGTCAGGCCCAGGGCCAGCCCCAGAGCTAGGGCAGCACCAAGGGCGTTGAGCAGTTTTCGCACGGACGGTTCCTTTCTTGCCTGACCGGGGCAGATCGACAGATCAGTACCAGCCGGTGCAGTAGAGGTCGTACGGCCCGCTCGGTTGGACGCAGGCGCGCGCCTGAAGGTCGGCGTCGTCCAGCATCACGGTGTAGTTGCCCACGTATTCGGTGACGGTCGTACGGTGGCTGCCGCTCAGGTATCGACTGTCCGCCTTGATGTACGAGTTCGCAGAGTAGTTGCTCTTGGCCCACGCAGTCCTGCAGCGAGGGCTGTACCGGATCATGATGGAGATGACCGGATCCTGATGCTTCAA
This sequence comes from Micromonospora echinofusca, assembly GCF_900091445.1. Lineage (NCBI taxonomy): Bacteria > Bacillati > Actinomycetota > Actinomycetes > Micromonosporales > Micromonosporaceae > Micromonospora > Micromonospora echinofusca. The sequence goes on from NZ_LT607733.1 coordinate 6,510,064, forward strand.
CTTGTCTACTGCGTCGTCCGCGCACTTGTAGTAGCAGTTCGAGCAGTCGTCGTAGAAGACTCGAAAACTGGCTGGATCCTTGTAGTCACACAGGGAACGACAGCCGTAGGTCGCCAGGGTGCCGGCGCTGATGAAGATTGCTTGATCGGGATCGGCGAGGGCGCTGACCACCTCTGGATTCCTGAGCGTGCGCTTGGTGAAGCCATCGTCGACCGCAGCGGTCGCAGTGGGCTTCTGCGCGCTGTCCGGGGCAGCGACCGCGGGCCCGGCTCCGACGCCCACGAGGGCGGTGGTCAGCATGGCCGCCGCGGCGGCCAGCCGAGCCAGTTTCAGTCCAACCGTCGATCTGTCCTTCATGTGCACGACCTTTCGGAACGGCGCCGCTCAGCGGAACGAGTGGCGCGGTGACTGAGCCGACTATCTGGGGCCGCGCCACCACCTCATCATCGCCGTGTCCCGCGTGCGTGGGATCCGGTAGGCCGAACGATGATCAGGAGGTGCCCGTGCCTTTAGGTTGAGCCGCGACCTGAATGGACCGGAGAGGACTGGACCATGGCCTGGTCAGGGGTGCGGAACGTGGTAGCGGTCGCCGCGCCTGCCCTTGGCGAGATGCTGGCCACCTTGCGGCTGCACGAAGGTGGGCCGTACGCCCAGCGGGACCGCGCACGAGGGCTGTCCCGGTCCTGACCGTTGCAGGGCAGCCGGATCACCTGATGGAGCACGCCGACTCAGTAGCTCGCGATGGCGTTGCTGAGTACTTTGAGAGCCTGCGTCGTCTCGGTCAGCGCACGGTGAATGGCCTCCGCGGCTTGGCGTTTCAGTTGAGCAGACTCATCCGCCTCGGCCACGTCGGCGCCGAGGAGCCGGCGGTGGAGATCGTGCACGCCGGTTCCGGCATTGATGCCGAGTTCGCGCGCCAACCGGAGCTTGAGTTGGTGCAGCACGTGCACCGCCTCGGCTGTCCGTGATCCCGCGTGCAGCGCCTCGGCGAGAGAGCAGTGCAGGCCTTCGTGGTAGGGATAGTGCTGTACCCAGGAGTAGAGGTCGGTCGTCATCGCACTGTGCCGCTGGCGGCTGAACTCCACAGCCACCACTGCCTCGATCGCCCTGAGTCGGGCCTCTTCCCACCTTACGATGTCGCCCCGCAAGGCCGGTGAGTCGATGCCCTGAATGGTCGAACCGCGCCACAGCGTCAGGCCGGCGTGCAGGAGGCTGGCTGCCCGGTCAAGCTGACCGGCGCATCGCGCCTGCTCCGCCTGAGTGCAGAGCTGCCGGAACCGGAGCCCGTCGATCTGTTTCTCGCTGACCTCGAGGGCGTAGCTGTTGCCGGTGCGGGTGATCCGTTGCCCGCCTGAGAGGAGCAGGGCCCGAAGCCTGCCCAATCGGTTCTGGATCTGTTGACGGGCGGTGCCAGGCGGATGATGGTCCCAGACCACATCGATGAGCCGCTCGACGGAGACAGGCTGATTGGAGTTGAGCAGGAGAGCCGCGAAGAGCTTCTGACTGCGCTCGCCCGATAGGTAGACTGATGCGGCCCCTGATCTAATGGTCAGTGGGCCTAGAAAATAGAATTCCAAGATGTATCCCCCGTGTTACGCCTGCTGCCCGACCCTCGTCGGGCCGTGCTCAGCATAGCCGGTACTCAATGTTCGTCAACATTGATCACTCGTTGACATAAGTGGCGAAAGTGGATACTTCGCATCTTTCGCAGGCGCTTCGAGGCTTGGATGTCACTATTCACCACGCAGGGACTACATTGTGTAGTTGTGGCACGGATCACGACGGCGCAAGGCTCAAGCTACCTATTTATTTGAGTACGACGCTCCGAATTGCTCGGGAAGGTGCGTCGTCCGACTGACTGCAAATTGGTGCAGGAATGGGAGTTCGGCGGCCGAAGGTACGCCTCTCTTGCGCCTGGGATCGAGGCTGGGACGCCTCCTCGCCCGACCGGCCGCAGGCAGTACCGGCGGCCCCGGGTGCGACGGCACCCGTAGCAAGGTTCTCGTGGGAGAGCGCGACATAGGGCAGGATGCCAATCCATGAGCACCCAGTCGACGCCCCGCAGCGACGGCACAGCCGCCAACGACCATCCGTCACGCTCGGATGGGTTCGTCCGCGGGGTGTCCGGCCTGATCGGGGGCCCGCTCGGTGATCACGCCGTCGCACTGGACCAACCCCCGGGGCGTGAGAGTCGATTCTGGACGGCGACCCGCATCGTCCTGGCCATGGTCTGCCTGACCCTGGCGTTGCACTGGGTGCAGAAGTCGCCCTGTCAGGACGGCGCCTGGCAGAACAACGTGCAGTACACCCGGTTCTGCTACACGGACGTGCTGGCGCTCTACTACGCCGAGCGGCTCAACGAGGGCGCGGTCCCCTACCAGGACCACCCCGTCGAGTACCCGGTGCTGACCGGGTACTTCATGGGTGCCCTCGGCCTGCCGGTGCACGCCATCGGCCAGGACGACCCGGGGCTCAACCAGGGCATGTGGTTCTACAACCTGAATGCCCTGGTGCTCGGCGCGCTGGCGGTGGCCACGGTGGCGGTGCTCCTCGCCCTGCGCCGCCGCCGACCCTGGGACGCGGCGCTCTTCGCACTCGCCCCCGCGCTGATGCTCACCGCCACGGTCAACTGGGACCTGCTCGCCATCGGTCTGGCCGCGTTCGGCCTGTTCGCCTGGGCGCGCAGGCGACCACTGGTGGCCGGTGTCCTGCTCGGTCTCGCCGGGGCGGCCAAGATGTGGCCGCTGTTCATCCTCGGCCCGATCCTGGTGTTGGCGCTGCGCGCCGGGCGGCTCCGCGCCGCCCTCACCGCCTTCGGCGCCGCACTGGTCTCCCTGGTGCTGGTGAACCTGCCGGTTGCCATTCCCTACCGGGAGAACTGGGACCGCTTCTTCGAGCTGAACTCGACCCGGCCCATCGACTGGGGCACCCTCTGGTACATCGGGCGCTACCTGGACGGCAAGTTCGGCAACGCCAACCCCGCCGACCTCGGGCCGTTCGAGTGGCTGAACATCAACATCCCGACCCTGAACACCTTGTCGTACGCCCTCTTCGGGCTGGCCTGCCTCGGGGTGGCCGCGCTGGGACTGCTGGCCCCGCGCCGGCCCCGGCTCGCCCAGCTAGCGTTCCTGGTGGTCGCCGCCTTCCTGATCTTCAGCAAGGTGTGGTCGCAGCAGTTCGTGCTCTGGCTGCTGCCGCTGGTGGTGCTCGCCCGCCCGAAGTGGGGCGCCTTCCTGGCCTGGCAGGTGGCCGAGGTCTGCTACTTCGTGGCCTTCTACGGCGAACTGCTCGGCGCGGCTACCAGCCGGCCGGTCTTCCCGGAGGGCGTCTTCGTGCTGGCCTCGACGCTGCGGCTGGCCACCGTGGTGGTGCTCTGCGTGTTGGTCGTCCGGGAGATCCTGCGACCGGAACTCGACCCGGTGCGGCGAACCTACGCCGACGACCCGGACGGCGGGCTGCTCGACGGCGCCCCCGACGCACCCTGGCTCGACCGCTGGCGACGCCGGTCCGTGGCGCCCGACGAGGGAGCCGCGACGAGCGCAGGGGCTCCGGCGCGAGGGCTGTCCACGTGAACGGCCCCCGCGCCGGAGGCCTACCGACAGGTGGCGCTCAGTAGCGTGCCGTGCAATACATGATCCGGCGGTTGCCGGCCTCGTAGTCCCACTCGGTGTCGTACTGGTAGAAGCACGCCCGTGCGGTCATGCCCTTGTCGTTGACCATCAGCGACCAGGAGCCCGACGATCCGGTGTCGTCGACCGTCATGCGCAGCGTCCCGTTGGAGTTGTAGCTCTGGACCAGTACTCCGGAGAGCCAGCCGAAGCTGCCGGTCTGCCGTGCCCACGCAGTTCGGCAGAACGGGCTGTACCGCAACTCGACGTAGGTCGCGCTGTACGGGGTCTCCACGTCGATGAAGTTGCACCGCATGGTCTTCCCGTCCACCGTCGCGAAGTAGGTGTCCGGGTCCTTGCGATCGCACACTGAGCCGCAGCCCGAGGTCGCCGCCATCGCCGGTGCCTGGAAGCCCATGACGATAGCGACTCCCATGGCCATCACCACCATGAGCCTGGAGCGCCACGAGTGCCTGTCGGGGCGTGCGCCGAGACGGGACATCTGAGTACGAGCCATTCTCTCTCCTCGCGAGGTAGGGCAACCATTCGAACGGGTCACGGCATAGGACCCGGGCTACGGGAGGAAAGTTTGAGGCGCCTTCTCATCGAGGTATCACCGCCACGTCATGGTGACAGTGCGGGTGGCGAGCTGGTCACCAGCGCCAGGGCGGTACCGTGAGCGGGGTGCGCCCGTCGGACTCCTGCGTCGTCTGCGGACTCGGCACCATCCATCTCCTGCCTTGTGCACGCTGCATGACCTGATCCCTTCGTAGAGATCGGTTGCGCCGCGACGTGCGGTATGTCGGCGGCGCCACCGGTGGCCCGCAGCATCGCCGGAGGCGCCATTACGCGATCACCGTCGCCACACCGCTGCACGCAGGGATGCCAGGCGATGGTGCGGAGGTGGGTCAGAGGCGGTAGACCACCACGTCGCCGATCTCCTCGCGGGTGATGCCGAGCCCGTCGACCGGCGCGTCGACGGTGATCTCCCACGGCGTGCCGGCGATGTGATCGCGCATCAGCAGCACGTTGCGGACACCGAGGACGCGCAGGTAGTCGACGCTGACCTGGTCGGGGAAGGAGAGCGTCACCCGGCGTACGTCATCGAGCTGCCGCGGCGTGAAGCCGCTCCCTCCGTTCACCACGTCCTGGAATCTGGTCGTGGACCAGAGCATCACCGGCTGATCGAGGCTCTGGTTGCTGGGCAGCACCAGCAGCGGCCCGTCCACGGTCCGCATCGCGGCCGGCTGGGGCGGCACGACCGGGTGCGGCGTGGAGTTCAACCCCTCGCCGATCACCAGCACCAGCGGCAGCAGCGTGGCCAGCCGCAGCCACGGGCTGGGCCAGGAGGGGATCCGCTCGGCGGAGATCTCCCGGACCCGGGTGGCGAACGCGCTGACCGCGCCCGCCGCGAGAAGCCCGAGCAGCAGCGTCGTCCAGAGCATCAGCCGCCCCGGCGTACGCAGGCCGTTCCAACCGGGCAGGTACTCGAACAGCGGCACGTAGGTGAAGGTGCCGTCGAAGAACCGGGTGCCCATGGCGAGCACCATCGTCACCACCACCCCGGCGAGCAGCAGCAGCCGGTGGCGCAGCTTCCACACCGAGAAGAAGAGGCCGCCGGCCGCGAGCGCGTAGAGCACGAAGCCGGGCAGCAGGGTCATCTCCGGGTGCCAGGGCAGCAACGCCCTCGCCCCCTCGTGCAGCCCGCCCCACACCCGCGACTCGGCGGGCGCGGTGAAGAAACCGCTCGCCGGCGGGGAGAAGATGGCGATGTCGCCGATGGAGCGCTTGGCGTTCGGGTGCGCCTCCGCCACCGTGAAGAACGGAATGGCCAGCAGCGCGCCGACGCCGGCGAAGAGCAGGCCGCCGACCAGGTCCGCGATCAGCAGCCGGCGGCCGAACGGGCGCTTGACCGGCCGGACGACCCACCGCCGCAGGAACCAGGTCACGGCCGCGACCAGCACGGTCCCGGCGAGGAAGTACGCGAACGGCAACCCGATGCCGAAGCCGAGACTGAGTTGCCAGGCCGCCACCAACCAGCCGGTGTAGACCCAGCCGTCGTGCCGGCGTTCCGGACGGTACCCGTGCCGCAGCGACCAGCCGTGTCCCCGGGCGAGCATGGCCAGCGCCAGTGGGATGCCGCCGTTCGAGATCACGTGCAGGTGCCCGGCCTGGGCCAGCAGCCACGGCGCGTACGCGAAGCTCACCCCGGCCACCGCGGAGCCGATCCGGCCCGCGCCGAGCTGCCGGGCCAGCGCGTACGCCCCGAGCGTGGCGAGCGCGTGGGCCAGCACGAACATGATGTTGTAGCGGAGCACGGCGGCCTCGGGGCCGGTGCCGAGCATGCCCGCGGGGGCGTACCCGAGCAGGGTGTCGGAGAAGGCGAAGCTCCACGGCTCGGGGAAGAAGGTGTTCGACTGCCACAGCTGCGCGGGGTTGGTCAGCAGGATGTGCCCCGACCAGGCCATCTGCCATGCCTGGAGGCTGGGGTCCCAGTAGTCCTGCGGCAGGGTGTGCCGCGGGTAGCGCAGGGTCGGCCAGGTCAGCAGCACCGCCAACGCCAGCGAGGCCAGCGCCGCGAGCGTCCACTCGTGCACCAGCAGGCGGCCGACCGCCCGGGTGGCGCGCCCGAGCCGGGACGGTACCGGTTCGGGCGCGGACGCGAAGGCCTCCCAACGGTCGGGCTTCCCGTCCTCGGCCTTACCGCTCCCGTCCTCGGCCTTACCGGTGGCAGCCTTGCCGCCGTCCCCACCCGCGCCCTCGGCACCGGTCGTACCGGCTGCGCCTGCCTTGCCGGTCGCATCCGTCCTGCCAGACACATCCGTCTTGCCGGTCACGTCCGTCTTGTCCGAGGCGCGGGTCTCGGCCTCTCTCTTGCCGGTCGTGCCTGCCATGGCGGCGTCCGCCTTGCCGGCGGCGTCCGCCTTGGCGTCCGTCCCGCCGGTCGCGCCAGCCTCGGCGCCGTCCTTGCCGGTCTTGCCGGCGGCGTCCGCTTTCCCGGCGATGCCGGCAGTGTCGGCGTTCCCGGCGATGCCGGCGGCGTCCGCTTTCCCGGCGATGCCGGCAGTGTCGGCGTTCCCGGCGATGCCGGCGGCGTCCGCCTTCCCGGCAGTGTCGGCGTTCCCGGCGATGCCGGCGGCGTCCGCCTTCCCGGCAGTGTCGGCGTTCCCGGCGGTGGCGTCGGGACGAGGGCTGCCGGCGGCGGACTGCTCGGTCGTCATGCCGCAGGGCTCCCCGCGCCCAGCCGGTCACGCAGGAAGGCGATGTCGGCACCCTGACCGTCGACCCCGCCGGGGGTTTCGACGATGACGGGTGCGCCGGCCGCGCGGATCACCGCCACCACCAGCTCCGGGTCGATCGTGCCGCCGTCGAGGTTGTCGTGCCGGTCCTGCCCGGAGTTGAACGCGCCCTTGGAGTTGTTGGCGTGCACCAGGTCGATCCGCCCGGTGATCGCCTTGATCCGGTCGACGAGGCCGAGCAGTTCCTCGCCGCCGGCGTGCGCGTGGCAGGTGTCCAGGCAGAAGCCCACCTCGTGGTCGCCCACGGCGTCCCAGAGACGGGCGAGTGCGTCGAGCCGCCGGGCGCAGGCGTTGTCGCCGCCGGCGGTGTTCTCGATCAGGACCGGCACGTCGAAGCCGCCGGAGTCCGCCGCGTACGCGAAGGTCTTGCGCCAGTTGTCGAAGCCGACGGCCAGGTCGTCGCCGGCGTTGACGTGCCCGCCGTGCACGATCAGTCCCTTCGCGCCGATGGCGGCGGCCGCCTTGGCGTGCCCGAGCAGCAGCTTGCGGCTGGGGATCCGGATCCGGTTGTTGAGGGTGGCGACGTTGATGACGTACGGCGCGTGCACGTAGAGGTCGACGTCCGCGGCCCGCAGCCGGTCCGCGTCCTCCCGCGGCTTCGGTGCCTTCCACCCCTGCGGGTCGGAGAGGAAGAACTGCACGGCCTCCGCCCCTCGGGCGGTCGCCTCCGCCATCGGGTCGGTCGAATCGACGTGGGCTCCGATACGCATGCAGGGGAGCCTACGTCGCGTCTCCGACAGCCGGGATGACGGCGGTGGCGGACTCGCCGGCCCCACGCGTCACCTCCCGGCACGGGCGGTCGTTGATGCGAGTGGGATCCACGGTTGCCGCAGCCGGCCCGGAACGGCCGCCGGTCGGCCGACCGGAGGTACGCGTGAAACCGCCCGTAAGGCAGGGGCACCCCCGTCCGCGCGGCCCGGCGCGGCGGGGGCCCGCCCTGACGGAAGCGGGCTCATCGGGAAATTTGTCGGAGAATTCCGCCATTTCCCCCGACAAGGGGCAAGAGCCGTTGTAACGTCAGGTAACAACACGATAAAGCTCCGCGGGGCGTCCCCGGTCCAACCTCATCGGTGTGGTCGTTCCTCCCCAGGTCCCACCCAAGGAATGCGGACGGGACGCCCCGCGGCCTCGTGTACGGGGGCTCGCATCGACAGCGACGTCGAGGCGGGCCCCCGTCGCTTCGCCCGGCGGACGGCCCCCGCCGACCACCCCGGGCATGATCGTCGGGACCGGGTATCCTGGTCCGGTTGTCCGCGTCCGGCCGGGTCCCCCCGGAACCGGCGTGGGCCACGACGCAGACCTCCTGCCACGGAAGGACCGTGGCCGCTTAGCCCACAGGAGGTGAGCACGTCTTGCGTCATTACGAAGTAATGGTGATCCTCGACCCCAGTCTCGAGGAGCGCACCGTCGCCCCGTCGCTCGACACGTACCTGAACGTGATCCGGACCGCGGGTGGCTCGGTGGAGAAGACCGACGTGTGGGGCCGCCGGCGCCTCGCGTACGAGATCAACAAGAAGGCCGAAGGCATCTACGCCGTCGTCGACCTGCAGGCGACGCCCGCGGCGGTGGCCGAGCTGGACCGTCAGCTGCGGCTCAACGAGTCCGTGCTGCGCACCAAGGTCATCCGGCCGGAGATGCGCTAAAAGCATTCAACCCGGTTCACCCGGATCAGCCTCATCGGCACTGTCGGAGGGCTCTGAGAGCCTGTACGGCAGAACAGATGAGTGCGCGAGGAGATGGTCATGGCAGGAGACACCACCATCACGGTCATCGGCAACCTGACCGATGACCCCGAGTTGCGGTTCACCCCCTCCGGTGCGGCGGTCGCCAAGTTCCGGGTCGCTTCGACGCCCCGGTTCATGGACAAGGCCTCCGGCGAGTGGAAGGACGGCGAGCCGCTCTTCCTGGCGTGCACCGTGTGGCGGCAGGCGGCGGAGCACGTCGCCGAGTCGCTCCAGCGGGGCGCCCGCGTGATCGTCTCGGGCCGGCTGCGTCAGCGGTCGTACGAGACGCGCGAGGGCGAGAAGCGCACCGTCATCGAGCTCGAGGTCGACGAGATCGGCCCGTCGCTGCGCTACGCCACGGCGAAGGTGCAGAAGATGTCCCGCTCCGGCGGCGGTGGCGGCGGCTTCGGCGGCGGTGGTGGAGGTGGCCAGGGCGGCGGCGGAGGCAACTTCGACGACCCCTGGGCCTCGGCTGCACCGGCACCCTCGCGCGGTGGTTCGGGTGGCGGCAACTTCGACGAGGAGCCCCCGTTCTAATGGCGCCGAGCGCCCGCGATCGCAAACCAGGAGCACGAGCAATGGCCAAGGCCGCTGCACTTCGCAAACCGAAGAAGAAGGTGAACCCGCTCGACAAGGACGGGATCACCTACATCGATTACAAGGACACCGCGCTGCTGCGCAAGTTCATCTCCGACCGCGGCAAGATCCGCGCTAGGCGGGTGACCGGCGTGACCTCGCAGCAGCAGCGGCAGATCGCCCGTGCGGTCAAGAACGCCCGTGAGATGGCGCTCCTGCCGTACACGGCCACGGCCCGCTGAGAGGAGGCACCGATATGAAGATCATCCTGACTCAGGAGGTGTCCGGCCTCGGTGCCCCGGGCGACATCGTCGAGGTCAAGAACGGCTACGGCCGTAACTACCTGCTGCCGCAGGGCTTCGCGATCGCCTGGACCAAGGGTGCGGAGAAGCAGGTCACGGTCATCAAGCGGGCCCGTTCGGCCCGGGAGATCCGCGACCTCGGCCACGCCAACGAGGTCAAGGGCCAGCTCGAGGGCCTCAAGGTCAACCTGAAGGCCCGCGCCGGCGACGGCGGTCGGCTCTTCGGCTCGGTCACCCCGACCGAGATCGTCGACGCCGTCAAGGCCGCCGGTGGCCCGGTCCTCGACCGTCGTCGGCTGGAGCTGTCCGGTCCGATCAAGTCGACCGGCTCCTACCCGGTGCAGATCAAGCTGCACCCCGAGGTGACCGCCAAGTTCGACCTCAACGTCGTCCAGGGCTGACACCTCACCCCGCACCACGACACAGGGCCCGCACCGACCGGTGCGGGCCCTGTGCGTCGTACGGCCGCTCGTGCCGCTTCCCGGCGGGCCCTGACCGTCACCGGCCCGGGGTGCCAACCTCGACCGCTCAGCCGATCGGCTGCCCGGTCACCGCGCTGATCATCACCGTGGACAGGCCGCCGCCGACCACCGCCGCCGCCAGTGCGACGCTGGCCGAACGCCACGTCGTACCGACCCGGCGCAGCAGCAGCGCCACGACCAGGCTGCTGGCCAGCGCCAACCCGAAGCGCGGCAGGCCCGACGCCACCGAGCCGAGCGCCCGCGACCTCGGTGAGTCGCAACCTCCTCCGCTGATGTCCGTGACGCACCCCGCCGGCACCTGCCCGTCCAGCGTCAGCAACCAGACGAAGATCAGCACCGCCGGCACCAGATAGCAGGCGACCGTGTAGAGCAGCGACCGCCACGGTCCACCCGGATCGGGATCGAGCAGGTCGTCCTCGATGCGGCGGCTCCGGACCCCCGAACGGGCGGTCCCGGACGATCGTCGTACGGCTGCCCCAGCGGCACCGGCCGGCTGCGCCGCCCTCGCCGTCGGTGCCGCCACCCGCCTTCGCGGCGCGGTGTAGGGCGCGACCGGTGACCGGGGTGCCGCCGCCGACGGACCCGCCCACCGGGGATCGTCGCCCGCCAGGCGCGTGCCGGACCAGAAGCCCTCCTCGCGGTCCTCGCGCCCCGGCCAGGGCCAGCCCTCCGCCGGGGTGCCGGAACCGGGCGCGGTCCGGTCCCATCCCCCGCCGTCGGCATACCGCTCCCACTGGCCGGTGTCGTCGGTGCGGTCCCACCGACCGGTGTCGTCGGACCGGTCCCAGCGGTCGGGGTCCGCGTGCTCCCAGCGGTCGACCTCCCCGGCCGAACGCCACGCATGCACACCCGAGGCGTCCCACGTGTGCACACCAGAGGCATCCCACGCGTGCGCACCCGACGCGTCCCACGCGTCCACGGTCGGAGTGCGGGAGGGCGGGATCTCGGGCGCGTCGGAAAGCGCTCCCCGGTCCCAGGGATCGGTGGTGGGTCGGTCCTCCGCCGCCCACCGATCCCGGCGGGCCTCCCGGTCCGGTACGGGCCCGGCCGCCTCCGCCTCTTCCAGCCCGGACCAGACGACCTGCGGGGGGTGCGACGGCGAGCGCCTCGGCCGGCTCGGCGGTGCCGCTCCCGAGACGGGATCGTCCTCGGCCCGCCGGCGCCCGGAGTAGCCCCGCTCCCGCAGGTGGTCGAACGTCCACTCCCCGGTGTGCTCCGACTCCGCCGCCGCGCCGTACGCCGGAGCCGTACGCCAGCTCGTCTCGCTGACCCGGCGCCAACTGCTCGTGGTCTCGGTGGTCCGCCAAGCGGCACCGGAAGACGGTCGGTCGGCCTCGACCCCCACCTCGTCGTCGGGCGCGGCGTGTCGTCCGCCACCGTCCGCGCTGCGGATTCCCGACTCCAGCGCCCAGCGGGGCAGGTAGCTGTCGACCGGCTCCCCCTGGCCGCGTTCGGCGGCCCGCCGCCGGCTCGGCGTGCGGTGCCGAGCGGGTGCGCGCTCGTAGGGACCGGCCGGTGCGGGGTCGGCGGGATCGTGCCAGGGGGCTACCGGCCGTCGCTCGCGCGGCACATCCTCCCCGCGTCCCCAGTCCCGGTTACTCACGGCGGGAGCGTGACCCTTCTCAACCGATGGCGCAATCCGCTGTCCAGGTGTAGCCGTTCGCTGGAGATAGTACGGGACGTTCGACCGGGCAGTTCGACCGAAAACTTGTCGTCCACAGGCTGGGGATTGCGTTTCCGCAGTTCACGGCCCTGCGACGGAGAATTCCCCAGTCGTTGTCCACAGGTTGTGCACATCCTGCGCACATGCTCGTCCCCCGGCGTCCACAGGTTGTCCCGAGGCTCGTCCACCGACGTGGTTGAGGGGCTGACCTCGGGTTCCGTATGGTTGGCCCCCGACCGGCCGTGCGATGACCCCCGATCGACCGGCAGGTCGAGGTTGTCGTACCCCGGCGATACGGCTGGATCCGGATCCGACGCAGTGGAGGGGGAACCCGTGTCGGTCACCGACGACATGCGGGCGGACTCGCGAGCGGGTGGGGGGCAGGCGTCCCCGCCGCCGCAGCGCGACGGCCAGTTCGACAAGACCCCGCCCCAGGACGTCGCCGCCGAGCAGTGCGTGCTCGGCGGCATGCTGCTGTCCAAGGACGCCATCGCCGACGTCGTCGAGATCCTGAAGACCAACGACTTCTACCGGCCGGTGCACGCCACCATCTTCGACACCATCCTGGAGATCTACGGCCGCGGCGAGCCGGCCGACTCCATCACCGTGGCGGCGGCCCTGGCCGACTCCGGCGATCTCGTACGCATCGGCGGCGCCCCCTACCTGCACACGCTGATCGCCAGCGTGCCCACCGCCGCGAACGCGGCGTACTACGCCCGGATCGTCAGCGAGCGGGCGGTCCTGCGGCGCCTCGTCGAGGCCGGGACCAAGATCGTGCAACTGGGCTACGGCACGAGCCAGGGCGGCAGCCGCGACGTCGACGACATCGTGGACCTCGCCCAGCAGGCGGTCTACGACGTCACGGAGCGCCGCGTCAGCGAGGACTTCGCCGTACTCGCCGACATGCTCCAGCCGACGCTGGACGAGATCGAGGCGGTGGGCGCCCAGGGCGGCGTCATGACCGGCGTCCCCACCGGCTTCACCGACCTGGACCGGCTGCTCAACGGCCTGCACGCGGGGCAGCTCGTGATCGTTGCCGGACGCCCCGGTTTGGGAAAGGCGCTCGCGCTGGACACCCCGCTTCCCACGCCGACAGGCTGGACAACGATGGGGGACGTCAAGATTGGCGACGAGTTGCTCAGCGCTGACGGCCTGCCGACGAAGGTCACCGCCGCGTTCGAGGTACGGCACGACCGACCGTGCTACGAGGTCGAGTTCTCCGACGGCTCGGTGATCGTTGCCGACGGCGAACACCTGTGGAAGACCACTACGCGGGCGAGTCGCCGCGCGGCCCCCGCCCGCCGGAGCAACCACTGGTCTCCCGAAGCCATCGAACGACTACACCGGGCCGCCGCACGCGCCACGCCCAGCGACGATGTCACGATCGCGGAGTTGGCCGCCGTACTCGGCCCGGAGTTCACGCACACCGCTCAACGGGTGGCGCATGACATCGCTGACGAGTCGCCCGTCGTCATGCGCAGGCGCCCGCGTGTGCGCCCGGCCAGGGCGTATCCGGCCCGCCGCCTCTACCGCCAGTTGCTGGATCGCGTCGAGCAGTGGTCGGAGAGCCTGGCGGCGGCGGAGTTGCACGACGTGGTGACGACGGAGCAGATACGAGCGACCCTGCGTACGAACACGGCCGACCGACGACTCAATCATGCGGTCGAGAACGCCGCCGCACTCCGCCTTCCGGAACGCGAACTCCCGCTTGCGCCGTACACGCTCGGCGTCTGGCTCGGCGACGGCCACTCGGCGGAAGGAAGGGTCACCACCGTCGACCCGGAGATTCTGGCCGGAATCGAGTCCGACGGCTTCGAGGTCAGGCCTTCGGGGCCGATGGTCTACACCATTCGTCCGCCGCGGCTGCCCGCGATCCCCGACCGTGAATGCGTCGTCTGCCACGCGGTCTTCACGCCTCGTGGCCCGGCGGTCCACACCTGCGGCCAGTCGTGCGGGGGCCGGTCGAAGGGACTCGTCCCTGCGGCACGGCGCGAAGGTTGCGCCCACTGCGGGAGAGTGGACGCCAGCGCCTGGAACGCAAGTCGCAGGTGCCGTGACTGCCACAAGCGTTACGGCTCCTTCCGTGGTTACCTGCGGGCGGCCGGGGTGTTGGGCGACAAGCACATCCCCGCCGCGTACCTGCGGGCCTCGGAGGCGCAGCGGCGAGCGCTGCTGGCCGGGCTGCTCGACACCGACGGCACCGTGACCGTCAGCGGGAACGTGCAGTTCACCACGACGTCCCCCCGCCTCGCCGAGGACGTGCACGAGTTGGTCGTCAGTCTCGGATACCGCTGCTCGATCAGTCGGAAGGCCGTCGAGGGGCGCACCGCGGAAAGCTCGATCGCCTTCAACTTGAACTTCACGACGAGGGACGAAGTGTTCCACCTGCCCCGCAAGCGGGAGGCGCACCGGCTGCGGCGCCGCAGCGAGAGCAACTCCCGGACGGACAGCCGTTTCATCGTCGACGTCCGACCTGTGCCGAGCGTGCCGGTCCGGTGCGTCACGGTGGACAATCCGGAGCACCTCTACCTAGCGGGTCGGGCGATGATCCCGACACACAACAGCACCGCGAGCATGGACTTCGCGCGCAACGCCGCGATTCGGGCAAATCAGGCGTCGGCCATCTTCTCGCTGGAGATGAGCAAGGTCGAGATCGTCATGCGGCTGCTGTCGGCCGAGGCGCGCGTGCCCCTGCACGTCCTGCGCAGCGGCCAGCTCTCCGACGACGACTGGACCAAGCTCGCCCGCTGCATGGGCGAGATCAGCGAGGCGCCGCTCTTCGTCGACGACACGCCGAGCATGAACCTGATGGAGATCCGGGCCAAGGCGCGCCGGCTCAAGCAGCGGCACGACCTCAAGCTGATCGTGGTCGACTATCTCCAGCTGATGACCTCTCCGAAGCGCACCGAGAGTCGGCAGCAGGAGGTCGCGGACCTCTCCCGTGGCCTCAAGCTGCTCGCCAAGGAGGTCGAGTGCCCGGTGATCGCGGTGAGTCAGCTGAACCGTGGCCCGGAGCAGCGCACCGACAAGCGACCGCAGCTGTCCGACTTGCGTGAAAGTGGATCAATTGAGCAGGATGCCGACGTTGTCATCCTGCTGCACCGTGACGACTACTACGACAAGGAGTCACCGCGGGCCGGGGAGGCGGATTTCATTGTTGCCAAGCACAGAAATGGTCCGACCGATACGGTGACGGTGGCCGCGCAACTCCACCTGTCGCGCTTCGTGGACATGGCAATCGTCTGAGGACGGTCGCGCCTCCGCCCCGGGAGAGGGAACCGGTCAGCCCAGAGCAGCGGGAACCTGTCAGCCCAGCAGTGGGAACCAGCCGGCGACCTCGCCGAGTTCGAGCTGGTCGCGGTCGGTGAGTGGCAGTCGGCCGGCGGCCTTGAGCAGGTACTCCGCGTCGCTCCAGGCGGCCGGTCGGACGGCGTCGTCGCTGAGCAGGCCGTCCATGGTGGTGACGGCGACGCCCGTGGCGAGCACGCCGGGCAGGGGTGCGTCGGGCAGGTCGAGGACCAGGTCCAGGTGGTGCACGACGGCCTCGGTGGTCAGGGTGGCGAGCAGGTCCGGCACCCGCAGCACGTGCCCCTGGGTGGTGACGTGGCCGTCGGGGTCGGCCGCGCCGGCGGCGCGTACGGCGGCGGGGGCGGTGTCGGTCCAGAGCCGGACGATGGCGCCGGGCCGGTCGAAGGCGGCGGCGGAGCGGCGGGCCCACCAGGCGTGCCGTGCGTCGTCGCCGTCCTCGTCCTCGCCGGGCGGGATCGCGCGCCAGTAGCTCACGTCGTCCACGTCGGGCGGGCCGTCGGCGGGGCTGGCCAGGGCGACGAGGGCCCGTTGGGCGTCGCAGAGCACGTGGAACAGCAGGTCTGCGACGAGCCAGCCCCGGCACCGGGTGGGCCGTTGCAGGTCGGCGTCGTCGAGGTCGGCGACGACCCGGGTGATCCCGTCGTACGCCTGCGCCAGCGGATAGTGCAGCGTGTGCGGCGTCATGGGGGCAGCGTCGCACGACGGCCGTCGTGCGGCACGGCGAGCGGCGCGGAACCACGGGTGACCGGGCCGGTCGAGGCACCGGCCCGGTCGACGAGGTGGCTCAGCCGAACATCTCGTCCAGGAAGCTCTTGTGCTTCTTGCGCTTGTAGTGCCCGTGGTAGCCGTGGTGCTGCTGACCGTGGCCGTAGGCGGGGGCCGGCGGGTAGCCGTGCACCGGCGGGGGCGGCGGCGGGACGGCGCCGTAGCCCGGCTGGTGCGGGGCGGGGGCGGGCGGCGGCGGGGGCGGCGGGGGCGCGTAACCGCCCTGCTGGTGGCTCGGCTGGCCGGGGTAGCCGCCCTGCTGCTGGGTGGGCTGCGCCGGGGCCGCACCGCCCTGCTGGCGGTTCCAGTTGGCCTCCGCCTCGAACAGCTTCTCCAGCTCGCCGCGGTCGAGGAAGATCCCCCGGCACTCGCCGCACTGGTCGATGACGACGCCGCTGCGTTCGTACTGGCGCATTTCTCCGTGACACTTGGGACAGGTCAGGCTCATCCTCCGACCGTACCCGGTCCGGTCATGCGGTCGCGGTCAGCGCTTGCGTGACTTCGGAGTCGGAAACCTCGTGGAAGTCCTCGTAGTAGGCGCTCACCGCCATGAACTCCGGCGGGTGCTGGGCGCAGACGACCTGGTCGGCCTCGGCGGCCAGCATCTCGTACGCCTCCTGCGAGCCGACGGGGACGGCCACCACGACCCGGCGGGCGCCGAGGTGGCGGGCGACCTGGACGGCGGCGCGGGCGGTGGCACCGGTGGCGAGGCCGTCGTCGACGATCACGGCCGTGCGGCCGGTCAGGTCGAGCGGCGGCCGGCCGGCGCGGTAGAGCCGCTCGCGGCGTTCCAACTCGGCCTGCTCGCGGCGGACGACCTCGGCGACGTCGCCCTCGGTGAGCCGGCTGGCCACGACGTCGTTGAGGACCCGCACGCCGCCGGGGCCGAGCGCGCCGAAGGCCACCTCGGGTGCCCACGGCATGCCGAGTTTGCGGACGACGAGCACGTCCATGGGCGCGCCGAGACGCTCGGCGACCACCCGGGCGACGGGCACGCCGCCGCGTACCAGCCCGAGCACGATGACGTCGGGTTCACCGATGAGGGCGGTGAGCCGGTCGGCGAGCGTCCGGCCCGCCTCTTCGCGGTCGCGGTAGGTGGTCATGCCTCAGGTCTACGCCGTGTCGCCGGTCTCCGCCCGCCAGTTCGCGGAAACCGGGGGGCGCAGGGCGGGGGCCCACGCCAGGAGGGCGAGCGGGTAGAGCAGGTAGCCGAAGCGGGTCGTGGGCATCAGCAGGATCGCGGCGAGCAGACCGTACCCGCAGGTCAGGGCGGTGGCGACGGCGGTGCGGGGCGGGCGGCGGGCGAGCCGGACGGCGATGGCCAGCCCGGCGGCGAGCAGCAGGGCGGCGGCGACGGCGCGGCCGGCGGGCAGCGCGGTGGCGATCAGGTGGCCGGGGAACGGGGATTGCGCGGGGCTGGTGACCAGGCCGTGCCCGAGCGGGAAGCGGAGCACGTTCTCGACCAGTGCGTCGCGGTCGACGAGGAGGGCCGGCAGCAGGGCGGCGGCGGGCAGGCCGATCGCGCCCGCGGCGACCCGCAGTCCGGCGCGTCGGGTCAGGCCCCAGATGATCAGTACGAGGGCGACCGGCCAGGCGAAGAGCTTGAGTGCCCCGGCCAGGCCGACGGCGAGGCCGGCCCGGCCCGGTCGGCCGGCGGCGGCGAGGGCGAGGGCGAGCAGGCAGAGCGCGAGTACGGGCAGGTCGTCGCCGCCGGTGGTCAGGGTGAGTGCGCAGATCGGGAGGACCGTGGCGGCTTGTACGCCGCGCAGGAGGGCGGCCCGGGTGTGGTCGTCGGCGGCTCGGCGCGCGCCGCGGGTGAGGGCGCGGACCGCCAGGGCGAGGGCCAGCGCGGTGCCGACGGCGAACCAGACGCGGGCGTCGGTCCACCAGGCGTCGACGGCGGCCCGGGGCAGCCCGAACAGGGCCATTCCCGGCTGGTAGGGGGTGTAGCCGAGCAGTTGTCCGTCGGGTGGCAGTGCGGCGATCGCGTCGTGCCCGAGATACGGGGTGCCGGTGTCGACCAGCCGCTGGCCGGACTCCTCGACGACCAGCACCTCCTCCTGCGCCCGGTCGGTGCGTCCGCCGGCCCGTTGGATGCTCTGCCAGGCCAGCGGCAGCAGGGCGGTGGCGAACCAGGCGAAGCCGGTGACGGCCCAGCGGGCCCGCAGCCCGGCTGGCGGCGAGGCGGGGTCGCGGCGGCGGGCCAGGAGCTGGCCGGTCGCGGCGAGGGCGGCGAGGAGGTAGCCGACGGCGGCGACGGCGCCCCAGGCGCGGTGCGGGACCAGGGTGGAGGTGGCGGCGGTGATCGCGGCGAACGCGGCCGACGCGGCGTACAGGCCGAGGTCGAGGGCGAGTCCGCCGGCGGCGGAGTCGAGGCGCTGCCAGCCGGGGCGGCGGGTGGTCGGGGCGGCGGTCACGCGGGCCAGTCTGGCAGCAGGCGCGTGCCGCCGGGTCAGGTGGGCAGCTGGCGCGTGCCGCCGCGTCAGGCGGGCAGGTGGCGGTCGGTTCGGCCGCGCCCGCCCTGCCGGCGGCCGGGGGCGAACCGGATGACGGCTCCCGCATCGTGCAGTGGGGGCGCGAGCGTGCCGGGGCTGCCCCCGGAGCCGCGCCGGAACGCCGCGAGGAGGGTGCCGGCGGGCATCGGCCGGGCGAAGAGGTGTCCCTGGCCGGCCGTGCAGCCCAGCTCCCAGAGGGCCCGGCGCTGCGGCTCGCTCTCCACGCCCTCGGCCACCACCTCGAGCCCGAGGCTGCGTCCGAGGTCGAGGGTGGAGCGGATGACGGCGGCGGCCTCGGCGGAGCTTTCCATGGCGGTCACGAAGCTGCGGTCGATCTTCAGCTCGTGCACGGGGATGCGGGAGAGCAGCGACAGGGAGGAGTAGCCGGTGCCGAAGTCGTCGAGCGCCAGGCGGACGCCCTCGTCGCGCAGCCGGCTGAGCACCCGGTCGACCACGTCGAGCTGGCTGAGGGTGAGCGTCTCGGTCAGCTCGAGGACCAGCCGGTCGGGGGGCAGGTCGTGGGCCCGTAGGCGGGCCAGCACGGAGCCGGGGAAGCGGGCGTCGAGGAGGCTGCGCGGCGACACGTTGACCGCCACCGGCACGTCGAAGCCGGCGTCGCGCCAGCTGCCCGCCGCGATGAGGGCCTGGTCGAGGATCGCCTCGGCGAAGGCGGGGAGCAGGCCCGAGCGTTCCACGGCCTCCAGGAAGCGCAGCGGGTCGATCATGCCGTGGGTGGGGTGGTGCCAGCGGGCGAGGGCCTCCGCGCCGGTGACCCGGCCGGTGCCCAGGTCGACGATGGGCTGGAAGTTGACGGTGAACTCGTGGTCGGCGACGGCGCGCGGCAGTTCGCCGCCGAGGGTGAGCCGGCCGAGGTCGGCGGTGTCGCGGGTCGGGGCGTACGTCGAGGTGCGCTGACCGGCCCGCTTGGCCTGGTACATCGCGACGTCGGCGCGGCGCAGCAGCTCCGGCATGCCGCCGGTGGCGGGTGCGGCGGCGATCCCGCCGCTGGCCTCGACGCTGATCCGCATGCCGTCGAGGTCGAACGGTTCGTGCAGCGCGGCGAGCAGGGTCTCCGCGCGGTGTGCGGCCACCGCCGGGGCCGGCAGACCCCGCAGGAGTACGGCGAACTCGTCGCCGCCGAGGCGGGCCACCAGGTCGCCGTCCTGGGCGGCGCCGCTCAGCCGCTCGGCGACCTGCACCAGCACCTGGTCGCCGGCGGCGTGCCCGAGGGTGTCGTTGACCTCCTTGAAGTGGTTGAGGTCGATCAGCACCAGGGCGGTCACGCCGTCGGCGTGGCGGGTGCCGAGGTGTTCGCTGCCCTGGTCGAGCAGGTGCCGGCGGTTGGCGAGCCCGGTCAGTGCGTCGTGGGTGGCGGCGTACGCGTGTTCGTCGGCGACGCGGGCCAGCTCGGCGTACGCCTGCGCGTTGCGGACGGCGGTGCAGAGCGCCGAGGCGAAGGTGCGCAGCGTGTACTGCTCCCGCTCGGAGAGGGCCACGGGACCACGGAACCGCAGTCGCAGGATGCCCACGTCGACCGTCCGGTCGTGCCCTTCCAGCGGGGCGGGGACCACGGTGCCGTCCGCCGGGGTCGGCTCGCCGGCGGGCCCGTCGTACGTGATGGCGACCGCGCCGCCGCGCACGGTCCGGCCGCCGTCGCGCAGCTCGATCTCCACCTCGTCGGCGGAGAACAGCTCGGCGGCCTGGGTGACGGCGGTGGTGAGGACCTTGTCCAGGTCGACCACGTTCAGCGCGTCGGTGGTGCGGGCGAGGCGCTGCCACGCCTGCTGCTCGGTGCGGGCCTTGACCCGGTTGGAGTAGAGCAGGTGGAGGCTGAGCACCAGGGGCGGCACCGCGAGCAGGAGCCGGGGGTCCGCGTGGAGGATGAACAGCGTGGTGACGATGAGGACGAAGCGCGCCAGCGCGCTGGTCAGGCGCAGCCCGAGGTCCTCGCGGAAGAGCTGCCGGAGCCGGGTGCCGGTGGCGAGTGCGATGACCGGGAGGGTCAGCAGCTCGTCGAGGATCACCGCGACGGCGTAGGCGAGGCCGATCGGGCCGAGGACCTGCCAGAGGTCGGTGATCGGCGGTGACCCGCCGGCGGCGTGCAGGGCTGTCCCGCCGCCCACCGCCAGGAGCATGGTCTTGGCCACTCCGAACGCGGCCTTCAGCGGCGGGAGCTTGGCGAAGTACTGGGCCATCGCCGCTCCGATCCCGGTGGTCAGGATGACCAGGGGGGTCGGAGCGACCGCCAGGCTCAGGATGATGGCGGTCTCGCTCCAGGAGATCGCGTGCACCGTCGCGCGGATCCGGATCCGCCACTTGATCGTCATGCCCAGGAAGGCCAGGCAGATCAGGGCGAGGGAGAGGGGCAGGTGATTACGGGACCAGTCCAGCCGGGTCAGCTCGCGCAGGCACAGGGCGGCCGCGATGGCGGCCACAACGCAGACGAGGCCGACGTGCAGCGTGAGCCGCCGCTCGGCCTCTGTCTTGCCCACGTCCGGTCGTGTCACCGCGTCCCGACTGCTCTCGCCTGCGAAGCACGCCAAGATTACCCGCGGTCACGCGCCAGCCACAATGCTCAGTTCCACTCGTGTGCCGACATCGCTATCCCTCCCCGGTCTCGCGTTGGCCCTTGCGCCGCTGTGTTCCGCGACGCCGACAGCCTAAGTGCGGTTCGGCCAATTATGGAGGGATATATGTAACTATGGGCAATGGATGAGAAGCGCGCCCGCTGGCGTGACTTTCTGCTTCTGGGCGGGAACTCAGTGCTGTGTTTCTATCGACTTCCGGTTAACGCTAGATAATGGACCGGTGGAGGCCTTCACGGCATCGGACACGACGGTGCAGTTTGCAGCGGGAGGCGGCTGCGGCACCGGCCCGTGGGCCGGCCCCCGGGCGCGTCGGGTGGCCGAGGCACCGCTTCCGCGCCGGTACGCCCCGTCCGCCGGGCAGATCCGTCGGCGTGGCCACCCGCCCACGGGCCCGGGCGTCGTCACGGAATGACAGGGAGCAAGATGCACTCCGTACGTTGCCCGTCGCCGCCGGATCGCCCGGCAGTGGGTAATTCCCCGCCGGCGATGATCGCTTCTCGGGTCGGTGAAGGGCCAATGACGTCACGCGGTTACCGGACGACATCCCGGTCCAGCGTCGCGCTGGGGAGGACGACTATCGGACCGGCCCGTGGAAGCGGGGTGGAAACGGTCGTGGCGCAACGAGCCGGAAACGCGTTCCCTCTCCCGGTCAATTCGCGACAGGACGGTGTCACCCGCCGGATAGGCTCGCGACCGTGACCGATCCCGCGCAGCTCACCCATGTCGATCCGGCGGGCGCGGCCCGCATGGTCGACGTCTCCCCGAAGGCGGTCACCGGCCGCCTGGCCGTCGCCGCCGGCCGGCTCCGCACCACCAGAGAGGTCGTCGAGCTACTGCGCCGCGACGGGCTGCCGAAGGGCGACGCGCTGGCGGTCGGCCGCCTCGCCGGCATCATGGGCGCGAAGCGCACCCCCGAGCTGATCCCGCTCTGCCACCCCATCGCCCTGCACGGCGTCACGGTCGACCTGACCCTCACCGACGACACCGTCGAGATCACCGCCACCGCGCGGACGGCCGACCGCACGGGCGTGGAGATGGAGGCGCTGACGGCGGTGGCCGTCGCCGGGCTGGCGCTGATCGACATGGTCAAGGCGGTCGACCCGGCGGCCAGCGTCGACGCGGTCCGGGTGCTGCGCAAGGAGGGCGGCAAGACCGGCCTGTGGGTGCGCCCGCAGGAGCGGTCGTGATCCGCGCGCGGGTGGTCGTGGCGTCGAACCGGGCCGCCGCCGGTGTGTACGCGGACACCAGCGGCCCCCTGCTCGTGGCCGGTCTGCGCGACCTCGGCTGCGAGGTGGACGGGCCGGTGGTGGTGCCCGACGGCGAGCCCGTGGGCGAGGCGCTGCGGGCCGCCCTGGCCGACGGGATCGACGTCGTGCTGACCAGCGGCGGCACGGGGATCAACCCCTCCGACCGCACGCCCGAGGTGACCCGGGCGCTGCTCGACCACGAGGTCCCCGGCATCGCCGAGGCGATCCGGGCGCACAGCCGCCACAAGGTCCCCGCCGCCGCGCTCTCCCGGGGGCTCGCCGGCGTCGTCGGCCGGATGCTGGTGGTCAACCTGCCCGGCTCGACCGGCGGGGCCAGGGACGGTCTCGCCGTACTCGGGCCGATCCTCAGCCACGCCGTCGACCAGCTCCGCGGCGGCGACCACTGACGACCGGCCCGGCCCACGGCCAACCGGTGGGCGCGGTGCCGCTGACGGCGCGAGCGGGGCGCCCCACCGTTAGGCTCGGCCGGTGAGCACGGAAACCGTACCGGCCGCCGAGCCGGTCAGCGCGCCCCCGCCCGCCGGCTGGGAGGAGGCCCGGTCCCGGGTGTACGCCGTCGGCCTGGCCGCCGCGCTGCCCGCCGTCAGCCGGCCGCTCGCCGAGACCGACGGGCACACCCTCGCCGAGCCGCTGGCCACCCGTACGGACCTGCCCGCCTTTCCCACCTCCAGCGTCGACGGCTGGGCGGTGCGGGGTGCCGGTCCGTGGCGGCCGGTCGGGCGGGTGCTGGCGGGCGGCACCCCCGCCCCGCTGGCCGACGACGGGACGACCGTCGAGATCGCCACGGGCGCGATGGTGCCGGAGGGCGCCACGGCCGTGCTGCGGGTGGAGGAGTCCCGCCGTACGCCGGAGGGGCTCGTCGACGGCACGCCCCGGCCGGCGCCGGAGTGGCGGGAGCCGGGCGAGGAGGCGTACGCCGGGGAGGAACTCGTGCCCGCCGGCACGCCGGTGGACCCGGCGGTGATCGGCCTGGCTGCCTCCTGCGGGCACGACCGGCTGTTGGTACGGCGCCAACCCCGCGCCGCGCTGCTGGTCTTCGGCGACGAACTGCTGACCGCCGGCCCGCCCGGCGCCGGGCGGGTGCGCGACGCGCTCGGGCCGGCGGTGCCGGCGTGGCTGCGCCGCTACGGCTGCCTCGTCCGCCCCTCGGACGTGGTGGGCCCGGTTGCGGACACGCTCCCCGCGCACGTGGCGGCGCTGCGCGCCGCGCTGGGCACCGCCGACCTGGTGTGCACGACCGGCGGCACGATGCACGGGCCGGTCGACCACCTGCATCCGGCGCTGGAGGCGCTCGGCGCCGACTACGTGGTCAACACGGTGGCGGTGCGGCCCGGTTTCCCGATGCTGCTGGCGCGGCTGGCCGACGCCGACGGCCGGGTCCGGTTCGTCGCCGGGCTGCCCGGCAACCCGCAGTCGGCCATCGTCGCCCTGGTCTCGCTGGTCGCTCCGCTGCTGGCCGGCCTGGCGGGCCGCCCGATGCCGGTGCTGCCGCACGTCACGCTCGCCGAGCCGGTGCGCGGCCGGGGCGCGTACACGCACCTGGCGCTGGTGCGGGTGGACCGGACCGCCGGCACCGCCCAGCCGGTCCGGCACGTCGGCTCGGCGATGCTGCGCGGGCTGGCCGGCGCCGACGGGTTCGCCGTCATCCGCCCCGGCACCTCCGGCGAGCCGGGCGACCGGGTGCCGGTCGTACCGCTGCCGCTGCTGCCCGGGGAGCGTGCGTGGTGACCGCGCCGACGGCCGACGCGTCGGGCCGGCCCGTGGCCCGACAGCCCGCGACGTTCGGTGAGGTCACCGAGCGGCCGCTCGACCTCGCCGCGCACGAGGCGGCGGTCGCGGACCGCCGGGCCGGCGCGGTGGTCTCGTTCCAGGGGGTGGTCCGCGACCACGACCACGGCCGTGCGGTGACCAGCCTGGAGTACGAGGGCCACCCGAGCGCCGAGCGGATCCTGCGCGAGGTGGCGGCCGAGGTGGCCGCCGACCCGGACGTGTACGCGGTCGCGGTGTCGCACCGGGTCGGCCCGCTCGCCATCGGCGACGTGGCCCTGGTGGCGGCCGTCAGCACCGCCCACCGGGCCGCCGCGTTCGCGGCCTGCGCCCGGCTGGTCGACGAGGTCAAGGCGCGGCTGCCGATCTGGAAGCGGCAGGTCTTCGCCGACGGCACCGAGGAGTGGGTGAACTGCCCCTGAGTGGGGCGGCTCCATCCCGTCAGCGGCGGACGCCCGGCACGGCCTGGCGGCCGAACCGGTCGCCGTAGAAGGCCGGCTCGGCGCCGGGGCGCCACGGCAGCGCGGCGACCAGCAGGATCAGGGCCAGCGCCAGCGAGTTCTCCATCAGGGCGCCGAAGAGGCCGTCCTGGTAGTGCGACACCTCGGGGAGCTGGTGCTCGTACGGCCAGATCGGGGAGATCAGGAAGAGCAGGTAGAGCCCGATCGCGGCGGCGCCGTGCCGTAGCCCGGTCAGCGTCGGGTACCAGATCGGTGGGCGCAGCCCGGTCACCCCCGGCGGGCCGCCGTAACCGCTCTGACCGGACCGCTGGGCCAGCCCACGACTGGCGTCGCGGCGGCGTACGGCGGCGTCGGCGAGCACGATGATCGCCGGGATCACCCAGACCAGGTGGTGCGTCCAGGAGATCGGGCTGATCACGTTGGCGGTGAGGCCGACCAGGGTGAACGCGGTCAGCTCGTCGCCGTCGGCGCGGGCGTTGACGGCCCGGGAGAGGCCGACCGCCAGCATCAGCACCGAGAACGCCAGCCAGAGCAGGCCGGGCGTCTCGATCGAGTCGTACAGGCGGGCCAGCAGCCCCGCCAGCGACTGGTTGGGCGTCATGTCGGCGGCCCCGACCCGCTCGGTCTGCCAGAGCACGCCGCCGAAGTAGGCGCGCGACTCCGTGCCGACGACCGCGAAGGAGCCGAGGGTCACGGCGATCACCGTGCCGATGGCGGTGGTGGCGGCGCGCCACTGCCGCGTGATCATCAGGTAGGCGATGAACAGCGCCGGGGTCAGCTTGACCGCCGTGGCCAGGCCGATGCCCACGCCGGCCCAGGCGCCGCTGTAGACGAAGCGCAGCAGCGGTCCGTCGCTCGGGGCGATGTGGGTGCCCCGGCGCGACCGCCAGCGCAGGCCGATCAGGTCGGCCATGATCAGGGCGAAGAGGAGCAGGTTCACCTGGCCGTAGCCGAGGGTCTCCCGGGCCGGCTCGATGGCGACCGCCAGCGGCGTCGCGAGGCCCACGGTGAACCAGAGGGGCCAGCCCAGCCGGTCGACGATCGGGCGGAGCAGCCCGGCCAGCACGACGGCCAGGGCCGCGACGCTGGCGAGCGCGTTGACGATGCCGGCCAGCTCGACCGGCAGGTGCGCCATCGGGAGCATCACCAGGCCGCCGAACGGCGGGTAGGTGAAGCCCAGGGTGGTGCCGGGTGCGATGAACTCGTAGAGCTCGTGACCGCTCGCCCACCACACCACCGCGCCGTGGTAGATCTTCATGTCGAAGAAGTTGTACGGCCGCCCGAAAGCACCGATGGCGAGCCATGCGGCATAGGCGACGGCGGCCACGATGCCGGTCCGTACGACTGTCCTACGATCGATCCCACGCGTTACGCGGCGGACTGGGGCGAGGCGGTCCACCCGTCTTCCGACGGTCGCCGGCATGGCGTGGCCACCCCCGTACCAAGGTCGTCCTACCCGTCCAGGTCCTGCACGGAGCCTAGAACGGCGCCTCACGTTAATGCCTCCCGCGTTATGCGACCGTGTCCGATCCCACACATGTTTTTGACATTTCCACCGCGTTAACGCCTGTCGGGTGGTTCAGGTGATTCGCGGCGTTGACACGTGAGGGGTCGGCCGGGGGAGGTATCGACGCAGGTCAGCCGGGCAGTCGTCGGGCCGTCGCTGCCGATCGTACGGCGATCCGGGCCTCCCTGCGGGCGGTACGGACGGCTCGCTGCACGGAACGTCGGGAGTGGCCGATCCGGTGACCCGTCCGCCAGCGCAGCCCCGGCTTGCCGCCGGTGTCCGCCGAGGCGAGCAGCAGTCCGCCGAGGAGGCCGAGGTTCTTCAGGAAGTGGATCTGGTTGTTGTGCCGCGTCGTCGGGTCGTCGTTGTTCCAGAAGGGATGCCCGGCGAGGGTCACCGGGACCAGCGTGCCGGCGAGGACGAGCGCCGCAGGCCGGGCGAACCGGCCGGTGGCGAGCATCAGCCCGGCGCCCACCTGCACCGCCGCGTTGGCGCGGATCAGCGTCTCAGTGTCGGTGGGGATGCGGGGATCGGCCTTCTCCAGCAGCGGGGTCACCCGGTCCGTCACGGGCTTCGCGGCCGGGACCAGCCGTCCGGGGTTGCGGAGGTTGGTGAACCCGCTGACCACGAAGATGCCGCTCAGCATGGCGCGGGCGAGGGAACGCACGGGTTTCATGGGTC
The DNA here is from genome assembly GCF_900091445.1 of Micromonospora echinofusca. NCBI lineage: Bacteria > Bacillati > Actinomycetota > Actinomycetes > Micromonosporales > Micromonosporaceae > Micromonospora > Micromonospora echinofusca. The sequence continues at coordinate 6,536,559 of NZ_LT607733.1, forward strand.
AGTCATACCCCGTCGCCGGCCCCGCTACCCCCGCAACCGCCGATCCGGATCGGCGGACGTGCACGTCGCGCCACGCCGATTCGAGCGACCGTCGCTGATGGACCGCCTGTGAGGGGTAACGTGCCCGGCGTGACGACGCTCCGGTTGCGACCTGAGGACCCGGCCGACACCGGCGCGGTCCGCCGGGTGCTCGCCGCCGCGTTCGCCCGCCCCGACGTGACCACGCCGCCGGAGGTCGGGCTGGTCGACGAGCTGCGCGGCAGCGACGCTTGGGTGCCGGAGCTGGCGATGGTCGCCGAGTACGGCGGCGAGGTCGTCGGCTACGCCCTGCTCACCCGGGTGCGGGTGAAGTCCGACGACCACGTCGCGCCGGCGCTGGCGCTCGGCCCGGTGGCGGTCGCGCCGCACCGGCGACGGATCGGGCTCGGCACGGCGGTGGTGCAGGCCGCCATCGAGGCGGCCACCGAGCTGGGCGAGCGGCTGGTGGTGGTGCTCGGCGACCCGGCCTACTACCACCGGTTCGGCTTCGGTCGGGCCGACCGGATGGGCCTGACCAGCCCCTGGTCGGGTCTCGGCGACCCCTGGCAGGCGCTGGTGCTGCCGCCGGCCACGAGCGGCGAGGGCCCGCCGCCGCGCGGCGAGGTGCTCTTCCCGCCCCCCTGGTCCAAGGTCTGACGCCCCGCTGGCCCGACGCTCGACGCCCGCGCCGCGCCGGGCCCGCGCCGCCCTGATCGGCGTGGCGCCCGTCCCGGTCCGTGGTGGCTGGTCAGGCCGGTTGGGTACGCAGGTAGCGGCCGAAGTGGGGGACGGTGAAGGCGACCGTGCCGCGTTCCCCGGAGTAGATCAGCCCCTTCTTGATCAGCGCGTCGCGGGCCGGGGAGAGGCTGGCCGGCTTGCGCCCCAGGGCGCGGGCGATCTCCGCCGTCGGCACCGCGGCGTCCATGTCGTCCCGGCCCCCGCCGTCGATCTCGCCCTCCACCAGGGACAGCGTGGCCATGGCCCGCATGTACTCGCGTTCGGCCGGGGTGGCCCGCTCGAAGCGGGAACCGAAGAAGCCGACCGCCAGCTCGGCCTCGGCCTCCGGCGCGGCGACCCGTACGTCGGCGGCGGTGATCGGCGAGCGGGGCGCGTGGTCCCAGGTCGCCTTCCCGTACGCCTGGACGAAGTACGGGTAGCCGCCCGACTTCTCGTAGAGCAGGTCGAGCGCCTTCTGCTCGTACTCCACCTCCTCGCGCTCGGCCGGCGCGCAGAGCGCCTGGTCGGCGGCGATCCGGTCGAGCCGGTCGATGCGCTGGTAGCGGAACAGCCGCTCGGAGTACGACTTGGCCGCGCTGAGAACGGCCGGCAGGTGCGGCAGCCCGGCGCCGACCACGATCAGCGGCGCGCCGAGCTGGGACAGCTCGTGGCAGGCAGCGCAGAGCGCGGAGACGTCCTCCGGGCCGAGGTCCTGCATCTCGTCGATGAAGATCGCGATGCCCGTGCCGACGTCGGCGGCCACCGCCGCGGCGTCGGTGAGCAGCTCGACCAGGTCGATCTCGATGTCGCCGGAGTCGGCGCGGCCGCTGGCGGCGGGTACGTCGATGCCGGGCTGCCAGCGGTCGCGCAGCTTCGGGGCGGCGTTGCCGCGACCGGTCGGCGCGGTGCGCTGGGCGAACGCCTTGAGCACGCCGAGGAAGGCGTCGATCCGGTCGGGGGCGCGGTGGCGGGGCGCCAGCTCCCGGACGGCCATGTGCAGCGCGGCGGCGATCGGGCGGCGCAGCGACTGGTCCGGCCGGGCCTCGATCTTGCCGCTGCCCCAGAGGTGGTTGATGGCCTGGGAGCGGAGGGTGTTGAGCAGCACGGTCTTGCCGACCCCGCGCAGCCCGGTGAGCATCAGGCTGCGTTCGGGCCGGCCCCGGGCGATGCGCTCCAGCACGACGTCGAAGACGTCCAGCTCGCGCCCCCGCCCGGCGAGCTCGGGCGGGCGCTGGCCGGCGCCCGGGGCGTACGGGTTGCGGACCGGATCCACGCATCGCACAGTATCGGGCCGTCTAGCTGCGGGACTAGACATGCGTAGATGGGGCAACCGGCGTGTCGGGGCGTCGGAAGCCTCTCGACACAAAACTAGGGCTGTCTAGCGTCCACGCTAGACAGCCCTAGTTTTGGTAATCAGCGCTTCTTCAGGCAGAGCACGTAGTCGAGGAAGTCCAGCGAGTTGTCGTGCACGTAGTTCGCGGTCGCCTCCGGGGCCCGGGTCTTGCACCGGTCGCCGTCCGCCGTGCCCGGGATCCGCAGCAGCACCTCGTACGTGTTGGGGCCGCAGGGCACCTTCCGCAGCTCGGCGTCGGTGGCCGTACCGTCGTTGACGACGCAGTCGCCCTTGGCGAAGTCCCTCCTGCTGGGGCTCGGTTTGGCGGAGGTCGGCGCGGCGCTGGGCTCGTCCGTGGGCTCGCTCGTCGGCCGGCCCGTCGGCTGGCCGCTCGGGTTCACCGGAGCGCTCACCGTCGGGGTCGCGATCGGATCGTCGTCCTCGCCAGCCTGGTAGAACCCCCAGCCGACGAGGGCGAGGCAGGGGCAGAGCAGGAGGACCACGACCAGGCCGATGATCAACGCGACCTTGCCGGCGCCGCTCTTCGCCGGCGGAGCGGCCGGCGGCATCCCGTACGCACCGGGGCCCGGCGGCGGGGCGCCCCACTGGTTACCCGGGGCGGGCGTCGGCCCGGCCGGCGGATACGGCCCGGCCGCCGGGTAGCCGCCCTGGTCCGCCGGCGACGGGTAGCCGGCGCCGGAACTGGGCGGCGGATAGCCCGCGCCGGAACTGGGCGGCGGGTAGCCCGCGCCGGAGGTCGGTGGCGGGTAGGCCGGCTCCGGGGTCGGCGGCTGCGGCTGGTTCCACATCGGGTCCGACTGCCCCCACTGCGGCTCACCACCGGACGGCGGCTGGCCCCACTGCGGCTCGCTGCCGGGCTGCTGCTGGCCCCACTGCGGGTCACCCCCCGGCTGCTGCTGGCCCCACTGTCCGGCGGCCGGCGGCTGACCCCACTCGGGCAGCGTCGGGTCGATGGGTGGCGGGCCGCCCGGGGTGCCGGGTGGGCGCTGGTAGGGGTCCTCCGGCTGCGCGGGTGATCCGTAGGTCGTCATCTCTTCCTCAGGGGTGCGGGTGGATCAGGGGTGCGTGGTCCAGGGTGCGGTGCTCAGGGGGTGTGGATGGTGCCGGTCGCGGCGCTCAGCGCTGCTTCAGGCAGAGCACGAAGTCGAGGGTGTCCAACTCGCTGTCGAAGAAGTACCAGTTGGTGTAGCCGTCGACCTTCGCGCACTTCGCGGCGGCGTCCTTCTCGCCGCTGGTCGCCCCGTCGATGCGGCGCAGCACCTCGTACGTCTGCGGGGCACAGTCGCTGATCAGCAGCTTGGGCTTGCCGCCGGCGGGGCCGTCGTTGCGGACGCACTGGCCCGCCTTGACGAAGCGCGGGTCGGCCGAGGACTCGGGGGCGGGCGGCGTGCCCGGGGCGGCGGTGGCCGCGCCCGTCGTCGCCGTCGGCGGTTCGGTCTTCGCCGCGGGTGCGGGCTCGCTCGGCGTGGCGACCGGCGTGTCGTCGTCCTGACCGAGCAGGTAGAGCACGGCGGCGCCGCCGACGACCAGCAGGGCCACCGTCGCCAGCACCGCGACGACCGGGCCCGCCCGCCCGCGTCGGCGCTGCGGGGGCGGGGCGGGACTTCCCGCGTACGGGGCCTCCCCGCCACCCCACCCGCCGGCCGGCGGACCGTACGACTCGTCGGGGCGTCGCCCGTGCCACGGGTCCGGGTCCCCGTGACCCGGTGCTCCGTAGTTCGCCATGCACGCCTCCCGTGCGAGTGGTGAGAGGCCGGCCACCAACGAGGGACGCCGACGCCGAGGCCACCGTAGCGTGTCCACCGATGAGCCCACCTCCACCGAGTGCACCGCCGCCGGCCGACGCCGGCACCCGAACGGGCCCGGGAGCCGGGACCGTTCGTACGGCTGCCGCCAGGCCGGCGCTGCTCTGGACCGCTCTGCTGCTGGTCTACGTCCTCTGGGGCTCCACCTATCTGGGCATCCGGATCGCGGTGGAGTCCATGCCGCCGCTCGGTTCCGCCGCCGCCCGGTTCGCCGCCGCCGCCCTGGTGCTGGCGATCGTGCTCCGGTTACGGCGGGGGCGCGGCGCGCTGCGGGTCGACCCCTACCAACTCGCCTCGGCAGCGCTGGTCGGCGTGCTCCTGCTGGCCGGCGGCAACGGGCTGGTGGTGCTCGCCGAGTCCGGGCCGCCGGGGGTCGCGGTGCCCTCGGGGATCGCCGCGCTGCTGGTGGCCACCGTTCCGCTGCTGGTGGTGCTGTTGCGTACGGTCACCGGCGACCGACCCCGGTCGTGGACGCTGGCCGGGGTGACGCTGGGCTTCGTCGGGCTGGTGCTGCTGGTGCTGCCGACCGGCGGGACGGGTGCCGTGCCGCTCACCGGGGCGCTGACCGTGGTCGTCGGCGCCACCTGCTGGTCGGTCGGCTCCTTCCTCTCCGGGCGCATCCGGATGCCCGCCGATCCGTTCGTCGCCACCGTCTACGAGATGCTCGCCGGGGCGGCGGCACTCGCCGTTCTCTCGGTGGGCCGGGGCGAGCTGCGCGGCTTCGACCCGGGCACGGTGACGACCCGGTCGTGGCTCGCGCTCGCGTACCTGACGGTGGCCGGCTCGCTGGTGGCGTTCACCGCGTACGTCTGGCTGCTGCACCACGCCCCGATCTCGCTGGCCTCCACGTACGCCTACGTCAACCCGGTGGTCGCGGTGGCGCTCGGCGCGTTGTTCGTGGCCGAGCCGGTCACCGCGCGGGTGGTGCTCGGCGGCGCGGTCATCGTCGCCGGGGTGGCCCTGGTGGTGAGCACCGAGAGACCGCGACGTCCCGCACCGGGGACCGCGCCGGAGCCGTCGCGGCGGTAGCGTCCGCCCCGTGTCGACGGGGCTGCTGGCGTGCGTGACACTGCTCGGCGCCCTGGCCGGCCTCGTCGCTCCCCGGGCCGCCCGCCACTTCACCGCCCCGCCCGCCGCAGGTGTCGTCAGGGCCATGCCGGGTGCGGCCGCGGGGGCGGTCGTGTTCGCCGGGCTCGCGGCGGCGCTGGGGGCCGACCCCGTTCTGCCCGTCCTCCTCGTGCTGGCGGCCGTCGGGCTGGTGCTCGCCCTGGTCGACCTGGCCTGCCTGCGGCTGCCCGACCCGCTGGTCGGCACCGCCGCGCTGGTCGCCGCCGTCGGCCTGGCCGGCGCGGCGCTGAGCTCCGGCAGCCCCGGGCGGCTGCTCGGGGCGGCGGCCGGGGCCGCGCTCTGCTTCGCCTGCCACGTGGTGCTGGCGTTGCTGCCCGGTTCCCGGCTGGGCTTCGGCGACGTGAAGCTCGCCGCCGTCCTGGGCCTGCCGCTCGGCTGGCTCGGCGGCTCGTCCCTGGCGCTCGGGCTGCTCCTGCCGCACCTGCTGCACGGCGCGGTGGTGCTCGTCCTGCTGGCCGCCGGCAGGGTGCGCCGCGACACCCCGCTCCCGCTGGGCCCGGCCCTGCTCACCGGCGCCTGGCTGGCCGCCCTGACCGCCTGAGGCCGCCGCACGGACAGGTGCACCGGCCGCCCTGACCGCCTGACGCTCCGCACGGACAGGTGCACCGGGCGCCCTGACCGCCTGAGCGCTCACCCCGCGGCCGGACCGAGGCCTACGGTCCGAGCGCGGGTGGCTCAGATCAGGCGGAGCTGGCGGTCGCGGGGGCGGCGGGGCTCGGCCTCGCCGAAGCGCTCGAACAGGCCCGGGTCGATGGCGCCGAGGAACGGCGACGGTACGCACTCGCGTTCCGTTCCGTGTCGGCTGCGACGGGCGGCGTGGGTGACGTACAGCCGGTCCTGGGCGCGGGTCAGCCCGACGAAGAAGAGCCGTCGCTCCTCGGCGATCGCGTCGTCGTCGGGCATGCTGCCGGGCCAGCGCAGCGGGAGCAGCCCGTCCTCGGCGCCGACCAGGAAGACCACCGGGAACTCCAGCCCCTTGGCGGCGTGCAGGGTGAGCAGCGTGACCGCCTCGGCGCGGGGGTCGAGCGCGTCCACCTCCGCGCCGGTGGCGAGCTGGGAGAGGAACAGCGGCAGGTCGTCGCCGCAGCGGCGGGCCAGCGGGGTGAGCAGGTCGACGGCCGAGCGGACGTCCTCCGGGCGTACCGCGCCGGAGCCGTCCAGCGTGGGCACCGCGAAGCGCTCCGCCAGCACCTGCCCGGCCAGCCGGACGCGGGCGGCCAGCGAACCGTCGAGCCCGTCGGCGTGGCGCAGCTCGCGGGCGATGGCGGACACCCCGGGCCGGTCCCGCAGCCGGTCGTGCGAGCGCTTCTGCACGGGGATGTTCGCCCGCGCCAGCGCGTCCACGATCGGTGCGGCCTGGGCGTCGGTGCGGTAGAGCACCGCGATGTCGGAGAAGGAGAGCGAGGTGGACCGGCCGTCGATGCGCCCCGAGTCCAGGGACCGGTGGGAGAGCCCGCCGACCAGCTCGTCGATGGTGCGTACGACGAAGTCGGCTTCGTCGGCGACGGACGCCGCCGGGTAGCGACCCACCAGCGGGGCCTCCGGGTCGAGCCGGGCCGGGTCGAGGCGGCGACCCCGGACCAGCGACGACGGCGCGATGGCCTGCACGGCGGCGGCCAGGATCGGGGCCGAGGAGCGGTAGTTGCGGTTCAGCCGGACCAGCCGGGCGTCGGTGAAGTCCTGTGAGAAGCGCAGGAAGTAGCCGACGTCGGCGCCCCGGAAGGAGTAGATCGCCTGGTCCGGGTCGCCGATCGCGCAGAGGTTGCCGTCGGCGGGGCTGAGTAGGCGCAGCAGCTCGTACTGCACCTCGTCGACGTCCTGGTACTCGTCGACGAAGATCCAGCGCCAGCGCTCCCGGTACCGCTGCACCAGCTTCTTGTCGGCCTTCAGCAGCGCGACCGGCAGGGTCAGCAGCTCGTCCAGGTCCACCAGGTCCTGCTTGCGTAGCAGTGCCGCGTAGGCGGTGTCGTCGTCGCCGGCCTCGGCGCGGGCCTCCGCCCGCTGGGCGTCGTCGGCGATCCGGAAGTCCGCCGGGAGGCCGACGGCGTCGGCGTTCTCCCGCAGGATCGTCAGCCCCAGCGAGTGGAAGGTGCCGACGGTGACGTCCTCGGCGACCGGGCCGAGCAGGCCGTCGAGGCGGTGCCGCAGTTCCTCGGCGGCCCGCCGGGTGAACGTGATCGCCAAGCACTGCTCGGGGAAGACGTTCAGCTCCGCGCAGAGGTAGGCGATCCGGTGGGTCAACGTCCGGGTCTTGCCGGTGCCCGGCCCGGCCACGATGAGCAGCGGACCGCCCGGCGCGGAGGCGGCCACGCGCTGCATGGCGTCCAGGCGGTCCAGCAGGCCGGTGCCGACCTCCTCCATCCCGGCGAGCATCGGCTCGAACGGCTCGTGCGGCGAGGGCGTCGGCGCGATCGGGGGCGGCGGCGCGGGCGGTGCGGCCTTGCGCTTGGGCTCGGCCCTGGCCGCCGTCGGGCGCTTGGCCCGGGGCTTCGGCGCCGGCTCCGCGGGGGTGCGCTGCGCCGGCACGGGTACGTCGAAGAGGGTCTCCTGCGCCGTACCGGCGTCGCCGCCCAGCTCGGCCGGGTCGAAGAGGGTGATGACGCCGTACTCGCCGTCGTAGCCGGGGACGCGGCGCACGTCGCCCCGGCGCAGCCGGCCGATGCCCTCGGCGAGCAGTTCCCCGCCGACCCGGCCGATCTCGTCGAGCGGCGTGGTGGTGAGGATCTCCAGCTCGGGGCCGAGCGCGGCGATCAGCTCGTGGAGTTTCCCCTCGACCCGCTTGGACCGGGCACCCACCTTGTTGAGTTCGCCGAGGATCTCGGCCAGCGGCACCAGGTGGGTGACGTCGCGGGCGTGCGCGGGGCGGTGCCCCGACGGGCGGTCGGCCAGCTCCTCGATCCGGCTGAGCACGCCGACGGTCAGCGGCTTGCCGCACTCGGGGCAGCGGCCACCGGCGGCCCGGGTCTGCTCGGGCGACCAGTTGACCCCGCAGAGCCGGTGCCCGTCCGCGTGGTACTTGCCCTCCTCGGGGAAGAACTCGATGGTCCCGGCGAGCCCGTCACCCGTACGCAGGGCGTCGCGGATGGCGAAGTAGTCGCGGGCGGTGGCGAAGACGGTGGCCTCCCGGGCCAGCGCCGGCGGCGAGTGCGCGTCCGAGTTGGACACCAGTTGGTAGCCGTCCAGGCTGCCGACGCGCCAGTTCATCCCGGGGTCGGAGGAGAGGCCGGTCTCCACCGCGAAGATGTGTTCGGCGAGGTCGGCGTAGCAGTCGGCGATCGCGTCGAAGCCCGACTTGGAGCCCAGCGCGGAGAACCACGGGGTCCAGATGTGCGCCGGCACCAGGTAGCCGTCCGCGCTGGCCTCCAGCGTGATCTCCAGCAGGTCCCGGGAGTCCAGGCCGAGGATCGGCCGGCCGTCCGAGCCGAGGTTGCCGATCCGCCCGAGCGCGGCGTTGAACCGGGCCACCGCGTCCAGGTCGGGCAGGTAGATCAGGTGGTGCACCTTGCGGGTGCGGTCGTCCCGCTTGTAGATCGTGGAGATCTCCACGCTGAGCATGAACCGGACCGGGTCCGCCTCCGCCTCGCTGGCCAGCCGGGGCGGCAGCCGGCGGGCGATGTCCCGCTCCGCCTCCGGGCTGAGTCGGTGCAGGCCGGGCTCGGCCGGGTGCAGCGTCTCGCGGAGGTGGTCGTACCAGGCGGGGTGGGTGAAGTCGCCGGTGCCGAGCACTCCGATGCCCTTGCGCCGTGCCCACCAGCCGAGGTTGGGCAGGGTCAGGTCGCGGCTGCACGCGCGCGAGTACTTCGAGTGGATGTGCAGATCCGCGACGAACGGCGAAGGGCCGCCGGGGGGTGCGGGACTGAACGGAGGCACGCCGCATCCTGTCACGACCGCGCCATAACCCACCCGTCGCCACGCACACCCGTGACCTGAGCATCCGGTGCTGGACAACACCGGCCGCCCGCGCTATGGGTCAGCGGGAGCGCAGCTCCACCAGGGTGATCTGGGGTTCGGCGCCGACGCGCACCGGCGGGCCCCAGAAGCCGGCGCCGTTGGTGACGTAGACCTTCGTGCCGTCGACCTCGCCCAGGCCGGAGACCACCGGCTGCTGGAGCTTCACCAGCAGGTTGAACGGGACCATCTGGCCGCCGTGGGTGTGCCCGGAGAGCTGGAGGTCGACGCCGAACTTCGCCGCCTCGACCGCCGCCACCGGCTGGTGGGCGAGCAGCACCACGGGGCGGTTCGGGTCGCGGTCGCCGAGCGCCGCCGCGTAGTCCGCCGGGGCGGCCAGGCCGGTGCCGGCGGCCGTGACGTCGTTCACCCCGGCCAGGTCGAGTACGCCGCCCCGGGCCTGGATCTCCGTCCGCTCGTTCTGCATGACCCGCAGGCCGAGGCGGTCCAACTCCTGGACCCACTCCTCGACGCCCGAGTAGTACTCGTGGTTGCCGGTGACGAAGTAGCTGCCGTGCCGGGACCGCAGCCCGCGCAGCGGCTCGGCGGCCTCGCCCAGCTCCGCGACCGAGCCGTCGACCAGGTCGCCGACGACGGCGACGATGTCGGCGTCCAGGCGGTTGATCGCGGCGACGATCCGCTCGGTGTGCGCCCGGCCGCGCAGCGGGCCGAGGTGGATGTCGGAGACGGTGGCGATCCGCAGGCCGTCCATGCTGCGGGGGAGCTTGGCCAGCGGGATCTGCACCCGGTCGAGCTGCGGCGGGCCGAGGGCGGTGCGGATGCCGTACCCGGTGAGACCGGTCGCCGTGAGCCCGGCGAAGATCGCGGCCCCACGGGCGAGCAGCAACCGGCGGGCCGGGTCGTGGTCGGGCTGCCCGACGGCTCCGGCGGCCGGCGGGTCGGCCGGACCCGCCGCGCCCACCGCGGAGGGCTCGGGCGCGGCGGAGACCATGGCGGGCTCGGGTGCGGCGGCGGTGGGCTCCGCGGCGGCGACCTGGCGACGCAGCACGAGCTTCGTCACCGCCATCGGCACTTCCAGCGCCACGAGCAGGACGAGCAGGTAGAACATGACGGCGAGCCAGAGGTAGCCCGGCCACGCGAGCCAGTAGAGGCCCGCCTGGGTGCCGACCATGGTCGCCGGTACGAGCAGCGCGAGCACCAGGGCGGTGATCCCGCCGATCCGCCGCCAGCGCCCCGGGGTGGTGGTGTCCCGCACCAGGCGCTTCCACAGGTAGAGGTGGATCAGGCCGGTGACCAGCCCTATGGTGGCGACGAACGCCAGTGCCGCCAGCATGTGTGCGCCTCCCTCAGCCGCCCGCGAAGGGCGGCAGGACGTCGATCGTGGCCCCGGCCGGAAGCGGTGCCCGCCGATCATGACAGGTCACGCCGTCGACGAGGAAACTCGCCACCTTCAGCACGGCGGCGAGCCGTTCGCCGTGCCGTTCGGTCAACTCGACGAGGAGTTCGTCCAGGGACCGGCCGCCGGATGCGGTCTCCTCGGACCGGCCGGCGGCGGCCCGCGCCCCGGCGAAGTAGCGGACGGTCAGCGGCGCCCCGGCGCCGGCAGCCGGTTCGGCCGGGGTCGGTTCGGGCTCGGCCGGGCCTGTGTGCGCCGGTGGGGCCGGGGCCGCTGCCCAGGTACGGCCCGCGTGCGTCGGTGCCGCCACGGTCAGCCTCCGATCGCGGACATCGGCCGGGCGGGCTGGAGGAAGGCCGGGTCGTCGATGCCGTGCCCGGCCCGCTTTCCCCACATCGCGGTGCGCCAGCGCCGGGCCAGCTCGTCGTCGTCCGCTCCGGCCCGCAGGGCGCCGCGCAGGTCGGACTCCTCGGTGGCGAAGAGGCAGGCGCGGACCTGCCCGTCGGCGGTGAGCCGGGTGCGGTCGCAGTCGCCGCAGAACGGCCGGGTGACGCTGGCGATCACGCCGACCCGGGCGGGGCCGCCGCCGACCAGCCAGGTCTCGGCCGGCGCCGCGCCGCGCTCCGCCGGGTCGGGGGTCAGGTCGAACTCCCCGCGCAGGGAGGCCAGGATCTCGTCGGCGGTGACCATGGTGTCGCGGTTCCAGCCGTGCTGGGCGTCCAGCGGCATCTGCTCGATGAACCGCAGCTCGTAGCCGTGCGCGAGGGCGAAGCGCAGCAGCGGTGGCGCCTCGTCGTCGTTGACGCCGCGCATCAGCACCGAATTGATCTTGACGGGGGTGAGCCCGGCGGCGGCTGCCCCGGCCAGCCCGGCGAGCACGTCCGCCAGGCGGGGGCGCCGGGTCAGCCGGGCGAACCGCTCCGCATCCAGGGTGTCAAGCGAGACGTTCACCCGGTCCAGCCCGGCGGCGTGCAGCGCGGGGGCGAGCCGGTCCAGCCCGATGCCGTTGGTCGTCAGTGAGATCCGGGGGCGCGGCTCCAGCGCCGCCACGGCGGCCACGATGCCGACCAGGCCGGGCCGGATCAGCGGCTCCCCGCCGGTGAACCGCACCTCGGTGACGCCTAGCAGGCGCACCGCGACCCCGACCAGCCGGACGATCTCGTCGTCGTCGAGCAGTTGCGGGCCGGGCAGCCAGGCCAGCCCTTCGGCCGGCATGCAGTAGGTGCAGCGCAGGTTGCACTTGTCGGTCAGGGAGACCCGCAGGTCCCGGGCGACGCGGCCGTACCGGTCGGCGAGGACGCCGGCGGTCGGCGGGGCGGCGGTCACCCGTCGACGGTAGCGCGCCCGAGCCCGGCCAGCGCCGCCCGGGCGGTACGGGCGACCGCATCCCGGTACGCCGCGCCGAACAGGGCGGCGTGCACCAGCATCAGGTGGAGCTGGTGCAGCGGCACCCGCTCCCGCCACCCGTCGGCCAGCGGCCACTCCTGCGCGTACGCGGCGAGGATCCGGTCGAGGTGCGGTGCGCCCCCGAAGAGGGCCAGCTGAGCCAGGTCGGTCTCCCGGTGCCCGCCGTGCGCCGCCGGGTCGACCAGCCAGACCCTGTCGTCCGCGCCCCAGAGCGCGTTGCCCGGCCAGAGGTCGCCGTGGATCCGGGCCGGCGGCTCGTCCCCGCCGAACTCGCCGATCCGCTCGACGACCTGCTCGACCAGCACGGCCTCGACGTCGGTGAGCCCGCCGCCGGCCACCGCGCGGCGCAGGTGGGGCAGCAGCCGGCACCGGGCGAACCAGCGCGACCAGGGGCCGTCGTCCGGCCTGTTGTCCTGCGGGAGGGACCCGACGAAGCCGGCCCAGTCGGCCCCGAACGCCGGTGCGCCGGCCCGGTGCAGGGCCGCCAGCTCGCGACCGAACCGTTCGGCCGCCTCGGGCGTCGGCTCGCCGGGCTCGATCCACTCCAGCGCGAGCAGCCCGGGCAGCGCCACGACCACCTCCGGTACGGCGACCGCCCCGGCCTCGCGCAGCCACCGCAGGCCGGCCGCCTCGGCGGCGAAGAAGCCCTCGGGCACCGGTCCTCCGGCGGTCTCCGGCCAGGTCTTGGCGAAGACCGAGTGCCCGTCGTCCAGGGTGAGCCGGGACGCGGCGCAGATGTCGCCACCGGCGACCGGCGTCTCCCGGATCCGCTGGTGGGTCAGGAAGGTCGGCAGGTGCTCCGGGTGTGCCCGCAGGTACGCCAGATCCATCTGCGCAAGGTAACGCGCCGACGGCGTCCCGTCCCGCCGGAAACGGGCTGTCGTGAATCTTGGACGATTTCGGCCCCGCAGAGGGCTTGTTAGCTCCAAGATCGCCGGGGCTCGGTGCGGGGCGTGCCCGTTGGGGGTGGCGTCCGAGGGGCGAGAATCGGCTGAGCTGCATAGATACTCTCCGTGTCTGTGGATAACCCGTGTGTCGTCCACAGGGGCCGGCAGTCGATCCGCCCCCGCCGCAGGCTGCAGCCATGACCCCGACCGACCGCCCCCGGCTCGCCGTCCGTTCCCCCGCCGACCTCATCGCCGCCGTGCCCTTCCTGCTCGGCTTCCACCCGACCGACAGCGTCGTCGTGGTGGCGATGCGGGGCCGCCGGATCACCTTCGCCGCCCGCGCGGACCTGCCCGACCTCGCCGACCCGCGGGACCCTGCCGGCCACCTCGCCGGCGTCGTCGCCCGGCAGCACGCCGAGACCGCCACGGTCCTCGGCTACGGTCCGGCGCCGCTGGTCACCCCGGCGGTCGACGCCGTGCGCGCCGCGCTCACCACCGCCGGGCTCCCCGTGCTCGACGCCCTGCGCGTCACCGAGGGCCGCTACTGGTCGTACCTCTGCACCGAGCCGGCGTGCTGCCCGCCCGACGGCACCCCCTACGACGTCGGCGCGAGCGAGGTCAGCGCGGCAGCCGTCTTCGCCGGCCAGGTCGCGCTGCCCGACCGGGCCGCCCTGGTCGCGCAGGTCGCCCCGGTGACCGGTCAAGCCCGTTCGGCCGTACGCCGGGCCACCGCCCGCGCCGGGCGACGCCTCGCGGCCCTGCTCGACCAGGAGCCCGCGACCGACCCGCGGGGCGGGCGGGCGGTCCGCGCGGCGGGGACGGCGGCGGTACGCTCCGCGCTGCGCCGGCAGCGGCGGGGGCAGCGCCTCAGCGACGACGAGGTCGCCTGGCTGAGCGTGCTGCTGACCCAGGTGCCGGTACGCGACCACGCCTGGGAGCGCACCGACGGGCGGGACGAGGACATCGCGCTCTGGACCGACGTGCTGCGCCGGGCCGAGCCGGAGCTGATCGCCGTGCCGGCCGCGCTGCTGGCGTTCGCGGCGTGGCGGGCGGGGCAGGGTGCGCTGGCGGCCGTGGCCCTGGAGCGGGCCCTGGCCGAGCACCCCGGCCACTCGATGGCGCTGCTCCTCGATGACCTGCTGCGCCGGGGCGTGCCGCCGTCGGAGCTGGACGGCTGGCCGGCGGTGGAAACGCCCGGGGTGCTACGCCGCCGGCGCAGCCGACGCGGCCCCCGCTGACTCCCGTCAGAGCATCCCGAGCGCGGCTCCGATGACGGCCTGAGCCGTACGGCTGAGCTCCTCACCCTTGGCGTCGGTCCCGGTGATCGAGTACTGCGTCCGGAACCGGCCGTCGCGGGTGGACGCCACGCCGGTCAGGTAGCCGAACCGGGAGCCCGTCTTGATCCACAGGACTTCGCCTCCGGGCAGCGGGAACGCGGTGAGCCCGGCGCTGTAGCGGGCCGGACCACCGGAGACGTCGGGGACAGCGGGCAGGGTGAACATCTCGGCCAGTTGGGCCGGCGGCACGACCCGGCCGGCGAAGAGCGCGGTGACGAACGTGTCCAGGTCGGCGAGGCTGGAGATGACGTTGCCGGAGGCGGGGGTGAAGGTCTGGCTCCAGGTCGTGGCGTCCATCAGTTCGGTGGCTCCGTCGCGTACGACGGCCTGGTATCCGTGTGCGTGCGGACCGAGGATGCGCGGGTCGTCGCCAGGGGCGTACGTGTCTCGCAGGCGGAGCGGGCGGGCGATCCGCCGGTCCAGCTCCCGCGCGTACGCGTGGCCGGTGACCTTCTCCACCAGCAGGCCGGCGACGATGTAGCCCATGTTGGTGTAGTGCTGCTTCGTCCCGGGTGCGAACTGCCTGGGGTTGCGCAGGCCGAGTCGCACGATCTGCTCCGGGGTCCACCTGTCGTACCGGTGGGCGAGCTGCCACTCGATGCCGTCCGGCATGGTCGGGCTGGGGATGCCGTTGGTGTGGTCGAGCAGTTGGCGGACGGTGACGGTCGGGTAGTCGGCGGGCAGCAGCCCGGGCAGGTGACGCTGCACCGGGTCGGCCAGGCCGATGCGGCCCTCGGCGACCAGTTGCAGCACCAGTGCGGCGGTGAAGACCTTGGTGACGCTGCCGATCCGGAAGCGTGCGTGCGGCGGCACGGGGGCCTGACTGCGCAGGTCCCGGACGCCGGTGGCGCCGGTCCAGCAGCCGTCCGGGGTGATGATCCGGACCTGGGCGCTGGTGGCGTCGGAGTTGGGTAATCCGGCGATCGCCTGCCGGAGTGGGCCGGGGTCGAGGGTGCCGGGGCGGCAGCCGGCGGCGGAGCGGGCCGGGGGTGCGGCGGTGACCGCGCCCGGGGTCACGACGGTCAGCACGGTGGCGAGCGCCGTCGCGACGAGAGCGGTCCGGCCATTCACGATTCTCATGACATCGAGCCTTGCCTCCCGGTGCCGGCCGGGCATCGGGGAGATTCCCCTGGCGCACCCGCATCGGACGATCGGGGATAACCCGGTCATCCGTGGCAGCGGCTCGACCTCGGGGACACCAACGTGGCAGGCGTGCATGGCCGCGCGGCAGATCAGGTCCGGCGACGTCCTGTCACCCCCCGTCCTCCTCGCGCGTGGCCCGCTGTCGGTAGCTGCTCAGGGAGAGGCCGAGTACCGACCGGAACTCGTTGGCGAGGTGGGCGTGGTCGCTGTAGCCGAGGTCGGCGGCGACCGTGGCCAGGGTCGTGTCCGGGTCGGTACGCAGGCGTTCGGCCGCCTCCTGTAGCCGACGCCGACGGATCATCGTCGACGGCGGCAGCCCGACGTACCGTCCCGCGAGCCGCTGCAACGAGCGGGTGGACAGGCGCACGCGTACGGCGGCATCCTCGACCGTCCGGATCGTCGGATCGGTGTCGATGGCCTCGGCCATCGCGTTGGCCAGCAGCGCCTCGTCGTTCGGCCGTGGGATCGTGTCGCTGAGCCACCCCGCGAAGGCATCGACGGCCCGGCGGTGCCGGGTCTGCCGGTCGCCCGGCCCGGTCATCTCGCGGTGCACCCGCTCGTGCAGGACGGGTAGGTCCACGGCCTCGTAGCGGTCCCGCAGGGCCGCCGGATCCGCGACGAGATGGCGTACGGCCGCCGGCCGCAGCAGGGCGCCGACGGCCCAGCCCGTGCCGGTGAGGTCACGGTACGAACCGCCGGTCGTCGGTCCGGAGATGCCGACCGCGTCCGGTTCGACGACGAGGTTGCAGGCGGGGAAGGCGATCAGCTGCTGCCGGGAGGACCGCCCCGGCTGGATCTGCCACTCCGGGATCCAGAACCATCGCACAAGCTGCCGCACCGCATCCGGCGGCGGGAGCCGGTCGAACGTGGGCAGCCGCGCCGGGTAGAGGACACCCCGTGGGCTCGCCGCATCCGTGCCGGCCGCCTGGCGCGAATCTTCAAGCCGGCCCACGCCCGCCATTCCTACGATCGGTCACATGACTGCAACGAGCCGAGCCGCCGACGGTGAGCACACCACGAACGGTACGCCGCACGGCGCCACCAGCCTGACCCCCTTCCTGGCGATCCCCGACGCACGCGGCGCCATCGACTTCTATCGGGACATCTTCGGTGCCCGGGTGGTCGACGTGACCGAGATGGGCGGAGTCGTGGCCCACGCCGTCCTCGACTTCGGCCACGGGCTGCTGCAACTCGGGGAGCCGATGCCCGACTACGGGCTCGTCGCGGCACCCGAAGGGGACCAGGACTGCTACTCGATGGGCCTCTACTGCCCGGACGTGGACGCGGTCGTCGCCCGGGCCGAGGCGGCCGGCGCCGTCGTCCGTGAGGCGCCGTCCACCTTCGTGTCCGGCGACCGGTTCGCCAGCATCAGGGACCCCTTCGGCGTACGGTGGTCGGTCATGACCCGGGTGGAGGACCTCTCCGAGAAGGAGAGCGCGCGACGGGTCGCCGAATGGGCCGAGCAGCAGAACCAAGCGAGCTGACACGAAAAGGCGAGCGTCGCCTGGAAGACCTAACGTGTCGGGCGTGAGGAACGAAGGCTGGTTGGCGGGACACCAGGGACTCCTACGAGACGGTCGTGACCTCGCCCGAGAGCAGGCTCGGCGGCATCCTCTTCGCACGTCGGCATCCCTAGCCCTGTCCCGCGAGCCATGGCCGTTGTCAGGCGGGTCCGACCCGAGCGGTACGGGGCCGTGGGAGACGCCGACCGGCCGGTAGGGTCGTCCGCGTGGACCTGGACGACACCGCCGCCCGGCTCGGGGTGCCCGTCGAGGACGTCGAACGCGTACACCGGCTCGCCGGTGACCGGCCGTCGGCTCCGCTGCCCGCCAGGGCCGACGCGCCCGCGATCCTCGACCGGCTCGCGGTACGGCCGGACGACGCCGCCGAGATCATGGCGGGCTGGCCCGACTCCGACTCCCCACTCTGGACGCCGGAGCTCCGCTGGCTGCTCGACCGGTCGATCGCCCTGGTCCGCGCCGATCTCGGGGGCCACGGTTGGCTGCCGCCCGGTCCGGAGTTGCCGCGCGAGCGGGGTCCCGCCTGGCGGCATCTCTACGTGTACGCGTACCTCGCCCTGCTCGACGCTGTCAGGGGATACCACCGCGACCACGGCATCGCCGACGCCGTTTCGTGGGCGACCCTCGCGGACCTGGGCCGCAACCTCGCGATCGACCGGCGAATGCAGCGCGAGGGCTGGCCGGTCATGCAGAGCTGGCTGACGCTGCACGCCCGCGGCGGCCTCTACGAGCTGGGCCGGCTGCAACACCAGCGCGGCGGCACCGCCCTCGACCTGCACATCCCCGAGGCGGGGCCGCTCACCTCGGAAGCGGTCGCGGCGTCGCTCGACCAAGCCCGCGCGTTCTTCCCGCGTCACTTCCCCGACGAGCACTACACCGCGTTCGCCTGTGGCTTGTGGCTGCTCGACCCGCAGCTACTGGAGTACCTGCCCGACGACTCCAACATCGTCCGGTTCCAGCGGATGTTCGAGCTGGAGCCCTACGAGGAGCCGGAAGGGCTGGACGCCGACGTCGAGGTGCTGCGGTTCGTGTTCCGCACCCTGACCACGCCACTCGACGAACTGCCGCGCCACACCGTGCTCCAGCGCGCGATCGTCGATCACCTGAAGGCCGGCCGCCACTGGCGCATCCGCCGAGGCCGTTTCCCGTTCTAGCGCGTGTTTTAGAAGCGGTGCGGTCGGATCGCAGTCCTGGCGCGTTCCGACGGCGTTCCGGCAGGCGGAAGACCTGGACGGCGCGCAAAGCTGACGAACCACTCCCCCGGGAACGCCGATACCTGTGCGGCATAAAAATACCCGTGTGGTATCGGGCGAACGGACTACACGCCGTCGTCGAGATCCGGCGCAGCCAGTCACGGCTTATGAAACAGAAGGTGGCACCCCAGCCCCACTCCGGCCGTCTGCGGCTGCGTGTACGAGGGGTCAATTCCTGAGCCTGCGCACCGCAGTCGAAGACACCGTGACCAGTTCGGGCTGCGCGGGCAGGAACACCGTGGGGACACCGAGCGACTCGTTCATCGCGGCGAGCTGGTACTCGCTCTGCAGGTCGGTGGTGTTCCGCAAGCCGCGGACGATCACTCCTACTCCGTGGTCACGGCAGTAGGCCAGCGGCGAGGTGGCGACGTACTACGCGAGGCACCGGCGAGGTTACCCGCCCGAGGTGCTCGACGCCCTCGTCGGAGCGTTCGGCCTCGACGCCGACGACACGGTGGTCGACCTCGGCTGCGGCACCGGCCAGTCGAGCCTCCCGCTCGCCGCCCGGGTCGGGGCCGTCGTCGGCGTGGACCCGGAGCCGGACATGCTGGTCCTGGCCCGCCAGGCCGCCCTCGACGCCGCGACGGTCAACACCACGTGGCTGCTCGGCGCGGACAGCGACCTGCCCGCGCTGGACCACGCCACTACCGGGAGGACCGCCTCCGGGAGCGCCACTACCGGGAGCGACGGCATGGCGTTCTCCGTCGAAAGATGTAGGGGACGTTCGTTCCACGGACCGAGTCGGCGGGTACGGTGCCGGCACAGAATGGTTCCGTGCCCCAACCCACCGCGAGCACCGCATGAGTGTCGGACTGCTGCTGACGCTCGCCGGCCTGGCCCTGGTCGACAGCACGAGCATCGGCACGCTCTTCATCCCCGTCTGGCTGCTGCTCGCACCCGGGCCGGTCAACGCCCGCCGGATCCTCGGCTACCTCGGCACCATCGTCGTCTTCTACTTCGGCGTCGGGCTGCTGCTCGCCCTCGGCGGCAGCCGGCTGGCCGACGTCCTCGGCGGGGCGATGGACAACCGGCCGGTGCTCTGGGCCCAACTCGTCCTCGGGGTCGGGCTGTTCGTGCTGAGCTTCCGCTACGACGGCAAGCGGCGTCCGCGCAGCGGAGGCGTGCTGCGCTGGCGGGACCGGGCCACCGCCGGCGACTCCTCGGCGCGGTGGCTGGTGGGGCTGGCGCTGCTCGCCGCGCTCGCGGAGGTGGCGACGATGCTGCCGTACCTCGGCGCGGTCGGCCTGCTGACCACCTCGGGTCTCGGCGCGGCCGAGATGGTGGGGCTGCTCGCCGGCTACTGCCTGGTCATGGTGCTGCCGGCGGTGCTGCTGCTGGCGGCCCGGGTGACCCTGCCGAGGCTGATCGAGCCGGTGCTGGCCCGGCTCAACGCCTGGATCATGCGGACCTCCGGCAGCATGCTCGGCTGGGTCCTCGGCATCGCCGGCTTCCTGCTGGCCCGCGACGCCGCGTTCCGGCTGGGGCTGTTCAGCTAGGGGCGCATTTCAACGGCATGTGAGGCCTGGCGAACCACTGCCGCCGGAACGCTGATACCTGTGGGGCATAAAAATGCCTCTGTGGTATCGAGACGGAGAGGACCACACCGCCGCCGTCGAGCCCGGCACACGACGCGGGGTCAGGTGGCTGTTCCGGCCGTGGCCACGCGGTCGGGGCGGGCGTAGACGTTCATCGCGTCGCCGCGCAGGAAGCCGACCAGCGTCAGCCCGGCCTCCTCGGCCAGCTCCACCGCCAGGGTGCTCGGCGCGGAGACCGCCGCGAGCAGCGGCACCCCCGCCATCCACGCCTTCTGGGTCAGCTCGAAGCTCGCCCGCCCGGAGACCAGCAGGACGTGCCCGGCCAGCGGTAGCCGCCGCTCGCGGACCGCCCAGCCGACCACCTTGTCGACGGCGTTGTGTCGGCCCACGTCCTCCCGCAGCACCACCAGGTCGCCGTCGGCGGTGAACAGACCCGCCGCGTGCAGGCCGCCCGTGCGGTCGAAGCCGCGCTGCGCCGCGCGCAGCCGGTCCGGCAGCGCGGTCAGGACCGCCGCCGGCACGGTCAGCGGGTCGTCGCCCACCGCGAAGACCGATCGGGTACGCACGGCGTCGATGCTCGCCTTGCCGCACACCCCGCAGGAGCTGGTGGTGTAGAAGTTCCGCGCCGGGTCGACGGCGGGTTCGGGCACGCCGGGTGCCAGCACCACGTCCACCACGTTGTACGTGTTGGGCGTCTCCGCGCCGGCGCAGAGCTGCGCGGTGCGTACGTCGTCGGCGGCGCGGATCAGCCCCTCGGTCAGCAGGAAGCCGATCGCCAGGTCGAGATCGTCGCCGGGCGTACGCATGGTCACCGCGAGCGGCCGTCGCCGCCCGGGGCCGGCCGCACCGACCCGGATCTCCAGCGGTTCCTCCACGGCCAGGCTGTCCTGCCGGCGTACCGAGGTGCGGCCGGTGGCCGCCGCCGCGTCGAGGTCGATGCGGAGCACGCCGCGCCGGTCAGTCGCCCGTCCCATCCCGTCATCCTGCACCCCCGGCCCGGGCCGCCGCGCGGCTACCGTGGCCGGATGGACGCGTACGCGGCGGTGGTGCTGGCGGGCGGGGCAGCGCGGCGGATGGGGGGCGTCGACAAGCCGGCCCGGACGGTCGGCGGCCTGCCCATGCGGGAGCGTGTGCTCGCGGCGGTCGCCGACGCCGCGCCGCGCATCCTGGTCGGCCCGCCCGGACCGGTGCCCGCCGGGGTGCGGCTGACCCGGGAGGATCCGCCGGGCGGCGGTCCCGTCGCCGCCTCGGCGGCCGGGCTGGCCCTGCTCGACCCCGGTACGCCGGTGGTCGCCCTGCTCGCCGCCGACCTGCCCCTGCTCACCCGCGCGGCGGTCGGGGAGCTGCTCGACCACCTCGACGCCGGCCACGACGGCGCCTGCTACGTCGACGTCGACGGCCGGCGGCAGACCCTCTGCGGCGTCTGGCGGGTGGCTCCGCTGCGCGCCGCCCTGGACCGCCTCGCCACCGAGCGCGCTGGCGGGCGCCCCGGCAGCTCCGTCGCGTCGCTGGCCGGGGCACCGATCAGGGCGCTGCTCGCCGGGCTGCGGGTGCGCGAGGTGCCGTGGGCCGGTGGTGGCCCGCCGCCCTGGTTCGACTGCGACACTGACGAGGACGTACGCCGGGCGGAGGAGTGGACGCGATGACGGTCATGGACGACTGGGTGACGGCGGCCTGTGCCGAGCTGGACCTCGACCCCGCCCAGGTGCCGGTGCCGGCCGTGCTCGACCTGGCCAAGGACGTTGCGCACCAGGTGCTGCGCCCGGGCGCGCCCGTCAGCGCGTACCTCCTCGGGCTCGCGGTCGGGCGGGGCGCGGACCCGGCCGGCGCCGCAGCCCGGCTCAGCGCGCTGGCCGCCCAGTGGCCGGTGGGGCTCGACGCCGAGCGGCCGGGCGGGACACCCGCCTGACCTCCGCTGTCCGATCACGGTCGGGCTGATTCGCCTCCCCCTTCCCGTGGGTAGGGTGACCTTGACGGACGGAGGCGATCATGACGGCAGACCACCCCTCGGCGCCGGGCGGCGACTCGCCCGGCATCCTGCCGGCGCACCACGAGCCGATCCTGCTCGACGAGCCCAGCACGGCCGACCTGCGGGCCAAGGTCACCCAGGCCTGGCACGAGTTCGCCCGCGCGCTGGCCGGGCGGTTGGCGGCGCTGCCCACGGGCACGCACGTGGAGCTGACCCTCGACCCGACGGCCTCCGGCACCGGCGACGCGGTCTACTCGGTCAGCATCGACGTGCGCGAGGAGGGCCAGCTGGCCGCCCGCGCGGTCGGCAACGCGACCCTGCCGGAGGGCTACCGGCTCGACCGGGCCGCCGTGGCGGACATGATCGCGCTCGGCTGGTCGCCGCCCGGCGTGGTGCCGGGCTCCGGGGAGTACTTCGGGCTGGACAGCGGCACCGCCGAGGCCACCCGGCTGGCGGCCCTGCTCACCCGCACGCTGCGCGACGTCTACGGCGCCCCGCACCCCGCCTTCCTCGTCTACCTCATCCACGACGCCGAGGGCGAAGCGCTGCCGGTGGAGCCGCTGGGCACCGCGCGCAGCGAGTTCGGCCCCGACCGCAACGTGGAGGCCGACCTGGACGAGGCGCTCGCGACGGCCGCCGCCGCCCAGGCGCCCGAGCACGACGCGGCCGCGCTCGCCGAGCAGGTCCGCACCGTCGTCTCGACCATGCTCAAGTCGGAGCCGGACCGGTTGCAGGTCGACTCCGACGGCGACATCAACATCCGCGCCGGTTCGGCGATGGTCTTCGTCCGGGTCCGGGACAACCCGCCGCTGGTGGACGTCTTCTCCCCGGTGCTCACCGAGGTCGAGCCGACCGAGCGGCTCTACGTGAAGCTCTCCGAGCTGACCAACCGGATGCCGATCGGCCGGCTCTACTGCGCCGACGACACCGTGTGGGCGTCCATCCCCGTCTTCGGCCGCAACTTCCAGGCCACCCACCTCATGCTGGCGGTCCAGGTGATGACCGGGCTGGCGGACGAGCTGGACGACCGCCTGCACGGCGAGTTCGGCGGGAAGCGCTTCTTCGGCGAGGGCGACAAGCCCGTCAAGCGGGACCAGGGCGAACACCGCACCGGCATGTACCTCTGATCCACGCCCCGCCACCGGTGGGCGACGGGGTGGAGCCCGGATCGGTGGTGGCGGGTGGAGCCCGGAAACCCCGAGAAACCGGGCCCCACCCGCCGGGGAGGGAGGATCAGGTCACGGGGAGCCAGTCGAGGCTCCGGGCGGTGGCCGGGTCGGTGGCCCGCAGGCCGGCGGCGGAGACGGTCCAGAGCACGTCCCCGACCAGCAGCGACCGCAGCACCGGGCCCGACGGGCCGGTGTGGGAGACCGTGCCGACCTCGCCGATGTCGGTCCCGGACACCCGCAGCAGGCGTACGTCGTCGCCGACCGGCAACGCCACCAGGCCCGTCTCCGGGTGGTGCAGGAAGGCGTGCGTGTCGTGCTCCAGCGCGGAGTACGCCCTCGGCACGTGCCACTGGTCGAGTCGGCTCGGACGGGCCGGATCGCGGACGTCGAACAGCGACACCTGGAGCCCTTGCGTCCGCCCCCGCCGGTCGGCCTCCTGGCCCACCCCGAGCAGCCGGCCCTCCGGCAGCGGGTGCAGGTACGCCGAGTACCCGGTGATCTTCAGCTCGCCGGTGACCCGGGGCGCGGTCGGGTCGCGCAGGTCGACCGCGTAGAGCGGGTCGGTGAGCCGGAACGTGACCATGTACGCGGAGCCGCCGAGGAAGCGCACGGAGTAGATCCGCTCGCCGGGGCCGAGGCCGGTGACCGCGCCCGTGCTAACCAGCGTGCCCCCGTCGGGGCGCAGCACGTGGACGGCCGACTCGGAGGTGGGGCGGGCGCCCCACGTGTCGCCGGTGGTGGTGGCCACCCGCAGGTGCCCCTGCCACTCCGAGAGCGCGTACTGGTTGACGAGCGAGCCGGGCACCGAGCCGGAGGCCACGTAGCGGGGACGCCCGGGCGCGCCGGTGTCGAACCGGTGGATCTCGGTGACCTGGGGCCCGCGCCGCCGGACGCCCCCGCTGGGCGGGCCGGGCCGGGTCGTCTCCGGCCGCTCCCCGGCGAGGTAGAGGCTGGACCCGGTGCCGTAGGCGGTGGTCGCGTCGGCGGCGACGCTGACCGGATCGCCGTCACCGAGGCGGTCGCGGCCGAGGTCGAAGCTCAGCACGGTCAGCATCGACGTGCCGGACCAGGCGGGCGGGCGGCTCAGCCGGTCACAGCCGACCCGGCCGGCGTGCCGCTCCGCCCCGGCCGTCCACTCGTACGCGGGCAGCCACGCCTCCACCCCGGCGGTGGCGATCACCGCGCGGTTGGCGGCGGTCCGCGTCGCGTCGGTGCCCCGTTCGGCGTACGGGAAGACCAGCCGGGGGCCGGTGCGGACCACGACCCGCGCGGTGGACCCGGTCTGCCGGGCGTCGACGAGGTTGCCGTCCATCCGGTAGGTGCCGAGCACCCGTGGCGTGCCCGCGAGGTCGACGAGGATCAGGCGCGGGGCGGTGCGGGGCCGCGCGCCACGGGTCGCCGGCTGCATCTCCGGGCCGACCTGCGTCAGCACCAGCGCCCGGTCGCCGTGCAGCAGCAGGTTGGCCTGCTCTCCCCAGCTCAGCTCCGGCATCGTCCGCGTGAGGTCGAGGCGGCCGGTCTCCCGCCGGGCGGCCGGGTCCACCACCCGCAGCACGCCCCGGGTGACGGTCACGATCCGCCGCCCGTCGGTCTTGACGAGGTCCGGCTCGTCGGCGCCGGCCTCGTGCACGTTGGTCGTGGAGTGCTCCTGCGCGGGCTGGGCGGACTGGGCCGACGCCCGGGACCCGGACGCGCCCTTCGCGGCCTCGCTGAAGGCGGCACCCGTACGCCAGCCGTCACCGAAGCCCCACGGGCCGACGGAGGCTGCGGCGGCGGCGCGGAGCCCGGCCAGCGCCTCGGCGCAGGAGTCGTAGGAGACCAGCACGGGCGCGGCCGTGGGCTGCCGGGGGCCCGGTGGGTCGGGCGGCACCGCCGGGATCGCGCTGCCGCCGAGCAGGGTGAGCGCGGCCAGCGTGCCGACCGCGAAGATGGGGGCTCCCCGTGTCATGGGCGGTTCGACGCGCCCGGCCGCCGGGCGGTTCCGGCCTTCCTCCGCCCTTCCGCGCCGCTTCTCCCGGGGTGCCGTCTCGCCGGCGGCCCGCGCGGGTCAGCGGGGGGAGGGACCGACGCCGGGGGACTCGACCAGCCGGGAGAGCACGATGGTGCTCCGGGTCGAGGTCACGAAGGGCTCGGCCCGCAGCCGCTCCAACGCCGCCTCCAGGTGCGCGATGTCGGCGGCCCTCAGGTGTACGAGCGCGTCGGCCTCGCCCGAGACGGTGTACGCGCCCACCACCTCGGGGTGCCGGCGGGTGGCCACCCCGATCTGCGCCGGCGTGGTGCGTCCGGCGCAGAACAACTCGACGAACGCCTCCGTGGTCCAGCCGACGGCGGCGGGGTCGACGACGGCGGTGAAGCCCCGGATCACGCCGGCCGACCGCAGCCGGTCGACCCGCCGCTTGACCGCCGGGGCGGAGAGCGACACCCGCTGGCCGATGTCCGCGTACGAGGCGCGGGCGTCCGCGACGAGCAACGCAATGATCCGCTGGTCTACGGCATCTATCTGCAACGTTCCGCCTCTGGGAAGCAACGGTTGTGGCTGTTACCAAAGTTCGAGGGTACCTACCCTTGGTCACCGTGAACCAGCAGCGAGTCCCGCGAAAGCGGACATATCTCATGTGCTCGCCCGAGCACTTCGCGGTCGAGTACGCGATCAACCCGTGGATGGACGTGTCCACCCCGGTCGACTCGGAGCTTGCGGTCAAGCAGTGGGACCGGCTGCGGGAGACCCTGGTCGGCCTCGGCCACGAGGTGCACCTGCTGACGCCCGAGCGGGGCCTGCCCGACATGGTCTACGCGGCCAACGGGGCGTTCGTGGTCGACGGCACGGTCTACGGCGCGCAGTTCAAGCACGAACAGCGGGCCGCCGAGGCCGCCGCCCACCGGGCCTTCTACGAGTCGCGGGGCTGGCGGTTCATCGCGCCGATCGAGACCAACGAGGGCGAGGGCGACTTCGCGTACCTGCCGGAGGCGCACGGTGGGCTGATCCTCGCCGGGCACGGCTTCCGTACCGAGCTGCCGGCGCACGCGGAGGCGCAGGAGGCGCTGGGCCGGCCCGTGGTGTCGCTGCGCCTGGTCGACCCGCGCTTCTACCACCTGGACGTCGCGCTCGCCTCCATCGACGACGAGAACGTCGTCTACTACCCGGGCGCCTTCTCCGCCGCCAGCCAGCGGGTGCTCACCCAGCTCTTCCCCGACGCGGTGGTCGCCGACGCCGAGGACGCCCTGGCCTTCGGCCTCAACCTGGTCAGCGACGGGCTCAACGTGGTGCTCAACAGCGAGGCGACCCGGCTGGCCGGGAAGCTGAAGGCGGCCGGCTACCACCCGGTCCCGGTCGAGCTGGCCGAGCTGAAGAAGGGCGGCGGCAGCGTGAAGTGCTGCATCGCCGAACTCCGCCCCTGACCCGTTTCCGCCATGCCGCCCCACCCGCCCACCCACGGTGGGTGGGCGGGGTCAGCCCAGGGTGGCCAGTTCGGTCACCAGGACGTTCGAGAGGACCTGCCCGTCGAGCTGCACCTCGCGCAGGTACCACTTCTGCTGCGGCGTACGGGGCTGGTTGAACTGCCACAGCCCGCGCGGGCTGTCGATCTGGCCGATCTTGCCGAGGGCGAGGTTGACCTGCTGCGGGGTGGGTGAACCGCCCGCGAGCCGGATCGCCTGGTCGAGCACCTGCGCGGCGTCGTACGAGGCCATGGCGTAGGTGGTGGGCGAGGTGCCGTGCTTCTTGCGGTACGCGGAGGCGAACCGGCGGTTGGCCGTGTTGTTCAGGTCGGACGAGTAGTTGAGGGCCGTCTGGATGCCCAGCGCGTCCTCGGCCTTGACGCTGCTGAGCACCGCGCCCTCGGTGAGGAAGCCGGGGGCGTACACCTTGCCGGTGAACCCCTCGATGCGCAGCTGCTTGATGAACTCGACGGCCGCCGGCCCGGCGAAGAAGCAGAACACCGCCGACGGGTTCCGGCCCAGCGCCGTGCGGATGTCGGCCCGGTACGCGGACTTGGACGGGTTGGTGTGGACGCCCGTGGAGACCGTGGCGTCCTTGATCCGGGGGTCGGACTCGCCGAACTCCTGCCGGAAGCCCCGGATGACGTCCTGGGCGGGGACGCTGTCCGGCGCGATGATCGCCAGCCGCGCCGAGTCCGGCAGCTGTTCGCGCAGGTAGCGACCCAGTGCCCGGCCCGCCTCGTCCAGCACGTACGACGTCCGCCAGATGTAGACGACGCTCTGGAGGCTGGACGGCGAGGCGTTGGAGCCGATCAGGGGCACCCGGGCCTGCTCGACGGTGTCCCGGATGCCGGACATGACGTTCGCGTCGACCACGCCGGTGAGGGCGAGTACGCCCTGCTTGAGCAGCCCTTCGACGGCCGCCTTGCCGGTCTTGACGCTCTCGCCCTCGTCGGCGGTGAGCAGGGTGGTCGGGTGCCCACCCAGCAGCTTCTCGTTGAGGTCGAGGAAGAGCTGGAAGCCGTTGGTGATCTCATCGCCGATCGCCTTGAGGCCGCCGCTGGTCGGCGCCACGAGGCCGATCTTGATGGGGCTTCCGGGGCTGGCCGACTCGCCGTCGGCGTCGTCGGTGCCGCATCCGGCGACCAGTCCGGCCGTACCGAGAGCGGCCAGGAGTTGGAGGGCCCGCCTGCGGTTCATCTGCGACACCGAGTTCCTTCCGGGGGAGCGTTGCAGGGCGGATCACGCCCCCTCGGCGTTCTACCCGGTCAGCGACGCTGCGTCAATGCCTAACGATCTTCCTGGAGGGATCGGAAAGCAGCCGTGATCTGCGGCCATGCCGCCGACTCCGGATCGATGAGCCCGAAATGCTCGCATTCTGGCAGCTCAAGAAGGGCGATATCGCCACCCGAGGCGCGGCCGGCCGCCACGAACTCCCGGCTCATCGCGATGGGCACCTGCTGATCCAGTGCGCCATGCGCGACTACTGTGCGTGTTGGTGTTGGCACCGACAATCGTGGATCCGCCTCGGCGTACCGCTCGGGGTGCTCCACCGGTCCGCCGCCGAGCAGCGCGGCCACCGCCCCCTCGTCCAGATCCAGCCGGTACGCCTCCGCGAGGTTCGACACCGGGGCCAGCGCCAGTACGCCGCCGACGGCGGCCGGGGCGGTCGTGGCC
Source organism: Micromonospora echinofusca (assembly GCF_900091445.1). Lineage (NCBI taxonomy): Bacteria > Bacillati > Actinomycetota > Actinomycetes > Micromonosporales > Micromonosporaceae > Micromonospora > Micromonospora echinofusca. The sequence goes on from NZ_LT607733.1 coordinate 6,564,221, forward strand.
ACGTACAACGCCAGGTGTCCCCCGGCCGAGTGGCCCACCAGCAGCGGCGGCCCGGCGGCGACGCGGCCGGGCAGCGCCTCGGCCGCGAGCCGGGGCAGCTCCTTGACGCCGGTCAGCACGTCGGTCAGCGTCGCCGGCCAGCCGCCGCCCGGCTGCCCCGTCCGCCGGTACTCCACCTGGGCCACCGGGTGGCCCAGCGCGGCCAGCCCGACGGCCAGCGGGTCGGTGTGCCGGCGGTCGTACTCGGCCCGCCAGAAGCCGCCGTGCACCACCACGACCAGCCGTCGGGCCGGGCCCGACCCGGCGGGAGCACGCAGGTCGGCGACCTGGTCCGGATGGTCGCCGTAGGAGACGGTGACGTCGGGGGCCGCGGTGGGCCGGCTGAGCACGTCGCGGGGGTCGGCGGGCATGGCGCGACCGTAGCGCGGATCACGCGGGGTTCCGAGGTCGGGGATCGGTCCCCGGACGCATGGGCGCTCGCGGCTGGGTAAAGATGGTTCCCATGACCGAAGCGCACTCCGCTGGACAGAACGACGAGCCGGGCCAGGATGGCACCGGTCGCTCCGGAACGGTGGTGGTGGTGGGCCCGGACGGGCGGCCCGTCGGCACCGTGCAGACCGACGAGGCACACGGCGAGGACCCGACCCGACTGGTCGAGCAGCCGGCCAAGGTGATGCGGATCGGCAGCATGATCAAGCAGCTGCTGGAGGAGGTCAAGGCCGCCCCGCTCGACGATGCCAGCCGGCACCGGATGCGGGAGATCCACGAGCGGTCGATCGTCGAGCTGAAGGAGGGGCTCGCCCCCGAGCTGCGCGAGGAGCTGGAGCGCATCTCGCTGCCCTTCACCGAGGAGAAGGCGCCCAGCGAGGGCGAGCTGCGCATCGCGCACGCCCAGCTCGTCGGCTGGCTGGAGGGCCTGTTCCACGGCATCCAGGCGGCCCTGGTCGCGCAGCAGATGGCCGCCCGCGTGCAGCTGGAGCAGATGCGCTCCGGCCGGCAGGCGCTGCCGAGCGGCCCGGGCGCCGGCATGCTGCCGGGCATGCCGGGGATGGGCCAGCCGCCGCAGGGCGGCGAGGGCCACAGCACCGGCCAGTACCTCTGACCGTCCGGCCGGCCGGGGACCCCGGCCGGCCGCTCACCCCACCCCGAAGACCTTTTCCAGGTACGCGGCCACGCCGTCCGCCGAGTTCGCCGCCGTGACCTCGTCGGCGATCTCCAGGACGGCGCGGTGCGCGTTCGCCACGGCCACTCCCCGCCCGGCCCAGGTCAGCATGGGTACGTCGTTGGGCATGTCGCCGAAGGCGAGCACGTCCCGGGCGTCGATGCCCAGCCGCGCGCAGTACCAGGCCAGACCGGCCGCCTTCGTCACGCCGGACGCGGAGATCTCCACCAGCCCCGAGTACGACGAGTGGGTCGCCTCCGCCAGCCCTTCCAGGGCGGCGGCCACCAGCGCGACGAACGCGTCGGGATCCTGTTCCGCCGAGCGGGCCAGCAGCTTCACCGCCGGCGCCGCCAGCAGCTCCTCGGGGGTCTCGACCGCCCGGATCGCGTCGTGGTCGGCGTCCCAGCGCAGCGGGTAGTGCGCCTCGTGCCGCATCTGCCGGCTGTCGACGATCTCGACCGCGAAGCTGACCTCGGGCACCTCGGCGCGCAGCCGCTTGGCCACCTCGGCGAGCAGGTGCGGGGCGAGCGGGTCGGCCCGCAGCACCTCGTCGGCGACCGGGTCGTAGACCACCGCGCCGTTGGCGCAGATCGCCGGCAGCGGCTCGGCGAGCTGCTCGTACACCATCTTCAACCAGCGGATGGGACGGCCGGTGACCAGCACGACCGGCGTGCCCCGCGCGGAGAGCCGGGCCAGCACCTCGGCGGTGTGCGGGCTGAGCGTGCGGTCGTCCCGGAGCAGGGTGCCGTCGATGTCGGTGGCGATCAGCCGTGGTGCCTCTCCCATCAGCGGGACAGTAGCCGATCGAGGTACACCGCCACCCCGTCGTCGTCGTTGCGCAGGGTCACCTCGTCGGCGACGGCCCGGACCAACGGGTGGGCGTTGGAGACCGCGACCCGGGCCCAGCCGGCCCACTCGAACATCGGCAGGTCGTTGGGCATGTCACCGAAGACCAGCACCTCGGCCGGGTCGACGCCGAGGCGCTGCGCCACCACGGTCAGCCCGGTGGACTTGTCCACCCCCGGCGGGCAGATCTCGACGAAGTCGAGCCCGGCCTGGGTGAGGGTGGCCACCTCCGGCGGGACGATCCGCCGGGCCACCTCGAGCAGTTCGTCGACGTGGTGGTCGGCGGTCCGGACGAAGGCCTTGATCACGTCGCAGGAGAGACAGTCGGCGCGGCTGCGCGTCTCGAACTCGTTCTGGTAGGGCCAGCTCGCGTGGTAGTCGCCCCAGAGCGGGGCGCCGTGCTCGTCCGACGCCTCGACCATCACCGTCAGCGGCCCGACGGTCGCCTCCAGGTCGGCCAGCAGCGTGGCCAGCACCTCGGCGGAGAGGCGCTCGTCGCGGAGCACCACCGGCCCGGCCGGGTCGCTCTGGTCGACCACCCGGCCGCCGCCAGCCATCACCAGGAAGTCCGCGGCGCGGATGTCGTTGCGGGTCATCTCGGCCAGCCGGGGCCCGCGACCGGTGGCACCGACCACCGGGATCCCCGCGGCCCGCACCCGGTCGAGCACCTCATGGGTGTACGCGGAGACGGTGTCGTCGCTGCGGACGAGCGTCCCGTCGAGATCCGTGGCGATCAGCTTGGGCAGTCCCGGGCGGGTCATCGTTCCTCCTTCGCCCGCCGCCGTCGCAGCCAGCCGTCTCGGTCCTCGGTGCCTCGACCCTGAGTGACGGCGGGCAGCAAACGTACCTCGCGGGAGGGGCCCCGGCCATGGCGTTCCGGCGAATGCCGTGCCAACGGACGACGGCCCGCCGGTGTCCCCGTCCGGGACCCTCCACCTGGCCGGGCCGGGCGGTCCCGGCCTCGTCGGGCCGAGCGGGCGCCGGGTCGAGCGGGCGGGCCGGAGCGGAGCCGGGTCAGTCCTGGAGCTCGGGGCGGGCGAAGGGGATGGCCGGCCCGACGGTGAGGTCGGCCGGCGCGGGCGGGCCGTCGTCCGCCACGTCCCGCGCCCTGCGGCGACGCCAGCCCACCGGCTCCGGGTCGTCGGCGTCGTCCGCCGCACGCCCCTCGTCCGCCTTCCCGGCGGGCGGGGCGGCGCCGGCCGGGGCCAGCTTCAGCGACGCCGCGAACAGGGCACAGGCCACGAACGCCGTCACCAGGCCCCGGCCGTACTCGACCTGGAACCCGTCGTCCGTGGAGTAGAAGAAGACCCGCTGCGCGGCCTCGTCCAGCGAGGCGGCGGCCGCGACCAGCAGCCCCAGCAGCGCCACGGCCAGGGCCAGCCCGGCGAGCCGGGCGTTGGGGCGTACCGCGCCAGTGCCGCGCAGCGCGAGCACCACCGCGCAGACCAGGGCGAACAGCCCGACCAGGTAGCCCACCCCGAAGCCGCCGATGTCGGACACCCCGCCCGGCACCCGCAGCGGCGTGTTGCCCTGCGGCCCGCCGTTGGGGATCGTCATGATCTGCCACTCGCCGAGCATCGAGGCGAGGGCGGCCACCGCGCCGAGCCCCGCGAGCAACACCGGCAGTCGGCGGTCCCGGCCCAGGCCGGAGAACGTACGCCCGAACCGGCGCGGCCCGGCCGGCTCCGCTGTGCCCCACTCCAGGACGGCCGCACCGTCGGACCGGTGTTCCTGCCGGGGAATGGGGGAATCCTGGGACATCGGCCACCCTTCCGCGTTCGCGGGCCTGCCCCGAATCATGACACAGTACGCACCCCGCGACTCGGAGCGTGAACGGTCGCCGGCTCGTGCCCGGTGGGCTAGCGTCGGGTGCATGCCTATCCGTACCGCTTCCGCACAGTGGCAGGGCAACCTCACCGAGGGGTCCGGCACGATCCGTACCGGCAAGGGCGGGTTGCAGGGGAACTACTCCTTCAAGTCCCGTTTCGAGGAGGGCGAGGGCACCAACCCCGAGGAGTTGATCGGGGCGGCCCACGCCGGCTGCTTCTCGATGGCGTTCTCCAAGGCGCTCGCCGAGGCCGGCTCTCCCTCCACCTCCGTGGAGACCACCGCCAAGGTCCACCTCGACAAGACCGACGCCGGAATGACGGTGACCCGCATCGAGCTGGACACCGTCGGCCAGGCGCCCGGCATCGACGAGGCGCAGTTCACCAAGCTCGCGGAGACCGCCAAGGAGAACTGCCCGATCTCCCGCCTGCTCTCCCCGGGCGCCCAGATCAGCCTGACCGCCCGCCTCGCTTCCTGACCGTCCCACCCTCGGTGTCGACCGCCACGGGAAGGACGTTCCCGTGGCGGTCCGCCGGCCCTACGCGGACCGCCCTGCCGAGCGGCCGGGGATCCGCCCTCCCGACCGGCGCGGGCGGGCCGGGTCGTCGGGCAGAATGGGCGGGGTGCCGGTGGAGATGAGTCGCGAGCGCTTCGAGGAGCTGGTCGGCGACGCGCTCGACGAGGTGCCAGAGGAACTCCTCGCCCTGATGAGCAACGTCGTGATCCTGGTGGAGGACGACCCGCCCCCCGGCGAGGACCTGCTCGGCCTCTACGAGGGGCACGCCCTCACCGAACGGGGCTGGGACTACGCCGGCGTGCTGCCGGACCGCATCCTGATCTACCGCAATCCGATCCTGCGCATCTGCGACGACGACGAGGACGTCGTCGACGAGGTCGCGGTGACGGTGGTGCACGAGATCGCCCACCACTTCGGCATCGACGACGCCCGCCTGCACGAGCTGGGCTGGGGCTGACGGGGCGTGGCAGGGCCGGTCGGCCGGTGGTCGGCGGTTGCCACGGTCGCCTACCGTCGGTCCAGGTACCACGAACTCAGGAGGCACTTCCATGCGCAGCGAGCTGTTCTCGGCGGAGAACCTTGAGAAGGAGTCCGCGCAGCCCGGCATGCGGCTGCAGAACTCCAAGATGCTGAAGATCGAACTCAACGGCGAGGCGATGGCCCGGGTCGGGTCGATGGTCGCCTACCAGGGGCAGGTGCAGTTCCAGGCGCTCGGCTCCGGCGGGCTCGGCAAGTTCCTGAAGCAGAAGCTGACCGGCGAGGGCGTCCCGCTGATGAAGGTCTCCGGTCGGGGGGACGTCTTCCTCGCCGACTTCGCCAAGGACGTGCACGTCATCGACCTGGAGCCCGGCGACGCGCTCTCGATCAACGGTTCCAGCGTGCTGGCCTTCGACTCCACCCTCCAGTACGACATCCGGATGGTCGGCGGGGCCGGCATGGCGTCCTCGTCGGGCCTGTTCAACTGCGTCTTCAGCGGGCACGGGCGGATCGCCATCACCACCAAGGGCACCCCGGTGGTGCTCAACGTCGACGCGCCCACCTACGTGGACCCGCAGGCCGCGGTCTGCTGGTCGGCCAACCTCCAGACCGGCTACCACCGCGCCGAGCAGCTCGGCCTCGGCACGCTGCTCGGCCGGCGCACCGGCGAGTCGTTCACGATGAGCTTCGCCGGGCAGGGCTTCGTCGTCGTCCAGCCCTCCGAGGAGCCGCCGATCATGGGCAGCGGCTCCCAGGAGCAGCAGGGCGGTCTGCTCGGCGGCCTGCTGAGCTGACCCGCGCCACCCGCCACCGCCCCCGCACCGCGCTCGTCCGGCCCCGCCGGCCCCGACGCCGGCCGGGGGCGGTGCCGTTGCGGGCCCGCCGTCGGCAGCGCGAGCCGTGCCGGTTCCGGGCCCGCCGGCGGTGGTGAGGGTCGCGTCGTCTCCCGACCGCCGTCGGCGGCGAGAAGCGTGGCCGGGGCCGCGCTCAGTTCAGGTCGCCGGCGCGGAGGCGGGCCAGCCAGGCGGCAGCGTCGGCATAGTCGGCGTCCGAGAGGCCGGCCGGGGCCGGGATCGGGCGGTCGCCCGCCCCGGGGAACCTCTGCCGGGGGTACGAGCCCAGGAAACGCACGTCGGCGCAGACCCGGCGCAGCCCCTGCAACGCCTCGCCGAGCCGTACGTCCGCCACGTGGCCGGCGCAGTCGAGGAAGAAGACGTAGCGGCCGAGGGCCTCGCCGGTCGGACGGGACTCGATCCGGCTCATGTTGACCCCCCGGACGGCCAGCTCCATCAGCACCGACAGCAACGCGCCCACCCGGTCGTGCGCGATGTAGACCGCCAGGGACGTCACGTCGTCGCCGGTCGGTGGCGGGGGCGGCCCGGGACGGGACACCAGTGCGAAGCGGGTCACCGCGTCCGGGTGGTCGGCGATCTTGTCGGCGAGCACGTCGAGCCGGTGCCGGCCGGCCCCGATCGGGGCGCAGATCGCCGCGTCGTACTCGCCGGCGGCGGCTCCGGCGGCCGCCGCGCCGTTGGAGAGCACGTCGACCACGACGGCGTCGGGCAGGTGCGTGCGCAGCCAGCCACGGCACTGGGTGGACGCCTGCGGGTGGGCGGCGACGCTGCGCACGTGGGGAAGGGCCGTGCCGGGCCGCGCGGCGAGCACGAACTCGACCGGCAGGATCACCTCGCGGGTGATCACCAGGGGTTCGCCCTCGGCGAGTTCGTCCAGGGTGACCCCGACCGCGCCGCCGATCGAGTTCTCCAGCGGCACCAGGGCCGCGTCGGCCTCCCCGGCCCGTACGCTCTCCAGCGCCTCCGGCACGCTGCGCGCCGGCGTGCGGCTGCCCCGCTCGGCGGCGGGGAGGCTGTTCAACGCCTGCTCGGCGAAGGTGCCCTCCGGCCCGAGGTAGACGAAGCGCGTCGGCGGTGTTCCCGGCATGGCGACAGCCTACGCACCAGGTACGTCGAGCGACCCGGCGTCGCAGACGCGCGTCCGGATGCCGGGCGGCCCGGCGGCACGGACCTCGGCGGTGCAGACGTCGGTGCCGGCGGTGACCAGCCGCGGAGCGCCCGGCCGGCCCTGCGTGACCACCTGGAGCGTCTCGTGCCCGGTCACGTCGAGCACGGTGTAGTGCCACTCGCCGGCGCAGAGCGGCCCGGTGCGCACCCGGACCCGGACGCCGTTCGGCAGCACGCCACCCCGGCCCCGCACCAGGTCCACGATCCGCGCCCCGGAGGGGCCGTCGGGGCAGGGGACCGCCACCAGGCCGGAGTCGGGCGTGGGGGTGACCGCCCCGGTGTCCGGCAGGCCGGTGGGGGGCGGGGGGCTCGGTGGGACGCTGGGCGTCGCGGGGGGCACGGAGCGGGTCGGGACGGTGGTCGGCGCGGGCTCGCGCAGCTCCGGCGGGGTGCCGCAGCCGGCCAGTGGCACCGCGACCAGCAGCGCGACGGCCGCGAGCCGTCGGGCGTGCGGCGAGACCGGGGTCCGGCGGGCGTACGGCGGCGGGGCCGGCCGGTCGGGGTGCGGGCGCGATCGACCCGCTCCGGGCCCGGCGGCGGGGCCGGGCGGTCGGGCGGAGGTGTCGTGGCGCGAGGGGGTGGGCGGCACGGCCGATCCTCGGGACATCGGGGAGCGTCACTGCGGCCGGGAGGCCGAGCCCATCCTAGGAGCATCCGGCGGCCGGGTGAAGATCAGCCGAGGACGCGATGGCCGGCGCGTTCCAGCGCGGCGGTCGCCTCGCGGAGCCGTACGGCGGGAACCAGCAGGTAGTCGGTGTCGTAGGTGGAGAAGGCGACCACGCTGACCCGGGCCGCGGCGAGCGGGTCCACCAGCGCGGCGAGGGTGCCGCTGACCGCCAGGTCGAGCGGCTCGGCGACCCGCAGGCAGCGCCAGGCGGTCTCCCCGACGGCCTGCTCGGGCGCCCGGTCGGCGGGGCAGATCAGCGAGATCCCGTCGGCCGTCCAGCTCACCGTGACGACGTCTCCGTCGCTCAGCCCGCCCGACAACTCGGGCGGCAGGGCGGAGCCGGCGGCCAGGCGGCAGACGGCGTACTTCCCCGGCAGCAGAGCGATATCGAGCATGAGGGCACCTTACGGCCTCGGTACGGGCCCGCCCCAGATTCGCCGCGTGCGGCGAACGCCACATCCCGCCGCTGCTCAGACCGGGGAGAAGAACGTGAGTGAACCGGCGACCGTCCCCCTGGTGAACACCGGGGTGGAGATCGCGTCGACGGTCGAGTCCGGCGCGTCGGCCGACGCGCCCTGGACCCGCAGCAGCCCCCGGGCCAAGCGCCCGGAGGAGAGGGCGAGCAGCGGCGGGATCTTGTCGATCTCGGGCTCGGTCAGCTCGCAGCGGTTGGCGGTGAAGTCGAGCAACCGCAGCCCGCCGTCGAGCAGCGGCAGCCCGGTCACGTCCTCCGGGTCGCCCAGGCAGAGCAGTTCGCAACCGGCGTCGGATACGGCGACGACCCTCGTCCCGGCGTCGATGAGCAGGCACGGCTCGGCGGCGCTGGAGACGGTCGACGACCACCGACCGAGGTTGTCGAACTCCTGCTCTGTCGATGTTCCCGCCGCGGGCACGAACACGTCAGAGAGCGAGAGTTCGACGTGGGCCACCGCGCCTCCTATGTACACCGACGGTCCGTCCACGCTAGCCGGTCGTCGCGGGTGTCGCCGACCGCGCGGGGTCGCCGGGCCGCCGGTGGGTGAGGGAATGCCCTGACCAGGCGGCCGGCGACGGCGCGGCCGACGGGTGCCGACCGGCGCCCGGGTGCGTGGCGTCGCCGGTGACGTTACCGTCGGTTGGCCGGCTTGTCAGCGGCCGTTCGGCCGTCCTCGTACCACCGGTAGTCGGCGGCCGGACGGTACGCGCCGTTCAGCCAGGTCTCCGGGTGCTGCGCGACCCGGGACAGCTTCTCGGCCGTGGCCGGGCTGATCCGGCTCCCCCCGGCGACGAGCAGGCGGTCCAGCTCGCGGTGGGTGGCCATGAGGCAGTCCTTCGGCAGGCCGTAGACGCTGATGACGCCGGAGCCGACGAAGGTCAGCACCGGCGTCACCGGGATCGGCAGCCCCACCGCTTCGGAAAGGGCCTTGCTGGCGCGCTTGGCGTCGCGGCGGGCCTCGGCCACGTAGGGCGGCCGCTTCCCGTTGATCTGGACCACGTCGCCGGCGACCAGCACCCGGGCGCGGCCGTGGTCGGCGATGGTGACCGCGAAGAGCCCGCTCGGACCGATGGCGAGGAAGCCTGCGCGTTCGTCGCGTTCGTGGTCGAGCAGGAGGTCGGTCGCGTCCGTGCGGGGCCACTCGATGACGTGCCACGCGGGCCCGAGATGGTCGAGCCGGCCGAGCGCCCGTGCCCCGGCCGCCTCCAGCCGCCGGGCGTCCCGCTCCGCGCGACGGCGGCGGGCCCACTCCAACGGGGACGGACGGACGGGCGCGAGCACCCCCGGCGACTCCACGCGGGGGTGTGGCACCGCTGCGGGCGGCAGTGCCCGACTGGACGGTACGGCTCGACGAGCGGGAAAGACAGTCATCGCGACCTCCGGCAAAAGGTCCCTCGAAGTTATGTCCTCACTACCCTACGTTGCCAGTCCCCCGTGTCGGCAAGTTGGAACGCCGGAGTGAGTGCGGATGAATGCCATATTCATCCACCCCTGTTTTATCGGATGCCGCCAAACCCTGCCCTACGCTGCGAGGGTGACCCACTACGTGGACAGCGAAGTCGGTCGGCTCGGTACGGTGCTCCTGCACCGCCCCGGCCCCGAACTCGCCCGGCTCACCCCCCGCAACAACGACTCGCTCCTGTTCGACGCGATCCCCTGGGTCGGACGCGCCCAGGAGGAGCACGACGCCTTCGCCGCCGCCCTGCGCGAGCGCGGGGTCGAGGTGCTCTACCTCGCCACCCTCCTCGCCGAGACGCTCGCCGTCGCCGACGCGCGGGCCGAACTCACCGAGCAGGTGCTCGGCTCGCCGAGGCTCGGCGACTCGCTGCGGGCCCGGGTCGCCGAGCACCTCGCGTACCTCGACCCGGTGGCGCTCGCCGACGTGCTCATCGCCGGGCTGGCCCACGAGGAGTTGCGGGTCAGCCGGGAACGGCCGGGCGGTCTCGTCTACTCCCTGATGGACCGGCACGACTTCGTCATCGACCCGCTGCCGAACCTGCTGTTCACCCGGGACTCCTCGTTCTGGGTCGGCGACCGGGTCGGGGTGACCAGCCTGGCGATGCCGGCGCGGCGGCGCGAGACCACGCTGACCGACGCCATCTACCGGTACCACCCGCGCTTCGCCGGCACGGAACTCGTCTACCAGCCCGGCCTGGAGCACCTGGAGGGCGGCGACGTGCTGCTCCTCGCGCCGGGGGTGCTGGCCGTCGGCGTGGGCGAGCGGACCACCCCGGCCGGCGCGGAGCGCCTCGCGCGGCAGGTCTTCGCCGCCGGGCTCGCGCACACGATCCTCGTCGTGCCGATCGCCCAGGAGCGGGCGACCATGCATCTGGACACCGTCTGCACGATGGTGGACGTCGACGCGGTGCTGATGTACCCGAACATCGCCCACACGCTGTCGGCGTACACCGTCATCGCTGGCGCGGACGGCGCGGACCCGCGGGTCGACGGCCCGGCGCCGTTCCTGCGGGCCGCCGCCGACGCGATGGACCTGCCCCAACTCCGGGTCATCGACACCGGCCTGGACCCGGTCACCGCGGAACGCGAGCAGTGGGACGACGGAAACAACACCCTGGCGATCGCGCCCCGGCTCTGCGTGGGCTACGAGCGCAACACCGAGACCAACGCGCAGCTGGAGCGGGCCGGCATCGAGGTCATCCCGATCGCCAGCTCGGAGCTGGGCTCGGGCCGGGGCGGGCCGCGCTGCATGTCCTGTCCCCTGGTCCGCGAGCCGCTGGGCGGGGCGAAAACGCCCCCTGCCAGCCGCCCGTAGCCGCACCGGTGCGGACCACGAGGCCGCCGGGCCGGGCCCGCCCGGTGCCCCCGCCGCGACGGCGGGGGCACCCGGCTCAGCGCAGGGTGAGCTGGCGGCCGAGCAGGCCGTGGCGGGCCCGCCGGCCGGCGGCGTCCAGCGGGGCCGGCTCGGCGAGGGCCTCCGCGTACCGCTTGGCGAAGTCGGCGACCGGCTGCTCCCAGTCGGCGGCCGGGACGTCCTCCGGCAGGTCCCAGACGGGCACCAGCCGGCCGTGGGCCCGGAACATGCCCGCGAACCGGGTGTTCCCGCCGAGGACCAGCGTGCCCGCCACGCTCAGCCGGGCCAGCGCGTCCAGCGCGGCGTCCTCGTCGTCGGGCAGCACCCAGCGCACGTGCGCCTTCTCCGGCACCTGGCACCAGTACGCCGCGCGGGCGGCGGTGAGCCGGACGGTCGGATAGATGGCGGCGTTCGCCCGCTCCAGGGACGCCTGCACGTTCGGGTCGTCGCCGGCCCCCGGGTCGAGCCAGAACTCGAACCCGTCGTGCATGCTGACCTCCAGCGGGCCGTCGACCAGGACGTCCTGCAACCGGGGGCCGGGGCCGGGCAGCGGCGGCACGGCCACGGGGCGCCCCGGCTCGGTCCGCAGCGCGCAGAGCAGCGCCTCAGCCAGGTCCCGGGAGACGTCGCCCGACTGGATGTGGCGCTGGAGCCCGATGAGGACCCGCCCGTCGGGCTTGGTCATGGCAGGGGTGGCCATCGGCAGCACGGTGGCCAGGACGACCTCCCGGTCGCCGAACTCCTCCACCAGGGCGGGAGCCAGCCGCAGCGGCGCCGAGGCGGCCGGCACCAGTTCCCGCAGGGCGATCCACTCCGGCTCGTCGGTCAGCCCCTCGAACGGTCGGGGCACGAAGATGTCCCGCACCTTCTCCCGCTTGGGGGTGGCTTCGGCGGCCCGCTGGCTCTTTCGACGCTTGCTCACGGCGACACAGCCTAGAGGCCCCGGCCGGGCGGCGGGGGCAGGACCCGCCCTCGCGGTCGGTCAGCCGGCCACGGCCAGGTCCGACCGGGTGATCTCCGCCGGGTCGAACTCGGCCCACACGCTCTGGCCCAGGCCGTCGCGCTCGACTCCCCAGCGGTCGGCCAGCCCCGAGACGATGTGCAGCCCCCGGCCGTCGGCGGCGTCGGTGTCGGCGACCCGCATGGTGGGGCCCGCGGCGGCGCCGCCGTCGGTCACCCGGAGCTGCACCTGTTGCCCGCCCAGTGCGGCGCGTAGCCGCCAGGCCACCCGAACCACCCCGCCCGGCAGGGGGTCCGCGTGCCGGACCGCGTTGCCCACCAGCTCGGCCAGGACCGCGACGAGGTCGGCCAGGAGCGGCGGGGGTACGACGTCGGTCAGTTCCTCGGCGAGCCGTCGCCGCGCCAGCCGTGCTCCAGCGGGGTGGTGAGGCACCACCACGCACCATGCCCGATCGGCAGCTCCCGTCGACACCTTCGCCCCTTCACGCCCCCGTTGCCCGTCGCCGTCACCCGCGGGGCAGCCGCACCTCTGCGACCGTACCGCCACCGGCCCTCGGCCGTAGGGATACCCATCCATTCTGCTGTTCAACGATCCGACGGACGAGATAGAGGCCGAGTCCGGCCCCGGGATAGCGGCGACGGTCGCCCGACTCGCCCTGCCAGAACCGGTCGAATGCCCGCTCCACGTGCTCCGGCGGGATGCCGACGCCTCGGTCGCCGACCTGGAAGAAGACCGTCGACCCGTCGGCCCCGGCGGTGATCTCGACGGGCGAGTCCGGCGCGGAGTACTTGCCGGCGTTCGTGCACAGCTCCGTGAGCATGGTGGCCAGGCTCGGCCGGTGGCCGAGCGCCTTCGGCAGGTCGGCGGGGAGGCTCAGGACGAGCCGCCGCCGCAGCTCCGCCGGCAGGTCGGCCGCCGCCGTGCGCAGCGCGTCCCCGAGGTCGTACGGGGCGGGGGGATCGTCGCCCGGCCCCGCCTCGGCGGCGGAGGAGAGCAGCCGGTCCACCAGCCGGGCCAGCTCGTTGGCGCGTTGCCCGATCACCCGGGCGGCCTGCCGCCGGTCGGTCTCGGTCAGCGACTCCCAGTGGTCGGTGAGCGTGTCCGCGTAGCCCTTGATGACGGTCACCGGCGTACGCAGCTCGTGGCTGGTCACCGCGACGAAGAGGTCCCGGTCGTGGTCGCGGCGCTGCTGGTCGGTGATGTCGCGGAAGGTGACCACCCGCAGGGTGCCGGGACCGGGCAGCTCACCCGAGGTGATCTTCAGCCAGCGCCCGTCCGGCAGCCGGTGGTCGAGCACCCGCCCGGAGGGGGGCAGCGGGAAGGGCAGCGGCCGGTTGAGTGCCTGGTCCGTGGGGCGGCCGGTGACCCGCGCGGCGGCCGGGTTCCAGAGCCGGACGTGACCGTCGCGGTCGACCACGGCCAGGCCGTCCGCCAGCGCCGCCACCACCGGCCCGTCGCCGTGCACGGGCAGCCCGGTCTGGTCGCCGTACATGTGGGCGATGCAGGAGGCGACGTAGCCCACTACGGCGTGCTGCTCGGCGTCCAGCCGGTCGGCGCCGTCCGGGTAGAGCACGTGCAGACTGCCGACCGTCAGGCCGCCGACCTCCGCGCGGGAGACCACCATCCGCCGCAGGCCCCGCTCGGCGAGTGCGCCGGAGAGCCCGCCGGTGCACTCGTCCGTGCGGGCCTGGCGTACGCGGGCGCCGGAGAGCAGGCAGACGGTGGCGGGGTCGTCGGCCGGCACGGGGTGGCCGACGGCCCACTCGGCGGCGCCGGTGGCGGCGATCACCCGGCCGCCGGTCGGCGCGAACTCGACGAACGCCGTACCCGCCGCACCGAGCGCCGACTGGGCGACGTCGAGCAGGTGGATGAGCACCGGCAGGCCGGTGCCGCCCGAGTTGATCATTTCGATCACCGTGGTGTGGCCGGCGATGAGAGCGGAGAAATCGGTGCGCTCCGGCATGCTCCGAGTGTGCCCCGCCGGCCCGTCCCGGGACACCCCTGCCCGGCGCTCAGCACGACCGCCCGCGCGGGCTGCCGCCCGGCGGCTGCCTGCCCGACCGGTCCGTCGCTCGGCGCCACGCCGGTCAGCGGCCCAGGCGGGCCAGCGTGTGCGCCGGCCGGTCGGTGATGATGCCGTCCACCCCGGCGGCCAGGACGAGGTCCAGGTCGGCCGGCTCGTTGACGGTCCACACGTAGACCTGGTTGCCCGCCGCCCGCAGCGCGGGCACCAGCTGCGGGCGGGCCCGCACCAGGGCGACGCCGGGGCCGGCGGTCCGGATGCCGAACGGCAGCCGCCCCAGCCGCACCCAGCGCGGCAGCACGTCCAGCAGCAGCACCGTGGGCAGGCCGGGGGCCAGCCCCCGGGTCCGGCGTACGGCCAGCGGGGAGAACGACATCACGGTGACGCGTACCGGATCGTCCGGTTTCGGCTCGGCCAGGCCGTAGCGGCGCAGCAGCGCGACGAGCCGGCGCTCGACGTTCCCGCCGTGACGGGAGGGGTGCTTGGTCTCCACCAGCAGCCGCACCGGCCGGCCCGCGGCCAGAACCGCGTCCAGCAGCCGCTCGAGGGTCAGCAGCCGGGTGTGCGACTCGTCCAGCACCTCGTCGCCGTCGGCGGGCGCGCAGCCGGGGTGCCAGGAGCCGAAGTCCAGCGCCTCCAGCTCCGCGAGGGTACGGGCGCTGACCAGCCCCTGGCCGTTGCTGGTGCGGTCGAGCCGACGGTCGTGCACGCAGACCAGGTGCCCGTCGCGGGTCAGCCGGACGTCGCACTCCAGCCCGTCCGCGCCCTCGTCGAGGGCACGCAGGTAGGCCGCGAGAGTGTGCTCGGGCAGGTCGTGGGAGGCACCGCGGTGGGCGAAGACGAGAGGGGCGTCCATCCCGCCCGTCCTAGAGGACCCGGCCCGGCTGCCCGTCCTCGCCGACCACCGGTCGCCCGGCGGCGGCCCACTCGCCCATCCCGCCCTCGACGTTGCGCACCTGGTCCCAACCGTTGCGCATGAGGTAGGTGACGACCTGCGCGGAGCGCCCGCCGGAGCGGCAGATGACGGCGACGTCGCGGTCGGTCGGCACTTCGGCGATGCGGGCCGGCAGCTCCATCATCGGCAGGTGGTGCGCGCCGGGGGCGTGGCCGGCGTTCCACTCGTCGTCCTCCCGGACGTCGAGCAGGTACGCGTCGTCGGCGATCTCGGGCACGGTCACGGTGGGAACCTGGGATCCGAACACGGGCCAAGCCTAGATCCTCGCCCGGCCGGCCGGCGGCGGGCCGGT
This sequence comes from Micromonospora echinofusca, assembly GCF_900091445.1. NCBI lineage: Bacteria > Bacillati > Actinomycetota > Actinomycetes > Micromonosporales > Micromonosporaceae > Micromonospora > Micromonospora echinofusca. The sequence continues at coordinate 6,579,256 of NZ_LT607733.1, forward strand.
CCCCGGCGTCACAGTCGGGTGACCCAGCGCGGGTTGGCCCGCGCCCAGTCCGGTACGCGGGTGCCGCGTACCGCCTCGAAGAGGCCGTTCCCGCCGTTGTCGAGGACCACGTACGACACCTGGTCGATGGTCTGTGGGTGGGAGGGGACCTGCACGCCGCGCAGCGCGTCGGCCGGCAGGTCGCGTAGCGCGAGGACCAGCTCCTCCAGCGGTACGCCGTTGGTGTCCACGGTCAACGAGCCGCCGACGGCGCGGATCACCTGGTCCAGCTTGACCGGGTTGGTCCGCAGCGACGTCTCGCTCGTGCGTTCCAGCACGGCCCGGAGCAGTTGCTGCTGGTGGGTCTGCCGGTCGTAGTCGCCGCCCGGCAGGTCGTAGCGCTGCCGGACGTAGTCCAGCGCCTCGCCGCCGTCCATCTGCTGGCAGCCGGGCGGGAAGACGCGATCGGTGTGGATCGAGCGGACCTCGGTGTCGACGCACATGCGTACGCCGCCGAGCAGGTCGATGACCTTGCGGAAGCCGGAGAAGTCGATCAGGGCCGCGCCGTCGAAGCGGATGCCGGTCAGCCGGGCCAGGGTGGCCGAGAGCAGCCGGGTGCCGGGCTGGCCGCCCCCGCCGTGCTCGTACGCCGCATTGATCTTGTCCTGGCCGCCGCCGTAGCCGTTGCCGGCGGGGATGGCGACGAGCAGGTCACGGGGCACGGAGACCAGGTACGCCTCGCGCCCGCCGGCCGGGACGTGCACGATGAGGATGGTGTCCGAGCGGCGGTCCGCCGCGCTGCCGCTCTGCCACCGGTCGGTCCCCACCAGCAGGTAGTTCAGTGGCCCGTCGGGGTCGGTGCGCTTCTGGCGGGCGCTGGGGTCGAGCAGTTGCTCCCGCACGACGCTGCGCTCGTAGCGGTCGGTCAGGGTGCGTAGGCCCGCCACGGCGAGCCCGGCCAGCAGCACGAGGGCCAGGCCCAGGCCGAGCAGCAGCCGGGGCCAGCGGACGCGGCGCGGCCGGGCGGGCCGGGGAGCGACCCCCCGGCTCCGGCCGTCGTCCGCCGATCTGGACGTGACGCCTCCCCGCGACCCGTACGTGAACGCTTCTCACGTCAGGCTACGAGGCGATCAGGGCGGCCCGGGCCGCTTCGCCGACATTGCCCGGCCCGGGCTGCTTGGCGGGAATTGCCCGGCCGGGGCCGCTTCGCCGACATTGCGCGGCCCGGTCGGCCATCCGGCGGGCCGGTATCCCCGGGCGGGCCCGGCTACTCGCGGTTGGAGACCACCTCGGGGTTGGCGAAGACGAACTCGGCCAGCTTGTCCTGCTTCGCCGCGCGGAACATGTCCAGCGTCTGCGCGCTGAGCGTCTCGCGGGTGCCGTCGCTGTGGAAGGTGCCGCCGTTGGTCTTCAGCATCACCAGGTCGTTGCCGGTCACCCCGCGCATGGTGAAGACGAAGTCGGCGACCGGCACGCCGCCGGTGTCGAGGATGAACGCCTTTCCGGCCGCGTCCATCAGCTTGTTCAGCTTGATCGGGTTGGTCAGCGTCCCGTCCTGGGTGGCCTTCTTCGCCATCGCCTTGATCAGCTGCTGCTGGTTCTGCTGCCGGTCGTAGTCGCCGTTCTTGAGGCTCTTGCGCTGCCGGGAGTAGTCCAGCGCCGCCCAGCCCTCCATCTCGCGGCAGCCCTTCTTGTGCACCACGGGCGTCCGCTGCTTGCCGGTCTTCTTCGCGTCGGCGTTCCACATCGGCTTGCCGTCCACGTACGACATGTGGATCGACTCGACCTCCTGCTTGACGCAGATGCGGACGGTGCCGAGGGCCTCGATGACGTTCTTGAAGCCGCCGAAGTTGATGATCGCCGCGCCGTCGAAGCTGATGCCGGTCATCTTCTTGATCGTCTGCGCCATGAGCTGGGCGCCTCCCTCCCAGCCGCCGCCGTTGCGCGCGCCGGCCTGGAACGCCGCGTTGATCTTGTCGGTGCCGCCCGAGTAGCCGCTCTTCTTGAACGCCGGGATCTGCGCCTCGGTGTCCCGGGGGATCGAGATCAGGTACGCCTGGTCGTGCGTCGCCGGGATGTGCAGCACGATGATGCTGTCCGCCCGCACGTCGTCGGCGGCCCACCGCTCCCGGGCGTCCACGCCGAGCAGCAGCATGTCGATCGGACCGTCCAGGCTGGCGCCACCCTCGGCGTCGGTCTTGCCCGCGTCACCGAGCAGGTTGCGCTGGGCGATGTTGCCGGTGGCGCTGCTGATCAGGGCCTTGCTGCCGACGATCGCCGCGCCGCTGGCCACCATCAGCACGGCGCCGAAGATCAGGGTGAGTCGGGCCCAGAGCGGGTCCTTGCGGCGCGACCGCTTCCTCGCGGACCCGCCACCGGGCTTGCCGCCCTTGACGGGCTGCTTCGGGATGCTCGTGGAGGCCCGGACCGGGCCACGGGGGGACTCCAGCGCCGGAGGGCGACGGCTGGTCTGAACCGGCATGCGTGCTCCAGCTCGCGTTGTCAGGGGGCGGGATCACTTTACGGACGCTTTCCCGTCCTGGCGAGGTCGTCCGACCGTCAAATACCGTTCGTACGGCCGTCATCCAGGAGAACTGACCGAATGGACAGATCGATACGGCTGATCGGCGGTTGGCTCACAGGAAGCGGCCGGCCGGCCCTCCGAATCGTGATGACGTCCGTCGATCACGAGGGAGAGCCGGCCGGCGGCGCCGCTCAGTTTCCGGTGCCGTCCTTCTTCTGGTTGGCCTCGACCCAGGCAGTCATGGTGTCGGCCGACATGGCCTTGTACATGGTCAGCGCCTTCTCCTTGTCGGACACCACCACCGACTCCCCGTTGATGGTCTGGCTGCCGACGTGCGGACTGGTCACGAAGGTGAGGTTCTCGCCGCGCAGGTTGCGGAACTGCACCCCCATGTCGACCAGCGAGAAGCCCTGGTCGACGGTGACCGCGGCGGTCACCGACTTGAGGAAGTCGTTCAGCTTCTTCGGGTTGGTCAGCGTGCCCGTGCTCGCCGCCTTGTCCATCAGGGCGCGGAGGAACTCCTGCTGGTGGCGCATCCGGGCGAAGTCGCCGTCCGGGAACTGCTTGCGCTGCCGGATCCAGTCCAGCGCCTCGGCGCCGTCCATGTGGTTGGTGCCCTTGGTGAACGTCCGGTACGGCTTGTGGATCGAGGTGACGGTCCGCTCGACCTTGAGGTCGACGCCGCCGAGCGCGTCGGTGACCTGCTTGAAGCCGGCGAAGTCGATCGCCATCACGTGGTCGAGCCGCACGTCCGTGAAGCACTCGACCGTCCGGACGGCCAGCGGCAGCCCGCCGAAGGCGAAGGCACCGTTGATCTTCCCCCGCTGCCCGGAGCCGCAGTCCGCGCTGGCGCTCTCCGGGATCGGCACGTAGAGGTCGCGGGGGATGGAGACCAGGTAGGCCTTCTGGTGGTCCGACGGGATGTGCATCACGATGATCGTGTCGGCCCGCCACTTGCTGGACTTGTCCACCGGGGCGTCCGGGTCCCGGGAGTCGCTGCCGACCAGCAGGATGTTCAGCGCACCGTCCACCGCCTTGGCCGGGCGGCCCCCGGTGATCTCCGAGAACGGATCGGTGCGGGCCAGGTCGTCGTTGAGGCCGCGGGCGTAGAACCAGGCGCCCGCCCCGCCGAGCACCGCGAGCACCAGCACCGCCACGCCGGCCACCAGGGCGATGCGGCCCCAGCGTGGGCGTACGCCCCGCCTGCCCGGCCGCTCCGGCCCGCCCGGACCGGTCGTCCCACCCGGCCCGCCGGGGCCGGCGGGACCACCCGGGCCACCGGCGCGTGGCTCGTCCGGGGACGGGGACCAGCGGGCCTCGGCGGGCCGGGCGCGGCCGGCGTCCCGGCCGGAGCCGGGCACCGAGGCGCGCCCGGCGCTGCGGTGCAGGTGCGGGAGCGGAACTCCGGCGGGCATGGTCGCTGACATGTAACTCAGGGTACGTACGCGCGGCCACTGTCGCCCCGTAGCGCCGCCGACGTGTGCGCCGACGGCTGGCACGCCCGCTAGACCATCCGCTCGCGGAAGTACTCGATGGTGCGGCGCAGGCCGTCCTCGGGCGCCACGGTCGGCTCGTATCCGAGCAGCTCGCGGGCGAGGGTCAGGTCCGGCCGGCGCATCTCCGGGTCGTCCGCGCTGCGGGTGATGTACGTCACCTCGGAGGCGCTGCCGGTGAGCGACACGATCGTCTCGGCCAACTCCCGCATGCTCATCTCGTGCTCGGTGCCGCAGTTGATCGGCCCCGTCTCGCGCGAGTCGAGCAGCAGCAGGATGCCGCGCACCAGGTCGGAGACGTAGCAGATCGAGCGGGTCTGGTTGCCGGTGCCGTGCACGGTGATCGGCTCGTCGCGCAGCGCCTGGGAGATGAAGGTCGGGATGGCCCGGCCGTCGTCCGGGCGCATCCGTGGGCCGTACGTGTTGAAGATCCGGACGATGGCCGTGTCCAGGCCCCGGCTGCGGTGGTAGGCCATGGCGGCCGCCTCGGAGAAGCGCTTCGCCTCGTCGTAGACGCTGCGGATGCCGATCGGGTTGACGTTGCCCCAGTACGACTCGCGCTGCGGGTGCTCCTTCGGGTCCCCGTACGCCTCGGAGGTGGAGGCCATCAGGAAGCGGGCGCCGTCGGCGACCGCGCGGTCCAGCAGGTGCAGGGTCGCCACCGAGCCGACGCGGAGGATCTCCACCGGCAGCTTCTCGAAGTCGGTCGGGCTCGCCGGCGAGGCCATGTGCAGGATGGCGTCGAACCGCTCGGCCAGCGCCGGGTGGGTCGGCAGGCCGTCGGAGATGTCGGCCTCGACCAGGGTGAAGTTCGGCTCGTCCAGCAGGTGGGCGACGTTCTCCTTCGACCCGGTGACGAAGTTGTCGAGCGCGACCACGGTGCAGCCGCGGGCCATCAGGGCGTCCACCAGATGCGACGGTACGAAGCCGGCGCCGCCCGTGACGAGGATGCGGTGACCGGGTCCGAAACGGGCGACAGCGTTCATGCCGGTCAGCCTACCGAGTGCCCAGGGCCGCCCCGGCGCAAGGAAGGGGCCCCCGTCGCCGGGGGCCCCTTGCGCACTGCTGCCGGCCGTCAGTGGGCGCCGGCGCCGGTCACGGCGCGCACCTCCAGCTCCGCGTACTTCTCCTCGTCGTGCTCCTTGGAGATCACGGTGCCGATCCAGCCGCACAGGAAGCCGAACGGGATGGACAGGATGCCCGGGTTGGACAGCGGGAACCACTGCCAGTCCTGCTCGGGGAACATCGAGGTGGGCGCGCCGGAGACCACCGGCGAGAAGAACACCAGCAGGACGGCGGAGAGCAGGCCGCCGTAGATGGCCCACACCGCGCCCGAGGTGTTGAACCGCCGCCAGAACAGGCTGTAGAGGATCGCCGGCAGGTTGCCCGAGGCGGCCACCGCGAAGGCCAGCGCCACCAGGAAGGCCACGTTCAGGTTCTGCGCGTAGATCGACAGCACGATCGAGATTGCGCCGATCACCAGGGCGGAGACCCGGGCGACCTTGACCTCCTGCCGCTCGGAGGCCTTCCCGTCCTTGATGACGTTGGCGTAGAAGTCGTGCGCCAGGCTGGACGAGGAGGCCAGGGTCAGGCCGGCCACCACCGCCAGGATCGTGGCGAAGGCGACCGCCGCGATGATGGCGAGCAGGGTGGCGCCGCCCAGGTCGCCGCCGAGGAAGTCGATGCCGAGCGCCTCGGCGAGCTGCGGTGCGGCCGTGTTGCCGGCCTTGTCCTGCGCAGTGATCGCCTCTCTGCCGACCAGGGCCGCCGCGCCGAAACCGAGGGCCAGGGTGAGCAGGTAGAAGGTGCCGATGATGCCGATCGCCCAGAGCACGCTCTTGCGGGCCGCCTTCGCCGTCGGCACGGTGTAGAAGCGGATCAGGATGTGCGGCAGCCCGGCGGTGCCGAGCACCAGCGCGATGCCGAGCGACAACAGGTCCATCTTGTTGTAGAAGGTCTGCATCGCGTTGCCGGCCACCTCCACGCCGTACCGCCCGCCCGGCTTGAGGAAGTTCTCTCCCTTGCCCGATGCCGCCGCCGCGTCGCCGAGCAGGGTGGAGAGGTTGAACTTGTAGTGCGCCAGCACCAGCAGGGTCATCACGAGGGCGCCACCCATGAGCAGGAACGCCTTGACGATCTGCACGTACGTGGTGCCCTTCATGCCGCCCACCGTGACGTAGATGATCATCAGGGCGCCCACCATGATGATGGTGGCCACCTTCGCGGTGTCGGCGTCCATGCCGAGGAACGTGGTGCCAGGCTTGATGCCGAGCAGCAGCGCGACCAGCGCGCCCGCGCCGACCATCTGCGCCAGCAGGTAGAAGATCGACACGGTGATGGTGGAGACGGCCGCGGCGGTCCGCACCGGGCGCTGGCGCATCCGGAAGGCCAGCACGTCGGCCATCGTGTAGCGGCCGGAGTTGCGCAGCAGTTCGGCGACGAGCAGCAGCGCGACCAGCCAGGCGACCAGGAATCCGATGGAGTAGAGGAAGCCGTCGTAGCCGTACAGGGCGATCATGCCGGCGATGCCGAGGAACGACGCGGCCGACATGTAGTCGCCGCCGATCGCCATGCCGTTCTGGAACCCGGAGAAGGAGCGCCCGCCGGCGTAGAAGTCGGTGGCCGTCTTGGTCTGCCGGCTGGCCCAGATGGTGATGACCAGGGTCACCGCCACGAAGACCAGGAACAGGGCGATGGTGAGGTTGCGGGCGGTGGTGTCGCCCGCCTCAGCCGCGAGGACCGTGTTCATGGCCCACCTCCCCCATCTCGGCGCGGATCCGGTCGGCGACCGGGTCGATCTTCCGGCCGGCGAACCGGGAGTAGAGCCAGGCGATGAGGAAGGTGGAGACGAACTGGAGCAGACCGAAGACGAGGGCGACGTTGATGTTGCTGCCGAAGAGCTTCGTGCCCATGAAGTCCCGCGCGTACGCGGACAGGATCACGTAGAGCGCGTACCACAGGAAGAACGCGACGGTCATGGGGAAGATGAAGCCGCGCAGCGTGCGTCGCAACCCGGCGAACTCGTCCGACCGCTGTACGGCCAGGTACCGCTCCGCCGCCGAGGCCGACGGCGTGGACGCGGGTGTGTCCGTGGACATTTGTGGATCACCACCTTCACAGGCATGGGGGAGTTTCGCGCACGGTAGAAAGCGCGCTCCCCGCCGGGGAAGGGCGAGATCGACGTCGGTCGGCGGCTGCGCCGAACGGCACGGTGGGTGCGCCGAGTGACCCAGCTCACTCCGTTCACCGGTAGCGGGCGCGGCGCCGACCCGCCGAGCGGTCGTCCGGTCGCCGCGGTGCGGTGTCGACGTCAGGCCGGGCCCGGAGCCGCCGTCGTCAGGTCAGCTCGCGGTAGCGGCCCCGGTAGTGCAGCAGCGGGTCCGTCTCCCCGGCCAGCTCGACCGCCTCGATCGTGGCCTCCACCAGCAGGCCCCAGCCGTACCCGCGGGCGGAGTCGAGCCGGCACCCCGCCCAGCCGCCGGCGTCGGCCGGCACGGGACCGTAGGGGGTGTCGGTCCACGCGCCGGTGGCGAACAGGCCGCCGGGGGACGGGAAGAGGCCCGCGAACCGGTCGGCGAGTTGCCGGTGCGCCGGGCCGAGCGGGGTCACCGCGAAGCGGCCGGCGGACTCGACCGCCGCCCACAGGTCGGACTCCGGGTCGACCAGGCCGAGCAGCCGGTCCGGCTCACCCTCCGCGACCAGCGTGGAGGAGACCGTCAGGCCCGCCGGCTCGGGCGCCGTCCAGAGCGTCACCGGCGACGCCAGCCGACCCCGCAGCCGGCGTACGGGCGAGCGCTGACCAGCGGGCACGGCGAACGGGTCGGTGTGGTGGATCTCGGCACCCGGCTCATGATTCACGTGAAACATTGTGCGGCCTGCCCCGCCCCGACGGGCCCGGAAGTGGCCCCTGGCGAGTGTACGAATACTGCGCCCACGACCCTGAGCGGCGAATCATGGACGTTCTGCGCCCCTCCAGGGGCCGTTTCCTTCCAAGTCTCGACTGCTGAAGGGGTCAGTCGTCGGCGGCCAGGGAGCGGCGGGCGGCGGCCAGCACCTCCGGGTCCGCGCAGCCGGCGGCGTACCCGGCGATCCGGCGGCGGATGTCGCGGCCGAGCAGCCAGGAGCCGATCCGCTCCGCGACCGGGCGCAGGAACGCGGGCCGGCAGCGGAAGTTGTACCGCCAGGTGGCGACGGTGGAGCCGGGCTCCGTGGCAGGCGCGAACCGCCAGCCGCCGGCGAACATCTCGAAGAACCACGGCCCTCGCACCATCTTCATGCCGACGTGGCTGGGTGGCGCCCAGGAGACGTACTCGCTGACCATCGCCAGGCCGTGCCGGGACCGGGTGAAGGTGCGCACGCCCTTGCCGGGCCGGGTCGCCCCGTCGGTGAAGTGCTGCTCACGGACGAACGGGTCCCACCGGTAGCGCACCGGCGCCGTGGTCTGGGAGACCGCGAAGGCCAGCTCGGGCGGGACCGGCACGGTGACCACCGCTTCGACGACGGGCATCAGGCCATTGTGCCGCCGACCGGCAACCACCGCGTCCGGAGTGCGCCGGCGTGCCATCCGCCCCCGCCGGGCTGGCGAACGTCGCCGGTGCCCGCCCGCCGTCAGCGGCGCGGGGTCACCGTGGCGAGCAGCTCCGGCATCCGGCGGTCCAGCACGTCGCCCGCCAGGTACGCGCCGAGCAGCGCCGCACCGAGGCCGTACGCGGCCCCGAGCGGCAGGGCCAGCCAGAGCCAGACGTCGCCGAGCAGCCCTGCGGCCACCACCATCGGCACCGCCGCCACCGCCGTGGCGAGCATCGCCAGCAGGGTGAGGAAGCTCTTCGCGATGCCGGCACCGGTGTTCAACGCGAACGGGTTGCTCGTCTCCGGCAGCGAGTACGCCCCCAGCACCGAGACGAAGCAGTTCACCGCCAGCCCCGCGCCGTACGTGGCGAACAGGGTGCCCGCCATCAGCCCGATCCAGCCGGGCTCGCCGAGGACCACCGCGACGACCACGGAGATCACCACCAGCATCGGCAGGACGTAGAGCGAGAACGCGGCCATCCGGGCGCGCAGCTCCTGCTGGCCGGAGACGCCCGCGACCACGTTCGCCGCGTACGCGCTGCCGTCGAAACCGAACTGGTTGGCCACGGTGACGGCGGCGAGCAGCCCGACGAAGAGCATCGACACGCTCGACAGCAGCGGGGACGAGTCGAGACTGGCGGTGAACCCCTCCGCGCTGTCGACGGTGAAGCCCGAGCCGCCCAGGTTGACCATGACCGGCACGAAGAGACCGACGACCGCGACGGTGATCAGGTTGGCCCGGCGTCGGGCGTCCCGCCACCAGTAGCGGGCCTCCCTGGCGACGAGGGCGCCGAACCGGTCCCGCCGGGCCCAGCCGACCGCCCTCGGGAAGAGCTGTGCGACCGCCCCGCCGGTCGTACCGCGCTGGGCGCGGACCGGCCCGGCACTGGCGGCACCCACCATGGCGGACTCCAGGGAGCGGGACCACCAGGCCAGCAGCGCGACGATCGTCGCCGCCGTGATCAGCAGCTTCACCGGCGCGGCCCAGAGGCGGCCCGCGGCCATGTCGATGCCGGCCGTCCAGGGCGCCCCGAACGGGGTCCAGCCGACCACCTCGGCCACCCCGTCGAGCCGGTCCCAGTCGGCGTCGCCGAGGGCGGCGACGCCCAGGAGCTGCAACGGCCCGATCAGCGCCGCGAGCACGGCGAGCAGCACGGCGGCCAGGTCACGGACCCGGCGGGACCGCAGGGCGGTGGCGAAGGCGCTGGTCACGGCCCGTGCCGCCGCCACGCAGAGTAGCAGCCCGGCGACCACCCCGACGAGGGCGACCGCGGCGGCCGACCAGCCGCCCAGCGATCCGGCGGTGACCACCAGGCCGCACAGGGCCAGCAGCACCGCGATCGTGGGGACGCTGACGAAGGCGGCGGCGAAGAGCCCGGTGACGAGCGTACGGCGGGGCAACGGCAGCAGCGCGAACCTCGCCGGGTCCAGCGTCTCGTCCACCCCGAAGAAGACCAGCGGCAGCAGCAGCCAGCCGAGCACCGTCAGGCCACCGCCGAAGGCGGCCACCATGAGCGCGTAGCGGCTCTCGCCGGCCAGGCCGGGCGCGGCGAAGAGGAAGAAGCCGGTGCCGGCGAACCAGAGCCCGAGCACCGCGCCGCCCACGAAGAGCGCCACCCGCCAGGCCTGCCCCCGGAAGTTGTTGCCCATCACCCGCAGCTTGAGCCGGACGAAGTGCCGGGCCGAGACCGGCCGGGCGGGCGCGGCGGAGACGGTCGGCCCACTCACTGCGACAGCCACGCCAACTCCTCGCCGGTCGCCGTGCGGCCGCCGACCACCTCGACGAAGACCTCCTCCAACGAGCGGCCGTTGCGCACCTCGGCGATGGGGCCGACCCGCTTGATGGTGCCCGCCGCGAGGATCGCCACGTGCGAGCAGAGCCGCTCGACGACCTCCATCACGTGGCTGGAGAAGACGACCGTGCCGCCGCCGGTCACGTACCGGTGCAGGATGTCGCGGATCAGTGCGGCCGACACCGGGTCGACCGCCTCGAAGGGCTCGTCCAGCACCAGCAGCCGGGGCCCGTGCAGCAGCGCGCAGGCCAGGCCGATCTTCTTCTTCATGCCCGCCGAGTAGTCGACCACCAGGGTCCGGCCGGCGTCGCCGAGTGCGAGCACGTCCAGCAGCTCCGCGGCCCGCTGGTCGACCACCGCCGGGTCCATCCCCCGCAGCAGGCCGTGGTACGCGAGCAGTTCCGCGCCGCTGAGCCGGTCGAAGAGCCGTACGCCGTCGGGCATCACGCCGAGCAGTTGCTTCGCCCGTACCGGGTCGGTCCAGACGTCGTGACCGAGCACCCACGCGCCGCCGGCGTCCGGCCGGAGCAGCCCGACCGCCATCGACAGGGTGGTGGTCTTCCCCGCGCCGTTCGGGCCGAGCAGGCCGTAGAAGGAACCGGCCGGCACGTCGAGGTCGACACCGGCCACCGCGACCTTGCCGTCGAACTGTTTCGCCAGGCCACGCAGGGAGAGCGCCGGGTGCTCAGCAGTCATGCGTCGACCGTATCCGGCCCGGACCAGCCGGCGCTCCGGCCGCAGGATGATCCCCGGTCATCCCCGAGTCGTACCCGGGTCCGGCCGGCGCGCTACAGCCGCAGCGCCTCCGGCGCGTGCAGGCGGAGCATGGTCGCCCCGACGTCGGCCGGCGCCCGGCGGCGGGTCACCACCGAGACCGCCACCATCACGGTGAAGGCGAGCGGCACCGTCCAGGCGGCCGGCTGCGCGGTGAGCGTCGCGGGCCAGCCGGACAGCGGCGGACCGAGCACCGTGACCAGCACCGCCGCGACCGCCGCGCCGCCGCCGACCAGGATCCCGGCGGCGGCGCCGAGGTCGGTCAGGCCACGCCACCAGATGCCGAGCACCAGCAGGGGGCAGAAGCTGGACGCGGCGACCGCGAAGGCCAGCCCGACCACCTGCGACACGTCCAGGTCGGCGAGGTTGAGGGCGAGGACCGCCGGCACGGCCCCGGCGATCACCGTGGCGAGGCGGAAGCCGCGTACCGAGCCCCGCCCCAGCACGTCCGTCGAGATCACCCCGGCGACGCTGGTGAGCAGCCCCGACGAGGTGGAGAGGAAGGCCGCGAACGCGCCGGCCGCGACCAGCGCGGCGAGCAGCTGGCCGGTGGTGCCGTCGCCGAGCGCGGCGCCGGGCAGCAGCACCACCACCGCGTCGGTCTGCCCGGTCACCAGCAGTTGCGGGGTGTAGATCCGGCCGAGCACCCCGTAGATGGTGGGCAGCAGGTAGAACGCCCCGACGAGGGCGAGCACCACCAGCGTGGTGCGGCGGGCGGCGGCGCCGTCCGGGTTGGTGTAGAAGCGCACGAGCACGTGCGGCAGCCCCATGGTGCCGAGGAACGTCGCCAGGATCAGCGAGTAGGTGGCGAACAGACCCCGGTCGTCGTCCCCGGCGGTGCTGGGCAGCAGCCAGTCGGCGGCGTCCGTGGCCACTCCGGAGACCTCCGGCACCGGGTCGCCGGCGGCGAAGGAGAGCTCGTCGCCGGGGCGTACCTCCTGGATCCGGCCGTCGGGCAGGGTGAGGGTCGCGCGGTGCTCGACCACGACGGTGGTCGCGGTCCGGAACGTCGGCCCGTCGGGCGGGGTCACCGCCGGGCGGGCGTCGGCATGCCACTGCAACGCCAGGAAGATCGCCGGTACGGCCAGCGCGGTCAGCTTCAGCCAGTACTGGAAGGCCTGGACGAAGGTGATCGCGCGCATGCCGCCGAGCGCGACGTTGGCGGTGACCACCACGGCCACCAGCAGGGCCCCCAACGGGTACGGCGAGCCGGTCACCGTGGCCAGCGTCAGCCCCGCCCCCTGGAGCTGCGGCACGAGGTAGAGCCAGCCGATGAAGATCACGAAGACGGTGGCCAGGACGCGCAGCCGGCGCGACCCGAGCCGCAGCTCGCAGAAGTCCGGCAGGGTGAACGCGCCGGAGCGGCGCAGCGGCGCGGCCACGAAGAGCAGCAGGGCCAGGTAGCCGGCGGCGAAGCCGACGGGATACCAGAGCACGTCGACGCCGTACTTGAGGATCAGCCCCGCGACCCCCAGGAAGCTCGCCGCCGACAGGTACTCCCCGCCGATCGCGGCGGCGTTCCAGGTCGGGCTGATGACCCGCGAGGCGACCAGGAAGTCGGAGGTGGTGCGCGCCAGCCGCAGCCCGTAGAAGCCGATGCCGACGGTGACCAGGGTGACCGCCACGATCGCCGGTACGACGAAGCCGTTGCCCACCCTCAGCGCTCCGGCCGCTGGACCAGGTCGGTGAAGTCCTGCTCGTTCCGTTCGGCGAGCCGCACGTACGCCCACCCGACGGCGATCAGGAACGGGAACGACACCACCCCGAGCAGCAGCCAGGGCAGGTGGACGCCGAACACGGTGACCCGGCCGACGGCGGGGGCGACGGCGAAGAGCCACGGCAGCCCGCCGAGCCCGATCGCCACCACCAGGGAGAGCCGCAGGGCCAGCGCGAACTGGGCCCGGACCAGCCCCCGGACGAGGGCGTCGCCGACGCGGGTCTGCTCGGCCAGCTCGGCGCGGGTACGTTCCGCGCGGTCCTCCCGGCGGGACACCTCGGCCAGCACGATCCGCGCCCTGGGCTGGGGTGGCGTGGGCTGCCCCGGCACCCCGGGCCGGCCCGCGTGCTCCGGCGCCCCGGGCCGGCTCGACCGGGGCGCCGGGACGGGATCGTCGGCAGCGGCCACCTCGGCAGTCTCGCCCGATCGCCGTGATTGTCAAGGGCGCTCCGTCGGCGTCGCGCCGGTGGGGCGGCCCCGACCGGACCCACCCCACCGGGCCTGTGGACAACCTGTGGAGAACGGGTCACCCCTGTGGATAACTCTGTGGGAACCGGTGACCGGCTGCCGGCCACTCCGCCCCGACGCTCACTTTGCGCCGGCGTGCTCCAGCCCCACGCGCTCCGGGCGGGCGGAGGCGGAGCCGAGCCAGGTGTGCGGGTTGCCGTACCAGCACCAGCCGAGCTTCGGCGCGTTCTGGCTGATCCAGAGCGCCGGCACCCGCTTGTCGCCGCAGCGGGAACCGACCAGCGAGAAGCACTTGTTCTTCGCCAGCGCCTCGGGGTGCAGGGTGACGAAGGCGAGCCCCTCGTCGATGGTGAGCGGCAGCCGCCCCTGGCCGGTGACCACCTCCATGGCGGCGGCGGGGGCCAGGTTCAGCGTCTCCTCGCCCCGGTCGACGTCGAAGAGCAGGTACGCGGGACCGGCCGGCACCTCCAGCTCCTTGATCGGATCGAACTTCGGCAGGTCGCCCTCGGCGTAGTGCCGGTCGACGATGCCCGGCTTCCGCTTGCCGGCCAGGGTGGTCAGCGCGACGCGCTCCTCCACCGGCACCAGGTCACGGGTGACCACCAGGAGGAAGGGCACCCGCCCCTCCGTCGGGGCGGGCAGGCCCGCCGATCCGGCGACGGCCGCCGCGCGCAGCGGCGCGACCAGGTCACGGAAGGCGTCCTCGGTCAGCTCGGCCAGGGCCGGATAGCCCAGCTCCACCAGCCGGTCGAGCTGGCGGTCGAATTCGGTCGCGGCGTCGAACAAGGCGGCCTCCTTTTGTCGTACGGAGTACCGTACAGCGTACGACGACGCGTGCCTATTCCCGGCCCGCGAGGAAGATCCGGGTCAGCGGTTCCAGTCCTGCTTCGCCGCGCGGACCAACTTGTCCTTCAGCTCGCGGGTGTGCCGGCGGCTGACCGGCAGCTCCGCCGAGTCGATCACCACGACGTAGCCGGAGTTGACCAGCCGCAGCTCCGCGATCAGCTTCAGCTGCACCAGGTACGAGCGGTGGATCCGGACGAACCCGGCATCCGCCCAGCGTTCCGCGAGCGTCGCCAGCGACACCCGCACCAGGTGGGAGCCGTCGGCGGTGTGCAGGCGGGCGTAGTCGCCCTGGGCCTCCACCCACCGCACCGCCGAGCGGGGCAGCATCCGCGTGGTGCCCGCCAGCTCGATGGGGATGGTGGGATCCTCCTCCGCCCGGGCCAGCGCTGCCGGGTGCGACGGCACCACCCGCGCGCCGATCACCCGGCGCAGGGACTCGGCGAGCCGTTCGGCGCGTACGGGCTTGCGGACGTAGTCGGTGGCGCCCAGGTCGAACGCGTCCACCGCCCCGTCGTCGTACGCGGTGACGAAGACGATCGCCGGTGGCCGGGCGAAGCGCCGCAGCACCCGGGCCAGCTCCATGCCGTCCAGCCCGGGCATCCGGATGTCGAGGAAGACCACGTCCACGTCGCCGTCGCGCAGCACCCGCAGCGCCTCCGTCGCGTCGCCCGCCGTGTGCAGCCGCGCCACCCGGGGATCGGCCCGCAGGTGGTACGCCAACTCGTCCAGCGCCGGCGGCTCGTCGTCGACCGCCAGCACCCGCAGGAACCCGGCCGTGCCCACCTCCGCGGTCCGCTCGATCACGAGCCGGCCCGTACGCCGGGGTGGAACTTCGGCACCCGCATGCTCACCTTCGTACCCGAGCCGAGGCCCGTCTCGACGACCAGGCCGAAGCCGTCGCCGAAGACCGACCGGAGCCGCTCGTCGACGTTGGAGAGCCCGACGTGCTGGCCCGGGTCGTCTCCGACGCCGGCCAGTGCGGCGTCGCCCGGGCCCCCGGCGGCGCCGGCCAGCTCGGCGATGCCGGCGGTCAGCGTGCTCGGATCCATCCCCACTCCGTCGTCCTCCACGGTGATGTGGCACTCGGTTCCCGCGTCCCGGGCCTCGATGCTCACCATGCCCGTGCCCGGCTTGCGGGACAACCCGTGCCGGACGGCGTTCTCCACCAGCGGTTGCAGGCAGAGGAAGGGCAGCGTCACGGGCAGCACCTCCGGGGCGATCTGGAGCCGCACCTGGAGCCGGTCGCCGAACCGGGCCCGCTCGATGGTCAGGTAGCGGTCGATCGAGCGCAGCTCCTCGGCCAGCGTGGTGAACTCGCCGTGCGCCCGGAACGAGTACCGCGTGAACTCGGCGAACTCCAGGATCAGCTCCCGGGCCCGGTCCGGGTCGGTGCGGACGAACGAGCCGATCGCGGTCAGCGCGTTGTAGATGAAGTGCGGGCTGATCTGGGCGCGCAGGGCGCGTACCTCGGCGCGGGCCAGCCGCTCCCGCGACGAGTCCAGCTCCGCCAGGGCCAGTTGGTTGCCCGCCCAGTGCGCGGTCTCCAGGGTGGCCTGCACCAGGCCCGGCTCCGGCTGACCGTCGGCGACCGCGACCAGTGCCCCGACCCGACGCCCGTCCGCGCCGGTCAGCGGGGCTACGACCGCCCCGCGCACCGGGCAGTCCACCCGGTCGCAACGCAGCTCCGGATCGCCGAGGACGGTCGAGCGGCCGGACGCCACCGCCCGCCCGGCCGCCGCGACCAGCTGCGCTTCGTGGTGCCCGCCCCGCCCGTCGAGGGCGAGCACGCCCTCCCGGTCCGTCAGCGCCAGCCCGGCCGCCCCCACGAGCGCCCGCAGATGGCGTACGGCCTTCGCCGCGTTCGCGGCGCTCAGGCCCGCGCGCAGCGGCTCGGCGGCCAGCCCGGCGGTGTGCAGCACCTCGTACGTGGCCCGCTGGGTGGCCGTGGCGATGCCCCGCCGCGCGCGCAGCCGGACCACCGCGAACACGGCCGCCCCCAGCGCGGCGAGCAGCGAGACGACACCGAAGACGCCCGAGAGGTTGCCACCCACGCAGCGATCCTGGCCCCTGCCGGCCCGCAGGCCAAGGGTCAGTACGCGCCCTTGCGGGCGAGCACCACCCCGACCGTGCGCCACAGGATGCTCAGGTCGTACGCCAGCGACCAGTTGTCGACGTAGTAGAGGTCGAGCCGGACCGCCTCGTCCCAGGACAGGTCGGAGCGGCCGGAGACCTGCCACAGCCCGGTCATGCCCGGCCGGACCAGCAGCCGGCGGCGTACGTCGCCGAGGAAGTCGCCGTCGTCGGCGGGCAGCGGGCGCGGCCCGACCAGCGACATCTCGCCCTTCAGCACGTTGATCAGCTGCGGCAGCTCGTCCAGCGACGAGGCCCGCAGGAAGCGGCCCACCGGGAAGACCCGGGGATCCTGTTTCATCTTGAACAGCATGCCGTCGGTCTCGTTGCGGTCGACGAGGCTGGCCAGCCGGTCCTCCGCGTCCACGTACATGGTGCGGAACTTCCAGACCCGGAAGGTGCGGCCCTCGTGGCCCACCCGGGGCTGGCGGAAGAAGACCGGACCGGGGTCGGAGAGCCGGATCGCGACCGCGATGGCCAGGAAGACCGGGGCGAGCAGCAGCAGGCCGAGCCCCGCGGCCACCCGGTCCATCAGGTTCTTGGCCAGCAGCGCCGGCCCGGAGAGGGTCGGCTCCTCGACGTGCAGCAGCGGCAGGCCCTCGATCGGGCGGATGTGCACCCGGGGGCCGGCGATGTCGGTGAGCTGCGGGGCGACGACCAGGTCGACGCCGGAGCCCTCCAGCTGCCAGGCCAGCCGGCGCAGCTCGCCCGGCTCCGAACTCGCCGAGCCGCAGACCGCGATCGTGTCGCCGCCGACCTCCCGCACCAGGGCGAGGACGTCGCGGCCCGCGTACACCGGGACGGGGGTCTCGATGCCCTTGGCCGCCGCGTAGCCGTCGGTGATGTGGATGGCGACCGGCATCAGCCCGGCGGCCGGATTGCGGGTGACCGCCGTGTAGACCTCCAGGCACTCCGGCAGGGTGCCGATCAGCACCATCCGATGGCCGGCCTGGCTGATGTTGCGCCGGACCACGTGCAGCACGAAGCGGCAGAGGATCCGGTTGAGCAGGATCAGCAGCAGCGCCGCGAGCAGGGCGGTGCCGACCGTGTAGCGGGACAGGTCGGTCTTGGTGGCGAAGGCGAGGAAGGACACCGTCGCGGCGACGGCGACGCCGGCCCGGATCACCCGCTTGTACTCGTCCGGACCCAGGCCGAGGTAGCGCCGGTCGTACGCCCGGTTGGCCCAGAGGCTGACGATCCAGCCGAGCGGCAGGAGTACGAACGCCACCGTGTGGAACCACGTGGGGTCCTGCTCGGCGTTGTAGAAGCCCGCGCGCGACTGGTCGAACGTCTCGATCGCGATCAGGCTGGCCACCGCGGCGGCTGCGAAGTCGAGCAGCAGCAGGAGGGTGATGTAGGGCCGGTGCCAGCGGGACACGCGGCGGCGGGCCCGAGCCCACGCGGACCGGGGTACGCCGTTGTGGGACGGCGGTGCCGGCGGCTGGATCTCGAAGCTGTCGACGTGCCGCACGAGTTTGCTCCGGCCTGTGTTGGTTACCGGGCGCTGGAGGCTTGTCGTCACCTCACCCATGTCCTCCCGCATGACACGGGCCGCTCACTCGCCGTGAGGGCCCGGTCGCCCACCGTCCCAGTCTCCCACGCGGGCGCCGACCCGCGCGCTGCCCCGAGGGACAATGCGCCGGTGTGGTGCCGCCGGGCGTCTGGCCGGCTCCGCGCCATTTCAGAAGCCGGGGACCGAGCCACTATACCGATGGATGACGGGCCCGGTAGAGCCGCAACTCAGACCTTCGACGCGGGACGGCCGATTCCGTTCCGTAGTCGGCAGTGTCGTCACTCACCGTACAAGTCGAGAGAGCCGACGGTCAGCGAGCGGCTTCCCGCCGGTCTGGCAGGTCGCGCAGTACTGGAGGCTGGAATCGGCGAACGAGACCTCGCGGACGGTGTCCCCGCAGACCGGGCAGGGCTGCCCCGTGCGGGCGTGCACCTTCAGCCCCGAGCGCTTCTCGCCCTTCAGCTCGGCCGCCTTCTGCCCGACCGACCGGCGCACCGCGTCGCCGAGCACCTCCCGCGTCGCCGCGTGCAGGGTCGCCAGCTGGTCGTCGGTCAGCCGATTGGTCAGCGCGAACGGCGACAGCTTCGCCGCGTGCAGGATCTCGTCGGAGTACGCGTTGCCGACCCCGGCCAGCACCGTCTGGTCGGTGAGCACGCCCTTGACCTGGCCCTTGCGGCTGCGCATCCGCTCGGCGAAGGTGGCCGCGTCGGCGGCGAGGGCGTCGGGGCCGAGCCGGGCCACCCCGGGCACCGCCGCCGGGTCCGTGACCAGGTAGACGGCGAGGCTCTTCTGGGTGCCGGCCTCGGTCAGGTCGAAGCCCGAGCCGTCGTCGAGGCGTACCCGCAGCGCGATCGGTCCCTTCCCGGGGCGCAGCGGGGCTGCGGACGGAAACGCCTCCCGGTAGTGCAGCCAGCCCGCCCGGGCCAGGTGAACCACCAGGTGCAGCTCGCCGTCGAGCACCACGTCGAGGAACTTGCCATGCCGGCGGGCGTCCGTCACGGTCCGCCCGGCGGCGGCGGTCGGCGCCGGGTCGTACGTCTTCAGGGCGCTGATCGCGGCGACCTCCAACCGGTCGACGCGCCGCCCCACCGCGCGCTCACGCAGGTAGTCCGTGAGCGCCTCGACCTCCGGTAGTTCGGGCACCAGCCAACGGTAGCCTTCTTTCCCGTGAGAATCGTGGTGGCGCACAACCGGTACCGGGAGGCTCAGCCCTCCGGTGAGAACACCATCGTCGACGCGGAGATCGCCCAGCTCACCGCGGCCGGGGTGGAGGTGCTGCCGTTCATCCGCAGCTCGGACGAGATCCCGTCGATGTCGAAGTCGGCCAAGGCGCTGCTGCCGATCTCGCCGATCTGGGCGCCCCGCGCGCAGGAGGACCTGAGCCGGCTCATCACCGAGCACCGGCCCGACGTGCTGCACCTGCACAACCCGTACCCCCTGATCTCGCCCTGGATCGTGCGGACCGCGCACCGGCACGGCGTGCCGGTGGTGCAGACGGTGCACAACTACCGCCAGGTCTGCTCCTCGGGGCTCTACTTCCGCGACGGGATGATCTGCCAGGACTGCCGGGGCCGGGCCCTGGGCGTGCCGGCGATCGTGCACCGCTGCTACCGGGGCTCGCGGGCGCAGAGCGCCCTCATGGCGACCACGCTGGCCGTGCACCGGGGCACGTGGCGCTCGGTGGACCGGTTCGTCGCGCTCACCTCGGCGGTCGCCGACCACCTGCGCGACTACGGCATCCCGGCAGAGCGGATCGTGGTCAAGCCGAACGGCATCCCCGACCCGGGGGCGCCCGCGCCGCTCGGCGACGGCTTCCTCTACATGGCCCGGCTGTCCCCGGAGAAGGGGCTCGACCTGCTGCTGGACGCCTGGCGGCGGCACCCGGACGGGGCGCTCGGCCCGCTGCGCATCGCGGGTGACGGCGAGCTGCGCCCGCTGGCCGAGGCCGCCGCCGCCGAGCGCGCCGACGTGACCTACCTCGGGCCGCTGGACCGCGCCGGGGTGCGCGCCGCGATCGAGGCCAGCGCGGTCATCGTGGCCGCCTCCACCTGGCACGACGTGCTGCCCACCGTGATCATCGAGGCGTTCGCCGCCGGCCGCCCGGTGCTCGGCACCGCGCTCGGCGGCATCCCGTACCTGCTCGGCGCCGACGCCCCCCGCGAGCCCGCCGGCACCGGCCCGGCCGCCGTCGCCACGGCCGCCCCGGGGGAGGGTCGCGTCGCGCTGCCCACCGGCGTGGCGGCGGGCGAGGCGGGCTGGGTGGTGCCCCCGGAGCCGGCCGCCATGGCCGCCGCCCTGCCGGTGGCCCGGGCCGGCGCGGCGACGCTGGCCCCGGCGGCCCGCGCCCGCTACGAGCGCACGTTCCACCCCGACGTGGTCACCAAGCGCCTCCTCGACGTGTACGCCTCCTTGAGCTGACCGCCCCTCCGCGCTGCACCACCTCGCTTGCCGGGGCGGCGGTGTATCGGACGCTCGTGGGCTCTCTGAGCGGACGGCACCCGTAGTGGCCCGCCGCTACTCGTTTCCGCCATGGCGGTGAGGTCGTCGCCGCTGAATATGACGCAGCCGAGGATGTCGGCCAGGACCCTCCGCTGTAGGTGTGTCAGGGCGTTCACGAAGATCGCGGCGTCGATTCCTGCCGCCCGGCACGCCTCGGCGATTTCCCGGACCTTGCCGTGTGTCAGCAGCGTCCGGCGGGAGAAGGGTTGGGACATCCGGGCAGCCCCTCCTGGGCGCTCCTGCCACCGGTCGGAAGCGCCTCGGCGCTGAACGTACCGACCCACCACCCGGCTGCCGCGGGCCTCGGCCAGGGCGGCAAGCTCGTCGAGCCGGCCCTCGTACTGCTTCTCCTTGGCCGAGAACAGACCGATGAGTACGACGTCGGCGCCGTCGAGCGGGTTACCAGCGTCCCCGTACTGCTTCACGCTGACGTGATCGCTTCTACCGTGCCACCTTCCGGGAACTCCATTCTGCTGCTTGGGACGGCTGGAGATCTTGGTAGGAAAGTGCCCCTGGAGGGGCGCTCTCCTGCCAAGATCTCCGCCGCCACGGTGATGGGCGACTCACGTGCGGTCAGTCGTGGTGTCGTGCCGTCCGAGCGGTCGCACAGACGGGGCAGCTCGACAGGGGCCGAAGAGGGGTAGGCCGCCCCGGCGTCGCACCTCAGCGCAGTGAGGCGCGGGCGGAGAAGGCGATGCTGGCGAGCAGGAAGCCGCCGTTGACGATCGTGAACGCCACCATCACCCAGAGGACCAGACCCGGGGCGAAGGCCAGCACCAGACCGGCGGCGAAGATCACCGCGCCGTAGTCGCGGACCAGCTTCACGAGGCGTACGGGCAGGGAGGTCGAGGTGACCATGCTGGCGGCGTTCGGGCCGGCCTGCATCACGGAGGTGACCAGGTTGACCATCCAGGTGCCGGCGAAGATCGCGACCAGCCAGCTCGGCGTCGACGGCTCCTGCGCCACGGCCGTCGCCGCCAGGGCGGCGACCAGGGCGATCTGGGCGGCCACGTCGCACAGCACGTCGACCCGGGCACCCGCCGCGCTGCCCTGACCCGTCACCCGGGCCAGCTGGCCGTCGGCGCAGTCCAGGCAGTACGCCACCTGCCAGCCGACCAGCGCGAGCAGCCCGACCGCCCAGGCCGGTACGTCGCCGGCGGCGACCCGCCCGGCGAGCGCGACCACGGTGACCGAGGTGGCCAGGCCGAGCACCAGGTTGGCGATGGTCAGCGCCGTCGGGCGCAGCCCGAGGCGCTGGGCGACGAGCGCGAAGACCGCGCCCAGCCACTGGCTGATCGATTCGCTGAACAGGCCGCCGCCCCGGTTGACCCGGTGGAAGTCGGCGACGGTGGGACGGGGCTCAGCCAAGGTGGTCGCGGATTGCACCGGCGTAGTCTGCCAGCCGCTCCCGCGTCTCGGTAGGCGACATCGCCAGGTGTTCGAGGATCGTGTAGCGGTCCGGCCGGGTCCGGGGCGCGAACTGCACGGCATCGACGAACTGCTCGTCGGTCAGGCCCAGGTCGCCCGGCGTGGTGGCGAGGCCGTGCCGGTGCAGGCAGTGGGCGAGGCGACCGAACCGGTCGGAGTCCCCCCGCAGGAACGTGCAGAAGAGGGCGCCGAGCCCCACCTGCTCGCCGTGGGCGGCGGTGCCGGGGTGGAGCCGGTCGATCGCGTGGGAGATCTCGTGGTCGCCGCCGCTGGCGGGGCGCGTCGAACCGCACACGGAGCTGGCGATGCCGCCCATGATCAGCGCCTCGGCCAGCGTGGTGAGGAAGCCGTCGTCGGTGATCTTGCCGGGGTGGTTGAGCAGCGCCTCGGCGCCCGTCCTGGCCAGCGTCACCGCGAGCCCGTCGATGGGCTCGCCGCGTACCTCGTGGGCCAGCTCCCAGTCGGCGCAGGCGTTCAGGTTGCTCACCGCGTCGCCGATGCCGGCCTGGGTCTGCCGGTCCGGGCCGTTCTCCACGAAGTCGAGGTCGACGATGACGCCGATCGGGATGTGCACCCCGTAGGAGCCCTTGCCGCCCTCGTGGTCGAGCGAGGCGGTCGGGGAGGCGATGCCGTCGTTCGCCAGGCTGGTCGCCACCGTCACCATCGGGATCCCGTAGCGGGTGGCCGCGTACTTGGCGGTGTCGATGGTCTTGCCGCCACCGATGCCCACCACGGCGTCGTAGTGGCGGCGGCGCAGCCGGTCGCCGAGGTCGTTCGCCGCGTCGATGGTGCCACCGACGACCGTGAAGACGTCGGCCGCGCCGAGCGACGGCCGGCACAGCTCGACGATCCGCTCACCCTGCCCGGGGCCGACCACCACGGCCACGTCCCCGCCGGCCGAGATCCGCCGGTCGGCCAGCAGCGGCCCGAGATCGGCCACCGCGCCCCGCCGGACCTCGATCACGAGCGGGGTGTTGACCGTACGGGCTAGTAGCGGCACGCGATCTCCCGCGCCCGGGCCAGGTCGGCGTGGTTGTCGACCTCGACCCAGGAGACGTCGCCGATCGGCGCCGCCCGCACCTCGCCACCACGGTCGGCGAACTCCTGGTAGCCGTCCTCGTAGTAGAGGTTCGGGTCACGCCGCCACGTCGCCTCCAACGCGTCGGCGAGGGTGTCGGCCACCTGCGGCTCGATCAGCGTCGCGCCGATGTACTCCCCGTACGCCTCGCCCGGGTCCATCAGCTTGGTGATCCGGGTGAGCTGGCCGGCGGCGTCGAAGGTGGTCTTCATCTCCTCCTCGGCCAGCGGCTTGATGGTGTCGACGGCGAGCAGGATGCCCGGGCCGCGCTCGGCCAGCAGGGTCTTCTCCACGCTCACCGGGTGCACGGTGTCGCCGTTGACCAGCAGCACCCCCCGGGAGAAGTGCTCGCGGGCCAGCCAGAGCGAGTACGCGTTGTTCCACTCCTCGGCCTTGTCGTTGTGCACGAGGGTGATCGTGACGCCGTACCGCTTCTCCAGGTCGGCCTGGCGGGAGACGACCGCGTCGGCGGCGTAGCCGACCACGATCACCACGTCGGTGAGCCCCACCTCGGCCAGGTTGCGCAGCGAGATGTCCAGGATGGTGGTGTCGCCGTCCACCGGCACCAGCGCCTTGGGCAGGGTGTCGGTGTACGGGCGCAGCCGACGCCCCGCCCCGGCTGCGAGCACCATCCCGATCATTGAGGCGTCCTCCGTCGTACGAGTCCCGGTCACCGCTGGAGGATAGCCCCGGGCGGCGGCACCGCTGCGGTCAACCGGGTCAGCCGGGCAGCGCCGCCAGGTCCGCCAGCACCCCCAGCCGCTCCTCGGCGCTCAGCACGGCGTACGGGGCGGCGGCCCGCCGGTCGGTCTCCAGCTCGATGGCGAGCTGCTCCGGGCCGGGCGGCAGGGCGGTGGCGCTCGCCGCGTCGTGCCCGGCCGCCGTCCACGCGGCGGCGTGCGCGTCGGCTCGGTGGTAGCGCATGGTGCCGAGCCGGTTCAGCAGCAGCACGCCGGGTGGGGTGCCGTCCGGCTCGTACGGCGGCGCCGACGCGGCGAACGCCGCACCCGCCTGGGCGCCCTGCTCGTCGGCCAGCACCAGCGCGCACGTGAGCACCCGGCCGAACGCCTCCACCAGCCGCAGCACCCGGTCCTCGTGCCCCGCCCAGAGTTCCTCGGTGACCTCGGCGTGCACCTGCCAGATCTCGGCGAGGAAGGCCAGCCCCCGCTCGGTGGCGGTGAGCCCCCCCTCGGGGCTGCGGTGGATCATCCCGTACGCCACCTGCTTGTCCAGGGCCCGCCGGCACTCGACCGGGTCCCGGTAGCGGGTGACCGCTGCGAAGCCGGCCTCGTCGACCGTCCCGCCCGGTGCCGCGAGGCGGGTGCGGAACTCCAGCAGGAAGCCGGTGGCCGCCGGCCCGCCGTACCGCTGGCTCAGCTCGGCGCCGCCGCCGTCGCGGCCGGCGAGGATGCCGGCGACGAACGCCCGGTCCACCGCCGGGGCGACGAGGCCGGCGAACCGGTGCGGCGCCAGCTCGACGGTGTCGTTCACAGACCGATCGAACGCAGGGCGGCGAAGCCTTCGGCCGCGATCCGGCGGATGAGGCCGTCGTTGACGTCGCGGTGCTCGTCGAGCAGGTCGAGCTCGTCGGCGGCGAGCCACCGGAACTCGGTGTGCTTGCCGGCCTCCAGCGTCGGCCGGGCCAGGTCGCCGTCGACCCGGACCAGCCAGTCGCGCTCGACGCGGGCCAGGCCGTCGT
This sequence comes from Micromonospora echinofusca, assembly GCF_900091445.1. NCBI lineage: Bacteria > Bacillati > Actinomycetota > Actinomycetes > Micromonosporales > Micromonosporaceae > Micromonospora > Micromonospora echinofusca. Next base: position 6,603,766 of record NZ_LT607733.1, read on the forward strand.
CGGCGACGTAGCGGTATTCCCCGACGTGGCCGAGCACGTGCGACACCGTCCAGCCGGTCTCCTCGGTCACCTCCCGGCGCAGCGCGTCCATCCAGTCCTCGCCCGGTTCGAGATGGCCGCCGACGATGTCCCAACAATTGGGAAAGATGCGCCGGTGGGGAGACCGTCGCTGGACGAAGAGTCGACCGTCGTCGTCGACGATCAGCGCGCCGGCGCAGCGCAGAGGCTCGGTGGACACGCCACGACAGTAGCGAGCGGGGGCGTGTTCCGGCGACGCCCGGTCTTGTCGCCGGGCAGCGCCCGGGCGCACCATGTCCCCTACCGGGTGCCACCGTCCCGAAGGGGTGATGCGTGATGCAGGTTCGGGAAGCGATGTCCAGCGAGGTTCTCGTGGTCGGCCCGGAGCACACGCTCCGCCAGGCGGCCCGGATGATGTCGGCCCGCGGTGTCGGGTCGGCGGTCGTGATCGACCCGGAGTCCGAGGGGGTCGGCATCATGACCGAACGGGACGTGCTCAAGGCCATCGGGGCCGGGCTGGACTGCGACGTCGAGCGGACGGCCGCCCACCTGACCTGGGACGTGGTCTACGCCGGCCCGGAGTGGACGGTGGAGGAGGCGGCCGCGGCCATGGCCCGGGGCGGCTTCCGGCACCTGGTGGTGCTCGACGGGCGCGAGGTGGCCGGGGTGATCTCCGTCCGGGACATCATGCGGGTCTGGGCGGCCAGCCGGATGGCCGGCACGACCTGAGTCGCCGCTCGGCGGAGGGTGTGGCGGGCCGATCGACGGGTAAGGATCCCATGCGGGCGCGGACGGACCGTGACCCGCGTCGGAGGTCCTCATGCGTGGCGCGGATCGGCTGGTCGAACAGCAGTACGCGATGCTCCTGCGGCGGGACGTGGCCCGGCTGCCGGACCTATACGCGGCCGACGCCTTCTACTCCATGCCGGGCGTCACGGTGCGCCCGATCGAGCTGCCCGCCCTGCTGCGCACCTGGACCGGGGCCTTCCCGGACCTGGTCGTCGACCCGATCGGGTCCGTGCAGACGGCGGGTGGCGCGGCCGTCGAGCAGCGGCTGACCGGCACCCACACCGGGGTGCTGCACACCCCGTTCGGCACGGTCGCGCCGACCGGCCGGGTGGTGAGCTGGGAGGTGGTGGACGTCGTCCGGGTCCGGCGCGGCCGGATCGCGGCCTGGCGGTCCTACTTCGACTGGGGGCAGCTCATCGCGGCGCTCGGCCTGCACGTGGACGGGCTCTCCCGGGAAGCGCAGCACGACCCGCTCGGCCTTCCGGTCTGACCTGCCGCCGACCGGTCGACGCCGGTCACCCGTCCCGGTGGCTCAGGATGCGGACATCGCCGTGCCTGGCGCACGCACCCCGTCGCCTTCCGTACGCTGAACAGCCATGACCGCCGAGCAGCTGATCTCCTTCGCCCGTGGCGCTCCCTCCCTGGACATCGTCGATGTCGAGGGGCTCAAGGCCGCCGCCGTCCGCGCGTTCGACGCCGATCCCGCCGGGGTGACCGCTTACGGCACCTCCGTCGGCTACCTTCCGCTGCGGAAGTGGATCGCCGAGAAGCACGGGGTCTCCGCCGACCAGGTGCTGATCACCAACGGGTCGTTGCAGGCGGACGCGTTCCTCTTCGACCACCTGGTCCGCCCCGGCGACGCGGTGGTGGTGGAGCGGCCGACGTACGACCGGACGCTGCTCAACCTCCAGCGGATGGGCAGCGAGCTGCACGGCGTCTCGATCCAGCCGGACGGGCTCGACACCGCCGAGCTGCGCAAGCTGCTGGAGTCGGGGGTGCGTCCCCGGCTGGCGCACGTCATCCCGAACTACCAGAACCCGGCGGGCGTGACGCTCAGCCTGGAGAAGCGCCGCGAGCTGCTCGACCTCGCCGCCGAGTACGAGTTCACGATCTTCGAGGACGACCCCTACGCCGACATCCGGTTCCGGGGCGAGGCGCTGCCGTCGATGCTCTCGATGGACACCCGCGGCGTCGTGGTGCACGCCTCCAGCTTCACCAAGACGGTCTGCCCCGGCGTGCGGGTCGGCTACCTGGTCGGCCCGGCCGACCTGATCGGCGACATCGCGAAGAAGGCGACGAGCCTCTACATCTCGCCGGGCATGGTCTCCGAGGCGATCGTGCACCAGTTCTGCGTCTCTGGCGACATCGAGCGCTCCATCGAGACGGTGCGCGCGGCGCTGGGCGAGCGGGCCCGGGTGCTGGCCGAGTCCCTGCGCCGGCACATCCCGGAGGCCCGCTTCGTGGAGCCGGACGGCGGCTACTTCCTCTGGGTGGAGCTGCCCGAGGACGTGGAGGTCGACCGGCTCGCGCCGGCGGCCGCCGAGCGCGGCGTCGCCGTGGTCAAGGGCAGCGACTTCGTCGTCGACGGCGGGCGGCACGCGCTGCGGCTGGCGTACTCGGCGGTGACCGCCGACCGCATCGACGAGGGCGTCCGGCGCTTGGCGGAGGCCATGGCGGCCGTACGGGGCTGAGTTTCTGTCAGATTTCTGACAGTTGCGCGATCGTGGCCGTCCCGGGTCTCCCGCCGGGGCGGCCGACGGCCCACAATGCTGCGAGCGTCACTCACCACGTGTAGCGGAACTCACCGCCCGGTGCCGGCCCCCACCGCGCCCGGCGGCCGAGCCCCCGCCGGCCCGACCGGCGACACGGGGAGTGTCGCGACCAGCACAACCCCCGCCCCCAAGGGCGCCGGGCTGGGCCGGGTCGCCCCCTCACCCCCCCTGAAGCGACCCGGCCCACCCGGCGCCGCCCTGCTGGGGATCGTCACCGGCGGTGATCATCGACGGCGGCGTACTGTTCACCCTCGGCAGCGCGTGGGGAGGGGGCGGGATGACGGACCGGGGGCAGCAGGGGCGGACCACCGCGCCCAACGGCGGACGGGTGCTCAGGCCCCGCGACTGGGTGGCGCCCGTGCGGGCGATGACCCGCCGGCTCAACTCGGACCATCCGCAGCAGGCCTCCGCGCCGGCCGGCCCGCAGCGCAGCCCCGTGGTCGACTGCGCGCTCTACGTGGACGGCCGCCGGCAGCCCGGCGACTGGCGGTACGCCGAGGCGCTCGCCGCTGCCCGCAGTGCGGAGAACGGCTTCGTCTGGCTCGGCCTGCACGAGCCCGAGTTGGCCGAGATGACCGCCATCGCTGCCACGTACGGGCTGCACGAGCTGGCCGTCGAGGACGCCGTGAAGGCCCAACAGCGCCCCAAGCTGGAGCAGTTCGGCGAGGTCAGCTTCCTGGTGTTGCGCACCGCCCGCTACTGCGAGCACGCCGAGCTGACCGAGCACTCGGAGGTCGTCGAGACCGGCCAGGTGATGCTCTTCATCGGCCCGAACTTCCTGATCAGCGTCCGGCACGGGGACGCCTGCCGGCTGGCTCCCGTCCGGGCCGACCTGGAGACGAAGCGCGACCTGCTGCTGCACGGCCCGTGGGCGGTGGCGTACGCGGTCACCGACCGGGTGGTCGACCTCTACCTCGAGGTCGCCGACCGGCTGGAGGACGACCTCGACATCCTGGAGGCCGACGTGTTCGACCGCCAGTCCAGCGGCCGGATCCAGCGGATCTACCAGATGAAGCGGGAACTGGTGGAGTTCAAGCGGGCCGTGATGCCGTTGCAGCGCCCTCTGCTCACCCTCACCGCGCAGATGAACCGCGACGTGCCGAAGGAGATCCGCCGCTACTTCCGCGACGTGCAGGACCATCTCAGCCGCACCGTCGAGCAGGTCAACTCGTACGACGACCTGCTCAACTCGATCCTCCAGGCGCGGCTGGCCCAGGTCACGGTCGACCAGAACAACGACATGCGCAAGATCGCGGCGTGGGCCGCCATCGCCGCCGTCTGGACCGCCATCGCCGGCATCTACGGGATGAACTTCGAGGTGATGCCGGAGCTGAAGATGACGTACGGCTATCCCGTCGTCCTCGCCCTGATGCTCGCGATCTCGCTGGCGCTGTACCGCTGGTTCCGCCGCAACGGCTGGCTCTGACGGCCCGAGCCGGACGCGCAGCCCCCGCCGCACCCGGCGCCGCCTCACCCCGCAGCCCCCGCCGCCTGAGCCCGCAGCTTCCGTCGTCGGACGCGGAAGCGCCGGCGGGGCGGCGGGGAGCCGCTTCGCCGGCGCTTTCCGGGACCGACAGGGGTCAGCGGCGGCCGTTGGTCCGCGCGCCGCCCTTCCCGAGAGCCTCGGTCAGGTCGTCCGCGGGACGACCCGAGGTGTCCTTCGCGCCCTCGGCCACCGACGGGACCTTGTCCGTCGCGTGCACCGTCGGCTGCTTGCCGGGGGTGGTGGTGGAGGCGCTGTCGCCGCCGGCCACCGCCGAGCTGCCGGCGCCGGTCGGGCCACCGGCCACGCCCGAGCCGCTCGACATCGTCGACGCGTCGGTCACCGGCGTGCGGATCTCCATGGTCTCCACCTCGTCGCGCATCGGCTCCAGCTTGCGGGTCGGGTCGTACTCGGCCCACTCCTGCTGCTCCCGACGCCGCCGCATCGCCACGGCGGCGACCCCGGCCACCGCGCCGGCCGCGAGCAGGCCGGTCATCATGGACCCGCCCCGCCGGGAGTTCTTCTTCCGGGACGCCTTCATGTTCTTCGCCTTGACCTTCCTGCCGGCCGCGACCTGCTTGGCTGCCAGGGCCTTCCGGCCGGTGACCGCCTTGCCCGCCGCCTCGGCCTGCGCCTTGCGAACGGCCAGGGCCAGCGGCGCGAGCGCGGCGACCGTGGACGCGAGGCCGCTGGACGCGCGGTCGCGCACGATGACGGCCGTCGGCGCGACCGCGCCCCGGGCCGCCTGGACCCGCGGGGCGACGGTGGCGCCGGCACCCTTCGCGGCGTACGTCGCGGCCTGCCTCAGGTGACCGAGTCCCTGGTTCAGCTCCACCTTGGCCAGCTGCCCCTGGGTCTTACGCCGCCCGATTCCAAACACGGTCCCACCTCCTGGGAGTTGTTCCTTCGTCATCCTCCACCTTCGGATGCCTCCGCACTGCCAGATCGGGCACATGGGAGGATCCGCATGGAACTGACCAACGACTGAGGAGTACCCGTGGCCGAGGCTGTCTACGCCACCTTGCACACCAACGCTGGCCCGATCCGGCTGGAGCTCTTCCAGAACCACGCCCCGAAGACCGTCAAGAACTTCGTCGACCTGGCGGAGGGCACCCGCGAATACACCGACCCGCGTACGGGTCAGCCGGGCAGCGGGCCGTACTACGACGGCACCATCTCGCACCGGGTGATCAGCGGCTTCATGATCCAGATGGGCGACCCGACCGGCACCGGTCGCGGTGGCCCGGGTTACAAGTTCGGTGACGAGTTTCACCCGGAGCTGCGCTTCGACCAGCCGTACCTGCTGGCGATGGCGAACGCCGGGCCGGGCACCAACGGCTCGCAGTTCTTCATCACCGTGTCGCCGACGCCGCACCTGAACAACCGGCACACCATCTTCGGGAAGGTGGCCGACGAGCAGTCGGTGAAGGTCGTCGACGCGATCGCCAACACCCCGACCGGCCCGAACGACCGGCCGTTGCAGGACGTCGTCATCGAGCGGGTCGAGATCGAGCGGAACGCTGCCTGAGCGGTCCGCGAGGTACCTTTGCCGACATGACTGAGCGCTCCGAGGGCCGGGACCGGTTGGTGGGTCGCGCGATCCGCGACGGCGGGCGCGCACGGTGAGCGAGTCCCCACCCACGACCCCGGTCTGCTACCGGCACCCGGGCCGCGAGACGTACGTGCGGTGCACCCGCTGCGACCGGCCGATCTGTCCGGACTGCATGCGGGAGGCGTCGGTCGGGTTCCAGTGCCCGGAGTGCGTGGCGGAGGGACGTCGTAGCGTGCGGCCGGCGCGTACCGCCTTCGGTGGCGGTGCCGCCGGCCGGCACGGCTACGTCACCAAGGCACTGATCGCGCTCAACGTGCTGATGATGCTGCTCTCCATCGCCAGCGACCGGGGCGGGGACGCGGCGATCGGCGGCTCCGGCTTCGGTGGCCTGATGGGCGGCAGCACCCCGCTGACCGACTGGGGCTCTGTGCTCGGCAACGCGATCTTCCCCGACGGCACGGTCGGCGGCATCGCCGAGGGCGAGTGGTACCGCCTGGTCACCGCGATGTTCCTGCACTACGGCGTGGTCCACCTGCTGCTGAGCACGTGGGCACTGTGGGTGCTCGGCCGGTACCTGGAGGCCAGCCTCGGGCCGCTGCGCTTCCTGGCGCTCTACCTGGTCGCCGGGCTGGGCGGCAACGTCGCCGCCTACCTGTTCAGCGCGGAGAACCAGCTCACCGCCGGAGCCTCCACGTCGATCTTCGGCCTGTTCGCCGCGCTGGTGGTCGTCGAACGGAAGATGGGCCGGGACATCTCCCAGGTGCTGCCCATCCTGGTGGTCAACCTGGTCTTCACGTTCACCGTGCCGAGCATCTCGATCCCCGGGCACCTGGGCGGCCTGGTGGTCGGCGCGCTGCTGGCGCTCGTGTTCGCGTACGCCCCGCGGTCGCGGCGGTCGCTGGTGCAGCTCGCGGGCGGCGCGGTGATCGTGGCGGCGCTGATCGGCCTGGCCCTGGTCCGCACCGCGGCCATCGTCGGCGGCTGACCTCCGGCCCGGTCCCCGCCTTCCGGCGCGGGGCCAGCCGGGGCCACCGCCGCGACCTGCCGCTCAGTGCGGGCGGGCCTCGTGCAGGGCCTCGGCCACCTCGGCGGGGTCCGCGCCGAGGTCGTGGCGGCCGAAGAGGTGCAGCGACTCGCCCGCGTCGATCTCCAGCAGCTCGCTGGTCAGGCCCCGCCGCGCGCGGCGGTCCACGGTCACCTTCTCGATGCTCGTCCAGGGCAGCCGCCGGCGCCCCGCGAAGCCCTGGACGACCGTGATCCCGGCCGGGTCCACCGCGAGCCGGACCGGCGCGAGAAGGTCGCGCACCGCCCAGCCGGCGAGCGCGACGGCCGTGAGGACGGCCAGCGCCAACCGGACCCGGTCGCTGCCGTCGAGGAGCAGCGCCAGCGCGAGCAGCGCGACCGCGCCGGTCAGCTTGAGCGCCGGCAGGGCGGCCGGCACCCGCCACTGCCGGCTCGGGGACGGGTCTGCGGACATCCGTTCAGCATGCCAGGGGACCGGGGGAGGACGCCCGGCCCGCCGACGACGTAGGATCGGGGCCAGCCCAAGTTACCGGGGAGTAGTCATGAGTGACGCAGTCATCGTCGGCGCGGTACGCACCCCGGTGGGGCGGCGCAAGGGCAGCCTGGCCGCCGTGCACCCGGTCGACCTCTCGGCGCACGTGCTGCGCGCCCTCGCCGAGCGCACCGGCATCGACCCGGCCCAGGTCGACGACGTGGTCTGGGGCTGCGTCTCCCAGGTCGGCGACCAGTCGTGGAACGTCGCCCGCAATGGCGTGCTCGCCGCCGGCTGGCCCGAGTCGGTGCCCGGCACCACGCTCGACCGGCAGTGCGGCTCCAGCCAGCAGGCCCTGCACTTCGCCGCCGCCACCGTCCTCTCCGGTCAGGCCGACCTGGTCGTCGCCGGTGGCGTCGAGTCGATGACCCGGGTCGCCATGGGCTCCAGCGTGGCGGGCGGGTCGCCCTTCAGCGACCAGCTTCGTGACCGCTACCGCGGCGTCGAGGGCTTCGCCGACGACGCGCCGCTGCCCTTCAACCAGGGCGTCGGGGCGGAGCTGATCGCCGAGCGCTGGCGCTTCTCCCGCGCGCAGCTCGACGAGTTCGCCCTCGCCAGCCACGAGAAGGCCGCCGCCGCGCAGGACGCCGGCGCCTTCGACGCCGAGATCGCCCCGGTCGCCCTGGCCGACGGCGGCAAGTTCGCCGCCGACGAGGGCATCCGGCGGGACACCTCGCTGGAGAAGCTCGGCGAGCTGGCCACCCCGTTCCGCGCCGACGGCGTCGTCACCGCCGGCTCCGCGTCGCAGATCTCCGACGGGGCGGCGGCGCTCGCCGTCACCACCAGCGAGTGGGCCAGCCGGCACGGCCTGCGCCCGCTGGCGCGCGTACACACCGCCGTCGTCGCCGCCGACGATCCCGTCACCATGCTCACCGCGCCGATCCCGGCCACCGCGAAGGCGCTGCGCCGCGCGGGGCTGGGCATCGAGGAGATCGGGGTGTACGAGGTGAACGAGGCGTTCGCCCCGGTGCCGCTGGCCTGGCTGGCGGAGACCGAGGCGGACCCGGAGCAGCTCAACCCGCGCGGCGGCGCGATCGCGCTGGGCCACCCGCTCGGCGGCTCCGGCGCCCGGATCATGACCACCATGCTCGCCCACATGCGCGACAACGACATCCGCTACGGCCTCCAGACGATGTGCGAGGGCGGCGGCATGGCCAACGCGACCATCGTCGAGCTGCTTTAGGGCTTGTGTCGAACTGGTGAGGCCCGTCACGCAGAAGGCGCGGAAGCCTGACGAACCACTGCCGCCCGAACTGTGATACCTCTGTGGCATAAAAATACCCGCGAGGTATCGGCGGGCGGACTACACCGCCGTCGAGATCCAATGCATTCAGTCACGTCCAACGAGCAGAAAGTAGCGGACGGCTGTGGCCGGTCGGCCTCCCACCAGGCCGGTTCGCCGCTGGTCGGCGTGCCGCCGTGGACGACGGAAAACGCGTGGTCCGGTGCGGCGGGTGGCGGTTAGGTTCCCGGCGTGACCGACGCCGCCACGCCACCCGCAGACCGGGCCGCCACGCCGTACGCCGACTGGGCCAACGCGCACTGGCGGGACACCGCCCTCGACTGGGTCGGCGAGCACCTCGCCCGGCACGGCCGCCGGGTGGCCGGACCGGTGGAGCCCCGGGTCCGGCCCTGGTCGCTGGTCTGGCGGGTGCCCACCGACGCCGGGGACGTCTGGTTCAAGGCGAACAACCCCGGCACCCGGCACGAGGCCGCGCTGCTGGGCGCGCTGGCCCGGCTCGTCCCCGGCCGGGTTCTCGACCCGGTCGCCGTGGACGCCGGGCGAGGCTGGTCCCTGCTGCCCGACGGCGGTCCGACGCTGCGCGAGGCGCTGGGCGGCGACCGCGGCCTGCTGACCCGCTGGGAGCGGGTCCTGCCCGCGTACGCCGACCTCCAGCGCGCGGTCGCGCCCGCGGCCGGCGGACTGCTCGCCCTGGGCGTGCCCGACCACCGGCCGGAGGCGCTGCCGGAGCTGTTCGGGGCGCTGCTCGACGACGAGGAGTCGCTGCTGCTCGGCGAGGAGGACGGGCTCTCCGCCGAGGCGTACGGGCGGCTGCGCGCCCACCGCTCCGCCTTCGCCGAGGACTGCCGGCGGCTGGCCGGCTCCGGCGTCGCGCCGACCGTCCAGCACGACGACCTGCACGACGGCAACGTCTTCGTCGCCGGCGACGGGTACCGCTTCTTCGACTGGGGCGACGCGTCGGTGGCCCACCCGTTCGGCACGCTGCTGGTGACGCTGAACTCGGTCGCGGACGCGTTCGGGGCTGCCCGGAGGCGACCCGGCGCTGGCGCGGCTGCGCGACGCCTACCTGGAGCCGTGGTCGGACGGGCACGACCGGGCGACGCTGCGCGAGGCGGCCCGCCTGGCCGTCCGCGTGACCCGGGTCAGCCGGGCGCTCTCCTGGCGTCGCGCCCTCCAGGGCGCCGACCCGACCCGCGCCGAGTACGCCGCCGCGGTGCCCGGCTGGTTGCAGGAGCTGTTCGCCCCGGACCCGGTCTGAGCCGCCCCGGCGGCGGCGCGTCTCCGGCCCCGACGGCGCGGCCCGTCGCGTCATCGGCCCCGGCGACGCCGCCCGGCCCGTCCCGCCCGTGGCCGGTGGCGGAGCCGGACAGGCGGTGCGACGCGCACCCGTGGAACTTCCAATAATCCGGCGTGACCCATGTCACCCCAGGTCGCGCCTCGTTGGGCAGGGCATGGACGTCTTCTCCCGAACGTTCCTCCCGGCCGCCTCCGAGGCCGGGCTGGCGGTGCAGACCGTCACCCGGCACATGCCGGTCTTCCGACGCTGCGTCGGTTCCGGCGACGCCACCATCCTCGTCACCCGCTGCGCCCGGCCCGAGCGCCCGATGGCCGGCGAGTACCTCCTCCTGCTGACCCACCGGCGGCTGGTCGTCACCCAGCAGACCCGCGTGCTGCACCGGCTGCGCCTGCACCTCAACACGGACCTGCGGGAACTCAGCAACGTCACCTGGAGCCCCGACCCGCGCCTGCACTCGGTCGAGCTGGCCGCCACCGCCATCGACGGCATCCGCGAGCGGTTCCTCATCCGCACCCGCCACCCGAAGCAGGTGTGGCAGCTCGACGCGCTGCTCAACCACGCCTTCCGGACCCGGCTGCGTACGCCCCGGGAGCGGCTCGTCGCCACCATCGGCGAGGCGCCGCCCGTCGCGCGGCCCGCCACCTTCCGCCCCGCCGTGGTGCGCTGAGCGCCTTCTTACCGAACCCGAACATCCGCCGCCCCTGCGGCGCCGCCGCGTCGGCAATCATGGGCCGGTGACCGCCGACGCCCCGCCTCGCGGGCTCGTCCTCGTGGTGGAGGACGAGCCGGCCATCGCCGACCTGGTCCGGCTCTACCTGAGTCGGGACGGATTCGGCGTACACCTCGAACGGGACGGGGTGGCCGGGCTGGCCGCCGCCCGCCGCCTGCGCCCGGTCGCCTGCGTCCTCGACATCGCGCTGCCCGCCCTGACCGGCACCGAGATCTGCCGCCGCCTGCGCGAGGCCGGCGACTGGACGCCGGTCATCTTCCTCACCGCCCGCGACGACGAGGTGGACCGCGTCGTCGGGCTGGAGCTGGGGGCGGACGACTACGTCACCAAGCCGTTCAGCCCCCGCGAACTGGTCGCCCGGGTGCGGGCGGTGCTGCGGCGCACCGCCGGGGCGCCCGAGGGGACGGGCCTGCCCCGGGTCGTCGGCGCGGTGGCTCTCGACCCGACCCGCCGGACGGTGACCGTCGAGGGCGCCCCGGTCCAGCTCACCTCCACCGAGTTCGACCTGCTGGCGTACCTGATGGCCCGGCCGGGCCGGGTCTTCACCCGGGAGGAACTGCTCGCCGGGGTGTGGGGGTACGCGGCGCACGCCGGCACCCGGACCGTCGACGTGCACGTCGCACAGGTCCGGTCGAAGCTGGGCGGAGCCGGCGTGATCCGCACCCACCGGGGCGTCGGGTACGCCGCCGATGGCTGAGCCGACCGCCGCGTCGCCACCGCCGCGGCACCGTCCCGGCCGGACGCTGACCTCCCGCGCGGTGCTGGTCACCTGCGCGGTCGCCCTGGTCTCCGTGCTGGTCACCGCGATCGTCGCGGTGCCCCTGGCGGTACGCGGCGTGGAGCGGCGCGACCAGGAGGCGCTGGCCGCCCAGGCGCGGCTCGCGGCCGAGGTGCTGCGACCCCGGCTGGAGACCGGCCGGACCGCCGACGAGGAGCGGCTCATCCGGCAACTGGACGCCCAGGGCGTGGACGCGTACCTGATCCGGGGCGGGGTGGCCGAACGCCCCGGACTGCCGCCGCGGGTGGTGCGGCGCGTCGCCGAGGGGCGCAACGTGTCGACCCGCCGGCCGCTCGACGGGCGGCGCACCCTCATCGAGGGACGTGCCCTGCCCGGCGGCGACGGGCTGGTGCTCACCCGGTCCCGGCCGACCGCGCCGTGGCGCCAGGTGGTGCCCAGCCTCTGGCTGCCGCTGCTGGCCGGGCTCGCCGCCGGGGTGGCCGCCGGGCTGCTGCTCGCCCGCAGGCTGGCCCGACCGATCCGGCGGGCCGCCGACGCCGCCGCCCGACTGCGCGCGGGGGACCGGGCGGTACGCGTACCGGTGGAGCCGCCCGACGAGGTGGCCGACCTGGCGTACGCGCTGAACGGGCTGGCCGCCGCGCTGGCCACGAGCGAGGGCCGGCAACGGGAGTTCCTGCTCTCCATCTCGCACGAGCTGCGCACCCCGTTGACCGCGATCCGGGGCTACGCCGAGGCACTGGCCGACGGGGTGATCGGGCCGGCGGACGCGGCCGGTGCCGGTCGTACCGTGCTCGCCGAGGCGCAGCACCTGGACCGGCTGGTCAGCGACCTGCTGGCCTTGGCCCGGTTGGAGGCCGCCGACTTCCCGCTCGAACCGGTCCCGGTGGACCTCGCCCGGCTGGCCGCCGACGCGGGTCGGACCTGGGCCGACCGGTGCGCGGCGGTCGGGGTGCCGTTCCGCGTGGAGGCTCCCGACGCCGCCGTGCCGGCGTACACCGATCCGGGCCGGATCCGGCAGGTCGTGGACGGGCTGCTGGAGAACGCGCTGCGGGTCGTACCGCCGGGGGCGCCGGTCGTGCTCGCGGTCCGGCCGGCTGGCGCGGACCCGGCGGCGGGCGGCGTCGTCGAGGTCCGCGACGGCGGACCGGGCCTCACCGACGACGACCTGGCGGTGGCCTTCGAGCGCGGCGCCCTGCACCAGCGCTACCGGGGCGTGCGCAAGGTCGGCAGCGGGCTGGGGCTGGCGCTCGCCGCCGGCCTGGTCCGCCGCCTCGGCGGGGAGGTCGCGGCCGGGCACGCGCCGGAGGGCGGCGCCGCGTTCACCGCCCGGCTGCCCCCGGACCCTTACCTGACCCGAACATCGGTCTGACCTGTCGCTCGCGGTGCGGCGGCAGGCTGGGGTCCCACGGACGAGAGGGAGACTCATGGCACGTTGGTCAATCGCCACCACCACGCTGCTCGCGGCGGTCGCGCTCGGCGTCGGCGGATGCGGCTCCGCCGAGGTGGCCGGTCAGCCGGCCCGGGAGACCGCCGTCGAGGTCGTCGCCGCGCTCGGCGCGGAGGGCCAGGCGCTGGCCGCGATGGGCTTCGACGCCGGCGACCTGGACGTCGAACCGCTGGCCGCTCCCGCCTCGCCGCAGGCGTCGCCGGGCCCCGCCGGGGAACGGCGACGCGAGCGCGCGGAGGAGCGGCGCGAGCGCCGGCAGGCCCGGGTGCAGCTGCGGAGGAACACCCTGCACGGCGAGGCCGTGGTGCGTACGAAGGACGGCGGGACGAAGACGGTCGTCGTGCAGCGGGGCGAGGTGACCGCCGTCGACGGCGACTCGATGACCGTGAAGTCCGCCGACGGCTTCACGATGACGTGGACCTTCGGCGACGACCTGCGCGTCGTGGAGCGCCGCACGACGATCCGGTCCGCCGACGTGAAGGTCGGTACGACGGTCGGCGTGGCGGGTGCCAAGGCGGGCGACGGCGGGGTAGCCCGCCTGATCGTCGTGCCGGCCCGGCAGAGGTAGGTGGGGTGGCCCGTCGGCGACGGGCGCCCCGGACGGCGCGAGCGGTGCCGCCCCGGCAAGGGCGACACCGCTCGGCGTCGGTCGAACTCAGTAGATGCGGGATCCGATGAAGTCGTCGTGCCCGTAGCCCACCGGGTTGGCGAAGTTGCGCGACTCGAAGGACCACTGCTGGCGGGTGCTGGTGGAGCAGGCGGCCAGGCGCAGCCGGGGGGTGCCCGAGGCCGGGCTGTCGAACGCCAGGCAGAGGTTGCCGTTGCCGGCCGTCCTGATCTGGTTGCCGGCGAACACGAACTTCTGGTTGGCTCCACCGTGGCAGTCGTAGATGTTCACCGCCGTGCCGGCGCTCGACGATCCGCCCGCGACGTCCAGGCAGCGGTCGTGGGAGAGCTCCGAGTGCAGCGACTGGCGGGTCGGGTCGTACCAGAAGCCCTGGTTGCGTCCGCCGTGGCAGCCGTACGACTGCTGGGCGGTGCCGTTGCGCGAGTCGTAGCCCTTGCCGTCGACGCAGGTGCCGGTGGCGGCGTTGCGCAGCTGTTTGAACTCGAAGAGCCCGTCGTAGAGCACGCCGTTGCCGGTGCTGGCCGGGTCCACGCAGGTCGCCCGCTGCCGCCCCGAGTCGACGAACTGGGTGATGCACTGGGCGAACATGCCGTGCCCGCGCTTGTTCGGGTGGAACGACTGCCGGGCCGCGTTCTCGTCCCAGACGCCGATCTCGATGAACAGGCCGCGTACGGAGGTGCTGTCGGTGCACACCTCGTGGCCGTGGAAGAGCCGGCTGGCGTCCAGGTAGCGGGTCCCCGTGTTGGTCGCCGCCGCCCGCAGCGCCGACTCGAACAGCGGCACCGCCTTGTTCCGGGCGAACGCGGCGTCGGCCAGGTAGAGCAGGCAGCCGCCGGAGTACCAGCCGGGGAAGTTCGGGTTGTCCTCCACGTCCGGGCTGCCGGGGCTCGGGTACGACATGAGCACCAGCTCGTAGTCGGACTGTAGGTAGCCCGCGCCGGTCATGGTCCGCCGGATGTCGGTGAGCGCGTCCTCGACCGCCCGGCGGCTGCCGTCGGTGCGGACGGTCCACTGGTCGGTGTAGGTGGGGTAGCAGGGCCCCTGGAAGAAGACCCGGCGGACGGCGCAGTCGGTGGCGACCGGGCCGAACTGGATCGTGCCGTCGCCGTTGGCGCCGACCACCACCCAGATCAGTTTGATGTGCGTGTTGCGGGCCTTGATGGCGAGGTGGTCGCCCTGGTTCAGCTCGTTGTGCTGGGTTGGCCCGCCCCGGATGAGGTTCCACGGGGTCGCCCCGGAGCAGGCGAAGTTGTACTTCTCGTCGGCGGTGATCCCGGTGCGGAACACCGCCTGGTCGTACGAGCGGTCGCACCAGTTGCCGGGCTGGTGGGTGCCGGGGACGTAGTTGCCGACCCCTTCGCCGGAGATCTCGCTGTCGCCCATGGTGATCAGCGCGGTGCGGCGCTGCTCGATGGGGCGGACGGCGGGCGCGCCGTAGAGCGCGGTGGCCTCGGCGGCGCGGATCGCCTCCAGGTTGGCGGCGAGTGGCTGGATGGCGGGACGGTCGGCCGCAGTGGCGGGGGAGGCCGTTCCGGCGAGCATCGGCAGGACGAGAGCGGCGGCGGCGACGACGGTGGACACCCGTCGTCGGGTCGCGCGTTCGCGCCTGGCAGGGGAACCAAGCATCGACGCACTCCTTTCGGCTCGATCGCGGGACGTCGATCGAGTTACCAGAAGGTAGCGTCGGCTTCGAGGTATGTGAATGCGTCTCGGAATCGTTGCGCGCAGAGTGCAGAACCTGGCGATAGGGGCAAACCGCGCGGCAGGCGGTGGCTCAGCGTCCGGGCGGGAGGGCGTAGCCGACGTAGCCCCGGAACTGCACGCGCCAGCCCGCCGGCACCAGCGCCGTGCACGCCGGCCGGCTGCCCGTACAGACGATGGCGTCGACCGAGGCCGGGTCGGCCGGCGGGCGCCCGGGCAGCACCGACTGGAGCGCCAGCAGCTGCGGCGGGCTGCCGTCCGCGTCGCGTAGCAGCAGCCACCAGGGGTACTCCCAGTTGTCGTTCTGCTGCACCAGGCCGATCCGGCGGGCATTCGTCGCGCGTACCGCGTCGGCGGCCCAGCGGAACTCCTCCGCCCACTGGGGACGGCGCAGGAACCGGGTGTCCCATTCCGAGGTCGTGAAGACCGAGCCCGCCCCGACCAGTCGGCGCGGGAAGCCGTACGACACCGCCAGCACCCCGGCCAGCGCGCAGGTGGCCAGCACGCTCACCGCGAGCCCGGCCGCCACCGACCGCCGTCCCCCGGCGCCTGCGGCCCGGCGCCGGAACAGCGCGTCCAGCCAGAGGCCCGCCAGCGGTACGGCCAGCGTCAGCGCGTAGAGCAGCAGCCGGTTGCCCCACGGCTGCCACTTGATCATGGCGGTGTGCAGCAGCGCGGCCGCCACCACGACCACCGCGTACGCCCGCAGCGACCCCGCCCGCGTCGGGCTGATCCGGCCGGGCCGGGCCAGCGCGTACGCCGCCCCGATCGCCGCCAGCGCCCCGACCAGCGGGAAGGCCACCCGGTCCTCGTCGGGATACCAGGACGGCACCGGGAACCGCTCCCGTCCGAACGTGGTGGCCCGGTCCTGCGGGTCCACCCCGATCAGCTCCGCGCCGCCGACGATCGCCCCGGCGCCTGCCCGGCGCAGCGGCGCGAGCGGGGTGTCGAACGCCGTGTGCGCGATCCGCAGCGCGTTGACCACGAGCGACGGCGGGTCGTGCCGCTCCATCGGGATGGACTCGCGCAGCCGGGGCGGCCCGAGCGGGTGCCCGAACTCGGCCGTCACCCGCGCCAGGAACGGCCCGACCACCACCACCGCGACCAGCAGGATCAGCGCCGATCCGGCGATCGTCCGGCGCACCTGCCGCGACCCCGAGCCGCCGGCACGGGCCAGCCGGAGCTGGGCCAGCCCCCAGAGCAGCAGCAGCGGCCCGACCGCGACCAGGCCGCTGGTCTTGGTCAGCGCGGTCAGCCCGGTGGCCGCCCCCAGCGCCAGCATCGCCCCGACCCCGGCGCGGCGGCGCAGCCCGTCCAGCGCCACCGTCGCCGCGCAGGCCACCCAGGCGGCGCAGACCAGGTCCGTCTGGGTGCTGGTCGCCTGGAGCGCGACCATCGGGGTGGTGGCGAGCACGAACGCGGTGAGCAGCTGGGCCCGCCGCCCCCCGCCGAGTTGCGCGGTGATCCGGGTGGCCGCCAGCAGCACGCCGACACCCGCCGCCCACTGCACCAGGTTGTGCAGCGCGTCCCCGCCGGTGAACAGGCGCAGGTGCAGCAGCAGGTACTCGGCGCCGGGCGGGATGGTCACCTGCCGGTGGATGGCGGTGGGCCAGAAGTCCAGGCCGCCCCGGGCGACCCAGTGCTCCACCTTGGGCAGGTGGTAGGTCTGCGAGTCGAAGTTGTTCGGCTCCGCCAGCAGGGCGATCAGCAGCTCGACCAGCAGCAGCCCGCCGACCGTGCCGGCGAGCAGCCGCTCGCCCCGACCCGCCGTACGCCAGGCGTGGGCCAACCGGGTCGACCAGCCGGCGGGGCGGGAGGCGACGCCGGGGTCGGCGGCCGGCGGCGGCGGTGCGGGTGCGGGTGCGGGGGTGCCGGCGGTCGGGCCCGTCGTCGCGCCGACCAGCGCCGGCTCGCGCGCGGCGACGACCTCGACCGTGCGGTGTGCGGCGGCCCGGAGCCCGCCGTGCGCGGCGTCGCGGCGGCGTCGTCGGCCGGCGGCGACGGCTGCGGCGGCGAGGAAGGCCAGCCAGGCGGCGGCGAACGCCGGCAGGGTGAGCAGCCGCAGCGCGCCCAGCAGTTCCACCGTGAGCACCGCGAACGTGCCGGTGACCAGAGCCGCCCTGACCAGTGCGAGGCGCCGCCGGGCGACCGCGGCGGGCGCGACCGGGCGCAGCGCCACGGCGAGGAGTCCGATCGCGGCGACCGGGGCCAGCGCGAGCGGGTAGCCGAGTGCCGACATGGCGGCAGTAAACACCATGAACCTGGGGCTGCCGCGCCCAATGCCCGCAGTGCTGAGCACCGGCCCGCTGGCTGCCAGGCTAGGCTAGGGCCGACATATCGTCGCCACCGTGGAGATTCCCGTGAAGCTCTCGATCCTCATGCCGGTCTACAACGAGGAGGAACGCATCGCGGATGCCCTCAAGCAGGCATTGGCGGTCGACTACCCGTGTGAGATCGAGCTTGTAGTGGTCGACGACGGCAGCCGGGACGGCACCGGTGAGATCCTCGGTCGGGCCGACGACGCGCGTCTGCGGGTCATCACGCACCAGCGTAACGCCGGCAAGGGCGCGGCCATCAAGACGGCGGTCGACAACGCCGAGGGCGACTACATGGTCATTCTCGACGCCGACCTGGAGTACGACCCGCTGGACATCCCCAAGCTGCTCGACCCGGTGCTCGACGGGCGGGCCACGGTGGTCTACGGCAACCGCACCTTCGGCAGCCACAGCGCCTACAGCTTCTGGTACGTGATGGGCAACAAGGGCGTCACCATGGCGGCGAACGTCTTGTTCAACTCCTACATCGGCGACCTGGAGACCTGCTTCAAGCTGATGCCGGTGGCGCTCTACCGCTCGCTCGACGTCCGCTCGCGCGGCTTCGGCATGGAGGCCGAGGTCACCGGAAAGCTGCTGCGCCAGCGCATCCGCCCCTACGAGGTCCCGATCAGCTACCGGGCGCGGGGCCGCGAGGAGGGCAAGAAGATCACCTGGAAGGACGGCGTCGAGGCGCTCTGGATCCTCGGCCGCGAGCGCACCCGCCGCCGCCCCCTCGGCGCCCCGACCCGCTGACCTAGCGGCCGGCCGGCACCGGCGCCGCGTCCAGGAACCCGGTGACCGAGCGGCGCAGCCCGGCGGCGCCCAGCCCGTGCCAGCGGGTGTGGTCCTCGGCCGAGCCGTAGCGGCGCAACTCTCCGCGTCCCACGCCGAGCGCCAGCAGCCGGTGCGGCCGGTCGGCCAGGGCCGCCGACACCACCCGGGTCGACGTCCCGGCCAGGTAGGGCTCCACCAAAACCACCGTGTCGCCGGCCAGCGCCCGCAGACCCGCCGTGTCGAACGGCCGCGGCCGGTGGGTGTAGGCCACCGTCACCCCCAGGTCGCCGACCGCCGCCAGCGCCGCGTCCAGCACCGGCCCGACCGCGACCAGCAGTGGCGCGCCCGGCCCCGCGTCCCGGAGCACCCGCAGCGCGCCGTCGCCACCGTACGGGCGGGCGTTGCGCAGCGTGGACAGCCGCAGGTACGCCGAGCCGTCGCCGGCCACCGCGTCCCGCAGCAGCGCCGGCACCTCGTCGGGGTGCCCGGGAACGTGCACGGTCCAGCCGTGCAGGGTGTCGATCAGCGAGACGTCGGCCGGGGACAGGTGGGTACGCCCCGACTCCGCCCGGTCGTACGACGCGCCGATGCTGACCAGCACCGCTCCCACGCCCTGGTGGTCCAGGTCGAGCTTGATCTGTTCGTACGCCCGCTCGATCAGGAACGGCGCGTAGCTGTGCGCGATCGGCCGTAGCCCGGTCAGGGCGAGCCCGCCGGTCACGCCCAGCAGCAGTTGCTCCCGGATCCCGACGTTGAGCACCCGGTCCGGGTGCCGGTACGCGGCCGGGGCGAACGCGTCGGCGGAGATGTCCGCCAGCACCAGCGCCGTACGCGGATCCTCCGCCAGCAGTGCGGTGGTCGTCTCGACGAATCGCTCCCTCACGTTCACTCCCCCTGGTCGACGACCGCGACGACGACGTGCGGCCGGTGGTTGTCGTGCCCGGTCAGGGCGGTGTGCAGGGCGTCGTGGTCGTGCCCGTCGACGGTGGCGGCGGTCCAGCCGTTGACGGTGAACCGGGCCGCGGCGCCGCCCGGCCAGCCGTGCGTGGCGGAGCCGTTGTCGATCACGATCGCGGTCAGGCTGCCCAGCCCGGTCGCTCCCGCGTACGCGATGGCCTCGTGGTTGGAGCCCTCGTCCAGTTCCGCGTCGCCGAGCAGCACGTGGACCCGGGGCGCGAGCAGGCCCTGGGCGCGCAGCCCGAGCGCGGTGCCCACGCCGAGCCCGAGCCCGTGGCCCAGCGAGCCGGAGCCGATCTCCACGCCGGGCACCAGCACCCGGTCGGGGTGGTCGCCGAGCAGGCTGGCGGGCCCGCCCTGGTCGTCGAGCCAGTCGGCGGGGACGAATCCCTTCGCGGCGAGTACGGCGTAGTAGCCGGCGACGGCGTGCCCCTTGGAGAGCAGGAACCGGTCCCGGCCGGGGTCGTCGACGGTCTCCGGGGTGACCCGCAGGATGCGGTCGTAGAGCACCCAGAGCACGTCGACGGTCGAGAGGACGTTCGCGCCGAAGTCGCGACCCGCGCGGATCCGTTCGTACAGCGGCGCGACGGGGCCCGGCAACGGCGGGGCGCCCGGATGACGGGGTGGCGCGGACACGGGGTCGCGGGGCGGCGCGGCGGTCCGGGCCGGGCCCGCGCTGGCGGTGGTCGTGGTCATGCCGTTAGCCTGCAAGTTGAAGTCCACTTCAACTCAAGGCGAACGTGATGCACGAGTCTCTGACCATCGGCCAGCTCTCCATCCGCAGCGGTGTGGCGCCCTCGGCGTTGCGCTACTACGAGCGGCTCGGGCTGATCCGGGCGGAGCGGACGGGTGGCAACCAGCGCCGCTACGCCCGCACCGAGCTGCGCCGGGTGGCGTTCGTCCGGATCTCCCAGCAGGTCGGCATCTCGCTGGAGGAGATCCGGGAGGCGCTGGACTCCCTGCCCGCGTCGCGGGTCCCGACCGCGGAGGACTGGGCGCGGCTCTCCGCGACGTGGCGGGAGCGGCTGAACGAGAAGATCCGGCTGATGACGAAGCTCCGCGACGACCTTGACGGCTGCATCGGCTGCGGCTGCCTGTCCCTGCAACGCTGCACGCTCAACAACCCCGGCGACTCGCTCGCCGGCGAGGGCCCCGGCGCCCGCCTCGTGCTCCCCCGCGCGGCCGAGCAGCCGACGCCCTGAGCGTCAGCCGGTGGTGAGCAGCACCTTGCCGACGTGGTCGTTCGACTCGACCAGCCGGTGCGCCCGCGCCGCCTCGGTCATCGGCACCCGGCGGTCCACGACCGGCCGGACCGCGCCCGACTCGACCAGCGGCCACACCTCCTCGCGGACGCCGCGGACGATCTCGGCCTTCTCGTCCAGCGGCCGGGAGCGCAGCGCGGTGGCCGTGATCGTGCCCCGCTTGGCCAGCAGCGCCCCGAGGTCCAGCTCGCCCTTGCGGCCGCCCTGCATGCCGATCACCACCAGCCGGCCGCCCGTGGCCAGCGCCGCCACGTTCCGGGGCAGGTAGGCGGCGCCCATGATGTCGAGGATGACGTCCGCGCCCCGACCGCCGGTGACCCGCCGGACCTCCTGGACGAAGTCCTGCTCGCGGTAGTCGATCGTGTGCGCCGCGCCCAGTTTCCGCAGCCGCTCGTGCTTGGCGGCCCGCGCGGTGACCGCCACGGTGGCGCCGAGCGCGACCGCGAGCTGGATCGCGAAGGTGCCGATCCCGCTGCCGCCGCCGTGCAGCAGCAGCGTCTCGCCCTTGGCGAGCCCGGCCACCCGCACCACGTTCGACCAGACCGTGCAGGCGACCTCGGGCAGCGCTGCCGCGTCGACAACGTCGACGCCGGCCGGCACCGGCAGGAGCTGCCCGGCCGGCACCGCCACCCGCTCCGCGTAGCCGCCGCCGGCCAGCAGCGCGCAGACCTCCCGGCCCACCTCCCAGCCGGCCACGTCGGGGCCGATCGCGCTGATCACCCCGGAGCACTCCAGCCCGGGGTACGCGGACGTGCCGGGCGGCGGCGGATAGTGCCCCTGCCGTTGCAGCAGGTCGGCCCGGTTCACCGCGCTGGCCCGCACGTCGACGATCACCTCGCCCGGCCCGGGCTCGGGATCGGGCACCTCGCTCCAGACCAGTGCGTCGGGTCCGCCGGGCTCCGGGATCGTCATCGCGCGCATGTTCCGTGTCTACCCCACCCGTCCGTCGGTCCACGCCCGGGCCAGGATTTCGTCCACCGTCCGCGCCGGGGTCAGCGCCGAGCTGTCGAGCCAGAGCCCGATCCGGGGCGTCTCCGCCCGGAACTCCGCGTCCAGCGCGGCGACCGGCCAGTCCCCGTATCCCTTCTTCTCCCGTGCGTCCTCGCGGGCGGCGACGACCTCGGGGCTCGGCGCGAGCACCACGACCGCCAGCGGCCGGTGCCGGACGCGGTCGACCATCGCCGGCAGCTCCGCGCCGAGGATCACGTCCTGCAACACCACGGTGAAGCCGGCGGCGGCGTACCGGTCCGCCGCCGCCGCGGCGAGGTCGTAGCGCAGCCGCAACTGCCGCCACGCCTCCGCCGACGGCGCGGCGGTCATCTCCTCCCGCCCGCTGACCACCATCCGTCGGAACACGTCGCCGCGCAGGTGCACCGCGCGGGGCAACCGCCGGGCCAGCGCCTCGGCCACGGTGGACTTTCCGGCGGCCATGATCCCGCTGATCAGCACCACCGACGGGCTCTCCCACACGCCGCCGATCATCCCAGGGCGGGTGCCGTGCCCGCTCGCCCGCAGCGGGTCCGTGGCAGACTAGGCACGGTCGCGTACCTCACGGGCGCGGCGCGGGAGGGTTCGCCTAGTGGCCGATGGCGCTGGTCTTGAAAACCGGTAAGGCAGCGATGTCTTCGTGGGTTCGAATCCCACACCCTCCGCTTCATTCGATCTCCGGTCGAGCAGCTCAGCCCCGGGTTTCTAGGCCGGGGCCGCTGCGCCGGAACCTCGACGGCCGGCGGTGTAGTCCCCCACCTCGATACCACACAGGTATTTTTATGCCTGGCAGGTATCAGCGTTCGGCGGCAGTGGCTCATCGGCTTCTGTGACCCCTTCGCCCGGGGAACGGCTCGGCGATCACCACCGCCCCGGTTCGATCGCGGGCGCCGACGGGGTAAGAAGGGGGCGGAGAGACAACCGCGCACCGGAAGGACTGCCCCGATGACCCTGGAACGACCGATCGCCCCGGACCCGTACGAGCTGCTGCCGACCGTCCCGTCGTTCACCCTGACCAGTGACGACGTGCAGAACGGCGAGCCGATGGACGCCGCGTACGCCCACGGCAGCGTCGGCGGCGACAACGTCTCGCCGCAGCTCACCTGGTCCGGTTTCCCGGCCGAGACCAAGGGGTTCGTGGTGACGTGCTTCGACCCGGACGCGCCGACGGGCAGCGGGTTCTGGCACTGGGTGCTGGTCAACCTGCCGGCCGGCGTGACCCGGCTGCCGCGCGGCGCGGCCGGGGACGACCTCGGCGACGCCTTCACGGTCCGCAACGACTACGGCGAGCAGGGCTACGGCGGTGCCGCCCCGCCCGCCGGCGACCGGCCGCACCGCTACGTCTTCGCGGTGCACGCCCTGGACGTGGAGCGCCTCGACGTCACCCCCGACGCGACCCCCGCCTACGTCGGCTTCAACCTGGCCTTCCACACCCTGGCGCGGGCCGTGATCCGCCCGACCTTCCAGGTCAAGGACTGACCCGGGCCGGGATGGGAGACGGTCAGGAGGGTACGCGGGCCACGGCGAAGACGGACTGCCCGAACGGGGGCAGGAGGCGCTGCTCGGCCGCCTTGGTGACGGGGAGCACCAGGGTGTCGTAGACCTTGACCATCGGGCCCTCCTTCGGCATCAGCCGGAAGACCTTGGTCGCCATGAAGTAGCCGATCAGGCCGAGCGCGTTCGCGTAGTGGATCTTCTCCACCGTCAGGCCGGCGTCGGTCATCGCGGCGGCCAAGGTCTTCTTCGTGTAGCGGCGTACGTGGCCGGTGGCGATGTCCGCCGGGCTCATCGCGAACTGGAACGCCGGCACGATGATGATGACGTTGCCGCCGGGTCGGACCAGGTCGCGCATGCTGCGCAGCGCGCCCACGTGGTCCTCGATGTGCTCCAGCACGTTGTACGACACCGCGGCGCTGTAGTCGCCCCGGTCGGGGTGCGGCAGCAGCATCTGCCGGACCTCGATGTGGGGCTGGTCGGCCAGCCGCTCCTTCAGCGAGACGAGCCGGTCCGGGTCGGCCTCGGTGGCGGTGAACCGGGGCAGCCGCTCCGCCCACTCCAGCGCGTAGTCGCCGAGCCCGCTGCCGATCTCGATCGGGTCGTCACCGAGGTACGGCAGGGCCAACTCGACGAACCAGCGGCGGTGGTTGACCGCCGTCGCGAGGCCCTCCAGGACCTCGGACTGCACGCGCTGATCCCCAGTGATTTCTGCCATGCGTCGATTCCTCACGATATGAACTCGACCCGCGCCTGGACCGACAGAGTGAATCATCCGCACTGGCGGCAGAAAAATCGGGGCACCCGGGGTGGCCGAAATGCGGTCGGAGGTTGGCACGTGATCGGCGGTCGGCGAACCCGGCACATAGTACGCCAGTACCCCGAAACATGTCACGGCGGCGCCATAGCCTGACTACTCTACGAATCGTCATGACTACTCCTGAATCGGGCCTCCCCGCCGGCGGGTCAGGGCCCGGGGTGTCGGCGGACGAGCCCGACCGGGGCGTACGGGCCTGGCAGGGGTGGTGGGTCGACGCCGCCGCCGTGGCGAGCTTCGTGGCGCTGGGCTTCTGGGTGACCGCGCGGCTCTGGCTGCGCCCGTCGCACGGCATCCGGGACAACCGCACGGACCAGTCGCAGTTCGAGTGGATGATGGCGCACGGCGCGCGGGTGCTGACCGATTTTGTTGATCCATTCACCTCCGACCGGATGAACGTGCCGGAGAGCGTGAATCTCATGGCAAATACGTCCGTATTATCCGTATCTCTGCCAATGACGCCCGTCACGCTCCTGCTGGGCACCCGGGCGTCGTTTCTGCTCTTCCTCACGCTGGGCATGATCGCCACGGCCACGGCCTGGTACTTCCTGCTGTCCCGGGTCGTCGTCGACAGCCGGGGGCCGGCCTGGCTCGGCGCCGCCTTCTGCGCGTACGCGCCCGCGATGGTCTCGCACGCCAACGCGCACCCCAACATCGTCTCGCAGTACGTGGTGCCCCTGATCGTCTGGCGCACCCTGCGACTCGCCGAGCCAGGGCGCTGGCTGCGCAACGGGCTGCTGCTCGCGCTGGTCATCGTGTGGCAGGCCTTCCTCAACCTCGAGGTGCTGCTGATGACCGCCATCGGGCTGGGCGTGGTCGTCGGGGCGCTCGCCCTCGGCCGACCCGGGTTGCGCCGCCGGGCCCGGCCGTTCCTCGCGGGGCTGGGGGTGGCCGCCGCCGGGGCGCTGGTGGTGCTCGCGTACCCGCTGTACGTCCAGTTCTTCGGCCCGGGGGCCTACAACGGGCTGTCCCGGCTGATCCGGGGCTACTCGACGGACCTCGCGTCGTTCGTGGCGTACTCGCGGGAGTCCCTGGCCGGCGACGCCCGCAGCGCGCAGGGGCTGGCGAAGAACCCCACCGAGGAGAATGCCTTCTTCGGCTGGCCGCTTGTGGTGCTCGTCGTCGCCCTGTTCTGGTGGCTGCGCGACAACGTCGTGGTACGCGGCCTCGCCGTCCTCGCGCTCCTCTTCGGCCTGCTCTCCCTCGGGCGGGAGGTGCAGCTGGGCGGCAGGGAAACCGGGATACCCGGCCCGTGGGCGGCGCTGGAGAACCTGCCCGTCCTGCACTCGGTGGTGCCGACCCGGTGGGCGCTGGCGATCACCCCGATCGTCGGGGTGCTGCTCGCGTACGGGGTGGAGCACGTACGCGCCCTGGCCGCCCGGCACCCGCGGGCACGCCCGCAGATCCGTTTCGCCACCGCCACGGTCCTGGCCATGGCCCTGCTGCCGATCCTGCCGACCCCGCTGCCCACCACCCGGCTGGAGCCCGTACCCGACTTCGTCACCTCGGGCGCCTGGCGGCCGTACGTGGAGGGCGGGCGGAGCATCGTGACCCTGCCACTGCCCGACACCCACTACGCCGATCCGCTGCGCTGGTCGGCGCGGACCGGGCTGGACATGCCCATCGCCCGCGGCTACTTCCTCGGCCCGGACACCCGCCCCGGCCGCGACCGGGTGGCCCTGTTCTCCGCGCCGCCCCGCCCCACCAGCGAGTTCTTCGGCGAGATCCGGCGAACCGGCGCGGTGCCGCCGATCACCCCGCAGGCGCGGGTCGACGCGGTCGGTGACCTGCGGTACTGGCGGGCGGGCGCGGTCGTGCTCGGGCCGCACCGGCAGGCCGACGCGCTGCGCCGGGGCATGACCGAGCTGACCGGCGTCCATCCCACGTACACCGGAGGGGTCTGGCTCTGGGACGTGCGCCCGCTCACGGACTGACGCCGGCGGGATCGGGGCGTGGGGAGCGGCGGCGTGCCGGACGGCCGGTCGTCAGGTCTGGCGGACGCAGCAGCCCTGGCAGATCTTGGGCTTGGGGAGGGTGAACGCGAGGCAGCAGGTGCGCCGCTGCACGGTCGGCTCGCCGTTCGGGCCCGGGACCAGTTCCACCAGGTCGGCGAGGTCGAGCGCGCCGAGCAGCGTCTCGATCGTCTCGACCGACGAGCCGGGCAGGGCGTCGGCGGCCCGGAGGATGCCGTGGGCGATGCCCGAGGCCACCGACCCGAGCAGGGTGCGCGCGCCGATGCGGACCTCGGCCTGGATCGCGGCCACCATGGGGGCCAGGTGGGTGTCGAGCAGCGAGGCCCGGAGCGCCCGGAGCAGTTCCGCCTCGTCCGCGACGACGCGCACCTCGGGCAGCCCGGCGAGCGCCAGCGGGTCGCCCGGCAGGACCGCGACCGTGGTCGAGTGGCGCAGGCCCATGGTGAGCAGTGGCCGGTGGTCCTCGAAGTGGATCAGCACGTCGGCCGGGTCCAGCAGCGGAACCCGGCGGGCCGAGGCCCAGCCCAGCACCACGGGCAGCGCCGTCCAGTAGCTGTACGACTTCCAGGCCAGCGCGGCGCACGCGTGCGGGGTGCCACCCCAACGCGAGGCGGCCGAACGCAGGAAGTCGGGCAGGAGAGCGCCGCCGACCAGCGCGGTGGCCGGCTGCCAGCCGAACTCGTCGTGCACCAGCAGGCCGGGCGCGAGACCGGGCACGTCGTCCGTGCCGAACATCGCGCGCATCGTGGCGGTGACCGGCGCCAGCGGCGCGGCGGCCACGTCCCGCTCCGGCAGCACCGCTGTCACTGGACTCACCCGCCCCCTCATCGCCGTCGCCGGGCGGTACGCCCGTCACTGGTAAGGCTAGCCTAACCACAGTCTGTGCGGTAAGGGAAGCCTCGCCTCTGTCGGATCAGGAGGGGCCGGTCACTTCGCCCACTGGTCGGCGTACTACCCGACCCCCGGGCGGAAAACCCGCCCCAGTATCGACAGTCATCGCTTCCTGTCAACGTTCGTGTCGGCAAGGTGCCAGTTCCGTGTGCGCGTCGCCACAGAACGTGAAACTGATACTCCCGGCCACGAGGAAGCTGATGACCTCACCGCTCGATCGGGCTGCCGACTCCTTCGCCGCCGAGGTCGCCCGGCACCGCACAGGTCGGGGGCTGTCCAAGAAGCAGCTCGCTACCCTGATGCGCTTCGACCCGTCGTACGTCAGCCACGTCGAGGGGCGGCGGCACCGCCCCACCGAGGACTTCGCGCGCCGCGCCGAGGCCGTGCTGGAGGCCAGCGGCGCCATCTGGCAGCGCTTCAAGGAGTACGACGAGCTGCGCCACGCCCGGGCCGAGCGGGCGCACCGGGAACCACCCGTACCCGGGCAGTGGATGCCGCCCGGCACCGGCCTGATCGTCGAGCGGGAACTCGCCACCCTCACCCACCTGGACGACGCCTACCGCTGCGTCATCCGGCGCGAGCTCTACAACGCCGGCACCGAGCCCGTCACCCGCTACCTGGTGCGGGTCGCCGTCGACCGCTACCCCAACGACCCCGGGCGCTCCAACCTGCACCACCGGGAACACCCGCTGACCTTCGCCGAGCTGCGACTACAGGCGTACCGGGAGGACGGGGACGAGCGGGAGGCGATGCACTGGCGGGCCAAGCACGACCGGGACGCCTTCAAGGAACTGTGGCTGCTCTTCGAGAACACCGACCGGCGCTTCCCGCTCTACCCCGGCGACCGGGCCACCATCGAGTACGCCTACTGCGTCGGGCACGACAAGTGGGGCCCCTGGTTCCAGCGGGCCGTCCGGCTGCCCACCCGGCAGATGGCCGTACGCCTGGACTTTCCGGCGGCCCTCGACCCGCAGGTCTGGGGCGCGGAGACCTCGCTCTCGGCGGAGGAGGGCCCGCTGCGCACGCCGGTCACCAAGCGGGAGGACGCCGACCGGGTGATCTTCGACTGGGCGACCGAGGACCCCCCGCTCAACGCGCGTTACCGGTTGCAGTGGCGGTTCCGCAGCCGGCCGGAGGCCGAACCGGAGGAGGCCGGGCGGGTCCGACCCAGCGAGCGGATGCGCGGAATCGGCATCGTGCAGCGCGGCGACGACCTGCTCCGCCAGCCGGCGCGCCCGTTCGACCTGCCCCGCGAGGAACAGGCGGCCCGGGAGGTGGCCGACCGCCTCGCGGCGACCCTGGTCCGCCTCGACGAGCTGCACCCGTTCCGCAAGGGGGTGGGCATCGCCGCCCCGCAGCTCGGCCTCGGCCGGGCGGTGGCGGTCGTCCGGCCCCCCGACCGGTCGGCCGACCCGGTCGTGCTGCTCAACCCCCGCGTCGTCGACGCCTCCCCCGACAGCGACGAGCAGTACGAGGGCTGCCTCTCGTTCTTCGACCACCGTGGCCTGGTGCCCCGGCCGCTGCGGCTCGACGTGGAGCACGCCCAGTACGACGGCAGCCGGATCATCACCTCGTTCGAGTTCGGCATGGCCCGGCTCGTCGCCCACGAGATCGACCACCTGGAGGGGCGGCTCTACGTCGACCGGATGGCGCCGGGCGTGCCGCTGGTCCCGGTCGAGGAGTACCGCGAGACCGGCCAGCCCTGGCGCTACTGACTCCATGCGCCAGCCGGGCGGCACGACCACGTCCGCGCGGGTGGGAAGGACGGCCGGGCGGACGTGGTCGTGCGGGGCGGTGCCGGTCCGCCCGTCTGGGGGACCGGGGCGCGTGCCCCAGGGGGCAGAGGCACGCGCCCCGGTTCGGGGGGAGGAACGCTTCTAGAGGTTGCCGAAGGTGTCGTAGCGGGTGTTCTCCGGCGGGACACCGTCCTCGGCGAGGACCCGGAGAGTGGCCCGGACCATGCGGGCGGAACCGGAGACGTAACAGTCGTGCGCCGTCCACGGGCCGTACCGGCTGACCACCTCGGAGACGTCGCCCAGCTCGCCGTCGAAGTCGGGATCCTCGCTGCACGCCGGGGTGACCGACAGCCACGGGTGCGCGGCCACCAGCTCCTGGAGCCCGGCCAGGCCGTACAGGTCCGCCGCCGTACGGGCGCCGTAGAAGACGTGCACCCAGCGGGTCCGGTTGTAGCCGGCCAGCTCCTCCACCAGCGCCTTGATCGGAGCCAGCCCGACGCCGCCCGCCACGCAGAGGATGTCCCGCTCCGAGGCGCGGTCCAGGGTCATGGACCCCATCGGCGCCGCCACCCGCAGCAGGTCGCCGGGCTTCACCCGGCGCACCAGCGCCCCCGACACCCAGCCGGCGCCGGCCGGCGTACGGACGTGGAACTCCAGCAGGTTGTCGTCGTTCGGGGCGTTCGCCACCGAGTAGGTGCGCCACACCCGGGGAAGGTGGCGGGGCACCTCCAGGCTCACGTACTGCCCGGCCTTCCACGACAGCGGAAACTGCAACGCCCGGCAGGTCAGCACGGCCGTGTCCCTGCCGTACCGCTCGTGGGTCAGCACCTCCGCGTGCCAGAACGGCGGGTTGTCGTCGGCAGCCGCGCCGGCCAGCATCTTCTCCGTGATCGCCGCGTACGCGTCCCGCCACGCCTGGTCGTACTCCAGGTTCCAGCCGTCGCCGGCGACGCTGCGCAGCGCGTCCAGCAGCGCCACGCCCATGGTCTCGTAGTGCGCCGCGCCGACGTGGTACTTGCGGTGGTCCCGCCCCAGCGCGCGCAGGTACTCGTCGAAGCTCTCCGGGTCGCCGACCGTCTGGGCGGCGGTGACGATGGCCTCCAGGATCCGGTCGCCCTGCCCGGTCATCTCCACCGGGAAGAGCTTGCGCAGCTCGGGGTCGAGGAGGAAGAGCCGGGCGTAGAAGTGACCGCTCAGCCGCTCCCGGTGCTCCTCGACCAGGGTCCAGCTCTCCTTCAGCAGCCTTGCGAAGTCGTCCACGGGGCGCGCTCCTTCTCCTGACGGCGGATCGGGCACCCATAGAATGTCCACGGAGCGTGTCGACTGGTCGCACAGAATGTGCGATCGGCTCGTGAGGCTCGTTCGGGCGGTGCCGCCGCCCGGTGACGTCGGCGCGGTCGCCGGTCTCACCCCGAGAGGCGTCGGGCAGAGTGGTGCGGTGACCGTTGAGCTGCAACGCCCGGCGACGCGCCGGATGCTCGGCACCGAGACGCTGCTCGTACTCGGCCTCTCGCTCGGCCAGTCCGCCGTCTACGCGACGGTGTCGATCATCGCGAAGCTGACCGCCGACGGGCCGCTGTCGAAGCAGACCGCCGCGCTCAACACCTCGGCGTCACCCCGGCAGTGGCTGGACCTGACGTACCAGCTGCTCGGGATCGTCTTCGCGCTGCTGCCGGTGCTGCTCGCCGTACACCTGCTGGCGCGGGACCCCGGCGACCCGGCGCGGACGCTCGGCCTGGACGCCCGGCGGCCCGGTCAGGACCTGGCCCGCGGCGCCGGCCTGGCCGCGCTCATCGGCCTGCCCGGCCTGGCGCTGTTCTGGGCGGCGGCCCAGCTCGGCGTCAACGCGACCCTGGTGCCGGCCGCGCTGCCCGAGCTCTGGTGGACGGTGCCGGTGCTGATCCTCGCCGCCGTGCAGAACTCGGTGCTGGAGGAGGTGATCGTCGTCGGCTACCTGGTCACCCGCCTGCGCCAACTCCAGTGGCGGATCGGCGCGATCGTCGCGACGAGCGCGTTGCTGCGCGGTTCGTACCACCTCTACCAGGGCTTCGGCGCCTTCCTCGGCAACGTGGTGATGGGCGTCGTGTTCAGCCTCTTCTACCTGCGTACCCGCCGGGTCATGCCGCTGGTCGTCGCGCACACGCTGCTCGACGTCGTCGCCTTCGTCGGCTACGCCATGCTGCCGCGGGAGTGGTTCGACTGGCTCTGACCCCTGCCAGCCCCTCCCCTCCCCGCCCCTCCGCCGGGTGCCGCCCTGCTCCGAATCTGCTTGTAGATCTTGGCAGGAAAGTGCCCCTCCGGGGGCCGTTTCCTGCCAAGATCTCCGGCGATCCGCCTCTTCCCCGGGGAGGGGGGCTCGCTCAGGCGGGTGGGCGGCGGTGGTCAGCGGGTGCGGGTCGCCGGTAGGCGGTGATCGCGCGGGCGGCGAGCCGCTCGGCCGCCGCCGCGTCCCCGGCCGCCGCCACGAGCACCGCCGCGCCGGGCAGCAGCCGGGACGCCATCCGCAGCGCCAGCCAGCCGCCGGCCTGGGCGGCCAACGGCGCCGCCAGCCGCCACGCCGCCTCCGCCGCCCGGGGCCAGCCCGCCTCGTCGGGCGCGTCCGCCGCCCGGGCCGCCGCCAGCGCCGCCCGCGCGCTCTCCGCGTCCGGGTGCACGCGGGTCAGCACCAGCAGATCCACCGCCCGGTCCGGATGCGCCGGATCCCGGCCGTACGCCGCCGCGAGGTGCAGCACCAGGTTGGCCTGCGCCCACAGCACGGCCGCCAGCTCGGCCACCGGCGCGAAGAGCCCCGCCAGTGCGGCGGTCGCCCCGCCCGCCCCGGCCTGCCGGACGAACCGCCTGGTCGCGAGCCGCGCCAACCCGTCGGCACCCGCGTCGGGGTACGCCTCCCGGAGCCGCTGCGCCCAGTCGCGGGCGCGCGGCCCGACCGCCTCGACGGCGGCCAGGGCCAGCAACTCCGGCGCGAACCCGGGATGCTCCAGCATCCGCGCGGCAGCCAGCCGAAGGACAGTTTCCGGCGTACGCCCCAGCGGTGTCTCCGCCGCCGCGTCGCCGGTGTGCCGCTCGACCACCTGCGGGCGCGCGGCGGCGTCGGGCGTGGCGGCCGGGGCCTGGAGCGGGGCCTCGACAGCTGCCGGCGCCGGGGTCAGCGTCGCCGGGGTGGCCTTCTTCGCGGGCGTCGCCTTCCGGGCGGGCTCGGCGCTCGCGGCGGGTGTGGCCCTCCTCGCGGGTGTCGCCTTCTTCACGGGCGCGGCCTTCCGGGCGGCTGTGGTCTTCCGAGCGGCCGTGCCCTTCGTCGCAGCCGGGGGCGCCGCGCCCTCCGCCGTCGCCGGCTCTGCGCCTGCCGTCGCCTCGGCCTGGACTGCCGCGTCCCCCGCCCTCGTCGGTCGCGTCGGCGCGGTCTTCTTCGTGACCGCCCTCTTCCCGGGCACCTTGCGCGCGGGGGTGGCGTCACCGCCAGAGGTCTCCACGCCGGAGGTGGGCGGGCCCGCAGCGGTGGCGGATCCCGGCTGATCGCCGGCAGGGGCGGGCGCGCCGCCGCCGGTGTGCGCGATGTCACTTCCACGGGTCTCGCCCGCCTGGCCGGGCCGCTCCCGTGGCGCCTGTTCGGCCGCTCGGTCGGCCTGGCGGGGCAGCGGCGGATCGGCCGAGGGCGGTTGGAAGAGCACCGCGGGCGCCGGCTTCGCCCGCCGGGGGCGCTTCCCGGGGTCCTCCTGCCCGCCTGGCTCAGGCGGGGCGGCCGGCGGACTGAAGGTCGCCTTCGGGGAGCGGCGGCGTGCCCCCTCAGCAGGCTCTCGGCGGTTCGGCTCGCGCGGCGGCTGCTCCTGCATATCGATGGAGCGTAGTCCTGATCACGCCCGTGCACAGCAGTGGAAGGCGAGGCCGGGGCGAGGGCCGGGGTCGCCGGAGGCGGCGCGGCGCAGAGGTGGAGGGCGCGTCGGGGGAAGTCGCTTTGCCCCCGATGGGTGGTGCCCTGTATTCTCGGGCGCGGTGGTCTGCAGGGCCACCAGGGAGACTTCGCCTAGTCTGGTCTATGGCGCCGCACTGCTAATGCGGTTGGGGTCTTAAAGCCCCTCCCGGGTTCGAATCCCGGAGTCTCCGCGCGAAAGCCGGGTGTGTAGACTGGCCAAGCACCGAGCGCCCGTAGCTCAATGGATAGAGCATCTGACTACGGATCAGAAGGTTAGGGGTTCGAGTCCCTTCGGGCGCACTTCACGATCAAGGCCGTGACCAGCGGAAACGCCGGTCACGGCCTTGATCGCTTCCAAGCCTTGGGACGGATCTTCCCAAGGCTTGGAATCTGGTGCTCCGATGGTGCTCCGTTGTCGCTGTGCTGTTTTGGCGGGGTTTGGTGCTGGGGCGAACTGCGTCGCTACGTGGTGATGGGCTGGTCCTGGACATGGCTGCCGGTGCATCCCTACGACTGCGACCGCATCGCCGGCACAATCCCCGACGCGCCGGCGGCCAGCAGCCCCACTCTCGCTAAGCCCCGCTGAGGGATGGCCTGCGGCAAGTCGTCACATCTACGGTCTGTCCGAAGGGCCAGGTGGGCCCGGCAGTGGAGACGCCGGGACCCACCTGTGTGATCGTGCACCTGTGCGGCGCGGGTCAACAGTCAGTTGTTGTACGACGGCGGTCCGCCCCAGTTGTCGCTGCCTCCGTAGCGGACGCCCGCCCACCACTCCCAGGCGATGCCCAAGCAGTGGGACTGCTTAGTGTACGGACCGGAGACATCGAAGTAGTTGTAACACCGCTGCCGCAGCACGGTGTGGAAGTAGTCGTCGCACTGGCTGCGGAACTGGCCCCATGCCCCGCTGTAACAACGGTCGTGCTGTCGGCAGAGGTCGCCGACGGGCACCAGGGTGGAGCTAATCGCCGAGGACACCCGCCAGGTGTCCGAGTCGGGTCCGTAGTACCCGCCAAGGAATGCCGGCACGGAGCAGTAAAGGGCGGCTTGCGCTGGGTCCGGCGCGGGGTCGTATGCGGCCAGCGGCAGTCCGAACAATGCTGCCATTAGGATTGCCACGGTCCGGCGTATGGCCCGGCGGGTGCGTGTCGTCTTCATGGGATGCCTCTCGGTTCTCCAGATATCTGGACCTTGAAGCAGTCATGTTGGCATGTGACACCTCGAAACGGCCATGCGTGCCGATCAATATAGGGGTCCCCTGGTGATTGATGGTGGTGCGTCCCAAAACGGGCATAGCGCCCGACCGGGTTGGTGGACACCTGCGGGACTACGGACAGCCTGTGCTCGGTGCCGGTGTTCACTCTGAGGACGTCTTGGATTGGCGCCGATCAGTACCGGCACGGCGAAGCACACGCACCGGGTCATCGACACCCTCGCGCCGCTGCTGGCCCTGGCACCGGTGCGTAAGCGGCCGGTCGAGCAGATCGCCATCGACGCCAGCACCCGCCTGGTCATCGCCGTCGGCGACCCGCAGCCCGGCACCCGCAACGACACCATCGTCTACCGCACCTCGGGCATCGCCGAGAAGCTGGACGGGCGGCCGGTGATGGCCGACGGCGGCTACCGAGGCAACCCCGAGGTGATCATGCCGTACCGCAAGCCCGCCGACGGCACCGACCTGCCAGCCTGGAAGGAAGCCCTCAACGTCGAACACCGCACCGTCCGAGCGGGGGTCGAACACGCCCTGGCCAGGATGAAGTGCTTCAAGAGCCTGCGCGACTAACGCCGCGTCGCCCACACATTGACGACGCCGCTTCCGGCATCGCCAACCTCCACAACATCATCCTCGCCGGCTGACCGCCGACCCCGTCCCAGGCAACGCCCTCACCCGGTTACGAGACATTCCTCAGGAGGTTCGCACCGTCGGTGTCGGCAGCGGCACCTCGTGGCTGTTCGGGCTGCTCTTGCTGGCTTTGATGCCGGCGATGCAGGTGCAGCTCGCTCGCGTGCAGGTGACCGGGCCGACGGGGAAGATGAGATCGCGGTCGCGGATCGTGCCGAGCGGTTCGCCGACGCCGCACACGCTGCGCAGAACCTGGTCGAACTCCACGAACAGCGTCTCCTGGCCGATCGCGCACTCCCAGCCCAGCCAGTGGTTGTCCTCACCGAGGATCAGCTCGATCGGCGTGACCGGGGTCGCGGCGCCGTCGGCGGCAAGCCGCAGCATGTCGCCCTTCAGAAGGGTGCCACGCGGAAAGCGCACCGGACGCTCGCCACCCATGTTGGCGTTCCAGAGGACCTGCGTGGCCTGCGGGTCGTAGCCGCCACTCATCCGTCGCCAGTGCTCCATCATCGGCTTGTAGTGCACGGTGGCGGCCGGATGGCGGTTCCGCAGCTCGTCGCTGATCGCCAGACACTCGGCGAAGCGGTCGGGCACCATGACTACGTTCACTTGGGTGGGGATGACCGCTGAGAGCTGTGCGACGCGGTCAGAGAAGTGCTGGACGTCGGCCTGCTCGATGTGGAACGACAGCAGAGCCTCGTCGAGATGCGGCAGCGCCTCGGTCCACCACGCCTCAGGCCGGCTGCCGTTGGAGAGAATCGCCACGGATGCGCCCATCGCGCGGGTCGCCGCAGCCAGCTCCATGAAGCGGCGGTAGCGCGACGGCTCGCCGCCGGAGAACAGGACGGTCACGTCCTTGCCGAGGGCGGTGTAGTGGCGGATCGCCCGGGAGCAGAAGTCGACCATGTCGTCGTACTCCGGCCAGCGGATGCGGCCGTCGTGGAGGATGTCCGGGCAGTACGAGCACTTGTAGTTGCAGATACTCGACATCACCCACTCGATGACGACGCGATCGCGGTCCTCGGCGTCCTGGGGCAGGAGAGCGACATAGTCCGGGTTCACGGTTCTCCGATCTGCTCTGTCGGCCTTGGCGCCGGGAGCGAGGTGTCACGGCGCTGCAGGAGCTGTTCGGCGGCCGCGGCCAGCGATCGCGCGTCAAGGCCACAATGCTCGAGGAGCGCTTGGCCCGAGATGTGGCGGCCGGGATCGACGTACCCGCGGACGAGGCACCGCTCGGAGAGGCCGGCCCGGTCGAAGAGCAGCGCGCGCACGGGGGTCGCGGTGGTGCTCGAGGCGACCACTACCGCGGATCTCTGTCCGAAGATCCTGCGCTCGTCGGCCGGGGAGAACCGTCGGCGTGCCTCGGGTACGCCGAACGCCGCGAGGTCGTGGACGACGACCTGACGCACGACCCGGTGCGGATCGCCGGCGCGAAGCAGCGCCGCCGCGCGGCTGAGTTGCGGGTGCGCTACGTCGCCGATGCCCACCAGAACGATGTCGGGGTCGGCGTCCGGGTCGTCGCCGCTGAGGATCGAGTAGCCGGTCTCGATCTCCGTGGCGATCGTGTCGGCCGGCAATCGGGTGCCGGTCTCGTAGTACTTCCCGGCGACGATGACGTTCAGGCCTTCGGAGTCGTCCATGACGCGATCCAGCGTCGCTTCCAGGCGCAGGTCGTCGGCCGGCAGGTAGATGCTCGTCTTGGGAAACCCACAGTCGAGCACGGCCGTCAGGAAGGTCTGGTCCTGATGGGTGTAGGTGTTGTTCCAGCCGAGGCTGGTCAGCAGATAGTTGCAGCTCGCAACCGGCCGGCTGCCGGCGGCCAGGCGGCGATACTTGGCGTACTGCCGGACGAGAGACGTGTTGAGGACCGCGAACGCCTCGTACGAGATGAACAGGCCCGTCCGTCCTGTCTCGAGGTAGCCCTGCAACCACAGGTGGCACAGTTCCTCGTTGAGCACCTCGATGCTGCGGTCCGTCAGTACCGGATGCCGAGGATCCAGAGTGTTGGAGGTCAGCTCGTCGGGCGAGAAGACCCTCCAGGGCCGCCGTCGGCGGCCGAGGGACCGTAGGACCGCGGTGGCGAAGGCGCCGCCGTGCTCGCCGCCTCGTCCCGCCGGATCGGGCCGGACGTCCGGCGTCGGGTCTGCGGGCGCGGGCGGCCGGGTCGGCCGCAGCGCCCGCCGGATCGAGGTCGCCGGAGCCCCGTCCGGGTCGATCAAGGCCGCCGGCCGGTACCGCGTGAGCCAGGCTCCCAGCGCCGCGAGCTCTGCGGCGTTCTCCCGTGGTCGTTTCAACGGCGTCTTGTGCACCTGGGGCGTGCCCTGGATCTGGCGGCCCTCGACCCGCTCCGGGCCGCCCAGTCCCTTGGGCATCGTCACCACGACGACGTGCCGGTCGGCGGCGGCGAGGTCACCAGTCGCGGCGAGGGCGGCGGCGAGCGTGTCCCGCAGGACCCCGACGTCTCTGCCGTCCACCAGGTGCGGGGTCCAGCCGAGCCCGGCGAAATATGCCCGCAGCCGACCCGCGCTCATCCTCCCGAGCAGCGAACGGTCGCCCATCCGCAGGCCGTTGACCAGGACCACGGGCAGGACGATGCCGTGGCCTGACGAACCGCCGCTGTGCATCGCATCGGCGCCCAGCCACGCGCTCGCCAGGATGCCGGTCTCACACTCGCCGTCTCCGATCAGGGGGACGACGAGCCGGCCGGGCGCGTCGAGAGCGGCCCCGCAGGAGAAGGCCAGCGAGCCGCCCAGCTGCCCGCCCATGTAGAGCTGGTGCGGCAGTTGCGGGCCGATTTCCGTGCCCAGGCCGTGCCGGCCGCGCGGGAACTCCCGGACGAGCCGCTCGAGCGCGTCCCGCGACCAGGCGAACCTGGGGTACCGGCGCCCCAGCTCCCCGCTGAGGTAGGACATCGCGAGCGCGCTGGGGCCGGCGTGCCCGGCACCGTGGACGATCATCACCTCGTCGCCGGAGAGTCGGTGGCGCAGCGGGGCGAGAGCGGCGAGGACCGCGTTGACCGGTGGGCCCACCCCCCAGTGTCCGGCTGGCGCCGGCTGGACGTCCGAGGCGCTCAACGGCCGCTCCAGCAGCACGTTGTCGTGAAGGTACAGCTGGGCCACGCAGAGGTAGTCGAGCGCGTCCTTGACCGCTTGGAGGTCGGCCGCGTCGGCGGTCGTCAGGTCGGCGATCCAGGCCGAGACCGCCGTACGGTGGTCGATCATCCCGGCGGTCAAGTCTGCTCCTCGGGCACCGGCCGCAGGGAGGCGAGCACGTGTCGTTTCCGCGCCTGCCTGATCTGCGGCGTGGAGGCCTCGCGGAGCATCGTGATGATGAGCGCGAGTTCGTGATCCGGCACGCCGCCCAGGTCGAGCGCGGCGTCGTGGGCCTCCTCGACCAGGTCTCGCGGCAGATGGAGGTCACCGCGGGCCGCGAGCGGACTCAGCCGTACGGGCACGACCGTGTCCAGGGCGATCGAGGCGACCACGCGGTCGAGCAGGATCGCCCGGCCGTCCGAGCTGATCACCACCCGGGTCTGCGGCGGCCGCCCGTCCAGCTCCGTGCGGTAGCGGACACCGCGGGAGCGGCCCACCGGGGCGCTGAAGGGAAGCACCAGCACAAGCCGTCCGCGGACATCGGACACGCGTCCCTCGGTCACGATCGCCTGTCCCGGGTCGCTGGGCAGCACGGGGTATGACGGTGTCATCGGAGCCTCATCCATGAGGCACCGGGAAGGTGATGAGGAATCCCTGAACCGTCCGCCCTGCCGCACGCACCGCGGCCTTCTCCCGGAACAGCATCTGGTCGACGGAGCCGAGCATCAGATCGGCCGTCTCCCGGGCGTCGTCCCGCTCGCCCAGCACGGTGTCGTGCGGGAAGACGCCGTACCCGAAGGAGACCGTACGGGGCAGCCGCTCGATCATGCGGTCGCGCAGGACACCCAACCGCTCGGGGAACAGGGACCGCTCCTGCCGGTCCAGCCGAACCGCCACGATTACTTCGTCGCCGCCGAAGGTGGCCACGCACCCGGCGTCGTACGGCATGTCGTCGAACCACTGCGCCGCCACTGAGCCGAGCTCGTTCATCAGCGCGCACCCGGCCATGTGACCGAATGCCCGGGGATCGACGTCGCGGGAGCGCTCGACGTACTCCTTGAGGCCGTCTACGTCGCCGATCGCCAGTCCGAGGCTCTGACCCGCCCCGAAGCACTCACCGATCATGGTGGGCAGGGCGGCGTTGAAGTCCGGGAAGGCGACCAGGCCCGTGATGGGGTCCTGCCGCGCCGTGCGGCACCAGCCGCGCGTCGGCAACGGCTGCGGCGTGCGCTCTTCCCAACGGCGCGGGTCCAGCTGTCGTGGCAGCATGCTCAATTGCCCCCGTATTCTCTCGGGCTGGCCGGATGGATGGGCGGCATCGGACCGATGCCCAGTAGTCCGGGAAGCTCGCGTAGATCCCCGATTGTGGGAGCCTCCGGGGCCGGATGGGTGACCGCCGGATCGCGACGGAGCCATACCGCCTGCGATCCGGCGTGCAGCGCGGCCAGCACGTCGGTCTCGTACGCGTCCCCGACGTGCAGGATCCGGGAGGCGGGCGTGCGGAGCGCGTTCGCCACCCGCTCGAACGCCGCCGGGCTGGGCTTCGCCACGCCGATGTCGCAGCTGAGGAAAACGGCGATGTCGAGACCGAGCACGGGACTGGTGCCCGGCGGGGCGACCGCGCCGAGGACGTTGCTGAGCATGGCGAGCCGGACGCCGCTGTCCGCCAGCCGGGAGAGCGCCGGGGCGGCGTCGTCGAACACGACGGGACGCCTCGCCTCGTCGGCCAGGGTGCCGAGCAGCTCGACCAGTTCGGCCTTGCGGTGGGTGGCGCCGAAGGCCTCCGCGAGCGAGACTGCGAGCTGCTCGACCGGGGACCGTCTCGCCTTGAAGGGTTGGAGGTGGTCGCGCACCTCGGTGAAGTCGCAGCCCAGCACCTCGGCGAGCTGCCGGGTGAACGAACCGTGCGGTGTCTGCACGACTGTGCCGCCGATGTCCAGGCACACCACGTCGATGTCGGTCAACATCGGGTCCTCATCCCAGGATGATGGGTTCGCCGGAGCGGAACCGGAGCTCTTCTCCCGAGCGGCAGGACAACCTGCCACCGGCTGGACGCGCCGGATCGACGCTGCACCTCTGACGTCGTGGCTCCTGGGTCAGGTGGTATTCCAACCACGGCACGGTCACGTCGTCGGTGTACGCCGCCAGAAGCAACGCGGAGCGCAGCGTGCCGCCGTGCGGCACCGTCGGCACCCCTAGCTCGCGGGCTGCCCGCGCCGTCGCGAGGGCCTGTGTGATGCCGCCGCTCCAGCCCACGTCTGGCTGCCACACGTCGACGCTGCCCGAGCCGAGCAGCCGCCACTGGTCGGCGGGCTCGTAGGCGTGCTCGCCGGCCGCGATCGGGGGCCACGTCGCCTCAGGTCGCCCCAGGCCGGCCAGATCGCCGCACGGCTCCTCGACCCACCGGATGCCCAGATCGGCCAGTACGGGCAGCAGCCGCCGCGCGGTCGCCTTCGACCAGGTGCCGATGGCGTCCACCATGACGGGCGAGGGGCTGGCGGCGTGCAGGACGCGCTCCAGGGCACGCAGGTCGTCCTGGCCGACGTCACCGCTGTGGTCGGCGACCAGCCGCCACTTCTGCCCGGCGTACCCTTCGTCGTGCAGCCACCGGGCCAGCTCGGGGGCGACTGGAGCGTTGAGGTCGAACCCCATCGCCGTGGCGTAGCAGGCGACGGTGTCGCGTGTGCGGCTGGCCTGCGGGGCGACGGTGAGCCGGAAAGCCAGCTCGTCCACCGCGGCCTGCGCCAGTCGGAAATGGCTCCCGCTGCGATGCCTTCCCTCGCAGGGCAGCGTGCCATCCGGCCGGGGAAGCGTGGTGAGGCTGCTGAGCGCCGGGCCGAACTGGTCTCTGACCAACTGCGCGACGACCGGGCTCAGAGGACCGACGACCGCCTCGTAGCCGGCCATGTCCCGGGCGCTGAGGGCGAACGACGAACGCTCCTCCGGCCAGGTCGTGTCCGGCCGGATCCAGGGTTGCGCCCACCCGGGCACCACGTGCTGCACGGGTGCGGGTTCGAGCTCTCGGATCGTGACCGCGACGGTCGCCTCGGTCCGCACAGTCAGATCCTGGCGCCGGTGATCTGCTCGTCCGCAAAGGTGAAGTACCACAGCGGGCGGTAGTTCTCCCACGGCTTCGGCCGCAGCCCGGAGTCGTGGAACAGGCGTTCGATCTGTTTGCGCATGGACAGGTAGTAGTCCATCTGCTGCCCGCCCGGGGTGACGTACATGTCCATGAACGGGCTGTGCGGCTGGAAGATCTGGAAGCGGGGGAAGGTAGTCGTGTGCGGGGCGTACTGCTCGAGGTATTTGATCGCGAGGTCCTCCGGGTCCAGCCCGACGATGTACGTGTAGTCGGCCAGGACCCCCGCACGGCCGCACTCGCGCAGGATGTCGATCACGTCCGTCGGCGTCAGGCTGGCCTTGGACTCCTTGAGGACTTCCGGCCGCCGTCCGAAGCACTCGACCGTCGTGGTGAGGTGGAACGGTCCCGCGGCCGCGACCTGCTCGATGGCCTCCCGCGACCGCAGCACGCTGGAGAGGAAATGGATGTATCCGGTGCAGCCATGCCGGCCCATCGCCTCGCGCACCTCGGCGAGGTGCTTGAGCGCGAGCGACTCGTAGTGGAAGCAACCGGTGCAGATCGTCACCTTGTCGATTCCGGACATGTCCGGTAGGCCGAAGTCCTGCACCAGCGCCGCGAGATAGCTGTCCAGGTCGTCGAGGGCGGCCAGCCGCGGGTCGGAGGCAGACTCCATGGTGTTCGGACAGAACGCGCAGCCGATGCATTGGCTGCGGGCATTGGAGTTCAGCGTCAGCACCTTCGTGCCGTTGCGGAAGTAGCCGAGCACGGCATCGTCGTCCTCGAGCGCCTCGATCGAGGCAATGCGGCTTCCCCGGAAGTACAGCGCGTCCTCGGTGAGCTCAAACGGAGAGTCGATCCGTCCCAGCGACAGGATCAGGAAGATGTCCTCGTCGGATCGGGTCTGCAACCGCAGTTTGATGCGCATCCGCGGCTTCGGGATGCGGGATTTCACGCCGCATTTGTTGAGGGCGATCAGGAGGATGTCCTCCTCGTTGACGTCCCACTTCCGCGACAGGGACCGGAGTTCTTCGAAACTCTCAAGTATTGCCGTCATCGAAATTACCTCCGAGCATGGCAGAGTTGAGCCTCGTCAGGGATGGGGATCCTCAAGGAGGGCGTCGAAGCAAGGTGGAGAGAGTGGACGGCCGAAGTCGGCCGTCGTCAGACGATCATCTGGCCGTGAGAAGGTAAAATTTTATTTCCTCGGGATAGCTTCCCGAGCGGTCGAATTCGAGCAGACGTGTGCGTACTGCTTCCTCGAAATCGTCGTGCTCGTCGCCGACAACGTGGCGACCAGCGAACGACGTGGATCGAAGATAACCTAGGATTCCGTCCATCGACCAGTTGAAGGTGGTCGAGTATTCGGTGGTGGCGACCTCGTAGCCGCAGTCCCGCAGAACGTCCTCGTGTCGCTTGGCTGGCTGTTTGAACACGCCGTCCGAGCCGGCGCGGCGCTCAGGGCCCAGTCGCTGCTCTATGACGGCCCGGACCTCGCGCTGCCACGCGGCGTCGCTGGTCCAGGTGCTGGGGCTTCCGGCGATCACGAGCGCGCCGCCCGGCCTCAGCCACTGGCGGGCGCGAGTCGCGATCAGCTCGCGATCCATCCAGTGGAACGCGGCACCGATAGTGACGACGGCTGTCGAGTGTGTACCGAGCTGCACAGACTCTGCGGTTTGGACGCGCCAGTCGATCGCCAGTCCCGCCGGCGCTCGGCGTTGCCCCACCGCCACCATGTCCGGATCGGGATCCACGGCGATGACCCGCCTTCCTCGCCGGGCCAGCGGCACGGCGAGGTTCCCGGTCCCACAGCCGAGGTCGAGCGCGACACCCTCACCGACACTGCTGTCGATGTAGTCGATCAATGCGTCCGGATAGGGCGGGCGATGGACGGCATAGTCCTCGGCCGTTCCCGCGAATTTGCTCATGTCCCCCTCACGGCACGGCTCAGAATGGCTCTACAAGACCTCGACAGTGATCACCGTCCTAGCACGACAGAACTTCAGCAGAGTCGTCAGGCGATGTCAAGGCAAGTGGATGGATGCAGGGTTCTGGGCAGGTTGGGAGTACCTGAGGACGAATAGGCAGTGGCGGGGATTTAGGGGTTGCCGGTGCCGTGCGCCGCGCCGAACACTGGGAGCCGGCGGCTCGGCCAGCACCGCAGGCAGCCCAGCAGCGGTTTCGAACACCGCCACAGTCGGCGCGCAGGACAAGGACGAGCTCAGCGTTACCATGACCAGCCGCTCCGGCCGACAAGCCCTCACTGGGCCATGATCACGATCCCCGGCTGGCGCACCAACCTGACCGAGGACACCATGGCGCTCGTGTTCGAGTCGGCGGGCTTGCGCCGACGGCCGAATCTGGCAAGCTGGCATGTGGGCATGATCGGTGTGGCACCGCAGCAGTCAGGCATCCCATGACGTTCTCGGAAGTGAGGAGCGGTTGTGTGGCCATCACCGGTCACCGACGGGCAGGACAGCGCAATTTCCGTTGGTATTGGATCGGTCAGGTCGTCTCCGGAACCGGCAACGAGATCACGTCCTTCGCCATTCCGGCGCTGGCGGTGTCCGTCTGGGGCGCCACGCAATCACAGCTCGGCCTGA
Organism: Micromonospora echinofusca; assembly: GCF_900091445.1. Classification (NCBI taxonomy): domain Bacteria; kingdom Bacillati; phylum Actinomycetota; class Actinomycetes; order Micromonosporales; family Micromonosporaceae; genus Micromonospora; species Micromonospora echinofusca. The sequence goes on from NZ_LT607733.1 coordinate 6,646,450, forward strand.
TCAACGCCGCGCAGTTCTTGCCGTCGGTGTTCGTCATCCTGTTCGCCGGCGCATACTACGACCGCTCCGACACGAAAGCGACGCTCTCCGTCAGCAATGTGTGCTGCGCTGCGTGCCTGCTGGCCATGCCCCTGATCGCGCTCCGTGGTGAGACCGACGCTCTGGTCGTCCTCGGAATCGCCGCTTTCGCCCTCGGCGTCTTCCGCGTGTTCGTCAACGTGGGCAGCGCCAAACTGCTGCCCGAGATCGTGAGCTCCTCCGCGCTGACGCTGGCCAACTCGCGGGTCACCGCCACGGCCGCCGCGCTCAGCATCGGCGGCGCCGCCGTCGCCGGACTCGCCGTCGACGCGATCGGCAACAGCTGGGTGCTCGCGCTCGACGCGGCGACGTTCGTGGCGAGCGCGCTGCTGCTGACCGGGATCGAGCAGTTGCGGGCGACGCCGCCGCGCGAGCGTCGCCCGGTGCGGGCCGACATCGTGGAAGGACTGCGCATCGCGTTCAAGGATCGAACGCTGCGCAGTCTGGCGTTGATGGCATCCTGGTTCAACCTCTGCGAGCGGATGGTGCTGACCGCGCTCTTCTACTACCTGCTCGTCGACCAGCAGCGGTCGGCCACGGCGCTGGGCGTGTGTCTGGCCGTCGGCGGTGCCGGAGGGCTGCTCGGGGGGCTCGGATCACCGTCGGTGATCCGAGCCTTCGGCTCGGTGCGGGCCATGCAGGGGGGCATGGGCGCCGGCGCTCTCGGCCTGGCCACGGTGGCGCTGTGGCCCGGTGCCGGGACGCTCGGCGTCGTCGGGTGCGCGGTATCCCTGTTCCTGCACGGATTCGGCATCGGCATCTACAACCCGTTGTCGAACTCGGTGCGGCAGCTCGTCTCGCCGCCGCAGGCTCTCGGCCGGGTCGTCGCCTCCTACCGCCTCGTTTCCATGGGCTCCATCCCGCTGGGCGCGCTGCTCGCCGGATTTCTGGCTGCGGCCGCCGGCGCTCGGCCTACCATCCTGATCGCCGGCGGCGCCTGCCTGGTCGTCGCCGTCTACTACGTCTGGTGGGTCCGCCACCGGATGGACACACGTTGGCTCGTCTATGTTGAGGAGGGCATAAGCCGGTGACTTCAGCGTCCAGGGAAGTCCGTCCGGAGGATCGGGTGCTCCTACAGGTCAATGACCTGGTGTCTGCCGTCTGGCGATCCTCGCTCCTAGAAGGAGCACTGGCCGGGGAGGTCCTGGTCGAGCTGGCCGCGGCTGGCTCGACCACCGCTGACCTGGGCACGCGCGCGGGCGGCGACCCGCAGTTGGGCGCCGAGATGGCGGCCGTGCTGCAGGACCTCGGGCTGGTCGAGGTCGAGTCCGACTCGGTGCGCCCGACATCCGACCTCGAGGACCTGCTCGGCAGCGGGCAGCTGGGGTTCGTGCGGGCACGACTGACCGCCAACCGCCTGCAGGCCGCGCAGTTCGCCCGTCAGCTGTCCACCGGGGAGTTGCGGTCGGGGTGGCTCCCTCCGGACAGCGAGTACGTCCGCAGCCAGGCGGAGCTCAGCGGCACGGGGCTCGTGGGATTTTTCGAGCGACATCTGCTGACCCGCTCTCCGGCGCTGCGCAGCGCGCTGCGCGAGGGTGCGAGCCCGCGCTTCCTGGACGTCGGGTGCGGCGCTGGCGAGCTGTCCATCCAGATGCTCAAGACGTTCCCGCGGCTCGCCGCGGTGGGAGTGGAGCGGGTGGGCTGGATCGCCGAGCTGGCCCGGGAGCGCGCCCGGGCCGCGGGTGTCGAGCAGCGGTTCACCGTGCTCGACGGCGACGTCGTCGACCTCGATCCGGGCGCGGGCTTCGACCTGGTCTGGTTGCCGCACGCCTTCGTGGGACCCGGTGCTCTGCATGACCTCCTGCGCCGGAGCCTCTCACTGCTCGCCCCGGGCGGCGTGGTCTGGCTCTTCGGGGTGGTGCGGACGCCTTCGACCGAGCGGGACCGGCTGGCCCGGATGAGATCCGCCTGGTGGGGTGGCACCGTGCTCAGCACCGCGGACGTCAGTGCCCTGGCGGACGAGCACGGATTCTCGTCGGTGGATCATGTGCCCAACCGGTCGATCGGTGAGTTTGACCATGTTCTTCTCTGGAGGTGACCATGCCGGCGCTACCCCGACGATTCGTCGAGGAGAGGATGGTCGACGAATCCGGCGTGTCCGGCACCGGGCACGTCACTTACGGGTGCCAGTTCCCGAACGGCATCCGCATACCCCGGCGGCACGTCCGGCGGCCGTCGCCCGACGCCTACGACTCGACAGGTGATTCTGCTCGACTTCCACGAACACAAGGGATCATCGCCCGTCGTGTTTCTCGAGAAGGAGTGATCCGGCCATGACGACCGCGATGGTGTCGATCACCGAGAGCTACGGGGCACGCATCGGATGGATACGTCCCGACGACGCGGTGGGACTGCGCCGCCAGGACGTGCCCGACGACGTGAACCTGGTCCGAGTCCGTCTCGATCGCCGCGACGACGAGCAGTGGGAGCAGTTGCGCCGCGCCGGGTTCGTCGTCAAGCCGGGTTACGTGCACTGGGTCAGCGAGGTCGGCGAGTCCGAGCAGAGCTACGCCGCCAGACTCGCGGGCAAGGCCCGGCGGGGGGTCGCGTACGCCCGCCGGCGGGTCGACGACGATGGCGTGACCATCAGCTGCGAGCCCCTCACGCCGGACTCCTTCGACGGCTTCCACTCGCTCTATGCCCTACAGATCGCGGGCATGCGCTGGGGCTGGAACTTCGCGGCCGTCAAGCGCGAGGAGGTGCTCGACGACATCGACCGGTACATCATCGTGTCCGGCAGACGGGGGGAGGAATTGCTCGGCGCCTGCATCGTCCGCCTTGAACCAGAGAACAGCTTCGCCCGCGCCCGGTTCACCGCCTACGCGCCCGAGCAGCGGTCCCAGGGTCTGTCACGCGTCCTGCTCTGGTCGGCTCTCAACGAGGCCCGCGCCCGGGGTTTCGCCCGGTTCAGTCTCGGCGTCGACCCGAACCTGTACGGCCACATCGCCGAGCCGGGTCTGATTCGCTTCAAGGCCCGTCTGGGCTTCGTCCCGGTACCCTCCCACCACCTCGAACCCGAACTCGGCGGCTACCACGCCGAAGCGGTGGTCGGAGCGGACTTCTTCGCCGACCCCTGTGTCGCGCTGGAGTATCGCGACTCCACCTCGGCGTACGGCGTCGCTGTCATCACCCATCGTCGCGACATCGACCTTGCCGAGTACACCACCACCGTCGCGCCGCACGGCGTACGGCTGGCGCCCAGCCCTCTGCAGAAGGGATGACCACACCGATGAGCCACCCGCGCAACGCGCTGCTCCTGAAATGGAACAGACGGCTCGTCGAAGCGCTCACCGCCCGTGGCGTCTCCTACGCCGCCGTGGTCACGGACTACGAGCTCGAGCGCCGCCGCTTCACCCTCGACGACCTGCGCGACGCCGACGAGATCTACCGGATCGGATCGCACGACTCCGCCTCGGATCTTTTCGGCGTCGCGGCGCGTCTGCTGACCGAGGACCGCCGCTACGACCTCGTCCTGAGCCCCAGCGAGTTCAGCCATTACGCGCTCGCCGTCCTCGCATCGGTCGTGCCCGGAACGGCGCTGACCGCCCGGCAGGTGCTGGAGACCCGGGACAAGCGGGTCATGAAAGGCCTGTTCCGCCGGGCCGGTGTCCGCAGCAGCGAGGAGTACACGTCCGCCGGCAAGGCCGCCGACGCGCTTGAGGCCGGCATCGAGCCCGTGGGTGTGGTGGTGAAGCCGACCGACGGTGCCGGCGCGCGTGCCACGGTCATCGCGACGTCGGCTGCGGAACTGGCCGACGCTGTCGACCGGCTCAACGGCCGGGCGTTGCTCGAGTCCGGTCTGGACGGCGACGAGTACCACGTCGACGCCGTCTGGAGCGGGCGGAGGCTGACCTGGCTCTCCATCTCGCGCTATCTGCTGCCGCGGGCTCGGGTCGTCCACTCCACCATCCGCAACGGGGCGCTGCTCGTCGATCCGGCCGAGGAAGCCGACCTGTACGCGCGTGTCTTCGACGACCAGCGCAGGCTCATCGACGCGGGCGACTTCGAGACCGGGATCAGCCATGGCGAGTTCTTCCGCACCGGGCACGGCCTGGTCTGGACCGAGATCGCGAGCCGCCCGGGTGGCGCCTGCGTCGACCACATGGTCGGAGCGGCCACCGGTCGATCGTTGACCGAGCGCTGGGTGGACGCGCTCCTGGGGGACGACGTCACCATGGAACCGCTGCCCCGCGACCTGGGCCGCGCGGTCGGGTGGCTGAACCTCGGGCCAGCCGGCAGCGGGACCGTCGTGCGTTGCCCGAGCCTCGACGAGGTGTCGGCCTGGCCGGGCGTGATCGACGCGGACATCAGGCTGCACACGGGCGACCGGATCGACATCACCGATCCAAGCGCCTGGTCATGTCTGGTCGTGCTGGAGGCCGCGGACAGCGCGGAGTGGGAGCGCCGGCGGCGGGTCGTCGAGGCGCTCGCCCACGAGGCGTACGAGATGCAGCCGGCGACGCCTTGATGCGGTGCGGGACGCCGTACCTGACATCCTCGGCTCGCACCGGTCCACAGGTCGGTCGCCGTTGGCCTGGTCTGGCGACGCTGTTCAGCCTGGAGGCCAGCGCGGAGGATCTTGGTTCGTGGAGCGGGAAGTCGGTCGGGGCTACCCGGACCGGCCCTGCGCGGCTGCTCGCTCCGATTCCGATGGCGAGCGGCTGACCGCGTGGGCCGGCCGGCGGCAGGGCCAGGTCAGAGTGCCGGGGACAGGTGCAGGAGACGGTTGGGCGAGCCAGCCCCCGGGTTGATCACGACCGGGCTGGCGACGCTGAACAGGTAGCTGGCCACCTGGGCCGGTGTCCAGGTCGGGTTGTTGCTGAGCACCCGAGCGGCGACGCCGGCGACGAGCGGCGCGGCGTGTGAGGTGCCGCTGATCGTCTGGGTCGCGGTGATCGAGTTCCACCAGGCCGACGTGATGCGCTCGCCGGGAGCGAAGATGTCCAGGCAGGGACCGAAGTTCGACCAGCTTGCCCGGTTGTCGTTCGTCGACGTCGCGCCTACGGTCAGCGCGGCCGGCACCGACGCGGGTGAAACGGTGCAGGCGCTCACGTTCGAGTTGCCGGCCGGAACCGTTACCGTGATGCCGTCGGCGACCGCGTTCGTCACTGCGGTGTTGAGCGCGACGGTGGGGCTGGTCAGCACGCCGATGTTCGCCACGGCCGGCTGCCCGGCGGGGTGGTTGGCGATCATCCAGTTGATCCCGTTGATCAACATCGACAGCGTGCTCGGCAGGGCGCAGTCGAACACCTTGACCGCGACCAGCACGACGTTCTTGGCTGCCCCGTAGGTCGTCCCGCCGACGGTGCCGGCGACGTGGGTGCCGTGTCCGTTGCAGTCGTTGGCCGGGAGCGCGCCGTCGACGGCGTCGTAGCCGTACACCGCCTGGCCGCCGAAGTCGACATGGCTGATCTGGATCCCGCTGTCCACGATGTACGCCCGGACGCCGGTGCCGACACTGGTGAAGTTGTAGGTACCACTGAGTCCCAGTGATGCGTCGATCCGGTCGAGGTTCCACGGCGCGATCGTCTGGGTGGTGGCCAAGCTGGTCAAACGGTCCTGCTCCACGACCGCCACCGCCGGGTCGGCGGCCAGCCGGCGGGCCACCGGCTCGGAGGTCCGCACGGAGAAGCCGTTCAGCGCGTCGCGCCAGACCTGGTCCGGGCGGAAGCCGTACCGGTCGGCGAGGCGGGACACGCCAGCCTGCCGATCGCCGACCGCACCGCCGCTGTCCTTGAGGGTGACCACGTAGCTGCCCGGCACGCGGGTGGCGTTGCCGGTGCCGAGGATCTCGCCGGTCGTCCCGGACCGCGGCTCGGCGGCGGGTGTCGCGGTGGCCGATCCGGCAGCCACGGTGAGGAGCATGACCGTGGTGGCGAGCGTGGCCATGGCGGCCGTTCCGGGTCGACGCCCGCGGGCGAAGATCGTGTGGCGGTGGAGTCTCATTCCCGGCCTCCCTTTGTTCCGGCCATTCCGGCGGGCACACGACGCGCCGATTGAATGGTCCGAACGGTTTTGCTGGATCGTACAGCCGATATAAGTCCGGATTCCATCGCGGAAATCGTGAATCCAATCGATGAAAGTCTTTTTGGGCATGGAGTGGGAAGAGTCCTTGATCGATGTATCAGGGCTGCTTCCGGGGCCTCTGCCGCGGCTGCTCTTCGATCGAATCTAGGGTCTTGTCCCCCCGCCGCAGTCCGCGTGCCGACGACGCCGGTCCGTGCCGCTCGTCCGCCTGCCCGGGCCACCCCCGCCAGCTACCGGCCGAACTGTCGATAGCGCTCCTCGGTGCGTTCCTTGACCGGCTTCCACCACCACTCGTTGTCTCGGTACCACTCGATCGTGGCGGACAGCCCGGCGCGCAGGTCCGGGTACCGGGGCCGCCAGTCAAGCTCGCGGCGCAGCTTGCCGCTGTCCGTGGCGTAGCGCAGGTCGTGGCCCGGGCGGTCCGGGACGTGGTCGTACCCGCCGGCGGACTCGCCCATCAGGTCAAGGACGAGTTCCAGCACCGCCTTGTTGCTGCGCTCGTCGCCGGAGCCGATCATGTACGTCTCACCGAGCCGGCCCCGGTCCAGGATCAGGTGCACCGCCGCGTTGTGGTCGTCCACGTGGGTCCACTCCCGCACGTGCGCGCCCGTGCCGAACAGTTTGGGCCGGTGACCGCTGAGCAGGTTCGTCACCTGCCGGGGAACGAACTTCTCGACGTGTTGGTACGGGCCGTAGTTGTTGGCGCAGTTCGACAGCGTGGCCCGTACGCCGTAGGAGCGCACCCAGGCCCGCACCAGCATGTCGGACGCGGCCTTGGTGGCCGAGTACGGGCTGGACGGATCGTAGCGGCTCTCCTCGGTGAACTTCCTGTCGTTGCCCAGGCCCAGGTCGCCGAAGACCTCGTCCGTGGAGATGTGGTGCAGTCGCCGGTCGTGGCGTCGGACCGCCTCCAGGACCGTGTAGGTGCCTAGCACGTTGGTGCGCACGAACGGCGACGGGTCGTGCAGGGAGTTGTCGACGTGCGACTCGGCGGCGAAGTGCACCACCAGGTCGGTGTCTGCGACCAGCCCGTCGACCAGGTCGGCGTCGCAGACGTCCCCGTGCACGAACTCGATCCGGTCGTCGACGGCCGCCAGGGTCCGCCGGCCACCGGCGTAGGTGAGCGCGTCGAGGACCCGGACGGTGTAGTCGGGCCGGTGGGACAGGGTGTGGTGCACGAAGTTCGCGCCGATGAAGCCGGCTCCGCCGGTGACCAGCATCCGTGTCACGACGCACCCCCGGGCCGGGTCGGGTGCCGGCGGGGCTCCAGGGACCCGGTCGGTCCTTCCGGACGCCTCGTACCCTCGTCGCCAGACATGGCTGGGACACCTCCTCGTCGACGTGCCCGGACGGTGACCGGGCGGGTCGGTTGTAGGGCATGGCGGGCGTCGGCCGGCGCCACGCTGTCGGGCGCCCTCGCGAGTGCCGAACTCCCTGCCGGGGTCAGTAGACGGCCGCGGCGGCCGACCGCTGCGACGAGGGCAGCTGGTGCGGCAGGCAGATCCGTTCCGGTTCCCCGGTGAGCAGGTGCCGGGCGACGTCGGCCCCCATCTTCATGGCGTGGTCCATGTTGCCGTACTCGTACATCCAGACGCCGAAGCGGCCACGGGAGTAGATGCCCCGTCGTTCCAGGTGGTCGAGGATCAACGCCACGGCGTCCGTGCGGTCCAACGTCGGGATCGGGTACGCCATCGGGATCCGGCGCACGTACCGGGAGACGACGGCGCCGGAGTCGGGCAGCAGCCCGGCCCGCTCCAGCCCGGCCACGGTCTGCCGCACCGCCGCGTCGTCGTCCGGCGAGCCGCCGTCGGCCGGCAGGGCGATCTCGGCGAGGTACGACAGGTGGCGATCGTGCGGCTCCGGCATGTTCGCGCCGGCGAACAGGCCCATGTTGGTGATCCGGTAGAACGGGTAGTCGGCCTCGGGGAAGTACAGCCAGTGCCACGCCGGGTCGACCCGGCCCCGGGCTCCGACCCCCACCACCAGCACCCGGTTGTGCCGCAACGCCGCGGTGGCGGCGCGCACCTCCGCCGGGCACCGGGTGAGCGCCGACACCAGCGCGGTCAGCGGCATCGTGGAGACCAGCCGCTCGTACGGCAGCACCTCGCCCGAGCCGTACGTGACGGTCCGGGCGTCCGGATCGATCCGCCGCACCGGCGCCTCGTACCGCACATCGGGCAGCCGGGCCGCCAGGCGTCGGAACGGCTCACCAATGCCGCCGCGGCCCGGGTAGCTGAAGGTGCTGTTCGGTCCCCAGCCGGGAGCGGTCCGCCGCTCGACGAGGTTGCGCAGCGCGCCCCGCCAGTCGACCGTGGCCACCCGGTGGGTCACCCAGTCGGTGGACATCTCGTCGATGGGCACCGTCCACAACTTCTCGTGGTACGGCCGCATGAACCGCTCGACGACGCCGGTGCCGAAGTTCGCCAGCAGCCAGTCCTCGTAGTTGCGTACCGTGCCGTCCGGCCGGTCGATCATCTTGACCAGGCAGTCCACGGCCTCGTCGGTGGGCAGGGCGCTGAGGTTGTGCTGGAACGGGTACGGCACCCAGCTGTCCCCGTAGCGGATGTAGGAGGAGCGCTGGTGGCGCAGCACATCCCCCTCCATGACGTCGTCGAGGAGGGCGTCGAAGTCGCCGAAGTAGCTGAAGGCGACGTGCGCACCCTGGTCCCACACGAATCCGGCCCGGTCCGTGAAGGAGGAGGCGAGCCCGCCGGCCACCGCCCCGCGTTCGAGGACCACCGGGCGCGCGCCGGCGCGGTGCAGTTCGTGGGCGGCGGCAAGCCCGCACGGGCCGGCGCCGATGATGAGATGGTCGTGTCGCATCCGTGTGTTACCTCCGCGAGCGGAATGGGGACGATCCGGCGGCTCGGGCGGTCGGCCCGGCCGGACCGGGGCTCAGTCGGCGGGCATCGGCCGGATGACGACGCTCGCCAGGTCGACGCCCTCGGGCTGGCCCAGCACCCAGAGGATGCTGTCGGCGATCTGGCCCGCTGTCAGGCTCCCGCCCGCCGGGGTGCCCCCGGCGGGCGCCCAGAAGGCGGTGTCGACCCGGCCCGGCGCGATCAACGTGACCCGGATCCCGTCGCCGGTGACCATCAGCCGGATGTTCTCCGCGAGCCCGGTGACCGCCCACTTCGTGGCCCCGTACAGGTTGCCGCGGGTGGCGACGAGGCCGGCGAGGCTGCCCACCAGGATGATCTGGCCACGGGTGCGGCGCAGGCTCGGCAGCGCAGCGCGCACCAGCAGGGCCGGCCCGAGCACGTTGACGAGGACCATCTCCCGCCAGCCTCGTGGGTCCCCGTCGTCCATGCCGTCGAAGGTGGCCATCCCGGCGTTCGCGATCACGGTGTCCAGCCGGCCGAAGCGCTCGACCGTGGTGCGTACGGCCCGCTCCACCGCGGCGGGGTCGGCCGCGTCGCCGGGCACCACCACCAACCGTTGTCCGGCGTCGGCCCGGGCGGCGAAGCGTGCGAGCCGCTGCGGGTCACGGCCGGTCACCGCGACCCGGTGGCCCCGGCGTAGCAGCCGCTCGGCGGTCGCCGCCCCGATGCCGCTGGCGCCGCCCGTGATCAGGGTGACCGGAGTGTCCGGCATGGCAGCCTCCTCCTCGGCACCGGCGGCACGGGGTCGGCGGCCGGGCCCCGGCGCGGCCGGCGATGTCGCGCCCGCCGCAACCATCTTCGGCCGCCGTCACCGGTCCGGGCTTCTCTGAGCTTGCCGGGCCCGGACACGCGTGCGGGGCAGGGCCCAGGCCGGCCCTGCCCCGGACAGACGCGTGCGGGGCAGGGCCCAGGCCGGCCCCACCCCGGACAGACGCGTGCGGGGCAGGGCCCGGGCCGGCCCCACCCCGCACGCGGGCTCACTCAGCCGGCCTGCGCGGGCGCCTCCGCCGCGGCCGTGCCGCTGGCCGGCTTCTGCGGCTTCGGCGGCGGGGGCACCGGGGCCACCTTGCGCAGCGCGGCCACGGAGAGGACGGCCAGGCCGAGCACGACGATCGCCCCGACCAGGGCGACGGTGTTCAGACCGGCGGTGAAGGCGTCGTGCGCGGCGTCGACCAGGCCGCTGCCCAGCGGGCTGGGCAGCGACCGGGCGGCGGTTTCCGCAGCCTCGACACTGGCCCGGGCGGCCTGCGCCGCCTCGGTGGTGACGCCAGAGGGCAGCCCGTCGGTCAGCTCGGTGCGGTAGACGGCGGCGGCGACGCTGCCCAGGGCCGCGATGCCGAAGGCCACCCCGAACTCGCTGCCGGTCTGCATCACCGCCGATGCGGAGCCGGTCTTCTCGGTGGAAACCGCCCCGATCGCCAGGCCGGTCACCAGGCCGAGCGGGATGCCCACGCCGAACAGCACGATGCCGAAGCCGATCAGCACGGGCGCCAGCCCGCCGGTGCGGGTGACCTGGCTGAGCACCACGTACCCGAGAGCCGCGACGACCATCCCGAAAGCGAGCACGTACGCCGGGCGGATCCGTTGCGCCAGACCGGGGCCGAGCATGAGTCCGACGATCAGACCCAGGGTCGGCGGCAGCATCCACAACCCGGTGCCGAGGGTGGAGAGGCCCTCCACCGTCTGCAGGTGCAGGGTCACCAGCAACGAGCTGCCACCCTGCACCGCGCCGCCGAGCAGGCCGAAGATTACCGCGGCGGCGAAGATCTGGTTGCGGAACAGCTTGGTGTCGAGCATCGGGTCGCGGAGCGACCGTTGCCGCACGACGAACGCCACGGCGGTCACGAGGCCGACGACCACGGCGGCGACGGGCACGGGGGCCCAACCGTTCTTGGCCAGTTCCTTGAGGCCGAAGATGACCAGCAGCACGCCGGCCAGGGAGAGCGCGACGCTGGCCAGATCCAGCGGGCCCCGGTGCGGGTTGCGGTACTCCGGCAGCAGCCGTGGACCGGTCAGCAGCAGCAGGAGCATCACCGGCACGCCGATCAGGAACACCGAGCCCCACCAGAAGAACCGCAGCAGGACACCGCCGACGACCGGGCCGATCAGCAGACCGCCCATGAAGCAGCTCATCCAGGAGGCGATGGCCATGCCGCGCTGGGCGGGATGGGCGAACATGTGGCTGATCAGGCCCAGCCCGCAGGGCATGACGGTGGCGGCCGCCACGCCCATCAGCGCCCGGGCGCCGAACAGCATCCAGAACGACGTGGAGAAGGCGGCGACCACCGAGGTGACCCCGAACAGCGCCGCGCCCAGCAGCAGCAGCTTCCGCCGGCCGACACGGTCGCCCAGGCTGCCCATCGTGATGAGGAAGCCGGCGGTCATGAAGCCGTAGATGTCGACGACCCAGAGCTGCTCGGTGCTGTTGGCACCGAGCGCCACGCTCAGGTGTGGCAGGGCGAGATAGAGCACGCTGAGGTCCAGCGACATCAGCAGCGCGGCGAGGGCCAGCACGGCCAGTCCGGCGAATTCGCGGCGGCCCGCCAGCGCGCCGGGAGCGGCGGAGGCGTCCGACGGCATGTCGGCATGGGACGACATGTTGATCCTTCCTTCTCGTCGGCCGTCCGGGGACGGCGGAACAGGGTCACCGGACGTACGGGCGGCTCTTCCGGTGATTGCGCAACGCCTCGCCCCACCAGACCAGCTCGTCGAACATGCGCCGCGCGTCCAGGGACACGGCCTCGGCCTCGACCGGCTGGCCGTCGGCGTCGAAGAGCGCCCGGTGGTTCGGCAGGCTGACGGTCTCCCGGATGGTTGCCGACCCGAGCGCGGCGAACACCTGCCGGAGTTGCTCGGCGGCGCGCAGGCCGCCCGCCGGGCCGCCGTAGCAGAGGAAGCCGACCGGCTTGGCCTGCCACTCCTCCCGGTACCAGTCGACGGCGTTCTTCAGCGACGCCGGAAAGCTGCGGTTGTGTTCGGGCACCACCACCACGAAGGCGTCCGCGCTGGCGAGCCAGGGGCTCAGGTCGCGTACGGCCTGCGGCCGCACGTCGCCCTCGGCGAGGCGTACCTCCGGCAGACGGGCCTCGGCCAGCTCGATCAGGTCGACCTGGAGGTCGCTGCGCAGCTCGGCCTGGCCGGCGAGCCAGCGGGCCGCGACCGAGCCGAAACGCCCGGCCCGGATGCTGCCGACGACAATTGCCAGACGTAATCGCGATGACGGCATTCCACGAACTCCTCGCATTTTCGTTGGCCGGCGTCCGTCGAAGTGGTATTAGCCCAGGTCATTGTCGCCGCGGGGGGTTCCGGAATCGTTCCGGTGCTGTTCGGGCGCGTCGGAGCAACGCCGAAACGCCTCGTCACGCATTCTCTGCGGCTCCTCGGTTAGAGTGTCCGCATGCGCTTTGGTGTGCTCGGCCCACTGGAGGTGTGGACCACCAATGGGCGGCACGTCAAGATTCCCGAGTGGAAAGTCCGCGCACTATTGGTGAACCTGCTCGCGCAGTCCGGTCGGGCCGTCACGGCGGACCGACTGATCGACGATCTGTGGGGTGACCGGCCGCCGGCCAACCCGCACGCCGTGCTCCGCAGCAAGATCTCGCAGTTGCGCCGGGTGTTGCGCGACGCCGAGCCGGGCCTGCCCGACCCGGTCGTGCGGCGCGGGGCCAGCTACGCGCTGGACCTCCCGGCGGACGCGGTCGACGCGCACCGCTTCGAGGCCCTGCTGGCCCGGGCGGAGCACCTCGGTGATCGGCGGCAGCGGGTCTCGGTCCTGGCCGAGGCGCTCGCGCTGTGGCGCGGACCGTGCTTCGCGGGTTTCGCCGACGCACCGTTCGCCGCCGGCGCGGTGGCCCGGCTGGAGGAGCGGCGGCTGACCGCGCTGGAGGAGCAGGTCGCGCTGCGTGCCGAGCTCGGCGAGGACGTGACGCTGGTCGGCGAGCTGGCGGACCTGGTGGCCGACCATCCGTTGCGGGAGCGGTTCCGGGCCGCCCAGATGCGGGTGCTCTACCGCCTCGGCCGGCAGGGTGACGCGCTCGCCGCGTACCGGGACCTGCGCGAACGGCTCAGCGAGGAACTGGGGCTCGAGCCGGGCCCGGCCGTGGTGGCCCTGCACCAGGCGATCCTGCGGCAGGAGGAGAGCCTGGCGGCGGCGCCCGCCGCTCCGCCGGTCCGGCGTCGGCTGACCAATCTGCCCACGCCGCTGACCGGCCTGGTCGGCCGCGACGGCGCCGTCGACGAGGTGCGCGCACTGCTGGAGGCTGGCCGGCTGGTCAGCCTCGTCGGCCCCGGCGGGGTGGGCAAGACGAGGCTGGCGGTCGAGGCCGCCCGCGGGCTGACCGCGGACTTCCCCGACGGCGTCTGGCTGGTCGAGCTGGCCGCCCTGGACCGTACGGCCGGTGCGGCGGACCCGGCCGAGGCCGACCGGCCCGCCCTGCAGGGCCTGGTCGACCGGGTCGCCGCCGAGCTGGACGTGCGGGCGCCGACGGGTGCCCGGTCCTGTGTGGAGAGGCTGGCGGACGCGCTGCACGACCGCCGCCTCCTGCTGGTGCTGGACAACTGCGAACACGTGGTCGACGACGCGGCGGAGCTGGTCCGCCGGATGCTCGGCGGGCTGCCCGGTCTGCGTGTGCTCACCACCAGCCAGGAGCCGCTGGGGGTGGCCGGTGAGCAGGTGTGGGTGGTGCCACCGCTGGCGCTGCCCGAACCGGGGGCCGACCACGACCCGGCGCGGTTGTTCCGCTACGGCGCGGTCGAGCTGTTCACCCTGCGCGCCCGGGCCGGGGCGGCCGGCTTCACGATCGGGCCGGAGAACGCCGCCGATGTCGCGGCGGTCTGCCGCCGCCTGGACGGCATTCCGCTGGCGCTCGAACTCGCCGCCACCCGGGTCCGGGCGATGGGCATCCGCCAGCTCGCGGCCGGGCTGGACGACCGGTTCGGGTTGCTCGCCTCCGGGCGGCGTTCCGAGCCGGCCCGGCAACAGACGCTGCGCGCGATGATCGACTGGAGCTGGGAGCTGCTCAGCGGCCCGGAGCGGGCGCTGCTGCGCCGGCTCGCGGTGCACGCCGACGGTTGCACGCTCGCCGCCGCGCGCGAGGTCTGTGCCGGCGGTGAGGTGGATCCGGCTCAGGTGCCGGACCTGTTGGCCCGTTTGATCGACCGGTCCCTGCTGGTGCCGACGGAGCAGCCCGACGGCCCCCGGTACCGCCTGCTGGAGTCGGTCGCCGCCTACTGCCTGGAGCAGTTGAGCGAGGCGGGCGAGCTGGCCGAGGTGCGCGCCCGTCACGCCGAGTGGTACACGGCCCTGGCCGAGCAGGCCGACGAGCGGCTGCGGGGAGTGCACCAGCGCACCGCGTTGCGCCAGATGGACGCCGAGGCGGCCAACTTCCGCGCCGCGCTGCGCGTCTGCGTGCACCGCCGCGACGCCCACCTCGCCCTGCGCCTGACCTGTGCGCTGGCGTGGTACTGGGTGCTGCGCAGCCGGGTCGGGGAGGGGCGCCGGGCGCTGGCCACCGCGTTGACCGTTCCGGGCGTCGCACCGGAGGGCCTGCGCGGCACGGCGATGACCTGGCAGGCGGGCATCGCCGCGCTGGCCGGCGAGCCGCCGGACGCCCTGATCGAGCCGCGGTACGCAACCGCGAAGAGCTACGTCGACGATCCGCACGACCCGGCGGGCCGGGCCCGCGCCGCCCTGCTGCTGGCGGTGGTCACTCCGCTCGATGTCACCCGGCCGGCCGCGAACCCGGTCAACCGGCTGTTGGCGACCTTCCGCGCGCTCGGCGACCGGTGGGGGGAGGCGGCGGCGCTGGCCGTGCTGGCGTACCACGCCCAGTTGCGCGGCGACTTCTCCGCCCTGCGCCGCGACGCCGAGCGCAGCCTGGTCCTCTTCCGCGAGCTGGGCGACCACTGGGGCATCCTCCAGGCGACCACCCCGCTGGCTGAGCTGGCCCAGTTCACCGGGGAGTACGACCGCGCCGGCCGGTGGTTCGCCGACGGGTTGCACATCGCGCAGGAGCTCGGCCTACGCGCCGAGGTGGCGCGGCAGCTCAACGGGGCGGGCCGGATAGCCCAGCTCCAGGGCGACAACGTCCGTGCCCGGGAGCTGTTCCGGCGGGCCCGTACGCTCGCCGCCGAGGAGTCGGTCAAGGCCATGGAGCAGGTCGCCGACCTCGGGTTGGCGGTCGCGGACCGGTGGGAGGGCAACCTCGACGCGGCCGAGCGGCGGCTGCTGCCGTGGTTGAGCTGGAACCGTCGGGCCGCCTGGCCGGCGGGCATCGCGGCGGTCCAGGCCGAGCTGGGCTTCGTCGCTGAGCAGCGCGGCGATGTCGACACCGCCTCGGAGCGGCACCGGGAAGGCTGGGAGGCCGCCCGGCAGACCCGGGAGAGCCGGACGGTCGCGTTGGCGCTGGAGGGCCTGGCGGGGGCGCGGGCGGTGGCCGGCGACGGGGTGGGCGCCGCCCGGCTACTCGGCGCGGCGGCGGCGACCCGCGAGTCGGTGGGGATGGCTCTGCCGCCGGCCGAGCGCGGAGACGTGAAGCGGATCGCCGCGCTGGCCCGTGGCGCGCTGGGCGAGGACGGCTTCAAGAGCGAGTTCGAGTACGGCGCCGGTCTGCGGCCGGAGGAGTGTGTGGCGCGGGCTCTGACGGAGAGGGCCGGCACCGTCGTCGCGGACGGGCGGTAGCGGCGCGGGCCCGCGTGGCGGAACCAGTCGAACAGGTGAGGTGCCCACAGGGCACGGAGGAAGAGGTGGATCATGACCGAGAGCATCTCCGCGACCGGCGGCACGACCGTCCGGGCGAACGGGGTGGAGTTGTGCGTCGAGACCTTCGGCCGGCCCGGCGACCCGGCCGTGCTGCTGCTGGCCGGGTCGACGTCGTCGATGTTGATGTGGGACGAGGAGTTCTGCCAGCGGCTGGCCGACCACTCCCGCTTCGTGGTGCGCTACGACTACCGGGACACCGGGCGGTCGGTGACGTACCCGCCCGGGAAACCGCCGTACGCCCTGCGTGATCTCGCCGCGGACGCCGTCGGCGTGCTGGAGGCCCTCGACCTGCCCGCAGCCCACCTCGTCGGCCAGTCGATGGGCGGCATGGTGGCCCAACTGGTGGCGCTCGACCACCCCGACCGGGTCGCCTCCCTGGTCCTGGTCTCCGCCAGCCCCGGCGTGCCGGGGCCGGAGAACCCGGACCTGTCCGCCATGCCCGACGAGTTCCAGAAGGCGTACGCGGACGTCCGGCTGCCCGACTGGTCCGACCGGGAGCAGGTCATCGAGTACCGGTTGTCCCTGCAACGGCCCTGCACGGGCTCCGACCGCGCGTTCGAGGAGGGGCGGTACCGGCGGCTGATCGGGCGCGAGTTCGACCGGGCGGTCGACATCGAGGCGAGCATGAAGAACCACTTCGCCATGGCGGACGTGCCCCCGTGGCGCGAGCGGCTCGGCGAGCTGGCCGTGCCCACCCTCGTGATCCACGGCAGCGACGACCCGGTGCATCCCTTCGACCACGCCACCGCGCTGGTCCGGGAGATCCCGGGCGCGTCGTTGCTGCGTCTCGACGGGGTCGGCCACGAACTGCCCAGCCAGGACTGGGACACCATCGTCGCCGCCGTGGTGACGCACACGGCCTGACCGCCGCCCGTACGGCCGAAGTGAGCAGCCTGCGAGATGTCCGGCCCGCCGGGCCCCACCATGCTGGGACGGAGGGGCCCCGGCCGGGCCATGGCGCGGTCCGGCGACCGATCCGGCGCCCCGATCCACGTCGTGGTCCGCCGCCCCCGCCCTGGCGGGTCGGCGCGGCGGGTCGACCCAGGAGGAGCGCTCATGCGGATGCGGATGTTGGCAGGGATCGTCACCCTGGGGGTGGTCGCCGGCTTCGCCGGCGTGGCCCCGGTGGGGGCCGGTGAGCGGCCCCGCGTGCCGTCGGTACGCGACTGGTCCGTCGCCGGGCAGAACACGCACAACACGCGGCACGCTGCGACCGAGCGAACCATCGACGCCCGCAACGTCGCGCGGCTGCGGCCCCGCTGGGTGTTCACCGCCAACGGCGACATCAACGCCACTCCGGCGGTGGTGGACGGCATCCTCTACGTGCCGGACGCCGGTGGGACGCTCTGGGCCATCCGTGCCTCCGACGGCACGCCGGTGTGGTCGCATCCGATCAGCGACTACACGGGGCCGCCGGTCGACGGTTCCCGCACCACCCCGGCCGTCTCCGGCGACCTCGTCGTGATCGGCAAGGGCTTCACCATCGAGTCGCCCAGCGGGGCCGCCGTGATCGCGGTGAACCGGGGCGACGGCTCGCTGCGCTGGCTCACCCAGGTCGACCCCAACCCGCGGGCGAAGGTGACCGGCGCCCCCGTGATCGATCGGGGCGTGGTCTACGTCGGCATCTCCTCGTCGTCGGAGATCCTGCCGCCGCCGCACACCTTCCGGGGCAGCGTCGTCGCACTCGACCTGCGTACCGGCCGGATCCTGTGGCGGACCTACATGGCACCGCCGGGCTACACCGGCAGCGCCGTCTGGGGGAGCAACCCGGTTGTCGACCGTCGCCGGGGCCTGGTCTACGTCGGCACGGGCAACAACTACACGGTGCCGGAGGGCGTGTGCACCCACCCCGAGCAGACCGACTGCGAGCTGCCGGCCGCCGACGACTACTTCGACGCGGTGGTCGCGCTCGACCTGCGGACCGGCCGGGTCCGCTGGGTGCACAAGACCATGCGCGCCGACGCGGTGTCCGAGCTCGACCCGCCACCGGGCACCGACATGAACTTCGGCTCGTCGCCGAACCTCTTCACCACCACGATCGGCGGGCGCCAGCGCGAGCTGCTCGGGATCGGGCAGAAGAGCGGCGACTACTGGGCGCTGGATCCGGACGACGGCCGGGTGGTGTGGAAGACCAAGGTGGGGCCCGCCGGCGGCATGGGCGGGATCCAGTGGGGCTCGTCCACCGACGGCCGGCGGATCTACGTGGCGCTGGCCAACTCGGACCGTATCCCCTTCAAGATCCCCTCTCCCGACGGCGGTGAGATCACCCTGACCGGCGGGATGTGGGCGGCGTTGGACGCCTCGACCGGCCGCATCCTGTGGCGCACCCCCGATCCGCAGGGCGCCATCGACATGGGCTACGTCACCTCCGCCAACGGCGTGGTGTACGTCGGCTCCGGCGCCGGCACCGGCGACAACATGTACGCCCTCGACGCCCGCACGGGCGCCATCCGGTGGCGGTTCGCCAGCGGCGGCTCGGTGATCGCGGGTGCCGCCGTCGTCGACGGGTCCGTCTATTGGGGATCCGGGTACCACATCGGCACCGGCAACAACAAGCTGTACGCCTTCGACCTGCGCTGACCGGTAGGCCGGGCGGGGCGGCCCGCCCCGCCCGGCGTCCCACCAACGTCTGGGTGGCTGAGGGATCATGATCGAATCTGGTTCGCGGACCGACCGTCGGGAGCGGCGCGGCGTCACGCCCGGCCCGGGCGCCGGCACGGCGCTCTGGCCCGATCCGCCGATGCGCGGGATCCTGCTCGCCGGCGGCACCGGCTCGCGGCTCTGGCCGGTGACCAAGGCGATCTCCAAGCAGCTCGTCCCCGTCTTCGACAAGCCGATGATCTTCTATCCGTTGTCCACGCTCATCTCGATCGGCATCCGCGAGATCCTGGTGATCACCACACCCGGCGACCGGGATGCCTTCGTCCGCCTGCTCGGCGACGGCTCCCAGTGGGGGCTGCGGCTGGAGTACGCCGTGCAGCCCCGGCCGGAGGGGATCGCCCAGGCGTTCCTGATCGGCGAGGAGTTCCTCGGCGGGCGCAGCTCCGCGCTGATCCTCGGGGACAACCTGTTCCACGGCGTCGACCTTGGGCGCTGGTCCCGGCCCGGTGCCGGGGTGGTGGGCGGGCACATCTTCGCCTGGCCGGTGCCGAACCCCTCGGCGTACGCCGTGGTGGAGTTCGACGACGCCGGCCGCGTGCTGTCCATCGAGGAGAAGCCGTCCCGCCCGCGCTCCCGGTACGCCGTACCCGGCCTCTACTTCTACGACAGCACCGTGGTGGAGGTCGCCCGCGGGCTTCGGCCCAGCGCGCGCGGCGAACTGGAGATCACCGCCGTCAACGACCACTACCTCCGGCAGCGCCGGCTGGGCGTGACCGTCCTCGACCGGGGCTCGGTGTGGCTGGACACCGGCACCGTCGCCGACATGGCCCGGGCCAACGAGTACGTCCGGGTCGTCGAGGAGCGGCAGGGCTGCAAGATCGGCTGTGTCGAGGAGGCCGCCTGGCGGGCCGGGCTGATCAGCGACGCGGAGCTGCGCGAGCTAGCCCGGCCGCTGTTCAGTAGCGGGTACGGCGAGTACCTGCTGGGGCTGCTGGGCTGACCGGCCGCGGCCGGGCCGGCATGATCGAAGAAGACGCCGTCCCCGCCCGGGGTCGAGAATTGGGACGCGGGCGCACCGGTCGCGACTGCCGGGGCGGTCCCCCCTCCGCCCGCACCCGCCACAGCCGAGCGCCCGCCGCCGGCGGTGCGCTCCCGCCACCCACCGCAGAGACGCGGGGTGACCCATGCCGTCACGACGACCGGCCGGACCCGGCCTGCGCCCCCGCCCGGCCCGGGCGCCGCCGGGGCCGGTAACCACCGGCGGGTGAGTGCCCGCCGTCACCGTCGAGCATCCGGGGGCCGCCAGATGGAAGGGTCGATCATCCGCCGCCTCACCCACGACCACACCCGGGTGCTGGTGTCCGTGTCCGGCCTGCCGGGAGCCGCCGACGTCGCCGCCGTCCTCGCCGCCGTCGGCCGGGTCGGCGCGGTGGCGGAGATGCTGACGCTGCTGCCGGCGCCCGACGGCACCGGGCTGAGCTTCGTCACCG
The DNA here is from genome assembly GCF_900091445.1 of Micromonospora echinofusca. Taxonomy (NCBI): domain Bacteria; kingdom Bacillati; phylum Actinomycetota; class Actinomycetes; order Micromonosporales; family Micromonosporaceae; genus Micromonospora; species Micromonospora echinofusca. The sequence goes on from NZ_LT607733.1 coordinate 6,666,288, forward strand.
CCCGGTCGGACGGCCCGTCGGTCCTGGTGGCACTGGCCGAGAGCCGGCCGGCGGGCGGCACCGTGAGCGTGCGCTGCCGCGACGACGTGGCCCGGTTGACCCTGCACGGCCAGGGGATCCGCGCCGACCCGCAGGTGCTGCCCAGGTTCCAGCACGCGCTGCACGGGGTCGGGGTGACGACGCTCGCGATGTCCGTGTCGAACACACTCGTGGAGGCGGTCTGCGCCGCGGACGTACTGCACCGGGCGTTACGCAGCCTCGCCACCGCGTTCGGCTGCGAGGCGTCGCCCGTGCCGGCGCCCGCCCCGACGCACCGGCCGCGCTCCCTGCCCCTCCCGGCCGCCCGGCCGGCCGTGGCGGCCCGTCCCGTGCCGCCACTGACCATCGCCCGACGTTAGGAGAGACCTGTGCGCGTCCTGTTCGTCACCCCACCCGCCCTCGCCTCGCACCTGTTCGTGCTGACCCCGCTGGCCTGGGCCCTGCGTACCGCCGGACACGACGTCCGCGTCGCCACCCAGCCGGACCTCGCCGAGAGCATCGTGCAGGCGGGCCTGACCGGCGTGCTGGTCGGCTCGGGCATGGGGGAGACCCTGATGAGGGTCGCCGCCGCCGAGCCGGCGGAGAAGCCGGCCGCCCCCGACCGCCCCCGGCAGGAGGACTACGCCCGCGAGGACCCGTACGGCGAGCTGGACTACCTCACCCGCCACCTGCTGCGGCACCTGTGCCCCGACGACATGCTCGACGATCTCGTCGGCTTCGCCCGCGCCTGGCGTCCGGACCTGGTGATCTGGGACGGGCTGAGCTATGCCGGCGCGGTGGCGGCCCGGGCCTGCGGCGCCGCGCACGCCCGCCTGCTGTTCGGTGCCGACGGGTACGTCCAGCTCCGTAACGCCGCGCTGCGCCGACGCCCGGACCGGGACCCGCTGCGCGAGTGGCTGGAGCCGCTGCTGGAGCGCTACGGCAGCGGGTTCGACGAGGACGTGCTGACCGGCGACTGGACGATCGACACCCAGCCGCCGTGGATGTGGCGTCCGGCGGGGGCCCGCCACCTGCACGTGCGGCCGACCGCGTTCAACGGCCCGTCGATCGTGCCGGACTGGCTGCACCGACCGGACGGACGGCCGCGGGTCTGCCTCACCCTCGGCGTCTCGCACCGGGCCGCCGACGTCGCCGAGGCGACCGCGGCGGACCTCTTCGAGGCGGTCGACGGGATGGACGTGGAGGTGGTGGCCACGTTGAACGCCGCGCAGGTGGGCGACACGCCCGTACCGGCGAACGTGCGGCTGGTCGACTTCGTGCCGCTGAACGTGCTGCTGCCCACCTGCCGGGCCGTGGTCCACCACGGCGGCAACGGCGCGTCCGCGTCGGCGTACGAGCACGCCGTTCCGCAGCTCGTGGTGCCGGGGACGTACTGGAGCGAGAAGTGGTTCGGCCCGCTGGCCGTGGCGAACGGGGTGGAGGACCAGGGGGCCGGCGTCTACGTGGCCGACTCGGACAAGCTGACCGGGGAGCTGCTGCGCAAGGCGCTGGACCGGGTGCTCGGCGACCCGTCGTACGCCGAGAACGCGAAGCGGCTGCGCCGCGAGCTGCTTGCGGTGCCGACGCCCCGCGACGTGGTGCCGCTGCTGGAGGGGCTGACCGCGCAACACCGCCGCGACCGGCCCTGACCGGGTGCGACGAGCGCGGGCCCGGCCGGACGACGTCCGACCGGGCCCGCGCTCCTTGCGGCTCAGCCGCGGGATCGCTCGGCCACGAACTCCCGGATCGTGCGCCCCACATACGTGGTCATCTCCTCCGTGATGCCGGGATAGACGCCGATCCAGAAGGTGTTGTCGACGATGATGTCGCTGTTCTCCAGGGTTCCCACCACCCGGTAGTCGACCTGGCGGTACGCCGGGTGACGGGTGAGGTTGCCGCTGAACAGCAGCCGGGTGCGGATCTGCCGCGACTCCAGGTGCAGCACCAGGTCGTTGCGGGTGAACGGGGCCGACGGCCGGACCGTGATGACGAAGCCGAACCAACTGGGGTCGCTGTCCGGGGTCGCCTCCGGCAGCAACAGGCCCGGCACCCCGTCGAGGTCGGCGCGCAGCTGCTGCCAGTTCTTGCGCCGGGCCTCGCCGAACGCGGCCACCCGGTCGAGCTGGCGCAGCCCGAGTGCGGCCTGCAGGTCGGTCGTCTTCAGGTTGTAGCCGATCTGCGAGAACGTGTACTTGTGGTCGTACCCGAAGGGGAGCGTGCCGAGCTGGCAGCCGAACCGTTTGTGGCAGCGGTCGTCCTCACCGGGCCGGCACCAGCAGTCACGTCCCCAGTCCCGGAAGGACTGCACCAGGTGCGACAGCTCCAGGCTGTTGGTCAGTACGCAGCCGCCCTCGCCCATCGTGATGTGGTGCGCGGGATAGAAGCTGACCGTGCTGAGGTGTCCGAAGGTGCCGGTCGGCCGGCCCTGGTAGAGCGAGCCCACCGCGTCGCAGTTGTCCTCGACGAGCCACAGGCCGTGCTCCTCGGCCAGCGCCATCATACCCACGGCGTCGAAGGGGTTGCCGAGCGTGTGGGCCACGATGATCGCCTTGGTCCGTGGCCCGATCGCGGCCCGGACCCGCTCCACGGTGGTGTTGTAGGTGCCGAGGTCCACGTCGACGAAGACGGGCACCAGGCCGTTCTGCACGATCGGGTTGACGGTGGTGGGGAAACCGGCCGCCACCGTGATCACCTCATCGCCCGGGCGCAGCCGCCGGTCGCCCAGCTCCTGCGCGGTGAGCGCCGACAGGGCGAGCAGGTTGGCCGAGGAGCCGGAGTTGGTCAGTTGCGCCTTGCGCATCCCGAAGTGGCGCGCGAAGCGCCGCTCGAACTGCACCGCGTACGTGCTCGCCGCGATCCGCATGTCCAGTGCGGCCTCGACCAGCGCGGCCCGCTCCGTCTCGTCGAAGACCGGGCCGGACGAGAGAACCGGCGTCTCGCCCGCCACGAACTCCCCGGCGCCGCTCTGCTCCCGGTGGTACTCGTGCACCAGTTCGAGGATTCTCGCCTTGAGGTCAGTCATGCCTGCTCGCCCTTCTCTCTTCCATGAGTCGCGTGGCCGGGTCGTCGGCGTACGCGTACGCCCAGACGTCCCGGACGGTCGTGCTCAGCGAGCGGCGCGGCGACCAGCCGAGCACCGCACGGGCCCGCCGGATGTCCGCCAACTGCCAGCCCGCGCCGGCCGCCCGGGCGGTTCCTGCCGGGGCCGGCACGAGGACGAGGTCGTGGCCGACCCCGCTCGCGCCGGCGAGGGCGCGGACGACCTCCTCCGCCGAGCGGGCCACGCCCGAGCCGACGTTCAGCGTCCGGTCGTCGCCCACCGCCGCGGTTGCCGCCGCGACCACCGCGTCCGCGACGTCCCGGGCGTCGACGTAGTCGCGGTGCTGCCGCAGGTTCAACAGGCGCAGCTCGGCCCGCCCGCCACGGCCGCGGGCGGCCCGCAGCGCGGCCAGCGCGGCACCCAGCACGCTCACCGGCGACATACCGGGCCCGATCGCGTTAAACACGCGCAGCACCACGGCGTCGAGCCCATGAGCGGCGGCGACCGCGCCCAGCCGGCGGCAGCCCTCCAGCTTGGTCCGGCCGTAGGGGCTCGTGGGCCGGGTGGGTGTCCGCTCGTCGATTGCGACCGGCGGCGGCACCGGGGCGTACTCCAGGCACGAGCCGAGATGCACGAGCCGGGCCGGGACCCCGCTGTCCGCCAGGGCGAGCGCGATCTGCTCCGGCACCTCGGCGTTGGCCACCGCCATCGCCGCCGGCTCGGGACGCCAGATCAGCCCGGCCGCGTTGACCACGAGGGCTGGCGACAGGTCGCGCAGGGCCGGCGCCAGCACGGGGCGCAGCGGCCCGGCGGGGGGCAGGGTGATCCGCCGCGGCCCGTCCGGGTGGCGGGCGGCGGCGACCACCTGCCAGCCGGCGGTCGTGAGCGCGGAGCGCACATGCCGTCCGAGGAAGCCGCTGGCACCGACCACCACGGCGCGCGGGCGGGTCACGGGGTCTCCACACCGGCGTGGCGGCGGACCGCGTCGGCCAGGGCGGCCCGGCCGATCACCTCGTCGTGGTGGCGGCGCAGGTCCCGTCGCGTCGTCACCGCTGCGGCGAAGTCCGCGACCAGCGCGGCGAACTGGTGGTGGCCGCGGAGGGTGCGCCGCCGGGTGCCGGCCGCGTCGTGCAGGCTCAGCACGGGCCGGTGCTCCGGCGGCGGGGTGAACGCGCGTTCCAGCACCAGCCGGCCCTCGCCGCCCCACAACTCGTAGGCGTTGCGGTAGGCGTGGCCGAAGCCGAACGACACCGCCGCCTCGACGCCCTCCGGGGAGGCGAGCAGGGCGGAACCGGCGACGTCCACCCCCGACGGCCCGGAGAGCAGGTGGGCGCCGATCACCCGCAGTTCTCGCCCGAGGAACATCTGTGCGGTCCGCAGGGGATAGAAGCCGAGGTCGAGTAGCGCCCCGCCGCCGAGTTCCGGCCGGTAGCGGGTGTCCTCCGGTGGCAGCGGCGGGATGCCGAACACGCTGGTGAGAGTGCGCAGCGGGCCGATCTCGCCGGCGGCGACCAGCCGCCGGACGGCCTCGTGCTGCGGGTGCAGCTGGAACGCCGCGTTCTCCATCAGGACCAGGTTCGCGGCGGTGGCGCGGGCGACCAGCTCGCGCGCCTCGGTGCCAGTGCGGCCCAGCGGCTTCTCGGCCAGCACGTGCCGGCCGGCGGCGAGGGCGGCGGCGACCCACCGCGGCAGCAGCCCGGCCGGCAGCGGCACGTACACCGCGTCGATGTCGTCGCGGTCGAGCAACCGGTCGTATCCGGTGACCGGCGCGGCGCCGAACCGGTCGGCGAACCGCCGCGCACGCCGGCCCTCCCGGCTCGCCACGGCCACCAGCCGCAGCCGTGGCTCGGCGAGCACCGCCGGCAGGGTACGGCGCCAGGCGATGTCGGCGCAGCCCAGCAGGCCCAGCCGGAGCGGCTCGGGGCGGTTCACGGGCACGACCCGGCGAGGCTGTAGAGCGCGGCGAGCAGCGACCGCCCCTCGACGTTGACGTAGTGGCTGTGCGCCAGCAGCGTGGCAAGCTGGCGCGGCGTGACCCACCGGAACTCCTCCGACGGTCGCACCGGCACGCGCTCGTCGGCCTCCACCACCATGTACCGGTTCTCCGCGTGGTGGAACCGGCCGCCCTCCTCGGAGAGCACGCAGTCGTATCGGATCCGTTCGCGCGGCGCGGACAGCACCGCGTCCAGGAACGGTGGCCGGCGCGACATCGGCAGGTGGGCGTAGTTCTCCGGCCGGCACTGCACGGTCGGGCCGATCTCCGGCGCGTCCCGCAGACCTGGCTGGACGGCCGCACGGGCGAGCACGTGCAGCACTCCGCCGATCGGCCGGGCGAGGAACGCGACGATGCCCCGCCCCCGGGGCCGCAGCAACGGCTGCCGCCAGCCGGGCACCTCCCGGACGGTGGTGCGCACCTCCACGCCGATGATGCCGAAGTGCCGGCCGCCGTCGTGGTCGATCGCGTACCGGTCACGGTGCCAGCCGCTCACCGTCGACAGGCCGATCCGCCGAACGTCCAGGGGACGGTGGCTGCGCAGCGCGGTGAGCCAACTCAACACGTCGACGTCGCGCTCCACCGCGCCGGCGGTGGGGGAGAAGCCCCGGGCCACCAGGCCGGCGAACGCGTCGCCCGTCGTCCTGGTCGGCGGGGGCAGCGCCGCCGCCAGGCAGGCCAGTACCGTGCGGGTGTCCATGTTGACCACGTTGTCGAGGCCCATGAGCAGTTGCAGGTCCCGCAGGGTGATCCAGCGGAAGTTCTCCTGCGCGGGGACCGGTCCGGCCGCCTCGACCACCATGTTCCGGTTGCGCTTGCCGAGGAACCAGGAGCCCTGCTCGGACTGCAGCACGTCGGCGACCACGCTGCCCCGCGCCGGCCGGACGAAGTGCTCCATGTACGGGGTCCCGGCGCCGCCGTGGATGCGCGTGTAGTTGCTGCGGGTGGCCTGCACCGTCGGGGAGATCTGCACCCCGTTGACGTTGCCGGGCTCCATCTTGGCCTGGACCAGGCACTCCAGCCCGGCCCTGCGGCGCACCAGCAGGCCGAGCAGCCCGATCTCCGGTTGGGAGATGATGGGCTGCTGCCAGCCCGGCACCGGCCCGCCGTCGCCGCGCACGTCCAGCCCGGTCACCGTGAAGAACTGACCGCTGCGGTGCCCGAGGTCCCCGGTCACGGGGTCGGTCCGCCAGTCGCGCAACGCGTCCAGCGGCACCTGCGTCACCGTGCTGGTGCTGGCTTCGCGCCGCTGCTCGTACCATTGCCGCAGGTCGGGATCGGGCCAGCCGGTGCCGGTGGCCGACGCCGTGCCGGCGCGTGCCGCGCCGGTCACCGGTCTGCCCCCCGTCGGAGGGCGGGCCGGCCGGAGGGGACGCGCGGCGCGGCGGTCACCGGGGACCGCCAGGGGCGGTGCGGCGGCACGGTCAGCGCGGGTCGCATGGCGTGACCAGCCGTTCCAGGACCCGGACCACCTCGTTCGGGGTCGGCTCCGCCAGCACCTCGGCCCGCAGGCGGTCGGCGGCCGCCCGGAACGACGGCTCGGTGACCAGCCGCAGGACCGCCTCGCGGACCACCTCGGGGGTGACCTCCTCCTGCGGGATGCTCAGCCCCGCCCCCAGTTCCTGGATCCGTGCGGCGCGGACCGGGGCGTCCCACTGGGCCGGTACGAGGGTGAGCTGGGGCACCCCGTAGCGGGTGGCCGTCGCGCCGATGCCGGCCGCACCGACGTGCACCACGGCCGCGCAGGAGGGCAGTAGCGCGTGCATGGGCACGAAGTCGACCAGCCGTACGTTGTCAGGCAGGTCGATCGTCTCGCCCTCGGGCGGCACCAGCGTGGCGACGACCTCCAGATCCAGGTCGCCGAATGCCTGGAGGGTCTTGAGCGGGAGCGGGTCGTGGCCGTGGAAGCCGCGCATCGAGATGCCCGCCGTGATGCAGACCCGGGGGCGCGTGGGTGGCTCACGCAGCCAGTCCGGCAGCCGCGACGGCCCGTTGTAGGGCACGTACTGCGCCGTGACGGTGGGTAGGCCGAGCGGCAGCCGCATGCTGGCCGGGGACTGGTCCAGGGTGTGCTGGCCGGTGATCAGCTCCTCGTCGTACGAGGCGCCGAAGCGCTCCGCGGTCTGCGCCAGCCACTCGCCGAGCGGGTCCCGTCGCCGCTGCGGCGGCTGCTGTGCCAGCAGTGACAGGAAGTGCTGCCGCATCCGGACCATGACGTCGGCGCCCCAGAGCAGGCGTACGTGGGGGGTCCCGGTGGCCCGGGCGGCCACCGCCCCGGCGAAGGTGAACATCTCCCAGACGATCAGGTCCGGCTGCCACTGCCGCGTGTAGGCCACCAGGTCGTCGACCATCGGGTCGTTGAAGACCTGGCCCGAGTAGATGGTGGCCTCCCGCAGGAAGCGGACGAAGTCGTCGTACGCCACGCCGGCGGGGTCGATGAGCACGTTCGCCACTCGCTCCGACCAGCCCTCGTCATCGGACTTCTCCACCAGCACCTGGTCGAAGCTGTGGTCCCGGCCCACCGACACGGCGGGCAGCCCCGACGCGACGATGGTGTCCTGGAGCGCGGGCTGGCTGGCGATCCGGACCTCGTGCCCCGCGGTACGCAGCGCCCACGCCATCGGCACCATCTGGAAATAGTGGGTCCGTTCGGCGTAGGTGACGAAGAGAACCCGCATCTGATAACCCTTCCTGAATGGATCGGGGGAATGTCGGGCGGCCGGCTCGAATTGATCGGCAGGTGTCTTGTCCACAACGGCCTCGGGCCGATTCCGGAGCGGCTCGCCTGACGCCCGTCGGGTGCCCGGCTCCCATTCTGCGTCCGTCGCCCTCAGGGGGTCTTCTCGCAGATTGCGCGGTCGATGACCCCGCCGAGCAGCCCGCCGGACGCCGCAGCGGCCACCCGCGGTGCCGCCGCGGCCAGCACGGTCAGCGCGGCGGCGTAGCCCGGCGGCGCCGGCAGGTCGGTGAGGTGGGCGGGCGGGCGCACCCGCGACCGGTAGCGCAGCAGGGTCGGCCCCGGTCCGAGGACGACCTCCGACATGGGCACCCGCAGCCCGTCGCCGGTGGCCTTGAGCACCGACTCCTTCCTCGTCCAACACCGCAGGAAGCCGGCCCGGGAGCGGATCGGGTCGCCCTCGTCGGGGCCCTGGATCCGCCGGGCCAGGCGCCGCCAGTCCAGTTCCACCTCCTGCTCCACGTCGAGGCCGACCGGCCCGGCGGCGGTCACCGCCACGCCGACGAGCGTCCCGGCGTGCGTCACCGACAGGTGCAGCGGACAGCCGGGCAGGGTGACCCGGCCGTGCGGGCCCCCGCAGTCCGGGCAACGGCGCCGCAGGGGCACCCGACGCGCCGGGACGCCGAGGCTCGCGCCGACGGCCAGCCGCGCCAGGGCCGCGCCGAGGGTGAACCGGTCGCGGTCGGCGTCGCGGGCGAAGCCCTCGCGCCGCCGTAGCTCGTCGGCGTCCAGCAGTTCCAGATGCGCGGAACGCAATTCCTCCAACCGTGCCCACCAGACTTCGCACAATTGGTCCGACCGCATTCGAAAATGATGGCACGGGTGCGCCGATTGCGTGGCCGGCATCAGTTCCGCGGGCTGCGCAATTTCAGAGATGCACCCCACGGAGGGTCGGCCGACGATGGTGACGGAATGACCACCGAATAGGGGTCGCGACATCCTGCGGCCCGAATTCCGGACGGGCCCGCCCTCCGCTCGCCACCCGGCGGAGAGGCCCGGTTGTCGTGTGCCCGCGAACGGAGGAAGCCATGCGCACCCAGCTCCGGTCCGACACCCCGCTGCTGGAGTTCTGGGAGGCCACCCGGCTGAGCGCCGACGACGCCCGCTACCCGGACCAGGCCGAGCCGGCCGCCGGCACGGAGGAAGCGATCCGGGCCGCCCTGGCCGGCGTGCTCGTCCGCGGGTGCGGCCAGCGGACCGGCACCGTCCTGGCCAAGGGCGGCAACTTCGTCCAGGCCCGCACCACCCCGTCGGCCGGCGCGCTGTACCCCTTCGAGGTGCTGGTCGGCGTGAGCGTCGGCGAGCGGTGCGTCACCTACCTGTACGAGGTGGACTCCGGGCAGCTCAACCCGCTCGCCTCGGCGCCACCGGTGCCGCTGGCTGAGCTGGTCGCCGAGGCGGGGCTGGCCGACGCCGCGCCCGCGCCGGTGCACGCCGTCGTCACCCTGGTCGCCCGGCCCTGGACCGCGATGGCCAAGTACGGGCGGCGCGGCTACCTGTACACCTACCTCGACATCGGCCACGCCGCCACGAACCTGGCCCTCGCGGCCCGGGCGGCCGGCCTGGAAGCCGCCATCCACCTGCGTTTCCGCCGCCAGTGGCTGACCCACGCCCTGGGCCTGGCCGGCACCTGCCGGGAACCGCAGGCCGTGGTGACGGTCACCGTGCCCGGCCCGGCGTCGGCCGGCCGAGCGGCCGTCGAGCCGCCGACCGGCGGGGACGGGGTGCTCACCCCCGTGTGGCGGGACCGGCGGCAGGCCTGGCTGGAGCCCCCGGGTGACCCGGAACGCCGGAACTTCGAGGCACTGCGGGACATCAGCCTCTCCTACGCGCCGACGGCGGTCGTCCGCCCCGGCCAGGTCACGTCGGTGGCCGAACCACCGGTGGCCGACCCGTCGGCGGACGTCGCGTTGCGCCGGAGCACGGGCGGGCCGGTCGCGCACGCGGCGCTGGCCGCGCGCCGGCAGTCGGCCAAGGGCTTCCTCCCGGCGGCGGTCTCCCTCGACCAGCTCGCCGGTCTCCTCGACGGGCTGGACGGGCGGCTCGCCGCCGACTTCGCCGAACTCGCCGGGGCCGGCGTCGGAGTCCGCCTGGTGGCGCGCGCGGTGACCGGGATCGCCCCCGGCGCGTACGCCTACTCCGTCCGACGGCACGCCCTGCACCCGGCCGGCGGCGGTCCGGTGGACGAGGAGGACGTGCTGGCCACCTGCCAGCGGCAGGACGGGCTGCGGCACGCCGGCGCGCTCGTACTGCTGCACACCCCGCTGCGCGAGCTGCTGCGCGAGCAGGGCCGGGCCGGCCTGGCGGAGGTGCACCTCCACGCCGCCGCCGTGGCGCAGCGCCTGTGCCTGAACGCGGCCCGGGAACGCGTCGGCGTCACCTGCGTCGGCGGCTTCGACGAGGCGTACGCCGCCCGGCTGGGACGCCTGCCCCGGGACGAGGAAGTGATCTACCTGATCGCTGTGGGGGTCGCCGACCCGGCGGCCCGGAAGGCCGACCGGGATCCGGTCGCGTACAGCCACGGCCGCACGGCCGCCGGCTTCATCTGAGCACGGCGCAGATCGGAGTACGAAGTGAGCGACCCATGGTGACCGACACCGTCCTCGCGGCACGGCTGACCCCGGCGCACCACGACCTGGCCCGCGTCGCCGGTGAGCTGTTCACGCCGGAACGGCTCGCCGGCTGGCGGGACGGCCCCGACGGACCGCTGACCCCGCGCGCCTGGCGCGACATCGCCGCCGCCGGCCTGCTCGGGGTGGCCCTGCCGACCGCGCTCGGCGGCCGGGGGCTGGGCCTGCTGGGCAGCCTGCTGCTCGGCGAGGCGATGGCCCCGCTGGCGGACGCCGGTGTCCTGCTCGGCATGCACGTGCACAACGACGTGGCGGCGTACTGGCTGGCGGACGCCGTGCCCGAGCTGCGGGACCGGTACCTGCCCCGGCTGCTCGACGGCACGCTGGTGGCCTGCCAGTGCGACACCGACCCGTCCGCCGAGGAGCCGACCACGGCCCGCCGCGAGGGCGACGAGGTGGTCGTCCGCGGGTCCAAGCGGTACGTCGTCAACGGTGCGATCGCCGGGCTCTGCTTCGTCACCGTCCGGCTGGACGACACGCCGGCCCTCGTGCTGGTGGAGAAGGACCGGCCGGGCGTGCGGGTCGGCACGGTGTACGACAAGCTCGGCACCCGGTCGGTGGACTCGGCCCGGATCGACTTCGCCGACGTCCGGGTTCCGGCGGCGCACGTGTTGTCCCGGGGCGGCGTCGCCCAGCTTCTGCGCTGGAACCGGGTGATGACGCGGATGCGCTACCTGATCGCGGCCGACGCGTACCTGATCCACCGGCGGCTGCTCGACCACATCGGCCGGCACACCACCCGGCGCAGCCTCGGCGGACGGGCGCTGTCGGCCTGGCCGGTCAACGCGCACGCGCTGGCCGCCGCGCGGGCCGACCTGGAACTCATGGCGGCCGGCCTGGTCGACCTGCTGGACCGGGTCGACGGGCCGGCCCCGGCGGTGCCGGAGGTGGCCGAGCTGAAGTGGTTCTGCGTCGAGCGGGCCAGCGCGCTGGCGACGCTCTGCTGCGACCTGGAAGGCGGCGCCGGCTACATGTGGGGCAGCCCGTCCCTGCGTGACCTCGCCCAGTTGCGCGGGCTGCGGATGGCCGGCGGTAGCCAGACCACGATGCTGACCCTCGCCAACCACAGCTTCGCGTGCCGGGCCGAACTGGCCGGCACCCCGCGCCCGACGGCCGCACCGGTCGGCACCGCATCGGCGGCCGGCCATGTCTGAGCACCGGCTCGACGTCACCGTCCGAGCGGCGTGTGCCCGCTTCGCCGACCGGCCGGCGCTGAGGCAGGGCGCCGCGGTACTCACCTACCGGGAGGTGGCCGACCAGTCGTCGCGGCTGGCCGCCGTCCTCGACGACGCCCTCGCCGGGCGCGCCGGCCCGGACCCCGACCGCGTGGCGGTGTACGCCCACAACAGCGTCGACTACCTGCTGTCCTACTTCGCGGTCGTGTTCAGCGGCCGGGTGCCGGTGCTGATCGACCGGGCGTTCGGCGAACGTGAGCTGACCGCCATCCGGTCCGGCTGCGGGGTCACCGCCTACCTGGTGGAGGCCGGGTCGGCGGCGGAGTTCCCGCTGGCGCCCAGCTCGGCGGTGCCGCTCGAAGGCAGCACGCACGCGCTGGTCACCGTGCCCGCCGACGGGGACGTGCCGGCCCTGCTCCCGGACACCGCCGTCTGCCGGTTCACCTCCGGCACCACCGGCGTGCCCAAGTGCCTGGAGTTCTCCGGGTTCGCGGTGCACAGCGCGGCCCGCAACTGGGTCGCCGGCACCGGGCTCGACGCGGCGGACCGGATCCTGTGCCTCGCCGCCTTCACCAACGGGCTGGCGTTCAACACGTCGCTGCTGTCGAGCTTCCTGGTCGGCGCCGAGCTGGCCGTGCATCCGGGACTGCCCACCTCGGCGAGGATCGTCCGGGCGCTGGCCGACTCACGTGCCACCCGGCTGGTCGCCTTCCCGTTCGTCTACCGGATGCTGGCGGACGCCGAACTCGCCGCGGCCCGCTTCGCCGGCCTCGACGTGGCCGTCTCGGCCGGGGCGGAGCTTCCCACGGGGGTACGCGCCCGCTTCGAGAAGCAGTACGGGGTACGGATCGCCGACTACTACGGCGTCGCCGAGGCGGGCCCCTGCACCTTCGAGCGGGACCCCGCGTACCGGCAGGGTCTGGGCACGCCGCTGCCCGGGGTGGTGCTGCGCACCCGCTCCCGTTCGGCCGGGCGGTCGGAGGTGCACCTGCGCACCAGCTCGATGGCCAGCCGCTACCTCAACGCTCCCGGCCTGCTGGAGAGCCGCATCGACGCGGAGGGCTACTACGCCACCGGCGACCTCGGCCACGTCGAGGAGGGGCGGCTGTTCATCACCGGACGGTTGGCCGGGCCGATCAACCTGGCCGGCCGCAAGGTGGATCCCCGCGAGATCGAGGAGGCGGTCCGGGAACTCGACGGGGTGCGGGACGCGGTGGTCTTCGCCGACACCGGCGCGGACGACCAGGTGCTGCTGCACCTGGCGGTGGTGGGCCGCCCGCCGCTCGGCCGCGCGGGGCTGGTCGCCGGGTGCCGGGACCGGCTGGCCGCGTACAAGGTGCCGCAGCGGATCAGTTTCGTGACGGAGATCCCGCGCTCGTCGACGGGGAAGGTGCGCCTCACCGACCTGCGCGCCGTCGTCGCCGAATCGGCGGACCGACCGGACCACGGGATCCGGTCGTGAGCGTGAAGGAGGACAGGATGACCGGAATGGACGTGCGGACCGGCGATCCCGGGCTGCGGGAACAGGTGGAGTCGCTGGTCGTCCTGGCCACCGGGCGGGCGGTGTCGGTGGACGACCTGCGCGGCTGCGGCGGGTCGCTGGACGTGGCCGGGGTCAACTCGATCGCGTACATCAACCTCATCGAGGCCCTGGACCGGCAGTTCCACGTGGTGGTCGACCCGGAACGCGACGCCGAGGCACTGTCCCAGGTGGACGGGATCGTCGGGCTCATCCGGTCGGCCGGCGTCGTCGACGGGCAGGACCGGACGTGAACGCCCCCACCCTCGCCGGCAGCTCCCGCGGCGACACCCTCCGCCGCCTGCTGGCCGAGCTGGCGCCGGTCGGCGCACCGGCTGCGGAGGTGTCCGAGGCGGTGCTCGCCGCCGGCCCGCGGGTCGGCCTGCCGGACGCCCTCGCGGTGCTCGAACACGCCTGCGGGGTGCGGCCGCTGCTGGACCTCCTCGCCGGGGCCGTACACCCGACCGTGGCCGCGGTCCGCGCCGGCGATCTGCCCTGCGCCCTCGCCCTGTTCACCCCGGACGCCACGCTGGCCCTTCCCGTGCCCGGGGTCCGGGCCCGGTCCGGCCCGGCCGGGTTCGTCCTCGACGGTCGCTACCGCTACGGCAGCCCGGCCGGGGCCGCGCTGCTCGTCGCCGAGGCGGCGGACGGCCCGCGGCTGTGCCTTCTCCGGCACGACGAGCCGGGCGTGCGGATCACCGGCCCCGACGGGTGGGGCTGGGCCGAACTGACCGGCGTGACCGTCGACCCGGCGCTGGTGTCCGGGCCGGTCTCCTGGCACCCGACGGGCCCGCTGCTGGCCGTCGTCGACGCCTACGCCTGGGCGTACGCCCCGGTCGCCGCGGCGCACGCCGCGGCGACGGTGGCGCAGCTGCGGCGGGAACTGGCCGACCCGGCCGTCGGGGTGCTCGCCGCCTCGCAGTACCTCGCCCACGAGCTGACCCGGCTGGACATCGAGTTGGCGCTGTTGTCCTCCGCCGCCCGCTTCGGGCCCCGGCTGCGCGGCGGGGAGGCCGGCGGCACCGCCGTCGTGGCGGTGCTCACCGCCTGCGCCACCCTCACCCACCGCACCGCGCAGGTCGCCGCCGACTTCGCCACCGGGTTGGGCGTGCCGGGCGGCGCCGCCGCGGACCCCGCCTGGCGGGTGGCGGTCCAGGCCGCGTTCGGTGGGCGGCGGATGGTCGAGGGTGAGCTGGCGCGCCGGATGGGCCTGCTGGCGGGGCGGAGCTGAGATGGCCCTGCCCACCGTCGTGTGCGGACGCAACGGCCGGATGGCGAACCTGCTCGCCGGGGCCGTCCGGGACACCACCGACCTGGCCCTGGCCGGCCGGCTCTGCCTGCGCGACCCGGCGGCACCGCCGGCCGACGGCGTGTTCACCTCGCTCGCCGCGCTACCCGCCGCGCCCGCCGTGGTGGTCGACTTCACCCACCGGGCCGGCACCGTCCGGCTGCTGCGGGCCGCCGAGGACACCCCGTGCGCGCTCGTCGTCGGTACGAGCGGCCTCACCGGGACGGACCAGGCGCTACTGCGCCGGGTGGCACGGCGACGGCCCGTCCTTCAGGCGGCGAACTTCAGTGCGGTCATGGCGCTGCTGCGCCGCTTCGTCGGCGAACTCGCCCAGACCTTGGACGACAGGTGGGACGCCGCCGTCGTGGACGTGCACCATGCCCGCAAGGTGGACGCCCCCAGCGCGACCGCGTCGGCCCTGGCCCGGGCCTGGGGCGCCACCAGGGCCGCCCCGCCGATCTCCTCGCTGCGGTTCGGTGACGCCGTCAGCGAGCACCGGCTGCTCGCCGGCGGCGCGGGGGAACAGATCGAACTCGCACACCGGGTCAACGAGCGGTCGGCCTTCGTCCCCGGCGTGCTCGCGGCAGTCCGATTCGCCGGCCGGGCCGCCCCTGGCCTCTACAGTCTGGAGGACGCGCTGTGCGGCTGACCCCATCGCACCACCTGCGGGAACTGGTCGTGAGCCTGGCCAAGGAGCGCCCGGACGGGGTGGCCCTGTGCGCCCCCGGCCGACCCGACCTGTCCTTCGCCGCCCTCGCCCAGCAGGTGCGGGCCACCGGCGAACGGTTGCGCGAGCTGGGTGTCGGCCCGGCGGACGCGGTGGCGCTGGCCCTGCCCTCGGGGCCCGCCCTGGCCACCACCTTCCTCGCCGTCGCCGGGCAGGCCCGGTGCGTGCCGCTCAACCCGGCGCACTCGGCGGAGGAGTTCGCCGACTACCTCCACCGCACCGCCGCCCGCGCGGTGGTGGTGCCGGCCGGCGCGGCCGGCACCGCCGCCACCGCCGCGGCACGCGAACTGGGGGTCCGGACCCTGGAACTGGTGACCCGTCCGGGCGAGCCGGCGGGCGTCGGGACGCTGGTCGGGCAGGCCGTCGACCGGCCGGCGGCCGACCGGCCCGGACACCCGGACGACGTCGCCCTGCTGCTGTTCACCTCCGGCACGATCGCCCGGCCCCGGATGGTGCCGCTCACCCACACCAACCTGCTCACGGCGGCCCGCAACACGGCCGGGGCGTTGCGGCTGGCGCCGACCGACCGCTGCCTGAACGTGATGCCGCTGTTCCACGCGCACGGCCTGACCAGCACCCTGCTCGCCAGCCTCGTCCGGGGGGCGTCGGTGGTCTGCCCGCCCGGCTTCGACGCCGCCGCGTTCTTCGACCAGCTCGACGAGTTCTCGCCCACCTGGTACACGGCCGTCCCCGCCATGCACCGGGCGGTGCTGGACGCCGCCGCGAGCACCGGTCGGCGGCCGGCCGCCCGGCTGCGCTTCGTCCGCTCGGCCTCCGCCCCCCTGCCGGACACCGTGCTGGACCAGCTGGAAGGGCTGTTCGCCGCGCCGGTGGTCGAGGGGTACGGGATGACCGAGGCGGCCTCCCTGGTGACCTGCAACCCGCTGCCCCCGGGCGAGCGCCGGCGCGGGTCGGTCGGGCTGCCGGTGGGCGAGCCGGTCCGGGTGCTCGACCCGGCGGGTCGTCCGGTGCCGGTGGGCACCCCCGGCGAGATAGCGATCCGCGGCGCCAACGTCACCGCCGGGTACGCCGACGACCCGGCGGCCAACGCCACGGCGTTCGCGGACGGCTGGCTGCGTACCGGCGACTACGGCCACCTCGACGAGGACGGCTACCTGTACGTGGTCGGCCGGGTCAAGGAGATCATCAACCGGGGCGGCTCGAAGGTGTCGCCCGCCGAGGTGGACCAGGCCCTCGCCGGGCATCCCGATCTCGCCGAGGCCGCTGCCTTCGCCCTGCCCCATCCGACGCTGGGGGAGGACGTGGCGGTGGCGGTGGTGCCCCGTGCCGGGGCGAGCGTACGCGAGCAGGAGGTGCGGGAGTTCGCCGCGCGGCGGCTGATCGCACACAAGGTTCCCGGCCGCGTCTTCGTGGTGGCCTCCCTGCCCCGCAACGCCGTCGGCAAGGTGCAGCGGCTGCGGCTCACCGAGCGGCACACCCCGGCCGGGCGCGGGCCGGCGGTGGCCACGGGCACCGACCTGGAGCGCCGGATCGCCGCGATCTGGGCCGCCGTGCTCGGAACCGACCGGCCCGGCGCCACCGAGAACTTCTTCGACCTCGGCGGCGACTCGCTGCGGCTCGCCCAGGTCGCCGAGCGGCTCCGCGTCGAGCTGGGCCGGGAGGTGCCCGTGCCGGTGCTGCTGATGCACCCGACCGTACGCGGGCTCGCCACGCACCTGAGCGGGGACGGCGGGGCCGACCCGCCGCCGGTCGCCGAGCAGCGCCGGCGGCACGACGGCCGCGACCGGCTGCTGCGCCAGCGGCGCGGCCACGGCGCCGCCGCACCGGCAGGGGAGGCCGGCTGATGGCGACCGGCCTGGAGATCGCGATCATCGGGATGGCCTGCCGCTTCCCGGGCGCCGACAACCCGGAGCAGTTCTGGCGCAACCTGCGCGACGGCGTCGAGTCGATCAGCCACTTCGACGCGGCGGAGCTGGCCGACGCCGGGGTGCCCGACCAGGCGCTCGCCGACCCCGGGTACGTCCGGGCGCAGGCGGTGCTGCCGGACAGCGACCGGTTCGACGCCGAGTTCTTCGGCATCAACCCGAAGGAGGCGGACCTCATGGATCCGCAGCAGCGGGTCCTGCTGGAGTGCGCCTGGACTGCCCTGGAGGACGCCGGCTACGACCCGGACCGGGTCGACGGGCCGGTGGGCGTCTACGCCGGTACCTACTACAACTCCTACCTGCCGCTGCTGCCACCGACGGACGACGTGGCGGAGCAGTTCGCCCGCAACATCGCCAACGAGAAGGACTACGTGGCGACCCGGCTGGCGTACAAGCTGAACCTGACCGGACCGGCGGTGACCGTCCAGACCGCGTGCTCGACCTCGCTGGTGGCGGTGCACCAGGCCGCGCAGGCGCTGCTCGCCGGCTCCTGCGACCTGGCGCTGGCCGGTGGCGCCACCGTCCGCGCCGAGCAGGTGGTGGGTTACCCGTACCAGCCGGGCGGGATCTTCTCCTCCGACGGGCACTGCCGGGCCTTCGACGACGCCGCCGAGGGCACCGTGCCCGGCAACGGTGTCGGTGTCGTGGTGCTCAAGCGGCTGGAGGACGCGCTCGCCGACGGCGACACCGTGTACGCGGTGATCCGCGGCTCGGCCATCGGCAACGACGGCGGCGAGCGTGCCGGCTTCACGGCCCCCGGCGTGGCGGGGCAGGCCCGGGTGATCGCCGCCGCGTACGCGGCGGCCGAGGTGGACCCGGCGACGGTCGGCTACGTCGAGGCGCACGGCAGCGCCACCCGCCTGGGCGACCCGATCGAGGTCGAGGCGCTGACCCGGGTGTTCGGCCCGGCCGGCGCGGACGGCTGCGCGATCGGCTCGGTCAAGACCAACATCGGGCACACCCATGCGGCGGCCGGCGTCGCCGGACTGATCAAGGCGGTGCAGGCGCTGCGGCACGGGCAGATCCCGCCCAGCCTGCACCACGAACGGCCGAACCGTGCCATCGACTTCGGGGCGACCCCCTTCGTGGTGAGCACCCGGCTGACCGCCTTCCCCCGGCGCGACCATCCCCGCCGGGCCGGGGTCAGCTCCTTCGGCATGGGCGGCACCGGTGCCCATGTGGTGCTGGAGGAGGCGCCGGCGGCCCCGCCGCCGTCACCGGCTCCGCCGGGCCCCCGGCTGCTCACGCTCTCCGCCCGCAGCGCCCCGGCGTTGGAGGAGCGGACCGACGCGCTCGCCGCGTACCTCGCCGAGCGTGCCGAGACGGACCTCGCGGCGGTGGCGCACACCCTCTGGCAGGGACGGCATCCCTTCGGCCACCGGCGGGTCGTGGTCGCCGCCGACCCGGCGGAGGCCGCCGCCGCGCTCACCGCCCGCGATCCGCGCCGGGTGGTCACCGGCGCGCCAGGCGACGCCCGGCCGGACGTCGCGTTCCTGGTACCGGGGGTGGGCGACCAGCGCCGAGGGCTCGGGTACGAGCTGTATCGCACCCAGCCGGCCTACCGCTCCGCCGTCGACGAGTGCGCCGAGTTGCTCGCGCCGCTGCTCGGCCGGGACGTTCGGGCCCTGCTGCACCCCACGTCGGGCGCGCCGGCGGCCGGCCCGGCGGACCTGCGGCGGCTGCTGGGGCGCGGCGCACCCGGGGGCGGCGGGGAACCGGACCCGCTGCACCGCACCCGCTACGCCCAGCCGGCCGCCTTCGTCGTCGGCTACGCGCTGGCCCGCCTGTGGGCCGCCCACGGCGTACAGCCCGCCGTGTTGATCGGCTACAGCCTCGGCGAGTACGTGGCGGCCTGCCTGGCCGGCGTGTTCACGCTGCCCGACGCGTTGGGCCTCGTGGTGCGCCGGGCGCAGCTCATCGACCGGCTGCCGGTCGGTGCGATGCTCGCCGTACCGGCCGCCGAGACCGAGGTCGTGGCCGACCTGGTGCCCGGGGTGCACGTGGCGGCGGTCAACGGTCCGACCCTGTGCGTGCTGGCCGGCGCGCCGGACGCGGTGGCCGAGGTCGAGCGGCGCCTGCTCGCCGCTGGCCGGGCCGTGCGGCGGCTGCCCACCAGCCACGCCTTCCACACCCCACTGATGGATCCGGTCGCCGAGGAGTTCGGCGACCTGGTCGCCTCGGTGGCCCGGCGCCCACCGACCGTGCCGTACGTGTCCAACGTGACCGGCACCTGGGTCACCGGCGACGAGGCCACCGACCCGGAATTCTGGGTGGCCCACCTGCGCCGGCCCGTCCGGTTCGCCGACGGTGTCGCCGAGCTGTGCCGGGATCCCGACCGGATGCTCGTCGAGCTGGGCCCGGGGCAGGCCCTGGGCAGCCTCGCCGCGCAGGCGCGCCCCGCAGCCACCCCGGTGCCCGCGCCGACGGTGTCGAGCCTGCCGGGCGTCTTCGACCGGGACTCCGAGCCCGCCCACTTCCTGCGGGCCGCCGGCCGGCTCTGGTCGGCGGGGGTGGCGCTTACCCCACCCGTCCCGGCGGCCCGTCCGCCACGCCGGGTGCCGCTGCCCACGTATCCCTTCCAGCGCCGGCGGCACTGGGCGGCGGTGCCGGCCGGGTCGCGGCCCCATCAGGCGACGCCCGCGCTGACCCGCCGCCGCGACGTGGCGGACTTCTTCCAGGTGCCGGCCTGGCGGATGCTGCCGCCACGCGCGAGGCGCGACGCCGCGACGAGCACCGGGCACTGGCTGCTCCTCGTCGACGACGAGGGTCTCGGCGCGGCCCTCGCCGCCCGGGTGGCGCCGGCCGCCGACTCGGTGACCGTGGTGCGGCGCGCCGACCACGACGGCCCCCGGCTGCGGCGGATCGCCGACGACCGGTACGCGATGCCGGCGGCGGACGGGGACTATCCGGAACTCCTCGCCGAGCTGGCCCGGACCGGTCGGCGGCCGGACCGGATCGTGCACCTGTGGACGGTCGGCATCGGCCCGGACACCGGCGAACGGGACGCCACCGAGCGGGGTTTCGGCAGCCTGCTCCCGCTCGCCCGGGCGCTCGCCGGCCGTCCCGGCGACGAACTGGTGGACCTCACCGTGGTCACCGCCGACCTGCGCCGGGTGACCGGCACGGAGACCGGGTCGCCGCTGGCCGCGACGGCGCTCGGCGTGTGCCTGGTGCTTCCGCTGGAACATCCGCACCTGCGGTGCCGCGCGCTCGACGTCACCCTGGCCGGCGGCGAGCCGGCGGAGGTCGCCGCCACGCTCCACGAGGAACTGTGCGACCCGGCCGGCCCGACCACCGTCGTCCTGCGCGGGCGGCACCGTTTCGGCCCGACCTACCCGACGGTGCCGCTGCCCCCGGCACCCGACCGCGCCCCCGGCGGCGGCTACCTGGTGACCGGCGGGCTGGGTGGGATCGGCCTGTCCATCGCCCGTGAACTGGCCCGGACCGAGAACGCCGGCCTGGCCCTGCTGTCCCGTACCGCGCTGCCGCCCCGGCAGCGGTGGGACGAGTGGCTGGCCAGCCGCCCCACGGACGCGACGGCCGAGCGGATCCGGGCCGTCCGCGAGCTGGAGCGCCTCGGCGCCCGGGTGGCGGTGCTGACCGCCGACGTCACCGACCCGGGCCAGCTCCAGGAGGCGGCACGACGCGCGGTCGCCGCGCTCGGCCCGGTGCACACGGTGGTGCACGCCGCCGGGGTGGCCGGTGGTGGCCTGCTCCAGCTCAAGGAGCCGGCTGTCGCGGCCCGGGTGCTGGCGCCCAAGCTGCGGGGTGGGCTCGCCGTGGTGGACCTGGCCCGGCGCATCGGTGCCCGCACGGTGGTGCTGTGCTCCTCCACGCTGTCGCTGAGCGGCGGGATCGGGCAGGTCGACTACGTGGCCGCGAACGCCTTCCTCGACGCCCTCGCCCAGCACGCCGCCGACCGGCCCGGACCCAAGGTCGTGTCGGTCAACTGGGACGCCTGGCAGGAGGTCGGGATGGCGCAGCGGCACCTCGCCGGCACCGAGCCGGTCGCCGGGCCGACGCGGCCGGTGGACCATCCGCTGCTGCACACCCGTGGCGAGCCCGCCGACGGGCACGCCGTGTACGAGGCGACCGTGGACGCCACCGACTCCTGGCTGGTGGACGAGCACCGGATGCTCGGCGACGCGGTGGTGCCCGGTACCGGCCACCTGGAGCTGGCACGCGCGGCGTACGCCGACTTCGCCGGTGCGGGCCCGGTCGTCCTGTCGGACGTGCGGTTCCACACCCCGGCCGTGCTGGGCCGGGCGGGCCGGCGGGAGCTGCGGGTGGTCCTCGACGGGGCGGGCGAGCCGGTCGGGTTCACCGTGGCCAGCCCGCACCCACGGGCGGGGACCGCGCACGGGCCGACCTGGCAGGTGCACGCCACCGGCCAGGTGGCGGCGCTGACCGACGACCCGCCACCGGACCGGCCCGTCGAGCGGCTCATCGCCGACGGCCGGCTGCGGGACCTCGGCCGGCCCGAGCCGGTCGAGCTGATGGGCTTCGGCGGGCGCTCCCGGTGCCTGCACCGGGTGTGGCAGGGCGAGCGGGAGGCGCTGGCCGAGCTGGTCCTGCCCGACCGGTACGCCGACGACCTCGTCCGGATGCAGCTGCACCCGTCGCTGATGGACCTGGCCGCCGGCTTCGTGGGAACCCACCTGGCCGAGACGTTCCGCATCCCGATCTCGTACGGGCGGCTGCGGTGCTGGCGACCCCTGCCCCGGCGCGTGTTCAGCCACCACGTGTACCGGGAGGACGACCGGCCGGACCGGGAGACGTCCACCGCCCAGATCACCCTCTACGACGCTGCCGGGCGGGTGCTCGTGCGGATCGACGACTTCGTCCTGAAGCGGGTCGCCGACCTGCGGCGGACCTTGGACGCCGCCCGTACCGGCAGCGGCCCGGAGATCGGCGGGTTCCGGCTCCCGGGCCCCCCGACGGTCGGGGGCGCGGGGCTGCTCGGCGCGCACCTCGCCACCGGCCTGCGGCCTGCCGAGGGCGCCGACGCCTTCCGCCGGCTGCTCGCCGCCGACGTCGGCCCGCAGGTGGCGGTGGTGGCCAAGGACCTCGACGCGGTGTTCGCCGACATCGCCGGTCGCCGGGGGGCCGAGGCGGTGGCGCAGCGGCCACCGGCGCACCCCCGACCGGCGCTGGGCACGCCGTACCGGGCGCCCGGCGACGCGGTGGAGGCGCGCCTTGTCGACATCTGGCACGACCTGCTCGGCGTGGAGCAGGTCGGGGTCGACGACGACTTCTTCGAGCTGGGCGGGCACTCCCTGCTCGGGCTGGAGATGGTCAACCGGATCGGCCGCGAGCTGGGGCTGAGCGTGCCGCTGAGCGTGCTGTTCGAGGCGCGCACCGTCGCCGAGTTGGCCGACGTGCTCCGCCGGGAGCCGGCGCCGGCCGGCCCGGCCGTACTGACCGAGAGCCGAGGAGGATGACCGATGGGTGACATCGAGACGGTCGGCGTGGTGGGCGCCGGCGTGATGGGAACCGGGGTGTCGCAGGCCCTGGCGGAGGCCGGGCTGTCGGTGGTGCTGGTGGACCTGAGCACCGAGATCCTGGACCGGGCCCGGCGGGAGATCGGGGACGGGGTACGCCTGCGGCGGCTGCTCGCGGGAACCGGCGGGAACCGGACGGCGGTGCTGGAGCGGATCAGCTGGCACACCGACCTGGACGCCCTCGCCGAGGTCGACTTCGTCATCGAGAACGTCACCGAGGACTGGGCCGTCAAACAGCCGGTGTACGAGCGGCTGGACGAGGTGTGCCGGCCGGACACGGTGCTGGCGGCGAACACCTCCGTCATCGCGATCACGGCTCTCGGTGGCCTGACCCGCCGGCCGCAGGCGGTGCTGGGCATGCACTTCATGAACCCGGTGCCGCTGCGACCCATGGTCGAGGTGATCCGGGGGCACCACACCAGCGACGAGACCGTCGCTCGCGGTCGCTCCCTGCTGGAGCGGCTGGGCAAGGAGGCCGTGGTGGTGGCCGACTCGCCGGGCTTCGTCAGCAACCGGGTGCTCATGCTGACGATCAACGAGGCGGCCTTCCTGCTCCAGGAGCGGGTCGCCGACGCCGCGGAGATCGACCGGCTCTTCCGTGGCTGCTTCGGGCACCGGATGGGCCCGTTGGAGACCGCCGACCTGATCGGCCTGGACACCATCGTCCAGTCCATCGAGGGGCTGCACGAGGCGTTCGCCGACAGCAAGTACCGACCCTGCCCGCTGCTGCGCCGGATGGTGCAGGCCGGCCTGCACGGCCGCAAGAGCGGTGCGGGCTTCTACTCCTACGCCGGTGCCGGCGACCGGCCGGCGCCAGCGGAGAGGCGAGGATGATGGAGAACATTCGACGGCAGGTCCGCGCGTTCCTCGCCCGGTACGTCCGGGACCGGGAGATCGCCGACGACGAGAACATCTTCGCCGCCGGGGACGTCAACTCGCTGTTCGTCATGCAGCTCGTGCTGTTCGTCGAGAGCGAGCTGGACTGCCCGGTGGCGGACGAGGACCTGGAACTGGAGAACTTCAGCAGCATCGACGCCATCGTGGCGTTGGTCGGGCGTCGGACTGCGACGGTACGCGGATGAGGGTCCAGCTCACCGCCGACCAGCAACGGGCGTGGGAGCGGTTCGCGGCGTTCGCCGACGACGACCTGGTGCCGTACGCCGGCGGCTGGGACCGCGCGCAGGAGTTGCCCCGCGCCGTCGTGCACCGCCTCGCGGAGGCGGGGCACCTCGGTGCGGTGATCCCCGCCGAGTACGGCGGCGCCGGGCTCGACGCGATCAGCTTCGGGCTGCTGCACGAGGAGGTCGGCCGGGCCTGTTCCTCCGTGCGCAGCCTGCTCACCGTGCACGGCATGGTGTCGTACGCACTGCTGCGGTGGGGCCGCCCGGAGCAGCGCGCCCGCTGGCTGCCGGAGCTGGCCCGGGGGGCGTGCCTGGGCGCGTTCGCGGTGACCGAGCCCGGCGCGGGCAGCGACCTGGCGGGGCTGTCCGCCGAGGCCCGGTCGGTGCCCGGAGGGTACGCGCTGGACGGGCACAAGCACTGGATCACCTTCGGCCAGTACGCCGACCTCTTCCTGGTCTTCGCCCGGTTGGCCGGCCGGCCGGCGGCCTTCCTCGTGGAGCGGCAGCGCAGCGGGCTGACGGTGGTGCCGCAGACCGGCGCGCTCGGCACCCGCGCCTCGATGCTCGCCGAGCTGCGGCTGGAGGACTGCCGCGTCCCGGCGGAGAACCTCGTGGGGCGGCCGGGTTTCGGGCTGTCCGCGGTGGCCGCGAGCGCCCTGGAACTGGGGCGCTACAGCGTCGCGTGGGGCTGCGTCGGGCTGGCGGAGGCGTGCGTGCGGGCGTCCCTGGCCTACGCGGACACCCGGGAACAGTTCGGCCAGCCGCTGCGTCGCCACCAGCTCGTGCAACGCATGCTGGCCGACATGGTGACCGGGACCAGCGCGGCCCGGCTGCTCTGCCAGCAGGCCGGCTGGCTGCGCGAGAGCGGCGACCCGGCCTCGGTGCACGCGACCTGGCTGGCCAAGTACTTCGCCTCCACCGCCGCCGTGCGCGCGGCCGACGACGCGGTGCAGATCCACGGCTCGCGCGGCATCGGCGACGCGTATCCGGTGCAGCGGTACCTGCGCGACGCGAAGGTCATGGAAATCATCGAGGGCAGCACGCAGCTCCAGCAGATCACCATCGCGGAGTCGGCGTACCAGCTACGGCCCCGGTCGGCGGGTGACGCGCAGCCCCGCCAGGGTGCGGAGGGACTGATCCGATGAACGCTGAGGACGCACGGTCGCAAGCGGAGGCGCCGGCCGGCGGAATGATCAAGTGTGTCGTCTGGGACCTCGACCACACGCTCTGGGACGGCGTGCTGCTCGAGGACGGCGAGGTGCGGTTGCGCCCGGGCGTCGCCGAGGTGCTGCGGGTGCTCGACGAACGCGGCGTCCTGCACTCCGTGGCCAGCCGCAACGACCCGGACGCCGCGCTGGCGGCGCTGCGCCGGCTGGGCGTGGCCGAGTACTTCCTGCATCCCCAGATCGGCTGGGGCGCCAAGTCGACCTCCGTGCGGGCCGTCGCCGAGGCGCTCAACATCGGCCTGGACGCGCTGGCCTTCGTCGACGACGACGACTTCGAGCGGGCCGAGGTCGGTCACATGCTGCCCGAGGTTCGCTGCATCGACGCGGCGGAGGCGGCCACCCTCGCCGACCGCCCCGAGCTGACCCCCGAGGTGGTCACCGCGGACGCCCGCCAGCGCCGCGAGATGTACCGGGCCGACCTGGCACGCCAGCAGGTGGAGAGCCGCTTCGACGGGCCGACCGAGGAGTTCCTGGCCAGCCTGGGGATGCACCTGACGATCGCCGAGGCCGGGCCGGACGACCTGCTGCGGGCCGAGGAGCTGACCGTCCGTACGCACCAGCTCAACACCACCGGCTACACCTACTCGCGGGCGCAGCTCGACGCGTTCCGCACCTCGCCCCGGCACCGGCTCTACGTGGCGCGGCTGTCCGACCGGTTCGGCCCGTACGGCACCATCGGGCTCACCCTGATCGAGCAGGAGGGTTCGGCGTGGACGATCAAGTTGCTGCTGATGTCCTGCCGGGTGATGTCCCGGGGAGTGGGCGGCGTGGTCATCACGTTCCTGCGCCGCCTGGCCCGCGACTCGGGCGTACGGCTGCTCGCCGAGTTCGTGCCGAACGGCCGTAACCGGATGATGCACGTCACCTACCGGATGAACCGGTTCCGGGAGATCGGCCGCGACGGCGAGCGGGTGCGCCTCGAGTGCGACCTCTCTGACGTGCCGCCGCTCCCCGGCCACCTGCGGGTGGAGACGCCGTGACGGCTGGCGCGGACGCCGCCGCGGGCGCGGCGCGGGAGGTGGGCCTGGTCCGTCCCCGGCCGCTCCCCGGGGCCGCGCTGCGGCTCGTCTGCTTCCCGTACGCCGGCGGGGGCGCCTCGGTCTTCGCCTCCTGGCCGGCGGGAACCGGGCCGGACATCGAGGTCTGCGCGGTCCAGCTACCCGGCCGGGAGGCACGCTTCGGGCAGCGGCCCTTCCAGGACGTACGGACCCTCGTCTCCGCCGTCGAGGCGAGCCTCGGCGGGCTGCTGGACGAGCCGTTCGCGCTCTTCGGGCACAGCATGGGCGCCCTCGTCGCGTTCGAGTTCGCGCGCCGGCTGGCCGCGCGGCGTCGCCGGGCGCCGGCCCACCTGTTCGTCTCCGCCCGGCCGGCACCGCACCTTCCCCGGCCGTGGCCGCGCGCGCACCTGCTCCCCGACGACCAGTTGATCGACCGGGTCCGGCAGATCGGCGGCACCCCGGCACAGGTGCTCGCCGACGCCCGGCTGATGCGGCTGGTCCTGCCGGTGCTGCGGGCCGACTTCGCCGTCAACGACGGGCACGTGCACCGCCCCGGCCCGCTGCTGGACTGCCCGGTCACCGCGCTGGGCGGCCGGGACGATCCCGAGGCGTCGCCGCGGGCGCTGACTGCCTGGCAGCGGCACACGACCGGTCCGTTCCGGCTGCGCCTCTTCGACGGCGGCCACTTCTACCTGCGTGAGCACCGCGACGAGCTGCTGCGGGTGGTGCGGGAGTCGCTGGTCGGCTGAGCTACCGGCCTGGCTCAGCCGGCCAGCAGCTCCGCGACCTGGTACGCCAGGTCGAGCGCTCGGTCCCGGCCGAGTCCCCGGCCGCCGGCTGCCGCGCCCGGCCGATCGCCGTCGAGCGCCACGCGGAGCCCGCCCGGGTGGGTGCCCAGGGCCCGGTGCACCGCGAAGTAGCCGCGCACGCTGTCGAGGACGCGGCTGAACGGTGTACCGGGGGCCGCCATCGGATCGCACTGCCAGAGCACCCGGTGCCCGGCAGCGGTCATCTTCTCCACGATCGGGGGGAGGCTCTCCTCGACCCGGCCGGAGCCGAGCCGGCAGGTGAGGGTGAGCCGGCCGGCGACGTTGTCCGGGTTGAGCCGTTCGCAAAGTTCGACGGCCGACTCGGGCAGGGTGTCCGGCCCCAGGGTCACCGTCACCGGGTTGGCGATCCGGGCGACGAGGTCCACGTGCGCGCCGTCGAGGCGGCGGACCTGCTCGCCGAGGCCCAGCAGGTGACCGGAGAGACCGTACCTGCCGCCCCGGGCGGCCCGGATCAGCGGCCGCTCGTACTCCAGCACCAGGGCGTCGTGCGAGCTGTAGAGGCGGGCGTGCGGGCGCGCCGCGGCGTCCGGCACCCCGGACGCCCGCAGGAACGCCATGGCGCGGCCGATCTGCCGGGCGGCGTCGAGGTGCGGCGTGGCCGGATCGGCGCCGTCCAGCAGGCCCTGCTGCCAGCGGTGCACCGACTGGAGGTCGGCCAGGTCGCCGGTGAGGTGGGCGCGCAGTACGTTCATGGCGCCGGCCGCGTTGGCGTACGCCAGGATGAGCCGGCGTGGGTCGGGGACACGGGCTTCCCGCACCGGCGCGCGGCCGTTGACCAGGTCGCCCCACCAGCTCGGCAGTCCGGTGCGGTCCGTCAGCGTGGCCGCCGGGCGGGCGTACCCGCCGGCGGCCCGAGCGACACTGACCACCGGCATCGAGCCGCCGTACGCCAGGACCAGGGCCATCTGGGCGAGGGTCGCGGCGTTGGCGACCAGCCGCGCCTCGGTGTTGTCGGCGAAGGACTCCACCGGGTCGCCGCCCTGTAGCAGGAACGCGCGCCCCTCGGCGGCGACGGCCAGCCGGTCGCGCAGCTCGTCGACCTCGGCCGGCGTGACGAGTGGCGGCAGGGTGCCGAGGAGCCGCATCGCGTCGGCCAGCTCCGCCTCGTCGGGCCAGGGTGGTCGCTGCGCCCCGGGCAGGCCCCGCCAGCCGTCGAGCCCGTCGCCCTCGACGTTCCGGCTGACCTCCGGCGCCGGCCAGGCGGTCGGCGGCCAGCGCCGTAGCAGGCCCGGCGGTCTCATACCGTCTCCCTCCGACGACCCCTCCCCCGTGTCCGTCCGTCCAGGATGGCCGCTCGCCGGACGCGGGGAGATCTCCGAGAATGCGCAGTCCGGTGCTGGTGCCGGGTGGCCGGCGGGTCAGGCGGCGCACGCGCAATCCGGAAGGTGCGTGGCCGGTACGGCGGGTGCCACCGTCGGGTGGTCAGGGGCGGTCCGGCCGTGCCGTACCACCGGCCCGTCGCCAGGAGACACCGAGGAGGCAGTCGTGACGGTAGATCCGGGATCACGGGCGGTCGTGCTGGGCGGGAGCATGGCGGGCCTGCTCGCCGCCCGGGTGCTCGCCGACGCATACGACGAGGTGGTCATCGTCGACCGGGACGAGTTGACCGGCAGCGACGCCCGCCGGGGCGTGCCGCAGGGCCGGCACGTGCACGGCCTGCTCGCCCGGGGCCAACAGATCCTGGAGACACTGTTCCCGGGTTTCACCGGGCGGGCGGTCGCCGCCGGCGTACCCACCGGTGACCTGGGCGAGTTGCGCTGGTTCTTCAACGGCAGGCCGCTGCGCCGGGCGAGCACCGGACTGATCTGCGTCTCGGCGTCCCGGCCCCTGCTCGAGGCCCAGGTGCGCGACGCGGTCGCCGCGCTGCCCGGGGTCCGGCTGCGCGGCGGCTGCGACATCGTCGGTCCGGTCGCCACCGAGGACCGCGACCGGGTCACCGGCGTCCGGGTGCGCCCGCGCGATGCCGCCTCCGACGAGGTGATCCACGCCGATCTGGTGGTGGACGCCACCGGGCGGGGTTCCCGTACGCCGGTCTGGCTGGCCGAGTTGGGCTACCAGCGACCGGCGGAGACCCGCATCCCGATCGACCTGGCGTACACCACCCGGCACTACCGGCTGCGCGACGAGAGCATCCTGCACGGCGACCTGTCGATCAACCCGGTCTCCACCCCCTCGCACCCTCGCGGGGCGTTCTTCTCCCGGATCCAGGACGGCCGGAGCGTGCTGTCGCTGACCGGCGTGCTTGGCGACCACCCCCCGGCGGACGAGCGGGGCTTCCTGGACTTCGTCCGGTCCCTCCCGGTGCCGGACATCTTCGATGTCATCCGCGACGCCGAACCGCTGGACGACCCGGTCTCGTTCCGCTACCCGGCCAGCGTGCGCCGGCACTACGAGCGTCTCGACCGCTTCCCGGCCGGCCTCCTGGTCCTCGGCGACGCGCTGTGCAGCTTCAACCCGGTGTACGGCCAGGGCATGACGGTGGCGGCGCTGGAGGCGCTGACGCTGCGCGAGCACCTACGGGCCGGTCCGGTGCCCCGCCCGGCGGCCTTCTTCCGGGACGCCGCCCGGGTGGTCGACGTGCCCTGGGACATCTCCGCCGGTGGGGACCTGAGCTTCCCGGGGGTGGTCGGGCCCCGCCCGCCGAAGGTCCGGATGGCCAACGCGTACATGGCCCGTCTCCAGGCCGCCGCGGTCCGCGACGGCGCGGTGACGCGTACCTTCATGCGGGTGGCCGGCCTGGTCGACCCGCCGACGCACCTGATGCGCCCGGGCATGGTGTGGCGGGTCCTAACCCAGTCGCGGGGCGTGGCGCCGGTCCCGGTCCGACCGACCGAACGGGCCGTCGCCGGCGACTGAGGCCACGGGATTCCCACGTAAAAGAAATCGGCAATCGGCAAAACGGCAATCGAAAAGATGCACGCCCGTCTGCTGTCGCGAACCATAGGCACGAATAGCGATCGTCGCCTTTGGATCGGCTGAACCTCCGCAGATGGTAGGTGCACCCATGGTCATGTCACGTCGGCAGCTCATCGGCTCGACTGCCGCGATATCCGGTGCCACCGTCGGCCTCGCCGGCCTGGGCGCCACGCCCGCCCAGGCCGCCGGCGCCCCGGGCACCGCGGTCGACCCGCAGGTCGTCATCCACCGCGACGACCCGCGGTACGCGCAGCTCATGCTGCGCTCTTTCAACCCCCGGTTCATCTCGTCCCCGGAGACGGTCCACCTCACCTACACCGCCGAGCAGGTCCGCGCGGCGGTCGAGCAGGCGGTCGGCCGGGGCGAGCGCATCACCGTCCGCAGCGGCGGCCACTGCCTGGACAACCTGGTCGGGGACTCCGCGTTCCGGGTGCTGGTCGACGTGTCGGCCATGAACCAGACCTGGTACGACCGGCGGCACCGGGCGTTCGTCGTGGAGTGCGGCGCCACCCTCGGCCAGATGTACGAGCAGCTCTACCTCGGCTGGAAGGTCACCGTGCCGGCCGGCGTCTGCCCGCCGGTGGGCGTCGGCGGCCACATCGTCGGCGGCGGGTACGGGCCGCTGTCGCGCAAGTTCGGGCTCTCCGTCGACCATCTCTACGGGGTGGAGGTGGTCGTGGTCGACCGGTCGGGCCGGGCCCGGACCATCGTGGCCACCTCCCGTCCGGACGACCCGCACCGCGAGCTGTGGTGGGCGCACACCGGCGGTGGCGGGGGCAACTTCGGGATCGTCACCAAATACCTGTTCCGTACGCCCGGCGCCACCGGCGACGACCCGGGCAAGCTGCTGCCGACGCCGCCGCCGACCCTCCTCATGACCTGGGTCTCCTACCCGTGGGACGGGCTGACCCAGGAGGGCTTCGTCCGGCTGGTGAAGAATCACAACGCGTGGCACGCCGCCCACAGCGCCCCCGGCGACCCGTACGAGGGGCTGCACAGCGCGCTGCACCTGAACACCGAGAAGGAACAGTTCATCTTCCTGGAGATCCGCACGGACGCCACCATGCCCGACGCGCGGAAGGCGCTCGACGAGTACGTCGCCGCCGTGTCGGCGGGAGTCGGCGTCACCCCGCAGGTCAACACGACGGACGACCTGTGGCTGGCCAACGCGACGCTGGAGTACCCGCAGACCATTCCGCCGCGCACCAAGTCCAAGGGCGGCTACCTGCGCAAACCGCTGGCCGAGCGGCAGATCGTGGAGCTGTACCGGGGCCTGCGGGATCCGGCCTACAAGGGGCAGTGCCTGGTCTACTTCGCCGGATACGGGGGCCAGGTCAACGCGGTGGGGCCGAACGCCACCGCGGTTCCGCAGCGCGACTCCATCCTGAAGCTCTGGTTCTCGGCCTCCTGGCCGGACGCCGCGGACGACGAGGAGTCGGTGGACTGGGTGCGCCGCTTCTACCAGCGGGTCTTCGCCGACACCGGCGGGATGCCGGTGTCCAACGACCGCTACGACGGCTGCTACATCAACTATCCGGACATCGACAGCCGGGACCCGGCCTGGAACCGGTCCGGCGTGCCGTGGAGCACCCTCTACTACAAGCAGAGCTATCCCCGCCTACAGCGCATCAAGGCCAGGTACGACCCGAACGACGTCTTCCGGCACCCCTTGTCCATCGAGCCGCTGGCCGGCTGAGCCGCCGGGGCACGTACGCCGAGCGGGCCGGTCGCGACGCGGCCGGCCCGCTCCGCGTGCTCACCGACGCTCAGCCGGGCAACTCGTCGGGCGCCTCGGCGGCCAGCCGCCGCCGGATGTCGGCCCGCAACGCCTTCTTGTCGACCTTCCCGACGTTGGTGCGCGGCAGCGCGGCAACCTCGACCATGCGCTCCGGTAGCTTGAACCGGGCCACCCCGGCCCGCTCCATCACCGCGCGCACGTCGGCCAGCCGCACCGACGCGCCGGCCCGGACCACCACGTAGAGGCAGACCCGTTCGCCGAACTCGGGGTCGGGCATCGCCACGGCGGCGGCCAGGTGCACGCCCGGGACCTGGTAGGCGAAGTTCTCCACCTCCTCCGCGGAGACCTTCTCCCCGGCCCGGTTGATCATGTCCTTGTCGCGCCCCTCCACCACCAGGTTGCCGTCGGGGCGGCGACGCACCACGTCACCGGTCCGGTACCAGCCGTCCGCGGTGAACGCGAGCCGGTTCTGCTCCTCGGCACGGTAGTAGCCGCGCGGGGTGTACGGCCCGCGGGTCAACAGCAGTCCCGGGGTGCCGTCCGGCACTGGCTCGCCCTCGTCGTCGACCACCAGGATCTCGTCGTCCGGGCAGATCGGGCGGCCCTGGGTGTGACAGACCACCTCGTCGGGGTCGTCCAACCGCGTGTAGTTGAGCAGCCCCTCGGCCATGCCGAAGACCTGCTGGAGACGGCAGCCGAGGGTGGGCTGGACCCGCCAGGCCACCTCGTCGGCCAGCCGGGCGCCGCCCACCTGGAGCAGCCGCAGCGTGCTCAGGTCGTATCCGGGACCGGCCTCCTGGAAGGCGAGCCAGCTCTGCACGATGGTGGGTACCGCGGCGGTTACCGTCACCTGCTCCCGCTCGACCAGGTCGAAGACCTTCTTCGGCGCGGGCGACGGGGCGATGACCACCCGGCCCCCCACCAGCAGGGTGCCGAGGACGCCGGGACAGCCCAGCGGGAAGTTGTGGGCGAGCGGTAGCGCCGCCAGGTACACCGTCGACGGGCCGAAGCCGGAGACCTCGCCGCTGCGCCGGGCGTTGTACGCGTAGTCGTCGTGCGTGCGGGCGATCAGCTTGGGCAGGCCGGTGGTGCCGCCCGAGAGCAGGAAGAGCGCGACGTCCCGCCCGGCTGGCGCGGCGGCGTCCAACTGCCGGCGCGCCGCCGCCGGGTCGTCCGCCGGCCGGCACAGCGCTCGGACGTCCACCGAGCCGGGCGCGGGCCGGGGGCCGGCGGCGAACACGTGTCTGAGGCCCGGCTGCGCCTCGGCGATCCGCCGGGCCATCTCCTGGTGGTCGAAGTGGTCCGTCTCGGCGGGCACCACCACCGCCCGGGCCTCGGCGTGCCGCACGAGGTGGGAGATCTCGTGGTGGCGGTGCGCCGGCAGCGCCATGACCGGCAGTACGCCCAGCCGCAGGCAGGCGAGGGTCAGGACGACGAACTCCCACCGGTTGTCGAGTTGCATCACGATCCGGTCGTCGCGCCGCAGGCCCAACGCGCGCAGCCGCAGCGCCGCGCCGTCGGCCCGCTGCGTCAACTCCCGGTAGGTCAGTCGCACGTCGCCGCTGACCAGCGCCTCGACGTGGGGCAGCGCGTCGGCCACCGCGAGGACGTGCGCCCCCAACGGCCGTCCTTCCCAGTAGCCCGCGGCGACGTACCGGGCCACCGCCTCCGGCGGCCAGGGCACCAGGCCCGTCCGACTCGGCTCGGGGTCGCCCGCTGGACCTGTCACTGTGGCCTCCTCACACCGGCTGGCCGTCCCACGGCCGCGCCCGTACGGGCGGGTGCGTCGCGGCGGGGTGGCCCGGAGCACGAGGCCGGGCGTCGGGGCCGCAAGCTGGTGGGACTCCTCCCGAATATGCCGGTGGCGCAGCCGGGAGGGCATCTCCGAGCGTGCCGATGGAGGCGGGGAGAAAGAGCGCGACCACGGCGGGCGCCACCCGGGACGCCTGCCGTGGCCGGCGGGTCAGTTCGGTCGCTCGGGCAACTCCGAGTAGTACTTCACCAGATCGTCGAAGGAAGGCTGCCCGCCGTGCGGCGCCGGCCGGCCGGCCTCCCGGTCGAGCAACTCGCCCATCTTGTCCAGGGCCAAATGGAAGCCGGCGGCGCTCTGCGGCAGGTGGCCCGGGTCGCCGACCTCGTTCTCCAGCACCAACCGGCAGCCGTCCCCCTGCGGGCTGAGCAGCCAGCGGTAGGCGTCGCCCTCGCCCGCGTACACGAACCGGCGCGGCTCGTCGACCTCGACGACCCGGGCCCGCACCACCATCTCCGGGGAGAACGTCACGGTGACCTTCCCGCCCTCGACCGGCTCGACGTCCACCCGGAAGCCGAACCACGAGGAGTGTTCCCCGCTGTCGGTGATCGCCCGCCAGACGCGCTCGGGCGGATCCGGATAGTCGTGCGTGAAGCGCAGCAGCGGCTTCCCGTCGGTGCCGGGGTGCCGGGTGGTTCGCGTACGGAAGGTCTCGGGATCCATCAGATCCGGTCTCCTCTGGGTTGCTGGCCCGGCCCACACAGCGTGAACCGGTCGTAGCAGACTGCCAACAGTGGACGACGCGGGTCAAGGGCACACGCCACGGCCATGCCGGGCGGGCCGGCATGGCCGTGGGTGGTGCGCCGGTCAGCCGTGGCAGGAGCCCGCTGTCGCGACGCCGTAGCTGTCGTGGTGACGGATCCACCCCATGGTGTCCGCCATGCCCTCCTCCTGCCGTCCCAACGGGGTCAGGTCGAGGTAGTTGTAGGTGTTGTTCAGGACGTCGCTGCCGCGCCCGTGCGTGGAGTACGCGTAGAGCACCCGGCCGTCGTCGGCGCGCAGGAACGCGCTGATTCCGGGCAGCTCGGGCTCGCCCGCGCCGACGTCCAGGGTGAAGTCCTGGTAGAAGTCGTCGCCCCGGGTGGTGTACCAGGGTATGTCCCACCCCATCCGACGCTTGAACGGCACGATGTCCGACTGTGGCGCGGCGCAGACGATGACCAGCGACGTGTCGCGGGCGTGCAGGTGCGCCAGGTGCCCGATGTTGTCGATGAACAGCGAGCACACCGGGCACCAGTCGTGCCCCTCCAGCGGCCACATGAAGTGGTAGGTGAGCAGCTGCCGCCGGCCGTCGAACAGCTCCGGCAGCGTCCGTTCGCCGTCCGGGCCCTCGAAGACGTACTCCTTGTCCACCACCATCATCGGCAGCGCGCGCCGCTGTGCGCTGAGCGCGTCCCGCGCCCGGGTCACCTCCTTCTCCCGCTCCAGGAAGGCCCGCCGCGCCGCGAGCCAGTCCGCGCGCCCGACGATCCGGGTGTCCGTCATCGCAGCCTCCTCCCGCCGCGCCCGGGGCCGGTCACCGCAGCCCCTCGCCGCCGTCGGGCAGGGCGTCGACGAACTCGCCCCGGGCCAGCGCGGCCGCGACCGTCTCGATGTCGTCGCTCATGTAGCGGTCGCGGTCCAGGGTGGGCACCATGGACCGGATCCGGTCGTAGGTGGCCCGCCCGGCGGGCCCCAGCCGGTCCACGACGCCCCGCAGGTCCACCGCCTGGGCGGCGGAGAGATACTCCACGGCCAGGATGAGGTCGTTGTTGCGCAGCACCCGGCGTGCGTTGCGGGCGGAGATCAGGCCCATGCTCACCACGTCCTGGTTGTCGCTGTTGGACGGGATGCTCTGGGTGCTCGCCGGGCCGATCGTCCGGTTCTCCGCCACCAGCGCCGTCGCCGGGTACTGGGCGCCGGTGAAGCCGCTGTTCAGGCCCGGCTCGCCGGCCACCAGGTATTCCGGCAGGCCGCCGTTGAGGTGCCGGTTGAGCAGGCGGTTGGTGCGCCGCTCGCTGGTCACGCCGAGCTGGGTCAGCGCGATGGTGAGGAAGTCCATCGCGAAGGCCACCGGCTGACCGTGGAAGTTCGCGCCGTGGAAGACCTCCCGGCCCTCGAAGAAGAGCGGGTTGTCGTTGGAGGAGTTCAACTCGGTCGTCACCACACTGGTGGCGTGGTAGACGGTGTCGCGTACCGCGCCGACGACCTGCGGGATCGCCCGCAGCGTGTACGGCTTCTGCAGGTAGATCTCCCCGCGCTGGACGGTGACACCCGCCTGCTTCTGCTCCTCGACCTGGCGGCGGATCTCGCGGTGCTCCAGCGCCAGCCCGCTGCCGGCCAGCAGGGTACGCATGTTGGCGGCGTTGTCGACCTGGCCCCGGTGCGGCCGGGCCAGCTCGTGCCCCTCGGCCATGAAGGCGCCGGTCGAGCCCTGCAACGCCTCCAGCGCCAGCGCCGTCACGATCTCGGCCTGGCGGACCTGGGTGAGCGCCCGGCCGGTGAGCAGGGCGCCGAGGCCGGTCATCGCGGAGGTGCCGTTGATCAGCGACAGCCCCTCCTTGAACCGGAGTTGCAACGGCTCCACGCCGAGCTGGCGCAGGACCGGACCGGTGGGGGTGGGACGGCCGTCGCGCAGCACGTATCCCTCACCGATGATCACGGCCGCGATGTGCGACAGCGGGGCGAGGTCGCCGCTGGCGCCCAGCGAACCAATCTCCGGGATGGCCGGGGTGACGCCCTGGTTGAGCAGCAGGGCCAAGCGCTCCAGCAGCTCGGGCCGGACCGCCGAGTAGCCCCGGGCCAACGCGTTGAGCCGGGCCGCGACCATCGCCCGCGCCTCGTCCTCGGCGAAGAGCGGGCCGACCCCGGCGCAGTGACTGCGCACCAGGTTGAGCTGAAGCTCGATCTCCACGGCGTTGTCCACCATCATGTACGCCAGGTCGCCGTACCCGGTGGTGATGCCGTACACGGGAATTCCCTGCTCGACGATGTCCTGGAACATCGCTCGGCTCGCCGCGGCCTTCTCCAGGGCCGTCGGGGCGATGACGCACGGCGCCTGCTCCTCGGCGATCCGCCGGATGCCGCCGATGTCCACGTTCTGGCCGTCGAGTTCGACGGGCGTCGTCTCCACAAGAGTCACGTTTGTCCACCTCACATGTCGTCGGGCTGAGCGGTTCGGGAAAGGCAGCGGTCGGCCCCCCTGCGGGGCGTTCAGGTGGTGCCGCTCACCTCCCTCTGCGCCCGGGCGCCGTCGCCGGCCCGCGTCGCCGCGTCCACCAGGGCGGCGAGCCCGGCCAGGGTCGGGTCGGCGAGGAAGTGGCGGGCCGGCACGGTGACGCCGGTCCGTTCCCGGACGCGGTGCAGCAGCGGCGGGATCAGCAGCGAGTGACCGCCGAGGGCGAACAGCGAGTCCTCCGGCGCGACCTCGTCGATGCCGAGGACCTCCGCCCACACGCGCGCCAGGATCCGCTCGGTCGCGGTGGTGGGCTGCTGGCCGCCGGTCGCGCGCAGCGACGTCGGTGCCGGCAGTCGCCGCCGGTCGACCTTCCCGCCCACGTTGCGTGGCAGCGTCGGCAGGGTGCGGAAGCTCACCGGCGGCATCAGGCTGCCGAACCGCTGGCGCAGCCGGGCCCGCCACGCGACGGCCGGGTCGGTCCCACCTGGGCCGTCCGGCGTCTCCCGGGCCACCACGTACGCCATCAGGCGTACGACCAGGCCGCTGTGGTCACGCACCGGCACGACCGCGCACTCGGCGACCGAGTCGGCGGCGGCCAGCGCCGCCTCCACGTCGGTCAGCTCCAGCCGGGTACCGAAGAACTTGATCTGGAAGTCCTGCCGGCCGCGGAACTCCAGCAGCCCGTCCAGCCGCCGGCGGCCGAGGTCCCCGGTGCGGTACCAGCCGTGGTCGGGCAGCCCGAACTCCTCGTACGCGCGAAGCGGCGCGAAGGCGTCGCCCGACGCCTCCGTGCCCACGTAGCCGGGAGTGACGTAGGGGCTGCGGACGACCAGCTCGCCGGTCACCCCCGCCGGACAGGGCCGGTCCTGGTCGTCGACCACGAGCACCTGCCGGCCGGGGATCGGCTCGCCGACGGGCACGGTGCCGCGCACCGGCCCGGTCACCTCGTGCCAGGTCGCCAGCACGATCTCGGTCGGGCCGTACAGGTTGGTCAGCCGGGCCGACGGCAGCGCCTCCCGCAGCTGCCCGGCCAACTCGCCGGGGAGCGGCTCGCCGGCGAGCAGCAGGTGCCGCAGCTCGGGCAGCGCGTCGCCGCGACCCTGCGACCCCAGGGCCCGCAGGACCTCCCGGGCGAAGCTCGGCACGGTCTGGAAGTGCGTGATGCGCTCGTCGGCCAGCCAGCGCACCAGCCGGCGCGGGTCCACCCGCACCCGGTCCGGCACCAGGCAGAGGGTCGCGCCGGCGCCCAGCGCCGCGAAGATCTCGCAGAGCGCGGCGTCGTAGCCGGGCGCCGCCCACTGGGCCACCCGGCTGCCCGGGCCCATCGCGAAATGCGTCGCCATCCACTCGCAGAACTGCGCGAAGCCGGCGTGGGTCTGCGGGATGCCCTTGGGCCGTCCGGTCGACCCCGAGGTGTACGCGACGTACGCCAGGTCGGCCCCGTCGGGTCGGGCCAGGGCCGGGTCGGCCTCCTGCCCGGCGGCGCGGTGCAGCTCGTCCACCGCGACGGCCTGCCCGTCGAGTTCCGTGCGGTACCAGCGGGCCAACTCGTCGTCGTCCGGGTCGCCCTCCACCAGCAGGCAGGCCGGGCGCAGCTCGCCCAGGATCAGCCGACCCCGTTCGCCGGCCTCGCCGGCACCGATGCAGACCAGGTGCGCTCCCGCCTCCAGGACGCCCAGCAGCACAGCCACCTGGCTCGGCCCGGCCGGCATCCGCACCGCAACCGGCGCGCCCGCCATCAGACTCAGCCGTCGCAGTCCCCGGGCGGTGGAGCTGGCCAGCGCGGCCAGCTCCCCGTAGGAGACGGCCTCCGACTGCCAGGCCAGGGCGGTGTCGCCCGGGTGCAGCTCGGCCCGGCCGCGCACCGCCGCGTCGACGGGGGGCCGGCTGACGGCGGCCGTCCCGACCCGGTCGGCGGCCCGGACCGCCGCGCGGAGCTGCTCCGGCATCTCCAGCGGCAGCGCCGCCACCGGCTGGCCCGGGTCCTTCAGCGCGGCGTCGAGCAGGGTACGGAGCTGGCCGAGCAGCGCGCGCGCCGAGTCGGCCTCGAACAGCTCCGCCCGGTACGCCAGCGCGCCCGTCACGGTCGGCTCCACGGTGTCGACCTCCAGCGACAGGCCCACCGGGACCGCGCCGGCGCGCAGCGGCAGCCGGCGCACGGTCGCGCCGGTGAACGCGGGTTCCGGCTCGGGTGACCCGGGACAGCTGAACGTCGCGTCGAGCAACGGCAGCCGCTGCGGGTCCCGGTCGACCTCCACCTCGGCGACGACGTCGGCGAAGGGCAGCTCCCCGTGGTCGAGCGCGGCCCGGTGGGCCTGGGCCACCCGGGCCAGCAGGTGCCGGAAGGTGGGGGAGCCGGCGAAGTCGGCGCAGACCACCAGCGGATTCGAAAATGGCCCCACGGTCCCGGCGAACTCCGGGCGGGGCCGCACCACCACCGGGTGTCCCACCGCCACCCGCTGCTCGCCGGTGTGCCGGAACAGTAGCGCCTGGAACGCCGCGGACAGCACCACGGCCGGGACGGTTCCCTCGGCCGCGCAGACCTCGCGCAGCCGGCCGGCGGTCTCCTCACCCCAGTCGAAGTGCACCGCCGCACCCGCGTACCCGGAGTCGGCCGCGGGCGGCCGGTCGGCGGGCAGCGACAGCGCCGGCGGGGGCGGGGTCAGCGTGGCGCGCCACCACTGCGCCAGCCCCCGGTACGCCGGGCCGGTCGCCTGTTCCCGCTGCCACCGCGCGAAGTCGCGGTACTGAAGGGGCAGGAACGGCAGGACCGGCTCGCGTCCCTGCACCGCCGCCGAGTAGCACTCGCCCAGCTCGGTCACCAGGATCCGGGCCGAGCTGTCGTCGGCCACCAGCTGGTGCAGTACCAGCAGCACCTCGTGCTCGTCCGGCCCGAGTCGGACCAGGGTGAGCCGGCTGAGCGGGCCGTCGGCGTGATCCACCACGGCCCCCGCCAGGCCGGTACGCAGCCGCTCCGCGGCCGCCGCCCGTTCCGGCTCGTCGATGGTGGTGAGATCGACCAGCGTCGGCGCGTCGGCACCGGCGTCGATCGCCTGCCACGGGACGCCGTCGCGTTCGACGATCCGGGTCCGCAGCGCCTCGTGCCGGTCGACCAGCGTCCGCCACGCGGCGCACAGGGCCTCCTCGTCGAGCGGCCCACGCACCTGGTAGGCGCGGCACACCGTGTGCGCCGGCGTCCCCGCTGCCAACCTCTCCAGGAACCACAGGCCCTGCTGGGCCGCGGAGGTGACCGCCCGGATGCCGCTGCCCCGTGTGTCGTTCATCGCTACCCGCTCCTCGTGCTGTCGACGGCTTGCCGGCGCCGTGTCCCGGCGCGCCGGCGGGTGCCGGTCGCCGGGCGCGGCGGGGCTGGGGATCAGTAGAAGTAGCTGATGTAGGGGGCCCGTTCGGGCGTGGCCATGGTGTCCCAGAGCTGGGCGCAGCGGGCATCGCGCGCGACGATGCGCCCGCCCCGGGTCAGGTCGGTGGCGGCGGTGCCGCCGAGCAGGATCGCGCCGACGGCCGCCACGTGCATCTCCAGGTCCGGCTCGGCGGTGCTGCGCCGGCAGGTGCCCTGACCGGCGTCGACCTCGAGGCGGAACGTCCCGTCGGTGTGGCCCTCCGGGTCGTGCACGCGCAGCGTCAACGCCCCGTCGCCGGCCCATCCGCGCGCCTCCAGCAGCGTCGGCACGTCCAGCGGACGCAGCCACACGCCGTCGTGGCGCTGGGCGCGCAGCTTGCGCGCGTCGGTCACCCACCACGCCAGCGGGTTGTCCACCGGCGCGTACCACATCTGGATGGTGGCCACCATGTCGACGGAGAGCAGGTAGCGCCAGAGCGTGGCGGCCGCCTCGGCGTCCACGGCGAGGAAGTCGATGACCTGGAGCAGGTTTCGGGGCGTGGTCTCCGGCGCCCAGTCCGAGGTGATGCGGTACGACACGAAGCCCCGGTCACCCACCGCCACGCACGCCCGGGGCGCCCCGCCGCCGCCGATGGCCAGCATCTGCTCCAGGCGGGGGTTCGCCGGGTCCATCGCCAGCCGGTCCCAGTAGCAGGACGGCGGGATCACCTCGCCCGGCGTCCGGACCGCCTGCCGCTCGTACACCGACTGGGCCAGATCCCGGGCCTCCTTGCCGGAGACCCGCCGCACCGGCAGGTCGCCGTCCGGCGCGTCGTCGCGCCAGCCCACCCCCCGTACGTCGATGTTGAGGCTGTTGTACCAGGTGGCCGGGCCGTAGCCGAAGCGCCAGTAGATGGGCCACTCGGACACGCCCCCGGCGGCGATCGGCTTGCCCTCCTCGACGGCCCGCTCGTGCAGCCGGTGCAGGGTGGCCTTCATCAGCCCCTTGCGTCGCATCGTGGGGTGGCAGGAACCGCCGGTGCAGGCGGCGAGCGGCACCGTCCGGCCGCCCGGCAGCACCAGGTCACGGTGCAGCGAGGCGTTCGTCGCCACGTAACCGGCGTCGTCGGTGATGGCGATGGCGCGGTGCGGCGGGTGGGTACGCCGGTAGAAGTCCACCACCTCCGGGTCGTCACCGGGCGGCGAGGCGAACGCGCCGAGCCAGCTGTCGAGCCATTCGCCGTACCGTTCCTCGGTCACCTCGACCAGGCGCATTCCGGCGGGAAGGTCAGCGGTCATCAGAGGGTCCCTTCGGTGGGGTCGGTCAGTTGCCGGAGGTGGCGGGTACGGCTCCCGCGGCCAGGTCCGCCAGCGGCGTCTCGGGGTCGGCGATCCCGGCGCGCAGCACGTGGGTGAAGTCGGCCAGCATGGCGTCCATCGAGGACTGCGCGAACCGGTCGACGCTGCTGTTCACCGCGAAGATCAGCTCGTTGGTCGGGCTCAGCTCGGCGGTCCACAGGATCGCGTCGTCGGGGATGTCAGGGCCGACGGGCTGGGAGACGCGCCGCTGGGCGGCCGTGCAGCCGACCCCACCGGTGCCCTGCTCGCGCAGCACGAACGGGTTCGGTGACATCTGGAAGCCGGGGCGGGCCCGCTCGGCGATCCGGTCGCCCTCCTCCAGCGCGGCGACCTCGGCGGCCACCTCGGTGGCCAGCCGGACGAAGGGCACCTCGTGCGCGAACGCCGACATGCAGCTCTCCCGGACCCGCTCGACCACCTCGCGGAAGGTCCGGCAGCCGGTCAGGTCGGTGCGCAGCGGGAACAGGTTGACGAAGTAGCCGACCGTGTCGGCCATCCACCGGCGTCGCCGCCCCGGTCCGGAGGTGAGGGTCCAGATCACCCCGTCGGTGATCCCGGTGCGGGCCAGCAGGTGCACCCGGTAGGCGGCGAACAGCACCATGAACGGCGAGCACCGCAGGGACCGGGCGAACTCCAGGGTCGCCGTGCCCAGGTCCGCGCCGAGCGCGAACCGGTCGCACCGGGTTCCCGCCGGGGCGCCCTCGGCCGGCGGCCGGTCGGTCGGCAGGGTCACCGGACGGGCGTCGCGCAGGCGCTCCCGCCAGTACTGGAAGGAGGCGGCGGCGGACGCCTCGTCGGAACCGGCCTGCTGCCGGGCGACGTACTCCCGGAACTGGTGCACCTCGCGCAGGTCGGGCTGCCGGCCCTCGCGGCGCGCCGCGTACAGCTCGACGATGTCCCGCATGACCAGGCCGAGCGACCAGACGTCCACGACCGGCAGGTGGGCCACCAGCACGACGATCCAGTCGTCGTCGGCCAGCCGGCCCACGTGGATCCAGAAGGCCGGCACCTGCTCCATGTCGAAGGTCTGCCCCTCGATCTCGTTGAGGAACGCCTCGGCCCGCTCCTGTCGCGGGCTCCCGCCGTCGGGCAGGTCCCGGACCACCAGCGTCGGCGAGCTGGGCGGCCGGACCTGCTGACGCCAGCCGTCCTCGTCGTGCAGCAGCACCGTGCGTAGCGCCTCGTGCCGGACGACCACGTCGTCGAGGGCCGCGGTGAACGCGGCCAGGTCGAGGTCAC
This sequence comes from Micromonospora echinofusca, assembly GCF_900091445.1. Classification (NCBI taxonomy): domain Bacteria; kingdom Bacillati; phylum Actinomycetota; class Actinomycetes; order Micromonosporales; family Micromonosporaceae; genus Micromonospora; species Micromonospora echinofusca. The sequence goes on from NZ_LT607733.1 coordinate 6,708,536, forward strand.
CGGTCAGTCGCCACCCGCCGCTGGAGATGGGACGCGGGCCGAAGGCGCCGGCGGAGCCGTCGTTCAGGTGTTGCAGGCGGAGGAACTCCTGCTCCAGCGAGAGCGGGAACGGGGTGTCGGGCGTCATCGGTCTCTTCCTCTCCGGGTGCGGCACACCCTGACGTCAGGCGGCGGGCTCGAGGGTCACGACGACCTGACGGATGAACGTGTCGAGGTCCGGGTCGTCGAAGAGTTGGTCGACCCCGACGGAGGTGATGCCGAGCTCGTCCTCGAGCCAGGCGATGATCAGCAGCGCGGTGATCGACTGCCCGCCCAGTTCGAAGAAGGTGGCGTGCTCCGCGCCCGAGGGCACGTCGAGCGCCTCCCGCCAGATGGCGGTGATCTGTTCCTCCACCGAGGGAATGTCGGTGCCGGGCGCGGAAGCGCCGCCCGGCGCGGGGTGCGTGCCCATGGCTCACCTTTCTGCTGGAGCGGGCGTCCGCGCCGCCACGGCGCCGGACCCGCCCGCCGGCAGGTCCACAGACCGATCGTGGCATCGCCCGTCCGGGTGCTTCACCTCCTGAAGTGCCCCGTGTGCCCGTTCGCTGCGCACCTTCGGAGAAGCCCTGGCCGAAGCCGCGTCGATATCGTCGGATTGCTTGCCGGCTTTCGCGATTCGCTTGCCAGGCAATGGATTTCCGGACGGATCAGGTGGTCGCACCGCCCTGTGCCGGCGGTGGCGGTCGGCCACGTCACCCCGGGGCCGATCCCCGACTCACCGGCACTGCGCCCACCGGATCGGCGCTGCGTCGCCCGTGCCGCCAGGCCGGACCTTCCTGGAGGAGTAGATGGCTGGTCATCGGAAGTACCACGAACGGACGATCGCGCCGGTCGAGGATCCACTGGCCGCGGCGGGGCTGCTGGTCGCGGCCCGGCAGGGCCGCGACCACGTGTGCTACGAGGGGCCCGAGGGGTACGCGGTCGCCGTGGACCCGGTCGCCGAGGTGGTCGCCGACCGGCGTCGCCTGGTCGTGCGCACCGACAAGGGCCGACGGACGTCGCCCTTCTCCGCCGAGGCGCTGCGCGGGCTGCCCACCCTGCTCGACGAGGTGCCGGTGGATGCCTGGCGCTGCTACGGCTGGGCCGGGTTCGAGCTCGCCGCGGCCCGGGACGGGTTGGTCGAACTGCTCGACGACGAACCGTTCCTGCACCTGATGATCCCCCGCGTCGAGGTGCGCTTCCACGCCAATGGCACGCTGCTGCGGGCGCTCGACGTGGCCGACCTGGACGCGGTCCAGGCCGATCTGGAGAAAACCCCGCCGGTGCGCCCGCCCGGCCAGCCGACCCCGGTGGACGACTGGGACGCCGAGGGCTACCTGTACGCGGTGGGCCGGGCGATGCGCACGATCCGCTCCGGCCGGTTGCAGAAGGTGATCCTGTCCCGCACCGTGCCGGTCGCCTTCCCGGTCGATCTGCCGGCGACGTACCGGCTGGGCCGCCAGGCGAACACGCCCGCCCGCTCGTACCTGCTGCGCCTCGGTGGCCTGGCGGCTACCGGTTTCAGTCCCGAGACCGTGGTCGAGGTGGCCAAGGGCTGGGTGACCACGCAGCCGGTCGCCGGAACCCGGGCCCGCACCGGCCGTGAGGACATCGACGAACCGCTACGCCGGGAGCTGCTCACCGACCCCAAGGAGGTCTACGAGCACGCGATCTCGGTGAAGGTGGCGGTGGACGAGTTGGCCGAGCTGTGCCCCGGGGCGCCAGTGGAGGTCCCCGAGTTCATGGCCGTGCGCGAGCGCGGGTCGGTGCAGCACCTCGCCTCCACCGTCCGCAGCCCGCTGGCGGCGACCAGCCACGCCTGGGACGCGTTCAGCGCGCTGTTTCCCGCTGTCACCACCTCCGGTGTGCCGAAGCGGGCCGCGTACGAGGTCATCCACGAGTTGGAGCCGTCGGCTCGCGGCCTGTACGGCGGCGCGGTGCTCACCTACGACTCCGACGGCGCGATGGACGCGGCAGTGGCGCTGCGGACGGTCTACCAGCGCGACGGGCGAACCTGGTTGCAGGTGGGCGCCGGCATCGTCGGCACCTCGCTGCCGGAGCGGGAGCTGACCGAGACCCGCGAGAAATTGGCCACCATCGCCCGGTACCTGGTGGCCGAGCGACCCGACCACGCCGCCGGCGAGCGCCGGGGGCAACCTTCGACCGCGACCCGAGAGATGGGGCAGCCATGCAGCCGTTCCGTGTAGCCATTCCCGAGGCGGACCTCGACGACCTGCGGCGCCGCCTCGCCGCCACCCGCTGGCCCGACGAACTGCCTGGCGTGGGCTGGGAGCGGGGCGTCCCGCTCGGCTACCTTCGGGAGCTGGCCGAATACTGGCGCACCGAGTACGACTGGCGGGCCGCCGAGGCGCGGCTCAACCGGTATCCGCAGTTCCGCACCGACCTCGACGGCGCGCCCGTGCACTTCCTGCACGTGCGCTCCCCGGAGCCGGAGGCGATGCCGTTGCTGATCACGCACGGGTGGCCGGGATCGGTGGCGGAGTTCCTGGACGTGATCGGTCCGTTGTCCGACCCGGCGGCGCACGGCGGCGACCCCCGCGACGCGTTCCACCTGGTGATCCCCTCGCTGCCCGGCTACGGCTTCTCCCGGCCGCTGCCCGGGCCCGGCTGGGACGTGCCGCGCATCGCGCGCGCCTGGGGGGAACTGATGTCCCGGCTCGGCTACGAGCGGTTCGCCGCCCAGGGCGGCGACGCCGGCTCGGTGATCTCCCTGGCGCTCGGTGCCCTCTTCCCGGACCGGCTGATCGGGGCGCACCTCAACATGCTGATGACGTTTCCCGGCGCCGACCCGGCCGAGTTGGCCGACCTCGACGAAACCGACACGCGCCGGCTGGCGCTGCTGGGCCGCTTCGACACCGAACTCTCCGGCTACATGCGGGTCCAGCAGACCCGCCCGCAGACCCTGGCGTACGCGCTCACCGACTCGCCCGTCGGGCAGCTCGCGTGGATCGTGGAGAAGTTCCGCGAATGGACGGACTCGGCGAAGGCACCCGAGGACGCCGTGGACCGGGAGCACATGCTGACCGTCGCCTCCATCTACTGGCTGACGGCCACGGCCGGCTCATCGGCCCAGTTCTACTACGAGGGCGCCGCGGCGGTGCGCGCGGCGGCGGCCGGTGCGCCCCCGCCGCCGGTACAGGCGCCGGTCGGAGTGGCGGTCTTCCCGCACGACATCTTCCAGCCGATCCGCCGGCTCGCCGAGCGGGACTACCCGACGATCAGCCACTGGACCGAATTCGACCGGGGCGGCCACTTCGCCGCCATGGAACAGCCCGAGCTGCTGACCGGCGACATCCGGGCCTTCTTCCGGTCGTTGCGCTGACCCGGCTGCGGGCCGCATCAGGCGCTGGGCCTGCTCGCCGGTCGCGCCTGCCGTCGCGGTCACGTGCCAGGCCTGCCGCCGGTCGCGCCGACCGTGACCCTGCCGCAGCGGCGGGGGCCTCCGCCGCTTGAGTCCCCTCAACCGAGATCAACCGAGGACACCTGGAGGAACCGATGGAACAGCGCTGCCCGATCAGGCTGGACACCACCGGCAGTCGTATCCACGCGGAGGCGGACGGCCTGCGGGCGCAGGGCCCGGCGACCCGCGTGGAACTGCCCGGCGGGGTCCTGGCCTGGTCGCTCAACAGCTACGCGACGATCAAGAAGGTGCTGACCGATCCCCGGGTCACCAAGAGCGCCCGCAACCACTGGCCCGCGTTCATCAACGGTGAGATCCCGCCCGACTGGGAGATGATCAGCTGGATCGCCATGGACAACATGGTCACCTCGTACGGGCGGGACCACGTGCGGCTGCGCCGGCTGGTCGGCAAGGCGTTCACCCCGCGCCGCACGGAACTGATCCGCCCGCGGGTGGTCGAGCTGACCGGTGAGCTGCTCGACCGGATGGCTGCCCGCGCCCCCGGCGAAGTCGTCGACCTGCGGGCGGAATTCGCCTACCCGCTGCCGGCCCGGCTGGTTGCCGACCTCATCGGCATGTCCGAGGAGGCCCGGGTCGAGACGGCCAAGGCGATCGACATGATGGTGGACACCACCGTGTCGCCGCAGCAGGCCCAGCAGATCCTCCAGGACTGGCGCGCCGCGATGACGGAACTGATCGCCGAGAAGCGTCGCAACCCCGGCGAGGACATCACCAGTGACCTGATCGCGGCCCGCGACGTCGACGGCACCCGGCTCACCGAGGCGGAGCTGACCGACACCATCTTCGCCATCCTGGGCGCCGGCTCGGAGACCACCATCAACTTCTTCGACAACGCCATCACCGCCCTGCTCACCCATCCGGAGCAGTTGCAGTTGGTCCGTACCGGCGCGGCGAACTGGGACGACGTCATCGACGAGACGCTGCGGGTGGAGTCGCCGCTGGCGCACCTGCCGCTGCGCTACGCCGTGGAGGACATCGACCTGGACGGCGTGACCATCCCGGCGGGCGACCCGATCCTGGTCAACTACGCGGCGGTCGGTCGGGACCCGGCCCTGCACGCGGACGCCCCGGGCGAGTTCGACGTCACCCGCGCCGACAAGGAGCACCTCTCCTTCGGGCACGGGCCGCACTACTGCCTCGGCGCCGGCGTGGCCCGGCTGGTCGCCACCGTGGGCCTGTCCAGCCTCTTCGACCGGTTCCCGGAGATGGCCCTGGCGGTCGATCCCGACGAACTGACCCCGCTGCCCACGTTCATCATGAACGGGCACCGCAGCCTGCCGGTCCGGCTGAGCGCGCCGGTGCCGTCCCTGTCCTGACGCCCCGCGTACCCGCCGCGCCGCCCCGCCAGACCCGGCGGGGCGGCGCGGCGTCGTGGCCGTTGGTGCGGCGGTACGCGCTCTGGGCAGGCGCACCGGGGACGTCGCGATCGCGACGCCCCCGGTGCGGTGTGTTGGTCCGTGCCGGTCAGCCAGGCTGGGCCGGGCTGTTCTGGTAGGCGGCGAGCAGCCAGCGCCCGTCCTGGCGGTGCAGCAGCCAGGACGCCCGGATGGCCCGCTCCGGCGCGACGGCGGACTCACCTTCGGCCAGCACGCCCCCCTCGGTCAGCAGCAGCGCCGTGTCGGAAGAGAGGATGCGCACCTCGAACGGCTGACCGGTCACCCGGGTGCCCCGGTACGGCCCGGCGAAGCCGGCGGCCATGAAGTCCCTGATCTCCGTGCGCCCCTTGCGGTAGAGACCGGGCAGGATCATCGTGCCGTCCTCGGCGAACTGCGCGGCGAAGGCGTCGGCGTCGTGCCTAGCCCATGCCTCGATGATGCGCTGGGGTATGGCGGCCGCGGCCTGCTGGGCGTCCGTCACGGATTCGGTGGAGGTCATGTGGTTGCTCCCTTCCGGAGGTCGGTGTCGGCGGGCGCGCCCATCGCCGGCACCGGTAGAGCGGTTTCGGTTCGCGGCCGCACAGCACCCGGCCGTACGGCTCGGCATCGGTGTCGGTGTTCATCAGGGTGTGTCGGTCAACGGTCCGCACCTCGGGCAGGACCGGGCGGGCGAGTTCCTTCCCGGCGCGGACGACGGTCACCAAACGCCATTGCCTCCTCCAGGTGCTCGGTTGCGGTGACAGATCGGGGCGACGGGCCGCCGGCGGACTCAGGCGACCGGCACATCGGACTGGCCTGGCGGGCGATCGGTGCCTGCCGGTCCCGTAGGCCTCGGCGAAGCTCACGCCAGCGGTCGGCGACCGGCCCGGTCCCAGGTCCGGACGCCGAACTGGTGCGGCTCAGCCACCTGTTCGTTCCTCTCGGTCTGGTCCGGCGGGCGGCCGGTGGGTCCGGCGGCCGGACCGCCAGGCCAGGCGCGGCTAGTCCCAGAATGGTGGGAGAGGGACCGGTGTGTCTTCTCCCCACGTGCTCGGCACTCCGGTGCCGGCCGCACCGTCCGCTACGTTCGCCCGTCCGACTGAGAGGCCCGGCGGTCGGGGAGTGTCGTGCCGCTGGCGCGCGGCGTCTACCCTCGCGGCCATGGGAGCTGTCAAGCCGTGGCACCTGTTCGCCCTGACGATCTGCTGCCTCCTGCCGGTCGTGGCGGCGGTCGTCGGCGGCTTCCTGGCGACCCGTCGCTCGCGCAACCGGCGCTGAACCGCCCGACGCGAAGGGGAGACGGCCTCATTCCCCTTCGACGACGGCGCAGACGCAGAACTCGTTGCCCTCGGGATCGGTGAGTAGAACGTAGTCGTCGCTGGGGTCGTGGTCGTGCCGCACGTAGCTGGCGCCCAGCGCGAGCAGGCGTTGCAGTATCGGTCAGCCGCCCGCCCCGCGCGCTCCGGGCGGTGGACCGTCAGGCCGGCACGGGCTGGTCGAACTGGGTCCGGTACAACTCGGCGTACCGGCCGCCCCGGGCCAGCAGGTCGGGGTGTCGGCCGCGTTCCACGATCCGGCCCTGTTCGAGCACCAGGATCTGGTCGGCGGAACGGATCGTGGAGAGCCGGTGCGCGATGACCACGCTGGTCCGGCCCGTCAACGCCTCGCCCAGCGCCGCCTGCACCGCCGCCTCGGACGTCGAGTCGAGGTGCGCGGTGGCCTCGTCGAGGATCACCACGCGCGGGCGGGACAGCAGCAGCCGGGCGATGGTGAGTCGCTGTCGTTCGCCGCCGGAGAGGCGGTATCCGCGCTCGCCCACGACCGTCTCCAGGCCGTCCGGCAGCGAGCGGATCAGGTCGGCCAACCTGGCCCGGCGCAGCACGTCCCACAGGTCGTCCTCGCCCGCGTCCGGTCGGGCGTAGAGCAGGTTGGCGCGGATCGTGTCGTGCAGCAGGTGACCGTCCTGGGTGACCACCCCGAGGGCGTCCCGGATCGAGTCGCCGGTCAGGTCGCGGACGTCACGCCCGGAGAGCCGTACGGCGCCGGCCTCCACGTCGTACAGGCGGGGCAGCAGTTGCGCGATGGTGGACTTGCCGGCGCCCGACGAGCCGACCAGGGCGACCATCTGCCCGGGCTCGGCGCGGAACGAGATCCCGTGCAGCACCTCCTCGCCGCCGCGGGCGTCGAGCTTCGCGACGTCCTCCAGCGAGGCCAGGGAGACCTTCTCCGCCGAGGGGTACCCGAAGCGGACGTCGTCGAACTCGACCGCCACCGGCCCGTCGGGCAGCGGCCGGGCGTCCGGCCTGTCCTCGATCATCGGCTTGAGGTCCAGGATCTCGAAGACCCGCTCGAAGCTGACCAGCGCGCTCATGATCTCCACCCGCGCGCTGGCGAGCGAGGTCAGCGGCGCGTACAGGCGCGACAGCAGCAGGGCGAGCGCGACGACCGCGCCGGCGTCGAGCTGCCCGCGGATGGCGTAGACGCCGCCCAGGCCGTACACCAGAGCCAGCGCGAGGGAACCGACCACCGTGAGGGCCGTGATGAAGACGGTCTGCAACATGGCGGTACGCACGCCGATGTCGCGGACGCGCCGGGCGCGGACGGCGAACTCGGCGGACTCCTCCGCCGGTCGCCCGTAGAGCTTGACCAGCGTGGCGCCGGGCGCGGAGAACTTCTCGGTCATCCGGGTGCTCATCGCCGCGTTGAGGTCGGCCGCCTCCCGTTCGAGCCGGGCCAGCCTGCGGCCCATCCTCCGGGCGGGCAGCACGAAGATGGGCAGCAGCAGCAGCGTCAGCAGGGTGATCTGCCAGGAGAAGGTCAGCATCACCGCGAGCGTGAGGACCAGCGTCACGGCGTTGCCGACCACGCCCGAGAGCGTGTCGCTGAACGCCTGCTGCGCCCCGATCACGTCGTTGTTGAGCCGCGAGACCAGGGCGCCGGTGCGGGTCCGGGTGAAGAACGCGACCGGCATCCGCTGCACGTGGTCGAAGACGGCGGTCCGCAGGTCGACGATGAGGCCCTCGCCGATCCGCGCCGACTGGTAGCGGTTGAGCAGCCCCAGCCCGGCCTCGGCGAGGGCGATGAAGGCGATCGCCACGGCCAGCCGCACCACCGTCGACGTGTCGGTGCCGGTGACGATCGCGTCGACCACCCGCCCGGCCAGCACCGGAGCGGCCACGGTCAGGACCGCGGCCACGACGCTGCCCGCCAGGAACCACCCGAGCAGGCGGCGGTGGGGGCGGGCGAAGCCGCCGATCCGTCTGAGGGTCGCCTTCGAGAAGGGCCGCTGCTCGCGCTGATGCATCGCGTGGTGCAGGGACATCCACGCGGTGACTTCCATGCTCATGCCGCGAACCTAGAACCTGGAGCGAGGTTGAGGTCAAGCCGTTTTCCCGTGCGGGCACCGTGGCGCGGGACGGTGGGCACCTTCGGACATTCCGCGCGCCGCCGGGCTGCCCGCTCGCGCACGGGGCCACCCGGCGATACCCTCCGTGCTGTGCCCGTCACCCCGCCGCCGTCCGAGAGGAACCCCGTCGTGAACCGTCAGCCGGTCGCGGAACCGTCCTTCGCCAGCGAAGGCGCCGAGCCGATGCCCTGGTCGCGGGCGCACGAGCGGCTGGCGGAGGCGGGAGAGTTCTTCCTGTCCACCGTCCGTCCGGACGGCCGGCCGCACGCCGTGCCGTTGCTGGCCCTGTGGCTCGACGACGGCATGTACTTCTGCTCCAGCGGGTCCGCCCACAAGGTCGGCAACCTGGCTACCAACCCGCACTGCGTTCTGACCGTCGGCAGCCCCGAGCTGGACCTGTCCATCGAGGGCACGGCATCGCGGATCAGCGACCCGGCGACGCTGCGCCGCGTCGCCGAGGCCTACGGGAAGAAGTACGGCTGGGAGGTGACCCCGGTCGACGGCGGGATCGACGGCGACGGGATCGGGCCGTCGCCGTACGTCGTCTTCCGGGTGACCCCGGCCAAGGTGGTCGGCATGGACAAGGGATCCGGCTTCAGCGCCACCCGGTGGCGGTTCGCCTGACGGGACCGGCCGGGCGCGTCGGCCGAGGCATCCCGGCGGCCCGGCGCGTCGGCCGGGCAGTCCGGGTGAGCGCGGCGGCGGCCAGCGTCGGCCGCGGAGGGTGGCGGCGCGGCAGCCCGGGGCGTCGGTCGACCTCGGCAGGCGCGGTCGTCGGGTTGATATCCTCGCCGGGCCGGCCACCTGGCCGGCGCTAATCCCGCTCCGCGCGGCACCGCTGCCCAGGCGCGGCCGACGGCGACCCGGAGCAGCTCAGGACAGTCGAGAGCCGAGGCGATGATGACCACCTTCAGTTGGTCGGAGCTTCGGCGCCGGCCCGTGTACGAGGACGGCCACCTGCTCGTGCTCGACAAGCCCCCGGGCATCTCCGTGATGGGCGAGCGGCACACCGATTCCCTCACCGACCTGGCTGCCGCCGCCGGCGAGCCGGTGCACTGGGTGCACCGCATCGACAAGGTCACCTCGGGGCTGCTGCTGCTCGCCAGGACGCCTTCGGCGCACGCGTCGCTGACCCGCCAGTTCGCCGACCGGGGTGCCGACAAGCGCTACCTGGCCTGGGTCGAGGGGGCGCGGCTGCCCGAGCGGGGCACCATCGACCTGCCGCTGCGGCCGGGCCGCAAGGGCACCATCCGGATCGCGGGGGAGCGCGACGCCATCCGCTACGACGCCGACCGCCGCCGCTTCGAGCTGCCGGAGTCGGCCGTCGACCGCTCCAAGCCGTCCTACGGGTCGCGCACCGACTTCGCGACGGCGCTGGTCAGCGGCGACCGTACGCTGCTGGTGCTCAAGCCGGTCACCGGTCGACGCCATCAGATCCGCGTCCACCTGGCCTGGCTGGGCTTCCCGATCGTCGGCGACCCGCTGTTCCAGCGCGGGCAGCCGGAGCAGCGGACGTACCTGCACTCGTGGGGCTGCGAGATCACCTGCGACTGGCGGGACGAGCCGCGTACCCGGTTCTGGGCCCCGCCCGGCGAGGAATTCCTCGACGTCTTCGCCGACGGCCGCAAGCCCCACCTCGACGACGCCCTCGAGACGCTGGCCGGCTGACCCGGCGCGCGGCCCCAACTCGCGTGACCCGCCGCACGCCGGCCCGGCGGACCACGCCGGCCCGCCGGCCGCCCACGATGTGGACCCGCCCCCGGCCACCCGGCGGAAGGGGCAGCCGGAAGTTCCAGCCCAGGGGGACCGTAGGTGTCGTTTCCGACAGATCCGGCCGCTTGTTCCCGCTCGGCATAGCGGCGTGGCGGGCTTGACCATTAGGCTCGATTGCTGAGTGGAGTCGCCGGACACATCGTCTCTACTCGATGCCGGGTTGCGAGTATTGGCTGGTTGCGGCACCGAAGGGCAGGACGGAGTGACCCGAGACGGCGAGCCAGGGGCCGACTTCGCCGAACGCGAGGACAGCAGACGCGTGGCGTACGAGGTGACCGGCGCGCCCGATGGCTTCCCCGTCTTCCTGCTCCACGGCACCCCCGGCAGCCGCCGTGGCCCGAAGCCCCGCGGCATCGTCCTCTACCGCATGGGCGTCCGGCTGATCGCCTACGACCGGCCCGGCTACGGCGACTCCGACCGCCGCGAGGACCGCGACGTCGCCGACGCCGCCCGCGACGTGGAGGCGATCGCCGACCACCTGGGCGTGCGGAACTTCGCCGTCGTCGGCCGCTCCGGCGGCGGCCCGCACGCCCTCGCCTGCGCCGCCGACGCGCGGCTGCGCGGCCGGGTGACCCGGGTGGCGGTGCTGGTAAGTCTCGCCCCCTGGAACGCGATCGAGCTGGACTGGGTCAACGGCATGAACACCGGCAACGTCCGCGGATTCGGCGTCGGCAGCCCCGACACGGCCGCCGTCGTCGAGGAGATCCGCCAGCGCGCCGAGCGGGCCGCCGCGGACCCGCGACTGCTCCTGGCGGACCTGAGGACGGAGATGAGCACGGCGGACCGCCGGGCGGTCAACGACCCGGCGCTGCGGCGACTCATCACCGACACCTACGCGGAGGCGCTCCGCTCCGGCCCGTACGGATGGATCGACGACGTGCTGGCCTTCCGCCGCCCCTGGGGGTTCGACCTCGGGGCGATCGACACCTCGGCGACGCCGGTGCGGCTGTGGCACGGCGCCGACGACAACTTCTCCCCGGTGAGCCACGGCCGCTGGCTGGCCGCGCAGATCCCCGGCGCCGAGATGGAGGTGCAGCCCGGCGCGGCGCACTTCGACGCGGTCGAGGAGCTGCCGCGCATCCTGCGCTGGCTCGTCGACCCCGACGCGGCACTCGGCGCCGACCTGCTGATCGGCGCGCGACCCGGTCAGTAGGGGTGCGGGTCGAGCACCCGGCGCACGTACCGCCCGTCGCGCAACACCACGACGCTGGGATGGTGCTGGCCGACCCGGTTGGCGAGCCGGTCGGCGATCCGCATCCGCCCGATGCTCACCCGCCCGCCCGACAACGCCTGATGGGCGGTCTCCAGGTTGCCCCGCGCCCGCAGCGTGTCGGGGTGCTCGGGCCCGAGCACCTCGGTGAGCTGCTCCACCACGGCCCGCAGCCGGTCGCGGCCCTTCTCCGGCTCCCCGGCGAGGATGGTGAAGACCGCGACGTTGTTGGCCGCCGCCATGGCGAACGGATGCCGGTCGCCGAGCGTGGTGAGCATCGTCCGCGTCGTCGTGTCGGTGAGCGACCGGCCGGTGCCGGTGTCGCCCGCGTCCCACAGGGCCACGCCGAGGTTGATCCGGCAGACCAGCGAGTACGGGTGCTCGGCGCCGAAGACCTGGACGAACTGCTGCTCCACCTCGCTCAGCTCCGTCAGGGCCTGCGCGTTCTGCCCCTGCAACATCATGTTGGCCGTCCGGCTGAGCCGGCTGAACAGGGTGTCCGGGTTGGTCGGCCCGAGGGTGGCCAGCAGCCGCTGGTAGGTCTCGTCGAGCAGCTGGGCGGCCTCGGCGATGTCTCCGGTGCTGCGCAGCGACACGGCCAGGTTGGCCTGCGCGGTGAGCACGGCACGGGAGTGGTCGCCGAAGAGGTTCCGGTAGCCGGTCACCACCTCCCGCAGCAGCGCCACGGAACCCTCGTAGTCGCCGGTCTCCCGCAGGTCGCGGGCGAGGTTGTTGGCCGACACCAGGGTGTTCGGGTGCTCCGGGCCGAGCACGACCCGTAGCCGCCGGTTGGTGGCCCCGTCGAGGTCGAGGGCCCTGTCGAACATCCCCACCAGGCGGTACGACGCGGCGAGGTTGTTCGCCGAGTTCAGCGTGCGGCGGTGGTCCTCGCCGAAGACCTCGACCGACGCGGCGTACGTCCGCTGGGTGCGCTCCAGCGCCTCCTGGTATCGACCCAGGGTGCACAGGTCCGCCCCGTAGCCGCCGGCGGTCATCAGCGTGTGCGGGTGGCTGTCCCCGATCAGCTCCTCCTGCTGGCGCAGGGTGTCCTCGTCCAGCCGGTAGGCCTCCTCGAACCGCCCGAGGCTGCGCAGCAGGTTCGCCCAGTTGAACCGCAGGTGCAGCAGTTGGACGCGCAGCTTGCGATGCTCCGGCCCGTCCGGCGGCAGTTCCTCCAGCAGCGCCGACCAGACGGCCTCGGTCTCCCGCGCGTACCGCTCGCCCTGCTCGTACCCGCCGCTGACGTAGATGTAGCGGACCCGGTCGATGACCAGCTGCCGGACGTCGTCGTCGTCGCAGGAGATCGCGCCGGAGCCGTCGAGGTGCGGCCAGAGCATCCGGAACCGTTGCCGGTTCGTCGGGTCCTCCACCTCGCCCTGCGGTCGGGATCCGGCGAGGATCTGGTGCACCTCGTGCTTGGCCGTGACCAGTTCGTCGTCGGTCATCCGGGCGCGCAGGGCGGTCTGCAACAGCCGGTGCACCTGCACCCGGTGGGCGTGCGGGTCCAGCTTGATCAGCGCGAGCTTGTTCATCCGCTGCACCAGCGTCGCCGCGATGTCACGTTCGGACACCCGGTCGGCCACCCGCGCGGCGACCACCGGGTCGTGCGGGGCGATGACCCGCGCCACCTGGTCGCCGTAGAGCAGGTCGAGGGAGATCTCCGGGGCGAGCACCGACGCGAGCTGAAGCAGACGGTACGCCCCCGGGGAGCCCTCCCTCAGCCGCTGCAACGGGAGGTCCCAGACCTCCGTCTCCAGGCCGGTGCGGCGCAGCCCGGCCAGATATTCGTCGACCGGCGTGCGGGTGTCGGCCAGCCACGCCCCGACCGTCGCGACGAAGATCGGCACGTTCTCCACGGCGTCGGCGACCCGCTCGGCCTCGGCGACGCTCATCAGGTGCTCGCCCAGGCGGGCGCGCAGGTGCGCCACGCTCTCCGCCCGCTCGAACTCGTCGACGTCCACGGCCCGCGCCAGGTCGCCCCAGTCCGGGTTGCGGGTGGTGACCAGGACGTGCCCGTTGCCCTGCGGCAGGTAGGGCCGGACGTCCTCGTAGAGGTCGGCGTTGTCGAAGATGAGCAGCCAGTGCGGCGGCGGGCTGCCGTCGGCGCGGCGCTCGGTCTGGCTCAGCCGCTGCCGCAGCGCCCGGTTGGTCTCCGGGATCGTGGTCTGGGGCAGGCCCAGCTCCTCGGCGAGCTCCACCATCCGCACGTCGACGAACTGCGGCGGGTCGGCGGCGACCCACCAGATGATGTCGTACGCGCCCCGGAACCGGTGGGCGTACTCGATGGCGAGCTGCGTCTTGCCGAGACCGGGACCGCCCCGCAGCGCGACCGGCGTCCCGCCGCCCGCGGCCTTCAGCTCCTCCCGGAGCCTGCGCAGCAGATCCTCGCGCCCGGTGAAGCGGGCGTTGCGGGCCGGCGCGTTGAACACGCCGGCGCGTACGCCCGGGAAGCGGGCCGGGCGCAGACCGGCCGCGACCACCGTCCGGCCGACCAGCTTCAGCAGGTGGGTCGCCGCGTCCTCGGCCGTGAGGTCGTGCACGGACGTCCAGCTCCCGACCGGAACGTCCGGCACGGGCGGGGTGTCGTCGACGTGCACGGCCAGCCAACTCGGCGCGGCCCGGTCCTCGGGGCCGGTGCGGGAGCGCTGGGCCGCCAGGTAGGCCCGGGAGACCAGCCGGACCTCGCGGAACGCCGTGCCCGTCGGCTCAGGTGCCGGCCCGTCCAGCACGGCGGTCACCACCCGGAGATCCGCGGAGTTGAGCACCGCCTGCGCCCACTCCGCCCAGATCTGGTCCTCGGGCGCGTGCCGGAGCAGGATCAGCTCGTCGACGACCGCCGGCTTGCGTTCGAAGCGCTGCACCGTCCGGCGGCGCAACTGGTCGTCCATCCGGGGCAGGCCGGTGATCCTGCCGTTGGTGATGTGGCTGGTCAACGTCTCGTACGCCGACAGCAGGGTGGTGCGCCCGCCGGGCTCGTCACCGAAGGTCGCCAGCGTCTCCTCGTAGGCGTAGTACGCGCGGTAGGGCACCTCGACGGTGAGCCAGTAGGCCTGCCGCTCGCTGTCGGTCATGCCGCCCGGCAGGCCGGTGAACTTCTGCATGGCCAGCGACCGCCCGGCGTCGCGCTTGCTCTTCTCCCCGTCGTCGACCCGCATCGGCACGGGCAGCACCCGGCGGGCCCGGCGTCCCTCGTAGTCCCGGACCCGGGCGGCCACCGCCGCGGCACCGTCGATGCCCTGGTCGCTGAGGGTGAAGCAGTCGACCAGGACGTCGGGCAGGTGGATGGTGCAGATCTCGGCGACGTCGCTGATGCCGGTGCGGCTGTCGATGAGCGCGTAGTCGTAGTGCCGCTTCATGTCCTCGCGCAGCGCGTCGAAGAACTGCGCGCCGCCGAGCCGGTTGTAGAAGTTGTCCCAGTTGAGGCCGGTCACGCTGGTCGCGTAGTCGGGGTTGTGCCGGCCGGCCAGCAGCAGGTCGAGGCTGCCGCCGCCGGGGAACTCCCAGCCCACCGAGAACGCGTAGCGGTGGACGCGCGCGTACTCCCGGTGCCAGTCGCCGGGGCGGGGGTCGGCGCCGGTCTCCTCGCGCCGGCGGGCGTTCTCCCACTCGTAGTCGAGGATCAGGTCCATGACACCGCCGGTGGTGGCGACCTGCTCCGCGTCGAGGAACGGGGCGTAGAAGCGGTGCAGGCCGGGAGATTCCAGGTCCCAGTCTGCGACGAGCACCCGCTGGCCGTTCGCGGCGAGGATCCAGGCGGTGTTGGCCAGCGCCATCGTGCGGCCCGTACCGCCCTTGTAGGAGTAGAAGGTGATGACCTGCCCTTCGCGCGATGGCGTCATCGCTCGTCCTTCCCTCGCGTCGTGTCGATCGGCCGCAGCGGCGGCAGGCCCGGGCCGGACCCCGTCGGTCCGTCGGGCGACCGGGCCGGGCGCAGGCTGGGCCGCGGGGTGACCGGGCCGTCCGGCGGGTCGACCGGGCCGTACCGGAGGAATTGTTTGCGGGCCTCGGTGACCAGCAGCGGGGTGCAGCGCTCGAACTCGTCGATCGCCCGTACCGGCATGACCCGCGGGAACCCGGCGCCCTGCAACGTCTCGGAGACCGACTCGGGCGCCGTCTCGCCGCGCTCGTGGTCGGCGGCGATGACCAGCGGCACGACCCAGCGGGGCAGGTCGTCCAGCGCCGACCGGACGGCGGTCGCTCCGGTCGCGGCGTCCACCAGCACGACGGTGGGGCTCCGCGGCGCCAGGGCCCGGGCCGCCGCCAGGTCGACGACCCGGGTGGGCAGACCGAGCCGCTCGGCAGTCGCGGCGACGTAGTCGGCCACGGCCAGCTCGTGCTGCCCCGCGTAGGGCCGCCATCGTGCGTGGTCGGTGAGGGTGGTGACGACCAGCGCCGGGCCGACGCTGTCGGGCACCGGGTGGCTGGACAGCATCGCCGCCCGGGACCTGGCCAGCGGCTGCCTCTCCGCCACCGTGACGATCCGCTTCGCCAGTGCGCCGAGGACTCGCAGGTACTGGTCGTGGTAGGCGCTGAGCTTGCAGAGGGCGCGCAGCCCGTTCTCGGCGTAGTCGGCCCGGTCGCCGGCGTCCGGAACCAGGTCGAGGGCCCGGGTCGTCTCGGGCCGGTCGCCCCAGGACGGCAGCGGCAGCCACAGCACCGGTACCAGGTGCTGCTCGGCCTGCGCCGGGGCGAGCCGGGTGAGCCGGCTGCGGAACGACTCGCGTTCGCCCAGGGCCCACGCGTTGCGGAAGTAGTTCGGCGAGTGCAGCGGCACGAAGACGTGCGCGAGGCTGAGCGCGTCGGTGAGCGTCTGCCGCAGGTCGGCGCCCGGGCTGACCTGGCCGTCGTAGAAGCCGGCGTCGAGGTCGCCGCCCCTGGTGGCGGCGTGCCGGACGGCGGTGGCCAGGTCGTTGAAGAACCGGTTGACCCAGTAGTCGGTGTCCGGCCGGACACCGGCCGACAGCGGCACCGAGTGCGCGTAGCTGAGGAAGAAGTAGGTCTCCCGGCGGGGCGCGCCGCGGGGCGGGGCGGGGTCAGACCACGTCATGTCCGCCCTCCTCGAACGTGGTACGCAACTGCCGTACGTCGGCGGGGACCTGGGCCTGCACCCAGTGCGTCTGGTAGGCCCGGGCGATGCGCTGCGCCAGCCGCCAGACCACCGCGTCGTAGGCGGCCTTGCCGGTGTCGCCGAGGCTCAGCAGGCCGTAGATGCCCTCTTCGTGGTATTGCGGGGCGATCTCCGGGGGCAGCCGGGTGGGGGTGAACATCTGCCGCCGCGACACGGCCGCCGGCAGGCGGCGACGGTCCACCAGGGACCAGTTCACCGGAATGACCGGCGTCTCTCCCGCCGACGGATCGGCGCCCGGCCGGGTCAGGATCGGCCGGCGGGTGAACGCGTCCCACTCCCGGGCGCACCAGTCGCTGTTGAGGTAGTGGGTGGAGATCAACGGGATGAAGACCTGGCAGTGCCCGGCGGCGAAGGCGAGGTCGTCGGTCCACACCTGCCCTCCGTCGAGCATCCGGTCCATGAACCCCGCCGTGCGCCCAGGGCCGAGGCCGAGCAGCTCGACGACGTGGTCGGACAGGTCGACGAAGAGCTGGAAGACCTTCTGGTTGGTGTCCCGGGGTGCCGCGACCTGGTTCTTCTTGTGGGCGTAGCTGAGGAAGAACACGGGGGCGCTCTCGTCCTCCCAGAGTGTTTCCTCTGCCACCTGAGGCTCCCGACCGGTGCGGCGACTCCCGACCGTCCACAGTATCGAGCGCAGCCAACTCTCCGCTGCCCCGCCCGTCACCGCCGGTGCTCATCCATCCACTCCCGGGCGAAGTCGACGGCCACCCGGACACCCACGAGCCGACAGTCGGCGCCGCCGACCCGCCCGCGCCGCACCGCGCCGGTGTCCGTCAGGGCCAGGCCGATCAGCGGGAAGTCGGTGTCGTGCAGGTCCGGGGCCCGGAAGTCGCGCCGGACCCGCCGGCCGGCGGCGTCGCGCACGTAACACCGGTACGCCCGGTCGACCGGCGGCCGGCGCAGCCGGTACTCGGCCAGGTGGAACGCCGTGCAGACGGACCAGTCGACGCCGAGCAGCAGCACCACGGCGTCGGCGGCGTAGAGCGCGCCCAGCGGAGAGCGTTCGCCGAGGTGGCAGTCGAGGTCGTGGACGGCGGTCAGCCGGGCCGCGTCGGGGCCGAGGGCGGCGAAGGAGGTCTGCGGGTGTCGGCTCCGCGCCGCCCCCGACTGTAGGCGTACGTGCTCGGCGAAGATCCCCATGCCCTGGGTGGGGCTGTGCTCCGGGTCGAACGGCGCGATTGCCGCCTCGGCCGCCGCGACCTCGGCGGCGCTCATCCCGGCGGTCGCCGCCCGGAAGGGCCGCGACGTCGTCGAGTTCCCGGCCGTCTGCGCCGGTACGACCACCGTGCCCGACCCGCCCAGCACGTCCCGCAGGGCGGCCAGCAGGGCGGCGGGGCCGCCCGCGAGCCGGCCGACGCGGGACAGGGCGCAGTGCACCAGCACGGTGGCCCCCGGCGGCAGTCCCAGCGCCCGCAGGTCCGTCGCCAGCGGGTCGCGCCGGAGCAGACCGGCGGTCACGACCACCCGTCCACCGTGGCGCGCATCCCCCGGACGAACCGCTCGCCGGTGGCGGTCAGCGCGTCGACGCCGAGCAGGGCGTCGAGGGCCCCGTCGGTCCACGCCCGGTAGCGACGGAAGTGGCCCCCGGCGGCCGGGCCGGGGCGGTGCCGCCACACGTCGGCGACCGCCAGGCGGGCGTACGCGCCGTGCAGCACCTCCGCCAGGGGGCGCGGGTCCTTCCGCCACGGCACGCGCAGCGTCCGGTTCCCGTCGCGCTCGAAGAGGGTGCAGACGTCCCGCACCGCGCCGAGCTTGAGGTGCTGCACCTCGTGGACCAGCAGCACGGCGAGGGTGGCGTCGTCGGGTACGGGCATGACGGCCACCGCGCCGAAGGCGGCGCCGGCGGCGGCGCTGCGGGAGCGACCGGCCGGCGCCGCGCGCAGCGGCACGACGGCCCGCAGCAGGGTGCGGACCCCCGCCGCGTAGCCGGGGGCCTCGGCGTCGATCCGCCGCACCGCCCGCTCCACCTGCCGCGTCCACCGCAGCGCGGCGGCGCCGGACAGCCGAGGTTCGACCGGCAGGTCGTAGCACTCCCGGTGGGGGTCGGTGTCCTCCAGCAGCAGCCGGTCCCCGCCCACGCGCAGGGACCGCACCGGCAGCCAGCCGTCCGGCCCGTCCTCCCGGGCCGGGTCGTTGTCGTGACCCGCGTCGGCGGTGACCCGCCGCCCGGCCAGCCGGACGTCCCCGTCGGCGGTGACGAGCCGGACGACGCCCCGCTCGCAGCCGACGGCGAGCGCGCCGAGCGTCGGCAGGCTGACCACCCCGTCGCGCACCGGGACGGGCAGGTCGGCCCCGACCCCGGCGCGGACGGCGGCGGCCGCCGCGACGCACGCCAGGTAGGACAGCTCGGCTGCGCCGTCCCGGCAGCGCCGGGCCCAGCGGCGTACGAAGGGATGGGCCAGCACGGCGCGGACGGCGTCGGGGTGCGCGTCGTCGAGGTGCACCAGCAGCCGCCACCCGTCGGCCGCCACCGGGTCGCCCGCGGCCCGCTCGCTGAGCGTGACCAGCAGGGCGCGCACCATCGCCAGGTGGACGGCGGCGAGCTGCGCCGCCGAGGCCGCGGTGCCGGCGCCGGAGGCGAGGTCGTCGAGGACCCGCTCGTCGAGCGGGTCGGCGGGCCGGGTCGGCTCGTCGGCGACCGGGGCCGCCGTCACCACCCGGACGAGTTTCAGCAGGTCCGGGCAGTAGGCGGACGGGTTGTCGAAGCCGCTGCCGGCACGGTATCGGTGGGCGTAGAGGCCGCCGCCGCAGTGCCGGACCACCGGGCACGCGCGGCAGGTCGCGCAGAGGCCGGCGAGACCGCTCTGTCGTACGGCGATCGCCGGATGGGCCGCGGCGTCGTCCACCCGGTGCCGGAAGACGTCCAGGCCGGTGGCGGCGGCGCCGTCGAAGGCGGACTTGAGCGAGTCGACCTGCTCGAAGGTGCCGTCGGTCTCGACGACGACCAGGTCGGCCGGGCTGAGGCCGACCGCCTCGCTGCGGCTGCCGTGCCCGGACGCGGTGGAGAGCAGGGACTCCAGCAGGCGGATCGGCACCGGCCGCCCGTCGGCCAGCCAGCGCCGGTGGACCGCCAGCAGCCAGTCGGCGTACGGCGTGGTGCGCCCGTCGGGCCGGGCGGGCGGGTTGTCCCAGTTGGCGTGCGGCAGCAGGAAGTCGACGTGCGGCGGCTCCTCGGCGAGCAGCGCCTCGTACACCCGGATCGGGTCGTTGGCGAGGTCGACGGTGCAGAGGATGCCCGCGTAGCTGGTGCGGTAGGCGGGGCTGCGCAGCAGCGACAGCGCGCGCAGCACCTGCCGGTGGCTGCTCGACCCGTTGGCGTGCCGGCGGTGCCGGTCGTTGGCGGCCCGGTCACCGTCGAGGGAGATCCCCACCTTGACGTCGTGGGCGACCAGGACCTCGCAGGTCGCCGGCGTGAGCAGCACACCGTTGGACTGCATCCGCAGGTCGAGCCGGGCCACCGGCTCGATGACGCCGCGCAGGGTGGCGGCGGTGGCGTCGAGGCGGGCGGCACCGGCGAGCAGCGGCTCGCCGCCGTGCAGCACCACCCGTACGCCGTCGAGCCGGTGCGCCGCCGCGTGCTCCGCGATCCGCTCGGCGACGGCCCGCACGGTGGCCGGGGCCATCATCCGGGGCTGGCGTCGCCAGGACTGGTCGGGGTGTTCGTAGACGTAGCAGTGGTCGCAGGCGAGGTCGCAGCGGCTGACCAGCTTGAGCACGTACTGCGTCAGCGGGGCGACCCGGTCGGTGGGTCGGCGACCCGGCTCGGCCGGCTCAGATCGCAGAGTTGAAGGCCGCGACGTCGACACGGGCCGGACGATCCTCCCTGCGGCTGGTCACGCGGGCGACGGAACGGGCCCGGTCGAGCGGGATGCGGCCGAGCGGGGTGCGCCGGAGGTCGTCCAGCGGCGGCGGGCTGAGATCGGGCTGGCGTGCGGTGCGATCCACGTCGGTTCCCCATTTCAGTCGGGAGTGGACGGACGGCCGCCCACCGCGACGGTCAACGACGACTATCGACGATGCTATATGGCACAACCTGTGATGTCACGGCTGCGCAGCGCCATCCTGCTCGATCGTCCGCGCCATCCAGCCCTCGTTGGACAGCGAGATGATCCGCTCGGCCTCGGCGACGAACGCGTCGTCGTCGGCCCAGCCCAGCCCGGCCTCGTGGGCCGTACGCAGCCGGGTGAGCTGGTCGGCGGTGCGGGCGTACTCGATCTGGTGTTGCTCGTACTGCTGGGCGGAGCCGTAGCCGACCAGCGCGGTGGTCACGGCCGCCGCGACGCCGATCCAGGCGGTGAACCCGAGGTTGTCGCCGAGTACCCCGACCGTCGCGGAGACCCCGGCGGCGGCGATCGTGAGCCCCGTCGCCGCGTACCGGACCCGTCTGGCGGCGCGGGCCATCCGGCGGGCGGCCGGCAGGTAGTAGGCGTCGACCTGCCGCTGCACCCGTTCCGTCACGTACGTCGCGACGTCGGAGACCGCCGGCAGCGGGCGGGCGGCCGGCGGCGCGTCCAGGGTGCGGCCGACCAGGTCGCCGGCGTCGTCCATGAGCGCGTCGAACCGGCCGAGCAGGACGGCGTCCCGGTTCGGGCCCCGGAACGGCGCGACCCCGGCGAGGTAGCGGTAGGTGTCGGCCTTCAGCGCCTCGGAGACCGAGCGGAGCCGGGTCCACGCGTGCACCGCGTCGCGGGAGGCCCACCGGGCGGCCAGCGGCACCACGAGCAGCGCCGCCGCCGCGACGATGGCGAGCGCCCGGCCCACGCCGGGACGGGCCGACCCGAGCTGGTTGGCCAGGGTGCCGCACACGGCGGCGCCCACGGTGAGCCCGGCGACCGTCAGGCGCGCGCGGGTGATGACGCGCTTGGCCTCGCCGGACGCCCGTGACCAGGCCGCCTGCCGCTGCCAGACCGTCGCGACCGCTGTCGGGACATCGAAGTTCGCCACGATCCGAATGGTAGGACGGCCGCGCCCGTGCGACGGGGGCCCGAAAGGCCGAGCGAGCCGGTCCGACGGGTCAGCTGGGCAGGAAGCTGTCGTACGCGTCGTCGTACCAGTCGGCCTCGTTGTGCCGGCGGATCACGCCGTCGACCCGGGTCAGCAGCAACCAGTTGTCGTTGAGCACCAGCGCCGCGTCCTCGGGCCGGTCGGCCAGCACCCGGCCCACGGTCCGCAGCATGTGCGGCCTGCCGAGGTCGCTGAGCCTCTCCTTGCGCATGTGGAAGCCGATGTCGACGTGGTTCTCCGGCTCCCACGCCCACACAGCCCCGTCCGCCTCCGCCTCGTAGTACCCGTGACTGCCCGACGTGATGCTGACGGCGAAGCCGCACTCATCGTTGAGGTCGGCGCTGAGCAGGCGGTTGCCGGCCGGCGTCGGCGTCTCCGCGGCGCCCGGAGCGGCGAGTTCGGCCACCAACTCCAACGGGATGTCGCCGGCGAGCGTCAGTCGATAGGTGATGGACATGTTCGGCCTTCCTCAGTCCCGCCGGACGATCTCGATGATCGTGCCGTTCCGTATGACCGCCACCAGTTCCTTCAACGCCGGTACCGGCCAGTCGTCGAACTGCTTCTGCAGCGCGGCGAGGTCCCCCGCCAATCCTGGAGATTCAGCACCACACGCTGCGTCTGGGCGTCCGTGATCTTCCTCGGGACCGCGCTTCCGATGGCACGGACTGAGGTGGTGGGACCGGGAGCGTAGCAATCGAAGACTTGCCCTTCGACCAGGTAATCCGGCGATTTTCCCGGATCGACGACATCGCCGGTGTTCTGCTGCGCGTCGACGATCTCCTGCCTCGTCGGGTTCTGGTGCACCCGGTAGCCCCTGTCGGCGATCAGGTCGGCGGCCTCGTTCTCCAGTTCCAGACTGCGGCGTTCCGTCGGTCTCTCCTTGGCCCGGATCGGGGTACGTCGGCCGGTCGGCGTGCCGCCGGGGGTGCCGGTGGTCGGCTTGCTCCATGGCGTGGGGCTGTCCGTGCGGCCTTCGTGTGTCGGGCCCTCGTGCCTTGGGCCCTCGGATGTGGAGCCGTGGTCGGTGGTGTCGGTGTCGTCCGCCGGCGTGGCGACGGTGGGGGCGGCGTCTGCGGTGGCCGGGCTGTTCGGTGTGTCGCCGCCAGCCCCGCTCAGTTTCCCGCCGACCCCAGCTGCCGGGCCTCGCCGATCGCCGTCTCCACCGCCTGCCGGGCGGTGGCGGTGCGCTGGGCGACCAGGCTCAGGACCTGCGTGATGCTCTCCAGGGACTGCACGAGGGGGCCAGGTTGGCCGCCGTGCAGGACGGTCGTGACGAGTTGTCGTGTCTCGCGGACCTGCGCGATGGTGGCGGCGGCGGTGTCGCGGATGCCGTCGCACGCGTTCTGCACGGGTGTCAGGCCGGTGATCGTCTCGTGTGGGCTGGCCTCCTGCGGGACGGCGGCGGTGCTCGTCGTGGCCTCGCCGATGGTCGTGGCGAGGCCGCCCAGGCCGCCCCGGACGGCGGAGATGCCGTCGCGTACGCGGGTCAGGCCCGCCGCCACGGCGGCGAAGCCGGCGCCGGCGGCGCGCAGTGCCACCTCCTGCGCCTGGTTGTCGGCGGCGGACGCGAGCGCCTGTGCCCTCTCGACGCCGGTCGCCAACGCGCGCAGCTCCCCGGTGATCTTCTCGATGTGCGACACGCGGCCGACTCCCCCGATCGACGACGATGGGACACCGAGAAAACTAGCGACATGTGCCCCGGCCCCGCCAGGCCATTCGGGTGGGGCGGGGCCGCGTCGGACGGGCCGCGCCCGCCGCCACCACGCGGCCCGCCTCCCGCAGCGTCCGCTCCGGTCGTACGACCGCTTCAGGCCGGCGTGGCGGTGGCCTTGCGACGCCGCTCGGCCCGGCGGCGCACCTGCGTGTACGCGCTGGTCAGGCCCATCGCCCGGCGGACCTCGACGAGGGTCTGCCGCACCTCGTGCCGGGTCCGTTCCGTGCCCTCGAAGATCAACTGGTCGACCAGTCCGGGTTCGGCCTCGATCCGGGCCCGGCGTTCCCGGATCGGGTCCAGGAACCGGTCGAGCGCGACGGCCAGCTTCTCCTTCACCTCCACGTCACCGACCCGCCCGGCCCGGTAGCGCTCCTTGAGGTCGTCGACCTGCGCCCGATCGGGGTTGAAGAGGTCGTGGTACGCGAAGACCGGGTTCCCCTCGACGGTGCCGGGCACGTCGGCGCGGGTCCGGTTCGGATCGGTGTACATGCCCATCACCGCGCGGCGGACCGTCGCCGAGTCGGCGGAGAGCGCGATCGCGTTGCCCCGGCTCTTGCTCATCTTCGCCCGGCCGTCCGTGCCGACCAGGGTCGGCGTCTCGGACGCGATCGCCTCGGGTACGGGGAACACCTCCCCGTAGAGGTGGTTGAAGCGCCGGGCGATCTCCCGGGTCACCTCCACGTGCGCCGCGTTGTCCTTGCCGACCGGGACGACCTGCCCCTTCACGCAGAGGATGTCGGCGGCCTGGAGCACGGGGTAGCCGAGCAGGCCGTAGGGCATCTCCTCCTTACCGGCGTCGCGGGCCATCTCCTTCAGCGAGGGCACGCGCTCCAGCCGGGGCACCGTGACCAGGTTCTGGAAGAGGGTGTTCAGGTCGCCGACCTCCGGGATGGCCGACTGGAGGTAGAAGGTGGCGCGCGCCGGGTCGACGCCGGCGGCCAGGACGTCGGTGACCATCTCCCGGGCGTTCGCCGCGACCCGCTCGATGTCCTCGCGGGTGTTGCGGGTGGTGAGCATGTGCAGGTCGGCGATGATGAAGAAGCTCTCGTAGCGCTGGTGCAGCCGCACCCGGTTGGCGATGCTGCCGACGTAGTGGCCGAGGTGCAGCCGTCCGGTGGGGCGGTCCCCGGTGAGCATTCGTGCGACGGACATGGTGGTACGCCTTTCGTGCCTGGTGGAAGAAGGTGTGCGCGGGCGCGCGTCGACCGGGGAGGTCGTCCCGGGTCGGTCAGGGTCGGCTCAGCGAGCCGAGCGCCATCGCGCGCCGTCGCGGAACCGCAGTCCGCCGGCACGAAGTACGTCGATCATCCGCTCGCGGCCGTCGTCGGAGCGGGTGGGAGAGGTGGTCACGACGCCGAGCGGGAGGCCGTCGACGGGGTCGACGGCCTCCGGCGCGTAGCTGATCGGCCGGACCACGCTCCCCACGGTAGCGGGTCCGGCCCTGCCCGTTCAGCCCTGGCGGTAGCTTTCCCGGTAGTAGTCGCCGATCCGGTCCCGGTAGCCGGGCTCGCCGTACGCGTCCGGATCGAAGGCCGGCGAGTCCTTCACCTGATCGCGGGTGCGGTCCACGTGGACCGTGCGGTCCAGGTGGTCCACCCGCGTCACCGTGCCGGCGGGCAGCAGGACCTTTCGCCCGAAGATCCACGGCCCGGTGTCCACCACCAGCCAGCGGGCGTCGGTGTCGTCGCTGGCCTCGTCGACCGAGCCGATCCGCCCGTCGGTGGCCTCCACCCGGTAGCCGACCAGGTCGAGTGGGGTACCGGGACCGGGGGCGTCCGGCCCGTCGCCGCCGGGCTCCGGCCCGTCCGGCGGGGCTGAGTCGGGGTTGGCGCCGGAATATCCGCCGGCGAGGGCGGACGGGTCGCGCCAGGTCCAGGGGTTGAAGGTCGACGGCTGCACGGGTCACCTCCGATGACGGTCTGCGCCGGTCCCGGAGGGCAGTGCCCCGCCCGCGTCCGTGGGAAACAACGCGGCAATTCTTGGTTCACTGGAACGTCTCGGGTGCGAACTACGTCATATTCGTCCTGCGTCGATGAATGCAGTGTCCCGGTCGCAGGTGGGAGCGGCGGAAACCGTGGGCACGCACATTCGCCGGCAAGGGGGAGTGTCCATCCGGCACATTCGTTCCGTCGCTGCGGCCGACCATTCTGGTCCCGCATCATCCGCAGCGAGAAAAAGGGGACACGGATGTACCGCACCATTCGCCGGACCGGGGTCGTGCTCGCCGTCGCGCTCGGACTCGCGGCCGGGACCGGCGCCGCCGCGCAGGCCGCCGTCGTCAACCCCGTCACGCCGCATTCGCTCTGCGGGCTCGGCTACGGCGTCCTCGACCAGGACCCGATCCGCCACGCGGAGACCGGCGCTCCGCTCGGCGCCGTCTACCTGCTGTATCACCCGGTCACCGGCTACGGCTGCACGGTCACCGTCAAGTCCGCCTACGTAGGCGCCGCGACCCGCACCCAGGTCTACCTCGCCGCCCAGTACCTGCCGACCCGGACCGACGACGGCGACAGGTTCTGGGCGGCCGGGCCGACCCGGGCGTACGTCAGGGGTGGTTGCATCATCTGGGGCGGTTTCATGGCCGACGCGGGTGGCACGATCCATTACCACGAGCGGGCGAACCCGGCGATCGGTGGCATCGGCACCTGCTTCTGAGACAGCGGTCCGGGAGGTCCGTGATCACGCGGGACTCCCGTTCCGGGACCGCGTAACCGAATTGTCGACCGCAGTTGAGAAAACGCCCGACGGGTCCCGTTGTGCCGCCGTTATCGTCGGTCCATGGGGCGGATGCGGGGCGTCAGTCCCGGCGAGCGGGCCTCACCAGGCCCTGGTCACCAGGTACCCGCCGGGCTCGGTGATCGGCTGGCACCGCGACGCGTCCACCTTCCGGCAACTCCGCCATCCCTGACCGCCGCCGCGCTGGCATACTCGGCGGCCATGGTGCTGTCGCGAGGCTGGGCCCTCTTCCTCACCGGGGTCGGAGTCTGGACCTGGGTGATCTGGCCGAGGTTCGCGGTCGCCATCTGGAACGATCCCCGGTCCTGGTCCTCCGGCACGGTCGGGGAGTTTCCGGCCACCGGCTTCCTCTGGATCCACGCCCTGCTGATCGCGGCGTCCCTGCTCATCGGCACCACCGTCGGGGTGCTCGGCGTCCGCGCGTGGCGGGTGGCCCGCCGGCGGGCCGAGGGCCCGGCTTCCTGACCTACCGCCGGGTGCCACGCCCTTCGGCCAGGCGGCGAGGACCCGCCCGACTGGCGTGCGGCCTGTCGCACCGGCCCTGAACAGGCGGGATAGTGAGCCGGTAATGGTGTGACGGGCGCCGCTACCCCCCGATTTGACGTTCAAACCAGCAGACGCGTAACTTTCTCTCTGCCAGCGCGGAACGGGGCAAACAGGGCGAAGGTCCTGGAGTGCC